>OZ252048.1:0-3587500 GCA_965247915.1 Paracoccaceae bacterium
GCAACGCGCCATGCCGAAGGGTCGTGCCTGATCCGGATGGGCGACACCCATGTGTTGTGCGCTGCGACAATCGAAGAGCGCGTGCCGCCGTTTGTAAAAAACACCGGGCTGGGTTGGGTGACGGCGGAATACGGGATGCTGCCGCGCGCCACGAACACCCGGATGCGGCGCGAGGCCAAAGCGGGGCAGTCTGGAAGAACGCAAGAGATTCAACGGCTTATAGGGCGCGCGCTGCGGGCGGGCGTGGACCGGGTGGCGATGGGCGAGCGCCAGATCACCATTGATTGTGACGTCCTTCAGGCCGATGGCGGCACCCGCTGTGCGGCGATAACCGGCGGCTGGGTGGCGCTGCGGCTGGCGGTGAACCGTCTTATGAAGGCGGACGATATCATCACCGATCCGCTGGTCGATCATGTGGCCGCCGTGTCGTGCGGGATTTACGCGGGCCAGGCGGTGTTGGATCTGGATTGCCCCGAAGACAGCGAGGCCGGCGTCGATGGTAACTTCGTGATGACCGGCGCGGGCCGGCTGATCGAGGTGCAGATGTCGGCCGAGGGCGCGACCTTCAGCCGCGATCAGATGTCAACCTTGCTCGATCTTGCCGAGGCCGGCACCGCTGACCTGGTTGCCGCGCAAGCCGCCGCAATGCCGTGATGCGCAAGCTGGGCGACGATCCGCTGGTCATTGCTTCGCACAATGCGGGCAAGGTGCGCGAGATCGCGGCGCTGCTGGCGCCCTTGCGTATCGGTGTGAAATCGGCGGAGGATTGCGGCCTTGCCGAACCCGCCGAGACCGAAACGACATTTGCCGGGAACGCCCGGATCAAGGCCCATTTCGCGGCGCGCGCGACCGGGTTGCCGGCGCTGTCGGACGACAGCGGCATCGTGGTTGACGCGCTGGACGGCGCACCGGGCGTGTTCACCGCCGATTGGGCCGAGACCCCGACAGGGCGCGACTTTGTCATGGCGATGACCCGGGTCTGGAATATGCTGGAAGAACGCGGCGCGCCCGAGCCGCGCCGGGCGCGGTTTTGCTGTACGCTGTGCCTGGCCTGGCCCGATGGCGAAGAGGCGCTGTTTGAAGGCACCGCCGAGGGCCGCCTGGTCTGGCCCATGCGCGGCGCGCTGGGGTTCGGATTTGACCCGATGTTTCTGCCCGAGGGCGAGGAGGAAACCTTTGGCGAAATGGAGCCGGCAAAAAAGCACCGCACCAGTCACCGGGCGCAGGCCTTTGCCAAGCTGATCGAAGGCTGTTTTGGCTGAGGCGGGCTTTGGTCTTTACGTCCACTGGCCCTATTGCGCGGCCAAATGCCCCTATTGCGACTTCAACTCGCACGTCACCGGATCGGTCGACCATGCCCGGTGGCGGGCGGCGTTTCTGAGCGAAATCGCGCGCCTGGGCGGCGAGACCGGCGGGCGGGAATTGAATTCGATCTTTTTCGGCGGCGGCACGCCCAGCCTGATGGCGCCCGACACGGTTGGCGCAATTATCCAGGCGGCGGCAGCGGCCTGGCGGTTTGCCGATGACATCGAGATCACGCTTGAGGCCAACCCGACATCGGTCGAGGCGGGGAAGTTCGCCGCCTTTCGCGAGGCGGGCGTGAACCGCGTGTCGGTTGGGGTTCAGGCGCTGAACGATGATGATCTGCGCCGTCTGGGGCGGCTTCATACGGCGGATGAGGCACGCCGGGCGGTCGAGATTGCGGCCTCGACGTTTGACCGGTTCAGTTTTGATCTGATTTATGCGCGGCAAAGTCAGACCCTTGGAAATTGGCGCGCCGAATTGGCGCAAGCGCTGGACATGGCCGATGGGCATCTGTCGCTTTATCAGCTGACCATCGAGCCCGGCACGGCGTTTGGCGACCGGCTGGCGGCGGGGCGGCTGACAGGTCTGCCCGACGAGGACGCTCAGGCCGATCTCTACGCGGCAACCCAGGAAATTTGTGCGGCACACGGGCTGCCCGCCTATGAGGTGTCCAATCACGCGCGGGCCGGCGAAGAAAGCCGCCACAATCTGATCTATTGGCGCGACGGTGACTGGGCCGCGGTCGGCCCCGGCGCGCATGGGCGGCTGACCCTGTCGGGACGCCGGCTTGCCACCGAGGCGCCGCGCGCGCCTGCGGCCTGGCTGGCGCAAGTGGAGACCGAGGGAAATGGCGAGGTCGCGCGCCGGGAGATTTCGAAAGCTGATGCGCAGGGCGAGTTTTTGATGATGGGTCTGCGGCTGGCCGAGGGCGTTCGGTTGGCCGATGTTGGCCCGGAATGCTTGTTGAAACTCAATTGGTTACGGGAAATAGGCCTGGTCGAGCTGACCCCCGACCGCCTGCGCCTGACCCGGCGTGGCCGCCCCTTGTTGAACGCGGTGTTGCGCGCGCTGTTGGGCGACTAGCGACCGGTTCGCGGGCCCTCGGCCTCAGACCTTTCCGGCCCCAACGCCCGAACTGAGCAGCCGGCAGATATCGTCAAGCTGGTCAAACGACCGGTAACGAATGGTAACTTTGCCGGCCTCACCATGTGCATCGTGATCGACCGAGACCGTGAGACCGATCGAGGCGCTGAGTTCGCCCTCCAGCGCGCGGGTGTCCGGGTCTTTGTGGCGCTTGGCGCGCCGGTGCGGCCTTTCAGGGCGCGGATTTTTGGCCAGCCGTTCGGTTTCGCGCACCGAAAGCCCGCGCGAAATCACCTCGGCGGCCAGTGCCAGGGGGTCGGGGGATGTGATCAATGCGCGCGCATGGCCCATGCTGAGCCGCCCCAACCGCACATGCAGCAACACGCCCTCGGGCAGTTGCAAAAGCCGCAGCATGTTGGCGATATGGCTGCGCGATTTGCCCAGCGCCTTTGCCATTTCCTCCTGGGTGCGCCCGTGCATGTCCATCAGCCGGCGATAACCTTGCGCCTCTTCCACCGGGTTCAGGTCGTCGCGCTGGATGTTCTCGATAATGGCGATTTCCATCGCTTCGTCGTCGGAAAAATCCCGAATGATTACAGGGATTTCGTGCAGTTTGGCTAGCTGCGCCGCGCGCCAGCGGCGTTCGCCGGCGACAATCTGGAACTTTCCCGCGCCGGTGGCCGCCGGTCGCACGATCAGCGGTTGCAGAATGCCTTTTTCGGCGATCGACGCGGCCAGATCGGCCAGCGCGCCTTTGCCGAAATCCTGGCGCGGCTGATTGGCTCCGGGCGACACCGCTTCGATGGGAACCTGGCGGTCATTGTAGGGCGGGACCGCGGGCGCCGGACCCGCGTCGGCCACGCTTATGTCGCCCATCAACGCCGAAAGCCCGCGCCCCAAGCCACGCCGTTCAAGTTTCTTTTTGGTCATATCGCCCCCTATGCTGCGGTTGCGCTGTGTTTTGCTACCAGTTCTTGTGCCAAGGCGCGGTAAGCCGCGCTGCCTTTGGACGCGCTGTCATAGTCCAGCACCGACAGCGCGTAAGACGGCGCTTCGCTGACCCGCACGTTGCGCGGCACGATGGTGTCAAACACCAGATGCCTGAGGTTGTCGCGCGCATCCTGTGCGACTTGCTGTGCCAGGCGGTTGCGCCCGTCGTACATGGTCAGAACCACGCCTTCGATCCTGAGGCGCGGGTTGGCGGCCGCGCGCACCTCGCGCACGGTCATCATCAACTGCGACAGACCTTCAAGCGCAAAGAATTCGGATTGCAGCGGCACCAGCACCGAATCTGCGGCGACCATGGCGTTGACGGTCAAGAGATTCAGCGATGGTGGGCAATCGATCAGGATATAATCCAGACCATAGGCCGCAATATCTGGGTGGCGGAGCGCGTCGTGCAACAAAAAGCTGCGTTTTTCGTTGGCAACAAGTTCGATATCGGCGCTGGATAGATCGGTCGTCGATGGGGCCAGCCAGAGACCCTTTGACGCCGTCTGGTGGAACACCTCGGACACCGGCGCTTCGTCCAGCAGCAGGTCATAGGTGTTGGCGCGGCGCTCGGCTGGCGCGAATCCAAGCCCGGTCGAGGCGTTGCCTTGCGGGTCAATGTCGATAATCAGGACCTGATAACCCGATTCCGCCAGCGCCGCGCCCAGATTGATGGCTGTTGTCGTCTTGCCCACACCGCCTTTTTGGTTCGCCACCGCGATGATGCGGGCGTTCTGGCGGGTGAAATCAGGCACGCTCGATGTCTCCGATCCTCAAAATGACCCCGCGCCGGTCGGTCTTGCTGGGTATCTTTTCAACGCTGAAGCGCCAGGATGCAAGGGCAACCTCTATTTCAGCCATATGTCGGGCGCCCTTTAGAAACAGCGCCGTTCCGCCAGGCACAAGGTGACGGTGCGCATAGTCCAGCAGGCGCGGCAGCGGCGCAAGCGCCCGGGCCGACACAATATGCGCTTGTAATGTTGGGATAACTTCGACCCTATCCGCGATGACCGTTGTGCTCAGGCCCAGCTCGCGGACGGCGGCCCGGCAGAATGCCGCTTTTCGCGCATCGCTCTCCACCAGGGTTACGTGCAGCGCCGGCAATTTTTCTTTGGCCAGAATCGCCACGACTATGCCCGGCAACCCGGCGCCGGTGCCAAAGTCACCCCAGCGCGCGGTATCCGGATTGACCAGGTCGAATACCTGGGCGCTGTCCAGAATGTGCCGATCCCAGAGATTTTCCAGGGTGGACGCGGCGATCAGGTTGATATTTCGGGTCCATTTGCGGATCAGCGCCGAATAGGCGCGCAGGCTTTCCTCTGTTTCACGTGAAACATTCATCCCTCAGGCAGAAAGCCGGCGTTTGCTGCGTTTTATCTTGCCCAGGATCAGCGTCAGCGCCGCCGGGGTCATGCCGTCTATCCGCGCCGCCTGAGCCAGGGTCCGCGGCCGAATATGGCCCAGTTTCGCCGACAGCTCGTTTGAAAGGCCGTCTAGGGTTGTGAAGTCATAATTCGGTGGAATTTCAACCGCTTCGTCGCGCAGCAGCGCCTGCGCCTCGCGATTTTGCCGTTCGATATAAGTCGCATAGAGCGCGTCGTTGGACAATTGCCGCCGGATCTCTGGCGCGATGCAGCCCAGCGCCGGATCGAGATCGATCAAGGTATCAAAGTTAACATCCGGAAACGCCAGCAACTGAACGCCGTTCCTTTTGCTGCCATCCTGGTTTATCCGAACCCCGCGCTCGGCCAGCGCTTTTGGCGTCCACGACCGCGCCCCAAGCGCCGCCCGGCCTTGTGCAAGCGCCTCGTCCTTGACTGCAAAGATCCTCGCGCGGCCTGCCCCGACCAATCCCAGGGCAATGCCCATGGGCGTCAGCCGCTGGTCGGCATTGTCGGCGCGCAGTGACAGCCGGTATTCGGCGCGCGATGTGAACATGCGATAGGGCTCGGAAACACCACGGGTTACGAGATCATCAATCATGACGCCGCTATAGCTGTTGGACCGCGAAAACCGGGCCGGCGGGCGGCCCTTCGCCGCCAGCGCCGCATTCAGGCCCGCCACCAGCCCCTGGGCCGCCGCCTCCTCGTATCCGGTGGTGCCATTGATCTGACCGGCAAGATAAAGTCCTGGAATTTCACGTAATTCCAGCGTCTCGCCAAGCACATGCGGATCGACATAATCATACTCGATAGCATAGCCGGGCTGCAGAATTTGCGCCGCCTCAAGACCGGAAATCGACCGCACATAGGCCTCTTGCACATTCGCGGGCAGCGATGTCGAGATGCCGTTGGGATAGATCACCGGATCGTTCAATCCTTCCGGCTCGAGAAAGATCTGGTGCGATTGCTTGTCGGCAAAGCGCATGATCTTGTCTTCAATCGATGGGCAATAACGCGGCCCGGTGCCGTCGATACGGCCCCCATACATGGCCGACCGGTGTATATTTTCCCTTATGATATCGTGGGTTGCTGGGTTGGTGTGGGTAATGCCACATTTTATCTGCCGCAGCGGCGCGCGGTGCGACAAAAATGAAAACAGCGACGGGTGATCGT
The DNA here is from genome assembly GCA_965247915.1 of Paracoccaceae bacterium. Classification (GTDB taxonomy): domain Bacteria; phylum Pseudomonadota; class Alphaproteobacteria; order Rhodobacterales; family Rhodobacteraceae; genus JAKZRT01. Next base: position 5,934 of record OZ252048.1, read on the forward strand.
CGCCCGGTTGCATGTCCAAGCCCGACCAATTGATGGTTCGGCCATCCAGGCGCGGCGGCGTACCGGTTTTCAGGCGGCCCAGCGGCAGACCGAAATCATCGATGCGCTCGGCCAGCCTCAGCGATGGGCTGTCGCCGATACGCCCGCCCGACGTCGAGACATCGCCAATATGGATGACGCCGCGCAAAAACGTACCGGTCGTCAAAACGGTCGCTTTTGCCTGCAAAACCGCACCATCCGCCAGCAAGACGCCGGTTACCGCACCGCCAGCGGTCAGAAAGTCGGCCGCTTCACCCTCGATGATCGTCAGATGTTCCGTGCCCGCCAGGTCGGTTTGAATTTTCTTGCGGTAGACCCGCCGGTCCGCTTGGGCACGCGGCCCTTGCACGGCCGGACCCTTGCGGCGATTGAGCAGCCGAAATTGTATCCCCGCCGCATCGGCGGCGCGACCCATGATGCCGTCAAGCGCATCGATCTCGCGCACCAGGTGCCCCTTGCCCAGCCCGCCGATGGCCGGATTGCAGGACATGACGCCGATCGTCGCGGCGCGCAGTGTCACTAGCGCCGTTTTGGCGCCCATACGGGACGCGGCGGCGGCGGCTTCGGCTCCGGCATGGCCGCCGCCGATGACAAGAACCTCAAAATCGCCCTGTTTCACGTGAAACGCTCCTATTTCCCAAGACAGAAGCTTGAAAATATTTCGTCCAGCAAGTTTTCCACATCGACCCGCCCAACCAGGCCATCCAAGGCCCGAATGGCGCTCCGGACTTCTTCAGCCGCAAGCTCAACCCGGCCTGGCCCTTCTTCTAGCTCAAAACCCGCCGCCGCCAAAGCCCCCTCCGCGGCGCGGATCGCGGCGCGGTGCCGGGCGTGGGTTGCCGTTGCGGCACCTGCTACCCGGCGCCCCAGAACATCTGATATTTCGCCTATCAGCTGGTCAATTCCCGCACCGGTCAGACCCGACACGCCGCGCCCACCACCGTCCCGCAAGTCCGCCTTTCCCCATATCTTGATATCGCCACCAAATAATTCCACCATATCTGGTGTATCTTCATCCGAAAGCAAAAGCACGCGCAGGTCCGCATTCTTTGCCCGCGCCTGGGCCCGAGCCACCCCCAACCGCTCAATCTCATCCGCCGCCACCCGCAACCCGGCCGTGTCCAGAAACGTCACGGGCAGTCCGCGCAAATCCATCCGCACCTCGATCACATCTCGCGTTGTTCCGGCAATTTCCGATGTGATCGCCGCGTCGCGCCCCGCCAGCGCGTTCAAAAGCGTCGATTTGCCGGTGTTGGGAGCCCCAATGATCGCCACCTCGAACCCGTCGCGAATACGCTCGGCGATCCGGCTGCCATCGATTTCGCGCACCATGTCGCCGCGAACCCCTGACAACAGGGCCACAACCTCGGGCCCGACATCGAGCGGCACGTCTTCGTCCACGAAATCTATGGTCACTTCCAACAGCGACGCCGCCCGGATCAGATCGCGTCGCCAGCGTTCCGCCAGCCCGCCCAGCGCGCCGGAAAAAACCCTTTGCGCCTGGCGCCGCTGCGCCTCGGTCTCGGCCTCGATCAGCGCGCCCAGCCCCTCGACCTGCGTCAGGTCCATTCGGTCGTTCATCAGGGCGCGGCGGGTAAATTCGCCGGGCTCGGCCATGCGCGTGTCCGCCAGACCGGCCAGATGCCCCAGGACCGCCGCAACTATTGCCGGACTGCCGTGCAGATGCAGCTCGGCCACGGTTTCGCCGGTAAACGACGCCCCCGCTTTGAACCACAAAACCAATGCTTGATCGACCAGCTCGCCGTCGATCTTCAGATCCCTGAGCGCGGCGTGGCGCGGCTCCGCCACTTCGACGCTAAAGGCCGCAAGCGCGGCTTTTGCGCCCGGCCCCGATATTCGAACCACAGCCACACCAGCACGACCCCTGGCCGAGGTGAGCGCAAATATTGTATCCATCTAACCTGTTCTAATCACGCAAGAAATCAGGCATTCATCGAATCGAAGAAATCCGCGTTCGTCTTGGTCTGTTTCAGCTTCGACAGCAGAAACTCGATCGCATCGGTGGTCCCCATCGGGTTCAGGATGCGGCGCAGAACATATGTCTTTTGCAAGTCGATCTTATCGACCAGCAGCTCCTCTTTGCGCGTGCCGGATTTCAGAATATCCATCGCCGGGTAAACGCGCTTGTCGGCGATCTTTCGGTCGAGCACGATCTCGGAGTTGCCGGTGCCCTTGAACTCCTCGAAAATCACTTCGTCCATGCGGCTTCCGGTGTCGATCAGCGCGGTGGAGATAATCGTCAGCGACCCGCCTTCCTCGATATTCCGCGCCGCCCCGAAAAACCGCTTGGGCCGCTGCAGCGCGTTGGCATCAACGCCCCCCGTCAAAACCTTGCCCGACGACGGCACCACGGTGTTGAAGGCGCGGCCCAGCCGGGTGATCGAATCCAAAAGGATCACCACATCGCGCTTGTGCTCGACTAGGCGCTTGGCTTTCTCGATCACCATCTCGGCCACGGCAACGTGGCGTGTTGCCGGCTCGTCGAAGGTTGACGACACCACTTCGCCCTGCACCGACCGCTGCATGTCGGTCACCTCTTCGGGACGTTCGTCGATCAGCAGCACGATCAGATAGCAATCGGGGTGGTTGACCGCGACCGAATGCGCGATGTTCTGCAAAATCACCGTCTTGCCGGTGCGCGGTGGCGCAACGATCAAACAACGCTGCCCCTTGCCGATCGGCGATATCAGGTCGATCACCCGCGCTGAGCGGTCCTTGATCGTCGGGTCTTCGATCTCCATGTTCAGCCGCTCATCGGGATAAAGCGGCGTCAGATTGTCAAAGGCGATTTTGTGTTTGGCTTTTTCGGGTTCTTCAAAATTGATCTGGGTCACCGACGTCAGGGCAAAATACCGCTCGTTATCGCCGGGCGCGCGAATCACCCCGTCGATGGTATCGCCGGTCCGCAGTGAAAACTGCCGGATCATCTCGGGCGAGACATAAATATCATCCGGTCCCGGCAGGTAGTTCGCCTCGGGCGAGCGCAAGAAACCGAACCCATCCTGCAGCGTCTCCAGAACCCCGTCTCCGGAAATTTCCCAGCCCTCATCGGCGCGCTCTTTGAGGATCTGGAACATCATCTCGCCCTTACGCATGGTCGAGGCGTTTTCGATCTCCAGATCTTCGGCCATCGCTAACAGGTCCTTGGCACTCGTGGCTTTCAGATCAGCAAGATTGAGTGTTTCGGTCATGCGGGGGTCCCATGCAAGCCAAGCAGGCCCAAGGCCGGGCTGCGCGGTTTTCATCAATTTCTCTGCTGCCGGACGACCGGACGGCCACCCGTTTCGGGCGCTGATACTCCGCCGACGCGGCCCGAGTCAATCACGCACCTCAAAAGGGCCGCGCGACAACCGAAATAACGATGATTACCAGCATCACTATCGGCACTTCGTTCATCACCCGAAAGCTGCGCCCTGACCGCGTGTTTGCCCCCCTCAAGAAGTCCTTGCGCCGCAGCCCCAGCCATTGGTGGAACCAGGTCAGCACAATAATCGCTGCCGCCTTAGTCTGGAAAAGCAGGGCCAGACCGCACCCCAATCGACAACGCCTGGGGTCAGAACCAATGCCACGCCAAAGACCCAAGTCGCGATCATCGCGGGGTTCATTATCGCCCGGAAAAGGCGGCCCTCCATGGTCTGGAAAAGCACGTCCTGCGCCGACCCCGGTTCGAACCGCTCCACGTGATAGACAAAAAGCCGGGGTAAATAGAAAAGCCCGGCCATCCACGCCACAACCGAAATCACATGCAGCGACTTGGTCCAAGGATAAAGGGTGCTAAGTATCTCGGCCATCGGTTCCGGTGCCTGCGCTAAGCACACTAATATTAAATATATATATAAGAAGGAAGATGATGTTGATGGGGCGGTGGATAACGTGGATTATCGCGATGTCCACTAGGTTGCTTGGCTTGCCGCCGCTGTGAATAAGACCGCTAACAGAGCCGGGAGAACGCTGTAATATAGCATAAAAACAACATTTTAGCTGATCTTTGCCTGCGGATGAAACCGATACCCGTGACGGATCGATCTCAGCTGAGACCAGTCTTGGCCAATCAGGGGGCGGTTTTTCCACGGTGGAGATTTTTCCTGACCAACACCGGGTTTCGTACTAGTTTCCCCAAAGCGGGGCAGTGCGGTTATTTCCGCCACCCCCGGCCAGCGGAACAAACAGAGATTTTCCACAGGGCTACGAAGACACAACTCATCCTTGCTTCGCAATCGCCGGTGCGCCGCCGGCTTTTGCAAGGCACCGGTCTGACGGTCGACTGCATCCCGGCGCGTATCGACGAAGACGCGATTCGCACAGGGCTGCAGGGCCAAGCGGCGCCCCGCGACATGGCCGATGCGCTCGCTGAGGCCAAAGCACAAAAGGTTTCCGGCAAACACCCCGACGCTCTGGTGCTGGGGTGTGATCAAATACTGGCGATCGGGGATAAACTCGTCACAAAATCAGCCTCGCTGGATGCGGCGCGCGCGACGCTGACCGCACTGCGTGGCCGCCAACACCAGCTATATTCGGCGGTCGTCCTTTACCGCGAAGGACGCCCTATCTGGCGGCACATAGGCGTGGTCCGCTTGACCATGCGCGCATTTTCCGACGACTTTCTCGAGGCGTATCTGTCGCGCAACTGGCCGGGCGTCGCGGGCGCAGTTGGCGCCTACCATCTGGAAGGCGACGGCGTGCGGTTGTTTTCTGCGGTGCGGGGGATTATTTTCACGTTCTTGGACTTCCGCTGATCAAGCTTCTCGGCTACCTGACCACGACAGGAGAATTGCGCGAATGAGCGACGGAAAAATCCCCCTAGCGGGCATCATCGGCGCTCCGGTCGGCCACAGCCGGTCGCCGCGCCTGCACGCCCACTGGCTCAAAAAATACGCAATCAGCGGGCAGTATGTCCCAATGGAGATTTCCCAAAACAATCTGGCCGAGGCGCTGGCCATGCTGCCAAAGCTCGGCTTTGTGGGAGTGAATGTGACCATTCCACACAAGGAACGGGTGCTTGCGCTGGCCGATCTGGTGACCGACCGCGCAGCCGTTATCGGGGCTGCCAACACGCTGAAGTTCCAGCGCAACGGCAAGGTTCACGCCGATAACACAGATGGGTACGGGTTCACCCAGAACCTCGTCCAGAACGCGCGCAACTGGACCCCGACCGAAGCGCCGGCGGCGGTTTTTGGGGCGGGTGGCGCGGCGCGGGCAGTAATCGCGGCGCTCATCGAAGCCGGCGTGCCCGAGATCCGTCTCGCCAACCGCACCCGGGCTCGCGCTGATGCGCTGAAATCCGAATTTGGCGCCAAGATCCAGGTCTTTGAATGGGTCAAGGCCGCGACCATCGTCGAAGGCGCGCTGACGGTTGTGAACACCACCTCGCTGGGGATGGTGGGGCAGGGCCGGTTTCGCGTGCCCCTCGACGGACTTTCGCCCAAGGCAACCGTGACCGATCTGGTCTATACGCCGCTCGAGACCGAGTTTCTGCAGACCGCCGCCGCGGCGGGCTGCGACACGGTGGACGGGCTGGGAATGCTGCTGCACCAAGCAGTGCCGGGGTTCGAACGCTGGTTCGGCACCCGCCCCGCGGTTGATGAAATGAGCCGCCGCGCGGCGCTGGCGGACTAGGGCTGGTGCCGGGTGATCCTAAGCCGTTCCTGCTCGGCCTCACCGGTTCGATCGGGATGGGCAAGACGACGACCGCGAAAATGTTCGCGGACCGCGGCGTCCCAGTGTGGTCAGCCGATGGCGCGGTTCACGCCCTCTACGCAAAAGGCGGTGCCGCCGTAGGTCCCGTCAGGGCGCTTTGTCCCGAGGCCAATCGCGACGGCGCTATCGACCGCGATGTTCTGCGCCGATGGATAGGTCGGACACCCGACGCGCTCACGCAATTGGTTGCAGTCGTTCACCCGCTCGTCGCCAAAGACCGCCTTAAGTTTGTCGAGCGCACCAGTGGCGATGTTATCCTGCTCGACATTCCACTGCTCTACGAGAACCGGTCCGAGGCTTGGCTCGATGGCGTCGCCGTCGTGTCAACCGACGAGGAGACCCAGCACACCCGTGTCCTTGCACGTGCTGGCATCGACCGTGGGACATTCGAAGGGCTTTTGGCCAGGCAGATGCCCGACGCCGAAAAACGTAAGCGCGCCGACTATCTGATCCCCACCGACACCCTTGCCAGCGCCGAAGCAGCGGTTGATGCTGTGCTCAAAGACATCAGGGGTAAGATAAATGCGTGAGGTTGTCCTCGACACCGAAACCACCGGGCTTGACCCGAGCGAAGGCCACCGCATCGTCGAGATCGGCGCTGTCGAACTCATTGGCCATCTGCCGACGGGCCGCACCTATCACCAATACATCAACCCCGAACGGGCCATGCCCGAAGGGGCGCTTGCCGTCCACGGTCTCAGCAACGAATTTCTGCGCGACAAGCCGGTTTTCGCCAATATCGGGGCCGCGTTCATCGATTTTATCGGCGACGCCAGATTGGTCATCCACAACGCCAGCTTTGACATGAAGTTCCTGAATGCCGAACTGAAATGGATGGATGCGGCGCCAATTCCCTTCGATCAGGCCATCGACACGCTGGCCATTGCCCGCAAGAAATTCCCCGGCTCGCCGGCCTCGCTCGACGCGCTGTGCCGCCGCTTCGGCGTCGATAATTCGGCGCGCCAAAAACACGGCGCGCTGCTTGACAGTGAAATTCTGGCCGAGGTCTATCTCGAACTGATCGGCGGTCGTCAGCCCGATTTTGGCCTTGCTGATACAGTCGGCGCGCAGGGGGCTTCCGCTGCGCAGACCTCGGGCCCGGCAAGGCGCCCAGCATTGCTGCCGCCGCGCCTGACCGACGCGGAAGCGGCCGCCCATGCGGAGTTCATCGAAAGGCTGGGCGGCACGCCGCTGTGGAAGAAATTCGTCTGACCCTCAGACCGGCGCGGTGTTCGCGGCCTCGGCCTCGGCGCGCCGCCGAACCTCGTTCCGGTAAAGCTTGAGAAAATCCACCGCCTCAAGGTTGAGCGGCGGAAACCCCCCGTCGCGGGTCACATCGCCGACGATGCGGCGCACGTAAGGGAACAGCATCCGCGGGCATTCGATCAGCAGATAGGGGTGCATTTGCGCTTCCGGCACACCCTCGATCCGGTAGATCCCGGTATATTCCAGCTCCAGCACAAATATATGCTGATCGCCGCCCTTCGAGGTTGCGGTGATCTTGTATTTCTGCGTCACTTCGAACTGGTTTTCCGTATCGCGCTTTTTCGCGTCCAGGTTCACCGAGACCTGAATATCCGGCTGAACTTCGCCTTGAACGCCCTTCTGGGCGGCGATGTTTTCAAAAGACAGGTCGCGCACGTATTGGGCAAGCACCTGCATGCGCGGCACCTGGCTGGCCTCGGGCTTGGCGGCACCGATTTCTGAATTTTCCATGGTCATTCCTAGTCCTTCGGGGCAAAGTCGCGCCGCCCTATCAGGTCGGGCCCCGGCCCTCAATCCGGGTCGCGCACCTCTTCATAAACGCCGTCGATCACCGCGCCCTGGCGGTGCTGGTCGCGCCCGGGCTGGCCCGTATTGCGCGAATTCATGGTCACATCCGCGGCGCTGATCCGGGACTTCAGCGCCCGGATGATCGCCGCCCGGCTTTGCGGGATCAACAGCGCAAATCCCACCGCATCGGTGAAAAATCCCGGCGTCAGAAGCAACGCGCCGGCAAAAAGAATCATCGCCCCATCGGCCAGCGGCGCAGTCGGGTCGGAAAACGTCTCGAACGACGACCTGAGGCGCGCCAGCGCCTGCACGCCCTGACTGCGTACCAGATAGGCGCCCGCCACGGCGGTCAGAATCACCACCCCGAGCGTTGGAAAAAGCCCGATCGCCCCGCCAACCTGGACGAAAAGCCCAATTTCGATCAGAGGAACCAGTAAAAACGCCAGTAACAACCGCATGATGTCCTCGTTTGCCGCATGATTTCAGCCGCCCGGACCGGTGGACTTGGACCGTTTAAGCCCCTACATAGGAAGGGGCGCGCATCAAAGCAAACGCCCGCATCAATTCTCCTGGAGTGCAAATGGGCTCTGCCGTGATACAACTACTTGTTTTGGCTGGGATTGCCGTGTTTTTGATCCTCAAGCTTCGCGGCGTCCTGGGCACGCGCGAGGGCTTTGAAAAACCCCCGGCCGAGGCCAATGCGCCAAAAGCGACGATCGCCTCGCGCCGCGGCTTCGAGGTGATAGACGGCGGGCCGGACCCCGATATCACCGACAACGTGGCCGAAGACAGCGACGCCGCCAAAGCGCTGGCCGCGATGAAGCTGGTCGAGCCCGACTTTGTCGTGACCGAATTTCTGCAAGGTGCCCGCGGGGCCTATGAAATGATCCTGATGGCCTTTGAAAACGGCGAACTGGAACAGGTGCGGCCGTTTTTGTCCGAAGATGTGTTCGATACCTTCATCGACGTGGTCGGTGCCCGCGAAGACGAAGGCCTCACGGTCGAGGCCAATTTTGGCGGTGTGCGCGAGACCGCGCTGACCGATGCAACTTTCGACCGCGCGGCAAGCCTGGCGGAAATTTCGGTGCGCCTGGTCGGCGAGGTCAGTTCGGTCGTGAAAAATGCCGAAGGCGAGGTCGTCGAGGGCGAGCCGAACGTCATGAAACGGCAAAAGGATGTCTGGACCTTTGGGCGGACGATGGGCAGCAATGATCCCAACTGGAAACTGGTGGCAACCGGCGGATGAACCTCAGGCGCGCCGCGCTGGCGCTGGTTGTTTCAGGCCTGTGCGCAAGCGCTGCTGTGGCGGGTGAAGCCCGGCATACGCTGCTTGCCTTTTCTGACCTTGATGGCTGGGCGGGCGATAACCACGCCGCCGCGCTGGCGGTGTTCGCATCGACTTGTGACCGAATTTCCGGCCCCGGCTGGCGCCAGGTCTGCACGGCCGCCCCGCTGGCCCCAATCGCCCGCGACTTTTTCGAAAGTCAATTCACGCCGGTTCTTGTCGAGAATGGCGCCCCGGGGCTTTTCACCGCCTATTTCGAACCCGAAATTCCCGGTTCGCGCCACAAAACCGCGACCTATCGTTATCCGATCTACCGGGTGCCGCCGGACCTGCCCAGGGGCAAGCCCTGGCTGACGCGGGCCCAGATCGAAGGCGCGGGCGCGCTCGAGGATCGCGGGCTCGAGCTTGCCTGGCTCGCCGATCCGGTTGAGGCGTTTTTCCTGCACGTTCAGGGCTCGGGGCGGCTGAGGTTCGCGGATGGCAGCGCCATGCGCGTCGGCTATGCTGCGAAAAACGGCCACGACTACCGGTCGGTCGGCAAGGAAATGGCCCGCCGGGGCGTTTTGCCCGAACACAAGGTCTCGGCCAGTGCGATCAAAGCCTGGGTTCGCAAAAACCCGGGCGATGGGCCGCAAATGCTCTGGCACAACCGCTCGTATGTTTTTTTTCGTGAACTCAAGGGTCTCGCCGAAATTTCCGGCCCGCTCGGAGCCATGCAAAGTCCGGTGACCGCATTGCGCAGCATCGCCGTTGATTCCGGCTTCATACCGCTCGGCGCGCCGGTCTGGGTTGAAAAGGACGGGGCGCGGCCGATCCGCAGCCTGATGGTTGCCCAGGACACCGGATCGGCGATCACGGGCGCGCAGCGGGCCGACATCTTTTTTGGCTCGGGCGCGCAAGCGGGCAGCCGCGCCGGCAAGATCCGCGACCCGGGGCGCATGGTGGTACTCATGCCCCGCGACCTTGCGCTTCACCCGCCAAACGGGGGCTAGGCGCATGGCCCGCAAATCACGACGCTTGAGCGCCGAGGAAGAAAGCCTCTGGGCGCGGGTGGTGGACATGGCCACTCCGTTGCGGGTTGCAAAGCCCGCCGCAATCTTTCAAAGCCCGGCACCAATACCGCAAGGGCCGGTCGCTGCACCGCCGGGGCAATTCGAGATCGGCGCCAAAGCGGCCGCACGGGCCAGCATCAGCTTCGACCTCGCGCCCGCCATTGGCACCCCTGTCGGCGCGGCCCCTCTGGCGATGGACCGCAAGGCCTTTCGCAAACTTTCGCGCGGCAAGGTCAAACCCGAGGCGCGGATTGATCTGCATGGGCTGACCCTGGCCCAGTCGCACCCGGCGCTGATCGGCTTTGTCCTGTCATCTCACGCCGCCGGGCGGCGGCTGGTTCTGGTGATCACCGGCAAGGGCAGGGGCGGCGGCGCCGGATCAGGCCCGATCCCCGAGCGCAAAGGCATTCTGCGCGACCAGGTGCCAGGATGGCTGGCAGCCCCACCTTGCAAAGCGGTGGTCATTCAGGTCGCCCAGGCCCGCCAAATCCATGGCGGCGACGGGGCCTGCTACGTTTATCTACGCCGCAAGCCGTGATTCCCGAACCCGCGCCACAGCGACAGCCAACAGCGCCGATGTCGCGACAAACCACAGGGCAAACACCGGCAATTGGTCGGGAAAGCTGACGCCCCGGTCAATCCAGAGCCCGGTCAGCCCCGGACCGACCGCCGACCCGAAAACCATGATCGCGGCCAACAGCGACCGGATTGCGCCCAGATGCCGGGTACCGAAAAACTCGGCCCAGAACGCGGTCATGATCGTCGCACTTGCGCCATGCGCCGCACCGATCAACGCCATCGTCAGGGCCGCCGCGCCCAGGCCCCCGGCCCCCACATCATCAGCACACCGGCCGCAAAAGGGAACTGGAACCAGGGCACCAACCGCGCCGTTCCCCACCGGTCAACCGCCCACCCGGCGGCAAACATCACCCCAATCCCGGCACCGGTATAAAGCGGAAACAACGCGACAAAATGCGCATGCGCCCAGCCACAAGAGCCGCCAGTCGAAAACCGCCATCAGGAAGACAAACAACAGCGGCAGCGTCGCCTCGCCGATCCCGAACCCCATGTTGGCAATGCTCAGCGCCCGCCCGCGCCGCGCCACGTACCAGCGTGCGATTGCCACCGTCGCGACGTGGCTCAGCATCCCCTGCCCGCAAAACCTCAGCGCAAAGATCGCAAACCCCAGCGCCGCGACATTGGGCGCCACCGCCAGCGCCACGCAGGCCAGCGCCAGCGCGACCAACGAAACCGGCCCCAGCGTCCGCACCCTGAAATGATCGATCAGGACCCCGGCCCAGACCATGACGATCGCCGACGCGGTGGTCGCCAGCGCATATATCCCACCCCAGCCGCCATGGCTCAGCCCAAACTCCCGCTGAATTTCACCGGCGAAGATCGAGATGAAAAACGTCTGCCCAAAGCTCGACGACAGAGTGATCAGAAACCCGGCGCCCAGCCAGACCGCGTTTTCGCGCAGAAACCGAAGCGCCCCCGGCCCCTGACTCAAAGCACGTACCGGCTCAGATCGGCCGACTTGCTTAATTCGCCCAGATGCGCTTCGACAAAGGCGGCATCGATGGTCACGGTATCCCCGGCCCGGTCCGGCGCGGTAAAGCTGATGTCCTCGAACACCCGTTCCAGCACCGTATAGAGCCGCCGCGCGCCGATGTTTTCGACGCTCTCATTAACCTCGGCCGCGATATGCGCCAGCGCCGCGATGCCGTCTTCGGAAAACTCAACGCGCACATCCTCGGTGCCCATCAGCGCCGCGTACTGCAGGGTCAGCGCGTTGTCGGTCTCGGTCAGAATTCGCACGAAATCAGCCTCGGTCAGCGCCCGCAGCTCGACCCGGATCGGCAGCCGCCCCTGCAGTTCGGGCAACAAATCCGAAGGCTTGGCGATGTGAAACGCTCCGCTTGCTATAAACAGAATATGGTCGGTCTTGATCGCCCCGTATTTGGTGCTGACTGTGGTGCCCTCGATCAGTGGCAACAGGTCGCGCTGCACCCCCTCGCGGCTGACATCGGCGCCGCGCGCCTCGGCCCGCGCGCAGACCTTGTCGATCTCGTCGAGAAAGACAATGCCGTTCTGCTCGGTCGCCTCAAGCGCGGCCCGCGTCACCGCCTCGTCATCCAAGAGCTTGTCGGCCTCTTCGCCGATCAACAGGGCATAGCTTTCCGACACGGTCATCTTGCGCTTGACCGTGCGCCCGCCCATGGCCTTGCCCAGAATGTCGCCTAAGTTCATCATCCCCATCTGGCCGCCGGGCTGTCCGGGCACCTCGAACATCCCCATCGGGTTCGAGGTGTCGGCAAACTCGATCTCGATCTCGGTATCGTCCAACTCACCCGTTTTCAGCTTTTTGCGAAACATCTCGCGCGTGGCTTCGCGCGCGTCCGTCCCCGCGATGGCCTCGATCACCCGCTCTTCGGCGGCAGCATGGGCGCGCGCCTTGACCTCGTCGCGCATCGCCTCGCGGGTCGAATTGATCGCGCTTTCCACCAGATCGCGGATGATCTGCTCCACATCGCGGCCCACATAGCCCACTTCGGTAAACTTGGTCGCCTCGACCTTAATGAAAGGCGCATTGGCCAGCCGCGCCAGCCGCCGGCTGATCTCGGTCTTGCCCACCCCCGTGGGCCCGATCATCAGGATGTTTTTTGGGTAAACCTCTTCCTGCATCTCAGGTGAAAGTTGTTTGCGCCGCCAGCGGTTGCGCAACGCCACGGCCACGGCGCGCTTGGCGTCGTTCTGGCCGATGATGAATCGGTCAAGTTCCGAGACGATCTCGCGCGGGGTCAGGTCGGTCACGTGGTCAAGTCCTCGGTTGTTGCCAGCCCCCAGGGCGGCAGCCGGTCCTTGCCGGGAAATCCGGGCAACGCGCCCATCAGCCAGCCGCGCAGCTTTTCCCAAGTCGCGCCCAAAAGGACAAGCCCAAATCCCAGCATCAGCGTCGCCATGGCTGCCTGTCCTTCCAGCAGGATGGTGGCCACCGCGATCCAGCCGCCGCAAAGAATGGCAAGGCCCACGACGATGAAAACTTCGTTGAAGCCCCGGAGCAACTCGAATGGCTCATCCAGCCCCTGCAATTTCTCCCGCGCGCCCCTTCGCGCATCCGACAGCGCCACAATCGACACCGCCTGCGCCTCGTTCAGCGTGCCCGCGCCATCGGCGGCGCGAATGTCGTCGCGGGTGATGGTCATGCCCCCAGCTCTCTCTTCGTTGCCGTGTCGATGTAGATGCTGTGCGTCAAATTGCCAAGGTGGCGGATTTGTATTGACAATTATGCATACACGACGTATATACAAAAAGGCAGTCGAAAGGAACATAGCATGATACTAATCCATGCAGGCAGGAAACCGGGCTATGTACGAATGGGACGAAGCCAAGCGGCTTGCAACGCTTGAAAAACACGGCATCGATTTTGTCGATGCAGTTGAGATATTCTCTGGCACCTACCTTTAGTTGCGAGGCAGTAGCGAGATCGAAGAAAGGAGAATCGCGGTCGGCCCGCTCGAAGGTGTTTTCATTGCGGTCGTATTCACGCCGCGCGACGACAACATCCGAGTTATCACCGCCCGCGTAGCAAGGCAAAATGAACGAAAAAAATATAACGCGCATGTCGATCGAAGAGATTCGGCGCCAAAAGTCCGAGACTGATTGGAAAAGGCTGAAATCAAGCGGTGATTTTGATGGCGAGGACGAAGACGACTTTGAGGTCGACTGGTCCAGCTTTCGTTTGGTCGTGCCCAAAGCAAAGAAGATGATCTCTCTTCGCGTTGATGCCGATGTGCTCGAATTTTTCCGGGCGCAGGGCAAGGGGTATCAGACCCGGATGAACGCGGTGCTCAAGTCGTACAGGGAAGCCATGGAAAAGGCGTGAGGCCGGGCCAAAGGGCACCCGGCTACCGCGCCAGCTCCGGGTGCGCGTAGGCCTCAGGGTAGGTCATCGGACTGCGCGGCCCCAAGGGCACCACGTTGTTCCACGACCGGCCAAAATATCCCTGACGGCAGTGCACCAGCGAATTGCTGGATGCGACACCGGGCAACGCATAGACCCGGCACAGCCAGCGCCACAGGTGCGGATAGTCCAGAACCTTGGCGCCGTTCAGCTTCATGCGCACATAATAAACCGGGTCGTGCCGGTAGAGGGTCGGAAAAAGCCGCAGGTCGGCTTCGGTGAAGGTGTCGCCGGTCAGGTAGGGGCGGTCGTCAGCGGCAAGGCGCTTTTCCAGCGCCTCGAGCGTTTCGAAATAGTTCGTGAAGGCCAAAGCATAGACATCCTGGCGCGACGAGAACCCGGCCTTGTACGCTCCGTTGTTGATGTTGACGTAAATCTGGTCGTTCAGCGCGTCGATCTCGGCGCGAAGCCGCGCATTCTGCGCGCCCTGCGGATAGAAGTCGGGCCGATCAGCATCGGCCAGCACGCTGCCAAGTTGACCGGCTTGGCTGTTCAACATGCGAATGATCTCGGCGCTTTCGTTGGCCACGATGCGCTTGGTTTTCTTGTCATAGAGGATCGGCACGCTGGTCTCATCCGACCCCTCGGCCTCATAAATCTGTTTGGTCAGGCGGAACTGCCGCCCCGTCCCGGTCTCGCGCGTGCATTCGGGCAGCGTGGTTCCGGTCAGCGTTGCGATGCGACCCGGGTTGAACTCCCACCGCCCCGGCCCGGCGGCGTCGTCGCCCGGCGTCCGGTTGGGGAAAGCGACATCCATGGTGATGCTGTCTTGAAGACCAAGGATATTCCGCGCCAGCGTCACCCGGTGGCACCATGGGCAGTTCGGCGCCACGAACAGGTGATAGCGGCCCGGTTCGGCGGGGAACTCGTCATCTTCGCCCAAACGGGCACGAAAGCCGCTAACCCCACGCACGAACTCGCCTTTGGCCCGGCGTTCGACGGCGTCGGTCTGGGACTCTTCGACCGAAGTGTTCACATCAGGGGGATTTGCGGCGGACATGATGGGGGCTCAGGGTAAGAGATAAAGGCGCTGCCTCTGTGTATCCGCCCCGGCCCGTCGTCGCTATCGCGAAATTGGATTTCAACTTAATCGACGGGTCGTTGACTAACACCTTTTGATCGAAAAACAGCGTGGTTAATACTTTAGCCAAGCAAAAACAACGGCTTCCCTAACTTCTCACTGTGAGAGCTATCCCGACTTGATTGTCTCGATGGTCAAGATTCCGTTCGTATAGACGCAGATATCGGCGGCGATCGCCATCGCCCGGCGCGCGATTTCCTCGGCGCTCAGATCGCCCTCCATCAGCGCCCGCGCCGCCGCCAGCGCATAATTCCCGCCCGACCCGATCGCGGTCACATCGTGCTCGGGCTCCAGCACGTCACCGGCCCCGGTGATCACCAACAGCGCCTCGCCGTCGGTGACGATCAGCATCGCTTCGAGCTTTTGCAAGTACTTGTCGGTCCGCCAGTCCTTGGCCAGCTCAACGCAGGCCCGCGCCAGCTGTCCCGGCGTCGCCTCCAGCTTGGCCTCCAGCCGTTCCAGCAGGGTGAAGGCATCCGCCGTCGATCCGGCAAATCCGGCCACCGCCTCGTGCCCGCCCGCCGTCAGCCGTCGCACCTTGCGCGCCGTTCCCTTGATCACGGTCTGGCCCAGGCTGACCTGCCCGTCGCCAGCGATCACCACTTCGCCAGCCTTTTTGACCCCGATGATCGTCGTGCCGTGCCAGCCGGGGAAATCAATGCTCATGGGTCGCTCCTTTTTGGTCTCGCACTCTATGAAGCGCGCCGCCTTCTGCCACAAGCGCTCAAAAGAAAAGGGGCGCCCAAAGGCGCCCCTCGTTTCGCTTCTGCGCGGCCTAGATCGACTCTTCGATCCAGCTCTGCAGCGCCGCCTTGGGCGCGGCCCCGATCTTGTTCGAGATCACCTCGCCATCCTTGAACATGAAAAGCGCCGGAATGCCCCGCACGCCCATCAGCGCGGGCGAATTGGGGTTCTCATCGACGTTGACTTTCACGACCTTGATGCGGCCGTTCATCTCGGCCGAAATTTCTTCCAGCGCCGGGCCGATCTGCTTGCAAGGGCCACACCATTCGGCCCAGAAATCGACCACCACGGGGATGTCCGATCCCCGAACCTCGGCGTCGAAAGTGTCGTCGGTAACAGCAACCGTGCTCATGGTATTCTCCTAGAAAATCCGTGTTGCCGCCAAGCTATGTACCGCCCCGCCCAAGGTCAAGACAGAGCCGCGTCGCGCAATGCCGCTTTCACGATCTCGTGCTCCAGCGGCATGAGCTGGCCGGTGCGGGTCCAGAGAATTGCCACCTCGATCGCGCGGCCCGGGAATATCGCCTCCAGCGCGCCAAGATAGGCGCCCATTTGCCGCAAATACCCTTCGGGCACATCTTCTGCGGTGTCGGGCACAGTCGCGTTTGATTTGAAATCCACGGCCAGAATTTTCTCGTCCTCGATAACCAGACGGTCAACCGCCCCGCGCACACGGCGGCCGCCCAGATCGGGAAGACTGGCAGTCAGATCGACTTCGCAAAGCGCCGAGGGCGAGAAAATATGGGCCAGGGCGTCGCTCTGTATAACCGTCCGCGCTTCGTTAAGCAGCGCCGCCATATTGTCCCGGTCTCCAACCAGCCCACTGGCGCGATCGTCCCACACTGCCGGGTCCAGCCCCGGCAAGTGCTCCAGCAACAAATGCAGCGCGCTGCCGCGCGCCAAGGCCAACGCGCGGTCTTGGCCATCATCGCCGGGTAAGGCCTTTGCGCCGCCAAGCGCAGTGGGTGAAATCGTCGTTTGCGGCCGGACCGGCTGCGGCGGCCTTGTGGCTGCCCAGTGCGGAATTGTCTCGCCCTCCGGGCCGCGCTTCGGCCCTCGTTTTACTGGCGCGGGCCAATCGCCCGAAGCAAAAAGCAGCCCCTCGCCGACCGGAGATGCAAACCGGGTCGCGCCCGAGGAATTCATCCCGTCGCGCATGATCGAATGCCACGACCCAGCGCCGGCCTTGCCGGCTCCGCAGAGGATCAACCAGCTTTCGGCGCGGGTCATGGCCACGTAAAGCAGGCGCAAACGCTCTTCATTGTCGCGCGTCTCCCGCGCGTCTTGCGCGGCGACGGCGCGCGGCGGCATCTCGGACTTGAGCGGCTTCCACATGATCCCGCGCCCGTCGCTCACCAGATCACCGCCGCCCGTCTGCCGCCGGTGGCTGCGGGTGTCGGGCAAAATGACAATCGGGGCCTCAAGGCCCTTCGCGCCATGCACGGTCATCACCCGGATCAAATCGCTGGCGTTGTCGGTCTGGCGCTTGATCTTGACCTCCTCGGCGTCGAGCCAGGTCAGAAACCCGGTCAGGCTGGGCACCTCGGTCAGCTCGTAGGTCAGGGCAAGCCCCAAAAGCGCGTCGATGCCCTCTTCCGCTTCGGGGCCCAGCCGCGCCAGCAATTTCTTGCGTCCGCCGTGGCGCGTAAGGATGCGGTCGATAAGTTCGTAAGGACGCAGGAAATCGGCCACTTTGCGCAGGGCGTCAATCATATCCCGCGTGGCATCGCCAACAGGGCGCGCATCCCTCAGCGCGCGCCAAAGGCTGGCGTTTTCGGCGCGCGGCTGGGCAAGGTCATAAAGATCAGACTCGGTCCAGCCAAAAAGCGGCGATTTCAGCGCCTCGGCCAGCGCCAGATCGTCGCGCGGCAACGCCAGAAACGCCAGCAGCGACCGGATATCCTTGACCGCCAGTTCGGCGTCGAGCGACAGCATATCAGCCCCGGCAACGGGTAGATTGGCGGCCTTCAGCGCCCGTAGAAGCTGGGCAAACAGGGTCCCCGACCGTTTCTGGACCAGAATCAGAAAATCGCCGGCCCGGATCGGGCGCGGACCCTCTTTGCCGATTATCACCTGAGTACCGTCCAGAAGTTGCCCGATCTGGCCAGCGATTTCGTCGGCCAGACGCACGGCGGTATCCCCCGGCAGCGTCTGATCAACCGGGCGCGACCAATTGAACTCAACATCATCTTTCGGCGGCGGCTCGATCATTGGCCAAAGATCGACGCGCCCGGGGCGGTCGCTGTGAAAGGCCAGGTGATCCAGATGGCCGCCCAAACCTTCCGAGGCAATCGGGCGCAGGGTCTGGTCAACGTAACGCAAGATCGCCGGGGCCGAGCGAAACGAGTGGCTGAGATCGATGTGGGCCAATTTCTGGCCGATCTGCGCCAGCTTTTCCCCGAATGCGGCGCGCATCCGGTCAAAGGCGTCAGGGGCCGCGCCCTGAAAGGAATAGATCGATTGTTTTCGGTCACCTACGACAAAAATTGAACGCTGTGCATCGGCGCGCGCGCCAAGCCCTGACGTGAATTCCTGCGCCAAAAGCTCGATAACCTGCCATTGCGCCGGGCTGGTGTCCTGGGCCTCGTCGACCAGAATATGATCGATGCCGCCATCCAGTCGGAAAAGCACCCATTCGGCGACGCGGGGGTCGAGCAGCAGGTCGCGGGTTTTCAGGATCAGATCGTCAAAATCCAGCCAACCGGCCCGCGATTTGCGCGCCTGATAATCCTGCAAGAACGCTGCTGCAAAAGCCTGAAACGCCCAGGTGCGTTCGGCTGCGGCGATGGAAATACGCAGCATTCTGGCAACCTCGATCAATGCCGCCAGTTCGTCGATCCGCGCCAAATGTGCGGCGACCAGCGGCTTGCCCTTAGCGGTTGGCACAGACCCTACCTTGGCCGAGAACGGCCTAAGTCCTGACTTTGTCAAAAACACATCTTC
Organism: Paracoccaceae bacterium; assembly: GCA_965247915.1. Taxonomy (GTDB): domain Bacteria; phylum Pseudomonadota; class Alphaproteobacteria; order Rhodobacterales; family Rhodobacteraceae; genus JAKZRT01. The sequence continues at coordinate 24,533 of OZ252048.1, forward strand.
CAGAACCGGGAGGTCATCGACGGTTAAAGCGCGCCCGGTCAGCGGGGCGAGTTTGGCGGCGTATTTGATGTCGGTCGGGGTCTCAAAGGGCGCGCGCGCTAATGCGGTGATAACCTCGGCGTCGTCTTGGGAAAATGCGCAAACCAGCGCCAGGCTGTCCGGACCCGCATCTGGCTCCAGTCCGAACTCGGCAAAAACAGCAGCGCGGTCGCCGGCCTGCGCGATCGTATCGGAAGAAACGACGATGTTTTTGCAAAGTCCCCCGAACCCATCGGTGGCCTGGGCGGCAACAGCGTCAACCAGCCCGCGCCGGTCGTCCGATGCCATCGCATCGAACACGTCCTGGCGCAGGCGCATTGCCGCCCGGTCGTCTATTTCCCGAAATTGCGGCGAAACGCCCGCCTCAAGCGGAAAACGTCGAAGAACGCTGGCACAGAACGAATGAATGGTCTGAATCTTCAGACCGCCAGGAGTTTCGATAGCGGTGGCAAACATCTGCCGCGCGCGGCGCAGATCGTCGTCGCCAAGCGGCCCGGCCTCGCCCATTTTGGCGAGTTCGGCCCGCAAAGCAGCATCGGCGCGCATGGTCCAGCCGCCCAGACGGCGAAACAGCCGGTTTTGCATCTCGCTGGCAGCAGCTTTGGTATAGGTCAGGCACAAAATCCGCTGCGGCGGGACGCCTTGAAACAACAGCCGCGCAACCCGGTCGGTCAGCACACGGGTCTTGCCCGATCCGGCGTTGGCCGATACCCAGGTCGATGCGGTCGGGTCCGACGCGCCGATCTGGCGCCGGGTGGCGGCGTCGATGGTCATCGGCCCAACACCAGATGAACGGCGCTGTCGCTGTCATCCCATTCGCGGTATCGCGCCAGATGGTCATAATCGCCCGGGTGTTTGATGTATTTCACGGCCGCGCGCGCCGTATATCCCTGTTCAACCTTCCCGTAAGCGGCCAAAAGCTGAAGAAACTCGTCGCGCACTTTTGCCGCCGTCTCTGCGCCCAGGTCGGCATCAACGCGCGAAAGCGTTGATCCGACGCCCAGATAAGCCGCCTCGATAACCGGCGCGGGCGGCACCGGGAGCGGTCGATCAAACGCGCCCGCCTCGGCCATGATCGCCAGCAAATAAAGCTGTTTGTCGAATGCCTTCTGCTCGGACGAAGTGGGTACATGTCCGGTCTTATAGTCATAAATAATCAGTGATCCGTCCGGCGTCCGGTCAATCCGGTCCGCCGCGCCGGCCAGCGTAAAGGGTCCGGATCCATCCGGCAGGTCAAGCGCCAGACCACCCTTTGGCTCAAGCGCCAGCGGCGTTGCCTCGGTTTGCCGAAGAAGCTCATCGCCAAGAAACGCAGGCGCATTCTTTGCCAACCCTGCACGCCAAAGCCGCTGAGCGGATGGCCAGTCCGATAATTCCGCCAGCGCACCATCTGCAAGACGCATCAGGGTTTTATCGGTCAGGGTCTCGGGCGATGCGTTCGCGCCGCGGATCAGCCGTTCCAGAACCCGGTGAATAATCGTGCCGCGCAATGCTGCGTCAGGTTCGGGTCGCAGGGGCCTGAGCGGTTGCAGCCGCAGAATGGCGCGCGCGTAGATCGCGTAAGGGTCGCGCACTAGGGTCGAAACTCTGGTGACCGAAATATTGCGTGGCCGCGCCGAGACCGGCGGCGCGGGCGAGGGGCGCAGGGCAGGCGGCGTCGGCGCATAGTCGTGCTCGAGCGCCTCGGCCAAACGCAGCCACGCATCGCCGCGCGCCCGCATGGCCAGCAAGGCCTCGGGGCCGCCCTGACCCCGCAGGCCGGCCAACAGGTTGGTGATCCGGTTGATCCACCGCGCCGGCACGCTGAGGGCTTCGTCATCGCGCAGGCTGCGCGACAGAACCACCCTGTCCGCGGCAACGGCCTGTTGAAAATCATGCGCAGACAGTCCGATTTGCCGCTCGGGCAGCAAAAGACCGGCATCGCGGCGCATTTGACGGTTCAACCAGGGGTCCGGGTTTGGCGCTTTGGGCCAGACGCCCTCGTTGAGCCCGCCGAGAATAGCCAGGTCAACGGCCTGAACCCGCGCCTCCAACGTGCCCCAGATCATGATCGCCGGGTGCGGCGTTACGGCGTCGCGAACATCATCGCGCGCCAGGACCGACGTCAAAAGCGAATGGTATTCGCGCGCGTCCAGGCGGCCCCCGTGGGCGGCGCTGGCCGCCAGTTCGTCCATCGCGCGGCGCGCGCTTTCGCCAGCGTCGCCTTCCCACACCAGAGCGCCGGACAGGCGCGTTGCGATCCGGGTGTTGGCCGCCACTAGATCAGACAGAGGACCGCCTGAAAGGCACTCTAATTCGCCCAATAACGCTGAAATATCCGCACCCCAGACCGCGCGATCGGCGTCGTCCTTGGCCCAAGTATCCAAAGTGTCTGCTGTTGGGAACGGCACCGCGCCGCGCCGCAAGAACATCTCAAGATCGCGGACCGCGCGCAAATGCGACGGACGGTCCGTGCCCAGAGTGACCAGGGGGTGATTGACAAGTGCGATCAACTCGTCAGAGGCAAGGCGTCTGCCAAATGCGCCCGCGATCAGGCGCAAAAGCCGCCCAGGTGGCGTTATCGTCAACCGATCACCGGCGCTGTCGTCGGGGCGAATGCCCCAGCGGTCCAGCGCGGCTGTCACCCGGCGCGCCAAGGTTCGGTCCGGCGTAATCAGCGCCGCCCGCAGGCCATCGCCCGCCGCCCGCCGCAGCCGCAGGGCAATCGCCAACGCTTCGGCGCGCGGGCTCAGCGCCTCGATCAAATCAATGTCTGAGCAGAGCGCCGTGACATCGCCCAGTTCTGGCCCGTCGCGCATCCAGCCATCGGTTACCGGAGCCGGGCGCAGCGCCAGCGACACCATCCGGTTGCGCGGCACCGACGCTGGTGCCGCATTTGTCCACCGCTGCAATTGATCGGGATCAACGTCCGCGCGGCGCAGAATTCGCAAAAACCGGTATTGCGGGTGATCTTCGACACCGGCGCTGTCATCAAGCGACCGCCAGGTGTCGCGTCCCATATGAAAGTCGAACCCCGGCAATACCACCGCACCCTGCGGCTGATGGGCAACCGCATGCATCAACATCGACACCGGCCCCCGCGACCCGGTGGATCCGGCAACGATGATGGGGTGATCTGGCGGTGTGGAATTCCAGCGCCGCAAAAGAACTTCGGCCGCCGCACGCTGCCGCGCTGCGGCATCAGGCGCGCCGGCAAATTCCGCCGCTATGTTCAGAAATTTGACCGCGCGCTGCCAGTGGCCCGATTGGTCCGAGATATCCAATGCCGCAAGAGCGTCTGGCGATACGCCCTCGTCCGCCATTTCGGTGAACAAAAGCGCCAGATTGTCAGCCAGATCGAAAGCAGCCGCGCGCGGGAAAAGACCGGGCAGGGTGGCGATCAGCTGCGCTACCAGCTGACGAAGCTCCAGCCGCCGCTGCAGCGCCGAGACCGCCGGCGGCAGATCGGGCGCAGCGATGGTGCCCAGCTCGGCCAGCAGGCGAACCTTCGGGATCAGGCGCGGCGGACCTGCGTCGAAAACCTGCCACAGCCGCCGCCGCATCCGGGCCGTGTTCACCCACAGCTCGACCCGTGCCAGATCGGTCGGTCCATCACACCAGCGGCCGGACATGCCTCGCACCAGTTCGGCCGCGAAATCGACGCCCGGGGGCAGGGCAAATATGTTGGGCCTATCCATGCGCCGCGCTCAACATGGCCTCGGCCCGCTCGACCGCCGCGGGCGTCCCTACATCGCACCACCCACCTGTCATCACCAGACCGCGTGCGGCCCCGGTGGCGATCATCTCGTCCCAGATCGCGTTCAGCGAGAAAACCTCTTTCGGATAGGCGGCTACCCGATCCGGGCCGATGATCTGCGCGCCGGTATATCGATGCGTCGCTCCACGTGTGATACGCCCCTCTGGCCCAAGGTCAAAATCACCGTTTCCATCAGCCAGGGTCAGCAACAACAGGGCCTCGCAACGATCTGACCAGGCATCGGCAAGCTGGGCCAGGGGATTTTCGCCAAGCCAGACGGCATCGGTGTTCAGCGTGAATATCGGCCTTGTCGTGGGCTGCCCAAGCAATCCAAGCGCGTTCTTCAGGCCGCCCCCGGTATCCAGGAGCGTGGTTTGTTCGTGCGAGATCAATACTTTGCGGTCAGCCAAATGCGCGGCCAACATGCTGGCGTGATGGTGCGTATTGACAACGATCGGGTCCAGCCCGGCGTCAATCGCCAGGGCAATAGCATGATCCACCAACGGTTTACCGCCGACCGGGATCAGACATTTTGGCCGATCAGCCGTCAATGGGCGCATTCGAAGGCCCAAGCCGGCCGCAAAAAGCATTATCGCCGAGGCGTGCGCGGGCATCTTTCCCTCAGATCGCCAAGAAGGGCTTTGTCGGGGCTGGGCAGCGCGTCGCGGACCAGCGTTGACAACGCCGCCAGGTCAGGGTGGCGCAGATCAGTCATGATATGGGTCCAAACGCGGGGGATCATGTCGATGTATTGCAGTTTCGCGTGGCGAAGCGCCAGACGCGCAAACACGCCCAGAATGCGGATGTTGCGCTGGACGGCCAACGCCGCGCAGGCATATTCAAAATCTGATCGGGGCAGGTTTGACTGGTCGAGATACCGGTCGTTCAGGGCCCGGGTCAGACCGTCGTCCAGATCACGGCGGGCATCGCGGGTCAGAGAAATCAGGTCATAGGCCGGGTGGCACAGGACCGCGTCCTGAAAATCCAGAAGCCCGACGCGGGCAACGCCGACGCGGTCAGGCAACCATATCAGGTTCTCGGCGTGATAATCACGCAGCGCAATCCGCGGTGGCGCTCCGGCAAATGGCGCAAAAAAAGGCTCTAACCTGGCGGAAAACATCGATGCGTCGGCGGCGGTCTGTCCCGAATACCAGGTAATGGCGGGTTGGGTCAGCGCGGCCAGCGCAGGCGCGTCCCAGTTCGGCAGATCGTCCAGAGGCGGCGCGCTGTGGAGATGGCGCAAGACATCAACCGCTGCCTCGTACCCTTGTCGTTCGGCTGTGGAATTGCCTCTGAAAGTCCGGGAATACAGGGCATCGCCAAAGTCTTCGACCAACAGAAAACCCTGCATTTCGTCGGCGCTAAGAATGTTCGGGGGGCTTAGCCCCAGATCGGACAGGTAGGCCGCGATGCTGATGAACTTTCGCAAAGCCGCGTTGTCCCCCGGGGCATCCATCAGCAGACAGCGCTGGCCGGACCGCCTGGTCAGTCGAAAATATCGCCTGGTCGAAGCGTCGCCCGCTAATGGGCAAATCTGGGCGCCGCCCCACCCGGTTTCCGACAAGAATGCGGCTCTTTTGGCCTCGCGCTCAGCCATGGCGATCCGCCAGTGCCCGATCGATCCGATGCGCCCAGTCGTCGGCCTGCCACTCTATTCGCACGCGGCGGCGCCCCAGGTCTTTTGTAACGCTGAGCGTTATCGTCAAGGCCTCACCCGGCGCCGCATCGCCCAGCCGATCAGGCCATTCGACGAGACACATGGCCGAAAGAAACGCCCCGTCCAGCCCAAGTTCGACCACTTCAGCGCGCTCGACAAGCCGATAAAGATCGGCGTGCCATATGGCCAGCCCGCCGATCTCGTAGCTTTGGACCAAGGTATATGTCGGCGAAGGAACGTCTTCGGGTACACCTTCACGCATCATCAGACATTGAATGACCGCACGGGCAAAAAGGCTTTTTCCGGCACCAATGTCACCGGCCAGCAAGATGGTATCCCCTTGCGCCAACATTGGCGCCAGGGCCTGCGCAAAGGCCCGCGTGTCATTTTCACTTTCAAATTCAAGTTGACGGCAGGAGACAGGCGACATGCGTCACCTTTACCGAGCGGTTGCGGCGGTTGCGGCCCCGCAACCGGTTTCAGACGGTTTCTTTTTTAAAGGCACCGGGCCGCAGGCGGGTACTGTCGCTGGCCGGTTGGGTGGTTGCCGTAAAGCCCACCAACGTCCGCCCAGCCGGCAACGGTACGAACCGGCAGTCCAGCGACCGGCCCGACTTCATCGCGATTTCGGCAGCCCATTCAGCCCGCTCCGACACCGCACCGACAAAGTCACGCAGATCGCCCCAGACCGGTGTCGGCTGGCAAGCTGCGGTCCAGTTGCGCGAGGCGTCAATGATCGAAATTTCTCCGATGACCGACCGCGCATCAACGCCCCAAAGCTCTGAATAGGCAATATTCGACTGGATCAGCTGACCGGCCTGGGAAAAGACCGCCAGCGCCTCGGGAACCGCATCGAGAATTGCCTGACCCAGCTCGGTGTCGGTTCGAAAGCGCCGCGTCAACGTAACTTCGGATGAGATGTCTTCGAACAGAAACGCCACCGCGCCTTCGGGGTGCGGACGTCCGGTCACCCGGTAGGTTTTTCCAGATGGCAGCGACCAGGTTTCGGCATAGGTGCCCTTGACGGCTTCTGCCTCAAGCGCAGTAATTCGCTGACGCCAACTGCCATAGTCCTTGGGCTCGGGCATCATCTGCCGGTTTCTAAGTTCGTCCAGAAATGCCGACAGCGATGGCCGGCCGGTAAGAAAGTCAACAGGCAGCGTCGAAAGGTCGGTCAACGCAGGATTAAAAAGCGCCAGCCTGCGGCGGCGATCAAAAATGGCCAGCCCAATGGGTAGGTGCGCAAAGGTTTTGGCCAGCGTCTGAATGAATTCGCGCAGGGCCCCTTCGGCACGCACGGCGCTGTCGGCGGAAACGGCAAAGTGCGGCATCTCGCCACCAAACGCATGGGCCTGGGTATCAAACCAGCTTGGCTTGGCACCGTCTTCGGGGGTCACAGAAACGCGGCGCAGCAATGCGTTGGCCGGCTCTTCGACCCTCATCACCGACGCAAACAGCCGCGGTGGCGGCCATTTGATTGCGGCCGCTTCGCCCAATGTTTTGCGCGCCAGGTCAAAATAGGCGCGGTTCGCCCAAGTCACTGCGCCATTCTCGGCGTTGGATTTCCAGATAAGACACGGCGCGTGCTCGGCCAGCGCCCCCAACAGCGCGACATCGCGCTCCATTGAGAACAGATTTTGCGCATCGATGGCGACAAGGGCCTCGGATTCGTCGGCCTGGATGATCGTGATCCGCAACATTCCGTTGCGCCATTCGGCCATCAAACGCATGGGCATCGGTGCATCATCGCCCGACCATCGGTCAATCTTCTCGCCGCACGGCAGGTTCAGCAATTGCGGCCCGACGTCGGCAAAGCCCTTCGACAGCAGCCCCAACATCTGTTCCCAAGGCGTGTCGCCACCGGTCGCACCGCGCAACAGGCGACGCGCGCGGTCAGTGGCGTCAACCAACATCATCGCATCAAACAAGAACACCGCGGGTTCGGCATCGTGCGGATCAAAAACGGCGCGTCCTGCGGCATTACTGCGCTCGGACAAATGCGCGGCGGCAACAAGTGCCACGGTGACAACGCAAAACGAAACAGCAACCAGACCGAAAACAGCAGCCAGATCGAGCGATTCCATAAGGAGCCCCCGCCAAAACGAATACCTTTAGAATTGATTAACTTGGTTAATATGAAGTTAAGCCTAGGACCTTACGATTGGAATCTCTGGTTTTCACCCAGACCCCCTGCGGTCGCGGTATCGGCCGGGCCCACGTCGGTTCGGCTCCAGGTCACATCGACAATCGCGCCGCGCCTCTCGGGCCGCTCGGCGTCTTTCAAAAACGGGTCCGAGCCGTTGGCAAACACAATTTCGGCGCCTGATCTTTCCAAAAGCGTCTTGGCAATGAACAAGCCCAGGCCCATGCCTTCGTATGCGGGCCGCCGGGCGGATCGGCGGCTGCGGCGGCGCATAAACGGGTCGCCAATGCGTCCGATCAGGTGGTTCGGGTACCCGGGTCCGTCGTCTGAGATTTTCACTGTAATACTGTCGTCCGACCAGGACGCATCGACCCAGACGTTGGCGTCGGCAAAGTCCACGGCGTTTTGAATCAGATTTCGGATGCCGTGAATAACCCCTGGCGCCCGGGTTATGGCCGGATGCAACCGTTTGGCGCCACCTTCAGGACCAATGGCAAAATGCACCGTTTTCCCACGGTCCACATGGGGTTCGGCGGCCTCGTCCAGGACTGCAGACAACGGCGCGGTGCGCGTGTAAAGATCATCCTTGCCCGCCCGGCCCATCGATCGCAGAATGTCGCGGCACCGGTCGGCCTGTTCGCCGATCAGCCGCACGTCTTCATGCAGCGCGCTGTCCGCTTCAAGCTCTTCGGACATTTCCGAACTGACCAGCTTGATTGTGGCCAGCGGTGTGCCCAGTTCGTGCGCCGCCGCTGCGACAACGCCACCCAGATCGGTCAGCTTTTGTTCGCGCGCCAGCGCCATTTGCGTGGCAAACAATGCCTCGCCCATCGAGTGAGTCTCTTCCGACACGCGCTGAATGAGAACCGCGAGAAACACCACCCCGGCAAAAATCGCCCCCCAGAACCCCAAAACGAACAGCGCCGGAAGTCTGAGCAACAAGCCCTCGGCGGTACGCATCGGCTGGTGGTAAAGCCCGACAAGAGTCATCAGAACCAGCGTCACAAGGACAAGGATAAGGATCGACCGCAGTTTCAGCGCCGTGGCCCCAACCGCCACCGGGGCCAGCACCATCAAGGCAAATGGGTTATGCAGGCCTCCCGTCAGCGACAACAAAATCGCAAGCTGGGCCACATCAAAAACCAGGAACGACGTGACGGCAAATTCGCTAAGCCGCTTGTTTTCAGGAAACAGGAAGATTGCCAGCAGGTTGGCAATGACGGCGGCGCCGATCACCAGAAAACAAAGCCCGGTATTGAACACCAGACCAAGGACGCGGTCGGCAAAGAGGACCGCCGCGATCTGGCCAAGGATGGCGATCCAGCGCAGAACGACGAGCGTCCGCAGGCGCACCCACTGGCTGCGTTCGCGCGACAAGGTAAAGTCTTGACCGTTTGGCATGCGGCTCCCGAAAAACGGCTGGGCAACCGGTGTATAGCATAAGGCGCGACCTGGATGCACGGCGGCATTCGGTATTTGACGCACCCGATCGGCCCGACTAATCTGCAGCGGCGAATTTTGACCCCGGGGGACCCCATGAGCGAACGCGCGCTGCGCGACATCGGCGAAGACAGGTCGCTGTTGCTGGTCGATGACGACGAACCTTTTGTCCGCCGGCTGGCGCGCGCGATGGAACGCCGCGGGTTCGAGCCCGAAACCGCCGAAAGCGTGGCCGCCGGCAAGGCCATCGCGACGGCCCGACCGCCGGCCTATGCGGTGGTCGATCTGCGCCTTGGCGACGGCAACGGGCTGGACGTTGTGGAGGCCATCCGCGAGCGCCGCCCCGACAGCCGGGTGGTGGTTCTGACCGGATATGGGGCGATTGCGACCGCGGTAGCAGCAGTCAAGATCGGGGCCACGGATTATCTCTCAAAGCCGGCGGATGCCAATGATGTGACCGCTGCCTTGCTGGCCCATCCCGACGATCTGCCGCCGCCGCCGGAAAACCCGATGTCGGCCGACCGGGTGCGGTGGGAGCATATTCAGCGGGTCTATGAGCTGTGTGATCGCAACGTTTCCGAGACCGCGCGGCGGCTGAATATGCACCGCCGGACCTTGCAGCGGATCCTGGCGAAACGGTCACCGCGATAGTGCTCAAGGGTGAGCATTAGCGTAAGTAGCTGAAGACACTGAATTAACTCAACTTAAGGCGGCGCTGGACCGCGTGCATAACGCCGCTTAATTACTAAGCGCACATTGGCCCCATAAATAACTCGTGCTTAATTATGGGACGAGATATACCAAGTTAAGTAACACAACTTGGGTTAGCGAAATGAGGCGGACACGCTCGGGACGGTATATCTCTCAAACAACTGGCTATTCGGCCTTCGTCCCGGAAAATCTACCCATTACAGGTGGCTTGAGTTTAGAAGGCGACCTGCAGAAGCTTCTCTCGAAAGCAGATCGGGCGTTGGGACGCCTTGACGGGGCCATAACGACGCTGCCCAACCCCGACCTTTTTATTCTCATGTATGTGCGCAAAGAAGCCACGCTTTCATCGCAGATCGAGGGAACGCAGGCGTCTCTGACAGATGTATTGAAAGCCGAAGCGCAGGTGCGCGACTTGGCGAGACCGGATGATGTTGCCGAGACAATAAACTATGTCCGGGCCCTAAATCAGGGGCTTGAACGTCTGGACGAGCTTCCTGTTTCGCTGCGCCTTATCCGCGAAATCCACCAAACCCTTATGACGGGTGATCGCGGGCACGAAAAATCGCCGGGTGAATTCAGAACTTCACAAAATTGGATTGGACCTCAGGGCATTGCTCTTGCCGATGCCAGCTATGTACCGCCGCCGCCCCATCTGTTGTTGGACCTTCTGGGAAACCTGGAGAGCTATATTCGCTCCAATGACGACCTTCCGCTTCTCATCAAGATCGGCGTGGTTCACTCACAATTCGAAACGATCCACCCGTTTCTCGACGGCAATGGTCGCCTTGGTCGGCTTTTGATTACTTTCCTACTGTGCGAACGAGAAGTCTTACTGCACCCGGTCCTTTACCTTTCGCATTTCTTCAAGAAAAATCGTGCAGAATATTACGATCGGCTGCAATCTGTAAGGGACAACGGTGACTGGGAAGGCTGGCTGATCTTTTTTCTGCTTGCGGTGAGCAATGTGGCCAATCAGGCCACAGAAGTATCGCGCCGGATCGTGGCACTTCGCGAAAAACACCACCAGAGAATTCTCGATGATACTCAACACGGTGCCGGGACGGCGCTGAGTTTTCTGGAATCCCTATATCAAAAGCCGTACTTTGACATTTCGACGGTTACGGACAGACTGGGGGTGTCGCCACCAGGCGCAAAGGGAATTGTGGACCGTCTGCTTCGTCTGGAAATTGTGGAAGAAGTCACCGGCCAGAAGCGAAATCGGCTTTTTGCCTACTCGCCGTACCTCGCAATATTTGAAGACGACTAAGCCATTTTCTGGCTAAGAGAAGTGTATCGCGCAACATATTCACTGCGCACTTCTGCGGGCGCTCTCAACCGAATGGTCAGCCCGTCAATAACCGCCGGATCAGGCCGTCCAAAGAATTTGCTGGCCTCAAGCGGGTCAAACCCGGCGATCTGGGTTGCCTCCAGCCAGGCGCTGATTTTGTCGGCGCGCTTAATCTTGGCTTTCACCGGCTTGGGCAGCTGGGCGGGCAGGCCGAACCGCAGGTGAATGGCGGCGGTCAGACGGTCGTCTAGATCGCCGTAGCCGGTGCCCACTGCCGCCTTCACGGGCGAAATCATGTCGCCGATCACATATTCGGGCGCGTCGTGCAAAAGCGCGACGAGCCGCCATTTTGCCGGGGCTTTCGGCTCGATCTTGGCAAAAAGCTGCTCAACCAGCAACGAATGCTCGGCCACCGAATAGGGGAAGTCACCCCGCGTCTGCCCGTTCCAGCGCGCCACGAAGGCCAGACCGTGGGCGATATCCTCGATCTCGATGTCCACGGGCGTCGGATCCAGCAAATCCAGAATGCGCCCGGACAGCATCCGCTGCCAGGCACGGGGCGGTTTCCGTGATTTTCCTGCCACTTTTACAGATTTCCCCCTGTTTTTGCCGCAAAAAAAGCCGAATCGCCCCGTATAGATACAATTGAGATCACGAGTGTGTGCGCCTTTAAAGCTCGTGAAGGACTTAGTGCCTAGTTTCAGGAGAGGTAAAAACACGACCCGAGGGAGGTTCAACAGTCTCTGATTGCAGCGTTATTCGCTGCGGGAAGGATGGAACCGATGAAACGCACGTTGAAAGTACTGGGTCTTACATCCCTCGTGACTTTGCCCCTGATGGCCTTACCCACGGGTGCCTATGCCCAGCAGGCCTGCGGTGAACGCGATGCGATCATTGCCCGGCTGGAGGCGAAATGGGGCGAACATTTTGTCGGCGGCGGGCTGCAAAACGCCTCAAGCATCTTCGAAGTGTGGATCTCGGCCGAAAAAGGCACCTGGACAATTCTGAAAACCAACGCAAACGGAACCGCCTGCGTTATGGCGGCCGGCACCAACTGGCTGGAAAGCCTGCCGTCGCAGAAAGTGATGGGCGTAGCGGGCTAAAGCGGATTGCGCCTGATGCGCATCACCCCCCGTCCCGGGCATGACCCGGGACCTCTTGCACCACAAGCGAGGCCCCGGATCAGGTCCGGGGCGCGAATGGCTCGGATAGTGCGCTAACCGATCTAAGCGCTGCGGCCCCGAAATCTATGCACGGTCGTGGTCAAAACAGGCCGGTCAGTCACGGCGCATTCACGCTATGTTGTGGCGTGAGCGCCTTCAAATCTCCTAAAGGCACCATATATTGAAGCTGTAACGATTTGCCGTCCCGCACAGGACGCAATCGAGTACCGGCGCGGATGCGACCGGTTTCCCCCCAAACCATTCGTGTCCGCGCTCCCTCACAACGAAGGAGCACGACATGTTCAAACGATTAATCGCAGGAGCGCTGGTTTTCGGCATGGCCGCCATGGCTCCGCCCGCGCATGCGCAAGTGTCCTGTGCTGCGCGCAGTGACATCGTGACCTAGCTGACCCGAGACCACGCGGAAAAACTGAACGCGATCGGCATGAAAACCGATCATCAGCTGGTCGAGATCTGGAGCTCGGACAAGACTGGCACCTGGACAATTCTTTTGTCGAAGGCCGATGGGGTCAGTTGCATCATCGCCAGCGGCACCCATTTCGAAGCGAGCTTTCCTGAAGTTGAAGCAAAACTAGGCCCGGCCTCGTAGCCACGCTGGTTGCCGCCCTCCTGACCCGGTGATAAGGGACGCCGAATGTCCCTGTTTCCCCGAGGAGAGCGGCAATATGCCGAAGGATTTCATCGTCAAAGACATCACACTGGCCGATTTCGGCCGCAAAGAGCTGGACATCGCCGAAACCGAAATGCCCGGTCTGATGGCGCTGCGCGAGGAATATGGGGGCAGCAAGCCTTTGAGCGGCGCGCGGATCGCCGGCAGCCTGCACATGACAATCCAGACGGCGGCTCTGATTGAGACGCTGAATGCGCTGGGGGCCGATGTGCGCTGGGCCTCGTGCAACATTTTCTCGACGCAAGACCATGCGGCGGCGGCGATTGCCGCGGGCGGCACCCCGGTTTTCGCGATCAAGGGCGAGACGCTGGCGGAATACTGGGAGTATGCCGACAGGATTTTCGACTTCCCCGATGGCGGCGCGAACCTGATCCTGGACGATGGCGGCGATGCGACGCTGTACATTCTGATCGGCGCGCGGGTTGAGGCGGGCGAGGCCGATCTGATCGCGGTGCCGACCAGCGAAGAGGAAGAGGCGCTGTTTGCCCAGATCCGCAAGCGGATGGACGCCAGCCCCGGCTGGTTCACACGCCAGCGCGACATGATCGAAGGCGTCAGCGAGGAAACCACCACCGGGGTTCACCGGCTTTACAAGATGGTCGAAGAGGGCCAGCTGCCGTTCCCGGCGATCAACGTCAACGACAGCGTCACCAAGTCGAAATTCGACAATAAATATGGCGTCAAAGAATCTCTGGTGGATGGTATTCGGCGCGCCACCGACACGATGATGGCGGGCAAGGTGGCGGTGGTCTGCGGCTATGGCGATGTTGGAAAAGGGTCTGCCGCATCCCTGTCCGGCGCCGGTGCGCGGGTTAAAATTACTGAAATAGACCCTATTTGCGCGCTGCAGGCGGCGATGGACGGGTTCGAAGTGGTGCTGTTAGAAGACGAGGTCGCGAAGGCCGACATTTTCATTACCACCACCGGCAACAAGGACGTGATCCGCATCGAGCATATGCGCGTCATGAAGGACATGGCGATCGTTGGCAACATCGGCCATTTCGACAATGAAATTCAGGTTGCGGCGCTGAAGAACCACAAGTGGACCAACGTCAAGGACCAGGTGGATATGATCGAAATGCCGTCGGGCAACCGGATCATCCTGCTGAGCGAAGGCCGTTTGTTGAACCTGGGCAACGCAACCGGGCACCCGAGTTTCGTGATGTCAGCCAGTTTTGCCAACCAGGTTCTGGCGCAGATCGAACTTTGGACCAAGGGCGACAAATACGACAACAAAGTCTATGTCTTGCCCAAGCATCTGGACGAAAAAGTCGCCCGCCTGCATCTGAAAAAGGTGGGCGCGAAATTGACCGAGCTGAAGCCCGAGCAGGCCGATTATATCGGGGTGAAGCCGGACGGGCCGTTCAAGTCGGAACATTACCGGTACTGAGCCCCTGGCGGTCCTAGCGGATCAGGATTTCCAGCGGATTGGCATAGTCGTCGGCCCACAGCCTGCCACCATCCGAAACCAACGGCCGCCATCTGCCGTCGTGCTCCAGTTTGCCAAAGGCCGCCGCCCGGCGCGCCATTGCGGCCACGAGCGAGGCACCATCGCCCGGGTCGTTTTCCGCGTTGCCTGCATAACGCTGAATGCGGGCTTCCAGGCCAAGCGCCGCGGCAATGCGGCCCAGCGGGCGGTCGATCGCGTAATAGCGGTTGGAAATGTGAAAAACCAGAACGCCGTCTGGCGCGAGCCGGTCGAGATAGATCTCCACCGCCTCGACCGTGGTCAGATGCACAGGCACCGAATCGGATGAATAGGCATCGATGACCAGGATGTCGAAGGTCAGGTCCTGCCGTTCCAGAACCATGCGGGCATCGCCCAGATGCGTCGGCATCCCGGCCCCGCAGTTCGGCATGAATGTAAACAAGTCGGGGTCGCGCGCGACGCGATCGACGGTTTTGTCGATCTCGTAGAAATGCCAGCTCTGACCCTGTCGGGCGTAACAGGCCAGCGCGCCGATCCCCAGTCCGACGATGCCGATGGTCCGGGCCTGCGCGCCGATGGTCGGCGTGATGATCTGCGCCATCGGCCCGTTTCGATGGTAATAGCTTTGCGGTGCCGGTCGTGCCGACCCAAAGTCGTCCAGCCGCTGTGCCCCGTGCCAGGTGACGCCGTTGGCATAAAGCCGCAGCCCGTTCTTTTCCAATACCTTGTGGGTTCCAAAAAAGCTTCGATCGGAAAACAACAGCGCACCGTTGCCCGTCACTGAGACGCTGACCACCAGCGTGCCGATCACCAGACAGACGGCGGTCTGGGCCCGGTGGCGGGCCGCGAAAATCATGCCAACCACGCCAAAAAACAGAACCCAGTTAAAGAGATGCTCGTCGGCGGAAACCGCCGGCGCGCCCTTGGCAAGCAGCGACACCAGCACCAGCCCGGCACCGAGAATGCCCAACTGCAGCGCGCGCGCGTGTGGCCGGAACCTTCGGCCCAGCAAGAGGATGGCCGCGGCCAGCGCGACCGTGATCGCGCCCTCATAGAGATCATTGAAAATCGCCGGTGCGATGACCGAGTTGAACAGGCCGCCCAGCGCCCCGCCCCCCAGCGCCCCGCCCACTGACATTGTTACATAAAACGTTGTCAGATGGGCGGCCGGCGGGCGCGTCTTGTAAAGCAGCGCGTGCATGAACAAAGCGGTCAGAAAGAACCCGGCAAGCAAAAGCACCGCTATGGGCAGCGAAATATGCACGCCCAGAATTCCCGAAAACGCGGCGGTCAGAATGCCGAGCCAGATGAAAAATCCGACCCGCGTGGCCGATGGCGAAAGTATCGGCCGGGCCGTGAAGACCAGAACAAAGGTCAGCAGATAAAGCGACAGCGGCACCACCCAGACCAGCGGAAGCGCGCCGATGTCGGTGCTGATTTTAGTTGTGACGGCAAGCATCAGTGACGACGGGACAAAGGCGATAAGCGCCCATTGTGCGATCCGGGCAAGACCCGGTGCGTCCGCGCTGGCCGGTGCCGCGTCATCGGCGCGCCGCCGCCCGCGCGCCACCAGGCCGGTGATCATCAGCATCGCCCCCAACGCCCAGAACCCAGCCATCCAGCCGATCCCTATCTGCGTGGTCCCAAACAGCGGTTCGGCAACCAGCGGGAAGGCAAGCAGCGCGATCAGCGAACCAAGGTTCGACGCCCCGTAGAGGAAATAGGGATCATCGGCCGACGGGCCGCCCGACCGCGTATACCAGGCTTGGATAAGCGGCGCGTTTGCGGAAAGCACGGCAAAAGGCAGGCCAACCCCGGCGGCAAACAGCATCAGCGTCTGCCAGACGGTTGAATTTGCGGCGTCGTATTTCCAGCCCTCGGCCACGGCCAGCGGCAAAAAGAAAAGCGCCGCGGCCCACAGCACAAGGTGCAGCCCGACCTGGGCCGCCACCGGCAGCCTGCGGGTTACGATATGAGCATAGAGATATCCACAGATCAGCACCGTTTGAAAAAACAGCATCGCGGTCGTCCAAACCGCCGGCGCGCCGCCGATATGGGGAAGCACGATCTTGGTGAACAGCGGTTGCACGAAGAACAAAAGCGACGCCGACAGAAATATCGTGGCGGTGAAAACCACCGGGATCAGCCAGCGGAAACTGGGTTGGGGTTTGGTGGAAACGAACGCCATGAAAATACCCCGAGACGATTATCTCAGGTCGGATAACACCCGAATATGGTAATAGTTTGTTCTCAGATTAGAAACAAACAACCCCGTGCTCAGCCCACGAAAATCTGAGTGACGAAGATGTCACCGCAATAGTTGCTTTGTGGATTTACCACAGCCGCCGAGGCCAGATGCGTGGTATTGCGCGAGACCAGATTGCGCCGGTGGCCCGGGCTTTTCATCCACAACCTCACGACCTTGTAGGCAAAGCTGGCATAGCTGTGCGGACCCACCCGTCGCCCGCCCGGCGTCACGAAACGGCACCGCGCCTAGTCGACGACCCGAAAGCGCGGCGTAAGGTTGTAGAGCGGGATCTGGGCCAGGTTTTCGGCGTAGGCGCGCGGCCGCAGACCCACCGACCGCACCCGGTCGCCGGGGGTCGCGCGACCGGCAACCGAAGAGCGGTGGCTCAGGCGCATCGCGCCCGCCATCCAGGCCGAATGGTTTCGCGCCGGCTCGCGCAGCTTGCTGATCGGGATGGGCGCATCACGGCCGATCAGGCAGCGGCGATGGTTCACTTCGGCCAAGAGCGCCCTTTCCAACAGACCCTGGTTCAACGCCCCTCTGGCGGGCATCGTTTGACCGGCCCCCGGAACCACCATACGGGCGCAACCCGCATAAGCAGCCGCGCTAAACGCGATGGTCAAACCAAGCGCCAGAATTGGCAATTTTTTAATCATGACCTGCTCTTTTCCGCCCAGGTGCTTGCACTGGCCTGTCTTGCGCCCCGTTGCGAAAGACCATCGCGCAGCACAGGCCATCGGGAAACATTGAAATGCATAAAATTTCGAAAGTGCGCGAATTAACGCCGATAATCCCGAGGTTTAAGGCAGGAATTGGACCATTTTCCGGTGCCAAAGTGTCGGCGGTGATGCGGTTGGCCGGGAAATTCGGAATGACGGGCCCTGGTGGTCGGCGTGGCGGCGAATTGGCCAGTGCGCTGCCACCGAATCTGCGCGGCGGTCACAGTCAACCGTTGGACCGGAGCCCGGCCTCGTGAACAGACCCACCGAAATTGCTCTGGCGCTGGCGCTGACTGTGGTCCTCATGCCCGCGATGCTGCTGATCGCGCTCTCGGTCCGGCTGGCGCTCGGGCGTCCGGTAATCCACCGCTCGACGCGGGCCGGCGTCCGGGGCCGCCGGTTCGAGCTCATCAAGTTTCGCACCATGCCGCCCGGTGTTGGCGGCGGCGTGACGGGGGGCACAAACTGGCCAGCATCGGCCGGATCGGGCGAGTATTGCGAAAAAGCCGGTTGGACGAACTGCCGCAGATTTTCAACATCCTCAACGGCGATATGTCGTTCGTCGGGCCGCGCCCGCCGCTGCCGGAATATGCGGATGGCTCGCGATGTCTGTGGCAACAGCAGCAACTCATCCGACCCGGTGTAACCGGGCTGGCGACGCTGGTTTTTCACGCCCGCGAAGAGGCGCTTCTGGCGGCCTGCGCGACCTCCCGGGAAACCGACCAGGTCTACGCCCGCCGGTGCATCGCCCGAAAGGACCGGATCGACCGGATCTATGCAAGGCGGCGGACGGCGGCGCGCGATCTGTGGATCATGGCGCTGACGGCCTTGCGGGTCTTGCAGATCGGCCAGGGCTGGCGGCTGACGCGCCTGCGGCCTGGACCGGCAATCCGCAAGCCAGCCGGAAGGAATATGTCTGCTGCTAACACGGCTTGTCCATTGCGATTTCCGAACGGTCAGCAACTTCCGGACCGCGAACCGATGATCGTGGGTCGTGAAAAAGGCGGGCAACGTTTCGGTTACCAGTGACCGCGGGTTGGCCTAGAACGGGGTCACTGACTTATTCCGCCGAGGCCATTCATGGGACGTCGAGACGATCTGATCGGGCGCGCTGCGCAGACAATTCAGGACAAATGCGGCCTGACGCCGGACAACGGTCTTCTGGCGGCGGTGGTCGATGGCTGCGGACCGGCGATATACAGCGCGGCCCAGTCAGCCATCCGCCCGGACGCCGCCGCCGGTCTTGCGACCGTCAGGCGCAATTTCCTGAGCGCCAAGCTGGCCCTGCCCGATACGCCGGAGCTTGACGACGCTATTCAGGCCGCCATCGATACCTTCGGACCAGCGCCCGGTGAGAGCATCCCCCGCCCGGTGCTTTATTATCTTCTGGTCGTCCAGTGCGGGCGGCAGGACTATTATATCTGACCGCCCGGCTCGAAAAGTGGGTGAATTTTGACTCAGTTTCTCGCGGCTAAGCGTTTGCCCGGCTTGTGGCGAAATGATAAACGTCAGGCATAAGGGCCAGAAGGGTTCGAGCCGTGTTTTCCCGCGCCGTTGAGGGCACCTGGGGCGAGCGAGGGTTCCGGACCGTCCGGGTCTGATACCCCTTGCCTAACTACCCGAAAACACGCAACTAAAAGAGCGATTTTGTTCAGGACTAGATCTTCTGAACAATTTTCGGGGCGGCTTCGGGCCCGGACAGCACGCGGCGCTTGTCGGCGTCCTTGGTGTAGTGCTCGATTTCCTTCAGACTTTCATGACCAACCCAAGCGCCGATCTGGTGCGTCGTGGCACCGCGTTCGGCCAGCAAGACGCAGCGGGTGCCGCGCAGGCCGTGGGCGGTTTTCGTCAAAATGCCTGCCGCGCGCGCGGCGTTTTCGGGGGCGATGCTGGCCGCGTTCGGCTTTGAGGTAGGCGCTCAGGAAATCCGGGTGATTCTCAGGCAGGTCGGGCATCCGCGCACCTCTGGCGCGATGATAGACGTAATAAATTCCGTCCTGGTGAAACCGCCTGAGACCCTTCAACCGGTGCGCCCCCACTTGCCGTTTTGGTCCGCGCTGTTTTCCCCCTGACACCCGCTTTTCTCCTCCTCATACCGTCTTTTCTCCTCCTCATACCGTAAGGAATCAGCATAAGCGTCGAGATCGTGTCTGTCATGAAGCTTTTTTCCACCCAGTAGGCGGCGGCGAAATCCAAGCCCACGCAGGGTCGTTTCGGATATCGATAAATATTGAGCGGCCTTAGGACTGGACAACAGGCGCGGCGGAAATTGGATAGTCGTTGTCATCGGTTCGCGAGCTCCAACAGCACATCGGCGTGGCAGGGCTGGTCAAGGCGACACCAACAGGCGCGGGCGAATTCTGCCTCAACATCGATCAGGAACTGTTCGAGATTAGCTGTCATTCCGGCATCTCCCGCACCATCAGATCGTCGGGGATCGGGGCCTTGCGCGCCATCTGTTTCATGAAAAACGCGGTCCCGGCGTCTGCGCATTGGCTTTGGATCGATCTTGCCCAGTGGGGTTCATGTCGCGGGCCTTGGGACCGGTTTCACCACCGACGATGATCCAGCCGAGTTGTCCGCTAGCGGCCCATTCTTTGCCGGGTGCTTCCAACCAGGTTTCCCGGCCTGTCAAAGCGTTTCGATTACCGCAAATGTCGTTTCCGCCGAACTCCATTCTCGTAAAGTTCACGGGCCCCAACAACGGCTCTGCACTTACGAACCGCACGGCGGCTGGCGTGTTCAACAAATGAGGGATGCGCTCGTTGGCTGTGGCCTGATTTTCGACCGATGTGCCGATCCAGACGTTTGGAAGGGGCCAGCCCCGATCAGTCGGCTGCCTGTAACGATACTTGAGTTTGTCGGCGGCATTTTGAATGTCGAGGTGACGGCCCGCATCAATCACCAGTCGGAGATATACCCGTCCCCGCTCAGGCCGCTTTGTCAGCACCTGAAACGTATGCTGCGGACAAAGCGCCATGACGGCAAACACCCGGTCGATCCATTCATCCGGCACATTCTCATGGAACAAATCACCGTGCGCACAGACGAAGATCATCCGGGGCTTGCGCCAGCGCAGCGGCTGATCCAACCATTGCTCGTTGAACCGGACCTCGCCCGTGAACTTTGCTTCGCCTGCGGCGTTGAGGCGTGCAAGCCCCTCGCGGCTCGGGTGATGTTTCAAACCGGTTGCGGCCAGGCGCGCAGCATAGCAGTGGCGACACCCGTCGCTGACCAGCGTGCAACCGGTGATCGGGTTCCATGTGGCATCGGTCCATTCGATTTTGGTTGTATCAGCCATGCGCGGCTTTCGCGTATTCGTAGGCTTGGTTCAGCACGTATTTCATGGGCTCGTCGGCCTCAATCGGCGCAAACTGAAGGCCGCCAAGATCGATTATCTCGGTGTTTTTGGCCTTGTCTGCCATCACCCCGCCCCCGCCAGCCGGTCTCTCGTTATGCGTTCATGCCGGCTCACTGAATTTCACCCCGCGTTCGGTGCCCCAAGCATCCATGAAATCCATGAGTTCGGTCATCTGTTCCTTGTTCAACTTTGAAGACCGAAACCCCGCCGGAAACGGTTCGCCGTTCAGCCCCGGCATGAAATGGACCTCGTGATTGCAGGCATGCATGAAAAGGTCTTTCCATTGCTCCGGTGTGTACTTTCTGCCGTTGTGTTCAAGCTGTTGAGCAACGTCTGTAAGCATTGCCCACATGCGGGAATTTTGGGGGATTGATCGACCGGGCTTCTTGAACGTGACAACTGTGTTGGCTGGCGCGATTTCCGCCCAGTGCCGCACAAGCGCCCGGTCGTGGGGTGTTGATATGAGAACGGTTGCGGGCACTAGAACGGGATACTATCTCCGCCACCAAACGGGTCATCCGTCTCGGGGTTTTCTGCCTGTCCGTTTGACGACCCGGAAGGTGCGGCGAATAGCTCTTGGTATTCAGGTGACCGCGTAATCGTGCCCTGAAGCCCCTCGGACAGGTTGTCGAAAACCAGTTGGTCGAAGTTACTGAGGTCCAGAAAGATAAATTCGCCCTCCGGTTTCGACCATGCTCCCTTCCCACCAGGGGGCAGCAGAATGGCCTGCATATTAGCGTAGGTTTTGCCGTCCTTATGCTCGTGTGCAATCTGAATAAGCGCGCCAACCCCCAGAAGGGTTTTCATGTCGAAAGTCTGGTATTCTTCCTCAGTGAAAGCGCGCCCACGCCAGCTTTCCAGGCGCTGCCGCATGATTGCATTCTCGTGCAAGAAAAGGTCATTCGCTCAAAGTGAACGACCGGACCCTCGTTTACCTGGCCGTCTTTTTCCCACGAAACGCGCTCACTTGGAATCTCCCAGCCGAAAAGCATCTTGTGTTTGGGGCTGGGATACATTTGTGAACCAGGCTGGGTTCCAAGGTCTATAAGCCTTGTAAGTACTGCCATATGTTGGCCTGCGGGGGTGGGGGTAAAGTCGCCCCCGGAACTTGGGTCTGGAAGTTTCATTGGTTCAATCCTTCAGTGATATAGTGGGTCAAACGGCGCGTTTTTCCTTGCGGATTATCACACCATCAATGTCACGCCGTCCTTCGCGGACGGCGCGGGCGACATATCCCTCCATGAATTCCATCACGGCGGGCTTGTCGTTTCGGACGATCCAGTTGATGCAGGCTTTCGGATCGACAATTTCCGGAACAGTGAACGTGCGCAGGCCGGTTACCTTTTCGACGGCCTGTGCGGCGCGTTCCATTTCACGAGCTCGTGCGGCCAGATCGTCGGCCTCGCGCCGTTCTTCGATATTGCCCATGTCGGCCTGATTTTTCGCGGCCCCGGCTTCACGGGCCTTGTTATCCGCTTCGTCCCGCAAGCGCCGCGCTTCTGCGGCTTTTTCAGCGGCCAGCCTGGTTTTGAACTTGCCGACGATTGTGGTCAGCCCGGACTTCATTCGCCCGAAGTCGTCAAGCAACGGTTTCCATTCTGCGACCACTGCATCGCCAGCTTCCTTGTGGGGGCGATAAGCGGTTTCCTTGGCGGCTTTCGCCTCTTTCTCCGCGTCCTTGACGCCCTTCAAAAGAGCATCGACAGATTTCATCTGGTCTTCGGTTTCGACCGCGTAGCCGCCCAGCCAGTTTTCGACCTCAAGGATCAAGTCGGAATACTCACTCTTGATGGACGCAGGATCGGGGGGCGGCTGGTTGTGGCCGATTGCTGCAAGTTCGTTCATCTGCTGTCTCCTTTTGTGCGAAGCGCGGGTTCCTGATTTCAGCTGCCGGTTACGTCCCCCGGTCCAGCCCACGCCTCGCGTCCCCGTTATGGGGATTGGTTCAATCGTACTTCGTTCCAGTTGTGCATCACGCCGTAAGTCGCCGATCCGGCAATCACGGAAATGCCCAGAGCGAGGCACGTCAGCGCCAGCCATTTCTTCCAGCGGACCGGTTCAAAATCACGCGGTGTGAAGTCTTCCATGGCTGCGTCTATGGGGAGGCGGGGGAAGTGTTTCATGGGGGCGGCCCTTATCTCAAAAGCGCGGCGGACTTGCCTTGTTCCAGCGCCGTTACCAACGGGCTTCAGCGGGCCGAGCATCATGCACCACCCTGGGCAGCCCGCAAGCAGGCCCATTTGTCGTTTTCATCGGCAGTCTCCTGGCGGATTTCCGCGTCGTAATCCTGCTGACAATCTGCGCAGACATGTTCGCCGGTAAATTCGCTGGTCCGCATTTGATCGCGTTGGCCTATGTCACCGCAGTGGGGGCATTTTTCGAGTGCGTCCGCACAGTCGTTGCAAATCGCCGGTTCATCCGCGTCAATGTTTCCGAAGGCTTGAGAAAGCATCGGCTGCAATAGCTTTTCGGCCAGTGGAAATCCGCCATGTTCGGGAAAGTCCGAGGCGTGGAGCGAGTCCTTGCAAAGCGCACAGGGGAACCGTTCTGTGTCGAGGTACTCGTGGGCTGCCATGTGCATCAGATATCTCCCTTGGCTTGGGGAGAACGTAATGTAGGTTTAATCCTACGTCAACAGGTAAATAGGAAAAACCCTACTCACCCATCCGAATCATGTGCTGGAAGGGCGGTTAGAGCCCGCAGTAAGTTCGGTTTCTTTCGATGAAGCGGCTAAACTCTCGCGTGTCGATGAGGACCGACTGCGGAACCCGGGTTCCATCGCTATAAGTCAGCATTCTTAATAACTAGTGTATTCGCCATCATATCATGCAAACCGCGCTTCTGCTTTGTCCAACCAGCCATAAAATATCCAATAAGCAATATTATTCCAGAAAAAATCTTTGCAAAGTGCCTGCCCGTTGCTCGCCCAAAACCAACTCTGTTTCCATCGCCACCCACTACGCGCAACCCAAGCGCCTTTTTGCCAAGCGTAGCCTGCCACTTAGAGCTTTCCATTGCTGCAAAGTAAATCCATGCAATAAAAATTCCCAACAACGTGCCTGCACTCTCAGCAACAGCTTGTATCTCTATCAAATTTGCCCCGCTATTGCCCATTTCATAGCCAATTGTATAGCCAAGCACATAGCTAGCAGGAAAAGTAATAATAGATATAGCAATTGCATCAATAATAACTGCAATCGCCCTCATCCAAAACCCAGCATAAGTAAATCTCCCATCTCTATTTGCGACATTGAAAATCGCATATATTCCCATTCCACCCACAAAAAGAATGTAAAGAAGAAAGATGAGACCTGGTAGACCAATATTGTTTAGCATTTTCAGACCTTTCCAGTTTTATGCCGCTCATGTTCACCATCTCTTTTCCCGTCAATACGGTCAAGCCTCTTGCGCAAAAAAACCAATAATACGCTCCAGTCAGACCTCACCTTTGCTTCCAAAGCATAAATAACTATGGAGACATGCACATGAAGAACATTGATGAGGTGCGGCAACAGCTGGAGCGAGCATTTGCACGCTACATAAACCGACATTCCCCATAT
This sequence comes from Paracoccaceae bacterium, assembly GCA_965247915.1. Lineage (GTDB taxonomy): Bacteria > Pseudomonadota > Alphaproteobacteria > Rhodobacterales > Rhodobacteraceae > JAKZRT01. The sequence goes on from OZ252048.1 coordinate 48,718, forward strand.
ACCATCCAAATTCGCGGAAATCGTACCACGGCCCCATCTCCAAGGGAACTCTGTTCCCATTGCAGCCATCCGATGACATGATTTTGGTAATCGGCCAGCGCGTGGAAGGCCATTTGGTCGTTTCTCTTGCCATCCGGACACACCTCTCGTGTCGCAATCTCCTTGCCGTCGATTCCCTCGGCCTACGCCGGAGCGGGTCTTCGTCGTAGATCATCAATCAGGCTCAAGATTTTCTGGAACAAGCTTCTTGTGACTGCAGCCTCGGCCAATTGAAATGTGACGTACCGGCCATGGCTGACAACTTTCGCACCGATCTTGACCAGCTTCTCCCTCAGCGTCGTCAGCGACCATTGCTCCACGGCATCGGGCAACGCCAGGGTACGCATGAAGTTGCCGAGGTTATAGGCGAGTGCATGCAGCTGGAGCCGGACGGCATTGTTGCGTAACGAACGGCATGACAGCCGCGTCCACTTGATGGCGTTCTTGCCTTCCCTGATCCATTGCCCGGCAGTGCCGCGCTGATTGTAGAACGCAACAACCCGCTCGGCAGGACGGCTCAGGTTGGTGACGATGAAGCCGACGCGGGGATACAGTTCCCCTGAGTGCCACTCCACCCTGGCGACGACCCGGCGGGGCTCCGTCCAGCTACCGGCCCGATAGCTGAAGTTCGCGTAATACCGACGAACTTCCTTCGGCGGCCGACCGACGGGGCGCTTGAGCAGGTGCGCGATGCTGTCGTGCAGCACCTTGTTGGCCGGAAGCCGGATGGCGTACTTGAAGCCTTCCGCTTCCAGAAACTCATAAACCTCGGGCGAGGCGAAGGCGGCGTCACCACGGAAATAACGCCGGAGTGTCTTGTTCCGGTATCGAGCGACCACCGGGTCCAACACATCGCGCCATTCATGGGCGCTGTGCACGTTGCCCGGACGCAGGGCGCAACGCTCCAGATCGCCGAACTGGTTGAACACGAACAGCGGGTGATAGCACGTGCAGCCGAAGTGACCGTTGTAGGCCGTGCCCTCCTGGTCACCGTAGGCCGGGCTGACGGAGCTGTCCATGTCGAGCACGATCATTTTTGGCGGGTGGCGGTCATGAACCTTTTCGATCCACGCCCCGTTCATGTCGGCCAGGGCTTCAACGTTTGCACCGGTCGCCAGTCGTTCCGTCTCGAAGCGTCCCATCTGGCTGGTGGAAGCGGCCTGTCTTTCGATGGCCTTGCCGCCAACAATCCAGCGCATGGCGGGATCGCGTCCCAGACGGTCGGCGTCGTTCACATCGTCATAGCCGCCAAGGCGCCCGAAAACGGACTGGCGAAACTGACCCGTCATGCCGTGCCATCCGTTCTTGCCGGTACGGCTATCCTGGAAAACACCCTCGGCCATCTCAGTCAGGCCGAGGGCATCGTCAAGCTCCCGGTAGGCGAGCAACCCGGCATCAGAGGTGATCTTGGAACCGTGGAATTCAAGCTTCAATCGACGGTCAAAAACGACCCGAAGGCACCCCGGTTTCGATTCACCCATCGGGTGTGCCATATCCGCCGCTCCATGTATGCTACAACTTCATGATTCTTATAGCAGAATCGCCTTCTCGCCGCACTGAATATCGACGATACTTGGGAAATGCGGGATAAGAAATCAGAACATAATCGGATACAGACAGGTCTTCGATGACAAAAAGGGGACTCGGAATTTCGATCATCATGTATCCGCCATTTGTCGGATCGGATTGAATTGAATGCGTAATATTCAGGGATTCGTGGTCTGAGCATTGGGACCCCAAATATACCTGGTCCTCTGCGCCACAATCCATCCAGATCCGAACGTATCCAAGAGAACCGTCGGCACACACCACTTGTTGAGCGCTGTCGAGTTCAATGCGCCAAGGTGGATTTGCCTGCACCCAGAATCCGTAAAAGTACAAAGCCGTGAAGCCGAGTGCAAAAACCGCAACAAGAATTCCCCCAACCTTCATGCCAGGCGCTCAGATCTTCCTCCCATACCAAATCACTTTCCCGATCGGTTCCACATCCTCAATTCTTCGATCAACAGCCCTGTAGGTTTCTTTGGTAAGGCCGATCCGCCGTGTCATCATATAGACGTTCGGTTCAGCGGAAAAAAGTTTTGTCGGTGCAACGAATTACAGGTCGCCCATCTGTTTTCCCGTGACCAGTCCGCCCATTCCCAGCTGGCAAGAGAGTATGAAGAAAGGTCTCCGCCGAGGACGCACAAGAAGGCGCCTGCCGCGAAGAGGGGCCCAAATCCAAAAAATTGGACGATTGACGAAAACACCCCCAAATTCTCAGCGCTGCCATAAAGCTCGCTCACTCGGCTTGAATATTGGACCGCCGTCACAGCACTAAAGCCGCTGACACAAATCACCAGAACCACGTTGAACTGGTATTCACACGTCCCGCTTGTCAGGACCATTGGGGCGAAAAACCCGGCCAAAAATGTCAACAGCAGCGCCACTGCTCAAACCTTCCTCCCATACCAGATGACCTTACCGATGGGCTCCACATCCTCAATTCTTCGGTCAACGTCGCGGTAGGTTGGATTGTCCGAGAGAACCTGGATGTGGCCGCTTTCACTGGCCCGGCCTATGCGCTTGATCTGCAAAACCCCATCGAACCGGATCACAAATAGCCCGTCATACCCGAGGTTCATCTTGGTCACGTCCAGCAGGACAATGCTGTCATCGGGAATCGTCGGTTCCATGCTGTCGCCCTTGACCCCGATGATCGCGAGGTTCCCGGGCGAAGAACGGGTCAGACGCTGCAAATAGTCTGGCGGGAATGCCAGGCTGTGGGATTGTTCTTCGCCTTCGATTATCGCGCCGTGCCCGGCACTGGCTGCCACATCGTAAACCGGGACCAGCCTGGTTCCATCCGGGGCATCTCCGAATAGCTCGATACGCTCGAGTCCGGGGCCACCTGTGATCTCGGTCACTGGCACCCCAAGTATGTCCGCCAAACCTTCAAGAGTAGAGTGCTTTGGGTTCTCCGTTTTTCTCAAGATTATATCCCGAACGCCTGTGTGCCCCATCCCGGCATCCTTGGCGAGACGGGAGGCGTTGGTACCCTTGGCCTTCATCAGGGCCTCAAGATTGCGCGCAATGATGTCACCGGAGTCCATGTAGGAAATATCAGGGATGGGCGTCCACGCCACAAATATGAACTTTCCTATTTACAAAGTAGGGTTAAACCTACAATATGCGCTTCATAATGGAGCAATTCAGACGCAATCTTGAGGCCTTTCTCGCGTCGAGCGGCATCGCCGCGTCCAGCTTTGGCCGTGAAGTCCTCGGCGATCCATCGTTCGTGTCGCGCATAAGGGCGGTGGGGGAATGTCTTCCCAGCACAGTCGCGCGGGTTGAGACGGCTATTGCCGAAATGTCCCAACACGAAAAAGGCGCGGTCATGTCAGGCCGCGCCCCTTCGCCTTTCCGCTTCAAACTATCCAATTCCAACCCGGAAACAGGATAGGGGCGGAGACATGCGAAAGTCTTGTGGAATATTTCCCGGAGAACTTTCCGAGAACAAGCGCTACCGCCAATTCTTCGCAGCGCGGTGGCAGAAATTCATACAGGCGAACTTTGAGAGCCCGGAACATGCTGCGGCGACCTTCCGGGTCAACGCCACCACCGGTATCAACTGGTGGCACGGAATGAACGCGCCTCAAGGCTGGGTGGTCGGTAAGGCCATCGCGGACCCTGACATGAGTGCGGAGGCAATGAAATACCTATCGAGGGACAGCAAATGCGGGAACTTCGACGGCGGGTAATCGTCGCACAAATTCTCGTTGCAACGCGGATCGCCACGCTTTGCGACATGTGGGCCAAGAGCGCGTCTGATCGCCTGAACCGCCTGTCATTTGGTGCGCGGCCATGACCGCCACAACAAATACCACCCCCGCAATTTCCTGGGCTTCGTTGCGCAGCGAGGCCGTTGAATTTGGCCGGGATGCCAATGGTGCGCGGGGTGGGCCCGATGGGCGTCATAATACCCATCCAATCCCGGCAAATGCGCGGCTGGCGCCGGCCGAGAGCCTGAGATGGCAGGGCACATGACCCCGGAAACTCTGACGCTCGACAAACACAACACGCGGCTGATTGCAAAGTCGCGCCGTGTCGCTGATCGATGCGGCCAGCGAACACACGATGGACCAGCCGCCGCTGCCGGGTCTGACCGGGGGCGGCGATGGCTGACTGTCGCACCAAATTGACACTGGAAGAACAGGCGTTCGTCAACGCCCTGGCTTACGCGGTGCTGGGCAACTGCGATCTGGCAAGCACCAAGGCGATGACAGAGGTCGCCAGCAACTACCTTTTGGTTATCGACGAGGATCACCCAAAGCTGGTCCCGCTGATCGACGCGGTGAACCGGTCGGTGCACCCGTCCGGCAATTCGCCGCTGGAACGCCTGCGGTCTCGCGCAGGCGCGCAGTTTTCTGGCCGAGCGCGCGCTGGCCCGGTTTTTCGCCTGGCGGTTCGGCCTCTGCGAAGACGCAATCACAGCAAAGAAGGTGGCGGCATGAAAAGCCTGATCGTCATTCTGATCGTAATAAACGGCCATCTGGTCGATATCGTGCCGGTCGGCCAGGTGACCCACGAAGAATGCAGGGCGGCGCTGGCGGTGGTTTGGACGCACGTCCAACCGATTATCAACCAGATCGGTGTGCCAGTCGATGTGCATCTCGAATGCAAGACCGCGCTTTTAATTGAGCCGACCCCGTGACCGCTCTGACCGATCTGCAGGCCAGATCAGGGCCGAGCGGATGCGGCTGGCCAAATCGCTTGAGGGTGCCGGCCTGACCGTTTCGGTGGCAGTCAGCGGTCAGACCATCGGCATCACCATTGAACTTGGGGCGCAGCTGGCGCTGCCGGCACCCGACACTGATCCGGGGGAGGCGAGCGCCCCGGAGCCGCCGCCGGCGCGGGCCGAGGGGAAAATGCCTGAGCAGCCCCGGACCCCGGCGGCGGCACCTGCGCCAGGCATAGCAATACCAACGCCTACGCGATCGGGCGGCTGGTGCCCGCGCGAACTTGCCGTTGCGCGCGAGGTTGCCCTGGCCGGCGGCACCGCGAAGGACGTGGCAAGCCGGTGCCCCGACAGGACATTGAAGGCCTGCGAGGTGCGTCTTGTGCGAATACGCAAGGAGCTGAGGGCCGAAGGCCAAACCGTGCCCACGCGCCCGCCGTTCGGCCGCAGGCCGGCACCGGCAGCGGTGCAACAGAAACCCGCGAATAAACCCGAGCGGCAGATGTCTGGACCTGCCAGTGCCCCGGCGGCGACCGCGCCGTTGTGGCAATCCGCGCGTGCGTTCGACCCGTCGACCCCGGCCGCCGATCGCGCGATCGAGGCGCATCTGAATGCGCTTGGCTACAAGGCCCCCTGGGATGCCGGGCTGGATTTTGAAATGTTTGAATTGCTTAGCCGCGGCACGCTCGCGGCCGAGGCCGCAAAGATCCTCGAGGTCACCAAGCCCGATTTGATCGAGCGCTCCTGGGCACTGCGGCTTGACGACAAAATCGACACCCAAACACGAACACTGGCCGCACTCAAGCGGCGCGCAGGCAAGGAGCAGAACACATGACGAAAGACTATTACGGCACGAAGCGGATCACGGCATGGCCGCAGCGCGGCGAAAACGACATAGATGGCTACGCGGTCAAAGACGCCAACGGTTACGTGAGCTGGTCCTCCGCCGACGTGTTCGAGGCAGTCTATCAGCCGATCACCGCCATGAATTTTGGGCACGCGCTCGCCGCGCTCATAGATGGCTACCGTGTCGCACGCGCTGGCTGGAATGGCACCGGGATGTGGATCGACCTGCAACTGCCCGACGAAAATTCAAAGATGGAGCGGCCATATATCTACATCGTTCCGGGACCAAGATGGACGGTTCCGTGGGTGGCGTCGCAAGCCGATTTGCTGAGCGACGACTGGCTGATCGTCGAAACCGGCTGAGTTACAGACCTGGTCCCGGTCGCGGAAGGTGCCGGGGGCAACGAGGACGCGGCGCGGACAGTGGGCCGCGCGGGTCCAGGCGCCAGGGCGATAAGGGCAGGATTGATGCGCCAGCAATACACCATTGAGGAAATCAAAGACCTGCTTTTGGGGCAGATCGACCACGTGGTCGCGCTGTTGAGATACCAATCGTGGGGGCGGTGAGGTGAGTATAGAGGTTCTCACGTCGATCTGGGGCGATCCGCCGGTTGGTGGCGGAGAGCTTCTGTGCCTTCTCGCCCTCGGCGACAACAGCGATGGCAATGGATTTTCATACCCATCCATCAGGACAATCGCGCGCAAGGCAAAACTAACCAGGCGCGGCGCTCAAAAGTGTCTCATACCAACGGCCCTAGTCGTTGACCGTTTTGGCCCATTGTCTGGTAGTGATTGACGTGATTGCGGTTTTGTCGTTTGCAAAGAAGTACCATGCTTCGCAACACCTGTCGACGATCTGCTCATAATTGTCGAAGACGGATATGGCGAGCTTGTTGGCACGCAGATAAGCCCACACATTTTCCATCGGGTTGAGTTCAGGGGAATAGGGCGGGAGTTTGAGCAGGGTGATGTTGTCGGGTACCTCCAGCTCTGCCGAACCGTGCCAGCCAGCGCCATCCAGAATGAGAAGGGCATGTGCGCCCGATGCGACGGTTTTAGCGATCTCGGCGAGATGCGCGCTCATGGCCTGTGTGTCGGCATGTGGCATGATCAGAGCGGCCGCTTCAGCCCGTTCCGGGCAGACGGCGCCGAAAATGTAGCTCCAGATATAGCGGGTGTCGCGCGGGGCACGGGGGCGTGTTCCACGCTCGGCCCAGATACGGGTGAGCGTGCCCTGCTGGCCAACCCGCGCTTCATCCTGAAACCATATCTCCAGGGGCTTGCTGCGGGCTGTTTCCGGCAAGGCTGCTTCTACCTCTGCGGCGAAGTTTTTTTAAAAGCCTCCTGTGCATCCGGGTCGGATTTCGGATGCTGCGGGCGCACCGACAGACGCCGAAAGCCCAGGCTTGCCAATTGTTTGCCAACAGTTCGCTCATGCATGGTGACGCCGAAGCGCTCTTCGATCTTGCGTTTCAGATCAATGCGCCGCCAGCGCACAACCCCATCGGTTTCGGGGTCGGGACCCGCCCGAACCATTTCCGCCAACTCCTCCTTCTGTGCCGCGCTCAGCAGACAGGGTGGATCCGGCGGGCGACGGTTGAACAGGCCCGACACGCCCTCCGCATTGTAACGGTGGGCCCAATCCCGCAGCGTCTGCCGATCCATGCCGCAGTTTTCTGCCGCCGTCTTGCGGTCAACCCCATCCAGAACCAGGGCAATCGCCAACATCCGTCGCGCCGCTTTCCCATCCCGGCACCGCGCCGCTTCCTGGCGAAGCTCGCCTGCGGACTTGTCTTTTCGCGTAATCCTTACTGCCATCAAAGCCTCCCTTGCCTTGATGCCACTGAATCAGATCACGCCGCTCGTGGGAATCCCCTTGAGTCAAATCTGGGGGCCGTTGGTATCAGACGGCTCCAGGACGCAGCCCTAATCTGCATTGAACCCGGCACTGGGCGGGGAAATACCAACGGGTATCAACTGACCACATGTGGGTATGGGCAGTCAGTCGAGCACCAAAAGGATGAACACAGTTCACCCCCACTAAATGATGAACAGAGTTCACCCATTACAGCGGAAAGGGTGAACAATCGGACCATAAAGGGCGAACCCCAGTTCACCCGAACCGTCATAGAACCGTCAGAAGAAGAAAAGAGTCCCCCCTCTATCCCCCCAGATGATGTTTCGGAGGCTGTTGTGGCGTACAACGCCGAGGCCGCGGTCCACGGCTGGGCCAGGTGCGGCAAGCTTACCGCGGCACGGCGGTCGAGACTCAAAGCCAGACTGCGGGACTGCGATGGACCGGACGGCTGGCAAAGCGCCCTGATCCGGGCAAGAGGCTCACCCTTCCTTCGCGGCGAGGTCAACGGGTTCCGGCTTGGCCTCGACTTCCTGCTTCAGGAATCCAGTTTCACCAAGCTCATGGAGGGCTTTTATGACCACCGCCACGATGCAGCACCGAACAGCGGTTTCAACATCGCAACCGCAGGCGCAGAAATTGCAAGACGATTATGAGGACCGGGCGCTTTTTGTCCGGGCCATTCTCAGCAACTTCTGGACCGACGCGGACCCAAAGGTCCAGGCTGTCGAAGTTGGCTCGTGGTGTAAAACCCTCACGGGGGTTTTGCTGCAGGAATTACAGGCGGCGTGGGATAAGTACCAGGAATGTGGCCCCCGAAACGGGCGCGGAAAACTGGAAAAGCCAACCGCTTTCGATCTGCGGGCGAAGATCGACTATGCGCGACAACAAGACGGGCGGGCACGCCGGCCCGAAGCGGCCAAGGCGTTACCACCGCCAGCATCAGAATCAGAACTGACCGAGGAAGAACTGTTCGAGCGTCGCACCAACGCGCAGCGCATCATGGCCAATGCGGGGTTCAACGTCCGCCGCGCGATGGTTCTCAGAAAAGTCCTGACCGCCCGAAGTATGGAGGAAGCCGAACGCATCTTTGCACAGCCCCAAAAACCGCATTGGACAGAAACCGAGGCCCCGGACAGCCCGAAGATGGCCGCATTTCACTCAGAGAGGGACAGTAATCCACTGGTCCAGGCTGCGCGCGCTGCCGCAGAGCACGCGCTTGCCGAAGGGCCGGACCTCGATGAGCCCGACCGGGAAGTCGCCCCATGACCGACCTGATAAACATCGCGTCATCGCTCCACGCCTATTCTGCCGCCGGTATGGTGGCGACGATTGATCCTGCACCGGAAGCAGCCCGTGAACTGGCGGAAATCACTGAACAGCACCAGCCGCTCAAGGATGTGCTTTGCGCGGCGACGCAAGCGCTTGGGATCGATCAATGACTGATCTAATCAAACTGGTTCCAAAAACCGAAGGTCATAAAAAACCGGACCAATATCTGGTCGAGCAACCTGAACACCTCACAGGCATGGCGAAATCAGGCGAACTTCGCGGCCTGATATACGCAGGAGCAGTGTTGGATGGACGTATAACTTGGGGGTGGCAAGGCAATGAAAGTGACGTCGTTATGTCGGGCGCGCTAACCCATGTCACGGCGATTTGGCACAAAAGTATCGCGGACGCCGACGAAAAACAACAGGTCGAATGAGCGCATGATGTCAGGGCCTAAAGCAAAACCCAAGCCGCGCCCAAAGCGGAATTATGATCGCAGGAAAGCGCAGGATGCCGTGTGCCAGTACCTCGCGTCCGGGCTTCACATGAAACAGATTTGCGTAAAGGCGCGGATGCCAAGCGAAAATACAGTATATCGCTGGCTTGCCGAGGACAAAGAATTTCAAAAGCGCTACGCCCGCGCGAGAACAATCAGCACCGAGGCTATGGAGCAGGAAATCATCGAAATCATCGACGATGGCCGCAACGACTGGATGGAACGGCAAAACGCCGATGGTTCAACATACGAAGTCGTCAACCACGAACACATCATGCGATCACGCGCCCGCGTTGACACCCGCAAGTGGATCATGGCCCGCCGCGCGCCGAAGAAATACGGCGACAGGCTCGACGTCACCAGCGGCGATAAGCCGATCAAGCCTACGAGGGTCGTGCTGGTGGCTGCCGGCGAAGGGGATGGTGCCGAATGACCACGGCTCACATCCCCCTCGCGCCCAAGATGGTTCCGGTTTTTACCGGTGAGGCCCGTTATCGAGGTGCCTTCGGCGGTCGGGGATCGACCAAAACGCGGGCATTTGCGCTGATGAGTGCTGTGAAGGCGTACCAGTTTGCCGAGGCCGGGCAGGAGGGGCAAATTCTCTGCGGGCGCGAGTTTCAAAACAGCCTCGACGAAAGCTCGATGGTTGAGGTCAAAGCGGCAATCCGCGCCGAGCAATGGCTTGATGACTATTTCGACATCGGTGAGCAGTACATCCGCACCAAAAACAGGCGCGTAAATTACACATTCGCTGGGCTGCGCTACAACGTTGACAGTCTTAAATCACGATCCCGTATTCTATTGGCATGGATCGACGAGGGCGAGCGGGTGCGTGAGGCGTCCTGGCGCAAACTGATCCCGACCGTGCGCGAGGCCGGATCGGAGATTTGGGTAACATGGAACCCCGAGGATGAAATGAGCGCGACCAATCAGCGTTTTCGGGTTAATCCACCAAAGCGATCCAGGATCGTCGAGATTAACTGGAGCGACAATCCGTGGTTTCCCGAGGTTCTCAACCAGGAACGTCTGGAAGACAAGCGCCTGCGCCCGGACACCTACGATCACGTTTGGGAGGGCGGCTTTCTCAACATTATGGAGGGGGCGTTCTTCTCGCGTGAAATGCGCGCCGCCGAGACCGAGAACCGGATCACGACGATCCCCATCGAGCAGCATATCCGAACCTTCACCTTCTGGGATTTGGGCGTCAGCGACGACATGGCGATCTGGGTCATGCAGCCGGTTGGCAAAGAGCTGCGCCTCGTCGCTTGCTATTCCAACAACGGCTACGGCATCGAACACTATATCAATTGGCTTCAGGACTTCGCCCAGGAGCACCGCATCCGGTGGGCGGAGACAGCCCATTATGCGCCGCACGACATCGAGGTTCGCGAACTTACCAGCGGCCAGTCTCGCAAAGCCGCCGCGGCGCGCATGGGCATCCAGTTCGAGACTGTGCCGCGGGTGCAGAACAAACAGGAAAGCATCGACGCCCTGCGCCGCTTGTTTTCGCGCATCTGGTTTGACAGGAACCGCTGCGCGGCGGGCGGGATCATCGGGGCGATGGCCATTCCCAAGGGATTGCCGCGATGAAGAACTATCGCCGGGAATTCGACGATGACCGCCAGACGTTCAAGAAAAATCCGCTCCACAATTGGGCCGCGAACCTTTCCGACGCGCTGCAACAGATGGCGCTGGTCTGGGACGACGACATGGCGGCAGTCAGACCGCGTGGTGGAGCGATGGTGGCACTGCGCAGAGGGGGCTTTTACGGATGAGCAAGCGCGATGAGGTGGTTAAAGGCGTCGAGCACATGAGTGCGGCGCACAGCCTCGCGACACAGCGTGTCGTGGCGCACCTGCCCGACGAGATCGACATGCAGACCCTCATCGGGATTGTTGGCAACATCTGCCTGCAATTCGGAGTGACCAAAGGCAACCTGACCGTGTTCACGCGCGGTCTCAGCGAATTTGTCGAAATAATGGACGATAGCCTAAAACGCTGGAGGCATTGAGCGGTGGCGGAAAAGCGAAACGATCTCGACCTGGGCGAAAAGCCGGTCGATGAAACCAAAGAACGGGCAGGTGGCAAGTGGAACGAGGCCACGTTTTTGCAGATTGTCCGCGAGAACGTCGCTGAGGCGCAAACCTATTGGGCGGACAATTGGGACCGCGCCCGCGATGACGTGAGGTTTGCGCAAATGGGCAAGCAGTGGCCGGCGGAAGTTGTGAGTCAGCGTAAGGTAGATGATAGGCCAATCCTGACCTTCAACGACCTGCCGCAGTTCATCAACCAGGTGGTCAATGACCAGCGCATGAACCGCCCGTCGATCAATGTTCGTCCCGGCGACGACATCGGCGCGACGCAGGAGATCGGGACGACCGACGGGAAAAATAAGCTCAAAACGGCAGAGGTTCTCGAGGGGCTGGTCAGAAACATCGAGAGCCGGTCGCAGGCCTCGGCCCATTACGACACGGCGCATCAGCACGCGGTGGATGGCGGGTTTGGCTGGCTGCGCGTTTTGACCGAGTATTCGTCGCCGGGGAGTTTCGATCTCGACATTTGCATCAGGTCCATCCCGAACCGGTGGTCCGTATTGATCGATCCGAACGCCCAGGAGCCTGATCTTTCGGATGCCGATTGGGGTCTGATCGGCGATGAAATGCCCCGGCACCAGTTCGAAAAGCTTTACCCCGAGGCCGTGGTCGGCGATCTGACCGAATACAGCGACTATTGGGCGGGCGACAAGCGTGTGCGGGTCGCGGAATATTATGAGCGCTACCCCGTGCGGCGGACACTGTTGCAACTTAGCTCGGGAGTGGTTGCCTGGCGCGACGAGATTGAGGATGCGCTCGACGAGCTTGCCAGCAGCGGCGTAAATGTTGTGCGTGAGCGGGTGGTTGACACATACAAGGTCCGGTGGTTCAAGGTCACGGCGAATTCCGTGCTGCGCGGTCCGGTTGACATACCGTGCTCGACGATTCCGATTGTTCCGGTGTTCGGAACAACGGTAAACATCGACGGCAATCTGCACACGTTCAGCCTGATCTACCACGCAAAAGACCCCAAACAAGCCGACAACTTCTGGATGACGGCGGCAACCGAGCGCGTGGCGATGGCCCCCAACACCCCCTGGCTGGTCACTGACGCTATGATTAAGAACCACGAAAGCAAGTGGGAATCGGCGAACCGGGGATCACCGGCTTACCTCAGCTACAACGAGAGCGCGAACGGCAATATCCCGAAGCGCGAAGCGCCACCGATGATGCCTGCGGCAGAATTGCAGATGGCTGCGGCGATGACCGAAAAGGTCAAAAGCACAATCGGCATGTACGACGCCGGGCTTGGGAAGCCATCAAACGAGACCAGCGGCAAGGCGATCCTGGCCCGGCAGCGCGAGAGCGACGTTGGCTCGTTCACTTTCACCGACAATCTTGTGCGCGCGATGGAGCGGATCGGTCGTATTCTGGTGGAAATGATCCCGGTGGTTTACGACACCGAGCGCGTGGTGCGCGTGCTGAACGCCGATGGGACCGGGCACCACGTCGCGCTCAACAAAACCGTCCGCGACGAGCGGACAGGCAAGGACGTGGTGATTCACGATCTGGCCGTCGGTCAATACGATGTGGTCGTGAAAACCGGACCGGCCTTCTCGACACTGCGCGCCGAAGCCGCCGAGGCGCTGATGGAGTTTATGCGCGTCGCGCCGAACACTGCTGCGCTTATCGTCGATAAGGTCGCGGACGCGATGGACTGGCCTGGTGCCCAGGAGATACGCCGCCGCCTGTTGTACACGATCCCGCGCCATATGCTGACCCCAGGCGAGATCGAGATCATTGGCGGCGATACACCCGACCAGCCGCCCACACCTGACCAACAGGCCGAAGCGGCCAGGGCCGAGGCGACCGTTGCCCAGGCCGAAGCCACCAAGGCGATGGCCGAGGCAAAAAGCGCCGAGGCGCAGGTCAGGATGGCGGAGATCGGGCAGGGTGCCGCGAACAACGAATTCATGGCTGACGTTCGGGATTTGATCGTCGAGACAATCACACAGGTTCTTAAAGGAGCAGAGCAGTGACTGAAGAAGCACAAGAGTCCCAGGATGCGGGCGGAGAATCGACCGACAAAGTGCCCGCGGAAAACTTCGTTTTGTCCAAATCAGATATTCCCGTTGTCGCGCGCCGGAAAAAGACCGAGGACTCCCCGGCAAAGGACCCCTCGGACGGCGCGGAAAAAGACCGCGGTGATGAAGCAAAAAAGGCCGCGAAGGCCAATGAGGCAGCCGAAGCCAGGGCGCGAGAGAAAAAGGCCTGGGATGAAATGCCAGAGGGCGTCCGCAAGCGGATTTTACGCGCGAACCGGCAACGCGACAGAGCGCTTGAGAAGGTCGAAGTCGCGGAGGGGGAGCGCGATGACATTCGTGAACGCCTGGATACAGTTGAGAAGAAAGTGGGCGACGCCACACCGGAACCCAAACCCGACCCCGACGATTTCGACACCTACGACGGCTATCTTGCCGCCGAGAAGAAGGCCAGGAAGAAGGAAGCGCCGCCGAAGGCCAGGGCAAAAGAGATCAGCCCCGAGGACTTCAGGGCCACCCACGGCGTCGCGCCGGACGATCTGGCATCGGCGCGCGATACTCTTGAGGAAACGGTATTCACTGCCGATCCCGACCTCTGGGAAGCTGTGTCGGAAATGAAGGGGCTGAAAATCTCGCCAACGCTGGTGATGGCGCTTGCTGAGACCAACAATCCCACGGAGGTTCTGCGCCAGTTGACAGCGGACCCGAAGAAGGCCGGGGCGTTTTCAAAACTCTCACCATTCGCACAGGCGCGTGAACTTGCCGCGCTCGACCGTCCGGTAGAAAAACAGCGCGCTGTGTCGAAGGCGCCACCGCCGCCCGAGCCGGGGGGAACGCGCGGCGCTGGCCGCGAGCGCCCGCTGGACGAATTGTCCCAGCGCGAGTTTGAAGCCCGCCGGAACGATGATGAGGCCGCAAGTCGTAACCGTGGGGATTTTTGGCTGTGACCGATCAACGGGATCACAAAAGGCCGTGTTGATTTTCTTTCCCATACCGTAGGGTTAAAAAAATCAACACGCAATAGGAACGGGAACGCGCGAGGTCAATTTTCAAAGTGATGCACTACCGACAGAAAACCCCCGGCCCGTTGTTGTGCAGTGACAGGGCCGGGGGCGAATTTGACTGCTTGAGTTTTGGCTCAAATCGTCGGATCGCTGGGTCGTCCAATTTCAGTATCTGATGCGGTGACGAGGGCTTGATATTGTTGTTTTCCTGTCCGGCCAGAAGATGTGCAGCAACGATGGCCGGCAGCAATGACGAGTGTTAGGCGGCTCTGACGAAAACCAGGTCCAGTTTCGGCCCTGCAATTATCGAAAGATTACGTTCATAGACCACACAAAGCGCCTTTTCTCGGGCTTGGCGCGCCTGCGCGGTCAAATCGTGGCAGATATCGTTGGCGCTGGCCAATCGACCGGCGAATTCATGGTGACGGAAAACCGGTTCAATCATGGCCGTGTTTTTGGATGCGATCTGGTACATTTTGGCTTCCTTTGCTTGTTTCGGTTTTCCGGGGACTGCCCGTTTCGTTTCATGTGTGCAGTGCGATGGGGCCAATTTGTCGGGAATGCCCAATGAATTCGATCCGCCGATGGGTTGAAACCGGGTTTTTCTACCCGTTGGGGGATGGAATCTGACGAATTCGTGTCAATAATTGGGTGCGATTGGTTCACTCAGCTCGGATTTGCCAAAAAATTAACACAGTGTCTGGCTATTGCGCGTTCGGGGGCATGTAATTTGTCAGAGTTCGCATGTTCCGCAGGTCAGTTTTTTCATTCCCAGCCGCAATTATCATCGGATTATCCGGTTTGGATCCCGCCGCTGCGTCCAGTCCGCTCGATTATTTGTCCGCGGTCGATTCGGATGCGCCGGGGTATTCTGTATTCTTCGATCTGATCCAGCGCCTTGAAGACGACAATTCCGAAATTCTTTTGCTCGAGCGCACTTTCCTGGGTCGCCTCAGGATCGTCTATGTTGACAATGGCAATCTCCGAGAAATTGTGATGATCCCGAATACCGGTGATATCCGCCGTGACATTACGATCGGTGCGTATGACGCGGCTTCGTTCCCCGGTCAGGGCCAAGGCCAGGGCATTGGCAGCGGCCAAGGACTTGGAAACGGAAACAGCGGCAGCGGTTCCAAAGGAAAGAAAAAATAGGCTAAGAGCCTAATGTCGAAGGGCAGCGAATTGGCAGTGTTACAAACAGATATCCCGGCGGTCGCACAATCGGGTCCGATTCGGGGCCGGTCCGTTATGCTGTTCTATATTATCCTGGCGATCCAGCTTATTTGCGCCGTGCCGTTCCTTTACGATCTCTGGGGAGAAGTGTTGGCGCTCAGAACCACGGTCCTGCCATGGTACATGGAAGAAGTCGCGCAAGTTCTGGCAAGCGCCGGACTGGTTGCCGGGATCGTCGGCGCAGGCATCTACATGGCCTATTTACGCAAGAGCCAATACCGAATTGCGCGGCTTGACCAACAGATCGGCGCTGTCTCGGGAAACTTCCATACCCAACTGCAGGCGATTTTCGATCAATGGCGCCCTTCGCGTTCGGAGGTTGAGATCGCCATTTATGCCATGAAAGGCTTTTCGAATGCAGAAATCGGCGAATTGCGCGGCACCTCGGCCGCAACCGTAAAAAGCCCGCCCAATAGCCGATGACCCAGGCGACCCCCGCTATCGCCACCAGCGGCCAGATCACGTCGCCGACCACGACCCCAAATGCCAACGGCCAGGCCGACCGGAAGCCGCCGGCCAGCGCCCGCGCGACGATGGCCACCCAGACCGGACCGGGGGTGAGGAACAGAATGAACAGCGCCCCGGCATAAAGCGCGGCCTGTGCGTATGTGATGGTCATAACCGGTTCGCAAGGTCTGCCAGTTTGGCCACGGTGTTCCAGTTTCGCGCCGTCACCGCAACGCCCAAAATCCGCTCGGCCCTTTCGGCCAGCTTCGACCGGCCAATGCCCGATGGCGCGTGTAGGTAAAAGACCTGGCCTTTCAGCCGCCAGTTCTCGTCGGCCGCCTTGATCGCATCCAGCGCGCCGACATCCTGGGCGGCAGGCGCGGTGAGAAAGAAAAGGTGCAGCGCCCGTGGCGTGGCCTCAGCCCCGCGAAACGGATTGGCTGCAATCGCTGCGTTCAGCGCGTCGCGGGTCAAAACGATCACTTGCGGGCGAAACCCATGTGCCACTTCGATCGCCCCTGCAATCTGGTCTGCCGCCAGCCGACCCCGAAAGACCGCGTTGCCGCTTTGGATGTAGGTTGAAACATTGCGCGCGCCGAGCGCCGTCAAAATGTCGCGCAACTCGGCCATCGGCAGCTTGCTATGCCCACCCACGTTAATGCCAGGGCACCTCGATTTATTGACATTCTGAGGGCATATTATGCCTGATTTCGGTTCTATCGGCCATCGGCACGCTGGGTTTTAGGTGGTCAGTCTCGATCCTTAATCCGCGCCGGGCATTGGTGGCGCAGATCGCCACAGCATCCTCGTGTTTTCATACCGGGAATGGGTTTAGGCGGTGCAACTGGCCAAGCCGCCGGATGTTGTAGGCAAGGTTCTTCATCCCGATCCTGGCCCTGGCCCGCGCCAGACCGATGGTTCGCACCAGCGTGCCACCCATGTCGTTCGCCTGCGCGCCGAACACATGCTCGACACGGACACGAACCGAGGATTTCGTCCTGTTGCTTTTCATTGCCTGTTCGGTCAGAGGCCTGCCCCGTTTGCCCTTGCGGTGGATGCGGCTTGTCAGTCCTCTCGCCCTGAGCTTCGCCTCGATTTCTTCCGACCGGTAGGCCGCATCTGCCCAGACCCTGGAGGCGGTGTTGCCGCGCATCAGCAACTCGTCCACCACCTGGCTGTCGTGAACGGCAGCGCCCGTGACGTGATAGCGCCGGATCAGTTTGTGCTTACGATCGACATTCACATGGTTCTTGTAGCCATAGTGGCTTTTGCCGTGCTTTTTGGTCCAGCGTGCATCAACGTCCTTCTGTGATCGCTTGGCAGGCTTGTTTTCCCAGTCTTCCGGCACCTCGCCACCCTTGATCGCCGCGTTTTCCGCGCGCGTGTTGTGGTTGCGCGGCACCGGCACGATGGACGCGTCCAGTATCTGGCCGCCCCGTGCAATGTAGCCCTGCCGCGCCAGATGTCCGTCAAAGAGTTTGAACAAATCATCCACCTTGCCCGCCTGCGCCAGCGCCTCGCGATACAGCCACACGGTCTTTGCGTCCGGCACCCGGTCACCAAGACCAAGACCCAGAAAACGCATAAACGAAAGCCGGTCCCGGATCTGGTATTCGACCTGATCGTCCGAAAGGTTGTAAAGCGCGCTCAGAACCAGGGTTTTGAACATCAGTACCGCGTCCATCGGCTTGCGCCCCGCGCGTGATTTCCGCTCACTTTCAGGCTTGCGCCAGACCTGCTCCAGAAGCGGGCGGAACTCTTCCCACGGTACAACTGCATTGATCTCGACCAGCGGGTCCTTCTTCGCATCCAGGCTCTCGTAACGATCTGAAAGATCAAAAAAGCCCATCTGTGCCATGACTGCCATCCCTCCGCCGCATCATCCTGCAAATCTACAGCGCGTTCACGCCAGATGCAATTTATAGAGGTGCCCGCCACGCAGAAGCGCGACCTGTACATCGCCAGTGCCGCTCAAAACGGGTGCCCCAAGAGGTCAACCGGCGTCTCTGCTTCCCATTTCCGTCCGGTCAGCGCCAGCACCATCAAATTCACGCCCGGCTGGTCTTTCACCGCACCGGTGGCAGCCCCCTCCATGTCAACGAACCGCAAGCGGTTTTGCGCCGGGGCAAACCCATGCCCCGCATAAAGCCCGGCCACGCGGAACAGCAGGGCAAACTCGGCAAGGCTGGCCCGCGCCTCAGAAACTGCCGCCCCGAGCAGGGCCGAGGCAAGGCCCGCGCCGCGCCGTTCGGGGGCGGTTGCAACTTCGGAAAGCGTGGCAACGGCGATCAGCGAACCGCTCTGCCGCACCGACCGGAAGCCAACCGCGATATGGCCGATAACGCTGTGGTTGCGGATCACCAGCCGCACATGGTGACGTTGCATGAAATAAGACCGCCCGCCAAAGTTGGTGTCAAAGGCCCGGGCCATCAGCGCGGTAATCGCGGCCTCGTCGTCGGCGCTCAGGCGCATCTCTTCGATCCGTTCAACCTGCATCGCCAACCTCGGACACGCCGTCCATTTCTTTGACGCTCAAGAATTGCGCCTTTTCTTCAAGCCCTTCGAACAGCTCGGCCCCGGTTCCGGTCATCCAGGCCTGCGCGCCCAGAGCGAAAATCTCGTCATAAAGCGCCGCGCGCCGGTCGGCGTCCAGATGCGCCGTGACCTCGTCCAGCAACAGCACCGGAGCGCCACGGCCAAGCGCCGTCAACGCCCTTGTGTTGGCCAGCACCAGCGAAATCAGCAGCGCCTTTTGTTCGCCGGTCGAGGCCTCGCGCGCGTCGATCCCCTTGGTCGCAAAGACACCGCGCAGGTCAGCGCGATGCGGCCCCACCAGGCTTCGGCCGGCTTTCATATCCGCAGCCCTTGAACGGGCCAGCGCATCAGCCAGTGCCGGTTCATAGCGGGGCTGGGAAGGCTCGCCATCGGGGTCTGTCAACGTCAGATCGGCCCTTGGAAAGCTGGTCTCGGCGCCCTCTTGTGCTTGCGTCAGGCGCGCAATCGCCTCGGCCCGACCGACCTCGATCTCGGACCCGGCGCGCGCCATCTGCGCCTCGAGCGCTGCGTACCAATGGGCGTCGTTGACCTGGTCCTTCAGCAGGCGGTTGCGGTCGCGCATGGCTTTGTCGTAGGCCAGCGCCGCTTCGCCGTGGCCGGGGCGAAAGCTGAGCGCGATGCGGTCCAGAAACCGCCGCCGCCCGTCCGCTCCTTCGGTCCAGAGCCGGTCCATCGCGGGCACCAGCCAGACCACCGCCAACAGGCTGGCCAGCGCGCTCTGGGGTGCTGGTTTGTCGTCGATCTTCACGCTGCGCCCGTTACCGTCCTCGGACCAGGTCTCGATCCGGTGAGCGCCTGTCGCGGCGGTCACTTTCCAGCCCACACATTCGGGCCTGCGCACCATATCGCCCGCCGCCGCGTGCCGCAGGCCCCGGCCCGGCGACAGCATCGACACTGCTTCAAGCACGTTGGTTTTGCCCGCGCCGTTGGGGCCATAAAGCACCACTGGCTGCCCGCCGGGCACCAGCCGCGTCAGCCGGTGCGACCGGAAGTGAGAAAGGGTAAGCCGGGTAAGCGCCGTCACACCCGCATCGGCATGACGACATAGACCGCTGAAGTGTCGTTGCCTTCGCGCATCAATGTCGGATCACCCGCCGAGTTGAACAGAAAAACGGCGTTCTCGCGGTCAACCTGACTGGCGATCTCGAGCAGGTATTTGGCGTTGAACCCGATCTCCAGCCGCTCGTCGCCGTAAGCCACTGCCAGCTCTTCCTCGGCGGCACCGCAGTCGGGCGCATTGACCGAAAGGATCAGCCGGTCGTCGTCCAGCGCCAGCTTGACCGCGCGCGACCGTTCCGACGACACCGTCGCCACCCGGTCAACGGCCCGGGCAAATTCCGCGGCATCGACTTCAAGCCGCCGGGTATTTCCGGTGGGGATGACGCGGGCGTAGTCGGGGAACGTGCCGTCGATCACTTTCGAGGTGAGGGTGATCTCCGGCGTGGCAAAGCGCACCTTGGTCTCGGAAACTGACACCGCAATCTCGGCTTCGTCGTTGTCCAGAAGCTTGCGCAGTTCGCCAACGGTTTTGCGCGGCACGATCACGCCGTGCATATCGGCGGCTCCGGCAGGCACATCGGCATCGATGCGGGCCAAACGGTGCCCATCGGTGGCCACGCACCTGAGCGCCGGACCGCCTTCTCCGTCGGCGATGTGCATATAGACTCCGTTCAGGTAATACCTTGTTTCTTCTGTTGAAATCGCGAACTTCGACTTGTCGAAAAGCCGCCGCAGCACCGGTGCGGGGACGGTAAAATTCGACGCATATTCCGAACTGGCCATGACCGGAAAATCTTCGCGCGGCAGCGTCGCCAGCGAGAATTTCGACCGTCCCGCCTCGACCGCCAGGCGCCCGGTTGCGGGATCATCGGTCAGGCCGACCAGCGCGCCCTCGGGCAGTTTGCGCACGATCTCGTGCAACGTCACGGCAGGCACGGTGGTGGCCCCGGCGCGTTCAACCTTGGCGGGTGCCTTGTCGACCACTTCGATATCCAGATCGGTGGCGCGGAACGACACCTGATCACCCTCGGCCTCGATCAGGACGTTCGCCAGAATGGGGATCGTATTGCGCCGCTCGACAACCGACTGCGCCTGCGCCACTGCCTTCAGTAACGCGCCGCGCTCGATGCTCAGTTTCATGCCCTTGCTCCACCAATTGCCGGGGCGACGAACCTACCTGTTTTGACCCCCGGCTCAAGCCTTTTCTGACTGTCAAGTGATTGTGGGCTATGGTCAAGGCTGCAAGCGGCAAAAACCACAAGATAATGGGGCTTGGCGCATTCAGCTCCCCATATGACGTGTGCCTCGAGCCTGGGCCAAAGCGATCTGGCGCTGGCGTTCGCGGAATCCGGCCTTATCGGTTGCGCTGGTCACGCCGACGCAATGGTGGCAGGCCACGCCTTTTTCATAGTCCGGACGGGTCAGGTCGCCGGGTTCCAGCGGACGGCGGCAGGCGTGGCACAATTCGTGTGGCCCTTGCGCCAGGCCGTGAGTCACGCTGACGCGACCGTCAAAAACAAAACAGGCCCCGTCCCAAAGGCTGTCGGACTGGGGCACATCTGCGAGGTATTTCAGAATGCCGCCCTTCAGATGCACGACATCCTGCACCCCTTCACCCAGCAGATAATTCGTCGATTTTTCGCAACGGATACCGCCGGTGCAGAACATGGCGATGCGCTTGCCGGCAAACGCCGCGCGGTTTTCCCGCCACCAGGCCGGGAAGTCGCCAAAACTGGCCGTATGTGGGTCTATTGCGCCGCGAAACGTGCCAAGCGCCACCTCGTAATCGTTGCGGGTGTCGATCACTATGGTTTCGGGATCGCGGATGACAGCGTTCCAGTCGCGCGGTTCGATATAAGCCCCGTTGGCGGCGGTCGGATCGACCTGCGGCTGGCCCATGGTGACGATTTCGCGCTTCAGGCGAACGCGCAGTCGGTTGAACGGCATGTCCTGCGAGTTACTATCTTTGCACTCAAGACCGGCGCAGCCCGGAATTTCGCGGATATGCCCGATCACGGCCTCGACGCCCGCGCGCGGCCCCGCGATGGTGCCGTTGATCCCTTCGGGGGCCAGCAACAGCGTGCCTTTGACGCCGGCCGCCGCGCAGATTGCGCGCAACGGCGCGCGCAAGCCGTCAGGATCTTTGAGGCGGGTGAATCGGTAGAGGGCGGCAACGGTGAACATGGGGTGCGTTTAGCCCGGTCGGCGGTCCCCTGGCAATGGCGCTTGACGCCTCCAGGCCATCGGTCTTAACCATGCGCCAAACCCAAGGAGCCCACCCATGCCCAGCCCCGGCCAAGCATTGATCGTCATCGACGTCCAGAACGATTTCTGCCCTGGCGGCGCGCTGGCGGTGCGGGGCGGCGATGCCATTGTACCGGGTATCAACGCGCTGATGTCCGAATTTGCGGCCGTGATCCTGACCCAGGACTGGCACCCGGCGGGGCATTCGTCGTTCGCCCCGTCGCATACCGGCAAGACCCCCTACGACACGACCGAGATGGCCTATGGCCCGCAGGTTCTCTGGCCCGATCATTGTGTGCAAGGTTCAAAGGGCGCGGATTTCCACCCGGACCTGGCCACCGACGCCGCTGATCTGATCATTCGCAAGGGGTTTCGGGCTAAAATAGACTCTTACTCCGCATTTTTCGAAAATGACCAAACCACGCCAACCGGGCTTGAGGGCTACCTGCGCAGCCGTGGCGTTGCCGACCTTACGATGGTGGGGCTGGCAACCGACTTTTGCGTGAATTTCTCGGCCACCGACGCCGCACGTCTGGGTTTTGGGGTTACAGTGCGCCTCGATCTGTGCCGGGCGATCGATCTGGACGGGTCCCTTGCAGCGGCGCGCGAAGCGATGCAGGCTCGGGGCGTCACGCTGGTCTGAGGAACCCATGGTCGATATCGCCACCCGCGTCTGGTCGCACAAATGGAAGATCGATCCGATTGTCCGCTCGCTGGTCGACACCGATTTCTATAAGCTGTTGATGTGTCAATCGGTTTTTCGTCATCGGCCCGATACGCAAGTGACTTTCAGCCTGATAAACCGGGCCAGCGACATTCGTCTGGCCGAGCTGGTAGACGAAGGCGAATTGCGCGAGCAGCTCGATCATATCCGGTCGCTGAGCCTCAGCCGTGGCGAAAGCACCTGGCTGCGCGGCAACACGTTTTATGGCAAGCGTCAGATGTTCAGGCCAGATTTTATGAAGTGGTTTGAGGGACTTAAACTTCCGCCCTATCATCTGGAGGTGCGCGGCGGGCAGTACGAGCTGACGTTTCAAGGCGCCTGGCCCGAAGTGATGATGTGGGAAATTCCCGCGCTTGCGGTGTTGATGGAACTACGCGCGCGCGCGGTCTTGGGCGGCATGCGGCGCTTTGAGTTGCAGGTACTCTATGCCCGCGCGATGACCAAGCTGTGGCAAAAGATCGAACTATTGCGGGGCGTTGAGGGCCTGCGCCTGGCCGATTTCGGCACCCGGCGGCGGCATGGGTTCCTGTGGCAGGACTGGTGCGTCCAGGCGATGATCGAGGGGCTCGGGCAGGCCTTTGTCGGCACCTCGAACTGTCTGATCGCCATGCACCGCGATATCGAGGCAATCGGCACCAACGCCCATGAATTGCCAATGGTTTATGCAGCTTTGGCCGATGACGACGCCGGCCTTGCCGCCACGCCCTATCGGGTGCTGGCCGACTGGCAGGAAGAACACGACGGCAATCTGCGCGTCATTCTGCCCGATACCTATGGCACCAAGGGGTTTCTGGAGCAGGCACCCGACTGGCTGGCGGGGTGGACCGGCATTCGTATCGACAGCGGCGACCCGGTGGCCGGGGCCGAGACGGCGATCAGTTGGTGGAAGGCGAAGGGCGAGGACCCGCACGAAAAGCTGGTGATTTTCTCAGATGGGCTGGACGCGGGTCGTATCGTCGAATTGCACCAGATATTTGCCGGACGGGTGCGGGTGTCGTTCGGCTGGGGGACGCTTTTGACCAACGATTTCCGTGGGTTGATGCCAGATGATGCGCTTGCGCCGTTCAGCCTGGTCTGCAAGGCCACTGCTGCGGACGGGCGGCCCACGGTCAAGATTTCCGATAATCCGCTCAAAGCGATGGGGCCCGCGGCCGAGGTTGACCGGTATAAACGCGTGTTTGGCGTCGGGGCGCAGAAGCCCCTGCCGGTGTTGGTTTAGCAAGCCGTTTCCACGCCAATATCACATTTCCAAAAATACTTATCTGTCCGCGGTCTGCTATTTTGTTGGCGGGCGGGAGGCGGCGCAATCAGCTGAAGAATTGCGCGCCGTTGGCGGAAATGGTCGAACCGTTGACAAAGCCCGCATCATCCGAGGCCAGAAACACAACGCAGCGCGCAATCTCGTCGGCCTCGCCCAGACGACCCGCAGGGATCTGCGCGATAATCGCATCGCGCACCTTTTCGGGCACCGCCATGACCATCTCGGTGGCGATATAGCCCGGACAGACGGCATTGGCGGTGATCCCGGCGCGCGCGCCTTCATGGGCCAGCGATCGCACGATGCCCAGATCGCCGGCCTTGGTGGCGGCATAATTCACCTGGGCGAACTGGCCCTTCTGCCCGTTGATCGACGAGATCACGATCACCCGCCCGAACTTGCGCTCGCGCATACCCGGCCAGACCGGATGCACGGTGTTGAAAACCCCGGTTAAATTGGTGCCGATCACCTCGTTCCACTGCTCGGGCGTCATCCTGTGGAACGGCGCGTCGCGGGTGATCCCGGCGTTGGCCACCACGACCTCGATCGGGCCCAGATCGGCCTCGACCTGGACGATGCCCGCCGCACTGGCCGCATAATCCGCCACGTCCCACTTGTAAGTCTTGATGCCGGTCTCGGCGGAAAACGCCGCGGCGGCCTCAACGTTGCCCGCGTAAGTGGCGGCGACGCTATACCCTTCAGCCTTCAGCGCTTTTGATATGGCCTCGCCGATCCCCCGGCTGCCGCCGGTGACAAGTGCTACACGTCCCATGGTCTTCTCCTTTTTCGGTCGGGGATCACCCCGCCGTCATTTTCAATCGCGTTCGACGCACATGGCGACACCCATGCCGCCACCGATGCAGAGCGTGGCGAGGCCGCGTCTGGCGTCGCGCCGTTTCATCTCGAACAAGAGCGTGTTCAGAACCCGCGCGCCGCTGGCGCCAATCGGGTGACCGATGGCGATCGCGCCGCCGTTGACGTTCACAATCGCCGGGTCCCAGCCCATGTCCTTGTTGACCGCACAGGCCTGCGCCGCAAAGGCCTCGTTGGCTTCGATCAGGTCCAGGTCCTCGACCTTCCAGCCGGCTTTTTCCAGCGCCGCGCGGCTGGCGTAGATCGGGCCGACGCCCATGATCGATGGATCGAGGCCGACGGTGGCAAAGCTGGCGATCCGGGCCAGCGGTTCGATCCCGCGCGCCTCCGCGTTGGCCGCCGACATAAGCAAAACACCGGCCGCGCCGTCGTTGATGCCGCTGGCGTTGGCTGCCGTGACCGTGCCGTCGCGCGTGAAGGCAGGGCGCATCTTTTGCATGGCTTCGATGGTTGCGCCGTGACGGATGTATTCGTCCTTATCGACCATGATGTCGCCCTTGCGGGTTTTGACGCTGAAGGCGATCACCTCGTCGTCGAACTTTCCGGCGTTCTGCGCCGCTTCGGCCTTGTTCTGGCTGGCCACAGCGAATTCGTCCTGTTGATCGCGGCTGATCTGCCATTTCTCGGCAACGTTTTCGGCCGTCTGGCCCATGTGATAGCCGTTGAAGGCGTCCCACAGGCCGTCCTTGATCATCGAATCGATGAATTTCACGTCGCCCATCTTGTGACCGGCGCGCAGCATCGCGACATGCGGCGAAAGCGACATGTTCTCCTGCCCGCCAGCCGCTACGATGTCGGCGTCGCCAAGCGCGATGTGCTGGGCCGCCAGCGCCACCGCGCGCAGGCCCGAACCGCAGACTTGGTTTATGATCATCGCCGCAGATTCGGCCGGAAGCCCGGCGTTGATATGCGCCTGGCGAGCCGGGTTCTGGCCCTGTCCGGCGCTCAGCACCTGTCCCAGGATGGTCTGATCGACCTCGTCCTTGGCGACACCGGCGCGCGCCACCACTGCTTCCAACATAGCGGCGCCCAGATCGTGGGCGGGCGTCGTGGCGAAGGCCCCCGAGAAAGAACCGACCGCGGTGCGCGCGGCCGAAGCGATGACGACGTTGGTCATTTTTTTGAACCCTCGATTTCCTGTCAACAGCGCTGATCGGGCGGCGAATCCGTCTAAAATTGCTGCGTTGCCGCAGGACATAGGAGGGTGAAGGGATTCGGACAACGATACAAGGTGCCGCATGGGGAATTTGTTTAGGCCCATGTCCGTGGTGCCCCGCGATCATTCACGCGCCAAGCGCGCCTTCGATGACCTTCAGAAACCCGCGTCCGTCGATCAGCGCCACATCAACGCGCATTTCGGTCAGCAAACCGCCTTCCAGCGCGCCAAGATACTCCTCGGCGGCGGCCAGGATGCGGGTCTGCTGATGCGGTGACAGATTGGCGGCAGCGCTGTCATGGCTGGCGCTTTGCTTGACCTCGACGAAGACGACCACCATCCCGTCGCGGAATACCAGGTCAATCTCGCCCGCCTTGCCGCGCCAGCGGGTTGCCAGAGGCCGCAGCCCGCGCGCCGCGTAAAACGCGGCAACCTGTTCTTCGGCGGCGCGCCCGGCGGCGTCGTTCATCGCGCCGCGAAGTTTTCGCGCTTTGCTCATTGGCCGTCCCTCAGCGCCAGCGCGCGCTGGTAGAGGTCGCGTTTTTTCAGGCCCAGGGCGGTGGCCACTTTCGCCGCGGCATCCTTGACCGACAACCGGGCCATGGCATTTGTCAGGGCTTCGTCGATCTCCTCGGCCGTGGCGCTGGCCGCGCCTAACCCGGCACCGATCAGCACCACGACCTCGCCCTTCATAACGCCGGTCTCTGACCCCACGATCAGTTCGTCCAGAGTGCCGCGCCGCACTTCTTCGAACTTTTTGGTCAGTTCGCGGGCCAGCGCCGCCGGTCGGTCAGCACCAAAGACCGCCGCTGCTGCGGCCAGAAACTTGGCGACCCGGCGCGGCGATTCGTAGAAAATTAGCGTGCCCGGGGCCTCGGACAGCCCCTCCAGAAACCGCCGCCGGGGGCCGTCGGCATTTGGGGCGAAACCCGCGAAAGTGAACCGGTCTGTCGGCAGGCCGGAAAGGCTGAGCGCGGCCAGCGCCGCCGAGGCACCGGGAAGCGCCGTGACCGGCAGCCCCGCCGCGGTCACAGCGCGGGCCAGGGCAAAACCCGGATCAGCGATCAGCGGCGTTCCGGCCTCGGACGTATAGACGACCGCCTGGCCTTGGGTGATGCGCGCGACGATCCGGTCGCGGGTGCCAGGCCCCGAATGATCGTGATAAGCGATCAACGACCGGTCGCCTAGGGAAATACCGTGGATTTCCATAAGTTTGCGCAGGGTGCGCGTGTCTTCGGCGGCCAGCGCGTCGGCCTCGGCCAGCACGTCCAGCGCGCGAAGCGTGATGTCGCGGGCATTGCCGATCGGGGTCGCCACAAGGTAAAGACCGGGCGCAAGTGATGCGGGCTGGGCAATCAACGCTGGACCTGCTTGGTTACACCTTTAGAATTGGACCGGACGCCGGGGTGCGCCCCGGGTGCGTATTGGGCTTGGGAAACAGGAATAGACGATGACAAAGCTTTTGAGTAGCGCCCGCGCGATTGTCGCTGTGGCGGTGTTTTTGGTGGCATCCTGCATACATGTCCCGATCTCTGGCTTGTCGATTGATCCCGGCGAACCGGTGCCGGTGGCGTTGCTGGTGCCCGGCGGGTCGGGCGAAAGCGGTGACGAGGTGCTGGCGCGGTCGCTGGAAAACGCCGCCCGCATGGCGATTGCCGATCTGGGCGACCAGGCGAATATCGACTTGCGCGTCTACCAGACCCGCGGCAACCCCGAAATGGCGGCCTTTCAGGCCGTAACGGCGGTGAACGAAGGCGCGCTGATTATCCTGGGGCCGGTTTTTGCCCAATCGGCAAATGCGGCGGGCGCCGTGGTGCGCGAGCGCCAGGTCAACGTGCTGTCGTTCTCCAACAACACCGACGTTGCCGGCGGCAACGTTTTTGTGCTGGGCTCGACGTTCCAGAACACTGCCGACCGGCTGGCCGCCTATGCCACCGCGCAAGGTCATGGGCGCATCGTGCTGGCCCATGCCGAGACCACCGTGGGTCAGATCGGCGCCGATGCGATCACCAATGCAGTGGCGCGAAGCGGCGCGCAGCTGGTGGCGATCAACAGCTATCCGCTGAGCCAGGAAGACGTGATCGCCTCGGTCGAGGTGATCCGCGACACCATCAACGCCACCGGCGCCGGGGCGCTGTTTCTGACCTCGGACACCTTCGGCGAATTGCCGCTTTTGGCCCAGCTTTTGCCCGAAGCGGGCGTGGACACGCAAGCAACCCGGTTTATCGGGCTGACACGGTGGGATATTCCGTCCTCGACACTGGCACTGCCGGGCCTGCAGGGCGGCTGGTTCGCGCTGCCCGACCCGCATCTTACCGCCGCCTTCGAAGACCGCTACACGGCGGTCTACAGCAGCGGCCCGCACCCGATCGCCGGGCTTGCCTATGACGGCATCGCCGCCATTGGCGCGCTGGTGGCGGTCGGAAAACGCGATGCGTTGACCGCCGCGGCGCTGACCCAGAATCAGGGCTTTGCCGGGGTGAACGGGGTTTTCCGCTTTCTTGCCGATGGCACCAACGAACGGGCTTTGGCGATTGCCGAGATCCGCGATAACCAGGTGGTTGTGATTGACCCTGCCCCAAGAAACTTTGGCTTCGGCGGTTTCTGATCCCTCGGACGCGGCGCCAGCGCGCTTTGATCCTTGCGTGGTTTGGGCAGCGCTTGACGCTCTGCCCGGCACCTCCGGGGATCGCGCGTTACGGGCCGAGGCGGTGCGCGCCGTAGCCGCCGAACGCAAGCGGTCCGAGAGCCTGATCACCGACCGCTTTTCCGCCGATCCGACGCGGGCAAGGCCGCTGGTTGCGGCCTACGCCGATCTCACCGACGCGGTGGTGCGGACGGTCTTTCAGGTCGCTGTCGAGCGCCTGCACCCGCTGGCGGCCACGACGACTGGTCAAAAGCTGGCGGTGCTGGCGGTCGGTGGCTACGGCCGGGCCGAGATGGCACCGCATTCCGATGTCGATCTCTTGTTTCTGACGCCGGCCAAGCCGACCGCCTGGGACGAAAGCGTGATCGAAAGCATGCTCTACATGCTCTGGGACCTGAAACTGAAAGTCGGCCACGCCACCCGGACGCTCAAGGAATGCCTGCGTCTGGCGCGCCAGGATTATACGATCCGTACCGCGCTTCTCGAGCTGCGCCCGGTTACCGGGGCAGACGGTCTGGGCGAAGAATTGCGCGAGCTTCTTTGGACCGGGCTGTTTTCCGGAACCGCCGTCGAGTTTATCGAAGCCAAGCTGGCCGAACGCGAAACCCGTCACGAAAAGCAGGGCGGCCAGCGCTATATGGTCGAACCCAACGTGAAAGAGGGCAAGGGCGGGCTGCGCGACCTGCAATCGCTGTTCTGGATCGCGAAATACATTCACCGCGTCGGCGACACGGCTGAACTGGTTCAGCATGGGGTCTTTACCGCCGACGAATACAACACCTTCGAGCGCGCCGAAGAATTCCTGTTGGCGGTGCGCGCGCATCTGCATCTGATCTCCGGCCGCGCGATGGACCAGCTGACCTTTGATCTGCAGGTCGAGGTGGCCGAGGCCATGGGCTATGCAGATGGTGGCGGGCGGCGCGCGGTCGAACATTTCATGCAGGATTATTTCCGCAACGCAACCCGCGTGGGCGAACTGACGCGCATCTTTCTGACCGCGATGGAAGAAGAGCGGCTGAAGAAAGAGCCGCTGCTGGCGGGTCTGTTCAAGCGCCGGCGCAAGCTCAAATCGGGCTATGCGCTGCGCCGCGGTCGGCTGGCGATAGCCGGTGACAAGGCGTTTCTGAAAGACAAGCTGAACCTGCTGGGCATTTTCGAAGAGGCGCTCAGAACTGGATATCTGATCCACCCCGACGCGATGCGCCTGATCTCGGCCAATCTGCACCGCATCGACGACGCCATGCGCGAAGACCCCGTGGCTCATTCGATATTTCTGGGTCTCTTGTTGAAACACGGCAACCCGGAACGGGCGCTGCGGCGGATGAACGAACTGGGTGTGCTGGCCGCCTTCATCCCCGAGTTTGCGCCGGTAGTGGCGATGATGCAGTTCAATATGTACCACCACTTCACGGTCGACGAACACATCATCCAATGCCTCTCGACGCTGGCCCAGATCGAACGCAAGGAACTGGTCGAAGAACTGCCGGTGGCCTCGGGTATTCTGGAAGCGGGCGTGAACCGGCGGGTGCTTTACGTGGCGCTGTTGCTGCACGATATCGGCAAGGGCCGGTCCGAAGATCATTCGGTGCTGGGGGCCCGGATCGCCCGCAAAGTGGCGCCGCGCATGGGGTTGAAGCCCGACGAGGCGGAAACCGTCGAATGGCTGGTGCGCTTTCACCTGCTGATGTCGGACATGGCGCAAAAGCGCGACATTTCCGACCCGCGCACGGTGCGCGACTTCGCCAAGGCGGTGCAGACCCGGGCGCGGCTCGACCTGCTGACGGTGCTGACCGTCTGCGATATCCGCGGCGTGGGTCCAAACACCTGGAACAACTGGAAAGCCGTGTTGCTGCGCGGGCTTTACGGCGCCACCTTTGCCGCCCTTGATGCTGGGCAAGAGGCGCTGAATGTCCAGACCCGCGAATCCGAGGCTAAAAGCGCTCTGCGTGCGGCGCTGGCCGACTGGGGCAAGGCCGACCTCAAGGCGGAAACCGCGCGCCACTACAGCCCTTACTGGCAAGGCCTGCCCACGGATGTGCATGTCGTCATGGCGGGCCTTCTGCGCGATCTGCCCGATGATGCGATCCGCATCGATCTGCAACCCGACAGCGATCGCGACGCCACCCGCGCCGCCTTTGCCATGCACGACCATCCGGGCCTTTTCGCGCGGCTGGCCGGTGCTCTGGCGCTGGTCGGGGCCAATGTGGTCGACGCGCGTACTTACACCTCAAAAGACGGCCATGCCACGACGGTTTTCTGGATCCAGGACACCGACGGCGCACCCTATGAGGGCAACCGTCTGGACCGCCTGCGCCGGACCATAAACCGGACATTGAAGGGCGAGGTCGTGGCCCGCGACGCGCTGGCCGACAAGGACCGCATCCGCAAACGCGAACGCGCCTTTCAGGTGCCGACCTCGATCTCGATCGACAACGAAGGCTCCGAGATCTACACGATTGTCGAGGTCGACACCCGCGACCGCCCCGGCCTTCTCTATGATCTGGCGCGCACGCTGGCGGCGGCCAATATCTATATCGCCAGCGCCGTGATCGCGACCTATGGCGCGCAGGCGGTGGATACGTTCTATGTCAAAGACATGTTCGGCCTTAAACTGCATTCCGAGACCCGGCGGCGTGGCTTAGAGAAACGCCTGCGCGACGCGATTGTTCAGGGCGCGGAAAGGGCGGCCTCGTGAAACCGATCCGCCTCGGGCGCGCCTTTCTGGCGGTCGGCGTCTGGACCATGGCCAGCCGGGTGCTGGGCTTCGTGCGCGATATTCTGATCGCGGCCACCTTGGGGGCCGGGCCCATGGCCGAGGCGTTTCTGGTGGCCTTCGCGCTCCCGAACATGTTTCGCCGGTTCTTTGCCGAAGGCGCGTTCAACATGGCCTTCGTGCCGATGTTTTCCAAACGCTACCAGGCCGGCGAGGACGCCAAAGAATTTGCCCAAGATGCCTTTTCAGCGCTAGCCGCGCTGCTGATCGTGCTGACCGGGATCGCGCTTTTTGCCATGCCCTGGCTGGTTCTGGCCATGGCCAGCGGGTTTCTGGGCGACCCGCGGTTCGATCTGGCGGTCGATTACGGGCGCGTCGCGTTTCCCTACATCCTGTTTATCTCGCTGGCCGCCCTTCTGTCGGGCGTTTTGAATGCCACCGGCCAGTTCGTTGCCGCCGCCGCCGCGCCGGTGCTGCTGAATATCGTGTTTATCGGCGCGCTTGTGGTTGCGGTCCGCGCCGGCTGGCCGGTCGGCCGGGCGCTGATCTGGGCGGTGCCGGTGGCGGGTGTGGCGCAACTGGCGCTGGTCTGGGTGGCAGCGGCGCGCGCCGGGTTTCGCATCGTGCCGCGCCGGCCGCACTGGACGCCTGAACTTCGTCGCCTCGCGATCATTGCGGTCCCGGCGGCGCTGGCCGGTGGGGTGGTTCAGATCAACCTGCTGGTCGGCCGGCAAGTGGCCAGCTTTACTGACGGCGCTATCGCCTGGCTTTCCTATGCCGACCGGCTTTATCAGCTGCCGCTTGGCGTGGTGGGCGTGGCCATCGGCGTGGTGCTGCTGCCCGATCTGTCGCGCAAGCTGGCCGCCGATGACACTGACGGGGGCCGCGCCGCGATGAACCGCGCTGCCGAATGGGCGCTGGC
Organism: Paracoccaceae bacterium; assembly: GCA_965247915.1. Classification (GTDB taxonomy): domain Bacteria; phylum Pseudomonadota; class Alphaproteobacteria; order Rhodobacterales; family Rhodobacteraceae; genus JAKZRT01. The sequence goes on from OZ252048.1 coordinate 80,794, forward strand.
GCTGACCCTGCCTGCCGCCGCGGCGCTGATGGTGATTCCCGGACCGCTGGTCCAGGTGCTGTTTCAGCGCGGGGCGTTTGATGCCGCCGACACGGCGGCCACCGCCGCGGCGCTGTTGATCTATGGCGCGGGTCTGCCGGCTTTCGTGCTGCAAAAGGTGCTGCAGCCCTTGTATTTCGCCCGCGAAGACACCAAGCGTCCGTTCTACTACGCGCTGGCGGCACTGGTGATCAACGCCGGCCTTGCCATCGGGCTGATGCCGGTGATCGGCTACCTGGCCGCCGCCATTGGCGCCACCACCGCCGCCTGGGGCATGGTGGTACTTTTATGGCTGGGCGCGCGCCGCATGGGCCCCGCCGCGCGGCCCGATGCGCGACTTCTGGCCCGCGTACCGCGCATTCTGCTGGCCAGCGCGATCATGGCCATGGCGCTGGTGGCGGCCAACCGCGCGATGGCCGCCTGGTACGACCAGCCGTTGCTCGACAACGCGGCGATCCTGATCCTGGTCACCATCGGTTTTGTCACCTACGCGCTCGCCGCCCAGATCACCGGCGGCCTGCGCCTGAACGAATTCCTGGCCAGCCTGCGCCGCAACCGCTGAGGGCTTTCAACCCGGCGCGCCGTGTGGTGGAAAGGTCCCGGAAAGCGCCACAGGGAGTTTCGCACATGGGCCAAACCGTTATTGTCACCGGCGCGACCGGGTATATTGCGCGCCATATCGTGTGTCAGCTTCTGGATGCGGGGCAAAAGGTTATCGGCTCGGCCCGCGATGCGGGGCGCGACGGCGAGATGCGCGCTGCCCTTGCCCCGGCGCTGTCCGACCCTGCGGCGCTGGAAAATTACCGCACCGTGGCGCTCGATCTGACGTCCGATCAGGGCTGGGCGGCGGCGCTGGCAGGGGCGGATGTGCTGATGCACACCGCCTCGCCCTTTCCGATGGCACAGCCGAAAAACGAGGACGACGTAATCCGCCCCGCCGTCGATGGTGCCTTGCGGGCGCTCAGGGCGGCCCGGGGCGCGGGCGTGGGCCGCGTGGTTCTGACCTCTTCGGCGGCGGCGGTCTACGAGGACGGGCGCAGCGGCGCTGTCTATTCCGAGGATGACTGGAGCGACCCGAACTGGTCCGGTATCTCGGCCTATTCCAAGTCCAAAACGCTGGGCGAACGGGCGGCCTGGGAGTTTGTGGCGCGCGAAACGCCGGAAATGTCGCTGTCCACCATCAACCCGACGTTGGTTCTGGGGGCGCCGATTGGCGGGCACTATGGCACTTCGGTCGGCTTTATCGAGCGGCTGATGGCGGGGCGCGATCCGATGCTGGCGCGGCTCGCGTTCGGTGTCTACGACGTGGGCGACGTGGCGTGCGCGCATGTGCGGGCGATGGCGGTCGATGGCGCTGTGGGCGGGCGGCATATCATCAATGACCGGGCGCTGGGGGTGGCCGAGCTGGCGGCGCTGATCAAGGCCGAAGCGCCGCAGGCCCGGGTGGCGACGCGGGTTGCGCCGAACCTGCTGATCCGGCTCATGGGGCTTTTCGACCCGGCGATCCGCAGTATCGTCCCGAGCCTGGGGCGCGCGTTTGCCTTCGACAACGCCCGGATGCGCGAGGTGCTGGGCATCGTGCCGCGCCGGGCCGAGGCGTCGGTCGCCGAGACTGTGCGCTATCTGGCCTGAGCGCGCGCCAGCGCGTCGCAAAATCGCGCCCGCGCGGGCGGCAGCGCGTCGCGCCCCAGCGACGCGGCCAGTCCCGAGCGAAGGAAATGCCCGGTGGTCGCCAGCCCCTCTACGACCCCGGCCGGATCGCCGGTGGCAGGCGCGCGCAACACTTCGGGCAAAGCCAGAAGCCGGCCCTCGAACCCGGCAGCACCGGCCCGGCTGACCGCGCGCCCGGTGCGCGGCGACACGAAGGCCAGATCATCGGTCGCGCCGGTTGCGGCACAAGTGGCGAGGTCGAGCCCGAACCCCAGGTCCTCCAAAAGCGCGACCTCCCAGCTCAGGTAGGCGACCGGCCAGTCGCCGCCCACGCCCAGCACGTCCATCAGCGCATATGTGGCGCGGTAAAGACGGGCGTGGGCTTCGCGTTCGGGCAGGGCAAAGCACAAAAGCGCGCAGATGGCGCTCAGCCCGGCCAGCGCCAGACCGTCGCCCATCAGGCCACCGGCCCGGGACCGCACCGGCTCGACCCTGAAGGTGCCAAGGTGATCGGCCAGCCGCGCCCGCCAGGCCAGGTCGAGCTGTGCGCCGGGTTGCAGGACCGGGGTCATCCGGCGCCCGGCACCGCCCCGCACCACGCCGGCATGCCGGCCGTGGGCCTCGGTCAGAACCTCGATGATCGCCGAGGTTTCACCGTGCCGCCGCACCGCCAGAAGGATCCCGTCTTCGCGCCAGTCCATGGGGGTTTGTCGCGCGCGAGGGCCCCGCCGGCAAGGTCCGCCCTCTTCTTGGCAAAAAATATCCCGCCGAGGACAGTTACCGTATTCGCTGGCTTCGCCACTTGGACTTTGGACCACAAAGAAGGAACCCAATACAGCGCACCGAGACGATCGACCAGGAATTACCCTGAATAACTGCGAATAGTCCGCTTCGATCCTGTCCGGACCTAAACCAGACAAACCACTGGCCCGGAATCAAGGCGCGCAGCGCCTCCGGGCCGCGCCCTCCCTCCCGCTTGGGAGGGCGCTTTTTCGATGCCGCTCATCGTGGGCAAGTCTTTCGGATTTGGCGCGATAAAGTGCAAAGCACGACGCGATCTGCGCCCGCCCGAGGCAGGGCGCGGCCCTCTGTTGCTCTTGCTTGCCGTCGTCAGCTCTGTCCGCATAGCTGACAGCTGTTCATTCAGTGAACCGACAACGCCAAAGCCTGCCCTCGACCGGCCAAGCAGTATCTTTGTCGGGTGTAACGAAGGTGCTCATTTTCTTGGCAGGCTAGTCGCGCAGCCCATCTTCGTCCAACAGGTGCCGCCCGGCGCGATCTTCGACCTCGATCACCCAAAGGTCCGGGTCGAACGACCGCTGCCGGTCGATTGCCGTGTCCACATCGGCCTCGTGGCCCTCGACCAGCACGTCCCAGGCCCGCGCACCCGACATCAGGTCCAAGGTCCGCTGAAAGGCCCGCGCCTGACCGTCGAGCGTGTTGAGCTTGACCAGAACCGCGCCTGCGGTCGCGTCGCCGCGCGCCACCACAAAGGCCTGGATGTCGGCCAGCCGCAGCCGCGCGATATAGGCGTGAACCCAGAACTCGGCGGTCAGCCGGGTCACTTGGCGTCCCGAAAATCAAGGCCCATCTGCGCATAGCGCTCGGCCTCGTCCTGCCAGCCGGGCCGCACTTTGACCTGAAGAAACAGATGCACCTCGCGGCCCAGAAACTCACCCAGTTCGGCCCGCGACGCCTGACTGATCGCTTTGATCGTTTCGCCTTTCTTGCCCAGCACAATGCCCTTGTGGCCGCCGCGCGCGACATAGATGATCTGGTCGATCCGCACCGACCCGTCTTTGCGGTCCTCCCAGCCTGTCGTCTCGACCGTCATCTGATAGGGCAGTTCCTGGTGCAGGCGCAGGGTCAGCTTTTCGCGGGTGGTCTCAGACGCGATCATCCTGAGCGGCAGGTCGGCGATCTGGTCCTCGGGGTAAAGCCAGGGGCCTGCGGGCATCGCCGCGCCGAGCCAGGATTTCAGCGCCGCAACGCCGTGGCCCTTTACGGCCGAGATCAGAAAGGTCTCGGCAAAGGCGAAACGATCGTTCATCGCTTTGGTCAGGCCCAACAGCGCGCGCGACTCGACCCGGTCGATCTTGTTGATCGCCAGCACGACCCGGCGGTCGGGCGCGCGGTGCCCGAGCCCTTCGACAATGCGTCCGACACCCTCGGTGACGCCGCGATGCGCCTCGATCAGAAGGACCACGACGTCGGCGTCCGCGGCTCCGCCCCAGGCGGCGGCCACCATGGCCCGGTCAAGCCGGCGGCGCGGCGCGAAAAGCCCCGGCGTGTCAACCAGCACGATCTGTGCGTCGCCCTCGATCGCCACGCCGCGAATGCGCGCCCGCGTGGTTTGCACTTTGTGCGTGACAATCGACACTTTTGCCCCGACCATGGCGTTGGTCAGGGTCGACTTGCCCGCATTGGGCCCGCCAATCAGGGCGGCAAATCCGGCGCGTTTGGTCATGGGCTTCCTCGTTTCGCGACGGCGCTGTTTATCAGAATTAGGCAAGCGCTGACCAGCCGAAACTATTGCATTGGGATTGCCAATCAGCAGCTCTTGCGCGCGCGCCGTCACCGTTGAAATATATGGCGCGGGCGTACCCGCGGCCAAGTTGTTCGCAACTCGGGCGTACCACGGTGTTTATTTTGTAAAATCAACGTCTTAACTTAGATTCTCACTGTGAGAGCCTACCCCAAAAGTCGCCGGGCAATGACCTGGGCCTGAATCTCAGCCGCCCCTTCGAAGATGCTCAGGACGCGGGCGTCGCACAGAATGCGGCTGATTTTATATTCCAAAGCAAAGCCGTTGCCACCGTGGATTTGCAGCCCATTATCCGCCGCCGCCCAGGCCACCCGGGCCGCCAGCAACTTGGCCATCCCGGCCTCCAGATCACACCGCCGGCCCGCGTCTTTCTCGCGGCCCGCGAAATAGGAAAGCTGGCGCGCCACCATGATTTCGACCGCCATCATCGCCAGCTTCGAGGCGACCCTAGGAAATTCGATCAGCGCCTTGCCGAACTGGCGGCGATCCTCGGCGTATTTCAGGCTCACATCCAGCGCCGACTGGGCCACCCCGATGGCCCGCGCGGCGGTCTGGATGCGGGCGCTCTCGAATGTCTGCATGAGCTGTTTGAACCCCTGCCCGGGCTCGCCCCCCAACAGGTTTTCGCCCTTGATGGCGAAGCCGTCAAAACTCAGCTCGTATTCCTTCATGCCGCGATAGCCCAGCACCTCGATCTCGGTCCCGGTCATGCCTGGCGTCGGGAACGGTTCGGCATCGGTCCCGGGCGTCTTTTCGGCCAGAAACATCGAAAGCCCGCGATAATCGGTGGTGCCCGGTTCGGTACGGGCCAGCAAAGTCATCACCTGCGCCCGCGCCGCGTGGGTGATCCAGGTCTTGCTGCCGGTCACCTGCCAATCATCGCCATCGCGGACCGCCCGCGCCCGCAGCGACCCCAGATCGGACCCAGTATTGGGTTCGGTAAAGACCGCCGTCGGCAGGATTTCACCGCTGGCAATCCCCGGCAGCCAGGCGGCTTTCTGGTCGTCGGTGCCGCCGCACAGGATCAGTTCCGCCGCGATCTCGGACCTCGTGCCAAGCGAGCCGACACCGATATAGCCGCGGCTGAGTTCTTCGCTGACCACGCACATCGAGGTTTTCGAGAGGCCAATGCCGCCGAACTCCTCGGGGATCGTCAGGCCAAATACCCCCAGCTCGGCCATTTCCTCGATGATCGCCATCGGGATCAGCTCGTCTTTGAGATGCCAGTCGTGGGCCAGCGGTTCGACCCGCTGGACCGAGAATCGGCGAAACTGGTCGCGGATCATTTCCAGCTCGTCATCGAGCCCGGTGGCCCCAAATGTCGCCGCACCGAACTGTTCGCGCATGCACGTGACAAGCCGCATCCGCGCGGCTTGGGAATTGCCCTGCGCTATCAGGGTTTGGATGGCGGGGTCCGAAAGATCGGGCGTCACCCCCAGGTCGGACGGGCGCAGCATCTCGCCCTGGCTCATCGGAATGCCACCGGCGATCTGGGCCAGGTATTCGCCAAAGGCGATCTGGTGGATTAACGCCTCGATCTCACCAAAGGCGCCCTGGGTCTGCAGGTTTTCGGCCCAGCCCTGCATCTGTTCAAGCGCGTTCACGTAAGTGGCCAGCCAGGCCAGCCCGTGCGCCGCCGTCTGGTGGGCCTCGATCAGGGCACCCGAAACTCGGCCCTCGGCGCTGACCTTTTCGCGCACGGTCTTGCACGCGTCGGCCATCAAAATGCCAAGCGGTTCGAGCGCGGATTTGGTCAGCTGGGTGAGGTCGCCGAGAATTGAGTTTTCCATGGGAGGCGTCCGTCCGTCGTGGGGCATTTTCGGGCTCCGGTCGAATTTGCCACTGCATAGCGATATCGCAAGTGCAGCACAACAAATGGGCAACACTGGCCGGTAAATGTAAATTAGTTTCGCCGCCGAAGTCAGGTCAGAATATCAGCCGACCGCCACGGCCCGCACGTCGTCGTGGATATGGGCCTCGTATTGCACGAAGTTCTCGGCAAACATCGACACCAGTTTTCGGGCCTGTTCGTCATAATCGGCGCCGTTATCCCAGGTGCGGCGCGGGTCCAGCAGAATGTCGGCAACGCCGCCGACCGAGACCGGAACTTCGAACCTGAAATTCGGGTCCTTGCGGAATTGCGCGGTGGCAAGCGACCCGTCAAGCGCGGCGGTCAGAAGCGCGCGCGTGGCTTTGATCGGCATCCGGCTGCCGGTGCCAAAGGCCCCGCCGGTCCAGCCGGTGTTGACCAGCCAGCAGGTCGCCCCGTGGCGCGCGATTTTCTCGCGCAAAAGCGCACCGTAAACTTCCGGACGACGCGGCATGAACGGGGCGCCGAAGCAGGTCGAAAACGTCGGCTGCGGTTCGGTCACGCCGCGCTCGGTGCCTGCGACCTTGGCGGTAAACCCGCTGAGAAAGTGATACTCCGCCTGCGCCGGGCTGAGCCGGGCAATTGGGGGCAAAACGCCAAATGCATCGCAGGTCAGCATGATGATGTTCTTTGGGTGCCCGCCGAGCGCGGTCTCGGATGCGTTCGAGATATAATGCAGCGGATAGGCGCAGCGCATGTTGGCGGTCAGGCTGTCGTCTTTGAAATCGAGCGCGAATGTCTCGGGGTCATAGACCATGTTCTCGATCACCGTTCCGAACATGCGCGTGGTGGCAAATATCTCGGGTTCGGCCTCGGGCGACAGGTTGATGGTTTTGGCGTAACAACCGCCTTCGAAATTGAACGTTCCCCGGTCCGACCAGCCGTGTTCGTCGTCGCCCAGCAATATGCGGTCGGGGTCCGCAGAAAGCGTGGTCTTGCCGGTGCCTGACAAACCAAAAAACACCGCCGTGTCGATTGGGTTGCCGCGTGCGTGGTTGGCCGAACAATGCATTGGCATCACACCCTTTTCGGGCAGGATGTAATTCAGGACCGAAAAGATCGACTTCTTGTTTTCGCCGGCATATTCGGTGCCGCCGATCAGGATCATCTTGTCTTCGAAATTGATGGCAATCACGGTTTCCGACCGGCAGCCGTGCCGTTTGGGATCGGCCTGAAAGCCGGGGCAGTTGATGACGGTAAACTCGGGCTCGAACCTGTCGATTTCACGCCGCGACGGGCGGCGCAGCATGTGGCGGATGAAAAGACTGTGCCAGGCCAGTTCGGTGATAAGGCGCACATCCAGCCGGTAGGCGGGATCAGCACCGGCAAAGAGGTCCTGCACGAAATATTCGCCGCCTTTCATTTGGGCGAACATGTCGGCTTTTAAGGCGGCGAAGGCTTTGGGCGTCATCACCGCGTTGGTGTCCCACCAAATGGTGTCTGCGGTTTGCCTGGATTTGACGATGTGTTTGTCTTTGGGCGAACGCCCGGTGAACTTGCCCGTCTCAACCAGCATCGCGCCGCCCAATCCAAGGTGCCCCTCGCCGCGGCGCAATGCGGCTTCGATCAGGGCCGGTTCCGACAGGTTATAGTGAACCTGACCAAGGCCCGTGATCCCCTGATCTTTCAATTTGAAGGATGGGTTAACATGGCCGACGATCATGAAATCTCCTGCGCGAAATTTTCAGCATCCGGTTTTCCGAGAGGGAATAAAGCCCAATTTTGAACCAAAACACCCACATTCTCTGGGGCCGGTCTTAACACGCTGATTATGGCGGAAAATAGGCAGCTTGCCGCAGTTTAGCGCAACCATGCTCGGACTTGGTAACCAATCGTGGACAAAAGCGTGACATTTTAGCCGTTGATTACGGCTTTTTTTGTCTCATGACGCCATGTGAAAACCATGATTCGCACTTATGAGTTGATTCTGTGGCCGGAGATGGCGACAAATGTGAAAAAACAAAAGCAGGCAGAGCAGGACCAAAGCAATGACCGAAAATTCGCGTATCGCGCTGGTCGATGACGACCGGAACATTCTGACGTCGGTATCCATGACGCTCGAGGCCGAAGGCTTTGACGTTGAGACATTTAACGACGGACAATCGGCGCTGGACGCCTTTAACAAGCGGCTGCCCGATATGGCCGTGCTGGATATCAAGATGCCGCGCATGGACGGCATGGATCTGTTGCAGCGACTGCGCCAGAAAACCCAAATGCCGGTGATCTTCCTGACCTCGAAGGATGACGAGATCGACGATGTTCTGGGGCTGCGGATGGGCGCGGACGATTACGTTAAAAAGCCGTTCTCGCAGCGCCTGCTGGTCGAGCGCATCCGGGCGCTGTTGCGCCGCCAGGAAGCGATCGAAAGTGGCGAGGTCGGCGACACCGAGGAAACCAAAGTGATGGTGCGCGGCCAGTTGACCATGGACCCGCTGCGCCACGCCGTGACCTGGAAGGGTGGCGATGTTTCGTTGACCGTGACCGAGTTTCTGCTGCTGCAGGCGTTGGCTCAGCGCCCCGGTTTCGTCAAGTCGCGCGACCAGCTGATGGACGTGGCTTATGACGATCAGGTTTACGTTGACGACCGGACCATCGACAGCCATATCAAACGTCTGCGCAAAAAGATGCGCACTGCTGACGACAACTTTTCGGCAATCGAAACACTTTACGGTATCGGGTACAGATACAACGAGGAATGACGCTTGCATCGCGTATAGACGTCGATGATCAGCACCATGTAGTTCCGCCAACCGATGTGGTGCTGGGCGAGGACTGGGTCGCGCCTGAAGCTGTGGTTGAATCTCAGCGTCGGGCCAAGCGTTGTCGTCGCTCGCTGATTTCCTTAAAAGGCAGCCCGCTGGCGCGGAAGATCATCACGTTCAATCTGATGGCGATGATCGTGCTGGTGGCAGGTGTGCTTTACGTTAACCCGCTTGGTCAAAGCCTTGTCCAGCAGCGGCAAGAGGCGTTAATCGTCGAAACCCGGCTGACCGCAAATATTTTCGAGGCCCAGCTTCCCGAAAATCTGCCCGTAAACCTAGCATCGGGTGACGGCATCAACGTCGACAAAACCTTGGACGCTCTGGAACTGCGGCCCGGTGTCGAATTGTTTGTTTTCGATCCGATTGGCAATCTTGTGTCGTGGCGAACCGGTGCCCAGACCGACGATGTCGACGCCGACACCGGCCGCACCGTGATCACCGACTTTCTGAACAACGCGTGGGAAGCCTTGGCAGAGTTGCTGACGCTGCAACCCTTGCCCTCGGGCCTGAATGCGCTCGACCAGTCACGCGCGATGGTGCGCGATGCCCTTTGGGACGGGGCCTAGGTGGTAACAGCGCGAAATCAGGACTGCGCACTGACCTTTACAGCGGCAAATTTGATCACCCAGAACGGGCGGCCGATTGGCGTTGTTGCGCTGGCAGCCGCGTCGGGCGAAATTGACCAGCTGGTTCGCGCCGAACGCGAACAGGTGCTGCAGCTGTTTGTGGTGGCCATACTGGTGTCAATCGGTCTGAGCCTGGTTCTGGCCTCGACCATCGCCAATCCGCTCAGCGATCTGGCGGCCGCCGCCGAGATCGGCAGCGAGGGCGAGGTTCGAAGCAAAAGCCCGGCGCGTATCCGTATCCCCGACCTGACAGCGCGTCCCGACGAGATCGGGCGACTTTCCGGGGCGCTCAGGGCAATGGTGGCCGCACTTTATCACCGGATCGACGCCAACGAACAATTTGCCGCCGACGTGGCGCACGAAATCAAGAACCCGCTGGCGTCGCTCAGATCGGCCACATCGTCGCTTAGGATGGCCCAGAAACACGAGCATCGTGAGAAACTTCTGGATGTGATCGAACACGACGTGCGGCGGCTTGACCGGCTGGTCAGCGACATCTCGAACGCCTCGCGCCTGGACAGCGAGCTGGTCAAAGAGGACGAAGAATCTTTCGACGTGCTTCGGACCATCCGCAACCTAAGCGAATATCTGGCCGAAGATGCGCGGGCGAAGGGATTGGATTTCATCATCGACGTGCCGAATGAACCTATCTTCATTGACGGTCTGGAGGGACGGCTGGCACAGGTCTTTGTCAACCTGATCACCAATGCGACCTCGTTCTGCGAAGCCGGCGATGCGGTGCGTGTCTGGACCAGGCAGCGTGCGAACCGGGTTCTTGTGGTGGTCGAAGACACCGGACCGGGCATCCCGCAGGAGGCGCTGACCAAAGTCTTCAGCCGGTTTTATTCCGAACGCCCGGAACACCAGTTTGGCGACCATTCGGGGCTTGGGCTGGCCATTTCGAAACAGATTATCGAAGCGCACGGCGGCGTGATCTGGGCGGAAAACATCCGGGCCACGGATGCCGATATCATGTCCGATCCCCTGGGCGCGCGTTTCGTGGTCGGTCTGCCGGTCTGATCCCAAAGGGGGGACCATGCCAAACGTTGATACTCAGACCGCCGTGCCGCTTACCAACAGCGACGGAATGACCCTGGCCCACGGGTCCGCGGTGGCCTTGGGGTCGCAGGCGGTGCTGATCATTGGTCCTGCGGCCAGCGGCAAGTCGGGGCTGGCGCTGGAATTGATGGGGCTGGGCGCAATGTTGATCGGTGATGACAGGGTTGCTGTCAGCCAAGGCGCGGACGGGCTCATCGCCGCCCCGCCGCCCAATATCGCTGGCCGTATCGAGGCGCGCGGCGTGGGTATACTGGCCGCCGACATGGCTCGGCCCACGCCAATTGTGCTGGTTGTCGATATGGGGCAGGTGGAAGACACCCGCCTGCCGCCACCGCGCCTGGCAATTGTCGCGGGTGTCGCGTTGCCGCTGTTTCACAAGGTCGAGAGCCGCCACTTTGCCGCTGCAATTTTACAATATCTGAAAACAGGTAACGTAGAATGACCGAACCCATGCCCGACTCCATCGAGACGATCCACAAATTGGTGCTGATCACCGGCCCTTCCGGGGCCGGGCGGTCGACCGCGATCAAAGCACTTGAAGATCTGGGGTTCGAGACCATCGACAACCTGCCCCTGTCACTGTTGCCGCGCCTCTACGAGGGCGCGCCGTTGGAGCGACCGCTGGCGCTTGGCATCGACGTGCGCAACCGCGATTTCAGCGCTGATGGCCTGAGTGCCGCGGTTGAGGGCATCATCGCCAGCCCGCAAGTTGATGCCGAGGTGGTATTTCTGGACAGCCGCACCGAGGTGTTGCTGCGCCGCTATTCCGAGACGCGCCGCCGTCACCCGCTGAGCCCGGATGGTTCGCCCCAGGACGGCATCGCGATCGAGGCCGATCTGCTTGCACCATTGCGCGCCCGGTCGGACGTGCTGATCGACACATCCGACATGACACCCCACGACTTGCGCGCCGAGATGGTCCGTTTCTTTGGACCCGGCGGCAGCCGGTCGGTAAGCGTGACCGTTGAAAGTTTCTCATACAAACGCGGCGTCCCGCGCGGGGCCGATATGGTGCTGGACTGCCGGTTCCTGGTGAACCCGTTCTGGGAGGCCGACCTGCGCGCGCTTGACGGCCGGGACCTGAAGGTTGCCAGATACGTCGAGACCGACCCGCGCTTTCAAACCTTCCTTGACCAGACCCTGGGGCTGTTGCGGTTTCTGCTGCCGGAATATGTGGCTGAAGGCAAAACTCATTTCACGCTTGGGTTCGGCTGCACCGGCGGGCAACACCGGTCGGTTCTGTTGGCGGAAACACTGGCGAAGGCCCTTGCGGCTGACGGATGGCAGGTGTCTAAGCGGCACCGAGAATTAGAACGACGTGGGGACGGGCTGCACGGAACGGCTCGGGAGTTCAGGCCGTGATCGGAATCGTGATCGTTGCACATGGGGGGCTGGCGCAGGAGTATCTTGCGGCGATCGAACATGTGGTCGGCAAACAGCAGGGCATCCGCGCCATATCGATCGCGCCCGATCACGACCGCAGCCTGAAACAGGACGAGATCTGCGCCGCCGCCGATCAGGTCGATATCGGCGACGGCGTGGTCGTTGTGACCGACATGTTCGGCAGTACGCCATCGAACCTCAGCCTGCGTGCCTGCAGCCACGAGAATCGCAAGATCGTTTACGGGGCCAACCTGCCCATGCTGATCAAATTGGCGAAAAGCCGACACAGGCCGGTCGGCGAGGCGGTCGAGGTGGCCCTGGCGTCGGGCCGGAAATACATTGATGCCCTGGATGTAAAGTCACAGTAAGACCCGCTCATGTCCGAATCCTTTGTGCGCCACCTGAAAATCGTTAACGAAAAAGGACTTCACGCCCGCGCCTCGGCCAAACTGGTGGAAGTTGTCGAGCAATTCGACGCCGAAGCGACCGTGCGCAAGGATGGGCTGGATGCCGCGGGCGACAGCATCATGGGGCTTTTGATGTTGGCAGCGTCCAAAGGAACCACTATTGAAGTTGAAACCAGCGGCCCTGCGGCAGCTGCCCTGGCTGATGCGCTTGAGGGTCTGGTTGCCGACTGCTTCGGCGAGGGTGGCTGAGGCCGCTTGAAAGAGGGAAAAGGTGACCCTGCGACTTGGTCGATAGTTATCATCATAGCGTAACTGCGTCGGGTGAAGGCGAAGCCTATGAACCCTATGACCAGCGCAAGCTGTCGTATTCCACGACATTTACGAACCCCTGGAAAGCAGCCGCCATCCGTGCGGTCGAATGGACGACCGGCAAGATCACCCTGCTGAAGTTGATACGAAAGTATGAGCGACGGGGTTCGCGAACCGGTCAGCAATTTTGGGCGGACTGTCTTGACGTCATGGGGATCGACCTTTTGACACCGAACGACCAGTTTGAAAATATTCCCAAAGAGGGGCCCCTGGTTGTGGTCTCGAACCACCCGCACGGGCTTGTTGACGGGATCATCCTGGCCGAACTGGTCGGGCGGGTTCGGACCGACTACAAGGTATTGACGCGGTCGCTTCTGACTGGTGTGCCGCAGATCGAACAGTTCATGCTGGCGGTGGCGTTCCCGCACGAGGCCAACGCGCAGCAGTTGAATATCGAAATGCGCCAGAAATGTATGGAACATTTGAACCAAGGCGGGGCGGTTGTGCTTTTCCCGGCCGGGTCGGTTGCAATGTCCGAGACTTTTTTCGGCGATGCCGTAGAACCCGAATGGAACCCCTTTACCGCGAAAATGATTCGTCGATCTTGCGCGACTGTGCTGCCGATCAAGTTTCCAGGCCAGAATTCGCGCCTTTACCAGATTGCCAATCTTTTGTCGGCCACCATTCGGCAGGGGCTTTTGCTGCACGAAGTGACGGTCGCGCTGAACAAACCGCAGTCGCCAGTGGTCGGCAGGCCGATCACATATGATGAAATGGCACTGCGCGCCAGCAATCAGCGCGAACTGATGGCGTGGCTGCGGGAAACGACGCTGGCTCTTTGACGTCCTAGCGGGTCGGCACCGGCACCTCGCCCCGGTAATCGTAAAATCCACGCTCGGTTTTGCGGCCCAGCCATCCGGCCTCGACATATTTGGTCAACAGCGGGCAGGGGCGGTATTTGGTGTCGGCAAGCCCGTCGTGCAATACGTTCATGATCGCCAGGCAGGTGTCGAGACCGATAAAATCGGCCAGTTCCAGCGGCCCCATGGGGTGGTTGGTTCCCAGCTTCATGGCGCTGTCTATCGACGAAACGTTGCCGACCCCTTCGTAAAGCGTATAGACTGCCTCGTTTATCATCGGCATCAGGATGCGGTTGACGATAAATCCGGGGAAATCTTCGGCGCTGGCGGCGGTCTTGCCCAGGCGTTCGACCACGGCCAGACAGGCCTTATAGGTCGGATCGTCGGTGGCGATGCCGCGGATCAGCTCGACCAGTTGCATCACTGGCACCGGGTTCATGAAATGGAACCCCATGAACCTTTCCGGCCGGTCGGTGCGGCTGGCCAGGCGGGTGATCGAAATCGACGATGTGTTCGAGGTCAGAATCGTGTGCGGCTGAAGATGCCGCAAAAGGTCTTCGAAAATCGCGGCTTTCACCGCCTCGCGTTCGGTCGCGGCCTCGATCACCAGATCGGTGGCCCCGAGCTCGGAAAGGTTGAGAGTCGTGCTGATCCGGCCCAAGGCCGCCGCCTTGTCGGCTTCGGTGATCCGTTCGCGCGCAACCTGCCGGTCCAGGTTCAGGTCGATCAGGGCCATCGCTGCGTCCAGCGCTTCCTGGCTGATGTCGTTCATAACCACGTCATAGCCCGCCAGCGCCAGAACATGGGCAATACCGTTGCCCATCTGCCCCGCGCCGACCACGCCAATCTTGCTAATGTCCATGGATGCCCCTTTGCTGGCTCGCCGACTTCTATCGTCCCCGGCGCGGGCGCTGCAAGTGCTCAACGGCGCCGGCCTTCAAGCGCGCCGGCCCAGGATCAAAGCTTGTCGGTCAATTCGGGCAGAGCAGTAAAGAGGTCGGAAACCAGGCCAAAATCGGCGACCTGAAAAATCGGCGCTTCTTCGTCCTTGTTGATGGCAACGATAACTTTGCTGTCCTTCATCCCCGCCAGGTGCTGAATGGCCCCCGAGATGCCGACGGCAATGTAGAGATCGGGGGCCACAACCTTGCCGGTCTGGCCCACCTGCCAATCGTTCGGAGCATAGCCCGAATCGACCGCAGCGCGCGACGCGCCAACTGCAGCACCCAGCTTGTCGGCCAGTTTCTCGATCAGGTGAAAATCTTCCTGCGATCCCACACCGCGCCCGCCGGACACAACGATGCCCGCCGACGTGAGTTCGGGCCGATCGGACGCGGCCACCTTGTCTTCGACCCATTCCGAAAGGCCAGGATTGTCGACCGCTGAGATGGCTTCGACCGGGGCCGGGCCACCGTCGCCCGCTGCATCAAAGGTCGAGGTTCGTATCGACACGACCTTGATGGCATCCGACGATTTGACCGTCTGGATCGCGTTGCCGGCATAGATCGGGCGCTGAAACGTATCGGCGTCGATAATGGCCGAGACATCCGAAATTACCATGACATCGAGCAATGCTGCCACCCGCGGCAGGACGTTCTTGGCATCGGTCGTGGCCGGGGCCACGATGTGCGAAAAATCGCCCGCCAGACTGACCATCAGCGCAGCGGTAGATTCGGCCAGCCGGTGGCCAAGCGTGGCGTCCTCGGCGCAAAGAACCTTGGAAACACCTGCGATGGTCGCGGCTTCGGCGGCGGCTTGGGCAGCGGTGCCGCCCGCGCAGAGAACGGTTACATCGCCCAAGGACCCGGCGGCGGCAACGGCCTTGGCGGTGGCGTCGCGTCCAAGCGCGCCGTCGGTAACTTCGGCAAGAAGAAGAACAGCCATCAGATCGCCCCCACCTCTTTGAGTTTCTCCACAAGTTCGTCCACCGACCCGACAATCTCGCCCGCCTTGCGGGCCTCAGGTTCGTCGGTTTTCAAGATCGTCAGCCGCGGCGAAACATCGACGCCGTAATCGGCAGGCGTCTTTTCATCCATCGGTTTTTTCTTTGCTTTCATGATGTTGGGCAGCGACGCATAGCGCGGCTCGTTCAAACGCAGGTCGGTCGAGATGACCGTTGGCATCGTGACCCTGACCGTTTGAAGCCCGCCATCAACTTCGCGCGTGACCACCGCATGATCGCCGTCGATGTCGACATCATTTGCAAACATTGCTTGGCTCCAGCTGCATAGCGCCGCCAGCATCTGGCCGGTGGCGTTCATGTCGTTGTCGATGGCCTGCTTGCCGCAGAGCACCAGACCGGGCGCTTCTTCGTCGACCACGCCTTTCAGGATCTTGGCGACCGCCAGCGGTTCGATATCGGTATGCACATCTTCGGCCGCGACCACCAGAATGGCGCGGTCGGCCCCCATCGCCAGCGCCGTGCGCAGAGTCTCTTTCGACTTGGATGTCCCGATCGAAACGGCGATGACCTCCTCGGCTTTTCCGGCTTCTTTCAGCCGGATAGCCTCTTCGACCGCGATCTCGTCGAACGGGTTCATCGACATTTTCACATTCGCCAGATCAACGCCTGTGCCGTCCGCCTTGACGCGAACTTTCACGTTGTAGTCGATCACGCGCTTGACGGGCACAAGCACATTCATGGCGTTCTCCTCGGTCAAATCCAGGCGGGCCAAAGCCCGATTTCGCGCGCACATGTAGCCGAGCCGACCGGGCGCGAACAGTGCAAAATCGACGCGGTGTGATACACTAGCGTCCAGATTGTCGTAAGGTATTGAAAAGGGCGGATTCATGGAAAAAGTCGATGGTATTGGCGGGCTGTTTTTTCGGGCGAAGGACCCCGAAACACTGAGCATCTGGTATCGCGACCATCTGGGTGTGGCGCTGGTCCCCAAGGGGCCTGACAATCCGCCGTGGGTGCAAGCCGCCGGCACGACTGTCTTTGCGCCGTTTCCCGAGGACACAGATTACTTCCCTTCGGATCAATCCTTTATGATCAATTTCAGGTTAAGTGATCTGGATGCCATGCTGGCCCAGCTGCGGGCAGCGGACATTGATGCCACCGCTCCGGAAGAGATGGAAGGCATCGGTCGTTTTGCCCGCATCCACGACCCCGAGGGCAACCCGATCGAGCTGTGGGAGCCGTCCTAGCGGTTCGCGCCAGGCACCCAGAGGACATCGGATTTTCCACCGTCGTTGGCCATGCGTGCGGCCACGAAGAACCAGTCGGACACACGGTTGAGAAAGGTGATCGCGGCCGGGTTGACCTCTTCGATGCCGGCCAGTTCCACGGCCAGACGCTCGGCCCGGCGGGCCACGGTTCGGCACAGATGCAGATGCGCGGCAAGTGCGGTTCCACCGGGCAGAACGAAGCTGCGCAGCGGCTCAAGGTTTCTGTTCATTGCGTCAATTTCGTGCTCCAGACGCTTGGTCTGGGCCGGGGTCATGCGCAGGGGCGGATATTCTGCATTGGCGTCCCCGGCGATGTCGGGGCGGCACAGGTCGGCGCCCAGGTCGAACAGGTCATTCTGAATTGACGACAACTGCTGGTCCACTTCGCGCCCCGCATGAAGTCGGGCAAGACCGAGCGTGGCATTCAGCTCGTCGACCGTGCCATAGGCCGTGACGCGCAGGTCATCTTTTGACCGCCGCGAACCGTCACCCAAGGCGGTGTCGCCCTTATCGCCCGTGCGGGTGTAGATTTTGTTCAAAACAACCATATTTCACACTTTCTGACCGCAGGATTCTGCGAAGTACTACCCGCCGCGTCCGCGAAAAAAGACGAACAACAGAATCAACACAACCGCCAGCGCCTGGGCCGCAATCCGATAGCGCATGATCCGATTTGCATGTTTGCGATTAAAGTCGCCACCTTTTGCAAAGCCGCCGATTCCGATCATCAGGATAATCAATACCCCGATCGCGGCGACGGCGACGAGAATGAAAAGCGGATCGCTGGCCAAGGGGGCTCCTGTCGTGACGGGTGTAACCTAGTGCGAACACTGGGCGAGCGCGAGGGGGTTTCATGGAGGGTTACCCATTCGCAAGCAGCCAATCCAATACCCGCGTCGGCAAGAGCCGCCTGCAAGCGCCCATGAAATAGGTGGGTGTGGTTACGTAATAGCGGGGCTTTGGGGTGCGGGCCTCGAGCGCATGTAGGAGTTTTTTGGCGACCGCCTCGGGCAACAACTCGAAGGGGTCGCGGCTGGGCGGGCCGTAGAGCCGGTCGCGCAGGCGGGCATAATCGGCAGCGCGGGCGGAAGAACCGGCGTCGATCCATTTCTCGAAATGCGGGATGGCGTTTTGCCGGATGCGGGTGGTGATGGGGCCGGGCTCGATCAGCGACACGCCGATGCCGGTGCCGTGCATTTCGATCCGCAGACAGTCGGTCAGGCCTTCGAGAGCGAATTTGGCCGACACATAGGCCCCCCGAAATGTCATCGGCACCAGGCCTAGGACGGACGAATTCTGAACAATCCGCCCCGCCCCCGCGCGGCGCATGACCGGGATGGCGCGGCGGGTCAGGTCGTGCCAGCCGAAGAAATTGGCCTCGAATATCGCGCGCAGGGCTTCGACGGGAAGGTCCTCGACCAGCCCCGGCACCGCGTAGGCGCCGTTGTTGAAAAGCGCGCCAAGGGTGCTGCCGGTAGCCTCAAGCACAGAATCGAAACCTTGGGCGATGGTCTGGGGCGCTTCATAGTCGATCAGCGTGGTCTCGAACCCATCATCGGCCAAACGCGCGCAGTCTTGCGGCTGGCGGCAGGATGCAAAGACCCGCCAGCCCCGGTCGCGGAGATAGCGCGCCGAGGCGGCTCCGATGCCCGACGAACAGCCGGTGATAAGGATGGATTTCTCGACTGCCCGCATCTAGGAATTGCCCACATCATTTTGCGAGGTTGAAATGGCAGAGCATCGGGCAAGCTGTCAATGCGGGGCGATTATCTGGGCGTCGCCTTGGGTTGTTTCGACGGCCGCTGCCCGAGCCTTCGCGGGCCGCCTGGACCGAAGAAAAGCACGACTGAGTGGTCTTTCCCGATCACTGGCCGACCTATGAAAAGGGTACGCCCGAATAGCGCTCAAGGTTGAGCAGGTATGTAACATGCGGATATTACGCGATAAAACCTCTCAAAACCCGAATGGGTGAGTCAACGTGCATATGGTGGGGCGTGGCAAAGATACGGCTGCGCCGAGGCGTGTCAACAGAGCAGTCGAGCGACTTATCGGTGCCCTGGGCGTGCAAATACCCCATGGAATGTTTCCGAACGCCCGGCTAGAATCGGCGGCAATGACCGAGCAGTCAGACAAAAAACCCGGGGCCGTGCTGGCCGAACCTTTGCGCCGCGCTATCGGCGAGCGCTATCTGACCTATGCGCTTTCCACGATCATGCACCGGGCGCTGCCCGATGCGCGCGATGGGCTGAAACCGGTGCACCGGCGCATTCTTTATGCGATGCGCGAGTTGAAGTTGTCGTCCTCGGGGGGATTCCGCAAATCGGCCAAAATCTCCGGCGACGTGATGGGCAATTACCATCCGCACGGCAACCAAGCGATTTACGACGCCATGGCGCGGCTGGCGCAGGATTTCAACGTGCGCTATCCGCTGGTCGACGGGCAGGGGAATTTCGGCAATATCGACGGCGATAATCCGGCCGCCGAACGCTACACCGAAGCGCGGTTGACCGCAGCCGCCGAAGCGCTGCTGGACGGGCTGGCCGAAGACGCGGTCGATTTTCGCGACAATTACGACGGCACGTTGCAGGAGCCGGTGGTGCTGCCGGCCTCGTATCCGAACCTGCTGGCCAACGGTTCGAGCGGCATCGCCGTGGGCATGGCCACCAGCATTCCGCCGCACAATATCGCTGAACTTTGTGACGCGGCGCTGCTTCTGATCAAATCGCCAAATGCGCTAATCGAAACACTGATGGACAAGGTTCCGGGGCCGGACCTGCCCACGGGCGGGGTGATCGACGAGGCGCGCGAGAACATCCTTGAAGCCTATCGCACCGGGCGCGGCGGATTCAGGACGCGGGCGCGGTACGAGGTTGAGGACCTGGGGCGCGGTCAGTGGCAGGTTGTGGTCACCGAGATCCCCTATCAGGTGCAAAAAGGCCGTTTGATCGAAAAGCTGGCCGAACTGATCCAGTTGAAAAAAGTGCCGATCCTGGCGGACGTGCGCGATGAGAGCGCCGAGGACATTCGCATCGTTCTGGAACCGCGGTCCAAGAACGTGGATCCCGATGTTCTAATGTCGATGCTGTTCAGGAAATCGGACCTTGAGACCCGCATCAGCCTGAACATGAACGTGCTGATCGACGGCGTGACGCCCAAGGTGTGCGGCCTGAGAGAGGTGTTGCAGGCGTTTTTGGACCATCGGCGCGAGGTGATGTTGCGGCGCTCGCGGCATCGGCTGGAAAAGATCGACCACCGGCTTGAAGTGCTGGAAGGCTTTATCGTGGCCTTCCTGAACCTCGACCGGGTGATCGACATCATCCGTTATGATAACAACCCCAAGGCGGCGCTGATGGCCGAGGATTGGGGCCAGGACCACACGCGCGCCAATTCGGAGGCGAACTACGTGCCGCCGGTGCCGGGCGGCGACGATGGGCTGAGCGACGTGCAAGCCGAGGCGATCTTGAACATGCGCCTGCGCAGCCTGCGGCGGCTGGAAGAGCTTGGATTGCGCCGCGAACGCGACGATCTGATGCGCGAACGGGCGGAACTGGATGACCTTCTGGGCGACGCGGGGCTTCAGTGGGCCACGCTGTCGGGCCAGATACGCAAAACACGCAAGGCCTTCGGCAAGACCCACCCGGCCGGCGCGCGTCGCACCACATTCGCCGAGGCGGCAGCCGTGGCCGAAGTGCCGCTGGAAGCGATGATCGACAAAGAATCGGTCACGGTAGTCTGCTCGGCCTTGGGCTGGATCCGCGCGATGAAGGGCCATATCGACCTCGCCCAGCCGTTGAAATTCAAAGACGGCGACGGGGCGCGGTTCACGTTCCACGCCGAGACCACCGACAAACTGCTGATGTTCGGGTCTGCGGGGCGGCTTTACACCATTCCGGTGGCGAACCTGCCGGGGGGCCGGAGCATGGGCGAGCCGGTGCGCCTGATTGTCGATCTGCCGAACGAGGCGGCGATTGTCGCGCTGGTGATCCATCGCCCCGGCGGGCGTCTGATCGTGGCTTCAAGCGCGGGCGACGGGTTTATCGTGCCCGAAGCTGACGTGGTGGCCCAGACCCGCGCCGGCAAGCAGGTGCTGAATGTCAAAGGCGACGTGGTGGCGCGCGTTTGCCGCCCGGTGGCCGGTGACACAATCGCCGTGGTCAGCGAAAACGCGAAACTCCTGGTCTTCCCGCTGGACGAGTTGCCCGAGATGACGCGCGGCAAGGGCGCGCGCATTCAAAAGTACAAATCCGCCCGTGGTCGGCAGGGCGTGCTGGAACTTGACGGTGGCCTCAGCGACATCACCACGTTCAACTGGGCCGAAGGCCTTAGTTGGGAAATGGGCGGCGGGCGCACCCGAGTTGAGCCCGATCTGACCGACTGGCTGGGCAAGCGCGCCGGAGTGGGGAAAAAACCCCCACACGGATTTCCCCGCAACAACAAGTTTTTGTCGTAATTTTGTCACCGATTTTGGCGACAATAGCCATGTTACAAGTCATTTGGCCGGGTTTGGCCGCTAGAATATTGCAGGACCTGATCCAATGACCGAAACCAACACTGACACTTTGAACGGTCGCTATACCGACGCGACCGGCGCGTTCTTCTGGCTGAACTTCCGCATCGGGCTTTTGACCCTGATTACCCTGGGCCTCTACCGGTTCTGGGCGCGCACCCGGGTGTGGCGCTATATGTGGTCGGCGACGTCGCCCGGAGGCGATCCGTTCGAATACACCGGCACCGGCCTTGAAAAGCTGCTGGGGTTTCTGGTCGCCATGGTCATTCTGGCCGTGGTTCTGGGGATCATGCAGCTGTTGCTGTTCTATGCTGGGATGTCGTTTTTTCGGGCTATGCGCATGAGGCCGAACTGCAATTGCAGATCGCCATCGCGCAGCTGTCGCTCATCGTGCTCTATCCGCTGATCCTGTTCGCGCGCTATCGCGCCCGGCGGTATATGATGGCGCGCACCCGCTGGCGGGGTCTGCGCTTTGGCATGGAAAGTGCGGCGCTTGGGTACATGTGGCGCGGGCTGGGGCATGGGGTTCTATCGGCGCTGACGCTTGGGATATTGTTGCCGCGCCAGACCTATTACCTGACCAAATACATGGTGGACCGCACCTGGTACGGCGATCACCAGCTTCATGTCGGCGGACGCTGGCCGATGCTCTATCCGGCGATGAAGCACATCCTTATCGGCGTCGTGCTGATGGCCGCCGGATTTGCGGTCATCGCGGCGGGTGCGGCAACCGGGACGCCGGCAGTGATCGCGGCGGGCGGTGCGGCGATCGCCGTCGGCTATGTCTGGCTGATCGTCGGGTTTATATTCTACAAGGTGCGAACTTTCGAGCTGATGGCCGACGCGACCGGGCTGGGCGAGACGGTGACGTTCCGGGCCGCGCCACGGACCAGGACGGTGGTCAAACACATATTCCTGGGCGGCCTGCTTGCCAGTTTGATCCTGGGTCTGGTCAGCGCTGCTTATACGACGATGCTGGCAGGCGTTGGTTTGAACGCGCTCGACGCCAACGGCCTGCCGAGCTTTGGTCCGCCCGAAATCGCGGTGCTGGTGATCGGTGGTCTGCTTTTGCTGGCGCCTTGGGGGGCGCTGTCGAAGGCGCTGATTATCCAGCCGATTGTATCGTATGTGGTGACCTCGACCTGGGTCGCGGCGCCGATGGGGCTGGCCGGGGTACGACAGCGGATCGGCGACGAGATGGTCGACGCTGACGGCTTTGCCGACGCGCTGGATGTGGGCGGCGCGATCTGAGGGATAGCGCGCGGATGCAGTCGCGGGGCAGATTTCATGACGGCGAAACCGCCGCGCGGCGCGAAGTTTCGTTTGAAATCGACGCATCAGCGGGCTGGTTGAAAATCAGTGGGCAGGATGGCCGGGCGCTGGCCACCTGGCCGCTGGCCGGCCTGCTTGAGGCGCGCGATCACGGCTGGGCCAAGGCTTTGGTCGTCTATCCGCAAGGCAGCGATGCGCGGTTGGTGATCTCGGGGGTCTACGAGGTTCGGCAGATGCGGCTGGCCGCGCCGTACATGCGGCGCGCGGTGGTTGACCGGCACCAGTTGCGGCGGGTCTTCAAATGGGCGGCAGGCGCGGCGGCGGCGCTGGCGCTGTTGCTTTTCGTGATCCTTCCCGGGTTGGCCGATCTGCTGGCGCGCTGGATCCCGCCCGAGCGCGAGGCGGCTTTCGGGCGCGGGCTGCTGACCCAGTTTGCGCGGTTGCTGACCGACACCGAGGATAGTGACGGCCTTTGTCGGGATCCGGTCGCCGATGCGGCGCTGGCCGGTCTGGCGGCGCGTCTGACCGGGCCGACCGACCTGCCCTATCCAATCGAAATTCACATAATGAACCACCCGATGGTCAACGCTTTCGCGCTGCCGGGTGGTCAGGTGGTGCTGATGCGCGGGCTGATCGACGCGGCCGCCGATGGCCAGTAAGTGGCCGCCGTGCTGGCCCACGAGATTGGCCATGTCGTCGCCCGCGACCCGACCCGTATTGCGCTGCGGGCAGCCGGATCGGCGGGTCTCTTGGGGCTGTTTTTCGGAGATTTCGCCGGAGGCTCGATTGCGGCGGCGCTGAGCGAAGCGCTGATGCAGGCCAGTTACACGCGCGAGGCCGAGACGGCGGCGGATGCGTTTGGCCACGCGGCGCTGGCCCGGGCCGATCTGCCGCCCGAGGCGATGGCGCGGTTTTTCGAGCGTCTGCGCGCCGAATTTGGCGATGCCGACGGGCCGGTGGCGGCGTTTCTGTCGCACCCGCGGCTGGCCGACCGGATTGCGGCCGCCGAGGCGGCCGACGGGGGCGAGGCCGACGCGCAAGCCTTTTCCGACGACGACTGGGCGGCGCTGCGCAACATTTGCGGCGACGGCGAAACCGCCGAGCCTTGATTTTCCCGTTCGAGTTAAAAGGCCACTCCTCAGGGCGGCCATTCTGCGTCTGGCGCGCGGGCAGTCAATTCGTGAATTGCTACTTTGCCCCGGGCCAGGTGTCGGACAAGCGGTACCCGAGCGGCCAGGGGTCGGTGGGGTCGAGCATGTGTTCGTGCCGCCCGGTGATCCAGGCGCGGCCCTCCAAGCTGGGAATGATCGCGGCGCGGCCGGCGACGGTGGCAAGGCCCTCGATGCGTCCGTCGATGCGCGAGCCGATGATCGAGAGACCCACAAAGGCTTCGCCGACGGCAAGCTCGCCGCGTGCGTGCATGACGGCCATGCGGGCGCTGAGGCCGGTCCCGCAGGGTGACCGGTCGATCTTGCCGGGACGGATGGCGACCGCGTTACGGCCGGTCTTGATACCATCGACCATCTCGACGGGCCCCGCGAACTGGCAGAACGAGATGTGGTCCCAGTCGGGGTTTTCGGTGTGGGTGAAGCCGAGGGCTGTGTTGGCCACGGCGGTGATGCGCGCGCCGGTTTCGGCCAGATTGCGGGCGTCGGAGGCATGAAGCGTGAACCCGAGTGCTGCCGCATCGACGATCACGAAACTGTCGCCGCCATAAGCGGTATCGACGTTGAGCGTGCCCAGCCCGGCAACTTCGAGCGGCGCGTCAAGGCGGTCAGCAAACGATGGCTGGTTGGTCAAGCGGACGCGGGTCACCTTGCCGCCCGCGCAGGTGGCGACCACATTTATCAACCCGCCCGGCGCCTGCATGGTCAGGCGGGTTTCAGGCTCAGCCATCGGCACGATCCCGGTCTCCAGCACCACGGTGGCCACGCAGATCGCGTTCGAGCCGGACATCGGCGGCGTGTCGGCGGGCTCCATGATGATCCAGGCGACCTGGACTTCCGGATCCGTCGGCGGGACCAGCAGATTGACGTGCCGGAACACCCCGCCGCGCGGTTCGTTCAGCATGAACCGGCGCAGGCGGTCGTCGCGGGCGATCCAGCGCGATTGATCCCACAGCGTGGCCCCCGGCGGCGGATCGACACCAGCGATGATGACATCGCCGACCTCGCCTTCGGCATGGGCGCTGATAACAGTGATGATCTGCCCCGGGTCCATGGCACGACGATGCCCAAGCACGGGCGGGTTGCCAAGGCCACAACTGGCCGCGCCCGCATCATTTATCACCCTTGATTTCCGCGGCCCGCCGCCGTAAGCCCGTGCCCGGACTTCAGGGGTGTAGCTCAGTTGGTAGAGCGGCGGTCTCCAAAACCGTAGGTCGCGGGTTCGAACCCTGCCGCCCCTGCCAGGCCGGCCGCGCATCGCCTTGCAATAGCGGCTGGCGCGGCTTATCTGGGCAGCGCAGACACTACGAAAGACCCGCCATGGCCACCGTCAACCCGCTTCAGTTCATCCAACAGGTCCGCGCCGAAATTTCCAAAGTGGTCTGGCCGTCGCGCCGCGAAGTGGCTGTCACCACGGCGATGGTGTTTTTCCTGTGCTCACTGACGGCGGTTTTCTTCTTCTTCGTCGACTGGGTCATCCGGTCAGGGCTGTCGGCGGTTTTGCAGGGGTTCGGGTGAGGTGCTCAAGGTTGAGCATTCAGTTAGGCCATTGAAAAAAAACAATTAAAATGTTAATATCGCGATCTGGTTGAGTCACGGGCGACCATCCCGGCCCAATTCGCTGCTTCCGCCCTGGATAAACCCCTGACATAATCGGCCCATGCGATTGAGCTGGAATGAAATTTGCGCCCGCGCCAAAGTGTTTGCCGAGGAGTTCAGGGACGCGCGCCGTGAGACCAGCGAAACACAGACATTTTACAATGAGTTCTTTGAGGTGTTCGGCGTCAAGCGCCGACGGGTGGCGGTGTACGAAGAGTCGGTCGAAAAGATCAAGGGCGACCGTGGGTTCATCGACCTTTTCTGGCCGGGCACACTAATTGTTGAGCAGAAATCCAAGGGCCGAGATCTGTTCAAGGCGAAAATTCAGGCACTGGATTATACCCACAGATTGAGCGACGCGGACATGCCGCGATTTGTGTTGGTCAGTGATTTTCAGACATTCGAACTAACCGATCTGGACACGCGCGACGTGACCGCGTTCGCGCTGGCCGACCTGTCCAAACACGTTGAAAAGTTCGGTTTCATCCTGGGCCGTCAGACCCGACGGTTCAAGGATCAGGACCCGGTCAACATCAAAGCCGCCGAGCTGGTCGGTCATCTGCACGACCGGCTAGAGGCCAGCGGCTATGCCGGCCACGATCTGGAACGCTTTCTGGTCCGGATCGTCTTTTGCCTCTTTGCCGATGACACCGAAATTTTCGAGCCCAAGGACATCTTATGGGATTGGCTGGAAAATGCTCCGCCCGACGCCGATATTGGCGCGCGGTTGGGGCGGCTGTTTGAAGTTCTGAACACGCACGAGGATCAGCGGCATGATACGTTGGACGAGGCGCTGGCGCAGTTTCCCTATGTCAATGGCCAGTTGTTTGACGAGCGCATCGCGATGCCGTCGTTCGATGCCGACATGCGTGCGGCGCTGGAGAACGCCTGCCGGTTCGACTGGACCCCGATCAGCCCGGCGATTTTCGGGTCGCTGTTCCAGTCGGTGATGGATCCGGTCGAACGCCGCGCCAAGGGGGCGCATTACACCACCGAGAAGAACATCATGAAGGTGATCGAGCCGCTGTTTCTGGATGACCTGCGGGCCGAGTTTGACCATCTCAAATCCCTGAAGTCGGGCAGACGCAAGAGGCTGCTGACGTTTCAGAACAAGCTGGCGGCGCTGACTTTCCTTGACCCGGCCTGCGGGTGCGGCAACTTTCTGATCATTTCCTACCGCGAGTTGCGATTGATGGAGATCGAACTTTTGCGCGAGGTTCACGGTGCGGGGCAGTTGGAGCTGGACGTGCAGGTCCTGTCGAAGATCGACGTCGATCAGTTTTACGGGATCGAATTCGAGGAGTTTCCCGCCCGCATCGCCGAGACCGCGCTGTGGATGATGGACCACATCATGAATACCCGGCTCTCTATGGAGTTCGGGCAGGTGTTTCTGCGCATCCCGCTTGAGAAATCCCCCCATATCTTGCACGCCGATGCACTGGAAGTGGATTGGGCTGACCTGTTGCCGCCCGAGAATTGTTCATTTGTGCTGGGCAATCCGCCGTTTGTGGGACATCAAAACCGCGACAAGGCCCAAGTGGCAGGGATGCACCGGGTCTGGGGCACGTCCGGACAATTCAACCGGCTCGACTTTGTCACTTGCTGGTTCAAAAAGAGCATTGAGTACTTCGGAAAACTTCCTGAAGCGAAAATTGGCCTCGTTGCCACAAACTCAATTACTCAAGGCGAGCAGTGCGGAATATTGTGGCCGATGATATTTGGTGCCGGGTTTTCAATTGCATTCGCGCATAGAACATTTCAGTGGAACAGCGAGGTCAAAAAGGCCGCTGCTGTGCATTGCGTCATAATTGGTCTGTCCAACGCGCGTCCAAGGCAATGCCGGATTTATGACTACGCTGATGTAAAGGGAGAGCCCGAGGTCTCAATAGTTGATAGGATAAATGGCTATCTTGTGAATGGACCGCAATGGTCAGTACCTGCTCGTTCAAAGCCGCAGGACGGCCAGCTACAAATTCACAAGGGAAGTCAGCCGACGGACGGTGCGCGCATCAAGAAACAGGGCGGGGGATACGAAACGCGAAGTAATTTGATTCTTGAATCTTATGACGCCGACAGACTTCGCGAGCTTTATCCCGAACTTGACCCGTTTCTTCGCCCCAATATCGGCGGCAGGGAACTGATTAACGGAAACTGGCGTTTTTGCCTTTGGCTGAAGAATGCGCCGCCAAATATCCTGCGTGGCAATTCGGAGGTGGCCGCCCGCTTGAAGCGGGTTCGTGAAGGACAGCTTCTGAGTCCTACCAAATCGGTGCGCGATTTTTCAATTTTTCCAACCCTTTTCACGCAAGATCGCCAGCCAGATCACGCTTATGTGGCGATTCCAGAAGTATCGTCGGAGACTCGCGAATACATTCCGATTGGCTTTCTTGAGCCGGATGTGATCGCCTCCAACAAACTTATGATCATGCCCGGTGGAACGAAATCAGACTTTGGATTGCTCATTTCGAGAATGCACATGGCCTGGATGCGCACGGTTACGGGTCGTCTGAAGAATGACTACAGCTACTCACCGTCAGTCTATTTCACCTTTCCCCTGCCACCGAAGATGGGCAGCCCCTCTACTCAAAAAAGGCTGGAGCCGCTGGCGCAGGCCATCCTCGACGCTCGCGCCAATCACCCGGATGCCACGCTGGCCGACCTCTATGACCCCGATCTGATGCTGCCCGATCTCCGAAAGGCCCATCAAGCCAACGACCGGGCGGTGGACCGGCTTAACAAGCGCGGCGGCTTTGCCAGCGACCGCGCGCGGGTCGAGCACCTGTTCGGGCTTTACGAGGGTATGGTCGCCCCGCTGCTGGCCAAACCAAAGCGGCGGCGGCGGTCGTAGGGCTTGATGTTTTCCTGCACCCCTAGTATGTGCGCGAACGACTCCCCAGACACCGCTGAAGTTCGAAACCAGCGGCGGCGGCTGTTTGCGCCGGGGATCAAAGAATTGACGAGGATTTCCGGTCGCCCGACCGGTTGAAGCAAAGGCAAGGCAATGGCGAAACGGTGGTATTCGGTCAGCGTGCTGTCGAACTATGAAAAGAAGATCGCCGAGCAGATCCGCCATTCGGTGGCGGATGTGGGCCTTGAGGACCAGATCGAGGAAGTGCTGGTGCCGACCGAAGAGGTCATCGAGATCAGGCGCGGCAAGAAGGTGACCGCCGAGCGCCGGTTCATGCCGGGCTATGTGCTGGTGCGCATGGAGATGAGCGATCAGGGTTATCACCTGATAAATTCGATCAACCGGGTGACCGGGTTTCTGGGGCCCCAGGGCCGCCCGATGCCGATGCGCGATGCCGAAGTGAACTCGATATTGAACCGGGTCGAGGAAGGCGAGGTATCGCCGCGCACACTGATCCATTTCGAGATCGGCGAAAAGGTCAAGGTCACGGACGGGCCGTTCGAGGATTTCGACGGCATGGTCGAGGAAGTGGACGACGACAACCAGCGCCTGAAGGTGTCGGTGTCGATCTTTGGCCGGGCCACCCCGGTCGAGCTGGAATACACGCAGGTCTCGAAAGAGATTTGACGTGGATCGCCCGGTGATGCAGATCGCCTGGCGCAAATCTGTGGGAGGTCTGTCTCGGACCCGACCACGGCAACATCAGGGGGCCAAGGCAGCCCCCGTTGGAAAAGGAGACGGCCAATGGCCAAGAAACTCGCAGGCAGGATGAAACTTCAGGTGCCCGCCGGGCAAGCCAACCCATCGCCCCCCGTCGGACCGGCGCTGGGTCAGCGCGGCATCAACATCATGGAGTTCTGCAAGGCGTTCAACGCCAAAACCCAGGACCTTGAGCCCGGCGCGCCGTGCCCGACCGTGATCACCTATTACCAGGACAAAAGCTTCGCCATGGACATCAAGACGCCGCCGGCGTCGTATTTCCTGCGCAAGGCGGCAAAGGTGAAATCGGGGGCCAACATGCCCTCGCGCGAGATCGTCGGCAGCGTGACCGCCCGGCAGGTGCGCGAGATTGCCGAGGCCAAGATGGTCGATCTCAACGCCACCGACATCGAAGGCGCGATGAAGATCATCCAGGGCAGCGCCCGGTCGATGGGTATTGAGGTGAAGGGGTAGAAAAATGGCAAAGCTAGAAAAAAGAACCCGCGCTGCGCGCGAAGCCTTCGCCGGCAAGAGCAATGTGACCGTTGACGAGGCGGTGAGCCTGGTCAAGGCCAGTGCGGTCGCCAAATTCGACGAGACCATCGAGATTGCGGTCAACCTGGGCGTTGACCCGCGCCACGCCGACCAGATGGTGCGCGGCGTTGTCAGCCTGCCCAATGGCACCGGCAAGACGGTGCGCGTGGCGGTCTTCGCGCGTGGCGACAAGGCCGACGAGGCCCGCGCCGCCGGGGCCGACATCGTTGGCGCCGAGGACCTGATGGAGGTCGTCCAGGGCGGCAAGATCGAGTTCGATCGCTGCATCGCCACCCCGGACATGATGCCGGTGGTCGGGCGTCTGGGCAAAGTTCTGGGACCGCGCAACCTGATGCCGAACCCCAAGGTCGGCACGGTGACCATGGACGTGGCGGAGGCCGTGGCGAAAGCCAAGGGCGGCGAGGTTCAGTTCAAGGTCGAAAAGCGCGGCGTGATCCATGCCGGTGTCGGCAAAGCCTCGTTCAGCCAGGCCAAACTGGCCGAGAACGTGCGCGCCTTCATCGACGCGGTGGCCCGCGCCAAACCGGCAGGGGCCAAGGGATCGTACATGAAAAAGATCTCGCTGAGTTCGACCATGGGGCCTGGCGTTACGGTCGACCTTGGATCGACGGGCGAGTAGGGTCTTTTTGCGAATAAGAAATGAAACGGCGGGTCACATTGGCGCGCCGTTTTTTATTTTGGATGCCACCTGTCGAGCGCCGCCTCATCGTCGTCGCGGGCAACCACCCAATCGGACGCAGCGGCGGTCACTTCTTTTTTCCAGAACGGCGCGCGGGATTTGAGGTAATCCATCAGAAATTCGGCCGCCGCAAAGGCGTCGGCCCGGTGCGGGGCGGCGGTGGCGACCATCATGATCGCCTCGCCCGGGGTCAGATGGCCATGGCGGTGGATGACAAGACAATCGAGCAGCGACCAGCGGCGCATGGCCTCGTCGGCGATGGCGTCAAGCGCGCGTTCGGTCATGCCGGGGTAATGCTCGATCTCGATCCTCTCCAGGTCGCCCGCCGAGCTGTCGCGCACGATGCCGGTGAAAGTGACAATTGCGCCGACGTCGCGGCGTCCATGGGCAAAGGCCGCGGACTCGGCGCCAACATCAAAAGTGGCTTCCTGGATGCGGACGGCCATCAGCCGCCGGTCATCGGCGGGAAGAACGCCACTTCGCGCACGTCGGCCAGCGGCGCGTCAAAATCGGCCAGCTGCTGGTCGAGCGCCACCCGCAGGGCCGAGACATCGGCGAAGGCGGCGGCATAGCGGTCTTCGCGGGCTTTCAGTTCTTCGACCAGTTCAGCGACGGTTGCCGCAGAAGTTTCCACGGCCTCGCGCGGCAGGCCGATGCGCTCGCGGACCCAGGCGAAATAGAGGACCTCGATCATGGGGCATCGTCGCGCAGGTAAGGGCGCGCCTTGAAAAAGTAATCGAAACCCGAGACGGCGGTCAGCAACGCCGCCAGCCAGAGCAGCAGAATGCCGCCCGATCGGGAGGCATTGAAGGCCCAGTGGTTCCACCGCAGCCCGATGTCATCGGGAATTTGGCCGGCCAGAATACCGCGATAGATCGACGGGTCCATGCCGACGACGCGTTCGATGATCTCGTGCTGGAATACGCCGGCGGCGAAAAGCACGGTGATCGCCACCAGTTGCACGGTGGTCTTCCATTTGGCGATGCGCGTGACCTTCAAAAGCCCGGCGGTGTCGCCCAGATACTCGCGCAGACCCGCGACGAAGACCTCGCGAAAGAGGATAATGGTCGCGGGCACCACCACCACCCCGCGAAAGCCGTAAAGCCAGGTGATGACCATCAGCGCGATGACCACCATCACCTTGTCGGCGATCGGGTCGAGCATGGCCCCCAGCCTGGTCACCTGAAGCCAGCGCCGCGCCAGATAGCCATCGACAAAATCGGTGAGCGCAGCAGCGACAAACAGGATCAGCGCGTACCAGTCGGCCCAGGGGCGGGCGAAATATAGGAACATCACTGCAACGCCCGGGGCCGCGACCAGACGCAGGATGGTGAGCATATTCGGTATGGTCAGCGTCATGGGGCAAACTCTATCGACTTGTGGCGAGGGTTGGAAGGCGTGCACGCGCCCCGGATCAGGTCGGGGACGGGGACCCAATTGGCTCAGCCGCCGGCGTGAAAGAAGTCATAGATCGTCTCGGCCAGCCTGCCGGAAATACCCTCGACCGCTTTCAGATCGGCCAGACCGGCGCGGCTGACTGCCTTGGCCGACCCGAAATGCGCCAAAAGCGCGCGTTTGCGGGTGGCGCCGATGCCCGGCACCTCGTCGAGCGGCGTTGCCCCCACGGCCTTGGCCCGTTTGGCGCGGTGGGTGCCGATGGCAAAGCGGTGCGCCTCGTCGCGCAGGCGCTGGATGAAATAGAGCACCGGGTCGTTGTGGCGCAGCGCGGTGGGCCGGGTGCCGGGGCGATGGAATTCTTCCTTGCCCGCGTTCCGGTCCACACCTTTAGCGACGCCGATGAGCGCCATGTCGGTGACGCCCAGATCATCGAGAATGCCCTGAACCGCACTGACCTGACCGGCACCGCCGTCGATCAGCAAAAGATCGGGCCAGGTACCGGCGCTGCGGTCCGGGTCTTCTTTCATAAGCCGCTTGAAGCGGCGCATCAGCACCTCGGCCATCATGCCGAAATCGTCGCCAGGGGCCAGGTTTTCGCCCTTGATGTTGAACTTGCGGTACTGGTTTTTCTCGTAGCCGTCCGGACCGGCGACGATCATCGCGCCGACAGCATGGGCGCCCTGGATGTGGCTGTTGTCATAGACCTCGATCCGCTCGGGCGGGCCGTCGAGATCGAAGGCTTCGGCCAGACCGATCAGGAGCTTGGCCTGCGTCGCAGTCTCGGACATGCGGCGGGCAAGGCTTTCGCGGGCGTTGCGCAGGGCCCCTGCCACGAGTTCGGCCTTTTCGCCGCGTTGGGGCACGATCAGGGTGACCTTGCGGCCGGCGGCCTGGGTCAATGCATCGGTCATCAGGTCGGCATTGTCGATTATGTGCGACAGGATCACCTGACGCGGCGGGGTTTTGGTCGAATAGAACTGGCCGAGAAACGCTTCGAGCACCTCGCCCGCCTCGGCCCCTGACCCGGTGCGGGGGTAAAAGTCGCGGTTGCCCCAGTTCTGGCCCGAGCGGATGAAAAACACCTGAACGCAGGCCTGACCGCCGTCCATGTGCAGGGCCACGATGTCGGCCTCGGCCACGCTGCGCGGGTTGATCGCCTGGTTCGATTGCACTTGCGTCAGCGCCCGGATACGGTCGCGCAGGGCCCCGGCGCGCTCAAACTCCATGGCCTCCGATGCGGCCTGCATCTCGGTCGCCAGCCGTTCCTGAACGCGCGTTGACCGCCCGGTCAGAATCCGTTCGGCGTCGCCCACCAGGCGCGCGTAATCGCCTTTCGAGATATGCCCCACGCACGGCGCGGAACAGCGTTTGATCTGGTAGAGAAGACATGGCCTTGTGCGTGTCTCGAACGAGGCATCGGTGCAATTGCGCAGCAGAAACACCTTTTGCAACTGGTTGAGCGTGCGGTTGACCGCTCCGGCGCTGGCGAAAGGGCCGTAATAGGTGCCTTTCTGCTTTTTGGCGCCGCGATGTTTCTTGATCTGCGGGAAATCGTGGTCACCGGTCACCAGAATATTCGGGAAGCTTTTGTCGTCGCGCAAGAGCACGTTGAAATAGGGCTTGAGCTGTTTTATCAGGTTCTGTTCCAAGAGCAGCGCTTCGGTCTCGGTCTTGGTGGTCAGAAACATCATCGAGGTCGTGGCGTGGATCATCCGCGCGATGCGGGCGCTGTGACCGGTCGGTTTGGCGTAGTTTGCGACGCGCTTTTTCAGGTTGCGCGCCTTGCCCACGTACAGGACGCGGCCCTTAGCGTCGAGCATTCGATAGACGCCCGGTGAATTGTCGAGTGTTTTCAAATAGCCCTGAATACGGACGTGGCCCGTCGGTCCGGTCTGGCTTTGCGTGTTTGTGTTGGTGTCGGTCATTGTGGCCTGATGATTCCCCCCCTAGCGCTGCAATCTTACCGGCCCCAGATCAAGCGAAAACCTGTCCACTGTTCTTGTGGATAACACTGCGGAGAACTTTGGGTCGGTCCGATTTTCTCGTTGGATTCAGCCAATTTCATCGATGTGCCCAAAAAATAGGCAAATTTTCAAAGCGTTGAATTTGTACAGAAAATAAATTGGACCCTGCCAAAATATTGATATCATTCACAGAATCTTAAGGGTTTGGTAACCCTTCCGTTACAATTGCTGATGCGGTGCACAACTGGTCTAGCGGCGCGGGTCAAGATCACGTTGCCCGGTCAGCCCGAGCCGACGAAGTCGGGTGTTTGCCAGGCCAGGTGCTGGCCGCCGTCAACGCACAAAAGCTGGCCGGTGACGGCGGGCGCATCCAGAAAATAACTGAGCGCGCCGGTGATGTCCTCGGCGTTTGATCCGCGCCCGGTCATGGTGCCCGCGCGTTGTCTGGCAAAGTGACTTTCCGACTGGCGCGATCCGATCAAGGTCGGCCCCGGCCCGATGGCGTTGACCCGTACCCGGCCCGCCAGCGCCTGTGCAGCGGTGCGGGTAAAAGCCCAGAGACCCATTTTGGCGATGGTGTAGCTCATGAACTCGGGCGTCAGTCTGCGCACCCGCTGGTCGATCATGTTGACCACCAGACCGGCGGCCAGTGGTTCGCCGTTGGCGTCGTTCTCAGACGGCGGTATCTGCGCGGCAAGCGCCTGCGTCAGCACGAAGGGCGCGCGCAGGTTGCTGCCCATGTGCCGGCCCCAGCTTTCGCGGGTCGTGGTTTCAAGCGTGTCGTAGTCGAAGATCGAGGCGTTGTTGACCAGCACCGTGATCGGACCGCCAAGTGCTGTTGCGGCGTCGGGCAGCAGCGCCTGGGTTGCGGCCTCGTCAAGCAGATCGGCGCCAAAGGTTTCGGCGCGCTGTCCGGCCTTGCGAATGGCGGCGGCGGTTGCTTTCGCGCCCGCAGCGGACGACGCGAAATGCACGGCGACGTCATAGCCCCGATCCGCCAGATAGAGCGCCATCGCCCGCCCAAGGCGCTGACCGGCCCCGGTCACCAGCGCGTGTTTTACCATTGATGAGCTCCTTAACTTAGCACTGCGACCAGATAGATAGCGTAAGCGGTCACAAAAATCGCCCCCCAGACGCGCGATATGTCGAGCCGCCTGAAAACGAACGGCAAGAGCAGAAGCGATGCCCCCAGCATGACCCACAGATCGAAGCTCAGAATCGAACGGTCGACAGGGATCGGGGCCAGCAGGCTGACGATGCCGGGGATAGCCAGCGTGTTGAACATGTTCGAGCCGATGACGTTGCCAAGCGCCACATCGGCGTTGCGGCGGATCGCGGCGATGGTGGTGGCCAGTTCGGGCAGCGAGGTGCCGACCGAGATCAGCGTCAGGCCGATCACGCTTTCGCGGATGCCATAGGTGCGCGCGATGCTGACCGCGCCATCGACCAGAAGCTGGGCCCCGAGCGGCAGGCCGACGAGCCCGGCCAAAAGCAGCAAGGCGATATTTCGGCCCGACATCATCGGATTTGCGCCTTCCACCGCCTCTGCGTGCGGGGCGCGGTTGCGCCGATGCGCGCGGGCGTTCGAGATGGCGTCGGCCAGAACGAATGTGAGGGCCGCCAAAAGGACCAGCCCATGCACCCAGGTAATCGGCCCCAGAAACGCGGCGCCGATGAACAACGCTGAGCCGACCAACATGAAAACATAGGATTCGCGGGTGTCGAAATGCGACGTGTGCAGCCCGAAAATCAGCGCCGGAAGGCCCAGGACCAAAAGGATGTTGGCGGTGTTCGACCCCACGATGTTGCCCACGGCGATGCCCGGTGCGTGGTCCATAACGGCACTGACGGCGACCAGCATTTCCGGCGCCGAGGTGCCCATGGCCACGACCGTCAGGCTGACGATAAGCGCGGGGATGCCCAGGCGCAGGCTGAGGTTGACAGCACCTTTGACCAGCGCGTCACCGGCAAAAAGCAAAATCGCCAGCCCCGCCAGCGTTGTCAGCCAGTCCAAGCGTCAGCCCTCGCCGCAGGCGCAGGGGCCTTTGCCGATCTTGAATCGCCCGCAGTTCTTGCACTTGCGTGAACTCAGGCGGTCAGCGCCGGGCAGGCGCAGCCGCCCGAACATGGCCAGAACGAGAATGCCGATCAGAAAGAGCATGACCGCCTTGATTATCATGCGCCTATAGCCCGTGGTGCGCGTAAGCGGCGCGCTCTTCGATGAGGTCCAGCGCGTCGGTCATCAGCGACATGCCGAGGCGTTGGAATATCCGGCGTCTTTGGCCGTAGACCGAAAACTTCACCTTGTCGCCGAAGCGTTCCTTCATCTTGGGCACCAGATGGCCGATGCCGTCTGCCAGCCCCTGTTCGACCGCTTCCTGGCCGACCCAGACATCGCCGGTAAAATGGTCAGTATCTGCTTTCAGGCGCGCGCCACGGCGCGATCTGACGTGGTCGATGAAAATGTCGTGCATCGGTTCGTGGATCGCTTTCAGGCGCTTCACATCGGCGGGTTTTTCGGGCTTGAACGGGTCCAGAAAGCTTTTTGATTTACCGGCGGTGTGGACGCGTCGCTCGATGCCGTGGCGGGCGATAAACTCGTGCAGCCCGAACGAGGCCGAGATCACCCCGATCGAGCCGACAATCGAGGTCTGATCGACCCATATCTCGTCGCCCGCGCAGGCGATCCAGTATCCGCCCGAGGCGGCGAGGTCTTCGACAAAGACATAAACCGGCAGGCTGTGTTCGGCGGCCAGCCGCCGGATGCGCGCCGCCACCAGCGACGATTGCACCGGCGAGCCGCCGGGCGAATTGAGGCTGATCGCCACCGCTTGCGGTTTGCCGTGGCGAAAGGCGCGGTCAAGCAGCGGCGCGACAGCCTGATCGTTGATGCCCGTGCCGGTTCGGTTGGCTGACGAGATGATCCCCGACAGCCGCACGACGGCGACGCGGGGGTCGGCTTTCATGAAGGGGATCCAGCGTTTCATGCTGGCCCATGTAAAGCTGCCCCGCCCCGGGTACAAGGCGGCCGGACGAATGACCCCATCAGTTGCGGATTTTGTAACCGGTGCGGAAGATCACCCCGATGGTCGCCAGGCATATACCAAGGAAAAGGACGACCATCGCCAGGCTGACGCCGACACCGACATCGGCCAGGCCGAAGAACGACCAGCGGAAGCCGGAAATCAGGTACACCACCGGATTGAAAAGTGTCACGGTCTGCCAGAAGTCCGGCAGCATGCTGATCGAATAGAAACTGCCGCCCAAGAAAACCAGCGGCGTGACCACCAGCAGCGGCACCAGTTGCAGCTGTTCGAAATTGCCCGCGATGATGCCGATGATGAAGCCGAACAGGCTGAACGACAGACACGTCAAGACCAGAAAAGTGAACATCCAGAACGGGTGGGCAATTTGTATCGGGACAAACAGGAACGAAGTCAGAAGAATGACGGTGCCGATGATCAGGGATTTTGTTGCGGCGGCCCCGACGTAGCCTGCGACAATATCCAGAAACGACACCGGCGCGGACAACAACTCGAAAATCGTGCCGATGAATTTCGGGAAATAAATGCCGAAACTGGCCTCGGCAATGGATTGCTGCATCACCGTCAGCATAATCAGGCCGGGCACGATGAAGGCGCCGTAAGCGACGCCTTCGACCTCTTGTATCCGGTTGCCGATCGCGGCCCCGAACACGATGAAATAAAGTGCTGTCGAAATAACCGGCGAGATCAGGCTTTGCACCAGCGTCCGGCCCATGCGCGCCATCTCAAAGCGATAGATCGCCAGAATTGCCTGGGGGTTCATGCGGCTTCTCCGACCAGCGAGACAAAGATGTCTTCGAGCGAGCTTTGGTCGGTCTGCACGTCGCGCAAAACCATGCCGGCAGCCAAGAGATCGGACAACTGCGTGGTGATCCCGGTGCGCTGGCGCTGCGTGTCGTAGGTGTAGACCAATACGCATGGGTCATCGGCGCGGGTCAGCGCATATTTGGTCAGGCTTTCGGGTATCTCGGACACCGGTGATTGAAGTTCGATCCGCATTTCTTTGGCCCCCATCCGGGTCATCAGATCGACCTTGTCCTCGACCAGCAGGATGCGGCCGTTGTTGATTACGGCGATGCGGTCGGCCATGGTTTCGGCCTCTTCGATATAATGCGTGGTTAGGATGATGGTGACGCCCTCGGCGCGCAGGTCGCGCACGATCGCCCACATGTCTTTGCGCAGTTCGACATCGACCCCGGCGGAATGTTCGTCAAGAAACAGCACGCGGGGTTCGTGGCTGAGCGCCTTGGCGATCAATGTGCGGCGTTTCATGCCGCCCGACAGCGCCATGATTTGCGTGTCGCGTTTGTCCCAGAGGCTGAGCCGGGTCAGGATGTCTTTGATAAAGACGTCGTTGCGCGGTTTGCCGAAAAGCCCGCGCGAAAACCGCACGGTGTTGACGACCTTCTCAAAGGGCTCAAGCATGATGTCCTGCGGGACCAGCCCGATCAGTTTGCGCGCCTGACGAAAACTGGTCCGTATGTCGTGACCACCCACGGTCACGCTGCCGCCCGTGGCGTCGACGATGCCGCAACTAGTTGAAATCAATGTGGTTTTGCCCGCGCCATTGGGTCCGAGAAGCGCGATGATCTCGCCTTCTTCGATGTCCAGTGAGACATTTTTTAGCGCCTCAAAGCCGCCTTTGTAGACCTTGCTGAGATTGTTAACCGATACAATTGCGGCCATCGCGCGTTCCTCCGTTTGCCCAATCTAGGTATCCGTGGGCCGGGGTGAAACCATGAACTTATTGTTAACGCCGCCAAAATGCCTTTTTTGGCCGTTCGAGTGCCGTTTCAGCGGCTTGACCTGCGAACAATAAATCGCGTAACTGCGGCCTCGAAACCTATAATCAGCCTGTTGAAACGGGTGAGACATAGCCTAGGGGGGTGTGCGCATGGCGCAAACTGACGCGATGGTCGAATTTGACCGCGTTCAGAAAAGCTACGATGGCGAGACGCTGGTCGTAAAAGATTTGAATCTGTCCATGCCAAAAGGCGAGTTTCTGACCATGCTCGGGCCCTCGGGGTCGGGCAAGACCACCTGCCTGATGATGCTGGCGGGGTTCGAGACCGCCACGCATGGCCAGATCAGACTGGGCGGCAAAGAGATCAACAACATCCCCCCCCACAAACGCGGCATCGGCATGGTGTTTCAGAACTATGCCCTGTTCCCGCATATGACGGTGGCCGAAAACCTGTCGTTTCCGCTGGAGGTGCGCAAGATCGGCAAATCGGATCGCGAAGCCAAGGTCAAGCGGGCGCTGGACATGGTGCAGATGGGGGCCTTTGGCGGGCGGCGTCCGGCGCAATTGTCCGGCGGCCAGCAGCAGCGGATCGCGCTGTCGCGGGCGCTGGTGTTCGAGCCCGAGCTGGTGCTGATGGACGAACCGCTTGGCGCGCTGGACAAACAATTGCGGGAGCATATGCAGTTCGAGATCACCAATCTTGCGCATTCGCTTGGCATTACAACGGTTTACGTAACGCACGACCAGACCGAGGCGCTGACCATGTCAGACCGGGTGGCTGTGTTTGACGACGGTATCATCCAGCAGCTTGCGCCGCCCGATTTGCTTTATGAAGAACCCGAAAACAGCTTCGTGGCCCAGTTCATCGGCGAAAACAACACGCTTGCCGGCACGGTGCAGGAGATCAACGGCGATCAGGCGGTGGTGCGGCTGGATGATGGCGAACTGATAGACTGCAAACCCATCAATGTTACTGCGGCGGGCGAACGCACGCGCGTGTCGATCCGGCCCGAGCGGGTTGAGTTTAACAAGGACCGCCTGCCCGAGGGCAGTCACACGGTGCGGGCCGAAGTGCTGGAATTCATCTATATGGGCGACATTTTCCGGACCCGGTTGAGGGTCGCGGGCAACGACAACTTTGTCATCAAGTCCCGCAACGCGCCCGACCAGGTGCGGCTGGAACCCGGTGCCCAGATCGAGATCGGCTGGCATCCGCGTGATTGCCGGGCGCTGGACGCATAACAAGATAACGCCGCCGCCCCGGAATGGGGCGCGGCAGAAGAGGAGGCCGGGGTCGGACCCGCGATCAGGCCTCGACGAAATCAACGGGTAAACATGGGAGAGAAATATGAAATTCACTAAGCAAATACTGGCGGTCACGGCGCTGACCTTGGCGTCGGGGATGGCATATGCCGGCAGCCACATGGCGTCGGACATGACCATCGTGTCCTGGGGCGGCGCGTATTCGAAGTCGCAACTTCGCGCTTATCACGAGCCCTATTCCGAGATGACCGGCGTGACCATCATCAACGATGACAGCTCGGGCGAGGCCGTAGCCAAGCTTCGTGCGATGAACGAAGCCAACAACGTTACCTGGGACGTAGTCGACGTGGTTGCCGCAGACGCGATGCGTCTCTGCGACGAGGGTCTGGCGATGGAGATTGACGCGGACACACAGCTTGCGCCAGCGCCCGATGGCACACCGGCATCGGTAGACTTCGGCGATTTTCTGGTCTCGGAATGCTTCATTCCGCAGATCGTTTATTCGACAACCTTCGGCTATCGCACCGACATGGTGGGCGACACGCCGCCGACCAGCATCTGCGCAATTTTCGATCTGGAAACCTATCCGGGCAAACGGTCGCTTGAAAAGCGCCCGATTAACAACGTCGAATGGGCACTGCTCTGCGACGGCGTTGACAAGGCAGACGTCTATGACGTTCTGGAAACCGAAGAAGGCCAAAACCAAGCTCTGGCCAAGCTCGACACCATCAAGGATCACGTAATCTGGTGGTCGGCTGGCGCTGACACGCCGCAACTGTTGGCCGATGGCGAAGTTGTCATGGGCTCGACCTATAACGGTCGTCTGTTCTCGGTCATCGAAGAACAGAACCAGCCGGTTGCCATGCTGTGGGACGCGCAGGTGTTCGACCTGGACGGCTGGATCATTCCGACCGGACTGAGCCCCGAGCGTGAGGCACGTGCGCTGGACTACATCATGTTCGCGACCGACACGCAGCGCTTGGCAGATCAGGCCAAATACATCAGCTATGGTCCCGCGCGCCTGAGCTCGGCACCGTTGGTCGGCAACCACGCCGATCTGGGGATCGCGATGGCACCGCATATGCCGACCGATCCCAACAACGCCAAGAACACGTTCCTTTATAACTTCGAGTTCTGGGCGGATTATCGCGACGACATCGACGCGAAATTCCAGGCGTGGCTGGCGCAATAAGCTGGTTTGACAATCGAAGGGGGCAGGCTTGCCCCCTTCACCACACAGAATTTGGCGCATAGCCGATTTCGAGCGACCCCGGGGGAAAAATGACCGACGCGACCCAAACCGGACCGATGCTGGCGGCCGATGGCACGCCCCTGAAAAAAAGCCTTGCAAGGTCGCTCAGGAACCAAAAGATGCGGGCGCTGCTTTTGATCGCGCCGTTGCTGGTCTTTGTCCTGATCTCCTTCGTTATTCCGATCATTTCGATGCTGTTCCGGTCGGTTGAAAATGACATTGTGGTCAACACCATTCCGCTGACTGTCGAGGCGCTGGATAGTTGGAGCCCGGACAGTGGCGAACTGCCGGGCGAAGATGTGTATTCGGCGTTCATTCAGGACATGGTTGTCGCCATTGAGGCGAAAAAACACACCAGGCTGGGATCGCGCTTGAACTATGAGCGCACCGGCATGTCGTCGCTGTTTCGCAGGTCGGGCCGCGCGATCAAAAAACTTGATCCGGCCACCG
Source organism: Paracoccaceae bacterium (assembly GCA_965247915.1). Classification (GTDB taxonomy): domain Bacteria; phylum Pseudomonadota; class Alphaproteobacteria; order Rhodobacterales; family Rhodobacteraceae; genus JAKZRT01. The sequence goes on from OZ252048.1 coordinate 121,975, forward strand.
ACGGGCCTTTCAAAGACACGCTGATCGACATTCACGATGGCTGGGGCAAGGTTGAGATCTGGAGTGTCATCAAGACCCATTCGGGCAAGTTTACCAACGGGTATTTTCTGAACGCGGTCGACATGCAGCGGACGCCCGAGGGCGCGCAGTGGCAGCCCGATGACCGCCAGATACTGCTCAAGCTATTCCGACGCACGATGATCATGTCGCTGATCATCACCAGCAGTTGCATCCTTTTGGCCTATCCGGTTGCCTATCTGCTGGCCAACCTGCCGGCGCGCACCTCGAACATGCTGATGATCCTAGTGCTGTTGCCGTTCTGGACCTCGCTTTTGGTGCGTACTTCAGCCTGGAAGGTGATGTTGCAACAGCAGGGGGTGGTGAACGACACGCTGGTCTGGCTGGGGCTGGTGGCGGATAGCGCGCGGCTGGTGCTGATTAACAACCAGACCGGTACGATCATCGCCATGACGCATATCCTTTTGCCGTTCATGATCCTGCCGATGTATTCGGTGATGCAGACCATCCCGCCGACCTATGTGCGGGCCTCGAAAAGCCTGGGAGCGACCAACTGGACCACGTTCTGGCGGGTGTATTTCCCACAGTCGGTGCCGGGCATCGGGGCCGGATCGATTTTGGTCTTCATCCTGTCGATCGGCTATTACATCACCCCCGAGATCGTCGGCGGCACCAAAGGCGTCTTCATCTCGAACCGGATCGCCTATCACATCTCGTCGTCGCTGAACTGGGGCCTTGCCGCCGCACTGGGTACGATCCTGCTGGTAGCGGTGCTGGTCCTTTACTGGGCCTATGACAAGATCGTTGGCATCGACAACGTGAAGCTGGGGGGCTGAGGGCATGGTCGCACTGGCACCGATAGTCCGCAAGCCCATGTCGATGGTTCTGCCGACGGTTGGCGCGGCAGGGGCCATGGCCGGAATTCTGGTCGGGACCGCGAACGGGTCGGGTCTGTTGGGGCTGATTATTGGTGCGGCGGCTATGGCCGGCGTGGCCTGGGTTTTCGTGACTATGCTGAACAACGAAAAACTGGCGCGGTGGCTTACCATTGGTGTTTTGGCGGTCGGCGGGTTGCTGTTGGGTGGGGTGCCGGGCCTGTTGATCGGGGCGGCGTTCGGCTGGTTCTTTGGCTGGTTCATCTATTGGCTCTACGAGGGCCGGTACCGGGCGCGGCTGCAACCCTATCTGACGCCAGGACAGGTGTTGTGGCATTATTCGTTCCGGGTGATCTGCGGGTCGGTGTTTGTCTTTCTGATCACGCCGATCCTGGTGGTGCTGCCGCTGAGCTTCAACGCCGAAGATTTTTTCACTTTCACGCCGGAAATGCTGCGCTTTGACCCCGAAGGCTATTCGCTGAAGCATTACCGCGACTTTTTCACCAACAACGAATGGCAGCGGTCGTTCAAGAACTCGCTGATCATCGCGCCGATTGCCACGGTAATATCGGTCAGCCTGGGGACGCTGGCCGCCATCGGGTTGAGCCAAAGCCATGTGCCCGGAAAGCGGGTAATCATGGCGGTGCTGATCTCGCCGATGATCGTGCCGCTGATCATCTCGGCGACGGGCATGTTCTTTTTCTACAGCCAGATCGGCAACTTTCTGGAAGGAACTCTGGGCCTGCCCAAGACATTCGTGGGCTATGTCAAGGTTGTGCTGGCGCATGCGGTGCTGGGCATTCCCTTTGTCATTATCACAGTGACGGCGACGCTGGTCGGGTTTGACCGGTCACTGACGCGCGCGGCCGCGAATATGGGGGCCAACCCGATTACCACGTTTTTCCGGGTGCAGATGCCGCTGATCCTGCCGGGCGTTATTTCGGGCGGGCTGTTCGCATTCATCACATCGTTCGACGAGGTTGTGGTGGTGCTGTTTGTCGGCTCGGCGGCTCAGAAAACCCTGCCCTGGCAGATGTTCACCGGGCTGCGCGAGCAAATCAGCCCGACGATTTTGGCGGTGGCGACAATTCTTGTCATGATCTCGGTTGCGCTCTTGGCCACGCTCGAAATGCTGCGCCGCCGGTCCGAGCGGTTGCGGGGCCTGAGCCCCGGTTAGCCTGTCAAAGCGTAACTGCGGGCATGGTGGCTAAACTTTGGTTGCCATGTGTGGCGGCGCGATGGTGCGGCGTTTCAGCACCGCCTCGCGCCAGGTGATGAAACTGATCGCCGCCATAATCAGCGTGCCGCCAACCACGACCCAGATGTCCACCGGCTCGGCAAAGGCGAGCGTGCCCAGGGCGGTGGCCCAGATCAGTTGCAGAAACGTGACCGGTTGCGTGACCGCAACCGGGGCCGCGCGAAACGCCAGCGTCATGCAAAAATGCCCGGCGGTGGCGAAAAGCGCCACCAGAAACATCCAGCCGAACTGCGCCAGCGTTGGCGGCACCCAGACCAGCCAAGCGACCGGAGCCATGAAAATTGTCACGAATATCGACAGCATGAAAACAACGACAGCGGCGTTGTAACGCGCGGTCAGATGCTTGGCGATCAGATACGAGGCGGCAAAGGTCACTGCCGTGGCCAGCATTGCGACATGGCCCGGGCTGATCTCGCGAAATCCGGGGCGCAGGATGATAAGGGCACCCACGAGGGCCGCCAGAACCGCCAACATGCGTCGCAGCGCCAGACTCTCGCCCAGAAACAGCGCCGCACCGAGCGTCACGTAAACCGGCGACAGATAATTCATCGCCGTGACCTCGGCGATCGAGATCTGGGTCATGGCGAAGAACCACAGGATAACGCCGACGCTCTGAAGGAACCCGCGAAATGCGAAAAGACCGACAGTCTTGCGATCAAACCGCGCCCGGCGCATGGCCGGGATCATCGGGATCAGGAACACCAGGCCCAGAGCATAGCGCATGAACGCCGCCTGCGCCGCCGGAAGCGAGCTGCCGACCAACTTGACCAGCGCCGTGACCGCGACAAAGCACAGGCCCGTCACCAACATCCAAAAAACGCCCACAACGAGATTGTTCGGCTGGTTCATACCGTGCCTCTGTCCGATTGGGGGCCCGAGTTCAATACCCCGAGGCTCTAAGACGCCACCAGTCCGAGGGCGATGGCCCACATGGTCACTCCGATGCCCGCGTCGAGGACGCGCCAGGCCGTTGGTCGGGCAAAAAGCGGCCGCAATCCTCGCGCGCCGTAGCCGAGCGAAAAGAAAAACACGAACGATGCCGTAATCGCGCCGATCCCGAATGACAGCGCTGCGTCGTATTGGGTCGAGACCGAGCCCAGCAAGCCGATGGTGTCGAGATAAACATGCGGATTGCCCCAGGTCAGGATCAGGCAGGTGATCAGGGTTCGGCCCAACCCGGATTTTCTGTCCTCGGATGGGTCCAGCGCCCCGGCCGGTCCGAACGCCGCGCGAAACGAAAGTCCGCCGTAAACCACCAGAAATATCGCACCACCCCATTTCATCACCCCGACGAGCCAGGGAAAACCGCCAACCAGCGCGTCGAAACCCGCCACGCCCGCCGCGATCAGAATGGCGTCTGACAGCGCACAGGTCAGGCAAACGGCGAAGACATGGGTCCCGCGAAGGCCCTGACGCAGGACGAACGCATTCTGCGCGCCGATGGCAAGTATCAGCGACAGGGACAAGGCAAATCCGGCGGTCAGCGCGGTCATATGAGGCTCCGGGCAGGTCGTCGTGGTGCTTATCGTGGGCCCCATTTCGCTGCAAGCGATCGCGTGCTTGCTTCGGGGCGGCAAAGTTTCTATCCCCCGGGGCGCAGGCAAAGGCGTCATCGAAGGGGAAGTGCAGTGCGAACCGTGATTGCGAGGATACGCATCAATCTGTTGCGGGTGCTCAGCGTCGGGCTTTTGGCCATCGCCATCGCCATGGACCCCAAGCTGCTGGGGACGCCCTGGGGCCGGGTGATGTGGGATTTCGGGGCGATTCTGGTGTTCTTCGGGGCTTTGGGGCGGCTGTGGAGCATCCTTTACATTGGCGGCAGGAAATCGGCCAAGGTCGTCAGCGACGGCCCCTATTCGATATGCCGGCATCCGCTGTATCTTTTTTCCACCCTTGCGACGCTGGGGTTTGCACTGATGCTGCAAAGCCTGATATTTGCGGTGGTTTTGACGCTGGTTGTATTTCTGGTTCTGATGGCGACCGCGGCCAACGAAGAGGGCAACCTTCGCCAGGCATTCGGACCGGCCTATGACGATTATGCGAAAACCACGCCCCGGATCGTGCCGCGGCTGTCGAAGTTCCGTTCGGCGGCAGAAGTGACGTTCAACGTGCGAACGCTGCGCGTCAATTTCGCCGATGCGCTGGTGTTTCTGGCGCTGATCCCGGTCGCCGAAGCGATCAACTGGTGGAACGCCAGCGGGGCGTTATCACTGTTCCCGATCTTTTGATCCGGCGATCAAGCCGACAGCGCTTCCATCACCTCGTCAGAGATCTCGAAATTGGCGGTGACGCGCTGAACGTCGTCGTCGTCTTCCAGCACTTCGATCAGGCGCATGAGTTTCTGCGCGCCGTCCAGGTCAAGTTCGGTCGTGGTGTTGGGCTTCCAGATCAGCTTGGTGCTTTCGCTTTCGCCAAGATCGGCTTCGAGCGCGTTTGAGACTTCGCCCAGATCGGTGTCGGCGCACCAGATGACATGGCCGTCCTCCGAGCTTTCGACGTCTTCCGCGCCGGCCTCGATGGCCGCCATCATGACCGTATCTGCGTCGCCGGCCTCGGTGGAATAGGTGACTTCGCCCTTGCGCTCGAACATAAAGCTGACCGACCTGGTTTCGCCCAGGTTGCCGCCGTGTTTGCCAAAGGTTGACCGCACGGATGACGCGGTGCGGTTGCGGTTGTCGGTCATCGCCTCGACGATGACGGCCACGCCGCCGGGGCCGTAGCCCTCGTAGCGGATCTCTTCGAAATTGTCGCCCTCGCCGACCAGCGATTTCTTGATCGCGCGGTCGATCACGTCCTTGGGCACCGAGCTTGATTTGGCCTCTTTAACCGCCAAACGCAGGCGCGGGTTCTTGTCAGGGTCCGGGTCGCCCATTTTGGCGGCCACGGTAATTTCCTTGGCAAGCTTGGAAAACAGCTTGGAACGCACCGCATCCTGCCGCCCCTTGCGGTGCTGGATGTTGGCCCATTTGGAATGGCCGGCCATCTTGTCCCTTCCGTTGCGTATCTGTTCGAGGCCCCTATAGGGCAGGACACGGGGGCGGTTCAAGCTTTGGCCTGACTGCAGAATTGGCCGGTGACGCGGTCCGGTCTTTTGGGGTCGCATCGGGCAGAATGCACGAACGCACACCGCGACAAATGCGGCCCGTGGGAAAACGCTTAGGGAAGACCGGTGATTCGGTGTATTCTGTAGAAGCGGGAGCGCGCATTAGGATCAGCACGATGATTATTTACCCAACAATCGAAATTCAATCCGGGCGCTGTGTCAGTCTTTACCGGGGCCGGCTGGAAGAAGCTCAGATCTGGCATGTGGACCCGGTTGAGACCGCGCTGGGTTTTGCCCATGCCGGGGCCCAGTGGGTGCATGTCACCGACTTTGACGGTGTCGCGGGCGGCGCCGGCAACAACGAGCTTTTGAAGCGCATTATCCTGGGGGCCGAGGCACCCATTCAACTGGGCGGCGGCTTCCGGTCCTACGAAACCATTGCCGAATGGATCGATCTTGGCGTTGGCCGGATCGTGGTCGGAACGCTGGCGGTCACCAATCCGCACCTGGTCAAAGCGGCGGCGCGGTATTTCCCCGACCAGATCGTTCTGGCGGTGGATGTGTTCGAAGGCCGGGTGATGAGCGACGGATGGCGGCAGCCCAGCACCTTCGCGCCCGAAGATTTTATCCGCAGTTTCGCCGAAGACCCATTGGCCGCGATCATTGTCACCGACATCAGCGCCGACCTTGGCGATACCGAGGAACCGCTGGCGCTGATTACCCATCTCGCATCGGTTGCCCGGGCACCGGTGATCGCTCGCGGGCTGTCGCGGTCGCTGGACGATCTTGCCCGGATCAAATTTGTGCCCGGAATCTCCGGCGCCATACTCGGGCGCGCGTTGTTCGACAAATCGATCGCAATCGAAGACGCAATGGCGCTGGCCGCCGAAGTACCGGAGAAAACGGCCGAATTTATCTGACCGCCCTGAAAAGCGGGGCCAATCCTGCCTGTTGAGCTGGTCACATTGTTATTCCAAGCGGTCCTAAAGCGGCCAGAAAAACGGAATGCAGGCCGAGGCGATCAGGCCGACGCTGAGGTTCAGCGGGATGCCCACTTTCAGGAAATCGGTAAACCGGTAGCCGCCGGGGCCATAGACCATCATGTTGGTCTGATAACTGATCGGCGTCGCGAAGGTGGCGCTGGCGGCGATCATCACGGCGACCACCAGCGGGCGCGGATCGACGCCCAGGCTGATGGCAAGGCCGATGGCCACCGGGGTCAGCACGACCGCGACGGCGTGGTTGATGACTTCGGACAGAAACGAGGTCAGCAGATAGATGGACCAGATGATGAAGAACGGCGGCAGACCGATGATGAACGGCGCGAAGGCATCGACGATCAGATCGACCGCGCCCGAGGCTTCAAGCCCGGTCGCGACCGCCAGCATCGCGAAAATCAGCGCCAGAAGCCGCCCGTCGATAAAGCCGAATGCTTCGTCTGAATCAATGCAGCGGGTCAGGAACACGGTGGCCATCGCCAGCACCGCAAGCAGCAGGATGGGCGCCATGCCAAAGGCGGCGAATACTACGATCCCGGCCAGGGCTGCGATGGCGATCGGGGCGTGGCTGCGGCGAAAGGCGCGCGCTGAGGGTTTGGTGATGTCGACCATGTCCATATCGGCCGCCAGACGCTGAATATCCTCGGGCGCGCCTTCCAACAGCAGCGTGTCGCCGACGCGCACCACAAGTTCGTCCAGTTGCACGCCGATGTTCTGGTTGCGCCGGTGAACCGCCAGCACATAGACACCATACCGGCGGCGCAGGCGCAGCGCGCCAAGTGCGCGCCCAATCATCCGGCAGCCCGGCGAGATCAGCACCTCGACGGTGGTGCTGGCGCGCGAACTCAGCTTGTCAACCATGCGCAGGTCTTTGTGCGACTGCAGCCCCAGAAGCTCGTCGATCTGGGTGCGCAGCACCACCCGGTCGCCCGCTTCAAGCGTCACCGCGCCCAGATCGCGCCTGAGCGAGGCATCGCCGCGCAGAACGTCGATCAGCCGCACCCCATCGCGGCGGAAAAGGTCGATCTTGGTGACGTCTTCGCCGATCAGCGCGCTGTCGTCGGGGACCGCGACCTCGGTGAAAAACTTCATCTTCGACCGGTCGCTGAGCAGAACCGCCATCGATTGCCGGTCAGGCAACAGGCGCGGCGCGACGAAACGCAGGTAAACCGCGCCCCAGGCCACCAGAATAATCGCCAGCGGGGTCACTTCGAAGATCGAAAACGGCTCCAACCCGCGCGACCGGGCCACGCCATCGACCAGCAAGTTGGTCGAGGTGCCGATCAGCGTCAGGGTGCCGCCGAGGATGGCAACGTAAGAGAGCGGGATCAGAAGTTTACTGGCCGGGATGCCCAGCCGCCGGGAAAGCTGAACAAAGACCGGTAGCATGACCACGACGACGGGCGTGTTGTTCACGAACGCCGAGGCCAGCACCACAAAGACCATCAGCGCGCCGATGGCCACCGCCGGTCGGGCGTCGGCCTGGGCTTCGGCCAGGCGCGTGAACCAGGCCAGCGCCCCGGTCCGCACCAGCGCCCCCATCACCACGAACATCGCCGCGATGGTCCAGGGGGCCGGGTTCGACAAAACGTGCAGCGCGTCATCATAGGGCAGCACCCCGGCGACCAGCATCGCCGAGGCGCCGGCGATCGCCACCACCTCGGCGGGGAACCTTTCGCTGAGAAACAGCGCGAACATCGCGGCGACGATGGCAAGCGCGGCCAAGGCTTCGGTCATTTGATTGGCGGTCAGGTCGATCAGCGGACTATCCCGGCGGTTGGATCAGGTGGCGTCAGGGGGATCATCGCAAGACACACCCGGCTCTGCAACCGCTTCGGTCTGGCGCGGCTGGACCAGAAACAGGCCAAGAAACATCAGGCCCATGGCGACCCAGACCAGCGACGAATAGCGCTCGCCCAACAGCGCCATCGCCCAGAGCACGCCAAAGCCGGTGACCATATATCCGACCTGACCTGAAAAGACCGCGCCGGCGCGGCCCAGCATCCAGACGTAGGTCGAATAGACCAGCGCGTGAACGACCGACGACAGAAGGATCGCGGCATCGGGCGCACCGTAGGGCGGACGCGGGTCGATCCAGGTGCCGGTGGCCAGGGCGATTGGCAAAGTAATCAGGCAGCCCAGCACCGAAGCTCCAAACAGGACCTCGACCGGGTCAAGGTCCCAGTTGCCCCATTTGGCAACCACGTTGCCCCCGACCGCATAGAAAGAAGGTGCGACCAGCGCCAGCGGAATGAATACCGCCATAGCCGGGTCCGGGCAGGCTGGTTTCGGGCCCGGCCAGCAACGCCACGCCAATGAGCCCCGCCAGCAACCCGCCGAGGCGCAGCCAGTTGAACCGGTCGATGAGCAGATAGACGGCCATCGGAAACGCCAGCATCGGCACCGTGGCGATGACAATGGCTAATATGCCGGCAGGTAGATAGACCGCCGCCTGATACGATGCGCCGTTGGGCAGATGGTGCCGGTCAGAGCGATCATCGCGCAAAACAAAAGCCGGGTGCGGGTCCAGCGGGGCAATCGGCGGCGGGCCAGCAGGACCAAGCCCAGCAACGCCGCGCCAATCAAAGTCTGCCAGAAGATGATCCCGAAATTTCGATAGCCTTCGCTAACCGCGATTTTGGCCAGGGGTATGGTCAGGCCCCAGGCGATGCCCATGCCGACAAGCATCAGCACCAGAACCGGGGCTCGGGTCATGGGGTCGCTTCCTGCAACCGCCCCCCAGTTCTGATCGCCTGCGCCGAAACGGCGGCCCCGGTGGCGTCGTCGGTTTCGACCAAAAACCCCGACAGGGTTGCCACGCCCCCGGCGGGCTGGAACCGGCCCTTGGACATGCCGGTCACGAAACGGCGCAGCGGTTCGGCCTTGTCCATGCCGATCACCGAAAGGTAATCGCCGCACATGCCCGCGTCGGTCAGATAAGCGGTGCCGCCGGGCAGGATCTGCGCGTCTGCGGTCGGCACATGGGTATGCGTGCCCACCACGATGCTGGCGCGCCCGTCGGCGAAATGCCCCATGGCCATTTTCTCGGAGGTGGCTTCGCAATGCATATCGATCAGGCTGGCAGCGACCTTGCCGCCGCGCGGATGGGCGGCCAGCACCTTGTCGATGGCGTCAAACGGGTCGTCGAAGGGGCGTTTCATGAAGATCTGGCCCAGCACATGCGCCACCATTATCTTGCGCCCGCTGGCGGCGGTGAATATCCGCGCCCCGGCCCCCGGAGCATCTTTGGCATAGTTCAAGGGTCGCAGGATGCGCGGTTCGCTGGAAATAAACTCCAGCATGTCGCGCTGGTCAAAAGCGTGGTCGCCAATGGTCAGGCAATCCGCCCCCGCCGCCAGCAACCCCTTGGCGTGGGCGGCGCTGATGCCGATGCCGCTGGTGGCGTTTTCGCCGTTCGCCACCACGAAATCCAGCCGCCAATTCTGGCGCAGCCCCGGCAGGCTGTCGGCGACCGCAGCCCGGCCGGTGCGGCCCACGACGTCACCCAGAAACAGAATTCGCATGATCCTGCCCTAGGGCCGCGCGCGGCGATGTGCAAGCGCTTGATTGTGGCCCGAGCTCAGGTGAAGTGCAGCACGCCGTTTTCGGTGACAATGGCATCCAGCGGCTGGTCGGTCGGCTCGACCGGCAACGCGGATGTCTGCTGACCGCTAAAGGCAAAGCCAACCGCCAGCGTTGGCCGGATCGCCCGCAGGCGCTCCAGGGTTCGGTCGTAATAACCACCGCCGTAACCCAGCCGGTAGCCGCGCGCGTCATAAGCGGCAAGCGGGACGATCAGAATATCGGGGTCTGACCCGGTCGGGTCGGCCGGGATAGCCGCGCCATAGTCACCGGGGATCATCCGGGTTCCTGGTGACCACGATCGAAACTCAAGCGGCAATCCATTGCCCGCGACAACTGGCAGAACGATGTCACGGCTGGCCGACAGCGCCTGCAATGCCGGGCGCGGGTCGATCTCGGTGCGGATCGGCCAATATCCCGAAATGACCTGTCCCGGCATCCGATGCAGAAATTCGACAAGGTGCGATACGGCCCGGTCGCCGCCACCGGCGCTTTGCGCGCGCCTGCGGCGGGCGAAGGCGGCTTTGCGGGCGGCGTCTTTGGCGGCGCTCAGATCAGCCATAGAACCGCGAGCCCGAGAAACACGAAAAAGCCGACAACATCTGTGACGGTGGTGACAAATGCCCCCGAGGCCAGCGCCGGGTCGATCCCGGCTTTCTCAAGCCCCAGTGGCACCATCACCCCGGCCAGCCCCGCCACGACAAGATTGACCACCATGGCGATGGCAATCACCAGGCCCAGCAACGCGGTGCCAAACCAGAAATACCCCACGAACCCCATGACCACGGCGAAAAAGACGCCGTTAATCAGGCCCACCAGAACCTCGCGCCGGATCACCCGCACGGCGTTGGCCGAGGTCAAGTCTTTGGTGGCCAGCGCCCGCACCGCCACGGTCAGCGCCTGGGTGCCGGCATTGCCGCCCATCGAGGCGACGATCGGCATAAGAATTGCCAGCGCCACGATCTGGGTGATGGCGGCTTCGAACTGGGCGATCACCAGCGAGGCCATGATCGCGGTGACCAGGTTGACTGCCAGCCAGGGCAGGCGGCGCTTGGTGGTCTCGATCACCGGGTCGGAAAGCGAGCCCTCGCCGACCCCGGCCAGGCGCATGATGTCTTCCTCGGCCTCTTCGTCCAGCACCCCCATGGCATCGTCGATGGTTATCACGCCGACCAGGCGGCCGCTTGCATCGACCACCGGGGCGGATATCAGGTGGTACTGGTTGAAAGCATAGGCGACCTCGTCTTCGGGCTGGGTCACGGGAATGCTGCGAAAGCTGTCCTCGGTCAGGCCGGCCATGGCCACGTCGCGGCGCGAAGACAGAAGCTTGCCCAGGGTCACGTACCCGGTCGGCCTTAGCGCCGGATCGACCAGAATCACATGGTAAAACTCATCGGGCAGGTCGTCGTGGGCGCGCATATGGTCGATAGTCTGGCCGACATTCCAATGCTCGGGCGCGATCACCACTTCGCGCTGCATCAGGCGGCCGGCGCTTTCTTCGGGGTAGGCCAGCGCCGCCTCGACCGCGACGCGGTCGGCGTCATCGAGCGCGCTGAGGATGATGTCGATCTGCGGCGCATCCAGGTCTTCGAGCAGATCGACGACGTCGTCGGTTTCCAGATCGCGCACCGCTTCGGCCAGCTCGTCGGGCCGCAGTGCCGCGATCACTTCTTCGCGCAGGCCCTCTTCCAATTCGCTTAAGACGTCGCCGTCGATGCCTTGGGTGGTCAGGGTGACAAGGGCGGCGCGTTCTTCGCTGCTGATCTGTTCCAGAAGGTCGGCAATGTCGGCCGAATGCAGCGGTTCGAGAAGCGCATCGAGCGCGTCGGCATCGCCGTCTGCAGTCGCCGCAAGTACGCGGTAGATCAGCGCCACTTCAAGCGCATAGCCGCTGGCGTCCCGGTCTTCGGCTTCGGTGATCGCGTCGCTCATCCTGCCCCCCCGGGGTAATTCTTCGGAACTTAGACAATCTCTTTATCGGGAAACAGGGGGGTTCAGCGGCGCGAAGATAAAATAACCCTGTCACCGGCCGGTCGAATGGCCGTAATTTGATGCGACACTATCCAAAGGCCCCTGATGAACCTTCTGCTTGGCCAGACGCTGGAGTTTACCGCCAGCCCCTTCGACGAGGGGCCGAGTGCCGCGCGTCACCGGGCCCGGGGCGGCGTATTGGTGGCGGATGGAAAGATTTCCGAGGTCGGCGAGGCCGACGACCTGCGCGCCCGCCATCCCGGCGCCGAGATTGCCGATTATGGCGACGGGCTGATCAGCGCCGGATTTGTCGATGCCCATGCGCATTACCCCCAGACGGCGATGATCGCCTCGTGGGGCAAGCGCCTGATCGACTGGCTGAATTTCTACACATTCCCCGAGGAAATGCGGTTTGGCGACCCGGAGTATGCGGCGCTGATCGCGGACCGGTATCTGGACCTGATCCTGGCCCATGGCACCACCAGCGTCTGCACTTTTTGCACAACCCGCCCGGAGAGCGTGTATGCGATATTCGCGGCGGCGGCGGCGCGTGGCATGGCGATCGCGGCCGGCAAGGTGGCGATGGACCGGAACGCGCCTGCCGGCCTCTGCGATACCGCTCAGAGCGCCTATGACCAGTCCAAGGCGCTGATCGACCGCTGGCACGGGGCGGGGCGGGCCACCTATGCGATCGCGCCCCGGTTTTCGCCGACTTCCACGGCCGGGCAACTGAGCGCCATGGGGGCGCTCTGGGCCGAGCGGCCGACCTGCCTGATGCAGACCCATCTTGCCGAACAGACCGACGAGATCGAATGGGTGCGCAGGCTTTACCCGGAGGCGCGCGATTACCTCGATACTTACGAGGCGGCAGGTCTTTTGCGCGAGGGTGGTTTGTTTGGCCATTCGATCTATCTGACCGACCGCGAACGCGACCGGCTGGCCGAGACCGGCGCGTCGGTAGTGCATTGCCCGACCTCGAACACCTTCATCGGCTCGGGGCTTTTCGACATGGACGGGCTGAGCCGGGCGGGCATCCGCCTGGGCCTGGCCACCGACACCGGCGGCGGATCGTCGTTTTCGATGCTGCGCACCATGGCCGCGGCCTACGAGATCGGGCAGCTGCGCGGGCGGGCGCTGCATGCGTCCGAACTGTGGTGGCTGGCCACCGAAGGCTCGGCGCGGGCCATGGGCATGGAAGACCGGATCGGCACATTGGCGCGCGGGTCGGACGCCGATCTGATCGTTGTGAACCTGGCCTCGACACCGGCGATTGCTCAGAGATCGGCGGAGGCCAATGATTTCTGGGAGGCGCTGTTCCCGACCATCATGATGGGCGACGATCGGGCGATTGCGGCTGTCTGGGTGGCGGGGCGGGAGGTCAGATAGCCCCCACCTCTCAAACTTCTCACAGTGAGAAGGGGGGTTAAATCATTATTATTGCAAACAAATCTGCCTAACTGTCGCTGCAAGACGGCTCTGCGGACATTGCTGACATCCGAGGGACCAGCCCAAGTCAGAACCGACCCGCAACCTCCGGCGACAAAAAGTTATTTGACCGAAGGTGAGTTTCCGGCTCGATTTTGGGCGGCAATTCTAGCGTCGGTGGTCGGTAGCCCAAGGTGCCGTGCGGCAGGACAGTGTTCTAGTGTTTCCTCCAGGCTGCGCGGCGAGCACCCGGGAATTGGCGGGGCGATGTCAAGGTATCCGGCGCGCCCGTGCGCATCCGCAACAAGTGGGCAAGAAATCGCGCCATGCACCGCGAAGTTCCCTTGTTCCGATCAACTTGACCGCGATTACGCCCTAGGCTCACGCTCATCCGCCGCACCCGGCTTTTCGGGCGCAGGCGACACTTGGAAAGGGATGACAACACATGCGGATTGTAGCGGTTTCCAGACAGGCACTTGCGCTCGCCCTATCCGGGGCCATCGTTCTGAGCGTCCAGTTCGGTACTATGGCAGAGGCCAAAATGCTCAGCACCGACGCGGTAATCGCCAAGTACGGCGAAAACACGCAGCGCGATTTCCTACTCTCTGAACTGGCGCGCGAGGACATCCGCGGCCAGCTGATCGAGATGGGCGTCGACCCGGCCGAGGCCGAAACCCGGCTGGCGGCGCTCAGCGATCTGGAAATCAGATCGATGCTCGCCCAGTTCGAGGCCGAGAACGCTGGCGGAGAAGCGGTGCTCGGCACGCTCTTGACACTCTTCGTGGTCCTGCTGGTCACCGATTTTCTCTGCCTCACGCGGATCTTCAAATTCACCCGGTGCATCTGACCGGAACAAGATCCAGGCGCCGCGTCCTGCGCGGCGCCCTTTTCATTTTTGCAGTCTTGACTCTTCTTGCCTGTGGCCGTGCGCCCGAGCCGCTTGCCGCCCCTTTCGACAATCTGCCCACCCGCGTGGCGGTCGCCGAGGTGCCGCTGATCGTGCAGGCCGATTTCTATTGCGGGCCGGCCTCGCTGGCGATGGTCCACCAATGGGCCGGACTCAACGTGACGCAGGCTGAGGTCGCGCGGCAAAGCTTCACGCCCGGGGCCGAGGGCACGTATCTGGCCGACATGCTAGGCGCGGCGCGACGGCGCGGGCAGCTGGCCGTGCCCGACGAGGGGTTCGAAAATCTCATGCGCGAGATCGCCGCCGGAAACCCAGTGATCGTCTTCCAGAACCTCGGTCTGAAGATCGCGCCGCGCTGGCACTACGGCGTTGTCGTCGCCTACGACCTTGACGTCGACCGGATAGAGCTGAATTCCGGCCAACACGAACGAATGGTGATGCCGGTGCGGCTTTTCCGCCGGACCTGGGCGCGGGGCGACGACTGGGCGATCGTAGCGCTGTCGCCCGACCGGCTACCAGAAACCGCCGGTCGGTGGGATATCGCGCGCGCCGCCGCTGAGCTGGAAAAGGTCGACCCGCGCCGCCGCCCGTACCTATGCGGCCGCCAGCGATCGATGGCCTCAGATGTGGGTCTTTCCCTTCGGGCTCGGCAACGCGCGGTACGCACGGGGCGATCTGAATGGGGCCCGGCGCGCATGGCAGGCGGCGCCTTCTATCGACCCGAATATTCCGGAGATCCGCGCCAACCTCGACGAACTTAACCACCCAACCGAGTGAAGAACACGACATCGACTCCGGAATGTGAACACGGTCGTTTTTGGGCTTATTCTGTTGAAAAAGTCTTCTTGATTTTAGATCATCTCGCTGATTCAATCTCTGCATTGATGCGGGGGATTGGCGGCGATGTTGGGACCGAAGCAAGAGGCACAGAGCGCGCTTTTCTATGACTTCTCGATAGAAGACCACGTCCCGCAAGATCATCTGCTGCGGTCGATTGATCGCTTCGTCGATCTGTCCTGCATCCGCCAGCATCTCGCGCCATTTTACAGCTCAACCGGCCGCCCTTCGATTGATCCTGAGCTGCTGATCCGCATGCTGCTGGTGGGCTACTGCCTGGGCATCCGCTCGGAGCGGAGGCTGTGCGAGGAAGTGCATCTCAATCTGGCGTATCGCTGGTTTTGCCGCCTGGACCTGACAGATCAGGTGCCTGACCACTCGACATTCTCAAAGAACCGGCATGGCCGTTTCCGTGACAGTGACCTGCTGCGTCATCTCTTTGAGACGGTCGTGGCGCGTTGCATTGCCGAGGGGCTGGTCAGTGGCCAGCGCTTTGCGGCGGATGCCAGTCTCATTGAGGCCGACGCAAATAAACAGAACTCCACCGCCAAAGAAGATTGGGATCACAGCACGATTGACCCCGATGACGCACCTCGTGCGGTGCGGGAATATCTCGACGTTCTGGATGACGCGGCCTTTGGCGCGGCGACGACCGTTGAACCGAAGTTCACGTCTCACTCCGACCCATCCAGTCAATGGACAGCGGCCCGCAAAGGTCCTGCGTTCTTTGCCTATTCAACCAATTATCTGATCGATACTGATCACGGTGTCATCGTGGACGTGGAAGCCACACGATCAATCCGACAGGCGGAGGTCGGGTCTGTGCGTACAATGCTGGATCGGGTCAAAGAAGGGTTTGGCCTGCATCCAGAGCGCATCATTGCTGACACGGCTTATGGTTCAGGCCCCATGCTTGGATGGTTGGTGGATCGCGGCATCGCTCCGCATATCCCGGTAATCGACAAAGCTGGCCGAACCGATGGCACCTGGACACGAGCCGATTTTGAATGGGACGCTGAGAACGACCAGTACATCTGTCCCGAGGGACAGGCGTTGAAGCAGTTCCGCCGCAACTACTCAGACCCCAAGCGTGGCCCGTCCGACAAAGGCACTGCCAAGTATCGCGCGCTGAAACTGACTTGCCAAAGTTGCCCGTCCAAGGCGCGCTGCTGTCCCAACATGGATGCCCGATCCATCACCCGCGAAGAACACGAAGATGCCAGACAAGTTGCCCGAGACATCGCAAAAACCAGGCAATATGAAATCTCGATGAAGCTGCGGAAAAAAGTCGAGATGCTGTTTGCTCACCTCAAACGCATTCTTGGCCTTGGACGGCTCCGATTACGCGGCCCATGCGGCGCAAACGATGAATTCCTCCTCGCTGCCACCGCCCAGAACCTTCGGAAACTGGCCAAGATCTTTCCTGCACCGCAGAAACCGCGAACAGCCTGACCAGAAAGGTGTTCGGGCTCACATACAACGGCCACTTTCTGCACCTGCAACACGTTGTTTTTCAACAGAATCGGCTCAGAGCGGCCGTTAACGTGACTCTGGCTGCAGGATGTTGGACACAAAGAGTAGCGGTTGAACGGGGCTGTCAGAAGTATTCGCGCTGGCGGTGTCTGATCTTCCGCAAAAACCGGCGAAAAGCCCTTCCCTTCCAGCCCGAAAGGGCCTAAGACGCGCCAGCTTGGGTCGCCCCATTTCGTGAGGCGGCCCTCGTGATTCGTCCGAGACGGCGGGTGGCGCCCGAATACCGGTGTCCATAAATCCTGCCTGAGATGGGAAATGAGCATTTTCTCCGGAGCGCCCTTGGGCCCTTCGGGGGTGATTTTGCGAAGGACCCGTAAGGACCCGATTGTCGGGCCTTGGCCCGGCAAAGCATGAGCCGGAGGGTCTTGCCCTCCAATTTTGGAGTGAAACCGTGGATAGAGCCCAGAAAGAGAAAGTGGTCGACGAACTCGGCCAGATCTTTGAGAGCTCTGGCGTTGTGGTCGTTGCCCATTACGCAGGTCTCACGGTTGCCGAGATGCAGGACCTGCGCGCGCGCTTGCGCGAAGCGGGCGGGTCCGTTCGTGTCGCCAAGAACAGGCTCGCCAAAATCGCCCTTGAGGGAAAGCCGAACGCCTCATTAGCCGACTTTCTGACGGGAATGACCGTTTTCGCCTATTCCGAAGACCCGGTGGCAGCCGCCAAAGCGTCTGAGGATTACGCCAAGGGGAACGCGAAGTTCCAGATCCTTGGCGGTGCCATGGGCGAAACTGCGCTGGACCGGGCTGCTGTCAAAGCCGTTGCCGCCTTGCCGTCGCGTGAAGAGCTTATCGCTTCGATCGTGGGCTGCATCGCCGCACCTGCTGCGAACATCGCCGGGGCCATTGGCGCGCCTGCATCAAACATTGCGAGCATTCTTTCGACAATCGAGGAGCGTGCGCAAGCCGCATGAACCGGGAAACATGCGCGGGGGTTGAAACCCTGACGTTGGAACACATTTAGGAAACGGAAAGCAAAATGGCTGATCTAAAGAAAATGGCTAAAGAGATTGTGGGTCTGACCCTTCTCGAAGCTCAGGAACTGAAAACCATACTGAAAGACGAATACGACATCGAACCGGCCGCTGGCGGCGCGGTGATGATGGCCGGCCCCGCCGCCGCCGACGGCGAAGCTGCCGTAGAGCAGACCGAATTTGACGTGATCCTGAAGGCCTTCGGCGCCTCGAAGATCAACGTCATCAAAGAGGTCCGCGCGCTGACCGGTCTTGGCCTGAAAGAAGCCAAGGAACTGGTCGAAGCCGGTGGCAAGGCAGTCAAAGAACAGGTCTCGAAGGACGAAGCCGAAGAGATCAAAGGCAAGCTTGAAGCGGCGGGTGCCGAGGTCGAGCTGAAGTGATCGCTGGCTTGCGGACGGCGATCACCCCGGATCAGGTCCGGGGCGCGGTTCGCACGTAGAATTTCAAGGCTGGGTCCGGAAATCCGAGCCCAGCCGAACGCGTCTTAGAAAGAACCCGTCGGGGATTTTTCTAAGGAGCGTTCAAGGATCGGGAGGCCGCCAATTGGGCAGGTGGCCGGGAATGGACCTTGAGACCCTGTCTCTGATGGTGTGCTGCCGTGGCCCCGACGGTGCGCCCGCCTGGTGAGAAAAGAAGGTGACGCTGCGCATGGCTCAGTCTTTCGTTGGCCAGAAACGACTTCGCAAATATTACGGTAAAATTCGGGAAGTGCTGGAGATGCCGAACCTCATCGAGGTTCAGAAGTCTTCCTATGATCTATTTCTGAATTCGGGAGACCAGCCCCAGCCGACCGACGGCGATGGCATCAAGGGTGTCTTTCAGTCGGTCTTTCCGATCAAGGATTTCAACGAAACGGCGGTGCTGGAGTTCGTGAAATACGACCTTGAAGCGCCGAAATACGACGTTGAAGAATGCCAGCAGCGCGACATGACCTATGCCGCGCCGCTGAAGGTCACGTTGCGGCTGATCGTCTATGACATTGACGAGGACACCGGCGCCAAGTCGATCAAGGACATCAAGGAACAAGACGTGTTCATGGGCGATATGCCCCTGATGACCCCGAACGGCACGTTTGTCGTGAACGGCACCGAGCGGGTGATCGTCAGCCAGATGCACCGCAGCCCAGGTGTGTTCTTTGACCACGACCGCGGTAAGACCCATTCCTCGGGCAAGCTGCTCTTTGCCTGCCGCATCATCCCTTATCGCGGCTCGTGGCTGGATTTCGAGTTTGACGCAAAGGACGTCGTCCATGCCCGGATCGACCGCCGCCGCAAGTTGCCGGTAACGACGCTGCTTTACGCTTTGGGTATGGACCAGGAAGGCATTATGGATGCCTATTACGACACGGTCACTTTCAAGTATAAAAAGAAAAAGGGCTGGGTCACCAAATTCTTCCCCGAGCGGGTGCGGGGTACGCGCCCGACCTTTGATCTGGTTGACGCCAAAACCGGCAGGGTGATTGCCGAGGCCGGCAAGAAAATCACCCCGCGCGCGGTCAAGAAACTGATCGACGACGGCAAGGTGACCAATCTGCTGGTGCCTTACGAGAACATCGTTGGCAGGTTTGCCGCCAAAGACATCATCAACGAAGAAACCGGCGCAATCTATGTCGAGGCCGGTGAAGAACTTACGCTTGAATACGACAAGGCTGACGAACTGATCGGCGGCACGCTCAAAGACCTGATGGATGCCGGGTTCACCGAGGTGCCGGTGCTGGACATCGACAACATCAACGTCGGTCCCTACATGCGCAACACCATGGCGGTCGACAAGAACATGAACCGCGATGGCGCGCTGATGGACATTTACCGGGTGATGCGCCCGGGCGAGCCGCCCACGGTCGATGCGGCAAGCACGCTGTTCGACAGCCTGTTCTTTGACGGCGAGCGTTATGACCTTTCGGCCGTGGGCCGGGTCAAGATGAACATGCGCCTGAATCTGGATGCCGAAGACACACAGCGCACTTTGCGCAAAGACGACATTGTCGCCTGCATCAAGGGTCTGGTCGATCTGCGCGACGGCAAGGGCGATGTCGACGACATCGACCACCTGGGCAACCGGCGGGTGCGGTCGGTCGGTGAACTGATGGAAAATCAGTACCGCGTCGGTCTGTTGCGCATGGAACGCGCGATCAAGGAACGCATGTCCAGCGTCGAGATCGACACGGTGATGCCGCAGGATCTGATCAATGCCAAACCGGCGGCGGCCGCGGTGCGCGAGTTCTTCGGCTCGTCCCAGCTTTCGCAGTTCATGGACCAGACCAACCCGCTGAGCGAAGTGACCCACAAACGCCGCCTCAGCGCGCTTGGACCAGGCGGTCTGACCCGCGAACGCGCGGGATTTGAGGTGCGCGACGTGCACCCGACCCACTATGGCCGGATGTGCCCGATCGAGACGCCCGAAGGCCCGAACATCGGCCTGATTAACTCTCTGGCGACCTTTGCGCGCGTCAACAAATACGGGTTTATCGAAACCCCCTATCGCCGTGTCGAGAACAGAAAGGTCACCGACGAGGTGGTCTATATGTCCGCCACCGAGGAAATGCGCCACACCGTCGCGCAGGCCAACGCGACGCTGGACGCAAAAGGCAACTTTATCAACGACTTGGTCAACACCCGTAAGTCTGGTGAATACACCATGGCGCAGCGCGGATCGGTTGACCTGATCGACGTCAGCCCTAAGCAGTTGGTGTCGGTTGCGGCCTCGCTGATCCCGTTTCTGGAGAACGACGATGCCAACCGGGCGCTGATGGGCTCGAACATGCAGCGCCAGGCGGTGCCGCTGTTGCAGGCCGAGGCGCCCTTTGTCGGCACCGGGATCGAAGGCGTTGTCGCGGTGGATTCGGGCGCTGCCATCATGGCGAAGCGCGCCGGTGTCATCGACCAGGTCGATGCGACCCGGATCGTTGTGCGCGCGGCCGAAGACCTTGGGCCGGGCGACCCGGGCGTTGACATCTACCGTCTGAGAAAATTCCAGCGGTCGAACCAGAACACCTGCATCAACCAGCGCCCGCTGGTCAAAGTCGGTGACACGGTCAGCAAGCAAGAGGTCATCGCCGATGGTCCGTCGACCGATCTGGGGGAATTGGCGCTGGGCAAGAACATCGTCGTCGCCTTCATGCCGTGGAACGGCTACAACTATGAGGACTCGATCCTGATTTCCGAGCGCATCGTGCGCGACGACGTTTTCACCTCGATCCATATCGAGGAGTTCGAGGTTGCGGCCCGC
The DNA here is from genome assembly GCA_965247915.1 of Paracoccaceae bacterium. GTDB lineage: Bacteria > Pseudomonadota > Alphaproteobacteria > Rhodobacterales > Rhodobacteraceae > JAKZRT01. Next base: position 142,623 of record OZ252048.1, read on the forward strand.
GACACCAAGCTCGGGCCAGAAGAGATCACCCGCGACATCCCGAACGTCGGCGAGGAAGCGCTGCGCAACCTTGATGAGGCCGGCATCGTCTATATCGGGGCCGAGGTCGGGCCGGCGGACATTCTGGTCGGCAAGATCACCCCCAAGGGTGAATCGCCCATGACGCCGGAAGAAAAGCTGCTGCGCGCCATCTTCGGCGAAAAGGCGTCCGACGTGCGCGACACTTCGCTGCGTCTGCCGCCTGGCGATTTTGGCACCGTGGTCGAGGTGCGGGTGTTCAACCGGCACGGCGTCGAAAAAGACGAGCGCGCGCTGCAGATCGAACGCGAAGAGGTCGAAAGCCTGGCCCGCGACCGCGATGACGAGTTGCATATCCTTGAGCGCAACATCTATGCGCGCCTCAAGGGCATGATCTTCGGCAAGGTTGCTGTGAAAGGCCCGAAAGGCGTCCAGCCTAAGTCCAAGATCGACGACGAACTGCTGGAAACCCTCAGCCGCGGCCAGTGGTGGCAGTTGGCGGTGGGCGAAGAAGACGCCGCCTCCCAGGTCGAAGCCCTGAACGCCCAGTTCGAGGCCCAGAAACGGGCGCTGAATGCGCGGTTCGAGGACAAGGTCGAAAAGGTGCGGCGCGGCGACGATCTGCCGCCGGGCGTGATGAAGATGGTCAAGGTCTTCGTCGCGGTGAAGCGCAAACTGCAGCCCGGCGACAAAATGGCCGGACGGCACGGCAACAAGGGTGTGATCTCGAAGGTTGTGCCGATGGAAGACATGCCGTTCCTGGCCGACGGGACGCCGGTCGACTTTGTGCTGAACCCGCTTGGCGTGCCTTCCCGGATGAACGTGGGCCAGATTCTGGAAACACACATGGGCTGGGCGGCGCGCGGTCTCGGGTTTCAGATTGACGAAGCGCTTGGCGAATACCGGCGTTCGGGCGATCTGACCCCGGTGCGCGACGCGATGAAAATCGCCTATGGCGATGATGTCTATAAAGAAGGCATCAAAGGCATGAACGAGGCGACGCTGATTGAGGCTGCGGGCAACGTCACCAACGGTGTGCCGATCGCAACGCCGGTCTTTGACGGCGCCAAGGAAGCCGACGTCAACGACGCGCTGATGCGCGCGGGTTTTGACCAGTCGGGGCAATCGGCGCTGTTTGATGGCCGGACCGGCGAACAATTTGCCCGCGAGGTCACGGTGGGCATCAAGTACCTGCTTAAACTGCACCACCTGGTCGACGACAAGATCCACGCCCGGTCTACCGGCCCCTACAGCCTGGTCACGCAACAGCCCTTGGGCGGCAAAGCCCAGTTCGGCGGCCAGCGCTTCGGCGAGATGGAGGTTTGGGCGCTGGAGGCTTACGGCGCGGCTTATACGTTGCAGGAAATGCTGACGGTGAAATCCGACGACGTGGCGGGCCGGACCAAGGTCTATGAAAGTATCGTCAAGGGTGAGGATAACTTTGAGGCGGGCGTGCCCGAGAGCTTTAACGTGCTCGTCAAAGAGGTTCGCGGCCTCGGCCTGAATATGGAACTCCTGGATGTGGAGGGGGATGAGTGACGGCAAGCCGGAGTTTTCAAAAAACTCCGGACCGCTTTCTTTTGAAGAAAGCGGCACCCACCCCAACTTCCAGCCTGAAATAAGGATCTGAAAATGAAACAGGAACTGACAACCAACCCGTTCAACCCGCTGACGCCGCCAAAAGCGTTTGACGAGATTCGCGTGTCGCTGGCGTCGCCCGAACGCATCTTGAGCTGGTCGTTTGGCGAGATCAAAAAGCCCGAAACCATCAACTATCGCACGTTCAAACCCGAACGCGACGGGCTTTTCTGCGCCCGCATCTTTGGACCGATCAAAGATTACGAATGCCTCTGCGGCAAATACAAACGGATGAAATATCGCGGCGTTGTCTGCGAAAAATGCGGTGTCGAGGTTACGCTGCAAAAAGTCCGCCGCGAACGCATGGGCCACATCGAACTGGCCGCACCCGTGGCCCACATCTGGTTTCTGAAATCACTGCCCAGCCGCATCGGCTTGATGCTGGACATGACGCTGCGCGATCTGGAACGCATTCTTTACTTTGAGAACTACGTGGTGATCGAACCGGGTCTGACTGACCTGAACTATGGCCAGCTTATGGGCGAAGAGGAGTTCCTCGACGCGCAGGACGCTTACGGGTCTGACGCCTTTGAGGCCGACATCGGTGCCGAGGCTATCCGCAAGATGCTGCAAAACATCGATCTGGAGGCCGAGGCGGTGCATCTGCGCGAGGAACTTGCCGTTGCAACCGGCGAGCTTAAGCCGAAAAAGATCATCAAGCGGCTGAAAATCATCGAAAGTTTCATCGAATCGGGCAACCGGCCCGAATGGATGATCCTGACCGTGGTGCCGGTCATCCCGCCCGAGCTGCGGCCGCTGGTGCCGCTGGATGGGGGCCGGTTTGCGACCAGCGATCTCAACGACCTCTACCGCCGCGTCATCAACCGCAACAACCGCCTGAAGCGCCTGATCGAGTTGCGCGCGCCCGATATCATCGTGCGCAACGAAAAGCGGATGTTGCAGGAGTCTGTCGATGCGCTTTTTGACAACGGCCGCCGTGGCCGGGTGATCACCGGTGCCAACAAGCGCCCGCTGAAATCATTGTCCGATATGCTGAAAGGCAAGCAGGGCCGGTTCCGTCAGAACCTCTTGGGCAAGCGGGTCGATTTCTCGGGTCGCTCGGTCATCGTGACCGGACCCGAGCTCAGGCTGCATCAATGCGGGCTGCCGAAAAAGATGGCGCTCGAGCTTTTCAAGCCGTTCATCTATTCGCGGCTCGAGTCTAAGGGTCTTTCCAGCACGGTCAAACAGGCCAAGAAGCTGGTCGAGAAAGAACGCCCCGAGGTTTGGGACATCCTAGACGAGGTGATCCGCGAACACCCGGTGATGCTGAACCGGGCGCCGACGCTGCACCGGCTTGGCATCCAGGCGTTCGAGCCGGTGCTGATCGAAGGCAAGGCGATCCAGCTTCACCCGCTGGTCTGTGCGGCCTTCAACGCCGACTTTGACGGCGACCAGATGGCCGTCCATGTGCCGCTGAGCCTCGAGGCCCAGCTTGAGGCGCGGGTGCTGATGATGTCGACCAACAACGTTCTCAGCCCCGCCAACGGCGCGCCGATCATCGTGCCGAGCCAGGACATGATCCTTGGCCTTTACTACGTCTCGATCGAACGCGAAGGGATGCCCGGCGAAGGCATGACCTTTGCCGACGCCGACGAAGTGCAGCACGCGCTCGATGCTGGCGAGGTGCATCTGCACTCGAAGGTCGTCGCGCGGATCAAACAGATGGACGACGAGGGCAACGAGGTGATGCAGCGCGTTGAAACCACACCGGGCCGGGTCCGGCTGGGCGCGCTGTTGCCGCTGAATGCCAAGGCGCCGTTCGAACTGGTCAACCGTCTTCTGCGCAAGAAGGAAGTGCAGCAGATCATCGACACCGTCTACCGCTACTGCGGTCAGAAAGAGAGCGTGATTTTCTGTGACCAGATTATGGGGCTCGGGTTCCGCGAGGCGTTCAAAGCGGGCATCAGCTTTGGCAAGGACGACATGGTCATTCCTGACGCCAAGTGGACCATCGTCGATGGCGTCCGCGCCCAAGTGAAGGAGTTCGAAAAACAATACATGGACGGCCTGATTACCCAGGGCGAAAAGTACAACAAAGTTGTCGATGCCTGGTCGAAGTGTTCTGACGAAGTGGCCGCCGCGATGATGGACGAGATCTCGGCCAAGCGCCGCGACGACAACGGCGCCGAAATGGAACCCAACAGCGTCTACATGATGAGCCACTCGGGTGCGCGGGGATCGCCGGCGCAGATGAAACAGCTGGGCGGTATGCGCGGCCTGATGGCCAAGCCTTCGGGCGAGATCATTGAGACGCCGATCATCTCGAACTTCAAGGAAGGCCTGACCGTGCTTGAGTATTTCAACTCGACCCACGGGGCCCGCAAGGGTCTGGCCGACACGGCGCTGAAAACCGCGAACTCGGGCTATCTGACCCGGCGTCTGGTCGATGTGGCGCAGGACTGCATCATCCGCATGGATGATTGCGGCACCGACAACGGGATCACCGCCGCAGCGGCTGTCAACGATGGCGAGGTGGTATCGTCGCTGGCTGAACGCATTCTTGGTCGCGTATCGGGCGAAGACGTCATCCACCCGGCCACGGGCGAGGTGATCCTTGCCAAGGACGAATTGATCGACGAACGCAAAGCCGATGCCATCGAAGCGGCCGACGTCGCATCGTTCAGGATCCGCTCGCCGCTGACTTGCGAGTCCGACGAGGGCGTCTGTGCCATGTGCTATGGCCGCGACCTGGCGCGCGGCACCCGCGTCAACGTGGGCGAGGCGGTTGGCATCATCGCCGCCCAGTCCATCGGCGAGCCGGGCACCCAGTTGACGATGCGGACCTTCCACATCGGCGGTATCGCGCAAGGCGGCCAGCAGTCGTTCCAGGAAGCCAGCCAGGAAGGCGTGATCCAGTTTGATAATCCCAACCTGCTGAAAAACAACGCCGGTGAACTGGTGGTCATGGGCCGCAACACGGTGATGAAGATCATCGACGACAACGGTGTGGAACGCGCTAGCCACAAAGTCGGTTATGGATCAAAGGTCTTTGTTGGCGAAAAAGACAAGGTTTCGCGCGGCGACAAGTTGTTCGAATGGGACCCCTACACGCTTCCTATCATCGCCGAAAAGGGCGGCACCGCGAAATTCGTCGACCTGACCCGCGGAATTTCGGTGCGTGATGACACCGACGATGCCACCGGCATGACCCAGAGGATCGTGACCGACTGGCGGGCGGCCCCCAAAGGCAACGAACTGAAACCCGAGATCATCATCGCCGGCAAAGATGGCGAACCGGTCCGCAATGCCGGCGGCAACCCGGTGACCTATCCGATGTCGGTCGATGCGGTCCTATCCATCGAGGACGGGTCAAAGGTCAAAGCCGGCGACGTGGTCGCGCGCATTCCGCGCGAAGGTGCCAAGACCAAGGACATCACCGGCGGCCTGCCGCGGGTGGCCGAGCTTTTCGAGGCGCGCCGTCCCAAGGACCACGCGATCATCGCCGAAATTGATGGTTATGTCCGGTTTGGCCGCGACTACAAGAACAAGCGCCGGATCGGCATTGAACCTGCGGACGAAACCCAGGAGGCGGCTGAATACATGGTGCCCAAGGGCAAACACATTCCGGTCCAGGAAGGTGATTTTGTCCGCAAGGGCGATTACATCCTGGACGGCAACCCGGCGCCGCACGACATTCTTTCGATCATGGGTGTCGAAGCGCTGGCGGACTATATGATAAACGAGGTGCAGGACGTCTATCGCCTTCAGGGCGTGAAGATCAACGACAAGCACATCGAGGTCATCGTGCGCCAGATGCTGCAAAAGTGGGAGATCATCGACAGCGGCGAGACCACGCTTTTGAAAGGCGAGCACATCGACAAGCTCGAGTTCGAGGCGGTCAATGCGAAGGCCGAGGCCGAGGGGCGCAGGCCTGCATCCGGCGAGCCGATCCTGCTGGGCATCACCAAGGCCAGCCTGCAGACCCGGTCGTTCATCTCGGCGGCGTCGTTCCAGGAAACCACGCGGGTGCTGACCGAGGCGAGCGTTCAGGGCAAGCGCGACAAACTGGTCGGGCTGAAGGAAAACGTCATCGTCGGCCGGTTGATCCCGGCGGGCACCGGCGGGGCGACCCAGAAAATGCGCCGCATCGCCCAGGAGCGCGACAACCTGGTGATCGAGGCCCGTAAGGCCGAAGCCGAAGCGGCTGCCGCCCTTGCCGCGCCGGTCGAGGATTTCAGCGCCGACGACATTTTCGATGCGGGCCTGGTGGAAACCCCCGAAAGCCGCGAATAAAGCGATCAGCGCAAGCTGGAAATGCCAAAGGCCCTGGGCGAAATGTCCGGGGTCTTTTTCATTTGCGAAGTCACCGTATCGGATTTCTGCGGCGAACCGCGCGTTGCCTTTTGCCAATTTGCGGCAGGTGCGCAACGGGTCGGTCCAAAGCGCGGGGCGGTTCTCAGCTCGGACCGATCAGTGTGCAATCCATGGCGCGGGCGGTGAGGCGGCGGCAGGCTAGGTCGGCGCTGTCGCGGGTCAGGCCGACAAAGTTGGCCTCGAACCCGCCGCCGCGCGGCACCACTTTGCGCAGCGCCTGATCCAGCATGCCGATCTCGGCAAGTGCGGTCTGCAGCAACATGCGCTCGGCGCGGTCGCGGGTGGTGTAGCGGCCCAGATTTATGCCCCAGAAACGCTCGCCCGAGGTCGATACGCGCGACACCTCCAGCGCCCCGGTATCGGCGCTGGACAGGCGCGTGGCCTGCACCATTTGGCCCGGGCGCAGGCGCGGGCGTGTTATGCCGGCATCCGCCGCCAATGCAGCCAGCACGGCAGCATCGGCATCGGGGGCTGGTCCGGCGGCGCTGTCCAACGCCCCGGCAATGCCGCTGGCCATGGCCAGCAATGTCACGCCAGAAGCGGTCGAACCCGGCCGCAGCCGTGGTCGTACCCCGTGCGAGGTCGCCAGTCGGGTGGCCGGCGCGGCGATGCCCCGGTAGGACGGGAGCGCTGGCCGGCTGACGGCCACCCGGGTCGGCGCGCGGCTGAACCCCATGTCCAACAGCTCGGCAACGCGGGCGTTGCGCGTGGCGGTTGACCGGCCGCCAAATACCGTGGCTATGATCCGTTCCCGCCCGCGTTTCGCTGATGCGACCAGATTGAACCCGGCGGCGCGGGTGTACCCGGTCTTGATCCCGTCCGCCCCGCGATAGGCGCTGAGAAACCGCCGGTTGGTGTTGGCAACTTCGCGAAGGCCGGTTTGCGTCGTCTTGCGCGAAAACAGGTTGTAATAATCGGTGTAGTCGAAAAACAGGTGCCGCCCGAGCGTTGTCATATCGCGCGCGGTTGACAGATGCCCGGCCTCGGTCAGGCCGTGGGCGTTCTTGAACGTCGTGCGCGACATGCCCAGGGCCTTGGCGGTGCGGTTCATACGGCGGGCAAACGCCGCCTCAGACCCTTCGATTGCCACACCAATGGCGGTTGCGGCATCGTTGGCCGATTTCACCGCCGCGGCGCGGATCAGATACCGCAGAGCAATTTTTTGCCCCGCCCGCAGACCAAGTTTGGACGGCGGCTCGGCCGCGGCCCGATGCGATATTGTCACCATGGTGTCGAGGGAAATCTCACCATGTTCTATGGCCTCAAAGGCCACATAAAGCGTCATCATCTTGGTCAGCGAGGCGGGGTGGAGTCGGGTATCGGCATTGCGCGAGTGCAAAACCTCGCCGGATCGCGCGTCGATTACCATAGCAGCGTAAGGCGCGGCATAAGCGGGTACCACACGCAGAATAAACGCCAAAAGAAGGGCGATAAGCCCGATCAGCGCTGGAAAACTCATACGAGCTGCCATGCCGCCTGCCTTTGCTGCCTCTGTGCCGCGCCCATTTCGCTCGGGACGGCTTATTGTTGTGCGTAGGGTTGTAGCCGCAAAATCTCCAAGCGCAAACAGCTTTATTCATTGAATTTTTCAGGAGCAGTCAATATGTAGCGTGGAGTCGCCGCGCATACGCTATATCTGGGAAATCTCACCCAACAGTTGCGGTAAATCCGCCAAATTCGAAAGTTTTCGGAACCGCGCGTGGCCCACAGGCGGATCGGCCCTCTCGTAGCCCCAGGTCAATTCGTGCGGCACATGCACCCCCCATGATCCGGCTTGTAACGCCGGAATAATATCTGATTTCAACGAGTTGCCGACCATGACCGCAGAGCCTGGACCGTTGCCGTGGCGGGCAAATGCGTCAAGATAGGTTTTTGGGGTTTTGTCCGAGACAATTTCAACCGCGTCGAAATATTTGCCAAGGCCCGATTGGGCCAGTTTTTGTTCCTGGTCCAAAAGATCGCCTTTCGTAATCAGGACCAGTTGAAAAGCGCCTTTCAGCGCGATCACGGTTTTTTCCGCCCCCGGCAAAAGATCGATAGGGTGGCCCAGCATCTCGCGGCCCACGCCGATCAGTTCGGCGATGACCGTGGCGGGAACATCGCCGTTGGTGACCTCGATCGCGGTTTCGATCATCGAGAGAACAAATCCCTTTATCCCGAACCCATAATGCCCCAGGTTCCGCACTTCGGCCTCGGCCAGGCGTTCGGCCAGTTGGTCGGCGTCTGCGTAGTCGCGCAAAAGGCGCGCGAATCGCTCCTGCGTCAGGCGAAAAAAGCTCTCGTTGTGCCAAAGCGTGTCGTCCGCATCAAAGCCGATTGTGGTTATATTTCCGGTCATTCGGCGAATCCAGCAACATCCGAGGGGTTCAGGGACTTTTCCTGAGGCTTTAAGGGGTTATATTGACAGGTCAGTCTAACCACGAGCACGGACAACGCAATTGTCGAACCATCAGTTCATCAGGATGCAAGACGATGATGACCCAGGCGGTCCCGACACCGGGACGCTGACCAAGACCCGTACCCGCACCGAACGGCCGCCGCTTTACAGGGTGATGCTTCTGAACGACGATTATACGCCGATGGAATTTGTGGTGCATATTCTGGAGCGTTTTTTCGGCATGACCCACGCCCAGTCGTTCGAGCTGATGCTGACAGTCCATAAAAAAGGGCTGGCGGTGGTGGGGGTGTTTTCATTCGAGGTGGCCGAAACCAAGGTCACGCAGGTGATGGACTTCGCGCGGCGTCATCAGCATCCGCTGCAATGCACCATGGAAAAGGAATAGGGGCGCCAGGCCCCCGCATCCCATGGCGACCAGCCGATTTTCCCGGGCGCTCAGCGACGGCGCGATTGACCTGCCCGCCGCGGGCGACATTCTGGTGCTGGGCCCGCCGGCCGATTTTGATCTTTCCGGGCTCGATCCGGCGCGGCTGCGCATCCAGCAGGGGTTTCGGCCCGATCACGATGCTTGGCAGGCGCGGGGAATTGCGGTTTCGGTTGACCCGGTCCCGGCGCAGGCGGCCATCATCTGCCTGCCGCGGTCGCGCAGCGCGGCCCTGGCGCGGATCGTGGCGGCGCTGGACGCGGTACCGGCAGGCGCGCCGGTGGTCGTCGACGGGCAAAAGGATCAGGGCGTTGACGGGATATTGAAACGCTTGCGGGGCCGCTTTGCAGTGTCGCAGCCGTTCTCGAAGGCGCACGGCAAGGTCTTCCAGATCGAGGCAGCACCACCACCTAATGCCTGGCGCGCGCGGGCACTAGTAACCGCCGAGGGATTTCAAACCGCGCCGGGTGCCTTTTCCGCCGATGGGGTCGATCCGGGATCGAAGGCGCTGGCCGATGCGTTGCCAAAGTCGCTGAGCGGGCGGGTCGCCGATCTGGGGGCCGGATGGGGGTACCTTGCAGCGCGCGCTCTGACGTGCCCTGACATTACCCGGATAGAATTGATTGAGGCCGAACATGCTGCAATCGAGGCGGCGCGGGTCAATGTCACCGACCCCCGCGCGCACGTCATCTGGGCCGATGCCACCACATTCGCCCCCGATGCGCCCTATGATGCGGTGCTCTGCAATCCGCCTTTTCATGAGACCCGCCGCGCCGACCCGAGCCTGGGGCGCCGGTTCATTGGTGCCGCGGCGGCGATGCTGACGCCGCGCGGGGTGCTGTGGCTGGTGGCCAACCGGCATCTGCCATATGAGGCAGCACTTGCGGATGGGTTTCGCGATGTCACCGAGTTGCCCGGTCCGCCAGCCTTCAAGCTTTACCGGGCGGCGCGGCCTCGCCGCCGCCGCTGAATTCGGCTAACCTCGGCCGGCCACTCAACAACGGATCGCTGCCCATGTCCTTTTCAATATCCGGCAAGACCGCCATCGTGACCGGGGCCGCCAACGGCGTCGGGCTGGCGATTGCGCGTCACTTTGCGGACGTGGGCGCCAACGTCATGTTCGCCGATATGGACGAGGATCGGCTGGCCGAAGAAGTGGGCAAGGGCGATGACCAGGACGGCAGCACCCGGTATTTTGCCGGTGACCTGCGCGAACGGCTGACGCTGGCCAATTTGCTGTCGGCGACCATCGACGCCTTCGAGCGCGTTGACATCCTGGTCAATGCCAGCCGCCAGGTGCTGACCAGCGACCCGCTGGACGCCGACGACAAGTCGATCGACGTGATGCTCAGCCAGAACCTGTTGGCGTCGCTGCGGCTCAGCCAGTTGGTGGCGCGGCGGATGATCAAACAGGCTGAGAAAGATGGCAACACCGGCGAGGGGTCGGCTGGCGCGATCGTCAATCTGTCCTCGATCGCCGCTGAACGCACCCACCCGGCGCTGATGGCGTTCTCGGTCAGCGCGGCGGCGCTCAACCAGATGACGCGGTCGCTGGCGGTGTCGCTGTCGGGGCACCGCATCCGCGTCAACGCGGTCGCCATCGGGTCGGTGATGAGCGCCAGCCTGAAGGATCAGCTCAAAGAACGGGGGGCCGGTTTGCGCGACGAAATACTGGATCATACGCCCCTGGGACGGATCGCCAGCCCCGGCGAAGTGGCCGAGGCGGCGCAGTTCCTGGCCTCGGAAAGTGCAGGGTTCATCACCGGTCAGATCGTGACCTTGGACGGTGGCCGGACGCTGATCGACGCGGTCGCCGACGGCGCGCATTGAAAAACCGCGTTTTTCAGTAATATCATCTTTCCATCAATACTCCGGGGGGTCCCGGGGGGCAGCGCCCCCGGTCGCGGCGCCGCGTTCCGCGGCGCAATACCCCGCATCGTGAATTGGCCCGCCGCGTCAGCCGTCCAAGCCATTGCACGCGGCCATGGCCTCGGCGGCCTCGGCTTGAAGATCGATCCGGCGCGCGTGCAGGTTTTCCAACTTGCGCGCTTCGGCCGCCGGGTCGATGGCCACCGGTTTCGGCGGGATGTCAGACTGGCCGCCCACACAGATACGGGCCGTCGTTCCCGAACAAAATTCCACACCAACCGAACTGATGCCGCGCTGTTCCAGCGCATAGCCGCGTCTTATATTGGCGTCGGTCTCGGCGATCAACGCGTCAATGTCGGTCAGGTCCGGCTGCGCGCGCGCTAGGCACCGTTCGTGCGGCGTGGCGCAGGCGGTCAGGCACAGGACTGCGGCAATAAGCGTGGCTCGGGTCATCCGGAATAAACTCACCTTGAGGTCATGCCCATGGTACTGCACTTGCGGACTTGCTCAAAATCTTGACGGCGCAAACGCGCCGATGGTCCGGACCGGAGCACGCTGACCGCTATGAACGACGCCATGCACGACGAAAAATCCCGCGCCTCGGCCTGGTTTCGCGAGCTTAGCGACCGCATTTGCGCCGCTTTCGAGGCGCTGGAAGAGCGCCAGACCTCCGGCCCTTTCGCAGACCGGCCCGCCGGACGTTTTGAGGTCGCCGAGACCAGGCGTGATGGCGGTGGCGGCGGCGTCATGTCGGTGCTGCGCGGGGGCCGGGTTTTCGAGAAGGTGGGCGTCAATGTCTCGACCGTGCATGGCACGCTCAGCCGCCGCGCCCAGGCGGCGATGGCGGCGCGCAAGGACGTGGCCCCGATTGCGGGTGATCCCAGGTTCTGGGCCTCGGGCATCTCGCTGGTGGCCCATATGCAAAACCCGCACGCACCGGCGGTGCACATGAACACCCGCATGTTCTGGACCCCGGCGGCCTGGTGGTTCGGCGGCGGGGCCGATCTGAACCCCTGCATCGAATATCCGCACGACACCGCCGCCTTTCACGCCGCGTTGCGAACCGCCTGCGACGCGCACGACCCCGGCTATTACGACCGGTTCAAAGCCTGGGCGGACGAGTATTTCTTCATCCCGCACCGGGGCCGGGCGCGCGGCGTCGGGGGGATTTTTTTTGACGACCTCAACACCGGCGACTGGGCGGCGGATTTTGCCTTTACCCAAGCCGTTGGATCGGCGCTTTTGCCGGCGTTCCTGCCCGTGGTCGACTCTCGGCGCGACATGGCTTGGACTGACGCCGACAAAGACGCCCAATTGGTGCACCGCGGGCTCTATGCCGAATACAATCTGGTCTATGACCGGGGTACGAAATTCGGCCTGGAATCCGGGCACGACGCCGACGCCGTGCTGATGAGCCTGCCGCCCATGGCCAAGTGGGTCTGACTGAAGCGGATTGCACCTAATGCGCATCACCCTCCGTCCCGGGCTTGACCCGGAACCTCTTGCACCACAAGCGAGGCCCCGGATCAGGTCCGGGGCGCGCATGGCGCAGTTAAAACGCAAGCCGCTTATCTTATGATTTTCCCGGCCATTCTGCGAAGAATGCGCCACAGACCGCCACGCCATTTATGGCCTTAGTGGCGGTGGTCGGATCGTCAATGGCTTGGTCCACGAGGGACCGTTCTAATGTAGGATCGGCCACCGTCTTTGCCGTGAGGCCTGAACGGATACGCAGCAGCGCGGTCAGCCACCCGGCGGTGCCGCCGCCGACAATGGTCATCTCTTCGATCGGTTGTCCCGTCTGGCCCCCCCGAGGCTCTAAACCATGCCGGATTGCTGGGCCACGCGGCGTCAGGGATTTACCGCGCGCACCGTGTCGATCATCAATTGCACATGCTCGGGGTCGGCGTCGGGGGTGATGCCGTGGCCCAGGTTGAATATATGCGGACCGCCAGAGAATGCCTGGACGATGGCGCGGGTTTCATCGACCAAAGCCTGTCCGCCGCTGACCAAGTGGCGCGGGTCCAGATTGCCCTGCACGCAGGTATCGCATTGGACGGCCTCTGCGGCCCAACCAGCATCGACCGAATTATCCAGCGCCGCGCAATCGGCCCCGGTTGCGCGCGCAAAACCGGCATAGCGCGCACCCGCTTCGCGCGGGAAGGCAATGACCGGGGTGTCGGGGTGACGTGCTTTCAGCGCCGCGATGATCCGGCGGGCGGGTGCAATCGCGAAATCATCAAAATCGGCAGCCTTCAACGACCCGGCCCAGCTGTCGAAGAGCTTGACCACCTCGGCGCCGGCGTCGATCTGGGCCGCAAGATACTCAACGGTGGCTTGCGTGATACGGTCGATAAGCGCCTGAAAAACCGGACGGTTTTCGGCCTTCAGCGCATGCGCTGGCCCCTGGTCGGCGGTGCCGCGACCGGCGATCATATAGGTGGCCACGGTCCAGGGCGCGCCGGCAAAGCCGATCAGCGTGGTCGCCCGGGGCAGGTCGCGGGCCACTATGCGCAGCGTCTCGTAGATCGGGGCCAGCGTGTCGTGGATGGCACCCGCGCCGCGCAGCGCCTCGACCCCGGCCTGATCAGCGACCCGCGACAGGCGCGGGCCTTCGCCGGCCTCGAACCACAGCTCGGCCCCCAGGGCCTGGGGCACCAGCAGGATATCGGCAAACAGGATCGCCGCATCGAACCCGAAGCGGCGGACCGGTTGCAGCGTGACCTGCGCCGCCAGCTCGGGGGTATAGCACAGCGTGAGAAAATCGCCTGCCTTGGCCCGCGTTGCGCGATATTCGGGCAGGTAGCGCCCGGCCTGGCGCATCATCCAGACCGGCGGTGTTGTCAGGCGCTCGCCGCCCAGGGCGCGCAGTATCGTCTTGGTCATTCCGTGCCCCTTGCGCTTTGGCCCGGTGGTCCCAATCCTGATAGGGGAAGTCAAGGTGCGCGCCCTGCCGCCACCTTGCCGCCACCTTGCTGCCCGTGGCGCTGGCGTCTAAAGAAAACCCATGACGCCCAGGCTTCCCACATCCGATGCGCCGCTCATGATCGGCACCCGCGGATCGCCGCTGGCGCTGGCCCAGGCGCACGAGACACGCGACCGGTTGAGCGCGGCCTGGGGGGTGGCAGCGGATGCCTTTCAGGTGGTGGCAATCAAGACCACCGGCGACCGGGTCCAGAACCGCCCGCTGTCCGAGATCGGCGGCAAGGGGCTATTCACCCGCGAGATCGAAGCGGCGCTGATCGACGGCTCGATCGACATCGCCGTGCATTCGATGAAGGACATGCCGGTGTTGTTGCCCAACGGGCTCGCTCTGGACACTTATCTAGCGCGCGAAGATGTGCGCGATGCGTTTATCTCGCCCCGGTTTTCGGCGCTGGCCGATCTGCCGCAAGGTGCCCGCGTCGGCACCTCGAGCCTGCGCCGGCGCGCCCAGATTCTGGCGCGGCGGCCGGACCTTGAGGTGATCGACTTTCGCGGCAACGTGGCGACACGGCTGCGCAAACTCGGCGACGGGGTGGCGCAGGCGACATTTTTGGCGATGGCGGGGCTGAACCGGCTGGGGCTCGGCGATGTTCCCGCCACGCCGATCGATACCGGCGACATGCTGCCGGCCGTGGCCCAAGGGGCCATTGGCGTAGAGCGGCGCGCGGGCGACACCAGCGCCGCTGATTTGCTGGCGGCCATTCACCACCCCGACACCGGCCTGCGGCTGGCGGCGGAACGCGCGTATCTGGTTGAACTTGAGGGCTCCTGCCAAACCCCGATTGCCGGGCTTGCGGTGCTCGACGGCGGGCATTTGACGATCAGCGGCGAAATTCTCCGCCCCGACGGCAGCGCGGTTTTTGCCGCGCAGGCGAGCGGCGCGCTCACCGATGGTCCCGACCTGGGTCGCGAACTTGCCCGGGCTCTGCTGGCCAAGGCCGGACCGGACTTCCTGACGCCATAGGCCGCGACCGCACCTCCGGTGCCCCCCCAAGAAAAACGCGCGCCTACGGCAGTCGTGGCCTCCGGCGGGGATATTGGCACCAAGAAGAAGCCAGAATCACATTTCCATCAATATTCCGGGGAGCGCGAGGGGCTGGCCCCTCGCCCCTGGGCGACGCCAAAGGCGGCGCAACTATGCGCGGCCGCTCTGCCTCAATTCTCCGGCAAAACCTTGCCAGGGTTCATCAGCCCCTTGGGGTCTATCGCGCTTTTTATCGCGGCCATAACCTGCAGCGCCACCGGGTCTTTCCGGCGCGCCATCGATCCGCGCTTGATACTTCCCACCCCATGCTCGGCGGAGAACGAGCCGCGAAGCTGTTCGACCACGTCCTCGATGGCTTGGGCGATGGCCGCTTCCAGCCCCTGGTCATCGCGGCTCATGCGCACCGTATAATGAACGTTGCCATCGCCCAGATGCGCCACCCAAAGGGGAACCGCGCCTGCGTCAACTTCGGCGACCCGCGCGTGCGCGGCGTTCAGAAAATCCGACACCCGGTCCAGCGGCACGGCGACATCGGCTGAATAGAATGGCGGGTCGGCAAGCGCCAGTTCGGCGGCGGCGTCGCGGCGCGCCCACATTTCGGTGGATTCGGCGTCGTTCCTGGCGATCACCGCGTCGGCGATCAGGCCTTGCGCAAGTAACTCTGCCAAAGCTTCGGCCAGATGCTCGCGCAACGGGACCCGCCCCGCTTCATCGGGGGCGGCGTCGCGGTGGGCCAGGGCCGCGACCTGGGCCAGGATGTTGACCGGATACCGGGCGTCAAAGGGTTCGCGCGCGCCCGCAAACCGCGCCATGTGACGCGCGATAAAGACATCGGGCATGTACTCAAAAGCCTCGACCGAATTTCCGGTCGCGGCCTGCAACGCGTTCAGCGTGGCCAGCGCATCCTCAAGCGATTGACAGGCGATCATCGCTGTTGCTGCCGCGCGCGGTTGCGGGAAAAGCCGCAGCACCGCGCGCGTGATGACCCCAAGCGTGCCCTCGGCCCCGATCATCAGGTCGCGCAGGTCGTACCCCGAATTGTCCTTGTAGAGCTCGGACATCAGGTCCATCACCCGCCCGTCGGGCAGCACCGTCTCGATCCCTAGGCACAAGGCCCGCGCGTTGCCATAGCGCAGGACATTCGCCCCGCCCGCGTTTGTGGACAACGCACCGCCGATCTGGGCGGACCCTTGCGCGCCGAAGGTCAGCGGAAAAATCAGGCTCCGGTCTTCGGCGGCGGCCTGAATATTGGCGACAATCGCACCGGCCTCGACCCGCAAGGTCCGGGCGCCCGCGTTGACTGCGTCGATCCGGTTCATCCGGTCCAGCGACAGCATCAGCGCGCCTTGCGCCTGGCTGCCGCCCGAAACTCCGGTGTTGCCCGCCACCGGGGTCGCCGGAACCCCCGCGGCGTAGGTGGCCGCCAGTATCGCCGCGACCTCGCCTGTCGAGGCCGGGCGCGCCACGGCCAGCGGTGTCCAGCGCAGAGCCCCGGACCAGTCGCGCCCAAAGCGCCCGAAATCCGGGCCGGTCTCGATATAGCGCGCGCCGACGATGGCGCTGATGTCATCGATGATGGTCATGGGGTCTTTCTGGGCCCTGCGCCCAACCGGCGCAAGGGCGTCAGCCGTTCCGCGCCGGGTTGGTCAGGGTGTCCATGGGGCAGATAATTTTGGGGAACGCCGTCACTGGCTGGCCTCGGTTGCCGGCACTAAGAATGTCAGGTTGGCCCACAATGATTCCCATACCGGCCCGTCCTCAAAGTCGGGGTCAAGGGCGCGCATGACCACCGCGTCGAGCATATAGTTGTGACCGGCCTTGACCGGAATCTGCGCGATACCGTCGGCATTGGTGCGCACGAATATGGCGTTGACTTCGCCGCCGCTGGGCCGGGAAAACACCTCGATCTGGGCATCGGCCCGGGGCGCGCCCTGATAGGTCAGGCGCACCGGGAAACCATCGCCGAGATCGTCGGTATAGGGGTTGGCCAGCGCGGTGATTTCCGTGAGCAGCCCCAGGTCGCGGTCGGCCCCGGCCCCGCTGCCCACGGCGATCAGCGATTTGGCGTAACGGCTGTAAAGCTCGCTGAAACCGGTCTCGGGAAGGTCGCGCGCCGCGTGGTTTTCCAGAGTCCCCGCCAAGTCTTTATGCGCAACGAAACCGGTGAACAATTCAAAGTCGCTATAGGTCAGACTGTTATCCCCGGTCACATGCACGACCACGTGCAGCCCGTCGTCCGCCGCTGTCATCTGCAGGGCGGGCCGGTCGCCGATCTGACCGCCTGCGGCGTAGGCCCCTTTGGGCGTAATCAGCTCGAACCGCCGGGTTTGGGATGGGATATAGGACAGCGCCATGCCTTTCATGTTTTGCCCGACCCTGATATTTGCGGCCAGCGCTTGGCCGGGTTCGACCTGCCAGCCAAGCGGGTCGATCCAAAACTCGTGGGCAAGGGCCGGAAATGCGGTGGCAACAAGAACCAGAAGGGTAAATATGGGGCGTCGCATCGGCAACCTTGTGCAAGCGGGACATTGGGCGCTTAGGCTGGCAGCCTGGCTGGTGGTGTCAAGCCTTTGCGCCGTCACCTTTGCGTTGGCCCATGAAATTCGGCCCGCCGTCGCGGATGTGTTCATCGAGGGCAATCAGGTGCGGCTCGAGGTCGATCTGGCGCTGGAAAGCCTGATGGCAGGTGTTGATGCGTCGGTCTATGCGGACACCAACGACAGCCCGCAAGCCGGGGAATACGACCGCTTGCGGGCGCTGACGGCGGCCGACCTGCGCGTCGAGCTGGACTTGATCTGGGCACAGGTAAACGCGGTTTTCATCATCCAGCCGGTCGGCGGTGACCAGATTGCGCCGGTGTTGCTCGAGGCCACCATCGGGGCCGTCGGCGACGTCGATCTGCCACGCGAAAGCCGGTTGATCCTAACCGCGCCCTTGCCGCCCGGGTCATCGGCGATCGAAATAGGCGCGCGGCGCTCTCTGGGCCCGATGATCCTGCGCCACAAAGGCGCGGGCGATGACGCCTTTGCCGGGTTGCTTGCGCCGGGCGAGATCAGCCCGCCACTGCCCCGGCAGGGCGGTGCGGCCGAGACCGGCGGTGCGACATTCGTGCGCTATCTGGCCTTGGGGTACACGCACATCGTGCCCAAGGGTCTCGACCACATCCTGTTTGTCCTGGGCCTTTTCTTTTTCGCGCTAAAGCTGCGTCCGTTGCTGGCCCAGGTGACCGCATTCACCGTTGCTCATACCGTGACGCTAGCGGTTGCGGCCCTGGGAATTGTCTCGGTCCCGGCGGCAATCGTCGAGCCGCTGATCGCCGCCTCGATCGTCTATGTGGCCGTGGAAAACCTGCGCGGCGGCGATTTGCGGCGCGGGCGCACGGCGGTGGTCTTCGGGTTTGGGTTGCTGCACGGTTTGGGATTTGCCAGCGTCCTGGGCGACATCGGGCTGGCGCAGGGGCAGTTTCTGGTCAGCCTCATCGGCTTCAACCTCGGCGTCGAGGCGGGCCAGTTGTCGGTGATCGCGGCGGCCTGGTTTGGGCTGGGCCTGTGGTTCGGGCGGCGTTGGTTCTATGGCCCATGGATCGCGCGGCCGGCGTCGGTTCTGATCGGGGCCATTGGCGCGTGGTGGGTGGTCGAGCGGGTGTTTCTGACCTGAAGTGAAGCCTGGCGCGGCGGTTAACTATTGAGCCGCCGCGCCTGACTTGCCCCAGCGAAATTCGCGCGCAGCGCCGCCTTCGCAAAGCCCTGAACCGATGGCTTCGGGTTGGGCTGACTGTTGTTGGCGTCAGGATTGTGCCCGGACCGCCAGAAAACTTTGGGGGGCGGAATTCCACCCAGACATGGCGTCCCGCCCCGCCGGGGTCATTTAATCACCCAACGCGACCCACATTCCCTCGGCTCTGACAAGCGCCGCCTCGCCAAGGTGGAATACAAAATACGAAGACGGGCCGGATGTGTTGGGCAGAACCCCCGGCTGATCCAAAAACTCGGCGGCCCGGCGCCTCGTTAACTCTTTACTCAGCGCCCCGACCGGACTGTCCGGACGCCGTAACTGACCCCTAGAAGCCCGAGGATTGTGGCAAAAATTGGGCGAGATTTTCCGGGTCTCGCGATATTTCTGGGGCAAATAGCATTAACGAATTCTTAACCGGTTTCCTGATTGGCAACGGTTTTTCAGTTATTTTCGGTGTATTTGGGAAAGGACATGTCCTTTTGGATAGTACATCGCCCCGGATTGGTTCCCGGATCGTGGTCAATCGTGGCAGCGGTGTGACACGGCGGTGGTGGGTGCTAGGAACAGGAAACAAACTGTTTCCGAAGAAAAAATTTACCGTTGGTTCATCGAAGGCGCGATATTCGCCCTTTTTTCGCCGCGATTTCCAGACCGAATCAACCCAGGATTGAGGTTCGGTACTGTGGGACTGAGCCTGGCGCGTTAACCCTGATCCAGGCGCGCGGTGCCGGCGGCAGCGGCATCATCGCTGCGCCCTCATGCCTGGGCAATCCATTTGCGCAACGCGGCAAGTGGCGGATAGGCGCGGTGGACCGTCGGCCAAACCAGATAATATGATCCGATGCTGGTAATCCGCGCCGATGCAAGCGTGACCAGCGTGCCCCTGGCCAATTCGCCCTCGGCCAAAAAGCGCGGCAACAGTGCTGCCCCAAGACCCGAGGCCGCCGCTTTGGCCATCGTCGCGAACTGGTCAAAGCCCATGCCGCCGATCCCGACGCCGTTGACGCCGTGCGCCTCGAGCCAGCGCGGCCATGCCCGCGGACGGGTTTCAAGGTGCAAAAGCGGCACCCGCAGCAGATCGGCAGGCCCGTCGATGCCTTCGGACGCGACAAGCGACGGCGCGACGACCGCCACAATTTCCTCGTCCATCAGTTTCAGCGCCTCGGCCCCCGGCCAGTTGTCGCGGCCAAAATGGATCGCCGCGTGAAAGCGTTCGCGCGCAAAGTCAAACGGCGCGGTTCGCGTCGCGAGGTTGATCGTGACGCCTGGATTGGCGGCCAGAAAGCCCGGCAGGCGCGGCGCCAGCCAGTGGGTGCCGAAGGCGGGCAGAATGGCCAGGTCCAGGGTGCCGCCGTCGGGATTTGCGTGCAACTTGATCGCCGCATTGGCAATCTTGGCCATTCCGTCGCGCACTTCGGAAGCATAGGTTTGCCCCGCAGGGGTCAGGATCAGCCGCTTTTTCGCGCGCACGAACAGCGCCAGACCGATCTGGTCTTCCAGCTTTTGTAGCTGGCGGCTGACCGCGCCCTGGCTGAGGTTAAGTTCGGCTGCCGCGTCGGTGACCGACCCGCGCCGGGCCACCGCCTCGAACGCGGCAATCCATCTTAGCGAGGGCAGAAATCGGCGGGGCGGGGCCATATCATTCCGTTTTGGTATGTTATGATTGCGATTATTGCCTGTTATTTAATGCGAACTCCATTGTAAATTGAACTCCACAGACAACTTAAATTGCGTTCTGGCATGAACACGCCGCTGCGCGCCCCGAAAATTGCTGGAAAGCGACCCCGAAATGGACCTGAAGCCCCAAGACGCCCCCAACCTGTCGCGGTTCATCTGGGACGACCCGTTTCGCTTTGAGGATCAGCTTGACGAAGACGAACGGATGCTGCGCGACGCCGCGCGGGACTTTGCCCAAGACCAACTGGCCCCGCGTGTGCAGGCGGCCTACGCCGAAGAAAAGGTGGATACGGGAATTTTTCCCGCAATGGGGCAGGCGGGGCTTTTGGGGGCGACGCTGCCCGAGAAATACGGCGGGCTCGGCGCCAGCTATGTCACTTACGGGTTGATCGCGCGCGAGATCGAGCGCGTGGACAGCGGTTATCGGTCGATGATGTCCGTGCAAAGCTCGCTTGTGATCTACCCGATCTATGCCTATGGTAGCGAAGCACAGCGGCAGAAATATCTGCCCGGCCTTTCATCGGGCGATCTGATCGGCGCTTTCGGTCTGACCGAACCTGATGCAGGCTCGGACCCCGGCGCAATGAAAACGCGCGCCGAGAAAACGCCCGATGGCTACCGGCTGACCGGCACCAAGACGTGGATTTCAAACGCGCCTATCGCCGATGTGTTCGTGGTCTGGGCGAAATCTCAAGCGCACGAAGGAGTAATCCGCGGTTTTGTTCTCGAGAAAGGTGCCAAGGGTCTGAGCGCGCCAAAGATTGGCGGCAAACAAAGTCTGCGCGCCAGTGTGACCGGCGAGATCGTGATGGCGGGCGTCGAGGTTAGCGAAACCGCGCTGTTGCCCAATGTCCAGGGCCTCAAGGGGCCGTTCGGCTGCCTGAACCGGGCGCGCTATGGGATCGCCTGGGGGGTCATGGGTGCGGCCGAGTTCTGCTGGCACGCAGCGCGGCAATACGGTCTCGATCGCAAACAGTTCGGGCGGCCGCTCGCCCAGACCCAGCTTTTCCAGAAAAAACTGGCCGACATGCAGACCGAAATCACGCTTGGCCTGCAAGGCAGCCTGCGGGTGGGTCGGTTGATGGATCAGGCCCAGTCCGCGCCCGAGATGATCAGCCTGATGAAGCGCAACAATTGCGGCAAGGCGCTGGATATTGCGCGGGCGGCGCGCGACATGCATGGTGCCAACGGCATTTCGGAAGACTTCCAGGTGATCCGCCATATGATGAACCTCGAAACCGTCAACACCTACGAGGGCACCCACGATGTGCACGCGCTGATCCTGGGCCGGGCCCAGACCGGCCTTCAGGCGTTTTTCTAAACGCGATGGACCGGGCCGAAATTGTCCATGAAGCATTCCGCTCCCGCGTTTTGTCGGGGGATCTGCCCGCCGGGGCCGCCCCGGTCGGGCCATTGACCGGCCAACAGGCGGTTGAGATATTTCGCGCGCAGTGCGTCAGCCGCAACCTCGACTGGACCGCGCGCAAGATGCAGGCCGAAGGTCAGGGGTTTTACACCATCGGGTCGTCGGGCCACGAAGGCATGGCGGCGGTCGCGACGGGGCTTCGACCCGATGACATGGCATTTCTGCATTATCGCGACGGCGCGTTTCAGGTGATGCGCTCGGCCCAGGTGCCCGGGGTCACTCCGGTGCGGGACATGCTTTCCGGTTTCGCTGTGTCATCCGACGATCCGATCTCGGGCGGGCGGCACAAGGTGCTGGGCTCAAAGGCGCTGATGATCCCGCCGCAGACCTCGACCATTGCCAGCCACCTACCCAAAGCGGTTGGTGCGGCCTATTCCATCGGGCTGGCGCGCCGGCACCCGCCCGAACACCAGGTGCTGGCCGATGACAGCCTGATCATGTGCTCGTTCGGCGATGCCTCGGTCAATCATTCGGCAGCCCTGGGGGCGATCAACGCGGCGGCCTGGGCGGCGTATCTGTCGGTGCCGATGCCGCTGATGCTGGTCTGCGAAGACAACCAGATAGGCATCTCGACGCGCACGCCGATGGGCTGGATCGCCGCCAATTTCGCCGCCAGGCCGGGGCTGAAGTATTTCCATGCCGACGGTCTCGACCTCTACGACACCTATAAAGTGGCGCGCGAGGCGGCGGATTATGTGCGCGCCCAACGGCGGCCTGCGTTTTTGCATATCTCGCTGGTCCGCCTCTATGGCCACGCCGGTGCCGACCTCCAGCAAAGCTATCTGCCCAAAGCCGTCTTTGAGGCATGGGAAGCTAACGACCCGCTGCTGCATTCGGTGCGGCTTTTGGCCGAGGCGGGCGCGTCGGCGCCGGACCAGGCGCTGGCGATCTATGACGCCGCCGAGGCTGAATGCACGGCCATTGCGGCGCAAGTCGTCGAACGTCCACGGCTTCGGACGGCGGCGGATGTGATGGCCAGCCTCATCCCGCCGCCCCGGTCCTGTGCGCCCACCAACGGCCCCGCGCCCAATGTCCGCGCGGCGGCCTTCGGCAGCGACGCCACCCAGATGGACGGGCCCCAACCCATGGCGCGCCTGATCAACTGGGCGCTGACCGATCTGATGCTGGAGCATCCCGAGATCGTGGTGATGGGCCAAGACGTAGGGGCCAAGGGCGGGGTTTACGGCGTCACCCAGAAACTGATCACCCGGTTTGGCCGCGACCGGGTGATCGACACGCTGTTGGATGAACAGTCAATTCTGGGCCTTGGCATCGGCCTTGCGCACAACGGTTTCATTCCGATCCCGGAAATCCAGTTTCTGGCCTATCTACACAACGCCGAGGACCAGATCAGGGGCGAGGCCGCGACGCTGCCGTTCTTCTCGAACGGGCAATTCACCAACCCGATGGTCCTGCGCGTCGCCGGCCTTGGCTATCAGCGCGGCTTTGGCGGGCATTTCCACAACGACAATTCGATCGCCGTCATGCGCGACATTCCTGGTGTGATCGTCGCCTGCCCGTCGCGCGGGGCCGACGCCGTGGCGATGCTGCGCGAATGCGTACGGCTGGCGCGCGAGGACCAGCGCGTCGTGGTGTTTCTGGAACCGATCGCGCTTTATCCGATGCGCGATCTGCACGGTGAAAAAGACGGGCGCTGGATGGACCGCTATCCGCCACCCGGCACCAGGATCGATCTTGGCGAAGTTGCGGTAACCGGTACCGGGCCATTGGCCATCGTGACCTATGGCAACGGCCATTACCTCAGCCAACAAGCGGTGCCGCATTTGGCCAATCAGGGCATCGATACGCGGGTGATCGACCTGCGCTGGCTGGCCCCGCTGCCGGTTGAGGGTTTGCTGAAAGCGCTGACGGGGGCCGACAAAGTGCTGATCGTCGACGAATGCCGCCGTACGGGTGGCCAGGCCGAGGCGCTGGCCGCGCTGTTGGCCGAGGCAACAAACCTGCCCTTTGCCCGCCTGACCGCCGAAGACAGTTTCATCGCCACCGGCCCCGCCTACGCGGCGACGTTGCCGTCGCGCCAGGGCATTATCGACGCCGCGACCGAGCTTTGGCGTTCGTGATGGCATAAGCGACCGCCGCAAGGTTGATTCGGGCCGATCGGCCCGCCTGACAAAGAACTTCCGGCCTTCGCGGAGGTCCAGAAGAGTGCTTGGGAATTATTTTGTTTGCACCGTCCGAACAGGCCGAAATTCTGACGCAGCATATAAGCAAGAAATGCCAACATTTTCCGCCCGTGCCTTACAGATTCGCTAAGGCCGTCGAAAATCGTCAGGTTTCCGCGCGGGAAATCGCCGGAATGGCTGGCCTTTTGGTCCAGATTCGGTCGATACTCGACCGCATCAACAGTTTCGTGGCGGTCCTTTTGGGGGCGCACGCGATGAATGACTGCAAGGGAGGAACCCACAATGACAAGAAAGATCAGTACTCTGGCAGCATTGCTGCTGGCCAGTTCGCTTGTGACCGCACCGCTTTATGCGGCCGGTACGCACCCTGAGACCGGCGAGGCGCTCGCCGACGACCAGACCTTCGTTTATCGCGTTCTCGACGAACACAGCTCGGTTGACCCGCAGGTTGTCGAAGACGTTTCCGGTTCGGAACTTGTCCGCGACCTGTTTGAAGGCCTGATGAACCAGGACGAAGACGGCAACCTCGAGCCCGGCGTGGCGATGCATTTCGAGGCCAACGACGCCAAGACAGTTTACACGTTTACTCTGCGCGACGATGCCAAATGGTCGAACGGCGACGCGGTTACGGCAGGCGATTTTGTTTACGCCTGGCAGCGTGCCGTGAACCCTGAACTGGCATCGCCCTATTCGTGGTTCATGGAACTGATGTCGATTGAAAACGCATCCGCCATTCTGGCTGGCGAAAAGCCGATTGAAGAATTGGGCGTCTCGGCCATCGACGATCACACTTTCCAGGTGCGCCTGACAGCCGCTCTGCCGTATTTCGCGGCAATGACCACCCATGCCACCACTTTCCCCGTGCATCAGACGACGGTTGAGGCGCATGGAAACGAATGGACCAAGCCCGGCAACATCATCTCGAACGGTGCCTACATCCTGACCGAGCATCTGCCGAACGAACGGTCGGTGCGCGAACGCAACATCCTGTACTGGAACAACGACGCGACGATCATCGACAAGGTTGTGGCGCTGGTCATCAACGACGAAAACGTGGCGCTGACCCGTTACATGGCGGGCGAGCTGGACCGGACCGAAATTCCGGCCGGTCAATATCCGCGTCTGTCCAAATCGAACCCGGACGAGACCACGGTGTTCCCGCGGCTCTGCAGCTATTACTACACCATCAACCTGACCGACACGACCAACCCGGCCCTGCTGGACGTTCGTGTGCGTCAGGCGCTGTCGCTGGCTGTGGACCGTGACATCATCGTCGAGAAGGTTACCGCCGGCGGTCAGTTCCCGGCCTATACGTTCACGCCCGAAGCCACCGCCGGCTTTAACGTGCCGGAGGTCGCGGCGGCGGGCATGACGCAAGCCGAGCGCGATGCCCTGGCCAAAGAGCTGTTGGCCGAGGCCGGTTACGGCGACGGGCTGGAGATCGAACTGATCTACAACACCTCGGAAGGCCACAAGAAGATTGCCATCGCGATCAGCCAGATGTGGAAGCAGAAACTGGGCGTGACCGTCGAACTGGCCAACCAGGAATGGAAGACCTTCCTGGAAACCCGTGGCGGTCAGGACTACCAGATCGCCCGCGCCGGTTGGTGTGGCGATTATAACGAGGCCTCGACCTTCCTCGATCTGGTTGACAGCAACTCCAGCTACAACGACGCCAAGTATTCGAATGCCGACGTCGATGCGATGCTGGCTTCGGCAAAAACCGCGGCCGATGCGACCGATCTTTACACCAAGATCGAACAGATGATCGCCGAAGACGTGCCGATCATCCCGATCTATCACTATGCCGGGAACTACATGATCGACACCGATCTGAAAAACTGGCCGGTCGGAAACGTCGAACAGAACTGGTATTCGCGCAACCTTTATAAGGTCGCAGAATAATCATCTGCCGATAATATCAGCGCCGCCCGTGACCCGGGCGGCGCTTATTTCGATTCACTCACCGGGTCCTTGACATGCTTGGCTTTATTATCAACCGGCTCGCCTTCGCGATCCCGACGATGCTTGTGATGATCATCGTCTGCTTCGTGCTGATGCACACGGCCCCCGGCGGGCCCTTCACCTCGGAAAAACCGCTGCCGCCGCAGGTTCTGGCCAATATCGAGGCGCGCTATGGTCTCGATCAGCCCTATTGGAAGCAACTGGCCGATTATGTCGGCAATATTGTATTCCACTTCGATTTCGGCCCGTCGTTCAAATACAAGGACCGCGACGTCAACGACATCATCGCCCAGGGCTTCCCAATCACGCTGACCTATGGCCTCTGGTCCTTTGTCGTGGCCTCGACCGTCGGAATATCGCTTGGGGTGGTGGCGGCCATCAAGCAAAATAGCTGGATCGACTATCTGGCGGTGGCATTTTCTTTCTCGGCCCAGGCGCTGCCCAACTTCGTGATGGGGCCTATCCTGATTCTGATCTTCACGCTGTATCTGGGGTGGCTGCCCGGCGGCGGCTGGAACGGCGGCCAGATCGAATATCTGATCCTGCCGGTCATCGCCTTGTCGACCTCGTTTATGGCCTCGATTGCGCGGATCACCCGGTCGTCGATGCTTGAAGTGCTGAATTCTAACTTCGTCCGCACTGCGCAGGCCAAGGGCCTGCCGATGCGCCAGGTGATCTGGCGTCATGCGATGAAACCGACAATGTTGCCGGTGGTCAGCTATCTGGGCCCGGTTTTTGTCTATGTCATCACCGGCTCGGTCTTTGTGGACATCTATTTCTCGACCGGCGGCCTAGGTCAGTCATACGTCAACTCGGCCCTGAACCGTGACTATGCGGTGCTGCTGGGCACGACGATCCTCTACGGCTCGCTGACGATCACGTTCAATCTGATCACCGACCTGCTGTACGCCTGGTTCGACCCCCGCATCCGGTATTGATGAGATGAGCGAGATACTGACAGACCCCGACGAGGCCACCGAAGTTCGCGGCCGGTCGCTGTGGCAGGACGCATACGCCCGGTTTTTCCGCAACCGGGCCGCGTTTGGTGCGGTCATCGTATTGTCGATCATGGTGGTCTTTGTCATCATCGGTCCGCTCTTCGCCCAATGGTCAAACGAAGAGATCGACTGGGCCATAATGGGCAACGTTGCCGAAATGGGAAGGCCGTCAATCGGTTCCGGCCATTTCTTTGGCACCGATGAACTGGGCCGCGACCTTTACGCGCGCAGTATCCAGGGCACCCGGACTTCGCTTTTGGTGGGGCTGGTCGGCGCGTCCGTGGCGCTGATCGTCGGCACCAGTTATGGCGCGATCGCGGGCTTTGTCGGCGGCCGTACCGATAACTTCATGATGCGCAATGTCGATATCCTGCTGGCGATCCCGTCGACACTGGTCATCATCCTGTTGATGGTGATTTTCGAGCGGTCGCTGTTCATGCTCTTTGTGGGTCTGGGCCTGACCGGCTGGCTGACCATGAGCCGGGTGGTGCGGGGCCAGACTCTCAGCCTGAAAAACCGCGAATTCGTCGAGGCGGCCCGTGCCGCCGGCGTGTCGGGCCCGATGATCATCTGGCGCCACATCATGCCCAACCTTCTGGGGGTGGTGATTGTCTATGCCTCGCTTTTAGTGCCCGAAATGATATTGGCGGAAAGTTTCATCTCGTTCCTGGGGCTTGGCGTGCAGGAACCCAACACCTCGCTGGGGCGGCTGATCGCCGAGGGCGCGGGCACCATGGCATACGGCACGCTCTGGCAGCTGATGATCCCGCTGTCGTTCTTCCTGATCACCATCATCTGCATGTTTTTCATCGGCGACGGTTTGCGCGACGCCCTTGATCCGAAGGACCGCTAAGATGGCGTTGCTGGACATCCGCAATCTGCGCGTCACTTTCGACACCCCCGACGGCCAGGTCGAGGCGGTCAAGAACATTTCGCTTTCGATCAACCCCGGCGAATGCCTGGGCATCGTCGGCGAAAGCGGCTCGGGCAAAAGCCAGAGCTTTCTGGCCACCATGGGGCTTTTGGCGCGCAACGGGACCGCGACAGGGTCGGTTATGTTGCAGGGCGAAGAGGTTCTGAACCTGGCGCCCGCCGATCTGAACCACATTCGCGGCAGCGCCATGACGATGATCTTCCAGGACCCGCTGACCGCGCTGACCCCGCACCTGCGGATCGGGGATCAATTGGCCGAAGTGTTGCGCATTCATTCCGATATGCGCGGGGCCGCGATTACCCGGCACTGCGTGGACTGGCTGGAAAAGGTCAAAATGCCCGACGCGGCGCGGCGGATGGGCCAGTTCCCGCACGAACTTTCCGGCGGCCAGCGCCAGCGCGTGATGATCGCCATGGCGATGCTGCTGAGCCCACAGTTGCTGATCGCTGATGAACCGACCACGGCGCTCGATGTGACCGTGCAGGCCGAAATTCTCGACCTGATCGCGGATTTGCAGAAAACCGAAGGCACCGCCGTTGCCCTGATCACCCACGACATGGGCGTCGTGGCGCGCATGTGCGACCGGATCGAGGTCATGCGCCACGGCGAATATGTCGAAAGCGGCGACGTGGAAGACATTTTCTATCGCCCCGCGCACCCCTATACTAGGGCGCTTCTGGACGCGATGCCGCGGCTCGACACGCCGTATCCGCCAACCGGGGTTACCGCCTCGGGCGAACCGCTGCTGCGCGCCGACGATATGCGGGTCGAATTCACCGTGCGCGGGCAGGGCGGGATTTTTGGCCGCAAGTTCGCGCTGAAGGCGGTCGATGGTGTCACCTTTGATGTCGGGCAGGGCGAAACCCTTGGCCTGGTGGGCGAAAGCGGTTGCGGCAAGTCCACGCTGGCGCGCGCGGTCCTGCAACTCATTCCACCGACCGGCGGCCATGTGTCCTGGCTGGGCAACGAACTGACCGGGCTACAGGCGCACCAGTTGAAAAAGCACCGCAAGGACCTGCAGATCGTCTTTCAGGACCCGCTGGCCAGCCTCGACCCGCGCATGACCATATCCGCCTCGATCGCCGAACCGCTGGCGACCCACCGGCCCGATCTGTCGGCGACCGAACGCAAGCGGCAAGTGATCGAGATGATGGAAAAGGTCGGCCTGCCGCAAAACATGGTCAACCGCTATCCGCACGAACTTTCGGGCGGCCAGAACCAGCGCGTCGGCATCGCGCGGGCCATGATTAACAAGCCGCGGCTGATTATCTGCGACGAGGCCGTGTCGGCGCTCGATGTATCGGTGCAGGCCCAGATTCTCGCGCTGTTGAATGACCTGCGCGAAGAGTTTGGCATGTCGATGATCTTCATCAGCCACGATCTTTCGGTGGTGCGCGAAGTCGCCGACCGGATCATGGTGCTCTATCTTGGCCGCATCGTCGAAATGGCCGACCGCAACACCATTTTCGAAGACGCCCGCCACCCCTATACCCGGTCGCTGATCTCGGCGGTGCCGGTGCCCGACCCACGCGTCGAACGGGCGCGCCAGCGCCTGAAACTGGCCGGCGATCTGCCGTCGGTGACGGACCCGCGCGCGCCGCTGCGGTTCCTGCCCTCGCGCATCGACGCCGGCGATCTGGGCTATCGGCCCAAGCTGGAAGAGGTGGGTCCTGGTCATTGGGTGGCCGAACACGACGCCATCGACGCCATCGTGACCGGCATTGCCCAAGAAGCGGCAACCGCCTGATCCCATGTTTCGGGCCGGACCAAGGGCGGCCCCGCGAACCGGCAATTGCAGCAAAACTCTGCACAATTGCCCAATTGCTGTGCCAATTGCCCGGGGTCTTGCGCGTTTCCACCCATTTGGCGCGAAATCTGAATCAAATCCCGCAACAGACTGTTTCCCGGAATAGCTCAAATTGGCCCGAAACCGGCCCGCCGCTGCCGCATTGCCCGCCTAGAAATTGCATTGTGCAGTGACGAGTGCTTGAGTAACCCCGCCCTCGGTTCACCTGTACGGCCGAGGGCGGGACGTCACACCCCGCAACAGCTCCGCCACCCAAAGCAGATACAACTGCCGCCCGCGTCAGGTATTCGTCTATTTCCCGCAGGTGGCGGTCGATTTCGTCGGCATCGGTGAAAGTTGATCCCCGGTTGACTCTGCCGTCTCAGTATCAAAGCACTATGCTTAGGGAACAGGAGGGACGAAAATGCAGAAAACCAAATCATTGGCGCTGGCGGCAGTTGTATCTGCTTTGGGTGCGGCAGCCTCGGCGGAAAATATCGTAGCCTCTGACCCGGGTGTCCTGGTGGCGTATTTCTTCGATCAGGGAATTCCCGCAAAGCTAACCAAAGACGACTATGGCGATCCATTGATTGATGCACGATATTTTGGGACAAATTTCCAAATCTACTACTATGGCTGTACCGGTGGTGAAAATTGCCGGTCGATCCAGTTCTTTAGCGGCTACCGGACCGACGGAAGAATCTCGCTGGAGCAGATAAATTCCTGGAATACCAGCGAACGCTATGCGCGCGCCTATCTGAGCGAAAACCTGAGTGCGCGAATCGAGTATGATGTACAACTGGGCAATACCGGGATGACGGAAGAGGATTTTAACTCGGTGTTTTCGCTCTGGACCCAGAGTGTGGAAAATTTTGAGGAATTCATTGACTGGTGAAATTAGGCTGGGTTGGCCGTTGGTTCCCGAACCGCGGCATTGTTCCGCCTTTCAGCGCGGCGCATCGCAATTTCGGGTCTAGAGCCTCGTCCTGAATATCTGCGTTTTCGCCATTCCTTTTCCAGCCGGAGTCTCTAACTGCCACGCCGGGTCCGGACAGGCGCAAGATCCACCTCGCCACAGTCTTCGCCGGTCAAAACGTTGGCATCAATCAAGTTGAGGACAAAACCTGGATGGTGAGCTTCATGCCCTGCGATCCCGGGTTCTTCGACACCAAAACAAAGAAATTCGAACCGATACCTGACCCCTTCGATGCGAAACTGTTACCCATGTCTTAGGAATAAACCGTAAACCATGTCTCCGGTATGGACCCTGAATAACTTGGTAGCGGAGGAGGGACTTGAACCCCCGACACGCGGATTATGATTCCGCTGCTCTAACCAGCTGAGCTACTCCGCCGCCCAAGCAGCGCGGTGGTATGCGACGGGCGCTGGTGCGTCAAGGGACAAATCGGGGCGCCCGTTCAGACGTCCAGCCAGATCGTTACCGGCCCGTCGTTGACCAGCTCAACGGCCATATCGGCACCAAAGCGGCCGCGCTGAACCAGGACGCCGAGTGCTGCAAGATCGTCCGCGAAAGCCGCGTAAAGTGCGGCGCCCAACTCGGGTGGCGCGGCGGTCGAAAACCCCGGTCGGTTGCCGCGCGTGGTGTCTGCGGCCAAGGTGAACTGGCTGACCACCAGCGCCGCGCCCCCGCAATCGACAACCGACCGGTTCATCCGCCCCTCGTCGTCGCGAAAGATGCGCAGCTTTGCAACCTTCGTGGCCAGCGCCGCGGCGCGCGCGCGGTCGTCGCCAGCCATCGCGCAGACCAAAATCATCAGCCCGCCGGCAATCTCGCCAATCACCGCGCCCCCGACGGAGACCGAGGCCCGCGACACCCGTTGCACCAGCGCCCTCACAGCTCGGACACGAATGGCGGATTGGCCCCGGCGCGCCCCACCGTCACCGCAGCGGCGCGAACGCCTAGGCTGAGGGCGGCGCGCAGGGTCGGTTCATCCAAGGTATCCAGCGCCTCTTTGTTCAACTTGTCGTGCAGGTGCAGGGCGGCCAAAACGCCGGCGTTGAACGTGTCGCCCGCCCCGACGGTATCGACCACAACCGCCGGGCGGCCGGGAAAAAACACCTGGTGATCGCGCGTATAGGCCCGCGCGCCGACCGCGCCCTCGGTAATCAGCACCAGCCGGGGCCCACGCCCGAGGATTTGGCGCGCCATGTCGTCGCGGTCGCTGCCGGCCGCAAACCAGGCAAGGTCTTCGATTGAAAATTTCACGATATCCGCCTGGCTGATCATCGCATCCAGCCGCGCGCGATAGGCGGTTTCGTCGCCGATGAAACCGGGCCGAATGTTCGGGTCCAGCGCGATCACGCGGGTCCCGGCCTGGCGCGCGCAGAATGTGGCCAGGGTATCGCCGCAGGGCTCAACCGCCAGGCTGATGCCGCCAAAAAAAAGCGCTTCGCAAGCGTCGGGCAATTCGGGCAGGTCGCCCGCCGTCAGCATCCGCCCGGCGGTGTTTTCGTCGTAAAAGGCGTAATCTGACTGGCCATCCTCCAAAGTGACAAACGCCAGCGTCGTTGGCCGGTCGCTGACGACAGCGGCGCTGAAATCGACCCCGGCCGCGGTCAGCGCTGCTTGCAGCATCACGCCAAACAGATCGGTCGAAAGGCCGGTAAAGAACCCGACCGGGGCGCCCAGCCGGCCAAGCGCGATGGCGGTGTTGAAGACCGCGCCACCGGGGGTGGGCACAAAAGCCGCGCCGCCGCCCACGGCGTCGCGCGGCAGCATGTCGATCAGTGCTTCGCCGCAACAGATGATCATTACGTTCTCCGGTCGGACCGGTCTACGCGGCGACGCGCGCAACATCAATCTGTGCGGTTTAACTTTCGCCCGCGAAAAACTCGGCCGCCATCGCGCGCGCCAGCGGCGCGGCCTGGGCCTCGGACATGCCGACGCGCAGGCGCGGATCGTAAAGCATGCGCAGCAACAGCTCGTCGTGGGTGGTCAGAAGGCCAAATTCCTCGTCGTCGTTAAAGATCGAGGGCCGCGCCGTCGGGCTGTCGTTGGCCAGACCCAGACTCTGGGCAAGCTCTTCGTGGATGCAGCTCGCGCGCATCAGGTCCGGGTGCTCGCCGCGAATGACCGCGACCGCCTTGGTGTAGGGCGACGCAGCATCGGCGCTCGAAAACGCAAACACCAGACAAAAGAGATTGCGCGGCATGCCGACCACCGTGTCGACGGTTTCATCGCCAATTCCGGGGACCAGGCTGCGCAGACGCGGGCCATAGGCCACCCGCTCGTCTTCGTTCAGGATCAGCACATGAAAGTTGGGCCTCGGCCCGCCCACCCAGATGCTGAGCCCGGTCAGGCGGCCCAGCCGCGCCGCGTATGCCTGGATCAACCGCAGGTCGCGCCAGCGGTCGTCGGCGGGCACGCTGGCGCCAAATTCGACGCCTATGACGACCGGCTCTTCCCACCTGCGCAAGTGGCTCGGCGTGGCGCGGGCCACCAGCCGCCCGCCCTGGCGCGTATATTCATCAAAGAGCGCGATGCGGACAAAATTCGCCGCCAGATCGCGCGCGGTGAAGGGCGCACCGGGTCCGCCGCCGTCGGTTCGCAGCAACCCCTGAGACAAAAGATCGCTCTGCACGCCCGCGTAATAGTCCGACAAGGCAAGGCTTTGCGCTGACCGCGGCGGGTCGGAGCGGCCGTCGCCGCCTGCCAGGCCCGGGGCGGTGACAATGGCGGGGGGAAAGAAAACCTCGCAACCGGCAAGCGCCAAGCCGGTCAGAACCAACGCACCCAGTCGAAATATATGTCGGTAAATCGTCAATTATTTCCCTCAGGCCCCAGTCAGCGCGCGGTCCAGGGCCGCTAGCGCAGCGGTGGTGTCGGCGCGCGCCTCAACAAGCCCCCGGGTCGGTGAAATGAGCGGATCAAGCGCCTCGGCAAACGTCCGGCACGCCGCATCTACGCCTTGGGTGTCCAGCGGCCTGCCATTCGACGATCGGCCGGTAAGGTCGGAAATTCGCTTGTCCCAATCCGCTAGGTCGTTGTGCAGGAAATCCGCCAGGCTTGTGTTCAGCGCCGCCTCGCTTTCGCTGAGCTCGCGGATCAGACGCAGCGTCTCGAGCGTATGCGTGCGAACATGCCTGAGCGTGTGGATGCGCGTTTCGATGCTGTCGCGCGCGGCGCGCAAGGGCGGCAGCACCGCGTCGCTGGCCGCGGGGCGATTTTCCGGCGCAATCTCCAGCGTGCGCGCATGGTCTTCCGCCAGGCTTGCGACATCGCGCGCCATTCGCTCGCGCCCCGCCGCGATGGCCAGCGTGACGCCTTCGTGGGCCGCGACCGCCGCACGGTAAGCATCGCGCAAATCCAGTTGCGCGTTATCGCGGCCAAGATGCATCTCAGAGAGCGCTTTTGCCGCTGCCGCGAACTCGGCCCTGAGTTCGGTCAACCGGGCACCCAGGGCGGCCCCGGGCGCAACTTTGCGAACCAGAAATTCCACCGGGTTGCGGCGCGTCCGGCTGCCGTTGTCGGAAATATCCAGCCCCGCCAGTGTCGCGCGCATCCCCTCCAGTTTCGGTTCCGGGTCGTCGCCCAGGATCGAGGTGACGCTGGCGGTCAGTTTCGGCACCGCCTGAACCAGGTCGTTCTGCGCGTCGCGTCCCAGCGCGTTCAGTGTGTCCGGCCGGCCCGGATCGACATCGTCGATCATCGCGACTATTTCGCGCGCCCGGCTCTCGCTGGCCTTTGCCAATTCAGGAATATGCACCGACGGTTCGGGCAACGCCGCCGCGGAATCGCCGATATTGCTTACCAATTTGAGAATTTTAGCCATAATAACTCAATCTGTTGTACTTCAACGATATAACGTTTCCGAGCGACTTTTTCCAGAACCCAAGGCTCAGCCCGCCCCGGCGGCGCGTTGCTTGGCAAGTTTGCGCGAATACCCCGACTGAATAACCTCGACTGCGACCAGCACGATGACCGAGAAATAGAACGTGGATTTTGACATCGGAATGAGGTCGTGCCCGAACAATTTGATCTGGAGGCTGGCATCGTGAACGGCGTGGGCCGCCGCCGGTCCGGCCTCGCCCAACAGGACCACACCGACAATCAGCAGAATGAACAGGCCCAGAACCTCGTACATCCGGTTCTTTTCCAGAAACCTCGTCACCCCGTCGGCCAGCACCAGCATCGCACCGCCCGAGATCAGTATCGCGATGGCGAGAATGACAAAAACATCCGTGATCGCCAGCGCCGACAGGATCGAATCGAAGCTGAAAACCAGGTTCATCAGGACGATCATCACCACCACCTGGGCGGCCGACTTTCGGCTGCGTTCGCCCAGCCCGTGCCCGAGGTTCTGCACCGACAGCATATGGCCGATTTCCTTGACCGCGGTGTAGATGATGAAGGCCCCGCCAAAGACGAAAACCAGCGTAGCAAAGTTGACCCCGCCTTCGATCACGCCGACCCAGCTCACCACGAAGAACGGCGCGCTGAGGGCGCCGATCAGCCGGATCATTACGAACAGCAACACCACCCGCAACGCCACCGCGACCAGAATGCCCCAAAACCGCACCCGGCGTTGCAGGTGGGCCGGCGCGCGCTGGCTTTCGATCGAGATGTAAAGCAGGTTGTCGAACCCCAGAACCCCCTGCAGAAAGCACAGCATCAGCAGGTTACCAAGGTTCTCAAAGGTCAAAAGATCAGCCATCTGTCACTTCCTTCGGTCAGTCGATTGCGGCTTTCGGGCGCGCTTGGGTTTCAGCTTTTTCGGGGCCGCTGGCCGGTCGTCGAGGCCCAGCTGGTCGCGCACCACGCGGCTGCGCACCTCGGAAACCTCGCCGGGTTTCAGTTCGCCCAGCCGGAACGGGCCGTAAGAGATCCGGATCAGGCGGTTGACGGCCAGGCCGACCGCCTGCGCGGCGCGGCGAACCTCGCGGTTTTTGCCCTCGCGCAGGGCAATCGTCAGCCAGGCGTTGGCCCCTTGCTGGCGGTCGATGCTGACCTCCATCGGCTGAAATCGCTCGCCCTCGACCACCAGGCCCTTGCGCAATGGCTCAAGATCGGGGTCTTTCGGCGCGCCTTTGACCCGCACCCGGTAGCGCCGCAGCCAGCCGGTCGAGGGCAGTTCCAGCCGCCGTTTCACGCCGCCATCGTTGGTCAAGATCAGCAGCCCCTCGGAATTCAGATCGAGCCGCCCGACGCTCATCACCCGCGGCATCCCGGCGGGCAGGGCGTCAAATATCGTTGGTCGGCCCTTCTCATCCTTCGTGGTTGTCACCACGCCTTTGGGTTTGTGATAGAGCCACAGCCGCGTCGTCTCGGCCGGCGCCAGCGCCGCGCCGTCGACCGCGATCCGGTCCTTGTCGGTGACGTTCAGCGCCGGGCCGCCGATCACCTTGCCGTTGACCGACACGCGGCCCGCTTCGATCATCCGCTCGGCCTCGCGCCGCGAGGCCACGCCAGCGCGCGCCAGCACCTTGGCGATACGCTCGCCTTTGTTGGGACCTTCAGCCATGGACCCCGGCTTAACGCCCCTACGCGGCAGTTGCAAAGCGGCTTGCGGGGCGCGAATTTTCAGGTCATGCCCGGACCATGACCCTCACCAGCCACATGGACGCCGCCCTGGACCAGGCGCGCGCCGCCGCCGCGCGCGGCGAGGTGCCGGTGGGCGCGGTTATCGTGTCTCCGGACGGCGAAATCGTCGCCCGCGCTGGCAACCGGACCCGCGATCTGGCCGACCCCTCGGCCCACGCCGAAATGCTGGCGATCCGTGCGGCCTGTGCCGCAGCAGGCTCCGAACGCCTGACCGACCACGACCTTTATGTCACGCTGGAACCCTGCGCGATGTGCGCGTCGCTCATCGCCTCGGCCCGGATCGCGCGGCTTTATTATGGCGCGGATGACCCCAAATCGGGCGGCGTGGCCCACGGCGCGCGGGTTTTTTCGCACCCGCAGGCGCACCATGTACCCGAAATTTACGATAGAGTGGGTGCCAGGGAAGCCTCTGACATTCTTAAGGAATTCTTCGCAAGCCGCCGTTGATTTCGGGTGGCGCACCGCAAAAGTGAAGATTTTTAAGTGCATTTGCCTAAATATTTCCACAATTTTCTGAGACTACATGGATTTAGCTCCTTCCTGTGGGTGAGTGATTCGCCAAATATCCCCGGGGGGGGCAAGTCTTGCCCCACAGTGGGGCCAAATATGAGTTTGGTGATGAATAACCTGTTCAAGCGCCCGTTGGCGCTGCTTCCTTTCATCTTTTGTGCTGTCCTGTTCGGGGCACCTTCCACCGACGCGCTGACCTTTACACGCGACACCAAGGCTGGGATCAAAGATGCTTGGACTCTGCGTCGTGAATTCGAACGGCAAGGTTTTGCGGATGTGTATTTCGCATCAGGGGTCGATACGCTCGACGCGGAGGCAATGCAAAGGCTTGACGCCCAGGCCGAGTGGATGATCGCGTTCCCAACGGTCACATTTTCGATTGCCGGGCACACCGACAAAGTTGGCAGCGCAACATATAATCTGGACCTTGGGGTGAGGCGCACAATGCGGGTTGTGGAATATCTGGTCGCGGCCAGGGTTCCGCGCGACAGCCTAAAGCCGGAATTGGCAATCGGCGAGAGCCACCCGACGGTAAATGTCGAAACCGCCAACCGGCGCAATCGGAAAACAAGCACGTCAATTGTAATGCCAATGGGTGGCTGGTTTGTACTGAAATTCCAACCCGACGAGCCGCGCGACGGGTCTGGTCTGGCCCTGTCCACCGGCCCCGATCCAGAGCAGACGACAACGTTAGTTGACGACACTGCCGCGGACAGAGATGAAGACCAATTCCCGGAACTGGACCAAAATGCAATTTCTGAGGACACAGGTTTCGAAACTGCTGCTGACGCCCCGGATGAGAGCGAAGACCAAATTCCTGAACTGGACCAGAACGCAGGCTCCGGGGATACAGTCTCCGAAACCGCTGCTGACGACGGCGAACAATCCGGACCCGGTAATGGCAACAAAAATAGTGGCACGCCGGTCAATCCCGACGGGTTGGACAGTTCGGACGAGTCGAAGCCATCCGGCGGGATAGTGGACAAGGATAAGAGCAAGGGTAAGAGTAAGAGTAAGAAGAAGAAGAAGAAGAAGAAGAAGAAGAGTAAGTAGTGCGGCCGATGGCTGCATTGCGGTCGGTATTATGGCGCGTCAGATCAGAAATTCGTGGGCGCTAAAGCGTTTCACTTTTAGTCGTGCGCATATCCGGCTGCCTTGAAGTAGTTCCAGCATTCAGTTTCGTCGTAGAGGTCACAGATTTCTCCTACCGCCCGCCACAGGGCGTCGATTGTTCTGGCCTTGATCCGCCGGAGATGGGCTTTGAGCTTTGAAAACGCCATTTCGATCGGGTTTAGATCCGGGGAATAGGGTGGCAGGAACAGGAACCAAGCGCCGCATTTGCGCAGGATCGCGGCGGCTTTCGCGCTCTTGTGCGAGGACAGGTTATCGAGGATGACAACATCACCTTGGTTCAGCGCCGGCGCGAGCTGGGTTTCGACATAGGCCTCGAAACCAGCTCGGTTGACCGGCCCGTCCAGCACCCAGGGTGCGATCAGGCCATCGCATCTGAGCCCGGCAATGAAGGTTTGTGTGCGCCAATATCCAAAAGGTGCTGTGGCGCGCAGGCGCTGGCCTTTGAGCGACCGGCCCCGCATCCGCGTCATGTTGGTCTTCACGCTGGTCTCGTCGATAAAGACCAGCCGGTGCGGGGTTTTGCGCATGAACGGCTGGCGATGAACCTGCCAGATATAGCGCTTACGGCGCGCCCGCGCGCGACCAGCCTCCACTGCCAGAAGCGATTTTTTTATATGTGAAGCCTGCGGATTTCAGGACTCGGCTGATCGAGAAGAGATGCACACCCACCCGATGTTTGCGCGCGAGCCAGTCCCTCAATTCCGCCAAAGTCAGATCGGGATGCGCTGCAACTTGTGCCACCAGCGCCGTTCTGAAAGCCGCCAGCTTGCCCTTGCCGCTCGGTCGCCCCTGTTTTGCTGATGCTGCTGAGCCGGATTTCTCAAAACGCTGAACGACCTTGATGACAAAGCTCGGGCTCACTCCGAAACGCCGCGCAACCTCGCGCCGGGAAAACCCCGTCCGAACCTGTGAAATCACCCGCGTGCGCAAATCCAAAGAATAAGTATTGCTCATAATTCACCTCCAAATAGCGTGAATCACAAATCAATCCCTTTGGGAATCCCCATTGATTCCAAGTTCAGGTGAAGTGCTTTAGAGAGTTATCTGTTTCATCACTTGCGGTTCGATAACCTCGACACCCGGCAACCCCTCGGCAAGCGCAACCGCCGATTGTTCCAGGATCGGGAACGTCCGGTAATGGCAGGGGATCACGATCTTGAAATCGAAATACCGCCGCGCCGCATAGGCTGCCGCTTTCATGTCCATGGTGAAATGACCCCCGGCGCTGAGGATGCCGATGTCGGGCCGGTAATAATCTCCCATCCATTCCATGTCGGCCATGATGGCGGTGTCGCCCGACAGATAAACGCATCTGCCCTCGCCCCGGATCATGTACTCAACCTCGGACCCGCCCGCCTTGGGCCCGTCGTCGCTGGCGAAGGTCGATGAATGCGAGGCCGGCACCATGCTTAAAGCCACATCCCCCAGCATCACCGTGCCGCCCTTGTTAAAACCGACCGTCTCGATCTTCTCGACCGCTTCCCAATGCGCCATCAGGTCGTACTGGCCGACCACCGGCACGCCCAGCTTGCGCGCCAGCGGCAGCATGTCGGCGACGTGATCGAAATGCACATGGGTCAGCACCAGATACGTGCCCCCCTGAACCGCCGCGTCATGGCTTTCCTCGGGCAGCATCGGATTACCGGTCAGCCAGGGGTCGATCAGCAGCACCTCGCCGCCGATTTCGATCCGGAAACTGCCGTGGCCCAGCCAGATGATGTTCATCTCGGTCCTCGCTTTCAATGAGTAAGACTAGCCGCACCGGGCCAGCCAAGGCTATTCATAATCGTAAAAACCGCATCCGAATGCCCCCCCCTGACCCCCCTCCAATGCCTCCCCCCTGACCCCCCTCCCACGGGGAGGGGGGAAGCGCGCCGGGTGCGGGCAGGGCGGCTCCCCTCTCCCTTGGGAGAGGGGATGGGAGAGAGGCCGCCCGCGCAAGGATCACTTCGCTGTCTGCTTAACAAATTACACATATAATTCAGAAAGTTAACGCCTTCTCTCACTGTGAGAGGCATCGGGGCTGGATTGAAACGAAAAACGCCGCCCCGAAAGGCGGCGCAACTCGCCGAAACGAAAGTCGGATCACAACTCCAGACCCTCGTATTTCTTCTTGAACTTCGAGACCCGGCCGCCGGTGTCCATCAGGCGGGTGCCGCCGCCGGTCCAGGCCGGATGCACCGACGGGTCGACTTCCAGCGCCATCTGGTCGCCCGCCACCCCCCAGGTCGATTTCATCTGGATGACATCGCCATTGATGAGCTTGACGTCGATCAGGTGATATTCGGGATGCGTGTCCTTTTTCATCGCGTCGCTCCTCAGGTTTTCTTGGGTTTGTAATGGCTGTCTTCGGCGATCCGGGCCGCTTTGCCCCGGCGCGACCGCAGATAGTAAAGCTTGGCCCGGCGGACGCGACCCCGGCGCACCACGGTGATCTCTGCGATATTGGTCGAATGCAGCGGGAACACCCGCTCGACGCCCTCGCCGAACGAGATTTTGCGCACCGTGAACGACCCGGCGATGCCCCCGCCGTTGCGGCGGCTGATGCAGACGCCTTCATAATTCTGC
This sequence comes from Paracoccaceae bacterium, assembly GCA_965247915.1. Lineage (GTDB taxonomy): Bacteria > Pseudomonadota > Alphaproteobacteria > Rhodobacterales > Rhodobacteraceae > JAKZRT01. The sequence continues at coordinate 182,696 of OZ252048.1, forward strand.
ACCCGTGTCCGGGTGCCTTCGGTCACTTTGTAACCGACGCGGATCGTGTCACCCGCCTTGAAATCGGGGATCTCGTGGCCGAGTGCCGCCACTTGCTCGGCTTCGAGCTCTGCGATCAGGTCCATCGCCTGAACTCCTTATTAGGCCTCTGGTTCTGTCCAGAGAGGTTGGTGCCGCCTCAGAACTCTTGGTCTTCACCCGGGTCCAACCCGTGCAACGCAAGGTAAGCCCGCCAGAGATCAGGTCGTCGTTCCTTTGTCAGCCTTTCGGCCATGTCCCGTCGCCAGCTTTCGATATCTGCGTGGTGCCCGCTGAGAAGAACAGGCGGCACCGCGCGACCCTGCCAGACATTGGGCCGTGTAAACTGGGGGTGTTCAAGCAGCCTGTCCGAAAAACTTTCATCCAGGGCCGAGGCCTGATTCCCAAGCACGCGGGGTATAAGGCGAACCGTCGCGTCGATCAAGGCCTGTGCGGCAATCTCGCCGCCGGTCAGGACGAAATCGCCCAATGATACCTCTTCGATGGCATAATGCTCGATCACCCGTTCATCCAAGCCCTCAAAACGCCCGCAAATCAGGGTCATGCCTTCGCAGCGCGCCAGACGTTGTGCCGTTGACTGGCGAAACGGCTGACCACGCGGCGAGAGGTAGATCACCGGCCAGGCCTCGCGCGGGCCCCCCGCGCGCGCAGTGGCGTCAAGGGCGGCCCCCATGACGTCGGCGCGAATGACCATGCCGGCGCCGCCACCCGTGGGCGTGTCATCGACGTTGCGATGCCTGCCCTCGCCAAAGCTGCGCAAGTCCACGGTCTCCAGGTTCCAAAGCCCTTCGTCCAGCGCCTTGCCGGTCAGGCTGTCGCCCAGAACCCCGGGAAAGGTCTGCGGATAAAGCGTGATGACCTGCGCCGTCCAGGCCCCGGCGACGCGGTGTTGCCCGGCCATAAGATCACGCGGCACAGCGCTGGCGCGGATCGACTTGGCGCCGTGGTTGCGGGGGGGGTGCTGGCGCTCAGTCATCGGAAAAAATCCCCTCCGGCGGATCGACGATCAGGCGCCCGCTTGCAACATCCACCGTTGGCACAACCGCTTGCCGGAACGGAACCAGTACGGTTTCGCCGCCGGCAAGCTGAACTTCTATCAGGTCGTCGGCCCCGTGGTTCAGCACCGCTTTGACCCTGCCCAGTTGCGCGCCCCCGGTATCGAGAACCGCCAGCCCGACAAGATCGGCGTGATAAAATTCGTCATCCGGCAGGTCGGGCAGAACATCGCGCGCCGCGTAAAGTCGCGTCCCTTTCAGGGCTTCGGCCCGAGCCCGGGTGGAAACGCCCGACAGGCGCGCCGAAAAGCCCGCCTTGATTGGCATCAGCACGCTGATCTCATACGAAGACTGTCCGTCCTCGCTGGTCAGCGCGCCATAGGTTGCGATGGCAGCAGGCTCGGCGCAAAAGCTTTTCAGGCGCACGTCGCCGTGGACGCCGAATGCGCCTGAAATTGCCCCGAGACAAACCCGATCTGCCATGCCGCGGCCTTAACCTTCGGCTTTTTCTTCGGCGGCCTCTTCCGCCGGGGCATCGCCTGAAGCGGCAGCTTCTTCGATTGGGGCCTTTTCGGCAGGCGCTTCCTCGACCGGTGTGTCCTCAACCGCTTGGTCTTCGACATGGGCCGCTTCGGCGGCAGGTTCTTCTACTGGCGCATCGCCAGTTTTGGCGGCTTCTTTGGCAGGTGCCTTTTCGACGGCTGCTTCCTCGACCGGTGCGTGCTCAACTGCTTCGTCTTCGACCTGGGCGGTTTCGGCGGCAGGTTCCTCTACCGGTGCGGCAGCGGCCTTGGCGGCCTTTTGCTCGGCGCGCTCCCGCGCCTTTTTGCCGGGCGCGGCCTTCAGCGTGTTTGCGCGTTCCTTTTTCTCGACAATTCCAGCAGCTTCCAGAAAACGCGACACGCGATCGGTCGGTTCGGCGCCCTGGCCCATCCAATACTGGATGCGCTCGATGTTCATCTTGACTCGGTCTTCGCTGTCCTTGGGCAACAGCGGGTCATAGGTCCCCAGGCGCTCGATATAGCGCCCGTCGCGGGGCATCCGCGAATCGGCCGCCACGATGCGGTAATGGGAACGTTTCTTCGAGCCGCCGCGGGCGAGCCGGATTTTCATAGCCATTGTTGATTTCTCCTATGTTCTAGCTATTCGACGGGGTAACCCCCGGTCATTTCTTGATTTCTTCGTGATGCCTGATGACTTCACCGATGATGAAGTTCAGGAATTTCCGGGCGAATTCCGGGTCAAGCCCGGCCTCGTCGGCCATCCGCTCAAGGCGCGCGATCTGACGTTCTTCGCGCGCGGGATCCGAGGGCGGCATGTCGTTCAGGGCTTTCAGCCGACCGACGGCTTTGGTGTGCAGGAACCGCTCGGCCAGCGTGTAGGTCAGGATCGCATCGAGCCGGTCGATGCTGTCGCGGTGCTCGGCCAGAAGCTCGGCCGCAGGTGTGATATGATCGCTCATTTCTGGTCCTCCTGGCGGTGGCGGAAAACGAATGTCAGACCGCCGTCGGCATCGACCAGCGGTTCGGCGTCGCGCTGCGCGCCCAGGCGCTCGGCCAATGCCACCGAGCGGGCGTTTTCGACGTTGACGTAGCTTACGAATTCGGTCGGACCCAGGGCCCCGAACCCATAATCGCGCAACGCGGTAGCGGCCTCGAATGCGATGCCGTGGCCCTCGGCAGCCTCGGTCAAAAGCCAACCCAGTTCGAGCTCAGCGTCACCGTAGTCAAAGAAGAACCCGGCCAGCCCCAGCACCGCGCCGCTGTTGCGGTCGGTGATGGTCATGCCACCGATGCCCCTGAACAGCCATCCTGCAATCGCCTGATTGAAGTCGAGCCAGGCGTCTTCGCCGTTGAACGGCCCGCCGATGAACCGGGCGCGATCGCTGGTCCAGATCGGCTCCAGCTTCGCCCAGTCTTCAAGCCGCGGGGCGCGCAGGATCAGGCGGTCGGTCTCGATCACCGGGATCGCCGCGGTCACGGCTGTGACCTGATCAGCGGCCTGGGGCAGGGGGGCAAGCCAAGGGCGGGTCATGCCACAGCCTCAGGGCCGAGGTGGTGCCAGATGTTCAGGGTGCCCAGATCGGGGTGTCGATATTCGCGCTCAAAGGTTGCCCCCATGCGCCGGGCCAGCGCTTCAGACCGTGTGTTACCGGTCATTGAACAGCTGATTGCCGTCGACCAGCCAAGCACATCGTAAGCGTAGGCGCGGGAAAACATCGCGGCCTCGGTGGCGATGCCCTTGCCTTCGGCGGCGGCGAAAAGGCTCCATGCAATTTCGGGTTCAGGCCAGTCTTCGGGGTAAAACAGCCCGACCACGCCAAGGGGTTCATCGGTGTCGCGATCGGCGATCAGCCAGCGACCGTAACCGCGGAGATCCCAGTGGCCGGTAATTTCACAGAATGAATCAAAGGCGTTGCCGCGGCTATAGGGGCCGCCGACGCATTTTGATCTGTCCGAGGCGCGAAATTCGGCCCAGGCCTCGAAGTCCGGCATGCGCGGCGCGCGGTACCGCAATCGGCCCTCTTCGAAGACAGGGATCGACACGGTCATATGATCGACTGGTGCACGCATCATGCGGCCTTGGGTTTTTGCGGCGTCATTACAGTGCCTCGGGACCGGGGTGCCGGTAGGCACGCACAGGGCCGCCGGGGACCGGGGCGGCGATATCGAGTTGCGCTCCTAACCGTTCGGCCAGCGCAACAGACCTGGTGTTTTCCGGCTCGATGTAACTTACGGCGGTTGCCCATCCAAGGCGTTGATAGGCGTCCGCGCGCGCCGCGCGCGCGGCTTCGCTGGCGATGCCTTTTCCCTCGGCGTCGCCAAAGATGATCCACGTCAATTCGCGCTCGGGCCACTTCGGCGGGAATTTCGGGCCAACGATACCGACGCAGGCGTCGTTGCCGCGCATCGTGACCGCCCAGGGGCCAAAGCCACGATCGATCCAATGCCAGATCAAGGTTCCAAAGCTGCGCCACGCCCTGCCTTGGTCGCGAAAACCCGCGAAAAACCTTGCGGCTTCTGTTTCCATAAAGGCACTATAGGCCGACCAGTCGTCCTTGGTGGACGCGCGAAGGATCAGGCGGCTGGTCTGGAGCATCGCGGATGCGGGGAAAGCCGTCATTTTTTCTTACCAAACCCGGCAAGGCCCGGCGGCAGCGCCGCGCCGCCGCCCAGACCGGGAAAGCCGCTGGGGGGCAGGGTACCCGGGGTGCCGCCCATTTGCGCCTGCGTGGCCTCGATCTCGGCGTCCGACGGCATTGCGCCGCCTTTCAGGCCAAAAAGCCCGCCCAACTGGCGCATCATGCCCTTTTTGCCCAGCTTGCCCATTTTTGTCATCATATCCGCCATCTGGCGGTGCATCTTGATCAGCTTATTGAGCTCGCTCACTTCCAGCCCCGCGCCACGCGCGATGCGTTTCTTGCGGCTGGCCTGCAACAGCCCGGGATTTGCGCGCTCGCGCTTAGTCATCGAGCCGATCAGCGCCGTCTGGCGTTTCAAGAGCGTGTCGTCGATCCCGGCATTCGCAATTTGTCCGGCCATTTTCTTGGCCCCCGGCAACATTCCGATCACACCCTCCATGCCGCCCATCTTCTGCATCTGCTCAAGCTGGCGGCGCAGGTCGTTCATGTTGAACTGACCTTTTTGGAACCGCTTCATCATGCGTTCGGCCTGGTCGGCCTCGACGGTTTCCTGGGCCTTTTCCACCAAGCCAACGATGTCGCCCATGCCCAGTATGCGGCCCGCGACGCGCTCGGGGTGGAATTCCTCCAGCGCCTCCAGCTTCTCGCCGGTTCCAACAAACTTGATGGGGCGACCGGTGACCGCGCGCATCGAAAGCGCTGCACCGCCGCGCCCGTCACCCTCCATCCGGGTCAGGATCACGCCCGAGACGCCGATGCGGTCGTCGAAGTTTTCGGCTGTATGCACGGCGTCCTGCCCGGTCAGCCCGTCGACGACCAGCAGGGTCTCGCGGGGTCTGGTGATGTCGCGCACCGCCGCGACCTCGGCCATCAGCGCGTCGTCGATCGACAGACGCCCGGCGGTGTCGAGCATATAGACGTCATAGCCGCCCATGGTCGCCTGCTGACGCGCGCGCCGCGCGATGTCGGTCGGGGTCTGGCCCGCCACAATCGGCAGCGTGTCAACGCCGATCTGGGTGCCCAGAATCGCAAGTTGCTCCATCGCCGCCGGACGGTTCGTGTCGAGGCTGGCCATCAGCACCCGCTTGCCCGCTTTTTCGGTCAGGCGTTTGGCCAGTTTCGCCGTGGTCGTGGTCTTGCCCGACCCTTGCAGGCCGACCATCAGGATCGGCGCAGGCGGGTTGTCGATCTTCAACTCGCCCCGGTCGCCCGCATCGCCCGCCAGCACATGCACCAGTTCGTCATGGACGATCTTGACCACCTGCTGACCCGGCGTGACTGATCGCGTCACCGCCTGGCCCGTGGCCTTGTCCTGGACCGCTTTGACAAAATCGCGCGCGACGCTGAGCGATACGTCAGCCTCCAAAAGCGCCACGCGCACCTCGCGAAGCGCAGTGCGGACATCGTCTTCGGAAAGGGCACCCGCTTTGGTCAGCCGGTCGAAGACGCTCGCTAAGCGCTCGGAAAGGTTCTCAAACATGCAGCCTCGGCCCTCGTCTGTTGCGATTTTGCCGGAAGCGATAAATGCTCCGGCAGCGATGCCCAATGCGCGAAGGCCCCCACGGGCGTAACACGCTGGTGGGGGGCGATCCCGGATCGGTCCGGGACCGGAGGCATGATCGTCTCCGGAACCGGGGCGGATGTATGGGACCGGGCGCTTTGTGTCAAGCGCAATAGGGCGTTTCTGCGAGTTGCCGCGCCGCTTCGGGTCTTGAGCGCACCGGAAAAGTGCGGTTTGTCTGGGGTGTCGTTGAGGGAGTATCGCGATGAAGCTTGCCCAGCCCGAAAACAAGGCCCCAGGTGATGCCAAAGCGCGCCAGTCGGTAGCGCCGGTCATCTGCTATTCGCCGGAGACCCTGCCGCCGGTTGAACTAAAAGCGCTGCGCGCCGTCCGGAAACGCACAAAAAAAACCGCCGAATACATCGCGGCCCCGCGCGAAGCGGTGTGTTTTCGCGCCCCGCAGGGCGCGTTCTTCCGCATCACATCGACCGAAGGCCCGCAGGTCGGTGATCTGAACCTGTGGAATGCAAGAAACCTAGAGGAGCGGTTTTATTCCGGCAAGACCCGCGCCCTGCACGGCACGCACCTGAGCACCGGCGACCGGCTCTGGTCGACCTTTCCTGCACTCAGGCCGATGGCCACGATCACCGAAGATACGCTCGACTGGTACGGGTTCGACGCCTATGGCGGGTCGGTCCACGATGTCATCGGCACCCGCTGCGACCCCTACACGGGGCGGCTTTTGACCGGCGGGAATTATCACCGCTCATGCCATTCGAACCTGACCCGGGCGCTGGCCGACGAGCTGGGTCTCGGCCTGGCGCAAGCCGAACCGCACATCCACGATGTGATGAATGTGTTCATGTGTACCGGATTCACCCGCGACACCGGCCAGTATTTCATGAAGGCCAGCCCGGTTCGGCCCGGCGATTACATCGAGTTTTTCGCCGAGATCGAGCTTCTCGGCGCCCTCAGCGCCTGTCCGGGCGGCGATTGCGGGTCGCAACATTCCTCCGACGTCGCGCCCTGCTATCCGCTTCTGATCCAGGTTTTTCAGCCCGAAGCGCCGCCGGTCGGATGGACACCGCCAAAAGCAAACGCCTACGACGGAAGTCACGGCCGATAGGCAAGCCCCGGGTGTAGCGAAACGCCAAATGCATTTTACGGCGGAAACGCCGCTTCCAGCGCAATCTCGACCATGTCTCCGAAGGACCGCTCGCGGTCCTCGGGCGGCAGCGCCTCGCCGGTCAGCAGATGATCGGAAATGGTCAGCACCGAAAGCGCCCGCACATCGTGGCGGGTGGCCAGCGTGTAAAGCTCGGCGGTTTCCATCTCGACGGCCAGTATCCCGTGCCGGGTCATCGCTTCGTTCAGATCGGGGCGTTCGTCGTAGAATATGTCCGACGAATAGATGCCGCCGACATGGGTGGCCACGCCCTTGGCGTCGGCCGCCGCGACCGCCGCGCGCAGAAGGCCGAAATCGGCCGCGGGCGCGTAATTCAATTCCCGGAATATGCCGCGCGACGGCGTCGAAAGCGTGCTCGAGGTCATGGCGATAACCACATCGCGCAATTTTATCGACTTTTGCATGGCCCCTGCCGAGCCGATGCGGATCAGGGTCTTGGCCCCAAAATCACGGATCAGCTCGTTGACGTAAATCGACAGGCTGGGCATCCCCATGCCGGTGCCGTGAATTGTCACTGGATTGCCGCGCCAGGTGCCGGTAAATCCCAGCATCCCGCGAACCTTGTTCACCTCGCGCGGATTATCCAGAAACGAATCGGCGGCCCATTTCGCGCGATACGGATCGCCGGGCAGCAATACCGTTTCGGCAATATCGCCCGGCTGGGCGCCGATATGAATACTCATTTAATTTCGAAATTCGCCAGTTTTCTGCCCTTGGCCAGCGCGTCCTTGATCCAGTCCGGGCGCCGACCGCGACCGGTCCAGGTAATTGTCGCATCCGACGGGTGGCGGTATTTGGGCGGATTTTTCGGCCCCGATTTCCGGGTCTTACGGCCGTTTTTCGGCCCTGGTGCGGCACCGCCTGTCAGATCAGCCAGCGAAAATCCATGCGCCTTAGCGGCGGCACTGGCCGCCTCCAGCGCCTTTTTCTTGTCGGCCTTGACCAGTTTCGCAATTGCCTTCTCTACGCGCGCGGCCAGCGCCTGTAATTCGCGGCGCGTCATTCCCTTAAGACTTATCGTCATATCTACCTCCGTGAGTGAGACCGGTATTGGACGTTTTTTCACAAGATGTAAATCAATTCAATTGTGAATTCACTTTGCCGCTGCGTAAGCCGGATCGGCCAGCGAAATCAGGTCCGACATTATCGCGTTCAGCTCAAAGTTCTTGGGCGTGTAAATCCGCGCAATTCCCAGTTCGGTCAGCCGAACTTCGTCCGTCTCGGGAATTATCCCGCCGACGACGACCGGAATATGGGCCAGCCCGGCGGTATCAAGTTTTGCCATCAATTCCTCGACCAGCGGCAGGTGGCTGCCGGAAAGAATGGAAAGCCCGATGACATGCGCGCCGCACTCGCAGGCCGCGGCGACCAGGTCATCAGGGGTCAGCCGGATGCCGTCATAGGTGATGTCGATGCCACAGTCGCGGGCCCGGGCGGCGATCTGTTCGGCACCGTTGGAATGCCCGTCCAGCCCCGGTTTGCCGACCAGAAGCGTCAGCCGTTCGCCCAGCCGGTCCGACACCGCATCGACCGCGGCGCGCAGATCATCGAGCCCTTGAGTGCGGTTCGACGGGCTGCGCGAAACGCCGGTGGGGCCGCGATATTGCCCAAAAACGGCGCGCATGACCCCGGCCCATTCGCCGGTGGTGACCCCCGCCCGGGCCGCCGCGATCGAGGGCGGCATGATGTTGTCGCTGCTGGTTGCCGCCGCGCGAAGGTCGGCCAGCGCGTTGGCCACGGCACCCGGGTCGCGCGCAGCTCTCCACGCCGTCAACCGCGCGATCTGGTCAGCCTCGACGGTCGGATCGACGGTCATGATACCGCCGTCCGCGCCCATCAACGGCGAAGCCTCGCCGCTGGTATAGGCGTTGACCCCGATCACCGTGGTGGTGCCGTCCTCGATACCGGCCAAGCGTTCGGCGTTGGCCTCGACCAGGCGCGATTTCATGTACTCGATGGCTGCGACCGCACCGCCCATGGCGTCGATCTGCGCCAGTTCGTGGCGCGCGGCATCCTTCAGGGCCTCGACCCGCGCATCAATCACCGGATTGCCGTCGAAAAGATCGTCGTATTCCAACAAGTCGGTCTCGAAAGCCAATATCTGCTGCATCCGCAGCGACCATTGCTGGTCCCAGGGGCGGGGCAGGCCGAGGGCCTCGTTCCAGGCGGGCAGCTGTATGGCCCGCGCCCGGGCGCGTTTGGAAAGCGTCACGGCCAGCATTTCGATGAGAATGCGATAGACGTTGTTTTCGGGCTGCTGTTCGGTCAGGCCCAGGCTGTTGACCTGAACCCCGTACCGAAACCGGCGTTGCTTCGGGTCGGTGACGCCATAGCGGGTCTCGCAGATCTCGTCCCACAAATCGACAAAAGCGCGCATCTTGCACATCTCGGTCACGAACCGGATACCGGCATTCACAAAGAACGAAATCCGCGACACGACGGTCGGGAAGTCCTCCGCCGGCACCTTGCCGCGGACATCGTCGAGTACAGCGCAGGCGGTGGCCTGGGCAAAGGCAAGTTCCTGCTCGGGCGTGGCACCGGCCTCTTGCAGATGATACGAACAGACGTTCATCGGGTTCCATTTGGGCAGAGTGCGATAGCAATAGGCTGCCACATCGGTGATCAGGCGCAGGCTGGGTTTGGGCGGGCAGATATAGGTGCCGCGGCTGAGGTATTCCTTGATGATGTCGTTTTGAACCGTGCCGGTGAGCTTGGCGATATCGGCGCCCTGTTCCTCGGCCACCGCGATGTAAAGCGCCAAAAGCCACGGCGCGGTGGCGTTGATGGTCATCGAGGTGTTCATGGTCTCAAGCGGTATGCCGTCGAAAAGCGCGGCCATATCTCCCAAATGGGCGACCGGCACGCCAACCTTGCCAACCTCGCCCCGCGCCATTGGATCGTCGCTGTCGTACCCGGTCTGGGTGGGCAGATCGAAAGCCACCGAAAGCCCGGTCTGTCCCTTGGCAAGATTGGCCCGGTAAAGCGCGTTCGACGCGCTTGCCGTCGAATGTCCGGCATAGGTGCGAAACATCCATGGGCGGTCTTTCTGGGCAGTCATAGGCGCGAATCTCCGATTATCTGCTGCAGCGCAGCATAAGTCATATTATTACGTATTCGCAAGCGCATGGATAATTATCGTGCGTGGAGGCTTTCATATCGAGCCCCTGCTGCGAGCGTATTTGGCCCAAGAAGCACGGGCATTGGGTTGGGTACCGGCTTGGTCTAAGGTCTCGTCCATGACGCGCGTGGTCGAAATGCCGCTTTGGCTGTTGCTGTTGATCCTGGCCTTTGCGGCGGTGACCTTTGCGTCGCATTTCCTGTTTCCCTCGGTGCGCTGGTTTTTCCGTAAGCGGGCCGAGCGCGTGGTGGCCAAGATCAACGAGCGCCTGCGCCGCCCGATCGAGCCGTTCAAACTGGCCCGCCGTTTCGACACTATCCAGCGGCTGACCTATGATGTCGAGGTTCTCAAGGCCGTCGCTGCTCATGCGGCTGCGACCGGGGTGCCCGAAGCGGTGGCATTGGAAGAGGCGCGCGATTACGCCCGCGAGATCGTGCCGCGGTTTTCGGCGACGCTTTATTTCGGGATCGCGGCGCGCCTGGCCCGATTTATCAGCCGGTCGCTGTTTCGGGTGCGCATGATACATTTCGACGAGGCCGCGCAAGCGGTGCCCGAGGGCGTGGCGGTGGTTTACGTCATGAACCACCGGTCAAACATGGACTATGTGCTGGTCACTTATCTGGCGGCGCGCAATGCGGCGCTGAGCTACGCGGTTGGCGAATGGGCGCGGGTCTGGCCGCTGAGCGGGCTGATCCGGTCGCTGGGCGGGTATTTCATCCGGCGGCGGTCGCGCAACGACCTCTATCGCCGAGTCTTGGCGCGCTACGTCAAGATGGCAACCGCCGAGGGGCTGACCCAGGCGGTGTTTCCCGAGGGCGGTCTGAGCCTGAACGGGGCCTTGGGACCGCCGAAACTTGGTATTCTGCACTACATGATCGACGGCAATGACACGCGCGAAGTGATCTTTGTGCCCGTTTCGCTGAATTATGACCGGGTGCTCGAGGACCGTTTGTTGCTACGGGCATCTGCCAAGGGCGAGCGCCGGTTTCGGGTCGGGTTGCGGGCCGCTGCGGGGTATCTGTGGCGATACTACCGGCGCCGATTTGCCAACCGCGATTACCGGTTCGGCACCGCGGCGGCGGTGTTTGGCGCGCCGATCCGGCTGAGCGAGGCGCGGGCCGCGTCAAAGGGCGATCTGACGGTAGCCGTTGCCAGCGAACTGATGGCGCGGATCAAGGCGGCGATGCCGGTTCTGCCGGTGCCCCTTATCGCGACGGTGATGGCGGGCGCGGCGGACGGCATCACCCAGGCGGCGTTGCTGGCGGATGTCAGGACGCTTTTGGATCAACTGAACTCGGCCCGCGTTTATTTGCCCGATGGTGGGCTGGAGCCGGCGCTGGAAGAGGCGGTTCAGGGCTTGGTTCTGCGCCGGGTTCTAAGGCGCGATCAAGATCTGATCCGCCCGCTTGAAGGGCAGGAAAATGTGCTTGCCTATTATGCCTGGTCGATCGCGCATCTGGTGCCGGAAAGAGGCGAAATGGGCGCTGAACGTAAATCTGTGCGCGACATATAATTACAAATTCGCGCTGATTGCGGTTGCAATGTTGCGCGGCCAATTCTAAACAATGCTGTGATGCAGCGCCGATTCTGCAGTGCGGCGAAAAGTGTGAGGAGCGCGGGCCATGGCCTTGGATCATGACACCCAGACGGCCACCTATTCGGCCGAGGAAAAGGACCTCTACGAGGTCGCCGAGCTTCCGCCCATGGGGTACGTACCGCGCCAGATGTACGCCTGGACGATCCGGCGCGAACGCCATGGCGAGCCCGATCAGGCGTTTCAGATCGAGGTTGTGGACACACCGCGCCCCGACAGCCACGAGGTTCTGGTCATGGTGATGGCGGCCGGCGTCAATTACAACGGCGTCTGGGCGGGCTTGGGAATTCCGATCAGCCCCTTTGACGTCCACAAGGCCGATTATCACATCGCCGGGTCCGACGCTTCGGGCATCGTCTGGGCCGTCGGCGACAAGGTCAAACGCTGGAACGTGGGCGACGAGGTTGTCATTCACTGCAACCAGGACGACGGCGACGACGAGCATTGCAACGGCGGCGATCCGATGTTTTCCGAGTCGCAGCGCATCTGGGGCTACGAGACCCCAGACGGGTCGTTTGCCCAATTCACCTGCGTGCAGGCACAACAGCTGATGCGCCGGCCCCGCCACCTTACCTGGGAAGAAAGCGCCTGTTATACGCTGACGCTGGCCACCGCCTACCGGATGCTTTTCGGCCACCACCCGCACGAACTGAAACCCGGGCAGAACATTCTGGTCTGGGGTTCCTCGGGCGGCCTCGGGTCCTATGCGATCCAACTGGTGAACACGGCGGGCGCCAACGCTATCGGCGTGATCTCGGACGAGGGCAAGCGCGACTTTGTCATGGGTCTGGGGGCCAAGGGCGTGATAAACCGGAAAGATTTCAACTGCTGGGGCCAACTGCCGACCGTCAACACGCCCCAATACGCGACCTGGTTCAAAGAGGCGCGCAAATTCGGCAAGGCGATCTGGAACATCACCGGCAAGGGCGTGAATGTCGATATGGTGTTCGAACACCCCGGAGAGGCCACGTTCCCGGTCTCGACCTTCGTGGTCAAGCGCGGCGGCATGGTGGTGATCTGCGCGGGCACCACCGGGTATAACCTGACCTTCGACGTGCGCTATCTGTGGATGCATCAAAAACGCCTGCAAGGCAGCCACTTCGCGAACCTTAGGCAGGCGAGTGCTGCCAACCAGCTGATGCTGGAACGCCGGCTCGACCCCTGCATGTCCGAGGTTTTTCCCTGGGCGGAAATTCCGGCGGCCCACACCAAGATGCGCCGCAACGAACACAAGCCCGGCAACATGGCGGTGATGGTTCAGGCCCCCAAGACCGGGCTGCGCACCTTTGAAGATACCATCGAAGCAAGCGGGCTGTGAGACCCGCCTTGGACGAGAATCACCCGTGATTCGTAGGTTGAAAAAATAACCAGGACCACAACCAGCGGTGGCTCCACTTTGTTAATCTTTGTTCAAGTCTATTGAGTTTCAATGCGGTAAAATCCGCCGTACCGCCATTTATGGGGGGTTGAAATCTGCGAATACCGTAAAGGCCCGGCTCGTGATATATTAATAATTAACGTTTTGTTAACACCGGCGTCAGAGGCTGTATATGTCAAATAACTGGATTCTCGATGTCCTCGCCGACCTGAAGTCATTCGCATTGCGCAACGATCTGCTGTTGCTGGCCGAGCAATTGGATGACACGACCCTGGTTGCGGCATCCGAGATCGCCTCAAAAGAAGGGGGCGCGCGAAACGCGCTGCAAGCCGATGCCGCTCAGGGTGGAACAATTCCTAGAGGATTTGCAAGCCGCAAAAACGCTTGACGACATACAGCAACAAGTCACCGGTCTTCGCGATAAACTTGGTATTGCGCATGTAACATACCATTGGGTTTCGGGTGACGGCGAGCAATACGGCGGCAACACCTACGACCCGATCTGGATGCAGCGCTATGTCGACCGGGATTATCTGCGGATTGACCCAGTCGTTCAGGGCTGTTTCCAGCGTTTCCACCCGGTGGACTGGAAGCGCCTTGACTGGAGCTCGCGCGCGGCGCGGGCGTTCCGGAAAGACGCGCTGGATCATGGGGTCGAAAATCAGGGCTACTCGATCCCGATCCGCGGCCCCAATGGACAGTTTGCGCTGTTTTCGATCTCGCACAGCTGCGATGACGCGACCTGGGCCGAATTTACCCAGGAAAACCAGCGCGACCTGATCCTGATCGCGCATTATTTCAACCAGAAGGGCCTCGAGCTCGAACGCGATCGCGTGCCCGAGCCGGTCAAGCAACTCAGCCCCCGCGAAACCGATGCACTGACATTTTTGGCCATGGGCTATGCGCGCAGTCAGGTGGCCGAGATGCTGGACATTTCCGAACATACCCTGCGCGCCTACATCGAAAGTGCGAGGTTCAAGGTTGGGGCGCTGAACACGATCCATGCCGTAACCAAGGCGCTGATGAACGGATCGATCGTGGTGGGTGGCAGCTCGCGGGCGGCACCAGGCGGCTGGTCGAGCAAAGGCACCGTTCCAAGCGCCGGAACCAGCGCCACCGCATTTATCAGAGCCGACGTCAGCGCGGCCGAGTAACGTTTCGGAAACCCGACCGCACGGTGGTCTCAGCGTGGCTTAACATTCCAAGTCTAACACTCCGGGTCTCAAACGGATGGTTGGCAAAAGGAATGGATGATGTTGCGTTATATTTAGGCTCAGTTTACGAACTGTATGCATGGCGTGTGATAGCAGCGGCCAAACAGGCTCGCGGCGAGGTCTGTGGTGTAAGTTTGATGAGATGAAACCATTGCAGGTAGTTGTCGAGATATTTTGTTGCGATGCCACGGTAGCGGCGCAGGAAATCCTTCAGTTGGCTGTGGCGGCTGTTGACCGTCTGAATATGAAAGGCGCCCCGGGCCCGTTCGCCGGCTGACAGATTGAGGGCTTCGTGGCGAACGCCCATTGCTGTCGCGCAGGGCGGATAGCCGCGGTGACCGTCGGACACCAGCACGATGTCCCTGTCGACGACCGGGCTGATCGCCTGTTTCAGCGTGTCGGCATTAACCACCGGAAGAACCGTGCTGAATGTCGTGCCATTACGGTCGGCAGCCACTAGAACCGGCACCTGTTCGCACGACAGGCCGCGCTTGCCAGCCTTGCCGCCTCTTTTGCGGGGCTTGCGGTCGAGGGTTCTCTGTCCCTTGTGGCTCTCCAGAACATAGGTTTCATCGACCTCGACGATCCCTTTGAGCTTTTGCGGGGCCTTCTTTGCAGCCTCCAGAAACCGGTGACGCCAACGGAATGCCGTGTTGACGGCAAGATTACAGTGATCGGCTGACGCCCGAACCGTTTCTCCCGCAGCCAGGCATCCGCCAAAGGCCAACCATCGGTCTTTGTAGTGAAGCCCGGACAAGGGCGTGCCGGTAGCGGCGTTGAATGTGCGCCGACAGATCTTGCACTGGTAACGACGCAGGCCCCGTGCCTTGCCCCGTGACACCGCACCGGGCTTGCCGCAATGCGGACAGTGCCTATCAGCATCCACCGCAAGTTCGACCGCGGCAAGCGAGGAACCCGACCCTGTCCGCCCTGAAAATACCGCTTCGGCCTCTCTACGCTGTGCAGCGCTGAGGCTGTCTATCCCGGCAAGCCAGCACTGAAATTGTTCATTGTCCATCGACATTCGCTATCTCCCTGAATCCAAAAAGAACATACCATGAACACATACAGTTCGTAAACTGAGCCTATATTTACGGCACGGACCTCGACGCATATCCGCGATTGAAAACGACGATGTTTCGCGACCGGGCGGCGCAGTTCGGCGACCGGCTGGGGTGGGATGTGTCGGTCGATGCCGAGGGGTTCGAGCGCGACGAATACGACGCGATGAACCCGCTTTATGTGATCTGGCAAAAGCCCGACGGAACCCACGGCGGGTCGATGCGGTTTCTGCCCACGACCGGCCCGACTATGGCGCGCGATCACTTCGCCAATCTGCAAGGCAATGGCGATATCCGCAGCCCGTTCATCTGGGAATCGACCCGCTTTTGCCTGGCCCCGGCGGGCGACAGCCGGATCGCCGCCGCGGTGATGTTGGGGGCCGCCGAACTGATGCGCGCATTTTCACTGGACTTTATCCTGGGCATTTTTGATGCGCGCATGGTGCGGATCTACCGCAAGGCCGGGATCCCGCCCGAGGTGCTGGGCAGCGCCGGTCAGGGGCGGAACAGGATCTCGCTTGGCCTCTGGCCCTATTCCGATCACTCGCGGCTGATGCTGCGGCGCGGCGCGGGCGTGTCATCGGACCTTTCCGAGGCCTGGTTCGCCCGGTCATTCGGCTATCTGCCGCGCCCCCAACTTGCTGCGGCAAACCGCGCCGCCTGAGCGCTTCGCATTCGCGCATATTGCTTCTAGGGTGCGGGCCATGCCCGCGCCGCAACTGCAATTTTCCGAAGATCAGGCCGAGGCCTACGACCGCGTGGCCGAGATGCTGCGCGCCCAGGGCGTTGACCTGGACGCGGGCGCCACGACACCGGCGACCGAGGTCGGCGAACGGGTGATGGCGGTGGTCGGGCGGGCCGGGTCGGGCAAAACGATGCTTTTGGCCGAGCTTTACCGGGCCCTGCGCGAAGCGGGCGTCGATATCATCTCGCCCGACTACGAGGGCCGGCGGCGGCGCGACCGGCGCAGCCTGGCGATTCTGGCCCCAACCAACAAGGCCGCCAGCGTTCTGCGCGGTTACGGCGTGCCCGCAACCACGATCCACCGCATCCTCTACACGCCGGTCTACGACCCCGAATACGAAAAAATCGCCGAATGGCTGGTCGGCCGTGGCGACCGGCCCACGGTCAAGGGCCTGACCGACGCAGCACTTGACCGGGCCAAGGCGTTTTACGAAAACCACGCCT
Organism: Paracoccaceae bacterium; assembly: GCA_965247915.1. Taxonomy (GTDB): domain Bacteria; phylum Pseudomonadota; class Alphaproteobacteria; order Rhodobacterales; family Rhodobacteraceae; genus JAKZRT01. The sequence goes on from OZ252048.1 coordinate 199,112, forward strand.
CGGTTCCCGGCGCTTTGGCGGCGGCGGGGCTCAGGGGGTCGGATTTCATCACCGGCTGGAAGCGCCGCGACGAGGCGCTGGACATTGGCTTCGTCGACGAAGGCTCGATGCTCGACCAGGCGCAACTGGATGATCTGAAAGAGATATTTCCGACGCTCCTGATGTTCGGCGACCCCGCGCAACTGGCCCCCGTGGGCGCGTCGGGCGAGATGGTGTTCGACCAGCTGCCGGTGCCCGCGCGGGCCGAACTGGCGCGCATTCACCGGCAGGAGGACGACAACCCGATCCTCGATCTGGCCCATGCGCTGGGCGACCCTGCCTTGGGCTTTGAGGATTTCGAGCGGATGGTCGAGGCGCTCGCGCGCGACGATGATCGCGTGCAGGTGGCACCCCGCGTTTCGGCCACGATGATGGCGCGGTCGCCGGTGCTGGTCTGGCGCAACGCCACGCGGGTGCGGCTGATCGCGGCTTTTCGCGCCGCCTACGGTGCCCCGGCCGACGCGCTCTTGCCCGGCGAGCCGCTGATCTGCGACGGCGTCGAGCTGCCGCTCAAGCACCGGCGCAAGCGCATCGATCTCGAGGCACGCGGCCTGATCAAGGGCGCGCAGGTGGTCTATCTGGGACCGGGCCGCAAACCGGGGTTTTCGCGGCTTCACGTTTTCGGCGCGCAAGACCCGCAGATCTCGGCCGCCTCGATCGTCAAGATCGAAGCCCCCGGCGAGGCCGAGCCGTTCATCCCCTATGCCGCCAACATGGGCGCAATGTTTCTGCATGGCGCGGCGGTGACCATTCACAAGGCGCAGGGGTCGCAATGGCCCGAGGTCCAGCTTTTCGCGCCCGACATCTATGCGGCGGCCAGATCGGGGCGGATCGAGGCCGGGCTGCCGTTGTGGAAACGGCTGGCTTACGTGGCGATCACCCGGGCCGAGACCCGGCTGCATTGGGTGACCCGGTATCGCCTTGGCCGCCCCGAAGCCGCACTTGGCACCGACGATCTGGTCGCGCCGAAAGCCGAGCTGACGTTTCATACCGACGACGCGCTCCAGGAATGAAAGCCGGCTCAGCCGCGCAGATAGGTGAATATCGTCGAGGCGCCCCAACCGGCCAGAATGGCGATCGCCAGCGACAGAAGCCCGTAATAAAGCGGCTGTTCGTGGGCGAGGTTGAAGATCCAGCGCTCGAGACCGACCTTGCGAACGTTGATCGTGGTGACATGCTCGTCGATCACGCGACCGTCGCGGGTCAAAAGGATACGGGTCTTGTAATCGCCCTCGGTCAGATTGGCCGGCAGGGCGACGGCGGCGCGAAACAGCGTCTCTTCGGTCAGGATGACCTGACCTTCAAGCACCTGATACAGCCCCGCCGCTTGCCGGATGCGGATCAGCGCCTCGGTAAAGCTGTCGGCGTCGGCGATGGTCATCGGCGCGCCGACCGACCGGATCGCGCGCGGGATCGACACCTTGTGGCGCAGGTCTTCGATGTCTTTGAGAACCTCGACAAAGGGCGCGGTGGTGGCGATGGCGTAAAACGACGGGGCCGCGTCAACCTCGACGCTATCGGTGTTGACCCAGATACCGGCGCGCTTTGCCTTGCGCCGCACCATGACCGGCTCCGACGGGCCGACCACGGCGATAATCACCTGCAACGGGCCTGCGTCGGGTGGCGGGGCCTCGCGTTTGACCGCGCCAAAGATCAGAATTTCCGAACCATCGAAATTCGCGGTGATCGACACACGGCTTTGGCTGAGACCAGCGACAACTTCCTCACCGGCAGCAGCGGGCAGCGCCAAAAGTAAGAGGGCGAAGGCAAAGCGGATCATCTGTGGCCCCCCGCAGCACCCAGAGAATAAATCTCGGACGGCATAACCAACAGGTCGAACGCCAGCTTGCCACAGATCGCCAGCACCAGCCCGGCCAGCAGAATACGCAGCTGTTCGGCCTTCATCTTGACGCCGATGCGGGTGCCGACCTGGGCCCCAACGACGCCGCCGATCAGCAACAGTACCGCCAGCATCATATCGACGGTAAAGTTCGTCGTGGCGTGCAACAGCGTGGTAAAGGCGGTCACGAAGATGATCTGAAACAGCGACGTGCCGATCACCACTTTGGTGGGCATGCCGAGGACATAGATCATCGCCGGCACCATGATGAACCCGCCGCCGACCCCCATGATCGCGGCCAGCACCCCGACCAGCATGCCTACCACCACCGGCGGCATCACCGAAATATACAGACCCGAGGTGCGAAACCGCATCTTGAACGGCAGTGCATGGATCCAGGTGTGCTTTTTGCGCGTTGGCAACGCGCCGGTTTTCCGCGTCCGGCGCAGCGCCCGCAGGCTCTCGATGAACATCAGCCCGCCGATCAGCCCAAGAAAGACGACGTAACACAGCTTGACCAGCAGATCGACCTGGCCTTGGGCTTTGAGAAAATTGAAAAGCAAGACGCCAAGGGCGGCCCCGATCAGGCCGCCGACCAGCAGGACGCCTCCCATTTTCAGGTCAACCGTCTTGCGCCGGAAATGCGCCAGCACCCCGGAAAACGACGACGCGACGATCTGGTTGGCCTCAGTGGCCACCGCCACCGCCGGCGGGATGCCAATGAAAAACAGCAGCGGCGTCATCAAAAACCCGCCGCCGACGCCGAACATGCCCGAAAGCACACCCACCATACCGCCAAGGCCGAGCAACAGGAAAGCGTTGACGGAGACCTCGGCTATGGGAAGGTAAATCTGCATGGGGTGTGGTCCGGGGGCGTTTAGTGCGCCCCCCATAACGGATGCCGCGCAGGGATAACAGGTCCAATCCTGCGGCAAATCGGATTGAATGTTGCCCGATGCCAATCAGCCGCCGAGGTTGCCGCGCCGGGTGCCAGGAAGCGGGGTTATTTCGCCGGCCGTGGCCCCGGCACCATTCGGTCGCGGCGCAGCGCCGAGACCGGCGCGCGCTCGCTTGCGTCCAGATCCGCGGAATATGCGTTCAACTTGATTTTCTTGGTGACATACTGACCATTTTGCACTCTCAATCCTTTGGCAAAACGCGGTAATGGAATGGCGCGACAGGAGAAGAAAATGGCCCGGATCGAACTTGTTGGTGTGCCCATGGACAGCGGCAAGCGCCGCCGCGGCTGTGTCATGGGCCCCGAGGCCTACCGCGTGGCCGGGCTGGCCGACGAACTCGCGAACCTGGGCCACGATATCGCCGACATCGGCGATGTCGCACCCGCCGCCTTGCAACCGGTTCCCGAAGATGCGCCCGAGGTCTTTGCGCTGGCCGAAAACGTCGCCTGGACCCGGGCGCTGGCCGAGGTCGCCGAGGCGGCGGTGGCGCGCGCGATGCCGATCTTCATGGGCGGCGACCACGCGCTGTCGCTGGGCACTGTCTCGGGCGTCGCCAAAGCGGCTGCGGCGGCGGGACGCGCCCAATATGTGCTCTGGCTCGACGCGCATTCCGACTTTCACACACTGGCCCTCGTCGCCCTCGGGCAACGTCCACGGCACGCCGCTGGCCTACATCGCCGGGCGGGCCGGGTTTCCGGGGTTTCCGCAGGTGAGCGCACCGGTGCAGGACGAACAGATCGGCCTCATCGGGCTGCGCTAGGTGGACGCGACCGAAAGAAAGGCGCTTGCCGCCAGCCCGTGCTTTGCCCACGACATGCGCGACATCGACGAAAACGGCATCTCGGCGCCGCTGCGCGAGTTTCTGGCCCGCGTCAAGGCCGCTGACGGCGCACTGCACGGATCGCTGGACGTCGATTTCCTCGACCCTGCGATTGCCCCTGCCGTGGGCACCACCGTGCCGGGCGGCGCCACCTTCCGCGAAGCGCATCTGGTCATGGAGATCCTTTCCGACAGCGGCTTGGTGACCTCGCTTGACCTGGTCGAACTGAACCCGTTTCTTGACGAACGCGGCCGCACCGCGTCGCTTATGGTCGATTTGACCGCCTCGCTTCTGGGCCGCCGGGTCTTCGACCGCCCGACCCGCGCCTACGTGTAAGGAGCCCGCCGATGCCGCCGCTGCCCTCTGACCTCGCGCTGGTGCCCTTCGTCAGTGTCGAGAACATGATGCGCCTGGTGCATGCCATCGGGCTCGAGACGATGCTGAAAGGCGTGGCCGGCTATATCGAGGACGATTTCCGCCGCTGGGAGAGCTTTGACAAGACCCCGCGCGTGGCTTCGCATTCGACCGAGGGCGTGATCGAACTGATGCCGACCTCGGACGGCGAGGTCTACGGGTTCAAATACGTCAACGGCCACCCCAGGAACACGGCGACCGGGCGGCAGACCGTGACCGCCTTCGGGCTTTTGGCCGATGTCGCCACCGGTTATCCGGTGCTTCTGTCCGAAATGACGGTGCTGACCGCGATCCGCACCGCGGCCATGTCGGCGCTGGCGGCGCGCCACCTGGCGCCGCCGGGCGCCACCACCATGGCAATGATCGGCAACGGCGCGCAGTCGGAATTTCAGGCGCTGGAGTTCGGCGCGATCTGCGGCGTGACCACCGTGCGCGCCTATGACATCGACCCGGATGCGACCGCCAAGATGATGCGCAACCTTGAAGGCTCCGGCCTGATTATCATAGCCTGCGGCGCGCCCGAGGAAGCGATCGAAGGCGCGGGTATCCTGACCACCTGCACCGCCGACAAGCAATATGCGACGATCCTGACCGACAACCTGGTTGGCGCAGGCGTGCATATCAACGCGGTCGGCGGCGATTGCCCCGGCAAGACCGAACTGCACCGCGACATCCTGCTGCGCTCGGAAATTTTCGTCGAATACCCGGCCCAGACGCGGATCGAGGGCGAGATCCAGCAGCTTGACGGCGATCACCCGGTGACCGAGCTTTGGCAGGTCATCACCGGCGCGCATCGCGGGCGTACCGACGCCCGGCAGATCACGCTTTTCGACAGTGTCGGATTTGCCATCGAAGATTTCAGTGCATTGCGGTACGTGCGCGACAACCTCACCTCCGACGCCTGCGCATTGCTCGACCTGCTGGCCGACCCCGACGACCCGCGCGATCTTTTCGGCATGCTGCAGCGGGCGAGGGAGTGATTCAGGTCAGCTCTCTTTCACATAAGCTTCGCCACCGGCGCGCGGTGGGATCGCCTTGCCGACAAATCCGGCCAAGATCACCACGGTCAGGATATAGGGCAGCGCGTCGAGAAGCTGCACGGGAATATCCACCCGGGTCATCGCCTTGACCGCATCGGGCCTGAGCGAAAGCGCCTGCAGGAACCCGAAAAGAAGCGTCGCATAAAGCGCGTGCCAGGGCCGCCATTTGGCGAAGATCAGCGCCGCCAGTGCGATAAAGCCGCGTCCGGCGCTCATATCCTTGACAAATCCGGCCTGCAGCCCGGTCGCGAGGTACGCCCCCGCCAGACCGCAGAGCACCCCGCAGATGACCACCGCCGAATATCTGAGCGCGATCACGTTTATACCAGCCGTATCCACCGCTGCGGGGTTTTCGCCGACCGCGCGCAGGCGCAGCCCGAACCGGGTGCGGAAGAGAACCCACCAGGTGGCCGGCACTGTCAGAAATCCCAGATAGACTAGGAAAGTATGCCCCGAGATCAGATCCGCATAGATCGGCCCCAGCACCGGAACCCCGCGCAGAGCCTCGGCAAACGGCAGGGTCAATTCGTTGAACCGCGCCGCCCCGCTCAGCGACGGGGTTCGGCCACCTTGCGCAAACCAGTCCTGCGCGATCAGCACCGTCAACCCGGCAGCGAGAAAGTTGATCGCCACGCCCGAGATTAGCTGATTGCCCCGGAAGGTGATCGAGGCCAGCCCGTGAATGATCGACAGCGCGACAGAGGCCGCGATGCCCGCCAGCATCCCGACCCAGACCGACTCGGTGGTAAAGGCCACCGCGGCCGAAAAGAACGCCGCAAACAACATCTTGCCCTCGAGCCCGATGTCGAAAATGCCGGCGCGTTCGGAAAAGAGGCCAGCGAGGCAGGCAAAAAGCAGCGGTGTGGCAAGGCGAACCGTCGAATCGAGGATTTGCAGGATCGTTGAGAAATCCATCACGAACGCCGCCGCTTCAGTGAAAGGAACACCCGTTCAAGCGGCATCCGCACCATATTGTCCAGCGCCCCGGTAAAGAGGATCACCAGTGCCTGAATAACGGTAATCAGCTGCACCGGGATGTTGGTCCACAGGCTCAGCTCGGCCCCGCCCTGAAACAGGAAACCAAACAGCAGCGCCGCCAGAAACACCCCAAACGGGTGCGACCGGCCCATCAGCGCCACCGCGATGCCGATGAACCCGGCCCCTTCGACCGCATTCAGGACCAGCCGCTCGGCCTCGCCCATCACGTTGTTGATGGCCATCAACCCGGCCAGACCGCCCGATATCAGCATCGCGATCATGGTGATGCGGAACGGCGAGATGCCGGCGTAAACCGCCGCCGTCTCGGAATGGCCCAAAGCGCGGATCTGATAGCCAAGGCGCGTGCGCCAGATCAGATACCAGACCCCAAAACAGGCCGCCACCGCGATGAAAAACGTGATGTTGACCGGCGCGCCCCGGAACAGCGGCAGCGCGTCGGTCGAAAACATGTCCTGAAAGGTCGGCAAATTGGCCCCTTCGGGAAACTTGGCGCTGGCCGGGTCCATCGAGCCTTTGGGGCGCAGGACATTGACCAGCATGAAATTCAACAGTGAAAAGCCGATATAATTGAACATGATCGTGGTAATCACGATGTGGCTGCCGCGTTTGGCCTGCAGATACGCGGGTATCGCCGCCCAGGCGGCCCCGAAGATCGCGCCGCTGAGAACCGCGGCGGGCAGGGCAAAGGCCCAGTGCGGCCAGGGAATGCCAAGCGCCACCAGCGCCACCCCGAGGCCGCCCAATGTGGCCTGGCCCTCGCCGCCGATGTTGAACAGCCGCGCGTGGAAGGCGACCGAAACCGCCAGCCCGGTGAACATGAAGTTGGTGGCGTAATAGAGCGTATAGCCCCAGCCATAGGTCGAGGCCAGCGACCCGGTGACCATGGTCTTCAGCGCGAACCAGGGGTCTTCGCCAATGGCCAGGATCACCAGCGCCGAAATCAGCGCGGCCAACACCAGGCTGATCATCGGAATCAGGATCACGTCGGCCCATTTCGGCATGGCGTTCATGGTCTATTCCTCGCCGGTCATGCCGGCCATCAAAAGACCAAGCTCTTTTTCATCGGTCTCGCCGGGCAGGCGTTCGCCCATTATCTGGCCGTCGAACATCACCGCGATGCGGTCGGCAAGCGACATGATCTCGTCCAGTTCGACCGAAACCAGCAAAATGGCCTTGCCGGCGTCGCGCAGACTGACGATCTGTTGGTGGATGAACTCGATGGCGCCAATATCGACTCCGCGCGTCGGCTGGCCGACCAGCAGAATGTCGGGGTTGCGCTCGATCTCGCGCGCCACGACAATCTTCTGCTGGTTGCCGCCGGAAAAGCTTTTGGCCTGGGACCAGGGGTCGGGCGGGCGCACGTCGAACTTGACCATCTTGACCTCGGTATCGGCGCGAATCGCCGCATTGTTCATCAAATAGGCGTTTTTCTGATAGGCCGGGTCGTGGTGATAGCCAAAGATCGCGTTTTCCCATGCGAAAAATTCCATAATCAGGCCTTCGCTCTGCCGGTCTTCGGGTACATGGGCAATACCGTGCGCGCGCCGCGTCTGGCCGTCGGATTTGCCGCCGGTCAGGTCGATCGGCATCGACCCGATCTTGACCGTGCCTTTTGCCGCGCGCATCCCGCCCAGAACTTCCAAAAGCTCGGACTGGCCGTTGCCCGCCACCCCGGCGATGCCCAGAATTTCACCGGCGCGGACGTGCAGGCTGATGCCTTTGATGCGCTCGACATTGTTTTCGTCGCTAACCCAGAGGCTTTCAACTTCGAGAACCTTGTCGCCAGGTTCCGCGGGTTTCTTTTCAATCCGCAGCAGAACCTTGCGCCCGACCATCAGTTCGGCCAGCTCTTCCGGACTGGTGTCGGCGGTCTTGACCGTCGCCGTCATCTCGCCGCGCCGCATCACGCTGACCGTGTCGGTGACATTCATGATCTCGCGCAGCTTGTGGGTGATCAGGATGATCGTTTTGCCCTCGTCGCGCAGCCCGCGCAGGATGCGAAACAGGTGGTCGGCCTCGGCCGGGGTCAGAACTCCCGTGGGCTCGTCCAAAATCAGAATGTCCGCCTGACGGTAAAGCGCTTTCAGGATCTCGACCCGCTGCTGGTGGCCGACGCTGAGGTCTTCGATCAGCTTGTCGGGATCGACGTTCATCTCGTATTCGCGTGAAAGCTGGGTCAAAAGCTGGCGCGCCTTGGCCAGCGACGGGCGCAAAAGCTCGCCATCCTCGGCCCCAAGCACCACGTTTTCCAGAACCGTGAAGTTCTGCACCAGCTTGAAATGCTGAAAAACCATGCCGATCCCGGCGGCAATCGCGGCCTGGCTGTCGGGTATCTCCGTAAGCTGGCCGGCGATGAAAACCTCGCCCTTATCGGCTTTATAAAATCCGTAAAGGATCGACATCAGCGTCGATTTGCCGGCGCCGTTCTCGCCGATGATCCCGTGAATCGTGCCGGGCATCACCCGGATCGAAATGTCTTTGTTGGCCTGCACCGGGCCGAAGGCCTTGGATATCCCCTTCAGCTCGATCGCGGGGGCAAGTGCAGTCGGGGCGGCCTGATCAGACCGCCCCGCAGTTTGCGCCTGAAGCGTCACTTAAAAATCATGCGCCGGGCAGCTGTCGTTGGTGTAATAGGCAACCACTTCAAGGTCGCCGCTGATGATATTGGCGGCGGCGGCATCAACGGCTGCTTTCATCTCATCCGAGACCAGCGCTGCGTTATGCTCGTCAAGCGCATAACCTACGCCTTCGGCTGCCAGGTCCATGATGCGGAAACCGCCGGTTTCAAGATCGGCGCCGGCTATCATCGCGTCGTAAACGGCGACATCGACGCGCTTCAGCATCGAGGTCAGAACCGACCCCGGGTGCAGGTGGTTCTGATTTGAGTCCACGCCGATTGACAGAATGCCCTCGTCGGCGGCGGTCTGCAGCACGCCAACGCCGGTGCCACCGGCAGCAGCATAGATTATGTCGGCCCCTTGCGCGATTTGCGCCTTGGCCAGCTCGGAGCCTCGCACCGGGTCATTCCACGCCGACGGCGTCGTGCCGGTCATGTTTGCCACAATGGTGATGTCCGGGTTTACCGTTTTTGCGCCCTGCGCATAGCCGCAGCCGAAATGGCGGATCAGCGGGATGTCCATACCGCCGATGAAGCCAATCGTGCCAGAGTCCGATGCCATCGCGGCCATCATTCCCACGAGGTACGAGCCCTGATGCTCGGTGAAGTTAATCAATTGCACGTTGGCCGGAACCTCCGGAAGCCAGCCGTCCACGTTCACGAACTTGGTGTCCGGGAAGTCCATCGCGACGGTGCCCAAGGTGTCAGCAATCGCGAATCCGGTGGTGATGACAGGATTGAAACCTGCCTCTGCAAATCTGCGCAGGGCCTGTTCGCGTTGCGCTTCCGATTGGATCTCGATGTCGCGGTAGGATTCGCCGGTTTCCTGCGCATAACGCTCGGCGCCGTTGAACGCGGCCTCGTTGAACGATTTGTCGAATTTGCCGCCAAGATCGTAGATCAGCGCCGGCTCGGCTGCCAGCGCCGTGGCACTCAATGCCAGGGTCGCAGCAGTGCCTAGAATTGTTCTCATAAAAGTCATGTCTTTCCTCCCGGTTGGAACTTGTTATTTCCGCCACCCCTTGGGGGGTGGCGTCAAGTAAGCAGATTGATCAGTGATCATTTGCCGATCAGACCGCAGGGCAAGGGGGGGGTCAATAGGTATTTTAACCTTTCCGCCGCGGCAATCGACGCCCGTCAAAGCAATCTTCCCAATGTTATAGCGTCGATGCGGGTGCCCTGGGGGGCGCGGTATTAGCCTTTTCGGCGTCCGGCCCGCTGAAAAGCGCAAGCCTCGTAAAAGTTTATCGCGGCATCGTTGTCTGCGGAAATCTTCAGAAATATCTGCGCCGCGCCCGCCGATCTTGCTGCCGCCATGCACCAGCAACCAGCGCCGCTCCAACGCCGCGGCGGCGGGCCCCGGGCGCGACGGCCAGCGTCAGGATTTCAGCTTCATCCGCGACGCCGCGCAGCATGACAAACCCGCCTTTGCGCACCACAAGCTGAACCTTTTCGGTCCGATACCAGGGCCTGAAACTTATCCTCCGACCGCGGGCGCGGGGTGACAAAGCACCGGCCATGCAGGCGGGCCATCGCGGCTGGGGTCACTTATCCGCCCAAAGCAGGCGGGGCCTAGTCGCGCGGCGGCGCGGCATCGGGCGGGCGGATGTAAAGCGGAACCGGCGGCACCTTAGTCGAATACCGTCGCGCGGCGGCGATGTGGGCGATCGCTTCGGCCAAGGGCGCGACGGGCGCAGACACATGACCTGCCACTTCTCGGGCAACCTTCGCGGCAGCGTGACCGATGCAGGTGGGTTCGGCGCGCGCGGGCACGGGCGGCAGAGCATCCAGCGTGCAAAGCATCGGGTAGGTCGTCTCGCCGCCGCCGATGACTTGCAAATAGAAGTTGTCACGGCGGGCATCGAGCGTAGAGACCACAACGCCACCGGTTCCCCATGCTTGGGCTTTCAGCGCCGAGATGCCGATGGCCGGTATTGCCAGCGACATCGAAAGCCCGCGCGCGGCTGAGACCGAAATGCGAATGCCGGTGAAATTTCCCGGGCCGATGCCAACCCCCAGCAGGGTCAGATCAGACCAGCCAACCCCGGCCCGGTCCAGCGCCCCCTCAAGAACCCCGAACAGATGCTCGCCCTGGCCATGCTCCATTTGCAGATACTCGGCGGTCAGAACCTGACCCCCAGACAGAACCGCAGCCGCGCAATGCGCGGCCGAGGTGTCAAAGGCCAGAATCACCGGGTCCGCGGTCATCAGGTGACCGGGCGAACCTCCACCACTTCGGGGATATAATGCTTGAGCAGGTTCTCGATGCCCATTTTCAGCGTCAGCGTCGATGACGGACATCCGGCGCAAGCGCCCTGCATGTGCAGGTAGACCACGCCGCGCTCGAACCCGTGAAAGGTGATGTCGCCACCGTCCTGGGCCACCGCCGGACGCACGCGGGTATCAAGCAATTCCTTGATCTGTCCCACGATCTCGCTGTTTTCGCCGTCGTGTTCGGCATGCCCGGACGGGGCCGGATCACCACCCTCGATAATCGGGTTTCCGGACTGGAAATGTTCCATGATCGCGCCCAGGATCGCCGGTTTGACGTGATCCCACTGGGTGCCGTCGGTCTTGGTCACAGTGATGAAATCACTGCCGAAAAAGACGCCGCTCACCCCGGCCACGGCAAATATGCGCTGCGCCAGCGGCGATTTGCCGGCGCTGTCAGCACTGGGAAAGTCCGCCGTGCCGGCCGCCAGCACGGCCTGGCCGGGCAGAAATTTCAACGTCGCCGGATTGGGCGTGGATTCGGTCTGGATGAACATTTTCGCCTCCGTTCCCCATGGATATGCGCAAGCCAAGCGACCGAGTCAAGATTTGGAACGATTCTAATCTGGGTTCTGCCCACCCCGATCAAAGCGAGCGCCTGCGGCGCGCGGCACGCGCGGCGCATCTAAGTGATCGCCTCAAGCCGCTCTTTCGACAAATCGCCGGGGACGACGGTAAGCGGTATCGGTAACGTACCCGAAGTGCGCGACATCTGCGTGACCAGCGGCCCGGGGCCGCCTTTGTCGTCGCCGGCACCCAGAACCAAAACCCCGATATCCTTGTCATCGCGTATCTGCGCCAGAATCTCGGGCACCGCTTCGCCCTCGCGCACTACCAGTTCGGGGTCGACCCCCTGCCGGTCGCGCATCCATTTGGCGAAAACCTCGAAATGCGCGTGAATGCGCTCGCGCGCTTCTTCGCGCATGATGTCGCCCACCCCGATCCAGTGATTGAATTCGTCCGGCGGGATCACCGACAGAATTTGCACCCCGCCTTGGGTATTGGCGGCGCGCATGGCGGCAAAGCGCATGGCGTTCAAGCACTCGCGGCTGTCGTCCAGCACAACCAGAAATTTGCGCATGGGTTTGCTCCGTAATTCGCGCCGATCATGGCCGAGCCGCACAGTGCTGGCAACGGTCGGAGTGACGCGCCGGGAAAAATTTTCCTGCGCGATAATTCTTGATTTTTTCAAACTTTGCGCCCATATCGGCCACGCTACGTTCTTTCTATCGACCACTGTCGCCTAAATACTGGCACCAGTTCTTCGATTCAGAGCTGACTAAGCCGGGTTGCCGCATTTTGCGGGCAGCAACTTTTAAGGAGACAGCGGATGGCCAATGGCACCGTGAAATGGTTCAACAGCACTAAAGGTTATGGGTTCGTCGAGCCCGAGGGCGGCGCGCGCGATGTGTTTGTACACATCTCGGCGGTCGAACGGTCGGGTCTGACCGGGCTTGCCGATGGTCAGAAAGTGACCTTTGACGTCGAAGCCGGCCGTGATGGCCGCGAAAGCGCGGTTAATCTGGCGCTGGTCTGAAGATTTACCCAAACTTCGAGAAACGCCCCGCTTCGACGGGGCGTTTTTTTGACCCTAAAGCAGACCCGCATCGGCAAAGAGGCTAATCAGATCGGCCGCGGGCCGGGCCCCGATATGACCGATTATCTCGCCCGCCGCGGCACAGCCCATGGCCCCGCAGACCTGCAAGTTGTGCCCGTGCGTCAACCCCCACAAAAACCCGCCGGCGAAAAGATCCCCCGCGCCGGTGGCATCGACCACCCGCGCCTTGGTGGCGGGCACATGCTGGCATTGACTCTCGGCCCAGACAAAAGCGCCGTTCGCGGCATCGGCACGCTGTGCAGGCCAGAATTGCGACCTCGGCAAAAGCGCCGTTCGCGGCATCGGTGCAGGCCGAATTGCGACCTCGGCCGCCGCCGCGCGCATCGCGCTATGATGGTCGCCCGCCTGATACATCGACATCACCTCGGCCCGGTTGCAAAACAGCAGATCGACATGGGTGCGGATCATCGCGCGAAACGCCTCGCGGTGGCGCTCGACACAGAACGGGTCGGACAGCGTTAGCGACACCCGCCCGCCGCCGCCCTTGCAGGCGGCGATGGCCTTGGCAAAGGCCTCGTGGCTTTGCGGCCCGTCAAAACGGTAACCTTCCAGGTAAATCCAGTCGGTATCGGCCATCTGGGCCGCGTCGATATCGCCGGGTGTCAGAAATTCGGTGACACCCAGATAGGTGTTCATCGACCGCTCGCCATCGGGTGTGACGAGCACGAAGCAGCGCCCGGTTTCGCCCGCCGCATCCGCAGGTGCCAGCGCCGTATCGTAATCGGCCCCTTGGGCGCGCAGGTCGTGGGCAAAGATCGCGCCTAACTGGTCGTCGCGCACCTTGCCGACATAAGCGGTGCGCCCGCCAAGCAAGGCGATGCCGGCGATGGTATTGGCCGCCGATCCGCCCGAAATTTCGATTGCCGGCCCGACCTGGGCGTAAAGTTCGGACGCGCGGGTCAGGTCGATCAGCTGCATGATGCCCTTTTCCACGCCGTTGGCGGCCAGAAATTCATCGCTCGTGTGCGACAGCACATCGACCATCGCATTGCCGATGCCGACGACCTGGTAGGTTTTACTCATAGGGTCTTGTCCTCAAAGGCGCAGAGATCGCGGATCAGGCAGGCCGCACACTTGGGCTTGCGCGCGGTACAGACATAGCGCCCGTGCAGGATCATCCAGTGATGCGCATGGCGCTGAAATTCCGCCGGAACGTTGTCCTCGATGGCGCGTTCCACCGCCACCACATCCTTGCCCGGCGCCAGGCCCGACCGGTTGCCGAGACGAAAGATATGCGTGTCGACCGCCTGCGCCGGGTGATGAAACCACATGTTCAGCACCACATTGGCGGTCTTGCGCCCCACCCCCGGCAGGCTTTCCAGCGCGGCGCGCGATGACGGCACCTGTCCACCATACTCATCGACCAGTATGCGGCTCAGTTTGATCACGTTTTTGGCCTTGTTGCGGTAAAGCCCGATGCTTTTGATATACTCGGTCAGCTTCTCCTCGCCCAGCGCCAGCATCCTTTCGGGGCTGTCGGCAATTTTGAAAAGCGTCCCCGTGGCACGGTTCACGCCGGCATCGGTGGCCTGCGCGCTCAGCGCCACCGCCACCACCAGCGTATAGGCATTTACGTGGTGCAATTCGCCTTTCGGCTCGGGCTCGGCGGCGCGAAACCGGGTGAATATCTCGTGCATCCGGGCATATGCAAGCTGGCGCGCCATGGCTCGCGGTATGCCCCGGCCCGAGACCGACAGCAAGGCCTCTCCCCCACCCCCTCTCCGAGACGGAGAGGGGGAGCCGCCTCGCCGTTCTGGCGTTCTTCCCCCCTCCCGTGGGAGGGGGGCCAGGGGGGAGGCCGCCTGCAAAACTATAATGCGCAAGAATCGGATCGCGGAATGCCGCTGCCTCGCTTACGTTGGAGACAACGAAAGGCTAAGTCCGATGAACGATATGTCCCATTCCTATCATTACGGCGTGATGCGCCGCGCCATCGAAGTGATCGACAGCGCCGACGGCTCCGATCTCACGCTCGACCAGATCGCGGCGCAAATGGGCATGAGCCCGGCGCATTTTCAACGGACGTTTTCGCGGTGGGTCGGCGTCAGCCCGAAAAAATATCAGCAATACCTGGCTCTGGACCACGCCAAGACCCTGTTGCGGGACAAGTTCACCACGCTGGCCACCGCCGATGCTGTCGGGCTTTCGGGCTCGTCGCGCCTGCACGACCTGTTTTTGACCTGGGAAGCGATGAGCCCCGGCGAATACGCCCTGCGCGGTCAGGGGCTGGCCGTGCGCTGGGGCTGGTTCGACGGACCTTTTGGCGAAATGATCGTGGCGGCCACCGACCGGGGTGTCTGCGGCATCGGTTTTGTCGGCGACCTGGGCCGCGCGCGGGCGCTGGAAGACATCAGGGGGCGCTGGCCCCGCGCCGATTTTGTCGAAGATCACACAGCCCTTGCGCCGCGGGTCGCCAGTATCCTTGGCGGCGATGCGGCCAGCCTTCACCTGATCGGCGCGCCCTTCCAAATCAAAGTGTGGGAAGCACTTTTGCGCATCCCTTCCGGCAATGTCACCACCTATTCGGAAATTGCCGCCGCCAGCGGATCGCCGCGCGCGGTGCGGGCCGTGGGCTCGGCGGTGGGCCGCAACCCGGTTTCGTGGCTGATCCCCTGCCACCGGGCGCTTAGGAAATCGGGCGGTCTGGGCGGCTATCACTGGGGTCTGCCGGTCAAACGGGCGCTTCTGGCCTACGAATCGGCCCGCGCCGACGGGGTTTGATAGGCGATAACAGCGGAAACTCGCCGTCTGTCATTTAATATCAGCGGGCCGGTCAGTATACCCAGCCGCGAGCGTCACACCCCCGGCGCGAAATTTACGAATCGAGGTAAAAAATGACCCGTACTCATACGACTGCGGCCTTTGCATTGACTGCTGTGCTTGGCCTGACTGCCTGTGAAACCCCCATGCTGACCGACCCCAATGACCCGCGCGCGCGCACCAAAGACAGCGCCGTTGCCGGTGCCGTCCTTGGCGGGCTCTTTGGAAAAATAACCGGCGGCGATACATCCGATGTCGTCAAAGGCGCGATACTTGGCGGGGCCGCTGGCGCGGCCATCGGTTACAGCCTGGACAAACAGACCGAAGAACTGCGCCGTGACATCGGCAACGGCGACGTCGAGATCATCAACACCGGCGAAGAGCTGATCGTGCGCATGCCGCAGGACATCCTGTTCGCCTTCGACAGCGACCGGGTGCGATCCGACCTGCGCCGCGATCTGGGCGTCTTGGCCGACAGCCTGTTCCGCTATCCCGACAGCATCGTCGATGTGGTCGGCCACACCGACAACATCGGCTCCGACAGCTATAACGATGCCCTGTCGCGCCGCCGTGCGTCTGCGATCGCGTCGGTCCTGATGAACGAAGGCGTGCGCTCGTCGCGTCTGCGGATCATCGGGCAGGGCCGGTTCGAACCCGTCGCCAGCAATTCAACCGCCGCTGGCCGCGCCCAGAACCGCCGGGTCGAGATCATCATTCGCCCGACCAGCTGAATTTGATCGATCACGGGGTGGGGCCGGTAAATTCCGGCCCCACCAGCAGGCTGGCGCAAACCCGATCACCTATTCGACGAGGACGTTGCCCAACACGCATTCGCCGCCAGCCGCCCGCGCCTTGACAGTGAACGCGCCGACCGTATTCTCATCGTTTTTCTTGCCGCGGATGTTGATCGTGTCGACGTCGGTGGCACTTCCGCATCTGAACCGGTTCGGTCTGGCTTCTAGCGAGTTGACGCCAACGGCATTGGCGAAAAAGACGCGATGCCGATTGCCCCGGCCGCAACAATTGATGATGATGTCCAGATCGAAGTCGATGCCGTTCGACGTTGAAACGTGGATTGGCATTTCAACGACCTGATCCAGCGCATCGACTCTGACAACATCGGCATCCGCGATTGTGGTGGCTCCGGGGCCGGTGCTGACCGCCGTGCCCGCAACCACGAATTTTCCGCCATCGCAGGGCTTGGTGCGCTCGCCGCTAAAACGGACCGTCTTCCACATGTCATTTCGAAACGTACCAAGGTCGGTTTGGTCCAGTGACACGGTGACGTCCTTGCGATCGCGGATCTCTATCTCGACTTTTACTTCCGCAAGCGGCGGTGGCGGGAACCCGTAGAGCAGAAGAACGTCAACCTCGCCGTCGAAAGCTTTGTCGCCGCAGGCGCGTGTGGTGTTCACATCGCCCGAAATCATCAGCCATGGCATTTGCACCCTGGGGGTCGTCGTGATCCCGGTCCCGAAAAACCCGCGCCGCCACAGAAACCCCGCCACACCGGCCGCCAGCGCAAAACCAACCACTGCAAGAATAAATGTAACCTGAGCCATATTGTCCCTCCTGAAATCACTGCCGCTCTTATACAGTCAGTTCCTGCCAATCGCGAAATTTGGCGTCTGATCGCGGGCCTTCGCCAGGCGCGCGGCGACCCATCGCCTCATAGGCCATCATCCGCTGATCCGAGCCTTCTTCGCGCAACGACACCAGCGCTCGATATTCGTCGGAATTGTGCTAGGTATCGAGCTTTTCCATCGATTCGAATTCAATCACGAACACCATCTGATGGTCGGCGTTTTCTCCGTTCAGCACTTTGGGCTGGGTACCAACTGCGACAGGTCTTGCGCCGTATTTGGCGCCCACGGACCGCGTTTTTGTCAGGTAATTTTCAAATTTCTCTTTGTCGGTCACGGTCACCTCTGAAATCATATAGGCTGTCATTGGTATGTCCTTTCTAAGTGGTTTTGGATCGCGATTGTCGGTCGGTTGACTTTATGTATTAAAGTGATAACTTTAGTTAATAAAGTAACTTTTTTGTGAGGACGTGATGGCACATAGCCGCAGCTACAACCTGCTTTGCCCTATTTCGCGCGCGCTGGATCATGTTGGCGACCGTTGGGCGCTGTTGATCCTTCGCGACCTCCATGCCGGTCCCGCACGTTTCAAAGATCTGCAAACCGGCCTTGCCGGCATCGCATCAAACCTGCTGGCGGACCGGTTGCGCGCGCTGGAAGCCAGCGGTCTCGTTCAGAAAATCCAGTCAGAATTCGGCGTATCTTTGTACTCCCTGACCCGGCGGGGCGAGAAAACCGATCAGCTGTTGTTCGAACTTGCCCGCTTTGGCGGGCAGATGCCGCACCCGTCAAGAATTCGAAAAACCGGCAATCTTAGAACTGTCGCAGTCTCGCTTGGAACGGCTTGCAAAAGGTCGGTCGGGCCGGATCACAATTTCACGGCGACGCTGATGATCGACCAGGAAGCGTTTCAAATGACTGCCCGGGACTGTGATGCTCAAATTCGCGCCGGTGCCGCAAAAAACCCCGATGTGATCATGACCACTTCCTATGAACCGATCATGGCACTGGCCGACGGCGACATGGCGCAAAGTGAATTCGTTTCAAACCATGTTACGCTCGACGTCATAACGCCCGGCAAGGAAACTGAATTCATCGAACTACTGTCCCGCGCCATTCGGCAATTTGACTAAAATTGATCCGTGCGCGTGGATGTCTGATTTGTCGGGTTTGGCAGACGACCGGCGGGCGCAGAACCAAAGTCGCTCCTGCGTTGGAACGCCTCTTTTTCATGGCTCTGATCGTGAGTGCCGCGCAGTCGTCAAAGAAACCCTCTGCCAGCGCAGACCGTGCAGCGCGCCGTTTTGCGCCCAAAACAACCCGAACAGACATCCATCCGCGCGTGCGCGTCTGGCCCCACCTGCACCCGCACCATGCCTTTGCCGCCGCAGATCGGACAGGGACTGTTGCCGGTCCCCCGGCACCGGTTGCACCGCCTCAGCGGCGGGTCGGTGTTGGCTTTTGACCGTCTGGGGAGTCCGGGTCGGGCCATTCCGGCCTCGTGATAAGTATCTGGCGTTCCCTATCACGTTGCCGGCTGCAACAAAACCAGTGCCCCGGCCGGCGCGGAAGACAACAAAAAACCCGGGGCCGAAGGGTCCCGGGCAATTGGCTTTGGCGCGTTTCGCTGCTCAGTGCAGGCGGTCTTTAACTTCCTTGATCGACGCCTCATTCAGCGCATCCGCCTCGGCCGCCGTTATCGACCCGGCCATGACCCTGGCGGCGGCGGCCACCGCCACCTCGATGGCCCGGTCGCGCACTTCCCTGACCGCCGCGGCCTGGGCGCTCACGATCTGGTCCTCGGCCGCCTGCAGCCGCCGTTCGATCGACGCGGCCAGCGCCGCCCTGGCCTCGTCGGCGGCCTCCTCGGCCTCAACCTTGGCGCGGTCGATGATCTTCTGCGCCTGCGCCTCGACTTCGCGGCTCTTGCGCTCGTAACTCGCCAGAAGCGTCTGCGCCTCTTCGCGCAGCGCCTTGGCCTCGTTCAGTTCGCCCCTGATGCCCTCGGCCCGCTTGTCCAACAAGCCGGTCAACAGCCCCGGCACTTTGAGGTAGACCAGAACGCCGACAAACAAGAGAAACGCCAGCAGCACGATGAAGTTGGTATTGCGCAGCGATATGAACGGACCCGACGCCGCGACGGCGGGCGATGCCGCCAGGATCATCAGAATGCTTGAGATTCGCATCATCTACCCTTTCAGCCTTTGCGCGACGGCGCGGCTGACCGCAGCGCTGTCCGCCTTGCCGCCAAGCGCCGCGACAATGGCCGCCGCCGCGTCGCGCGCCACCTGGTCCACAGCCGCCAGCGCGCCGGCGCGTACCTCGGCAATCGCGGCCTTGGATTGACCGGTCTTTTCGGCGATCTGCGCGTCGGCCACCACAAGTGCGGCATCCAGGTTTTTGTGAATGTCGGCGCGCGTCGCGGCGGCAATCTCGCTCGCCTGCACGCGGGCCTCGGCCAGCGCCTTCAAATAGGCCTCCTCGGCCTCGACCGCCCGTTGTTTCAGCTCTTCAGCGGCGGCAATGTCGCCCGATATGGTGCCCGCCCGGTCGGACAATATCCCCGCGATCCGGGGCAGTGCGACGCGCGCCAGCACGAAATAGATCACCACCAGCGTCACCACCAACCAGAACATCTGATTGGGGAAGGTGGTGAAATCAATCTGCGGCATGCCCGGCGCTTCGGCCGCGTGTTCCAGCGCCTCGGCGGTGGTGGTTTCAGATGCCATGTCGTCCTCCGTGTCCCATGTGTGACACCGGGGGGCGTTCCCCCCGGCCCGTAAGGATCGAAAGCGCGGTCAGACCGCGAACATCAACAGAAGCGCGACCAGGAACGAGAAAATCCCCAGCGCCTCGGAAAACGCGATGCCGATGAACATCGTCGCGGTCTGGCCACCCGCCGCCGACGGGTTCCTGAGCGCCCCGGAAAGGAAGTTGCCAACCACGTGGCCCACACCCACGGCGGCGCCGCCCATGCCGGTACAGGCCAGACCGGCGCCGATATAGGCCCCCATTTGTACGATATCGCCTTCCATGTCTTTTCTCCTTACGATGGAATTCCGTTTGTTTGTTCGGTCGGTCGGTAAGGCGGGGTTAACCCCGCCTTACGTTAATGATGCGGATGCAGCGCATCCTTCAGATAGACACACGTCAGAATTGCAAACACATAGGCCTGGATAAAGCTCACCAGCACCTCCAAAGCATAGATCGCCGCAATCGCCAGAATACTGACCGGGGCGATAGCCCAAAGTGCTGCAAAGGCCGCGAAAACCTTGATCACCGCGTGACCGGCCATCATGTTGCCGGCCAGACGGATCGAATGGCTGACCGGGCGGACGAAATAGCTGATGACCTCGATCAGCGCCAGGATCGGCCTGAGCGGCAGCGGCGCCGCCGAAATCCAGTACACCCCCAGAAAGCCAAAGCCATTCAGCACGAACCCCAGGATCGTGACGGTCATAAACACCGCCATCGCCATCACCACGGTCACCGCAATGTGGCTGGTGGTGGTGAACGACATCGGGATCAGGCCCAGGAAGTTGGCGAAGACGATGAAGAGGAACAGCGTCATGACATAAGGGAAGAATTTCACCCCTTCCTTGCCCGTGATATCCTCGACCATCTTGTAGATCAGCCCGTAGGCCAGCTCGGCAATCGACTGCAGCCGCCCCGGCACCAGCGCCCGGCGGCGCGAGCCCACCACCATCAGCCCGATCACGCATAAGATCGCGATGCCCATCCACAGGGTCACGTTGGTGGGCGTGTACCAAAAGATCGCATCACCCCCGAACAGCGGCTTGACGATAAACTGGTCCATCGGGTGGAACGCCAGTTCGCCGGGTTTGACACTGAAGACCGCGATCGCCAGCAGCACAATCGTTACGCCAAACAGGATATAGGCCAGAATGCGGCTCTCGGCACCGGACTTGTCCGCGCTCACGGTCGACTTGCTGTCCGCCATTCCTAGTCCCCCTTCTTGCGCGCGTCGTGCGCCGCCTGATCTGCCTGAACTTCGCGTGCTGTGCGCATCATCGTGCGCACCCCGGCCGCAAAGCCCAAGAGCACAAACACCACCAGAAAGATCGGCAGGGTGCCCAAGAGCGCGTCCAGCCCGTATCCAATGGCAAAGCCAATGACGATGCCCGCCACCAGCTCGATCACCATCCGCCAGCCCAGATGGGCCTGGCTATAATGCTCGTCCGCGCGGGGCTCGGGCGCTTGGCGTTCCTTCAGCGCATCCAGCCGGTCGTCGAGCTTTTTCAGGCGCTCGTCATCCGGTCCGTTGGCCATCAATGCCCCCTTTAGACAGTTGGGTGTAGATAGGCTTGGGAGGGGGTCGGAGTCAATACGACTGTTTTTGGCGTAACAGTTTGTATTTAGACAGAAAACGCCGGTACAACACGTCACCGAATGTGCAGTGTATATTCAACCGGATGGTTGAGGAATGGCCCCACTACATCGTCGTCAACACCTCCGTTGTGCAGATGCGTCTCGCATACAAATTCTTTGGCACGGGCGACCAGCCCGGGCCGCGCCCGACCCTCCCCGCGGGAGGGCGCATTGCAACGTTTCATATGGCGGCACGCCCGGGGGGTTCGTGGGACGATAAAGCGCATCGATCCGGCGTTTCAAAGCGCCCATCCAGGGTCGGGCGCGGCCCTCAGTTGCGCTCATTTGCTATCGTCCGCCCTGTCCGACTTTGCGGTCTTTCTTACGCCATCCACCCGCACTACTCTCCCCCCATGCCCAACCCCCTCGACACCACCTTCGCCGCCCTCGCCGACCCGACCCGGCGGGCGATTTTGGTCATGCTGCTCGAAGACGACATGGCGGTGACCGACGTGGCCGAGCCCTTCGCGATGTCGCTGGCGGCGATATCCAAGCACCTGGGCATCCTGACCCGAGCCGGCCTGATCAGCCAGGAAAAACGCGGACGGGTGAAATGGTGCAAGCTCGAACCCGACGCGCTGCGCGATGCAAGCATCTGGATGCAGAGCTTCGGCCAGTTCGAGGCGGTCAACCTCGATGCCTTCGAGCGGTTTCTCGAGGCCGAGGACCTGGGCGATTAACCCCGCGCAATGCGGCCCCCCTCTTCCTCTGGGAGAGGGGATGGGGGAAAGGCCGGACACTTACGCCTCTCACAGGCTTTTTCAGATTTAAATATATAAAACATATACTTACCAGTTTGCTCAACGTGAGCACATTCACCGCTGCTCTCTCAGCAGCATCAACAGCGCCAGCACCGTCGCCCCCACGCCGGCCAGGATCAGTCCCGGCGGCGCCGCATTTCCCAGCCCCAGCTGCCACAGGATCACCCAGCTGGGGGTGAGGTAGGTATAGGCCATGACTTTTGAGGACGGCAGCCGCAGGGTCGCGAACTGGACCAGCACGAAACTGACCGCCGTGGCCGCCGTCGAGACATAGATAATCGTGATCCAGACGATCGGCGGCAGCGCCGCCCATTCAGTCTCGGCCAGGTCGTTCCAGCCCCAGATCGTGGTCACGATCAACGCCCCTATCAGCGTCCCGAAAGTGAAGGTCACCGCCGCCTCGCCCCGGTTCAGCCGCCGCACCAGCGGCGTATAGACCGCGTGCGCGACGCAGCCGATGAAATAGATACTCTCGCCCCGGCCCACCTCAAACACTCGCAGCGCGCCCAGATCGGCGCGAAAGATCACCCACAGCGCCCCCGCCGCCCCCACGCTCAGCGCCAGGGCGATCCAGCCGGTCGTGACCTGCCGAAGCAAAAGCCAGCCAAAGCCCGCCGACATCACCGGGGTCAAAGTGAAGACCGCCGCCGCCGCGACCGGGGGCGCGGTCTTCAGCCCCTCGAACATCAGGATGAAATAGATCGCGAAGAGCCCGCCCAGCACCAGGTACCGCCACGCCGCCCGCCCGTCGCCGGGCCGGATCGCCCCCCGTGCCGCGGCCAGCGATCCGACCAGCACCGCGGCGATAAAAAACCGCACCGCGGTCAGCGCGGCGGGCGCAATCTCGTTGGCCGCCAGCACCCCGAGCGCGAACGACCCCGCCACCAGCGCCGAAAACGCAAGCATCGCCAGATGGCCGCGCTCGGCCTCTGTCATAGTGTGTCCCAGTCCTTCGTTGCGGCCTTGAGATTGGTCAGGAAAGCCTGAACCTTGGGCGTGCGGTGCAGGTCCATATGGGTCACCAGCCACAAAGGTGCCGCCCATTCGGGCCGCGGCGCCAGAACCTCGACCAGTTCGGGACAGCGCCGCGCTTGCCAGACCGCCACAAACCCCAATCCAGCGCCGCCCCGGATCGCCTCGAGCATCGTCGCGTTATCTGTGGTGCGGAACTTGGCCTGTTCGGGCGGCACCCGCTCGTAAAGCCAGCTGTAAAACGGCGCCCGCGACTGGAGGTTGTCGAAGGTAACAAAGACATGATCGCCGAGATCGTCCTCGGACGCGACGCCGCCGCTCCGGTCGAGATAGCTCTGCGACGCATAAAGCCCGATCTTGGAACTCAGAAACGGCTGCACCACATTGTCGGGCTCATTCGGCGCGCTGCCGGCCCGGATCGCCACATGCGCCTCGCCGTATTCCAGCCGAAAGATGCGGTTGTCGGTCAAAAGGCGCACCGTCAGGTCGGGGTGGCGGCACTGAAATCCGGCCAGCACCGGGGCCAGCCGCATCGAAACCGTCGCAAGCGTGGTCACCACCAGCTCGCCGCCGACCTCGTTGCCACGCCCCCTGAGGCGGCTTTGAAGCTGGGCGAGCTGGTCGTCGGTGGTCTGGGCCACCTGCATCAGATCGGCCCCAGCCTCGGTCGCCGTATAGCCGCGCGCGTGACGCTGGAAAAGCTTGGTCCCGAGGCGCGCCTCAAGCGCGTCGATATGGCGAATGACCGTGGCGTGATGCACGCCCAGGGCCGCCGCCGCCCCGCTGACGGTGCCCTCGCGCGCCACATGATAGGCGGTTCGCACCTCGTCCCAATTTTCCATCGTCGTCCTCTTTCGGTCAGCCGTTAAGACAATAATCGATCCCACTCATCAATTTTCGCACAGAAGCTGTTCGAACTTTACCATTGCGTGAAAATACGCGCAATCCATATCCCCCTTTGTGAGCGCCGACCGACAGTCGCTCGGCCCATCAAAGGACAGCAGATGACTCATATTCTTCACATCGACGCATCGGCCCGGCACCAGCAGTCGGTCAGCCGCGCGCTTTCGGCAGAAGCGGTTGAAAACATTGGCGGCGGGGCGGCGAACGTCACTGTAACGCGGCGCGACCTGGCAAATGGCTTGCCGCAGGTTGACGAGTCCTGGGTCGGTGCGAATTTCACACCGAAAGCGGCGCGAACTGACGAACAGCGCAGCGTACTCGAATTGTCGGACGCGCTGGTTGACGAACTGCGTGCCGCCAATGTCATCGTGATCGGCATGCCGGTCTACAACTTCTCGGTGCCCGCCGCGCTCAAGGCCTGGATCGACCAGGTCGCGCGCGTCGGCGAAACATTCGCCTACACCGAGACCGGGCCAAAGGGCTTGTTGGACGGCAAAAGCGTGATCGTGACATTCGCCTCGGGAGGGGTCGCGTTAGGGTCGGACTACGACTTTGCCAGCGGCTATTTGCGCCATTTTCTTGGATTTCTGGGGATCACAGACGTCAAGTTCATCACATCGGACGAGTCGACGGACGGGGCAAAAAAGGCAGCCTGAAATATTTGCCCTTCTTCTTGGCAAAAATACCCCGGGGGGTGCGGGGGGCTGGCCACCCGCTTCGGGTGCCCGCATCGCGGGCGCAACCGGCCATCACATCTGCCGTTCGACCATCATCTTCTTGATCTCGACAATCGCCTTGGCCGGGTTCAGGCCCTTGGGGCAGGTCTTGGTGCAGTCCATGATAGTGTGGATGTCGAGAGTTCTTGTATTATATCTGCTAACTTGCTGCATAGGAGAAGAGAAACTTCCAAAGAAACTTGCAAAGAAACTCGCAACTTAGACCTCCACTTTATGGGAAACAGGCGATATACTTCAAAGTACCATTGAAAAATCCAAGAAAGGTATAAAGTGCGCTTCGCTGAATTCGAGAACAGCCCGGCCGGGGCTCTGGTGCCCACGGTCTACAATCAACGAGCTTTTGTCCCAAATCCACTACCGCCAAAACTCGACCTGTCGAAGATCGCGTTTGACCTTAGTGCCGCAATGGCGGCTGTCGGAGAGCTGCGCGGCGCTTGTCGGCTGCTGCCCAACCCCTACATCCTGATCAGGCCGCTTCAACGCCTCGAAGCACAAACGTCGTCGGCAATGGAAGGAACTTACACAACCGCTGATGCACTGGTCATGGCCGAAGCTGGCGTAGACAAAGCTCCGACACTGGAGACAATTGAAGTCAATAATTACACGCGCGCGCTGTCATGGGCGGTACACCAGCTTGAAAGCCTGCCTGTCTCGGTAAGGTTGATAAAAGGCGCACACAAAGTATTGCTGGAACACGTTGGCAGGGCACGTGGCCAGGACAAGCAGCCAGGAGAATTCGCACGTCACCAAAATATGATCGGCGGAGCATCGCTTGAGACCGCACGCTTTATTCCGGCGCCACCGACCGAAACGATTGAAGCGATGAGCGCGCTTGAAAGATTTGTTAATCGCAGGGACAAATCAACCGCATTGCCACTGATAGACATCGCGCTTGTCCACTACCAATTTGAAACCATTCACCCTTTTGCTGATGGCAACGGCAGAGTCGGGCGCATGCTCATTTCGCTTATGGCGATCAGCGAAAAACTGCTCGACATGCCAGTCCTATACATGAGCCCAGAACTTGAGAGGAAAAAAGACCAATACATAGATCATATGTATGATGTATCGAGCAGCGGAGCGTGGGAGGCTTACATTAGATTTTTTCTGAATGTTGTTGTCGAAAGCTGTCAGCGATCGATCAAGACGACAGATAGAATATTGGAATTGCAAAAGCAGTATCACGAAGCGGCGCGGGCAAGATCGCGGAGCAACAACATGAATGTTGTCGTCGATATGCTTTTTGAATCACCCGTTATTCAGCCGAATGACATAATGGAGCGCGCCGGAATTTCGGACCCGACCGCCCGAAACTTGCTTCGTCATTTGACCGATATTGGCATTCTTGAGGAATGGAAAGCTGTCTATCCGACCGTGTGGGTGGCGGGTGAGCTCTTGGATGTATCCCGCCCGCTCTAGGGACTACATCCGCCGTTCCACCATCATCTTCTTGATCTCCACGATCGCCTTCGCCGGGTTCAGCCCCTTGGGGCAGGTCTTGGTGCAGTTCATGATGGTGTGACAGCGGTAGAGCTTGAAGGGGTCTTCGAGGTCGTCCAGCCGCTCGCCTGTGGCCTCATCGCGGCTGTCGATGATCCAGCGGTAGGCGTGCAACAACGCCGCCGGTCCCAGGTAGCGGTCGCCGTTCCACCAGTACGAGGGGCACGAGGTCGAGCAGCAGGCGCACATGACGCATTCGTAAAGCCCGTCCAGTTTGCGCCGATCGTCAATCGATTGCTGCCATTCCTTCGCGGGCTTGTTGGTCGCGGTCTCGAGCCAGGGCATGATGCTGGCGTGCTGGGCATAGAAATGCGTGAGGTCGGGTATAAGGTCCTTGACCACCGGCAAATGGGGCAGGGGGTAGATCTTCACGTCGCTCTTGACCTCATCCAGCCCATAGATGCAGGCCAGAGTGTTGATCCCGTCGATGTTCATCGCGCACGACCCGCAAATGCCTTCGCGGCAAGACCGGCGGAATGTCAGGGTCGGGTCGATCTCGTTCTTGATCTTGATCAGCGCGTCCAGAACCATCGGCCCGCAGGCGTCCAAATCGACGAAATAGGTGTCGAC
The DNA here is from genome assembly GCA_965247915.1 of Paracoccaceae bacterium. Taxonomy (GTDB): domain Bacteria; phylum Pseudomonadota; class Alphaproteobacteria; order Rhodobacterales; family Rhodobacteraceae; genus JAKZRT01. The sequence continues at coordinate 225,904 of OZ252048.1, forward strand.
CCGCGGGTTCTCGCCATCGTCGGGCGTCCAGCGATAGACTTGGAACTTGCGCACATTGGCGGCACCCTCGGGCTTGGGCCAGGTCTTGCCCACGCGAACGCGGCTGTTTTTGGGGAGTGTCAGCTGGACCATGTCCCGCCTCCTATTGATTGGCCAGGACAAGTTCGGCCAGCATCAGCGGGCCGACGTTTTCGATCAGGCAGGTGATCGTGTCGCTGCGCGTGGTGATTTCAAGCACCAGCGCCACGGTCGTATCGGTAACGCCGGTCACCGCCGCACCGGCAATTTCAACAATCTCCGATCCGGTCGCATTGTCGATAATGCAGTCGGTCACCGGCGCGGCGTTCACGCCCGGGGCCTTGTCCTCGATGACGTCGTTGACCACCGATTTCGCGGCGTTGCGGGTAACTTCGGTCCCAAAAGGCGTGTCACAGGCAGTCAACGCCACAAGCGTCGCGACCGCAAAGGCTAGTTTTTGCAGCATGGTGCCGATCCCTTCAATGCAGTGAATGGCCGAAAACCGAACATGTCAGCTGGTGCCCGCTTCTTCATCGACGCACTGGTCGATCTTTGCATAATCGGCTGCGGTGGCCTCTTGCCCGTTCAACGTCACCTCATAGCCGGTTTCCAGGATCGACTTATATTCGATGCGATCCTTGTGTTCCGGGTCGTCCGAGCCAACCATCACAATCTCGCCCGTGGCAACCAGCGCCACAGTGCACACAAGAACCTGATTTTTGAGCAGCTCCATCTCCGGCGTTACCTCGCCGCTTGTCACCGGGGCGGTGACGGTTGGTTCGCAGGCGGCCAGCGCCACGGCCAGTGCCGTAAAGGTTATTAGCTTGTACATCAGAACGTCCTCTTTTTTGGGGCAATTCGCTCAAGCGCGATGCCGCCTTGGGCTTCGGCGCTAAGGGGTTCGGTGACCACCGGGCGATAGCTTAGGCTCACCCCGGTAGCATCCACCCGGCTGATCGTGTGGACCCGCCAGTTGGCGTCGTCACGGTCGGGGTGGTCTTCGTGCGCGTGCGCGCCCCTGCTTTCATGGCGCGCCTCGGCGCCGACAATTGTGGCCAGCGCATTCGGCATCAGGTTGGCCAGTTCCAGGGTTTCCATCAGGTCGGAATTCCAGACCAGGCTGCGGTCGGTGACCTTCAGGTCCGACAATTGCCCGGCGATCGCCTGCATTTTGTCCACGCCCTCGGCCATGGTACGCGCGGTGCGGAACACTGCGGCATCGGCCTGCATGGTGCGCTGCATGTCCAGCCGCAGATTGGCGGTTGGCGTGGCGCCGTCGGCGTGGCGCAGCCCGTCGAACCGGTCGAGCGCGTGATCGACCGAGGTGCGGTCGGCGGGCGGCGTCGGCGTATCAGCGGCGACAACTTTTCCAGCCCGGATCGCCGCAGCACGGCCAAACACAACCAGGTCAATCAGCGAGTTTGACCCCAGCCGGTTGGCGCCATGAACAGACGCACATCCGGCTTCGCCGACAGCCATCAGGCCCGGAACGTTGCGGTTCGGGTCGTCCGCGGCGGGGTTCAGCGCCTCGCCCCAGTAATTCGTCGGGATCCCGCCCATGTTGTAATGCACCGTCGGCAGCACCGGGATCGGTTGCCTGGTGACATCGACGCCGGCAAAGATTTTGGCGCTTTCGGAAATGCCCGGCAGGCGCTCGGCCAGCGCCTCGGCGGGCAGATGGTTTAGGTTCAGGTAAAGGTGGTCGCCATCCGCCCCCACGCCCCGGCCCTCGCGAATTTCGATAGTCATCGAGCGGCTGACGTAATCGCGCGGGGCCAGGTCCTTGTAGGTCGGCGCATAGCGCTCCATGAACCGCTCGCCTTCCGAGTTGGTCAGATAGCCGCCTTCGCCGCGCGCGCCCTCGGTGATCAGGCAGCCGGAACCGTAGATGCCGGTGGGGTGGAACTGCACAAACTCCATGTCCTGCAACGCCAGGCCGGCGCGCGCCACCATGCCGCCGCCGTCGCCGGTGCAGGTATGCGCCGAGGTGGCGCTGAAAAAGGCGCGGCCATAACCGCCGGTGGCCAGCACCACCATCTTGGCGTTGAAAACATGCATCGTGCCATCGTCGAGCTTCCAGCAGACCACGCCCTGACAGGTGCCGTCATCCGACATGATAAGGTCGATGGCGAAGTATTCGATGTAAAACTCAGCATTGTGCTTCAGGCTTTGGCCGTAAAGCGTGTGCAATATCGCATGGCCGGTGCGGTCGGCGGCAGCGCAGGTGCGTTGCACCGGCGGTCCTTCGCCAAACTCGGTCGTATGGCCGCCGAAGGGGCGCTGATAAATCTTGCCCTCTTCGGTGCGCGAAAACGGCACGCCGTAGTGTTCCAGCTCGTAAACCGCCTTGGGGGCCTCGCGCGCCAGATATTCCATTGCGTCAGTATCACCCAGCCAGTCCGAGCCTTTGACGGTGTCGTACATGTGCCACTGCCAGTGGTCGGGGCCCATGTTGCCGAGCGATGCAGCGATGCCGCCCTGCGCGGCGACGGTGTGCGACCGGGTCGGGAAGACCTTGGTCACGCAGGCGGTCCGCAGCCCCTGTTCGGCCATGCCAAGCGTGGCGCGCAGGCCCGACCCGCCAGCACCGACAATAACCACGTCATAGTCATGGGTCTCGTATTCGTAAGCTGCCATGATATTCCTTCGGGTCAGAGCGCCAGGCGGGCGATTGCAAAAAGACCGACCGCGATGGCCGCATAGCTGAAACACACCGTCGCGACGATCATCGCTTCGCGCTTCAGGCCCTGCACGTAATCCTCGATCACCGCGCGCACGCCGTTCTTGAAATGCAGAAATCCGACCGTGATCGTCAGCGCCGCGACAATGGCCGGGAAGGGCCGCGCAAAATAGTCGGTAACCTCGGCGTAAGGGGCCCCCAGCATCGGACCAAAGGTAAAGACGAAAAGCGGCACTAGGATCAGCAGGCCAACGGACGTCACGGTCATCGACAAATGGTGGGCGGTGCCGGTGTGTGCAGCACCAAGGCCACGAACACGCTTGCGGTCTGTCAGATATGCCATTCCCGCCCCCTCAGATCACAACAAGTGTCAGAACGGTCAGAACCAACGAGCCGATGATCGCTGCCCAGCCGAGCCGTTCGGCCACAGCCATCTCTAAACCCCGGCCGCTGTCCCAGATCAGATGCCGGACCCCGGCCAGCGCGTGATACCAAAGCGCCCACAGCGACAGCACCATGACAACGTCACCCAGCCACGAAGTTATCATCCGGTCCGCCAGCGCAAAATACCCGGGACTGGTTGATGCCGCCAGCAACCACCACACCACCAGAACCGCGCCCAAAATCAGCGCGTTGCCGGTAATCCGGGTCAGGATCGAGCTGATCGAGGTCAACTGGGGACGGTAGATGGAAATATGCGGTGAAAGAGGGCGGTTGCCCCGGTTCACGTCTGCCATGGTCGCTTCTCTCCCGAAATGGGCGGTCTTGAGTCCCTTTTGGCGCATATTCGCACAAGTGTCACCTTGGCACATGGCATCGCGCCCGCGCCGATTTGGCGCAGAGCCGGATTTTCAAAATTTACGCGATCACGCCTTAACAAAGCGTGATCACAATGGCTTCAATTGTCCATTGTCCGTCGCTTGCCGGTCCGTCTGGTCAAAACCGGCCGGAATCGGCCCCACGGGCGGCAGGCCCGAGATTTGCCTCGCGGTTTCACGCACCAGTTTCTGGCGCATTTTTTCCGGGAAATCTTTGAAATTATTGGCAGTCACGACAAAAGCCCCTTCGCCGGTAATGACATTTTCCCAAAAGTAACCGGTCAGATCTTGCTCGGCGCCTTCGATGACCAGCGCATTGACCGTGATCCCGGCGGCCCGCAGGTCGGCATGCGCCGCGCGCGGTTCGGCACCCTCGTTGTTTGACCCGTCACCCGAAACGTCGATCACACGCCGCTTGCACGGTCGACCGGGCTCGAACTGCTGCATGGTAAATTGCAAGGCTTCGCCAATGGCGGTGGAAAAGTTCCGCCAAACCCGCGGCGTTGCGTCGATGCGTGCGGCCAGAGCGTCGAGCGCCTCGAAGGATGTAACCTCGGTCCAGGGGACCGAAATGTCCTGGCGCGAACTTCCGGTCCATTGCACCAGAATAATACGCGCCCGGGCGCGCACCAGGGATTCGGCCACAACCCCGTCGCGCAGGCCGGCGGCAAGGCCACGCATCTGGACCTCAAAGTCCCGGTTGTCGACCGAACCGGAAATATCCACCGCCAGCGCCAGCGCAAGATCGCAGGCGCTGACCGGCGCGGCCAGACCGCAGGCCACTGCAACAACCGTTAGTATCCGTCCCGGAATCATCCCGCGACATTATCATGGGCCGCGACTTCGGCCAGTGCGCGGCTTCCAACGCCGGACACAAGTTGGTGAGGGCTGCGCAAAACGCGAAAACCGGGCTGTGCCATCCGACCAAACCGGGCCAAAACCGCTTGACCTTTTGGCCCATGGACTGTTGAACCCCGGGGGCATCATTTCACAGCAGCGGCGTACCTGATGGACGATCAGAACAAGAACCTAATCCTGGCGACAGCGCTGAGCTTTCTCGTGATCCTTGCGTGGTTCGTTTTCTTTCCGCCCCAGGACACCACGCCGCCAACCGGTCCGGACACCGCCACCACCGGCACCGCAAGCGCACCGGTCGCCGCGGGGCCAACCACTACCGATCAGCCCGCCGTTGCCAGCGCCGCCGAAGCGCGTCAGGTCGTCCTTGGTACCGATACGCGAATCAAGATCGACACCCCCGAACTGGCCGGTTCGATTTCGCTGACCGGCGGGCGGATCGATGATCTGAGCCTGAAGGGTTACAAGGTCAGCCTGGATGCCGACAGCGACATCGTCACGCTGTTGTCGCCGCTTGGCACCAATGGCGCTTATCAGGCGCTTTACAGTTGGGCACCGGGCGGTGATCTGAGCTTTGAGGACGTTCCTGTCGCCAACACGCCATGGTCGCTGGTTTCGGGGCAGGTGCTGGCGCCTGGCAACGACATTGTCCTTGGCTGGTCAAACGGCAAGGGCCTGGATTTTGAACGGGTTTATGCGGTCGATAAAGATTTCATGTTCACCGTCACCCAGAAGGTCACGAATTCGGGCGATGAAACACAGCGTCTGGCGCCCGAAGGGCGGCTGGAACGCTATGGCGAACCCGACGACCTGAAAGGCTTTTTCGTGATCGACGAAGGCGGGTTGCGCCAGGACGACGATGAACGCGAATATCACAAGTACAAGAAGATCAGGGACTATGGCCGCGACAACGACTGGGCATTCGGGCCGAACGTGGCCACAGTTGCGCGCGTTACCGAAGGTGGGTGGATCGGGTTCACCGATCACTATTGGATGGCGACGCTGATCCCGGCAACCGCCGACCCGTTCACGTCCATCATGCAATACGACACCGTCGCGGACGTTTACCGCGCCATCGCCCGGCTCGACACGGTCGAAGTCGCCCCCGGCCAGACCGAAGCGGTCACAACCCGGCTTTTCGCGGGCGCTAAACGGTGGGACACGATCCGCGCTTATGAAAGCCAGGGCGACGTGCGCAATTTTCTGGAGACGATTTCCTGGGGCTGGTACCCGTTCCTGACCAAGCCGATCTTCACGGTTTTGCACTGGGTGAATGGCATCATCGGCAACATGGGCTGGTCGATCATTGCGCTGACTCTGATCATCAAGGCCGCCCTCCTGCCGCTGGCGTTCAAGTCCTATGTCTCGATGGCCAAGATGAAAGAACTTCAGCCCGAGATGGAAAAGCTGAAGGAACGCGCCGGCGACGACAAAAAGATGATGCAGCAGGAAATGATGGCGCTCTACAAAAAGAACAAGGTCAATCCGGCCTCGGGTTGTCTGCCGATCCTATTGCAGATCCCGATCTTTTTCTCGCTCTACAAAGTGATCTTTGTCACCATCGAACTGCGCCACGCCGCCTGGATCGGCTGGATCCGTGATCTTTCGGCCCCCGACCCGTCGAGCCTGATGAACCTATGGGGCATCCTGCCCAATGCTGGCCCCGAACCCGGATCGATTCTGGCGCTGATCTTTATCGGCATCCTGCCGCTTCTGCTGGGCATCTCGATGTGGATGCAGCAGAAACTGAACCCGGCGCCGACCGACCCGACCCAGCAGATGATCTTTGCCTGGATGCCCTGGGTGTTCATGTTCATGCTGGGCTCGTTCGCCAGCGGGCTGGTGCTTTACTGGATCGCCAACAACACCATAACCTTTGCCCAGCAATATGCGATCATGCGCAGCCAGGGGTTCAAGCCCGATGTGTTTGGCAACATCATGTCCGGCTTCAAGCGCAAAAAACCCGACGGCAAATGACCGCGAAAGTCGCGCAGATCTGGCGCCATCCGATCAAGGGCCACGGGCGCGAGGCCATCGAGCATGTGACGCTGGCTGAGGGCGCTACAATGCCATGGGACCGGACCTGGGCGATTGCCCACGCCGCGTCAAAGGCAACCGGCGAAGAATGGGCGCCTTCCTTGAATTTTTCGCGCGGTTCCAAGGCGCCGGGTCTGATGGGTATATCGGCGAAGGTTGACGAGGCGACCGGCAGCCTGACGCTGTCGCATCCCGATCTCGACAACATCACGCTTGATCCCGACCGCGACGGCCAGGCGTTGATCGCCTGGGCCGCCCCGCTGATGCCGCCCGACCGCGTCGCCTCGGCCCGGGTTCTTCGCGTACAGGGCCGCGGCATGACCGACAGCAACTTTCCGTCCGTCAGCCTGGGCAACCTGTCGTCGCTGCGCGCGCTCAGCCAAAAAATGGGTATCGACGTCGTGGCGCGCCGGTTCCGGATGAATTTCTGGCTTGACGGACTCGAGCCATGGCAAGAGTTCAACTGGATCGGCAAGCAGTTGACGCTTGGCGAGGCCGAGATCGAGGTCCGGGCGCGCACGCTCCGCTGCCGCGCCACCATGTCCAACCCCGACACCGGAACAATCGACGCCGATACGCTCGCCGCGCTGAAGGAAGGCTGGGGCCATCAGGACTTCGGCGTTTACGCGGTGGTCACGCGCGGCGGCAGGGTCTCGGTCGGCGATGCGGCCGGTCCCGTGGCGTGAAGATCAATTTTCAGCCCGCCGAGCCACCAGGCGCACAGGAAGCCGAAGCCGGGCGGCGGCTTTTCGCGGGCGAAAACGAGTTTCTCAAGGGTGTTGTGGCGATGTCCGGCCTGCCGCCCGCCGACCGGATCGAGGTTTGTTTTGCGGGCCGTTCGAATGTCGGCAAATCAACCCTGATCAACGCGCTGACCGGGCGCCGCGCTCTGGCACGCACCTCGAACACGCCGGGCCGCACCCAGGAGATCAACTTTTTCACTATTGGAACTGAGCACTTTCTGGTCGATCTGCCGGGCTATGGCTTTGCCAATGCGCCAATCAAGGTTGTAGGCACATGGCAGGCGCTGATGAAGGCTTATCTCGCCGGTCGCGCCTCGCTGCGCCGGGCGTTTGTGCTGATCGACAGCCGCCATGGGGTCAAGCCGGTCGATCACGAGATCATGACGCTTCTGGACCGGTCGGCGGTGGCGTTCCAGGTGGTCCTGACCAAAGCCGACAAAATCAGGGACAAGGACCGCGCGGCGCTTATCGCCGGGGTTGACGAGGCCCTGCAACAACACCCTGCCGCTTATCCGGAATTGCTGTTGACCAGTTCGGATAAAGGCGAGGGGATCGAGGCGCTGCGAGCAATCATCGCAGGATTAGAGTGACCCCTGGAGGATTTCCCTAGTTGATTTCTGTGCGATTGCCCTATCATTGTTTTGAGAAATACTTCGGGGAGCGCGAGGGGCTGGCCCCTCGCCCCGTGGCGACGCCAAAGGCGGCGCAAAGCCTTGCCCAATTGCCGTCGCGCCGATCTCTGCTAAAGGGGCGGGATGGATCATTTCCTTTATCATAACGGCCATCTGCGCGCCGAGGGGGTTGACCTTGCTGAGATCGCCCGGGCAGTCGGAACGCCGTTTTATGTCTATTCCACGGCAACGCTGACGCGCCATTACGGGCTTTTCCAAGAGGCGCTGGAAGGCATCGATCACCTGATCGCCTATGCGATGAAGGCCAATTCCAACATGGCGGTTCTGCGCCATATGGCCGGGTTGGGTGCTGGCATGGACGTGGTGTCGGGCGGGGAATATGCCCGCGCCCGCGCCGCAGGCGTTCCAGGCGAGCGGATCATCTTTTCCGGGATCGGCAAGACCCGCGACGAGATGCGCACGGCGCTGACCGGCGGCATTCGTCAGTTCAATGTGGAAAGCGAACCCGAGCTTGAGGCGCTGTCCGAAGTGGCGGTGTCGGTTGGAAAAACCGTGCCCATCACCATCCGCGTCAACCCCGATGTTGACGCCGGAACCCATGCGAAAATCGCCACCGGAAAGGCGGAAAACAAATTTGGCATCCCGATCGCGCGGGCGCGCAATATTTACGCCCGCGCCGCGCGCCTTCCGGGGATCGAGGTCGTGGGCATCGACGTGCATATCGGCAGCCAATTGACCGGTCTTGCGCCATTCGAACAAGCGTTCATCAAAGTGGCCGAGCTGACGCAGGTCCTGCGCGCCGATGGCCATGATATCCGGCGGCTCGATCTGGGCGGCGGGCTTGGTATTCCCTACCGGCGTTCTAATTCCGCACCGCCGCTGCCGATCGAATACGGGGCGATGATAAAGCGCATTTTGGGCCATCTGGGCTGCGAGATCGAGATCGAACCAGGCCGCCTGATTGTGGGCAACGCCGGGCTGTTGGTGGCGCAGGTACTCTATGTCAAATCGGGCGAAGACCGCGATTTTCTGATCCTTGATGCGGCGATGAACGACCTGATTCGCCCCGCCATGTACGGGGCGCATCATGATATCCTGCCACTGATCGAAGAAGAGCCGGGCATCCCGACGCGCCCCTACGATGTGGTCGGTCCGGTCTGCGAAACCGGCGACACGTTCGCGCGCGGCCAGCTGTTGCCGCCGCTCGGCGCCGGTGATCTTGTGGCTTTCCGTTCGGCCGGGGCTTACGGCGCGGTGATGGCGTCGGAGTACAATTCACGCCCATTAGTGCCCGAAGTCATGGTCAGTGACGATCAATTTGCAGTCATCCGGCCCCGCCCGAGCTTGGACGAGATGATTAACCGCGATACTATCCCGCCGTGGCTTTAATATGGTGCGGTCCCTGTAAGGGACGTGTCGGCCGAGGATGCAAACGCGGTGAAACGAATACGCCATACCGGTGAGCCGACTGTCGCGACCGCTTTTCGGCGGCTGCGACTGGCGCTTGCGCTGACCCACGCGGGGCTTTGGGCCGAACGGCTGGCCCGCGCGTTCTGGCCGCTGGTCAGCGTTTTGATGGCGGCTTTCGCGGCGCTGATGTTGGGCGCGCATCGCGCCAGCCTTGCCCCGCAAGCAATCTGGGCCGCGCTTGCCGCGCTTTTGGTTTTGTCGCTGGTTGCGGCCATTTGGGGCGTCCGGCGCCTGCGCCTGCCGCGCCGGGACGAAGCCCTCGACCGCCTTGACCGCACCCTGCCGGGGCGGCCGATCACAGCACTCGGCGACACCCAGGCGGTTGGCGCGGGCGACACGGCGTCGCGCATCGTGTGGCGCGCCCATATTGGCCGCATGACCCAGGCCGTGACATCGGCGCGCGCGGTTCGGCCCGACCCGCGCCTGGCGCCGCGCGACCCGTTGGGGCTGCGGCTGATGGCCCTCACGCTGCTGGTGACGGCGCTGGTTTTCGGGTCGCTGGGGCGGATCGGCGGGCTTTCCGACATCTTGTCCGGTGCCCCGGCCAGCGCGCTTGCTGCCGGACCCAGCTGGGAAGGCTGGGTCGAACCGCCCGCCTATACCGGCAAACCGGCGCTTTATCTGGGCGACCTGGCCGCGACCGAATTGACTGTCCCCGACGGCACGCGGTTCACGATCCGCCTCTACGGCGAGGTAGGCGCTCTTGGCGTGACCGAGACGATCTCGGGTTTCGAGTCGGCGCAGGGCGGGGAAGCCGAACCTCTGACGGTGTATTCATTCGAGGCCGCGCAGGATGGGCAACTGGCCATCGATGGCCCCGGCGGCAAAACCTGGGGCGTCATGGTGATCACCGACGCGGCACCACGGGTCGAAGCGCTCGGCAAATTGGAATGGGCGGCCGAAGGCCACATGCGCCAGCGCTTTCGCGCCGCCGATGACCACGGTGTCAACGCCGGTCAGGCGGTCATAGCGCTCGATACGGGCGCGCTTGACCGCCGCTTCGGCCTGGCCGCCGAGCCGGAGCCGCGCGCAGCGATCGTGCTGGACCTGCCGCTGCCCTTCACCGGCGATCGACGCGATTTTCAGGACGATCTGGCCGAGGATTTGTCCGAGCATCCCTGGGCGCGGCTTCCGGTGACCATGACACTGGCGGTGACCGATGCGCGCGGTCAGGAAGGCACCAGCACCCCGGCCAATATCACCCTGCCCGGACGGCGGTTTTTTGACCCATTGGCCAAGGCGGTGATCGAAGGGCGGCGCGACCTTTTGTGGACCCGCGAAAACGGCCCGCGGCTGGCGCAGGTTCTGCGCGCGGTCACGCATCGCCCCGATGGATTCATGCGCGATGCAGGCGTGTACCTGAAATTGCGCACCGCGATCCGGCGGCTGGAAGCGGACCTTGCCGGCGACCAGTTCGACGGACCGGCGCGCGATGCGCTGGCGCAAGTTCTGTGGAACCTCGCCATGGAGATCGAGTTCGGCAATCTGGCCGATGCGAAGGCGCGGCTGGAACGGGCGCAGGACCGCCTGTCGGAGGCCATAAAAAGCGGCGCCAGCGATGAAGAGATCGCCGGTCTGATGGAAGAAATGCGCCGCGCCATGGAGGACTACATGCGCCAGCTGGCCCAGCAACAGGGGCAGGACGGGCAGCAAAATCGGCAAGCCGGCAACCAGCAGATGCAGCAACTGTCGGGCCAGGACCTGCAGGACATGCTGGACCGCTTGCAGGAGCTTATGCAACAGGGCCGCATGGCCGAAGCGCAGGCGCTGCTGGATCAGCTGCGCCGGATGATGGAGAATATGCAGGTCACCCGTGGTCAGGTGCCAAACGGCCAGCAAAGCCCCGGCGAGCAGTCGATGGAAGAGCTGGCCGAGACCCTGCGCCAGCAGCAGGGCCTAAGCGACGAGGCCTTCCGCGACCTCCAGGAACAGTTCAATCGGGGCGCCAACCGCGGCGAAAACCAGGACAACACCGGTCGCGACGGCGGCCTAGGGCGTGGTCAGAGCCACCAGCCGGGGCAAGGCGGTCAGGGCCAGCAGGGCGGGCAGGAAGGCCAGCCGGGTCAGGGTGCACAGGGTGGCGGCCCCGGATCCGAGGCCGGGTCGCTGGCGCGACGGCAGGGCATGCTGAGGGACGAACTTGCGCGCCAGCGCGGCAATCTTCCCGGGGCGGGCACCGAAGCCGGTGATGCGGCGCGCGAGGCTCTGGGACGGGCCGGTGACGCCATGGACCGGGCCGAGGACGACCTGCGCCAGAACGAGCTGGCCAAGGCTCTGGACAATCAGGCGGATGCAATCGAAGCCCTGCGCGAGGGCCTGCGCAACCTTGGCGAGGCGCTGGCCCGGCAGCAGCCAAACGGGCAGGGTCAGCAGTTCAGCGACACCGATCCGTCAGGTCAGGCCGATCCGCTGGGCCGCGAACAAGGTGCGCGCGGGCGGCTGGGGACCGACGAGAACCTGCTGCAGGGCGACGATGTCTATCGCCGCGCGCGCGATCTGCTGGACGAGATCCGCCGCCGCTCGGGCGATCAGAGCCGACCGGATGCGGAACTGGAGTATCTCATGCGGCTGCTGGATCGTTTTTGAGACTGCTCGAGGTTGAGCACCCACTTAAGAGACTGATTTTTATGAACAAAATGGACCACCATTTTATTTTGCCTTGCGCCGCCTTTGGCGTCGCCACGTAGCGAGGGGCGCTGCCCCTCGCGCTCCCCGAAGTACTTTTGAAACGATGAAATTGGCAGGGGCGCGGCGGTCGCAGAGCCATTTTTCATCTTTTGCTTGAATTTATCCCCTCCGCGCCGGGGTCAGTCGAATTTCGCCGAGGGTGCCAGAACCTTCGCTTCGCCCACCAGAACCTTTTTGTCGTTGACCGCACAATGGCAATCGAGCGTCACGCGGCGCTTGGAATAGTCGATGTCGGTGACGGTCACCTCGGCAAAGACAAGGTCGCCGGGCCGCACCGGGGCCAGAAATTTCAGGGTCTGTGCCAGATAAACGGTGCCATGACCTGGCAGCTGTTCGCCGATCACCGCCGAGATCAGCCCGGCGGTCAGCATCCCATGGGCGATGCGGCCCTCAAAGATCGTGTCGCGGGCATAATCGTCATCCAGATGCACCGGGTTGCGGTCGGTCGACACTTTGGCAAAGGCTTCGATGTCCGCGTCGGTCACGGTTTTCCACAGGTGGCGCGACATCCCGATCTCGAGATCTTCGATAACGATGGTGCCGCGCGGCAGGTTGTCCAACATCTCGGTCCCTTGTCTGGTGCCTGCGGCGAATCGACGAGTAACTTATGACCCGAAACGCCGCATTCCGCGCAAGATAATTACTTTGCAGGTGCAGCAATTTCAAGTGGAAAGGTCTTTTGGCCAAAAGAATCTCGGACTGCAAAAGCACCGGGGCGCCGCACAGACGTCGGCACCCCGGCTTCTTGACCGAATCGGTTTTGGCGTCAGGCACTCGCCCGTCGCCGCTCGGACTTGCGGAACGCCTGCCCGGCAAATTCGGATACGGCAAACAGCACGCCGGCAAGCACCACCGCGCGGAAGTTGGCCATTCCAAAGGCACCTTCGCGCGTCAGCCGGTTGACGCCGATCAGGTCGGTCGGGTTGAAAATGTGCTGAAACGAGATCAACGCTAGTAAAACGGCGACCAGGCCCGGGAGGATTTGAGCGGCGCGTTGAAATGTTTTTCCTTGCCTGAGTCTCACAGTCCGTCGTTCCGGTGGCATTCTAGCAAGACCACCGCGATCAGACGCGCGCGAGCCATTCCGCCAGCGCGGCGCCGATCTCGTCGGTGTATTCTTCCTGCAGGAAGTGGCTGCCCGCCCCCAGGAACACCGTTTCAAGGTTCTGCAGCGACCCTTTCAGCGTCTCAGTCTGCTGCATGTTTATTATCGCCCCCGGATCGACATGGAACATCAACTTGGGAAAAGTAGTCGTCAGCAGCCAGTCGCTGTTCGTTTTCACCACCTCGAACACATCGACCGGCTTGCCCGCGATCGGAATTTCGCGCGGCCAGTCGAGCAGAATCTGGCGACTTTCCGGCGTCGGGTAATAGCGGTTGTATTCGGCCATGATCTCGTCCGAAAGCGGGCCCTTCGGGCTGCCGTGGCGCATGAACTGTTCCAGAAATACGTTCTGGGTCAGGATCATTTCTTCGCCCACGCCGGGCGTGTTGATGCTGCGAATAAAATCCTCGAACGGTCCCATCGCCGCATAATTCGCGACCGGCATGAACGGCGGCGCCATCGCCTCCATAAAACAGATCGCCGAAATCCGCTCGGGCCGGGTGCGGGCGTAGTGCCATCCCAGCGCCGAGCGCCAGTCATGGATTACCAGGATCGCGTCGCGGATATCCAGTTCGTCCAGAAGCCCGTGCAGATGCGCCGCGCTCTGGGTATAAGTATCGCTCAGCGTCGGTTTGTCGCTGTCGCCCATGCCGATCAGGTCGGGCGCGATGGCGCGGTGGGTGCCGCTGACATCGGGGATGATGTTGCGCCACAGATAGGACGACGCCGGGTTGCCGTGCAGAAACACCACTGGCCGTCCCGAGCCGACATCGACATAGGCCATCTGGTTGCCCAGTATCTTTCGATAGGATTTATTCATGGCCTGGTTCGTAAGCGCCTTGGCCGGGCCGGCAACGGCCAGAATGCCGGTCGCCGCGACTGTGGAAAGAAATGTTCTGCGTTTCATTGTCTTGCTCCAACGGGTTGCGTGACTCTGACTTATGGAATGATTTCGACCCACAAATGAGACAAAAATCCGCCATTGTGGTTCGTTACCGAGCCACCTGGGCCGACCTGGCGAATTTCGCACGATGCGGCCGTTTATTTAGGGTCAGGTCAGCGCAAAAGCCCGATGGTCCAGGCCGGGTCCATCGCGTGGCCGCGCAGATAGGCGTCAAGCGCGGCGGCGTCGGGTTCGGGCGCGGTTTTGGTCTCGACCGCGGCCAGACCGCCCGCGATGAAGAGGCAATCAAGGTCCTCGCCGATGGCGCCTTTGACGTCGGTCGCGATCCCGTCGCCGATGGCCAGAATGCGGGCGTCGTCGATGTCCCGTCCAAGCGCTGTCAGGCGGCGGCGCGCCAGGTCATAGATCGGCGGCCAAGGCTTGCCGAAGTAAAGGCTGGTCCCGCCCATCTCGGTGTAGAGCGCGGCCAGCGCCCCGGCGCACCATTCGCGGGTCTCGCCGCGATCAACCACGATGTCGGGGTTGGCGCACAAGAGCTTCAGCCCGCGCGCCTTGGCCTCCAGAAACACCGGCCGCCAGACGCCTGGATCAGCCTGCGCGTCGGTCGGCCCGGTGCAGACGATGCCGGTGGCCGCATCCAGCGGCACCCGGTCTATGGGCGTGGCATCCTCGACGATTGCCAGCGGCTCGAAAAACGTCAGGTCGTGGGGCTGGCCGATGAAATAGACCTTGTCACCGACCGCGCCCTGAAACATCGCATAGCGCGCGCTGTCGCCCGAGGTGGCGATGGTGTCCCAGGCGTCGCGCGGGACGCCGATCATGTCCAGTTGGCTGGCCACCGCTGTGCGGTGCCGCGGGGCGTTGGTGACCAACACCACTTTGCCACCGCTGGCGCGAAAGTCGCTCAGCGCCGCAACCGCGTCTGGAAAGGGCTTGTAACCGTCGTGCACACAGCCCCACAGATCGACAAACAGAGCACCATAGCGGTCCGAGATCTCGGCCAGGGTCTGAATGATGCAGGTCATGGTGGCTCCTGACCCAAAGCCCGCGCGACCTCAGACCGCCAGGTTCGGGATGATCTGTTTTTTGCGGCTCATGACGCCCGGAAGAACGACCCGGTCGCCGGTTACCGTCGCGCCAAAGCTTTTCTCGGCCAGTCGCTTCACCAGGTCGTTTGGAACCAGCAATGTTGCCGTCCCGTTCAGAATGTCGATAACGAACAGCAGCACCTGATCGACCCCGTCTTGCCTGGCCACTTCGGGCATCGCGGCAACCAGGGCATCTTGGCGGGCCAGCACGGTCGCGGGCGAGGTGGTTTCCAGCACCGAAACCCGGAATTTCTTGCCGCCCACCTGGTAAACCTTGCTGTCCATGCGGATCAGCTCGGCCTCGGAAAAGGCCGAGACATCGGATTTGGCGGCGAACATCTCGGCGGCATAGGCGGAAATGTCCATTCCCAGTTCACCGGCCAGCCGTTCCGCCAGCGCGCGGTCCTGCCCGGTTGTGGTGGGCGAGCGAAACTCAAGCGTGTCGGAAAGGATGCAGCTCAGCATCAGACCCTTGACCCAGTCGGGCATTTTCGCAGCATTCGGGCCCATCAGGTTGTGCATGATCGTGGCGGTGCAGGCCAGCGGGCGGATGGTGATCGAGATCGGCAGGTCGGTTTCCAGCCCGCCAACCAGCTTGTGGTGATCGATGATCGCCAGAATGTCGGCGCTGTTGATGCCCTCGGGCAGTTCAGCGGGGTTGTTGGTGTCGACAATGATAACCGGCTGCCCGGCTTCGATAGTGTCGATAATGCGCGGCCTGGGTTGCTTCCACCGGTCAAGAACGAAAGCGGCTTCGGTGTTGGGCTTGCCCAGCAAGACGGCCTCGGTATCCTGGCCCTTAACCTCGCGCAGGTACCAGGCCCAGATCAACGGCGATCCGGTCGAATCGGTGTCCGGAGACTTGTGGCCGACGATCAGGGTGGTCATAACGATGCTTTTCCGCTGATATTCGAAAGTTTCGTGGCCTTATAGAAACCTCTGCGGCCGCTGTCACTGGGCCAGGTTCGTGGCGTTTTGCCACCCGAAGGCGTGGAGGGGAGGCTTGTGGACATTTTCTTCGTCTAACCTGTTGACTCGGCCAAATGCCATCTCTATCTCCACGCCGTTAGCACTCGGACTTGATGAGTGCTAACGGCCCATGAGGGCCCAAGAGTAACTCTGAAATGAAGGACATCAGAGATGGCATTCAAACCGCTACATGACCGCGTTGTTGTGCGCCGCGTGGAAGAAGAAGATAAGACCAGCGGCGGTCTGATCATCCCCGACAGCGCCAAGGAAAAACCCGCCGAAGGCGAAGTTATCGCTTGCGGCGAAGGCGCGCGCAAAGATTCGGGCGAGCTGATCGACATGGCCGTTTCGGCCGGCGACAAAATTCTGTTCGGCAAGTGGTCGGGAACCGAGATCACGCTGGACGGAGAAGAACTTCTGATCATGAAGGAAAGCGACATTCTGGGCGTAATCGCCTGAACTGGCCGACTTTCTGAAAACACCTAATACGAGGATATCAATATGTCTGTAAAGGACGTCAAATTTAACACCGACGCCCGCAACCGGATGCTGAAGGGTGTTAACACACTCGCTGATGCGGTTCGCGTGACGTTAGGCCCCAAGGGGCGCAACGTGATTCTGGACAAATCCTTTGGTGCCCCGCGCATCACCAAGGATGGCGTAACCGTCGCAAAGGAAATCGAACTGGAAGACAAGTTCGAAAACATGGGCGCGCAGATGCTGAAAGAAGTCGCCAGCCGCACCGCTGACGAGGCCGGCGACGGCACCACGACCGCCACTTTGCTGGCCCAGGCGATTGTGCGCGAAGGCATGAAATCGGTCGCTGCGGGCATGAACCCTATGGACCTGAAGCGCGGTATCGATCTGGCCGCCGCCAAGGTTGTCGAGCACATCAAATCGGCAGCGCGCGAAGTTAAGGACAGCGACGAGGTGGCGCAGGTCGGGACGATCTCGGCCAACGGCGAAGAGGAGATTGGTCGCCACATCGCCGAGGCGATGCAAGCGGTCGGCAACGAGGGTGTCATCACCGTCGAAGAGAACAAAGGCCTTGAGACCGAGAAAGAAGTGGTCGAGGGCATGCAGTTCGACCGTGGCTATCTCAGCCCCTATTTCGTCACCAACGCCGACAAGATGACGGCGGAACTGGAAGACGTGATGATACTGTTGCACGAGAAAAAACTCTCGTCGCTGCAGTCGATGGTGCCACTGCTGGAATCGGTTATCCAAAGCCAAAAACCGTTGCTGATCATCGCCGAAGACGTCGAAGGCGAGGCCTTGGCCACGCTGGTGGTCAACAAACTGCGTGGCGGTTTGAAAATTGCCGCCGTTAAGGCACCGGGCTTTGGCGACCGCCGCAAGGCAATGCTGCAGGACATCGGTATCCTGACCGGTGGTCAGGTGATCAGCGAAGACCTGGGCATGAAGCTGGAAAACGTCACGATTGAGATGTTGGGCTCGGCCAAGCGGGTGTCGATCACCAAAGACGAGACCACGATCATCGACGGCGCTGGCGAAAAGTCCGAGATTGAAGCTCGGGTCAGCCAGATCAATCTGCAGATCGAGGAAACCACTAGCGACTACGACCGTGAAAAGCTGCAGGAACGGGTGGCCAAGCTGGCCGGTGGCGTTGCGGTTATCCGCGTTGGCGGCATGACCGAGACCGAGGTGAAAGAGCGTAAAGACCGCGTCGATGACGCGCTGAACGCCACACGGGCGGCGGTGCAAGAGGGCATCGTTGTCGGCGGCGGCGTCATCCTGGTGCAGGGCGCCAAGTCGCTGGAAGGCGTGAAGGGTGCTAACTCGGATCAGGACGCCGGTATTGCCATCGTGCGCAAGGCTCTGGAATGGCCGCTGCGCCAGATCGCCGAGAACGCCGGTGTCGACGGTGCGGTTGTAGCTGGCAAGATACGTGAATCCGATGATCTGAATTTCGGCTTCAACGCGCAGACCGAGGAATACGGCGACATGTTCGCTTTCGGCGTGATCGACCCGGCCAAGGTTGTGCGCACGGCGCTGGAAGACGCGGCATCAATCGCCGGTCTGCTGATCACCACCGAAGCCATGGTCGCCGACAAGCCCGCCAAAGAGGGCGCAGGCGGCGGTGGCGGCATGCCCGACATGGGCGGCATGATGTGACACCTCTCGGGGTGTCATCCCGGACTTGATCCGGGGTCTCGGCAAACAACGAAGGGGCTGCCTGCGGGCGGCCCCTTTTTATCTGGAATTGCGTGTTCGCGAATTACGCAGCCAACCGCGTCTTCGCGTAGCTTTCCAATTCGTCCGCCACGCCTTTGAGCGTCTTGGTGAAATTCCGCCTCAGCGCCCAGCCCATCAGGATGTTGAACGGAAAGACCAGGTTCAGGGTCACATCTGTACGCGCCCGGGTCTTGCCGTTCTCGTCGGAAAACCGCCAGTGGCTCAGGATCGAGCGCATGAAAAACGGGAATTTCGTGCCTTTTACGAGGAATTTCACCTCGTGCGTGTCGTTGCGGAATATTTGCAGCGATTCATCGAGCGGATCGAGCGCCGTTTCGCATGTCCGGCCCGAGAAATCGGCGTCGCCGACGCCCGGTCTGTCGGTCTTGGCGGCAGAGCTTTGAACGAAACTCGACCACTTCTGAATGTCGCCGAACTCGTGCCCGAAGATCTGCCATACCTCCTTCAGGGGGACGTCGATCACCTGATCCATTTGAATATTCATGACCAATCCTTCTTGGTTGCCATCTTCGCATTAGCACGGTATCTTGGGTTTTGCAACACGTGTATAAAAATGCCTCGACCACGTTCATTCGACGAAGAAAAAGTCCTCGGGATCGCGATGACCGAGTTTTGGCGGCATGGATTTGAGGGCGTGACTTTTCGCCGTTTATCGGCGCAAACCGGTCTTGGACTGCGCAGTCTGTCGAATACCTTTGGCGATAAGGAAACGCTCTATATTCGCGCCCTCGATTTTTACGTGGACCGGGTCGAGGAAAATCTTCCCAAGCTGCTCGCACAAGGCGGGACCGAGGCGATTACGAAACTGTTCGCGGTTTTGACGGCGGATTATCCAGCCGAGGCGCCGCGGCAGAACGGCTGTTTGATTGTCAACCAAATGGCAGTTGTGCAATTTCATGACGGCCGCCTGCAAGCGGTTATTGATCGCTATTTCGATTGCCTGAACCGGAACTATGGCGCGGCGCTGCAAGCTGCTGGAATTGCCGATGACCTGGAGGACAGGGTTGGGTTTCTGATAACGCTTTTCGTCGGCGTCCAACTGACGATCCGTCTGCACAGCAATACCCGTGCGGCGGCCGGAACCGAGGCGCATGTCGCCGCGATTATCAGGGCCTGGCGCGAGGGCCCGGCGGGTGGCTAGAGCAAGATGAGAATGCTTTGGACCGCCTGGATTCTGCCTTTCCCGGGGCGCAATCTTCGCTGTGTTGCGGCGGCGTTTCTGTCCAAAGTCATCATGCGCTAGCAGCAGCCGCGCGCCGCCACGGCGACCGATTGTGCCGCGGGCCGCCGCGTGGCGGCAAGGTCGCGCGCTGGTTTGCAGACGGCGCGGCCCTCGCGAAGCCTGACCAGTGCGCGGTCGCCCGAAGCCTCGGGGGCGGCAGGATGAAACAGCCGCAATCCGGCGTTCGATGGCGCGAATTCGACGCTTAGCGGTGCCGCGCCGAGGCCGGGCAGGGCGCGCAGGCTCTGGTCAAGAATGCGGGCGAATTTTCCGACGCGCATCCGGTCACCACCCGCGCCGTCCAAAAGTTGCAGCGTCGCTTCGGACCACGCGTCCTTGCGCCCGCCGCAGTCAACGCTGGTGACATCGGAGCGTTTGAATTCGGTGACATGATAGCCGCCGCCGATGGTGCCATCTTCGGTCTCGAACACCAGTTCGGCGTCGGGGTTCATGCCGCCGAGTGCGGCGCGCAGGTCGGTGAGGGTCATAACTGGGCCTTTCATTTCAATGATTCTTGAAATAATATCCCCCAAGTTCGACGACATTTCAAGAGGTCTTGAAATATGAATGAGAAAACCGCGGTCGAGGGCTTTGCCGCACTTGCCAGCGAGGCCCGGTTGCAAGTGATCAAAACGCTGGTGCGGGCCGGACCCGACGGCATGGCGGCCGGCGAGATTGCGCAAAGCGCCGGTGCCAGCCCGTCGCGAATTTCCTTCCATCTGTCGGCGTTGGCCGGTGCCGGGCTGGTCAGGTCCGAACGCCGGTCGCGCCGCATCGTCTATCGCGTGGATTTTCGCGCCCTTGGCGGTCTGGTCGGATATCTGATGATGGATTGTTGCGCGAACAATGCGGTGGTTCGGTCGTGTTGTGGGATCGATGAGCCGTGTTAGGCGGGCTGCAGCTTGCATCGCGCCGGGCGTCGGTATGATGCTGGACCGCTTTGGGCCAAGGCGGGTGTTCATGGTGGTGGCGGCGGTGAAATTCGGGGCGGTGGCGACGCTGCCGCGCCGCTTGCCCGAAGGCGCGCGCGCGTGAGTACATGAGTACACTTGTCTTTCTGGCGGTGATCGGGGCCGCGATCCTGCACGCGTCTTGGAACGCGGCTGTCAAAAGCGGCTCCGACAAGCAGCTGGGCATGGGTGCTGTGGTCTTGGGGCATGTGCCGTTTGGCGTCGGCGCGCTTTTCTTGGTGCCCGCGCCCGATATGGCAAGCCTGCCCTATCTTGTTGCGGGCATTGCGCTGCACTTTGGCTATCAGCTGTTCTTGCTCAATTCCTACCGCGTCGGCGAGCTGACGCAGGTTTATCCGATCGCGCGCGGCTCGGCCCCGATGATCGTGGCGGTGGTTTCGGTGCTGGGGCTGGGGGTGATGCTGAGCCCCCTCCACTTGGCCGCGATTGCGGTGATCGGTGTGGGGATTCTGAGCCTGGCCCTGGGGCGCCGGCCGGACGGGCAAAGAAACCCACAAGGCGCGCTGATGGCGCTTGGGACCGGGTGTTTCATCGCCTCGTATTCGCTGGTCGATGGGTTGGGCGCGCGGGTCGCGGGCACCGCGCTGGGGTTTTATGGATGGCTGACCATCGGCAACGGCATGGTGATGCTGATCTATCTCGGCCTGCGTGCGCCGGGGGTTCTGAAAGGCATCGCGGGTCCAGGGCGGCGGGTGTTCTGGATCGGCGGTGGGGCGTCGTTCGCGGCCTATGCGCTGGTGACCTGGGCGTTCACCCAGGCCCCGATTGCGCTGGTCGCCGCGTTGCGCGAAACCAGCATCATCTTTGCGGTGCTGATCGGGGTAATTTTCATGGGGGAACGGCTGAGCGGCGGCAAGATATTTGCGACGCTCGTCACCGTCGCTGGCGTCCTTATGCTCAGGCTCGGAGCACCCTGACCGGGGATAGCCTCGGGGGGCAAGCGAAGCTATCATCCAACGAAACGGGCTTGGGGGCGGGGGTGACGGCAGACATCAAGACGATGCAGCTTTACCCGCGCGCCGACCGTATTCTGGTCGAGCTCAGAGCGCGCGGGCTGGCCGATGACGTGGCCCTAAGCGTTGATGACCTGACCCCCTTCGATCAGTTGCATTATCATGGCACGCAGGCTCTGGACGCCGCCATCGAACGCCTTGGCATCGGGCCCGACGCGCGGGTGCTGGAGATCGGATCGGGCTGGGGCGGGCCGGCGCGGTATCTGGCGGCCCGAACCGGCGCGCGCGTCACCGCCGTTGAGCTGCAAGAGGACTACCACAGCATTGGCGCCCGCCTGAGCACCCGCGCCGGGCTTGGCGACCAGGTCACCGACGTTCGGGGTGATTTTCTGACCGTCGATCTGCCGCGCGCCGGGTTCACCCATGTGGTCAGCTGGCTGGCGCTTTATCACATCCCCGATCGACCGGTCACTCTGGCCAAAGCGTTCGACCTGCTGGTCCCCGGCGGCGCGTTCTGGGCCGAAGACTTGGTGCGCCTGGCACCCCTTCCGCCCGAGGCCGACGCCGAACTGGCGCGCCAAATGTTCGCCAAGTCGCTGGTCGATTCGGTAAGCTATGGCCTGGGGCTGGTCGAGGCCGGGTTTGACCACCTGAGTGCTTTGGACATGACTGACGATTGGCGCGCCTTTACCGCCGAACGGCTGGCCGCGTTTCGCGCAAGTACCGTGGACTACGAGGCGCGCCATGGGGCCGAGGGCCGCCGGACGATCCAGGCATTCTACGAGAATGTGGCAGGGTATTTCGCCGATGGCGTGATCGGTGGCATCCGCGCAATGGCTCGGAAACCCTAGGCCCGCGTGGCAGGCATTCGCGCAGGATTGTGATCAATTGCCGCTTTGATCTGGCTTGGCACGGGTTATATCTGGCCCATGCGGTATTGGATGATTGCCTGTTTCGTTTTGGTCCCTGCGATGGCGGCGGCCGATTGCGTGGTGCTGTTGCACGGGCTGGCACGCACCCGCGCGTCGATGGTGGCGATGGAAGTGACGCTGGAACGCGCCGGATATCAGGTGGTCAACCGGGGCTATCCCTCGACGCAGCTGCCGATCGGAACCCTGGTCGAGTTGGCGCTGCCCCCGTCGGTGGCCGAATGCGCGGACGGACCGGTGCATTTTGTGACCCATTCCCTGGGCGGTATTCTGTTGCGCGCCTGGCTGCGCGATAACCAGCCCGAGAATATGGGCCGCGTGGTGATGCTGGGCCCGCCCAATCAGGGTTCGGAAGTGGTCGATGCATTAGGCGATCTGGGGCCTTTCGAATGGCTGAACGGGCCTGCCGGTCTGGCGCTGGGGACCGGCGAGGGCAGCTTGCCAACGCAACTCCCACCGGCGGCGTTTTCGCTCGGGGTGATCGCCGGCAGCCAGTCGCTGAACCCGCTTTATTCGGTGTTTATCGAAGGCGTCGATGACGGCAAGGTGTCAATATCGTCAACGCGGCTCCAGGGTATGGCCGACCATATTGTGCTGCCGGTGACCCATACGTTCATGATGCTGAACCCGGGGGTCATCGCGCAGGTCAGGCACTTTCTGGCGACCGGCGCGTTTGATCACAGCGGTGACCTGTGAACCGCCGTCAATAAATCGCGCCCGTCTTCGGCTGTCGCCGCGAAATTCCAGGCCCTCGGCGGGGATACTTCCATCCAGAAGATCAATGCGCGACACGGTGCCTGTCATCACATTTCCGCAAATACTTATCTGTCCGCGGTCTGCTATTTTGTTGGCGGGCGGGAGGCCGGCAAATACTTGACCCGCTTTGAGGTCGTCTGGGAGCCGGGTCCCCAGCCCCTTGGGTAACCACCCAAACCGAACTGTTGACTGGCCCGGCGCTGTTGTCGCCAAGGCCGCAGATAAGGATGGATAACGTGACCTTAACACCTTACTTCGCGGGATGCGACATTTCGCGGGACGGCCTGGACATTTGCCTGTTGCAGGGCGACAGCGAGCGTCATTTCAGTTTGCCGAACACGCCGCAGGGCCATGCGATGCTGCTTGAGAAGTTGGCCGGAACATCGCCTGAGCTCGTCGTTCTGGAGGCCAGTGGCGGCTATGAATCGGCGCTGTATGAGGCCCTTCAGGGCGCCGGAGTTCCGGTGGCGCGGCTGCTGCCCCAGCGGGTCCGGCAATTCGCCTATGCAGGCGGGCAACTGGCCAAGACCGACCGGATCGATGCCTATATTCTGGCGCTGTTCGGCCAGCGGATGCGCCCCGCACCAAGCCTCGATGAGCCAGCAGGTCAGCGCTACATCAAGGCTTTGACCACGCGACGGCGGGCGCTTCTGACCCGCCGCATTGCCGAAAAATGCCAGCTCAAACAAGCCGCGTTTGAAGATATCCGCGCCATGATCCGCCACGCACTGACCCGGTTGGAGGCCGATATCAGGGCGCTGGACGCGCAGATCAATGCCCTGATCGAAGCGGACACGGCCTGGCGCAATCGCGCCCGCCGCCTGACCAGCCTTCCCGGGATCGGGGCGGTCACCAGTGCGGCGATGATTGCCGGGCTTCCCGAGCTCGGCCGCGTCACACGCGGGGAAATCGCCGCTCTGGTCGGCGTGGCACCGTTCGCGCGGCAAAGCGGTCGCTGGCGGGGCAAACGGGTGTGCCGCGGCGGGCGAAAAGACCTGCGAAATACCCTCTACATGGCGGCGCTGTCGGCGACACGCGCCAAAAGAACCCCGTTCTCTGCCCTCTACCAGCGGCTCGTCGATGCAGGAAAACCACCCAAACTGGCCATCACCGCCGTCATGCGAAAAATGGTCGTTACCCTGAATGCAATGGAACGCGATCAGAAATTCTACGCAATATAAACACTGTCGCTCCGGGGGGCGCGAGGGTCAGCGCCCCTCGCCCCGTGGCGACGCCGCAGGCGGCGCAATGCCTCTGGACAATTCCGACCCCTTTTCCCAATCCTCGCCCCATGCACCCGAACCCGGCATTTCGCGGGGCCGACGCTCGCACCAACCTCGCGCAAGCCACAGCGCGAGGGTTCGGGGTATTGGCCGTCAACGGCACCGACGGCCCGCTTCTGGCGCATGGGCCCTTCTTGTTGGCCAAAGACGGGCGCACCGCGGCGCTGCATCTGGTTCGGTCAAACCCGATCTGGCGGGCGCTCGGCGCGCCCCTTGCCGCCGTGATCGCGATCAATGGACCGGATGGGTATATCTCGCCCGACTGGTACGGGGTGCCCGACCAGGTGCCGACCTGGAATTATGTCGCGGTGCATCTGCGCGGGCGGCTCGAGGCGCGTCCCGCCGAGGAACTGCCCGCCCTTCTCGACGCGCTGACGGCAGCGTTCGAGGCGCGACTGGCACCGAAACCGCCCTGGACCGCCGACAAGTTGGGCACGGGCGTGCGCGCCCGGATGGAACGCATGATCGCGCCCTGCCGGTTTTACATCGAGCGCGTTGATGGCACTTGGAAGCTGGGCCAGAACAAGGGCGCCGACGCCCGCAGTTCGGCCGCCGACGCGGTTGGCGCGGCAGGTCTGGGGCAGGAGACGCAAGCCCTGTCCGCTCTGATGATCAACACCGGCTGATCCGCCGACTGGGCTAACAACCAGAGGGACATCCAATGCAGCTTTTCTATGCCATCCCATCGCCCTATACCCGCAAGGCGCGCGCGATGGCGATTGAGACCGGACTGATCGGCCAGATCGATTGGGTCGCAGTGGCTGCGCGCTGAGGTATCTGGACATCCGCCTTGGGTCCCGAAACTGGCGCGACGGCCGGGCAAATCTGGCCCGCTGGTGGGACGAATTCGCAACCCGTCCGTCGATGCAAATGACCGCCCCGCACGAACGACATCACCAAACCGCCCCTGCGCTGGAATGTCCGCTGGACGGCTTTTGCGCACCGGGCTAAACAGCCTCGGGACGGGTGCCGGATTCGGGCGCCCCGGACCATGCGGCCGGACCACCAACCGGCTGAGACAAGGAGAGAAATCCCGTGTCACACGCAGATGACCACACCGGCACCCGCCGCGATTTTATCTTTTACGCAACGGCGGGCACCGCGACAGTTGCCACCGGGGCCGCCGTGTGGCCGCTGATCGACCAGATGAACCCAAGCGCCGATGTTCAGGCGCTGAGCTCGATCCGGGTCGATGTGGCGGATGTTGAGGTTGGCACCCAGCTGACGGTCAAATGGCAGGGCAAACCGGTCTTTATCCGCCGCCGCACTAGCGCCGAGATTGCTGTGGCGCGGGCTGTGCCGCTGGATGACCTTGTCGATAGATCAGCGCGCAATCAGAATCTGGAATTGGCCAACGCGGCGGACCAAAACCGCGCCATGGACGAAAATGGTGAATGGCTGGTGATGGTCGGGGTGTGCACGCATCTGGGCTGTGTGCCGATCGGCGACGGGTCGGGCGATTTTGGCGGCTGGTTCTGCCCGTGTCACGGGTCGCATTACGACACTTCGGGCCGCATCCGCAAAGGCCCGGCGCCCGAGAACCTGAAGGTTCCGGTGGCGGTCTTTGTCGACGACACAACGATCAAACTGGGCTGAGCGAGGCACCGATGGCTGGTATTCCGCACGACCATTACGAACCTAAGTCCGGCGCAGAAAAGTGGGTCGAAAGCCGCCTGCCGATTATCGGGCTTATGTACAACACGCTGATGATCCCGACGCCGAAAAACCTGAACTGGATGTGGGTCTGGGGCATGGTTCTGGTCTTTTGCCTGGTTCTGCAGATCATCACCGGCATCATTCTGGTGATGCATTACACGCCGCATGTCGACATGGCATTCGCCTCGATCGAACACATCATGCGCAACGTCAACGGCGGCCACATGATCCGCTATCTGCACATGAACGGGGCCAGCCTGTTCTTTTTTGCTGTTTATCTGCACATCTTCCGCGGGCTTTATTACGGATCGTACAAGGCCCCGCGCGAGATCACCTGGATCATCGGCATGCTGATATACTTGCTGATGATGGCGACCGGGTTTCTGGGCTATGTGCTGCCCTGGGGCCAGATGTCGTTCTGGGGGGCCACGGTGATCACCGGGCTGTTTGGGGCGATCCCCTTTATCGGCGATCCGATCCAGACCTGGCTGTTGGGCGGTCCGGCGGTGGATAACGCCACGCTGACCCGGTTCTTCAGCCTGCATTATCTGCTGCCGTTCGTGATCACCGGCCTAGTGATCGTCCATATCTGGGCCTTTCACACTTCGGGCAACAACAACCCCACCGGGGTCGAGGTGCGGCGCGGCTCGAAGACCGAGGCGCAAAAAGACACGCTGCCGTTCTGGCCCTACTTCGTGATCAAGGACCTGTTCGCGCTGTCGCTGATCCTGGTGATTTTCTTCTCGATCACCGGCTTCATGCCCAACTATCTGGGCCACCCCGACAATTATATCGAAGCCAATCCGCTGGTGACGCCCACCCATATCGTGCCGGAATGGTATTATCTGCCGTTCTACGCGATCCTGCGTGCCTTTACCGGCGATGTCTGGGTGGTGATGATCGCCCGCGGGATCACCGGCGGTATCATCGACGCCAAGTTCTTTGGCGTGCTGGCGATGTTCGGGGCCATCTTCATCATGGTGCTGGTGCCCTGGCTCGACACCTCAAAGGTGCGCTCGGGCAAATACCGGCCGATGTTCAAATGGTGGTTCTGGCTCTTGGCGCTCGACTTTGTTGTGCTGACCTGGTGCGGATCGCAACCGGCCGAGCCGCCTTATTCGATCATCTCGCTGATCGGAGCAGCCTATTGGTTCGGCTATTTCCTGATCATCCTGCCGCTTCTGGGGGTGATCGAGAAACCGCTGCCGGTCCCGGCGACCATCGAAGACGACTTCAACGACCACTACGGCGCGCCCGAAGGTGGCGAGGCCGCGTCTGACGCGGCCCCGGCCGAGTGAGAGAGGACCGAAGACACATGCTCAAGACACTCACCACCGCTGCGGCACTGGCGCTTGGCCTCGCCGGGACCGCGTTCGCCGCCGAGGGCGAAGGCGTGATCGAAAACATCAAGTTTTCCTTCGATGGGCCGTTTGGCAGCTATGACCAGATGCAGCTGCAGCGCGGGCTGAAGATCTATACCGAGGTCTGTTCAGCCTGCCACGGGCTGCGCTATGTGCCGCTCAGAACCCTGGGCGACGAAGGCGGGCCGCATCTGCCCGAAGATCAGGTTCGCGCCTATGCCGAGCAGAACTTCGAAGTGTTCGACGCCGAGCTTCTGGACGGCGAGGGCGATTTCCGCGCGGCGCTGCCCGCCGACAACTTCCCGGAAAACAATGGGGTTGGCGCGCCCGATCTTTCGATGATGGCCAAGGCGCGGGCCGGGTTTCACGGTCCTTACGGCCTGGGCATAAACCAGTTCTTCAAGGGCATGGGCGGGCCGGAATATATCGTGGCGTTGCTGAACAGCTACACCGGTAACGAAAAGGAAGAGGCCGGGACGGTGCTTTACGAGAACACCGTGTTTCCCGGCGGCTGGATTTCGATGGCGCCGCCGCTTGAAGACGAAATGGTGGACTTTGACGATGGCCACGCCAACGACCTGCACCATCTGTCCGAAGACATCGCGTCGTTTCTGATGTGGTCTGCCGAACCCAAGCTGAACGACCGCAAGGTCGTGGGCCTGCGCGCGGTGATGATTTTGGGGCTGCTGACCGTGCTGCTTTACTTCAGCAACAAACGCCTCTGGGCGCCGGTCAAAGGCCGCGCCAAGCGCTGAGCCTGCGGCATTTTCATCTAACCGGCACACCGAGATAAGCGGCAAGCGCGGGCGGTGGCGTGTCGAGGGTTTGCGCAGTGGGCGCTGGCGTTGCAGCAAGGCCGTCGGCCACCACCACGGTCAGGTCGCACAGGCGGCGGGCATCAGCCGGGTCGTGAGTGACCATGACCAGCGTGGCGGCGATCTCGTCGCAGAGGTCAGCCACAAGGTCCAGCATCCCGGTCCGTTGCGCCGGGCCGAGGGCGGCGAAAGGCTCGTCGAGCAGGATCAGCGGCTGGCGCTGCACCAGCACCCGCGCCAGAACCACACGGCTTTGCTGACCGCCGGACAGTGCGCCGGGCTTGCGACCGGCAAAATCGCCAAGCCCGACGCGGGCCAGGGCCGCCAATACCACAGCATGGTCGGGCGCGGTCAGGCGCAGGTCGGGGCGCAAGCCAAGCCCGACGTTTTGCGCCACGGTCATATGCGGGAAAAGGTTGCCGTCCTGAA
Organism: Paracoccaceae bacterium; assembly: GCA_965247915.1. Lineage (GTDB taxonomy): Bacteria > Pseudomonadota > Alphaproteobacteria > Rhodobacterales > Rhodobacteraceae > JAKZRT01. The sequence goes on from OZ252048.1 coordinate 254,503, forward strand.
AGACCACCGACAGAGGACGCTTTCCGGGTGGCAGGTCTGCCTGATCTCCGCCGTCGATCAGAATACGCCCCGAAGTTTCCGGCAGGAACCCGGAAATGGCAGCCAGCAGCGTCGATTTTCCGGCCCCCGAAGGTCCGATCAGCGCGGTGCGGCTGTGACGCGGCAGGGAAAAGTTGGCGGTAAGGTGGAAGTCGCCCTGGTCGAGTGCAACGCCGTCGAGCTCAAGCATCGGCACGCCCGCCGCGGTCGAAGACCCAGAACAGCGCCAGGCTGAGCGTCAGCAACAACAGCGCCGCCCCGGCGGCATCCGCCATCCGGTAAGCCCCCATCAGCCGGTACAGCGCCAGCGGCAGCGTCGGGGCGTCGGCGCGCGAGAAAAGCGCGATGACCCCCAGATCGCCCATCGAGAGCGCCGCCGTCAGCCCCATCGCAAAGCCAAGCGGGCGGCGCGCGCGCGGCAGGATAACCAGCCGCAACCGGTCGCGGGCCGTCATGCCAAGCGATGCCGCCAGCGGGCTGTACTGTGTCTCGGCCTCGCGCAGCGCCGGGACCAGCGCACGCAGGGCAAAGGGCAGGCTGGCCGCCGCGTTGACCAGCGCCGTGACCGGCAGTGCCAGCGCTGTCGGGTCGGCCAGCGGGAAAAGCATAAGGAAAAGCCCGGTGCCCATCACCAGCGGTGACGCCGCGATCATCAAAAGCCCCACGCCCTCGGCCCAGGGGCGGTGCGACCGGGCGGCGGTCAGGGCCAGCGGCAGCGCCAGGGCCAGCATCACCGCCACCGACCCGAGCGCCACGAGCACCGAGCGCAGCGCCGCCAGCCAGACCGGGCCGGGAAGAGACGCAAGCCGCGGCAGGCCCGCCGCCACCACCATCGCCAGGGGCAGCAGCAGAAACGCCGCGGCCAGGGCAATGACGGCGGCATCGAGCGCCCGCGCGCCGGCGCTGCGCCCGTCCCAGCGTTGGGCGGGGCGGTCGAGGCCGGCGCCGAAGGCCGCGGGCATCATCGCGCGGAAGGCCAGCAGCCCGGCCAGCCCGGCCAGTGCGAATTGCACACTTGCCAGCCGCGCGGCGCGGCCGAGGTCGAACTCGAAGGTGAAGGCCTGATAGATCGCCAGCTCGACCGTTGTCGCGCGGGGCCCGCCGCCCAGCGTCAGAGCGACGGCGAAGCTCGAGAGGCAGATCAGGAGGATCACCAGAAACGCCCCGGGCAGGGTGGCGCGCAGCATCGGTACTTCGATATGGGTGAACATGGCGCGGGGACCAAAACCAAGGGCAGCAGCGGCGCGAAACCGCTCGGTCGGGATCGCCAGCCAGGCCTGCAGGATCAGCCGCACCGCCAGCGGCAGGTTAAAAAACACATGCGCCAGCACCACCCCGTGCAGCCCGTAGATGCGCAAGCTTGGCAAGCCCAGCGCGGCCAGCGCATTGTTCAACACACCGGCCTGCCCGAACACCGCCAGCAGACCCAGGATCGCCACGATCACCGGCAACAGAAACGGCGCGCCGAAAAGCAATATCAGCACCCTGCGCCCGGCAAACCGCCGCCGCGCCAGGGCGCGCGCCACCGGAATGGCCAGCCCGGTGCTGATCAGCGCCGACAACAACGCCTGGGTGAGCGTGAAGCGCACCGCCGCCCAATCCGAGGGCACAAGCGCGCCGCTGCCCTCGGCCCTGAGCGCCACGGCCAGCACGGTGCCGAGGCCGAGCGCTAGCACCAGAAAAGCGGCCAGCGCCGTGGCCAGGGTCAGGCCCGGCGCGGGCCTCCCGCCTCCGATCCCGGAGCGGCTGACCCGCCGCCCGCGCGTCAGTTTGAAAGCGCGGTCAGCCATTCATCCAGCGCCGATTTGCGCGCCGCCTCGGCCTGGTCTGCCGGGAAAAGCCATGCGCGTGCCGGTTCGATCAGCGTCTCGAACCCCGGCGGCAAGCCAGCCTCGGGCAGGCGTGCCGGGTACATCCAGTTGGTCGTCGGGATCACCGACTGGAACGCCTCCGACCCCATGAACGCCAGAAACGCATCGGCCAGATCGTTCTGGGTTGTGGTGGCCAGTTTGCCGGCAACTTCGACCTGCAGGTAATGACCTTCTTCAAACGCCGCGGCGGCCTTGGTTGCATCGCCCTCAGCGATCAGATGGTAGGCAGGCGAGGTGGTGTAACTCAGCACCATGTCGGCCTCGCCTTCCAAGAACAGGCCATAGGCTTCGGACCAGCCCGGTGTCACGGTGACGATGTTGTCGGCCAGCCCGGCCCAGATCTCGGCCGCGCCGTCGCCGTAAGCGGCCTTGACCCACATGAGTAGGCCCAGGCCGGGGGTCGATGACCGCGGGTCCTGAATGATGATGCTGACGTCCGACGCCGCCAGCGCCGCCAGGCTTTGGGGCGCGGCGGGCAGGCGGGTCTTGTCGTGGACGAAGGCAAAATAGCCCCAGTCGTAGGGCAAAAACAGCGGATCATCCCAGGCCACCGGCAGGTCCCAGTCGCCCGTCTGTCCATGCGGCGCGAACAGCCCGGTCGCCGTCGCGCGCGCGGTCAGACCGGTGTCCATCCCCAGCACCACATCGGCTTTCGTCCGCCTGCCTTCAAGCTGCACCCGCGCCAGCAGCGCCGCGCCATCGCCGGCGCCGACGAATTGCAGATCGCAGGCGCAGCCCGCCTCGAACGCAGCTTCAACCTGCGGACCCGGACCCCAGTCCGAGACAAAGCTGTCGTAGGTGTAAACCGTCAGAACGGGCATATCCGCCAGCGCCGCCGGCGCTGAGAAAAGGGCCAGTCCCGCGGCAATGATGGGTGATTTCATCTCATCCTCCAAGGCTAGGGGCGGGGTCGGGTCAGAGGATGTCTGATGCCTTCCCTCCGCCGGTCTTAACCGGTTCAGGTTCAACGGATTCGCGCGTTGCGCATCTCAGCCAGATGGCACCCCGAGGTGGGGCTTTGATAGTGCTGGCGGGGATCAAGAGCAAGACGAAATACATTGCGCCGCCCATTGCCGGGCGGCAGGTTGCTGGCATGGAATTGCGGATACGACGGGCCAAAAGCTCCGATTCCGGTCCCTTGGGCGCGGCCTTTGCGCGTGCCTACGCTGATGCGAAGCGCGACATCGCGGACCTGCCCGATGTTGCCACGGGCTTGCGGGCGGATATTGCCGAGCACCTGGTCTGGATCGCCGAAACAGGGGCCGAATGCGTCGGCGGTCTGGTGCTGTCGCTCGACGGTCGCATTGCGCATCTGATGAACGTGGCGGTGGTACCGGCGGCGCGCGGCATCGGGGTCGGCAGGCAGTTGATTGATACGGCAGTGACCGCAGCCCGGACCTCGGGTTGCCGGGTTATTTATCTTGCAACGCACAAGGACATGCCCGGCAATATCGCGCTTTATCAGCGACTTGGGTGGTCGGTCACCGGGCACGATGGCAACAAGATACTGATGTCGCGCCCGCTTTAGGTGAATTCGTCTTTCACCGGCGGTCCAGCCGGACTAGACCCTTGCCCAAAGGATCTCTGCGATGTCGTTCAACACTTTCGGTCATGTTTTCCGGGTCACCACCTGGGGCGAAAGCCACGGACCCGCGCTGGGTGTTGTGGTCGACGGCTGTCCGCCTGGCATTCCGCTCGATGCGACAATGATCCAGACCTGGCTCGACCGGCGCAGGCCCGGGCAATCGCGGTTCACCACCCAGCGGCGCGAGGCCGACGAAGTGGCGATACTCTCGGGTGTCTTTGAGGGCGTCACCACCGGCACGCCGATCCAGCTGATGATCGAAAACACCGATCAGCGGCCCAAGGATTATTCCCAGATCGCCGAAAAATTCCGCCCCGGTCATGCCGACATCACCTATCACCTGAAATACGGGCATCGCGACCCGCGCGGCGGCGGCCGGTCGTCGGCGCGCGAAACCGCGGCGCGGGTGGCCGCGGGTGGCGTGGCGCGCGCGGTGATCGCCGCGCTGGTTCCCGGTGCCGAAATCAAAGGCTACATGGTGCGCATGGGCGAACACGCCATCGACCGCGCCCGCTTTGATTGGGATCAGATCGACCGCAATCCGTTCTGGACCCCCGACGCCCAGGCGGCGGCCGACTGGGCCCCCTATCTGGACGGGCTGCGCAAATCGGGCAGCTCGGTCGGCGCGGTGGTCGAGGTGGTCGCGCGCGGCTTCCCGCCCGGCCTCGGCGCGCCGGTTTACGCCAAATTAGACACTGAATTGGGTGCCGCCATGCTGTCGATCAACGCGGTCAAGGGGGTTGATATCGGCGAAGGCATGGACGCGGCCATGCTGCGCGGCGAAGACAATGCCGACGAGATATTCATGGGACCAAACGGCCCGGAATTCAGCTCGAACCACGCCGGCGGCATTCTGGGCGGCATTTCCACCGGCCAGGACATCGTGCTGCGCTTCGCGGTCAAACCGACTTCGTCGATCCTGACCCCGCGCAAGACCATCACCACGGGCGGCGCGGCCACCGAGATCGTCACCAAAGGCCGCCACGACCCCTGCGTCGGAATCCGGGCGGTGCCGGTGGGCGAGGCCATGGCGGCCTGCGTTCTGGCCGACCACATCCTGCTCGACCGGGCCCAGACCGGCGGTGTGCGCGGGACCATCGGCTGAGACCCGGCGTCAAGCCCGCGCCCAACCGGTTCGCGGCCGCGCTGATCCGCTTCGCACTACTGCCGATTGGCGTGACGCCACCGGGGGCCTCACCACCGACCCCCCTCCGGGACAAGGAGGGAAGCGCGCCGAATGCAATGTCGCGGCCCCCCTCTCTGCTTCGGAGAGGGGATGGGGGGAGAGGTTATCCTGACAAATTGCACCGCCTGAGGGTCTGTCCAACCTGGGACAAATCTCAAAAATCCAGGTTCTCCACGCTCAGCGCATTGGCCTGGATAAACTCCCGCCGCGGCTCCACCACGTCGCCCATTAGCTTGGTGAAAATGTCATCGGCCTCGGCCAGATCGTCGATCTTGACCTGCAACAGCGTGCGTGCCTCGGGGTCCAGCGTGGTTTCCCAGAGCTGACCGGGGTTCATCTCGCCCAGCCCCTTGTAGCGCTGCAAGCTCAGCCCTTTCTCGCCCTCGGCCAGCACCGCCTCCAACAGCTCGGTCGGCCCGTGGATCAGGCTTTGCCGGTCCTTGCGCACCAGTTCGGACGGTTCGATATAGGCGTCCCGGGTCTCGGCTGATACATGGCTCAGCCGCCGCGCCTCGCCGGACCGCAGGACCGCGCCATCCAGGGTCCGAATTTCCTCGACCCCCCGCAACACCCGCGCCAGCCGCACGCCGTGGTCTTGCGTGATCCGCCCCTGCCAGCCTTTCTCAAACTCCAACGCCACCAGATCGAGCCGCCGCGCCACGTCGTCGGCCACTTTCTGAAGGTCAGCATCGGCGCGGCCCGGGTCAAATGCCCCGGCAATCGCCGCCTGTTCCAGGATGCGGCGCGGATAATGGGTGGGAAACGCCTCGAGCACGCGGCGGAACGACCGCGCCCCGTCAACCACGCGGGCCAGATCGGCCCCGGCGATCTCTTCGCCGGTCGGAAGACGCAGCACCGCCCCCTCGATGCCCATCGCCACCAGATAATCCTCCAGCGCCGACTGGTCCTTCAGATAGACCTCGGACTTGCCCCGGCTGACTTTGTAAAGCGGCGGCTGGGCAATATAGAGGTACCCGCCTTCGATAATTTTGGGCATCTGCCGGAAGAAAAACGTTAGCAGCAACGTCCGGATATGCGCGCCGTCGACATCGGCGTCGGTCATGATGATGATCTTGTGATAGCGCAGCTTGTCGATATCAAACTCGTCGCGCCCGATGCCGGTGCCAAGGGCGGTGATCAGCGTGCCGATCTCCTGACTGGAAAGCATCCGGTCGAACCGCGCCCGTTCCACGTTCAATATCTTGCCGCGCAAAGGCAGCACCGCCTGATTCGACCGGGCGCGCCCCTGCTTGGCCGACCCGCCAGCGCTGTCACCCTCGACCAGGAAAATCTCGCGCTTGGCCGGGTCGCGTTCCTGACATTCCGCCAGCTTGCCGGGCAGCGACGCAATATCCAGCGCCGACTTCTTGCGCGTCATCTCGCGCGCCCTGCGCGCCGCCTCGCGGGCCAGCGCCGCCTCGATGATCTTGCCGACGATCAGCCTAGCGGGGCCGGGATTTTCCTCAAACCACTCAGCCAGTTTTTCGTTCATCAGCCCTTCGACCGCAGGCCGCACCTCGGAACTGACCAGCTTGTCCTTGGTCTGGGACGAAAACTTGGGGTCCGGCACTTTGACGCTCAGCACGCAAGTCAGCCCCTCGCGCGCATCGTCACCGGTAAAGCTGACTTTTTCCTTTTTCGCCAGCCCCGACGACCCCGCATAAAGGTTCATCGTGCGCGTCAGCGCCCCGCGAAACCCGGCCAGATGCGAGCCACCGTCGCGCTGCGGAATGTTGTTGGTAAAGGGTAGAACCGTTTCGTGATAGCTGTCGTTCCACCACATCGCCACTTCAACGGTGATGCCTTCGCGGGTGCCTATGATATAGATCGGTTCTTCCAGCATCGTGGTTTTGGACCGGTCGAGATAGCGCACAAACTCGCGCACCCCGCCTTCGTAGCAAAGTTCGGATTTCAGCGCCTCGGCCGGGCGTTCGTCTTCCAGAACAATCCGCACGCCCGAATTCAGGAACGCCAGTTCGCGCAGACGGTTTTCCAGCGTCCTGAACGAATATTCGAGGTTGGTGAATGTGCTGTCCGCCGCCTGAAACCGCACCATCGTGCCGGTTTTGCCGTCCGCGTCGCCGGTGACCGTCACATGATCGACGGTGTCGCCATGCTCAAACCGCGCCCTGTGCTCTTTGCCGTCGCGCCAGATCGTCAGCTCCAGCCATTCGGAAAGCGCGTTGACCACGCTCACGCCGACCCCGTGCAGACCGCCCGACACTTTGTACGAATTCTGGTCGAATTTCCCGCCGGCGTGCAGATGGGTCATGATGACCTCGGCCGCACTAACGCCCTCTTCGGGGTGAATATCCACCGGAATTCCGCGCCCGTTGTCGGTGACCGAGACCGAGTTGTCGGCATGGATTTTGACCGTCACGGCATCGGCGTAACCGGCCAGAGCCTCGTCAATTCCGTTGTCGACCACCTCATAGACCATATGGTGCAACCCCGAACCATCGTCGGTGTCGCCGATATACATACCTGGCCGCTTACGAACCGCCTCTAAACCTTTGAGAACCGTAATTGAATCGGCGCCGTACTCGGCGGGATTCGTGTCTTCTGCTGCCATGATCTGCCCATGATTTTGTTTGGGCTAAATATATGAGTTTTCAGGGGGAATGTCACGCACAGACCCTGAGTTTGGACCATTGATCCGGACCCCAGAGATAAGACAGAAAGGTAGTGGGTCACTTTGAAATCTGATGCTGCACGCGCGGGCGAGGGTTTTGTTTGCACCGGGTCGGCTACACCCCCATATTACAGACATGACAGACAAGCCCAAGAGACCCAGAGACGCCAACCAGCTTGCGAAATCCATTGTGGACATTGCGACGGGCGAGACCGCAGATATTGTGCCCGAAAAGGCCGAGGGGCAGCGCAGGGGCGGTTTGAAGGGCGGGAAGGCGCGAGCCGTTAAACCCTCGCCAGAAGAACGCACCGCTATTGCCAAGAGGGCGGCGAAGGCTAGGTGGGGCAGCTAGGTCTGCCGGTCGCCCAAACCATCTTGTGTATCGTCTGCGTCCAGATCAGAGAGAATTTCTTTGTCCAACTCTAACTTGGCAATAAGACGGTCAATTTCTTTTGCGCCTATCTTGCCGTTGACGATCAGCCGGAATCCAGCGCTTTTGGATAGAAGCCCGGTTGTTAACTCGCGTTCGCCCATTTGAATCTCCGTTATCCGCTTTGGTGGTGGCGGCGGCGGCGGATCGTCTCGACTACTTTCACCATCATTCTTCTCCTTCGATATCTTCATCATCGCGACGAAGTAAACCTGATGTTTGATCGTCTGGTAGCGGCGTTTTGATCACGGTCGAGGCGGTTTCATCGAACTCCGCCTCGCTGATCGGGCCAGTGCCGGCGGCTTCCTGTTGCTCAATGAACTTTTCCAGCATGTCTTCTCTGATTGCCTGAGATAGCGATATCATGACGTTATACCCTCCGCTCTAAGGAAGTCATTGAAATTCAGATGTATTACTTTCTCAAGGACACAAACATCCGGTATGCGAAGCCGCTTTTCACTCGCCAGGTTTGTAGTCGGTTTTTCCATACTCATAACAGGCAGACCCAAAGTCTTGGCCAAAAACTGTGCACTGAACTTTGTGACCCACTACCCGGAATTTCACGAGCGCCACCTGACCGGCGAAATTCTAAAGCCGGATCACCCGACCGGAATTGCAAAGATCGCGACGCCAACAAGCGCAGCCGCCATAACGCCTAGCCCCATCGTGATCAGCCACATGCGGGGGCCTTTAAATTCGACCACGGAATACCACAACGCAAGAGCCGTTTGAGCAAGGTAGTAGATCGCAAAGGCGCGCGAGGCGTAGGCGATGATCTCGAACAGGTTTGCGCTCCATACCAGCACGACCGCGCAGCTCGTCATGATCAGATATCCGGTTCCTGGCGAGAACCGCCCACGGCTTTGCTCGCGCACGAGGCCTCCGGCGCCAATCGTATCCGCGACGGCGGCACTGAATTGGCTCATCACGGCGGCCACGATGAGCAAGAGCGGCAGAACCAAAGCGGCATGGCGGGACAGCTCGATGATCGCCGTTTCAGCCGGGCGACCCGAAGGCAGGAGCGGCAGCAGCGGTGCGATCAAGATGGCAAAGCACACATAGATCGTCCCGGCGATCCATTGGGCGAGCCGCATGCTGCGAATCCGCAGAGATGTGGAATATACCGCCGAGAGATAGCGCGACGTCTCAAATCCCTGGGTCACGAGCAAGAGACCGGCAATCATTCGCATCGTGTCGACCAATGGTCGCGACTCTGATCGCAACCCATTGGAGCCGAGTCCATTGACGATATCGTAGTGGAACAGTCCCGCGAGCAAAGCCACGATAATCGCTAGCTTGACCGATACCGAATATTCCTCGAGCCGCTCCAGCGCAGTAAGGCCGCGCCACCAACCTACGCCACCGATGCCGATCAGAATAATCGTGGTCATTACCCGCGCCGCGATGGGCTCATCGATCCCAGCCCCGTCGAGGACAAAAGCCGACATAAGCCGCAAATAAAACGCTACAGAGATGACATAGGCGCCGAACAGCGCGACCTCGGACGCACGCTCCGTCAAACGCAGTCCCGCCGCAGCCGCGCCAGTAGCGAATACAGGTTCAAGATACCGAATGTTGAAGCGGATCACCGACCCGATCCAATATGAGAACACGACGATCGAAAACATTATCCACGGGCTCGAATCGCCAGCGATCCCGCCGAGAAGGGGCGCGGCGATGAGAAACCCGCTCCCAATGATTGACGCCAGAGGCGTCACAGTCGCGCGCCAGAACGGATTATCGCGCACGCGCGGCATCAAGAATATCGCCAGGCAGACTATCGAAATGATCGGCAGCCAAATTTCGGTGGCTTGCAAGTACGAGTTCCCGTTTTTGTTACGATCTAAACCGACATTCCCCAGATGACATCCAAATTCGCGGAAATCGTACCACGGCCCCATCTCCAAGGGAACTCTGTTCCCATTGCAGCCATCCGATGACATGATTTTGGTAATCGGCCAGCGCGTGGAAGGCCATTTGGTCGTTTCTCTTGCCATCCAGACACACCTCTCGTGTCGCAATCTCCTTGCCGTCGATTCCCTCGGCCTACGCCGGAGCGGGTCTTCGTCGTAGATCATCAATCAGGCTCAAGATTTTCTGGAACAAGCTTCTTGTGACTGCAACCTCGGCCAATTGAAATGTGACGTACCGGCCATGGCTGACAACTTTCGCATTACCTGAGATTGAATTCCATAGAGTCCAACGGGAAAGGTCAAGTCATGCGACTAAATCCCGGTAGCTCAACTGATAAACAGGGTACTTGAACGAAGCCGAGAAGTCAGCCTAAATTGGTAATTCCCATACCTATACTCTGTTCAGCCCGCAGACGGGCGTTCCAATGGGTGGAGTGTTGCCTGTCCTTGCTTACGACGCTGACGACTGGGCGGCCTTTGTCAGTGAAAATGGGGGCGGTCATCCGGCGACGCACCTAGTCTACTGGAATCCCGAAGAGGTCAACGCCGCCGAATTCGCTGAAGCCGTTTTGAATCGGCCTGGCTTGGATCTGTCGGCAAATGTTGTTCAAATGAATTATAGTGCTGTTAGGGCCTTCGCGGATGATGAAGTCGTGTGGGTTCGCTCCAGACCATCGCGTGTCGATGCGTTCATGGCGCGGCACGGTATTAACGATTCAGATCTCGATGAAAATGTACGACGCTACGTATTTGGAGAATAGCGGAATTTCTGAACAAATGATCGCGTAAGCCATTGATTTTCATAGTTGCGGAATATGTTCATAAACTCTGAATTCCACTTTTATTTGAACGGTCGAAACATTCCCTCCGGGCCAACCAATCAGTCCTGCGCTGTCAGCCTCCTTTCCCTGTGCTCAATAATACCGCGTGATTTCCGAGGGTTAGAGGGTTGGTTTTGGAATGTTGGCCATTGGTTTGGCGCAAAGACGCGGAGATTGTGGCGAACACACCCGAAGGGCCGCAAGCGTCTCAGCAGGTGTCCAAACTAATTATTTCGTGCATCATTTGGAGGGTAGATTGCGCGCAAGGGTCCGACCCTAACTAAAAAGAACGCGCTGATCTTCCCAAAGAAGCGGCAATTTATCCAGGCGCTTGAGTTTGGTCGCGGTCAGTTCATGAGGCTGACGCCCGTCAAGTATAGCGCTGACCAGATTAGGTGCGACGAACGTAAGTTGCAGGGAACGTGAGACATCGGCGGTGTCTATGTCTTCCATCGTCGCGATCTGCGATAGGGTCAACTCGGTTTCGCCGGTGTATGACCGGAAGCGCCGCCGGGCATCGAGCACGGCCTTGATCAAATTTGGATCCGGGTTTGCAGCGTCACCTGCAGCACCCTTCAAGATCAGTCTTAGCTCCGCGCCGCGCCGGGCTAGGCGGATCGGAGTGCTGATCTCAACAGTCGGGAATTCCAGGTCAGCAAGGCCAAGCACTTTTCGGAACTGTTGGGAGAAGTCGACCTGCGATGTGAGCTGATCTTCTTTAGGATCGAGCCGTTGTACAATCTGCATCAAAACAGATTTGCAAAGTTGTGAACCCGTATTTTGCAAAGCGTCGGTCAATTCATCGATGGTGTTCAGCAATTGGCAAATCTTGTCCCGCTCACTGACTTTGGCCACCAATGATTGGCGTGTGCCCGGTTCTTGCAGATGCGCAACAATCGCTTTGGCCAGAACGGCCTCGAGTTCCTCTGCCGGGATCCGCCAGCCTTTGGCACCGGTCTCAACGCTGCTCTCGACCAGTTGTGGGCTGACGTAATAGCGATAGCGTTGTCCGCTTTTGGTCGTGTGCACCGGGCGCATCCGGTTCCCGGCCGGATCAAAGAGTTTGCTAGCAAGCGGGCTTGGGTTGCGTGCTTTGCTCCGATCATTGTGGCTTCGGCGATTGTCAGCAAGCATCGCCTGAACTTTGTCCCAAAGCTCTTGATCGACTAGGCCCGAATGTTGGCCGTCATAGACCTTGTCGCGATGTCGAATGCGTCCCACATAAATCGTGTTCGACAGCATGTGGTAAAGTTTGCCCCTGGAGAATGTACATCCGCCAGTCCTGTGTCCTTTCCGGCTAACGCGGATCGGCGTCAGTCGCCCTGCCCGTCTCAACTCTGCCTGCAGACGACGAACCGACCCCAGCTCTAGGTACCGCTGAAAGATGCGGCGCACGAGATCGACCTCTTCGGGCACGGGAACCAGCATCCGGTGTTCTGGTCGATAGCCCATTGGAGGGATACCGCCCATCCACATGCCTTTGGCTTTCGATGCCGCGATCTTGTCCCGGATGCGTTCTGCCGTCACCTCACGTTCAAACTGTGCAAACGACAGCAACACATTGAGTGTAAGGCGCCCCATGCTAGTCGTTGTGTTGAACTGCTGGGTGACAGACACAAAGGAAACGCCCGCTTCGTCAAAGATAGCTACCATGCGCGCAAAGTCTGCCAGCGCGCGTGTTAAGCGATCGACTTTGTAGACGACAACGATATCGATTTCACCGGCTTGGATATCGGCCAGCAATTGGACTAGACCCGGCCGTTTCATAGACCCGCCGGAGAACCCGCCATCATCATAAAAGGCTGGCAGTTCCTGCCAGCCTTTATGTTTCTGGCTGGCAATGTAGGTCGAGCAAGCTTCGCGCTGCGCATCTAGAGAGTTGAACGCCTGCTCCAGTCCTTCCCCAGTCGATTTGCGGGTGTAAATCGCACATTGAAGGACGTTAGCCATCAGCGCGATCCCACCTTTTCCCGAAGCCCGAAGAACTTGGGTCCGTTTCGACTGACCCCGGTGATAGCTTTGGCGACCGCTGACAGGGAGCCATGGGTCTTGCCTCGCCAGAGATAGCCCTTCTCCGCCACATGCACTTCGTACCGCTCGCCTTTCCAGTCCCGCAGGATCCTCGTTCCGGGCATTGGACGCGCGGCGGAACGTGTTTTGGTTTCAACCGTATCACCGGTTGGGGTTTGGGCACGGCTCGGCGATTCCAGAGCCGATATTCGCCGCGCCAGCTCTGGGCCGAACCCGCCAAACATCTCCGCCTGCCATTTCCACGCAATCCCCAGCATCAGGAACCGTTTTCGCGCGCCCTTCGGTGCGTCGCTGCCCCACGCCCTTTGCCAGGATTTCCGCAAGACAACATTGTCGAGCTCAGCCAGAGCCTCGATACGATCGCGAAGGTCTGAGGGCTCAGGTGGTGCCGCACGGCCAACATTTGATCCGTCCTCGAACCGGGCACGATCATGCCGCATTGGCACCGGCCTCAAGCATTGGCTCAGCGAGGATCCGATAACGTGTGGGTTTGTTGCGGCCGGGCTTCTCGCCGTGGATATCAAATCCTGCCTGGCGCAGCCGCGACATCGCCGCTCGTGTCGTGTGTGGCTGCCAGCCAAATTTACGACAAATGACATCCGCTCCGGCGCCGTTCTTGGCGCTGAGCATTTGGATTAGCTGAGCCCGCTTGGTTTGTGGTGGTTGTGTCTCGCGCTTGCGCAGCGGTTTGATTGGCGCTTGGACCGGTTTGTCTTTGGGTTCATTTGGGGCATGTTTTGCCATATTAATATCCATTGCATGTTCACACCGGCAAAAGCGCCGGTGGTACTGGGCAAAGCCCGGAAATCCAGGCCAAAGGAGGGGAAAGTGTGTCGTTTCCTTAGACAGTACCGCTCAGGTTAAGCACAAAGTCCAGTCGAATCCGGGGACAACACCAAACACAGGCAAACCAGCAAGAATTCGGAGGATCCAAGGACTTCACCGCAACTGCTCCAATGATGGCGTATTCTGTTGAAAAAGTCTTCTTGATTTTAGATCATCTCGCTGATTCAATCTCTGCATTGATGCGGGGGATTGGCGGCGATGTTGGGACCGAAGCAAGAGGCACAGAGCGCGCTTTTCTATGACTTCTCGATAGAAGACCACGTCCCGCAAGATCATCTGCTGCGGTCGATTGATCGCTTCGTCGATCTGTCCTGCATCCGCCAGCATCTCGCGCCATTTTACAGCTCAACCGGCCGCCCTTCGATTGATCCTGAGCTGCTGATCCGCATGCTGCTGGTGGGCTACTGCCTGGGCATCCGCTCGGAGCGGAGGCTGTGCGAGGAAGTGCATCTCAATCTGGCGTATCGCTGGTTTTGCCGCCTGGACCTGACAGATCAGGTGCCTGACCACTCGACATTCTCAAAGAACCGGCATGGCCGTTTCCGTGACAGTGACCTGCTGCGTCATCTCTTTGAGACGGTCGTGGCGCGTTGCATTGCCGAGGGGCTGGTCAGTGGCCAGCGCTTTGCGGCGGATGCCAGTCTCATTGAGGCCGACGCAAATAAACAGAACTCCACCGCCAAAGAAGATTGGGATCACAGCACGATTGACCCCGATGACGCACCTCGTGCGGTGCGGGAATATCTCGACGTTCTGGATGACGCGGCCTTTGGCGCGGCGACGACCGTTGAACCGAAGTTCACGTCTCACTCCGACCCATCCAGTCAATGGACAGCGGCCCGCAAAGGTCCTGCGTTCTTTGCCTATTCAACCAATTATCTGATCGATACTGATCACGGTGTCATCGTGGACGTGGAAGCCACACGATCAATCCGACAGGCGGAGGTCGGGTCTGTGCGTACAATGCTGGATCGGGTCAAAGAAGGGTTTGGCCTGCATCCAGAGCGCATCATTGCTGACACGGCTTATGGTTCAGGCCCCATGCTTGGATGGTTGGTGGATCGCGGCATCGCTCCGCATATCCCGGTAATCGACAAAGCTGGCCGAACCGATGGCACCTGGACACGAGCCGATTTTGAATGGGACGCTGAGAACGACCAGTACATCTGTCCCGAGGGACAGGCGTTGAAGCAGTTCCGCCGCAACTACTCAGACCCCAAGCGTGGCCCGTCCGACAAAGGCACTGCCAAGTATCGCGCGCTGAAACTGACTTGCCAAAGTTGCCCGTCCAAGGCGCGCTGCTGTCCCAACATGGATGCCCGATCCATCACCCGCGAAGAACACGAAGATGCCAGACAAGTTGCCCGAGACATCGCAAAAACCAGGCAATATGAAATCTCGATGAAGCTGCGGAAAAAAGTCGAGATGCTGTTTGCTCACCTCAAACGCATTCTTGGCCTTGGACGGCTCCGATTACGCGGCCCATGCGGCGCAAACGATGAATTCCTCCTCGCTGCCACCGCCCAGAACCTTCGGAAACTGGCCAAGATCTTTCCTGCACCGCAGAAACCGCGAACAGCCTGACCAGAAAGGTGTTCGGGCTCACATACAACGGCCACTTTCTGCACCTGCAACACGTTGTTTTTCAACAGAATCGGCGGGAAGGAGACATTCGCTGCGCGTCGGACCAACGGCGGCTGAGCGGACGTCCGCGATTGCGTCGCGGTTGGCAATTTTGGGGCAATTCCGCCAAATGGTGAGGCTAGTACTTAAGACATTGGTGGGCGAACATGATTAATACTGGTGACTGGCGGCCTGAATTCGTATTGTCGGCCAAAAAACGTACTTTCGGCGCTCAAAACTTGCACGTGATACCGTCGAACTAGGTATCTGACATAAAACCGGGACGCCTTGGCGCCCCGGGTTCTGCTTTGTTGATTGCAGCAAAGTTACTTCTTCAGGTTTGTCCAAATCTGGTCGTAGACCGCCTGGGTTTCCTGATTGCAGGCCTCGATAAACACACCTGGGCCTGCGCTTGCTGGTGGGTTGGCCTCAGGCAAAGTTCGCAATGACTCATCGAGCAGATCAGAAACGCCAGTAACGCCGGCTCCATAAGCAGTCCAATTGGTCAGCATCGCTACATTCTCTGGGACAAGCAGGAAATCCATGAATTTTAACGCGTTTTCACGATTTGGTGCATCCTGAAGCAGCACTACATTATCCATCCACGCAACATAGCCCTGTTTTGGGAAAGCATATTGCACATTTGCACCTTCATCGCGCGCCTTGGCGCTGAAACCATCGTAGATCATGCCCGCTGCCGCATCGCCTGAAACCAGAACTTCTTTGGCTGTGTCCGAGTTGAACGACGCCCAATGACCTTTCGCTTCCTGCAACATCGCGTTGAGCGCTTTCAATTTATCGCGATCAGTTGAACATTGTTCTATGCCCATGTGCAGAGCCGCCAGGGTCATCACTTCGCCCTGGCTGTCCAGAATGTTGATCTTTCCCGACAGCTCAGCCGGAGGATTAAACAAAATATCGGTGGTGTTGATGTCCCCGGAATATACATCCAAATTAACCGAGAAGCTGGTTGATCCCCATCGATATGGAATTGAACTTTGGCGACCCGGATCGAATGCGGGATCAGCCCATTCTGGTGCGATGTTGCCTTTATTGGCCAATTCGCCATCTGCGATTGTATCAAGCATGCCTTCTGTTGCCATGATTGACACCATATAATCGCCGGGAACGGCGACGTCATAGGTTCCAATGGCCCCTGCTTTAAGCGAAGCCAGCAAAGACTCGTTTGAATCGTAAGTATCCATCACCACTTCAATGCCGGTTTCAGCAGTGAACTTGTCCACCAATTCTTGTGGGATGTATTCAAACCAATGGTAGACGACTACTTGCTCGTCGGCGGTGGCGGCGTTCGCCGCCAAGCTAAGCGCCATCACGGTGGTCGTTGCTATTAGCAGATTTTTCATTTTTCTCTCCATCTGTTGGTTATTTTGTGTTGTCGGATTTGCTGACGAAATAGGATATCGTGACCATCACCACCGACAGGCCCAGCAGCATCGTCGAAATGGCCATGATATTGGGTTTGATCCCCTGTTTCACCGACCCGAAGATCGCGGTCGGCAGGGTTTCAACGCCTGCACCCTTTACGAAGATGGTGATAATGAAATCATCCAAAGACACAATAAAGGCCAGCATGAAGCCTGAGATAATGCCAGGCATCATCAATGGCATCAGGATCTTAATGAACGCCTGTCGTTTGGTGGCATAAAGGTCCATCGCCGCCTGCTCATAGGTGTCTTCGATCCCCTGCATCCGAGCCGCGATGGGCAGGTAAGCAAAGGGTATGCAAAAGGCGATATGGGCGACAAGGATCGTCATATAGCCGCGGGTGAAACCAATTGAGTTGAAAAAGATCAGCGTTGCAACCGCGAGGACGATCTCTGGCACCATAAGTGGCAGACTGATCAATCCAAATGACGCGGTGCGCAGTTTGAATTTCCCCCCCGCACCATCGCAGTTGCTGCAAGCGTGGCAATGGTTGTTGCGCAGGTCCCCGCAACAATCGCGATGGTGAATGAGTTCCAGGCCGCAGTCTTGAATTTGCCGGATTCAGGACCGATGAACACGTCGGCGTACCAACGGAAAGTGATGCCTTCCCAATTGGTGATCGAATTGCTGTCGTTCAGCGAATAAATCGTCACAACCAGCAGCGTCGCATAGAGAATGATCAGGCAAAGAACAGTAATCGGGAAAAAGCCGGGAAAGCTTTTGATATCATATTTACCCTTGCGCATCAGCTTACTTCCTTTTCAGCTTTCGCCTGTTGGCGGGCAAAAATCACCAGAATGATTAGGACCATCGTCAGCAGAACCATTGAGGCCGCTGCCCCAAAGGGCCAGTTGCCGGCGTTGCCTTTGAACTGTTCTTCGATCAGCGAGCCGATCATGAAGTTTTTGGCCCCACCAAGCAAACCGGGTGCAAGGAATGACCCCAGCGAGGGCACGAATACGAGGATACATCCCGCAATCACGCCGGGCTTAACCGCCGGAAGCAGAATGCGGCGCAGGTTGACCCATTTTGAGGCATATAGATCAGCCGCAGCTTCACTAAGCGAGAAATTATACCGCTCCACGCTGGCGTAGATCGGCAGCACCATAAATGGCAAGTAGGAATAGAAGAGGCCCAGTTGCACCGCAAAATTGGTGTTTATGATGTGGATCGGGCTGTCGATAACTCCGATTCCCAGCAGAAAATCATTCAGCGGGCCATTATCGCGCAGCATGAATTTCATAGATACCGTTCGGATCAGCAGGTTCACCCAATAGGGGATGGTGATCAGAAACACCCACAGAGGCCGCGCATTTTCCGGTCGTGTCGCGATGAAATAAGCCGTTGGAAAGCCAATCACCAGCGCTAGCAATGTGGCCGCCCCTGCCTGCCAGATGGAGCGCCAGAATATTGTGATATATGTCCATTCAATACTTGCAACTGAGCTACTCCCCAACCGTTGGACAGTATTTGGCGCAATCTAAGCTACTTTTTGCTCCTGCTGATCGGGTTGCGTTGTTTCATTTCTCTGCCAATAGACCACGGCTGGAGGCTGGCCGCCAAGTGCGGAATGCGGCCGCTTCTGATTGTAGAACTCCATCCATTTGCCGACGCCGGCCTTGGCCTCCGATCCAGTCTCCCAGGCGTGCAGATAGACGCACTCGTATTTCAGCGAGCGCCACAGCCGTTCCACAAAAATATTGTCGAGGAACCGGCCCTTGCCGTCCATCGAGATATGCACGCCTGTCCGCTTCAGTTGGCCCGTCCAGACAAAGGATGTGAACTGACTGCCTTGGTCAGTGTTCATGATCTGGGGCGGGCCAAACTTGTGGATTGCCTCGTTCAACGCCTCGACGCAGAAGTCCGCTTCCAGCGTGTTCGAGATGCGCCACGTCATTTGGCGCACACCGTAAAACGGCGTTTCCAAGAACTGCTTATCTATCAGGCGCATCAGGTCGAGGTTCATCGCGGTCTCACCCTTTGGCTCATAGAAAGGATGACCGTGAGATCGACAGCAAGGCGCATTGTTTGCCAACAGACAGGTTTGGAAGGCCTGGCTCAATCATCTTCCGCCTCACTTGCCGGCCCAGGGCTTGAGCTTTCTGGCCAAAAAATCGTTGGCGACGGCCAGCTCCCCTATCTTGGCGTGCAAGTCTTTAACCTGTTCTTCGTCAACTTCAGCCGCTTTCCTGCTGCCGCGCTCGAACACGCCCGACGCGCCTTCAAGCAACGCACGTTTCCATTGATGGATCATGGTAGGATGCACGCCAAACCGGCTCGCCAACTCTGAAACCGTCGCCTCCCCCTTCAGCGCCTCCAATGCCACCTTGGCCTTAAACTCTGGATGATGTTGCTTTCGTTTCGACATTTCTGATCTCCTTCGTGTTGAAGATCAGCAGACTACAAATCGCAGCTTACGTCAGTGTCCGAATTTCGGGGGGTAGCTCAGTTGGGCTCGTCATTTTAAAAAAACTGGGCCTCGACACAAGGCCACATTGGGAACATACTGAACTCAGTAAAAGGCAGCTTTGATGTCCAAAAACGCGCGCCACACTCGTTCCTGATATCTGCTTACCCTTGAGTGCTGTCTTTGAGTGCTGTCTTTGCATCGGTCATCGCATGGATGGCCGGGCTGTTCTATCGGCCGCGTCCGTTTGTTTTTCACGTCAAGCGGTACACGATATTTCGGAAAAATTTAGGGAGACGAATCAATGAAAATTCTAAACGCAGTGCTTCTGTCGACCGCACTTACAATGCTGCCGATATCTTTGGCCCAAGCTGGGGGAACATTCCTTACAGCGCATGATCTGGGCTGGGGTGGGTCCGAAAATGCCGACCCGATTCACCCGAACCGGTTCTGGCAGCTCACTGAAAAAACAATGAACCGGCTGGTCCGACCTGCTCCATCCGGGGAACCGGTGCCTGACCTGGCGGTGTCCTGGTCCGCCAATGACAGCGCCGATGTCTGGATATTCAAGCTGCGCGAAGGCGTCAAATTTCACGATGGCACCGACTTTGATGCAGCGGATGTCGTTGATCTGCTGAACCGGATCAAAGACCCTGATCTTGACTCGCCGGTGGCGTCAGTTCTGGCGGTGATGGAGACGATCGAAGCCGTTGATCCTTTGACCGTCAAAATCACGCTGTCGACATCGCACGCAGATTTTCCGCTGTTGATGATGGATTACCGTATCCGGATGACCCCGTCGGGGTCGGGTGACACCATTGGTCAAACCGGCATCGGGACCGGTCCGTTTATGCTCGAAACCCTTGATCCAGAAGGCACCACAGTACTGGTCGCCAATCCTAACTATTGGGAAGGGGCACCGGACCTTGACGAGATCAAAATCATTTCCATCCCTGATGCGCAGGCTCGGGTTCAGGCGTTGCTCAGCGGTCAGATCGATATGCTGCGCCACATCTCGGCTCAGGAAAAGGTTCTGTTTGACAACAATCCAAAATTCAAAATCCAGCAGGTCGCAACCGGCGATTGGCTGGCGGCGATTGTATTTAGAACCGATACGGCGCCCTTTGATGATGTGCGTGTTCGCCGGGCATTGCGCATTGCGACGGACCGTGAAGAAATGGTAATCCTGTTGCTTGGCGAGGGCGGCGGTGTCGTTGTCTGTGACAACCCGGTCTGGTCCGGCGATCAGTACCGGGCGGACATCGATTGCCCGCAGCAGATCGACGAGGCAAAAAAGCTACTTGCCGAAGCTGGCTATCCTGATGGAATCGAAATTGATATTGTCACCAGTGATCTGAGAGCACTTTGGGTTAACTTGGTTCAGGTGTACCAGCAGCAGGTTGCGGAAGCGGGGATTACCGTCAATCTGGTGAAAGCTCCGGCTGACGGATACTGGTCGGACGTCTGGATGAAAGAACCGGCTGCCACGACAAGCTGGGGACAGCGCCCTGCCGATCAGGTCTTTAACGAGGCGTTTCGCAGTTCCGCAAGTTGGAACGAGAGTTTCCTGGATAGTGCAGTTTTCGATGAAAAATTGGACATGGCGCGCCAGGAACTGGATCTCGGGAAACGCACGGCACTGTATCACGATCTGCAGATGCTTTTGTACGAGGAAGGCGGAACATTCACCCCGTTCCACGTCAATCAGGTTGTGGTGACCAGTGCCAGGGTTTCAGGCTTGCCGACTATTTTTGACGATGGTGTGACGTACAACAACGTGAGCGTCGGCGAGTAACACGTAGCGTTATTTGGACGTAACTTGACGAGCAAGAACGAAAGGGGTTTCCTGGGATGGAAACCCCTTTCGCAACTCTCCGGGCTGCGCGACTCGACGGGAAAATTACTATGAAACTAGTGAGTTATAATATCCGGTTTGGTCTTGGTCTGGATCATGAAGTTGATCTGGGACGGGTTGCAGATACCGTAAGAGACGCAGACATTATCGCCCTGCAAGAAGTCGAGCGTTACTGGATACACAGTGGACTGACCGATCAGCCGGAAATTATGTCGAGCCATTTGAAAGAATTCTACTGGCTCTATTTCCCTGCGTTTGATGTGGATGCAAGCGCGGCCAATGGCGACGGATCCATTTTGAACCGGCGGCGCCAGTTTGGCCCGATGGTGCTGTCACGCTGGCCCATTCGCATGGCGCGTTACATTTTGTTCCCGAAATTGGGCACGACCGACAGTTTTACTATGGAAACCGGGGCTATTGAGTGCGTTGTCGATACGCCATCGGGACCGTTAATGGTTTATTCCCTACACCTTTCTGCGGTCTCTGTCCGCAGCCGCCTGATGCAGATTGATCATTTATTGGAATTCTACCGGAATGCGCCGGTGAGCGGCGGTTCCTGGACCGGTGGCGGCGAGGCGGTGACTGATCCGGTCGAGATCGAACATTTGGCCGAGCTTAATTGGAGCAATGATGAGATTGTTCCGGTGATACCAAAAGAGGTTGTGGTGATGGGTGATTTTAACATGATGCCCGACAGTGCAGAATACAACAGGATGGTCGGCACTCCGGATCCCTGCTTTGGCCGGGTTGGACATTTGGACAGTTTCCTTGATAGCTGGACCGTGGCCAGGGAGCGCTCGGAAGATCGTTTGAGTTGGTTCCCTGATCCGCCCGAACGTGAACCAGGTCACCCGCTTTGCCTGGATTACTGCTTCATTTCGCCGTATTTGTCCCAAAATGTAGAGCGCGCCTGGGTCGATCATCAGGCCGTAGGCTCGGATCACCGGCCCTATTGGGTTGAGCTGAATTCTGAATTTGCGCAGCGCAATGGGACCTGATGTGGATGCCAAATTCCTAGTCGATCGGGTTTTCACGGCGGAAAAGCAGACGGGGGGACCATGTTAAGGCTATTTCTTCAAAGAATTGTGTCGGGACTGTTCACGCTGGTCTTTGTGTCCGGCATCGTATTCGTCGCAGTCGAGGCGCTGCCCGGGGATGCCTGCACCGCCTATCTTGGTCGGCTGGCCAGTGGGCAGCGATTGCAAAACTGCCGTGACGATTTCAGAATTGAGCGCCCCGCCCTGACCCGGTATGCGGAATGGACATTGGGGGCGCTGAAAGGCGATCTTGGCATATCGCTGAAACGCAACAAACCGATTTCTGATATCGTCGGCAATCGCCTGCGCAATACGCTTATCCTTGGTCTGAGCGCGACTTTGATCGGGGTTCCGCTGGCGATATTTCTTGGGGTTATTGCCGGGTTGTGGAGGGACCGGCCGCCAGATCTGTGGGTGTCCATGCTTGCGATCATCGCCATGACTGTCCCCGAATTCGTCACCGCTACGCTATTGATACTGGTGTTTTCTGTCTGGCTTGGCTGGCTTCCTGGAATTGTGACCACGCCGCCTGACGCGCCGCTGTTAGAGTTCCTTTCAGACATCATTCTTCCGGTCGCCGCCTTGGCGCTGGTGATGACCGCGCACATCCTGCGCATGGTGCGCACCAGTGTGATCAACGTGATGGGCAGCGACTATATTCAGATGGCGATCCTGAAAGGCGTGCCTTACTGGCGGATGGTTTTTCGACATGTTCTGCCAAACGCCCTGTTGCCGACCATCAATCTGGTGGCTTTGACGATTGCGTGGCTGCTGGGCGGCGTGGTGGTGATTGAGGTGGTGTTTAATTATCCGGGCCTCGGGCGCCTGACGATTGACGCCATATCAGATCGCGACCTCGCCTTGGTACAGGCCATCGCCCTGCTTTTGGCCACCGTCTACATCGGTCTCAACTTGTTCGCGGATTTGCTGACATTAGTGGTAAATCCAAGGCTCAGGACGATGAAGGAATGACCATGGGTTCGGTGACTGCCGTCAAACAGGTCAGTATTTTCACGTCGCTGCGGAATGTGCTGGCGGACATAGCGTCGCGACCCTCGGGCGCACTGGGGCTTTCACTTGTCAGCTTTCACGTCGTTCTGGCAATCGTGTCTCCGGCAATTATTCCCTATGATTTTAAGGCGATGGATGCACAGGTGATACTTGATGGTCCATCCGCCGAGCATTGGCTGGGAACCGACAACCTTGGTCGTGACATCCTTTCGCGCACCATGCTGGGGGGCCGACAAGCGCTGATGGTCACCAGTGTCTCAACAGTAATGGCCATTGCCTGGGGCGGCATGCTGGGCGTTCTGTTGGGTCTGATCGGCGGTTGGCTGGAAAACATTGTGATGCGTCTGGTCGATGCATTTCTGTCTATACCGTGGATCCTGTTTCTGCTGCTGATTGTTTCGGTTATCGGCCTTGGCAATGCGGTTCTGATCCCGACGCTGGCGTTTTTTTACGGTATTCCGGTGGTGCGCATGTCGCGCGCCGCGACCCACGATGTGGTGGCACTGGATTTCGTGACCGCCGCGCGGGCACGCGGTGAATCTCGAGCCACGATTGTGCGAAAAGAGCTGTTGCCAAATGTACTGGATGTGCTGCTGGTGGAAGGCGCGATGCGCTGGTCGTGGATGTTGCTGGCATTCAGTTCGCTGTCGTTTCTGGGCTTTGGCGTCGCGCCACCTGCTGCGGACTGGGGCCTGATGATTTCCGGTGCGCGCAGCTTTATGGCCTTTGCGCCGTGGGCGGTGCTTGCCCCGGTTTTCGCGCTCAGCACACTCATTATCGGCATAAATCTGAGTGCCGATGCCCTTGCCAAGGCGCTTGGCATTGACCGTGCACAGAAGGCTCCGGTTTAGCATGGATATGAAAAGCCCGCTGATTGAAGTGCAAGACCTCAGCGTCGGATTTAGCAACCGCGCTGGCGAGACCCTGCCGATCCTGCGCGACATTGATTTGACCCTGCAACCCGGTGAGACCGTCGGTCTTGTCGGTGAATCTGGCTGCGGCAAGAGCACATTGGCCCTTGCAATGATGGGGTTTCTAAAGCCGCCGTTGCGGGTGCTGAACGGGGCAAGCCTGTTTCGCGGTCAGGATATGTTCGGCCTTAACGACAGCGAGCTTGAAAATATCCGCGGCGGTGATCTGGCGCTGATCCCGCAAAATGCCGGTCAGTCACTGACCCCGACTATGCGGGTCGGCAAACAGATAATCGAGGCGTTGAATCTTCATACCGGACTGCCACCGGGGCAGTGGCACGCCCGCGCAATTGAGGTATTGACACAGGTGCGCCTGCCCGACCCCGAAGTATTGATGGCCCGATACCCCCATGAACTGTCGGGCGGCCAGCAACAGCGGGTTGCCGTCGCCATGGCGCTGGCCGGTGAGCCGCGTGTCCTGTTGCTGGATGAACCCACCACCGGACTTGATGTCACGACGCAGGCGCATGTTCTTGAATTGCTGCGCGTGTTGGCCTCCGAAACCGGAACAGCGATGGTCTATGTTAGTCACGATCTGGGGGCAATCGCACAGGTCTGCGACCGAGTGGTGGTGATGTATGCCGGTGAAATCGTGCTAAGCGGCACGGCCTATCAGGTCTTGAAACGCCCGGTGCACCCTTACGCGCTTGGTTTGCTGTCGTCGATCCCGCGGCTTAAGGACGCCATTGTGCCACCCTCGATGCCGGGTCATCCGCCGGGACCAGGAGGGGCCGGAGATGGCTGTGCGTTCGTTGATCGCTGCTCGATGGCGGAGCAACGCTGCCGGGACGAGCGCCCGGCACTTGAGGCGGCGGCGGAAGCCGAATTGGTGCGTTGTCATTTTCATGAGAAAATTAACCAGTTGTCACAAGTTGTACCGTCCACACGCCCCGAATTGAAAACTTTCGATCAAGCGGACTGCATGCTGAATCTGGACGGTGTGGCGATCAGCTATGCTAGGCTTGGAATACTTGACCAGATCCTAGGCAAGCAGCCCAAGGCACCGGCAACGGTAGACCAAGTTAACCTGAAAATTGCCAGGGGCGAAACTATCGGGCTTGTCGGCGAATCCGGCAGTGGAAAATCGACGATACTGCGTGCCATTTCCGGGCTTATCACACTATTGCACGGAACGATTGAATTTTCCGGTACGGAAAATCTTGACCAGATCGTTGACAAGCGACCCAAGGATACATTGCGCCGTATTCAACTGATATTTCAGAACCCGGATTCGTCGCTAAACCCACGCCACACCGTCGCAGAAATACTGGCTCAGCCGTTAAAGTTGTACTTTGGCTTTCAGGGCCAGGAATTGCGCGACCGGACCCAGGCACTGCTGAACCGGGTGCGATTGCGGAGCGACTATTTAGAGCGGTTGCCAAGCCAATTGTCAGGCGGCGAAAAGCAACGCGTAGCGGTGGCCCGCGCCTTTGCGGCTGAACCTGATTTGGTGCTGTGCGATGAAGTTACGTCGGCCCTTGACGTCTCGGTTCAGGCGGCAGTTTTGGAATTGCTTGCCGAGCTTCAAAGCGAACGATCCACGACATATATTTTTGTGTCCCATGACCTATCGGTCGTCCGGGCCGTGGCCGACCGGGTCGCCGTGCTTTATCAGGGCCGCCTATGTGAAACCGGACCATCCAAAAAGGTGTTCAGCCTGCCGTCTCATCCCTATACAGAGGCGTTGCTGGGCGCTGTATTGGAACCAGATCCGGACGTGAAACCGAAACTGGTCGCCGAAGACATTGTCGAGCTGTCACCGCCCGCCGCCGGATGCCCGTTTCAGCGGCGTTGTTCAAGGCGCATAGGCGACGTGTGCGACAGGGAAATACCGCCTTGGCGGACGACCGGGCATGGCCACGAAATCGCCTGCCATATTCCCCTGAGCGAACTTCGCGCCTTGCAAGAAATTCGAGTGTAATTCGATGCTTTTACGTTTCAAAAGGCTTTAGGTCACATACCCATAAAGGGGATTCCCAAGGGTTATGAGTTGTGATTCACTTCCTGCAAAGAGCAGGAGGCGGGAATGGCGCGGTTTGATTTGACGGATTTCGAGTGGTCGGTAATCCAGCCTTTGTTGCCGACGAAGGTTCGCGGGGTGAAGCGACGCGATGACCGGCAAGTGCTCAACGGGATTTTCTGTCGGCTCATTCCCAGGCAAAGCTGAGCGCCATCGCACGCCAGCTGAACGAGAGACCACGCAAGACCATGCAATATCAGACCCCAGCGGAGAAGTTCGCACAGTGTGTTGTGGCGATCGGTTGAACCCGCCGCCGAAACCCGCCGTCAGATAAATGCAAAACGCGCGAAGGCCGGGCTGGAATGAGATACTTGCTGCGAATGGCGCGAATTTCCGCGTTGCCGTCCAATCCGGTCAATCGAGTTGCTGTCAAGGGATGGTCATCGACCGAAGCGTTCTTACGCTCCTGCCTTTTCGACTTGCCGCGGATACTGGATTATAAGTGGGCAGGTTGATCGGGCGAAGGGCAATGCCAGAGCGAGGTCAGGGAACGTCGATACCGAGCGGCCTGCCGAGTGGCGGTGGCGGAGGTGGCGCGCGGCTTCGGGTCCGGCTTCTGGGCGCTGCCGAGGTCATTCTGGATGGCCGACGACTGCGCGGCTTCAATTCTCCCAGGTTGCAACGATTTCTGGCACTTATCGCCTTGCGAAGAGAGCCCCAGAGCCGTTCACGGTTGGCGTTCGAGCTCTGGCCGGATTCCAGTGAGCGCCCGGTGCGTACGAACCTCAGAAAGCTGCTGCACGAGTTTCAACAGGCTTTGCCGGGTGCCGGTGCATTTGCCGACATCGGAACCAGGGCCATGCGGTGGCTCCCGACGGGTGCGAGCGAGGTCGATGTCCTGAGTTTCCGAGAGGCCATCGCGTCAGGTGATTTCGAGCGTGCTTCGCGGCTTTATCAGGGCGATCTGTTGCCATCCTGTTACGACGACTGGGTTCTCGAGGAACGCGAGGCTCTTCGGACCGCGGCGCTCGGCGTCTATCGCCATCTCGCTGAAGCAGCAGCAGAGCGTAGCGACTATCGAATGGCAATCCGACACGCCGAAGCGATCAGCGATCTGGAAGCCGCCGACGAAACCGCTGTTCGAATTCAGATGGAAGCCCAATACGCGCTGGGTGACAGGGCTGCCGCGTTGCGGATCTATCGTAACCGTCCGGCCTGACCGCTCTGCCGCGCCGTGGAGGGGTCGGATAGTGTCCACCACGGATAGTGGACACTACGGGGTTTGGGGTGGCGCGTCGAACGAAGCGGCTTTGGACAGACGACGAGAAGCGGTCGATCTGTTTTCAGACGGTGGCGCCGGGCGTATCGGTCGCGCAGGTCGCGCGCCGGTATGCCGCAGGTCGCGCGCCGGTATGCGATGAATGCGAATCTGATCTTCAAATGGCTGCATGACCCTCGCTTTGCGCCCGACCCGGAACTGGCAACGGCGGGTGTGCCATGTTTTCTTCCGGTTGAGATCGTGGATCAGGCCTTGGATAAGGATGAACCGCCTGTCGTTGAAGCTGGCGTTGCCAAGGGCACGATCGAGATCGAGCATGCTGGTGGACACCGGCTCCGGATCAGCGGTGCCTACGATCCCGGGGCGTTGGCACATCTGATCCGTGTCCTGTCCGGATGATCCCTGTTCCGTCCAGCACCAAGGTCTGGCTGGCGGCTGGAGTGACGGACATGCGCCGGGGTTTTGCCACGCTGGCTGCCCAGGCAGAGCAGACCCTGAAACAGAACCCGTTCACCGGCAATATGTTCGTGTTTCGAGGGCGCCGTGGCGATCTGATCAAGGTCATTTGGTGGGATGGCCAAGGAGCCTGTCTGTTCAGCAAGCGCCTGGAGAAGGGAAAGTTCGTGTGGCCAGCCGCTAAGGACGGGAAGATCGCGCTGACGCCGGCGCAGTTGGCGATGCTGCTTGAAGGCATTGACTGGCGTATGCCCAAGAGGACATGGTGCCCGCTGACAGCAGGCTGAGTAAACCATTTATTTCCAAAGGATTGATGCCGTTGTGGGATTCCCACCGTCCCGGATAAGTGGTAGGTATCAGCCATGCTCGATGACATCAAAAAGCTGCCTGATGACCCGTCGGCATTGAAGGCGTTGATCGCTTCCATGGCGTCAGAACTGACGAACCGGAATGCCGGGCTGAAGAGCCGCGATGTGTTGATCGAGAAGCTGAAGCATCAACTCGCGGGCCTGCGTCGTCATCAGTTCGGTTCGCGTTCAGAAAGCCTTGATCAGCTTGAACTGAAACTGGAAGAGCAAGAGATCGCACGGGCGGCGGAAAGCCCGCCCCCCGAGCCGTCGTCCGACGATGCCGATGAGAAACGGCAGCCAAAGCGCCGCCCACTGCCCGATCACCTGCCGCGCAACGAGACCGTAATTGGAATCGGCGAAGACTGCGCATCTTGCGGCGGCAGACTGCGCCGACTCGGCGAGGATGTGACCGAAGAGCTGGAATACAAGCCGGGGCGTTTTGTCGTGAACCGGATCGTGCGTCCGCGCATGGCCTGTACCTGCTGCGAGAAGATCAGCCAGGCCGCACTGCCATCGCGTCCCATCGAACGCGGTCGTCCAGGACCCGGTCTGTTGGCGCATGTGTTGGTCAACAAATACGCGGATCATCTGCCGCTCTATCGCCAATCGCAAATCTTCGACCGCGACGGGATCGACCTTGAACGCTCAACTTTGGCTGACTGGGTCGGCAACTCCACGGCGCTGCTCGAACCCCTGGCTGATGCCATTGGCCGTCATGTCCTGAACGGACAAGCAATCTTCGCTGATGATACGCCCGTGAAGATGCAGGCGCCGGGTAGCGGCAAATGCAAGACGGCACGGTTCTGGACATACGCCAGAGATGAACGGCCATGGGCTGGCGATGCGTCCCCGGCGGCCTGGTATCAGTTCAGTGTCGACCGAAAGGGCATACGTACAATCGGCCATCTCAAGGACTACACCGGCTGGATGCACGCCGATGGCTACGCTGGATTTGAAGAGCTGTACCGCTCAGGCCGTATTCACGAGGTGGCCTGCATGGCGCATATCCGGCGCAAGTTCGTCGATGTGCAGCAATCCCAGGGCTCTGCCATCGCCGAAGAAGCGATCAGGCGCATCGCCGAACTTTACGCGGTCGAGAAGCAAGCCCGTGGATCGCCGCCGGATGAGCGGGTGCGGTTGAGGCAGGCAAAGGCAAAGCAGGTTCTCGATGATCCCGACACGTGGCTCGGTGCACAGCTCACGCGCATCTCTGGCAAAACGCCGCTGGCGCAGGCAATCCGCTATGCCATCACCCGCATCAAACGGCTCAGGCCCTATCTTGATCACGGCTTGCTGGAGATAGACAACAACACAGCCGAAAGGGGAATGCGGGTCATCGCCATAGGCCGCAAGAACTGGCTCTTTGCCGGGTCCGAGCGTGGCGGCCGATCAGCCGCCATTGCCTACACGCTGATTGAGACAGCCAAGCTGAACGGCGTTGACCCTCAGGGCTGGCTCACAGATGTTCTGAGCCGCATCGCCGATCACAAGATCACCCGCATCGATGAACTTTTGCCTTGGTGTTACGCTGCCCCGGCAGCGTAACAGCGACCAGCTTATCCTCGCCAGAGCACCTTCACCGGACGGTCACAAAGCAGCTCGGCCATGCTTCGCCCGAAATGACGCGACGATATCAGCGAAGACGCGATAGGTTCAGGGTCAACCTCACAAAAGCCGCAGGGCTGTGAATTTTAAGAAGATACCTATTTAGGAAAGCCAATCTTCAACGCTCAAACCCCGAACACGCTTAAATTCTTTCATATTATTGGTCACCAGGATGAGATATCTGGCAATGGCCTGACCACCGATCAGCACGTCATAGGGCCCAATCGGAGTGCCCTGCTTTTTCAGGTCTGCACGAATTTTCCCGGCTGCATGTGCGTCTGATTTTGAAAACTCCAGAACATCAAACTGCAGCCCTTCAATGATCTGCAAATTCTGTTCAACGCGCTGGCTGTTATAGGCCCCGAAAGAAAGCTCATAAGAGACAATCGATGACATGCCAAAATCTCCAGGCTGGTATTGTTTAATCTTGGCAACTAGCCTCTCGTTCCCCTTCAACACCCCAATGACAGCATTGGTATCAAGTAAAAACTTCACTTGAAGAAATCCAGAACAGGTCGATCCTGCTGCTCTTTTTGTCGATCCGATACGCCTTCCAGAAAGTCAGCGTCCAAAGGCCTCTCGATTGCATCAAGCCATGCCCAATCTGCGGACAGAGGTTCCAACACAACCGCATTCCCTTCGCGACGAATCCGGACTTGCTCACCCTCAAAGCGAAACTCCTTAGGCAGGCGAACCGCTTGGGAACGGCCAGTCATGAATATTTTTGCGGTTGAGGGCATCGCGATAAATCTCCATTAGTAGGTATCAATGATATATACCATACAGAGCGAGAGTTCAAGTGCAGTGACTGAATCCAGCTCTTCTGCCGGATCGCCATCCGCAGCATGACCTGTTTATCTGCGATGTGGCGGATGCCGTCCTCAAGGACGTTATGCAGCATATGGAGCACCCGTTTTACTCGCTCTCGAAGAAACCAGAAACTTCGGTGAAGCGATACAGGAACGGTGAGCACTGGCTGGAAATTACGCCAAGCGTCAAAGGTCTTGCCACGATCTACGACAAGGATATTCTGATCTACTGCATCAGCTAGATCATGGCGAAGCTGAAGCAGGGTGAGAACGCCGGAGCAATAATCCCTCACTGAAGCGGCCGGAGAGTCTGGTTGCGCCGGAGCAAAATTCCGTCAGCGATAGCCCTTTGCATTTTGGAGCGAAGGGTGGGGGATGAAGCGAGTGGAACTGTATGGGCGGCCTCACCACGCGGTAATGATTGAGGGTCTGAGCCAACGCGAAGCGGCTCGTTGTTTTGGGATCGACCCGCGCACGGTCAGGAAGATGTTGAGCTATTCGGTGCCACCGGGTTATGTCCGGACGCGGCCTCCGGTCCGCCCGAAGCTCGATCCGTTCATCGGTATTATCGACCGTATCCTGGAAAAGAGGATAAGGATCGTCCGAAGAAGCAACGTCACACATCGAAGCGGATATTCGAGCGGCTGCGTGATGCGTACGGCTTTACGGGCAAGATCACCATTGTGAAGGACTACATCTGCGGTGTCCGACAGCGCCGGCGGGAGATGTTTGTTCCGCTGACGCATCCTCCCGGCCACGCCCAGGTTGATTTTGGCGAGGCCCTGGCCGTCATCGGCGGCGTGGAACGCAAGATCCACTTCCTGGCGATGAGCCTACCCCACTCGGACGCCTGCTTTGTGAAGGCCTATCCGGGGGAGACCACGGAGGCCTTCTGTGACGGCCATGTCTCGGGGTTCTCCTTCTTCGGCGGTGTGCCGCGCTCGATCCTTTATGACAACACCAGGATTGCGGTGGCCCGCATCCTCGGTGACGGCAAGCGTCAGCGGACACGTGTGTTCAGCGAGTTACGATCCCATTACCTGTTCGAGGACCGCTTTGGCCGCCCCGGCAAGGGGAACGACAAGGGCAAGGTCGAGGGGATCGTCGGCTATTGCCGCCGGAACTTCGTGGTGCCGATGCCAAGGTTCCGGAACTTCGATGATCTCAACACGCATCTTGAAGCCTGCTGCGCCAAGCGATGGGCGGAACAACTGCGTGGCCACGACCAGACGGTCGGCGAACGCCTGGAACGGGATCGTGCGGTTCTTCAGCGCCTTTGCGCAATCGCCTACGACGCCTGCGACAAGCGCCCGGGGCGGGTCAGTTCGCTGTCGCTGGTGCGCTATCGCGGCACCGATTACTCCGTCCCCACACGGTTCGGCCATTGCGAGGTGCTGGTCCGCGGCTATGTCCACGAGGTGGTCATCAGTTGCGCCGCAGAGGTGATTGCCAGGCACCCGCGTTCATACGAGCAAGAGGACTTCGTCTTCGATCCGCTGCACTATCTGTCCTTGCTGGAGCAAAAGACCAACGCGCTGGATCAGGCGGCTCCCTTGGCCGGCTGGCTGTTGCCGCCGGTGTTCGGCGATCTCCGCCGCCTACTTGAAGCGCGGATGGGCAAAGCCGGGAAGCGGGAATACGTCCAGGTGCTGAGGCTAATCGAGAGCTTCTCCCCCGACGATGTTCGAGCCGCCATATCGGAGGCGCTGGAGCGCGGCGTGATCGGCTTCGATGCGGTCAAGCACCTGGTGCTGTGCCGGATCGAGAAGCGGCCGCCACGCTTGAACCTGCTGGCCCATCCCTATCTGCCGCGCGCCGAGGTGGCAACAACCTCGGCGCGCTCGTACATGGGGCTCCTGAAGGGGGCAGCGCCATGAGCGATACGCCACAGCTCTTGCTGGCCCATCATCTGAAGGCCCTCAAGCTGCCGACCTTCCTACGGGAATACGACAAGCAGGCCCGCCAATGCGCTGCCGAGGGCGTCGATCATGTGCGTTACCTTGTTCGCCTGACCGAACTGGAGTTGATTGATCGGGAACGCCGCATGGTCGAGCGGCGGATCAGGATGGCCAGGTTCCCCGCCGTCAAAAGCTTGGACAGCTTCGACTTCAAAGCCATGCCATCGCTCAACAAGATGATGGTTCTGGAACTGGCGCGTTGTGAATACATCGAGCGTCGTGAAAACGTCATCGCACTTGGCAATAGCGGCACCGGCAAAACCCATATCGCCCTCGGCCTCGGTCTGGCGGCTTGTCAGAAAGGCCTCACCGTCGGCTTTATCACGGCGGCGGCTTTGGTCCACGAGCTCATCGAGGCCAGGGACGAGAAGCGCCTGTTGCGGTTCCAGAAGCAGTTAGCAAAATACAAGCTGCTGATCATCGATGAGCTCGGCTTCGTGCCGCTTAGCAAAACCGGGGCCGCGTTGTTGTTCGAGGTGTTCAGCCAACGTTACGAAGGCGGCTCCACCCTGGTGACCTCCAATCTACCGTTCGATGAGTGGACCGACGTGTTCGGTTCCGAGCGCCTGACTGGGGCGTTGCTGGACCGGCTCACACACCACGTTCATATCCTGGAGATGAACGGCGACAGCTACCGTCTCAACCAGAGCCAAAAACGGCGGAAACCCCCAAAAACCTGACAACCCAGCCCATGGTTGACCCGGTGGGCCCACAGGAACCTCCCACGCTGCTTCGCTTCGCGTAACGCAAGCGCTACACGAAGCAGCGCGGGTCCCTCCTATGGGCTACCGGGACAACCGCCAACGCTGGGCTGAATCGCATCAAGTGGTGCATTTTTACGCCGGCCAGTGGTGTACTTTTACTCCGGCGTTGACACCGGGGCCGGAAAGTGACCGAGAAAAAGATTGGTGACACCAATTCAGAAGAGGTAGTTCAATACATGGTTGGCGCATTGGATGACACGCGCGAAACCGTGTAGCGGGGCCGGGCATGAAAGATCGCGTGGTTCTTGTTACCGGGTCAAATGAAGGCATCGGATTTGCCATTGCCGGGCTCTGTCATGACCGGGGTGCGCGTGTGGTTCTGCACGGGCTGGATGCCGGGGTACTGGAAGCGTCCGCACAGAAACTAGGCGCTGACGTAAGCTATATCGCGGCTGATTTGCGTGACCGGGATGCACCGGGGCGGATCATTGATTTCGTGATGGCGCAGCATGGTCGAATCGATGGCTTAGTGAACAATGCCGGGATGCTGGATCGCTGTACATGACCTGCTCCCCGAAAACTGGTCCATTTGAAAGGAGGATCTGTTCGCTTAATGTTCACGAGAACGAGGAGAACAGAGAATGCGCAAGTCACGGTTTAGCGAAGAGCAGATTGTTCGGATCATTCAGGAGTATGCGGCGGGTGCGAAAGTGTCCGAGTTGTGCCGTAAGCACGGTATGTCGGATGCCACCTTTTACAAATGGAAAGCCAGGTATGGCGGCCTTCAGATTTCCGATGTCAGGCGGCTGAAAGACCTGGAATCGGAGAACGGCAAGCTGAAGAAGCTGCTGGCCGAAACCATGCTTGATAATGCTGGCCTGAAAGGGCTTCTGGCAAAAAACTTCTGAAGCCTGCAAGCCGCCGGGAAGCAGTCATGGTTCTTTGCCGTGACTATCAGTTTTCAACTCGGCGGGCCTGTGGGCTGATTGGGTTTTCCAGATCGAGTAATGAATACAGAGGAAGGCCGGATCGCCATGCGAGGATACGGGAACGGCTGGTCACGCTTTCCGGCAAACACCGACGCTATGGCTATCGCATGTTGCATGCCAAGCTTGGCCAGGAGGGTTTCAAGGTGAACGTGAAAGTGGTGGAGCGACTTTACCGAGAGGAGCGCCTGACCCTGCGCCGCCGCAATCGCAAGAAAATCCCCAAGGGCGTGCGCGAAGGCGCCTGGTGCCCGATCGCCGCCAACCAGCGGTGGAGCCTGGACTTCACCATGGATGCGCTCGCCAACGGCAGGAAGTTCCGCACCGTCAATCTGAAAGACGACTGCACACGGGAATGTCCGGCGATTGATGTGGCCCTGTCGATCCCCGGCTCCCGCGTGGTGGAAATGCTGGAACGGGTGGCTCGTGAGCGGGGGTACCCGGATGTTCTGACCGTTGACAATGGGCCTGAACTACGAGGCCGCGCGCTTGATGGCTGGGCAGATGATCACGGCGTGCAGCTCTACTTCATCGACCCGGGCAAGCCGACCCAGAACGCCTACATCGAAAGTTTCAACGGCCGGTTTCGCGAAGAATGCCTGAACTTGAACTGGTTCACCTCGCTGGCCGGGGCAGAAAGGATCATCGAGGACTGGCGGATCGATTACAATCAAAACCGGCCCCACTCTTCGCTGAACTATCAAACCCCGGAAGAATTTGCCGCAAACAGGCCTTTCCATAAACCGCAATGGGCAGCGACGCTTGAGATATCTGAAGGCTCCGCGCCACCGCCCATTGCTCACGCCGCCGAATAATGGCAAACAAAAGAGGAACAGAGTCTACCTAAAAGTGGCCCTCAAATTGGGGGCAGGTCATACACTCAACACGGTAACGGCCGATTTGGTTGATAGTATGTTCGCGGTCAATTTCCGTGCGCCACTGATGCTGATACAGGCCGCGGCGGCGCAAATGGCAAAGCAGCAGAGCGGTGGCAGTATCGTCAACATAGGCTCGGTGAATGCGTCCTGCGGGGCACCAACGCTGCTGGTCTATTCTGCCACTAAAGGGGCGCTGGCGACGATCACCAGAAATCTTGGGGCCACGCTGGGGCCGAAACATGTGCGGATCAATCAGATTAATGTCGGCTGGACGGTGACTGAATCCGAGAACCGGATTCAGGCGGCCGAGGGGCAGCCGGAAAACTGGGAAGCGTTGATCCCCGCGGATTACAAGCCAAGCGGCGCGCTGTTGACGCCAGAACAGGTGGCACAGCACTCTGTATTCTATAGTCGCAAACCCAAGCGGCAGCGGGAAAATCTCGGTCGTCTAGCTGCTACAAGTTGTGGAGAACGGACGACCGTGGTGACTGTCCATTACGTATTTCGCCACGTAGTAATCTATATGACTCCCCCCGCCGTTCTTCAGCAGCGTGATCTCATCGGCTCGGCTGCGTCCGGAATGGGTTTTCTGGCAGAGTTCGAAGTAATCCGCCTGCACTTCATCTTGACTGATCACACCACGCTCAAACGGGCCCAGAAATTCGCCGGACCTTGTGGTCGTTTGCCGATGGTCAACAAATATCGTTGCCCGACGCATGACATCGTCGTCAGATTCCCGCATTTCAGGGGTGAAAGAGCCCACCAGGTCAACATGCACACCGGGTTTCAGCAATTTGCCTTTTAGGTGCGGCTCCGACGCCATCGTCGCGCTTGAGATAATGTCCGCCTCGGCGACGGCGGCATCCAGATTACTTGCAACTTCGGATTTGATTCCCATTTCATCCAGCAGCTTGACCAGAGCTTCGGCGTTTGCGACTGTCCTGTTCCAGATCTGAATTCGCTTAAGATTGGGTCGCACAGACAGATGCGCCCGCACCAGATAAGGCGCCAGCCCACCAGCGCCAATCATCAGGAAATTTTCTGCATCTTCGCGGGACAACAATTGTGACCCCAGCGCCGAATCCGCCGAGGTTTTCCGGAAAATCACCGCTTCCCCGTCAATCACTGCTTCGGTCACGCCGTTCTCGGCGTTGATATAGACATAGATCGAGTTAACGTTCGATATTCCATGGCGTGCCCTGTTGTTCGGGAACGACGTTACAAGCTTGGCAAGAATCCCCTCTCCCGGTTCCCATGCCGGAAGGATAATGAAGGAATCGGGATGGCCCTGGGAATTGGTTTCGTTATAGATCGAACGATCGCTGTGGCGGGGCATCCCGCCCAGATGCGCCTGCCGTAATGCCGGAACCAGATCTTTGAAGGTCAACAATTCATGGACACGGTCGGCATTGATAAGTTCCATCAGAATTCTCCGGTTCAGTTGATTTTTGTATCGGCTATCACGACCGCATTTTGTGGATCGAAATAGACTGCATACGGATTGGCGTCTGATACCACCTTCGGATGGACATCCGCATGTATTTGGATCCCGTCGTCCATCGTCAATTCCAGATGCACCCGGTCACCAAGAAAAGTTCGATCGGTCAGTTTTCCGGACAACGACACATGAGCGTCGGTCGTTGGCGAGCCCGGCAGCAGATCCTCTGGGCGTATGACAACTGAGACTGTATCACCGGGCGCAGGCTGCTCCGCCGTTGTAACCCGGGACTGCGGTATTCGCCATTCGTTGCCAGCAATCTCGATCAGGAGTTCATTTTCCTGGATGGTGCGAACACGCCCTTCAAACACATTTGCCGCGCCGACGAAGCGGGCCACATAAAGATTGACCGGATTCGAGTATATGTCTTGTGGCGAACCAAGTTGCTCAATCCGACCTGCGTTCATTACTGCCACCTGATCGGACATTGACATCGCTTCTTGTTGATCATGAGTGACAAATATGAATGTTTTCTGAGTTTTGCGCTGAATAACCTTCAGCTCTTTCTGCATCTGCAATCGCAGACGCAGATCCAGCGCACCTAGCGGTTCGTCCAATAGCAAAACAGCTGGGTCCGGGGCTAGTGCCCGAGCCAACGCAACTCTTTGACGCTGCCCGCCGGAAAGCTCGTCGGGATACCGCCCACCAATGCTGGGCAGCTGAATGAGATCAAGCAATTCTTCACAACGCCGCGCAATGGCATTTTGGTCCATACCCTGCATTTCACAACCGAAGCCAATGTTGGTCTGAACATCCATATGTGGGAAAAGGGCATAGTCCTGAAACACCATTTTGGCAGGCCGATTGTGGGTGGGGATATTGGTAATATCCTGCCCGTTGATCAGGATGTTGCCCTGATCCGGGTCGCAGAAGCCGACAATACTACGTAACAAGGTGGATTTTCCACAGCCGGATGGCCCCAGAAGTGTGACGAACAGCCCCTTCCCAACGATCAACGACACATCCTTCAATGCCTGAAACGAACCAAATTTTTTTGATATTGACCGAATTTCAATAGCCGGTGTCACGTCAAACATCATCTGCTCCAAACTTTTTTAGATTTGCCTCAGCGCGCAACCCGCGGCGGCGCAAATACCGTTCGGCGACAAGTCCGACCAACGTCGTGACTACCAGGACCAGCGTCGATATTGCCGCAAGCCCCGGATCAAAACCGAACCGTAAGCGAGAGAACAACAACACCGGAAATGTCTGTTTAAATCCACCCAGAAAAAAAGACCGGACAAAATCCTCGAATGATAGCAGCATACAGAACATGAACGCCCCAAGAAGCGCGGGCAATAGATACGGAAGCACGATGCGAAACAGGATGATCATGTCATCCGCACCTAGATTGCGCGCTGCCTCGACGATGTTTTTGTTCAGCGAGTTCAGTCGTGTCAGAACCATAATCACGACAAAGGGCACCGATCCCACGGCGTGACCAAACGCAATTGCGAGCGTGCCGGTTTCCAGCCCGATCCGGCCAATGAACATCCGCAGCGCGATGGACGACACGATCACCGGCAGGAATGCAGGCAGAACGATGACAGCGACGAAGACCGTTCGCAAATACCCCGTCGTTCTTGCCGCCAGGAAAGCGAGCGGTAAGCCGACAATGATAGAGATCACGGTAGACAGCAGAGCCACTTCAAATGACAGAAAAAGTGACTCCAGAATGTCCCGATCAAACAGAACTTCACGATACCAATGTGTGGTCCATTTGTGGATCGGAAAGTAAACAAATTTGGAATCGCGCAGCCCCATGATCGCCATGATAATCAGGGGTAAAAACAGATACAGCACGAAGATCCAGAAAAACGTCGGGAGTGCATATTTGCGCAGACGGTTCAAGATGCGCTCTTTTTGGCGATGTGTTGGAATACGGTGATAAAAATCCCCACGTAAATGAGTGCGCTGGCTGTCAATATGATGCTGAAGGCACTACCAAGTGGCCAGGACGCACCGGCTTTGGCGAAAATCTGGCCGATGGTTGACGAAAATAGCGTGTTGCCCGGACCGCCAAGCAATTGCGGCATCGCAAAAAGCCCGATGATCAGCAGGAATACCAGCGTGCAACCGCCGACGATTCCTTCGCGTGCCAGCGGCAGGACGATGCGGGTCAGGCGATGGCGGCCTGATGCACCCAGATTTGTCGCAGCCTCCAACAGATTACCGTCAATTTTTTCCAATGCTGCATAAAGCGGCAAAAGCATGTAGAGCGACGCCAAATACACGACGCCGATGGTCAGCGACAAGTTGGAATAAAGCATCTCGTAAGGAGTGCCGGGAAGGCCAAATATTTCGAAGAATGAGTTCATCGCACCTCGATTTGCCAGCATGATGATCCATGCAAAACTGCGGATCACCTCGCTTACCCAGAACGGTGCAATAACCAGCAGTAACAATCGCGTACGCTTGTTCGGTGACGCCACAATCGAAATAAAATAGGCCACGGGAAACACCACGATCAGGGTTAGAAGCGTTGCCAAAGTTGCGAAGACAAAGGATCGGATAAATGCCACGATATAGAACGGGCGGGCAAAAAATTCGCCGTAATTTTTAAGTGTCAGAATTGGATTCTGACCATCAGGCTGCGGGAACCGCTCGTAAAAACTGATCACCACCATCTGATAGAGTGGAGCAAAGTTGGTAATCGTGATCCAAAGAATTGGTAGCGCGCCAACCAGTACGAGGCGCAACATCGCCGACCCGGCAATCCGGTCCAGCATCCAGCGGTAGGCAACGAATCTGCGCAAGTTAACAAGAAGTCTGGTCACAATCGTTAGCCCATGACGATAGCAGGCGGCGCGTAACACGCCGCCTGCAATGCTTTATGCGGCACGTATCTCCTCGGCCGCAACGTCAATCAGACCGAAAATGAAGGCAGCAGTTTCAACGTCCACCCATGATAGGCGTTCGCGCTCTTCTGCGGATAACACCAACGCTTCATTTTCGGCATCGCTCAGTAGGTCTGCCGTGCCCAGAATGGTCGAGGTTAAGCCGGTAGATCTTACAATCTCCGCACCGTTCTCGGGGCTCGCCAGTAACGCGTTGAGGAAGGTATAGGCGTTTTCCGTATTTGCAGCGTTATTGGTAATGTTGAACCCATAAGCATAGGCCAGCCCGCCCTCTTTTGGAATTGTATAACCGGCCGGGAACCCGTCCATTATTAATTTTGATGACGGTCCAGAACCGGCCTGTGCAAGCATGACATCGCCATTCACCATCATCTGCTGGATTTCGGTAGCCGCGTCGTAGTAGCGACGCACAAGATGCTTCTTCTCGATCAGGAAATCGCGCGTGGCATCAATGGCCCGTTGGGTCACTTCGGTGTCGCCCCGATACGAAGAACCCGATCCGTCATAACCAAGGTAATTCATCACGATCTGGAAAAAGTCCTGAATCTGATAGGAAGTGCGCCCGGAATTGGCCTCGTCAAACATGACATCCCAGCTTGCGGGCTTTTCCATGTATTCTGTATTGTAGAGCAGCCCGGTAGAGACAACCACCAATGGAACGCCCCAGAGTTTACTTTTGCGCGATACCCAGTTTGCCTCCGCGTACTCACTTTCAATGCGATTCCAGTTCTCAAGACGCTGGGTGTCAATCGGCGCCAGAAAATCAGCATCGATAAACTGATAGAAGCGGTGTCCTGCGACAGTGACGATATCAGCGCTGAAGTTTCCGTTTTCAGCCGCCATAAGGTTGAACTCTTCACCTTGATCAGACACCAGACGAATGTTTGTCTTGATCCCGGTCTCCTCTTCAAAGCGATTTCGAAACTCATCGGTGACGAACCCGCTATAGGCCCAAATGTTCAGCTCTTTGCTTTGGGCAAAGGCCTGGGTTGCAAGCGCTGGCGCCGAAAGTGCCGCAACTGCGGTTGCCCCCATCCGTTTCCCAAATCCACGACGTGTGATCTTGGACATCATTGTCTTATCCTCCTCTGTTTGAATGTGTGAACTGTTGACCAGGAACCGCTGCTGCGATCCCGGCCCTTCGGCCTTGGGTCCGGCCCCTTCTAATCACCTCCACAGCTTCGATCAGGCTGGAAATCTCAGCATCGGAATTAAAAGCGTGCAATGAAGCACGTACCAATTCCAAAACCCCCTGCCTTGTTAGGATTTGGCGCGTCAACTGCGTGTCCGAAACCGATGTATTGATCCGGAAATCTTCTCGCAGCCGATCGACAAATTCTGACGCGCCGATCGTGTCATGGCAGAATGTCACAATGCCGCTTTTCACCCCGCCGCGGTCCTGCACCGTAATGCCCGGTATCGCCTTCAGGCCGTTGCGCAACGCGACACTGCTTTTGCGAATGCGCGTCCAAACCTGTTCAAGGCCGGTGTCATGCGCATAGCGACACGCCGCTCCTAGGCCCAACAGCCCCGCGACATTCTTTTCCCAAAGCTCAAACCGGCGGGCATCGGGGGCTATCGTAAAACCATCAACCCGGTCCCAGTATGCCGATCGTGAATCAAGAACATGAGGCGCCGTGCGCACGATCCAATCCCGCCGCATCCAAAGAAATCCCGTGCCCCGCGGCCCGCGTAGATATTTGCGCCCTGTAGCCGACAACATGGTGCAGCCGATCTTTCGCACGTCGATGGGCATTTGCCCCACCGACTGACAGGCGTCCAGCAGAAACGGCACGTTATGGGCCTGCACAATTTTTCCGACCTGTTCGACCGGCTGAACCAGCCCTTCGTTGGTGGGCATATGCGATACGGCAACTAGCTTGGTCCGCGCGCCGATCAGGCGGTCCAGCGCTTCCAGGTCCAGTGTTCCATCCTCACTGTCCGGCGTCAACACAATCTCGATCCCGGCCCTATCTTCGAGATGGCGAAAGGCGATCATGTTTGAATTGTATTCAGAGCGTGTTGTGATCACTCGATCACCCGTCTCCCAGCCCAAGGAATAGAACGCCGAATTCCACCCCTCTGTCGCGTTGTTCAACAAGGCTATCTCATCGGTGTCTGCGTTAATCAGACGTGCAACATTTTGATAAACCTGATCCATGGCCGGTTGCATACGCGCTGCAGCCTCATAACCACCGATCATGTTTTCCAGATCCAAATGGTCGCGCGTCGCCTTAAGAACACAGGACGGCATCAGACTTGCCCCTGCATTGTTGAAATGGGCTAGCGAACCCTGACAACCGTCAGTCTCTGCACGCAGCTTATCAATATTCAGCGGCAATTCGGCAGCTCCCCACAACAGCTTGGATTAAAGCATTTATTTGCATCCATTGAGTTCGAAACTGTAATCACCCCTCATAATAGTAATCATTGCATCAATGCAAGAAAAGGTGGATATTTTTCATCAATATCATAACTTGTATTTATGGTATTACGGCGGCATCTCTCTTCGGCCAATGCACTGTTTGTGTTCGAACTCGCTGCGCGCCTTGGCAATTTTTCACGCGCCGCAGAAGCATTGAATATCACCCAGCCAGCAGTCAGCCATACGATCTCGGCGCTGGAGGAACATCTGGAAGTGCCGCTGTTTCTTCGCGCCGGCCCGAAACTTCAACTGACCGAAGCCGGCGAAAGGTTGAGCCGGGTGACAACCCGATCCTTTCAGGTGATCGAAGAGGTTCTGGAAGACATCAAAGACCGGGACAACAAACGCGAAGTGGTCATGCTGTCACTCTCATCCGCTTTGGTCATGCACTGGCTGATGCCCCGATATGAAAAATTTCGAAACGCCTTTCCAGATGTTGACCTGCAGTTTCAACTAAACCCGATCAGCGTAGGAGGTCCGATGAATAATTGCGATTTGGGCCTGCGCGTGGTCGAAGGAAAAGATCGCGCCGCTGTTGAAGGCAGCTTTGCCCCCGAATGCATCCTT
Source organism: Paracoccaceae bacterium (assembly GCA_965247915.1). GTDB lineage: Bacteria > Pseudomonadota > Alphaproteobacteria > Rhodobacterales > Rhodobacteraceae > JAKZRT01. The sequence continues at coordinate 296,540 of OZ252048.1, forward strand.
GCGGTCTGCTCAACCTCTTACATGCGCGAACGTGGCGGGTTAGAGGCAACCTTGCACAATCATACACTGATACATCTGCGGGAACATTGGTTTGGCTGGTCAGAATTCGCCGCCGAAGCCGGGCTCCATCTGCCCGCATCTTCGGACCAGATCTCGTTCTCCGACTATTCCATGGTCATCCAGACTGCAATTTGCGGGCAAGGCATTGCACTGGGGTGGACATCGGTCGTGTCGCAACTGCTGGCCAATGGCGCGCTGATACAGGCCAGCCCAACTATTATTCACAACAATCGAAGCTATCACCTTGTGCCGTCAAGTCAGCGTCCCATGCGTCCGCTTGTGCGGGGTGTACGCGACTGGATGATTGCCGAGATGAAATATGAAGAGCACCTTATCAATGAAATTCTGATCTGAGCCCGCCAGCCTATTCCATCGGCGCTTGGCCCTATTCCATCAAGTGCATTGCCTGACCCGGTGGTCAGGTCGGTGGCTTGGCTGGGCTGAAGCCGCCAACGTGGTGTCGGGTGGTTGGTGCCGGATGCCTCCGGCGGGGATTTTTTGAAAAGAAGAAATTCAGGATCAAGAAAGGCGGGTGTGCTTGTCAGGGGACTGGCGGGCGGACTAACGTCGGGCAGGTAATTTTGAGATGTGATATTTCATGCCCGAGACCAAGCAGAAGCCCGCGAATGAGAACCCCTGGTATGTGCGTGGCAGTCATCACGACACCTTCTAACGGTAGATTTTGGGAGAGCTTCATTTCTTCATATCGACGTCGCCTGACGAGAAAATGTCAGCCAATATCGTGGGTTTTTCATAGCACTTATTCGTCGATTTTGCAAGCATCTGCGTCGTTTTTCAGGCTTGAATAGACGGCCGTAAGTTCTTCGTCGGTGAGTTCTTCCGGCGGCTTTCCGGCAACTTTTGTGAATCGGCATGCAAAACTGACCCACTTAGGTGGGTTATGATCGTTTAAAATTGACCCTCTTGTTTTGTTAACGTCCGCGCGTATTGGCGCGGAGAATGAGCAGGTGATATTGATGGAAAGTGCAGCGAAGATCCGTCGCATGGTTTTGCGTGATGGGCGAAGTATTAGATCTGTGGGCCGGGAGACGGGATTGTCGCGGAACACGATCAGGAAGTATCTGAAGGACAGCTCGCCTCCGAGCTACCATCGTCAGGTTGATCCAGTTCGGCACAAATTGTGTGACTATGAAGAGCGGCTCCAAACCTTGTTTGAGCAGGACCTGAAGCGCCCTCGCCGAGAACGTCGGACAGGGGTGAAGCTTTATGAGCAGCTGGTTTTGGAAGGATATACGGGGTCGTATTCGCCAGTTCAGCGTTTTGTTCGAGACCTGAAACGCACGGGTTTGAGGTCAGGAGATGCGTTCATTCCGTTGCAGTTCCAGTCTGGCGATGCGCTGCAGTTTGACTGGAGCGAAGAACATGTCGTCTTGGGCGGAATTGCCCAGAAGGTGAAGATTGCCCACTTCCGTCTGTGCCACAGCCGCAAGCCCTTTGTTGTGGCCTACCCCGGGGAACCTCAAGAGATGGTGCTTGACGCTTTCGTGAGAGCGTTGACCTTTTATGGCGGGGTTCCGCGCCGTGTGATCATCGATAATCCCAAGACAATGGTGACCTATGTATCGCGCTCGAAAGACCGGATCTTTCACCCACGCTTTCTGGCCTTGATGAACCACTATGTCATGGAACCGGTGGCCTGCACGCCCGCGTCGGGCTGGGAAAAGGGTCAGGTCGAAAACCAGGTGCAGTTTTTGCGCAGTCGGCTGTTCACGCCCAAACTGGCTTTTGATGATTTGGAGGGCCTGAATGCCTGGCTGTATCTGCAATGTGATGCCCTTGGATCACGCCCCCATCCAGAGCGACAGGATCAGACAGTTGATGCTGTCTTTGCTGCAGAACAGGCTGAACTGCGCCCTCTCGGCCGCCCTTTTGATGGCTATGTTGAGAAGGCCGTTCGGGTGCGCTCTACTTGCCTGGTTCAATATGACAGCAACCGCTACAGCGTTCCGGCCTGTTTTGCTGGAAACCATGTCTCGTTGCGGGCCTATGCCGGTTGCGTCAAAGTGGTTGCAGGTCAAGATGTGATCGCCGAGCACAAACGTCACTTTACCCGTAATATCAGTTACTTTGAGCCCTGGCATTATGTCCCTTTGCTGGTACGCAAGCCCGGAGCCCTACGTGATGGCGCGCCCTTTGTGGATTGGCACCTGCCAGATGCCATGCACCAGATCAGGGTGCATTACATGAAGGGCAAAGGTGGAGATCGGGAGTTTGTAGACCTTCTTATGCTGGCGCAAGACCACGGGATTGACGTTGTGGAAACGGCCTGTGATCTGGCTGTCGCGCAAAACACCCTACGCTTGCCTGCCGTCATCAACTTGATCAATCAGTTGGTCGAACCGATCATCCCCCCACTGGCACAAAGCTATGACTATCCCATGCTGACGATGCGCCCGGAGGCCAACTGCAAACGATATGAGACATTGTGCGCCCGCCGAGAGATGACAGCATGAATGCCCTCATTGATCAATTGGCTGGCCTTAGATTGCATGGAATGGCAGCTTGCGCACATGATTTGCTGTCCGCGCGCAAGTCGCCGAGCCTGACCACTGCGATAAAACAACTGATCGACGCTGAGACCGTAGAACGTCAGGTCCGCTCAATCGAGTATCAAATGCGGATTGCAAAGTTCCCGCATCACAAGGATTTTGCCACCTTCGATTACAGCGCAGCCGCTGTTACTCAGGCTCGGATCGATCCCTTCTGCTCCGGACAGTTCACCCAAGACGCCCACAACCTCATTTTGGTGGGCGGAACTGGCACAGGCAAAACCCACATCGCCATTGCTCTGGGAACCACATTGATCAATCAGGGCAAAAAGGCCCGCTTCTTCAATGCTGTGGATCTGATCAACGCCCTGATCAGGGAGCAGGCCGAGGGTAATGCCGGGAAGATCATCCGGCAACTGACGCCACTGGATTGCGTCATTATTGATGAGCTGGGTTACATCCCGTTCCCAAAGTCCGGCGGCGCGCTGCTGTTCCATCTGATAAGCAAACTCTACGAGAAAACCAGCGTCATCATCACCACCAACCTGGAGTTCGGTGAATGGGTCTCCGTCTTCGGCGATCCCAAGATGACAACCGCGCTCCTCGACAGGGTGACACATCATTGCTCCATAATCGAAACCGGAAACACATCCTACCGGTTCGCTCAGAGTAAAAGGGCCCGAAAACAATAAACCGCAGCGCAAACAAAGCCAGCAGACGAGCTCGCTATTTGAGGGCATCTCGCCTGCTGGCTTTGCCTCATCACGGGTGGGTCACTTTTAAACGCTGAAGCCGGGTCACTTTTGAACGCTCATTGACAAACGGCCGAAACATTCCCTCCGGGACCCTCGATTTCCCCCGTATCACACGTCACACAATCGCCAGCGCGGCGCCGATAATTGTACAGCCGATCACCGCATAACCGCCGTTGATAAGGCTCAGCGCGCGCGGCTTCTGGGCAAAGGCGGTGTTCATGACAATCCAGGGTGCTGCGACGAACAGACCCAGCCCAAGCCCGACCAGCGCGGCCTTGCCGACAGTGTCGATGCCCGACATTGCCAGAATGTGCCGCGTCATACCCGCAACCAAAAGCGCGCACACAAAGCTAATAATGAACGGCACTTTGTTCGACCGGTCGATGTCTTCTGACCTGAGGCCCTCGGCGGCCAGCCATTGTTTACCAAGAACACCGTACCAGAACGCCCCGAAAGCCCAGGCCAGAACCGCTGCGATCACCACCGAAAACGCACCCATAGCTTTGCTCCCATCACCCCAACGATGCCCGCATAATGCGGTCAGCCGACCGGATTTGCCAGTGCCTCAGCCCGAATAACCGCCCATTGCGCACACCCTGGCCCATTCGTCGCGCGTTACCGGCTGCACCGACAGGCGGGTGTTCTTGACCAGAACCATCTCGGCGAGCGCCGGATCGGCCTTCACATCGGCCAGCGTGACCGGCTTTGGCACCGGCGCGACGGCGCGAATATCGACGCATTCCCAGCGCTCGTCGTCGGTGGTGCTGTCGGGGTGGCAGAGCGCCGAGACCTCGACGATACCCACCACCGCCTTGTCAGACTGCGAGTGATAGAAAAACCCCAGATCGCCAAGCGCCATCAGGCGCATGTTGTTGCGGGCCTGGTAATTGCGCACGCCGTCCCATTCTTCGCCCGCAGCCCCCTTGGCGACCTGATCGTCCCAACTCCAGGCTGAGGGTTCGGATTTGAAAAGCCAGTAGGCCATGGTCGTGCTCCTTTAGGTCATTCGGGTTTCAGCGGACGGGCCAGCAGCGCCCGCGCCGCGTCGGTCGGCAAGAGCTGTCCGGCGATCACCGCCGCCACCGCCCCGGCAATCGGCAGGTCGATCCCATGCCGGGCGGCCAAAGGCAACACGGCCTTTGCAGTCGCCGCGCCCTCGACGGTGATCGCCGGATCAAAGCCCGCCGCCTGGCCAAGCGAAACGCCATAGGCAAAGTTTCGCGATTGCGGCGAGGTGCAGGTCAGCACCAGATCGCCAAACCCCGAAAGCCCGGCCAGCGTTTCGGCCTTGGCTCCGAGCGCCAGCGCCAGCCGCCGCATCTCGGCGAACCCCCGCGTCACCACGGCGGCGCGCGCGCTGTCGCCAAGACCGGCGCCGATGGCCATGCCCGCGGCGATGGCGACCACGTTTTTGATCGCCCCGCCCAGTTCGGCGCCGCGCGGATCGGTGCTGCGGTAAAGCCGCAGATCGGGGGTCGAAAGTGCGGCCTGCAGCGCGGTCGCGTCATCTTCGGCGTCGGCGGCCAGCGTCAGCGCGGTCGGCAGGCCGCGCGCGATGTCGGCGGCGAAACTGGGCCCGGTCAACAGCGCTGCCCGGGCCTCGGGGACCTGCGATGCCAGCGTCCCCATCGGGCCCTGGCCGGTCTCAAGGTCGATGCCTTTGCAGCAGGCGACCGCGTATTTGCCGCGCAATCGCGCGCGCCATTGCGCCAATGCCGGGCGCAGCGCCTGCGCAGGCAGGGCCAGCAGGATGATGTCCGCCTCAAGGGCGTTGTCCAGATCGCCGGTGGGGGAAACCAAAGGGTCGAGGGTAACGCCGGGCAACCGGTGGCTCTGGTGCGTCGCCGCCAGCTCAACCATTGCCGCCCCGTCGCGCCCCCACAAGCTGACAGCACGGCCATGGCGGGCCTGGGCCTGCGCCAGCGCCGTGCCGAATGCGCCCGCGCCGATGACCGCGATGCTGCTCATGCCTTGGCCCCCTTTTTGCCCGACCCGAGTAGCGCGCGCGCGGTGCTGTCAAGCGGCCAGCGCGCGCGCGCGGCTAGCCGGAAATCGTCGCGGTGCCCGGCGCGATAAGCCTCGATCCCGGCCCAGGCGATCATCGCCGCGTTGTCGGTGCAAAGCGCAAAAGGTGGGGCGAGAAATGCGGTCTCGGCGTCATCGGCCACTGTTTGAAGGGCGGCGCGGATGGTCTGGTTCACGGCCACCCCGCCTGACACGGCAAAGCCCGAGACCTTGCCCGCCTCAGCCAGCGCCCGGCGCGACTTTTCGGCCAGAACCTCGGCCACAGCGGCCTGAAAGCCCGCCGCGAGGTCGGCCTGATCGGTAGGCGTCAGGCCGCCCTGATCCTCGAACAGGGCATTACGCGCCCGCAGCACGGCGGTCTTCAGGCCCGAGAACGACATGTCGCAGCCGGGCCGGTCAATGAGCGGGCGCGGCAGCGAAAACCGCGCCGCGTCGCCGGTCTGGGCTGCATGTTCCACAGCCACGCCGTTGGATTGAGCAAGCCCCAGAAGCCGCGCGATCTTGTCGAAAGCCTCGCCCGGGGCATCGTCGATGGTGCCGCCCAGACGGCGAAACTCCTGCGGCCCGGACACCTTCAGAAACTGGCAGTGCCCGCCCGAGACCAAAAGCATCAGGTAGGGATAGGCCAGATTGTCGGTCAGACGCGGCGTCAGCGCGTGGCCGGCCAGATGATTGACGCCGATCAGCGGCATGTCCGCGCCCGCCGCCAGACCCTTGGCAAACATCACCCCCGCCAACACCCCACCGATCAGCCCTGGCCCGGCGGTGACGGCAACCGCGTCAATCTGGCCCAATGACACCCCAGCCTGATCCAGCGCGCGGCGGGCAGCGACATCGAGCTTTTCGGTGTGTGCGCGCGCCGCAATCTCGGGCACGATGCCGCCAAAATCGGCGTGCAGGTCGGCCTGGCCGAACACCACCGACGACAGGATCCGCGCCGTCCCGGATGGCCCCGACCGGACCACGGCTGCGGCGGTATCATCGCAACTGCTTTCGATGCCAAGAAATGTCAGCGTATTTGTCATGGCCGCAGGAATTGCCCCGAAGGTGTTGGGCAGGTAACACCCATGACCATGGCAGACAATCCCACGATCCTGATCACCCGGCCCGAACCCCAGGCCAGCCGCTTTGCCACCGCCTGCCGCGACCGGCTGGGACCGGATGTGCAGGTCGTGGTTGCGCCGCTGATGGTGCCCGTATTTGGCGGCGATCCGATTGACGGCAGCACCTTCTCGGCGGCCATCTTCACCTCGGAGGCCGGCGTGACGGGTGCGGCCCGCCTGTGGCAAGGCCCTCGGGGCCGCGCATTCGCGGTTGGCGACCAAACCGCCGAGGCCGCCACCGCCCTTGGCTGGACCTGCGAAAGCGCGCGGGGGGATATAGCGGCGCTGGCCGCGCTCTTGGCGGTTATGGCGGGATCAAGCCCGTTGGTCTGGGCCCGGGGGGGCCGGGTTGCGGGCGACCTGGTAGGCGCGGCCGCCGATCTTGGCGTGCGCGTGGTTGAGCGCCAGGTTTACCGGCAGACCGAGCAGGACCTGCCCGTCCATGCGCGCGCGCTGCTTGACCGCGAAGGCGCAGTCGGACTTCCGCTATTTTCGGCGCGCTCAGCGGCGCTGGCCTTTACCGCAACAAAAAATGCGCGCGCTGACATTATCCCGGTTGCCATAAGTGCCGCCGCCGCTGCCGGGTTCGGCGGGCCCAAGCCGGTGACAATCGCCGACCGACCCGACAGCACCGCCATGCTCGACGCGATTGCGGCGATCTTTCGCGACTCGACGGCTTGAGGGCAGCCCGCGCCATGGCTAGATTGCAGGAGCGGGTCCGAGTTGCGGGCCTGCCCGATTGCGGAATCAAGGAATTGCCGAGTGGCCATTAAAAAGTCCCCTGCGTCCGGTGGACCCACGCGGTCACCCAGAAAAAATCCTGCGCGCAAAGGCAAAGAAAACGCAGCGATCGAGGAAGCCGAGGTCGTTACAAAAGCGCCGGCCGAAACCACGAAAGCCGATCGGTCGCCGCTGCCCGCTGAAAGCGGTGCCAGCGCCCAACCCGGGCGTCTTGACCGGATGGTCCCGGCGCTGATTGTCGGAGTTGCGGCGCTTGCCATCGGCGGCGGCGCGGTTTTTCTTGTTCAACGAAACGCCCCGGATCAAAACGATGACATCGCGCGCCTTTCGGCGCAGATCGCGGCGCTGAGCCAGGCCGTTGATGTGGCCCGGTCCCAGGATCCGGCAGCAAGTGCTGTCAACCAGCTTGAGCAATCTCTGGGGTCGTCATTGGGCGATCTTTCCGACCAGCTGGGCGCGCTCGATGCCCGGATGAGCGCTATTGAAACCCGCCCGGCTGATGCCGCACCTGCCCAATTCGCCGAGGCGGTAGGCGCGTTGCGCGCCGACATATCAGCGCTGCGCGACGAAAACGCGCGGCTGCTGGCCGACATTCGGGCGGCGCAATCGGCGCAGGACGCAACGCTTGCCGACAATGCCGGTCTGGCGCAGGACCTGGCGGCGGCAAAGTCGGATCTTGACGCCGCACGGGTGGTCCAGAGCGCCACGCAGGCCGAACGCACTGCCGGCCCGCTGGGCCAGATCGAAGCGGCGCTGGCCACCGGCGCGGCATTTGGCGGCGCGGCGCGGGATTATGAGGCGATTACCGGCGATCCGTTGCCCAGCGCCTTGCTCAATGCCGCCCACACCGGCGTTGCCTCGGCGGCCAGGCTGCAGGCGGCGTTTCCGCCGGTGGCGCGCAGCGCCCTGCGCGCGGCCCTGAAAAGCCGTGAAGGCGGCAACGCCATCGAACGGAGCGCTGATTTTCTGCGCGCGCAGCTTGGCGCGCGGTCGATCGCGCCGCGCGCCGGCGCTGGACCCGATGCGGTTTTGTCGCGCGCCCAGGCGGCGGTTGATGCCGGTGATTTTGCGGCGGCCCTGGCCGAGATCGAGGCGCTTTCGCCCGAGGCGAAAGCCGAACTGGCCGATTGGGGCACCCGGGCCCGGGCCCGTATCGCCGCGCAGGCTGCATTCGGCGAATTGGTCGGGGGTTAGACATGCTTTGGTCGCTGGTCAAGATTCTGATCTTCGTGGGCCTGACCGCAGCGCTGGCCTATGGCGGCGGGTTGCTCATGGAATCAAACGGGTATATTCGCCTGACCGCCTTCGGCACCGAGCTGACCCTTGGACCGCTTCAGGCCGCCGTTCTCGGCGTGCTGATCGTACTGGCGGTCTGGGCGATTTTGATGCTCAGCGGGCTGGTCATCGCGGTGTTCAAGTTCATCAACGGCGATGAAACAGCGATTTCGCGATATTTCGACCGCAACCGCGAGCGCCGGGGGTTCGAGGCGCTGGCCGAAGGTCTGATGGCGCTGGCCTCGGGCGAAGGCCGGCTGGCCATGGCCAAGGCGGCGCGGGCCGAGAAATTCCTGGGCCGGCCCGAACTGACCAATCTTATCACTGCCCAGGCGGCGGAACTGGCCGGCGACCGGCGCAAAGCCGAAGAGGTCTATAAACGTCTTTTGCAGGACGAACGCACCCGGTTCGTCGGGGTGCGCGGGATCATGAAGCAAAAACTGATCGACGGCGATACAGACACGGCGCTGGAACTGGCCGAACGCGCCTTTGCCCTGAAGCCCCGGCACGATGAGACCACCGACATCCTGCTGCGGCTCCAGGCCCGCAAGGGCGATTGGACCGGGGCGCGCCGCACCCTAGGGGCCAAACTGCGGTCCGGCGTCCTGCCGCGCGATGTTCACCGGCGCCGCGACGCGGTTCTGGCGCTGTCCGAATCGCAAGCGCATCGCGGCACCGATGATGCCAAGGCCCAGGACGCGGCCATCGAGGCCAACCGCCTGTCACCCGATCTGGTCCCCGGTGCGGTTGCGGCGGCGCGCGCTCTGATGGCGCAGGGCAAAGCCAAAGCGGCGACCCGCGCGATCCGCAAGGCCTGGGAAGCCGCACCGCACCCCGACCTTGCTGCCGCGTTTGCGGCGCTTGAGCCCGACGAGACGCCCGAAGCGCGGCTCAAGCGGTTCCAGGCGCTGATCCGGCTGCATCCCGATCACGCCGAGGTCAAACAGCTGGTGACCGAGTTATTGATCGCGATGGATGATTTCGATGCCGCGTGCGCCGCCCTTGGCGACCTGCCCGAGACCGACCCCAGCGTCCGGACGGCGGCGCTGATGGCCGCCATCGAGCGCGGATCGGGGGCCGATGACGCAGCTGTGCGGGGCTGGCTGACCCGCGCGGTGACAGCGCCGCGCGGCCCGCAATGGGTCTGCGACAATTGCCAGGCCGCGCACGGCGCCTGGGCGCCGACCTGCAACAATTGCGACGGGCTCGACACGCTGGCCTGGCGCCGCCCGGCAGAGGATGCCGCGCCCGTCCCGGGCGGGGCCGAAATGCTGCCGCTGATCATCGGTGCCGCAGAGCCGGAACAAAGCGCAGCCGCAGCGCTGCCCGGCGAGGCGGTAAAATTGCCACCGGCCGACCCGGAGCCCGCGCCCGAAATTGCCCCCGATGAGCCGGTGCCCGAGGTGACCCCGCCGAACCCCGATTTCGCCCCGCCCGAGCCGGAAAATAATCCCCGATAGGGCTACCCACCGGATTTCCCGTCTGATATTAGCCCGCCGGAAGCCGCTGTAGCTCAGCTGGTAGAGCACGTCATTCGTAATGATGGGGTCGGGGGTTCGAGTCCCTTCAGCGGCACCATAGCAAGCAAACCAATCAACGCTGAAAACTGCGACTAGGCTGCGGCAGATCTGCGATTGGTGCTGCGGCAGATCTGATACCAAAGGCGCGCAATGTCCGAATTGCCATCAGCGCCTGAATAGTTCGCTCAGGCTCAGGCTTGCGATGACAATGACAACACCCAGCCATTGCGCTGCGTCAAGGGTCTCGCCCACCAGCAGCACGGCGAACAGGATCATCATCGCCGGCTCGGATGTGCTGAGAAGCGAGGCGCGGGCGGCACCGATCATGTTGGCGCTGACAAAAAAGCACAAGTAACCAACCGAGAAAGTCAGCGCGACGACCGCCTTTGTCAGGTCCGCCATTGAGAGGATCATCACCGTGAACGCCAGCATGCCCACTACCGCAATCGCAACACCGCGCGGATCGAGGCTCGCGAAATCGACCCCAAGGACCAATGCCAGCCCGCGGTCGCAACAAGCATGAGAAGTATGATCGGCTTGGTCAAAGGCGTTTCGCCCCTGAAATGCGCAACGACCGCGATTGGGAACGGGTACAAAAACAGAATGATGCTGGCCAGGCTGATGTCAATGTAGACAATCGATGCGAGAATACCGACCGTAGCAATTGCGTGGGAGACGCCCGCTAGCGTGGCGCGCCGGAGATTTCCAAAGGTGACATTCGGTGACCGCCCTGTCGCATTAATAAATAGCAGCAGGATAGCCAGACCACCCACCGAGCGGCCCAGCATGACCATGAGGGCGTTCGCCCCATCTTCGTACGCAAACTTGGCTGCTGCGGGCATAAGCCCAAACAGCAGCGCACCGACAAGGATCAGGATAATTCCGATCGTCTGCTTGTTCGCTGGCATTACCATCCTCAGGTAAACTCGTGTCTCACATGGAACGAGATCAGGACGGCACCATGTTTGCAAGCAAGGTCTGCCGCGAATTCAGCAAGAAAACCAAGGCCCAACGCCTTTGGGTGTGCAAGGTTTTATGACTGTGCACCAGCTAATGCACGATGCGTTTTTCTTGAACCGCTTCAATTGGACATTTGCCGGGCTTCAGCCCCGGATCGCGCCTGCCCGCCCGTCACGCCAAAGGCGTGCTTTCAGCACGACGCGGGCGCGATTCTCGCCCCCGCCCGGGCAGGTGCGAGACTCGGTACATTTCTGGGACGTTGCAATCTAAAATCATTATGACCTAGCGCCCATTTTTCGCGCGCCAGCGTTCAAACTTCTCCAGGTTCTCGGCCCTGGTGGCCGGGTAGAGCCCGATGATCGACGCGCCTGCCTTGACCTGCTCGACGACAAAATCCTCGTAAGCGGTCATCTCACGGGCCTCCCCGGCCACGTCTTCGGCCAGTTCGGCCGGGATCACGATCACGCTGTCGTGGTCGCCGACGATGATGTCGCCGGGAAAAACCGCCACGTCGCCGCAGCCGATCGGGATGTTCAGGTCCAGTGCTTCGTGCAGGGTCAGGCTGGTCGGGCTAGAGGGGCGCGAATGATAGACCGGGATGTCGAGGGTCGCGATGGTCGCCGCGTCGCGCACCATCAGCCGCGTGATCAGAATGTCGCCCGCACTGGCCGCGCGGGCGTCCTTGCGGCTGTCCATGACCATCACGTGGCCCGGCGGGCAGGTCTCGATCCCGTGCCGCTGCGGATGCGCCGGGTCGCGCAGGGCGTCCATTGAATTGCGGTCTTCGCGCGCCGGGATGAAACGCAGTGTGAACGCCGGGCCGACCATGTTCCGGCCCTTGGGCGCGATCGGGCGCACGCCTTGTATCACCTGGCCCCGCAGCCCGCGCTTGAAAAGCGCGGTGGCCAGCGTGGCAACCGCGACGCCTTCGAGTTTGGTCTTCAGGGTCTTGTCCATCAGTTGATCTCCGGTTCGGGCACCGGCGCGCCGAATTCGGTGCGCAGAAAGTCGAAATCGCAGCCCCGGTCGGCCTGCTCAACGTGCTTGAGGAACATATACCCGTAGCCCCGCTCAAACTTCGGCGCGGGCGCGGTCCAGCCCTTGCGGCGCGCGGCCAGCTCGGCATCCGACAATTCGACATTCAGCGTCCGGTTCGGCACATCAAGCGCAATAATGTCGCCAGTGCGGATCAACGCCAGCGGGCCGCCAACATGCGCCTCGGGCGCGACATGCAGGATGCAGGCCCCATAGCTGGTGCCCGACATGCGCGCGTCGGAAAGCCGCACCATATCGCGGCAGCCCTGCTTCAACAGCGCTTTCGGCATCGGGATCATCCCCCATTCGGGCATCCCCGGCCCACCTTGCGGACCAGCGTTGCGCAGCACCAGAACCGTCTCCGGCGTCATCGGATGGTTTTCGTCGTCGATGATGATCTTCAGCTCGGCGTAGCTGTCGGCCACCACCGCCGGGCCCCGGTGCACCTGAAACCGCGCCTCCATCGCCGCCGGTTTAATCACCGCCCCATCAGGCGCCAGGTTACCGCGCAAAACCGCTAGCGAGCCTTCGTGGTAGACCGGGTTGGTGAGCGACCGGATCACATCGTCGTTGTAGTTGACCGCGCGCCTGATGCCGTCACCAAGCGGTTGGCCGGTCACGGTCAGCGCCGAGAGATCGAGCTTGTCGCCCAGTTCTTTCATCAGCGCCGGCAACCCGCCCGCGTAATAGAAATCCTCCATCAGGTATTCGCTGCCCGACGGCCTGATATTGGCAATCACCGGCGTGGTGCGTCCGATCGCATCAAGATCGTCCAGCGTCAGATCGACGCCGGCGCGGCGCGCCATGGCGATCAGATGGATCACCGCATTGGTCGAACAACCCGTCGCCATGGCCACGGTCACGGCGTTCCGGGTCGAGGCCGGGGTGATGATCTTGTCCGGCGTCAGATCGTCCCACACCATCGCAACCGCGCGCCGCCCACAGGCCGCCGACATGCGCTTGTGGCCGGCATCGGGGGCCGGAATCGACGACGCCCCGGGCAACGTCAGGCCGAAACCTTCGGCGATGGCGGTCATCGTGCTGGCGGTGCCCATGGTCATGCAATGCCCGTAGGACCGCGCGATGCCGCCCTCGACGCCTTTCCAGTCTTTGTCCGAAACCTCGCCGGCGCGCCGCGCGTCCCAGTATCTCCAGACATCGGTGCCCGACCCCAGCACCTTGCCGCCGTAATTGCCGCGCAGCATCGGGCCGCCCGGCAGATAGATGAACGGTATCCCCATGCTGGTCGCGCCCATCACCAGCGCCGGGGTGGACTTGTCGCAGCCGCCCATCAGCACCGCGCCGTCGACCGGCAGCGAGCGCAGGGTTTCCTCGACTTCGATGGCCGCGAGGTTGCGGTACAGCATCGATGTGGGTTTCAGAAATTGCTCGCCCAGCGAATGAACCGGCAGTTCGACCGGCATCCCGCCGGCCTGAAGAACGCCGCGTTTGACCCACTCGGCGCGGTCGCGGAAATGCGCATGGCAGGGCGACAGGTCCGACCAGGTGTTGATGATGGCGATCACCGGCTTTCCGTGCCAGTCCTCGGACCCGAGGCCCATTTGCATCATCCGGCTGCGATGCCCCATCGAACGCAGGTCGTCGGGCGCCAGCCAGCGCGCCGATCGCAGGTCTTCATACTTTTTGGCCACATCAGCCCCCCGAATGTCCTACCGGACCTTGCCGTGATTTCCCCGGCCGCGCCAGAGGGGGTGAGCCCAGAGCGAGATGAGATTGCTTTGAACCGCCTGGATTTTGCCCTTCCCGGGGCTTCAGCCCCGGATCGCGCCTGCCCGCCCCATGGCGGGCGCGATTCTCGCCCCCGCCCGGTCAGGCGCAATCCTCGGTGTATTGCGGCAGCATTTCAGTCCAACGTCATCGTGCTTTAGGGGTGCCGAAAATGCGATTAGAATTTGGCGAACAATCAATCCTCCGCAACAATCCGCGTTTAACCCGCCGCGCCGATACTCCTGCGCGAAAGGGGGGCAGCGCTTGTGATCGTTCCCGTGCATTCCACGACGCTGGATGGCTTTCCGCTGGCCGAAAGCCAGATCATCTCGGATCTGACCACCGCGGAAACGTCGGGCGGAACCCGCCTGGCGTCGATGTCCTATGCCGCTGACACCTGGACGCTTTTCGATCTTTCGGCCACCGGCAACCCGGCGTTCGACCAGACCCAGCCGCTGAGCCAATCCGCGGTCCCGCTTGGCGGCGGCGCTGACATGGTTTCCGGCGATCTGGACGGGCAGCAGTTTGCCGTCGTCGTTGGGCTTTCCGGAGCCGACTTGGCGTTCTACTCGGTCAACGCCGACGGCACGCTGTCCGAAGACCTCACCCTTGCCGGGGACCTGACCGCACTGGCCAGCCTTGATGCTTTCCTTATCACCGAAAGCGCTGGCACTGGCTACGCTATCGCTGCCGATCACGCCAGTGGTGCGCTGAATGTCTATGTGAAACAGGGCGCGAGCCTGACCCAGGTCGCCGCAGCGCCGCCTGTGCCCGGCATCGATGTCGCCGACTTTGCGCATCTCACCGCGATCAGCACGCCGAGCGCCGATTTTCTGCTGACCGCAAGTCTTTCGGACAATCAGGTGGTGGCTTTCCGCATCGACGCGGGCGGCGCGCTGAGTGCGACCGGGTCGCTCGGTCAGGCCCAGGGCCTTGGTATTCAAGCTCCGTCAGCCCTGGCCACCGCCACCATCGACGGGCGCGACTTTGTGCTTGCCGCCGGGTCCGGCAGCAATTCGATATCTGTATTCGAACTTGACGCGACCGGCGCCCTGACCCCGACCGATCACATCATCGACGACCTCGCGCGGCGCTTCGACCAGATCACATCGCTGGCGGTCAGCGTCGCAGGGGACCGGGTATTCGTCACCGCCGCCGGTGCCGACGACGGTTTTTCGCTGTTCTCGCTGTTGCCCGGCGGACGGCTTTTTCACGAGGCCAGCGTCGCCGACAGCGCCGCCGTGACGCTTGACAACATCACCGATATTGTCAGCCACATCGCCGGTGACACGCTGTCGATCTATGCCGCCAGCCAGTCCGAGCCGGGGATCACCCATTACACCGCCGATCTTTCCGCGCTTGGCTCGGTGGCGACCGGGACCGGGGCAGATGACGCCATAACCGGCACGGCGGACGATGACGTGTTGCACGGATTTGACGGCGACGATGCGCTGACAGGTGGTGCCGGGAACGACATCCTGCTTGACGGGGCCGGGTCCGACACCCTGACCGGGGGCACAGGGGCCGACAGTTTCCTGCTCGCCTTCGACGGCGCGCGCGACACCATCACCGACTTTGATATGGCGCAGGACCGGCTTGATCTGTCGGAATACTTCCTCTTTCAGTCCGCCGCCCAGCTGGCCGTGCAATCAACCTCCTGGGGCGCGACGATCAGCTATGCGGGCGATATCACCGACATCTACACCAGCAGCGGCGCGCCGCTGACCCGCAGCGATTTTCTCGGAATCGAGCTTGTGAACCTCAGCCGTATTTCGGTCGGGTCACTTTTTGCCCCGCAATCGGTGACCGGAACCGCGGACGACGACGATCTTTTCGGTGGTCTCGGCGATGATACCCTGACCGGGCTGGCGGGCGACGACGTGCTTGCGGGCGGTGCCGGTGGCGACCTGATCGACGGTGGCCCGGGGTTCGACACGGCGTCCTACCATTTGTCGCTTTCCGGCCTGACCGCCGATCTGGCGCTTTCGCACCTCAACACCGGCGAGGCGGCGGGGGATGTTTATGCGGGGATCGAGGGCGTTGCGGGGACGGATTTTGGCGATGTGCTGCGCGGGGCTTACGGGGCCGATTGGCTGAGCGGCGGCGGTGGCGATGATTTTCTCTTCGGGCGCGCAGGCGACGACACGCTGACCGGCGGGGCCGGCGACGACAGCTTGCGCGGCGGGCTGGGGGCGGATCATCTGGATGGCGGCACCGGCTTTGATCTCGTCGATTACCTGCAATCGCCGGCTGGTCTGACGGTTGATCTGGCCCTTTCGCACCTCAACACCGGCGAAGCGGCGGGCGACAGCTCTCAGGGCATCGAGGGGCTTTGGGGCTCGGTGTTCGCCGATGTGCTGCGCGGCACCTATCTGGGCGACGCGATCACCGGCGACGCCGGCGATGACCTGATCTTCGGGCGCGCCGGGGACGATACACTGACCGGGGGCCCGGGCGACGACAGCTTGCGCGGCGGGCTGGGGGCGGATCATCTGGACGGCGGCATTGGCTGGGACTGGGCCGATTATCTGCAGGCGGCGGCGGGCGTGACCGCCGATCTGGTCTATTCCGCCACCAACACCGGCGAGGCGGCGGGCGACACCTATTCCGGCATCGACGGGCTGATCGGATCGGAGTTCGGTGACGTGCTGCGCGGCGGCTGGGGGGCCGAGAGGCTCGAGGGGCGCGGCGGCGACGACACCCTGATGGGGCGCGCGGGCGACGATGTGCTGGCCGGGGGGATGGGCGATGACGTGCTGACCGGGGGGATGGGCGATGACGTGCTGACCGGCGGACCGGGGGCGGACGCGTTCCACTTCGACGGCGGCCACGACCAGATCACCGATTTCGAGGCCTCAACCGACACCCTGGGAATTGACCCCGGCCTCTGGGGCGGCGCGGGTTGGTCGATCACCGACATCCTGGCCACCGCCAGCTCGCAAGCGCAAGGCCTGACCTTCACCTTCGACGCCGCTAACACCCTGCTACTGGCTGACATCACCTCCGCATCCGAGATCAAAAACGGTATCTTTATTCTTTGAAGCGTGGCGCGCGGCGCTCAGGCGGGGCGGGCCATGTTGGCCTCGTGCTGGGTGATCGCCGCATCAATGTCTTCGTAGAGCGTCAGTTGGCCGCCCTCCAGAACCGCCCCGGCGGTGCAGACCTGACGGATCATCGCCATCGAATGGCTGACCACGGTCGCCCCGGCGCTGGCCAGCCGGGCCTGGAAAGGCGCCGTGGATTTGTCGCGGAAGGCGGCGTCGCCGACGGCGGTCACCTCATCGACCAGATAAGTGTCAAAGGCGATACCCATGGACACGCCGAAGGCCAGCCGGGCGCGCATGCCCGAAGAATAGGTCCGAAACGGCATGTGAAAATGCGGACCCAATTCGGCGAAATCCTTCACGAATTCGATCAGCTCGGTGCGGCTGACACCCTGCAGACGCGCCACGAATCTGGTGTTCTGGGCGCCGGTCAGCTCGGGGTGGAACGACCCGGCAAAGCCCACGGGCCACGACACGCTGACGCTGGCGCAAAACGCGCCCGCAATCGGCGTTGTTGCACGGATCGGGTGTCAAGTGTTAACACAGGCTTTTGCCACGTCCACGGATATGCTTAATGCCGCATAAATTCAACACCTCCCGCCGGCACAAGTTTGCGAAGAAGAAATATCGGGTGACGAACTGGTGCGGGTATAATGAAAGCCTGCGAAATCGTGGTGATTTGACGGTCTGGATCACAGGGGATGCGCGAAAGCACTGGGCAGCACCACGGCGCAGGTCACGCGGCGGCCAGCCGCGATACTCGGATCTGGCGATCACGACGTGCCTGACGCTGGGCATGGTTTACAGGTTGCCGCTGCGCCAGACCCAAGGGCTGATACGCAGCATATCAAAGCTGATGCTGCTGGAAATTTCAGTTCCTGATTTCTCGACCCTGTCGCGCCGAGGGCGTGGTCTGAGCCTTCCGGCAAGGCCCAAAATCAAAATAACAGAT
Organism: Paracoccaceae bacterium; assembly: GCA_965247915.1. Classification (GTDB taxonomy): domain Bacteria; phylum Pseudomonadota; class Alphaproteobacteria; order Rhodobacterales; family Rhodobacteraceae; genus JAKZRT01. Next base: position 314,248 of record OZ252048.1, read on the forward strand.
CCGGTCCACTTGGCCATCGACAGTACGGGTTTGAAGGTTTTCGATGAGGGTGAGTGGCTGCAAAGCAAGTATAATGTAAAGGCCAAACGCAAACGGTGGCGTAAACTTCACCTTGGTCTGAACCTTGTGACTGGCGATATCGTTTGTTCGGATTTAACGCTGGATGACGTTGGCGATCCAACAGTGCTGCCTGATCTATTAAATCAGATTGGCACTCCGGTCTCCCGGTTTATAGCGGACGGTGCCTACGACGGCGCACCGACCAGTGACTTGCTTAAGGCACGATTTGGCGAGGCGGTTGAAATCATTATTCCTCCACCGAAGAACGCCATTCCAAGCCCGCAATCCAAGTGTTTTCCCTCACTTCGAGACCGACATATTGTTAAAATTCAAACTCATGGCCGCATGGCCTGGCAATCTGGCAGTGGCTACAATCAGCGCAGTAGAATTGAGACACAGATGGGGCGCTGGAAGGCTATTATCGGGCCAAAACTGAAAGCCCGCTGTTTCGAAAATCAGCAAACGGAGGCTAAAATCGGCGTCGCCATTCTCAACAAAATGACCGAACTCGGCCGACCCGTGTTCAAACAAATCTCATAGCCTGTATCACGGGTAAGGGCGGCTTGCGACTATTGTCTGATCCATGCAACAACGCCATAGGCCAGCAATCCGGCATCGGAGGTGATGCGAGAACCTCAGAACTCAAGCTTCACGCGGTGGTCAAAATCGAGCCTCAGAGGACCATCGATTGATTCACCCGTTGGGTTCTCAACAGCCGTCTCGTGCGAGACAGATTAAGCTGTTGATTATTCTATTTGATTCGCCACAAAACCACAGTAAATTGCCGCGTCATCCGGTGAATGCGGGTTGAGAATGGTGAAGGCCGCGCCCGACGCGGACCTTGCATTAGAGCCGACCTGTAGTTTGAAGACCAGCGTGGTCAACGAAGCGGGCGAGGAGTGCCCGACCGGGACCGCGACGCCCTACACGGTTCCGCCAAAAACTGGGCCAAGCCGCTCCCGGATTGAGAGGCGCCCGAGTTTAGGTCACCGCTTCGGTTCGGTCGGTGGCGGGTAGTGGCGTGCGCGACAGCGCGGAAATTTCGTCTCGCAATTCGGGTGTCATGACGAACTCGGCGGCCTCAAGCGAGGGGCCCAACTGCTCAAGATTACGCGCGCCGACGATGGGACAGGTGACGGCGGGATGGGCGCCCACCCAGGCGACGGCTGTACTTATGGGGTGAAGGCCGCGATCCCGGCAAAAGGCACTGAAGGCTTCGGCAGTTTCGCGGTACCAGGTTTCGGCATATCGGCGGGCATACTTATCGCGGCTCAGCCGTGAACCAGCCGGTTCGGCGCCGCCGTCATACTTGCCAGTGAGAAGGCCACTACCGAGCGGACTGTACGTCATAACGGCGAGTCTCTCTTCGATTGCCAGCGGCAGGATTTCCGATTCGACCTGCCGTTTGACCAGGCTGTACATCGGCTGCACTACATCGAAGCGGGGCCAGCCTCGAAGCGCCGAAACACCAAGCCCCTTGGCGATCTGCCAAGCGGCGTAATTACTGACGCCGAGATAGATGACCTTGCCGTCGGCGACGAGCTTCTCCAACGCCCGCAACATGTCCTCAAGCGCGACCGACCCGTCCCACTGGTGCATGAGATAGATGTCGAGGCGATCGGTTCCGAGGCGCTTGAGGCTGGCTTCGACCGCGTTGGCGATGTGACGGCGGTTGGTGCCGCGGTCGTTGATGTCGTCGCTCATCGGATTGAAGCACTTGGAAGAAATGACGAGATGGTCGCGTTCGCCCGCAATGAGGCGCCCCAGGATCTCCTCCGAACGGCCGGCGGAATAGGTGTCGGCGGTATCGAAGAAGTTGATACCGCGGTCGCGGCAGGCGGCGTAGAGCCGACCCGACTCGCGCTCATCGGCGTCGCCGCCGAACGGCGCGGTGCCGAAACAAAGTTCTGAGACCTGAACGCCGGTGGAACCCAAGAGTACGTATTTCATCGATGAGCCTCACTTCCCTTCATACAGTCGGGGCAAATGCGTTTGACCCGGAAAGGCTGCGGCCGCCTACCAAGTGAACATGAGCGAAGATCCACAACACCGGCGCGCCGGCCTAATCGGCAAGCCCGACCTCCGCCAACCATTTGGCGGAGGGCAGTATATCCGCCGACTCCCTAAGCTCCAGCAGAAGCCTTGGCATGTCCGGCAACTCCGCCAGGGCACCGAAAACCGAGTGCCACATGATGGAACCGCGGCCGATCTGCCAGTGCCGGTCGGCGAAACCGTCGCAGTCCTGAAGGTGCACATGGGACAGCATCGCGCCGGCGGCCCGAACATAGTGATCCACTGGCGGCGCTCCGGTTGCGCCGTGAGCATAGTGGGCATGGCCGGTGTCCAGCGACACTTTGACGGCCGGGCTATCGAATGAGCGGGCCAGCGCAACGCGGTCGCGCGGATCCTTGTCTTCAACATTCTCGATCACGATCACCACGCCTTCGTCTTCGGCCCGCTTGACAACCTCCCGCAGCGTTTCATGGACGCGCTCGATCTTGTTCGCACGTCCGCCCGGGCCGCGGTCCAAATTGTGCCAATCCCACGTCCTGTAAGGACTGTGGACCACCATATGGCCGGTCCCCGGACTCCCCGTAACCGCCAGGCATGCATCGAGACCCGCATGAAGGCGCGCCTGGGCGATAGCGCGAATGTCGGGATCGGGGGCGTCCAGCTGGAATCCCTTACCCGGTCCGTGGATGCCGACGCGTCCGCGATGACCATCAAGCTTACCGCGCACTTTCTCAACCAGCGGCGACCAATCGGTGCGCAAGGCGTCAACCAGGTAGAAATCCCGGATTTCCACGTCACGGTCGTTGTCCATGAGAAATGCCAACAGACCGTCGATACGCTCCAAATCGTCCGCCCACACGGCGGCACCGACGACCGGCCGGCAGTTGGAACCTTCAGGCATGACGCCACCCCACATCCAAACCGAGCTCTGCACCGAGCGCTGAGCCCATCGCGGCCTAGATATCACAGCTTCTCGCCGCGTGCCAGACGAGCGTTGATGTCCTCAATCACCGCTGACTGCTCTATCTCACAATCTGAACTTTCCCTGCCGACGATCGCTCGTTCAGGCACTTACGTCTTCGACCACACGTGCCAGAAACTCTAATCAGAAATGGCCCAGAACTAGGGGCTAGACATCGGAATGTTCGGATCGTCAGTGTCAGGCCGGCGCATTATTAGAGAAACTCGCTCTCAATAAGCTCCGGCAGCTCTGCTACACTGGAGATTACGTGTGTATGCCGGTACCGCCCCCAGGCCTCGACGGGCCTGGGCCCGCTGAGCACGCCAATGATGCCGCGGCAGCCTGCGTTATAACCTTCCAGCATATCAGCCGGCGTGTCGCCAATCTTAATCACCTCGTGTACATTCTGTACATCCAGCTCGCTCATGGCGTGGTATATCATGAACGGCGCCGGCCTGCCTCTTTCGCCGGGCACATGTTCGACATCGACAGCGACATCAACGAGTCCGTCCTTCACCCAGCCCAGCCCGTCCATGATAGCGGTCGTGACGTCACGATGAAAGCCGGTGTCGGTGGCGACCTTGATGCCGTGGTCGTGACACCACTTGAACGTATCGACAGCCCCCGGCACCTCTCTGACCTCGTTGCGGTAGTGGTCGATCATGATTTCCGTATACCGGTCGAATATCGTCTTGGCTTCCTCATACGTTTCGGGATCTTTGGCCTTTTCGAAATCCTCTATCTTGAGGTCCTTGCCCTGTGCCCTGGAAATCAGGAACTGATAGAGATGAATCTTATTGGTGCCCATATTGAGCAGTATCTCGTCGGGCGTGGTGTCCAGGTTGAACTCCACTGCAGCCTTGTACAGGCAATCCCGTACACCGGTATCGTCGTGGACGGTCGTACCAGAAAGATCGAACATCACCATGCTTACTTTGCCCATCAGGAGTCTCCTTTCGCAGCCTAAGGTTTTACTATCGGCCTGATAGCCGAGCGATTCTCTAACGCCTCGAGCGCGGATGTCACGCCCTCGGCCGTCAGCGGAAAACTGGGTCCTACAAGTTTCTCATAGGGATACCTCGATCGGCTTTTATGAACCAAGTCCATCGCACGTCCGAGGTATTTCGAATGATAGTTGTGAAGCCCCTTAATGGTTAGACACTTGATAATCACGTCATATGAATCAAGGGTGAAGCTGTCGTTCGGATAGACCGCCCCCTGCATCAGATACTTACCGCCGATGCGCAGCATTTTTGCGCCCAGCGGTACCACTTTGGCAAAGCCACAAACCTCGACCACCAGGTCGGCACCGATGCCGCGCGTGAGGTCATAGACATTTTCAATCAACGTCTCATCCGTGCACCCGTCGGCGTTGATACACACACCGGCGCCGAATTCCTTTGCCAGCTCGAGGCGCTTGTCCAGGATGTCGATCATAACGACCTGTCCGGCGCCCTGTTCCTTGGCAAATGCGGCGGCGTAAAGGCCGAGCATCCCGGCCCCCTGGATGACAACGGTGTCGCCGGTTTGCATGTCGATTCTGTCAAGGCCGCCGGTTACCGTCGCTGCCGCGCACATCAAGGGCGAGGCTTCCTCATCCGTCATGTCGTCCGGGACCTTGAACACACCGGTGCCCGGTTTGAGATAGACGTACTCGCCAAATGTGCCCATGAAATACGGGGGCACGTCGCTCTTTTCATGTCCGTACTTGAAGAGATTCTGGCACTTCTGCGGCAGATCCGTCATCCTGCAGAAATAGCAGTTGCCGCAGTTGGCCATGATAGACCAGGTGATACGGTCCCCATCGGACAGCGGGTTGCCGGCGGCATCTCTCGTAATATCGCGCCCGAGCCGCTCGATGATGCCGAGCCCTTCATGACCGAGCACGGATGGGGTCGGAAAAGGCCTGCGCCCGCGCCAGCTGTGCATGTCCGAGCCGCACACGGTAGCGATGCTGGTGCGGACCAGAATTGCACCCGGCTCCAGCTCTTTCGGCAACGGGAACTCTGCTGCCTCCAGTGGTTCGCCAACGCCCGTAAAGAGCACGACTTTGCCTGTTTGTGATGACATTCTGCCTCCGAGTACTCTGAAGTCCTCAATCCCAAGCTCAATGCGGACAGCCGCACGGCTCCGTAATGGTGCGACCGTGTGGGACCGCCGGCCGTAGTCGTCAGTTATTCTTGACCTCCTACGATTTCTTAACCCCGCGCCAGGGAGAATGGCTTTCGCTTTAGGTAAAGCACGCACCTCCTTCAAGGCATTTGCCTGCGAAATCCACCATTTCGTCGGTAGCTTTTGAGAATTGCTCGGCGGTTCGCTGAAGTGCCGGAAGAGTATTGTATTCATCACGGGTGTAGCCATCTTCAGCATATCCTCGTTCAAAATACAGTACCCGCATGAGCTTATCCATGAGTTCGCTGGGGATGTCTTCAAGGATTTGGTCTTTTTTGAATGATATCTTTTCAACGCCGGGCATAAAAAGAACCTTATCAATGAACGTGGGCGGACATGTCAAAACAACATTGGCGCCGGCTTTTTCTTCGAGGTGCCAGATACGATTTTCCCCATCGACGGTCGGCCCAAGGATTAGAGAGCAGGAAAGCATTTTGCTCGGTCGATCATTGTCTATCAAATACTTGTATGCCTTTTTGAAAACCGCCAGTTCCGCCATTCGAATTTCGCCGTCGGTTAGCTCCACGCCTTTTTCTTTGGCAAGGTCTTTTAATCCGCCGAGATTCCCGAATCTTCCCTCCATATGAGTGATGACCGACCGCCACTGGCTCAGGTCCACACCGTTTTTCTTGGCGGTTTCTAAACCCCGATTGACGCTTTCGGCACAGTCAACTAACTGGGGCAGGACAAAGGTCAGGGTATTATTGGTGGGAATCCCTTTGGATGTCAGATACTCGATCACTTCATAACCCTGCTTGGAACCTGGGATTTTTACCATCACGTTGGGATTGATAGCCGCGATTTCTTCGGCCTGTCTGATCATGGCATCCTTATCAAACACACTGCGCGGATCGACCTGCCCGGAGAGGTAGCCTTCCTTGTACCCACTGGCCTCAAACAGCGGCAGGTACATCTCTGAACCAACTTTTACAACCCTTTTGTAAAGCTTCCAAAAAAGGCCCTCTTTGTCCAGTCCCGGATTCTCGGATATGATATCCTTGGCGACCCCTTCCCAGTAAGCAGGATCGGTTTGAATCGCCTGCAGCGAAAGTGGTGGATTGGTGGTCACACCCCGAAACAATTGATTTTGGGGATTGTCTTTGTCGTACATTCGGTTGAATTGCGTTTGCAGCAGATCACGATCCGCCGGATCTGCTTTTTCGAGCAATTTTTTACACCAATTTTCGAAAACAACGGGAGAAGAATCCCACCAGATTTCCATCCCTGGGCTGATGTCTACCAGCCGTTCGAAAAAGTTTCTTTCTTCCATAATTGATCCTGCTGTTTAACCAAACTGTTTAGAGGCGGTTTCTTAATCTAAGACAATATGATCGAAACCGGAGCATTGCTCTTGTGCGACCGGCGGGCCGCATCGGCCAGCTGGGGATCACGCCCGCCGCCTTGGCGGCTTCGAAATAGGCGGGATCGCCGCCATCTACGCAGGCCACGGCCACCGGCCGCGCGGGCTTCCTGTAGATGACGCAGTTGAGCTCCGGCGAGGGCGTGGCCATGGGAGAGGCTCCTCATCGGTCTGAGGGCGAGACTTGCGGTACGCTAGCACCGGCTGTACTATCGGCAAAATTGGAAATATCCATCAATCTATTGGTCTCATAGATGTATCAGAAATGGCTGGAAGCATTCCACCAGGTTGCGAGCCAGGGCAGCTTCACGGGCGCGGCGCACAAGCTGAATGTCGGTCAGCCGACTGTCTCGACCCATGTGAGCAATCTCGAAGGCCGCTTCGGGGTGGAGCTGTTCCACCGCAAGGGCCGATCGATCACCCTGACCGCGGTGGGCGAGACGCTCTACGCCATCACCCACAATCTCTACTGCCACGAGCAGGAGGCCATCCGCTTTCTGACGGCCGCCCGGGACCTCGAGGTCGGCGAGCTCAATCTCAGCGCCGTCGGGCCCCATGACGTGATGGAGCTGCTGGCGGCCTACAAGGACCGCCGGCCCGGCCTCAAATGCACCGTGCGGCTCGGCGTGATCGACGAAGTGCTGGCGGACCTGGAAGATTTCCGCGCCGATATCGGCATAGTGGGGCGGGACTGCGGCAGCGAGACCGTGCACGCCATGTTCTACGACCAGCACAACGTGTTGGTGGTGGTGAACAGCACGCATCGCCTGGCGGGCCGCGGGGAGATCCGTCTTGCAGACCTGCACGGCGAAGAGATGGTGGTGCGCTCGAAGAACTCGACCACCCAGCAGGCCTTCGACGAGGCGGCCGCGGCGGCCGGCGTAGCGGTAGAGCGGGTCTTTGAAATCGAAAGCCGCGAGGGTCTGCGCGAAGCAATCGTCCGCGGGTTCGGCGTCGGCGTCATTTCGGAAAGGGAATTCGGGCCGCATCCAGATCTGCGACCGCTATCGGTCACGGATTCCGAGATGTTCACGCGCGCCTATGTCACCTGTCTGAAATCGCGCCGCAACCGACCATTGATCCAGGGATACCTGCGGCTTGCCGCTTCGATTGTAGAAGGTCGGGAGAAGTAGCTACGCGGCGTCGTGCTTATTGGCCCCGGCAACCATGGCTCGCGCCCGGGCGGATACGCCTTCGGCAATCCAGTGTCCATCAAAGGACGCCAACGCCGCTGATTACTGGTTCCGGTAGTTGTGGCGCGCTTTCCAGGAGATCGCGCGTATAAGGATGACTCGGCGCTTCAAACAGTTGCTCGGTCTGCCCGGTTTCGACTATCTCTCCGTCCTTCATGACGGCGATGCGTTCACAAAGCTCCCGCACCACCCAGAGATCATGTGAAATGAACACCATCGTCAAACCGAGGTCGGCGGATAGCGCATTCAACAGATCGAGGATCTGCGCCTGAATGGAAACATCCAACGCGGAAACAGGTTCGTCGGCGATCAGAATGTCTGGCTCAACCACAAGACTTCGGGCGATGTTGACGCGTTGGCGCTCACCACCCGACAGCATGTGCGGAAAGCGACTTGCGAAGTCGGGATTCAGACCCACCTGCTCGAGTGCCGCGCGCACGCGTGCATCGCGGTCATTGGGTCTGCCAATGCGATGGATGTCCAGTCCTTCCCGCACCGACCGTCCGACAGTCATGCGCGGATCAAGCGACGCGGCGGAATCCTGAAACACCACTTGTACTCTGCGCCGGAATCGTATGGCCTCGTCACGGCCGAGCCGAAGCGGGTTCCAGCCACCGACGCGCAGCACCCCCGCGGTCGGGCTTTGCAGCCCGAGGATCACACGGCCAAGGGTTGTCTTGCCCGATCCTGATTCGCCTACGATACCCAGCCTTTCGCCGGGATAGACAGAAAGGTTAACCGACCTAAGCGCGTTAACGGGCAGCGCGCGGCGGAGCATCGTGCCTCCAAATGTTACCGAGATATCCGATGCTTCGATAAGCGGGGCACCTGGTACCTCCGCCGACTGGGGCGCACGCGCAAGCCTGGGGCGACGGCCGGGCAGGCTTGCAAGCAGGAGTTTCGTGTAATCGTGTTGGGGCGCACCAAAGATTTCGCGGGTTGGCGCGATTTCGACGATCTGTCCCTGATGCATGACCGCCACCCGGTCGGCGATTTCCGCGACAATGTTGAGATCGTGGGTGATGAACAGCATCGCCATGCGGGATTCGATCTGAAAGTCCTTCAGGAGTCGCAGCAGCCGGGCCTGTACCGTAACGTCAAGGGCCGTGGTGGGTTCGTCGGCGACCAGCAGTTGCGGCGATCGAATGGCAGCGATGGCGATCATCACCCGCTGGCGCTGTCCGCCAGACAACTGGTGGGGATAGGCGCGCGACCTCGTCCCGGCGTCGGGAATGCCAACCCGGTCGAGGATGTCGACCGCCATAGCTTTCGCCTCTTTCCGGCGGATGTCGGGCCTCGCCTCACGCAGCGCTTCTGCAATCTGCTCGCCGGCGCGCTGCGTCGGATTCAGTGCCGACAAAGCGTCCTGAAAAACGATGCCGATATCACGGGCCCGCACAGCCCGCATCTCAGCGTCGCTGAGGGCGACTAGATCGACGGGCCCGTCGGGTCGACTCAGCACGATCTTGCCCTCAATATGTGTGCGTGGCGTGGTGAATGGCGGCTGGTGCAGGCGGAGAAAGCTCTTGGCGAACGCCGATTTGCCGCTGCCGCTCTCGCCGACCAGGGCAACAGTTTCTGCGGCGTGAATGTCCAAGTCGACGCCGCGCACGGCGTGGATCGGGCCGGCCGCGGTGTCGAATCGGACGTGGACGCCGCGCGCGGCAAGGACCGGTTCAGCCATCGGCTCTAACATCGATGCGATCACGCAGGCTGTCGCCGATGAACTGGAACAACAAAGTGATCGTGGCGATGACGATCGAGGGCATGCCGGAGACCCACCACGCGTTGACTAAGTAGTCGCGGCCGTCCCCGATCATGCGCCCGAGCGACGCTGTTGGTGGCTGGACGCCGACTCCGAGGAAGGAAAGGCCCGCCTCCATCAGCAATACGGCCGGAAAACTCAGGGTGAGGATCACGACCAACGGTGAAGCCAAATTGGGCAGAATGTGCTTCAGCGCGATCTGCATCTGGCCGCCGCCAAGGGCCCGGCTAGCCTCGACATAGCCCTGTTCGCGAAGGGTCAAGACCTGGCCGCGCACCAGCCGCGCGTAAGCCTCCCAGCGGACGAGGCCGATCATCAAGACCAAGACCCAGATTTCCGAGCCAAGCAGGGTAATGCCGCAAAGCAGGAGCAGCAGATTCGGCAGGGTGATGAACACATCTGTAATGGTCATCACGGAGCGGTCGACCCACTTGCCGCCGAGGCCGGACAGGAGGCCAAGCACCACGCCGAGGACCGCGCTGAAGATCAGCCCGATGATGGCGATGCCGAAGCTGGTTCGGATGCCATAGAGGCAGCGGGTAAGAAGGTCTCGGCCAATACTGTCGGTGCCCAGTGGATTTGCCCAACTCCCGCCGTCAAGCCAGACCGGCGGCTTCAAGCGAGCGAGCAGGTTGACCGCGTTCGGATCGTACGGTGCGATGAGCGGCGCCATGACGCCAAGCGCGATGATGAGTGCCAAAGCGAGAGCTGATACGTGCAAAACGCCGAAGGACCAGCGGCCTGTTCCGCGATGATCGAAGGCTGGGTCCGTCATGACTTACTTCTCCAACCGAACGCGAGGGTCGGCGACAACATAGGCAAGGTCGACGAGCAAATTGACCACAACGACTATGGCGGCATAGGCGATGACGCCGAACTGCAACACGGGATAGTCGCGCCCCTTGACTGCATCGACCAGGACCCGGCCAACGCCCGGGAGCGAGAAGACCGCCTCGATGAAAATCGAACCATTGAGCAGTCCGGCGATCTCCAGACCCAACACGGTGATCAGCGGGATCATCGCGTTGCGAAGGATGTGGACGCGGGCAATGCGCTGGTCGGTCAGCCCCTTCGAAAGGGCGGTGGTCACGTAGTCGTGGCCGATGGCATCGAGCATGGCGGCACGCATGAAGCGGGCAATGGCCGCGATCATTGGAAGCGTCAACGTCACCACCGGTAGGATGTAATGGTTCGGCGTTTCGAGACCGGTTGCCGGCAGTAGCTTCAAATAGTAGCCGAAGAACAGGATCAGGCCGATGCCGATAACGAAATGCGGCACGGCATAACCGAGAAACGCGAGCCCCATGCCCGCGCTCGTCGATACCCGGCCACGATAGAGCGCCGCGGCCGCGCCAAGCGGTATGCCAATGGCAATCGCGAGAAGCAGCGCGAGCCCGCCGATCGTAATGGTGGCGGGCATGCGCGCCGCATACATCATCCACACATGTTGCGAGGTGTAGAGCGAACGCCCGAAATTGCCGTCGGCGATGTCGCCCAGATAAACAATGAACTGCTCCCAAATCGGACGGTCGAATCCGTACTTCGCGTCCAGAGCCGCCTGGTGCTCCTCGGTGATCCCCTCGGGGAACATCATTGCGAAGGGCGTACCGGATAGGCGCAGGGTGAGAAAGGCGATTACCAGCACGATAAACATCGTGAGGAGCGCGCGGCCAAATCGGATCGCCATGAAACGCAGCATGCTATGTTCTCACGCTAGAGCATGCAATGTTCTCACGCCGGCATGGGGCATTCAAGACCCCCCGCGCGGTCTGGACGGTTGGTCCGGTATCAATATTTTTCGCCGATGGCTACTTCGCCGGCGCGCAGGAGTCTGCATAGGCATCTCCTTTCTTGGATTGAACCAGGGACGGTTGGCCAGGGCGTGTCTCTGAATGGCGTCATGGGACGGGAGAGGACCGGTTGGGTCCCCGGGGAGTTCCGGGGACCCGTCCCGTCCTAGAAATTCGCATCGATCGTGATTTCGCCCGCCCGGAGCTCGGGTGGGTTTACTGGTTCACCTGGATTTCACCACCGCGCAGCGGAATCACGTAGGGCCGCTGTGCGATCGGAATGTCGAAGGAAACGCCGTCGCGCATAGCGTAAAGCTCGTGCGGCTTGTAAAGCAGGAGCCAGCCCGACTCCTTCTCCGACACCTCCAGCAGGCGTTGATAGGCTGCGCGGCGCTCTGCCGGGTCGGGTGCGTAACGCGCCTTTTCGTAGTTGGCTTCCCATTCGGGGTGCGAGGGGACCCAGAGATTGCGCTGCGCCGCCCACGATGTTTTTGACCAGTGGGTGTCAAACGCGCCCATCGGGTCCGGGTAGTACATGGGGTTCGACCAGGTGCGGAAGTTAACGTGGCCGTGGGCACGACCAGAGGAGTCAAGTTCCTTGGTTGCGTGGAAGGTGGCCCAGTCCTCCTCCACCAGGCGCAGGTTCAAGCCGCACTCGTCGGCCCACTGCTGCTGGATCACCTGCGCGGCGAGATCGCCATATAGGTAGTAATTGCCGGCATGCGAAAGGACCATCTCCTCGCCGTCGTAGCCCGACTCCGCGAGCAGTCGACGCGCTTCCTCAGGGTCGTACTTGATGTGTTCAAACCCCTCAATGTAGAGCGGTGCGCCGTACTCGGGGAACTGGTGCGCGGTTGGCTTCCCGGCCAGGCCGCCCCATAGGCCGTCGACCAGCGCCTGACGGTCAGTGCAGAGGCGCAATGCCTTGCGGACCAGCGGGTTGTCGGTGGGCGGATTGTTCTGGTGGATGAGCCACACGTGGAACATGGGCCAGGTAACGCCCTGGACGCGGAAGCCCTCGGTGGGGATCGCCGACGCCTGGTCGGGTGGAATGTTGGCGACAATGTCGAATTCGCCGTTCACGAGGCCGGTGACGCGGCTGGCCACTTCGGGCACATGGAGCATGGTGACCTTGTCTAGCGCGGCCGGTTCACCCCAATGGTCGTCGAAGCGCTCAAGGACCAAGATTCGGCCCGGATCGAACTCAATCACTTCATAAGGGCCGGTTCCGACCGGGTTGAGCTTGGCCTCGTCGAAGCCCACTTCCGCTTGGTACTCTTTCGAAGCGATGCCGGCCGAGCGGGCCGAGATCAGGGTCAGAAACGCGGGCTCCTCACGATGAGTATGGATGCGGACGGTGTGGCTGTCGACCACTTCCACGTTCGAGAAGTTGTAGTGCCAGCGGCCCCAGGCTGAGAAGAACTCAGGGTCCTCATGATGATACACGCGGTTGAGCGAGAACTCGACGTCATGAGCGTCGAGAGTATCGCCGTTGTGGAACACCACGCCTTCGCGCAGTTTTAGTTCCCACACAGTTGGCTCGAGTTGGGCCCACTCTGTGGCAAGGCCGGGCTTGAACGACAATGGAGTGGAGAAGCTGTCGCGCTCGATCAGCGTGTCATAGATATGGTAGAGCATCGGCGCCCCGGAGTTGCCGGTGTTGTCTTGGGGGTCAAGGCCCTTTTCGAAAACGGGAAGTGCGATGCGAATCTCTTTCGCCTCGGCCCCGAAAGCAGCCATCGCTGCTAGGGCGGAGATGATTAACAAATTCTTCATGACGGTCTCTTTCCTTTTTTTTGCATGGCTTACCCCCAAACGGCGTTGTTGCACGGATCGGGTGTCAAGTGTTAACACAGGCTTTTGCCACGACCACGGATATGCTTAATGCCGCATAAATTCAACACCTCCCGCCGGCACAAGTTTGCGAAGAAGAAATATCGGGTGACGAACTGGTGCGGGTATAATGAAAGCCTGCGAAATCGTGGTGATTTGACGGTCTGGATCACAGGGGATGCGCGAAAGCACTGGGCTGCACCACGGCGCAGGTCGCGCGGCGGCCAGCCGCGATACTCGGATCTGGCGATCACGATGTGCCTGACGCTGGGCATGGTTTACAGGTTGCCGCTGCGCCAGACCCAAGGGCTGATACGCAGCATATCAAAGCTGATGCTGCTGGAAATTTCAGTTCCTGATTTCTCGACCCTGTCGCGCCGAGGGCGTGGTCTGAGCCTTCCGGCAAGGCCCAAAATCAAAATAACAGATCCGGTCCACTTGGCCATCGACAGTACGGGTTTGAAGGTTTTCGATGAGGGTGAGTGGCTGCAAAGCAAGTATAATGTAAAGGCCAAACGCAAACGGTGGCGTAAACTTCACCTTGATCTGAACCTTGTGACTGGCGATATCGTTTGTTCGGATTTAACGCTGGATGACGTTGGCGATCCAACAGTGCTGCCTGATCTATTAACCCGCATTCCCCAGATGGATGCCCGTTTCTTCACCCGCAGAAGCGTGATATACTCGATTATACAATGAGTTAACCGGGGTGGAGCGGGAATTTGCGAGCGAACGCGACGGGTGAAGTACAAACAAGCCCTCTTCGGTTCCAATTCGACTGCTCGGTCAAGGTCGCGTTCCGTGGATCGTCGATCAGTTCGGACGGCGGGCTATTGCTTCACCGCGAGTTGGACGACGCCCTCGGGCTGACGGACATGGTGGCGGGGCTGATCACCGATCCGCGCACTGGCCGGAATGGCCGCCACAATCTCGCCGGCCTTCTGCGCCAATCGGTTTTCCCACGCCTTGCCGGCTATGGGGACGTCAACGACGCCGACCGACCTGTGTGCCGTGATCCGGTGATGCGCCAACTCATCGGTGGACGTGCGGTGAAGCGGGGTGCGGCGTCGGCCAGCGCCATGGGTCGGTTCGAGACGAAGATGCTGACCCGACCGGAGAACCTCGCCGCCCTCGCTGATCTGCCCGGCCGCTGGATCGACGCGGTGCATGACCGGAGGCCGCCGAAGAGCATCACGCTGGATATGGACAGCTCCGAGAGCCCTGTGCATGGCGATCAGGAAGGTGCAATGTGGAACGGGCATTTCCAATCCAAGTGCCTGCACCCACTGTTCGTGTTCAACCAGTTCGGCGATCTGGAGCGATGTGCGCTGCGTCCCGGCAATGTCCACAGCGCCGATGGCTGGGAGGATGTGCTGCGCCCGGTGCTGGCAAGATATTCGAGCGACACGCGACCCTCGATCACCCGGCGCTATTTCCGAGGTGACGCCGCCTTTGCCATCCCTACGCTGTTCGATCTCCTGGAGGCCGAGGGCTGGGGTTACGCCATCCGGATCAAGGGCAACAGCAAGCTCTATGAGCGGATTTCCTGGCTGCTGCGGCGCAGGCCGGGTCGGCCGTCGCACACGGTGATCCGCACCTACACCAGCTTCCAGTATCAGGCGGGAAGCTGGGTGAAGCCGCGCCGGGTGGTGTCCAAGGTCGAGTTCCATCCGGGCGAGTTGTTCCCGCGCGTCGGCTTCATCGTCACCAATCGCAGCCTGCCCAATGAGCGGGTGCTGGCGTTCTACAACGGCCGGGGCACAGCCGAGCAGCACATCAAGGAGGGCAAGTACGCGCTCAAATGGACGCGGCTTTCCTGCATGCGCTTTGCCGCCAACGCCGTCCGGCTACAGCTTCATGCCCTCGCCTACAATCTGGCGAACTTCCTGCGCACGCTGGCGACGCCCGATGCCGTGGAGCAATGGTCGCTGACGACGCTGAGGGAGAAGCTGGTCAAGATCGGTGCGAAAGTTGTCAGCCATGGCCGGTACGTCACATTTCAATTGGCCGAGGTTGCAGTCACAAGAAGCTTGTTCCAGAAAATCTTGAGCCTGACTGATGATCTACGACGAAGACCCGCTCCGGCGTAGGCCGAGGGAATCGACGGCAAGGAGATTGCGACACGAGAGGTGTGTCTGGATGGCAAGAGAAACGACCAAATGGCCTTCCACGCGCTGGCCGATTACCAAAATCATGTCATCGGATGGCTGCAATGGGAACAGAGTTCCCTTGGAGATGGGGCCGTGGTACGATTTCCGCGAATTTGGATGTCATCTGGGGAATGTCGGGTAAGAGAATGAGCATCAGAATTTGACTTTCGTATTTCAACTATGAATTATAGGCAACGCTACTGGCTGCTCTCGGGTGATTCCATGTCCACGAGTCTCGCCCTTCGCGGTATAGATAAATTTTTTCCGACACTTGGAAGTGGGTCGCCGGTGCAGGTGCTTTTCGATTTCTCTTTTGAGGCGCGACCCGGCGAGTTTGTCGCCTTCCTCGGACCGAGCGGCTGCGGTAAGTCGACTGCTTTGCGACTGATTGCCGGGCTTGAGCGACCGCAGGCGGGAGAGATCGTAATCGACGGTCGCGTTGTGAATAACGTACCGCCTGCGCGCAGAAAATTGGCGATGGTGTTCCAGTCTTACGCGCTCTTTCCCCACCTTTCCGTGACCGAAAATATTGTCTTCGGGCTCAAAGTACGAGGGGTTCCCAAGAAGGAACGCAATCAGCGCCTTGAAGAAGTCGCAGCGCAGCTCGAACTGACTGATACCACCGAGCGGAATGCCTGACTCACGTTGGGGATTCCCAAGCGGTCCGATCTCTGACTCAATGTGGTGAACCAATGAGGTTCGCCATGGCAGCGCCTATCGACTTACGGAACGATTTTGACAGCGTCTCACTGCGGCGCCTCGCGAAGAGGACCAGGGACGCGACCCAGAGCCGTCGTCTGCTGGCGTTGGCCGAGGTCTACGATGGTGGCAGCAGGACGGATGCGTCGCGGATCGGCGGCGTCGGTCTGCAGATCATTCGCGACTGGGTGCTGCGCTTCAACGCCCGCGGACCGGACGGGCTGGTCGATGGGAAGTCACCGGGCGCACCCTCGAAGCTCAACGCCGATCACCGCCGCGCACTGGCGGAGGTTGTTGAGGCCGGCCCGGTCCCGGCGGTCGACGGCGTCGTGCGCTGGCGGCGCAAGGACCTGGCGCGGTGGCTCTTGGAGACGTTCGCCATCTCGCTCGACGAGACCACGGTCGGGCGCGAGTTGAAGGCGCTCGGCTTCGCCAAGATCTCGGCGCGGCCGCGCCACTACGCGCAAAACGAGCTGGCCGTCGAGGCTTTTAAAAAAAACTTCCCCGCCGAACTGGCGAAGATCCGGGCGAGGCTCCCGAAAGGCGTCGAGATAGAGCTGTGGTGGCAAGATGAAGCCCGCATCGGCCAGAAGAATAAGCTCACGCGCCGATGGGCCAGACGTGGCACGCGCCCGCGGGCGCCCCGCGACCAGCGCACCGAATGGGCCTATATCTTCGGCGCGATCTGTCCCGCGAAGGGGAAGGGCGCCGGGCTGGTCATGCCCTGGTGCGACACCGACGCCATGGCGGCGCACCTCATCGAGATCAGTGCCGCCGTCGATCCCGGCGCCCATGCGGTGCTGATCGTCGATCAGGCCGGTTGGCACTTGACGCCCAAGCTGGCGATCCCCGACAACATCACCGTCCTGGCGCTGCCGCCACGATCGCCCGAGTTGAACCCGGTGGAGAATGTCTGGCAATTCATGCGCGACAACTGGTTGTCGAACCGGATCTTCAAATCCTACGAAGACATCGTCGCGCTGTGCTGCCAAGCCTGGAACAACCTCATCGACCAACCATGGAAGATCATGTCCCTCGGCATGCGCAAATGGGCGCATGGGTTCTGATCAATGACCGTTGGTATAAGGCACGATTTGGCGAGGCGGTTGAAATCATTATTCCTCCACCGAAGAACGCCATTCCAAGCCCGCAATCCAAGTGTTTTCCCTCACTTCGAGACCGACATATTGTTAAAATTCAAACTCATGGCCGCATGGCCTGGCAATCTGGCAGTGGCTACAATCAGCGCAGTAGAATTGAGACACAGATGGGGCGCTGGAAGGCTATTATCGGGCCAAAACTGAAAGCCCGCTGTTTCGAAAATCAGCAAACGGAGGCCAAAATCGGCGTCGCCATTCTCAACAAAATGACCGAACTCGGCCGACCCGTGTTCAAACAAATCTCATAGCCTGTATCACGGGTAAGGGCGGCTTGCGACTATTGTCTGATCCATGCAACAACGCCCCCGCAATCGGGGTTGACCGTGCCCGCGATCATTTTCAGCAGGGTTGATTTACCGGCCCCGTTGCGCCCCAGAAGCGCGATGCAGCGGCCCGTCGCAAAGGTAACATTCAGATCGTCGGCCACGCATTTGAGGCTGCCATTCGCTCGATAGGCCTTTGAGAGTTTGTGCAGCGTAATCATCGGTGATTATCGCCGGTCGCGCAGGCTGATCCATGTCAGCACCGCCAGCGACCAGCCCAGAAAAAGAAACCCCGCGACCAGGACCAAGATGCGCAGCCGGCGCGGATATTCCGCCGTCTCAGCCAGCGTCGGCGGCACATGCGCGGCCAGGTAACGGCTTTGCCGCCGCGCCTCGCCGCGGGCCCGGTCGAAGGCCGTGCGCGCGGCGATATAGGCTTGTTCGGCAAAGTTTCGTTCGATCGACAGGCGCTCGTAACTGCCGATCAGCGTGGCATAGACATCCGCCGCACCGCCGGCGCCGCCCAGACCGAGCTTGGCCTTTTCGCTGTCGATGCGCGCCTTTATCACCTCGACCTCGCGGCTGAGCCGGGTCAGCCGCGGGTCATCCGCCCTTGTGGTGCCGGCCAAGAGATCGTGGTTGATAAGCGCGCGCGCCAGTTGCTCCTGCAAGGTGCTCAACAGCCCCATCTGCCCCTGCAGCCCCAGCGCCGGATCGACGATCTGATTGCGGTTGCGAAACTCGGTCAGCGCCGCATGGGCTGTGGCCAGCCGCGCTTCGGCCTCGTCGAGGTCCAGCTGCGCAAGCCGGATCGTGTCGGCCTGCGCGATCGCCGACAGCCGGTTTATCTCGTCGCTTCCGGTCGCGAAGATGGCGCGGGCGATGGCCCGCGCGTCGTGCGGATCAAAGGCGCGCGCCTGAACCGAGATCAGCCCGGTGCTGCCGTCGCGGCGCACCCGCACCATGCGTTCCCAATAGCGTTGCAGGTCTTCGATAGCGCCCGATCCGGTGTAGGTGAACACCGGATCAACGCGCGAACCGGGGCGGGTCCACAGCGCGCGCAGATCAAGATCGGCGTCAATGGCGGCGACCAGATCGTGGCTGCGCAGGTATTCATCCAGGATCGCCGCGTCGTCGGCGGTGTTGCCCGACAGGCGCGACATGCCGGCAAGGCCCGCGATCCCGCCCAGAAGGCCGCCCTCGGACACGCTGGATTGGCGTATCGAAAACCCGACGCGGCTGGCGAACTGATCGGCGGCGCGCGTCCACAGATAACCGGCCGTCACGAGGGCAGGAAGGATCACGCCAAGCGCCAGCGACCAGAGCACCGACCAGTGCAGCCTGGTCATTGACGCGGGCGCCACCGGTGGCGGAGCGGCGAAGGCCGGGGGCGGTTGACGCGCCGCCGCAGGTTTCGGGCCTTGGGCCGGCGCGCCAGGCCCCGTGGCCGGCTGCGCCACGGGCCTGGGCCGCGGTTGCGTCAATACTTCAGCCATCAATTTAGCCCATCATCGCGGGTGCCAGCAAAGGGTCAGCCCCGTCTGCAGGCCTAGCGAAATACAAATAACGAAGGGTAAATGCCGATGGTCCAGACCGGGCGCGCCGTGATGGCATTAATCCTTCGGGAAATGGCCACCAGTTATGGCCGGTCCCCCGGCGGTTATGCCTGGGCGGTGCTCGAGCCATTAGCGGGCATCGCGCTTTTGACCGTGGTTCTGTCGGTGGCGTTTCACGCGCCGCCCCTGGGTTCAAGCTTTGCGCTTTTCTACATTTTCGGCCTGTCGATGGTGCTGATCGTTTTCGGGCTGATATTTCTCAGGCGGTATCATCGCAACCTGATCGAGGCCGCGTGATGGGCGCGCGATTTCAGGTTGCGATGGCCACGTTCAACGGGGCGCGGTACCTGCCGGGACAATTGGCGTCGGTCGCCCAGCAACTGGGCGTGACCTGGCGCCTGAAGGTGTCCGACGACGGCTCGACCGACGGGACAAGGGACGTCCTCGACCGGTTCGCGCGCTCGCAACCGCCCGGTTCGGTCGAGATACTGCGGGGGCCTGCGACCGGCGCGTCGCGCAATTTCATGTCGCTGATCGAGGCGGCGGACGCCGGGTCGGGTCATTTGGCATTGTGCGATCAGGACGATATCTGGTGCCCCGACCGATTGGCGCGCGCGGCCCGGTTTCTCGGGCCCGAAGACCAGCCCCAGCCCCGCGTCTATGCCAGCTGGACCTGGCTGGTCGACCACGATGGGGCGGCACCGCGCGCCTCGCGCCGGCACGGCCGGACCCCGGGTTTTCGCAATGCGCTTTTGCAGAATGTGCTGGCCGGAAACACCATGGTTCTGAACCCTGCCGCGCAACGGATCGCGGCGCGCGCGGTGCTTCCCAGGTCCGGGGTACCGTTTCACGACTGGTGGCTTTATGCGCTGTTGACCGGGGCCGGAGCGCAGATCTTGCTCGATGACCAGCCCACGGTCTTTTACCGCCAGCATGCCGGGAACATGATCGGCGCGCACCACGGGGTGGTGGCGACGCTTGCGCGGTTGGGCGGCGTCATGGGGGCCGATTACGGGCGCTGGCTTCGGCAAAACGCCCGGGCGCTCGATCGGAACCGGGGCCTACTGACGCCGGAAAACTGCCGCCACCTCGACCAGTTTTGCGCCGCTTTGGCGTCGCCGCCGGTGGCGCGCGCGCCGGCCCTATTTCGAAGCGGTGCGTACCGACAGACCCTGGCCGGAGGCCTGTGCGTTCTGGGGGCTGCGGCTTTGGGCCGTCTCTAGCCGCGTTGTGCGGCTGCGAATATGGCGCCAAAGCCATTGGTCGACCAGCGTTCGCCTGCCCAGAACCGCCCGCACCATGGGGCTTTGGGTATCAATCTGGCGCGTCGACCGGGCCGGATTGACCTTTTTGCCCAGCGGCGCAAGATCAAGTCCAGTCAACGCCGTCGCCTGCGCGATACCGTCGTCCAGCGCATCCTGCCGCAGGATCAGATCGAACCGGTCGGCGCGGGTCTGCAACATCGATGACTGCGCCAGCGTCAGCGGATCGTGCCGCCCAACCGGGCTTTGGCCGCCGCAAAGGAAATACCGCGCCTGACAATTGTCCAAAAGCTGCACGCCCGCCGGGGGCAGGAAGGTCAGCAAATGGTCCAGCGCCCCGACATTGCTGAGATCGGTGACGCCGATCAGATCGACCAGCCGTTGCGTTTCCTCGCCCAAGCGCCGGTATTCGTCGCGGTAAGCCTGCGCGTTATAATGGTCGAGCCAGCGAATGTGCGACGCCAGATGATCGACCGGTTCGCGCAGCACCGTGAACATCACTGGAGGCCCGGCGACGTCTTTCAGCATTCGCTCCCAGTGTCCCAGATAGATATGCCCTGGCGAGATAAACCGCACGCCGCGCGCCAGAGCCGTTGCCGTCGCATCCTGCAGCTTCACCTCGGCGTGTTCGACGACGCCACTTGACGCCCAAGCTGGCGATCCCCGACAACATCACCGTCCTGGCGCTGCCGCCACGATCGCCCGAGTTGAACCCTGTCTGGCAATTCATGCCGACAACTGGTTGTCGAACCGGATCTTCAAATCCTACGAAGACATCGTCGCGCTGTGCTGCCAAGCCTGGAACAACCTCATCGACCAACCATGGAAGATCATGTCCCTCGGCATGCGCAAATGGGCGCATGGGTTCTGATCAATGACCGTTGGTATAAGCCTGCGCGTTATAATGGTCGAGCCAGCGAATGTGCGACGCCAGATGATCGACCGGTTCGCGCAACCGTGAACATCACTGGAGGCCCGGCGACGTCCAGCATTCGCAGTGTCCCAGATAGATTGCCCCGAGATAAACCGCACGCCGCGCGCCAGAGCCGTTGCCGTCGCATCCTGCAGCTTCACCTCGGCGTGTTCGACGACGCCATCCTGCCCCAAAGCCGCTGCGAAACCGCGTTCAGATAAGACCCAGCGGTCTTGGCGATATGCATGAAAATGATCGGTCGTTGCAAATCAAACCCCG
Organism: Paracoccaceae bacterium; assembly: GCA_965247915.1. Classification (GTDB taxonomy): domain Bacteria; phylum Pseudomonadota; class Alphaproteobacteria; order Rhodobacterales; family Rhodobacteraceae; genus JAKZRT01. Next base: position 335,677 of record OZ252048.1, read on the forward strand.
GCTGATTTCAAACCGACGCTAGCCGCCAATCCTCAACGAATTCGAAAGATTTTAGGCAGAGTTTGGGAAAATCGTATTTCCTGGAAAGCCCGAAAATAATGGCCGAGCGTCTAACTGATTTGCTGTTTGAGCCTTTCTTTTATGCGCAGGCGTCGGGTGCGCGCGGTGACAAGCGCGAATTGCGGCGGCATTTTGATGCAACCGGCCGCCGTGCCGGGCTGTCGCCGGGTCCGCTGTTTGATGCCAGATGGTATGGTGAGTTTTACGACGATGTGCAGGCCGAAGGTATTGCGCCCTACGACCATTTCGTCAAATGGGGCAGCGCCGAGGGGCGCAACCCCAACCCGATTTTCGACGCGGCCTGGGTTCGGGCGACGCTCGCCAAGGCGGGGCTTAAAACCAAACATCCGCTGGCCCGGTTCATCGAGGCGAGCAAGGCCAAGGATATCAGGCCGCATCCGCTTTTCTGGTCTGACTGGTACCGGAAAACCCAGATGGCAGGGGCGGCGGGCGATCCGCTTACGCATTATCTGACCGGGGGCTGGCAGGCGGGCGCGGCACCTTGCCCGCTGTTTGATCCTGCGTATTTCGCCGAATGTCATCTGGGGCATCTGCCCGGCGTTCAAAACCCCCTGGCGCATTTTATTGCGATGTCGCTGGATGATCCGGCAATATCGCCGCACCCGTTGTTCGACGCGCGGGCCTATCTGCGCGGCCTGAATGCGCGCGGAATTGGCTGCGAGGGTTCAGCCCTGGCGCATTATCTGAGCGCGGAAAGCCATGACCATCTGCCCGACCCACATCCGCTTTTCGACAGCGCGTTTTACGTGCGCCAGCGGCGCGGACAAGGCGACGGCGCGCCCCTGGTCGACTACCTGGACCTTGGGCCGGCGGCGATGTTTGATCCCAACCCGTTTTTCTCGAAACGGGTCTATTACGAAGGCGCGCCCGACGTGCTTGCCGCCGGCGTTGACGCGCTGGAGCACTACGTTCGCGCCGGCGACAGCGAAGGACGCAAATTTCATGCGCTGATCGACCCCGCGTCGATGCAATCGGCACCGCAAGGCGAAGCGAATGCGCTTGAGACCTATTTGACCGCTGGCGCGGCTGCCGGAACGGCGCTTCGCCCTATCGAGACCCCGGATCGCCGGCTTCGCACACCCTCGCCGCTGCGGCGCGTGACCCCGGTGCCGCGAACCGGGCGGCTTTTGTCGGGGTCGCGCGCGACCGGCGAAGTGGGGATATTCGCGCATATCTATCACCTTGATTGCGCGGACGAAATGATCTTGGCGGCCGACAACGCGCCAGCGGGCCGGACGCGCCTGTTCATCTCGACCGATTCGGTTGGCAAGGCGCAAGCGCTTGAAGACCTGTGCGGGTCCGGCACGGTGCATCCGTTCGAAGTTCGGGTTCTGCCCAACCGGGGCCGAGATATCGCGCACTTCATCGTCGGGTTTGCCGACCGCCTGCGCGAGGTCGGCTTTGGCCTGCAAATTCATTCGAAAAAGTCGCCGTATTATGCTGGCGGGCTCGACCGCTGGCGGGCCTACCTGCTGGACCAGACCCTGGGATCGGCCGATCTGGTCGGCAATATCCTCGATATTCTGGCCGCGCCGGACATCGGGGCCTATTGCCCCGATCACTTCGGCGCGGTCCGCGACCTGATCCAGTGGGGCGGCAATTTCGACTGCGCCAAAGCCGTGATGGCGATGATGGGCGAGACGTTGAAGCGCGAGGCGCGGCTGGAGTTTCCATCGGGCTCGATGTTCTGGTTCCGGGCCCGGGCGCTGGACCCGCTTTTGGATTGCAACCTGCGGTTCGAGCATTTCGAGGCCGAGGCCGGTCAGACCGACGGCACTCTTGCGCACGCCATCGAACGGCTGTTTTGCGGCGTGGTCGCGGTGGCCGGTTTTGCCCATGTGACTGGCGTGGCCAGCGACACCGCACATGAAACGCTGACCGCCGACCAGATGTGGCGGCGTGCCAACCGGCTGACCCCGGTGCGGCGCGACGCCGGCCCGGCGGCGGCGCATTTTCCGCATGCGGCGGGCTATCTCGGGGTGCCGTCACCGGTTGACCGGCCCCGGTTAAATCTTCTGGTTCCGACCGCCGACCGGGGCCGCGCTTATGGCGGCGTATCGACCGCGCTCGAGGTTTTTGGCGCCCTGCGCGCCGCACTTGGCGGCAATGCCGACGCCCGGATTATCGCCACCGACGTGACCCCGCAGCCGCATCTGGCACCGCTGCCGGGTTGCGCGCAGACCGGCCTTGACGCAGCCGACGAAAGCGGGCGCGATACGCTGGTTGCCGGGACCGACCGCGATCACTTGCCAATGGCGCTGCGGCGGCAGGACATTTTTGTCGCAACCGCCTGGTGGACCGCCCATCAGACGCGCATACTGATGGCGCGGCAGGCCGAGCTCTTTGGGGCCGCGCCGGCGCGGTTCGTCTATCTTATCCAGGACTTCGAGAACGGCTTTCAACCCTGGTCGACCGAATGGTCGCTGACCGACGCGACTTATCGCGACACTGCGGCCACCATTCCCATCTTCAACACGCCGATCCTGTTCGATGATTTTCGGGCGGGCGGGTATTTTAAGGACAGTCATGTGCTTTACCCCGCGATCAACCGCGAATTTGCCGCCGCCGTTGAGCGTGACCGGCGCAAGGAACGGCTGGTGCTGCTCTATGCGCGCCCGCATGCGGCGCGCAATTGTCTGGAATTTCTCGACATGGTGGTGGCCGAGGCCCGACGGACCGACCCGGCGCTTTGGCAGGACTGGCGGTTTCTGGCCATCGGTGAAGATTTCGCAGCCCACGCGATGTCGCGTGACGCACGTGTCGAGGTGTTCGGGCGGCTCGAAATCGGCGATTATGCCGACCTGGCGTCGCGGGCAGCTTTGGCCATGTCGCTGATGGTCTCGCCGCATCCGTCCTATCCGCCGCTGGAAATGGCGGCAGCGGGTGTGCGCGTCCTGACCAACCGGTTCGGGGCGCGTGACAGCGCGGGCTTGCACGAAAATATCGAAAGTTTTGGTGTTTTCGATGCAGGCGCGGTTGCCGGCCAACTGAGTTCCATGGCCCGGCGCTGGTCGGCCGAACCGCAAGCGGGCTGGCGCGGGCAGGCACGGGTCAACTGGTTTTTTGACGGCCAGACCAATCTCGACGAGCTGGCCCGGACGGTTGCCGCCGAAATTCGCTCAGACCTCCGAGCGGACGCCGCGACCGGCACCCATGGTGAATTGCGGCTGCTGCCGGCAGGCTGACGAAACGCGGTGCGCATCGGACCCGGTCAGGCGCTCAGGCGGCGCGCACCGGGGCGGTTGCAACCTGGCGGGCCGAACCGCCGCGCTCCCAGAGGCTTTGCAGTTCGCGCAACGTACCCTCCAGATCGGCGCCGTTCGGCGTCAGGGGAATGGTTCGCCCCTGAGGATGCGTCCGCAACGCGTCACCCTGGGCGCCCAGGTCAAAGCCGATCACCGGCAAGCCAGTCGCCAGCGCTTCGTGGGTGGTGAAGGAAAACGTCTCGGGGCAAATCGACGGCATCAGCCAGGCGCCGATGCGATAGCGCGCCGCCAGCGCCGCCAGATCATCAAGCGCATAAGGGCCGTGAACGACGAGCCGCGGCGGCGGCGAAAATGCCGGGTCCATCCGCCCCAGCAGAACGAACGAAATTTCCGCCTCGCGGGCTGCCATCCGCGCCAGCGCGCAAAGCTCGGCCGCGCCCTTGGGCGCACCGAGGTTTCCAAGCACCCCGACAACCCGGGGTCCGCCGTTCGGTTGCGTCAGGGGCGCGACGGATGTCTCAAGCGGATGCGGGCGCAGGGCAACCTTGCCGGTCACGCAGGGGTATGCCCGCGCGATCAAATCCGCGCTATCGGCGGAAAAGGCAGTCACTTCGTCGGCGCGATCCATCGCTTGCCCCCAGGCGGCGCGCCACTGGGTCAGATCGACGGTCGCGCCGCAGGGACGGCGGGTTCGATGCGCCGCGTCTTGGGTGTTTTCCGGCGGCAGCCCGCGATAGACATTGTCGGCATCCAGCAGAAACGGCGACGGCGAGATTGCGAAGTAGTCGTGCAGCCGAATTTCCAGCCGCCCGCCCGCGCTCAGCCTCAACCACGCAGGGGGCAGTTCAGCCGGTTCGCGGTCGCCAAACCCGCAGGAATAAACCACCCGGCGGTCGCGCACCGGGCGCAACAGCCGCAAAACGCACTCAAATCCGTCGGTCTCGCCAAAGCTGAGAAGGTCGGGGGCCACAAGTTCGACGCGCCACCGCCGCGCCCCGCCAACCCGCAGCACCACCGCGACGCCGGCCTCGGCCACCGCGCGTTTAATCTCGCCGCTCAACACTTTTTCGGCGCCGCCGCCCAGGGTGTGGCCAAGAAAAATGCTGACCGGGGCGCGGGCAACGGCCCCTGCCCAGGCCAGACCAAGTGCCAGCCGGGCCGGGCCGAGCGGGTCGTCGGCCAGAAAGCCCTGCACTTCGCCATCAAATTTTGGAAAGCGCCCGGCAATGATCTTGCCTGCCGCCGCGACGCGGGCGGCGCGGGCACCGCCGCCAAAACTGGCGTGACCCACATGTTCGACGAAAAGCCGGTGCTGGGCTACATTGCGCCCGCCATTCGCGCGCGCGCTGGCACCAATCGACCTCTTCGCCGTAACCGCGCCCAAAGGCCGGATCGAATTTGCCCAGGCGGCGTAGCCAGCGCGGCGACAGCGCCATGCAGAACCCGGCCCCGGTGGGGATCGCCCCGTAGCGGCCTGGTGCCAGCCGGCGCGCGGTCTCGTCGATTTGGTCGGCTGCGCCAGCGATCAGTTCGCGTGGCTGACAGACGCCGGGCACCGACAGTAACTCGGCGTTGTTGGACAGCGGCGTCACGCTGGCCACATTCGGGTCGGCCAGGGGTTCGATCAGGCGGCTGGACCACCCCGGCGGCACCCAGGCATCGCTGTTGAGCAGGACCACGGGGTCATTCGGGCCGCGCGCCCGCGCACATTCCAGCCCTTTGTTGGCGCTTGCAACGAAGCCCAGGTTCGATGGATTTGAAATCAGTGTCACCCGCCCGGCGTGGTCGCGGGCCCAGGCCGACAACAGCGGCGCGATCGCCGGGTCCGGCGAGGCATCGTCGATGATCACGATATGCCAGCCAAGATCAGTGTTCCTCGCAATCCGCGCGAGCGTTTCGCCCAGCACGTCGGCGGCGTTATAGACCGGAAGAACGATGGCGATGTTCCGGTGAACCGGCGCCACGCCCTGGTGCAGCGAAAAAATGCCCTCGTCAAAGGCGCTGCGGGCCGGACCAAAGGGTCCAGCCGCAAGGCCCGAACCACCGCCGAGCGATGCGCAAGCGTGGGCTGCCGCAGCCAGCGCAAGATAGCCCCAGAGCCGCGCCACAGATCGCCGCTCAGATCGCGCAAAAGCCGAACTTCGGCCCGAAGGCGCTGAATTTTGCGCGGGCGCACCAGCGGCACGTGAATTTCCGCGTCCTCCAGATGCAAGCGCAGGCGCACCGGTTTCGACCACGCTTGGGCCATTGGGTGGCGAACCGAAAACCCCCAGGCCGGGCCACCGACCGCGGCGTCATCGACGTCCCGGCGTGGCAGCCGGTGCTCGGCTAACGTCTGCGCCCCGGGCGTTCGTACCGTCACCGTGTCGGCAATCGTCCAGCCTTCGATCGACAAAGCGCCGTCCGCACAGATCGCTCGATCAACGTACCCCAGCTGCGCGCCTTTCGCGTCGATCAGGGGCTGCGGCCCGCGTTCGGTGCGCAGATGGCGTGCGCGGTACCGAAGATAGGCGCGCCAGAGAATTTTCATTGGACTCGATCCGACCGGCAAATTGGGCTTGGCCCGGTTGCGTTGCCGCGAAGTTGACCCTCAAAGAATAAGGGGTGTATCCCGTTGAGGCAAGTGATTCTCTAATGTCGCAGATTGACCACATTTGGCGCACACTGCCTAGGATACCGGCCCGATAGGCTCTACATTTTCTCCATGGCAACAGCAACGCGCACTCCGCTTCCGTTCAACCCAAGAATACTTTCTTGGGCAAGGAGTCGTCGCGGGCTAAGTGTCGAGGCGGCGGCACACGCAGCAAGCGTCAAGGCCGAGCGGATCGTCGAGTGGGAGTCTGGCACTCGAATTCCCACTGTGCGCCAAGGCCGGATGCTCGCCGATGCGTATGACAGGCCATTTCTTGAGTTCTTCTCAAAAAACAAACCGGCCATCAAGGATGTGGAACTTGTACCAGATTTTAGGTTCCATCGAGCGAGACCAAGTGATCAAGAACTGATTGCCCTTAGAGAGGTTCAAGAGTGGGCCGAAGAAAATAGAACTAACGCACTGAGCCTTATCAAAGACATGGGGGAGAAACCGCCTCGCCTCTCAGAAAGTTTTTCGGCCCATATCCACGACAATGTGGACGCTGTTGCTTCCAGGGTTAGGGCCGAGATGGACTTTACGAGCGAGGAACAACTCTCGCTCAAATCAAATGAAAAATACACGCTTCCCAACATCATCAGATCGAAGATTGAAGGGTGCGGCGTGCTTGTGCTGAAACAGAGCGGGCTTTCTAAGCTGCGCACCCGAGGGATTTGCTTTTCTGCGGACCCGATGCCGATTGTTGTCTACGGAAATGAATCTGCTGGCGCACAGGCATTTACACTGTCGCACGAATTTGCCCACATTCTTCTTGGAGTTAGCGCGATAAGTGGCAAACCTCGTTTCGGTAAAAAGGTTACTGCGCGTCAGAAAGCAATTGAGGATTGGTGTAATAGGTTTTCCGCCGCGTTTCTTATGCCGAGGGACATCCTCTCTTCTTTCGAAAGGCCCCCAAAATGGTTTTTGCGATCTGCGATCTCTAAATGAGCTTGCAAAGCACTTTGCCGTCAGCCGCCATGCAATGATGATCCGGCTAGTCAATCTCGACTACGTTGCTTCCGAGTGCTATTGGCGTGTGAAACGGCCAGCGTTCGAGCGCGAAGAGGAAGAATACACGCCATTCGGCAGGTCCCTCTACTATGGATCACGATATGTGAATAGTCGCGGGAGGTTTTACTCCTCTCTAGTCCTAGAGGCTTGGAGTACTGGCAGGATCACCAGCCACAACGCAGCCGAGTACATGGGAATAAAGAACCTAAGTCATCTCCAAGACATCCGTAGTGAGTTTGGGTTCTGACATGGCCAAGTATTGTCTGGATACCTCTGGTCTTTCTAATCCAATCATGGATTTGCCCGAAGATATTCATCTTACTCTATGGGCAAAGGTTCGGGGGGTGATTCAGAGTGGGGCTTTCTGCTGGAATGTGGAGATTTCAGTGGAACTAAAGCATATTGCATTTAATCTGAGGCATATCCCGCGGCCTTGAGGAAGTTCCAGCATTGGTCTGGGTCGAAGAGATCACAAATGTCGCTGAGGGCGTCAAAGAGGGCGTCGAAGGTTCTTGCTCCAACCCTTCGCAGGTGAGCTTTCAACTTTGAGAACGCCATTTCGATCGGGTTAAGATCCGGGGAGTAGGGTGGCAGGAACAAGAACCAGCATCCGCGCGCCCTCAACGCCTGTGCCGCGCGGTGGCTTTTGTGGGTGGAAAGATTGTCGAGAATGACCACAGTTCCAGGGTCCAGCGCAGGCGCAAGCTGGGTCTCGATATAAGTCTCGAACGCCGATCCATCCATTGCGCCGCTGATCACCCAGGGTGCAATCAGCGCGTTATGGGTCAGCCCGGCGATGAAGGTCTGCGTGCCCCATTTTCCAAAGGGTGCGGTGCCATAAAGCCGCTCACCCCTGAAGCTGCGCCCGCGCAACCGGGTGAGGTTGGTTTTGACGGCGGTTTCATCGATGAATACCAGCCTGTGCGGTTCGGCGCGCATGCGCGGCTGGCGGCGGCTGATCCATTCCCTTCGCGCCTTATGCAGGGCGGGCCGGTCACGTTCCTGCGCGACAAGTCCTTTTTTTATATGAAAACCCTGCGCGTTCCAGAGCCCGGTGGATTGAGGAGAGCTGAACGCTCACGCCGTGCGTCTCCGCAAGCGCACCCGCAAGTTCCTGCAATGTTATGTCCGGTTCAGCCCGGACAATCTCGATCAGGAAACCCGCATGCGGTGCCAGCTTGCCAAACCGGCCCGCTGGCCTGCCCTGTGGCTTGGGTGTGACCTCGCCCCGCTCACGTTGATCCGCCGCATAACGCACCGCCGTCGCTGCACTGACGCCATAAACCCGCCCCGCAGCGCGACAAGAGTTTCCGGCCGCAATATACCCGCATATCCGCTGCCGAAGATCCAAAGAATACGGTTTGCCCATGCTCCACCCCCTCACGGGAAATGAATCAGACAAACAACACTTTGGGAATCCCCTTTCGATTCACATCAAACGCAAACCGCTTTAGATTCAATTTTTGGCGACTTGGGTCAGTGCCTTTCTGACTGCAAAAAAATTTGCTGCTTGGAAATTGGCCAAGACGAGTGGCCTTGGGAAAAATATCTAGCTGAATTTGACGCTCTAAAAACCAACTATCAACAGTACATATCGGAATATAACGGTGGAAGAAAAAACATCGTGGGTGTCAACGATATTTCGATTATCGCTTTGGCCAAGACTTTGGGTCTGCCTGTTATGAGTATGGAAAAACCGACTACAAACCTGGCGAGTGAAAAGCGGCTTCGCATACCGGATGTTTGTGTCCTTGAGAAAGTAATACTGTCCGTCGTCATATAAAATGGGACATCAGAGCGGTTTGAGTTTTGGAGGCTCTGGTTCGTTTGTGTGATTGATTATGCCGCGAGTTTTTGATGTTGCAAGCGGCGTTGTCGGATTGTCAGTTTCTTGATCTTTTCCCTTTCTCTGATGATGGCCTTGCCGCGCCCGAAGTAGACGTCGGCGGGTGTGACGTTGTTCAGGCTCTCGTGGTAGCGCTGGTTGTTGTAGTAATCGACGAAGGCCCCGATCTGGCGTTTAAGATCGCCGGGCAGATAGTAGTTTTCCAGCAAAACCCGGTTCTTCATCGTCTGATGCCAGCGCTCGATCTTCCCCTGGGTTTGCGGATGGAACGGCGCACCGCGAACGTGGTCCATCTGTCGATCCTCGAGCCATTCGGCCAGGTCGCCAGAGATGTAGCAAGAGCCGTTATCGCTCAGCAGACGGGGCTTGTGTCTCACAACCGCCTGATCACAACCTGACGCCGCCAGGGCCAGCTCAATCGTCGCCGCCACGTCCTCGGCCCGCATGTTTGTGCAGAGCTTCCAGGCGATGATGTAGCGGCTGTAATCGTCCAGGATCGTGCTGAGATAATACCAACCCCAGCCAATGATCCTGAAGTAGGTGAAGTCGGTTTGCCACATCTGGTTGATAGCGGTGGTTTTGTCCGTGAACTCGTCGGCAGCTTTGATCACAACATAGTCGGGCGCGGTGATCAGATCAGCTTCCTTCAGAAAGCGGTAAACCGATGATTCAGAGATAAAATACTGCTTCTCATCGGTATACTTTACCGCCAGTTCCCGGGTCGTCAGCGCCTCGTGCTCCAGTGCAAATTCAATCAGATCGTCTCGCCGATCTTGGGGAATGCGGTTCCAGACCGACTTTGGGCAGGGTGAGCGATCCGCCAGGGCGTCAAAGCCGCCTTCGACATAGCGGTCATACCATCGGTAGAATGTGGTGCGCGGAATGCCCAGCATATCCAAGGTTTGCTTCGCAGGCAGATGGGACCCCTCAACGGTGCGGATGATTTCCAACTTCTCTGACGCTGGATACCTCATTCCTCGTATCCCCCATCCCCTGTCATGCTTTTTTTGAGCAGACGGTTTTCCAGGATCAAGTCGGCCACACATTCTTTCAATGCCAAGGCCTCAGAACGTAGCTCCTTCACCTCGGGTGACGTCGCCTGACGCGCCGTATCGCCGGACAGACGGCGTTTCCCTGCTTCGGGGAACTCCTTGGACCAGCTGTAATACAGACTCTCTGAGATGCCCTCGCGGCGACACAGTGCTGAGATGCTTTCCTCGCCCCGAAGACCCGCCAAAACAATGCGGATCTTCTCCTCGGCTGAATACGTTTGCCGGGTCTTGCGGCGGATGGTTTTGACCAGCCTGTCAGCCGAGGCTTTGCTGGTTCCGGATTGCTTGTTCATCTTCACTCCTTGACGGTTGCGATGAACCAGAAATCCTCCTGATGCTAAACCCTCATATCTATCCCAAAGGCGCTGACGTCAGACAGTTAGCTCACAAGCCGCCAGAATAAAACACTGGAAAATTCCTGGGGGCACAAACGGAGATGAGAGTATGAATACGAAACTGGCCAGACCCATCATTGAAGTCCGCAGTGGCAAATACGAGCCGTCGAAGGCGGAATTAGAGGAAGACGTGAGCATCGACACTACGCCCGAAGGGCTTGCGGCCCGCGCTCTAAAGCATATTGCATTTAATCTGAGGCATATCCCGCGGCCTTGAGGAAGTTCCAGCATTGGTCTGGGTCGAAGAGATCACAAATGTCGCTGAGGGCGTCAAAGAGGGCATCGAAGGTTCTTGCTCCAACCCTTCGCAGGTGAGCTTTCAACTTTGAGAACGCCATTTCGATCGGGTTAAGATCCGGGGAGTAGGGTGGCAGGAACAAGAACCAGCATCCGCGCGCCCTCAACGCCTGTGCCGCGCGGTGGCTTTTGTGGGTGGAAAGATTGTCGAGAATGACCACAGTTCCAGGGTCCAGCGCAGGCGCAAGCTGGGTCTCGATATAAGTCTCGAACGCCGATCCATCCATTGCGCCGCTGATCACCCAGGGTGCAATCAGCGCGTTATGGGTCAGCCCGGCGATGAAGGTCTGCGTGCCCCATTTTCCAAAGGGTGCGGTGCCATAAAGCCGCTCACCCCTGAAGCTGCGCCCGCGCAACCGGGTGAGGTTGGTTTTGACGGCGGTTTCATCGATGAATACCAGCCTGTGCGGTTCGGCGCGCATGCGCGGCTGGCGGCGGCTGATCCATTCCCTTCGCGCCTTATGCAGGGCGGGCCGGTCTCGTTCCTGCGCGACAAGTCCTTTTTTTATATGAAAACCCTGCGCGTTCCAGAGCCCGGTGGATTGAGGAGAGCTGAACGCTCACGCCGTGCGTCTCCGCAAGCGCACCCGCAAGTTCCTGCAATGTTATGTCCGGTTCAGCCCGGACAATCTCGATCAGGAAACCCGCATGCGGTGCCAGCTTGCCAAACCGGCCCGCTGGCCTGCCCTGTGGCTTGGGTGTGACCTCGCCCCGCTCACGTTGATCCGCCGCATAACGCACCGCCGTCGCTGCACTGACGCCATAAACCCGCCCCGCAGCGCGACAAGAGTTTCCGGCCGCAATATACCCGCATATCCGCTGCCGAAGATCCAAAGAATACGGTTTGCCCATGCTCCACCTCCTCACGGGAAATGAATCAGACAAACAACACTTTGGGAATCCCCTTTCGATTCACATCAAACGCAAACCGCTTTAGTATTGTGGCGGAAGTCAAACTCGGCGAGATATTTGGGCAGGTGCTTCCCTGAGACGTGGATATGCGTCCCCCGGATTGACCGCTTCACCTGCGACCAGTAGCCCTCGATGCTGTTGGTGTGGCTCAGGCCTTTCACCCATTCCCCAGCCCCGTGGTTAACGGTCTCATGGGTGAAGCCGCTCCGCTCCAGCCCGCGATAGGCGAACCATTCGTCGGTGTAAACAACTGATCCCTGTCGCACCTTCTCGCGGATGATCGGCCCTGTGGTTCGCCGCTTGGCGTCTATGACGGTCTGCGTCTTGACCGGTCCCTGACGCTGCTTCAGACCGACCACGACTGTCTTGCCGGGGGCACCGCGCCCGCGCTTTCCGCCGGATTTCTTGCCACCGATATAGGTTTCGTCCACTTCAACCTGTCCGAACAGGGCGATCACATCGAGATCGGCCATCAGCTTGCGAATTTCATGCGCCATCCGCCACGCGCACTTGTAGGTGACACCCAGTTGCCGCTCCAGTTCCTTGGCGGGCACGCCATGGCGCGTCGTCGTGAACAGGTACATAGCGTAGAACCACTTGTAAAGTGGTGTGGTCGATTTCTCGAAGGGCGTGCCGACGCATGGATAGACGTGCGATCCGCAAAACTGGCAGGCATAGGCGCGACGCTTGGCAATCCGGTGATACTTCGTCTCGCGCTTGCACTCATTGCAGTGCGGGTTACCACCGTAGCGAAGCCCCATGATCTTGTCCAGGCACGCATCGCTGTCGGGATAGTCGGCTTGAAACTGGAGGAAAGTGTATGTCTTTGGCACGGCATCATCTCCTGATACCATTCATATGGGTTCTCACACCTTACTTGTCAAGAGGGGATAATCGCGTTCTTTTAACCGACGGATCGGACATTCGTACCGACCGCTCTGATACGCAAAACCCCCGCAGATGCGAGGGTTTTGGCGGAGCAGGCTCCCCGGCGTCGCGGGCTGGGTGGGGGCTGTAAATCCACGACACCAGGGATAGCGCTTGCTCGCTATGATGCCATTATCCCAGCCGAGTTTGTTCGAACCAAGGTCGCCCCGGGTCGGACTGCGGGCAATTTCGTGTCAAAAATGCGGCAGGGTTGCCAAGGGCGCCACGCCGCGCCAATCTGCAGCCATGAACGTTACCACGATTTCCCCGTTCAAGGCCGCGGGCCGCGTGCCCGACCTAACCGCCTTTCATCGCAGCGAACTCAGCCTGATTCTGGGGCTTTATGGCCGCATGGTCGCGGCCGGAGAATGGCGCGACTACGGGATCTCCTCGCTGCCGCAATTGGCGGTTTTTTCAATCTATCGACGGAGCACCGAAAGTCCGCTTTACCGGGTTGAGAAAAGGCCCAAGCTGCGTGACAGGCAAGGCCAGTACGCGGTGATCGGGGTCGATGGCCAGGTATTGAAAAGAGGTCACGACCTGAAGCTCGTGTTGCGGGTTCTTGAACGAAAACTTATCCGCGCGGTGGACTGAGTCTCAAAGCGCGCCACGCCCGGTGACCGGACCACCGCCTTGAGCGCTGATCCGCGCGATGGCGGCGGCGATGCCCTCTTCGGCCACGGCCATGTGATGCGCGTTGGCGTGGATCAGCCGTTGGTCGTCAAGCGCAATCGCCAAATGGCCCTTCCAGAATATCAGGTCGCCCGGTGCCGCGGGCGCTTCCTGCGACCGATCGACGCCGAATGCACGCGCTTGCTGGTCGCTGTCACCAGGGCAAGCTACGCCAATTGCGTGGGCTACGATCTGGACGAGGCCGGAACAATCGATGCCAAAGGCCGAGTTGCCGCCCCAGCGATAAGGCGTCCCGAGAAACAGCCGCACAACCGCGACCGGATCGGATGCGAGCCGGTCTGCCGGGGTCAGATGAACCGACGGCACCCATTGGTCCGGTCCAATTCGGGACCAGTCATCTGCTACCGCGCCAACGGTAACCACCGACCCGAACGACAGGTTCAAAACCGGCGCACCCGCCTTCAGGTCCGGCGCGGGCATGGCAAAAGTCCGCACCGCGCTGACCCGGTGGCTGGCCGGGGAGGGCGCGGTCAAGTCATCCGCGTCCACATAGCCGCAATAGCCGCCATTTCCGACAAAGCCAAAGGCGTGGCCGCGATGAATTTCAAGAACCTTAAACGTCTGGCCAAAGATCAGCTCGCGGTGGCGCGCACCGCCGGGCGCCTGCGCCAGGGGCGTCCGCGCCGCCGTCACCTGCATGTCGGTCGCCGGCACAAAATTCGGGTGGTCGATCCTGCCGATCAGGGCCTCATGCGCGACCCGCGCATTGGCGGGGAATTCGCGGGGATCGCTCAAAGGTCCAAGACGCCGGGCAGCATGTCAAAAAGTGCCCGGGTTCCCTGGCCAACACCGCCCTTGGGCCGCGATGGGGTCGATTTGGGCTGCCAGCCGTAGATGTCGAAGTGCATATAGCGCCCCGCGCCCGCAAACCGGCGCAGGAACAGGGCCGCCGTGATCGATCCGGCAAATCCTCCCTTCGGCGCATTGTCCAGATCGGCGATGCCGGGTTCGATCATGTCCTCGTAGGGGTCCCAGAACGGCATCCGCCAGACCGGGTCGCGCACGCATCGCGCCGCGTCGGCCAGTGCCGCCGTCAGAGCTTCATCGTCGGTGTAGAACGGTGCCAGATCAGGCCCCAGGGCCACGCGCGCGGCCCCGGTCAGCGTCGCCATCGAGATCATCAGATCGGGCGCGGCCTCGGCCCCGAGCGCCAGCGCATCGGCCAGAACCAGCCGCCCCTCGGCGTCGGTGTTGTTGATCTCGATGGTTTTGCCGTTGCGCGCCGTCAGAATGTCACCGGGCCGGAACGCCGCGCCCGACACAGCGTTTTCGACCGCCGGGATCAGAACCCGCAGTTGCAGCGGCACGCCACTGGCCATGATCATCTGCGCCAGCCCCAGAACATTGGCGGCCCCACCCATGTCTTTTTTCATCAGGCCCATCGAGGCCGCGGATTTCAGGTTCAGCCCGCCGGTGTCAAAACAGACGCCCTTGCCGACCAGCGTCAGACGGGGGCCGGTGTCGCCCCAGTTTAGGTCAAGCAGCCGGGGATCGCGATCAGAAGCGCGGCCAACCGTGTGGATCAGTGGCAGGTTTGCGTCCAGAAGCGCCGCCCCCCGGGTCACCGCAAGGCTGGCGCCGAATTCGTCGGCCAGCGCCGCAACCGCGGCCTGTAACTGATCCGGCCCCATGTCCGAGGCCGGCGTGTTAATCAGGTCGCGGGTCAGATATTCGGCCGCGGCAATGCGCTCGAGCCGCGCGGCGTCAAGCCCGCTAGGGGCCACCAGCCGCGCCGCTGGTCCGTCGCCGCCCAAATACCGGCTGAACCGATATTCCGCCAACAGCCAGCCGAGTGCTGCCTCGGACCGGTCATCCGCGTCCAGGTCGCTGGCAAGATACCAGTCGCCACCCGGTAATTGCGACTGGGCCGCGCCAAGCGTGAACCGGCGCCGCGCGTCGCCAGCAGATTTGCCCAATCCGCAAAGCGCACCAGAAACCCCGTCTGCTCCGGGCAGCAACAGCACCTCGCCCGGCGCTGCTGCAAATCCGCTTGCGTCGATCCACGCCGCAACCTTGGCAGATTGGGCAGAGGCCACCGCGTCGATATCCTCAGGCCGGACCGCCCAGAGCGGACGCGCAGCGCCGGAAGGGGCAGCAAATCGCGGGGTTTGGGCCTGGCTCATGCCGCGCAGAATAGGTGCCGGATGCCGGGGGTTAAAGTCGAAATATCGCCCGCCCCGGGATCGGTTAATTGGTCTGGCCCGACATTTCCCAGACCAGGTTCAGCGAACAATCCCCGATACGGCACAACCGGGCCAATGTCGCCTCGGACGCCGCGCGATCTAATGAGATTGCACAGATAGCCACGTCGGCGGCGACCCGCGATAGGGTCACCATGCCGACCTGATCGGCAATAGCTGAAATACCGCGCGCCAGTTTGTAGATGGTATCGGGATCGGCCTGGTCGTTGGCCGCGCGCAGTTGAATGAACCGCGTCGAGAGTTCGGTCATGGCGCGGGCGATCACGTTTTCCGCCCCGGCAGCGCCAAGCTGAAGATGCAACGCATCAAGCCGGTCGGGATCAACCCGAACCTCGTCCTTGTGGCTCATGAACGCGATGTCAGACACGCGAATTCCCTCAACTCCCACCCGAGCGCGCCCATCATACCAGTGACATTACCCAAGAAATCGTTGCGCGGGCCTTCATAAATCGGAAGGCTTTTATTAGAAGTCGTTCAATCCGGGCGGTCGGAATGACATTGGGGGTCATCCATGCAACATGCCAAACCTCTGCCAAGCTATCTGGTGCAACGCTACGCTGGCTGGCGGGCCACGGGCTATGCCGAAAATCAGGCGTGGTATCGGCGCTTGGCCGAAGAGGGCCAGCACCCGCGCGCCATGGTGATATCGTGCTGTGACAGCCGGGTTCACGTCACCTCGATATTCGGGGCCGAGCAGGGCGAGTTTTTCATTCACCGCAACATCGCCAACCTGGTGCCGCGCTACACGCCCGACGGCGACCACCACGGGACCAGTGCTGCGGTTGAATATGCGGTCAACTTCTTGAAGGTGGCGCATTTGATTGTTCTGGGCCATTCGCAATGCGGCGGGGTTCAAAGCTGTGCCGATATGTGTTCCGGCCGGGCCCCCGAGCTGGAGGAAAAATCAAGCTTTGTCGGCCGCTGGATGGATATTCTGAAACCCGGCTACGAGCGCGTCAAAGATGTGGGTGAGGCGGATCGCGAACGCGCCCTGGAAGAACAGGCGGTGCTGATCTCGCTGGAAAACCTGATGAGCTTCCCGTTCATCCGGGAAAAGGTCGAGCGCGGCACGCTGACGTTGCACGGGCTCTGGACCGACATCGGCGAAGGCGGGTTGAGCGCTTATTCCGCCGCCGACGATCGTTTTCATGCGCTCTGAGCGTCAGGCTGCCGCGAAACACATTGCCCGTGCCTCGGCAAAAGGCTGCTGCGCGAATGGGTTCTGGCGATTGGACTGGAACGCCGGCGCTTTTGCGTTGCGCTGAAGTTCGTCGGTATTTCTTTCGGTGACGACCCTGAGCGCAAGGACACGGGCATCGCGGGCTTTGGTGTTGAGAGTGGCAATCATCGGTTTCTCCGGATTGAGGCGGTAAGTGTACGCAATCACCGAGAAACCAAGGGCGTGCAGGCCCTGAACAATCGCGCCGCCACGACGGGCGGGCGCTGGATGATTGTGCGTTTTAGATTGCGGCGGTGGCGGCGCTTTGTTGTGGCAAATCAAAGGCAATTCACAAGGCCGCCGCAAAATTGGTAAACAAATGCTGGTTTTGCGCGGTGACTGTTGCGACAAATTCAAGCGCGCCAACCCGACGTTTCGCGTCAGACTTGCAGCTTGCCGGGAGATGTCGCGCGATTCGCGGACGCCCGGCATGACCGCGACGCGGCCGGTCGTTAGCCGTTTGTTAACCATGCCCGGACAAAGGTCGGCATATGCTACGCCGCGACCTGTTCTTACAGATGTCCGAGCCGATGCTGCGCGAAACGGTGAGAATTGTGCGCGCACGCGACATCACACCGGGCCAGCTGGTCCGAGACCTTCTGGCCTGTGAAATTCGGCGTGACACCCGGGCGTCGAGACCGCCGGCCCGGGCGGACGAGAGGCTCGTCGCGCCCTTGCGCGCGCATCTCGCCGGCGATCTGGCTGGCGCGCGGGGATGGGACGACCTTCAACAAAGGCTGCGGACCCAAGGCTTCTTGCTGCATGCCGCCGGTGGCGGGTTGGCCTTGCACGACTGGCCGGGTGGCAACCGGATCTGCAAGGCATCCGAGCTTGGGTTCAGCTGCGGCCGCCTGATGCGCCGGTTCGGCACACCTTTCCCCGGCCATTCACACCGCTCGCTTGCCGACCGGGTTCTGGCCCGCCCGGAACGGGACCCGCAACTGGTCGAGCCGTTTTAGCCCCGCGCCAGCACCCTTTGCCCCAGGACCTCGGCGATTTGCACCGCGTTGAGTGCTGCGCCCTTGCGCAGGTTGTCCGAGACGCACCACAGGTTCAGGCCGTTCTCGATGGTCGGGTCCTGGCGGATGCGGGAAATGAATGTGGCGTAATCGCCCACGCAATCGACCGGGGTGGCGTAGCCGCCCGCCTCGCGCTTGTCGATAACCATGATACCGGGGGCTTCGCGCAGAATATCGCGGGCCTCGTCTTCATCGAGAAAGTCCTCGAACTCAATGTTCACCGCTTCGGCGTGCCCGACAAAGACCGGGACGCGCACGCAGGTGGCGGTGACCTTGATCGTCTTGTCGATGATTTTCTTGGTCTCGGCGACCATCTTCCATTCCTCTTTGGTGATCCCGTCTTCCATGAAGCTGTCGATATGGGGGATGACGTTGAAGGCAATTTGCTTTTGAAATGTCTTTGGCGCGACTTCCTGTCCCGGAACAAAGATGCCCTTGGTCTGCCTCCAAAGTTCGTCCATTCCGTCTTTGCCGGCACCCGAGACCGATTGGTAGGTCGAGACCACGACGCGCTTGATGCGGGCACGGTCGTGCAGCGGTTTCAGGGCCACGACTAGCTGCGCGGTCGAGCAATTGGGGTTGGCGATGATGTTTTTGTGGCGCACGCCGTCGATGGCCTCGGCATTCACTTCGGGCACGATCAGCGGAATCAGCGGGTCGTAGCGGTAGAGCGACGAGTTGTCGATCACCACGCAACCGGCCTTGGCGGCCCTGGGCGCATAGGTTTTGGTCGCCTCCGCGCCGATGGCGAAAAGCGCCATTTCCCAGCCGGCAAAGTCGAACGTGTCCAGGTCCTTGGTGGTCAGGGTTTTCTCGCCAAAGCTGACCTCGGTCCCCAGCGACCTGCGCGAGGCCAGGGCGGCCACTTCATCGGCAGGGAACTGGCGTTCGGCCAGAATGTTCAGCATTTCGCGTCCCACGTTGCCCGTGGCACCGACAACGGCGACCCTGTACCCCATTTGGGCGATTCCTTTTCACTCAGGTTCGGCGCGACTTTTAGTCCGGGCGGAACCTAAGGGAAAGGGTCTATGCGGCCCGGATCAGGCTGCCAGCAGATCGCGATAGACCGCGATAAGCTGGCGCGCTTCGCGGCCGATGTCGAAATGGTCCAGCGCCCGTAGGCGCCCAGCGCGCGCCCACGCGTTCAGGCGGTCGGGGTGCAAGATGCAATCAACAAAGGCTTCGGTCAGGGCTGCGGTGTCGCCCGGCGGAACGATGCGCCCGGTTTCACCCTCCGCGATCAGTTCGTCGAACGCGCCGACATCAGTTGCGAGAACCGGAACACCTGCGGCCATTGCCTCGAGCGGGGTCAGTCCGAAGCCTTCCCACCGTTGCGGCGCAATAAACAGGTCCAGCACGCGATACCAGTCGGCAATCCGGTCAACCGGCACCTCGGGAAGAAAGTGGATGCGGTCGGCCAGACCAGCCTCGGCTGCCTCGCGCCTGAGGCTTTCAAGGAACGGTCGCTGTTTCGGCGTCGCCCGCCCTATCACAAGTGCCGTCCAGCCGGGGGCATCTGGAAGCGACGTAATCATTGTGCGAACAAAATCACCGGTACCCTTTTGCGCGCGGATACGTCCGAAACAGCCAACATAGCGCTGAGACGGATCAATTCCCAGGCGCGCCTTAATATCGGATGTGTCATGCGCTGGCGCAAATGCAGCTGTGTCAATGCCATGCCGGATCACGGTCGCCGGGCCATCGAGATAGCTGGCCGATTTCGTCGATGTCGCAACCAACCGGTCCATGCGACGGATCAGCCACTTGCTGTATCGCGAGTGATTTCGCTGCGATGCCGAGGTGAATACCAGCCGCAGCCGCCGCCGGAAAATGTGGCGCAGCACCAGCCCCAAAAGCATCTCGGTGTTGCGCCGCGCGTGCCAGACCCGCCAGCGGTCGCGCGGCAGAAGGAAAAGTCGCCACAGAGGCACTTGCGGCACGTGCGGCGGAAGGCCGGGTCCGGTTGCCGCAATCGCGATGTCGCGCGCCTGCACCGGCAGCAACCGCACGATCGTCGCGGTTACGCCTGACAGGCGGCGTTTGAGGTTCGGTGCGATGACGTCAAGGTCGCGGAGCTTGGGGGCATTCATTGCGATGTCATCGCATCCGTCGCAATCAACGTCCAGCGCATCACACACCCCGGTCCTTGACCGCCTGCATCGACACATGGGTCGAGGTCGCGCCGACGTAGGGCAGCGCGGATATGGTTTCGCCCAGCACTTGCCGATAAGCCTTGATGTCGCTGGTCCGAACTTTCAGCAGGTAATCGAAGGCGCCCGCGATCATGTGGCATTCTTCGATTTCCGCAACATCGCGGACCGCAGCGTTAAAGGCCGACAGCGCCGCCTCGGTTGTCGAGGTCAGCTTGACCTCGGCAAAGGCGATGTGGTCGCGCCCCAGCTTGACCGGGTCGAGTATGGCGCGAAATCCGGTGATGATCCCGCGCTCGCGCAGCCGGGCGACGCGGGCCTGACAGGGGCTTTTCGACAGACCAACGCGCGCGCTGAGGTCGGTGATCGACATCCTGCCGTCGCGGGATAATTCGCGGATGATCCTGCGGTCGATCCGGTCGATGTCGCCGTCACTGCTCATAAACACCACTATATCGCCCGGCTTTGGCAGTAACAACGGGGAAAAATCGCGCGTATTCGCGGTATCAAGGTCAAATGCCCGGGCGATCTGTGCTAGGATCGGGCCGGCGCAAGGACAAACCATGCAATCACCCGACAAAATCCGCCCCCTGATCTCGGTCGACCGGCTGGCCGACGAGGCTAATGTTCTTGACCGCCTGATAAGCGACCACGGGCCCGATGCCCCGACCCGCGCTCGGGCCGAGGCGCACGGTGCCGATCTGGTCCGCGCGGTGCGCGGCCACGACACACCCGGTCTGATGGAGGTATTTCTGGCCGAATACGGGCTTTCGACCGACGAAGGCATCGCGCTGATGTGTCTGGCCGAGGCGCTGTTGCGCGTGCCCGACGCGCCCACCATGGATGCGCTGATCGAGGACAAGATCGCGCCAAGCCACTGGGGGCGTCACCTGGGGCAATCGGCCTCGTCGCTGGTCAACGCCTCGACCTGGGCCTTGATGCTGACCGGCAAGGTGCTGAGCGAGGACGAGCATCCCGGCATTACCAGCGTGCTGCGCGGCGCGGTCAAGCGTCTGGGCGAGCCGGTGATCCGGGTGGCCGTGGGCCGCGCGATGAAAGAGCTGGGCCAGCAGTTCGTGCTGGGCGAAACCATCGACGCGGCGATCCGGCGGGGCAAGAAGTCGCCCGAAGTCACCCATTCGTTCGACATGCTGGGCGAGGCGGCTTTGACAAAAGCCGACGCTGAGGAATATTTCATCGCCTATGCTGCGGCGATCGCGCGCCTGGCCAAGGAACCGGCCGCCTCGATCACTGAGGCGCCGGGGATATCGATCAAACTTTCGGCGCTGCACCCCCGATACGAGGTCGCGCAAAGGCAGCGCGTGATGGACGAATTGGTCCCGCGACTTGTTGAACTGGCCGGTGCCGCGGCGGAAGCGCGGATCGGGCTGAATATCGACGCGGAAGAGGCCGACCGGCTGGAATTGTCGCTGGATGTCATACAGGCGGCTCTGGCCGACGCGGCGCTGGCGGGCTGGGATGGTTTTGGCATCGTGGTCCAAGCCTATGGTCAGCGGGCCGGGCGGGTGATCGATTGGTTTCATGCGCTGGCCCGGACGCTCGACCGCAAAGTGACGCTGCGGTTGGTGAAAGGGGCTTATTGGGACAGTGAAATCAAGCGCGCGCAGGTGGCCGGGCTGTCCGGCTTTCCGGTTTTCACGCGCAAAGTGGCAACCGATTCGGCGTACCTGTGCCTGGCAGCCAAGCTTTTGACGATGACCGACCGGATTTTCGCGCAGTTCGCCACCCACAACGCGCATACCATGGCCGCGATCCTCGAGATGGCGGGCGAGCGCCGTGATTTTGAGTTTCAGCGCCTGCACGGCATGGGCGCGGTGCTGCACGATCTGGTGCGCGCCGACGCGGACACCCGGCACCGGGTCTATGCCCCGGTCGGGTCGCACCGCGACCTCTTGGCCTATCTGGTGCGCAGGCTCTTGGAGAACGGCGCGAATTCGTCGTTCGTTCATCAGTTGCTTGACGCGAGCGTTGCGCCGGAGGCGGCGGCGGCTGACCCGTTCGAGGCACTGCCGATGGTGCTGACCCGTCCGGCACCCGGCGTCGTGTTGCCGGGGCGGATTTTTGGCAAGGCAAGGGCGAACGCCAAGGGGTGGGAGCTGACCGACGCGCTGGATCTGGCCGCGATCAACGACGCGCGCCGCAGCTTCAAAACCAGCGAATGGATGGCGGAGCCGCTTTTGGCCGTGGCAACCGGCGGCCTCACGCCGACGCCGGTCACCAACCCTGCGGATCCGACCAAGGTGGTCGGTCAAGTACAATTGGCGTCGCGCGGCATGGCGGATAGGGCCGTTGACGCGGCCAAGGCGTGGGACGCCGACGTTCCCAAGCGCGCCGAGACCCTGACCCGCGCCGCCGCGCTTTATGAGGCGCATTCGGGCAAGTTTTTTGCGCTGTTGGCGCGCGAGGCCGGGAAATGCCTTCCCGACGCCGTTTCCGAGTTGCGCGAGGCGGTCGATTTCCTTCGCTACTACGCAGCGCGGGCCGCCACGCTTGACGCGCCGGCGCGCGGCACCATCGCGGCGATTTCGCCCTGGAACTTTCCGCTGGCCATTTTTACCGGGCAGATCGCGGCGGCGCTGGCTGCTGGCAACGCGGTGATTGCCAAACCGGCCGAGGCGACGCCGCTGGTGGCGTTCCGGGCGGTTCAGTTGCTGCACCAGGCGGGCGTACCGCGCGCTGCGTTGCAGTTTTTGCCAGGCCCTGGGCGCGAGGTCGGTGCGGCGATGGTGGCGAACCCAGCCGTCAGCGGGGTCTCATTCACCGGATCGACGGCAACGGCAAAGGGCATCAACCGGGCGATGGCCGACCATCTGGCCCCCGACGCGGCGCTGATCGCCGAGACCGGCGGGCTGAACGCGATGATCGTCGACAGCACCGCCCTGCCCGAACAGGCGGTGCGCGATATCGTAACTTCGGCGTTTCAATCGGCCGGTCAGCGGTGCTCGGCATTGCGGATGCTTTATGTGCAGGAAGATATTGCCGAGAGTTTCGCCGAGATGCTGACCGGCGCGATGGACGAGTTAAGGCTGGGCGACCCCTGGGACCTGTCGAGCGACGTCGGTCCGGTGATCGATGAGGCGGCGGCAAGGTCAATCAATGACTATGTCGCGGCGCAGGGCGACCGGGTCTTGCACCGGTTGGCCGCGCCAGAGACCGGGCATTTCGCGGCCCCTGCCCTGATCGCCGTGTCCGGGATCGAAGACCTGGAACACGAGGTCTTCGGTCCGGTGCTGCACATCGCGACCTATGCCGTCGACAAACTGGATGCGGTTGTCGACGCGATCAACGCGCGCGGTTTCGGGCTGACCTTCGGGATGCACAGCCGCATTGACGACCGGGTGGCGCAGGTGACCGCGCGCCTGAAAGTCGGCAACATCTATATCAACCGCAACCAAATCGGCGCGGTTGTCGAAAGCCAGCCCTTCGGCGGCGAGGGCCTTTCCGGGACCGGACCCAAGGCCGGAGGCCCGCAATATCTGCCGCGTCTGTGCGCGACACCGCGACCCCGGATGGCTGCGCCCGACGCTGGCCCGATGGCTGATGCCAAGGCGGTGCAGTCGGCGCTGAAGGGACTGGCGGCCAGGCCAGGCCCGCGCGCGACCCAAGACATGCCGGGACCGACGGGCGAGTCAAACCGGCTGAGCCTGTTCGGGCGCGGGGTGGTCCTCTGCCTTGGCCCCACCGCCGCCGCGGCGCGCGAACAGACCCGCATTGCGCGTAGCACCGGCTGCGCGGCGCTGGCGGTTGCGCCGGGGATGGGCGCGGGCGAGGGCGTGCCCGGTCTCTTGTCGCCGGAAACGCTGACCGGTCTTCATGGCTTCGATCTGGTCGCTGATTGGTCCGATAACCAGCGTCTGACGCAGGTCAGGCGGGCGCTGGCAGATCGCGACGGGCCGATTGTTCTGCTTGCCACCGGCTTTGATCTGGCGCGTCTGGCGACCGTGGAGAGGCACCTGTCCATCGACACCACCGCCGCTGGTGGCAATACCCGATTACTGGCGGCGACCGGGTGATCTTGGGTCAAGTATTTGCCGGCCTCCCGCCCGCCAACAAAATAGCAGACCGCGGACAGATAAGTATTTATGGAAATGTGATAACAGCAAAGGCGCGGTTTGCGGCCAATTTTTTCGGATGAAAATGCTGCAGGCAGTCCAAATGCAAAGTATTGCGCGGCGGGTGCCCGATTTACCGGTGGTTACGGGCGAAGGATCGCGCGCGCATTGCCCAAGGCCATTGTTTGCCAGATTGGGCTTGTACAGGGTGTGGCAAGCGCTAATCTTTTGGCGCGCGACGCATTTGGTCTGGCAGGCGGGTTATGGATTTATTGATTTTCGGTCAGACCGGGCAAGTTGCGCGCGAATTGGCGCGGGTCGCGCCGGACGCGCATTTTCTGAGGCGCCAGGATGCTGATTTGGCTGATCCGCCGGCGCTGGCCGCACGCATCCGCACGTTGCGGCCCGACGCGGTGGTCAACGCCGCTGCCTGGACTGGCGTCGATGCCGCCGAGGATCACGAAGACCAGGCTCTGGCGGTGAACGCGGCGGGTCCCGGGGCCATAGCGCTGGCCTGCACGGAACTCTCCATTCCTTTGGTGCATCTGTCCACCGATTATGTCTTCGACGGAAACGGCGACGCGCCGTTCCCACCCGACCACGCGACCGCACCACTGGGGGCCTATGGGCGAACCAAGCTGGCGGGCGAAAAGGCGGTGCGCGCGGCGGGCGGGGCGCATGCGAACCTTCGGACAAGCTGGGTTTTCTCGGCCCATGGGGCCAACTTTGTCAAATCGATGCTGCGGGCGTCCGAGACGCGCAAAGACCTGTCCATTGTGGCCGATCAGATCGGCGGGCCGACCCCGGCCAGCGCCATCGCGGCCGCTTGCGTCACCATCGCCCGGGCGCTGACCGATAACGACAGCCTCGGTGGCACGTACCATTTTTCCGGCGCGCCCGATGTCAGCTGGGCCGATTTTGCGCGCGAGATATTTCGCCTTGCGGGCAGGCGGGTGAGCGTCAAAGATATTACGACTGCCGATTATCCGACCAAGGCGATGCGCCCAGGCAATTCGCGGCTTGATTGCAGCCTGACGCAACGCACATTCGGGCTGTCGCGCCCGGACTGGCGCCTGGGTCTGAGGCGGGTCTTGGAAGAACTGGACGTGATCGCATGACCCTGACCTGCTTCAAAAGCTACGATGTGCGCGGGCGGCTGGGGGTCGATATCGATGCCGGCATCGCGCGCCGGATCGGGCTGGGGTTTGCGCGGGTCCTGCGCCCCGGGCAGGTGGTCGTGGGGCGCGATGTGCGCGCCTCGGGCCCCGAGCTTTCGGCAGCACTTATCGAGGGGCTGCGGGCCGAAGGCGTTGACGTGATCGACATCGGGCTTTGCGGCACCGAAGAGGTTTATTTTTCCACCGGCAGGCTGAAGGCGGGTGGCGGGATCATGGTCACCGCCTCGCACAACCCGATCGATTACAACGGCATGAAGCTGGTCGGGCCGTCGTCGCGCCCGCTGGACCCCGAAACCGAGTTTATCGATATTCGCACTGCGGCCGAAGCGGCTGGCGAGGGTGTGCCCGGCGGCGGCGAGGGCGGCTACACCTATCACGACATGCGCGCGCATTACGCCAGCGCTGTCGCTGACTTTGTTGATGCGGCGGCCCTGGCACCGCTGAAAGTGCTGGTCAACGCCGGCAACGGCGCCGCTGGCC
This sequence comes from Paracoccaceae bacterium, assembly GCA_965247915.1. Lineage (GTDB taxonomy): Bacteria > Pseudomonadota > Alphaproteobacteria > Rhodobacterales > Rhodobacteraceae > JAKZRT01. The sequence goes on from OZ252048.1 coordinate 361,046, forward strand.
CGACATTTGACGCCATCGCGGACGAGCTTGCGCGGCGCGGCTCGCCCCTGACGTTTATCCGCCATTTCTGGGAGGCCGACGGGACCTTTCCAAATGGCATCCCAAACCCGCTGTTGTCTGAGAACCGTGGCGCGACCGAGGACGCGGTGCGGGCGGCGGGGGCCGATCTTGGTGTCGCCTGGGACGGTGACTTTGACCGCTGTTTCTTTTTCGACCAGAGCGGCGCTTTTGTGGGCGGCGAATATGTCGTGGCCCTGTTGGCTCAGGCAGCGCTGAGCGACGAGCCCGAGGCGACCATTGTCCACGACCCGCGCATTGTCTGGGCCACGCAAGACATTGTTGAGGCGGCAGGCGGCAGCGCGGCGGTCTCAAAGGTCGGGCATGCGTTCATGAAAGCGCAGATGCGCCGCACCCGCGCCGTCTATGGCGGCGAGATGTCAGCGCATCACTATTTCCGCGACTTCTATTACTGCGATAGCGGCATGATCCCCTGGCTGAAGGTGATTCAGCAGATGTCGCGGGCGGGCAAGCCGCTGTCGGAACTGGTGGCCGATCTGAAGGTGCGGTTTCCGTCTTCGGGCGAGATCAACTTTCGCGTCGGCGATCCGGCAGCAGAAATCGCAAGGCTGCGCGACCTGCTGCGGCCCGATGCGCAAGAGGTTGACGACCTGGACGGCGTCAGCCTGACTTTCGCCGACTGGCGCATGAACCTGCGCGCCTCGAACACCGAACCATTGTTGCGTCTGAACGTCGAAACCCGTGGCGACGCCGATCTGTTGCGCGAAAAAGTGAAATTCATCGAAGGCCATCTGAGTGGATCAGCGGCCGGAAAAGGAAATTGATGCAACGCAAGGGAATTATTCTGGCCGGCGGATCCGGCACGCGGCTTTATCCGCTGACCATGGCCGTGTCCAAGCAGCTGTTGCCGCTTTATGACAAACCGATGGTCTATTATCCGCTCAGCGCGCTGATGCTGTCGGACATCCGCGACATCGCCATCATCACCACGCCCCAAGACCAGGCGCAGTTTCAAAGGCTGATCGGTGATGGCGGGCAATGGGGGTTGCGCATTACCTGGATCGAACAGCCCTCGCCCGATGGTCTGGCCCAGGCCTATATTCTGGCCGAAGATTATCTGGCTGGCGCGCCTTCGGCCATGGTTCTGGGGGACAACATATTTTTCGGCCACGGGCTGCCCAAGCTGTTGGCCCGCGCCGATCAGCAGAAGGTTGGTGGCACGGTCTTTGGCTATCGCGTGGCCGACCCTGAACGCTATGGCGTTATCGACTATGATGGCGATAAAGTGCGCGCAATCATCGAAAAGCCCAAAGTGCCGCCGTCGAATTACGCCGTGACCGGGCTCTATTATCTGGATGGTAACGCGCCCGAAATGGCCAGACGGGTCAAGCGCTCGGACCGGGGCGAGTTGGAGATTGCCTCGCTTCTGGAGATGTATCTGAAGCGCGGTCTGCTGACCGTCGAGCGGCTTGGGCGGGGCTATGCCTGGCTGGATACCGGCACCCATGCGTCGTTGCTGGATGCCTCGAACTTTGTGCGCACATTGACACAGCGCCAGGGACTGCAGACCGGATCACCCGACGAGATTGCCTTTGGGCGGGGCTGGATCAGTCGCAGCGATCTGGCGGCAGCGGCCAAAAGATACGGCAAGAACGACTATGGGCTGTATCTGGAGCAGTTGCTGGACGAATAGCCTTTTTGCAAGGCCTCAGGCCGCCTTCCATTTTATCGAACATCCCATGGACGGGATCTGATCGGACGGGCCGTGACCGGTCTCGGCCACCGTTTTCATTGCCTCGTAAAGATCGCGGCGCACGCCCGCCGGTGCTGGCTGGGCGCGCGAGGCATCGAGCCGTCCGCGATACTGCAGGCCAAGATCGGCGTCGAAGCCGAAAAAATCGGGCGTGCAGACCGCGTCATAGGCGCGCGCCACCGTCTGGTCTTCGTCGTGCAGATAGGGGAAGGGAAAATGCAGCGCCTCGGCCCAGTTTTTCATTGGCCCGAAATCGTCGCCGGGGTGCGAGGTTGCATCGTTCGAACAGATGGCCGCCACGCCGACGCCCAGTGCGGCAAGGTCGTTCGCGTCGCGGATCAGGCGGTCGATCACCGCTTTTACATACGGACAATGGTTGCACATGAAAACGATCAGCGTGCCATTGCCGCCGCGGATGTCGGCCAGCGACAATGTCCGCCCGTCGGTCGCGCGAAGCGAGAAATCGGGGGCTTTCCAGCCATAGTCACAAACCGGCGTCGCGGGGGCCATGATCGCTTTCGTGTTTTGGTGTCCGTCGTTTCATGCTAGACCTCCCCCGCCCCGATGTCATCAGCGGCGGCTCAAATTTCATTCCCCCGCCCCTGCGATTATGCTGGTGGTGGTTGGCGCTGAAACCGCCTAGTCTTCCAAACGCGCCCCAACCGAGGACCCCCCGATGATCGACACTCTGTTGCTGATGTTCATCTTTCTGGTGGCCGGCGTGATATCGGTGCCCCTGGCGTCGCGCTTTGGCCTCGGGTCGGTTCTGGGCTATCTGATCGCTGGAATTTTGATCAGCCCGATCCTGGCAATATTGAACGTTGATGTCGTCGCGATCCAGCATTTCGCCGAATTCGGCGTCGTCATGATGCTGTTTCTTGTTGGCCTCGAACTGGAACCCAAGATGCTTTGGGAAATGCGCGCGCGGCTTTTGGGTCTGGGCGGTGCCCAGGTGGCTGGAACTGCGGCCATCGTTACGGCGGCGGTGATGGCGCTTGGGCAGCCATGGACCATCGCTGTGGCCATTGGCCTGGTGATGGCGTTGTCATCGACGGCAATCGTCCTGCAAACGCTGAACGAAAAGGGCCTGATGAAAAGCGACGGCGGACAGTCGGCATTTTCGGTGCTCTTGTTTCAGGACATTGCCGTCATCCCGATGCTGGCGCTGATCCCGCTTTTGGCGATGCCCGAGCTGATGGGCCATCTGCCTGCCGCCGATGCAGACCATGGCGCCCAGGGCAGCGGGCTTAGCTTGGTTGAAGGACTGAACGGATGGCAGACAGCGCTCGTGACAGTGGCCGCCGTTGCGGTGGTCATTCTGGGGGGTAATTACCTGACCGGCCCGATCTTTCGGTTCATCGCCCAGGCCCGGTTACGCGAGCTTTTCACCGCCACTGCGTTGATGGGGGTTGTCGGGATCGCGCTTCTGATGTCGCTGGTCGGGCTGTCGCCGGCGCTTGGCACTTTCCTGGCTGGCGTGGTTCTGGCCAACAGCGAATACCGGCACGAGCTGGAAAGCGATATCGACCCGTTCAAAGGGCTACTGTTGGGTCTCTTTTTCATGACCGTTGGCGCGGCCATCAACTTTGCGCTGCTGTTCGAGAACTTTTTTAACATTCTGGCGCTCACGTTTGGACTGATCGTGATCAAAGTTTCGGTGCTTTTGGTTGTTGGGCGGGTCTTCAAGCTGATCGAGGGCGACAAGTGGCTGTTCGCGCTTGGGCTGGCGCAGGCTGGTGAGTTTGGTTTTGTCCTGCTGTCCTTCACCGTCGCCAACTCGGTGATACCGGCCAGCGTCGCCGATCAGCTTTTGCTGGTGGTGGCCCTTTCGATGCTGCTGACACCGGCGCTGTTCATTCTCTACGACCGGTTGATCGCCCGCCATTATTCGAGCCAACAGGAACGCGAGGCCGACGAGATCGAGCCGACCGGCAATGTCATCATCGCCGGCCACGGGCGCATGGGCGGCATGGTCAACCGGATGATGCGCGGCGCCGGCATTCCGACTACGGTCATCGACTATAGCTCAGCGCAATTGCAGATGCTCAAAACGCTTGGCATCCATGTTTATTATGGCGATGCAACGCGACCCGATCTGCTGCACTCGGCGGGCATTTCCGAGGCAAAATTATTCGTCATCGCCATCGACGATCGCGAACAGATCACCGAATTGACCCGCTATGCGGTCAAGAATTACCCGCATCTGCATGTTATCTCCCGTGCCGTCGACCGGAACCATGTCTACGAGCTTTGGGCCGCAGGCTGCCGCGACATCATCCGCGAAAACTACGACAGTTCGGTGCGGATGGGCCGGTCGGCGTTTGAGGCCACCGGAATGTCGAAGGCCGAAGCGCAGATGATAGCGGATGAATTCGAAAACGTGGACCGTGCCACGATGCGCGAACTTGCAGGTCTGTATGATCTGAACATTCCTGCCGCCGAAAACCAACCCTATATCAAACGGGTGCGCGAGCTGGTGGCCGAATGGGAAGGACAGCTGAGCATTCGCGTGAAGCAAAAAGCCAAGGCTGAGGCCGCCGAGATCGAACAGGAAGCCGAGGCCTAAGAATCCGTTGTCCCCGGCCAGATCGGTATCAGCGCTGACAGGCCCGGCGTATTCGATGCCGTGGTCATGGCCTGCCGCGTTGGTGATAGTCGCTGAATTCAATGCCTTCAATGAGCCCCAGCAACGGGCCGATCCCGTGGTGCGCGTCGAATATTCCGCGCACCAGCATTTCTCCGGCGACATAGACAAGCACCAATAGCCCCAGCCACGAAATCCAAGGATAGCGGGTCAGAAGTTTCATGATCAACGTGGCCGCACAGGCCATGAGGATAATCGCCAGGCCCAGGCCGAAGACCAGCAATCTGGTATTGCCATCGGCAATGGCGGCAACGGCAAGAACGTTGTCCAGCGACATCGACACATCGGCCAGCGCGATCGTCCAAAGCGCCGCCCCAAGCGTGCGCCGCGGTGGGCCGGTGTACCCGCCAAGCGGGTCGCGCGCCGTTTCCAGCGCCATTTCGGCCTGGTGCCCGGTGCTTTGCCGGATCGCGTGGTAGAGCCGCCAGCACACCCAGGTCAACAGGATGCCGCCCAGAAACAGGATGCCCGGAACGCCGAGCAGTTCGGTCGCGATCACCGCAAAAGCGATCCTGAGCAAGGCCGCGATCAGCATGCCGAAAAATATCGCTTTGGCGCGCAGTCCCGGCGACAGGCTGGCCGCCGCCATGCCGATGATCAGCGCATTGTCGCCCGACAGGATCAGGTCGGCCATGATGATCGCGCCAGCGTCGAAGATTAGGTCCACGGGGTCAACATGCCTTCCGCATCTCGGGCCGGGCGCCGCCAAGTTTCGACGCTCTCGCCTTGGTGCCCACCAAGATCATAATCCTTGCGCCTTTGCCATTGAATATTGAGGGCGCGGGTGGCTTCTTACCCTTCGCGGCGTTCCACTGGTATAGATGGGCCATGCCTGCGCTCTGCCGCGATTGCCTGACCATTTTCGACCCGGCCCCCCGGTGCCCGGCCTGCGGCGGGCCGCGGGTGCTGGAGCATGCCGAGCTGACGACGCTGTCGGTGGCGCATATGGATTGCGACGCCTTCTACGCCTCGGTCGAAAAGCGCGACAATCCCGCGCTGGCCGAAAAGCCGGTGATCATCGGCGGCGGAAAGCGCGGGGTGGTGTCGACCGCCTGTTATGTCGCGCGCATCAAGGGGGTGCGGTCGGCGATGCCGATGTTTCAGGCGCTGAAGCTGTGCCCCGAGGCGGTGGTGATCCGGCCGCGCATGTCGTTCTATGTGGAGGTTTCCAAGGCCGTGCGGGTGATGATGGCCGAGCTGACACCGGCGGTCGAACCGCTGTCGCTGGACGAGGCCTTCATGGACCTAGGCGGCACCGCGCGGCTGCATGGGCGTGCCCCGGCGGTGATGCTGGCCGGGCTTTTGCGGCGGATGGAGGAGGAGCTGGGGATCACTGGGTCGGTCGGGCTGTCCCACAACAAATTTCTGGCCAAGGTGGCGAGCGATCTGGACAAGCCGCGCGGGTTTCAGGTGATCGGCAAGGCCGAGACCGTGGATTTCCTGCGCGGTCGCCCGGTGCGGCTGATCTGGGGGGTCGGACCGGCGGCGCGGGCGGGGCTGGACCGGGCCGGGATCAGGACGTTCGGGGATTTGCTGCGGTGGGACCGCAAGGACCTGGGCGAAAGGTTCGGGCATATGGGGGACCGGCTCTGGCATCTGGCGCGGGGGGAGGATTACCGGCGGGTTTCGCCCAATGCGCCGGTCAAATCAATCTCGAACGAGACGACGTTTTTCGAGGATACCTCGGATGATGACGTGCTGGACGGGCATATCTGGCGGCTTTCCGAGAAGGTCGCCGGTCGGGCCAAGGCGAGGGGGATCGTGGGGCGGGTGGTGACGCTGAAATTGAAGCGGGCCAATCATAGCTCGCTGACCCGGCGGGTCAGTTTGAGGGACCCGACACAGGTGGCGGACAAGATTTACCGGACCGCGCGGGGGCTGATGGACGGAGTCGGCGAGCAGGGGCCTTACCGGTTGATCGGGGTCGGGATCAGCGATCTGATGGCGGAAGGTCGGGGCGGCGCCTCGGGTGACCTTTTGGACCCGGACGCGCGGCGCCGGGAGGGGGCCGAACGGGCCACCGACGCGATCCGGGAGAAGTTCGGCGAGGGGGCGATACTGAAGGGGAGGTCGTTGCGGTGAGGGGGTGCTCAAGGTTGAGCAGGTGGGTAAGTAGTTGGTTTTTTGATGTATTCAAGCCAATAAAGTGTCTTGGGGGTTGGCGATTCTGGTTGAGAGAAATATGCTAGGAGAAATGCAATGAGTGGGCTAGACATCGTGCCCAGGCAGCGGGAGAAATGAGAGCTCTGAATTTGGACGATATATCTCCGCTAGACCCCAGATCACTCGCAAACTACATCTTGGTGGTTCGCAAGCATTTCGGTTATCAAACTACAAATCTCGAACTCCAAAAGATTGCATACTTTGCGTACGCCAAATATTTAGTCTCGTTCGGCGAAAAGCTTTGCCAAGGCTACTTTGAGGCATGGGACCATGGACCGGTGCATCCCCACATCTACCGCGAATTTAAGGAATTCCGGGCGGAACCAATAACTCGGCGCGCCGAATCGGTGGACATCATAAGCGGAAAGAAAAGAGTGGTCCCTCCGCCTACAGACAAAATACGTCGATCCCATATTGCAGAAACGGTTTTGCAGTTGCGGTCGTTAAATGCTTCTCAACTAAGAAAGAAGTCACACGCTCCGGGCGGTCCTTGGCACTCAGTGTGGACGAGTGCCAAAATTAACCTTGCCTCGCAGGTTCTCATACCCGATAATGTTATAAAAGGGGGGTTCAACCGCCACATCTTGTTGGCGCACCACGATGATTTTTCGGAGGAACTCGACCTTGAAGATCACCCGCCTAAGTTCAACAGAAGTGGCAAACATAGCGACGCTTCCAATTGAGCGCCGTAATTCCGCATTACTGAAAATCGAGAATCCCAGCGTTTGGTGGAATTATTCACCGGTTGTAAATGCGCTGCCGAAAATTCTTTTGGCGTCGTCTCCACTTTTCGGCGATTTGCAAAGCGGTGACGACAATGTACTCGTTCAGTCGATCGTAAGGGAATGCAAATCTGGGGTCGCTCAATCGAATGCTTGCGAAGGTGTAGCCCGCGCCCTTATCGACTGGCGCAATGAAAATTCGGTTGTCGGCCGCATAGTGCGGAGCGAGCCACTCCGGCTGACTGTTGATACATTGAGGTACTGCTCTGATGTTGTCGCGGTCATTGATGCGCAGGCCTATGTGCTTAATTTGGACCCACGCTCGAAGATGACACTTTCAGCAGGCGGGAAAGAATTTATCAAATCCCTGATTCATCACACTGCGCTCATAGGTGATCTTCGTGATGCCAGGGCAGCTCTGCTGGCCACTCGTTCAATTGGCGATGGGAATCGAGTGGCCAAATTCGAAGTCTTGGATGGAGAGCCATTTTACAGCCTCGATGATATTCTCTCACGCATTAATGAGACATATTCAATCTGGGAACTGATCCTCCGAAACAGAAGGGACGCGGCGGCCAAAGATGGTTGACGCGCACGAGAAAGCGTAGGGGCATTTCAGCTTTCTGATCTCTGTAACATCACATTTTGGACGATGCGCATGAATGCGCACCCTCCGGCGGTGGAAGAGCTATGGGTTGGGTGGCGGGCTGAAACCCGCTCTACGGTGGTTGGCTTGAGGTGGAGCATCGCGGCCCCGTGTGGACTCATGAACTGAGCCGGGCGTGGGTCTGCCCGTGGGGTGGCGCTGCGACCTTTGGGCGGCGTGCTTTATGGTGGCAACGTACTTTTTCCATTTCTGGTGCGCGGGATGGCAGACAAAGCGCCAGCCCGCCGGGACGGGCAGGCGCTCGCCCGGCGCCTTCGGCTTGGGTCCGGGCGGAGGGTGGAAAGCGGCGCGGTCGGTTTGGGGCCTCTCCCCCATCCCCTCTCCGGGACGGAGAGGGGATGGGGGAGAGGCAAGCGGGGCTCGCAAGTCCCCGGCTCGGGGGCCGGGGCGGGGATTATTCGGGCAGGAATACCCGTTCGATCTCGTCGATGATCTCAGCCGTCAGGGCGCTGGTGGCGCGGCGGCCGGTGATGTGGAGAAGGTAGCCGGTGGCGGTTTTTTCGCGCCGCAGGGTGAAGCCCTGCGCGGGCCTGGAGATGCGTCTGGGGCGGTGGGGGTTGGTTCGGCCCGAGGGGGCGAGTGTTTCGACCTCGTCCACGATCGGTTTGATCAGGTCCCACTGGGCGCGGTGGTCGCGGGCGCGGCTTTGGTCGAGGGCGGTTTCCACGATGTCCGCCCAGCCGTATTTGATGGCGGTCGAGATGCGCAAAAGCCGTTGCTGGGATAAGCCCTCGGGGTCGATCAGGACGTGGCCAAGTGCTTCGACCACCTCGGCGATGGCGCGGATGCGGGCGCGTTTGTTGCGGTCGGCGTGGGGGAAGAGGATGGTGATCGCGGCGTCCAGGGTCTCGATGCCCTCGGTGCCGACCGCGCGGTGGGCGATGGCGCTGCGTTCCCAGGCGCTGAGGTTGGCGCGGATGTCGTTCTCAGCCACCATCAGCGCCATGGCCTGCGCCGGGCCGGCGGGGGTGCGCAGGGTGGCCTCGATGGTGCTGAATTTCTCAAGCTGGGTGGTCTCAAAAAGCCGGCGGAAAGCGGTGAGGCGGCGCAGGCCCGAGATCAGGCCGTAGCCGTCGCCAAACGCGTAGACTTCGATCGGGGTGCGCAGGCCGGTGGCGGCGATCGAGCGTTCGAGCTCGGTGAGTGCGCCCGCGTCGATGAGGGTGCGGTCGCGCGGCAGGACGTCGGCGTCGATCTGGTCGAGGGGGATACGCATGGGCGGCAATGTGCCGGGCACCGGTAAAACCATCGTGAAGGCGGCGCGCGGTGGGGGGTGCGCAGGCTGGCCTGCGGCATCCAGTCCCTGTGGGCGCTAACAGGCTTGTCATTAATTGAACAAGCGTTTTATAAATTGCCCGCCGATCGGGCATGGCTGTTTACTTGGGGACCGGGCTGGGATTTAGTCGCCGTGTCCGCGGGGCAGCAAATTTCCGGGGGCAGCGGCAGCGCGTAAGGGGGGAGGCCCGGACGCCAGACCGGTGGGAGGATACCGTGACGAATGCGTCCACTGCGGCCCATGGGCTGACCTCGCTGCCTGCTTTGTTGCAGCGCAACGTGCGCGAGTTCGGCGCCAAGGCGGCGTACCGCGAGAAAGACCTTGGCATCTGGCAAAGCTGGACCTGGGGCCAGGCCGCGGACGAGATCGAGGCCCTGGCGCTGGGGCTGCTGGCGCTGGGGGCGGCCAAGGGCGACCACATTGCCGTCATCGGGCGCAACCGGCCCCGGCTTTACTGGGCGATGATCGCCGCCAACCACATTGGTGCGGTGCCGGTGCCGCTTTATGCGGACGCGGTGGGCGACGAGATCGCCTATGCGCTGGGCCATTGCAACGCGCGGTTTGTCATTGCCGGCGATCAGGAACAGGTCGACAAGGTGATCGAGGTGCAGGACAGCTTGGCCGCTCTGGAGCACATCGTCTATCTCGATCCGCGCGGGATGCGGAAATACGACCATACCCGGCTGACCTCGTATACCGACCTTCAGGACAAGGGGCGCGCCGCGAAGGGCGCGCTGGGGGCCGAGATGGCGGCGCGGGTAGCGGCCATTCGCCCGGGCGACAAATGCGTGATGATTTATACCTCGGGCACCACCGGGCGGCCCAAGGGCGTGGTGCTGAGCAATCGCAATATCATCGAGGCCTCGAAAGCCTCGTCGAAGTTTGACAATCTGGGGCCCGGCGAAGATGTGCTGGCCTATCTGCCGATGGCCTGGATCGGCGATTTCATTTTCTCCATCGGGCAGGCGATGTGGACCGGGTTCTGCGTGAACTGCCCGGAAAGCGCGGATACGATGATGACCGATCTGCGCGAGATCGGGCCGACCTATTACTTTGCGCCGCCGCGGATATTCGAGACCCAGCTGACCCATGTGCTGATCCGGATGGAGGATGCGGGGGCGATCAAGCGGTGGCTGTTCAGGGTTTTTTTGGACATCGCCAAACGGGTGGGTCCGGCGCTGTTGGATGGCAGGCCGGTCGGGGCGATGGACCGGGCGAAATACCGGCTGGGCGAGATGCTGATCTATGGGCCCTTGAAAAACACCCTGGGGCTGAGCCGGGTGCGGGTGGGCTATACGGCCGGCGAGGCCATCGGCGGCGAAGTGTTCGAGTTCTACCGGTCGCTGGGGATCAACCTCAAACAGCTTTACGGCCAGACCGAGGCATCGGTGTTCATCACCCAGCAGCGCGACGGCGAGGTGCGGCCCGAGACCGTGGGCACGCCGACGCCGGGCGTCGAGCTCAGGATCGGCGCCAATGGCGAAGTGTTTTACCGTTCGCCGGGGTCGTTCGTTGAATACTACAAGAACCCCGAGAGTACCGCCGATACCAAGGACGCGGACGGCTGGGTGGCGACGGGCGATGCCGGGTTCATCGAGGAGACGAGCGGGCATCTCAGGATCATCGACCGGGCCAAGGACGTGGGCAAGATGGCTTCGGGTGCGATGTTCGCGCCCAAGTTTGTCGAGAACAAGCTGAAGTTCTTTCCCAACATTCTTGAGGCGGTGGTGTTTGGGGCCGGTCGTGCGATGTGCACGGCCTTCATCAACATCGACCTGACCGCGGTGGGCAACTGGGCCGAGCGCCACAACATCGCTTACGGGTCGTATCAGGAACTGGCCGGGCATCCGGAGGTTTACGAGAAAATCGCGGCGCATGTGCGCGAGGCCAACGAAAGCCTGGCCGGTGACGATATGCTGTCGGGCTGCCGGGTCCACCGGTTTTTGATCCTGCACAAGGAACTGGATGCCGATGACGGCGAGTTGACCCGGACCCGTAAAGTGCGCCGCCGGATCATCGAGGAAAAATTCGCCGATCTGGTCACCGCGCTTTATAACGGGTCGACCAGCATTTCGACCGTGACCGAAGTGACGTACGAGGACGGGCGCAAGGGGTCGATTTCGGCGACGCTGCGCATTGCCGATGTTTTGGTGCCCGAGGCCGAACAGAGGGTGGCGGCGGAATGAAGAACCGGGCGCCGGAAATCGATGAATTCATGACGCTTTTCAAGAGCGTGAAAGAACAGTGTAGGGATAGTCCATCACGGATAGATTTCTTGGTCGAGAACGGCCCGAGGTTTGAGGACCTAACAAAGGCACTGCACTGGTGCGCGTATACCCTCCGGCTTGCGGAAAGACGGGACCGAGAGCTCTTCATCGAGAATGTTGCACCTGATTTCCGCGCGGCGTGGCGAGATTTCGAAGGTAGATACGTCGATCTGGTTGACCCAATTCGCCACATCAAGGGCCCTATCATTATCGATGTTGATACTGGGTTTTCTGTCGATGCCACGAAGCCCAGACGAAAGTCTCGCCAGGAAATATGGGAGGAAAAAGATCAGGTTGCCGAGCGCTTTGCAGAAGGTCTGAGCGATTTGATTAATTCGCAAGTTTACCGTCTGGATAATCGGACTGGTAAAGATGGATCTCGCACGGAGGCGGATTGGCAGCAGGTCGAGGGACTTGAAGGGCTTTCCGACTTGGTACGCGGTGGTCTTGACTTGCGCGGGATTCACCGACGCAGGGCTCTCTGTCCAATATTTCTGCTCCCAATTGAGCTTAGAGATTCCCTGAACGAGCGAAGCTATCCCCAACTCCTGCAGAGCACACAGGAAGCTTTTGTTCTCGGAGCCTTCCAGGGTGCTATCGCGCTGTTGCGGGCGAACAAGGACCAGATACTGAAGCGAATCCCGAAAAAGTACCGATCGGTTGCGTCGTATCCGGACGCACGGGTCGCGGCGACACTCGAACGCCTCAAGAAGCTCGCTGACGATCTATTGCACGGAAACATAGATGCGAAAATCGCTTATCCTGAGAATACCATGGAGTTCGAGATCGAATTGATCGAGTTTCTCGGCGCGGTGCGGGCTCTTGTTGAACGCCCAATGAATGAGGCGGCGGAATGAAAGACATGGGCGACAGCTATGTCACCCCCGACGGGCGCACCATCGGCGCTGCGCTGATGGAGATGAAAAATATCACGCTGCGGTTCGGCGGGGTGACGGCGCTGGAGGATATCTCGTTCGATATCCGCGAGGGCGAGATCCGGGCGATCATCGGGCCCAACGGCGCGGGCAAATCGTCGATGCTGAACGTGATCAGCGGGTTTTATCACCTGCAGGAGGGCGAGGTCTGGTTCAAGGGCGCGCGGCGGCCGGTGATGAAGCCGCACTGCGTGGCGCGTCAGGGCATCGCGCGGACGTTCCAGAACATCGCGCTGTTCGAGGGCATGTCGGTGCTCGACAACGTCATGACCGGGCGTCTGACGCATATGAAAGCGGGGATATTCGCCCAAGCTTTGTGGTGGGGCAAGGCCGAGAAAGAAGAGATGGCCAACCGGGCGCAGGTCGAGCGGATCATCGATTTTCTGGAAATTCAGAACATCCGCAAAACGCCGGTGGGCCGCCTGCCCTATGGGTTAAAAAAGCGCGTCGAACTGGCCCGCGCCTTGGCCGCCGAGCCGATGCTGCTCTTGCTCGACGAGCCCATGGCCGGGATGAACGTCGAGGAAAAAGAGGACATGAGCCGGTTCATTCTGGATGTGAACGACGAGTTCGGCACCACCATCGCGCTGATCGAGCACGACATGAGCGTGGTGATGGACATTTCCGACCGGGTGGTGGTGATGGATTACGGGCGTAAGATCGGCGACGGCACGCCCGCCGAGGTGCGGTCGAACCAGGCGGTGATCGACGCTTATCTGGGGGTCGAGCATGATTGATTTTTCGCGGCGAAATTACCCCGGACGCGATCCGGGGTCTCGCGGAAGGGAGGTCCCGGATCAGGTCCGGGACTGCGGTGGAATGATGCCTGAACAGCTTCCTTTCGCGATGGCCTCTCCCCCACCCCCTCTCCGGGGCGGAGAGGGGGGCCGCGCGTGGCAAGCTTGGCGCTTTCCCCCTCCCCCTGGGAGGGGGGAGAGGGGGGAGGCCGCCGCCGGTTTGAGAAAAAGGATCTGCTCACATGCCTGACCAGCTTCTTTTCGCGATGGAGGTCACGCTCAACGGTCTGATGACCGGGGTGCTGTACAGCCTAGTGGCGCTTGGCTTTGTGCTGATCTTCAAGGCCAGCGGCATTTTCAACTATGCCCAAGGCGTCATGGCGTTGTTCGCGGCGCTGACGCTGGTCGGGATCATGGAGGGCCAGGTGCCGTTTTCGCACCTGATTAACGCCGTCTTCGACACCGAGATCCACCATTTCGGCTGGCACATTCCGGCGCTTCTGGCGATCTTGCTGACTATGATCTTCATGGTCGGGTTCGCCTGGGTGGTGAACCATTTCGTGCTGCGCCATCTGGTCAATCAGCAACCGATCATCCTCTTTATGGCGACCATTGGGCTGGCCTATTTCCTAGAAGGCTTTGGCGACCTGATGTGGGGGTCTGACATCAAAAAGCTGGATGTCGGGCTGCCGCAGGGGATCAACGACTGGATCGATGTGACGACATTTGAGGCGCTGGGGTACGGGTTTTTCATCGACAATCTGGACATCGTGGCGACGATCATCGCCGCCCTGCTGGTCGCGGTTCTGGTGCTGTTCTCGCAATACACCAAACAGGGCCGGGCCCTGCGCGCGGTGGCCGATGACCATCAGGCGGCGCTGAGCGTCGGGGTCAGCTTGAGTTTCATCTGGGTGTTGGTCTGGTCGATCGCGGGCTTCGTGGCGCTGGTCGCCGGCATCATGTGGGGCACCAAATCGGGCGTGCAATTCAGCCTGAGCCTGATTGCGCTGAAGGCGCTGCCGGTGCTGATGCTGGGCGGGTTCACCTCGATCCCCGGGGCGATTGTCGGCGGGCTGATCATTGGGGTGGGTGAGAAGCTGTTTGAATTTTCCATCGGCCCGCTGATAGGCGGCGCCACTGAGAACTGGTTCGCCTATGTGCTGGCGCTGATCTTTCTGGTGTTTCGGCCGCAGGGCCTGTTTGGGGAGAAGATCATTGAGCGGGTCTGACGCATATATGATGGCGTTGTCGCTGCCCCGGACAGCGAAAGGCCCAGGCGGCTTGCCCGGGCCTTTTCGAGGGTGGAACGGAAAGCCGGCTTATTCGGCCGGGATGCTCACCGTCAGGACCGCAACGAGAGCGTTACGTTCGTCTTCGGACATGATGCCCAGTTCAACGAGGGCGTTCAGGCGGTTGGTGCGGGCTTTGACTGACATGGCTACTTTACTCCGTGGCGTGGGTGCTTGTTTATTTCCACAGGCCGGTATGACGGTCAAAGACGGCGCAATTTTGAATTTTATGAAACGTTTCGGGGAATTTTCGGGATCATTTTGGGGCGATCATGTCGCGATTGCGGCCCCGGTCACAAATGCGCCTTGTGGCGGGAGGCGCGTATGATAGCGGTAACGCGCCATAGCCACCTGCGGAAAATGAAAAACCCGGCACCGAATGCGCCGGGTCTGAGGCCCGAAATTCTTGATCGGGAGGCCCGGACAGGGGTCCGGACCAATTGTGATTATTTTGCGGGCGGGAAGCCCAGGCGCGCGATGGCCTCGTTCTTTTCGTCTTCGGTGATGACACCGGCGTCGACCAGGGCGATCAGGCGGTTTTTGCGGGCAATTGCGGTCATGGGAACCTCGTTACTGGGGGGGGCACTGTTACCGGTCGCCTTATTCGTACAAAATCTGGGCAGAAATAAGGTAGGAATGCCTGA
The DNA here is from genome assembly GCA_965247915.1 of Paracoccaceae bacterium. GTDB lineage: Bacteria > Pseudomonadota > Alphaproteobacteria > Rhodobacterales > Rhodobacteraceae > JAKZRT01. The sequence goes on from OZ252048.1 coordinate 376,161, forward strand.
TTTTAGAGAAAGCCGCCGAAAATTGGAAACAGACTGTTGCCGGATCGCGGCCAATTGGTCAGTTTTTCCAGGTGGGGAGCGGCGCGCATGATCTATCGCGAGGCGGGGGATTTCAAAGCCACTTACCGGCAGGACGGTCAGACGTTTCCGATCAAATATGACCGGGTGGCCTTTTGGGCCATGCTGGCGGTGGCTTTCGGGATTATCCCGTTTTTCATCAACGATTACTGGGCCAATGCGGTTTTCGTGCCGTTGCTGATCTATGTGATCGCGGCGCTGGGGCTGAATATTCTGACCGGTTATTGCGGGCAGCTCAGCCTTGGCACGGGCGGTTTCATGGCCGTGGGAGCCTACGCCTGTTACAAGCTGATGACCAGTTTTCCGGACGTGAGCATCGTTTTTCACGTCATCGGCGCAGGGGCGGTGACGGCAGCGGTGGGCATTATTTTTGGATTGCCGAGTTTGCGCATTAAGGGCTTTTATTTGGCGGTCGCGACGCTGGCGGCGCAGTTTTTCCTGGTCTGGCTCTTTAACAAAGTGCCGTGGTTTTACAATTATTCGGCCTCGGGGCAGATCACCGCGCCCGAACGCAGCGTTCTGGGCGTGATCGTGACCGGCCCCAATACCGACGCCTGGGCCAAATACCTGATCTGCCTGATCTTCGTGGTTGGCTGCGCCTGGCTGGCGCGCAACCTGACGCGCGGCTCGGTGGGGCGCAAATGGATGGCGATCCGCGATATGGATATTGCCGCCGAGATCATCGGGGTTGACCCGCTGCGCGCCAAGCTGTCGGCCTTTGCGGTCAGCTCGTTTCTGATCGGCATCTCGGGGGCGTTGTTCTTTTCGGTTTATCTGGGCGCCATCGAAGTCACCGAAGCCTTCGGGATTTCCAAGTCGTTTCTGGTGCTTTTCATGATTATCATCGGCGGGCTCGGGTCGATCATGGGGTCGATCGCGGGGGCCGCATTTATGGTGCTGATGCCGGTGATCCTGAAAAACGTGCTGGTCGGGTCGCTGGGCTGGCAGGCCGATATCGCCACCCATTTCGAGTTCGTGATCGTCGGAGGGCTGATCGTATTTTTCCTGGTCGTCGAGCCGCACGGGCTGGCCGCCCTGTGGCGGCTGGCGAAATCAAAGCTGAGATTATGGCCGTTCCCGCATTAGGCGGGCGGCAGACTACCAAACGGGTTCAACCAAAGGGAGGAAACCCAATGAAACTAGGAAGACTTGCCGCAATCACTGCGGCTGCAATGATGGCCGGGGCACCGGCGATGGCCGATCTGGTCATCCCGTGGCTTAGCTATCGGACCGGGCCATATGCTGTTGGCGGCATCCCGCTGGCCGATGGCTATGTCGATTACTTCAACCTCTTGAACGAACGCGACGGCGGCATCAATGGTGTCAAGGTCCGGATCGCTGAGTGCGAAACCGGCTATAACACCGAAAAAGGCGTCGAATGCTACGAATCGACCAAGGGCCAAGGCGCGCTGGTCTATCAGCCGCTGTCGACCGGGATCACCTATCAGTTGATCCCGAAAGGCACGGCTGACGATATTCCGGTGCATTCGATGGGCTATGGCCGCACCAGCGCCGCGAACGGCAAGGTGTTCAGCCATACGTTCAATTATCCTGCCAACTATTGGCAGGCTGCATCGGTCGCAATCAACTATCTGCTGAACGAAAACAGCGGCGATCTGTCGGGTAAGACTATCGCGCTGGTCTATCACAACTCGGCCTATGGCAAGGAACCAATCCGCACCCTTGAAGAGCTGTCGAAAAAGCATGGCTATGATCTGAGCCTGTTGCCGGTCGACCATCCCGGTCAGGAACAGAAATCGCAGTGGTTGCAAATCAGGCGCGAACAGCCCGACTATGTGCTGATGTGGGGCTGGGGCGTGATGAACCAGGTCGCCATTCAGGAAGCCGCGAACATCCGTTATCCGATGGAAAACTTCATCGGTGTGTGGTGGTCGGGGGCCGAGGCTGACGTGATTCCGGCGGGCGACGGCGCCAATGGTTACAAAGCGCTGGCGATGAACGGAGTGGGTACCGATTTCCCGATCTTTGACGACATCCAGACCTATGTTGTCGACAAAGGGATGGCCGCAGGTGACGGCACCAATATCGGCACCGTGCTTTACAACCGCACGATCTATGCCGCTTTCCTGGCCGCCGAGGCGATTAAGACCGCGATGGAGATCCACGGCACCACCGACATCACACCGGGCATGATGCGCGACGGGATGGAGGCGCTGGACATCACCAACGCCAAGATGGAAGCCGCCGGTCTTGGTGGCTTTGGCCCCGAGTTTTTGGTGTCTTGCGAAAACCACGGCGGGCCGGGCCTGGGCGCAGTGCAGCAGTGGGATGCTTCGGCCAAAACCTGGTCGCTGATTACCGACTTCATGGAGCCGGACGCGGAGCTCATCAATGCGCTGATCGAAGCGGATTCGATGGCCTATGCCGCCGAGAACAACATCGAGCTGCGGTGCCAGTAAACGGTTTATAACCAAGTGGCGCGGCGGCATGATCGCCGCGCCCGCAAACAAAGAGGTCCCGGATCAGGTCCGGGACTGCGTTAGGAATTATTGAGATGCTGGACGCCCACGAGACCACCGAGAACCTGCTTGAGGTCAACAATATCGAGGTGATCTATAACCATGTGATCCTAGTCTTGAAGGGTGTCAGCCTGCATGTGCCCAAGGGCGGCATCACCGCGCTGTTGGGCGGCAACGGGGCCGGCAAGACCACCACGCTGAAAGCCATATCGAACTTGTTGCATTCCGAGCGCGGCGAGGTGACCAAGGGCACTATTTCGTATCGCGGCGATAATGTCGCGCATCTGCGAAACCCCGCCGAACTGGTGCGGCGCGGCGTCATCCAAGTGATGGAAGGCCGCCATTGTTTTGAACATCTGACCATCGAGGAAAACCTGCTGACCGGCGCTTATACCCGCACCGACGGGCGCGGCGCGATCGATGCCGATCTTGATCTGGTCTATTCTTATTTCCCGCGTTTGCGCGAGCGGCGCAAAGCTCAGGCAGGATATGCATCGGGCGGCGAACAACAGATGTGCGCGATTGGCCGCGCCCTGATGAGCCGCCCCGAGACTATTTTGCTCGATGAGCCGTCGATGGGGCTGGCCCCGCAGCTGGTCGAGGAAATCTTCACCATCGTGAAGAACCTGAACGAAACCGAAGGCGTGTCGTTTCTGCTGGCCGAACAGAACACCAACGTGGCGCTGCGGTTCGCGCGCTACGGATACATCCTGGAATCGGGCCGCGTGGTGATGGACGGGCCCGCCGCCGAGCTGCGCGAGAACCCCGACGTCAAGGAGTTTTACCTGGGCATGTCGGACGAGGGCCGCAAATCGTTCCGTGACGTTCGGTCGTACCGCCGTCGCAAGCGCTGGCTGAGCTGATGGGCCGCGGCGGAGCAATTTGCCTCAGGAAGAATCCCGTTTCAATTTCATCGTTTTGAAAATACTTCGGGGAGCGCGAGGGGCAGAGCCCCTCGCCCGGGGCGACGCGCTGCGCGGCGCAATCCGCTTGCCCGTCCGAGAAATCGCAGGCTTACTCGGCCAAACATATGGGGGCCAGAATGACCCGATTTTTCGACGAACTTGAAAGTCGCAGCGCCGATGAACGCAGCACCGACCAACTGGCCCGGCTGCAAAAGCTGACCCGACGGGTCAAAGCCGATGCGGGCGATGCCTGGCCCGATGTCGCTTTGGCGTCGCTTGGCGATATCAGGGCTTTGCCGGTGCTGCGCAAGGACCAGCTGGCGGCCTGGCAGAAGGCCGATCCGCCGTTTGGCGGGGTCACCATGGGCGATTACACCCATGTGTTTCAATCTCCTGGCCCGATCTACGAGCCTGGCAATATGATGACTCCCGACTGGTGGCGGTTCGGGCGGGCGCTGCACGCGGCGGGCATTGGATCGCAGGACATCGTGCAGAATAGTTTTTCCTATCACCTGACCCCGGCGGGTCTGATGTTTGAAAGCGGCGCGCGCGCGGTTGGGGCGAAGGTTCTGCCGGCCGGCACCGGGGCGACTGAGCAACAGGCGCGCGCCGCCGCCGATGTCGGGACCACGGTCTATGCCGGCACGCCCGATTACCTCACGGCGATCCTGGACCGGGCGGCGGCGGACGGGCGGGTGTTGAAGTTTTCCAAAGCCTGCGTTTCGGGCGGCGCGCTTTTCCCGGCGCTTCGTGCGGAATACGCCGACCGGGGCATCGCCTGCCGGCAATGCTACGGCACTGCCGATCTGGGGCTGATCGCTTATGAGAGCGCGGCAATGGAGGGGATGATCGTCGACGAGGGCGTGATCGTCGAGATCGTGCGGCCGGGCACCGGCGATCCGGTTCCGGGCGGCGAAGTGGGCGAGGTGGTGGTGACCGCGCTCAACCCCGATTATCCGCTGATCCGGTTCGGCACCGGCGACCTGAGCGCGATCATGGCGGGCGAAAGCCCCTGCGGACGCACCAACATGCGCATCAAGGGCTGGATGGGGCGCGCCGACCAGACCACCAAGGTCAAGGGCATGTTCGTGCGCCCCGAAGCGGTGGCCGATTTCGTCGCCCGCCACGCCGAGGTGGCCAGGGCCCGCGTGGTGGTCACCCGGCAAGGCGCTGCGGATGCGATGACCATCGAAGTCGAGGCGGCCGGTGCCAACCCGGATGCGCTGGCGGCGAGTGCGGCGCAGGTGATGAAACTGAAAGCCCGCGTTGTAGTGGTGGCCCCGGGCAGCCTGCCCAATGACGGCAAGGTGATCGACGACCGGCGGGACTACGACTGAGCGCCTCGACGGCGCGCCTTGTTATCGCATGACGGCCCGATGTGAATTAGAACTACTGCGTGGAGGGACGCACATGCCGAATTTCAGACCGCTGTTTGCCGCCGCACGCCTTGCGGCGCTGAGCCTTGTCTTGGCGCTGTCCGCCCGCGCTGAGGACCTGGGCGTTATCCTGTCGAACCTCGCCTACCGGGTGCAGGCCGATCTGGCCAGCGGACCGGCCACCGACCGCATCGAACGCGCCCTGCGCGCGGCCGGGTTTTCGAGGGTTCTTCTGCAAAACCAGCGCCGAGAGGACGCCGCCGACCGCCTGGCCCGGTTGGTGGGGCGGATGCACGCCGCCGAACGGCTGGTGATCGTCGTCAACGGCCATGTTGTTAGCTCGGCCCGCGACGACTGGCTCTTGACCCCGAACGCCGGCGTGCCGGACGCCTTCAGCCTGGGCGCAGAGGCGGTGCCGTTGGGGCCGTTGATGGATATCGCGGCGACTAAACAGGGGGCGGCGATCGTTGCGGTGGCCAGCCAACGCGGCGATGCGCGGGTCGGACCAGGACTGACGCCGGCTACGCACCCCGGCCCGTGCCGCAGGGGGTAACGGTTCTGACCGGTAGTTCCGTGGCCCTATCCGAGTTTTTCCGCGACGGGCTTTTGGTGCCCGGGCGTCCGATGGCGCAGGCGCTGCGCGATCACCCGGGCGTGGCCGCCAAAGGGTTTGTGCCGGTGGCGGCGGCGTTTTTGCCTGCGGTTCTGGCGGAAGCCGTGGTCATCGATCAACCCAAGTCGCGCGACGAGGTTCTGGCCGAGACCGAGGCCGCATTGGGCCTCAGGCGAGCGGACCGGCGGCGGGTTCAGCAAAGCCTGGCCATTCTGGGCTATGATCCGCGCGGTATTGACGGGCTATTTGGCCCCGGCTCGCGCCGCGCCATCGCTGGCTGGCAGCGCAGCCGCGGCCACGACGGCACCGGGTTTCTGAACCGCAACCAGCTTGATGCGCTGATCGCCGAGGGCGATGCGCGCGCGGCGGAACTGGAAGAGGCCGCGCGGGTGCGCCAAGCCGAGGCGGACGCCCGCGACACCGCCTATTGGCGCGACACCCGCCAGGGTGCCGACGAGCCGGGCCTGCGCGCCTATCTCGCCGCCTGGCCCGATGGGGCTTTCATCGAAGATGCCGAGGCACGCCTGGCCGAGCGCGAAGAGGCTGAGGCCAATGCCGAGGAAATAGCCGGATTTGAAGCGACCGAGCGCCGGGTGGCGGGCAACACGACCACCCGGCGGCTGGTCGAAAACCGGCTGACAGCACTGGGCCTGGAACCGGGCCCGATTGACGGCGAGTTTGACGACGACACGCGCCGCGCCCTGCGCCGCTTTCAGGCGGCGCGCGGTTTGCCGGTCACCGGCTATGTCAATCAGGGCACGCTGGTTCGGATTTTGTTCGGGAACTGAGCGCGGATGCGGCCAGAGTGGTCCGCCTCGAATACGCCTCTCGCAGGGACTTCAGCCTGGTGCCGTACCTGCCCGTCCCGCGCCGCTTTCTTGAAAAGAAAGCGGACTGAAATCTTTTTAAGATTTCGGCACGATGGCGGGCGCGATTCCCGCTCCCGCCCGGTCAGGCGCAATCCTCAGTGCGAAATTTCAACGTATTATACCAACGGCCTTATAGAATGACGCTTTTTGCGTATTCGCGTGAGGTTATGTTTTGAACGGTCTCTTTGTCTTCGGCGAAGAAGTTCCACGCGTCGCAGCACTTCTCGACGATGTGGTCGTAACTGTCGAAGATGGAGATGGCGAGTTTGTTGGCGCGCAGGTAGGCCCAGACGTTTTCGATCGGGTTGAGTTCCGGCGCGTATGGCGGCAGGGGGAGAAGTGTGATGTTGTCGGGGGTGCATAGTGCCTTTGAACCGTGCCAGCCTGCGCCATCAAGCACGATTACGGCATGTGCCCCTGGAACGACGGTTTTGGCGATTTCGGCGAGGTGTTCATTCATCGCCTGCGTATCGGCAAAGGGCATGACGAGGGCGGCGGCAGCGGCGCGTTCCGGACAGACGGCTCCAAATATGTAAGCCCATTTGTAGCGAGTATCACGTGGCGCGCGCGGGCGGGTTCCGCGCCTGGCCCAAACACGGGTGAGCGTTCCCTGCTGTCCGATCCTCGCTTCATCCTGGAACCAGATTTCCAGTGGTTTGCCGCGGGCTTCAGGCGGCAGTGCCGCCGCTACCAGCTGCGCGAAGTTTTTTTTTGAACGCCGCCTGTGCGGCCGGATCCGATTGAGGATGTGCGGGGCGCACCGAAAGCCGCCTGAACCCAAGTTTGGCAAGCTGTTTGCCTACCGTGCGCTCATGCATGACAACACCGAAGCGCTCTTTGATCAGGTGCTTCAGGTCGATACGCCGCCAACGCACCACGCGGTCCACCTCAGGGTCAGGACCCGCGCGAACGATCTCGGAAAGTTCCGCCTTCTGCGCGGCGCTCAGGTAAGGCGTGCGCCCTGGTGCCGTGCGGTTCGACAGGCCCGCAAGCCCCCCGGCATTGTAACGATACACCCAGTCGCGCAAGGTTTGCCGGTCCATCCCGCAGCTCCGCGCCGCCGCCGCGCGGTCCGACCCTTCCTTAACCAACGCAATCGCCAACATCCTCCGCGCTGCCTTCGCATCCGTTGACCTCGCCGCCGACGCGCGAAGGTCCCTCGCCGATAAATCCAACCGTGTAACCGCAACTGTCATGGGTCTCTCCTGCTTGTAGCAGAAGCGAATCACAACCGAGACGAAAAGGGAATCCCAAAAGAGTCACGCATAATGGCCCTTGGTATTAGTCTAAGTTCATCCGGCGCTAGCCTTTCTGACCCCGCACTTCGTCGTCGAAAAAATCCTCGACGATCAGGCTGGCCAACTGGGCGCGGCTGTTGACGCCCGCCTTGCGGTAAATCCCGGCGCTTTGTGCCTTGACTGTGCCTTGGGTGGTTTGCCGCAGGGCGGCGATGTCCTGGGTCGTCATGCCCTTGATCGCAAAGAGCGCCACATCGCGTTCGGCCCGCGACAATCGCCAGCCGTCAAACCGCGCGTGCAGATTTTCATGAAACGCAGCCGAGGCCTGGTCGACCACACGGCGCATTCGTTCGCGCTGCCGGATCGAGCGTCGCAGAAATATCAGCCCCATCACCGTACCCGCGACCAGACCGAGCGCCGCCGCGACCTCGAGCGCCTCAAAAAGCTGCCAGGGCAGCGGGCGCATCGAAACCCCCAGCGCCGATAGCATAAGGCGACCCCCGAAATAAAGCGCGCCCACGGCCTGAAGAAGCACGAAGACGGCTATATAGAGACGCTCGGACACGATCATTCATGCCCCTCGTCGTTATCTTTCTTGGCAAATCCGAACCAATGCGACCAGAAACCTTTGTTTTCCTCGCCGGCATGCGGCGCTTCCCAGAAATCGCGCAGCACGGTGCCGTGGGTCGGGTCGAAGATGATCTGGCGCTCAAGGGTTTCGCTTACGAATTCCAATACGATGCGCCCAAGCCAGGTTTTCCTGCGCTCGGTCAGCACGAAGCCCTGCGACCCCAGCATCGAGATAAGCGCGGATTCGGTGGTCTGCGCCGACGCGGGAAGCGCTGCGAGCAACAGAAGAACGACCGGCAGGACCAATAACCTCATAGGTTTGGCCCCCGCCGGGATCGGCGGGGGAGCCTTTTTTGATCAGTCGTCATCATCATGTTCGCGGGCATCGTCATCGTCGTCGGCGTCCTGGTCGTTGTCGTGGCCGTCGTCGTTGTCGCCATCATGATCAGAACCTTCCTCGATGTCACCATCCTCGGCTTCATGGTCTTCGCTGGATTCATGGGCGTCAGTGTCGGCGTGGTCTTCGCCTTCCTCATGTTCAAGACAGGGGGCCTCGGGGCCTGGGTCGGCGGCGTCGGCGCCGGTTTCGGTCTGCTGGGCCCAAAGTGCTGTGCCCAAAAGCGCCGCCGCCATCGTCAAAATCAATGTCTTTGTCATATCTGTCTCCGTATCCGCCCGGAGCGGAATGCCGCCGGGTCGGACCCAGGATGCGCTTGAGCGACGCGGGGTGATATTGGTCTTTGGATGAAATGGCCGGAAATAAACCTGGGATTACAGACCTGAAATGCAAAAGGCCGCCCATAGGCGGCCCCTAGATCCATGCGCGGCTTACTCAGCCCTGGCGGGCCTTGAAGCGTTTCTGGGTCTTGTTGATTACGTAGACGCGGCCTTTGCGGCGCACGACGCGGCAATCGCGGTGCCGGTTTTTCAGCGACCGGAGCGAGTTTCTGACCTTCATGCGGTCTCTCCCCAGTTCGTGGGCCGCGCGGGCGCCAGCTGGTTGCAATTTCGGCCCGGGGCAGGGTCAGCCATGGTGGGCGGTACTGGGATCGAACCAGTGACCCCTACGATGTCAACGTAGTGCTCTACCGCTGAGCTAACCGCCCGGAACGACGATAACGCGGGGCGTTGCGCACCCCGCGCCGATCTGGGGTCTATAATAACTTCACGAGATCACCGCAAGGGCTTTTGGTGCCTGGGCGAAGTGCGTTATGATCGGCGCTGAAATGTCTCATGCCAGCGATCCTGTCTATCATCTTGACCTGCCCCGGCAGCGCGATACGGCGCTGATTTTCGCCTCACCACACTCGGGGCGGACCTATCCGCGGGCATTCCTGGCCCAGTCTGATCTCGACGAGCGAACAATTCGGTCGTCCGAGGATGCATTTGTCGATCAGCTTTACGCCGCCGCACCCCGGTTCGGGGCACCGCATTTGTGCGCTGTTGCACCGCGCGCCTTTATCGACCTCAATCGCGCACCGGACGAGTTTGACCCGGCCCTGATCGCAGGTGCTGTCGCGCCCGCCAACAATCCACGCATCGCCTCGGGCCTGGGGGTCATTCCCCGGGTGGTGGCCGGCGGACGACCGATTTATTCCGGCAGACTGACCGTGGCCGAAGCGCAGCGCCGCGTCGGCACCTGGTGGCGTCCCTATCACGACCGGCTGCAGCGGCTGTTGGATGAAAGCCATTTCGACTTTGGCCGCGCGATACTGATCGACTGCCATTCGATGCCGCACGAGGCGATCGAGGCGATCACGCGCGCGGGTTCGCGCTCGCCCGACGTTGTGCTGGGTGACCGCTATGGCGCCGCGGCAAGCCACGAGGTGGTTGACCGGATCGAGGCGGCGTTCGCGGGCGCGGACCTGCGCGTGGCCCGCAACACGCCTTTCGCGGGCGCCTTTGTTACCCAACATTACGGACGCCCCAAGCGCAATCAGCATGTCGTGCAGGTCGAGATCGACCGGGCAATTTATATGGACGAGAAGCGCGTCGAGCCCAGGCCCGGGTTCGCTGAGCTTCAGGGGCTGATTACGCAGGTGATCGCCGAGATCACCGAGATCGGGCGCAGGGCACAACCGTTGGCGGCGGAATAGCGGCGATACGGCGCCGCGTAACGAGGGGCCAACCCCTCGCGCTCCCCTGAGCAACAGTGTTTATATTGCGTAGAATTTCTGATCGCGTTCCATTGCATTCAGGGTAACGACCATTTTTCGCATGACGGCGGTGATGGCCAGTTTGGGTGGTTTTCCTGCATCGACGAGCCGCTGGTAGAGGGCAGAGAACGGGGTTCTTTTGGCGCGTGTCGCCGACAGCGCCGCCATGTAGAGGGTATTTCGCAGGTCTTTTCGCCCGCCGCGGCACACCCGTTTGCCACGCCAGCGACCGCTTTGCCGCGCGAACGGTGCCACGCCGACCAGAGCGGCGATTTCCCCGCGTGTGACGCGGCCGAGCTCGGGAAGCCCGGCAATCATCGCCGCACTGGTGACCGCCCCGATCCCGGGAAGGCTGGTCAGGCGGCGGGCGCGATTGCGCCAGGCCGTGTCCGCTTCGATCAGGGCATTGATCTGCGCGTCCAGCGCCCTGATATCGGCCTCCAACCGGGTCAGTGCGTGGCGGATCATGGCGCGGATATCTTCAAACGCGGCTTGTTTGAGCTGGCATTTTTCGGCAATGCGGCGGGTCAGAAGCGCCCGCCGTCGCGTGGTCAAAGCCTTGATGTAGCGCTGACCTGCTGGCTCATCGAGGCTTGGTGCGGGGCGCATCCGCTGGCCGAACAGCGCCAGAATATAGGCATCGATCCGGTCGGTCTTGGCCAGTTGCCCGCCTGCATAGGCGAATTGCCGGACCCGCTGGGGCAGCAGCCGCGCCACCGGAACTCCGGCGCCCTGAAGGGCCTCATACAGCGCCGATTCATAGCCGCCACTGGCCTCCAGAACGACGAGCTCAGGCGATGTTCCGGCCAACTTCTCAAGCAGCATCGCATGGCCCTGCGGCGTGTTCGGCAAACTGAAATGACGCTCGCTGTCGCCCTGCAACAGGCAAATGTCCAGGCCGTCCCGCGAAATGTCGCATCCCGCGAAGTAAGGTGTTAAGGTCACGTTATCCATCCTTATCTGCGGCCTTGGCGACAACAGCGCCGGGCCAGTCAACAGTTCGGTTTGGGTGGTTACCCAAGGGGCTGGGGACCCGGCTCCCAGACGACCTCAAAGCGGGTCAAGTATTTGCCGGCCTCCCGCCCGCCAACAAAATAGCAGACCGCGGACAGATAAGTATTTCTGGAAAAGTGATGGATTATTCGCCGGGTGCCGGTTCGGGCCGGGCTTCGGGAATGGGCACGGGCGCGTCCTCGGGGGCTATTTCTTCGAAGTCGAAGTTGTCGAGCTTGCCAGCGCGCTTGCCGGCGCGTTCGGCCGCGACGCCGATGCCTTCCAGATCTGCGCGGGCTTGGCGGAAGTGGGTATCGAGCTTGCCGACCCGGTCCACGACAAGTTCGACATCGCGGTGCAACAGCCGCAGCGCCTTGCGGATCGCGCCGGCCTGTTCGCGCATACGCGCGTCTTTGAGGATGGCGCGCATCGTATGCAGCGTCGCCATGCAGGTAGTCGGCGACACGATCCAGACCCGCGCCGCAAAGCCGTCGCGCACCAGGTCCGGGAAATTGGCGTGAAGTTCGGCATAGACCGCCTCGGACGGCAGAAACATCAGCGCCCCGTCAGCGGTTTCGCCTTCGATCAGGTATTTTTGGGAAATCGCCTTGATATGCGCGCGCACAGCGGTGCGAAACGCGCGGGTCGCGGTTTTTTGGTCGGCCTCGGATTTCGCCGCACGCAGCGCCTCGTAGGCCTCGAGCGGAAACTTCGAATCGATCACGATCGGTCCGGGCGGATTGGGCAGGTGGATCAGGCAATCGGCGCGTTTGCCGTTCGAGAGCGTGGCCTGCCAGGTGAAAGCGTCGGGCGGCAGGGCCTTTGACACAATCTCTTGCAATTGGATTTCACCGAACAGGCCGCGGGTCTGTTTGTTCGACAGGATGTCCTGCAGGCCCAGCACGTCGCCCGACAGTTTGGTGATGTTTTCCTGGGCCTTGTCGATGGTCTTGAGCCGTTCCTGCAGTTCGCCGAGCGACTGCGCCGTGCGCCGCGCCGAGCCTTGCAGGTTTTCGGTCATCGCTTCCTGAACATCGGCCAGCCGCGCCTCCATCAGTTTCAGGGTCTGGGTCTGGGCGGCAGCCTGGGCTTCGGAGACATGTTTCAACCCGCCCGCCAGACGTTCCTGACCATCGCCGAGATCGCCCACGCGCTTGCCAAGCTCGCCCAGTTGCCAGGCCAGGGGCTCGGCCACGCGAGCCGACCGGGACGCGGCGCGCAGGATGAGGATCAGCACAAGCGCCAGCGCCCCCGCCCCGACGATCAGCGCAATCACCAGCGGATCGCTCAGATCATATGTGCGACCGCCCAGTTCCATCACACCCGCCCGAACAGCCGTTCGATGTCGGCGAGTTTCAACTCCACGTAGGTGGGCCGACCGTGGTTACACTGGCCTGAAAGCGGCGTGGCCTCCATTTCCCGCAAAAGCGCGTTCATCTCGTCGGCGCGCAGGGTCCGGTCGGCGCGGATCGAGCCGTGGCAGGACATGCGGGAAAGCACCGCGTCGATGCGGGTGCGCAGGGTTTGCGAGCGGCCCAGGTCGGCAAGTTCATCGAGGATGTCGGCGATCAGCGCTTCGCCACCCACCTCGCCCAGAACGGCAGGGGTTGCACGGATGGCCACGGCCTCGGCCCCGAAGGGCTCGATGGTCAGGCCAAGCTCGGCAAGGTCGTCCGCAGAGGCCAGAAGGCGTGCCCGGTCGTCGGGCGCGAGCGTCACCACTTCGGGGATCAGCAGCGCCTGCGCGGCGATGCCATTTTCGGCGGCCTGCTCTTTCAGGCGTTCATAGACCAGCCGTTCGTGGGCGGCGTGCTGGTCGATGATGACGATGCCGTCGATGGTCTGGGCCACGATATAGGTCTCGTGGAGTTGCGCGCGCGCCGCGCCCAACGGGCGAAGGTGCGTCTCGTCGCCCTCTGGCAAGGCCGTCTCGACGCGGGCCGAAGGGGCTGCGGTCTCGGCAAAACCCGGGCCGGGGATCGAGGTGCGGCGCGCCAGGTCCATCTGATAGACCGGCGCGTGCGTGTTCTCGGGGCGGAAGGCGCCGAGCGCTGCCCCGGCCAGGGTCGTCGAGGCGCGGTGTCCGGCCTCGGCCAGTGCGTGGCGCAGGGCCGAGATGATCAGCCCGCGCACGCACCCGGGGTCGCGGAACCGCACTTCAGTCTTGGCGGGGTGGACGTTGACGTCAACCAGTTCAGGATCGCAAGTGACAAACAGCGCCGCCGCCGGGTGCCGGCCGCGGGCGAGCACGTCGATATAGGCGGCGCGCAAGGCCCCGGTCAGCAGCCGGTCGCGCACCGGGCGGCCGTTGACGAAAAGGTGCTGGTGCACCGCAGCACCCCGCGAATAGGTCGGCAGGGCGGCATAGCCGGTCAGGCGAATGCGGTCGCGGGTGGCGTCGATTTTCAGGGCATTGGCGGCGAAATCCGGCCCAAGCACGCGGGCGGTGCGGGCCAGAAGTGCGTCGAACATGTCGCCGGTTTCGGAGTCGGCCCGGAACACCAGCCGCCCGTTGCCGCCGCGGCTGACATCGCGCAGGGTGAAACTGGCGTGGGGCTGGGCCAGCGCCAGGCGTTTCAGCGTCTCGGTCATTGCCTGCGCTTCGGCCCGGTCGGACCGCAGAAACTTGAGCCGCGCCGGGGTGCCCGAAAATAGGTCGCGCAGTTCGACAACCGTGCCTTGCCCGAGCGCGGCGGGACGCGGTGCGGTCATTCGGCCGGCACCGGCCTCGATCATTGCGGCGTCGGGTCCATGGCGGCTGACAATTTTCACCCGGCCCGCAGCGGCAAGGGCGGCCAGCGCCTCGCCCCTGAACCCGAAGCTGCGGATATTGAGAAGGTCCGACCCGTCGATTTTCGAAGTGGCATGGCGCGCCAGCGCCAGGTGCAATTCGCCCGCCGGGATGCCGCAGCCGTTGTCGGTGACGCGCAGCAGGGTTTTGCCGCCGCCGGACTGGGTGACGTCGATGCGGTCAGCGCCCGCGTCGAGCGCGTTTTCGACCAGCTCTTTCAGGGCCGAGGCGGGGCGTTCCACCACCTCGCCCGCCGCGATGCGGTTGATTGCTGCCTCATCCAGCCGATGGATGGTCTGATGGCTTATCTTGGGGTCTCCGTCGGGCATAACGCAAGACTTAGCATGTGCTGCGCCGATTCGACCAGCGAAAGGACAAGTTGAAGCGACGAATTTCGGGACAATTTCTAAAGGATGGAAAGGCCTCTCCCCCAACCCCTCTCCGAAGCGGAGAGGGGAGGCGCCGGGTCCGAGCGTGGCGCTTTCCCCCCTCCGACTCGGAGGGGGCGGTCAGGGGTGAGGCACGGCTGGCGGCGAAATCACGGTCAGGCCGGCTTAATTCGAACTCTCCAACCCTTCCGGCTGGCCCACCACCACGAAATGCAGCCCTTCAGCATTGAGCAGACGCGCCGCGACCCGGGCGACGTCGGCGGCAGTCACCGCATCGACGCGGGCATTGCGCGAGGTGATGTAATCGGGCGTCAGGTCGATCATCTGCATACCGACCAATATCCCCGCGATCCGCGAATTGCCGTCAAAGCGCAGCGGATAAGCGCCGGTCAGGAAAGTCTTGGCCTGGCTGAGCTCGTCCTCGGTCACTCCGTCGGTTGCCAACCGCGCCCATTCGGCGCGCACCACCTCGATCGCCTGCGCCACCCGGTCGTTGGCCGACGAGACCTGGCCAATCATCAGTTCGGAAAGATCGCGGGGCACCAGAAAGCTGGACACCCCATAGGTCAGGCCGCGCTTTTCGCGCACCTCCATGGTCAGGCGCGACCCGAAATTGCTGCCTCCCAGGATGTGGTTCATCACGTAGGCCGCAAAAAATTCCGGATCGTCACGTTTCAGCCCGTCGTGACCGAACAAGGCCACCGACTGCGGCGTTTCAAAGTCGATCACCGTGACCCCGCCGGCGAGCGCGTTTTCGACGCGCCCGGGCATCGGCGCGCCGGTCGCGGGCAGGTCTCCGAAAAGCCGGTCCAAAAGCGCGGTCAATTCGGCGGCGGTGATGTCACCAACCGCGCCCACATAAAGCCGGTCACGGGCCAGCACCGCCCGGTGCGCGGCCAGCACGTCGTCACGGGTCAATGCGCCCACGCTTTCCTGCGTCCCGTCACCGGATGAGCCGTAGGGGTGATCGCCGTAGGCCAGTGCGTAAAATGCGTCCGAGGCGATGCGGTCGGGGTCGGTCAGGTTCGACTGGATGTTTGACAGGACCTGGGCGCGCACCCGTTCAAGGTCGGGCTCGGCGAACGTCGGATCCTGCAGGGCGAGGCGCAGCAATTCGATGGCCTCTTCGCGGTTTTCGCTGAGAAACTCGGCGGAAATTGTGACCGCATCAGAATGCGCGTCAAAGGAAAACTGCGCCGCCAGGCCTTCGACCGCTTCGGCAAAAGCGCGGGCGTCCATGTCGCCGGCGCCCTCTTCCAGAAGCCCCATCATCAGGTTGGTGGCGCCGCGCTTGCCGGGGGCATCGAGGCTGGTGCCGCCGCGAAAGCGGATCTCGAGCGCGGTGAAGGGGATTGAGTGCTCTTCAACCAGCCAGGCGTTGATGCCGCCGGGCGAGGTGAGTTGCTGGATCGCGACTTCGGCCCAAAGCGGCGTGGCAAACCACCAAAGGCCCAGAACCAACGCGCTCATATGGCGGGACATCATTCGCCCTCCGCTTCATCGGGTTTCATAAGCCAGCCGGTGACCGAGTTGCGCAGGTCAAAAACCCCGCGCGCGGCGTCCATGATCTGGTCCGGCGTGACCGATTGCAGAACCCCGGGCCAGGCTTCGATGTCGTCAACCGTCAACCCCGACGTCAGGGCCGCGCCATAGCGCCGCGCCAGCGCCTGGGTGCTGTCGTCGGCATAAATTTCCGAGGCGCGGATCTGCATCTTGATGCGCGCCAGCTGGTCCTCGTCGACGCCCTCAACCATGAAGGCCGCCAGCACCTCGTCCAGATCGGCCTCGGCTTGCGCCAGGCTGCGGCCTTCGGTGGGCACGATGATCACACCGAACGTGGTGTCGTCAAACGAGAGACCGCGATAGAACGCGCCGGTATAAACCGCGTTTTGCGTCTCGAACTGCAGGCGTTGGCCCATGAACGAAGTTACGCCCGAGCCGCCCAGCAGTTCGGCCAACAACACCAGAGCCGCCGCGGGCCGCTGATCACCGCTGTCGCGTTCGGGGGCCAGGTAGGTGCGGATAACATAAGGCTGCCCGACGCGCGCGTCTTCCATGGTCAGGCGGCGCGGCGCGGTTTGCGGCGGTTCCTGCGGGCGGGCGCGCACCGGCAAGTCGATGGTGGGCGCCAGCGGCCCGTAATGTTTTTCGGCCATGGCCCGCACATCACCCGGCTCAACATCGCCGGCCACGATCAGGATCGCGTTGTTGGGCGCGTAATGAGTGCGATAGAACGCTAGCGCGTCGTCGAGGCTCAGCGCCTGCATCTCGTGCTTCCAGCCGATGATCGGAATGGCATAGGGGTGGTTGAGGTACTGCGCCGCCTGCCGCTGTTCGCCAAACAGCGACCCGGGGTTGTTTTCGGTCCGCTGGTTGCGTTCTTCAAGGATCACGTCGCGTTCGGTGATGATGTCGGCCTCGTCAAGGCGCAGGTTGCGCATGCGATCTGCTTCCAGCGACATCATCAAGTCCAGCCGGTCGGCCGCGACGCGCTGGATATAGGCGGTATAATCATAGGCGGTAAAGGCGTTGTCGGTGCCGCCGTTGCGCTCGACGATCCGCGAAAATTCGCCCGAGGGGATTTTGTCGGTGGCCTTGAACAGCAGATGTTCGAGAAAATGCGCAATGCCCGAGGTGCCGGGCGGTTCATCGGCCGCACCGGCGCGGTACCACAGCATATGAACCACCACGGGCGCGCGGTGGTCTTCGATCACCACAACCTCGAGCCCGTTCTCAAGGCCGAACGTGGTGATCTCGCCGGCGCGCGCGGTCTGCGACAACGCCAGC
Organism: Paracoccaceae bacterium; assembly: GCA_965247915.1. GTDB lineage: Bacteria > Pseudomonadota > Alphaproteobacteria > Rhodobacterales > Rhodobacteraceae > JAKZRT01. The sequence continues at coordinate 393,406 of OZ252048.1, forward strand.
GGCGCAAGCGCCGCCATCGAAAGGGCGATCAGGCGAAAAACAATCTGCATCGGCATCAATTCCCTGGGGCGTCGGGCCTGAGTATAACCTACGCGAACTCGGCGTTGCTTCAAGCGTTGTGCGCGACCATGTGAATTTGCGTTAGTTCACGGGTTCCGGCGGCGCGGCAGGGGTCAGAACCCCAGCGGCGCGAAGGCGTGCAAGCTCGGCATATTGGTCAAGCGTCATTGGCGCATACGCGGTAAAGTAGACGTTTACGGCAAAGAGCCGCTCGAGCGGCTTGGGTTTGTGATCGCGGCGGAAAGCCAGATCTTCGGCGGCCAGCGTGCGGCGGATTGCCAGGTCCGACCCAAAGCGCGCGGCATAGGCCACCAGCGCTGTGGCTTCAATCCGCCCGGTGCGCCGCGTGGCCGAGGTGCGGCCACCCAGGGCCACGGCCACATCCGCCAAGGGGTCGAGATCGGCCAGATTGGCAGCGCCGGGCGTTGGCGCTGGCAGGCTGGCAAAACTGGGCGGATCGACCAGCGGGTGCTGAGGGATCACCGAAAATTCGTCGGGGCCATCGGTGACCGCGTTAGCGTCGGCGTGCAGCAGAACCGGATCACGATCGCCGCAGGCCGCCAGCGTCAGCGCCGTGCCAAGCAAGAGTACCCGACCGATCAGACCCATCGCAAATCCCCGAAAATTACATTCCCACAAGGCTTAAACCATGATCGCGCCGAGGTCACGCCCGGCTTTCGCGACCGGCAAAAATGATCAGCCCCAAAGCGCCGGCAAAGATCGCGACATCGGCAATGTTAAGGGCAAACGGGTTGTCGAGGCCGCAGCACGACATGTTCAGAAAGTCGGCGACCGCGCCATAGACCAACCGGTCGATGACATTGCCCACGGCCCCGCCCACCAGCAGACCGCTGGCCAATTGCACCCGCCGGTCGCTTTGGCGGCGGGCCCAGATCAAAACGCCCACGGATATTGCTAACGCCAGCCCGATCAGCAGCCAACGCCCGGTATCGCCATCGCCGGAAAACAGGCCAAAGTTGATGCCCCGGTTCCAGGCCATGTGGAAGTTGAGCAAGGGCGGCAGCACCTCGATTTGGCGCAGGGTCTTCAGGTCCAGAACCTGCACGACCCAGTATTTGCTGGCCTGGTCGGCCAGCAGCGTGGCGAGGAAGGCAAGGAATGTCAGCCGCATCTGGTACTAGTGCCGGAAATGCCGGAGGCCGGTAAAGACCATGGCCAGCCCGGCACCTTCAGCGGCGGCAATCACTTCGTCGTCGCGCATCGACCCGCCGGGCTGGATCAGCGCGGTGGCCCCGGCCTCGGCTGCGGTCAGCACCCCGTCGGCGAAGGGAAAAAATGCGTCGGACGCGACGACAGATCCTTGCGTGGGCGGGGCCGAAAGACCCAGTGTTTCAACCATATCCCGCGCTTTGCGCGCCGCAATGCGGGTGCTGTCGACGCGGCTCATCTGCCCGGCGCCGACACCCACTGTCGCCCCGTCTTTAGCGTAGACAATCGCGTTTGATTTCACGTGCTTGGCCACCTTGGCGGCAAAGAGCATGTCGGTAATCTCGCGCGCCGAAGGCTGGCGCTTGGTGACCACGCTGAGGTCATCCGCCCCGGCCACCCGGGCGTCGCGGTCCTGGACCAGAAAGCCCCCCGCCACCTGGCGGTGCGTCAGCTCCGGCGCGCGCGGGTCGGGCAAGGCTTCGGTCAAAAGCAGCCGCAGGTTCTTTTTGGCAGCGAAAACCGCCCGCGCCTCGTCGTCTGCGCCCGGTGCGATCACAACTTCGGTAAAGATTTCGCTTATGGCGCGCGCTGTCGCCGCGTCGAGCGGCTGGTTCAGCGCCACAATCCCCCCGAAGGCCGAGGTCCGGTCGCAGTCGTAAGCGCGCGCGTAGGCCTCGGCCATTGTCGCAGCCGTGGCGACGCCGCAGGGGTTGGCGTGTTTGATGATCGCGCAGGCAGGTACGGCGGGATCAAACTCGGCGACCAGCTCGTAAGCCGCGTCGGTGTCGTTGATGTTGTTATAGCTCAGCGCCTTGCCCTGCACCTGCTCTGCTGTCGCCACGCCCGGCCGCGCCGAGCCATCGACGTAGAACGCCGCCGACTGGTGCGGGTTTTCGCCGTACCGCAGGCCCTGCGCCAGCCGCCCTGCCATCGCCCGTCGGCGCGGCGTGGCCGCACCCATTGCGCCCGCCATCCAGTTTGAGACCGCCGCGTCGTAGGCCGCGGTGCGCGCAAAGGCAGTCAGCGCCAGCGCTTGCCGATAGGCGTAGGTCGTGGCCCCGCCGCCCGCATCCAGCTGCTCCAGCAGCGGCGCATAATCCTGCACGTCCGTCACCACCGCCACAAAACGGTGGTTCTTGGCCGCCGCGCGGATCATCGCCGGCCCGCCGATGTCGATGTTTTCGATTGCGGTCGCATAATCGGCCCCGGCTGCGACGGTGGCCTCGAACGGATAAAGGTTGACCACCAGAATATCGATGCCGCCGATGCCGTGTTCGTCCATCGACGCCAGATGCCCCAGATCGTCGCGCAGCGCCAACAGCCCGCCGTGCACCGCCGGATGCAGGGTCTTGACCCGCCCGTCCATCATTTCAGGGTACCCGGTCACTTGCGCCACATCGCGCACGCCAAGCCCCGCCGCGCGCAGCGCCGCCGCCGAACCGCCGGTCGAGATCAGCTCGACCCCGCGCGCCGCCAGCGCTGCGCCCAGGTCTTCCAGCCCGGTCTTGTCGGAAACCGAAATCAGCGCGCGGCGCGCCGGGTGAAGATCGCTCATTCATGCCCCCAATTTCGTGGTCGTCGCTCAGCGCAGACCGTCCCATTCCAGATCGCGCACCGCCTGCGGCGTGTCCTGCGCCTTTGCGATGGTCCAGCCGACGTGCGTCGCATACTCCATCAGCGCGCCGGTGAGAACGACCTGTTTTGTCGCGCGTGGCTCCAGCCGGCCCTTTTCCAGAAAAAGACTGCGTTCGATGGCCAACATGGCGGCACCGCGATGGCGAAACACCCAGATCTCGCCGCTTTTCAGCGCCAGCGACACGGCGCTGCCGCCCAGATCAAGTTCGGCATCAACGTCCGGGTGCAAATGAAAGCGGATGTTGAACCCGACCGACCCGCCGCCCGCCTCGGCAGCACGGCGCCCGTCAAAGCGTTTCTTGTTGGCGTTGGTCAGCACCGCGACCTCGTCCTCGCCGCTCAGGCTGCGGCCATCGACCGACAAGCGCAGATAGCGGCTGTGGTGCAGGCCGTGGGTTTTGACAAAGCCGTCGTGGCGCAGGGAAAGCGCGGTTTCTTCACGGCCCGCTTCACGCTCGGCGGTGACCTCGCGCGGCGCATCGATCAAAAGTTCGTATTCGCGTCCGCCGACCCACACGGTCTTGCCCAGTTTCGACGATGATGTGCCTTCGATGCCAAGCGTCGAATGCGACGGCGTGGCGCGCCCGGCCCGGTGCCACGACCGGCCAAAAACCGCGCCCGCGCCGCAGTTGACGATCACCGGGCGGCGGCCCGAGGTCAGCTCGAAGGCCAGCGTCGAGGCGTGCGCATTGGCCGAGGCCAGGCCGGTTGGCGGCGTCGAGGCATCGACAATCACGCTGGTGCGCCCGGCCGAGAGCCGTGCATACCCCATCGCCCGACCCTGCGGCGCCTGCGCCTTGACGCCCGAGGCCGCCAGCGCGTTGTCGAGCCGCCCATCCAGACCCCGCCCGCCGCCGTGAAACCGCGCCAGCCCGCCATCGGCGTGCCGGAGCGCGCGCAGCGTCGGCGCGATGCCCTCGATCGCCGCCAGATGGTCGCGCGGGGCAATGCGACCAGCCTCGGAAAGCGCCGCCGCGGTCCAGGTCAGAATGGTGAAAACCTCGAGCAACTCCTGCGGATTGCGGTTCGGCAGCCCGCCGCCACGTTCGACCAGTTCGCGGCAATCGGCGGCCAGCGCCTTGATCGCGGGATCGAGAAATTTTTTCATCCCCGTCAGCGCCAGGGCGGCGTGGATCAGCCCGCCAACCGCCTCGAACCGGGGCAGGCCCGAGGGCGCGTGACGCCAGCGGCGGGCCAGAAACACCGTCTGTTGGGACAGGGCGCGGAAAAAGATCGGCGAGAAACCAGACCCCGGCCCGCCGAGCAGGAAAATCCCGTGGTTGATCCAGCGGGTGATGCGGCGTCCGGTCAGTTCCGGGGTCCAGCCCGGCCCGGCGCCAGCGCCAAAGCGTTCGATCCACTGGCGCGTCCAGTCCTGGGCCCGGCCGCGCGCCGCCAGGTCGCCGACCGCGGCCAGATCGTCGAGCCAGGCAAACCCGTGCCGGTCATCATCGAAATCATTGTCGGGCGCGCTGATCTCCCACATCCGTTCGCCGACGCTCTCGACCAGATGCCCGCCAAACAGGAACCGGCCGTCGATCAGCTGGCGGCCGCGCGCAAACGACCCGATGGTGCGCGGCTCGGGTTGGGCCACGAAGGATGTGGCCACCCGGCCGCGCGCCGCCAGCCGCGCGTGCAGGCGGTTCATCCAGCGCGTTCGGCGCACCGACCAGTTTTCACTTCCCTGCAATGCCGTTCCGTTCGTAATCGAAAGATACGCGCCCATTGTCCGCCCGTGTCGCCCCGACCCTTTTCGCCCCATGCGGGTCGCGGGGTCAATCCCGCTGCAACGCGGCGACGAAAAAACCGTCCATTCCGCCGACAGCAGGCCAATAATCGGGACGCAGGCGCAAGCCGTGCGCGCCGATCCAACCGGTTTCGATCCCGTCAAGTTCCAACGCCTGATTTTGCAACCGCAGGCCGGGGATGCGCTGCAGCGCGGCGCGCGCCTGATGTTCGCCCTCGTCGGGCAACAGCGAGCAGGTGGCAAAAACCAGCCGGCCGCCGAACAGGGCGCGTCGAGCAGGATCGCGTCAAACGGCGCGTCGGGCCGCCAGTCGAGCGCGTCGGCCTCGACCAGCGTCGCGGTCAGCCCGGTCCGGTCCAGATTTTCGCGCAGGCGGGTCACGCGGGCCGGCGATATGTCCAGCGCGCTGACCTCGGCCCCGGTGGCGGCCAGTTGCAGCGTCTTGCCGCCCGGCGCCGCGCAAAGGTCAAGCACCCGTTCGCCGGGCCGCGCCGCTAGGGCGCGCGCCGGGATCGCAGCAGCGGCGTCCTGCACCCACCAGGCGCCTTCGTCGTATCCGGGCAGTGCCGAGATCTGCCCCGGCTCGGTCAGACGCAGGCTGCCGGTCGGCAAAAGCCCGCCCCCGAGCTGGGCCAGAAGCGCATCGGTCATCGCCGGGCCGGGCGTCAGGTCGACCGGCGCTCCGGTTGCGTGGGCGGTCTCGATGGCGTGAACGGCGGCGGCTCCCCAGGCGTCTTCCAGCGGGCTGCGCAGCCAGCGCGGCAGACCTGGCGGCGGCAGATCGGGCCAGCGCACCGGCGCATCGGCACCGGCCTTGCGCAGCACCGCATTGACAAGCCCCGACAAGCGCGCCGTCTTGCGGTCGGCGCGCACCAGACCAACCGCAGTGCTGACCACGCCGTGCGGCGCGGCCCCGGTGACGGCGATCTCGACCACCGCAAGACGCAGGACATTGAGAACCGCCAGCGGCGGCAGCTGGCGCAGATAGGGCCTGAGCAGGCGGTCGGCCGCTTCGATATGTCTGAGCGTGGTCAGCGCCAGCCGCCCGGCCCGCGCCCGGTCAGCCGGACCGAGCCCGGCCATCGCATGGCCGTCTTTGGCGGTCAGTTCGGACATCAGACGCTTGTGGCCCAGCACCCCACCCAGCAGGCGCAGGGCGCCGCGCCTTGGTGCTAGTCCGGCTGGTGCCATTGCGCTAGTCCGATGCGGCTGGATAATCCTGACCGCCCCTACTAAGATGCGGCCCGCACAGCAAGCACGCAAAGCCGATATGTCCGACGAATTGGAGCCTGACGACCTGCCGCCCGCGGCCAAACGAGCCTTGGCCGAGGCCGAGGCGCGCCGCGCCGCCGCTGCGGCCGACGAACCCCCCAGGGAACTGGGTGGTCGCGACGGCCCGGACCCGGCCCGGTACGGCGATTGGGAAAAAAACTGTATAGCGGTCGATTTCTGAACCGTTCAGTCCCAGGGCTGCCGCCCCTCCTCGAAGACCAGTTTCGGGTCTGTAAACAGCGCCGGATCGTCCATCGACCCGGCATAGACGAATATCAGGCTTTCGGCCCGCGCGGTGGTCTTGGTCAGGGGGCTGCCGCAATCCCCGCAAAACCCGAACTCCAGGGCAAAACCGCTTTTGGCAGTGGCGCGGTAAATTTTCAACGGCCCCTCGACGGCAAATCCCGCGCGGTCAAGCGCAAGCTGCGGCGCGTGGCCGCTGCCGGTGACGCGCTGGCAGTCGCGGCAATAGCATGTGATCGCAAATTTGCTCGGCCCTGCCGCCACATAGCGCCTCGCCCCGCATAAACACGCCCCGGTTACCTCTGCCATCGCCGCCTCCTGACCCGTGGGTCATTCTTTCAAATCGCGCCGCGCCCGCAAGTTGATTGTTTGCGCCGCCCCCCGGGGCGCCAACTTTCAGGCGCGATGATAAGGGTTGCCGGCAAGGATACCAGCGGCGCGGTAAAGCTGTTCGGCCAGCATCACGCGCGCCAGCATATGCGGCCAGACCATCGGCCCGAAGCTTAGGGTCAAATCCGCGCGCGCCCGCAGATCGGCGGCCAGCCCATTGGCCCCGCCGATAAGAAAGGCCAGATCGCGACACCCCTGATCGCGCCAACCGGCCAGCATTTCCGATAATTCGGGCGACGAGACCGCCTGGCCGCGTTGGTCCAGCGCCACCGTCGTCGCCGCGTCCGGAATAGCGCCCGACAACAGCGCCGCGTCGCCCGCCCTGCCGCCGCCCTTTCGGTCGTCAACTTCGGCCAGCCGCAGCGGTCCCAGGCCCAGCGCCCGCCCGGTGCGGTCGAACCGGGTCTGATAGTCGCGCACCAGCGCCGCCTCGGGGCCGGATTTCATCCGGCCCACGGCCAGAATGTGCACCCGCATCAGCCCTTGGCGGTTTGCGCGGCGGCACCCGGCGCCATCCACAATTTCTCTAACTGATAAAAGGCGCGCACTTCGGGCCGGAACACATGGACGATCACATCGCCCGCGTCGATCAGCACCCAGTCGCCAGCGTCCTTGCCCTCGACTTTGGCGATCACGCCAAAGCGCGCTTTCAGCCGTTCCACCAGTTTGTCTGAGATCGAGATCACCTGACGCGACGAGCGCCCCGACGCAATGACCATGAAATCGGACATCTCGGACTTGCCGGCAAGGGGGATCGAAATCACCTCTTCGGCTTTGTCGTCATCGAGTGAACTCAGGATACCATCAAGCAGTGTTTCGCTTGAGAACTCGGACACGGATGCGTTCATTCGCGTACCCATCGCGGTTTTGTCCGAAACCGCAGTCGCAAGTTGAGACAGGACATTATCCTCCTTTTCAGCCGCGCCGCCAACCGGCGCAGGCAAATGCTAGCATCGCTGGGTGAAATTCTCAATAAACGCCGCAACCCACACGAGATTGTGTTACCTGGTTGAATTTCCATGGGTTTGGCGATGTCTGCAGGCCTCAGATCTGGTCGAGGTAGCACGCGGTTTTTGCGGCCAGTTCTTCGGGTCCCAGTTGCCGGGTAAAGAGCGCGACCAGGCCTTCGCCGGGCAGCATCAGATAGCTGAGGGTTGAATGGCTCATCAGATAATAGTCCGGGGTATCGGACAGCAGTTTGGCCGCTGACCCGCCATAGGACGCCAGCACCGCCTTGATCTCGGCGCTGCTGCCGGTCAGGCCCAGCATGTCTTCGTGCATGGCGTCGGTATAGCTGGCCACCACTTGCGCCGTATCACGGTCCGGATCGACCGTGATAAAGACCGGGCGCACCTGGTGGCCGATTTCTGCAAGCAGATCGACCGCTTCGGCATTGCGGACCACATCGAGCGGGCAGACATCCGGGCAGAACGTATAGCCGAAGTAAACCAGCGTCGGGCGGTCGATAACTTCTGTGTCGGTGACGCGCGCGCCGGTTTCATCGGTCAGCTCGAATGGCCCGCCGAGGTTGGCGATGCCGCTGACCCGAACCTCGCGGCAGGCGGCGAAGCGGTCGGCGGGGGCACCGATTTGCAGCGCCACAAAAGCAACCGACGCCAGAAGTGCGAGGCCAGCGACACCAGCAGCGGCCAGGGCGGCCGGGCGGCCACGCGGCGGTTTGCGCTTGGGATCAATTTCCGGTGTGGCTGTCATAACGTTCCATTTCTTCGCTCATGTCGCCAATCTCGGTCAAGGGCACAACGCGGAACGCGGCCGCAACCCGGCCTGCCGTCTCGAAAACCGCCACCGCGCGGTCCTCGGTATGCTGCGGAGACCTTTCAATCAAGACTCACTCGGCCGCTATCTAGGTGCAGCGGCCGGCGGGTGAAAGCCCCAGACAGCCACCCGGCATCGGGGGCAGGGTCAGTCGGCGACGGCGACGGCTCCGCCCTGGTCCAAAATCCGCACCTCGCGTTGCGGGAAGGGGATCGAGATATTGTGTTCCTGAAACGCGTCCCAAAGCGCCAGATACACGTTGCCGCGGATGTTGGTCAGGCCGTCGGTCGGGTCGCGGATCCAGAACCGCAGCACATAGTCGACCGAACTGTCGCCAAAGCCGACGATATGACAGACCGGCGGACGGGCGCCCAACACGCGCGGACAATCGCGCGCCGCGCCGATGGCGATGCGCCGCACATCGTGGGGATTGTCGCCGTAAGCGGTGCCGAAATTGATATCGAGCCGCACGAAATCGTTCGAATGGCTCCAGTTCACCGCCTGGCCGGTGATCAGATCCTCGTTGGGGATCAGAAATTCGCGCCCGTCGCGGGTAGTGATCGAGATATAACGCGCGCCCAGGGCATCGACCCAACCGAAGGTTTCTCCCAGCGAAATCACATCGCCGGGTTTGATGGATTTATCCAGCAGGATGATGACGCCCGAGACCAGGTTGGAAACCACTTTTTGCAGGCCGAACCCCAGGCCCAGGCCGATAGCGCCCGACAGCACCGCCAGCCCGGTCAGATCGAACCCGACCGCTTTGAGGCCAATGAAAAAGGCGGCGCCGTAAAAAACAACCTGCAGAAACTTGACTACTAGCACCTGCATCGACGGGCTGATGTCTTGGTTTGAGCGCACCTGGGCGACGCTGGCCCGCGCGGCCAGCCGCGCCAGCGTCAGCAAAATCGCCGTGACCACCAGCGCCTTGAGGATGGCCGGCGCGCTGAGCCTGAAATCGCCGAATTGAACGCCGAGCCGGTCCAGAAATTCGGCTACCGGGCCAACCAGGTTGAGGTAAAAGAGGATCACATAGACCCAAAGCCCCCAGGTGACGGCCTTGCGCAGGGCCCGGTTTTTGACCAGCCGCGCGGCGAAACTGACCAGCATGATCGCGGTCGCCATGGTGGCCACGAGTTCCAGCAGGAAACTGCGCGAGGGGAAATTCGACGCCATCCGCATCGCCGCGGTCGCGGTCCAGGAATAGGCGACGAACAGGACCAGCCCCAGCCGTTTTTTAAGGACCACAAGTCCGCGAAGCCGCCACTTTGGCCAGCCCGTCAGGGTATGCATCCACGCCCGCAGCCGCGCGCCGAACCAGCGCCGCGCAAGCCAGGTCAGGCCTATTCCGAAGGCTAGGATAATGAGCTGATTATAGCGGCTGGGCAGGGTCAGATTGCGGATCTGACCCGTTATTGTGTTCCAGATCACGCTGCCCTGATCGGCGATGGCCTGAAGTTCGGTCTCCATAGCGGCAGCGTTGCATGGGGGCCGGGTGAGGGGCGAGTCCGCGCCCGGCCCGGCGCGCCTGCAATCAAACGGAGCGCCGCCAAAGGCGGCGCAAGACAAACCTACGAGGCACGTGGCCCGGCACGCCGGTCAACGCCCGTCCCAATTCGGGGCTGCTGGCCATCTTGCGGGACCGGGATCAGCCGTATATGTCGCTTGCATGACAATCTTGTTCGACATGGACGACCGCGCGCGCCTGCCTTGGCGGTTTTTTGGTGCGAAAAAGGCGGTGTGCGCCGGCGGCTGGGCCGCGCCGATTGCGCCCCCGTTCCGCACCTGCCACTTTGAACCGAGATAACCCATGCCTGCCAAAACGCTCTACGACAAAATCTGGGATGCCCATCTGGCCCATCAGGCCGAGGACGGCACCAGCCTGCTCTATATCGACCGGCATCTGGTTCACGAGGTGACCAGCCCGCAGGCCTTCGAGGGTCTGCGATTGGCGGGCCGCAAGGTGCGCAGCCCCGAAAAGACCATCGCCGTGCCCGATCACAACGTGCCCACAACCGCCGACCGGCTGCAGGGCGGAATGAACGACGAAAGCCGCATTCAGGTCGAGGCGCTGGATCGGAACGCGCGCGAGACCGGCATCCACTACTACCCGGTCAGCGATGTCCGGCAAGGCATCGTCCACATCGTCGGCCCCGAACAGGGCTGGACCCTGCCCGGCATGACTGTGGTCTGCGGCGACAGCCATACCGCCACCCATGGCGCGTTCGGGGCGCTGGCGCATGGCATCGGCACCTCCGAGGTCGAACATGTGCTGGCCACGCAGACGCTGATCCAGCGCAAGGGCAAGAACATGAAGGTCGAGATCACCGGCTGCCTCGCCCCCGGGGTCACCGCCAAGGACATCACGCTTAGCGTGATCGGCAAGACCGGCACAGCGGGCGGCACCGGCTATGTCATCGAATATTGCGGGCAAGCGATCCGTGATCTTTCGATGGAGGGCCGCATGACGGTCTGCAACATGGCCATCGAGGGCGGTGCGCGCGCCGGGCTGATCGCGCCGGACCAGACGACGTTCGACTATTGCATGGGCCGCCCGCACGCGCCCAAGGGTGCCCTGTGGGAGGCCGCGCTGGCCTGGTGGAAGACGCTTTTTTCCGACAACGACGCGCATTGGGACAAGGTGATCACCCTGAAAGGCGAAGCCATCGCGCCGGTCGTGACCTGGGGCACGTCGCCCGAGGATGTGCTGCCGATCACCGGCGTTGTTCCGTCGGCGGATGATTTTTCTGGTGGCAAGGTTCAGGCCGCGCAACGGTCGCTCGATTACATGGATCTGACCCCCGGCACGCCACTGGTGGCGATCGAGATCGATACGGTCTTTATCGGGTCCTGCACCAATGGACGGATCGAAGACCTGCGCGCCGTGGCCGAGATAATGCGGGGCAAAAAGGTCAAAGAGGGTTTGCGCGCCATGATCGTGCCGGGCTCGGGCCTGGTCCGGGAGCAGGCCGAGGCAGAGGGGCTGGCGAACATTTTCATTGAGGCCGGGTTCGAATGGCGGCTGGCGGGTTGTTCGATGTGCCTGGCCATGAACCCCGACCAGCTTGAGCCAGGCGAGCGCTGCGCCGCCACCTCGAACCGCAACTTCGAAGGCCGTCAGGGTCGCGGCGGTCGCACCCATCTGATGTCGCCCGCGATGGCGGCGGCGGCGGCGGTGACCGGGCGACTGACCGATGTTCGGGAGATGATGTAGTGACGGAATTTGATTGGCGTAACTCGGAGTCTGTGGTCATGCTGCCCGTTCGCGGGGTTGCGGCACATTGGAACAATGACGGCGACGATTGATGGACAAGTTTGAAACCTTCACCGGCGTTGCGGCACCGATGCCGCTGGTCAATATCGACACCGATATGATTATCCCCAAGCAGTTTCTGAAGACCATCAATCGCACCGGGCTGGGCGCAAACCTGTTCGACGAGATGCGGTTCGACGACAACGGCGACGAGATCGAAGATTTCGTTCTGAACCAGGCCCCCTACAGGAAGGCCCAGATCATCGTGGCGGGCGAGAACTTCGGCTGTGGGTCGAGCCGTGAACATGCGCCCTGGGCTTTGCTGGACTTTGGTATCAGGGCGATGATTTCGACGAGTTACGCTGATATTTTCTACAACAACTGCTTCAAGAACGGCATCCTGCCTGTCGTTCTGCCTTCCGATCAGGTCGCGGCACTGATGGGCGACGCCTCGAAGGGCGAAAACGCGCGGATCACCATCGATCTGGAAAATCAGCTTGTTACCGGGGCCGACGGGACCGAATACCGGTTCGAGGTCGATGCTTTCAAAAAGCACTGTCTTGTAAACGGTCTGGACGATATCGACCTTACTATGGAGAAATCGGAAGCAATCGACGCTTTCGAGGTTAAGGCCGAAACGGCAAGACCTTGGGTCTGATCCCCCGCGAACCCCGACATATCGGAATCCGCCCCGGCGCGTCTCGGATTTGGCGCGGATTTGATGCATTGTCGTGACACTTTCTCCATGAAAATGCCCTAAAGACTGGGTCACTACTGACACCAGCTTGATGTGGATCGGGAATTTGGGCAAAAATGTGTCAAAAATAGGGCAGGCTGCCTTTATTGGCGGCCCCTCCACCGGACAAGCCCGTGGCCATGAACCGCAGGCGCCGATGAGGAAGGGATCGAAGCAGTGATCGCAAAGATCGCAGGCGCAACCGTTCGTGCGGTTCTGGTGGCCCTGATGGTTGCCACGCCGTCGTTGATGGTTCCTGATCCCAGCGGCGGTTCGACCGAGGTTATTGCACTGGTGGCGCTCTGCTTCGGCGTTTTTGTCTTTATCGAATATGCCTCGACCTACCCCAGCCTTCTGGAGTTTCGCGACGCGCCGCCGTTTAACCGGCTCAGGTTTCTGTCGCTTGTGGTGACGGTCGTTCTAGTGTCGATTATCTGCCGCGGGGTTCTGTTGCCCAACACAATGACCGAATTTGTGTCCGCTGGTGCAGCGCTGATCGGTCAATGGCTCGATTTTCCCTACAGCCCGGTGCGCCTTTTTGCTCTGACCCTGCGGACCGAGGCAGATTCGGCCTACAACGTTCTGGTCCTGTCGATTGCGGGTATCGCGTATGCGGTCTCGATTGTGTCGATCCTGATATTCGCGGTTCTGCTGACGGCCACCCGCTGGCCCAGCCACCGCAGGCCTTTTAACGTTTGGATCAACCTGCCCACGTTCGACCCAACCGCAGGCGGCGATGTGGTCAATCAGCTGCGACAGGATGCCCGCGTTAACGCTTCGTTAGGGTTCCTGTTGCCATTCTTGCTGCCGTTGGCGGTTTATCTGGTTTCGGTGCTCTACAAGCCGATCGCGCTGGTGACACCGCAGAGCCTGATCTGGACGGTTTGCGCATGGTCGTTTTTGTCGACAAACATGTTGATGCGAGGCATCGCAATGGCGCGGATCGCCGCGATGATCCAGGAAAAGCGCCGCCGGTCCAGCGCCCAGAACGAAGATATCTTGCTGCCGGCCTGATCGCCGTTATTGCCGCCACGTCCGGTGCGGCCGAACCGCTTCGCATCGCCACATTCAACGCTGACCTGTCACGCAAGGGGCCGGGGCTGCTGTTGGCCGACATTCTGGCCGGTGACGACCCGCAAGTGGTCGCGGTTCTGGCTGTCATCAATGCCGCCCGCGCCGATGTTCTGGCCCTGCAGGGCATCGACTGGGACCTCGATCTGGCCGCGCTCAGGGCGCTCAACACGCGGCTCGACCGGCCCTATGCCCATCTCTTCGCGCGCCAGCCCAACACCGGACTGCCGACCGGCCTGGATATGGACGGCGACGGGCGCCGGGGCCGCGCCCGCGACGCGCAGGGCTATGGGCGGTTCGCAGGTCAGGGCGGGATGGCGGTGCTGTCGCAGCTGCCCTACGACCCGGCGACTGTGGCTGACTTCACTAGCCTCCTCTGGCGCGACCTGCCGGCGGCGACACTGCCCGAGACCGCCACAGGCGCCGCCTTCCCGTCCGTCGCAGCGCTTGCTGCGCAGCGCCTGTCGAGCACCGCGCATTGGGCGGTCCCGCTGATCACTGCAACCGGTTCGGTGACGCTTTTGACCTTTCATGGCACTCCGCCGGTGTTCGATGGACCCGAAGACCGCAACGGGTTGCGCAACGCCGACGAAATTGGCCTCTGGCGCGCTTATCTGGATGGTGATCTTACCGGGACCAAGCCACAGGGGCCGTTCGTGCTGGCCGGTGACGCCAATTTGGACGGATCGGACGGCGACGGGCGCCGGTGGGCGATCAACGGGCTTTTGGAGAATCCGCGATTTCGCGACGCGCGCCCGGCATCGCAGGGCGCGGTGGCTGCGGCAAAGTCCCAGGGTGGCGCGAACCTTGGGCACGTTGGTTCCGCTGCCTTGGATACGGTCGATTGGTTCGATGATCCCGGGCCCGGCAACATGCGGGTCGATTACGTTCTGCCCTCGGCGGACCTTCGGGTCACCGGGTCGGGTGTTCTTTGGCCCGAAGACGCAGACAGCGCGCTGGGCCAAGCCGTCCGCACTGCGTCACGCCACCGGCTGGTGTGGGTCGATATCGACTTCTGAACGGTGTTTCTTGACCCTTCCGGGCCAAGCCGCTAGGCGAGGCGCGATCAGTCAGGCCAAGGAACCGCGCCATGCCGAACCCGTCAATTCTCATCCTGCCCGGCGACGGGATTGGCCCGGAAGTCATGGCCGAAGTCGAGCGGATTATCGCATGGTTCGGGGACAAACGGGGCATGATCTTTGACGTCAGCACCGATCTGGTTGGTGGTGCTGCCTATGACGCGCACGGCACACCGCTGGCGGATGCGACGCTGGAGCGCGCGCAGGCGGCTGACGCCGTGCTGCTGGGGGCCTGCGGCGGGCCGCAATACGACGATCTGGATTTCTCGGTCAAGCCCGAGCGCGGGCTATTGAAGCTGCGCAAGGAAATGGACCTTTATGCCAATCTGCGACCGGCGCAATGCTTTGACGCGCTGGCCGATTTTTCGTCGCTGAAAAAGGAGGTTGTGGCGGGCCTCGACATCATGATCGTGCGCGAACTGACCAGCGGCGTCTATTTCGGCGAACCGCGCGGTATCTTCACGCAAGGCAACGATCGGGTCGGGATCAACACGCAGCGTTATACCGAGAGCGAGATTGACCGCATCGCCCGGTCGGCGTTCGACTTAGCGCGGCAGCGATCGAACAAGGTGTGTTCGATGGAAAAGGCCAACGTCATGGAATCGGGGGTGCTGTGGCGCGAAGTGGTGCAGAAGGTTCACGACGCCGATTACCCGGATGTCGAGCTTTCCCACATGTACGCGGATGCCGGTGCCATGCAGCTTGTTCGCTGGCCCAAGCAGTTCGATGTGATCGTCACCGATAACCTGTTTGGCGATATGCTGTCGGATGTGGCGGCGATGCTGACCGGGTCGCTGGGCATGCTGCCCTCGGCCAGCCTGGGCGCGCCGATGGCCGGCGGGCGGCCCAAGGCGCTTTACGAGCCGGTGCACGGCTCGGCCCCCGATATTGCCGGACAAGGCATCGCCAACCCGATCGCCAGTATCTTAAGCTTTGCCATGGCGCTGCGCTATTCATTCGACGCCAGCGGCAAGGCCGACCGGATTGAGGCGGCGGTCGGGGCGGTGCTGGCCGACGGCCTGCGAACCGCCGACCTGCTGGGCCCCGAGGGTGGCACCCCGGTATCGACCTCGCAAATGGGCGGTGCCATTTTGGCGAAACTTGACGCCGGCGAATAACTTCGCTCGATCGGGCCGGAACTCAGGCAGAATAGTCGTCTTCGACAGTCTGGCCGATAACCTGATGCGCCGCGTCCAGTAACGCGTCGCCGTGGGCGGGTAACAGATGCTTGAATTCCAACCCAAGGATGCGTTCGAAGTCCTTCTTCTCGGGCTGAAGGCGGGCGCGCCACGCGGGCCCAATATTTCCGCGCTTGAAAAAGCCACCCTTTTCCAGCGTCTCACCAGTCACGGTATCGAAAAATTCGTCGGCACCGGTGAAGTTTTGCAGGCTGTCGCCGGATACGAGAATTCCGCCACTTCGATGAACGCAGAGAACGGCCTCGGGCGCGGCAATGCTTTCAAAAACCACGATTGTCGCGCCTTTGACGGGTCTCGCTTCACCGGCCACCAGCGTCGCCTGTTTTTTCACCGGACGATCCTGCGGCGCGCCCTCCAGCGCCCAAACCGGGGCATCGTATCGGTCGGAATAAAACGCATCGTCCCGACCATGGTTTGTGGCGAGCCGGATGATGTTTTCAACGGTTCCCAAACCGTCAAGCGCCCGCAGCCCTTCGTCGTTTAGCCGCATGGTGTTGACCAAAGTCAGGCGATCGCCGTCGCGTATTATCGTCATTGCTCGTGAAAATTGAAATTTGTTACCCTGGAATTCGAATTTCGATTGGCCTTTGACGAAAAAGACGTCGGGAAACATTTCGATTATTTCACCATGGGGGAGCTGTTCGGGAAAATTTTGCATAACGGTCTCCATTTTCATGATTGATGTGCCGCGATTGTCGTCGCCCGGTGCCAGCCCTGAGGACCGACGGGTGCTGTGCATTTGTGGTGTCGGGCGTCACCGGACGCCCGACAATTGCTCGTGATGCTTGCTCAGTATGAGTGATCGTCCACCGCCCACCCAGATGCGCTCGGCCGGATTACGCGACTTTCAGCTTCACAGCGCCACCCTCGACATAGGGGCACCTCGATTTATTGACATTCTGAGGGCATATTATGCCTGATTTCGGTTCTATCGGCCATCGGCACGCTGGGTTTTAGGTGGTCAGTCTCGATCCTTAATCCGCGCCGGGCATTGGTGGCGCAGATCGCCACAGCATCCTCGTGTTTTCATACCGGGAATGGGTTTAGGCGGTGCAACTGGCCAAGCCGCCGGATGTTGTAGGCAAGGTTCTTCATCCCGATCCTGGCCCTGGCCCGCGCCAGACCGATGGTTCGCACCAGCGTGCCACCCATGTCGTTCGCCTGCGCGCCGAACACATGCTCGACACGGACACGAACCGAGGATTTCGTCCTGTTGCTTTTCATTGCCTGTTCGGTCAGAGGCCTGCCCCGTTTGCCCTTGCGGTGGATGCGGCTTGTCAGTCCTCTCGCCCTGAGCTTCGCCTCGATTTCTTCCGACCGGTAGGCCGCATCTGCCCAGACCCTGGAGGCGGTGTTGCCGCGCATCAGCAACTCGTCCACCACCTGGCTGTCGTGAACGGCAGCGCCCGTGACGTGATAGCGCCGGATCAGTTTGTGCTTACGATCGACATTCACATGGTTCTTGTAGCCATAGTGGCTTTTGCCGTGCTTTTTGGTCCAGCGTGCATCAACGTCCTTCTGTGATCGCTTGGCAGGCTTGTTTTCCCAGTCTTCCGGCACCTCGCCACCCTTGATCGCCGCGTTTTCCGCGCGCGTGTTGTGGTTGCGCGGCACCGGCACGATGGACGCGTCCAGTATCTGGCCGCCCCGTGCAATGTAGCCCTGCCGCGCCAGATGTCCGTCAAAGAGTTTGAACAAATCATCCACCTTGCCCGCCTGCGCCAGCGCCTCGCGATACAGCCACACGGTCTTTGCGTCCGGCACCCGGTCACCAAGACCAAGACCCAGAAAACGCATAAACGAAAGCCGGTCCCGGATCTGGTATTCGACCTGATCGTCCGAAAGGTTGTAAAGCGCGCTCAGAACCAGGGTTTTGAACATCAGTACCGCGTCCATCGGCTTGCGCCCCGCGCGTGATTTCCGCTCACTTTCAGGCTTGCGCCAGACCTGCTCCAGAAGCGGGCGGAACTCTTCCCACGGTACAACTGCATTGATCTCGACCAGCGGGTCCTTCTTCGCATCCAGGCTCTCGTAACGATCTGAAAGATCAAAAAAGCCCATCTGTGCCATGACTGCCATCCCTCCGCCGCATCATCCTGCAAATCTACAGCGCGTTCACGCCAGATGCAATTTATAGAGGTGCCCATAGGTTTTGAATTCGCGCTGGGCGCCTTTGATGGTCTTATTGAATTGCGGACCAAGCGCAAACCTTTCCATCAGCGCGCCGATTGGCCAATACCGGGTTTTCACGTCGATGGACGTTGTCGCACGTGTCCGGTTTGGCCCCAATTCTTCCAGCCGCCATCCACCGCTTGCTTCCTTGATGAAAAACGGAAGTCCCTCGAGAGACAGCCGGAAGCTTTTGCCCTCGTCCCATTCCAGGACGTTCTCGACGATCGTGCCGAACCCAGGGACGTCGCAAGTACGGCCAGCGCCAATGCCGCGCTCGATCTCGGTATGGAAGTGGGATTCTTTCACCGCCTTGGTCCAGTTCATTATGTCGGCAAGATTGCTGATCTTGCTCCAGACCAGGTCCACCGGCGCGTCAATTTCGATTGTGTGTTCAATGTGCATGGTCTTCTCCTTTTTTCGCTTCAGATGCGGGCTCTGCCCGCGGTTTAATTCCGTCGAGGATCAGTCCAAGCGATGCCCGTACCCAATAGGCGCGGTATTCCGGGTCCAGCGAGGTCACGCCGAAGAACTGTTCATGGGTGTGCGCGTATTGCGCCTGGCTGAGCAATCTGTCGAGCAAAGTGCCTGCCACGATGTCCGCATCGACGTCGGCACGCACGAACCCCTGATCCTTGGCCCTTTGGACGAATGCCGATATGGCACGGTTGATCTTGACCAGTTCGCGATAGACCGAATCTTTGCTCTGCTGAGGAAGCTGCTCAAATTCGCGAAGCGCTATCATCAATGTTTTGCGATTATCGAGATAAGTTTCCAGAAGCTGCACGAGGAACATCTCCAGCCGCACTTCGAATTCCTCGGGCGACCGAAGATCCCCTGACAACGTCGCTTGCGCCTGTTCAAACTGTAGTGCCGCAAACCGACCGAGAATTTCCCGGTAAAGCTGCTCTTTGGAACCGAAGTGATAGGTGATCGCATTCGAGCTGGCGCTGGCGCGCGCGCAGATATCGCGAACCGAAGCGCCCCGGTACCCATGCGCGAAAAACTCGGCCACGGCGGCATCCAGGATCGATTGGCGGGTTGTTATGGGTCCTATCTGTGACATGTGTCATAATAAGTATTACGTCTGTAATAAAAGTCAATGGGCCTTTGGACCCTGAATGCAACATCGCCGCAACCGCTACCTTGAGGGGCCAAGACCCGATCCCGATCTTTTGGGCGGCCGAGCGCGTCCGATAGCGCGTTCCAGCAGCGTAAATGTTGCCCGAAGGCATGACCAGATCGACTAGCGGCCTTGTGGGCCGGGCGGTTGACTTGGCGCGCATAGTGGCCGATGTGCGGAGCGACTGTTTGAGACAGGCCCGATGACCCCTATCGCACCTTCCAATTTGAAAGGCTCGGCCTTTGCGCTGACCGGATTCGCCCTTTTTGCCTGCCACGATGTGGTGGTCAAAACGCTGGGCGCCTCCTATGCGACCTATCAGATCCTGTTTTTCAGCGTGCTGCTGTCGTTTCCGCTGGTGATGCTGATGCTGATGCGCGACGCCACGAAAGCGACGCTGATCCCGGTGCATCCTTGGTGGTCGGCGCTTAGAACAGCCTCGGTCGTGGTCACCGGCGTCTGCATCTTCTACGCATTCTCGACCCTGCCGCTGGCCCAGACCTACGCGATCCTGTTCGCAGCGCCGCTTTTGATAACCATCCTGTCGATCCCGATTCTTGGCGAAAGGGTGGGGCGGCACCGGTGGACCGCCGTCTTTGTCGGACTGGTCGGCGTCATAGTGGTGCTGCGGCCCGGCACCGCCGAGCTTGGTCTGGGCCATCTGGCCGCGCTGACCGGCGCAGGCTCCAGCGCGCTGGCCTCGATCATCGTGCGCAAGATCGGCCGCGACGAACGCAGCGCGGTGCTGCTCTTGTACCCGATGATGGCGCATTTCATGCTGATGGCCATTTTTTTGCCGTTCTTTTACCGCCCGATGCCGGTCGAGCATCTGGGGCTGATCGGCCTGATGGCCATTCTGGCCTTTGCGGCGGGGCTTTGCATCATCGGCGCCTACAAGAACAGTGACGCCGCGATTGTCGCGCCCCTGCAGTATTCGCAGATCCTGTGGGCCGCCATATTCGGCGCGTTCTTTTTTGGCGAAACCGCGGACCGTATGACCTGGATCGGCGCCGGGATTATCATCGCCAGCGGCGTGTACATTGTGTTGCGCGAAAGCCTGTCGGGCATCTCGCTGAACACCCCCGTCCTGCGCACCCGCAGCCGCGCCGAGACCGGCACCAGCGCGCGGGTCAGCGTCATGCAACGCATCGCCCGCACGCGGGCGGAAGACGGCGCCAACGGCGACCAGTGAAGACTTGCATTGACCCGGCAATACAGCTAGGCCCGCCGCCACGGTCGGAGTGTAGCTCAGCCTGGTAGAGCACTGTCTTCGGGAGGCAGGGGTCGTGAGTTCGAATCTCGCCACTCCGACCAATGATTTCAGATAGATAACGAATTCGTTTCGCCTTTTATCCGAACGCTAAATCGGTTTGCGTTATGTCCGAGCCATTCGCGTCCCGGACCTGATCCGGGGCCTCGTTTTATTGCGGTTGAGGTCCCGGGGCAAGCCCGGGACGGGGGGTGATGCGCATTGGGGCAGACCGCTCTAGCATGTTCAACCAGGGTCAGGATCACACACGTAATTCGCCTAAAACATCAATGTTTTTAGGTGGTTATTAGCGTCGACGGTCTGCGGGAAATGGTGCCCAGGAGAGGACTCGAACCTCCACATCCTTGCGAATACTAGCACCTGAAGCTAGCGCGTCTACCAATTCCGCCACCTGGGCAGGTGTCGTGAAGTGGCGATTTAAGGCGGGAAAGATTGGCTGTCAACGGGATTCAGATGGCGCGCTGAACGCGCTCGACCCGAAGAGCGCGGCTTTGTTGATTTCCTTCAGCGAACGTCCGGTCGTGCCGGGTATCAAGACGCGCTGCGGGTGTCCGGATTGCCGGGTCTGTCCCGGCGCGTCTGCTCAAGTGGATCTGCATTCATCGCAATGCCATCCTAACTCGCAGCCTCGCCGTATCTTCAAGCGTGCGCCCCTGGTCGTGCTACAACGAATGCGTCTTGCTCCGAGGCGCGCTGATTTGCGACTTGTCTGAGCGATATCGGCCCGGTAAACTGCAGGCTACCGGTTTAGACAGGATAGCGCGATGTCCAGACTTGTGACGATCTTTGGGGGGTCCGGATTTGTCGGTCGCTACATTGCACAACGGATGGCGGCAGAGGGCTGGCGGGTTCGGGTTGCGGTGAGGCGGCCGAACGAGGCGATCTTTGTCAAACCCTACGGGTCGGTCGGCCAGGTCGAACCGGTGCTGGCCAATATCCGCGATGATGCCAGCGTGCGAGCGGCCCTGATCGGGGCGGATACGGTGGTCAATTGTGTTGGCACGTTCGACGCGCGCGGAGCGAATAATTTCGAAGCAGTTCAGACGCAAGGCGCGGGCCGGATCGCCCGAATAGCCGCCGAAGAAGGCGTAAGCCGGATGGTTTACATCTCAGCCATCGGGGCGGATGAAACCTCGAACAGCATCTACCAGCGGACCAAGGCGCGCGGCGAGGCGCTGGTTCAGAAATTCATGCCCCAGGCGATGATCCTCCGACCGTCGGTGGTGTTCGGCGTTGAAGATGATTTTTTCAACCGCTTCGCGGCGATGACGCGGTTCGGGCCGGTCCTGCCAATCGCGGGTGGCGCCACCCGGTTTCAGCCGGTCTATGTCGACGACGTGGCGGCGGCGGCGGTCTTGGGGGCCACCGGCAATGCCGGCGGCGGAATATATGAACTTGGCGGGCCCGACGTGGCTTCGCTGTCCGAGCTGATGCAGCTCATGCTGGGCGTCATCCACAGGCGGCGGCTGGTGGCGAACCTGCCGCGGTGGGTCGCGTGGCTGAGCGCATTTGGGTTTGACCTGTTGCAGCGCGTCACCCTGGGCCTGGTCCGAAACCGGATTTTGACCCGCGACCAGTTGCGCGCGCTTTACCACGACAATTTTGTCGGCGACGGCGCGTCGGGTTTTGCCGATCTGGGGATTACGCCGACCGCCGCTGAAACGGTTCTGCCCGATTACCTGTGGCGGTTCCGCCCCTCGGGGCAATACGACGCGATCAAGGCCTCAGCGCGAAACCTGAAGGCCTGAGATCGGAAATTCGGGTCTCCGACGGGAAAATGCGCGCCTGCGGCGGATGCGGTGCGCGGTTCGGGCTGGTATATTTCAACCAGATCAAGATGAAGCGTGCCGCGACTGCAGCGCGCTTTCCCCTATCATCGTTTCGGAAATACTTCGGGGAGCGCGAGGGGCTGGCCCCTCGCCCTGGGGCGGCGCGCAGAGCGCGCGGCGCAATACCGTGCAGAGGCGCCCATGAAAGCAGGCGGGCCGAGCGGCGGGTTCACACACCCGCGTGTATTGGACATGATGCTGGCCACGGGGCCACCTGTCAGATCAACACCGAGCCTCTGGCGCATGATGACTTTGGACTGAAACGCCGCCGCAACGCACCAAGGATCGCGCCTGACCGGGCGGGGGCGAGAATCGCGCCCGCCTTGGGGCGGGCAGGCGCGATCCGGGGCTGACGCCCTGGGAAGGGCAAAATCTATGCGATTCAAAGCAATCTGATCTTGCCCTAACTCGCGGGGAATAGACCGCTACGTAGCTATTGGTCATAACATCTTACCTAAAAATCGCCCCTGACGCTCAAAAATGGGAACTGTCGTGATATAATTCTCGATTTAGTTCAGCACTTATGCCTTTATTTTGAGATCACACCGGTTTATTCGTGCGGATCAGGGTTGAAAATTGGAATTCGGGCTATGGAAAAGCAGCCAATGTTAACATTTGTGACCGTAGGCCGGGATATGCCCGACAAAAGCGATGCGACCCAGAGGCGTGAGAATTTCGACGAAATTTATGCGCAATACGCCGCCGCGAAGGCCGCCGAGCAGTCCAGCCGGTGCAGCCAGTGCGGCGTGCCCTTTTGCCAGACCCATTGCCCGCTGATGAACAACATCCCCGACTGGCTGCGTCTAACCGCCGAGGGCCGTTTGCGAGAGGCTTACGAAATCGCCCAGGCCACCAACACGTTTCCCGAAATATGCGGGCGCATCTGCCCGCAGGACCGTCTGTGCGAAGGCAATTGTGTAATCGAACAATCGGGCCACGGTACGGTCACCATTGGCGCGGTCGAGAAATACATCACCGACACCGCCTGGGACCAAGGCTGGGTGGCGCCGATTGCGCCGGTCAGCGAACGCAGCGAAAGCGTTGGCATCATCGGCGCGGGGCCCGCCGGGCTGGCCGCCGCCGACATGTTGCGGCGCGCCGGCGTGCAGGTCACGATCTATGACCGTTATGACCGGGCCGGAGGCCTGTTGACCTATGGCATCCCCGGGTTCAAGCTGGAAAAACACGTGGTCATGCGCCGCAACGAACAGCTTGCCGAGGGCGGGGTGACCTTCCGCATGGACTGTGATGTGGGTCGCGACATCACATTTCAGGACATTCGCGCCGCCCATGATGCGGTTCTGATCGCCACTGGTGTCTATAAGCCACGCGGTTTTCAGGCTCCCGGTGTGGGGTCTGAGGGCATTGTTCAGGCGATTGATTATCTCACTGCCAGCAACCGCAAGGGCTTTGGCGACGCTGTGCCCGCCTTTGATACCGGCGTTCTGGACGCGAAAGCCAAGCGGGTGGTGGTGATCGGCGGCGGTGACACGGCGATGGATTGTGTGCGCACAGCAGTCCGTCAGGGCGCCGAAAGCGTCAAATGCCTCTATCGGCGCGACCGGGCCAACATGCCCGGCTCGCAACGCGAAACCGCGAATGCCGAGGAAGAGGGCGTTGAATTCATCTGGCTGACCGCGCCGCGCGGATTTGCCGGAGACCCCCGAATAACCAGCGTTATGGTCCAGAAAATGCGCCTGGGCGCGCCCGATGCCAGCGGGCGGCAGAAACCCGAAGTGATCGACGGTGCCGATTATGTCGAAGGCGCGGATCTGGCGATCCTGGCGCTGGGGTTCGATCCCGAAAACCTGCCCACGCTCTGGGATACACCCGAGCTTACGGTGACCGACTGGGGCACGGTGCGAACCAATTTCCGCACCCATGCAACCGACCTGCCCGGGGTCTACGCGGCGGGCGACATTGTACGCGGCGCCAGCCTGGTGGTCTGGGCCATCCGCGACGGGCGCGAGGCGGCGGAAACCATGCTAAACGGGTTCAACGCGGTGGCGGCAGTGGCCGCTGAATAGGGCTCGGTAACAACCGGTACGAACGCACCGGAACGAATTGAGAATGGGCGGCACCGCCGGCCCGGTCCGTGAAAAGGGAAGATCGTCGATGACCAGATATGACGCTGAATGGGTCGCCCGCGAAGAAGCCAAACGCGCCTGGATGGCCGAACATTCGCTGTACCGGGCCGAGGACGAGCATGCGTCGTGTGGTGTTGGGTTGGTAGTGGCGGTTGACGGCAAGCCGCGCCGCCAGGTGGTCGAGCACGGCATCGAGGCGCTGAAAGCGGTCTGGCACCGGGGCGCGGTGGATGCCGACGGCAAGACCGGCGACGGGGCTGGCATCCATGTGCAGATCCCGGTGATGTTTTTCTATGACCAGATCCGGCGCACCGGGCACGAGCCGCGGATGGACCAGTTGGTCGCCGTGGGGCAGG
The DNA here is from genome assembly GCA_965247915.1 of Paracoccaceae bacterium. Classification (GTDB taxonomy): domain Bacteria; phylum Pseudomonadota; class Alphaproteobacteria; order Rhodobacterales; family Rhodobacteraceae; genus JAKZRT01. The sequence goes on from OZ252048.1 coordinate 417,871, forward strand.
TGTTTCTACCGCGCTCGGATTTCGGCGCACAAGAGACCTGCCGGACGATTGTCGAATCCGAAGTTCTGCGCATGGGCTATTACATCTATGGCTGGCGGCATGTACCGGTCGACATCTCTGTGCTGGGCGAAAAGGCCAATGCGACCCGGCCCGAGATCGAACAGATCCTGATCTCGAACGCCAAAGGCGTGGACGAAGAAACCTTTGAGCGCGAACTTTACGTGATTCGCCGCCGCATCGAAAAGGCCGCAGTCGCCGCGGGCGTTCAGGGGATGTATCTGGCCAGCCTCAGTTGCCGGTCGATCATCTACAAAGGAATGATGCTGGCCGAACAGGTGGCTGAATTTTATCCCGACCTGCAAAACGAACGGTTCACGTCTGCCTTTGCGATCTATCACCAGCGCTATTCCACGAACACGTTCCCGCAGTGGTGGCTGGCGCAACCGTTCCGGATGCTGGCCCACAACGGCGAGATCAACACGCTGAAGGGCAACCTGAACTGGATGAAAAGCCACGAGATACGAATGGCATCCGGCACATTTGGCGATATGGCCGAAGACATCAAACCGATTGTCGCCGGCGGCGCGTCCGACAGTGCGGCGCTGGACGCGGTTTTCGAGGTTCTGGTGCGCGCCGGCCGGTCGGCGCCGATGGCCAAGACCATGCTGGTGCCCGAATCCTGGTCGAAACAGGCGGTCGAACTGCCCGACGCCTGGGTCGATATGTATTCGTATTGCAATTCGGTCATGGAGCCCTGGGACGGCCCAGCAGCACTGGCCATGACCGATGGCCGCTGGGTCTGCGCCGGTCTTGACCGCAACGGGCTGCGCCCCATGCGGTACGTTCTGACCGGCGATGGTCTTTTGATCGCCGGGTCCGAGGCCGGGATGGTGCCGGTGCACGAGGCCGCGGTGGTGGAAAAGGGCGCGCTGGGCCCCGGGCAGATGATCGCGGTGGACATGAAAAAGGGGCGTTTGTTCCACGACACGCAGATCAAGGACAAGCTGGCCAAAGCGCTGCCGTTCGGCGAATGGGTCGGCCGGATCACCGATCTGGACCGCGAACTGGCGGGCATTAACGAAGCGCCCATTTTCACCGGGTCCGAATTGCGCAAGCGTCAGATCGCGGCGGGATATTCGGTGGAAGAACTGGAAACGATTCTGGCGCCTATGGCCGAGGACGGCAAAGAAGCGCTGGCCTCGATGGGCGATGATACACCCTCGGCGGTGCTGAGCGAAAAATACCGCCCGCTGTCGCATTTCTTCCGCCAGAATTTCAGCCAGGTCACCAATCCGCCGATTGACAGCTTGCGCGAATACCGGGTGATGAGCCTGAAGACGCGGTTCGGGAACCTGAAAAACGTGCTCGATGAAGACAGCAGCCAAACCGAAATTCTGGTGCTGAAATCTCCGTTCGTGGGCAATGCGCAATTCGACGGGCTGGTGAAATTGTTCAATGCGCCGATGGCCAACATCGATTGCAGCTTTCTGGCGGACGGCGCGGCAGATGGGCTGGCCAGGGGGCTGTCGCGGATCCGGGACGAGGCTGATGATGCGGTGCGGTCGGGGGCCGGGCACATTGTGCTGACCGACCAGTTTTCGGATGCGGACAGGATCGCCATGCCGATGATCCTGGCCACAAGTGCGGTGCACAGCCACCTGACGCGCAAGGGGCTCAGAACCTTTACCAGCCTGAATGTGCGCGCCGCCGAATGTATCGACCCGCATTATTTCGCGGTGCTGGTCGGCTGTGGCGCAACTGTGGTCAACGCCTATCTGGCCGAGGATTCAATCGCCGACCGGATCGACCGCGGGCTGATCGACGGCCCGCTCTCCGAGGCCGTCGGGCGCTATGGCGAAGCCATTGACCAGGGCCTTTTGAAGATCATGGCCAAGATGGGCATCAGCGTTGTGTCGTCCTATCGCGGCGGTCTGAATTTCGAGGCCGTGGGGCTGAGCCGGGCGATGGTGGCGGAGTTTTTCCCCGGCATGGTCAGCCGTATATCGGGCATCGGGGTCAGTGGCATTCAGAAGAAACTGGAAGCGGTTCACGCGCTGGGCTGGCGTGGTGGGTCGGACGTGCTGCCGATCGGCGGTTTCTACAAGGCGCGCGCCAAGGGCGAGACCCACGCCTGGGAAGCGACAGCCATGCACACCTTGCAGGCCGCCTGCGAACGCGGGTCGTTCGAGCTGTGGAAGCAGTATTCGGGCAGAATGCGGGCGAACCCGCCGATTCATCTGCGCGACCTGCTGGACATCAAGCCGCTGGGCGCGGCGCTACCGATTGAAGAGGTGGAAAGCATCACTGCGATCCGCAAGCGGTTCGTGACGCCGGGAATGAGCCTTGGCGCGCTGAGCCCCGAGGCGCACAAGACCCTGAACGTGGCGATGAACCGGATCGGCGCCAAATCGGATTCGGGCGAGGGCGGCGAAGACCCGGCGCATTTCACGCCCGAAGCCAATGGCGATAATCCTTCGGCCAAGATCAAACAGGTGGCGTCGGGCCGGTTTGGCGTGACGGCGGAATATCTCAATCATTGCGAAGAGCTTGAGATCAAGGTCGCCCAGGGCGCCAAGCCCGGCGAAGGCGGCCAGATCGCTGGTTTCAAGGTGACTGAGTTTATCGCGCGGCTGCGCCATGCGACGCCGGGTGTTGCCCTGATTTCGCCGCCGCCGCACCACGACATCTATTCGATCGAAGATCTGGCGCAGCTGATCTATGACCTCAAACAGATCAACCCGCGCGCGCGGGTGACGGTCAAACTGGTCGCCGCCAGCGGCGTGGGCACCATCGCTGCGGGCGTGGCCAAGGCCAAGGCCGATATTATCCTGATTTCGGGCCACAACGGCGGCACCGGGGCGTCGCCTGCGACATCCATCAAATATGCCGGCCTGCCCTGGGAGATGGGGCTGACCGAAGTGCATCAGGTTCTGGCGATGAACAACTTGCGCGAACGGATCACCTTACGCACCGATGGGGGTCTGAGGACCGGCCGCGACATTGTCATCGCCGCCCTGATGGGGGCCGAGGAATACGGGGTTGGCACCGCGGCGCTGATCTCTATGGGTTGCATCATGGTGCGCCAATGCCAGTCGAACACCTGCCCGGTCGGTGTCTGTACTCAGGACGAAAGCCTGCGCGCCAAATTCACCGGCAACGCCGACAAAGTGGTGAACCTGATAACTTTCTATGCCCAGGAAGTGCGCGAAATTCTGGCCAGCATCGGCGCGCGGTCGCTGGGTGAGGTGATCGGGCGCGCCGATCTTCTGAGCCAGGTCAGCCGCGGGGCGGCGCATCTGGACGATCTCGATCTGAACCCGCTTTTGATCACCGTCGATGGCGCCGACCGGATCACCTACAACCGCGACCGCGACCGTAACCCGGTGCCCGAAACGCTGGATGCCGAGATCGTCAAGGACGCACGCAGGTTTCTGGAGGACGGCGAAAAGATGCAGCTTTCCTACGCAGTCCAGAACACGCATCGGACCATCGGCACGCGGGTCTCGAGCCATATCGTGCAGCGGTTCGGGATGAATAATTCGTTGCAGCCCGATCATCTGTCGATCCGCCTCAGCGGGTCGGCGGGGCAATCGTTGGGGGCATTCGCTGCACCCGGCCTGCGGCTGGAAGTGATGGGCGACGCCAATGATTATGTGGGCAAAGGGCTTTCGGGGGGCACCATCGTCGTGCGCCAGCCCATGGAATCGCCGCTGAAAGCCGACGAGAACACCATCATCGGCAACACCGTGCTTTACGGGGCGACGGACGGGTTTCTCTTTGCGGCGGGACGGGCCGGCGAGCGGTTCGCGGTTCGAAATTCGGGCGCGCGCGCCGTAATCGAGGGCTGCGGATCGAACGGTTGCGAATATATGACGGGCGGCGTCGCGGTCATTCTTGGGTCGATCGGTGCCAACTTCGGGGCCGGGATGACCGGCGGGATGGCGTATCTTTATGACCCAGAGGGGCGCGCCGATATTCTTATCAATTCCGAGACGCTGGTGCGGTGTCCGGTCACGGTCGACCACTGGCTGGCCGAACTGGAGGCACTGTTACAGCGGCACCTGTCTGAGACCGGATCAGCCAAGGCTGCGGAAATCTTGCAGAACTGGGCGGTCGAGCGCAGCAATTTCCTACAGATCTGTCCCAAGGAAATGCTGGCCCGTCTGGCGCATCCGCTGAGCCTTGAGAAAGGCGCGGTGCCCGCCGAATAGACCCTGCCCACCAGGCGCTTGCTCCGCTGGGTTGCGCAGGGTAGCCATGTCCGGCATGGGTTGACGGAAGGCCGGATGACGCTAACGACGATTTCGGAAAGCGCCGCATTTGAAGGGGTTCAGGGGGTTTATTCCCATGCCTCGATCGCCTGCGGTTGCGTCATGACTTTTGGCCTCTTTCTGCCGGCCGAGGCCAGAACCGGTCCGGTACCAGCGCTGTGGTATCTGTCGGGTCTGACGTGCACGCACGAAAACGCCATGTTCAAGGCCGGTGCCCAGGCCTGGGCCGCCGCAGCCGGCATCGCGCTGGTCTTCCCCGACACCTCGCCGCGGGGCGCGGGCGTTGCTGATGATGAGGCCTACGACCTGGGCCAGGGCGCCGGGTTTTACGTCAACGCCACGCAAAGCCCCTGGGCACCGCATTACCGGATGTGGGATTATGTCACCGAGGAACTGCCCGCCCTGATCGCCGCGAATTTCGCCGTCGATAGCGACCGGCGCGGCATCACCGGCCATTCGATGGGCGGGCATGGGGCGCTGACCATCGCGATGACCCTGCCCGAGCGATATCGAGCCGTGTCGGCCTTTGCGCCGATTGCCAACCCAAGCGCGTCGGACTGGGGCCGCAAGCAATTCAGCGCGTATTTGGGGGCGGACGAGGCAAGCTGGGCAGCCCATGACGCCAGTCTGTTGATGGCGGCGCGCGGGTTCGACGGGCCGATGCTGATCGACACGGGAACCAGCGATCAGTTCATCGACCTGCTGCGCCCCGAGGTTTTTGCCGCCGCCGTCGCGACCCGCCGCCAGGCGGCAGTTTTGCGGCTGCAACCGGGCTATGACCACAGTTACTTTTTTGTGTCGACCTTTATGCAAGACCATGTCGCGTTCCACGCCGAGAAACTCTACGACGGATGAACCATGGCTGATTACGACCTCATCATCATCGGGTCCGGACCCGCCGGCAAAGCTGCTGCCATTCAGGGTGGCAAACTGAAGCGCAAGGTCTTGTGCATCGACCGCAACGACCGGCTGGGCGGCGTGTCGGTGCACACCGGCACGATCCCGTCGAAAACTCTGCGCGAGACGGTTCTGAACCTCAGCGGCTGGCGCGAGCGGGCGTTTTATGGCCGGTCTTACCGGGTCAAAGACGATGTCAGCGCCGAAGACCTGCGGGTGCGGCTGCACAAGACGCTGGATTACGAAGTTGACGTGCTGGAGCATCAGTTCAACCGCAATCACATCGAATCGCTGATGGGTTTGGCGACCTTTGTCGGCCCGCACGAGGTCGAGGTGGCCACCGAGGCGGGCGAAACCACGCGCCTGATCGCGGACCGGTTTCTGATCGTGACCGGAACCAAGACCCTGCGCCCCAAATCGGTGCCGTTCAACGGCTCGACCATTGTAGACAGCGATGAGTTTCTCGAGATGGGGGCGATCCCGCGGTCGCTGGTGGTGGTGGGCGCCGGGGTGATCGGGGTGGAATATGCCACCATGTTCTCGACGCTTGATGTGCGGGTAACGCTGATTGAACCGCGCGACAGCATCCTCGATTTCATCGACCGGACTCTGGTCCAGGAATTCATCCACGAGATCCGCGAAAACGGCGTCGATCTGCGGCTGGGTTCGGGAATTGCCAGCATCGAAGACACCGGCAACCATGTCGAGGTGACGCTGGAAAACGGGCGGCACGTCCGGGCCGAGATGCTGCTCTTTGCGGCCGGCCGGCTGGGGGCCACCGACAAGCTGAACGTGGGTGCTGCCGGGGTGACCACCGACGACCGGGGGCGGCTGGTGGTCGACCGCAAGACCTACCAGACCAAGGTGCCGCACATCTATGCGGCGGGCGATGTGATCGGGCATCCGTCACTGGCCTCGACGGCGCTGCAGCAGGGGCGGGTGGCGGCCTGCCATGCGCTGGAAACGCCGACGCTGCCCGAATCTCCGTGGTTTCCCTATGGCATTTACTCGGTGCCCGAAATCTCGACTTGCGGCATGTCCGAGGAAGAGATGTCTGAGCGCGGCATCCCCTACGAGGTCGGTATTGCGCGCTTTCGCGAGACCAGCCGCGGGCATATCATGGGGTTGGAGCACGGCATGCTGAAGATGTTGGTCAGCCTGAAAACTCGGCGCGTGCTGGGGGTTCAGATCGTCGGCGAGGGTGCCACCGAGCTGATCCATATCGCGCAAGCCGTGCTGAACCTGAAAGGCACGGTCGATTACTTCGTGCAGAACACCTTCAACTATCCGACTCTGGCCGAAGCCTACCGGGTGGCGGGCCTGGATGCCTTCAACAGGATGCCGATCCAAGACGAATACAAGGTGGCGCGGAATACCGAAAAGAAGGGCTGACGATCCCGGGCGCGATTGCATTGTAGATAGTTTATGGGTATATAGTGGAATTCTACTATATTCAGGTAACTTTTCTATAGATCGTCAGATGGATCCGGTATCGAACCCCTATGCGCCCGGTGCGGGCACCAGGCCACCAGAGCTCGCCGGCCGCGATGAAGTAATTGCGATGGCCGATATTGCGCTACGCCGCGTCGTAACAGGCAAGCCGGAACGCAGTCTGATCTTGGTGGGCCTGCTCGGCGTTGGTAAAACCGTTTTGCTGAATGAAATCAAGCAAATATCCGACGATCTCGGGTTCCTGTCGGCGCTACTGGAAGCCCACGAGGGCCGCAACCTGGCCGAATTGATAAGCCCTTTTCTGCGAACTGCGCTTTATCGGCTAAGTAGCGTTGAAGCGGCCAAAGAAATTTCGCGCCGGGGTCTTCGTGTGCTGAAAAGCTTTCTGAAATCGGTGAAGATAAGGTTCAACGAAATCGAAGTCGGGCTCAGCGTTGACTCCGAGGTCGGAACGGCAGATAGCGGTAGCCTGGAAAACGATCTGCCCGAGCTTTTTGTTGTTTTGGGCAAAGCCGCCGCCGCCGCTGGTCGACCCATAGTCATTTTGATTGACGAGTTGCAGTATCTTTCCAGCGAAGAATTCAGCGCGCTTATCATGGCGATCCACCAGATCAATCAGAACAACCTTCCCATTCTGATTGTTGGGGCCGGATTGCCGCAAACACTGGGGCTGGCGGGCAATTCGAAGTCTTACGCCGAACGGCTATTTCGCTTTCCCGAGATCGGTGCGTTGGCCGAGCCCGATGCCATTAGCGCCGTTGTAACTCCGGCGAAAGATGAGGGCGCCAGTTTTTCTGATCGGGCCGTGGCGCTCATACTGAAAGAAACCCAGATGTATCCCTATTTCATACAGCAATGGTCTTATGAGGCGTGGAATCATTCGGCTGGGCCGGTTATCAGCTGTCAGGACGTTGTCGAAGCGACGCCAAAGGCGATTGACGAGCTGGACAAGAGCTTTTTCAAAGTCAGATTTGATCGCTGCACGCCATCTGAGAAAAAATATATTCGCGCGCTTGCCGAGTTTGGAGACGGAGATCACAGATCGGGTGCGATCGCTGAAAAGCTTGGCGTGAAATCGCAAAGCGCCGCACCGACACGAAATTCGTTGATCAAAAAGGGGATGATTTATTCACCGTCACACGGTGACACGGCATTCACGGTCCCGCTTTTTCACGAGTACATGATGCGCGCAATGCCGAATTGACCTTTGCGAGCCAGCGAACGAGGCCAACCGAATGACAATCTACGTCGATGCCGACGCCTGCCCGGTCAAAGCCGAGGCCGAGCGCGTGGCCAAGCGGCTGGGTGTGCCACTGGTGATCGTGTCGAACGGCGGTATCCGGCCCTCGGCCAACCCGCTGATTGAGACCGTGATCGTCGACGCGGGCGCGGATGCGGCGGACCAGTGGATCGCGGGGCGGGCCGGACCGGGTGATGTGGTGGTGACCAGCGATATTCCCCTGGCGGCACGGGTCATCGAAAACGGCGCGGCGGTTATCAACCACAGCGGCGGGGCGCTGACCCAGGCCAATATCGGTAACGTGCTGGCCACCCGCGACCTGATGGCCGACCTGCGCGCCGCTGATCCGTTTCGTCAGGGCGGCGGGCGCGCGTTTTCCAAATCCGACCGGTCGCGGTTTCTGCAGGCGCTGGATCGGGCCGCGCAAAAGGCGATGTCGCAGGCGAGATAGACCTGTCGCCCGATCGCGCCCACCAAACCCCATGACCGACGCCGCACTATCACGGGCCACGCTTGGCGGCGCACCCTTTGCCGCCGCCGCGATGGTGTTTTTCACCATGAACGACGCGGCGATCAAAGCGCTGAGCGGCGCTTACCCGCTGCACGAGATCGTGCTGATCCGCTCGACGCTGGCGCTGGTGATCGTCGTGGTCATGGCGCTGACGCTTGGCGGTGGTCTGACGGCGCTACGAACCCGCCGCCCGGTAATTTCGTTTTTGCGCGGGGCTTTCGTGGTGGCGGCCAATACGCTGTTTTTTCTCGGCCTTGCCGCGATGCCCCTGGCCGAGGCTTCGGCGGTGTTTTTCATCGGCCCGCTGGTGATCACCGTGTTTTCGGTGATCTTTCTGCGCGAACGGGTCGGCCCGCGCCGCTGGATCGCGGTTTTCGTGGGTCTGGCAGGGGTGCTGGTCATCATCCGGCCCGGCTCCGCGGCCTTTCAGCCCGCCGCCCTTTTGCCGATGGCGGCGGCGGTTTGTTACGCTGGCCTGCACATGCTGACCCGGGTGATCGGGCGCACCGATACCACGCTGTCGATGATCTTCTGGATCCAGCTGGTGTTCATATCCGTCGCCGTTGCGATTGGCTTGACCGTCGGTGACGGACGGTTTGCCGAACAGGACAGCCCGTCGCTGGCGTTTTTCTTTCGCGGCTGGGTCTGGCCCGACCCTGCGCATTACCTGCGGCTTGCATCTTTGGGGCTGATCCTGGTGGCCGGGGCCTGGCTGATCAGCCGCGCCTATTCGGTCAGCGAGGCGGCGCTGGTGGCGCCGTTCGAATATGTCGCCATGCCGCTGGCGATTTTCTGGGGCTACGTGGTCTTTGGCGAATGGCCCGACAGCAACGCCTGGACCGGCATCGCGCTGATCGTCGGCGCCGGGCTTTTCCTGATGTGGCGCGAGGTGCGGCTGAACCGCAGCCCGCCGCCGGCGGCACCGCGCTGACATCCCAGCGCGCGCCTGTTAGGAAGCGGGAAAAGCCGGAGCGAACGATGACCCCCAAAGCCGCCGTGTTCGACATCGGCAACGTGCTGATCAACTGGCGCCCCGAGGCCTATTACGACGCCCGGATCGGCGAGGGGCGGCGGCGCGAATTCTTCGACGCGGTGCCGATGGACGCGATCAACCTGCGCTCGGACAAGGGCGAATCTCTGGGTGCCTTGACCGACGAGGCGGCGGGAATGTATCCCGACTGGGCGGTCGAGATCAGGGCCTGGCGGACATGCTTTCTCGACATCTGCACGCCGGCAATCGACGGATCGGTTGCGGCGCTAAAGGCGCTGAAGGCGCGGGAGATACAATTGTTTACGCTGACGAATTTCGGTGAAGAGACCTTTGAGTTGGCGCGCGCCGCTTATCCGTTTCTCGACCTTTTCGACGCGCATTTTGTGTCGGCCCGACTGAAGATGGTCAAACCGGACCCGGCGTTTTATTCCGCGCTGGAACAGGCCACCGGATTTTCGGGGGCGCAGATCATCTTTGCCGATGACCGCGCCGAAAATATCACCGTTGCCCGCACACGCGGCTGGCAAGCGCATCATTTCACCGGGGCCGAGGGCTGGCAAGGCGCATTGGTCGCCGCCGGTCTTTTGGAGGCCCCGCAATGAGCCTGCAGATCGTCGGACCCGAGGCCGAGGCCCATCTTAATTGGATCGAATTGACCGATGCGATCGCGGCAGGCCACCACCTGCCCAAGGCCCAAATCACCGACAGCCTCATTTCTCGCGGGCCGGACACCATGCTCAGCCGTGCCGCCTGGATCGACGGTCTTGGGCTGGCAGTAAAAACGGCGACGGTATTTCCGGGCAACGTTGCCCTCGGCAAGCCGATGATCGGCGGGTCGGTCGCCCTTTTCGCGGACGACGACGGCGCGTTTGAGGCGCTGATCGACTTCGCTCTTGTGACGCGCTGGAAAACCGCCGCCGACAGCCTTCTGGCCGCGCGCCGCCTGGCCCGGTCCGACGCCCGCCGCATTCTGATCGTCGGCGCGGGCACCGTCGGGCGCAGCTTGCGCGCCGCCTACGGCGCGGGGTTTCCGGACGCGCGCTTTACCGTCTGGAACCGATCCCCCGAGGGTGCCAGCGCGTTTCAGCGTGACTTTCCCGACACCGCGATCGCCGCCGATCTGAAGGCGGCGGTCGGCGCGGCTGACATCATCACCTCGGCCACCATGTCGACCGAGCCGCTCATCCGCGGCGATTGGTTGCACCCCGGTCAGCATCTCGATCTGATCGGGGCCTACCGCGCGGACATGCGCGAGGCCGATGACGCCGCCTTGCGCCGGGCGCGGATTTTCGTCGATAGCTTCGACACCACGATTGCCCATATCGGCGAACTGAAGACACCGCTTGGGGCGGGCGCGATCACCAGTAAGGATGTTCTGGCCGACTTTTACAATCTTGCCGATTTCACCCGCCACTCGGCCGACGAGATCACCCTTTTCAAAAACGGCGGTGGTGCGCATCTCGACCTGATGACCAGCCGCTATATCCTCGACAAGTGCGGGACCCGCTGAACGCCCTTTTTCAATCATCTTTCCCGAAATACTTCGGGGGGTGCGGGGGGCTGGCGCCCCGCGCGGCGACGCGGAACGCGGCGCAAAACCTCAGACCGCCGCCAGCGGCCTTTCGCGAACCGGCAGATGTACGATGGCGCTAAAGAGGCCGACACCAACGCCGATCCACCAGACCACCGTGTAGCTGCCGTAAAGGTCGTACATGCGCCCGCCCAGCCAGACCCCTAGGAACGACCCCAGCTGGTGGCTGAAAAACACGATCCCGTAAAGCGTGCCCATGTAGCGCAATCCATAGATATGCGCGATCAGCCCGCTGGTCAGCGGCACCGTCGCCAGCCACAGCGCGCCCATCGAGACCGAGAACAGAATCACGGTTCCGGGCGTCATCGGGGTCAATATGAAAGCGGCGGCAATGATCGTGCGTCCCATGTAGATGCCGCTGAGCAGGTATTTCTTCGAATACCGTTTGCCGGCCCAGCCCGCGGTCAGCGTGCCGGCGATATTGGCGAGACCGACCAGCGAGATGGCGACCGCCCCCAGCGCCGAGGTTGTGGTGATCCCCATCGAATGCAGCACGCCGCCGGGAAGGATGGCTCCGCAGGCCTCGGTCACGAAGGCGGGAAAATGCGCGGTGATGAAGGCCAGCTGATAGCCGCACGAGAAAAAGCCAAGAAAAATCAAGGTATAAGTTGGATCGCGGAAAGCCCGGCCCAGCACCTCGCCCATGCTCTCTTCCAGTTCGGTCCGGGTCGCGGCCTGCGGGCTGCGCATCAGCGGCAGCGCCAGAAGCGAGGTCAGGATCAGCACCGAAAAGACCACAAAGACCCACTGCCAGGTCATCATGGCAAGCAGAAACTCGGCCATCGGGGGGCCGACCACCTGTCCCGCCGATCCGGCAGCGGTGGCAACCGCCAGCGCCATCGACCGGTTGTCGTCCGACGCGGCCCGACCGACCACGGCCAGGATCACGCCAAAACCGGTCCCGGCCACGCCAAAGCCCACGGCGACCTCGAGAACCTGATGTTGCAACGGCGTCACCGCAAAATACGACAGCAAAAGCCCCGCCGCATAGATCAGCGCGCCGATCACGATCGCCCGCCGGTCGCCGATTTTTTCGGCCAGCGCCCCGAATATCGGCTGGCCGATGCCCCAGGCCAGGTTCTGTATCGCGATCGCCATCGAGAAATCGCTGCGTAGCCAACCGAAATCTTCGGCAATCGGGATCTGAAAGATGCCGAACGATGCGCGGATGGCAAAGCTGATCAGCATGATGATGCAGCCGCCGACCAGAACCGGTGTGATCAACCCGCTTTGCGATCTTCGCATGTCGCCCCCTTGGCCACGAGCGGCCATATCTATTCGCTCGGCTGTTCAGGTCAATCGCAAACCGATCTGCCGCGCGCTTGTGCCATTTGAGGGCAGCGGTATAGATTTCCGTCGTCACAACCTGACCAGAAAGTGGCCGTAACCGAGGGGACCATCATGAACGTTTCACGCTATTTTCTGCTGATCGCCATCGCCTATCTGCTGCTCGGCATGGGCCTGGGCGATTACATGGGCGCCAACGAGGATTACACGCTCAAGCCCGTGCACGCTCATATCAACCTGGTCGGATTCACGTTGATGGCGGTATTCGCAGCGATCTACAAAGTGTTTCCGGCGATGGCAGCAAGCAGGCTGGCGACGGTGCATCTCTGGTTGCACCAGTTGGGCGCGCTCACATTGGTGGTCGGATTTTATATGTTTTTCGGAACTTCGGTCGATGAAGAAGTTCTGTTTCCGTTCATCATATTATCGGATATCGGACTTTTCGGCGGTACGTCTGGCAGCTCGGCCAACAGGGATTACCCCTATGATCGGAACCCCCAACCCGTCCCCCTGGTGACGTGCACCACCCGACGGGACCGACCGGCGCCTTCAAGTTGTGCGCGATAGGCGCGACATTCAAAATCGCCGCGCCGTTATTCGATGACAAAGGGATATTCTTAACCCGCCCAAGCGACTATTGCACCTTGGATGTGTGAACTGGCCGACATTTACGAAACCCGCGTCGCGGCAGGCGAGATCGCCGATGACCCGGCCCAGCGGACAGCGCTGCAAGCCCTCGAAAGTTTGCGCGCCCACCTCGAGGCGCCAAAGACGGGCCGGTTGTCGGGGATCCTCAAGCGCAAAGCCAATGGCCCCGGTGGCGTCTATCTTTGGGGCGGTGTCGGGCGCGGCAAGTCAATGCTGATGGACTTATTTGTCGAAACGCTGGCGATCGAGGCGAAAGCGCGGGTTCACTTTCACGAGTTCATGCAGGCCATCCATGCCGGCATGAACAAGGCGCGCCGCGACGGGGCCAGCGATGCCCTCGCCCCGGTCGCCGACGATCTGGTCAAACGGCTGCGGTGTCTGGCGCTGGATGAGATGCAGATCAACGACATCGCCGATGCGATGATCGTCGGACGGCTTTTCGAGCGGCTTTTTCAGGGCGGCGTGGTGGTGGTGACCACATCGAACCGCGCCCCGTCCGGGCTTTACCAGGACGGGCTGAACCGGGGCTTGTTTCTGCCGTTCATCGACCTGATCGAGGCGCGCCTTGACGTGCTGGAACTGGTCGCGGGCAAAGATTACCGGCAGGATCGGCTGGCCGGCGCGCGGGTCTATTTCACGCCCGTTGACGGGGCGGCCGGCGCGGCGATCAATGGCATGTGGGCAGCGCTGACCGGCGGCAAGGCAGCGCCGCTCGATCTGACCGTGCAGGGGCGGCAGGTGCGCCTGCCCGCCTTTCACAATGGTGCGGCGCGGGCCCAGTTCTGGGACCTTTGCGGCCAACCGCTGGGGCCGGCCGATTATCTGGCAATTGCCGGTGCGGTGCGGGTTCTGGTCTTGGAAAACATCCCCGAGCTGTCGCGGCATAATTTCAACGAAGCCCGCCGTTTTGTGATCCTGATCGACGCGCTTTATGAGGCCGGTGTGGGCCTGATCGCCAGCGCTGCGCGGCGGCCCGACCTGCTCTATGTCGAAGGCGCCGGCAGTTTCGAATTTGAACGCACCGCCAGCCGCCTGACCGAAATGCAGTCGGTGGACTGGGGGTTGGCCTGAGGGCGCGCCCGCCGCGCGCCAACGCGGCGCAAGACCTCAGATCGGGTCGCGGCGCAGGGTCTGGCACATACAATGAACGCCGCCGCCTGATTGCCGCCCATCCGAACCTCGCATGGTTGATGCGCCGCAAGTCTGAACCCCGGTGGCCGGTTGGGGCAAGAACAATCGTCACGCCGGGGCGGTCACCCGTGGTCGCGCAGCACCTTGCCCGCCAGATAAAGCGAGCCGCAGATCATGACCCGGGCGCCTGGGTCCTTGGCGGCGATTGTGCTCACGGCGTCCTCAAAGCCGGGCTGCGCCGCCGCCTCGATACCGGCCGCACCCGCCGCCAGCGCCAGAGCACCGGCGCTGAGCGAGGCAGTCTCGCCCGGTATCGTGACGGTGCACAGCCCCTGGATAAGTGGGGCAAGCGGGCGGAAGAACTGCATCGGGTCCTTGGTCGAAAGCATGCCGGCGATGACATAGGTCGGCCGCCGCGGCAGGCTTTGCAGATGTGCCGCCATGGCGTTTCCGGCGGCAGCATTATGCCCGCCGTCGAGCCAGAATTCGATACCCGGGGCCAATTTGATAACCGGGCCGCGGGTCAGGCGCTGCATACGCGCCGGCCAGTTGGCGTTGGTGACCGCCGCCTCCCATGCGTTTTCGGTCTGGCCCAGCGCGCGCAGGGCCACCACCGCGGTCCCGGCATTGGCAATCTGATGCGCGCCGTTCAGGTTGGGCAGCGGCAGGTCGGCAAGCCCGCGCTCGTCCTGCACGATCAGACGGCCGCGTTCCTCCCAGGCGTGCCAGTGCTGGCCGTGGATCAGCAATGGCGCGCCGACGCGGGCAGCGCGGTTTTCGATCACTTCCAGGGCGCCGAAATCCTGCGGGCCGACCACGCAGGTCACGCCGGGTTTCAGAATGCCGGCCTTTTCGCGCGCGATCTTGGGCAGGGTGTCGCCCAGGTATTGCTGGTGGTCGATCGAAACCGGGGTTATCACACAAAGGCGCGGTTGGTCGATGACGTTGGTGGCATCCAGCCGCCCGCCCAAGCCAACCTCCAGCAAAGTCCAATCCGCCGGGGCGCGCGCGAAAGCCAGCAGCGCGGCGACGGTGGTGATCTCGAAATAGGTGATTTCCTGGTGGCCGTTGGCGGCCTCGCATTCGTCCAGAACTTTGCGCAGGCGGCGCTCCGAGATCAGACCACCGGCCAGGCGGATGCGTTCGTGAAACCGCACAAGATGCGGCGATGTATAGGCGTTGACCCGGCCGCCCGCGCCCTCGAGCCCCGCGCGCAGCATCGCCTGAACCGACCCTTTGCCGTTGGTGCCGGCGATGTGAATAACCGGTGGCAGATGCAGATGCGGATCACCCAGCAGCGCCAGCAGCCGCCAGACCCGGTCCAGCGTCAGGTCGATGATCTTGGGGTGCAGAGTCATCATCCGTGACAGGATGACGTCCGACGAGCGCGTCGTCACTTTTTCGCGCTTTCGGCCTCGGCCTTGACCGTTTTTCCTTTGGCCTCGGTTCTTTCGTCCGTCGCGGGTGCGGATTGTTCCGGCGCGGGCAGGTCGCCTTTGATCGCCGGCGGCAGGCCCAGAAGCATACGGATAATGGTGATCAGTTCCTCGCGCAGCCGGGTCCGGTGAACCACCCGGTCGAGCATGCCGTGATCGAGCAGATACTCGGCACGCTGGAACCCCTCGGGCAGTTTTTCGCGAATGGTCTGTTCGATGACGCGCGGCCCGGCAAAACAGATCAGCGCGCCCGGCTCGGCGATATGCACGTCGCCCAGCATCGCGTAACTCGCGGTCACCCCGCCGGTTGTGGGGTGGGTCAGCACGACGATATAGGGCAGACCCGCCTCTTTCAGCATCTGTACCGCCACGGTGGTGCGCGGCATCTGCATCAGGCTTAAGATTCCCTCCTGCATACGCGCGCCGCCAGCCGCAGAAAACAGGATCAGCGGCCGCTTGCGCGCCACCGCGGCCTCGGCTGCCGCCAGTATGGCGTTGCCCACGTACATGCCCATCGACCCGCCCATGAACGAAAAGTCCTGCGCCATCGCGACCACCGGGGTGCGACCGATCTCGCCTTCGGCCACCAGCATCGCCTCTATTTCGCCGGTGCTTTTTTGCGCCGCCTTCATCCGGTCGGGATAGCGTTTCTGATCCTTGAAATGCAGCGGGTCGGCTATTGGTTCGGGCACCTTTATCTCGGCGAATGCGCCGCCGTCAAAGAGCGCGTCAAACCGGTGGCGCGGGGTGATCGCCATGTGGTGATCGCAGTTGGTGCAAACCATCTGATTGTCGGAAAGCTCGCGATGAAACAGCATCGTGCCGCATTCGGTGCAGCGATGCCACAGGTTCTCGGGCGTCTCGCGCCGTGAAAACAGCGAATTGATCCGGGGCCGGACATAGTTCGAAATCCAGTTCATATCCGTGGAGTTTTCCCTGCCTGACCGGTTACTTTCCAGATAATCCGCCGCGCCGGCAATTGCAATTGGGTCTGCGCCGTCACTGGCGGCTCAGGATCCATCGCAGCACCGCCCAAGCGGCCAACAGCGCGGCGGCATCGAATAGAAAAATCGCCGGCGAAATTGTCTGGTCGTAAACCGAATACCGTGTTGTGAACAGCGACAGCCCGGTGATCGTGTCGTCCAGCGAAACAACCGCAAGGCCCATGAAATTATTGGCGAAATGCAGCCCCCACGCGGCGCCGATGCTGCCGGTGCGGGCGGTCAGGTCGGCGGCGACAAGGCCAAAAATGACCGTGACGCTAATCGCCGCGAGGCGGGTGTCGTACGGCATCTGCGGGTCGTAATGCATGGCCCCGAACACCAGGCTGGGCAAAACCATCCACGCCAGCGGCGATGAAAACCGCGCCGCAAGCGCTTGCAGAAAATAGCCGCGAAACACCAGTTCCTCGGCCAGGGTTTGCAGCGCGATGGCCCCGAGCGTCAGCGGCAAAAGCGCCAACCAGAGCGTCAGAGGCAGGCGCGCGGCGGGCGGCTCGACGGCACTGACAATCAGGGTTATGGGCAGCCAGATCGCCAGCATCATGCCCGCGCAGATCGCAAAATCACGCATCACCCGTGCGCCGCGCCCAAAGAGCGATCCGACCGGCCGGCGGTGCAACCATCGCACCGCCAGCATCGGCCCAAGCGCCATCGCCAGAAACGTCGCCAAAATGGTCAGAGCGAAAGCCGGTTCCGACCAGCGCCGCGGGTTGACGTGGTCGAATATACTGTCCGAGAAATCGGTAAGGGCGACGACAAGGGTCAGGATCAGCAGGGTGCCGGCAAGATAGACCAGCCCGATCACCGACAGACCCAGCAAAAGCCGCCAGATCTGGCGGCGGGCGCGTGCAGGCGCGACAAAGGTTTCCAGCGGTGCGGCGAACATGGGGCCTCGATCTCGGTTTGCCCGACCCTAGGACATCGCTGCGGCGAAGGGAATCGCCGTTCCGCCGGTTGCGGCCTCAGGCCGCCGCGTCATAGGCCGGGTCAAAGTCACCCAGCGCCTTGGCCCGTTCGATCAATGCCGGAATGTCGCCCTCGAGCGCGCGCGCCAGTTGCGCCAGACTGTCGATCACGAAATAAACCGTCTGCACGATGTCGATCCGATAGGGCGTCCGCAACACTGTCAGCGGATCAAAAGCCAGGCATTCACCCGTGCCGCTGCGCGCGTTTTCGGTCTCGGACGGGCTTGAACAAATACCGGCGCCAAAGGCCCGCAGGCCTTCTGGCGTGGCCATCAACCCGAACTCAACCGTGAACCAAAAGAGCCGGAACAGCCGCGCGCCGTCTTTGCGCGGGACGCTTTGCGCAAGCTTGCCGAAGCTTTCCAGGAAGGCGCAGAAATCGGGGTCGGTCAGCATCGGCGCGTGGCCGAAAACCTCGTGAAACAAATCCGGCTCTTCGATGTAGTCCATGTGCTCGCGCCGCCGCAGAAAGGTGGCCACCGGAAACCGCCGCCGGGCCAGCAGATCGGCAAATTCGGCGTAGGGGATGATCGCCGGAACCGCCGTCACACCGGCACCGGTCTGCGCCGCCAGCCGCGCGTCCAGCTCCTTGACCTGCGGCACCGCATCCGGGTTCAGCCCCAGTTTTTCAACGCCGCCAAACCACGCGGGCGCGGCGAAGTCTTGCAGATTTTCAACCTGGCGCGAGAAAAGCTCGCCCCACACGGCGGTTTCCTCGGGCGTTTAGGGGTAGAGGCCGGTCGCGTTGGCGATTTTCGATGTATAGGCGGTCATGGGGGTCTCCTTTGCTGGAATTCTGGCTCAGAATGGGATGAAATGTCTTTCATAATTGCTTGCGATTTGGTAAATTTCGGGAAATAATCCCACCAGAGAATAAAACATGAAATTATCTGACCCCGAACGCCGTCTGCTGAGTGCCCTTCAACGCGATGCCTCGGCGTCGCTCGGCGATCTGGCGCAGGCGGCGGGCATGGCGCAAAGCACGGTCTGGCGGAAGGTTCAGGAGTTCGAGAAGGCAGGCGTCATCCGCGCCCGCGTGGCGCTTCTGGACCCAGCGAAACTGGGCGTCAAACTCTGTGTGCTGGCCTCGGTCCGGTTGCACGACCACGATGAGGCGGCGATCACCGGCTTCACCGCGCTGATCGCCCGGCTGCCGCAGGTTCTGGAATGCCATTCGGTGTCGGGCAACACCGATTATATGCTGAAAATCCGCGTGGCCGACGTCGAGGCTTACGAGGCGTTCATGACCCAGAACCTGCTGCGCTCGCCCTATGTGCGCGAACTGGTGTCGTCGTTTGTTCTCAAAGAGATCAAGGCGACAACCGCGATCCCGATCTGAATTTCCTAGTAATGTGGCGGTTTTTCGTCGCCCAGCACCACGCCGCCGGTGGCTTCGGCGTCGCGCGCCGCCTGGCGTTCGATCAGGGTGGCAACATGGCCGGCCATCTCGGCCAATTGCCGGTCCTGACGGGCCACCACGTCCGACAGATCGTCGATCACTCGCTCCAGATGCGCGATGCGTTCTTCCAAGCGTTGCCGGTCAGTCATGGCCCCGGGTTTGGAACGGATCAGGCGCCGATGCAAGGGTTCAGCGGCGCCATCGCCTTGCCGCCGCGCCCATAGGCCGCTAAAGCCTGCGCGCGAAAGGCGGGTTCCATGGCCAAAGTGAAAAAGACGCGCCGCCCCAGGGCCGAGGCGCCCAAGGGTTTCCGCGACGCCTTTGGCGGCGAGGTTCTGGCGCGCCAAGAGATGCTGGCGACCATCGCGCGGGTCTATCACGCCCATGGTTTTGAGCCGCTGGAAAGCCCGGCGGTTGAGACGCTCGAGGCTCTGGGCAAGTTCCTCCCCGACGTCGAGCGCCCCAATGAGGGCGTGTTCGCCTGGCAGGAGGACGGGTCAGGCGACTGGCTGGCGCTGCGCTATGATCTGACGGCACCGCTGGCGCGGGTCTATGCCCAGCACAGGAATGACCTGCCGACGCCTTATCGCCGCTATGCCATGGGGCCGGTCTGGCGCGATGAAAAGCCCGGACCGGGGCGGTTTCGACAGTTTTATCAATGCGATGCGGATACTGTTGGCACTGGCAGCATGGCGGCGGACGCCGAGATGTGCATGATGCTGGCCGATACTCTGGAGGCGGTCGGGATTGAGCGCGGCGAATATGTGGTGCGGATCAACAACCGCAAGGTTCTCGACGGTGTTCTAGAGGCTGCCGAACTTCCCGATTCGGGGGAGTACGAAGCAGCGCGCGGAGTCGTCCTAAGGGCGATCGACAAAGCCGATCGGTTAGGATTCCCCGCTGTACGGAAGCTTCTTGGAGAAGGCAGAAAAGACGAGAGCGGAGATTTCACTCAGGGCGCAGGTTTGGCTGAAGAGCAAATCGGGAGAGTCATGTCATTTGTGGAGGCCTCTCGTGCCTTGCCCGTTCCCGAATGGCTGGAGTGGAGTGCAGCCGGTGGCCCCGCGCATGTTGAGCTAAGACAACTGAGGACGCTAGTAGGTGCATCGTCCATCGGCAATGAGGGCGTGGACGAACTCGAGTATATGATTGAGCTGATGCGTGACCGCGGCTACGGCCTCGATCGGGTTAAGGTCGATTCGTCCGTCGTGCGCGGCCTCGGCTATTACACCGGCCCGGTTTACGAGGCTGAACTGACGTTTCCAGTGACGGACGACAAAAGCCAACCACGCAGTTTCGGCTCGGTCGCGGGCGGCGGGCGATATGACGATCTGGTCAAGCGGTTCACCGGTCAGGTGGTGCCTGCCACCGGCGTTTCCATCGGCGTTGACCGGCTGCTGGCCGCCCTGCGCGAGAAGGGGCGCATCACCACCGCCGAACAGGGCCCGGTGGTCGTCACCGTGATGGACCGCGACCGGATGGCCGATTATCAGAAGATGGCCGCCGACCTGCGCGCGGGCGGTATCCGCGCCGAAGTCTATCTGGGCAACCCCAAAAACTTCGGCAACCAGCTCAAATACGCCGACCGGCGGGCCGCCCCCGTCGCCATCATCCAAGGCTCGGACGAGACCGCGCGCGGGGTGGTGCAGGTCAAGGACCTGATCCTCGGCGCGAGAATCGCCGAAAACGCCAGCCTCGAGGAATGGAAAAGCCAGCCCGCGCAGGTTGAAGTTTCGCGCGGTGATCTGGTGGCGCAGGTGCGCGCCATTCTGGCGCGGCACGGGCCGGAGCAGAAGCGATGAGCGTCCGTGGTCGATCTGGACCGGACGAAAAATCCTCTCCCCCACTCCATCTCCGCAGCGGAGAGGGGAGCCACGACACCTTACCCGGCGCGCTTCCCCCCTCCCGTGTGGGAGGGGGGCTAGGGGGGAGGCCCCCTGACGTGCCCGGCAAAGCCGACATAAGCGCCGAGGCCGGGCGGCTTCAGGCTGTCTTCACCGAACGCGGTGCGGTGCCGGTTGAGGCGGATATCCTGCAACCCGCCGCGCGCCTGCTCGACCTCTACGGCGAAGACATCCGCGCGCGCGCCTATGTCACCTCGGACCCCCTGCGCGGCGAACGCATGCTGCGCCCCGATTTCACCGTGCCGGTCACGCTGACCCATCTTGAAAGCGGCGCCGATGCCGGGCGGTATTGCTATGCGGGCGAGGTTTTTAGGCGTCAGGAAGACGACGCGGACCGCGCCAGCGAATATATTCAGGTCGGATACGAGATTTTCGGCGGCGTTGATGCCGCCGCTGCCGACGCCGAAGTTTTTTCTGCCATTGCCGCCGCGCTGGAGGACCTGCCGGTCCGCGCGGCGATCGGCGACATCGGGTTTCTGGTGGCCGCGATCGATGGGCTGGCGACGCCGGAGCGCCGCAAAACCGCGCTCAAGCGCCACCTGTGGCGGCCGGCCCGGTTCCGGGCGCTGGTCGAACGCTATGCGCGCGCCTCGCAGCGGCCCGCCGATGCGCCCAGCGACGCGCCGCACATCGGTCTGCGCGGCACAGACGAAATCGCCGCGCGGCTTGAGGTTTTGGCCGACGAAGCCAGGACCAAACCGCTCGCCGGTGCCGAAGTGGCGCGGCTCGACGCGATCCTCGCGGTCCAGGCCAACGCGCCCGAAGCCGCGCGCGCGCTGCGCAAAATCGCCGGCGATGACCCGGCGCTGATCGCTGCCGCTGACCGGCTGGACACACGGCTCGCGGCGCTGCGCGATTTGGGGGTTGACCCGAAAACGCTGGACTTCGAGGCCAGTTATGGGCGCACGAACATGGAATATTACGACGGTTTCGTGTTTGGGTTTTACGCTGCCGGGGGCGGTGATCTGCCGCCCGTCGCGACCGGCGGGCGTTATGACGCCCTGACCCGGCGGCTGGGCCGCGGGCAAGCGGTGCCTGCCGTGGGCGCGGTGATCCGACCCGATGTTGTGGTGGCTCTGCGCGAGGGCCGGTTATGAGCGTGCGGCTGGGGGTGCCCTCGAAGGGCCGATTGATGGCGGCGGCGTTCGACTGGTTCGCCGAACGCGGCGCGCGGCTGACCCGCTCGCGTACTGATCGCGAATACGCCGGCCGAGTGGCGGGCGCGCCGGGGATCGACCTGGTGCTGCTGGCCGCCGGCGAAATTCCGCATGAATTGGCCAGGGGGCGGATCGCGCTTGGCGTCACCGGCTCGGACGTGGTGCACGAGAAGATTGCGCGGTGGGAGACGCGGGTCGAACCGCTGGCCGCGCTGGGTTTCGGGCGGGCCGATCTGGTGATCGCGGTGCCCAAGGTCTGGACTGACGTGCAAGACCTGGGCGATCTCGATGCGGTCGCGGCCCAGTTTCGAGCCACCCACGGGTTCCGGCTGCGGATCGCCACCAAGTATCACCGGCTGGTGCGCGCCCATCTGCGGGCCGCGGGCGTGGCCGATTATCAGTTGGTTGACAGCCAGGGCGCGACCGAGGGCACGGTGGCCAATCGCACCGCCGAAGCCATCGCCGACATCACAACCTCCGGGGCGACGCTGGACGCGAACCACCTGAAGATTGTCGGCGCGGTGATCCACGCCAGCCAGGCGACGCTCTACCGGTCGAAAGTGGTCCGGCTGGGTGCGGACGAGGCCCGCGATCAGGCGACGTTTCTGGGGCAACTGGGTCTTTAGGCGGGACCTGGAATTTGGCCGCGCAGGCGCTCGAGGTTGAGCGTTGGGGTAAGTGATTGTTTTTACACGATTAATACCGTGAAACCGATCAACAGGCCCTGTCGTTCGCGGGCAGGTTTTCCAACTCTGACTTGCTGCTTTGGGCAGAAAATATCAATGGAATGCACTGTGAACGCAGGAGCGCGCCACCCACGCAGGGCAAGGCGCTGCCGAAAGGAAATGGTGCGCTGAAGCGCACCCCACAGCTTGCTGGATACGCTTGCGCTTTAGCTACGGCGGCCACCCCGCGCAACTAAAGTGAGCGTCTGCGGCGCAAGACTTCCTGTGCTCGTACCGTGCGCATGAGGGGCTCTGCCCCTCTTCGCGCAGGCGCGATTTCACCCGGCGGCGACGCCAAACGCGGCGCAATGCCTCATCCGAGCCGCGCCTCGATGGCGTCCCAGATCGCCCCGGCCACATCGGTGCCGTCAAACCGCTCCAACTCCTGAATGCCGGTCGGCGAGGTCACGTTGATCTCGGTCAGCCAGTCGTCGATCACGTCGATGCCGACGAATATCTGGCCCTTTTCGTGCAAGAGCGGCCCGATGGCCGCGCAAATCTCGCGGTCGCGGTCGGAAAGCACCGCCTTTTCGGGCCGCCCGCCGACGTGCATGTTCGACCGGGTTTCGCCCGGCGCGGGCACCCGGTTGATGGCGCCTATCGGCGCGCCGTCGACCAGAATGATGCGCTTGTCGCCCTGGGCGACATCGGGCAGAAACTTCTGCGCGATCAGCGGCTCGCGCGAGATGCTGGCGAAAAGTTCGTGCAGCGCGGTCAGATTGCGGTCGCCCGCGTCCAGCCGGAACACCCCGGCGCCGCCGTTGCCATAAAGCGGTTTCAGGATGATATCGCCGTGCTCTTCCTTGAAGGCGCGGATCGTCGCCAGGTCGCGCGCGATCATCGTCGGCGGCGTCAGGTCGGGAAACGCCAGCACCAGCAGTTTTTCGGGATAATTGCGCACCCAGAACGGGTCGTTCACCACCAGCGTACCGGGGTGGATCATATCCAGCAGATGCGTAGTGGTGATGTAACTCATGTCAAAGGGCGGGTCCTGGCGCAGCCAGACCACGTCCATATCGGCCAGATCGACGGTCGCCTGCGCCCCCAGCGCGTAATGGTTGCCGACCTCGCGGCGCACGGTCAGGGGCGCGCCGCGCGCGGTGACACGGCCATCCGCGAAGGCCAGCTTGTCGGGGGTGAAATAAAACAGCGAATGCCCGCGCGCCTGCGCCGCTTCGGCGATGCGAAAGCTCGAATCCGCATCGATGTCGATGGCCCCGATCGGGTCCATCTGGATGGCAACCCTAAGCGTCATGCGCGGCCCCGTTGCTATGCCGGTCCTTCATGGCAAGCGGCGGGATCAGGTGCAAGGGGCCCGCATCTATCCCGGCTGGCCCGCGATCATCGCCCGAACTTGCGACGCCAACACCTTGCCCATGGCGTTGCGGGGCAGCGCGTCCACGAAAACCACGTCGCGCGGGCATTTATAGCGTGCGATTTTGCCGTCGAGCGCGGCCAGCAGAGCCTGCGCGTTCGTGTCGCCCCGGGCGGCCACCACCGCCACCGGGACCTCGCCCCAACGTACGTCGGCGCGGCCCACCACCGCGACCTCGGCCACCATTTCGTGCTGGCGCAGAACCCGTTCAATCTCGGCGGGATAGATGTTTTCGCCGCCCGAAATGATGACATGGTTGATCCGGTCGGTGAACCAGAAGAGCCCCGCCGCGTCGCGGCGCGCCACATCGCCGGTCCGAAACCAGCCGTCGCGCAAGGCCCCGGCGGTCAGGTCGGGGCGGTTCCAATAGCGGCTTGCCACATTGTCGCCGCGCACCCAGATCTCGCCCGGTTCGCCGGTCTCGGCCTCTTGCCCGTCGCCCTGCACCAGGCGGATGTCACAGCCCGAGCCCTTGCGCCCGATGCTGCCCACCGTTGTGAGCGCCTCGCCCCGGCGCTGGTAGATCGCGAGGGGTCCGGTCTCGGTGGCGCCGTAGATCTGTATCACCGGCACTCCGCGCGCGTGGACGGCCTCGATCAGCTCGGGCGGCACATCGGTGGACCCGATCGACATGAGCCGCAGACCGCTCAGATCGGCCTCGGCCCAGTCGGGCGTCGCCATGACCGCCTGCAAGATCGTCGGCACAACGATGGCGGTGGCCACGCGGGTCAGGTCGCGGGCCATTAACCCTGCGTCGAATTTCTCGTGCAGCACCACCGTGGCGCCCACTGAAAACGCCGGTGTAGGCAGGATGTTCAGCCCGCCGACATGAAACATCGGCAGCACGTTCAGCACGCGGTCGCTTTCGCTCAGCTCGTGCGCCTCGACGCTCATCGCCGCGTTGGCGATCAACGACCGTTGGGTCAGCACCGCGCCTTTGGGGTCACCGGTCGAGCCCGATGTATAGACAATCAGGATCGGGTCATCGTCGCTCGCCGTGCGCGCGACATCGCCGGAGGGGCCTGCGGCAGGTGCGAGGTCGCGGATCGGGTCCGGGACGGGGGTTGCGACGATTGCCGTGGCCGCGCTCGCAAGACGCGCGGCGGCCTGCGCAAAATGGGCGTCGTGAAAAATGATACGCGGCGCGCAATCGGCGGCGATACCGGCCAGCTCGGCCTGCGTCAGGCGCCAGTTGAAAGGCGCCAGAATCGTGCCGATACGGGCGCAGGCGAACAGCAATACGAAAACCTCGGGGTTGTTCAGGCCCAGCCAGCCGACCCGGTCACCCGGGCGCAGGCCAGCTCTGGCCAGCGCGATCGCTCGACGGTCGATCAGCGCCGCCATGGCGGCGTAGCTGATCGTGTCATCCCCGAATATCAGCGCCGGTTTGTCGGGCCACCTGGCCGCGGCGTCGCTGATCCAGCGGTCAATCGTCATCGCTCTCGCCGGGCGCATAAAGCGCGGCCTTGCCCAGCATGTCGAGGCACAATTCGGCGGTCCACGGCAACATCAGCGAGCCACAGCGGCTGTCGCGGTAAAGCCGTTCCAGCGGCAGCGATTTCAGCATCGACTGTCCGCCGCAGGTGCGGATCGCCAGCTGCGCCAGTTCGTTGGCGTTTTCCATGACGCTGTGCTGGGCCGCCCAGGCGCGTATCAGGCTTTCGCGGCTGGGGTCGGGGCGGGCCTCGGAAATGGCCTGAAACCACAGCGCCTTGGTCGCCTCCAGCATCACGCCCATCTGCGCCACCGCCAGTTGTTTGGTCGGGTACATGCGGCGCTTGGCCGGCGGCGTTCCGGGCACTTCGCCGCGCAGATAGGCGACGGTGAAATCATATGCGGCCTGCGCAATGCCCATGTAGGCGGGGGTCAGGGTCATGAACATATGCGGCCAGCGGCTGGCGGCGGCCGGATAGACGCCCTGGGGCATCAGCTGGGCCTCGTCGGGCACGAAAACGTCCTCGAACAAAAGCGTACGCGAAACCGTGCCGCGCATCCCCAACGGGTCCCAATCGCCCACCACGCGCACACCCTTGGCGTCAGCAGGCACCGCGATATACATGGTGTTGCGGCGTGAATGCGCTTCGTCCTCGGTCGCCAGCGCTGTGCAAAGCGCGCCGTAATAATCAGCGTGGCCCGCCAGCGAGGCAAAGATTTTCTTGCCGTTGATGCGCCAGCCGCCGTCGACCTTCAGCGCGGTGGTGCCAAAGGCCTTGAACCCCGCCGCTGCAGCACCACCTTCGGAAAACGGCTGGGCATAGATCGCGCCGTCATCGAGAATACGCCGGTAATGCAGCCGCCGCAATTTGTGGTGCTGGGCGCGCGTTTCGTCGTCAAGGTCGAGTTGGTCCAACAGGTCGCCGGTCCAGAGGCACGACGACACATGCATGTTGAAGGTCAGCGCGGTCGACCCGCAAAACCGGCCAATCTCGGCGGCGGCGATCATATAGGTCTTCAGGTCGGCCCCCAGCCCGCCTTCGGCCTCGGGAATGCAGATGCCCAACAACCCGGCCTCGGCCATGTCGCGATAGTTTTCGGTCGGAAAAATGGCTTCGCGGTCATAGCGTTCGGCGCGCGGCGCAAATTTCTCGGCGGCCAGATTGCGCGCGAGGCTGGCCAGATCGGCGGTCTTGGCGCTCAGCCGCCAGTCAGCTGGGTCGAAGATCGGCGCATGGGTCATGGTGCGTGGTCCCCCAGAAATCCCGATATTATGGCGTTGACCTGGTCCGGCGCTTCGAGGTTGATCATATGCCCGGCGCGGTCGATTTCGTGGAATTCAGCGCCGCGAATTCGGTCGGCCATTTCCCGCATCGTACCGGGCGGCGCGTTTCGGTCGTGGCTGCCGGCGATCACGCAGGTGGGCAGTGACAGACGCCCCAGATCACCGAAGCGATCAAAGGTCACCAGAGCGGCTAGAATACCGCGCCATGTCGGTTCAAGCACATGGGACATGGCGGTCGCAACTTCGGCGATCAGTGCGGCCGAGGCATCCGGCCCGACCAGCCCGGGTGCCGAACCGGCGGCCATGTCAGCCATGTTCTGACCGGCGTCCAGCGGGCCGAGGCGGGCTTTGAGGAAGGCGTCCTTGAAACTTTCATCGCGCCCGCCGAACCGCGGAGTCGTCCCGATCAGCGTCAGCGTGGTCGCCTGAGCGGGGTGCCCCAGGGCATAATCAAGCGCGATCATGCCGCCGATCGAATGGCCGACAAGGTGAACCGCGCTAAGCCCCAGTTCCGCAATAAGGCTGCTAAGCGCATCCGACAGCGCGGCGAACGAATAGGCCGCCGCGAATGCCTTGCTGGCCCCGTACCCCGGCATGTTCCAGGCGATGACCCGGTGGCCGGGCAGCCCCGCCAACTGGGGCCGGAAACTCTCCGCCGCACCACCGACACCGTGCAGGCAGATCACCGGCGACCCGTCGCCCGCCGCAAGGTATTCGATGCCCCCAGCGATCATACCAGCTTGCCGCCCTCGACCACCAGAACCTCATCCAACGCGATGTCGCAACCCATCATCGGCAGATCGAAATGGCCAGCTGTGAACCGGCCCGCGAACTCGTTGGCCCCGGTGGAATAAAGGAAGGTCCCGGCCAGCGCCCGCAGCTCGGTGCCGTTGGTGTCGGCCTTATCATAGATCGCCAGCGCCTCGTAGCGGGCAAGGCAGTTCAGACCCCAGCCGACGTGGCTGGTGGCATAGGCGTCGCGGTCGTCGAATCCGGCAAAATAGTCGCGCATCAGCGCCGCATCAGCGCCGGTGCCTTCGATGGAGGTCACATAATCGGCCTCGATCACCAGATCGACCGTGGTCTCGAAATAGCGTTTGAAGGTCAGGTTGATGTCGCCCGACCGGAACGCCAGCCGCCCGTTGACCGTCCCTGGTGCCGGAAAGCTTACCACCAGCCCGCCGGGCCAGTGGGCCAGCGTGCCCGGACGGTCGGTCCAGCCCCAGACGCCCACGGTCGAGGCCGCGTCCATCGCAACGGTCAGATCGGTGCCATGGGGCGAGGTCACGGTCATCGCCTTGGCGGCGCGACACCGCGCGGTGGCCTCTTTCACCCTCGTTTTCAGGTCGTCGTTCGGCACCAGCCGCGCCAGCGCCGCGGGATGTTCGTTCGAGATATTCATGATCCTTGCACCGCTTGCCAAGATCGCGGCGGTCTGGGCGGCGTGCATCAGACCCTCGAGCGTCAGGTCGATCACCACATCGGCTTGCGCCAGCGTGGCGACCGCCGCGTCCTGTCCGCCCAGCGCGCTCGAGGCCCCCGATGACCGCACAATCGGGCCGGCCGGGTCGGCGGGCGAAGGCACAGTCAGCCGGAAATACGGCAGACCCATCTGCCCCAGCGCCAGTTCGGCCAGGTGCACATTGACCGCCCGCGACCGGCTTTCAGCGAGGATCACGATCGTTTCGCCCTTGCGCATCGCGCAACGCCCGAAGACCTGCGCAAAGGCGCTGATCCACTCATATTCGATCCGCTCGTCGGTCATTCGGCCCCTCGCAACCTGCGCTTCATCAAAAAGCATATCGCCGACCGAGACAACGGCCTAAAGCACGATGACTCTTGATCGAAACGTCTCCGCTACACACCGAGGATCGCGCCTGACCGGGCGGGTGCGAGAATCGCGCCCGGCGTCGTGCTGGAAGCACACCTTCGGCGTGACGGGCGGGCAGGCGCGATCCGGGGCTGAAGCCCCGGCGAAACATTGGATCGGCGTGATTCAAACGAACTTCATCTTGGCCCAGGCCCCGCCTCAGAGCAGGGTGCGCACCGCCCAGAGGTCGGGGAACAGCACGACTTGGGTCATTTTGCGCAGATATTCGATGCCGCGGGTGCCCCCGGTGCCGCGCTTGCCGCCAATCACCCGCTCGACCGTGGTCACATGGTTGAACCGCCAGCGGCGAAAGTAATCTTCCAGATCGACCAGTTTTTCGGCCAGCTGGTAAAGCTGCCAATACCCTTCGACGTCGCTGTAGACCACCTGCCACATCGTCACGATGGCGTCGTCGGTTGCATGCGGCGCGCAGCGCTGGCGCTCGGCGATACGCGGTGCCAGGTCCGGGAAGCGATCGCAGGCGACTTGCAGCGCGACATCGTAAAGGCTCGGCTTGGCCAATTCGGCGCGCAGGACCGTTGCCAGTTCAGGCCGATGCGCGTGCGGCTGGATCATCGCCGCGTTGCGGTTGCCAAGCACAAACTCGATCATCCGGTACTGGAATGACTGGAACCCGCTCGATTGCCCCAGGGCGTCGCGAAAAGTGGTGTAATCGCTGGGGGTCATGGTGCGCATCACGTCCCAGGCGTTTTTGAGCTGCTCGAAAATCCGCGAATTGCGCGCCAGCATCTTGAAAGCCTGCGGCAGGTCGCGGGCGTCAAGCGCCCGGCGCGCCGCCTGTAATTCGTGCAGCGCCAGTTTCATCCACAATTCCGAGGTCTGGTGCTGGATGATAAACAAGAGCTCGTCATGCGCGGACGACAGGGTCGCCTGTGCCCCCAGGACCTGGTCAAGGTGAAGGTAATCGCCATAAGACATGCGCCCGTCAAACGTCATCTCGGCACCTTCGGTCGCGGGGTCATAAGGGTCGGTCATTGTGGGATTCCGTTCTCGGTTTGCGCCACCCTAGCAGAGCGTCGCCGTCTCACATAAGCTCTGATCGGGCAAAGCCGGTGCCGAGATGCGAAAAGATCAAGACGGGTTTGACGTTGAGGGGTTCGACCTGCTTGCGGTCCCTGCGGGCTATATCGACGATCCTTATGTCTTTCTGGCGGCGCTGCGCGCGCAGGCCCCGGTGCATCGCAACCCCGATGGCTCGTATGTGCTGACCCGCTATGACGATATCGCCGCCATCTACCGCGATCCGGCGCATTGGAGTTCGGACAAAAAGGCCGATTTCGCGCCGAAATTCGGCCCAAGCCTGCTGTTTGAGCATCATACCACCAGCGTTGTGTTCACCGATCCGCCCGATCACACGCGCATCCGCAGGCTTTTTCAGGCGGCCTTTACGCGCCGCGCGCTGGCGGCGTTCGAGCCGCGCATCGCAGCGCTGGTCGACGGCTATCTCGACCGGTTCGCCGATCAGGGTCGCATGGAAGTGGTCGGGGAATTTTCGTTCAAACTGCCGATCGAGGTGGTCTGCGACCTGCTGGGGGTGCCGGCCGGCGACCGATTGCTGCTGCGCGACTGGGCGCTGGCGATACTGGGCGCGCTGGAACCGGCGCTGTCGCGAGCCGAGCTGGATGCCGGTAATCGCGCCGTGGACGAATTCAAGGCCTATCTGCGCGACCTGATCGCCCACCGGCGCGCGCATCCCGGTCAGGCGCGAGATACCGAGGTGCTGAGCGTGCTGGCCGACGCGCAAGCTGACGGCGAGAAACTGACCGAGGTTGAGTTGCTGCACCAATGCATCTTCATGCTGAACGCCGGTCACGAGACCTCGACAAACATGCTCAGCCACGGCGTGCACGAGATGCTGCGCCATCCGGGTCAGATCGCGCGCCTGCGCGATGATCCGGCGCTGATCGATCCCATGGTCGAAGAAGTGTTGCGTTATCAGGCCCCTATCCAGATCAACAACCGCCGCTCGACCACCGATCAGGTTGTGGGGGGCGTTGACCTGCCCGGCGGAACGCCCGTGCACATGATCGTCGCCGCCGCCAACCGCGACCCGGACCAATTCGCCGACCCCGACCGGTTCGATATCACCCGCCGCCCGAACCGGCATCTCAGTTTCGGGCTGGGCGTGCATATCTGCGCCGGCAATGCCATGGCCCGCCTCGAAGGCGTGATCGCCTTCCGGCGGCTTTTCGACCGGTTCCCGAACCTTCAACTCGCCGCGCCCGCCCGGATCGCCAACCGGTTGCGGTTCCGCGAGGTCGAAGAGCTTTGGGTGGCCGCGAGATAGGCAGGTCTTGCGCCGCGCTTCGCGCGCCGCGACAGGCGAGGGGCCAGCCCCTCGCGCTCCCCGGAGTATTGATGGAAATGTGATAATCAACCGAAAGCGACCCGATCAAGGGCGAAAAACCGATTGACGGCGGCGCAGAGATGAATACGGATTGCGGCGAGGCCAACACAGGATTGCGCCGTGTCCCAAGTCGACGTTCACGATCACGGCAGATCGCTGGCCTTGACCCACGGCGCCTGGACCGCCCGCTTCCACGCCGTCTGGCTGCGCGACAATGCCTGGAACGACGCGACCCGCGCGCCGGCCGCCGGCGGCGACAATATGGTGGTCGACGGCTTTGCCGCAGCGCTTCGGGCGGGCGCCCCCGAGGCCGCCGAATGACCACCGCCGCCGCCCCCACCCGCGACACCATCGTCGCGTTTATTGCCGATATTTTCGACCGCTGCGGCGACGAGGAATATCTGGGCGAGGCCGTCACCATGGCCCAGCACATGTTGCAGGGCGCGGCGCTGGCCGAAAAGTCCGGCGCGCGGGACGAGATCGTAGTCGCAGCGCTTTTGCACGACATCGGTCATTTCACGTCTGCATTCGGCGCCTTCACGATGAACGACACCCAGGACCGGTACCACGAAGAAGCCGGCGCCAAGGTGCTGGCCCGGTTTTTCCCGACCGTCGTTATCGACTGCGTGCGGTATCACGTTGCCGCCAAACGGTACGTGTGCGCCACGCGCCCCGCGTATCGCGCACGCCTGTCGTCGGCCTCGGTCCATTCATTGAACCTTCAGGGCGGCCCGATGTCGCAAGTCGAGGTCACCGCTTTTGAGACCATGCCCAACCTGACCGAGATCATCCAGGTTCGCCACCTTGATGACGCCGGGAAAGACCCCTCGATGGAGACCCCCACATTCGCCCACTTCGCACCTGCGGTACAGCGGGTGGTAGACCGGTTTGTGGCCGGACAAGATTAGGGCTTTAAGGGTGCTTTGAGCCTTTCGAAGAAGAGACCCCGATGCCTGAAAGAACCTCGCGCCGCCCGGCCTGCCAAATTGGGTTTTCGGAAAGAACACCGAAATATCCCGCTTCACACCATGACCCGGGACGAGGTTCTGGAATTGCGGATTGCGCGGCAGGCAAGGCTTCAAGAATTGTTGGCCGGACGCAAACCCGATAACGTCCGATGAAACCCACGAGCGGCGTGCTTGCGCTGTTCCTCTAACCTCAGGATTTCTCAGATGACCGTGCCAGACGACCGGACCATCGTCGATTCTATCATCGCCCGCGCCCGCGTGGCCCAGGCTGATTTCGAGGCGGCCGGAAGCCAGCGCCGCTATGACCGCGCCGCGCAGGCGGTGGCCTGGGCGATCATGGAACCGGCGCGCAACAGGGCGCTGGCCGAGCTGGCGGTTCAGACCACGGGCCTTGGCAATGTGCCCGACAAGATCACCAAGAACCACCGAAAAACCCTAGGCCTGATGCGCGACATCGCCAGCGCCCGCACTTTTGGTGTGATCCGCGACGATGCCGCGACCGGCATCATCGAAATTGCCCGGCCAATGGGCGTGGTCGGGGCGGTCGTGCCCTCGACCAACCCGGCGGCGACGCCCGCCAACAACATCATCAACGCGCTGAAGGGCGGCAATGCGATTGTCCTGTCGCCCTCGCCCAAGGGCATCGCCACTTGCGAAGCGCTGCCGGGCTATGTCCATGCCGAATTCGACAAGATCGGGCTGGATCACGATCTGGTTCAGATGATCCCGGCGCCGGCGTCGAAGGCCCGGACGCAACGGATGCTGGAAACCGCTGATCTGGTGGTGGCCACCGGCAGCCAGGACAACGTGCGCCGGGCTTATACCAGCGGCACGCCCGCGATTGGCGTGGGCACGGGCAATGTGACGGTGATCGTCGACGAGACTGCTGATGTCGCGGCGGCAGCGGCCAAGATCGCCGCCTCGAAGACCTTTGACAACGCAACCTCGTGTTCGTCGGAAAATGCCGTTGTGGTGGTCGATGCGGTTTATGACGCCTTCATCGCGGCGCTGGCCAACGAGGGCGGGGCGCATACCATCGACGCGGCCGCCGTGGCGGCCAAACTCTGGCCCGACGGCGCGCATCTGAACCGCGCGGTGATTGCGAAGGATGCCGACACGATGCTGGCGGCGCTTGGGCTTTCAGACAGCGTCCCCACAGGTACGGCGTTCCTGGTTGTTGAGACCGCGGGGATCGGACCGGATCACCCATTGTTGGGCGAAAAACTTTGCCGGGTTCTGGCGCTGTACCGCGCCCGCGACTTTGACGAGGCGGCGGATGTGGCGGCGCGATTGCTGCGCCATCAGGGGGCGGGCCATTCGATCGGGCTGCATTCGGCGGTCGAGGCGCGCGCGATGCGGCTGGGAGAAATTCTGCCAACCTGCCGTGTCATCGTCAACCAGGCCCACGCCTTTGCCGCCGGCGGGGCGTTTACCAACGGCCTGCCGTTTTCGCTGAGCATGGGCTGCGGCAGCTGGGGCGGTAATTCGATCGACGATAACCTCAATTGGCGGCATTTCATTCAGACAACCAAGATTGTCCGCGAAATCCCGCCGCGCGAACCTGCGGTCGAAGACATTTTCGCGGATTATTGGGCTGACGCCGGAAAATGACGCTGGACCCCGTTTCGCCGCCGCAGGGCACCCTGCGCGACTGGCTGGACCGTCGCGCCAAAGCTGGCGGCACCGGGTTTGTCTTTACTGGCGGGCAAACGCTGGACTGGGCCGACTTGAGGGTTGCTGCGCGCGCCATTGCGTCGGACCTGACCGCGCGCGGCGCGACGCCGGGCGAAAGCGTGGCAATCATGATGCCGAACGGCGCGGCGGCGATCAAAGCGCTCTTTGGCGTGCTTTTCGGCGGGTTTCGCGCAACGATGATAAATCTGGTCGCCGGAAGCGAGGCGATCACCTATGCGCTCGGCCATTCGGATGTGCGGTTTGCATTCGTGGGCGCGGCACAGGCAGAATTGTTCGCCGCAACCAACCCGGAGGGTCGCATCGTGCAACTGGACGTGGACCCGCCGCACGGGCAGGCCCTGCTACGTGATGTTGCGCCCGCGGATCATGCGCTTTTGATGTACACATCGGGCACTACAGGCCGCCCCAAGGGGGTGGTTCACACCCAATCCAGCCTGTTGGCGGGCGGTTGGACGACCGCCATTGCCCACGCCCTCGGGCCGCAGGATCGCGGGTTCTGCGTGCTGCCGATCTATCACATCAACGGGCTGTGCGTGACGGTGATGGGCGCGCTGGTTTCGGGCGGGTCGCTGGCGATGGCCCCCCGGTTTTCGGCCAGCCGGTTCTGGGATCAACTTGACGAGACCAAAGCCACCTGGTTTTCGGTGGTGCCAACGATTTTGTCGCATTTGCTGCACTCGGACGGCGACCCGTCGCCGGAAACCCGCGCGCGGCTCAGGTTCGGGCGCTCGGCCTCGTCGGCGCTGTCGCCGGATGTGCAATCGGCCTTCGAGGCCCGGTTTGGGGTGCCGATTGTCGAGACCATGGGGCTGACCGAGACCGCCGCGCAAATTCTGTCGAACCCGCTGCCGCCGGGTCGGCGCAAAATCGGCTCGGCCGGGTTGGCCTTTGGCAATCAGGTGCGGGTGAACGCAGCCGATTTCACCGAATGCCCGCGCGGGCAGGAGGGCGAGATCGTGGTGCGCGGACCCAATGTGATGCGCGAGTATATCAAGGACCCAGCGGCGACCGGCGAAAGTTTCACGCCCGACGGCTGGCTGCGCACCGGCGATCTGGGGCGGCAGGATGACGACGGATATTTCTTCATCACCGGGCGGCTGAAGGAACTGATTGTCAGGGGCGGCGAGAACATCGCCCCGCGCGAAATCGACGAGGCGCTCTATGCGCATCCGGACGTGATCGAGGCTGCGGCTTTTGGCCAGCCCTGCGCCAGCTATGGCGAAAGGGTCGAGGCGGCGGTGGTTCTGAAAGCCGGATCAACCGCGTCCGAGGCCGACCTGCGGGCGCTCTGCGAGGCGCGGCTCGGCAATTTCAAAGGCTCAGTTTACGAACTGTATGTGTTCATGGTATGTTCTTTTTGGATTCAGGGAGATAGCGAATGTCGATGGACAATGAACAATTTCAGTGCTGGCTTGCCGGGATAGACAGCCTCAGCGCTGCACAGCGTAGAGAGGCCGAAGCGGTATTTTCAGGGCGGACAGGGTCGGGTTCCTCGCTTGCCGCGGTCGAACTTGCGGTGGATGCTGATAGGCACTGTCCGCATTGCGGCAAGCCCGGTGCGGTGTCACGGGGCAAGGCACGGGGCCTGCGTCGTTACCAGTGCAAGATCTGTCGGCGCACATTCAACGCCGCTACCGGCACGCCCTTGTCCGGGCTTCACTACAAAGACCGATGGTTGGCCTTTGGCGGATGCCTGGCTGCGGGAGAAACGGTTCGGGCGTCAGCCGATCACTGTAATCTTGCCGTCAACACGGCATTCCGTTGGCGTCACCGGTTTCTGGAGGCTGCAAAGAAGGCCCCGCAAAAGCTCAAAGGGATCGTCGAGGTCGATGAAACCTATGTTCTGGAGAGCCACAAGGGACAGAGAACCCTCGACCGCAAGCCCCGCAAAAGAGGCGGCAAGGCTGGCAAGCGCGGCCTGTCGTGCGAACAGGTGCCGGTTCTAGTGGCTGCCGACCGTAATGGCACGACATTCAGCACGGTTCTTCCGGTGGTTAATGCCGACACGCTGAAACAGGCGATCAGCCCGGTCGTCGACAGGGACATCGTGCTGGTGTCCGACGGTCACCGCGGCTATCCGCCCTGCGCGACAGCAATGGGCGTTCGCCACGAAGCCCTCAATCTGTCAGCCGGCGAACGGGCCCGGGGCGCCTTTCATATTCAGACGGTCAACAGCCGCCACAGCCAACTGAAGGATTTCCTGCGCCGCTACCGTGGCATCGCAACAAAATATCTCGACAACTACCTGCAATGGTTTCATCTCATCAAACTTACACCACAGACCTCGCCGCGAGCCTGTTTGGCCGCTGCTATCACACGCCATGCATACAGTTCGTAAACTGAGCCATTTCAAAAGTCCCGACCGCATCTATGTCGTGGACGATCTGCCCAAGGGTCCGTCGGGAAAGATACTGAGACGGAAACTCGCGGAAATCCTGACGGCTTGATCGCAACGCCATTGCAAACTCAGCGGTTCAATCACGGCACGACCTGTCTTAGTCTGAGATAGAAACGCTCGGGGGTCCGGATGGCCGACAAGACGATTTTGGTGGTGGGCACCTACGACACCAAGGATGGCGAGTTGCTCTACATCGCCGAGCGGATCGTCGCGCAGGGCGGCGGGGTTCTGACGATGGATGTCAGCGTTCTGGGCGACCCCTCGGCACCCTGCGATGTCACGAAACACGATGTGGCCGGGGCGGCGGGCAGTTCGATCGAGGCGGCCATCGCGACCGGGGACGAGAACCAGGCGATGCAGATCATGGCCCGGGGGGCGTCGCGCCTGACCGCCGAGCTTCATCAGCAGGGCCGTATTCATGGCGTCGTGGTTCTGGGCGGGACCATGGGCACCGATCTGGCGCTCGACGTCGCTCAGGCGCTGCCGCTCGGGGTGCCGAAATATGTCGTGTCCACCGTGTCTTTCTCGCCGATCCTACCAGCGGACCGGCTGTCGCCCGATATTCAAATGATCTTGTGGGCAGGCGGACTTTACGGGTTGAATTCGGTCTGCAAATCGTCGCTCAGCCAAGCCGCCGGAGCGGTCTTGGGCGCGGCGCGGGCGGTCGAACCGCCCAAAGGCGAACGGCCCGTGGTTGGCATGACCTCGCTTGGCTCAAGCTGCCTGCGCTACATGAAGGCGCTCAAACCGGCGCTCGAGGATCGGGGGTTCGAGGTGGCGATTTTTCACGCCACCGGCATGGGCGGCATGGCCTTCGAGAAAATCGCGGCCCAGGGTGGGTTTGCCTGCGTGATGGATTTCGCGCTGCCCGAACTTGGCAACCTGCTGGCCGGGTCGGTGGTGAACTCGGGGCCGGACCGGATGCTGGCCGCGGGGCGCGCGGGCACGCCGCGCATCGTGGCACCGGGGTGTCTGGACTTGATCGACTTTGCCGGTTGGCAGGACATTCCCGACCGCTACGCCGACCGCCCGTTTCACGCCCACAACCGGCTGATAAAATCTTCAGCGCTGAACGCCGAAGAACGCCGCGAAACCGCCCGCGCAATCGCTGATCGATTGGCCGCGTCAGACACGACGGCGCATGTGATCCTGCCGGCTGGCGGCATCGAGGAGTGGGACAAGCCCGGCGGACCCGCGCACGACCCCGAAGCCCTGGCGGCCTTTGTGGACGAGATGCGCAAAGTCATTGTCGCGCCCCTGCGCCTGACCGAGATCGCCGCCCACATCAACGATCCGGCCTTTGCTGAAACAGCGTTGGAGATTTTTGACGCATGGGTTGCGGATGGAACGATAAAGCCGGCGCGATGAACAGCGCATTGAGTGTCGCTGGCCAG
The DNA here is from genome assembly GCA_965247915.1 of Paracoccaceae bacterium. Classification (GTDB taxonomy): domain Bacteria; phylum Pseudomonadota; class Alphaproteobacteria; order Rhodobacterales; family Rhodobacteraceae; genus JAKZRT01. The sequence continues at coordinate 455,264 of OZ252048.1, forward strand.
CCGCCACAATCGTCGTCATGGTGCACCACCCGGTTCCTGCGGGATTATCTGGACGACAAAAAAGGCCCGCTCGGGGATGACCCTGAAGTTGCGCGATGAAGAAGACGCCGCCAACGTGGCGGCTTTTCTGGCGACATTTATCGAAGCGGTGGAATAACTTCAGACCCGGTCAGCCATTCCAAAAATCCGGCCCATGTGGCGATCCATGTAAATCGTCAGCCATGGGGTATGGCGGTCCGGGTGGCGGCGGGTTTCGGCGGCGAGGTCATAGATACCGATCCAGCGTGTATCCATAACTTCGTCAGGATTAGCGGTAACGGCAAGATCAGTTGGCGCTTCGACCACGAAAATATCGACATCCTCGTGTTCGGTCATCCCGTTCCCGAGCTCGGTCCGGTATTCGACCCGGTCGCGGAAATTGGGCGAAAGACCGGTAATACCCAGCTCTTGCTCGAGACGTCGGATTGCGCAGTCGCCCGGAGCCTCGCCCCACAGGGGATGCGTGCAGCAGGTGTTCGCCCAAAGCCCCGGCGTGTGATATTTCGTCAGGGCCCGTCGTTGGATCAGGATGTCCTGCCCCCGCATCACAAAGACCGAAACTGCCGGATGCTTCAGCCCGCGATGGTGGACGTCAAGCTTTGCGACCGGCGTCAGGACGCCGTCGATCCAGGCTGGAATAAGCTGATGTGCGGCGTCATGCATCCGATTGTTCACGGCGCAAGCCATAGCTGGTCGACGGGGCGGGAACATGGGGACATCATGCCACAGCCGCCGCGCCAGCACCCGATCCGAGCGCCGATCCGCGGCAGTCGCGATGTCGCATTAATCCGATATTCACCGGTGATGGGTACCACTGGAGTGGGTGAGAAAGGTGGTGGTGAATGAGCGCGGATAACCTCGCGCCGATCATTATCAAAAGGAAGAAAATCGTAGGCGGGGACGGTCACCACGGTGGGGCGTGGAAGGTCGCGTATGCTGACTTTGTGACCGCGATGATGGCCTTCTTTCTGTTGATGTGGCTGCTGAACGCAACGACCGAAAGTCAGCGAAAAGGTATTTCTGACTATTTCAATCCATCGATTCCTCTGTCGCGCACGTCCGGCGGCGGAGACCGGTCGTTTGGCGGAGACAGCGTCTTTACCGAAGAGACCCTGGCCCAGAACGGCGCCGGCGGGTCGAAAACCAAGCCGACCGCACAGCGTGCCGCGCGGGGTCAGCTGGGTGCTGACGCGCGTCTGGACGAAGCGCCGCCAGCCGAAGATGCCGCCCTTGCCGCCGTCGAGGCGGAACTTATGGGCCACGGCGGCGAGAGCATGGTCAGCGAGCTTGACATGCGCCATGTGATCACGCGCCTGTCCGACGAAGGGCTGGTTGTGGAAGTGTTCGACCTGGAGGGCGAGCCTCTGTTCGACCCCATGACCTACGAGCCGACCCAGGCGATGAAAGACATCACGGCGTTGTTTGCCACGGTTTTTCAGCTTGTCACCAACAAAATAGCGATCAACGGACACGTCAGCAGCCGACCGGTCGTGGCCCGGGATACCCGCATCTGGGACACGTCGACAATGCGCGCACAGGTGGTGCGCGGCCTGCTTGAAACCGGAGGACTGCCGGCCGAGCGCATTCATCGCCTGACCGGTTACGCCGACCGCCAACTGGTCGCCACAAACCCCTTGGCGGCGCGCAACAACCGGCTGGAATTCATTCTTCTCAGGTCCGATCAATAGCCGATATCTGTTTTGAATTTTATTTGTTAGCAGGCTGTTAATGCCGCTTTGAAACGGTTGCCGGAATTCAATGTGCATCAGAAAGGCGCACCATGACGATTTCATCCTCCCTGCGCGCGGGCGTTTCCGGTTTGGCTGCAAATGCGGCGCGACTGGCCACCATTGCCGACAACATCGCCAATTCGTCGACCTACGGCTACAAACGGGCCGAGGCGGATTTCACCTCAATGGTCATCGACGCCGGCGGGGGCGGATATTCGGCGGGCGGTGTTCGGGTCACCACGCAGCGCCTGATCGACGAGCACGGGCCGCTGGTGTCTTCAAACAATTCAACCGACCTGGCCGTCAGCGGCAAGGGGTTTCTTCCGGTCACCTCGGAGGTCTCGATAGGATTGGCCAACGGCGATTATCCCTTTTACATGACGACCACCGGGTCGTTCAGGACCGACGCGGATGGGTATCTGGTCAGCCAAAACGGGTTGGCATTGCTCGGATGGCCCGCCCTGCCTGACGGATCGATTCCGGTCTTTCCACGCGACACCAAGGCCGGTCTGATACCGGTGCAGATCAACTGGAACCAGTTTGCCGCCGAGCCGACCACGCGCGTGAACTTGGGCGTGAACCTGCCCGCGACCGAGACCGAAGCCGGGGCCAGCGGCACGCCGTTGGACCTGTCGATTGAATATTTCGACAACCTTGGCACGTCAGAGAACCTGGCAATTCAGTTCACGCCGACTGTTCCAGCGTCGGGATCAACGAACGAATGGACGATGACCATCGCTGATTCGGCGCTTGGCGGGACAATTGTGGGCGATTACACGCTGACCTTTGACGACAGCCGCGCCTCGGGCGGGACGCTTTTGGGCGTTGTGACAAATTCGGGCGGCGCGTATGACCCGCTGACCGGGATATTGACCGTGACCGTGGACGGCGGACCGATCGACATCAACATCGGGGTGCCGGGCGACGGTACCAACGGCCTGACCCAGCTGTCCGATAGTTTCGCGCCAACCTCGATCTCGAAAGACGGATCACCGGTCGGCAATATGATCGGGATCGATGTTGACCCGAACGGATACGTCAGCGCGAATTTCGACATCGGCATCACGCGCGTCATCTATCAGATACCCTTGGTTGATCTGCCAAATCCGAACGGGCTGGAAGCGCTGAACAACCAGACATATGCAACCAGTCTTGAATCGGGGTCGTTCTTCCTTTGGGATGCGGGCGATGGGCCAACCGGCGACGTGGTCAGTTATGCGCTTGAGGAATCGACCACCGACGTGGCGGGTGAACTGACCATGCTGATCCAGACGCAACGCGCCTATACGTCGAACGCCAAGGTCATCCAAACCGTCGATGAAATGCTGCAGGAGACGACGAACATCAAACGCTGACGTCTGAACGCGCGCCTTAGCTGGGAAGGACAGCGCAATGTCTCTATCAACGTCTCTCTCGAATGCCGTCTCGGGCCTGACCGCTGCCGCGCGCGGGGCCGAGGTCGTGTCGTCAAACGTGGCCAATGTCATGACCGACGGCTATGGCGTCCGCAAACTGGATCTGGCAAGCCGCACCACCGGACACATGGGCGCTGGCGTGCGCGTGGTCGGCGTTGAGCGCGTCGTCAACCAACGGGTGCTGGCCGACCGCCGCATCGCCGATGGACGAACCGGATTTGTCAGCGCACAACTGGAGTTTCTGCAGCGGCTGGAAGCGGCCACCGGTATTCCCGGCGAAGACGGGTCGCTGGCCGACCGGATCGCGGTTTTTGAATCGACCCTGATATTTGCCGCCAGCAGGCCGGACACCGGATCGCGGCTGGCCTCGGCGGTAACCGCCGCAAACTTCTTGACCGGCAAGCTGAACGGCATTTCCGACGATATCCAAATGCAGCGCATGGAAGCCGACGCCGCGATCGCGCGCGATGTCGATTTTCTGAACGTGGCTCTGACGCAGATCGAGGAGATCAGCGCCGAGATCACCTGGCGCATCAGCTCGGGCTACGATCCATCCTCGCAGATCGACCAGCGCCAGCTGCTGATCGACCGGATATCCGAGATCATTCCGGTCAAGGAAGTGGCGCGCGACCGCGAACAGATTGCCCTGATCTCGCCCGGCGGCGGGGTTCTCTACGACGGCAAGGCGGCGCAGTTTTCGTTTGCGCAGGTCGGTGTGATCACACCGGACATGACCCGGCAGGCCGGGTCGCTGTCGGGGATCGCGATCAACGGCCAGCCGATCAACCTGGATAACCCGACCAACGCCATCATGGGCGGGCGGCTGGCGGGGCTGTTCTCGGTGCGCGATGATCTGGCGGTGACCGAACAGGCGCGCCTTGACGCCATCGCGCGGGATTTGGTCGAACGGTTCCAGGACCCGGCCGTCGATCCGACCCTGGCGCCGGGCGATGCAGGGCTATTCACCGACGGCGGCAGCGCGTTCGTGCCGGTGCCGCCCGTCAATGAAGAAGGGCTTTCGGCCCGGATCAGCGTCAATGCCGCCGTCGCGGGCCCCGTGGGCGATGCCACCCAGATCAACGCGTTGATTGACGCACTGAATGCCCCGCGGGCGCTGTCTGGCGGTGGATTTTCCGGCGCGATGCGCAGCGCATCGGGCTGGGGGGCCGAATTTCTGTCGCTGGTCGGGACGCATCGGCAAGAGATGGAAACCAATTCAAGCTTTGCCCAGTCGCAGGCGGCATCGCTTAAGGAACTTGAGTTGCGCGGCGGCGTCGATACCGACAACGAGATGCAGCAATTGTTGCTGGTCGAGGCGGCCTATAACGCCAACGCGCGGGTCATCCAGACGATCGAGGCGCTTTTGGACCGGCTAATGGAGCTTTGATATGCTGAACCAGATAACCATTGGCGAAATGTCGCGCAGCTTTCGATCCACCCGGCAGATCGGCGCGTTAAAGCTGGCGCTGGAACGCCTCAGCGCCGAGGTGACCACTGGGCGAACCACCGACACCGCCAATGAAGTCAAAGGTGATTTCCTGCCACTGGCGAGCATTGAAAGATCGATCAAGTCGCTGGAATGGTACCAGAATTCTCTGGCTAAGACGCAAGTATTCGTGGCAACAGCGCAGCGGTCTCTGGATACGATCCAGACCTATGCCCTGCGGTCGGGCACCAACCTGATCTCGCTTTCGGGCAACGCCCAGATAACGGTGTTGGGTGCTTTGACCAACGACACGCGGCAGGTCTTTGCCTCGGTTCTCAGCGCACTCAACATCCAGATCGGGGAACGCACGGTGTTTGCCGGCGTCGACACCAATTCGCCCGCGGTCACCGACATCGAAACCATCATGGCCGAACTGGTGACAGCCACGGCCACCGCGACCAATGCGCAAGAGGTTACCGATGCCATCACCACCTGGTTCGACACCCCCGGCGGCGGATTCGAGACCCTGGGCTATCTGGGATCGACCCAAAGGTTGCAGGATTTTGACCTGGGCCAGGGCCAGTTTGTGTCGTTCGATGCCGCGGCCGACGATCAAGAGGTGCGCGACCTGCTGAAAGGCTTCGCCATGGGGGCGATACTGGAGGATGGAACATTCGTTCTGGCCAACGACGAAATGCGCAATCTGGTGCGCATGGCCGGCGAGGCTTTGTTGATCGGCGACAAGAAATTCGCCGAGTACCGGGCGGTCGTGGGCACCACCGAGGCCGCGATTCACAAGGCGCAGATCCGTAACAGCGCCGAAATGTTCGCGCTGGAAATGGCGCGGGCCAAGATCGTGAATGTCGACCAATACGCTGCCGCCGGGCTGCTTCAGGCGACGCAGGTGCAGCTTGAGATGCTCTATTCGCTGACCGCGCGCATGTCGCGGTTGAATCTGATGGAGTTCTTGCGGTGATGCGCGCGGTTTTGGTTCTGTGGTTTCTTGCCTTTGCTCTGGCCGCCCAGGCGGCGCCGATCCGCATCAAGGATCTGGTCGAGTTTGACGGCGTTCGCGGTAATGATCTGGTCGGGTACGGGCTGGTTGTGGGGCTGAACGGCACCGGCGACGGTATCCGCAACGCGCCCTTTACCGAAGAGATCATGGTGAATATCCTGGAACGCCTGGGCGTCAACGTCACCGGCAAACAATTCCGCCCCAAGAACGTGGCGGCGGTGTTTGTCACGGCTGAATTGCCGCCCTTTGCGCGCGCCGGCAGCCGTATCGACATCACCGTTTCGGCAATTGGCGACGCCAAAAGCCTGCTTGGCGGCACTCTGATCATGACACCGCTGAACGCGGCTGACGGCCAGATCTATGCGGTCGGACAGGGTACGGTGATCGCTGGCGGCGTGTCGGCTGAAGGCGACGGGGCTCGTGTGGTTGAAGGCGTGCCGACGGCAGGTTCGATTCCCAGCGGCGCGCGGGTCGAGCGTGAAATAGATTTTGATTTCAGCGCGATGACCACCATGCGGCTGGCGCTGCGGTCACCCGATGTCACCACGGCCGGCCGGATCGAGACGGCGATCAACGCCGTGCTGGGAATGCCCGTGGCGCGGATGATAGACGCCGGCACCGTGGCACCGGACATTGACGCCGTCGGTCGGTCGCCCGCGCACCTGATTGGCAGCATCGAAAACATTCTGGTCGAGCCGCAGTCGCGCGCGCGGGTCGTTGTCGATCAGCGTTCGGGCACCATCGTGCTGAGCGAGGATGTGCGCATCAGCCGTGTGGCGGTGGCGCAGGGCAACCTGACGCTGCGGGTCGAGGAAATTCCGCTGGTCGTGCAGCCGAACCCATTTTCCGAGGGCGAAACCATCGTCGTTCCCAGAACCGAAGCCACCATTGAGGAAGAGCGCGGCCTGGGACTGGCCGAGCTTTCTGAAAGCACTTCGCTGAGCCAGGTGATCGAGGGGCTGAATGCGCTTGGCGTGGCCCCGCGCGACATGATCGACATCCTCAAGAGCATCAAGGCCGCCGGGGCGCTGCACGCCGATTTTATTGTCCGCTAGGGATTATCGCAAGTTCTTGGGGTAATCAGGCTTGGCGCCGCGCAAGGGGACCGGCGGGGAATTTCTTGCCCCGGAATGGGGGTAACGTCAGAAGTAGCTGCGCACCAGCGCCCCGGAGATCAGCGTCCAGCCGTCGGCAACCACGAAAAATGCCAGCTTGAATGGCAGCGACACGATGGCGGGCGGCACCATCATCATCCCCATGGACATCAGAACCGCCGCGACCACGAGGTCGATGACCAGGAACGGCAGAAAGATCAGAAATCCGATTTGGAAGGCGCGCTCGATCTCGCTCAGAAGGAAGGTGGGGACCAGAACCGACAGGGCTGTCGCCTCAGGGGTCGTCTCGGACGCAGGCGTGGTCTCGGCGCGCAACTCGGCCAGGCTTTGCAGGGTCTCGGGATCGACACGCGCCGTCATGAACACGCGGAATGGTTCGAGAATTCGCGTGGTGGCCTCGGCCAGCGTGATCTGGCCGTCCAGAAGCGGGCGCACGCCAGCGCCCTAGGCGGCGAAAAAAACCGGCTCCATCACGAACCAGGTCAAGAACAGGGCCAGGCTGACGATCAGCATGTTGGGGGGCGATTGCTGCAGCCCGATGCCCTGACGCAGGATCGCCAGGACGGTGACGATGAAGGGAAAGCAGGTCACCATGATCGCAATGCCCGGCGCCAGGCTGAGCACTGTGACCAGCGCGATCAGCTGAATTGAGCGGGCCGCAAGCGAGGTTTCGTCGCCGAGATTGATCGATATTTCCTGGGCAGCCAGGGGGCCGGCGCCCAGCCCGGCCCATAACCCGATAACCACCGGGATCAGCACCGGCCGGCCGACAGCCGGCCAGCGCCCGGGGTCAGAGGCCCTTTTCAAGGTCAACCACCTCGGTCAGGCGCACCGCCAGCTTTCCGGCATCATCGCCCTCGACCTCTTGCAATTCGCCGCGCGCAATCAGCCTGTCGCCCACGTAAAGTTCGACCGGATCATCGATATGACGATCCAATTCCAGCACTTCGTCGGCTTTCGTCGCCGGCCTCCATGGCCGCGCTCAGGGCGTCATCCGGCATGACTCATCTCACTTTCAAAGGGAATTTCGGTATCGCAAGCGGCGTCATTCGACATGGCAAAATAGGCCTCGATCGCCCGGGACCCCGCGCTTAGAACTTCTTCCATATCGATGCTTTTTTCGGACTGCCCAAGGCGAATGAATATCTGTCCCGCGCCAAGCGTCTCTTCCTCGACAACGGTAAGCGGCAGCGACATCGACGCCTCGAGCAGCGGCGCGACCTTGGGTCGATTTTCGGGGTGCAGCACCAATTCAACAGGCGTATCCAAAGCGCCTTCGGTCATCGGACGCAGGGCATCGAGGATGGTCTGACCCAGGGTTTCGGCGGCGGTAACGGGCAAAACCTGCATCACCATTTCGCGCAGCAGCGGTTCGATCGACCGCATGATATGCGTCTGAACCTCGTGGCAGGTGAACGACATATCCTGAATGTTCTTGGCAAAATCCGCGCTGATCTTGGTGTATTCCTTGGTCTGCGCCTGAACCGCGTCATCCCAGCCTGCCTTGTGCCCGTGCTCGTAGGCCTCCAAAAGTTTTTTTTCAACTTCGCCGGTTAACGCTGCCGCGCGCGACCGCTGAACCGCGGTCGGGTGAAAGTTTTCAAGGTGAATGCGTCCGGGCATCAGGCGCTTTCCCCATCTTTTTCCATCCAGCCGCGAAGGAAATCGACCGTTTCATCCTGGCGTTCCTCGATCATTTTTCGCAGCCGCTCGACCGGGTCTGTTCCCGCCGCCAACGAGGCCAGGTCCGAAAACCCGTCGCCGCCGTCCCCGGTCCCACCATCCGCCGACACCAGGTTGAGCGAATCCGCCTCGGGGAACCCGCGATCGTCGATCTCGCCGGTCAGGGCAGGCGTGTCGCCTTTGGGCGCTGGCAGGGCTGTGGCCTGAACCGCCTCGGCCGCTGTGGCCACGATCGGACGCAGCACGAACATACCGATGCCCAGCGCGAAGACCCCCAACAAAACCAGCCTGATGATCGCCATCACGTTGATATTCAGGGACTGCAGGAACGATGGCGCGGCCTCGGTCCCGACCTCGGGGACCGGTTCAAATATCATCGACCGAATAGCGATGACGTCGCCGCGGGCCTCGTCAAATCCAACCGCCGAGGCCACAAGCTCGCGCAGGTCGGCAAGTTCTTCGGCGCTGCGCGGCGCCGTGGTGCTCTGACCGTTTGCATCGACGCTGGTCACGCCATCGACCAGAACCGCGACGGTCAGGCGCTGAATCGCCCCCGGCGTGCGCAAAATTTCGCGCTGCGTTTCTGACACTTCGTAATTGGTGCGCTCGGTGGTCTGACTGTTTTGGCTTCTGTTTCCGGCACCCGCGCCCGCGTCGCCTGTGGGCAGATTGCTGGCCACCGTTACGCCCGGCGCGGCTTCGGTGGTGTCCAGAGTGCTTTCCACGGTCTCGGTCGAAATCGCCACCCGCCCGTCCGGGTCAAAGCGCCGCTCGGTAATCGATTCGGTCTCATAGGTTATTTCCACTGCCACTTCGACAATCGCGCGACCGGCCCCCACGCGCGCCGCAAGCAGGCGTTCGACGTTTTCTTTCAGCGCGCTGGCACGGTCATTGGGCGTGCTGTCGCCGCGATCAACCGGATCGCCGACAAAGACCTGTCCAGTTTGCCCGTCGATGATCGACACATTTTCTGGCAGCAGTCCCGAGACTGCGGAACCGACCAGAAATTTCAATGACTTGGCCCGCGCCGCCGACAGCGCGCCATTGGTCGCCGTGACCGTGACCGAGGCCGTCGGGCGGATTTCGCGCCGCAATCCGGCACCGGCCTGGCGGCCGATGTGTACGCGGGCGGTCCGGATCTGGGGGCTGGACAGAATGGTGCGCGCAAGCTCGCCCTCTTTGGCGCGCCAATAGGCGGCGTCGAACATCTGCGATGTGGTGCCAAAGCCGGACAGCGTGTCCAAAAGCTCGTACCCCGCCGTCCCGGTCGCGGGCAGGCCTTCGGACGCAAGCGTCATGCGCAATTCGTCCCGGCGCGGCGCCGGCACATAAATCGCGCGTCCCCGAACCTGGTATTCGACTGCGCGCTGTTCCAGCGCCGCAACCACGTCGCCCGAGGCGCCGTTTTCTAGGCCGGAATAAAGCAACGCCATGTTCGGAGTGGCGGCCAGCCGGGTCAGACCAAAGACCGCCGCGAACATCGCCAATGACGCGGCAATGACAATGAAGCGGCGCCGGAAATCAAGGGCGGTCCAAAGGGCGATGAGTTGATCCAAAGACACTCTCCGTCGCGAACATTCTGTCCGGTCTTTGGGCGCATATTTGGACCAGGCCCCTTAATAATCGGTTAGCCAGACGCGGGTATAGAACGGCCAGGGCAAAAGTCTGGTGAAGTCATGGCCGACGCAGAAGAAGTCGAAGAAGAACCGAAAAAGAAATCAAAACTCCCCTTGATTATCGGGCTGGTGTTGGCGTTGGCTATGGGTGGCGGCGGCTTTTTCGTGGGCTTTTCGGGGATGTTGTCGTCGGCAACCAGCCATGGCGTGTCCGAAGCGCCAGCGACCGTTGCCGACCTGCCCGATATCGCCTTTGTCCGGATCGAGCCCATTCTGATCGCCCTCGCGCGCGAGGCGGAAAGCCGCCATCTGCGGTTTCAGGGTCACCTGGAGGTCAACGCCCGCCACGAAGAAGAAGTGGTGATGCTGATGCCCCGGATCTAGGACGTGCTGAACAGCTATTTGCGCGCCGTCGAAGTGCGCCAACTCGAAGACCCGTCGGCGCTGTTGCGCCTGCGCGCCCAGATGCTGCGTCGGGTGCAGATTGTCACTGGCGAGGGGCGGGTGCGCGACCTTTTGATCTCGGAATTTGTGTTGAACTAAGATGTACCTGACCGTGATTTCAGATGGATTGATGATTGCGGCAGCACTTGGTGCGGCGGTGTATTGTATGGTGCTGTCGCGGCGGCTGAAGCGGTTCAACAACCACAAAAAAGGCATGGGGCGCGCTATTGCGGTTTTGTCGGCGCAGGTCGATGACCTGACCAAAACACTGACGCGCGCCGAGGAGACGGCCAGGAATTCGGCGCAGGAACTGGCCGCGCTGACCGCGCGCGGCGATGACGGTGCCAAGCGGCTGGAAATGCTGCTGGCAACGCTCCACGATCTGCCCGATCCCGGCAAGACCGAGGAAGAACCGCCGGCAAAATTCATCCGGTCCGAAAGCGAAGGACCCATTGCGGAGGCCACCCAATGAGCAAGACGCCAAAGAAAACGCGCCGTCTGGGCCAAGGTGTGCTGGCCTTGATTGCGGGTCTGTTTCTGGCCTCGAGCGTGGTCCGCGTCTCACAAAGCGCCGGTGCGGCTTCGTCCGAATCACAGAATTTCGAGGAAATGTCCGGCCCTGTATCGACGCTGATCGACAAAAGCGGGCCGCCCTGTACCGACGCCGATCATATTCGCAACCTTCTGGCCGATCTTCAGGCGCGCGAGGCGGCGATTCAGGTCGAGGAAATGGCCCTTGCCGACCGCCGGCAGGCGCTGGTTGTCGCCGAGACGCACATCAACGCCAACCTCGACGCGCTAATCAACGCCGAGGCCGAGCTGGCCGCGACCATGAATCTGGCGCGGTCCGCTTCGGAAAACGATCTGGCGCGCCTGACCACCGTCTACGAAAACATGAAGCCAAAAGAGGCAGTCGCGCTTTTTGAGGAAATGGACCCCGAGTTTTCGGCGGGCTTTCTGGCGCGGATGCGCGCTGATGCGGCTGCGTCGATCATGGCCGGGCTGGAACCCGAAACCGCCTATTCGATCTCGGTCATCCTGGCGGGCCGCAATGCGCTGGTGCCGACCGAATAATCGCCCACCGGTCAATGATTTTTAACCTCGATCTGCCAGTCTCGGCACTGTTCAGGGCAGAGGTGGAGCTGACTTCATGATCGGCATTATCGGCATCGTTGTCACTCTCGTCATGGTTTTCGGCGGGTATATCCTGGCCGGTGGCAAGATGGGGATCATCATGAAATCTCTGCCGTTCGAGATGATTATCATCGGCGGCGCCGCCGTCGGCGCCTTTGCCATCGCGAACGATGGCCCGGCGATCAAGAACACAATCAAAGACGTGGGAAAGGTCTTTAAGGGCGTCAAATGGAAGGCCGACGATTACCGCGACCTTCTGTGTTTGCTTTTTGAACTGATCCGTCTGGTCCGCCAGAACCCGGTCGCGCTGGAAGAACACATTGAAGATCCGGAAAATTCCCCGATTTTTTCAAAATATCCCAAAATCCTTCGGGATCACGAGGCGGTCGAGCTGATCTGCGACACCATGCGATCGGCATCGATGAATTACGACGACCCGCATTGGGTCGAAGAAGTGCCGGAAAAACGCATGGATGCCAGCCTGCACCATGCGATGCATTCCAGCCACGCTTTGCAGACCATGGCCGATGCGCTGCCCGCACTTGGCATCGTCGCCGCCGTGCTGGGGGTGATCAAGACCATGGCCTCGATTGACCAGCCGCCCGAAATTCTGGGCAAGATGATCGGCGGCGCATTGGTGGGCACCTTTCTGGGGGTGTTTCTGGCTTATGGTCTGGCTGGTCCCTTCGCCACCAAGGTCAAATTGGTCGTCGAAGGTGACGCGCATTTCTATCAACTGATCCGCGAAGTTCTGGTCGCCAACCTGCATCAGCATCCCACCAATATCTGTATCGAGGTCGGGCGTCAGAACGCGCCGCACCACGTGCGGCCAAGTTTTGCCGACCTGGAAACCGCCCTGAAAGACATCAAACAGGATGCCGCATGAGGGCCGCGCTTGCCTCTGTTGCCCTGGCCGTTCTTTGTCTTGCGGCCTAGCCGGCCCATGCCCAGGTAGTGTCGGTACAATCGGGCGAGCACGAAGGGTTTTCGCGACTGGTTTTCAGTTTTCAGCCCGGTCGCCGGTGGTCGATCACCCGCGTGACAGACGGCTATTTGGTTGACTTCGATCTCGAGCGTCTGGGGCTGAACGATCTGGGGGTCTTTGTCCTGATCCCGCGCACCCGCATCACCGCGCTGATCGCGCACCGGGAACGGTCGACCATCTTTGTCCGCACCGCCTGTGACTGTCCGGCGACGGCGTTCTTGGCGCGGCCGGGCAAGCTGGTGGTCGATGTCGCTGACGATCCGGTTTTCGCCCGCATCGAAGGGGCCGAGTTTGTTCAGGCCGACGACACCGAGCCTGTGTCCGACAGAACAAATTCACCCCGCGATCGCCTGCCCGAACTTTTGCCGACTGCGAGTTTTTTCGATCTCGACCCCGAAACCGAGACCGCGACCAGTGCCGGAAGCACTTACCCGCTTGCAGATGCGAGCGAACCCATGGCCGACGCCATGGAAGACGATCGAACGATGGTCGACGAAAGTCAGCACTAGGCCGTGACCGAAGATGCAGGCGGGATGGATGGACAAACCTTGCAAGCCGGGATGGCCGCTGACCAGCAAGAGCTTGTGGTGCTGCCTGCGATGACGGAAGACCCCGAAGTTCAGGATGCGCATGTGAACGAGCCCATGCCAGGCCGGTCGTTGTTGCCGATCGTAACGGGCCGGTCAACCGATCAGGAATCGGCGCCGGTCGAACCCGAAGTGTCCCGGGCGACCCACGAAGAAATGGCCGCCGAGGCTGCGCACGACCTGTCGCAAAAGCGCCTCGAACAGACGCGAAACCTAGTGCTGAAAGAACTGGCGCGCGCCACTGCGCAGGGACTCTTGGACCCCAACACAGCGCTCCAGGGGACCCAGGACGCGAAAGATGCAATTGCAGCGGATGAAGGCGCAGGCGGGTCGGTCGTCGCCCCGTTGCGCAGCCTTGATCTGGACGAAATCCAGAGTTTCCTCGATGCGCTGCCCAACGTACGGGCCGAAAGCGCTTTCGACCGTGGGATTCGGACGGAATCGCATCCGCGCCCGCTGAACGCCGAGGGAATGCATTGCATTGAAAACGAAGATGTCGATATCGCCAGATGGACTGGCGAAGGCACGATTTATAGTCAGATTTCGCAATACCGCCTGGCCTTGGTCGAAGAGTTTGATCGTGAGAACCGCGACGCCGCTATGGGTCTTACCCGCAGCTATATCTATTTGTCCTTCGGGGCCGAGGCGCTGGCGATTCTGAACATGATACCGCTGACCGGCAGCGATGCGGACGTGATGCGCGCGATGGCTGAAATTGTGGACATGGGCTATGCCGAAAACCCCGGTCCTTTCGAGGATCAGATCTCTTGCGATACCGCTGCCGCGTTTTGGGCCGCGATGGCAATGCCGGCTTTCCAGCGCGGCATGGACGCTGACCGAAAGGCGATATTGCTGGCATTTTCGGCCTTGCCGCTGCATTTGCGCCGCCATCTGGGCCCGACGCTGGCGCTGAGGGGCACCTCGATTTATTGACATTCTGAGGGCATATTATACCTGATTTCGGTTCTATCGGCCATCGGCACGCTGGGTTTTAGGTGGTCAGTCTCGATCCTTAATCCGCGCCGGGCATTGGTGGCGCAGATCGCCACAGCATCCTCGTGTTTTCATACCGGGAATGGGTTTAGGCGGTGCAACTGGCCAAGCCGCCGGATGTTGTAGGCAAGGTTCTTCATCCCGATCCTGGCCCTGGCCCGCGCCAGACCAATGGTTCGCACCAGCGTGCCACCCATGTCGTTCGCCTGCGCGCCGAACACATGCTCGACACGGACACGAACCGAGGATTTCGTCCTGTTGCTTTTCATTGCCTGTTCGGTCAGAGGCCTGCCCCGTTTGCCCTTGCGGTGGATGCGGCTTGTCAGTCCTCTCGCCCTGAGCTTCGCCTCGATTTCTTCCGACCGGTAGGCCGCATCTGCCCAGACCCTGGAGGCGGTGTTGCCGCGCATCAGCAACTCGTCCACCACCTGGCTGTCGTGAACGGCAGCGCCCGTGACGTGATAGCGCCGGATCAGTTTGTGCTTACGATCGACATTCACATGGTTCTTGTAGCCATAGTGGCTTTTGCCGTGCTTTTTGGTCCAGCGTGCATCAACGTCCTTCTGTGATCGCTTGGCAGGCTTGTTTTCCCAGTCTTCCGGCACCTCGCCACCCTTGATCGCCGCGTTTTCCGCGCGCGTGTTGTGGTTGCGCGGCACCGGCACGATGGACGCGTCCAGTATCTGGCCGCCCCGTGCAATGTAGCCCTGCCGCGCCAGATGTCCGTCAAAGAGTTTGAACAAATCATCCACCTTGCCCGCCTGCGCCAGCGCCTCGCGATACAGCCACACGGTCTTTGCGTCCGGCACCGGTCACCAAGACCAAGACCCAGAAAACGCATAAACGAAAGCCGGTCCCGGATCTGGTATTCGACCTGATCGTCCGAAAGGTTGTAAAGCGCGCTCAGAACCAGGGTTTTGAACATCAGTACCGCGTCCATCGGCTTGCGCCCCGCGCGTGATTTCCGCTCACTTTCAGGCTTGCGCCAGACCTGCTCCAGAAGCGGGCGGAACTCTTCCCACGGTACAACTGCATTGATCTCGACCAGCGGGTCCTTCTTCGCATCCAGGCTCTCGTAACGATCTGAAAGATCAAAAAAGCCCATCTGTGCCATGACTGCCATCCCTCCGCCGCATCATCCTGCAAATCTACAGCGCGTTCACGCCAGATGCAATTTATAGAGGTGCCCTGAGGTTTCTCGAGATCGGCGACCGCGACACCTCGTTTGCCCTGCGCGACGCCATCGACCGGGCACCGGGCGAACACGGCGAAGGCTATGAGCTGTTGCAAGCAAATATCGATCGCGATCTGGGGCGGACGAACAGGGCCGAGCGGCGCTTTGATGCGATTGCCGCGCTGGACGGCGCGCTGGCGCCAACCGCCCTGATCGAGCGTATCGAACTGGCGATTGCAAGCGGTGGCGATCTGCCGAAGGGAGCGGTTGAATCGGTGGCGGCGCTGGCATTTGAATATCGTGGCACGCCCGAAGGTGCGCAGCTTGCCCAGGCCTATGTTCTGGCCAATATCGTGGAAAACCAGTTCGACGAGGCGTGTCATCGCTGCTGAGGATTGAAACCGGCGACGAATCCGAGGCTGACATATTTCCCGAGCTATGGTCTCAGCTGGCGCTTGGCATGGCCCGCACCAATGACGACGTGGTCTTTCTGAGTGCCTATTACAAACACCGTACAACCTTGTCGACGCGGCAGGTGTCCCGCGAGGCCCGCGAAATTTTGGCTACCCGCCTGGTGGCGCTTGGTTTCGGCCGCGAAGCCGTGACCGAGCTGGGGCGCCACCACCGACCGGCCCGAACCCAAGGTCAGCTTTTGGTCGCCCGGGCCCTGATAATGTCTGGCGAAAATGCCCGCGCGCGCGCTGTCCTGGACGGCGTAGAGGGCGATGAGGCCAAGCGCCTCTTGGCCGGAATTGCCGAGCAAAGTCAAAGCTACATCGTGGCCAGTGAGATCTACCAAAGCCTTTCGGACCACGAAAATCAGGTTGCATCGGCCTGGCGGGCGGGAGACTGTCGCGAAGTGGCGCGCATCGCCGACGGCACCCGCCGGTCGGCCGCAGAATTGATGACAGTCGAAGACACTCTGGAACTGTCGCAGGCCACGACGGAAGCGGCGGCCTCGAATTCGGAGGACAGCGGGATCATTGCCAGCAACCAAACCCGGTTGACGCATTCGGTTTGGGTGCGCAGCACTTTGCAGAAACTTTTGGACGACTGACGCCGCGACGGGCGGAAAATTACCGAATCTCAACGCCTTGTCGCTAGGCATGCCGTGAACGCCGTTGCCAGAAAGGCAATCGAATGGCTCTGTTGTCGCGCTTTATTTCCGTGGCCGGTCGGATCGCACCCTTGCGTACCGCCGAGCCCTGGGCGGTCGCCTTTTTCATGATCCTTCAAATATTTGCGTCGGCGGTTGGTGCCGTCCCGGGCGGCGACACGGTGCGCGTTGCCGGATTGTGTCATCGCGCCGCGCAGACCGCCGCCGCGCAAACCGGCGTTCCGCTATCGGTGCTGACCGCCATTACCCTTGGCGAAACCGGTCGCAACGGTCCGCAAGGCTTTGCGCCCTGGCCCTGGACCGTAAACCTTGAAGGGCGCGGTTATTGGTTCGCCTCCTGCACCGAGGCTGAATATTTTGTCGCCCGCCATCACGCGGCTGGCGCACGCAGCTATGACGTCGGCTGTTTTCAGGTGAATTACAAATGGCACGGTCGCGCCTTTGCATCGCCGCTTGCGATGATCGACCCCGAAGCCAACGCCGCCAATGCTGCCGGTTTCCTGAAACGGCTTTACGCCGAGCTGGGCGACTGGAGCCTTGCCGCTGGGGCCTATCACTCGCGCACGCCGGCGCTTGCCGAGCGCTTTCGCGTGCGGTTCGACCGGCTTCGCACGACCGCGCTGGACCTCGATAAAGTCCCACCATTAGCGGCGCTTCCAGCGCTTGCGCTCTTGAACATCCGTACGCCACGGGAAAACCGATTTCCGTTGCTGATCGTGCAAAACGGCGCGGGATCTGCGGGGTCGGCTTTTCCCGCAGCCCCGCCAAATGCTGGCGAATTTCTGGCCCTGAACCGCAAGGCTGGGGCGCTTTGGGATGACTGAGACGCCGCCGAAAACTGCCCTTTTCAGCCCCACGATCCTTCTTGCGCTGGCCCTGATGGCGGTCATCGTGATGATGATCCTGCCGGTGCCGGCCTGGGTGCTCGATGTCGGGCTGGCCGGATCGTTCGCCCTGGCATGCCTTATTTTCACAGTGACATTGTTCATCGAGCGTCCACTTGATTTTTCGGCCTTCCCCACCGTGTTGCTGGCCTCGCTGATGCTGCGGCTCAGCCTGAACGTATCGTCGACCAAGCTGATCATCGGCGAAGGCCATTCGGGCACCTCGGCCGCCGGCCATGTCATCGAGGGATTTGCCATGTTCGTCATGGGCGGCAGCGTGTTTCTGGGCCTCGTCGTCTTTGGCGTGCTTCTTATCGTCAACTTCATCGTCATCACCAAAGGTGCGGCGCGCATGGCCGAGGTTGGCGCGCGCCTTGCGCTCGACGGGATGCCGGGCAAGCAACTGGCCATCGACAGCGACATGTCGGCGGGCGCCATCGACCATACCGAGGCCAAGGCGCGGCGCGAACGCGAACAGCAGGAAACCACGTTTTTCGGCTCGCTCGACGGGGCGTCGAAATTCGTCAAGGGCGATGCTATCGCCGGGCTGCTGATCACGCTTCTGAACCTGGTGATGGGGCTGATCATGGGCACCGTGATGCACGACATGCCGCTGGCCCGGGCCTTTGAAACCTACGCCATCCTGACCGTGGGTGACGGGTTGGTCAAACAGATCCCCGCGGTCATCATCTCGATCGCGTCGGCACTGCTGCTGGCGCGCGGCGGCGCAACCGGGTCGACCGACGCTGTGCTGATCGCGCAACTGGGACGCTATCCCCCGGCGCTTGGAACCGTGGCGATGTTGATGGTGCTTTTTGCACTGGTGCCGGGGCTGCCGTTTCTGCCCTTTATCATCGGCGCGACGATCCTGGGACTGTCGACGCTGGCGGTACGGCGCGCGGCGGCGCATAATTCCGAGGCCGCGCGCCGCGCCCCAACCGATGCAGTGCCCGCTCGCGGCGCTGAGTCGCTGGGCGACATGTTGGACCTCGAGGACATCCACGTTGAGTTTGCGCCCGATCTGGTCAGCATGGTTCTGGATCCGGCCACGGGTCTTGATGCACGGATCACCAATATGCGCGCCCATACGGCGCGTATCTACGGGCTGATCCTGCCCGAGATTCGCCTGACCGACGACCCGAGCCTGCCGCAGGGGTCTTACGTGATCCGCATTCAGGGCGTCGAACAGGCGCGCGACACGCTGCGCCCGGACGAGGTGCTGGCGCTTATCCTGGATACCGGCGATGTGGTGCCGGAGGGCGTGGACGTGAAAGAGCCGGTTTATGGCGCGCCGGCGCGATGGATCCCTGCCGCCCAGCAGGAGGAGGCGGCGCTTGGCGGCACGACCATCGTGTCGCCGACCGAGGTGCTGGCCACCCATTTGCTGGAGGTTGTGAAGGCCAATTTTGCCCGGCTTCTGACCCTGAAGTCCCTGCGCCGTCTGCTGGCCGAAATGACCAACCTCAGCGACGAGACCCGCGCCGACGCCAACCGCCGCCTGATCGACGAACTGATCCCCGACAAAGTACCGGTCGATGTGCTTCTGTCGGTCTTGCGGCTGTTGTTGGACGAAACCGTTTCGATCCGCAATCTGCCGCTGATCATGGAAGCCATCGCCGAAGTGCGCACCACCCATCCGTCGCCCGAGGCGATCTGCGAACATGTGCGCCAGCGGTTGGGATTTCAGCTAGTGGCGGAACTGAAACGCCCCGACGGGATTCTGCCGCTGGTGCAATTGGCGCCCGAGTGGGAAGAAACCTTTCGCACCTACCAGATCGACAACGACCGCGGCGCGCCCGACATCGCGCTGCCGCCCGAAGACTTCAACCGGCTGGCCGCTGGTGTGACCGAAAAGATCGCCCGGGCCAGTGAAACCGGCACCTATCCGGCGCTGATCACTTCGGCGGCCCGGCGGCGCTTTCTGCGCACCGTCTTGCGCGCCAAAAGTGTGGCCAACCCGGTGCTGAGCTTTGACGAGGTCGGGATGGAGGCGCGCCCGGCCATCGTCGGTCTGGTACCTGCGTGATTGACTTGGCTGTCACTCAGGTGCCATTTGCGCAGGACACGCTGCGCCTGGCCTTCCTGACATTCCTGCGCATTGGCGCGGCGGCAGCACTGTTGCCCGCCTTCGGCGAACAACTGGTGCCGATGCGGGTGCGGCTGGCGGTTGCGATCGCGTTCAGCCTGATCGTGCTGCCCGTTGCGGGTCCGGTCCTGGCTCAGGCGCTGGAGACCGCCACGATCTGGCGGGTCGGGCTGATCGAGGTCGTAGCAGGGCTGGTCATGGGCATCGGGCTCAGGCTTTTTGTTCACACGCTGCAAATCGCCGGGTCGATCGCCGCCCAATCGACGTCGCTTAGCCAAATTCTGGGCAATGCAGCGGTTGAGCCGATGCCGGCGATGGGCCATGTGCTGTTGATCGGCGGCCTGGCGCTGGCGGTGATGCTGGGACTGCATCTGCGGCTGGCCGAATATCTGATCCTGTCGTACGACCTCTTCCCGTCCGCGGTCACGCCCGACGCGGCGATGCTGGCCAACTGGGGCATAGCGCGCGCGGCACGGGCCTTTTCGCTGGCCTTTTCGCTGGCCGCACCCTTTGTGATCGCCAGCTTTGTCTATAATCTGGCGCTTGGCGTCATCAACCGCGCCATGCCCCAGCTTATGGTGGCTTTCGTCGGCGCACCGGCGATCACCGCTGGCGGCCTGATCCTGCTGTTGCTGACCGCGCCGCTGATCCTTCAGGTCTGGAGCCAAGCGCTTTTCGCTTTCATCGCGGCACCCGGGGCCGGGCTCTGATGGCCGGTCCCGACGACGACGAAGACAAGCAATTTTATCCGACGCCAAAGAAGCTGGAAGAGGCGCGGAAAAAGGGCGATCTGGCGCGGTCGACCGATCTCAACGTTGCGGCTGGCTATGCCGGATTGCTGTTGGCGATATTGGCCGCCGGGGCCTGGTCGGTATCCGGATTTGGCATCGTGCTGCAGGTTCTGTTCGACCGCGCCGACACGATGTCCATCGCAATGCTGGGTCCGGGCGGCAGCGGGCTGGCGGGCGCGATGCTTGGCCACGTCGCGCTGGCGCTGGCCCCGGTTTTTCTGCTGCCTGCGGTCATGGTCATCGCCAGCCTCACGGTGCAACAGGCCTTTGTCGTCGCCCCCGACAAGCTGAAACCAAAACTGTCGCGGATTTCGCCGGTACAGAACGCCAAGAACAAATTCGGGCGCAACGGGCTTTTCGAATTTCTCAAAAGCACCACGAAACTAACGATTTTCTCGCTGCTGCTGGGCGGCTTTCTGATTGCGCGCGCGCCCGAGATCGTGGGCGCCCTGTACCTCACGCCGGGCGGCGTTGGGTATCAGCTTGGGCTATTATCGCGGGACTTTCTGTTTTTGATCCTTTGCGTGGCATTGACCATCGGCGTGATCGACTTCGTCTGGCAGTTTGCCGAACACCGGCGCCGCAACCGTATGTCGCGCAAAGAGATCATGGACGAGACCAAACAAACCGAGGGCGACCCGCACATGAAGGGCGCGCGTCGGCAGCGCGGCTATGACATCGCCATGAACAAAATGCTGGCCGAGGTGCCGTCGGCCGATGTGGTTGTCGTAAACCCGACCCATTTCGCCGTGGCGCTGCAGTGGAGCCGGCTGCCCGGGGCCGCCCCCGAATGCGTGGCCAAAGGGGTTGACCATGTGGCGGCGCGCATCCGCGAAACGGCACTTGAGGCGGGCGTGCCGATCCATCGCGATCCACCAACGGCGCGGGCGATCCACGATTTTGTCGGCGTGGGCCAGGAAATCCGGGCGCAAGATTATCGCGCCGTGGCCGCCGCGATCCGATTTGCCGAAGACATGCGCAGGAAACGCCGATGGACCTGAGCGAACGGGCCAGGCGTCTGAGCGAACTTGGTGGGCTGGCCGAAATGGCCTATCAGGCCGAGGCTGAAAAAATGCGCCAACTGACCGCGGCCGATGCGGGACTGGTGGCCGAGGCCCGGGATCTGGAGGCAAAACGAGTGGTCGCGGCAACACCCGACGGCGATCTGGCGTTCCTGCGTGCGGGGGCCGACAAGACATGGTCGGCCTGGATCGATCAGCGTCGGCGCGCCATCAACTTCAAACGCGCCCGGCTGCGTGCCGAGATCGAGCGCCAGCGCCCGCGCCTGGCGCGCAGCTTTGGCAAGACCCGGGCGCTGGATGGGTTAATCAAAGGCTGAGGCCCGCCGGAGATGCGTGCAACCTGCGCTGCCGCCGGTCTTATTCAAATGTCCTGACGCACCAGATCAACGATCAGGACCTTGGTGACGATGTCGCCCAGATTCTTTCGGGCGATCTCTAAAAGCGAATCTCGCAGCACCATCATATTGGTCGATTTGGTAAAATCGCCCGAAAACCCGCCGGCATTGGCGTGGTCAAAGAGCACGCGCAGAAAGGCATCGCGCAGTCTCGGTTCGCGCGAATAAACCAGCTCTTCGTTGCCGTTCCGCACCTCGAGGTTCAGCGACACCACCACCAGACTGGTGACATTGCCGCCGGTGACCAATGGCACGATGAACTGGTTGTTAAGCTTGATGTAATCGAGGCCATTGGGGTCGGGTTCTTCCCCTGCCTCGGCCATGGCCTCCTGCGCGTCGGCCGTATCACCGGCGGCGGCGTGGCCGTCGGTGGCCATTTCGTCGGCCGGCGGTGGCTTGTACAGAAATACGCCCGCGCCCAAGCCGCCGCCAAGACCGATCAGCGCCAGCAGTATGGGAAGGATCATCTTCATCGACCGGGCCCCTAGAACGGCAACAGAATATCGGCGACCTGCTGGCCCAGGCGCGGTTGCTGCATGTCGCTGATCTGGCCGCGCCCGCCGTAAGACACCCGCGCCGAGGCAATCTTGTCGTAAGTGATCTCGTTCTTGCGCGAAATGTCCGATGGCCGCACAAAGCCCGAGACCAGAAGCTCGCGAATCTCAAAGTTGACGCGCACCTCTTGGCTGCCCTCGATGCGGATCACGCCGTTTGGCAGCGTGGCAACCACCGTTGCCGCGATTCTGAGGGTCAGTTTCTCGTTGCGCTTGACCGAGCCGTCGCCCTGGGAATTGGACGACCCGCTGGCCGACGCCCCGGACCCGAGCGCCAGGCCGCGCGGCAGGTTCTGGTCGATCACCGTTTCCGCGCCAAAAAGCACCGGGGCGGCCATGGTCTCGGACCCGGTGCGCGAGCGGCTGGAGGCGTTCGAGATTTCAGCACTTTCGTTGATCTCGATGACCACCGTCAGAATGTCACCGACCCGCGCCGCGCGCCGGTCGCCGAACAGCGACCCGGCCCCGCCCGACCAAAGCGAAGCGCGGTCAACTTCGGCCAGCGAACCGGTTGGCGCATTGGTGCCGGCGGCCATCATCGCCAGGCTTTCCTGGGAATTGTAACTCGGGGTGAATTCGGGCAGCTGGCCGACGGATTCCAGCCGCGCACAACTTGCGGTAAAGATCGCGACAAATGCGGCTGGCATGAAGACGCGACAGATCATTGTCCACCTCTCAGGGCCGTCGCTGGCGCACCCACGTGCACCGTGCCATCGGCCATCACGACCCCGCTGACCATGGTTCGCGAGGCCAGGTTCATAACCCGTACCGCGTCGCCCAGCCCGCCGCGGCCCATGGCCCGCGCCTCGGTTCTGATGATCAGTCCGGCGCGGACAAAGATCAGCGTCACGATCTGATTGCGGTCGACCAGCGTCGGCGGGCCGATATCGCCGGGGTGGATGGGGCGGCCCGCGTAAAGCATCACCCGCGCCGCCATCCCCAGCACTGCGCCAGCATTGCTCAGCGCGCCGGGCACCGATTTTTCGATCAGCGCCAGATCGGCCGGCACGATGATCGCCTGACTGCGAATAATGCGCGCCGCGACCAGGGTTTCGGCCTGGGCGGGCAGCGCCAGCAACAGCGCCAGCAGATATGTCAGGCGTATAGGGGTCATCGGATCTGGGTCGTGGCCCCCAGCATCTGATCGGCCGCGGTGATGACCTTTGAATTCAATTCATAGCCGCGCTGCGCCTCGATCAACTCGGTAATTTCGCGCACCGCATCAACCGATGACGCCTCAAGATAGCCCTGCCGCAACGTGCCCAGCCCGCTGGCCCCCGGCACATCGATGGTCGCGGTGCCCGAGGCCCCGGTTTCCAGGAACAGATTGTCGCCGATCGCCTCAAGCCCCTTGGAGTTGACGAAATTGGCCAGCGTCACCTGGCCCAGAAGCTCGGGCTCGACCGTATCGGTGAAATAGGCGTAGATCTCGCCGTCCGCGTTCATCGAGATCGCGCGCGCGTCGCCGGGGATGGTGATGTTTGGCACCAGCGGATAGCCGTCCGAGTTCACCACCAGCCCGTCGGCCGACCGCTGAAACGCGCCGTCGCGGGTATAGGCCGAGATCCCCGAAGGCAGCGTGACCTCGAAAAGCCCGGCCCCCTCGATGGCCATGTCCAGATCACCGCCGGTCTGCGACAGGGTGCCCTGCACAAGCTCCACCGACACCGACGAAGGGCGGACGCCAAGTCCCAGCTGCACGCCGGTGGGCAAAACCGTGCCATCGGACGCATTGATGGTGCCGGCGCGCGCCACCTGCTGATAGTGCAGATCGGCAAATTCGGCGCGGCGCGCGTTGTAACCGGTGGTCGACATATTGGCCAGGTTGTTGGCGATGACCTCGACCCGCGTTTGCTGGGCGGCCATGCCGGTGGCGGAGATGTGAAGCGCACGCATGTTTCCGTCTCCTTATGTTTTGCCTAGGGTCGAAATGACCGACCCGATGCGTTTGTCCTCGCGTTCCAGAAACGCCTGGCCCAGCTCGTAGGCGCGCTGAACCTCGATCATCCGGGCGATCTCGGTCACCGGATTGACGTTCGACCCTTCGACGAACCCGTGCAGCACCCGCGCCTCTGGCGCCGGCTCAATGGCCCCTTCGACGGCAAAGCGAACCCCGTCTTCGCGTTGCAGATCCAACGGGTCGGCGGGCTGGAACAGCCCGACCTGACCGATCGGAACCCCGCCGGCGCTGATCGTCCCGTCCGCGGCAACCGCCACCGCACCCAGATCCTGGGGCACAAAGATCGGCGCGCCGCCGGCGTCCAGAACCTGATATCCGTCGAGGCTGGCCAACAGCTCCTCGGGCCCCAGGGTAAATGCGCCGGCGCGGGTCAGCCGGTCGCCCGCCGGCGTGGCGATCATGAAAAATCCGGGGCCTTCGACGGCCAGATCAAACGCGCCCCCGGTTTGCCGCAGCGCGCCCTGCGCGGCGATGGTGACATGGGCCGCGGCCGAAGCCTGCGAAAGCGATCCTGCCGGCCCCTCGAGAGCCGAGATATATTCAGCAAAAACAACGCCTTCCTTGCGG
This sequence comes from Paracoccaceae bacterium, assembly GCA_965247915.1. Classification (GTDB taxonomy): domain Bacteria; phylum Pseudomonadota; class Alphaproteobacteria; order Rhodobacterales; family Rhodobacteraceae; genus JAKZRT01. The sequence goes on from OZ252048.1 coordinate 479,996, forward strand.
AACCCGGTGGTCGACAGGTTGGCGATATTGTTGGCGACAGTCTGCATTTCCCTGAGCAGCCCGGTCTGGCGGGCGAGCGTGGTGTAAATGCTGTTTTCCATGTCACCCGCCTTCGATCAAAGGCACAAGGGTGTTGGCAAAGAGCGACGTCAGGCGTTCGGTCATATAGGCCATGGTGATCCAGAAAACCACGACAATGGCGCCCAGTTTGGGCACGAAGGTCAGGGTCATTTCCTGGACCGAGGTCAGTGCCTGAAACAGCCCCACAACCAGCCCGGCGAGCAGCGCCACGGTCAGGATCGGCAGCGAGATTGCCACCGCGACCCACAGCGCCGCTCTGAGCGTGTCATAGAAGATCATTTCGTTCATCGGATCAGACCTGCATCCTGAGAATTTCCTGGTAGGCCTCGACCACCTTGTCGCGCACCGCCACCACCGTCTCAACGGCCAGTTCGGCCTCGGCCAGGGCCTGGACCAGCGCGTGCGGATCGGCGTCGCCGACCATGGCCGACCGCGCCGTGGCCTCAGCCGCCTTCAGCGTTTCGGCAAAGTCTTCGACGGCGCCGAACAGTGCCTTTGGTTGCCCGCCCGGCGTCGCTTTTGGCGCTGTCGCCGGACGGGCGGTGGCATATTGCTGAGCGGCGAGTGATGATCGGATATCCATTTTGGTCTCCGTTATCGGCGCAGCAGATCGAGCAGTGAACTCGACATTTGTCGGGCCTGATCGAACAGTTTGAGGTTCGCCTCATAGCTGCGCTGTGCTTCACGTGCATCGGCAATTTCGACCACCAAATCGACGTTCGATCAATCATAGTGGCCGGTCTCGTTGGCCAGCGGGTGCGCGGGATCATAGATCTTTTCAAGTTCGGCAGAATCCAGCAGCACGCGGCCGGTTCTGACCTGTCCCTAGGCAACGCCCGGGGCCATGTGCTCGTGAAATGTCACGATTTTGCGCCGATACCCGGGGGTATCGGTATTGGCGATATTTTCCGAGACATGGCGCAGGCGCGTGGCCTGGGCCTGTATGCCGCTGGCGGCCAGCGACAGGGTTTTCGAGAAGATGTTCATCGCTCCCGCGCCCCGTTACCGTACGCCTGCCGAGGTGCGCAGGATGTCGAGCGAGGTGCGATAGATCGACAGTGCCAGCTGATGCTGGTGGCGCACTTCACCGGCTTTCATCATCTCGGCTTCAAGCGACACGGTGTTGCCGTTCGGGGCTTCGCGACCTGGCTGATCGTTGACCGCGACGCCGCCGCCCATAAGGCCTGCGGTGTGGCCGGCCCTTGTCTGTCGCATCGCCAGACCCGGTGCCTGGTAGGTGTCAGCAAAACTTGCCACATCGCGCGCGCGATAGCGCGGCGTGTCGGCATTTGCGACGTTCTGGGCGATCACCTTCTGGCGGCTGCTTGCGTGCGCCGCCATGGACTGCGCCATGCGCATGATCTCCAGTTTGTCGAACATCGGGGCTTCTCCCACGACCGGTTTCAACCTGACCCCGCGCCATTACAGCTATCTGAAGATTTCCGAGGGCTGCAACCACCACTGCAAGTTCTGCATCATTCCGCGCATGCGCGGCCGTCTGGCCAGCCGACCCGCCCACGCCGTGATCCGCGAGGCCGAAAGGCTGGTCGAAGCCGGGGTGAAAGAGCTGCTGGTGATCGCCCAGGACACCTCGGCCTATGGCACCGATATCCGCCACGCGACGGACCGCGGTCACCGCGCCCATATCACCGATCTGGCCCGCGATCTGGGGGGCTTAGGGGCCTGGGTGCGGCTGCATTACGTCTATCCCTACCCCCACGTGCGCGACCTGATCCCGCTGATGGCGGAGGGGCTGATCTTGCCGTATCTGGACATCCCGTTCCAGCACGCCCACCCCGACACGCTCAAACGCATGGCCCGGCCCGCGCACGCCGAAAAGACCCTGGACCGGATCGCCGAATGGCGCGGCATCGCCCCCGACATTTCCCTGCGCTCGACCTTTATCGTCGGCTACCCGGGCGAGACCGAGGCCGAGTTTCAGACCCTTCTGGACTGGCTCGACGAGGCGCAACTGGACCGGGTGGGGTGCTTTCAGTACGAGGATGTCGCCGGGGCGCGATCGAACGCCCTGCCCGACCATGTGGCGGGTGAGGTCAAGCAGGATCGGTGGAACCGGCTCATGGCGGCGGCGCAGGCGATTTCCGAGGCCAAGCTGGCGGTCAAGGTGGGGACGCAAGTGGAGGTCATCGTCGACGAAGTCGACGATGCCGCCGCGACTTGCCGGACCAAGGCCGACGCGCCCGAAATCGACGGGAATTTGTTTATCGACGAGGGGTTTGCGGGGCTTGCGCCGGGGGATATTCTGACCGTCGAGGTTGAGGAGGCCGGGGAGTATGATTTGTGGGGGTCGCCTGTGGGATGAAATCTTTGGACTTGCGCCGCCTGCGGCGTCGCCACGGGGCGAGGGGCGCTGACCCTCGCGCTCCCCGGAGCAACAGTGTTTATATTGCGTAGAATTTCTGATCGCGTTCCATTGCATTCAGGGTAACGACCATTTTTCGCATGACGGCGGTGATGGCCAGTTTGGGTGGTTTTCCTGCATCGACGAGCCGCTGGTAGAGGGCAGAGAACGGGGTTCTTTTGGCGCGTGTCGCCGACAGCGCCGCCATGTAGAGGGTATTTCGCAGGTCTTTTCGCCCGCCGCGGCACACCCGTTTGCCCCGCCAGCGACCGCTTTGCCGCGCGAACGGTGCCACGCCGACCAGAGCGGCGATTTCCCCGCGTGTGACGCGGCCGAGCTCGGGAAGCCCGGCAATCATCGCCGCACTGGTGACCGCCCCGATCCCGGGAAGGCTGGTCAGGCGGCGGGCGCGATTGCGCCAGGCCGTGTCCGCTTCGATCAGGGCATTGATCTGCGCGTCCAGCGCCCTGATATCGGCCTCCAACCGGGTCAGTGCGTGGCGGATCATGGCGCGGATATCTTCAAACGCGGCTTGTTTGAGCTGGCATTTTTCGGCAATGCGGCGGGTCAGAAGCGCCCGCCGTCGCGTGGTCAAAGCCTTGATGTAGCGCTGACCTGCTGGCTCATCGAGGCTTGGTGCGGGGCGCATCCGCTGGCCGAACAGCGCCAGAATATAGGCATCGATCCGGTCGGTCTTGGCCAGTTGCCCGCCTGCATAGGCGAATTGCCGGACCCGCTGGGGCAGCAGCCGCGCCACCGGAACTCCGGCGCCCTGAAGGGCCTCATACAGCGCCGATTCATAGCCGCCACTGGCCTCCAGAACGACGAGCTCAGGCGATGTTCCGGCCAACTTCTCAAGCAGCATCGCATGGCCCTGCGGCGTGTTCGGCAAACTGAAATGACGCTCGCTGTCGCCCTGCAACAGGCAAATGTCCAGGCCGTCCCGCGAAATGTCGCATCCCGCGAAGTAAGGTGTTAAGGTCACGTTATCCATCCTTATCTGCGGCCTTGGCGACAACAGCGCCGGGCCAGTCAACAGTTCGGTTTGGGTGGTTACCCAAGGGGCTGGGGACCCGGCTCCCAGACGACCTCAAAGCGGGTCAAGTATTTGCCGGCCTCCCGCCCGCCAACAAAATAGCAGACCGCGGACAGATAAGTATTTCTGGAAGAATGATGAATGGATATATCCGATCAATTTCTTGGCTTTGGATATTATTTCAGGGGTGAATTCGCTTCTTGGCGGGTAGGCGGCAGCGCCCCCGCAACTGCACGGTACCTGCGATATGTCCTGCACGGTCCTTCGGGCGGCGCTCAATCTTGCATTCTGGCGGTTGGGATCACCTTATGCCGGGCTATTGGCCAATCAGATCGCGGACCGAGGGCATCGATTGCAGAAGCGTTAGGGCGGCGCTGGCCCCCGATGTTGCGACAAAACTTGTATCGATCTGACCAAGCGCGAAAAAGCGGCGGATCAGCTCTTCCTGGCCCTCGGACGTTGCGAACTGCGCGACCGAGCTGTCGCCAAAGGCGGCCTCGGCGCGGGCCTGAAAGACCTCAAGCTGCTGGTCCAGGTCGATCAACGCGAAACTGTCCGGCAGCCCAAGCGCGGTTTCAAAAACCGTGCGCAGGGGCTCGTTGCCCATGACCGTGAACCATTTTGCGCTCTCCGTCGAGCTATCCTGCGCGATCTCGGTCAGGTCACGCTCTAACCCAAGCGCCAGGCGCATTTCCTCGGACTGCTCGCCCACGGCTGCCTCGAACTGGCGGTCGTTGTAAAGCCCGATAATTTCGTCGGGGAAAGTGCTGAGCACGTTGCTGGGCGTCCCGAGCTCGAAAGCAAAGGCTTTGGACATTTCGAAATAGCGCTCGTCTGCCAGTTTGTTCGAAAGCGCATCGGGGCCGATCACGCCGTCGCTCAGAACTTTGCGGATAAAGGCGGTGTTGTTGATGTCGGCGTCCAGCCCGAAAGCGCCAAGTGCTACCGTCAACAATGACCTGTCGGCCATAAGATCATCGACGGTGAGCACAGCAGCAATGTTGTCGCGAAAGTGGTCGGTCTCGCGCGTGATCCGGGGCGCCTCCTGGAAGGCGGCGCGCTGTGCGTCCTAGGTGCGCTGCAAAAAGGCCCAGCCGGCGAAACCACCGAAGGGGACCACCGGCTGAAAGCTCATGACAGGGACGCCGCCAGCAGACGTTCTTCGCGCGGCAGCAGGGCGCGCAGCGCCTTGAGGACCTGATAGAACTGCCGCTCGAGCGAAAAGTCGGTGGCCAGTTGAAGTTGGTGGCGGCTGTCGGGGTCGGTCAGCACCTGGCTGAGCTGTTCGATGCCGCGCAACAGCTGGGCGCGGGCGTCATCAGGTTCCAGATCGCCCGACAGCACGAGCTGGGCGATGTAACAGACCCGGCGCACCGGCGTCGTGACCTCGTCAGGGTGAATCGCATCGCGCAGGCGCAAGATGTTGGCGTTCGGCGTGATAATCGACAGCCGTCCGCGACGGTCGCCATTTTCGATGACCGCGCCGTTGATCAGCACCCGTTCCCTGGGCGCGAGTTTCAGGACCAGGCCGCTCATACGCCTACCCCCTGCCGCAGGCCGCGCATGATCGCGGCGTTGATCTCGAGCAAAACACCGGTGTCGGCTTTCTGCGCCAGCACCTTCGAGCTGTGCTGGTCGACAAATTCGGCGAGGTAAAAGATGCGGGCGCGCAGATCGCCGGGCAGCGTGTTGCCCTGATCGGCGACGTCGATAGCCAGTGTCGTCCAAAGGCGGCGGTTTTCATAGATGGCTTGCGCGAGGTCCTTGAAACCGGCCTTGCCGCGCGCCTCGGCGGCCTTGAGGGCGCGGGTTGCGCGGACGAAAATTTCGTATTCGGTGCCCCGTTCGCTGCGGGTTGGTGCTGCGGACTGGGCATAGGCCATTCGGGCCATGGTCTGAGCGTTCACGTCATATCCTTCCGATGACTTGCATTTCTCACGCGGTCTTTGCCGCGGTCAGGTTTGGGGCCCGCGCCGTTGGATGGGGGATTTCGCGCGCGCCCCAGGTCCATCGCTTATCGGAAGAGAGCGAGAAGGTTTTGCGGCTGCTGGTTGGCGATTGACAGCGCCTGGATGCCCAATTGCTGTTGCACCTGCAACGCTTGGAGCCTTGCCGAGGCTTCCTCCATATCGGCGTCAACTATGGCGCCAATACCGGAACGCATCGCGTCGGTCAGGTTGGACATGAACGTGCTTTGAATGTCGATTCTGCCCTGCGACGAACCAAGCGCTGCCGCCCCGTCGATCGCGGTCTGGATCAAGGTTTCGATCGAAACCAGACCAGCCGCTGCAGAGGCGTCGTCGAAGGCCACGTCGATGGCGGCCAAGGCTAAGAGACTGGCCTCAAAATCGACCGAAGCCACAGTGATTGACACGGCTGTAACCGCGCCAAGGCCGTCGCGGTCAAGCGACGACAATACCAGCATGTCGCCGCCAGCGGTATTCAACAGGTTCTTGCCGTTGAACTGCGAGGCGTTGATGATCGACGTAACTTGATCGCTCAGTTCAGTGACGTCGGTTTGCAGTTTGGTTCGATCAACGTCCTGACCCTGCGCAGCAACGACCTTTTCCTTCACCATTTCCAGAAGATCGGTAATCTGCTCGGCGCCATTGCGGGCGACCGCGGCGGTGGCAGAGCCCAGCGAAAGTGACTCAGATATAGCCTTGAAGCCCGCGACATCGGATTCCATCACTTTCGAGATGGCCCAGATGGCCGCGTTGTCCCTGGCCGAGGCAACCGACTTGCCGGTCGATATTTCAGCTTGGGTTTTGCCCAGGCTCATGTTGATGTGCTTGAGCGTTTGCAGCGCTACCATGGCGCTGGTGTTGGTAAGAATGCTGGACATTTGCGCAGCTCCTTCAGTCCGTCGACGCTTTTGCGCCGGTTACATTCGGACGCCTTTCGGGCCGTCCTGGACGTCGTTCTGACTGCTGCGGTGCACGATGTTTCGGTCGTTCCGCGCCATACCCCTCGCGGGATGCAGGGCGAACGTAGGGGGGCAGACCCTAATGAATTCCTAATGACGCCGTTCGGTTGCGAGGGATCAGCGGGGAAATTGGCTAAAGTTTTATCCTGTAGCCATCTCAGGCCCGCCGCTGCAGCGTCCCGGTCGGATCGGCGAGCGCCTTGCGCGCGCCGTCAGACCCATATGTCTTCAGCTCGGCTCCGCCGCGCACCAGGTCGCGCACCTGATCGCGAATATTTCGGATGCCGGCCAGCGAGGCCTGATAGAGAATGTGATTTCGATGCGACTTGCGCCGCAATAGTTCCAGCGCCCGTGTATCGGCGCGCCCGCCCAAACTGACCAGCCGCACCAGAAGCTGTCGCTTGATGTCTTCCAGCCGCGCCAGATCGTCCAATCTGCCGCTGGTGAGAACCTCGCGCTCGGCCCCGGCCAATTTGATAAGACGGGCCACGATGCGATCGGCCAGGGTTGCCATTTTCCCTTTCCTTCAAAGCTTCAAAGATGTGCTGCGCCAGGCCCAGACCGCCCGAGCGCGCCATATCGCGCGCTACTTCAAGCCGCATGAACGATGAAAACTGCTCTTCCCCTGCGCCGCCACCGAAAGCGCGGCGCGGTTCGCCGAATTTCGCCGCCTTCAGCATTTCGGCCAGGAAAGTCGCCTCAAGCTCCACCGCGGTTGCGCGCAGCATTTCGTCGCGCGCGGCCGCCGGGTCTGACGCGGCGACGGCAGGCGCATGTCCGGGGCTTTGCGGACCAATGACGGTCACGGCTCGACTCCTCAATTTATCATCAGTTTCTGGTTTATGCCCGCAGACTGGTAAAGAAGCGGTAACCGGTTCTCGTGCTTAATGCCCGCGACTTGGAAGAACTCCGGGGGATGACATGACGGCAACCGGCTTTCCGGGCCAGGCATCGGTTCTGGCGCTTTTGACCGGCGGCACCGATGGCCAGACGGCCAGCAGCACGCCAGATCGGCCGCCGGTGACGGTAATGACGCCGCGATCCTCTGGTTTTGCCCACCACCTTGCGGCGCTCGCGCCCGATGTGGTGAACGGCGCAGGTCGGGATCAGGGCGCGATCGACGAAAATCCCCGCGGGCCAAAAATGTCCGAAGGGCTCGCGCGGTCGGGCTGGGGCACCGCCGAAAAGCTTAATTCGCAGGGTGAAACGCGCGCCACACCCATTCCTGACGATGCGCCGCGCGGGCCTTTGCGGCATGACCTGCCGGGCCTTGATCGCGCGCAAGACCGGGTGCCCCGGCATCGCGGTGGCGCCTGGACGCGACTTGGCGAGATCGTGGCGAGATCGGCGGATGGCGACGACCATCCGCCCCCGTCGGCGCCTCAATCGCTGCCGTCAGAACCGCTTGAATTACCTGCACAATCGCCTATCCCGGACGCGCCCGGCCCCAATGGTGCCCCAAGCGCGCCGCAGCTGGCATTCCCGGCCCGGACCTTAGATGCCGTGACCACACCCGGAGCCGACCCCCGCAGTGGTGACACGTCGCGCGGTGCAAGCCGGGTTGCGACCGCGCCTGGGGCTCAGTTAGCAGCACTGCCAGCGCTTATTGAGCCGCTGGCACCAGCGCCGCGCGCATCGGCAGAGCGGCAAACCGCGACCGCGCAAGCGACACGGGCCGACCCAACCAACCGCGACATGCAGTTTGCGGCGGTGACCCGCCTTGTCCCCTATGCGCCAGATGGTCCGACGCCAGGCCGCCACCAGGCGACCGCCGCCGCTCCAGCGCTGCCGACCGCCGGACCGCCAGCAACGACGCTTCCTGTGCCCCCCCCGTTCCGGGGCGATGCCGCCCCTGCCCGGCGCGCGCGCGCCGGATACTGTGCAATCGCGACCTTTGCACCCCAGCGCACCGGCGGTTTCAACCGATACGGTGCCCAGAGCGACAGGGATGACCGTGGCGCTGGAGCCACCCATACAGGCGCGCAGCCGACGCCCGGAACACGCCCGGTCGACGGCCCAAATGTCGCGGATCGAATCGCCGCCGCCGGTGGCGCCAACACTGGTCAGGGCTCCACCGCACCCCGGTGTTGTCGGTTTTGACGGCCCGGCAACTCTGGCTGCCATGCCACCCGATGCGGCCGTGGTCGCCGATGGGCTAGCGGCTGCCGATCCGGCCCCGCGCGAGGGTCGGACCGGCGAATCCGCCGGCGCGCGCTTTGATCGGGTTTTTCACCTTCCCGAGGTGGCGCGCGGGGTGATCCGGCAACTGGCCAACGCAGCAACGCTGAACCTGGCCGAGCGCCCGGTCGAACTGTCGCTGGACCCCGCCGAACTGGGCCGGGTGCGCCTGACTCTCGCGGTGTCGGACGCAGGCGTTTCGGTATCGATCGTCGCCGAGCGCCCCGAGACACTCGAGCTGATGCGCCGTAACGCCGATGCGCTGGCGGCAGAGTACCGGGCGCTTGGTTACGCTGACGTGACCCTGTCGTTCGGCGCGGCAGCGGACGGTCCAGGGTCCGACAGCACGCCCGGTCACGAGAACGCCCCGGCAGAAAGCTTGGCTGAATCCGGGCGTGCGCCGGCATTGCCCGACGACGCGGCGCCGCTGAAACTGCGACTTGGCGACAGCGGGCGGCTTGATATTCGCGTTTGATCAGAAAGGGACCTTGCCCATGGATCCGATTGTAACCACCAACGCCCTTGGCCCCGGCCAGACGCAAACCGTGCGCCCGGCAGGCGAGGGCGAAGACAGAGCCACGATGATCGCCTCGGATTTCGAGACGTTTTTGCGGCTTCTCACCACCCAGCTGGAAAATCAGGACCCGCTGAACCCGATGGAAAGCTCTGAGTTTGCGGTTCAGCTGGCTACGTTTTCCGGCGTTGAACAGCAGGTGCGGACCAACGCCTTGCTGCAATCGATGGCCGCTGCCGCCGATGCTTCGGGCCTCTCGGATATGGCGGCCTGGGTCGGACTGGAAGCACGCTCGCCGGCATTGCAGTATTTTGACGGCACGTCGCTGACGCTTTCGCCGCCGCAAATCCTGTCCGCCGATCGCGCCATGATAGTGGTGCGCGACGCCACCGGGGTCGAGGTCGGGCGTTTCGACATCCCCAATGACGGGGTGCCCTTCCGCTGGCTGGGGACCGGGACGGCGGGAACCCCGCTGACCCCTGGCAGCTATGCGTTCACGGTCGAGGGCTATCAGGGTCAAGACCATGTGGACAGCGTTCAGATCGAAACCTATGGCACAGTGTCCGAAGTGCAGATCGGCGCGGATGGACCGGTTTTGGTATTGAGCGACGGCAGCCGGGTTCTGGCCGCCGATGTCACCGCGGTGCGCGCGCCGGGGGCCTGAGGCAAGCGTTGCGCCGCGGTCCGCGTCGCGACGGGCGAGAGGGCGCTGCCCCTCTCGCGCTCTCCCCGAAGTACTTTCAAAACGAAGAATGAAAAGGCGATCTGACCGGCGCGCGGAATACCCATTTTCACGCGGCCCGCTGTGAACTAGGCAGGGCGCATGGATTTGACGAAGCCTCTGCTTGCCGGACCCCCGGATGATCTGCAGCGCGCGGCACCTGTCGAAGCGGGCGCGACCTGGTCGCCGATGCGCGGCGGCCGGTCCAACCACATTTGGCGGATCGATAGTCGGGACCGAAGCCTGGTCTGCAAGCTCTATTTCGAGACCGGGGGCAACCTTATTTTCCCCAATGACCCGAAGGCCGAAGCCTTGGCCCTGCGCGCCTTGTCGCAATCGGGCGCGGCCCCCGAGCTGGTTGGCGAACACACAGGGCGCTGGGGCGTTGCGCTATTTTATGACTATTGCCCCGGCGAGGTCGGTCGCGCCGCGCCGGGCGAGGTTGCAACCCTGCTGGCGCGGCTGCACCAATGGCCAGCACCCGAGGGGCTTCGCGCCCTTCCGGGGGGCACCGCAATGATCGAATCTCAGGTGCGGCACATGCTGGGGGGCCTGAACCAAGCCCTAGCCGACGATCTCATCGCTTTACGTCCACCGGGCCAGGTAGAGCCGACCGACCACGCAGTGTTTTTGCATGGCGACCTGGTGCCAGCAAATATTGTCGCGGGCCCCGAGGCGATCACGCTTATCGATTGGCAGTGCCCGGCAGCGGGCGATGCCTGCGAGGATCTCGCAGTTTACCTGTCCCCGGCCATGCAGACACTTTATGGCGGTCAGCCGCTGCGGGCGGGCGATGCCATGGCCTTTCTTGCCGCCTATGACAACGATGCGGTCATCTCGCGCTACCGCGCCCTCGCCCCGCATTTTCACTGGCGCATGGCGGTCTATTGCCACTGGAAGGCGGCGCATGGGGCGGAAGATTACCGGGCGGCGGCAGCCTTGGAACTGGCGTCTTTGGCGCAGGCGGTCGGTTAAAGAAAATCGACGGCCAGAAGTACCGCCAGCGCCAGACCGGCCCCCAATACCATCCACCCAAGGCTGCGCCACCGCGATGGTCGCGGCGGTGGATCGGGTTCGGCGCTGAGGCGGATCAACGCCGTTTCGGCCAGATGCGGCAGGCGCGGCCCGAAGCGCGACATGACGCGCGCCGTGCGGATCAGATCGCGCGCCAGGGCGCGCGGGCCGACGTTGTTGTGGATATAGGTCTCGACCACCGGCCGCGCGACTTCCCAGATGTTGATCTGCGGGTCGAGCGACCGTGCCACGCCTTCGACCACCACCATGGTGCGCTGCAGCAAAATCAGCTCGGTGCGGGTCTGCATCCCGAATTGTTGGGTCACTTCAAAAAGATAGGTCAAAAGACGCGCCATCGAGATATGGCTGGCCCCCATCCCGAAGATCGGTTCGCCCACGGCGCGCAGGGCGCGGGCGAATTCGTCGATATCGCGGTCGGCGGGCACGTAGCCGGCCTCGAAGTGCACCTCGGCGACGCGGCGGTAATCGCGGCGGATGAAACCAAACAGAATTTCGGCGTAAACCCGGCGTGTGTATTCGTCGATCCGGCCCATGATGCCGAAATCCATTGCGATGATGTCGCCCGACGGGCCGATCTTGAGGTTGCCCTGGTGCATGTCGGCGTGGAAATAGCCGTCGCGCAAAGCGTGGCTGAGAAACAACTGCAGAGCCCGGCGGCCAATCGCGCCTTTGTCGTGGCCAGCGGCATCAAGGGCCGCGATGTCGTGCATTGCGATACCCTCGGCCCAGCCAAGCGTCATCACGCGACGGGCCGAAAGCGGCCAGTTAGGCCGGGGAACAGTAAAGCCGTCATCGCCTTCGGTTGAATTCGCAAACTCAGCAGCGGCGGCGCATTCCATGCGCATGTCCAGCTCGCCCAGCACGATGCCCTCGAAATGGGCGATCACATCCATGGGCCGCAGCCGGCGCGAGGCCGGCGACAACAGCTCGACCATCCGCGCGGCGAAATAGAATGCATCGATGTCGCGGGCGAAGGCGCGCTCGATGCCGGGGCGCAGTACTTTCACCGCCACCTCGTCGCCAGTGTCGCGCAGGCGCGCCCGGTGAACCTGGGCGATCGAGGCGGCGGCAACGGAATCAGAAAACTCGGTGAAAACTTCGTCGGCAGGCTGACCGATTTCGCGCGCAAATTCCGCCTTGGCGACGTCGGTCGGAAACGGCGGCAGCTTGTCCTGCAGCACCTGCAGTTGGGTGGCAAGCTCGGCCCCCACGACGTCGGGCCGGGTCGACAGAAGCTGACCAAACTTAATGTAGGCGGGACCGAGGGCGGTCAGCGCCCGCGTCAGGGGCGGCATCGCCGGGTCGCCCCTAAGCCCGAGCGGCGCGAACGGCAGGCCCAGGATGCGCGCAGTCAGCCGCAGCGCTGGCGGCATATCCATGGCATTCATCACCACGCGCATCGCGCCGGTCCGTTCAAAGGTCGCGCCGGTGCGGATCAGCCGCCATATGTTGTGCGGGCCGCGCACCTCAGAGCTTCCAGCCCGAATGCAGTGCCGCCACGCCCATGGAAAGATTGCGGTATTTCACCAGATCAAAGCCCGCGCCGCGGATCATGTCGGCAAACGTATCCTGATCGGGAAATTGGCGGATCGATTCCACCAAATACTGGTAACTGTCGCGTTCGCCGGCGATCGCCTGACCCAGAGCCGGAATCACGTTGAACGAATAGCGGTCATAGGCCCATTGCAGGCCGGGGTTCGGCAGTTGGCTGAATTCCAGCACCATCAGCCGCCCACCGGGGCGCAGGACCCGGAAGGCTTCGCTCAGCGCGTCCGAAACGCAGGTCACGTTGCGGATGCCGAACGAGATTGTGTAGACGTCAAAGCTGGCGTCAGGAAATGGCAGCGCCATCGCGTCGCCCGCCACCCAGGTCAACCGGTCACTCAGCGCCTCGGCCTCGGCCCGTTCGGCCCCTGCGACCAGCATGGCTTGCGTTAGGTCGCAGACGACCGCGCTGGTGCCCGACGCGCGGCGCAGGAACCGAAAGGCGATATCGCCGGTGCCGCCCGCCACGTCCAGCACCCGCTGCCCGGGGCGCGGCGCCAGCCAATCCAGCATCGCGTCTTTCCACAGGCGGTGGACGCCCAGGGACATGACATCGTTCATCACGTCATAATTCGACGCCACCGACGAAAAAACGCCATGCACCAGCCCGGCCTTGGCGTCTGCTTCAACGGTGCGAAAGCCGAAGTGGGTCGTTTTGTGGTCTGCAGTTGCCATTGCTTGCCTTTGCGTCGTTCACGCCCTCATATAGCCCGCGCAGCGCGGCATCAATCGCGCGCGATCAAGGGGGCGGATTTGCCCGAACTTCCCGAAGTTGAAACATTGCGGCGCGGGCTGGAGCCGGTTTTGGTGGGCAAGCGCCTGGCCAATGTCCAGGTCAACCGCCCCGACCTGCGCTGGCCGTTTCCGCCGCGCATGAGCGCGCGGCTGACCGGGGCGCGGGTCGATGCAATTCGGCGGCGGTCGAAATATCTGCTGGCCGACCTCAACACGGGCGAAACGCTGATCGTGCATCTGGGGATGTCGGGCCGCATGTTGGTGTCGGGGACCAGCATCGGAAAATTCCGACACGACCTTGCCGCCCGGCAAAAGCACGATCATGTGGTGCTCGACATCGAAGGCGGCGCGCGCGTGACGTTCAATGATCCGCGCCGGTTCGGGGCAATGGACCTGATTGCGACGGACAAAGTCGACCAGCACCGGCTGCTGGCTGGCCTGGGGCCCGAACCCTTGGGAAATGCCTTTGACGAGACCTATCTTGTCGCTGCCCTCAAAGCACGTTCATTACCAGTCAAATCGGCGCTTCTGGACCAGAGAATCGTCGCCGGACTGGGCAACATCTATGTCTGCGAGGCGCTCCACCGCGCCAAGATCTCGCCTCTGCGCAAGTCCAAAAACATCGCGCGCACGCGGGTCGCGGGGCTTGTCCCGGTCATCCGACAAGTGTTGACCGAGGCCATCGACGCGGGCGGCTCATCGCTGCGCGATTTTCGCCAGGTAGACGGCGAACTGGGTTATTTTCAACATGTTTTCCGGGTTTATGGCTGCGAAGCCACGCCCTGTCTGACCCCCCAATGCGCTGGCACGATCCGCCGGGTGGTGCAATCGGGGCGATCCAGCTTCTATTGCCCGGTCTGTCAAAGATGACTTGAAAGCTGGGCGCGGAGTGGTAAGGCATTTGTCCACTCAAACCATCGCGGCGGGGCCCCATGGCGTATGAAACACTCATCGTCGAGATTGACGATCATGTTTGCCTTATCAAACTCAACCGGCCCGATGCGCTGAATGCGCTGAATTCGGTGCTTTTGGGCGAGTTGGGACAGGCCTTGTGCGAGGCTGACGCGAACGAAAAGGTCAGGGTGGTTGTCCTGACCGGGTCGGAAAAAGCCTTTGCTGCCGGGGCCGATGTTGTCGAAATGTCGGGCAAGGGGTTCGTCGATGCATTCCGCGAAGACCTATTCGGGCGGCGACAGCTCGATCAGCTGACCAGCCGCAAGCCGATCATCGCCGCGGTGTCAGGCTATGCGCTTGGCGGCGGCTGCGAACTGGCCATGATGTGCGACTTCATCGTGGCGTCAGACACCGCCAAGTTCGGCCAGCCCGAAATCAACCTTGGCGTCATGGCCGGGGTCGGCGGCACCCAACGCCTGACCCGGCTGGTCGGTAGGTCCAAATCGATGGATATGCACCTGACTGGTCGCATGATGGACGCGACCGAAGCCGAACGCGCCGGTCTGGTCAGCCGCGTGGTGCCGGCCAAAAAACTGATCGAGGAAACCCTGGCCATTGCCGGGAAGATTGCCGAAAAGTCCATGCTCAGCGTGATGGCGGTCAAAGAGGCGGTTAACCGTGCCGAAGAAACTTCGCTGGCCGAAGGTCTGTTGTTCGAACGGCGCCTCTTCCATTCGCTGTTTGCCACCGAAGATCAAGCCGAAGGCATGAACGCTTTCCTGGAAAAGCGCGAGCCACAGTTTCGGGATAAATAGCCACTGTCCACGGGCGGCCACCAATTTTCGGGTTTTCAAGCCGCGCAGAATGGCGTAGACGGCGCGCTGACATGCGCGCGAGGCCCGCTTTGGCCGGAATGGGTCGGTTTTCAAACCCGGCGTCGGGCTTTTGCGCATTTGGAATGAACTCGGACCCGACGAAGGAAAAGACAGATGGCCAATTCGCCGCAAGCCAAAAAGCGCGCCCGCCAGAACGAGCGTCGTTTCGCAATCAACAAAGCCCGCCGGTCGCGCATCCGCACTTACCTGCGTAAAGTGGAAGAGGCGATCGCCTCGGGCGACAAGGATGCAGCCGCCACAGCGCTGCGTCAGGCGCAGCCGGAACTGATGCGCGGCGTGTCGCATGGCGTCTTTCACAAAAACACCGCGGCGCGCAAAATGTCGCGCCTGAATGCGCGGGTAAAGGCCGTAGGCTGATCATTTTTGGTGCGCGAACGCTCTGAAGGCAATTTTTCCGCCCCCTGAACCGTTCGGGGGGCGATTCTTTTTGCACTCGGCATTTCGCCCGAAAAACCGGCAAGTGTGTCCCAGACAAAAAGAAATTCTGAACGCCCGTCGAGGACCGTGGGATTCGGCGTGGACAAATTGCGAGTCAAGTTCGAAGTTCTGTTGCACCAGCCGCTTTCTTCGTTAGCTTCGGACGTGCGATTCATTTCGCCCTAGGGGACATGGCCGGACCTTGGGTCGGTCGAAAAGGCGCCATGACTGCACCAATGCAGCATGGGTGCCGGCCGGCAAAAGCAGGGTACCATCGGCGCCAGGGGCTCGTGTGGGGACGCGGGTCTGGAGCTGAAATCGACATTGCGGGATCTGCGCCGCGTTTGTCTGATCTGAACATGTCCGATCGGCTCGCTTTTGCGGCGACCATGCGCTTTCCGGCTGGGCCCGGATTTAGGCGCTCGTGGTTGCTTCGCGCCTGCGGGTCTTTATCTACGGCGCAATGGGGGCGCTTGGGCGCGAAAGGAAAACCGGTGGCATTAGCGCCGGAAAGAAGATCGGATTGAACGCTGATGACCGACCAACTTTGGGGCACGCTGCGCGAAGAATTGAAATCGACCTTGGGTCGGAACAATTTTACAACTTGGATCGAGCCGCTTGAACTGACCGATCTGAAAGGCGGCGTGGCCACCTTTCGAGCACCGTCCAGCTTTGTGGGCAATTGGGTCGAGCGCAATTTTGCCGAACACATCCGGTCGCTTCTGGAAGAGAACGGCTCGCCTGTTGATCGCCTTGAATTCGCTGTCGAAAAACCGTCCTCGCCCGCCGCGATACCATCCAAATCAAGCCCCAACTCCGGTGCCAGAATGAAACGCGCGCCGCAACCCGAACCCGCCGACAACCTTGGCGCGCCGCTGGATGCACGATTTTCGTTCGAAAGATTTGTGGTCGGCAAGCCGAACGAACTGGCTTATGCCGCCGCGCGCCGTGTCGCCGAAGGCGGACCAACGACCTTTAATCCCCTCTTTCTTTACGGCGGCGTTGGCCTTGGCAAGACCCATCTGATGCACGCCATTGCCTGGGAACTTCGAAACAAACATTCCCGGCTGCGCGTGGTGTACCTCAGCGCCGAACAGTTCATGTATCGTTTTGTGCAAGCGATCCGCGACCGGCAGATGATGGATTTCAAACAACTCTTTCGCTCGGTCGACCTGTTGATGGTCGACGATGTGCAGTTCATCGCCGGCAAAGACAGCACCCAGGAAGAATTTTTCCACACGTTCAATGCGCTGGTCGACCAGAACAAACAAATCATCATTTCCGCCGACCGCGCCCCGGGCGAGATTAAGGATCTGGAAGACCGGATCAGGTCGCGCCTGCAAAGCGGGCTGATCGTCGATCTGCACCCGACCGATTACGAGCTTCGGCTTGGCATCCTGCAAACCAAGGTCAACCAGTATCGCAACGAATACCCCAATCTGGTGCTGGCCGACGGCGTGCTGGAGTTTCTGGCGCACCGTATTTCGACTAATGTTCGCGTACTGGAAGGCGCGCTGATGCGGCTCTTCGCCTTTGCCTCGCTGGTGGGGCGCGAGATCACGCTGGAACTGGCGCAGGATTGTCTGGCCGACATTCTGCGCGCCTCGGACCGCAAAGTCACTATAGAGGAAATTCAGCGCAAGGTCGGCGAACACTACAACATCCGGCTTTCCGACATCATCGGCCCCAAGCGCGTGCGCACCATCGCGCGGCCCCGGCAGATTGCGATGTATCTTTCCAAACAACTGACGTCGCGGTCGCTGCCCGAGATCGGACGGCGGTTCGGCGGGCGCGATCACACTACGGTAATGCACGGGGTGCGCCGGATCGAAGAGCTGAAGACCCACGACAACCAGATCGCCGAAGACGTCGAGATACTGCGCCGCACGCTGGAGGCATGACCAACCTAACCCTCTACGACCACCCCAGCTCGATCTGCAGCCAAATGGCGCGGCTGGCGCAGGTTGAAAAGGGATTGAAATTCTCCCGGCGCACCATCGACATCATGGAGGCGAACGAACAGTTCGAAGCCTGGTACGTCGCGCTGAACCCCAAGGCCGTGGTGCCGACCCTGCAAATTGGTGAGGAAGTTGTCACCGATACGATACGTATCGTCACCCGTGTTCAGGAAATGGACGGTCCTGACATTTCCGGTGATGCCACGACCGATGGCTGGCTCGCCGACATCATGGCCCCGCATTATGGCGTGCTGATGTACGCGCCCCGGCGCGATGCCGATGGCACGGTGCCCCAGGTCGAGGCGCGCGGGCGGCTGTTGGCCGGTCTTGCCCGGGCGCGGCCCGACCTTTCCGGCCTGCTGGCCGCGCGTATCGACGGTAACCGCCGTTTCAAGGCGCTTCTGGGCGATCCGGATGGTATTGCGACCCACATTGCCGCAACCGGCGCGCTGGTCAACCGGATGGCCACTGCGTTGGCCGGTCAGGACTATTTGGCGGGGCCGGCCTATTCTCTGGCGGACTGCTTTGCCACCGCCTGTCTGGCGCGGCTTACGATTCACGGGTTCTCTGGCTGGTGGTCGGATGGCCCGGTTGCGGAGTATTACGCGCGGATGAAAGCGCGCCCCAGCTTCGCGGTCGCCGGCGTGATCGATCAGGGCAGCGAACACGACCTCTAAGTGTCTGATCCAAAACTAATTGAGTGATTTCAGCGAGTTGTGATTCAATCGGATTGATAAGATTCGAGGGAGATCACAATGGCCTGGACTGAAACCACTCGCGCCCGATATGAACGGCATTCGGGACGCTATGCAAGCGATTTAACCGATCAGGAATGGGGTTTGATCGCGCCATTCCTGCCGCCGCCTAAAACAACTGGTCGTCCGCGCAGCACGGCGATGCGCGATGTTCTGGATGCCATTTTGTACATCGCCAGCGCCGGGTGTGCGTGGCGTATGCTGCCCAATGATTTCCCGCCAGTGTCCACCGTGCGCTACTATTTCTATGGCTGGCGCAACGATGGCATCTTTGAAGTGATCAGCCATTTTCTGGTGGCGACGGCGCGCGAGTTTCATGGCAAGAAGCCCGGCCCCACCGCTGGTGTCATTGATAGCCAGACCATAAAAACAACGGAAAGCGGTGGCATTTCGGGCTATGACGCGGGCAAGAAAACCAAGGGCCGCAAGCGCCACATTGTCACCGACACGCTCGGGTTTATGGTTGGGTTGGTCGTGCATAGCGCCGGTATTCAAGACCGTGATGGCGCACCGGAAGTGTTGAAATCCATCCGGTATTCCCATCCAAACTTGCGCCATATCTTTGCGGATGGCGGTTATGCCGGACCAAAGCTGCGCGACGCTCTTGAAGGCATCGGTGACTGGACAATCCAGATCGTCAAGCGCTTCGACACTGCGGAAGGCTTCGAAGTCATTCCCGGAAGATGGGTCGTCGAGCGCACCTTCGCATGGCTCAACCGCTGCCGGCGATTGGCCAAAGATTGGGAAAAATCCATCGCAAGTTCACAGGCATGGATACTCGTTGCACATATCAGAACCCTCACGCGTAAAATTGCAAGGCATTGTAATCATGCGTAGAGTTTGAATCAGACACTAAGGGAGCCGCGCTCAGGCCGTCGCGGCGGCCAGCGCGATGTCCAAAAGCGCCTTGATCGACGACCTGGTGGTACCAGCGACAATGCGGCCAAGCTCCTGATCGCCCTTCAGCACGACAAGCGTCGATCGGCGCGGGATGCCCAGGTCGCGCGAAAGCTCCGAATTTCTGTATATATCCCAGTCCACGCCGATGAATGTGATCGCCTGCTGATAGGCGGGGTTCTCGTTCAACAGCGTCCCGATGACCCGGCGCTGCGCCGCGCAGGTCACGCACCAGCTGGTGTAGAAATCCACAAAAAGGGTTTCGCCCTGGAGCAATCGCGCTTTGACCAGCCCGGGCGCGTATTCAAGCGATCCCGGAACCGCCAGCGCGAGGGATGGAAAAAGGGCTGCGGCAGAAACAGTGGTCATGAAATTGCGGCGGTTCATCTGAGTGCCTTTCTGGATCAAATGGAAACGGAAAGATCGAGCAGCCATATCGGCAGCGCCTGCAGCGCCCAGGCCTCGATCACTTGGTGAAGCTTGAAAAAGATGCCCAGCCCGACGACCACAAAGACCGCCCCCAGAACCGGGCGCGACCGCGTGGCAATGCGCTGCATCACGGCCTGATTGCGCTGCATAAGGCGCCGGGTTCCATAGCCAAAACCAAGGATCAGCGTTGAAACCCCAAGCGCGAATGCGGTCATGATCGCGCCCGCGCGCATCAGGCTTTCACCCTGGCTGGCCAGCGCGATGGCCCCGCCCAGGGTCGGGCCGATACAGGGGCTCCAGACCGCGCCAAGCAAGGTGCCACCCAAAAACTGCCCCCCTGCACCGGACCTTGCCCCGCCAAGCCCCGAAATGCCCGCGTCGGCGCGTGACGCAACGCCGGCGGTCGCCGTCGCAAATCCGGCCGAAAACCAAGGGACCAAAAGGATAAACCCGAAACCCGCCATCACCAGCGCGGCAGTGCTGACTATGGTCTCGTTGTCGATCCCCAGACCGGGACCAACCAGCGCCACGCCAAGCCCAAGCACGACAAACGACAGCGACATGCCCGCCGCCAGCGCCAGAGGCCCCAACCGGCTGGCCTGCAGCGACGAGGCCAGGACAATCGGCAGCACCGGCACCACGCAGGGGTTGATCAGCGTCAAGAGCCCGGCCGCATAAGCAAATACCAATTCCATGACCGCAGATTTATCAGCCCGGACTGATATGTCACCGGGGCGCAGGTCGCCCTCACGCTATTGTCAGCGGAAAATAATGCGCGATCACACGATTGTGGCGCGCGCCCGCTGAACCGCAAAAAGGCCGACGCCCGCCTCAAGCCGGACCCCCATGATGATGATCACCTCGACCGGCAAAAAAAGGGCCGCCGTCGGCGACCCTTGTTGAAATCCGTTCCGGGGGCAAGCCCCGGCAATCGGTTTCAGCTGTTGACGCCTTCCTTCAGCGCCTTGGCGATGGTCATCTTGACCACCCTGTCGGCGTTTTTGTGAATCTGCTCGCCCGTTGCCGGATTGCGGACCATGCGCGCCGGACGATCGCGGCAATAAATCTTGCCCACGCCCGGCAGGGTAACGGCGCCGCCGGCTGAAACTTCGCTGGTGATTATCCCGGTGATCGCCCCAAGCGCAGCCGCGGCGGATTTCTTGTCGCTGCCCAGAGCTTCGGCCATAGCGGCCACGAGTTGGGTCTTTGTCATTGGTTTTGCCATGTATCGTCTCCTCATGATCGCCCGCCCATTTGGGGGCTGATTGCGGCTATTTAACTGTATATTGAGGTGACACACAACGTTTCGTATAGAAAAACAAGGGATTTTCACCGGTTTTGGTGCCTTTTTCGGCGGCAATCCTCCGATTATGGCGAAATTTCCGGTGCCCGGGCCGCGGCACTTACAAAAATGCGGTCTCCTCGAAGCTGCGCAATTTCCTGGAATGGATGCGTTCAAGGGGCATTTCGCTCAAGGCCTCCATCGCCCGAATGCCGATCAAAAGGTGGCGCGAGACCTGAGTTTTATAGAATTCGCTGGCCATGCCCGGCAGCTTCAATTCGCCGTGCAGCGGTTTGTCGGACACGCATAAAAGCGTGCCATAGGGCACCCGAAACCGGAACCCGTTGGCCGCGATCGTGGCGCTTTCCATGTCCAGCGCGATGGCCCGCGACTGGCTGAGCCGCTTGACGGGCCCCGAAGGCTCGCGCAGCTCCCAATTGCGGTTATCAAGGCTGGCGACCGTGCCGGTGCGCATGATGCGCTTCAGCTCGTAGCCCTCCAACTGGGTCACATCAGCGACGGCGTTTTCCAGGGCAATCTGGATCTCGGCCAGCGGCGGGATCGGAACCCAAAGGGGCAAGTCGGCGTCAAGAACCTTGTCTTCGCGCAAGTAAGAATGCGCCAGCACAAAGTCACCCAAGGATTGCGAGTTCCGCAGACCCGCGCAATGGCCCACCATCAGCCAGGCGTGGGGGCGCAGAACCGCGATGTGATCGGTCGCGGTTTTCGCGTTCGACGGGCCAACGCCGATATTGACCAGGGTGATGCCGCCGCCATCGGGGCGTTTCAGGTGATAACTGGGCATCTGCGGCTGTTTGGCCAGCAGCGGCAACGGATCATCGGCCTTGGTGATCAGATTGTTGCCGGGGCCGACGAAGGCGTCATAGGCGCTGGCGCCATCGGCCAGCGCCTTGCGGGCGAAGTCTTCGAACTCTTCGACATAGAATTGGTAGTTGGTGAACAGGACGTGGTTCTGAAAATGCTCGGGGTCGGTGGCGGTGTAATGGGAGAGCCGCGCCAGCGAATAATCGACCCGTTGTGCGCTAAATCCCGCCAGCGCCCCGGACCCGTCGGGGTGGGTCACGTCTTCGCCGTTGGCGATGCTGTCGTTGGTGGTCGCAAGATCGGGCACGTCGAAAACATCACGCAGCGTGAAGGTCAGCGAACTGTCGGCGGGAACCGCAAGGTCCGATTGCGCGGCCACGGCAAAGTGCACGGGCATCGGCGTGTCGGACATCCCGATCCGCACCGGGACGCTATGGTTCTTCATCAAAAGCGCGATCTGCTGTTCCAGATAGTTGGCAAAAAGGTCGGGCCGCGTGATCGTGGCCGAATAGGTGCCGGGGCGCGACACATGGCCAAAGGCAAGGCGGCTGTCGACCTGGGCGTAGCTGGTGGTGGTGATCCGGATCTCGGGATAGAAAGCGCGAATGCGGTGTGCCGGTGGGGTGCCGGTCAGGCTGTCCATGAAATGGCTGCAGAGATAGTTCACCGACTGGTCGTAAAGTTTCCGCAACAGCGCAACAGCATCCGCCGGATCGGTTATTTGCTCGGGCGGCGGATAGGGCGGGGTGATGATAGCGGGATCTTGATATTCCTTGTTCATTCGGCTGCCTCGATCAGGTTTGTAAGTTCGAAACGGGTGACATCGACAAGGCCGAGGTCCGAGATGCGAAGCTCGGGGATAACCACCAGCGCCAGCAGCGAATGCTGCATATAGGCGTTGTTCAGGTTGCAGCCGCAGTCGGCCATGGCCTGCACCATGCGGTCGGCTTTCGCGGCGACCTCGGCGGCAGGTCTGTCCGACATCAGGCCCGCTATGGGGAGTTCGACCAGGGCTTTCTCGGCCCCGTCCTGCCAGACCGTGATACCGCCGCCAACCTCGCCCAGCCGGTTGGCGGTGGCGGCCATGTTGTCGCAGTCGGTGCCGACGACAATCATATGGTGGCTGTCGTGCGCCACGGTCGAGGCCATGGCCATGCGGCCCTTATATCCGAAGCCCGAGACGAAGCCGTTTGTCACGCCGCCGGTGCCGCGATGCCGTTCAACGAGCGCGATCTGGGCGAGATCCTGCTTTTCGTCGGGCAAAAGCATACCCTGCTCAACCTTGAGCACCGTGCTAAGTGATTGAGTTGGCGCCTGATTTTCGATAACGCCAATGACTTTGACAGTCACTTTATCCGCACCCGGCGGTGCCGTGATCACAAAATCGGCGGCAGTCAGCCTCTTGCCCAGATTGACTGTGTCGCGGGCGCTGGCGGGCCAGTCGAGGTGCGGGCATTCTACTGTGATCACACCGTCTTTCGCGACGCTGTGACCCCGAGCAAAAACCACTTCGATAGGCAGGGCGGTCAAATCGCTGGTCAGGATCATATCGGCCCGCCTTCCGGGTGAAATAGACCCTATTTCGCGTTCCAGCCCAAAGTGTGTTGCGGTGTTGATCGTCGCCATTTGAAGCGCGATCAGCGGATCCGCGCCGCAGCTTATCGCGTGGCGCACCGCCCGGTTCATATGCCCGTCACCCACCAGCGTGCCGGAATGGCTGTCGTCGGTGCACAGGATGAAATTGCGCGGGTCGAGGCCCTTTTCGGTAACGGCGGTGATCTGGGCCTCCACGTCGTACCAGGCCGACCCAAGCCGCATCATTGACCGCATACCCTGCCGCACGCGGGCAATCGCGTCCGCCTCATTGGTGCCCTCGTGGTCATCGGCAGGCCCGCCCGCCACGTACGCCGCAAAGGCGGGCCCGAGATCGGGGCTGGCGTAATGGCCGCCGACGGTTTTGCCCGCGTCTTGCGTCGCGGCAATTTCGGCCAGCATCGCCTGGCTGCCCGCCGAAACGCCGTGAAAGTTCATCATCTCGCCCAGACCGATGATGCCGGGCCATGCCATCGCTTGCGTCACGTCATCAGGCCCGATCTCGAACCCGGTGGTCTCGAGCCCCGGCGCCGAGGGCGCGCAGGATGGCATTTGCGTGAAAATGTTGATCGGCTGCATCAGCGCCTCGTCGTGCATGCACCGCACACCGTCCAGCCCCAGGACATTGGCGATCTCGTGCGGGTCGGTGAACATCGACGTGGTGCCATGCGGGATCACCGCAGCCGCGAACTCGGCCGGCGTCAGCATGCCCGATTCGATGTGCATATGCCCGTCGCACAGGCCCGGGATCAGGTACCGACCGCCTGCGTCCAGCGTCTCGGTGCCCTCGCCAACACAATGATTTGCATCAGGCCCGACATAGGCAAAACGGCCCGATTTGACGGCCACGGACCAGCCATCGAGCACTTCGCGGGTATGCACGCTGACGACCCGCGCATTTGTGATCACAAGATCGGCCGGGGCGCGACCTGCCGCCACCGCAACAAGATCAGCGGCGACCGATTGCCAAGGGGGGAAAACTTGAGTTCGCATGACCAAAGATGCCACCGCTTGCGACCACCTACAAGGGGCCGGGTCGACGGGCCGCGAAAATCGCGGCAAACTGGGCACCGGAGGGGCCATGCTGAGATTTGTCGAACGCAATGCCAAATGGCCGAAACTGATCGCCCTGATCGTGATTTCGACCGCTATCTGGTATTTTCTGGCGGGCTATGCCGACGATTTCACCCATTCCATCGGCAAGCCAACCCTGCCCGACCTCGCCCTGAAAACCGGCGATTTGTACGCTTACGCGCAGAGCTATTCGCGTGGTGCTATTAGGCTCTATCTCACCCGGATCGCGCCCCTTTACGTGCTTTATCCGGCGGCTCTGGGCCTGACGCTGGCCTTTGCTTTGCAAATCAGCGGCGCACCTCGCTTGGCAGTGATGCTGCCCCTTGCTGCGATTTTGACCGACTACGCCGAAAACGCCACGATCATTGCCGTGCTTCTGACCGCCGACGAGCCGCTGCCGGGACTTGGGGTGCTGGCCAGCCTGCTGACCAAAGTCAAATTCGGCCTCTACGGGCTGGCAGGGGCTGCGTTGATTTTCTTCGCGTTCCGACGTGTGATGTCGCAAAAAAGCTAGCGCGCGGATGGCCGAACGTGCCCCATGCCAGCAACATCGAGGGAAAACGCTATGGCCGTCACCAAACTTCGCCCGAACATGGATCACTGGCAGGAACGGGTGGATATGGCCGCCGCGTTTCGCTGGGCCGCGCGGTTGAACCTGCACGAAGCGGTGGCCAACCACTTCAGCCTGGCGGTGAACGACGACAGCACCCAGTTTCTGATGAATCCCAATCAGGTGCATTTCGCCCGGATCAAAGCCTCGGACCTGCTGTTTCTCGATGCCAACAACCCGGAAACACTGGACGGTCCCAATGCGCCCGACGCTTCGGCCTGGGGCCTGCACGGGTCGGTCCACCGGCGATGCCCCCACGCGCGTTGCGCGATGCACATCCATTCTATCCATGCCACCGTGCTGGCGAGCCTGGCCGACAGCCGCCTGCCGCCGATCGACCAGAACACCGCGATTTTCTTTAACCGCACCGTGATCGACGAAGACTATGGCGGGCTGGCCTTCGAGGAGGAGGGTGCGCGTTGTGCCGAACTGTTCAGCGATCCGCGAAAGAAGGTCATGATTATGGGCAACCACGGGATCATGGTGATCGGTGACACCGTGGCCGAGACCTTCAACCGCATGTATTATTTCGAGCGCGCCGCCGAGACCTATATCCGCGCCCTGCAAACCGGTCAGCCGCTGCGCGTGCTCAGCGACGAGATCGCCGAAAAGACCGCGCGCGAGATCGAGGATTATCCCGAACAGGACGTGCGTCACCTGGCCGAACTGAAGGCGATTCTGGACGAAGAAGGGTCTGATTACGCAAGTTGAGGGGCCGACATGTCCGAAAACTCATGCCGCGACTGGAATTATCACCCCGATCTGCCGCTGGCCGACGGGTCGATCTTTCGCTGGCCGCCCGACCCGGGTTTTCTGGCGCGATGGCTGAGCCGCAACTGGCTGAGCCTTAGCGAACGGGTGATTATGGTGGCGGTCGCGGTGGCCGCGTGGTTTTGGCTTTATCCGCCGCTCGAGGCGGCGCGGACGCTCGCGTTCGGATGGATCGCTCAGGTCTGGGCCGTGAACCTCGGCCTGATGATCGCCGTCGCCGGAGGCCTGCACTGGTATTTCTATATGCGCAAGGCGCAGGGTAAGGCGTTGAAGTTCGACCGCCGGGGTCAAGCGCGCGGCAACCGGCTGTGGAATTTTTCAAACCAGGTGCACGACAACATGTTCTGGTCGCTTGGGTCGGGCGTCGCGCAACTGACGGCCTTTCAGTGCGTCACGATGTGGCTGATGGCGAACGGCTGGGTGCCTGTGATCACATTCGCCACAAATCCGATCTGGTTCGTGGTCTGGCTGATCCTGATCCCGATCTGGTCGGCGTTCCACTTCTATTGGTCGCACCGTTTGTTGCACGTGCCCAACATCTATTGCCATGTTCACTCGCTGCACCACCGCAACGTCAGCATCGGTCCGTGGTCGGGGCTTTCCATGCACCCGGTCGAACATTTCATCTATCTGACCACGCTTTGCGTGCACTGGGTGGTGGCCAGCCACCCGATCCACCTGATATTCCACGTGATTTACCAGGGGCCGGGCGCGGCAATGACGCACACCGGATACGAGAACCTGCTGATAAGGGACCAGCGGCGGCTGGCGCTTGGCACGTTTTATCATCAGCTGCACCACCGGTTTTACGAATGCAATTACGGCAATCAGGAAATGCCCTGGGACCGCTGGTTCGGGACGTTCCACGATGGCACCGACCAGGCGACGGTGACAACGCGCGCGAGTAAGAAACGGATGCACGCCCGGTTGCGCGACCGTTCCGCGCCGAGGTCCGGGTAAGGGGGCGACCAATGCAATATGGCCTGACCGACGAACAGGAAATGATCGCCGACACGGTGCGGTCGTTCGTTGAGAACGAGATTTATCCCCACGAAGACGTTGTCGAACGCACCGGCGAAGTGCCGCGCGAGGTGGCGCAAGAGATCAAGCGCAAGACCATCGAACTGGGGTTTTACGCCTGCAATTTCCCGCAAAGCGTTGGCTGTGCTGGCCTGAACCACCGCGAATTCGCGCTGGTTGAACGCGAACTGGGGCGCGGCGCGATGGCGCTGACGCATTTCTTTGGCCGTCCGCAGAATATTCTGATGGCCTGCGAAGGCGACCAGATTGACCGCTATCTGATGCCCGCCGTGCGCGGCGAGGCGATGGACGCGCTGGCGATGACCGAACCGGGCGCGGGGTCGGACATCCGCTCGATGACCTGCGCGGCGCGGCGCGACGGCGGCGACTGGGTGGTCAACGGCGTCAAGCATTTCATCTCGGGCGCCGATCACGCCGATTTCATCATCGTCTTTGTTGCCACCGGCGAAGATGCGACGCCAAAAGGCCCCAAAAAACGCATCACCGCGTTTCTGGTCGACCGCGGCACGCCGGGGTTCACCATCCGCGACGGCTACACCACGGTCAGCCACCGTGGGTACAAGAACATGGTGCTCGACTTCGACGACTGCCGGCTGCCCGACGCGCAGGTTCTGGGCGCGATCGATGGCGGGCTCAATGTGATGAACACCTGGCTATACGCCACCCGCATTACGGTGGCTGCTAACTGTGTCGGCCGAGCGCGGCGGGTGTTCGACCTGGCGCTGACCTATGCCGCCGAGCGCAAGCAATTCGGTCAGGCGATCGGCAAGTTTCAGGGCGTCAGCTTTCAGCTCGCCGACATGATCACCGAGATCGACGCCGCTGACCTCATGACCCTTGCCGCCGCCGACCGGCTCGATCAGGGCTTGCCTGCCAACCGCGAGATCGCCAGCGCCAAACTTTTTGCATCTGAAATGCTGGGCCGTATCACCGATGTGGCGATCCAGGTCCACGGCGGCATGGGGCTGATGGACGATCTGCCGCTGGAGCGGTTCTGGCGGGACGCGCGGGTCGAGCGCATCTGGGACGGCACCTCCGAGATCCAGCGCCACATCATCAGCCGCGAGCTTTTGCGCCCGCTTGGGGCCTGAACCATGGCCACGGGTCTGGAACGCCTGCTGCGTCCCAAATCCATCGCCGTCATCGGCGGTGGGGCCTGGGGCCGCAACATCATCCGCAACTGCAAAAAGATCGGCTTTCAGGGCGATGTATGGCCTGTGCATCCGACCCGGTCCGAACTTGAAGGTCTGCCCACCTTCCCCGGCATCGCCGATTTGCCCGCTGCCCCCGACGCCGCCTATGTCGCCGTCAATCGCCATCAGACTATCCTGGCGGTCGCCGAACTTGCCGCGCGCGGGGCTGGCGGCGTGGTGTGTCTGGCCAGCGGTTTCCGCGAAGCCTTGGCCGAGGCCGGGGACGGCGCGAAACTGCAGGACAGGTTGCTCAAGGCCGCCGGGGACATGCCGCTGATCGGCCCGAATTGCTATGGCTTCGTGAACTACCTCGATCGCGCCGCGCTCTGGCCCGACCAGCATGGTGGTGCCCATGTGGACCGCGGCGTGGCGATCATCGCCCAGTCGTCGAACATGGCGATGAACATCACTATGGCGCGGCGCGGCCTGCCGCTGGCCTATATCGTGACGGCGGGCAATCAGGCACAAACCGGCATTTCGGCGATCGGTGCGGCGCTGCTGGACGACGACCGGGTCACCGCGCTTGGGCTTCACATCGAAGGGGTCGATGATTTGCGCGCGTTCGAAGCGCTGGCCGAAAAGTCGCGCGCGCTTGGCAAACCGATTGTCGCCATCAAGGTCGGGCGGTCAGAGCATTCGCGCGCCGCGGCGGTGTCGCACACCGCCTCGCTGGCCGGGTCGGATGCCGGGTCGCGGGCGCTTTTGGCGCGGCTCGGGGTGGCGCAGGCGCAAAGCCTGCCGGTGTTTCTCGAATCCCTCAAGCTCCTGCATGTCGCAGGCCCATTACGCTCAAACCGGATCGCCTCGATGTCGTGCTCGGGCGGCGAGGCCAGCCTGATCGCCGACAGCGCCGAAGGCCTGGGAATCGAATTTCCCTCATTGAACGACGACCAGCAAGCGGCGCTGCGAGATGTGCTGGGGCCGATGGTGGCGCTGAGTAACCCGTTGGATTACCACACCTATATCTGGCGCGACCGCGACAAACTGGGCCAGACCTACAGCGCCATGATGCGCGGCGACGTCGCACTTGGGGTGATCGTTCTGGACTTCCCGCGCCAGGACCGGTGCCAGCCCGCCGAATGGTACGATGTGATCGCGGGCGCGGTTCGGGCGCGCCGCGAACGTGGCATTCCAATGGGGCTGGCCGCCACGCTGCCCGAAAATATGCCGGAGTTTGAAGCGCAAAAGCTGGTCACATCGGGGATCGTCCCGCTGTGTGGCCTGGACGAAGGTCTGGCGGCCATCGAACTGGCGGCATGGCTGGGGCAAGACCGCGTTGTGGCTGAACCGCTGTTGTTGCCCGGCGGCGAACGGACCGGTGACGTGATCGACGAAGCGGCGTCAAAGGCGGCGCTGGCGAGTCATGGCCTGCGCATTCCCAAGAACCGCCTGGTGCCGGGTGCGGCCGACGTTGCTGCCGCCGCCGATGACATCGGCTATTCGGTGGTGCTGAAGGCCACGGGGCACGCGCACAAAACCGAGGCTGGTGCCGTTTCGGTCGGCCTGACCGATCGCCGCGCGGTTCAAAAGGTACTGAGCGGCATGACCGGGACCGGGTATCTGGTCGAGGAGATGATCACCGGCGGGCTGGCCGAAGTGCTGATCGGGATCACCCGCGACCCGGCGCATGGTTTTGTCCTGACGCTCGGAGCCGGTGGGGTGTTGGCCGAACTGATCGCAGATACGGTCAGCTTGCTGGTCCCCGCCGGACGCAAAGAGGTCCGCCGTGCCTTCGCTGAACTGAAAATAGCCAAGCTGCTTGCCGGGTATCGGGGTGGTGCCGCGGCCGATGTTGAAAAGGTCTTTGACGCGGTGGATGCGTTGCAGGCCTATGTGCTTGCCAACGCCGCCCGCGTTGAGGAAGTTGAAGTGAACCCGCTGATCGTCACCGCTACCGATGCAGTGGCGGTTGATGCCCTGATCCGCGAGGCCCGATAACATGGCGATCAAGACCAGAACCGAAGGTGGTGTGCTTGAGGTTACGCTGGACCGGCCCAAAGCCAATGCCATCGACCTGGCTACCAGCCGCGAAATGGGCGAGGTTTTTGCCGGGTTCCGCGACGATCCGGACCTGCGCGTGGCGATCATCACCGGCGCTGGCGACAAGTTCTTCTGCGCCGGCTGGGACCTGAAAGCGGCGGCGGGTGGCGAAGCGGTCGACGAAGATTATGGCGCTGGCGGCTTTGGCGGCTTGCAAGAACTGCCCGATCTGAACAAGCCGGTGATCGCGGCGGTCAACGGCATCGCCTGCGGCGGCGGTCTGGAACTGGCGCTTTCCGCCGACATCATCCTGGCCGCCGACCATGCCACATTCGCATTGCCCGAGATCCGCTCGGGCACCGTGGCCGATGCGGCCAGCATCAAAATGCCCAAGCGCATCCCCTATCACATCGCGATGGAAATGCTGTTGACCGGGCGGTGGCTGGACGTGGACGAGGCGCTCAGGTGGGGGTTCGTGAACCGCGCGGTCCCGGCTGACGAGCTGATGTCCGAGGCCTGGAACTTGGCGCGCCAGCTGGCCGCAGGCCCGCCGCTGGTCTATGCGGCGATCAAGGAAATCGTGCGCGACGCCGAGGATGCCAAGTTTCAGGACGCATTGAGCCGCATAACAGGGCGCATGCTGGCGACCGTTGACCGGCTTTATGCCTCGGACGATCAGCTTGAAGGCGCGCGGGCTTTCGCCGAGGGTCGCGACCCGGTCTGGAAGGGGCGATGAGCAGCATCCCTGATCATGGATAAGACACTCCTAATTTTCGGCCACGGGTATTCGGCAGCGGCGCTTGCGGCGCGGCTGATCCCCAAGGGATGGTGCGTGATCGGCACCACGCGCAGCGCCGACAAGGCTGGCGCAATTGCCGCCACCGGGGTCGAGCCATTGATCTGGCCCGGTGGCGATATTGGCCCGGCATTGGCCGAGGTAAATGCGGTTCTGATCTCTGCCGGGCCCGATGCCGAGGGCGATCCGGTTTTGCGCGCTGCCGCGCCCGCGATTACGGCAGCAGCCAGCCATATCGACTGGTTTGGGTACCTTTCGACAACCGGGGTTTACGGCGATCACGGCGGCGGCTGGGTTGACGAGGACACGCCCGTCGCGCCATCGACCCTGCGCGGCGCGCAGCGGGTCGAGGCCGAGACCGGCTGGCAGGCCCTGACGAGGGCCGCCGGACTGCCGCTGCACATTTTCCGTCTTGCGGGCATCTATGGCCCCGGTCGCGGGCCGTTTGAGAAGGTCCGAAAGGGTACGGCGCGGCGTATCGTTAAGCCGGGCCAGGTGTTCTCGCGCATTCATGTCGACGATATCGCCCAGGTTTTGGCCGCGTCGCTCGCCCGCCCCAACCCCGGCGCGATCTATAATGTCTGCGACGATGATCCGGCGGCGCCGCAGGATGTGATCGCTCATGCGGCTGAATTGCTGGGGCTTCCCCTTCCGCCCGAGGTTGATTTTGAAACGGCTGATCTGACGCCGATGGCGCGCAGTTTCTACGCCGAATCCAAGCGGGTGAGAAACGACCGGATCAAGGATGAACTGGGGGTTCTCCTGAGCTATCCGAATTATCGGAACGGTTTGAGGGCGTTGCTTGAGGCTGAGCGTGCTCAAGGTGAGCAATAGGGCTAAGTTATTGTAATCAGGCGACTTTGCGCTTGCTGGTGCGACTCTTGATGGGCTCGCTAAGCCGTTTGCGAAAGTGTCGCGACACCCAAAACCTGAAGAACTTTGGTCACGATGTCATCGGCGTTCAAGGCGGCGGCGTCGTACATATCGCGTGGGCTGGCCTGGTCGATGAATATATCAGGCAGGACCATGGAGCGATATTTGAGGCCGGTGTCGAAGACGCCTGCCTCGGCCAGAAGCTGGGCGACATGAGAGCCGAATCCGCCGATGGCCCCTTCTTCGATAGTGATCAGGGCTTGGTGGTTTGCGGCCAGATCGAGGATCAGATCCCGGTCGAGCGGTTTGGCGAAACGGGCGTCGGCGACGGTTGGGCTAATGCCTTTTTGCACGAGCAGATCGGCGGCATTTTCGACCTCGCACAGTCGTGCGCCGAAGCTAAGGATGGCGATGCCATTGCCCTCGCGGATGATGCGGCCCTTGCCGATTTCAAGGGCGGTGCCGGTCTCGGGCAACTCGACCCCAACGCCTTCGCCGCGTGGAAAGCGGAACGCGATCGGGCCGTCGTCGTGGGCGGCGGCGGTGGCGATCATATGCACAAGTTCGGCCTCGTCCGCCGCTGCCATCACGGTGAACCCGGGCAGATTAGCCAAGTAAGCGATGTCAAACGCCCCGGCGTGGGTCGCGCCGTCGGCCCCGACCAGACCGGCCCGGTCTATGGCGAACCGCACTGGCAGGCGTTGGATCGCCACGTCATGCACAACCTGGTCAAACCCGCGCTGCAGGAACGTCGAATAGATCGCGCAGAACGGCCGCATACCGCCCGCCGCCAGACCCGCCGAAAACGTCACTGCGTGCTGTTCAGCGATACCGACGTCAAAGCAGCGCGACGGATAGCGTTCGGCCATCAGGCTGAGCCCCGTGCCATCGGGCATGGCGGCGGTGACGGCGACGATGCGGTCATCGGCGGCGGCATGGCGCACCAGAGCCTGCGAAAAAACCTTGGTGTAGGACGGGGCGTTCGACGGCGATTTGGTCTGCTTGCCGGTCACAATGTCAAATTTGCCAACTCCGTGGCCCCGGTCGTCCGAGGTCTCTGCCGGGCCATAACCCTTGCCCTTTTTGGTGATCGCATGGATCAGCAACGGGCCGGTGGCCCGGGCGCGCGCGGTTCTGAGAACCGGCAAAAGCTGATCGAGATCGTGGCCGTCGATGGGACCGATGTAGGAAAAGCCCAACTCTTCGAACAGCGTGCCGCCCACGGTCATCGATTTCAGCGCCTCTTTGGCGCGCCGCGCGCCTTCCTGGAACGGCTCGGGCAGCAGACTGACCGCGCCCTTGGCGGCGGCCTTGAGTTCCTGAAACGGCTCGCCGGCGTAAAGGCGCGACAGATAGGACGACATCGCGCCCACCGGCGGCGCGATGGACATTTCGTTATCGTTGAGCACGACAAAAAGGCGGCGGCCCAAGGCACCGGCGTTGTTCATCGCCTCGAACGCCATGCCGGCGCTCATCGCGCCATCACCAATCACCGCAATCGCATCGCCAAGGGCCGGTTCCACCGCCCCGCCCAGATTGCGCGCCACTGCAAACCCAAGGGCTGCACTGATCGAGGTCGATGCATGCGCCGCCCCGAAGGGGTCATAGGGGCTCTCGGTCCGCTTGGTGAAGCCGCTAAGCCCGTCCTTCTGGCGCAGGGTGCGGATGCGGTCGCGCCGCCCGGTCAGGATCTTGTGCGGATAGGTCTGGTGGCTGACATCCCAGATCAGCCGGTCGCGCGGCGTGTCAAAGACCGCGTGCAGCGCCACGGTCAGTTCGACCACCCCCAGCCCGGCGCCCAGATGACCGCCGGTCTCGGAGACCACGGCGATCGTTTCGGCCCTGAGTTCATCGGCCAGCCGCCGCAAATCGCCATCGCCGAGAACCCGCAGATCGGCGGGCGATGCGACGCGGTCAAGAAGCGGTGTGTCCGGGCGGTTCGACATGGGCGCTCGAGCTTGGGTTTCGACCCTATTGGCCATAGCCAATGTGATGCGCTGCTGCAAGTTATCGCAGGATTAATGGTCGCGCGCGACCACAAACCGCGCGCAGTCGCGCAGGACATCCGCTTGCCCGTCGTAGCCCTCCAACGCGGCAACGGCTTCACCGGCAAGGGCCTGCGCCCGCGCCCGCGCCGCACCCAGACCAAGCAGCGACACGAATGTCGCCTTGCCTGCGGCGGCATCTTTGCGCAGCCGCTTGCCGGTGGCGGCCTCATCCCCGGTCGCATCCAGAATGTCATCGGCAATCTGATAGGCCAGCCCCAGCGCCCGGGCGTAGATTATCAGGGGTTTCGGGTCGGCCCGGCCCATGATTGCGCCCGCCGCGCAGGACCATTCGATCAGCGCGCCGGTTTTTCGGCGCTGAAGTTCGGTAATGCTCTCGACCGTTAACGGCGCGCTGGCCGCTTCGGCAGACATGTCCAGGGCCTGACCCAGCACCATGCCGTTGATACCTGCCGCACTGGCAAGTCCGCCGATCAGTTCAAGCCGCACGTCACCCGGCATGTCGAGGCGCGATGCCAGGCATTCAAAAGCGAGGCTTTGCAATGCGTCACCCGCCAGAACCGCGGTCGCCTCGTCCCAGGCGACATGAACCGTGGGCTGGCCGCGCCGCAGATCGTCGTCGTCCATGGCGGGTAGGTCGTCATGAACCAGCGAATAAGCGTGAATCGCCTCGATCGCCGCCGCCGCCCAGACCGATTGACTGGCGTTGATCCCGAAAAGCCGCGCCGATTCGATCACCAGAAATCCGCGCAACCGTTTGCCGCCCGCCACGCCGTAGCGCATGGCCGCAGTGACCGGCGCATCGGCGGCACCGGCAAGTGCCGCATCAAGGCAGGCTTGAATGGCACTTGCGGCTTGTTCCCGTCGGGCGTCAAAAAGGGCGGGCGGGGTTGTCATCGAGTTCGGTCCAAACCTGCGGTTTCCGCGACGCGCAAGCGGCCTAGTCGCCGTCCAGCGGCTGGGTGCCGGTGGGCGCGCCGTCCGGGCCAAGGGTTATCGCCTCGACCTTGGCCTCGGCCGATTTCAGCTTGCCCTCGCAATGTTTGCGCAGCGCGGCACCGCGCTCGTAGAGCTTGATCGAATCTTCCAGCGCCACCTCGCCCGCCTCCAGCGATTTGACCACCCGCTCAAGCTCGGCCATCGCGGCCTCGAAGGTCATCTTGGCAACCGGGGTATCGCTCATCCGCCTCGCTCCATCAGCACGGTAACATGGGCCGCGACGCTGGCGGCCAAAGCCTCCAGATCATAGCCGCCTTCCAGTGTCGAGACCAGCCTGCCGTCTGTGTGTTCGTCGGCCAGATCGCAGAGCTGACGGGTGATCCAGGCGAAATCCTGCGTGGTCAGCCGCAGCTGCGCCAGCGGGTCGGCGGCGTGGGCGTCGAAGCCCGCCGAGATCAGGATCAACTCGGGCTTGTGGGCGGCAATCGCCGGAAAGCCCTGCGCCTCCCATACCCGCCGAAAGGCGGCGCTGCCGTCACCGGGGGCCAGCGGCAGGTTGAGCACGTTCTGGTGCGCGCCGGTCTCGTGCGCGGCACCGGTGCCCGGATAGCAGGGCATCTGGTGCGACGAGGCGAAGAAGATGCGCGGGTCATCCTCGACCAGGGCTTGGGTGCCGTTGCCATGGTGGACGTCGAAATCGGCGATGGCGACGCGCGTCAGCCCTTGGTGATCGAGCGCATATTTGGCGGCCATAGCGATGTTGCCAAAGAGGCAAAACCCCATGGGCGTTTGTTTCTCGGCGTGGTGGCCCGGCGGGCGGGTGGCGCAGAAGGCGTTCGCGGCCTCGCCCCCCATCACCAGATCGACGGCTTGCAGATTGCCGCCCGCCGAGCGCAGCGCTGCATCGAGCGACCCCGGCGACAAGTATGTGTCGGCATCCAGCGCCATCGACCCGAGGTCGGGCCGGGCGTCGCGGATGGTCTGGATATAGGCGGCAGGATGAACCCGCAGGAGGTCGTCATCGGGGGCCAGCGGGGCGGTATGGCGGGTGAGGCTTGCAAATTCGGGGGCGTCGAGGGCGGCCATGATCGCCTCGAGCCGCGCGACCTGCTCGGGGTGGCCGGGCGGGGTGATATGGGACAGGCAATCGGGGTGCGAGATCAGCGCGGTGGTCATGGCGCGCAAGCTAGGCCGGGGCGAGGATAGGGGCAAGTCCAGGACCCCGATCCGGGGCCGCGGTTCAATTCTTCGGCCAGGCCAGTGCAGGACCCAACCTGAAGTAAGAGACATTGTTGGTGAAGACGCTATCGGGTTGCATTTTGATAAACCGAGCGGTCGGAGCGTCCATCATCGCGATGTTTTCTATGAACCAGGGGTTCCAGTGGTTTTCGTCCCCCAGGTATTTCTTCAGCAACCTTTTGAAGCGGGCGACCGAGCCCGGCTCGATTGTCGCCCTGCCCCGCAGTCCGAGATGAAGTAATATACCGGCCTCGTTGTTGAAATCGACGATTTCTATCGCGCATCGCGGGTTTTGAACTATCCGGCGAACCGAACTCGCGCGGGTTGTGCCCAACAGCCAAATCGCGTCGTCCTCCCAGACAAACCACATAGGAGCGTTACGGGGTGCACCGTCACCCGAGATAGTTGCCAGGTTGGCCATCAAGGGACGGCACAAAACCTCGGATGGGTCAAATTCTTTGGGCATGAACAAGGCTTAGGTAACGGCTTGGGGACTGACAAGTCTGACGGCACCGATGAATGGTCTCGCAATTGGTCATTGTGAATTTACAAATGGTCCACGCCGACCGTAGAGATTTCACCGACGCCTGATATTCGGGCACCGGGTCACGCCGATCTGACCGTAGCCATGCGCGGGGGCGTCTGCCCGATCCGCCGCCATATTGGAACCGAGATCGGGCAGTTGCGTTAAAGTCAGGGCGGAGTGTCACCGCCGCGAAAAATCACCGACTAGGCGGTTGGCGGGCTGATGCCCGTACTACGTGTGGGCGGGGCGACTGGCCCCGGAGGCCGGGAAAAGCGGGGTTATGTGCGCCAATGACATGCGCACCGACAGTTTTGCGGTCAAAGCGGGCTTTGGCCAATAAGAGCAACCGAGGGCCGCGCCCTGCCTCGGGCGGGCGCAGATCGCGTCGTGCTTTGCACTTTATCGCGCCAAATCCGAATGACCTGACCGCGATGAGCGGCATCGAAAAAGCGCCCTCCCAAGCGGGAGGGAGGGCGCGGCCCGGAGGCGCTGCGCGCCTTGATTCCGGGCCAGTGGTTTGTCTGGCGTAGATCTGCAACGGGCTTATTCTGTTGAAAAAGTCTTCTTGATTTTAGATCATCTCGCTGATTCAATCTCTGCATTGATGCGGGGGATTGGCGGCGATGTTGGGACCGAAGCAAGAGGCACAGAGCGCGCTTTTCTATGACTTCTCGATAGAAGACCACGTCCCGCAAGATCATCTGCTGCGGTCGATTGATCGCTTCGTCGATCTGTCCTGCATCCGCCAGCATCTCGCGCCATTTTACAGCTCAACCGGCCGCCCTTCGATTGATCCTGAGCTGCTGATCCGCATGCTGCTGGTGGGCTACTGCCTGGGCATCCGCTCGGAGCGGAGGCTGTGCGAGGAAGTGCATCTCAATCTGGCGTATCGCTGGTTTTGCCGCCTGGACCTGACAGATCAGGTGCCTGACCACTCGACATTCTCAAAGAACCGGCATGGCCGTTTCCGTGACAGTGACCTGCTGCGTCATCTCTTTGAGACGGTCGTGGCGCGTTGCATTGCCGAGGGGCTGGTCAGTGGCCAGCGCTTTGCGGCGGATGCCAGTCTCATTGAGGCCGACGCAAATAAACAGAACTCCACCGCCAAAGAAGATTGGGATCACAGCACGATTGACCCCGATGACGCACCTCGTGCGGTGCGGGAATATCTCGACGTTCTGGATGACGCGGCCTTTGGCGCGGCGACGACCGTTGAACCGAAGTTCACGTCTCACTCCGACCCATCCAGTCAATGGACAGCGGCCCGCAAAGGTCCTGCGTTCTTTGCCTATTCAACCAATTATCTGATCGATACTGATCACGGTGTCATCGTGGACGTGGAAGCCACACGATCAATCCGACAGGCGGAGGTCGGGTCTGTGCGTACAATGCTGGATCGGGTCAAAGAAGGGTTTGGCCTGCATCCAGAGCGCATCATTGCTGACACGGCTTATGGTTCAGGCCCCATGCTTGGATGGTTGGTGGATCGCGGCATCGCTCCGCATATCCCGGTAATCGACAAAGCTGGCCGAACCGATGGCACCTGGACACGAGCCGATTTTGAATGGGACGCTGAGAACGACCAGTACATCTGTCCCGAGGGACAGGCGTTGAAGCAGTTCCGCCGCAACTACTCAGACCCCAAGCGTGGCCCGTCCGACAAAGGCACTGCCAAGTATCGCGCGCTGAAACTGACTTGCCAAAGTTGCCCGTCCAAGGCGCGCTGCTGTCCCAACATGGATGCCCGATCCATCACCCGCGAAGAACACGAAGATGCCAGACAAGTTGCCCGAGACATCGCAAAAACCAGGCAATATGAAATCTCGATGAAGCTGCGGAAAAAAGTCGAGATGCTGTTTGCTCACCTCAAACGCATTCTTGGCCTTGGACGGCTCCGATTACGCGGCCCATGCGGCGCAAACGATGAATTCCTCCTCGCTGCCACCGCCCAGAACCTTCGGAAACTGGCCAAGATCTTTCCTGCACCGCAGAAACCGCGAACAGCCTGACCAGAAAGGTGTTCGGGCTCACATACAACGGCCACTTTCTGCACCTGCAACACGTTGTTTTTCAACAGAATCGGCTCAAAGCCGACCACAGAGGTTTCACCGGCACCTGACATTCAGGTCCCGGAACAGGCCAGAACCCGCCCTTCGTCATGCGGATTTTGCCTCTCCCCATCCCCTCTCCGGGGCGGAGAGGGGGGCCGCCACTGGCCGGTGTCGCGCTTCCCCCCTCCTGTGGGAGGGGGGTTAGGGGGGGAGGCCAGCCGTGGAAGGATGTGTCGGGTTGTAGTGGTCGGCGACGTATACAGCAGCGATCAATCCGGGCTGAGCATATACCCCGCCCCCCGAACCGTCTGCAGATAGCGGGGCTGTTTCGGGTCGGCTTCGATCTTGCGGCGCAGCCGGGTGATCTGGACATCGACTGCGCGTTCCTGGGCCTGGCCGCCGGCGCGGCCCAGTTCGGCCACCAGCGTCGCGCGGCGGACCGCCTCGCCCGGGGTGGCGGAAAATATCCGCATCAATTGCGCCTCGGTCGCGGTCAGCCGCACCTGCGCCTCGCCGCGCCAAAGCCCGCCCCGGTCGATGTCATAGCGCACGCCGCCCAGGTTCAGCACCCGCGGCAGCGTGGCCCCGGGATCTTCGCGCGGCACGCGCCGCAGTATCGCGTTGATCCTGAGCAAAAGCTCCTTGGGCTCGAACGGTTTCGGCAGGTAATCATCCGCGCCGGCCTCAAGCCCGGCAATCCGGTCTTCGGTGTCGCCCTTAGCGGTCAGCAGCAGGATCGGGGTTTGCAGGGCTGGCCGCAGCGCCCGGACCAGGCTGACCCCGTCTTCGCCGGGCATCATCACGTCGAGCACGATCAGATCGAACGCGAGCCCGTCCAGCAGCCGCCGCGCATGGCCTGCGTCGCGCGCCGCGCTGACCAGAAAGTCACGACGGATCAGAAATTTCTGCAACAGATCGCGAATGCGCTCGTCGTCGTCGACGATCAAAAGATGTGCGGTGTCGATCATGGCTGGCCGCCTTCCTTCAGCAACCCATACTGGTGCCGCTGGTCGGGGTCCATCATCGCTTCGAGCACCTGCCGGAAACCCGCGACCGCCTGCGGTCCCGCCACGCGATAGGCGGCGCGCATCCGCGCGCGTTGCGCCTGCGACAACTCGCGCTCGAGCTCAGCACCGGCAGCGGTCAGCACCAGGTTGCGCTCGCGCCGGTCGCGGCGCCCGACCCGGCTTTCGACCAGCCCGCCTTCGATCAGGGACCGCAGCACCCGGTTCAGGCTTTGCTTGGTGACGCCGAGAATGGCCAGCAGATTGTTCACCGTCGTGCCCGGGGTCCGATGGATGAAATGGATGGCGCGATGGTGGGCGCGGCCGAAATCGTGGACCAGCAGAATGCGATCGGGGTCAGCCGTGAAGCCGCGATAGGCGAAAAACATCGCCTCGATGCCCTTGCGAAGCTGTTCATCGGTGAGGAATAACAGCGATTCCCCGCCGTGCGAGCCGATGTCTGACATTCTAACCGCCTTTGGTCCCTACATAATCCTGATTTTATGTCAGCCATGTTGACTTTCCAAGAATCAATTCGTAGGAGTCTGGCGAAAACGCGCAATTTTATATCCGTATCGGACCTAATTTGCGCAACATTCGAAAATCAGTGCCCGGCAGATGGAGAACGGCGATGGCTGGTGGATACGATGACCGTGACGGGTTTATCTGGCTAGACGGCAAGCTGGTGGCCTGGCGCGATGCCAATGTCCATATCCTGACCCACGCCATGCATTACGCAAGTTCGGTGTTCGAGGGCGAGCGGGCCTATGAGGGCAAGATCTTTGAAAGCCGCCGGCATTCGGAACGCCTGCACGCCTCGGCGGGCATGATCGATTTCGAGGTCCCCTGGACGGTCGACGAGATCGAGGCCGCGAAATACGAGGTCCTGCGGGCCAATGGACAGACCGACGCTTATGTGCGGGCGGTGGCCTGGCGCGGGGCGGGCGAAGATATGGGCGTCGCGTCGGCGCGCAATCCGGTGCGGCTGGCGATCGCGACCTGGCAATGGGGGGCCTATTACGGCGACGCCAAGACGCGCGGCGCCAAGCTCGATATCTCCAAGTGGAAACGCCCCAGCCCCGAGACCATCCCCAGCCACGCCAAGGCCGCCGGTCTTTACATGATCTGCACCATGTCGAAGCACGCCGCCGAAGCCAAAGGGTGTTCGGACGCGATGATGTTCGATTATCGCGGCTATGTGGCCGAGGCGACCGGGGCGAATATGTTCTTCGTGCGTGACTGCGAGGTGCACACGCCCGACCCCGATTGTTTTCTGAACGGCATCACTCGGCAGACCGTGATCGGGATGCTGCGCGACCGGCAGATCAAGGTTCACGAGAGGCACATCATGCCGGACGAGCTGGAGGGGTTCGAGCAATGCTGGCTGACCGGCACGGCGGCCGAGGTGACGCCGGTGGGGCAGATCGGCGACTATCATTTCGAGGTCGGTTCGATCACCCGCGAGATCGCCGGGGCCTATGAGAAACTGGTGCGAAGCTAGGCAGCCGCGTATCCGCCCAACTGCGCCACATTCGGTGACGCCCCGGGCGAAGATTGGACGTCTGAGCGCCCTATGCGCTCGCGCGGATGTGCCAGAAGTTTTGCGCTGCCGGCGCGCGAATTAACAGCGGCTCCGGGCGTTAACCCCGCCGCAAAGTTTGCCCCGGCTCGATTTTGGGGCTAAGCTCCACTCGCTGGCCGCCGCCTTCGATGTCGCCCGTGGTGCGACCCGAAATGATGCGGGCGGCTTCGCGGCCGATCTCGGCCCGGGCACTGTCCATGGTGGCGATC
Organism: Paracoccaceae bacterium; assembly: GCA_965247915.1. GTDB lineage: Bacteria > Pseudomonadota > Alphaproteobacteria > Rhodobacterales > Rhodobacteraceae > JAKZRT01. The sequence goes on from OZ252048.1 coordinate 520,969, forward strand.
TTGAGCGGCAGGCCGTCGAGAATCTCCATGCTGTTGAACCCGGCGAGGCCGAGCTGGCCGGGTACGTCGATGCCCTTTTCCAGACAGTAAAGCAGCCCGCCAGCAGCAATCATGTCGTTGGAATAATAGAGGAAATCCATGTCGGGTGTGCGGTCGAGAATGGCCTGGGTCATCTCGCGGCCCTTGCGGAAACCCGAGCCGCCTTCATAAAATACGTGGTCGGCTACCTCCAGGCCCGCCTTGGCCAGGCCTTGCGTAAACCCCTCGAAGCGTTTGCGGGCGCGGTGGTCGAGCGGCATTTTGGTGCCCAGAAAGCCGATCCGGCGGTACCCGGCGTCAACAATCTCGCGCGCCATTTCCAGCCCGGCGCGGCGGTGCGAAATGCCGACGGCCGCATCGACCGGCTGGCCATCGACATCCATGATCTCGACCACCGGTATGCCCGCGGCCGCCATCATTGTGCGGCTGGCCTCGGAATGCTCAAGCCCGGCAATAATGACGCCCGAGGGGCGCCACGACAGCATTTCGTAGAGCACTTTCTCTTCGCGCTTGGGCTGATAGTTGGTAATGCCCACAACCGGTTGCAGGTCGGTTTCGTCGAGCACCTCGGAAATACCCGTCATCACCTCGGGAAAGACCATGTTCGACATCGACGGGATGATCACCGCCACCAGGTAGACCCGCTGCGAGGCCAGGGCGCCGGCGATTTTATTAGGAACATAACCCAGCTCTTTGGCCGCTTCCAGAACCCGCTGGCGCGTCGCGTCCGACACATCGCCCCGGTTGCGCAGCACCCGGCTTACGGTCATTTCGCTGACCCCCGAGGCCTGAGACACGTCGCGCAGGGTCAGCGACCGCTGAGGGTCCGAGCGATCAGAGGCGGCGGGATTGGCTGACTTGGTCACTGGGTCACGGTCTTGTTCCGGCTGCGCTTGGCGCTTGATACAGCGAATTGGCGTTGCGGCCAAGTAGTCTTGCCCGCCCCGCGTCACCCGATATTTCGATAAAAATTTCACACAATGTTTTGCAGAAAACACCGTCTGGTTAACCGGCGGTAAGCGCCGCTGGGTGACAGTCCGGGCATGACGCCGGCCGACCCCTATTACGTGATTCAATACCAGTTTGACCTGATCGGCGACATCGAGCGGATCTGGGATGACTTCGACGGCAGCGGCGTTCACGTCGGCATTTACGATGACGGTATCGAATATACCCATGCCGACCTGGCGCCGACCTATGATGCCGGCCTGCATTTCACTCATAACAGCGTCACTTATGACCCGATGCCGCTCAGCGGGGCCAATGGGCATGGAACTTCCGTTGCGGGCCTCATCGGCATGGCCGCCAACAATGAAGAGGGTGGCGTGGGCGTCGCCCATGGGGCCAGCCTGACCGGCGTCGATTTTCTGAACGATCTGCAGTTCAACACTTCCGACAGCGTGATGCTGGCGTCGATTTCCCACGCATCGGTGTTCGACGTGATGTCCAACAGCTGGGGCATCACGCCCGAATTTCAGCCCTACAACAACATCAATGTCTTCACCTCGTTTACCGCCCAGCAAATCGGGCGTTATGCCGAGTGTCTGACGTCAGCGCCTTTGGGACAGATATGAGGGTTTAGCATCAGGAGGATTTCTGGTTCATCGCAACCGTCAAGGAGTGAAGATGAACAAGCAATCCGGAACCAGCAAAGCCTCGGCTGACAGGCTGGTCAAAACCATCCGCCGCAAGACCCGGCAAACGTATTCAGCCGAGGAGAAGATCCGCATTGTTTTGGCGGGTCTTCGGGGCGAGGAAAGCATCTCAGCACTGTGTCGCCGCGAGGGCATCTCAGAGAGTCTGTATTACAGCTGGTCCAAGGAGTTCCCCGAAGCAGGGAAACGCCGTCTGTCCGGCGATACGGCGCGTCAGGCGACGTCACCCGAGGTGAAGGAGCTACGTTCTGAGGCCTTGGCATTGAAAGAATGTGTGGCCGACTTGATCCTGGAAAACCGTCTGCTCAAAAAAAGCATGACAGGGGATGGGGGATACGAGGAATGAGGTATCCAGCGTCAGAGAAGTTGGAAATCATCCGCACCGTTGAGGGGTCCCATCTGCCTGCGAAGCAAACCTTGGATATGCTGGGCATTCCGCGCACCACATTCTACCGATGGTATGACCGCTTGTCCGTCGTCATATAAAATGGGACATCAGAGCGGTTTGAGTTTTGGAGGCTCTGGTTCGTTTGTGTGATTGATTATGCCGCGAGTTTTTGATGATGCAAGCGGCGTTGTCGGATTGTCAGTTTCTTGATCTTTTCCCTTTCTCTGATGATGGCCTTGCCGCGCCCGAAGTAGACGTCGGCGGGTGTGACGTTGTTCAGGCTCTCGTGGTAGCGCTGGTTGTTGTAGTAATCGACGAAGGCCCCGATCTGGCGTTTAAGATCGCCGGGCAGATAGTAGTTTTCCAGCAAAACCCGGTTCTTCATCGTCTGATGCCAGCGCTCGATCTTCCCCTGGGTTTGCGGATGGAACGGCGCACCGCGAACATGGTCCATCTGTCGATCCTCGAGCCATTCGGCCAGGTCGCCAGAGATGTAGCAAGAGCCGTTATCGCTCAGCAGACGGGGCTTGTGTCTCACAACCGCCTGATCACAACCTGACGCCGCCAGGGCCAGCTCAATCGTCGCCGCCACGTCCTCGGCCCGCATGTTTGTGCAGAGCTTCCAGGCGATGATGTAGCGGCTGTAATCGTCCAGGATCGTGCTGAGATAATACCAACCCCAGCCAATGATCCTGAAGTAGGTGAAGTCGGTTTGCCACATCTGGTTGATAGCGGTGGTTTTGTCCGTGAACTCGTCGGCAGCTTTGATCACAACATAGTCGGGCGCGGTGATCAGATCAGCTCCTTCAGAAAGCGGTAAACCGATGATTCAGAGATAAAATACTGCTTCTCATCGGTATACTTTACCGCCAGTTCCCGGGTCGTCAGCGCCTCGTGCTCCAGTGCAAATTCAATCAGATCGTCTCGCCGATCTTGGGGAATGCGGTTCCAGACCGACTTTGGGCAGGGTGAGCGATCCGCCAGGGCGTCAAAGCCGCCTTCGACATAGCGGTCATACCATCGGTAGAATGTGGTGCGCGGAATGCCCAGCATATCCAAGGTTTGCTTCGCAGGCAGATGGGACCCCTCAACGGTGCGGATGATTTCCAACTTCTCTGACGCTGGATACCTCATTCCTCGTATCCCCCATCCCCTGTCATGCTTTTTTTGAGCAGACGGTTTTCCAGGATCAAGTCGGCCACACATTCTTTCAATGCCAAGGCCTCAGAACGTAGCTCCTTCACCTCGGGTGACGTCGCCTGACGCGCCGTATCGCCGGACAGACGGCGTTTCCCTGCTTCGGGGAACTCCCTGGACCAGCTGTAATACAGACTCTCTGAGATGCCCTCGCGGCGACACAGTGCTGAGATGCTTTCCTCGCCCCGAAGACCCGCCAAAACAATGCGGATCTTCTCCTCGGCTGAATACGTTTGCCGGGTCTTGCGGCGGATGGTTTTGACCAGCCTGTCAGCCGAGGCTTTGCTGGTTCCGGATTGCTTGTTCATCTTCACTCCTTGACGGTTGCGATGAACCAGAAATCCTCCTGATGCTAAACCCTCATATCTGTCCCAAAGGCGCTGACGTCAGACACCAATATCGCCACCACAGGCTTCCCGCAGCCTTCTGAGAATGAACCAAGCGGTTTTCTGTGTGACGCCGATTTCCTTGGCAAGTTGCATGGACGATACGCCCTTCCGCGCCGTGACGACGATGTACATGGCGTAAATCCATTTGTGAAGCGGGACGTGGGATCGCTCGAAGATGGTCCCGGTGCGCACCGTAAATTCCTCGCCACAGTCACGGCAGATATAGTAGCCGAGCCGCTTGCCCTTCCGCGCCGTGATCCGTTCGTTGCTGCTGCAATGGGGGCAAGTCACCTGCCCGTGCCAGCGCCGACCCTCAAGATACTTGCGGGCAGCCTCCTGATCGGGGAACATCTCAAACAGTTGAAAAGTGCTGATTGTGGACTTGCTCATGGCGCTTGCTCCCTGCCGTCACATTATATATAGTGACAATACAGGTGGAGTAAAGTATATAATTCCTATAAGTTGTGGTTGGGGCGCTTGTTGCCACAACGGGTGCGAATCTCACGAAACCGCGAGCGAATCATAAGAATAGCAAGGCGTTACCGATTTTCGACCGGTTTCACGCTGCCGCCCGTGGTCCCGTCCGGCGTCCAAGTTGCAAAAAGGTCGACAATCATGCGGAAATCGCCATCATTGGCGTCTGAAGTGGGTTTCGGTTAACGGCTCGACAATAAATTGCTGCCGGATTTTGCCAAACTATATAAGCCGACATTCCCCAGATGACATCCAAATTCGCGGAAATCGTACCACGGCCCCATCTCCAAGGGAACTCTGTTCCCATTGCAGCCATCCGATGACATGATTTTGGTAATCGGCCAGCGCGTGGAAGGCCATTTGGTCGTTTCTCTTGCCATCCGGACACACCTCTCGTGTCGCAATCTCCTTGCCGTCGATTCCCTCGGCCTACGCCGGAGCGGGTCTTCGTCGTAGATCATCAATCAGGCTCAAGATTTTCTGGAACAAGCTTCTTGTGACTGCAGCCTCGGCCAATTGAAATGTGACGTACCGGCCATGGCTGACAACTTTCGCACCGATCTTGACCAGCTTCTCCCTCAGCGTCGTCAGCGACCATTGCTCCACGGCATCGGGCAACGCCAGGGTACGCATGAAGTTGCCGAGGTTATAGGCGAGTGCATGCAGCTGGAGCCGGACGGCATTGTTGCGTAACGAACGGCATGACAGCCGCGTCCACTTGATGGCGTTCTTGCCTTCCCTGATCCATTGCCCGGCAGTGCCGCGCTGATTGTAGAACGCAACAACCCGCTCGGCAGGACGGCTCAGGTTGGTGACGATGAAGCCGACGCGGGGATACAGTTCCCCTGAGTGCCACTCCACCCTGGCGACGACCCGGCGGGGCTCCGTCCAGCTACCGGCCCGATAGCTGAAGTTCGCGTAATACCGACGAACTTCCTTCGGCGGCCGACCGACGGGGCGCTTGAGCAGGTGCGCGATGCTGTCGTGCAGCACCTTGTTGGCCGGAAGCCGGATGGCGTACTTGAAGCCTTCCGTTTCCAGAAACTCATAAACCTCGGGCGAGGCGAAGGCGGCGTCACCACGGAAATAACGCCGGAGTGTCTTGTTCCGGTATCGAGCGACCACCGGGTCCAACACATCGCGCCATTCATGGGCGCTGTGCACGTTGCCCGGACGCAGGGCGCAACGCTCCAGATCGCCGAACTGGTTGAACACGAACAGCGGGTGATAGCACGTGCAGCCGAAGTGACCGTTGTAGGCCGTGCCCTCCTGGTCACCGTAGGTCGGGCTGACGGAGCTGTCCATGTCGAGCACGATAATCTTCGGCGGCCTGCGCTCGTTAACCTGGTCGATCCAGATGCCCAAAAGGTCAGCGAGCGCGGCGAGGTTGTCATTGGTGGCGAGTAACTCCGTCTCGAACCGGCCCATCTGGCTGGTCGATGCGCCGCCGCGCTCGACAGCCCTGCCGCCGACGATCCACCGCATCGCAGGATCGCGCCCCAGCCGGTCGGCGTCGTTCACGTCCTCGTACCCGGCGAGACGACCATAGACGGATTGGCGAAGGAGACCGATGATGCCGTGCCAACCGTTCTTGCCGGTCCGGCTGTCAGCAATAACGTCACCGGCCAGCGTGGTCAGGCCGAGGGCTTCGTCCAGTTCACGATAGGCGAGCAGACCAGCGTCTGACGTGATCCGCGAACCGTGGAACTCGAACTTCAGTCTTCGGTCGAAAAACGCCCGCAGAAGCCCCCGATCCGACTCACCCTCCAGGTTCCGCATTCGACCCACCCTCCGTCTGATCTAATCCACTGATTCTTATACAGGAATCAGACGGAAACCGCATCAGATGGATCGGTCACTTGGGGAATGCGGGATAAGACAAGGCCGGGGGCATTGGGCGGGCCGTTGATAGTTGGTCCGTCGCCAAGGCATCGGTTGAAGATTGTGCCTGGAATTAGTTAAACACGCCCCTGCGAGAGGCGGGACACCCTGTAATGACCGAGTTGTATACACAGTTTTTTTGGTTTGAGGGAGCGTCCGTTCACGCTATTGCCCGACCCGGATTTTTTGTTTTGGTCGCGCCAGCATGTGCGCGCGTTTTCTGTTTTGGAATACGGCATCGTCAGCCGCGCGCCGATCACGGTGATCACCGGGGATGTCGGAGCGGGCAAAACCACGCTGGTGCAAAAGCTTTTGGGATCGATAGAAGAAGATGTGACGCTGGGACTGGTCTCCAACGCCAGCGGCGATCGCGGGGAACTTTTGCACTGGATCCTGAACGCGCTTTCCATACCCGTTGACGCCTCGACAACCTATGTGACGCTTTTCCAGACGTTTCAGGATTTCCTGGTTGCCCAATATGCCGCGCACAGGCGCGTTATCCTGATTTTCGACGAGGCACAGAACCTTTGTGCGAAGCGGCTGGAAGAGCTGCGGATGCTGACAAATGTCAATTCCAACAAAGATGAGCTTTTGCAGCTTGTTCTGGTTGGCCAACCCGAGTTGCGCCATACCATTGCCAAGCCCGAGCTGCGCCAGTTCGCGCAGCGGGTCACGGCCAATTATCATCTGGGCAGTATGGACCGGGAGACCACCAGTAATTACATTGTACACCGCCTGAGAGTTGCCGACGGTTCGGGCGATGAATTCACCGAAGTAGCGCGGTCGCGTATTTATGATGTCACCGCCGGGGTGCCGCGCTTGGTCAATCAGCTGGCGGATTTCTGCATGGTCTACGCAATGGCCGACAACGAGCGGCTTATCCTGACCAGCACCGTCGATCAGGTTTTGGGCGACGGGGTGTTTTACGCCGGGTTCACCGGCGCGCCGGAGGTCGAACAATGACTTTCGACATACGTTACTTCATGTCAATTTGCTGGCGGCGGTTGCCTTTGTTCATTCCGGTGACGCTGGTTTTTTCGGTTATTGCCTTTGCCGTTGCAATCAGCCTGCCGGCGCAGTTCGAATCGTCCTCCCGGCTTTTGGTGGAAAGCCCGCAAATTGATGACAATCTGGCCAGATCGACCGTCGATATCGCCGCATCAGAGCAGTTGCAGATTATCGAGCAGCGCCTTTTGACCCGACCGAACCTGTTGGAGATCGCGCGCAAATATTCAGCGCTCAACGACCTGGACAACATGTCGCCGGACAAAATCGTTGCGCAAATGCGGCAGCGCACGGTTATCCGGCGCATGACCGGGCGCAACCAGGCGACGTTTATGGTGGTTTCGTTCCGAGCCGAGGCGCCACAAACCGCTGCCGCTGTGGTGAATGAGTACGTGACCCTGATCCTAAACGAGAACTCGCGGTACAGAAAATCGCGGGCGACCGGAACGCTGGTGTTCTTCGAGCAAGAAGTCGAAAAATTGAACCGCGACCTGGACCGGCAAAGCGCCAAGATTTTGGAATTCAAATCCGAAAACAGCGATGCGCTGCCGTCGACGCTGCTTTACCGGTTGAACCGCCAGGGACAACTTCAAGAGCGCATCGCGCTGAACGAACGCGAGCGTCTTTCGCTGGTCGACCAGCGTCGGCGGATGGTGCAATTATTCGAAATAACGGCGGACTCGCGGGCCAAGGCACCGGAATCGAAAACCAGCGAGGAAATTGAACTTGATAACTTGCGCGCCGATTTGGCGCGGGCGCTGCTGGTTTATTCGCAGGACAATCCCAAGGTCAAACTGCTGCAAACGCGTATTGATCATTTGGCGACTTTAGTTGACGCGGAAGAACGCGCACAGGCCGGTTCGACAGACCCGCAAGAAATGATGATGGCATTGCAATTGGAAGAGATCGACGGCCGCGTTTCGGTGCTTGAAGATCAAAACGCGCGCACCCAGATCGAGATTGACGAATTGAACGATTCAATCGGACGCACGCCTGGAAATTCGATCGTGCTGGAGGCTCTGGACCGGGATTACGTGAACATTCAATCGCAATGTAACGCCGCCGTGGATCGTTTGACGCGCGCCGCAACCGGCGAGCGGATCGAGGTGTTGTCGAAGGGCGAACGGATTACCATCGTCGAACAACCGAAAGTACCGATCGAACCGGCAAGCCCGAACCGGCCCATGATCGCAGGCGGCGGTTCGCTTTTGGGTGTCATGATGGCGGCGGCTGCGATTGTGCTCTTGGAACTTTCCAACCGAACCATTCGCCGTCCGGTAGATTTGAGCACTCGTTTTGGGGTGATTCCGCTGGGTGTTTTACCGGTGATCCGCACGCCCGGCGACCGGTTGATGAAAGGCGCGGTGATGTTGACGACGGTTACAGTGATTGTTGTGGGCGTGCCTGCGGCGCTGTTTATGGTGCACACTTACTATCTGCCGCTTGACCTGATCGCCGACAAGGCATTGGCCAAATTGGGTATCTGAGCATGTTATGGTATGAGTTAGCAAGAGGCGGAGATTGAGATGGAGCGATTAAGAGCTGCGATAGAGCAGGCGCGAAAATCGCGGGCCGAAAACGGCGCGAAAGTGCCGCCACAACCGCCAAGCACCACAGCCAAGCACCACAGCCACGACGGTTTCCGAACCGACGCCTGAAGAGATGGCGGTTCTGGCGGCCGAGGCTGATAACGACCGCTGGTCTGACTTGGCCGAAGTGACGCTGAAACCCCGCCGCCTGCGCCGGCACCGTCTGGTTCACAATGTCAGCGCCGGGGATCAGGCCCCATTTGACATGTTGCGCACCCGGCTTTTGACCCAAATCAGAAAAAACGGCTGGCGGCGCGTCGCGGTTACGTCGCCTGACGCGGCTTGCGGAAAAACCACCACCTGCGCCAACCTCGCGCTGGCGATGTCGCGCCAGAGCGATCTGCGCACGCTTGTGTTCGAGGCCGATATGCGCCGTCCGGCGCTGGCCAAGATGTTCGGTCTGAAAGGTGAAAAAAGCTTTATTGATGTTCTGCGCGGCAAGGCTGAATTTGCGGATCAGGCAGTGCGCATCGGGACCAACGTAGCACTCAGTGTGAATTATGGCGCTGCCCGCGATCCGGCCGAGCTTTTGCACCGGCGTCGAACTTCGGCCGTGCTGGAGATGATCGAAGAGGCTTATCAGCCGGATCTGGTACTCTTTGATCTGCCACCGCTTTTGAGCAGCGACGATACTTTGGGTTTCATCTCGAACATTGATTGCGCACTTATTGTCGCGATGGCCGAAAGGACCACTGCTCAGAACATTGATCTGTGCGAAAGCGAACTGGCCGCGCATTCAAATGTTGCAGGGATCGTGCTGAACCGGTGTCGTTATGCGAGCGGCCAGTACGGATACGGCTATAGCGATCTTTGAAATTGCTGTGGGTTTTGGGTCGCCGCAGCAGCGCGCCAAAATCGCTGAAACTGGCGACCCCTGAAGGACAGGGGGTTACTAAGGAAAATCAGCACCTTAATTCTCAAACTGCTAAAATCTGGGTGCGATACAAATCAATGGGTTAAATGAAAAGTGCTAAATCTATTGGTTAATTACGCGCCGTAGATCGGCGGACTTGCTGTAGTGATTGGATTCGGCTTCGCTCTCATGGCCAAGCACTGCCATTCTCTGATCTTTTGTGGCACCGTTTTCCTTGAAAATTGACGCGCGGCCATGGCGGATACCGTGCAGGGAGTGGTCGGGCAAACCGGCATCGGTGCATTTCCGAGAGAACCAGCTCGACACCGCCTTTGACGATCGGGACGTGCCTGCCTTGGTAGTCAAGTACGTCATGTGCTTGGGGGCTAGGCGGATGCAAGCATGGTACGAGGGGCTTACCTCAAACCACAGGGGCACTGCTGCCAGCGGGCTTTCTGCACGGCTACCGGTCTTTGATCTGTTGTACCCCAAAAATCCGTCACTGACGTTTGCTGGACCGAGAGCTACGAGGTCTACCGAAGAGGCGCAGGACTGATAGGCAAGTTCAAGCGCCCACCTTTCTGGCGTCCCGACAGCCCAATATTCGCGGAATCTCGCAAAGTCGTCTCGCGTCCACGATTTGTATGGATTGGCCTTCGGTGCCTCGGGCCTTTCGACGGCTGCGGCTGGGTTTGACTTTAGCAGCCCCTTTGTCAGCCAGAATTTCCCTAGCGCTCGCCAGACCTTCCAGCGGTTGATTGCTGCGTGTGCCCGAAAGTCGGAAATATCAGACCGGATGTGCCACGGCTCAAGTGTCGCCAAGCTTCCCCGACCGCGTGTTGTTTTGATCTTTTCAGCAATCCGACGTCTTTGATCTCTGGTGCTGGCCCTTTTCATCAGGAATTGGTCCGAGGCAAAGTAAGCCTCAGTCCCTGCTGCGATTGTGCCGGACACCACTGGCGTGCGCGGGGTTGACCCGTGTGCAATTGAATAAGCGGCAATGAATTTCGGGTGATCGGGCGGAAGATCGGGCATCGCGACCCGGTTACCCAAGCGGCGATAATAGTAGCGGACATTCCCGCTGGCGAATTTGCCGATGGGGTCTAGGTATTTGAGGCGAACACTTTGTCGCATGGGGTTCCCAGGTTTTCTGGACTTTGGACATTTGCGTCGTCGTTGACAAGGATGGTAATTTGCTTCTTTTCGATGCGCACAGCCCCACAGCCCATTGCCCGGGCCGCTTTGATCGCGTTCTTTATTACCGCGACGGAAGGTTGTGCTGCTGGCATCCGGACTCCAATCCTTCTCGTCATTGGTCTGTCTCGGGTGGGCTGGCCAAAGAAGCGCGGGTCACCAAAGTCCATCGCATGGTGCCGTTCTTTGCATGACGGGCAGTTTTTCGCAGTCGGGACAGCACCGACCGTTGGATCGCCTTCGAGCGCAATCCGAGCGGCCATCGCTGCCAATTGCACGGCCTCGTCATAAACATCCCACCAACTCAGAGACTTTCCTTCGCGTATGTGCAAAACAGCCTTTGCAACTTCACCCGCTTCCTCCGCCATTACGGCGACGACCGGATTGGGTTGTGGAAATTTGGCGCAGGCGCGGGCGAATTCTGCCTCAACATAGATCAGGAACTGTTCGAGATTAGCTGTCATTCCGGCATCTCCCGCACCATCAGATCGTCGGGGATCGGGGCCTTGCGCGCCATCTGTTTCATGAAAAACGCGGTCCCGGCGTCTGCGCATTGGCTTTGGATCGATCTTGCCCAGTCGGGGTTCATGTCGCGGGCCTTGGGACCGGATTTCACCACCGACGATGATCCAGCCGAGTTGTCCGCTAGCGGCCCATTCTTTGCCGGGTGCTTCCAACCAGGTTTCCCGGCCTGTCAAAGCGTTTCGATTACCGCAAATGTCGTTTCCGCCGAACTCCATTCCCGCAAAGTTCACGGGCCCCAACAACGGCTCTGCACTTACGAACCGCACGGCGGCTGGCGTGTTCAACAAATGAGGGATGCGCTCGTTGGCTGTGGCCTGATTTTCGACCGATGTGCCGATCCAGACGTTTGGAAGGGGCCAGCCCCGATCAGTCGGCTGCCTGTAACGATACTTGAGTTTGTCGGCGGCATTTTGAATGTCGAGGTGACGGCCCGCATCAATCACCAGTCGGAGATATACCCGTCCCCGCTCAGGCCGCTTTGTCAGCACCTGAAACGTATGCTGCGGACAAAGCGCCATGACGGCAAACACCCGGTCGATCCATTCATCCGGCACATTCTCATGGAACAAATCACCGTGCGCACAGACGAAGATCATCCGGGGCTTGCGCCAGCGCAGCGGCTGATCCAACCATTGCTCGTTGAACCGGACCTCGCCCGTGAACTTTGCTTCGCCTGCGGCGTTGAGGCGTGCAAGCCCCCCGCGGCTCGGGTGATGTTTCAAACGGGTTGCGGCCAGGCGCGCAGCATAGCAGTGGCGACACCCGTCGCTGACCAGCGTGCAACCGGTGATCGGGTTCCATGTGGCATCGGTCCATTCGATTTTGGTTGTATCAGCCATGCGCGGCTTTCGCGTATTCGTAGGCCTGGTTCAGCACGTATTTCATGGGCTCGTCGGCCTCAATCGGCAACTGAAGGCCGCCGATCAATTATCTCGGTGTTTTTGGCCTTGTCTGCCATCACCCCGCCCCCGCCAGCCGGTCTTTCGCGGCCGCCTGCCAGTTTCTGAGCAAAGCGTACGGCGTGCCGGTGCTGGTGGCGCTGACCATCAGAAACGAAAGTTCGACCGCGGCGTTTTCACCGATCGGTTTTACCCGGGCGCCCGCGGCAACGATCCGGTCCAGTAAACGTGAGGCGGCGAGGCGAGGTAAAAACTCGCCTGGGTCGGCGAGTGCGGCATCGATCCGGCAGATATAGGCCTCGAGGTCCAGCGCGTAGCGCGGGTCGATCTGGATGGCGTCAAGCATTTTCTTGGTATCGTTCTGCGGCACCTTCGATGAGCGCGGCTTCTATTTCCATCCCGGCCGCACAGATTGCGCTCCGAGGGATCACTTGGTCTGCAGCAGCATCGACATTCAATTTCCCAATCTCGGTAGCGAATTCGGCCAGAATGTTTGCGGCGCCGGTGGGGTTGGCGAGTATGCCTTCGAACGACAAGACCGTCACCGGACCGAAATCGGAAACAATTTTGAGCGCATTTGGTCTGTCGTCTCGAAGGGATTTCGCCAGCTTCCTGCGCCCCTGCCGACCAATGTGAATACCGTTGAACATACGGAGCATTTTTGCTTGGCTTTTGGCCTGCTGACCGGCGTTTCTATCTAGCCAGAGGACACGACCGAATTGGCGGCGTGGCAGGCGTTCACACGTCGGGTCGATGTATTTCATTGCGTGACCTGATCGTGCCTCGATCCAAGGCACAGAAAAATCCAAAATTCCAAGTTGTTTGGGCTCAAACGCGGGAGCCTGGCCCATCACCGAAATGCCACCAGCGTGCAGCATGTTCATAACCAAGCTTGTCCCGCACCTTCCGAAACCAGCAACGATGCAAATGGTCATTTATGGCTCCCCGTCTCTGGCATTTCGCGCGCCCTGTCATGGAAGTCGTGTATCGCGGCGAGAAACGCGGGGTCTCTCGTTATGCGTTCATGCCGGCTCACTGAATTTCACCCCGCGTTCGGTGCCCCAGGCATCCATGAAATCCATGAGTTCGGTCATCTGTTCCTTGTTCAACTTTGAAGACCGAAACCCCGCCGGAAACGGTTCGCCGTTCAGCCCCGGCATGAAATGGACCTCGTGATTGCAGGCATGCATGAAAAGGTCTTTCCATTGCTCCGGTGTGTACTTTCTGCCGTTGTGTTCAAGCTGTTGAGCAACGTCTGTAAGCATTGCCCACATGCGGGAATTTTGGGGGATTGATCGACCGGGCTTCTTGAACGTGACAACTGTGTTGGCTGGCGCGATTTCCGCCCAGTGCCGCACAAGCGCCCGGTCGTGGGGTGTTGATATGAGAACGGTTGCGGGCACTAGAACGGGATACTATCTCCGCCACCAAACGGGTCATCCGTCCCGGGGTTTTCTGCCTGTCCGTTTGACGACCCGGAAGGTGCGGCGAATAGCTCTTGGTATTCAGGTGACCGCGTAATCGTGCCCTGAAGCCCCTCGGACAGGTTGTCGAAAACCAGTTGGTCGAAGTTACTGAGGTCCAGAAAGATAAATTCGCCCTCCGGTTTCGACCATGCTCCCTTCCCACCAGGGGGCAGCAGAATGGCCTGCATATTAGCGTAGGTTTTGCCGTCCTTATGCTCGTGTGCAATCTGAATAAGCGCGCCAACCCCCAGAAGGGTTTTCATGTCGAAAGTCTGGTATTCTTCCTCAGTGAAAGCGCGCCCACGCCAGCTTTCCAGGCGCTGCCGCATGATTGCATTCTCGTGCATAGAAAAGGTCATTCGCTCAAAGTGAACGGCCGGACCCTCGTTTACCTGGCCGTCTTTTTCCCACGAAACGCGCTCACCTGGAATCTCCCAGCCGAAAAGCATCTTGTGTTTGGGGCTGGGATACATTTGTGAACCAGGCTGGGTTCCAAGGTCTATAAGCCTTGTAAGTACTGCCATATGTTGGCCTGCGGGGGTGGGGGTAAAGTCGCCCCCGGAACTTGGGTCTGGAAGTTTCATTGGTTCAGTCCTTCAGTGATATAGTGGGTCAAACGGCGCGTTTTTCCTTGCGGATTATCACACCATCAATGTCACGCCGTCCTTCGCGGACGGCGCGGGCGACATATCCCTCCATGAATTCCATCACGGCGGGCTTGTCGTTTCGGACGATCCAGTTGATGCAGGCTTTCGGATCGACAATTCCCGGAACAGTGAACGTGCGCAGGCCGGTTACCTTTTCGACGGCCTGTGCGGCGCGTTCCATTTCACGAGCTCGTGCGGCCAGATCGTCGGCCTCGCGCCGTTCTTCGATATTGCCCATGTCGGCCTGATTTTTCGCGGCCCCGGCTTCACGGGCCTTGTTATCCGCTTCGTCCCGCAAGCGCCGCGCTTCTGCGGCTTTTTCAGCGGCCAGCCTGGTTTTGAACTTGCCGACGATTGTGGTCAGCCCGGACTTCATTCGCCCGAAGTCGTCAAGCAACGGTTTCCATTCTGCGACCACTGCATCGCCAGCTTCCTTGTGGGGGCGATAAGCGGTTTCCTTGGCGGCTTTCGCCTCTTTCTCCGCGTCCTTGACGCCCTTCAAAAGAGCATCGACAGATTTCATCTGGTCTTCGGTTTCGACCGCGTAGCCGTCCAGCCAGTTTTCGACCTCAAGGATCAAGTCGGAATACTCACTCTTGATGGACGCAGGATCGGGGGGCGGCTGGTTGTGGCCGATTGCTGCAAGTTCGTTCATCTGCTGTCTCCTTTTGTGCGAAGCGCGGGTTCCTGATTTCAGCTGCCGGTTACGTCCCCCGGTCCAGCCCACGCCTCGCGTCCCCGTTATGGGGATTGGTTCAATCGTACTTCGTTCCAGTTGTGCATCACGCCGTAAGTCGCCAATCCGGCAATCACGGAAATGCCCAGAGCGAGGCACGTCAGCGCCAGCCATTTCTTCCAGCGGACCGGTTCAAAATCACGCGGTGTGAAGTCTTCCATGGCTGCGTCTATGGGGAGGCGGGGGAAGTGTTTCATGGGGGCGGCCCTTATCTCAAAAGCGCGGCGGACTTGCCTTGTTCCAGCGCCGTTACCAACGGGCTTCAGCGGGCCGAGCATCATGCACCACCCTGGGCAGCCCGCAAGCAGGCCCATTTGTCGTTTTCATCGGCAGTCTCCTGGCGGATTTCCGCGTCGTAATCCTGCTGACAATCTGCGCAGACATGTTCGCCGGTAAATTCGCTGGTCCGCATTTGATCGTGTTGGCCTATGTCACCGCAGTGGGGGCATTTTTCGAGTGCGTCCGCACAGTCGTTGCAAATCGCCGGTTCATCCGCGTCAATGTTTCCGAAGGCTTGAGAAAGCATCGGCTGCAATAGCTTTTCGGCCAGTGGAAATTCGCCATGCTCAGGAAAGTCCGAGGCGTGGAGCGAGTCCTTGCAAAGCGCACAGGGGAACCGTTCCGTGTCCAGGTATTCGTGGGCTGCCATGTGCATCAGATATCTCCCTTGGCTTGGGGAGAACGTAAGTGGGCAATTGCCCATTGTCAACAACAGAAGTGGGTATTAGCCCAAATAATGGGCAACAAAATCCGAATCATGTGCTGGAAGGGCGGTTAGAGCCCGCAGTAAGTTCGGTTTCTTTCGATGAAGCGGCTAAACTCTCGCGTGTCGATGAGGACCGTCTGTGGAACCCGGGTTCCATCGCTATAAGAAATCAGAACATAATCGGATACAGACAGGTCTTCGATGACAAAAAGGGGACTCGGAATTTCGATCATCATGTATCCGCCATTTGTCGGATCGGATTGAATTGAATGCGTAATATTCAGGGATTCGTGGTCTGAGCATTGGGACCCCAAATTTACCTGGTCCTCTGCGCCACAATCCATCCAGATCCGAACGTATCCGAGAGAACCGTCGGCACACACCACTTGTTGAGCGCTGTCGAGTTCAATGCGCCAAGGTGGATTTGCCTGCACCCAGATTCCGTAAAAGTACAAAGCCGTGAAGCCGAGTGCAAAAACCGCAACAAGAATTCCCCCAACCTTCATGCCAGGCGCTCAGACCTTCCTCCCATACCAGATGACCTTACCGATGGGCTCCACATCCTCAATTCTTCGATCAACAGCCCTGTAGGTTGGATTGTCTGAGAGAACCTGGATGTGGCCGCTTTCACTGGCCCGGCCTATGCGCTTGATCTGCAAAACCCCATCGAACCGGACCACAAATAGCCCGTCATACCCGAGGTTCATCTTGGTCACGTCCAGCAGGACAATGCTGTCATCGGGAATCGTCGGTTCCATGCTGTCGCCCTTGACCCCGATGATCGCGAGGTTCCCGGGCGAAGAACGGGTCAGACGCTGCAAATAGTCTGGCGGGAATGCCAGGCTGTGGGATTGTTCTTCGCCTTCGATTATCGCGCCGTGCCCGGCACTGGCTGCCACATCGTAAACCGGGACCAGCCTGGTTCCATCCGGGGCATCTCCGAATAGCTCGATACGCTCGAGTCCGGGGCCACCTGTGATCTCGGTCACTGGCACCCCAAGTATGTCCGCCAAACCTTCAAGAGTAGAGTGCTTTGGGTTCTCCGTTTTTCTCAAGATTATATCCCGAACGCCTGTGTGCCCCATCCCGGCATCCTTGGCGAGACGGGAGGCGTTGGTACCCTTGGCCTTCATCAGGGCCTCAAGATTGCGCGCAATGATGTCACCGGAGTCCATTTCTGCCGGCGAAGTGATCTGTGCGTCCATGCCGAGCGCCTTCGTTAGTTTTGCGGCGTTTTCAGCGCTGGTCGAGCTTCCGGGGCGTCGGTGAAGCTCTCGGATAACATCATAACTTACGCCGGTTTGCCTTTCGGCCTCGCGCATATTCCAGCCACGTGCCTTTATCTCAGCGACAACCCGGCCTCCAAAACTCGAACTATCCATGTTGGGCAGGCTGCCCAATCTTGGGCTGCCCACGCAAGCGGGCATTTGCCCTTGACAAAATGGGCATTTGCCCAATATTGATAATGCCATGGGTATGACAACAATAATTCAGAATATCTCCGAATACTGCGGGCGTGAGGGTCTCAGCGAAACCACGTTTGGCCGCAAAGCGGTCAATGACGGAAAGCTGGTCTCTCGACTTCGCCACGGACGAAATATCCAAACCAACACCCTCTCGTTGATAGAGCGGCAACTTAGTTCGCCTGGGTCTTTTTCTGCGTGGGAACACGAAAAAGGCGCGGTCATGTCAGGCCGCGCCCCTTCGCCTCTCCGCTTCCAACTATCCAATTCCAACCCGGAAACAGGATAGGGGCGGAGACATGCGAAGGTCTTGTGGAATATTTCCCGGAGAACTTTCCGAGAACAAGCGCTACCGCCAATTCTTCGCAGCGCGGTGGCAGAAATTCATACAGGCGAACTTTGAGAGCCCGGAACATGCTGCGGCGACCTTCCGGGTCAACGCCACCACCGGTATCAACTGGTGGCACGGAATGAACGCGCCTCAAGGCTGGGTGGTCGGTAAGGCCATCGCGGACCCTGACATGAGTGCGGAGGCAATGAAATACCTATCGAGGGACAGCAAATGCGGGAACTTCGACGGCGGGTAATCGTCGCACAAATTCTCGTTGCAACGCGGATCGCCACGCTTTGCGACATGTGGGCCAAGAGCGCGTCTGATCGCCTGAACCGCCTGTCATTTGGTGCGCGGCCATGACCGCCACAACAAATACCACCCCCGCAATTTCCTGGGCTTCGTTGCGCAGCGAGGCCGTTGAATTTGGCCGGGATGCCAATGGTGCGCGGGGTGGGCCCGATGGGCGTCATAATACCCATCCAATCCCGGCAAATGCGCGGCTGGCGCCGGCCGAGAGCCTGAGATGGCAGGGCACATGACCCCGGAAACTCTAACGCTCGACAAACACAACACGCGGCTGATTGCAAAGTCGCGCCGTGGCGCTGATCAATGCGGTGAACCGGTCGGTGCACCCGTCCGGCAATTCGCCGCTGGAACGCCTGCGGTCTCGCGCAGGCGCGCAGTTTTCTGGCCGAGCGCGCGCTGGCCCGGTTTTTCGCCTGGCGGTTCGGCCTCTGCGAAGACGCAATCACAGCAAAGAAGGTGGCGGCATGAACAGCCTGATCGTCATTCTGATCGTAATAAACGGCCATCTGGTCGATATCGTGCCGGTCGGCCAGGTGACCCACGAAGAATGCAGGGCGGCGCTGGCGGTGGTTTGGACGCACGTCCAACCGATTATCAACCAGATCGGTGTGCCAGTCGATGTGCATCTCGAATGCAAGACCGCGCTTTTGATTGAGCCGACCCCGTGACCGCGCTGGCCGATCTGCAGGCCCGGATCAGGGCCGAGCGGATGCGCCTGGGCGCGCGCGAAACGGCGCTGACCCGGATCGGGCGGCTGGCCAAATCGCTTGAGGGCGCCGGCCTGACCGTTTCGGCGGCAGTCAGCGGTCAGACCATCGGCATCACCATTGAACTTGGGGCGCAGCTGGCCCTGCCGGCACCCGACACTGATCCGGGGGAGGCGAGCGCGCCGTTGGGGCAATCCGCGCGTGCGTTCGACCCGTCGATCCCGGCCGCCGATCGCGCGATCGGGGCGCATCTGAATGCGCTTGGCTACGTGGCCCCCTGGGATGCCGGGCTGGATTTCGAAATGTTTGAATTGCTTAGCCGCGGCACGTTCGTGGCCGAGGCAGCCGCATGATCGGCATGACCGTCTGTTCCGGGATCGGCGCGCCCGAGCTTGCCGCGCCATGGATCGGCTGGCGCTACCAGTCCGAAATCGAGAAGTTTCCCTCGGCGGTTCTAGCCACACACTTCCCCGACGCCCGGAACCTCGGCGACATGACCAAATTCAAGGAATGGCCGGATGCAGACATCGATGTTCTTTGCGGCGGAACCCCCTGCCAGTCGTTCTCGATTGCCGGACTTCGAAAAGGCCTGGCTGACCCACGCGGGAACCTCGCACTCACATATCTTGCAATTGCTGAACGCTATCGCCCCCGTTGGCTGGTCTGGGAAAACGTTCCCGGCGTTCTCAGCGCCTTGTCCCACGACTCTCCCGATCAGCGTCCGCCGGAAATCAACCTGGACGGTGACAACGGACCCCGAGACGGGGAGGAGGTCGTGGTCACTGACCGATACGATGCTTACGAAAACCATGCGCTCTGGTGTTTCGTGGCCGGAGCAGCGGAACTCGGCTATCATGGCGGATTTCGGACTTTTGACGCTCAATACGTGCGAACACGGGGCTTTCCCCGGGCCGTCCCGCAACGACGACGCCGTGTGTTCTTTGTCGGATATCTTGGAGACTGGCGACGTGCCGCGGCGGTATTATTTGACCGCGAAAGCCTGCGCGGGGATCCTCCGCCGCGCCGCGAAACGGGGCAAGGACCTGCCCCCACAATTAGCGCGCGCCCTTCAGGCGGTGGCGGGATCGGAACCGACTTCGACTGCAACGGTGGACTGATCGCCAATTCGGGTGATGTCTCCCATTGCATCACGGCGAGCGGGCAGCAAAGCCTCGATGCCGAGACCGAGACCCTCATTGCCGCAAATACGCTGCTTGGCAAGGGCAACGATTGCCATGCCGCAGATTTGCAAACCTATGTCGCCCATACGCTGAAGGGCGAAGGTTTTGACGCGTCCGAAGATGGAACCGGGCGCGGAACACCGATTGTGCCCGTGGCTTTCGATTGCAAGGGAACTGAGGTTCAGACGGCCGAGGATGGCACGGCACCAACGCTGCGCTGCATGGGCCACAATTCCAGCCACCAGAACGCGGGCGGTCATGCGGCCATCGCCATTCAGGAGCGCGCCACCAGCGAAAACCCGAATGCCGGTCCCGGCGCGCCAGACGATGTATCCCCGCCGTTGTCGGCTGATGCTGATCGTGGCGATCAGGAAGCGGTCGTCGCTGTGTCTGGACCACTGACGGCTAGCATGAGCAAAAGCGCATCCCGCCTGCCGTCCGAACAGGGCGCGTTGTTGCCCATAGCTTTCTCAGCCAAAGACTACGGCAACGATGCACGAGAGGGCGTCGCGCCAACCGTTGATGCGGGCACCGCGTACGCGGTGGCTTTCGACACGACCCAAATCACCTCGCCCCGAAATTACAGTAACCCGTGCCCCGGCGATCCGGTGCATCCTCTGGCCGCTGGTGCGCATCCGCCAGCGGTGGCGTTCGATTTGCGAGGACGCGAAGGCGGGGCGATGCCCGAAGGTCCGCACGACACCGCAAATCTGCGCGCATCGGATGGTGGGTCAAGCCGCAGTTACATTGCCCAGCCTTGGGCCGTACGACGCCTGACCCCGAAGGAATGTGAGCGTCTGATGGGCTTTCACGACGGCTGGACCGCAATTCCATGGCGCGGCAAGCCCGCCGACCAATGCCCCGACGGCCCGCGCTACAAAGCGCTCGGCAATTCCTGGGCGGTCAATTGCGGTGTGTGGCTTTTTGATCGGATCAGAATGGTGGAGGCGATGCCATGAAGCACGATCCCGACGTCCAGGCACGCATCGATGCGCAGATCGTGAACAATCTCAACCGTCCGGCAAGTCATTCGGCATCGGCGTTTACCCGGGCGATTGAGGCCGGTGCTGTCGCAGAGGTCAAGGCTGCGGGCGTCGCGCCTGCCGGGGCCGGCGACATCAACGCCTGCGCCCCGGCGCGCGGGCCCGTGCGCCTTTATGATCCGGTCGAGGTTCTTCGCACTGAAAGCGGTGGCCCGCGCTATCATCGAATGGCCGAACGTGGTGGAAAGCCGGTGATCCGCGAAGATGCGTTCGACCGGATGGAGGGATGCGCGGCGGGCCTGGCCAAGGCGCGGGGCAAAGTTCATGTGCCGCTCTTCACCGTTGCGCAGGTCGGGGCCGGGCGGCTCTATGCCCAGCTCACCGAGCGTCTGGACGCGGGCGGTGTGCGGTGTTCGTCGCTCGAGGCGCTGCGCGCGGCCAGGGCGTCGGGCGGTGGGTCGTGGATCGACGCGCGTATCCGTGACCGGGGGCGGGTAAATGCGATGATTGCGGAGATCGGCGACGGCTGGGCGCTGTCACCGAGACAGACCGCCCCTCACCGAGATCGGTGCGCCCCGATTAAGTCGCGGGAATTGATCGATGCGGTGTGCTTGTCCGATCTCTCGATATCAAAGGTGCTGATGCGGTATCGTTGGGGCCGATCCCGTCGCGCCACTCTGGCTCTGATGCTTGAACTTCGTGCCGCACTGGACCGCATGCGGGGCCATTGAACCAAAATGGCACAAAATGTGGGTTGACAAAAAGGCGCACAGAAACTACTGAATATGACATCATCTAAAAGCGCCCGGCGGAAACGCCTCGGGCGCTTTTGCTTTTGATCATCATGCCGAGGAGGTCGCTATGCGCGCGCCGGGTCAAAACCCGGCACTCCTCGGATCATTTCAGCCGGGTAGAGCAGCGGTAGCTCAGTTGGCTCATAACCAGCAGGTCGCGGGTTCGATCCCCGCCCCGGCAACCAATCCTGGACTAAATGTAGAAACATGTCGGAGGTGGCGCCTTGCGCAACCTGACACCCAGGATGCGCCAGTTGACGCCCAAAGGCGTGGCCGCGCCGGGTGACGACGCGTCACGACTGCGATTTCGCAACGCGGCGCGCCCGAATTGGTACAGCACCGCGCGATGGCAGGAGCTCCGACGACGACGTCTCAAGCATGACCGGTGGATCTGCCAGCAGACCGGGGCACTGTTGATCGGGCGCTATCCCTCCGCGAACAGTCCGGCGGTTGATCACATCGTGCCGCACAACTGGGACCCGGACCTGTTCTGGGATTTCGACAACCTGCAGTCTGTCAGCAAAGAGTGGCACGACCGCGATAAGCAGCGCATCGATCGCCGCAGCCCGCGCTGACAGCGGGTAGGGGGGGTCAAATTGCTGGGGCACCTGCGGCGTTAGACCCGCGCCCCTGCCATCTGGAGATTTTTTTTGGCTGAGCAAGTTTTAGACCTTTTTGGCGATCTGGTGACGTTGCCCTCAGGGCGGCGTGGGCGACCGGCACATGTGGCGAGCCAAGAAAACCGCAATAAAGTCATGGTTTTACTGGCTATGGGGTGGTCGAACGAGCGGATATCCAATGCGATCCGCTGTTCCCTGCCGACGCTCAGGAAGCATTATTTTTCAGAACTAAAGGTCCGCGCGATTCAACGGGATCGTCTGGACGCCTGGCGATTGATGTGTGCCCAGAAATTGGCCGATGAAGGCAATGTCGCGGCCCTCAAAGAACTGGGCCGCCTGATCGAGAAGAACGACCAGGTTCTGGCGCAGGTTCGGATCGACGGTGACAGGGAATCGCCACCGGAAGGCAAAAAGACGCGAGCCAACGCCGATGCCGAGAAACTGACCCGGAACGCTGAACTTTGGGACGGCGATCTGACCCCTGGGAGTTACACGCAATGACGGCGATGCCGCGCGCAGAGGCCTGGTCGACTGCCGTTCCTGATTGGCGGACGCGGATCATGCAGGGGCAGTCGCTGATCCCCGATCTGCCGCTTCACGACGCGGTCGCCGAAAAAGCCCTGCGGATATTCAAGCGGCTTCGGGTCCCCGACATGATCGGATATCCGAGTTATGGCGAGGTTTGCGACCAATGGGTCTTTGATCTCGTGCGCGCCATCTTTGGCAGTTACGACCCGGAGACCCGCCGCCGGATGCTGCAAGAATTCTTCCTGCTGATCCCGAAGAAAAACGCTAAAAGCTCATCAGCTGCGGGGATCATCGTGACGGCGGCGATCCTGAACGACCGGCCGAATGCCGAGGCGGTGCTGATCGCGCCGACGCACAAGATCGCCGAGATTGCGTTCAAGCAGGCGCGCCTGATCATTGCGCTGGACGAGGACCTTAAAACGATCTTCCATGTCCAGGCGCACCTGAAGAAGATCACGCACCGGTTCACCGGCTGCGAGATCATGATCCTGAGCGCCGACCGTGATATCGTCACCGGGTCGAAAGCGACTTACGTGCTGATCGACGAGACGCATGTTTTGGGGATGAAGGCTAAAGCGCCAGAGATTTTCACTGAATTACGCGGCGGCCTGGCGGCGCGGCCAGAGGGCTTTCTGCTGCAGATCACGACCCAGTCGAAGTCCCAGCCCGCCGGTCAGTTCCGCGCCGAGTTGCAGAAAGCGCGCGACGTGCGGGACGGTCGGCGCGACTCGCCGATGCTGGCGGTGCTTTACGAGCTGCCGCCTGAAGAGGCGAAGGCCGGGATATGGCGCGACGAGGCAACGTGGCACCTGGTGAACCCGAACCTGGGCCGATCGGTGGACCTGGAATGGCTGCGCACGAATTTCGCCCAGGCCGTGGATGACGGCCCCGCGGCGCTGGCTTTGTTCGCGTCCCAGCATCTGAACGTTGAGATCGGGCTGGGACTGCACAGCGAGCGTTGGATCGGCGCGGATTACTGGCCTTCGAACGCGCAGGCCGGGCTTACGCTGGGCGAGCTGATCGAGACCTCGGACGTTGCCGTTGTCGGAGCGGATGTCGGCGGAGCGGATGACCTTTTCGGGCTGGGTGTGATCGGCCGCCACGCCGAGACGCGGGTTTGGCAGGCCTGGGTGCGGGCCTGGTGCCTGCCCGGTGTGCTGGATCGGCGCAAGGAGATTGCGCCAAGGTTGCGCGATTTTGCCACCGACGGCGATCTTGTGATCGCCGCTCAGGCGAGCGAGCACGTCGTGGCGGCGGTCGATATCTGCGAGCGGCTGCGCACGGCTAAACTGCTGCCTACGGAACGGGCGATCGGGCTGGACCCGTGGGGAGTTGCGGCCCTGCGTGACGAGTTGGAAGCGCGCGGTTTCACCGACGACGAGATCATCGGGGTTGGTCAAGGGTATAAACTGAGCGGGGCGATCAAGGGGCTGGAGCGGCGGCTGGCCGATGGCCGGTTCAAGCACGGCGACCAGCCACTTTTCAACTGGTGTCTCGGCAACGCAAAGGCCGAGGCGCGGGGCATGAACGTCTACATCACAAAGGAGAGGGCCGGCGTGTCGAAAATTGACCCCCTTGTCGCGATTTTTAATGCGGCGATGCTGATGGACCTGAACCCCGAACCCCGGCGCGCCAGGCTTATCCACATCGGACCCGATTACCGGGCTGTGGCATGAGCCTCTTTCCGCTCTTTCCCGCCCGCGCCACTGCCAGCGCGCCGGTTGGGCGCAACCCCGACGATGATCACTGGTGGGGCGGCATCTATCGGCAAACGGCGGCCGGTGTGAACGTCACGATCGAGAGGGCGCGCCAGGTGCCTGTGGTCAAAGCGTCGCTGAACAATCTGGCGAGTACGACGGCCGGGCTGGCCTTCAACATCTTCGAGCGCCGCAGCGGCGACAATCGTGCGACCCGCAGCGATCATCCAGTGGCGCAACTTCTCAACGACCCGAACCCGTACCAGACCAGTTTCGAATTTTTCAAAACGCTGGTGGATGATCTGGCCGCCGGGGGCGAGTTCTTTGGCGAACTCAAGTTTGACGGGCTGACGGCAGCGATTACCGAGGTCTGGCCGCTTGAACGCGCGCTGTGCGATATCGAGGTGATTGCAGATGGCAGTCGTCGGTTGCGGGTCACCGAGCGCAGGGGCGTCACGCGGTATCTTATTGAGGGCGAGTTTTGGCACATTGCGTTGCCGCCCTACCGCGAGGGTTTCCGGGGTCGGTCGCCTATCCTGCATGACGGGCGCGAGGCCATCGCCGCCGCGATAGCACTTCAGGATTACGCCAACGCATTTTTCAAGAACGACGCCCTTCCACCGTTTTTCTTCAGGATGGACGGGGAATTCGAGGATGAAGATTCGAAGGGAAACTTTCTAAGCGCGTGGCGGCGTTGGTTTTCTGGTCGCAACCGGCACAAGCCGGGGATTCTTGAGCACGGCATCGACGTGGTCAAACTGGCGCATTCGAACGAAGAGGCGCAGTTTCTGGAAACCCGCAAAGAGGTCTGGACCGACTGCGCGCGGCTTTGGAACATGCCGCCGCATAAGGTCGGGATTCTCGACAAGGCGACATTTTCCAATATCGAAAACCAGAGCCTGGAATATGTGACCGAGACGCTCGGCCCCTGGCTTGAGCTGATCGAGCGGTCGATCGGCAAGTGGCTGATCGACGATCCGCGGTTCTATTTCGAATTCAACGTGGCCAGCCTTTTGCGCGGTGACATCAAGACGCGTTTCGGCGCCTACGCTGTGGCGCGGCAATGGGGCTGGCTGAGCGTCAACGAGATACGCCGCCGCGAGAATATGAACGGGATCGGCCCGTCCGGAGACCGATATATGGAACCGCTGAACATGGCCCCGGCCGGTTCGGTTTCCGAGGGCCGCACGACAGACGAACAGCAAAGTGAGCAGGCCACCATCGCCTTCCTGCGCCGCAGTGTCGCGCGCAACGGCGGGCGGCCGCAACTGAGGGTGATCGACAATGCCGCATGAAATTCGCCGAATTCTTGAGATGGCCGCGACCGGATGCTGGTTTATCGAGCCGGGCAAAGCCCAGCAGATACTCGCCGTTCTGGAATTGCGCGCATCAGGCGGGGCTTTGGAAACCGACAACCGGCCGCCCCGCCCCGAGGTTGCTGCCGACGTGCGGTCGCGCGGCAACAAGGTGGTTCGGGTGCTACGGTTGATGGGCACGATCCTGCCGCGTGCAGACATGCTGGATGCGTTGTCAGGGGGTGCGTCGCTGACCGCGTTTGAAAAAGCCTTTCGCGAGGCGGCCACGGACCCGAACGTGTCGGCCATCGTGATCGAAATCGACAGCCCGGGCGGCCAGGTGGACCTGGTGCCGGAAACCGCCGCCCTCATTCGTGCGCACAAACAGGCGGATCGCCCGATCGTCGCGGTGGCGAACACGATCGCGATGTCGGCGGCGTATTGGATTGCATCGGCGGCCGACGAGCTGGTTGTGACTCCGTCGGGCAGTGTCGGATCGATCGGGGTCTATATGATGCACCAGGATATCAGCGAGGCGCTGGCGGCGGCGGGGATCAAACGCACGTTCATCTACGAGGGCCCGCGCAAAGTCGAGGGTAATCCATTCGCTCCGCTCGACGATACCGCGCGCCAGGCGATGCAAGATGACGTGCGCGGCTACTACCACATGTTCACCGACGATGTGGCCAAGGCGCGGGGCGTGCCGGTGGCCAGAGTACGGGCCGATCCGGAGGACACCGACAAACACTTCGGTGGCGGCCGCTATTACCACGCCAAGCGCGCGGTTCAGCTTGGCATGGCCGACAGAGTTGCGACGCTGGATGACACGATCGCGCGACTTGCCCGTGGCAATCGGCGCGCCCAGGCGGCGAATCTGCGCCGGCGGATGTCGCTAATCTGACCACTTTCAAAACCACGACCTGAAGGTCGCCACCGTGACGCGCGCCGGGCGTGTTGCGCTAGTTGGTGTGACTTGACCCGGCGAAAAGGAGAACCCCATGAAAAAGCTCGCTGAGCTGAAGAAAAAGCTGACCGATCTGAAGGCGGAAGGCACGAAACTATTGGATCTGGCCGCGGCCGAGGATCGTTTGCTGGCGGACGACGAATCCGCCCGCGCCGACGCAATCCAGGCAGAGGTCAAGGCCGCCGAGGCCGAGATCGCGGGCCTGGAGCGGCAGGCCGAAATGCGTCGGCAGATGGCGCCCGCGGCCGGTCAGAACACTGTACGCGACGCGAACCCGGCGACGACGCATGGGTTTAACGATCTGGCCGAGTTTGCGGTGGCCGTGCGTGGCGGGGGCCGACCTGGTGGCGCTATCGACAGCCGCCTGATGGCGGCCCCGCCCAGCCCGCACACCGGCGGTGCGGCCTCGGGCGAGGGGTACGAGGTGCCGCCCGAATTCTCGGACGATATCTGGGAAGTGGTGTCGGAGGTCGATGATTTCGGTCCGCTAGTTGACGAAGAGCCGACCATGCACCGACAGGTACAGTCAACGGCTGACGAGACCACGCCCTGGGGATCCTCGGGTGTACAGGCGCGCTGGCGGTCCGAAGGGTCGCAGATGACCGCAGACAAGCTCAAGGAAGAGCCGCGCATGATCCATCTGCACGAGCTTTATGTCTTCGTGACGGCCAGCGAAGAACTGCTTGAGGACGCACCCCGGCTTGCTGCGCGGCTGACGCGCAAGTCCGGCGAAGCGATCGCCTGGAAGAAGAACGACGCGCTTGTCAACGGATCGGGCGTCGGCCAGCCGCTTGGCTGGATGAATTCCGGCGCCCTGGTAAGCGTCGCGAAAGAAGGCGGCCAGACCGCCGATACAATCAAGGTCGACAACCTGACCAAGATGTATTCGCGGCTGATGGTTGTGCCTGGTGACAAAGCGATCTGGCTGGCGAACTCGGACATTTTCCCGCAACTGGTTAACCTGATCATCGGCGATACGCCGGTCTGGACCCCGCCGAACGGTCTGGTGGGCGCCCCGAACGGATTTGTCCTGGGGTATCCGCTGCGCTTTACCGAGCACGCCAGGACGCTGGGTGACAAGGGCGATATTCAGCTTACTTCGCTGAAAGGTTATCATTCGCTGCGCCGCGAGGCGGGTCCGAAGTTCGCACGCTCGATGCATCTTTACTTCGACTATGCGACCGAGGCCTTCCGCTGGACCTTCCGCTTCGGTGGCCAGCCGCATTTGTCGGCACCGGTCAGCCCGGCCAACGGCGCGGCCACGAAGTCGCATTTCATCACGCTCGACGAACGCGCCTGATCGGGCGCTGATCTGATCCTGCCCCGGTGCCATCGGCGCCGGGGCGACAACTTTTATCGAAGGAGACGAACCCATGATTGGTATCAATGTTGCCGACCAAATCGCCGTTGCCGGCGTAATCGACCCCGACGCTTATGCGGCGGCCACTTACACCACCGCCTGGATCGCCATGGCGGATTTTGCCCAGGCGCTGGCGGTTCTGTCAGTGGGCGATCTGGGCGCAGCGGCGACGGTCGACGCGAAGTTCGAACAGGCGCAGGACGCTTCAGGCACCAGCGCTAAGGATCTGACGGGTGCTGCGATCACGCAGCTGACGCAGGCGGGCGGCGATGATAACAAGCAGGCCGAAATTGCGATGAATGACGACGATCTCGACGTTAACAACGCCTTTACCCATGTCCGGCTGTCGGTGACGGTTGCTGTAGCCACCAGCGACATGGGTGCCCTTGTTTTGGGCTATGGCGCACATTACGGCCCGGCGTCCGCACGTGACCTTGCCAGCGTGAGCGAAATCGTCCGCGTCTGAGCTGACGCTCAGGCATGAATGGGATCGGGGCGATCGTCGCCCTGGTCGAATTTTTCGAAGGAGAGACACAATGACAGCCGAAGCTAAAATCAAGGTCAGGTTCTTGCGCAATTACGAAGTCAAGGATCATCGCGCCGGTACGAAAGCTGCGGAAAGATACGAGGCCAGCAAAAAGGCAATTGCCCTGCCTGCGGCAAAGGCCAACCATTTCGTCCGCCTCGGCGTTGCCGCACACGGTGACGAGTGAGGCCTGCAGAGCGTTTTCATGAAAACCATCACACCGCCTGCGACCGAACCGATTACTGAGATTGAATTCGCCACGCACGAGCGGATTGGCGACGCACCGACAACGATCGCCGCGAAGGTCTATATTCGGGCGGCACGCCAGGCGATTGAGACATACCTGCGCCGTCGGTTGATCACGCAGACCGTCGAGTTCTCGCTGGCAGGATTTGGACCACATATCCACTTGCCGGTGGACCCCGTGCAATCGGTAACCAGCATTTCTTACACAGACGATCCGGGCGCGACCCAGACCCTGCCGGCGGCCAATTATCAACTGGTGCAAACTTGCCGTCCGAACCTGATCGCACCGGCCTACAATGTGACCTGGCCGGTTCCGAGGTCGGATTGGCAGTCAGTGACCGTTCGCCTGAAGGTCGGCTTCGGGGATGCTGGCAGCGACGTGCCCGAAGACATCCTTCAGGGCCTGCGAATGCTGGCCGGGCATTTTCTTGAAAACCGCGAGGGGGTGTCGATGGCAACAGCGGCGGAGATGCCGTGGGGCGTCAAGTCCATGCTCAGACCGTACAGGTTGTGGCTGTGACCCGAGGCGCCGGTTCGCTCAGAACACAGGTCGCCATTGAGCGCCCGACCTATGTCAGCGACGGCGCAGGCGGGCAGACCGAGACCTGGGTCGAGCAATTCTGCGAATGGGGCGAGTTCATCTGGTCGAGCGGAACCGAGCGAGAGATCGGCGGACGGCAGGCCGGTGCCGTCAGCTATAAACTTCGGCTGCGGTCGAATGCGCTGACACGCGCAATCAGGGCGAGTGACCGGATCTGCGCCATCCAGGTCGGGACCCTTTATCAGGTGGTCGCCGTGGACGCGATTGGGGACCGTGCATCCGTCTTTGTCACGATCGAGGGCGGCACAGTTCGATGAAACTGGATCCAAAAATTCACGGAATAGCTGAGGTCAATGATTTGCTTTCGCGGATCGCGCCGCGCGAGGCGAAAAACCTGATGCGCGCCACGGTGCACGGTTTGGCGGGTCAAGTGGCGCGCGATGCCAAGGCGGCGATGCCCAGAGACAAAGGCGTTTTGAAGAAGGCGACGAAGGCCAAACGCCGTCGTGGGCGCCCGGGCCTGTTGCGGTCGGATGTCATTGTTGAGCGCCGCGCCTATTACTGGCGGTTTCTGGAATACGGCACATCAAAGGTGCGCGAATATGCGTTCTTTGCCCGCGCTGTCGAAAAACTGCGCGCCAATTGGGAAGAAACCTGGCTGCGGATTTTCGGCAGGAAACTTGAAAGCAGGCTGGCGCGGCTGCGCAAAAAGGCGCGGGGCTAATGGGCGTCGAGACGGTTTTTCAAACCGCCCTTTTCGCGCGGATGACCGGTGATGCGCCGCTGATGGCGGTGGCGACGGAAGTGGTTGACGTGCCGACGCACTTGGCGGGATCGACGCTGACGGCCGTTTTCCCCTACATCCGGATCGGCGCCCTGATCGCAACGAACATGGACAGCAAAACCCGCAACGCCTGGTCAGTTCTGGTGCGCCTGCACACCTGGAGCCAGGCGGGCAGCATGATCGAATGCCGGTCCGTTCAGGGGCTGATTTATGACGCCCTGCAGCACCTGCCGCTGAGCCTGGCGGGGTTCAACAACTATTATCTGGCGCGCGAGGAAACCGACAGCGATGTCGAGTCAGACACGCGGCTAATCCACGGGGTCTGCGACTACCGCGCCCTGATCAGCAAGACGTAAAAGGAGACAGAAAATGGGCAATTCCTCGGGGCGCGCTTTCATCATGAAAAAGGGTGGCAAGGTCATCGCCAGCGCGCTTGTCAACGCGCTGAACTGGACCGGCGATCCGGTCGATGTGACAAACAAGGATTCGGCGGGTGTCGTCGAGTTCCTGAGCGGCGTCTTTGCCACGCAGTCGCTGGAATTGACCATCGAGGGTTACACCGATGACGATGTTCTGGCGGCGCTGGCGTTGAGCACGACGGACGCCGACAAATTCATGACCGATATCACGCTGGAACGCCCGAACGAATTGGGCAGCACTGATACGATCGCGGGCACATTTGTCATGGTGGCCTATTCCGAAACTGCGCCCGACGGCGAAGGGGTCAAGTTCAACGCGACCCTGCAACGCTCGGGTGCACACATCTACACGCCTGGCGTCTGATAGATGACCGGATTTGACGATGTTCATCTGACCTGGGGCGCCGGGACCTATACGATCCCGGCGAACCGGGTCTTTGAGCTGGTCCGCCGGATCGAGGTCATACTCATGGCGGGCGGGTCAACGCCTGCCTTTGTTATGTTGCTGACGAACCGGGCGCCCTACGCCGACATTGCCGAGGCCTTCGCCGAGGCGGTGAGCTACGCAAGAGCGCTGGTGCCTGCGGATCAGGATGCGGGTCGAGCGGTCACGCGCGAAGAAGTGTTTCTGAAGATCAACACCGACATGGCCGAAAACCCCGCCCAGGGTGCGAGCGACATTCACGCCGCTGTCATCGACCTGCTTCAGATCATTGCGCCGCCGATGGCGCGAGACATCCTGGGGGACGTGCCGGAAAAAAAGCCGACGGGGCCGGTGGACGCCCCTTCGTAGAAACGCTGTTCAGAATCGCGGTGGGGCACTGGGGCTGGTCGCCTGATCAGTTTTATACATGTCGCCCAGGCGATTTCTGGTGGGCGTTTGCCGCCAGGATGCCAAAGCCCGAACCGGCATCGGAAGACAGGACCGAAATGTTGAAACAATTGCTGAAAGACGCGCGCGCAAAGGAAGCGGAAACCAATGGCTAAAGTCGTCGGCGATATTGTTGTCAGGATCGGTGCCGATATCGGGTCGCTTCAGGGCGAGCTGGCCAAGGGCGGCAAGAGTGTCCGTAAATTTGGCAAGGACTTTGAGAAAACCGCCGATCGGATGGCGGTAATGGCCAGGCGCGTGACCATCGCGGTCGCGGCGATCTCGGTGGTCGGCGGCGCCTTGGGATCTGCGGCAAAGGCGGTGATGGACAACGCCAGGGAGATCGACAATCTGGCGCGGGTTGCGGGTGTGGGGGTCGAGCGGTTTCAGTCGCTGGCATTCGCGGCACGCGGGGTCGGGGTCGAACAGGAAAAGCTTTCTGACATCCTGAAGGACGTGAACGACAAGATCGGCGATTTCATGCAAACCGGTGCCGGGCCGATGGCGGATTTCTTCGAGCAAATCGCGCCAAGGGTCGGTGTGACCGCCGATCAGTTTCGCAGGCTCAACAGCGCCGACGCGCTGGCGCTTTACGTCGAAACCCTGGAACGCGCCAACGTCAGCCAGGCCGAGATGACGTTTTATATGGAGGCGATTGCCAGCGATGCGATGCGCCTTGCGCCGCTGTTGCGAAACAACGCGGCTGCCTTGGGCGAAATGGAACAGTCCGCGCGGGACCTTGGTGTCGTTCTGGACGAAAATCTGATAAAGCGCTCCGTTCGGATGGCAACGATCTGGGGCCGCATGGTCGACGCCATGAAGGGCCATTTCATGAGCTTTGCCTCGCAGGTTCTGATTGGATTTGACCACATATTCGGCACTACCGAACAAGGTCAGATTTCGAACATGACCGAGAAACTTCACAAACTGTACGGTGATCGCGGCGAGGCTGATGCAGAGCTCGCAAATTTGTCCGACCCCGGCGATCACCCGATGATGTTGAGCGTCAATCCTCGAACTGCAGCTCTTAAAGAGGTAAGTGCCGCGATCGATGAAGAAATCACAGTTCTGCAACAGGAGATAATGGAGCTGCAGCGCGCAGTGGAGCGCCGCGCCGCGCTGATGGCCGCGCTTGAAGGCGGATTTGGCGGCGGGACGGGCGACCGGCTGTCTGATGATAAATCCCGCGAGGCCCGCGAGGCATCGCTTGAGCGGCTGCGCGAACGCTTCATGACCCAGCAGGAGCTGATCGAAAAGGACTATCAGGCGCAGCTGGCGTTGCTCGACGGTTTTCTGAGCGCCAAGGAAATCAAGGAAAGCGAATATCGGTCGCTGCGCGAACGGCTTGAGGCCGAGCATGCACAGCGGACGAAATCGCTGGAACAGAGCCGCCGCTCGGCCACCCTTTACGCGCTGTCGGGCATGTTCGGCGATCTGTCGTCGCTGATGCGGACTGAGAATGATAAGCTTTTCAAAATAGGCAAAGCGGCGGCCAAAGCCGAAGCAATTGTGTCTGGATATCTGGCGGCAGTGGGGGCCTGGGAAAAGGGCATGAAAATCGGCGGCCCGCCGGTCGCAGCTGCGTTTACGGCGGCGTCGCTGGCCAAAACCGGTGCACTGATTTCATCGATCGGCTCAACTTCGATCGGCTCAACTTCGATTGGCAGTGGTGGCGCCGCGCCCGCCGGTGGCGGTGCAGCATCCGTGGCCGCCGCCCCGCGCCCGCTTTCGGCCACGCTGAACCTGACCGGTCCGTTGTCGGACGTGTTGTCCGGGTCAATAGGCAGCCTGCTTGATCAGCTCAACGCCGAGGCCGGTGATCGCGGGTATCATCTGACCGTGGCGGCGGTCTGATGACCATCGCGGTTTCAGCGGCGCGGCTCACCGTCCTGCAGGCAGCGGTGCAGGAAAACAATCCGGTGCTGGCCTGGGATAATCTGGCGGCGGCGGCTGGTGTAATCTTTGGCGGCACGGCGACACTGACCGATGGCGATGCCGAAAACGCGGTCGACGGCGCGACCTATGATTTCTGGCTGCCCGATGTGACGCTCACGACGGCGAGCTTTGATATTCAGCTGGCGTCGGCGCAGACGCTGTCGTTCGGCGCGCTGGCCGCGCACAACCTGGCCGATTTCGGCGGGTCGGTGCGTCTGCGCCGATCGCCCGACGGGATCGCCTGGTCGGACGCAGGCGCGGGACTGGTGACGCCCACGGACAACCGCCCGATCGCTTTCCGCAACATTGTCTCCGGCCGGGGCGCGGCCTGGTGGCAGTTCTATTTCACCGGGCTGACGGTCGGCGATGCGCTGGCGGTCGGGGTGGCGTTTTTCGGCAACGAGCTGGTGGTGCCGCAGCGGGTCTATCAGTCTTTCGTGCCGGCGATCACGCCGACCGAGGTCGCGTTGCAATCGAATGTCAGTGTCGGCGGCAATCTGTTGGGGTCGTCGGTGGTCAATCGCGGATCGCGAATCGAGATCGCGCCAGAGCATCTGACGCCCGCATTCGTGCGCGGTACGTCCTGGAAGGACTTCCAGACCAAATTCAACGAAGGCGGCGGGGCGTTTCTGGGCTGGCGGCCTGATGATCACCCGGAAGACGTTTTTTACATGTGGCGCGATGGCCCGGTGATCCGGCCGGCCCCAGCCGGCGTCAGGGATTATCAAAACGCGGTCATCGCGGCGCGGGTTTATGAGACATGACTCTTGGGCGCGAACCGATCCGCATCGTCGAGATCGATGTCGATCAATGCACGCTTACTTATGGCGGCGCACCCTGCACCGCGGCGCTCAGCGCATCGACGCCGGCGAAATGTTTCAACATGTACCGGCACTGCCAGGATCAGGTGAATTTCGCGCCCGGCACACTGACGCTGCGGTTTGCGGAAAATATCTCGGGACTGCCCAAGACCGGCACATTCTTTCCCGCCCTGAGATCGGTCAGCAGCCGCGCGGCCGAGATCAATCTCAGCGGCATCGATCCGCGGACCTCAGCGCTTGGCAAACGCGCGCGGGTCACGGTGAAATTGCAGGATTTTGTTTACCATGATCGCCTGACCGACAAATACAGCGATGAACGCGCGTCCGGCGCCGCGCAGTTCAGCGGGGTCGGCTACGACCCGGCGCGCGGCACGTTCTTTGGTAAACTACGCGCGCGATGGCCCTTTTATCTGGGCCGCGCACTCAGGGTACGCGAGGGGTACGTCGGCCAGACGGTCGCGCAGATGGCGGTGGCGCATTACGTGATTTCCGAATGGCACGGGCCGAACGCGGCCGGTGAGGTTACGATCATCGCCAAGGACGTGCTCGATCTGGTCGATGGCAGCCGCGCGCTGGCCCCGGCGGCATCGACGGGCAAAATCGTGGCGGATATCGCTGCTGCGGACACCGCCGCGACGCTGGAACCGGCGGGCGTGGGCAACAGCGACTATCCCGCCTCGGGCCGGGTCGCAATCGGGCGCGAGGTGGCGACATTCACGCGGTCGGGTGACGATCTGACCCTGACAGCGCGTGGGGTCGATGGAACCGAGGCCGACAGCCACAAAGCGGGAGATGTGGCGCAACTGTGCCTGCGTTACGAAGGTCAGCGTGGGACCGGGATCATTGATGACCTGCTGACAGTTCAGGGGCCCGTCGACACCGCGTTCGTCGATCTGCCCACGTGGAATTCCGACTATGACGACTGGACGAGCGGACTGACATTCACGGCGACGATTACCAAGCCGACGCCGATATCGCAGTTGGTCGGCGAATTGTGCCAACACGGGTTTTACGTGTGGTGGGACGAGATCGGTCAGGCGGTGCGGTTCAGGGCGAACCGGCCCAAAGAGCCGGGCGAGACTTACGCACAACTCAACGACGCGGCCAGCCTGGTCGAAGGGTCGGTCGATGTGGCTGCGGCTCAGGATCAGCGCCTGACAACGCTGATATTCTGGCACGGCATGCTGGACCCGACCGACAGCGTCACGGATGCGCGCAACTACCGGGCGGCGGCGGTGGTGATCGACGCGTCCGCGGGGTTTACCAATGAGCACGGCGAGCATCGGATCAAGGAAATATTTTCGCGCTGGTTTGGCGAGGCGGGCAATGATGCGGCCGCGTCTGTGATTGCCGAACGCCTGGTGTCGCGGTTTCGCGACACGCCGCGGGTGCTGACGGCGGTCCTGGACGTGAAAGACGCAGGCCTTGAACTGGCCGATCTGGTCCAGGTGACCAGCCGGTTTTTGCAGGATGAAACCGGGCTGGACGGCACTCTGCCGATGCAGATCGGGATGCGCGAACGCGCCGGTGACCGGCTGAAAATCCGGGCCGAAAGCGGGGTGCCGTCAGCCCGGTTCGGATTCTGGATGAACGCCCCTGCGCCCGATTACGACAGCGCCACAGCGCTGGAAAAGGAAGAAGGCGCCTTTTGGTTCGATGATGCCCTAGCCGACTTTGGCGATGGCACTGGGCCCTACGTCTGGTTTTAAGGAAGCGACATGCCGACATATGACGCCGCCACGGTTGCGGACGCTGCACTTGCGCACAAAAAAGGGATGACGCTGCAGCAAGGCCGTGCCTTGCGCGACAATCCGATTGCGATGGCTGAGCGTGCGGCTGGGGCACCGAAAATCCTGGGCGTGCCTTACGATTTTCAAGAGTTCCTGGCCTCGGGCACGTGGACGAAACCCAGCAATGCAGAAAGCGGCGACCGCGTTGTTATTCAGGAGGTGGGCGGCGGCGGCGGCGGTGGCACGGAAAACGACGCTGGTGAGGTTTATGCGCACGGCGGCAATGGTGGCACAGGTGGCTTTTTCGAGGTCCAGGACATTGATTACCTTGACGCTACAGCGACCGTTGTCGTGGGCGACGGCGGTGCCTCACAAACTTATGCCGATGCGACTGGCAATGCCGGGGGGCAGTCCAGCTTTGCCAGCGGGCCATACACGGTCAGTGCAGATGGCGGGCTGGGTGGTGCAACCGGGCAAACCCGCGCGGGTCCACGCGTGGATTTCAGCATTAGCGGGTTCGACGTTACTTATGATGATCCCGCTGCAACCGATGGCGGTATGGTCGTCACGGACATTGACCCCTATGATAGCGGGGCAATCGGCGGGTCAGCAAGATATGGCGGCGCGTCCGGTGGGCCGGCGCGCGCCAACGTCACCGAATATACAAGGTCTGGTGGCCTCTCATTACATGCGGGCCAGGGAGGTCACGGTGGCGAGAACGGTGCGGCGCCGCAAGCCGGGTTCTTTCCCGGCGGCGGTGGCGGAGGCGCCACAAACGGAAGAGACAGCGGCGCAGGTGCCGGCGGTGTAGTCCGTGTCTGGTGCATAAAGGACTAGGAAAATGGCTTCACCCCGTTTTACCGGGCAAATTTCGCTCGGCAATCTGATCCAAATTCTGATCCTCGTCGTGGGGATCGCCGCAGGCTGGGTCACCGTGACCGAAAAGCTGAAAGTTCAAGGCGCGAAGATCGGTGCGGTGGAGGCGGCCATTATGGTTCTGCCTGACCTCAAAAGCGATATCGAGTTGAACCAGCGCGAGATCACCCGCGTTGCCGGGACGGTATCTGAGCATAGCGGCCGCCTGCGCGCCGTTGAGACCAATGCCGCGCGCGACAACCAGAGGCTCGACAACATCCTAGAAGCGCTTGGGCGGATCGAAACCCAGATCACCCGGATGCAGGAGAAAGGGACCGCCGTCCGATGATAAGCGCATCAAAGCTTCTGACAATTGCAGGCAGGCGGGCCAAACCCTCGAACGCCAAGAGCCTGGCCTATGGGTTGAAATTGTTCGGGGAAGGGGCTGGTCTGACCCGGCCGGCGCGGCTGGCCCATTTTCTGGGCCAGGTGATGCACGAAACCGGCGGGCTCAGGTGGGACCGCGAACTTTGGGGGCCGACGCCGGCGCAGGCGCGATACGACACGCGCACGGATCTGGGCAATTCGCCGGCGGTTGACGGCGATGGATACCTCTATCGCGGGCGGGGCGCATTTCAGCTGACGGGACGCGCCAATTATCGCGATTTCACCGCCTACGCGCGGGGCCTGCGCGCCGCAGCGCCGGATTTCGAGGTCGAGCCCGACCGGGTGAACGACGATCCGTGGGAGGCGCTGAGTGCGATCTGGTACTGGACCAGCCGCAATCTGGGTCCGGTGGCGGACCGGAATGACATCGGGACGATCACGCGAAAAATCAACGGCGGGATGAATGGCTTTGACGACCGCTGCGTGATGTACGG
The DNA here is from genome assembly GCA_965247915.1 of Paracoccaceae bacterium. Taxonomy (GTDB): domain Bacteria; phylum Pseudomonadota; class Alphaproteobacteria; order Rhodobacterales; family Rhodobacteraceae; genus JAKZRT01. Next base: position 558,453 of record OZ252048.1, read on the forward strand.
GCGCGCGGCCCTTGGGCTTTTAGGGTTCGACCCTATCGAGATGCGCGAGTTTCAGGTGCGCCGCGGCCTGATTGCCGACGGGATAACCGGCCCGCTGACGCGCGGAGCGCTTCACAGAGCGCTTCGGCGTCCCGAGGCCCCTCCGTTACGCAAAAAGCGCGGACCGCGCTTCCTGACCAACCTCACGGCCGCCTTTGGCGGCCTTTTTCATAAACGGAGATGAAACATGGAAAATTCCAAGTGGTTTTTGCAATCCAAAGCGATGATCGGCGCCCTGATTGTCATTCTGGTTCAATTTGCCCCGATTATCGGCTTCAGTTTCACCGAGGTCGACGGTCAGATGGTCGGTCAGTCGGCCGACCAAATCCTGACCGGAATTGGCGGACTGCTGGCACTCTGGGGCCGCACCAGCGCCAGATCAACACTCACCCTCTTGCCGAAGGGATAGCCCGATGAAAGCAGCTCTTTGCCTGATCGCGGCCAGCCTACTTCTTGGTGCCTGCCTTCGTGCCCCTGATCCCCCGCAAATCGACTTGCCCGCGTTGGCGCTGCCCGTTGAGGTCCGGATTGAGACCTGCGACCGGATCGAGGCCACTTGGATTGGCCTGAAACGTTCAGCAATGCGTTGCACCACGATTGTGATGCTCGTCCAGTGATGCAGCTTGTCGAAGCTGCGAATCTGATCCAGCTGGCATATGACGGCAAAGTCCATTTCGCCCTGAACCGCAATGGCGTGCAGGCGGCGATGGTAGGGTCTGTGCTTCTGATCCCCGGCACCAATGAAAAGGATGACTGGTTTCAGTTCAATCTCAAGCTCTACCGCAAAGGCGCGACGCGGACATGGCACACGGGATTTCTCGATCATGCCGAGGTAGTGTTTCACTGGGCCCGCCAATTTGAGCCGCGGCTGATTATCGGGCATTCTCTGGGCGCGGCGTCGGCGCAAATCGTCGGGTATTCGATGAAGGTCCCCACAATCGCATTTGGCAGCCCGCGGCCGCACCGCGCGCGCCGGAAGTTCCACGGAGCGCGGTATGTTCTGAACATCTGCAACCGGGCCGACTTGGTTTGCCATGTGCCGCCCGGCTCCAAGCACATCGGGCAGGTCGTGTGGCTGCGAAACAACCGCTTTGGCGAGGATCACAGTCTGAAAAGATACGGACAGGCGCTCGCAGCCGATCCACCGAATATCGAAAACTGGCACACGGCGTGCGCCCGGCCGGCCGCGCAGACTTCCGCGGCCTGACCCGCAGATAGCCGCGCCCTCCGGCGCACCTCGGCCTCAATCCAATTCTGCCCCGCTTGGCGCGGGGTTTTTCATGGAAGGAATCAAAATGACAAAGGAAACCGAGGTTCGCCCCGGCCTCATTCATTCCCAAAGTGATTTCCTAGTGCTGGCGGCGATGCAGCGACCGAAAGGAAAGGGCAGGGTGGCGTGATGGCAGCGCCGATCCAAAAAGAACACCATGCGTTAATGAACGCCTTAGCGCACGGTGTTGACGAGGCCCTAAACGGACCCAAGCAACCGGGTGTAAAACCACGGATTGGCTTTGTTCTTCTGGTGGCTGAATTCGAGAAGATGGAGGGCGGACGCGTCAACTGGATCAGCAATGGTGATCGCGAAAGTATGCTCACGATGTGCCGTGAGTATCTGGCCCGAGCGGAGGGCCGGTACCAGGAAACCGAAACGACACAATGAAGGACAGGGTGGCGTGAAATTAGACCTACAAACGTGTATTCACTTCCTCTAAGGAGGCTGTGGTATTCCATATTGGGCAAACTGAGATTTCATTCATTTGGTTTCCTGCCTTGGTCCCAGAGCAGCCGAACCGTTTCACTACGATGGCGGGCTGTCCCGCAGCATCTTGAACAGCGATCGACGCGCCAGGTCGAACCCCGCGCCAAACGCCTTATTCCTGTCTTCCAGTAAGCTCCTTTTTCTTTCGTCTTTCGGCCCATGAATTATTGCCGATCGTACGTCGTAAAACCGCTTCACAGCATGCTTCACTCGAGCTTGCGATTCATCGTCGCCTTCCAGAAAGTCAGCCACTTTCTCTTGGAGTTGGGCGCTGATTCCCGTGTCCCCCGGTTTGAACATCCTCTCCAGGGCAATCGCCACATCCAGAACCCTATCGTCCGCCGCGTATTGCCCGCGGCGTGCAAGAGCTTCGGCAAGCCGGCCGACGATCGGTGCCATTCTCCCGTACCTCTCGCCCTTTCTGTTCTCGAAGGCTTCCTTCGCTTCGGCGAGCGCCTCCGTCGCCAACTCCGGAGACACCTTGATACCGTCGAACCCATGCGCCTGCCAGCTCTGGTAGAACCCGGTGCCATGTCGCTCCCAGCCCAGGAGCCTGCCGGCGGACCGGTCGGTGCAGTTGCTAAATTCCGCGAGACGCAGCACGGGCGCCGCGTGGGCTACGGCAAGCAGCTCCAAGAAAATCTGCGCCTCCAGGAAGAACGGTCCAGTTGGACCCGGTGCGTCCTCATCGATGCTGCCCTCGCGGCGAAACTTTGGCCTCCAGCGGAACGGCCTCATGATCGCCCCGACCGAACTCCAACCGTGGAAACCGGCGCCCCGCGGGGCGAGTTCTTTCACCAAGCTCTCGTCCACGAACGCCCGCGCCTGCTCGAAAGGAAGGATCGCCATCCCTTCCCCGATGTCGATCCTTTCCTTCAAGGTCAGCCCCCAAAAGAGCACCGTGTCGCATCCGACGTCCAGATCGCCAAGTACACCGGACGACTCTCCGTCCCCGGCTGGGACAAGAAACGCATTTAACTCGCTCGCCGCCGCCCGGAAACCATCGCCGGGCAGCTCATCGGCACGCGCCATCAGTCCCCCGATCAGGTCCGTCAGAGAGGTCAAGATGCCGCTGTCGAGGATCTGCATCCAGAAATCGTCTCTGCCGATGATCCGACTCACAACCCGGGCCAGCGTGGGATGCGACAGCAGAACGTAGCGTACCGGATCCAACGCAGCGAGCAGCGCCGCATATGGCTTCTCTTCGCCAAAGGCATGACTGTGGCGTGCCCTGGCATACAGGATCTGCACATCGTCCAGAGGAAATGCCGGCGGATCTCTGTTCTGCTCAACATACGGGGCAAGCACACGCCGAGTCTGCCTGTAATACTCTTGCAGCCAGGGCTCTTGCGCCTCGGCCAGGCCGGGGAGTGCCTGGGCAAGGCGGTCGATCCATTCGCCGGTCGAGAATTCACCCGCCGTCATGCTGGCTTGCCCTCTTCTCTTTTTCTTCGTGCGGTGCGGGTCACGGGTTTTTGATGTGGACGAGGTCACGCGATCCGTCGTTTCACCTGTAACACGTGTTACAGACAGCCACTATGGAGTGATTGCTGGTGCCGAACCAAAGAATTGGGAACCGCTGGTGAAAGCGGCAGACCAAAGAGGCTGGACGCGCGACGTGACCGCGCAGGCGGTTCAGAACCTTCGCGATGATCGCATTCCCGACCGCCAAAAACGCGACATACTAAAAGGAGAGGCCGATCCTGTTGTCGTAACGCCAGACGGGCAATTTGCGGTGCCCCCGGATTTGGTAGGGAAGCGGCTTCGCGAAATGGCGTCCAACGATGCCGTATTGGCCATGGAGCGCGCTCTTGAAGCACTCGCCAAGCTGCGGCTATTCAGGCCGGACGCGATTGTCGGCACAATAGGACAGCCGCGACTCGCTCGACTGATCGACGAGATGCCAGGATACATCTCATTCATGGAAGAGGTTCTAAATTCGGCGACGACGTGCCGTAAACCGGAGGCTGTATCATGACGAAACAGAAAACGAAGATCGACAACTTGATCGAGCCAGCACTCCTCAAGGTGGCGACGTTCACACCAACACGATTGAAGGCTATTTCAGCATCTTTAAACGCGGCATGAAGGGAGTTTATGGCGCAATCCTCGGTGCGTTGCGGCGGCGTTTCTGTCCAAAGTCATCAGGCGCTAGCGCAACCCGTACTGGCGGCGCGCCGTTATCCAAAGTTTTTTGCGAATACCATAAGGCTCCATCCGTTTGTATCGTCCGCCCGAGTACTTGGGCCAGTCAAGGGCAAGGCCCATCTTCACCAATTCGGCCCCCAGATCGCGGCCATCGGACAAGTAACAGGTCGCGACCTTTCGGTCGTACGAGAATTCCTGGCTAAGCTGAGCCGTGACCTCTCTGCCTTTGCAAAGTCTGACAAGCGCCCATTTCGACTTTTGCCCCCAGGGGTGATCCAACTCCGGCGCATCTATTCCCGCCAGTCGAATTTTTGTCCGGGCAATGACGATTGTATCGCCGTCAATGACATGGCACCTTCCTCGCAAAGTCGCCCGTCTCAGGTCCTGTCCGGGACTCTGATAGAAAAACGCTATGAATATTCGCCGCAGAATTCCCATTTGGCCGCATATTTCGCATGTCGAATCAATTAACTATCGGTATCTTAACCGACATTCCCCAGATGACATCCAAATTCGCGGAAATCGTAACACGGCCCCATCTCCAAGAGAACTCTGTTCCCATTGCAGCCATCCGATGACATGATTTTGGTAATCGGCCAGCGCGTGGAAGGCCATTTGGTCGTTTCTCCTGCCATCCAGACACACCTCTCGTGTCGCAATCTCCTTGCCGTCGATTCCCTCGGCCTACGCCGGAGCGGGTCTTCGTCGTAGATCATCAATCAGGCTCAAGATTTTCTGGAACAAGCTTCTTGTGACTGCAGCCTCGGCCAATTGAAATGTGACGTACCGGCCATGGCTGACAACTTTCGCACCGATCTTGACCAGCTTCTCCCTCAGCGTCGTCAGCGACCATTGCTCCACGGCATCGGGCAACGCCAGGGTACGCATGAAGTTGCCGAGGTTATAGGCGAGTGCATGCAGCTGGAGCCGGACGGCATTGTTGCGTAACGAACGGCATGACAGCCGCGTCCACTTGATGGCGTTCTTGCCTTCCCTGATCCATTGCCCGGCAGTGCCGCGCTGATTGTAGAACGCAACAACCCGCTCGGCAGGACGGCTCAGGTTGGTGACGATGAAGCCGACGCGGGGGTGCTTCAAGCGACGTACAACGTCTTTATGAGCACGCCGAAAACCGCGGGGATTAACAGTCGCGCGCAATCTATCTATTTGCGCCAACCAGATTGCGCCAACCAGATTGCGCCAACCAGATGAACGCGAGATGGTGGACGACAACGGCGACCGTATCCGAGACGACGAAATCAGCGGCGTCGTCGATGCCTTCAACCGTTGGCTCAACGTGGAGTCAAGTATATAATTCCCCAATATATCGCGGCAATCAAGGAAAGCGACTTGCCCTGGCCAAACGACATTCCCCCAGACCTTCGCCGCAGCTGGGACGACGTTCTGGGCATGAGAAACCCCGGTTCACCGCAGCTATGGGGTGAGGTTAAAGACTGGTTGGAAAAGCACGGTGTGGAAGCGCCAGAGGGTCTACCGACAGACAAGAAGCCTGATGGGCCGAGTGTTTGACCATCTCCCGATTCCCACTTCTGGCAGAACAAAATTGCTAAATTTCCCGAGAAGTGCTAAATCGTCTCTATTCTCGCAATAAAAACAGTAGCTTAAAAATCACTGGCGACCCCTGAAGGACTCGAACCCTCAACCTGCGGATTAGAAGTCCGCTGCTCTATCCAGTTGAGCTAAGGGGCCACGCGCTTCAGCCTTTACAATGGGCATGAAGGGTCACGCAATCGTGGATTTATTTCCCGGTCATGCTAGTATGGGCTGAGTATTACCCAAGCGTTTGCAACCTATGGATATTGAGACGGCCAAATCGATTGCGGAAACCGGCTTGCAGGTCTGGTTTTTGGCTCTGGCTGCGGTCGTATTTGTTGGCATCCTCAGCGGCAGGATTTCAACCGTCGGAATGTTGACTACGGCCAAAGCCGGTGGCGTTGATCCCGAACGGGTCCTGGTTCTTGTCGTCACGCTTTTCGGGGCGGCCTGGTACGTGTCGCTGGCGCTGGAGCCGGGCGCTACCAATTGCATCCTGCCCAACGGAAGCGAAGGGCATTGCCTGCCCGACGTTCCCGAACAACTGCTGTTTTTGCTGGGCGGATCGCAATCGACGTATATCACAGCGAAAATACTGAGAAATAACAAGGGAGTAACTTAGAGATGTTTGAGAAGAACCAGCTTGGCTTTGTGATGGTCTTTCTTGTCGTTGTCTCCGGTATCGCTGGCTATGCCCGCTATCTTGGGGCGCGACCCAGTGACATCGCGCTGATCGGTTTCGTAGCATTCGGGGCGATCATACTGGCCTTCGCCGCCGCGGTCCTCTGGCACATTGTCAACTCGGAAAAGGCGCTGCAGGGAATAATTTCGGAATCCGATGACGTGAAGCATGACGGCAAGGCAAAGGCCAGCCTGTCGCGTTTTCAGTTTCTGATTTTCACCTTCGTGATCGCGGGCCTTTTCCTGATGCTATCGATCGAGGCGGGCGGGTTTGTTGATATTCCGCAGAATGTTCTTCTCTTGCTGGGCATCAGCGGCGGTAGCTTTCTGGTGTCAAAGGGCGTTGGCAAAAAGAAGACGGACAAGGACGAATGATCTGCGTGGATTTCCGGTGCCTGCTGATCGTCGGCGGCCTTATCGCTCTGACAGTGCCGGAAACCTCGGTCGCTCAGGGCCTGCCCGATTGCCAAGGCGCCTCCGGCAATCTTTCGCAATCGCTTGGGCCGCAGGCTCTGGGACTGCCGCAGATGACCGACGATACGCTTGCTGCGGATGATACGTCGGCCTGCTGTCACGAGAATTATTGCACGCGGTTCAACCACGTCACCAACATGCCCGCCTGGGTCTACGAGCGTCTGACACCCGCTGTTGTGGTCGGCATGCGCATTCCGGGGTATTCGGCCACCCATTCCGACAGCATCTGGCCACCTAAACCGGAGTATCCGGCCACCTGTGGCGCGCTGCGTTGAGGCGTGAGTTTTTCGATATCACCTTTGGCAGTTTTCGTCACCGGTTTTGGCCATGGTCTTTCTCAGCGACTGGCCGCTGAGTTCCAGTCGATAGGCGTTGTGCACAATGCGGTCGAGGATGGCGTCGGCGAAGGTGGGTTCGCCGATGACATCGTGCCAGGTTGAGAGCGGCAGCTGGCTGGTGATGAGGGTGGAGCCTGCACCGTACCGGTCCTCGACGATTTCCATCAAATCGCGGCGCTGGCTGGCTGTGAGGCGGTCGGGGCCCCAATCGTCGAGGATCAGCAACTGCGTCTTGGTGAGGCTTCGAAAGAGGCGCGGGAAACGGCCGTCGCCGTGGGCCAATTCCAGTTCATCGAAGAGCCTTGGCAGGCGTCTGTAGAGCACGGTCACGCCTGTTCGGCAGGCAGCCTGCGCGAGCGCGCAGGCCAGCCATGTTTTGCCCACACCGCAGGGTCCGGTGAGGATCAGGTTACGTTTATCGGCAATCCATTTGCCTGTCAGAAGCTCCTGGAACAGCGCCTTGTCGAGGCCGCGCCGGGCGCGGTAGTCGACATCTTCGGGGCTGGCGCCAACATGGCGCAGGCGGGCCGAGCGCATGCGGCTCTCAAACCGTTTGGTCTCGCGGCTGGCGGTCTCCCGATCACTGAGCAGACCCAGCCATTCGGCGTGGCTGAGATCGGCGGTGCCGTCCTGTGTTTCCAATTCAGCGAAAGCCTGGGCCATGCCGTCAAGCTTTAGGGTTTGTAGTTGACCCAGAGTTGGGTGATTGAGCATTGTCTCTCCTTCAGTGGAAGTATTCGGCGCCACGGATGTTGGGGTGGGTGATCGCAGGTTCGTCCGTGGCGCGGGTACGAGGTTTGCGATCCAATCCATTCTTCAGAATGGAATGCAGGGATGAGTAAGACCGGGCGTTGATCTCCAAGGCGCGACCGCAAGCGGCTTCAAGGCGACCCCGGCCAAACGTCTTGGCGAGCCGCAACACGCCCAGACAGGTTCTGTATCCTTGTTCTGGGTGTTTGCGTTCGCGCATGACCACCTCGACATAGGCCTCGGCGTTGGAGCCGATTTGGGCGGCCTGGCGGCGGATGCGCTCGGGCGTCCAGTCTGCGCGGAACCGGTGGTTCGGCGGCATATGTTCACGGTGGGTGGAATGCTGGCGGTTGCCGGACGTCCGGGCATGGGAGGCCACACGCTTGCCTTTAAAATATGCCTCTACGGTGCGTGGCGTGATCCGCACCCACAGTTTCTGCTTCAGAAGCTGATACGGCACAGAGTAATAGTGGCGTCCGACATCGATGTGGTAATCGAGCCCGGCCCGGCACTGCTTCCATTCAGCGTAGACGTAGGGTTCCACCGGCAAGGGCTTGAACGCGGGCTTGTCCAGCGTCTCGAACAAATCCCGGCGGCTGGCGCCCAGATGCCGGGTGACCTTGCCATTGAGTTGATCCAGAAGCGGGCGGATCGCAGCGTTCAGTTCATCGAGCCCGAAGAACCGCCGGTTCCGCAGCCGGGCCACGATCCAGCGCTCCGCCAGCAGCACGGCCGCCTCGACCTTTGCCTTGTCCTTGGGCTTGCGTGGCCGCGCCGGCACGACGGCGGTATCGTAATGCGCCGCCATGTCGGCATAGGTTCGGTTGATCGCTGGATCGTAGAAGCAGGCCTTGGTGACGCCAGCCTTGAGATTGTCCGAGACCACCTGCGCCGGCACGCCACCGAAGAAGGTGAACGCCCGGGCGTGCGAGGATATCCAGTCGGACAACTTCTGCGACCAGGTCGCCTCGACATAGGTGTAATTGGAGGCGCCAAGCGCCGCGACGAACAACTGGGTGGACCTGACCTCGCCGGTCTCGGGGCAGACGACATCGATCGTCATCCCGGCATAATCCACGAATAGCCGCTCCCCGGCAGGGTGGCGCTGGCGCATGACCGGCGACAGACGGCCCTCCCAACGGGTGTAAAGTTCACAAAATCGACTGTAGCCGTAGCCGTCGGGGTGGACGGCCCGATACTCCTCCCAGAGCAAAGCCAGCGTCACCCCTTTCCGGCGAAGCTCACGGTGGACAAGAGCCCAATCCGGCTGCGGATAGCTGCCCTGCACATCTCCGGCCGAGCGTGGAAACAACAGCCGCTCCAGGTCGCCGTCGGAAAGATCGTTGGGTAGCGGCCAGCCAAGACTGACAATCTCAGCACGCCGGAAATAGTCCGATATCGTCGCACGCCCCAGAGACAGGCTCTGCGCCACCTGACGCCCTGAAAATCCATCCGCACGAAGCCGCAGGGCCTCCCGTATCTTCCGCATCGGCAATCTCTTCATCTGGTCTACTCCCGCTCAAAAGAGCAGGAGGATAGACCCGTTTCAGATCGCCTCGCAGCAGCAATCGCTCAGGTGAATTTGGGGTGGCCGGATAGCCCGGAATCCCCGGCCGGATCAAATCGGAATGGGTGGCCGGATGTTATCGGAATCACCGGCCGGATGACCCCGGAATACGCAGTCGGCAACAACAAGCGCCCGCATCCGGGTTGGAAACCCGCGCCAGCCTCGGTTTCGGGCGCGCAAGTCACCGACAGCTTCTACAGGCACAGCGGGTTTGCCCGCGGCCACCAAGCGGCATCGGCTGACTTCAAAAGCTCGCGCGACTGGATGGTCCAGACCTTCAATCTGGGCAACGCGGTGCCGCAGATTCAGAATGGCTTCAACGGCGGTGTCTGGGCGCAGCTCGAGCGATTGACGCAGAATTTTGCCGCCTCGCAGCGCGAAATATTTGTGGTGACCGGGCCGGTGCGGGTCGCGCCGGACGGTGGCAGGACGGTGATCGGGGCGGACCAGAATGTTTGTCGCCGCGAGATAGAACTGGTCGGTCACGAAGGGCTTGGCAAGCGGGCGCTGTGCGATGCCAGCGACGCTGATCCCGAAGCCGAATGCGTGACCGGGGTCGAAGTTCCGGCGGGCCTGTTCAAGGTCATCTACGTTCCGTACGACGGGCGCGCCTTTGCTTTTTTGCTGTCGAACGAAAACCACACGCCTTTGAAGAAAAGGCAGAAAAGCCGCGACTATCTTGAGGACTGGCGGATATCGATCGACGTGCTCGAGGCGGTGGCCAATCTTGCATTTTTTGACGACCTCGATACGCGGTCGGCCAACGTCCTGCGCGAACAATGCGTGGCGACGCGCTGGCGCTGAGCCGGTCCCGGCCGGAGGCTTTCCGCCGCTGATGCGTCAGTGGGTCCAGGCACCGCGGCGGCTGGTGGCGAAATTCTCGCCATAGCCGCCCTTGCGGATTACCGGCTTGCGGCGCTTGGGTTCGGTGACCTGGGCGTCGATCCCGTGCTCTGCGGCATAAGCCTGGGCCGCATCGCGGCTGTCGAAGGTCAGCCGCACCTGCGCCTGGGTGTCGTCAGAACTGGTCCAGCCCATCAGCGGATCGACCTCGCGGGCCGAGGCGGGCGCGAATTCCAGAATCCAGTGCCGGGTTTTGGCCGCCCCCGATTGCATCGCGTTTCGGGCGGGCTGGTAAATTCGGGCGCGCATCGGGCCTCCATCGATTGCTGGGCGTTTTATCGGTGCTTTTGGGCGCCCGCGCAAGACCGGGCCGCGCGCGGGGTGGCTCAAATTGTCCGGGACGGCTGGCTCAGCGGATGCGCGCCTGAAAGATGTGCACCATGGCCGCAACAAGCGATCGCCGACCGGCAGCGGGGAGCGAGGGGTGGGGTGGGGTACCGCCAGCCGGCAACCAGTTTGCTGCTTGCACCCTCAGGCTACACATTAATGGTTAATGAAACCATAATCACTAAACCCAGGATTGAATCTTGTTGGAAATGTGCTCCGGCCATCGTGCAAGCTGGCGTTCCCAGCGACCCTGCGGCTTGCATTAAAGCATATTACATTTAATCTGAGGCATATCCCGCGGCCTTGAGGAAGTTCCAGCATTGGTCTGGGTCGAAGAGATCACAAATGTCGCTGAGGGCGTCAAAGAGGGCATCGAAGGTTCTTGCTCCAACCCTTCGCAGGTGAGCTTTCAACTTTGAGAACGCCATTTCGATCGGGTTAAGATCCGGGGAGTAGGGTGGCAGGAACAAGAACCAGCATCCGCGCGCCCTCAACGCCTGTGCCGCGCGGTGGCTTTTGTGGGTGGAAAGATTGTCGGGAATGACCACAGTTCCAGGGTCCAGCGCAGGCGCAAGCTGGGTCTCGATATAAGTCTCGAACGCCGATCCATCCATTGCGCCGCTGATCACCCAGGGTGCAATCAGCGCGTTATGGGTCAGCCCGGCGATGAAGGTCTGCGTGCCCCATTTTCCAAAGGGTGCGGTGCCATAAAGCCGCTCACCCCTGAAGCTGCGCCCGCGCAACCGGGTGAGGTTGGTTTTGACGGCGGTTTCATCGATGAATACCAGCCTGTGCGGTTCGGCGCGCATGCGCGGCTGGCGGCGGCTGATCCATTCCCTTCGCGCCTTATGCAGGGCGGGCCGGTCACGTTCCTGCGCGACAAGTCCTTTTTTTATATGAAAACCCTGCGCGTTCCAGAGCCCGGTGGATTGAGGAGAGCTGAACGCTCACGCCGTGCGTCTCCGCAAGCGCACCCGCAAGTTCCTGCAATGTTATGTCCGGTTCAGCCCGGACAATCTCGATCAGGAAACCCGCATGCGGTGCCAGCTTGCCAAACCGGCCCGCTGGCCTGCCCTGTGGCTTGGGTGTGACCTCGCCCCGCTCACGTTGATCCGCCGCATAACGCACCGCCGTCGCTGCACTGACGCCATAAACCCGCCCCGCAGCGCGACAAGAGTTTCCGGCCGCAATATACCCGCATATCCGCTGCCGAAGATCCAAAGAATACGGTTTGCCCATGCTCCACCTCCTCACGGGAAATGAATCAGACAAACAACACTTTGGGAATCCCCTTTCGATTCACATCAAACGCAAACCGCTTTAGAACAAAAATTGATCAAATCTGTAACGCTAGGAGCCTTCACCCATGTCAGACGCCAATATTGCCGCCCCCGCCGACGACATCCGCGCCCGCCTGAAATTGGAGGGCGGCAATGCGTTTGTCTTGCACTCGGACTTTACCCCGGCCGGCGATCAGCCCACGGCGATCGCCGAGCTGGCCCAGGGCATCACTGACGGCGAGCAAAATCAGGTGCTGCTGGGCGCGACCGGCACCGGCAAGACCTACACCATGGCCAAGGTTATCGAAGAGACCCAGCGCCCGGCCATCGTGCTGGCCCCCAACAAAACCCTCGCCGCCCAGCTTTATGGTGAATTCAAAGGCTTCTTTCCGGAAAACGCTGTCGAATATTTCGTAAGCTATTATGATTATTACCAGCCCGAGGCCTATGTGGCCCGTTCCGACACCTATATCGAGAAAGAAAGCCAGATCAACGAACAGATCGACCGGATGCGCCATTCGGCCACCCGGGCGCTGCTGGAACGCGACGATGTGATCATCGTGGCCTCGGTCAGCTGCATCTATGGCATCGGCTCGGTCGAGACCTACGGCGCCATGACCCAGGACCTGATTACGGGGCAGAGTTACGACCAGCGCAAGGTCATGGCTGATCTGGTGGCGCAACAATACCGCCGCAACGATGCGGCCTTCGCGCGAGGCAGCTTCCGGGTGCGCGGCGACAGCCTGGAGATTTTCCCCGCGCATCTGGAAGACCGGGCCTGGAAGCTCAGCTTTTTCGGCGACGATCTGGAAAGCATTACCGAATTCGACCCGCTTACGGGCGAAAAGACCGACGACTTCGACCGCATCCGGGTCTACGCCAATTCGCATTACGTGACGCCCAAACCCACGATGAAACAGGCGATCCAGGGTATCAGAAAAGAGCTGAAAATCCGCCTCGATCAGTTAGTGAACGAGGGCAAATTGCTGGAGGCGCAGCGTCTGGAACAGCGCTGCAATTTCGATCTGGAAATGCTCGAGGCGACTGGCGTCTGCAACGGCATCGAGAATTATTCGCGCTATCTGACCGGCCGCGCGCCGGGCGAACCGCCCCCCACGCTGTTCGAGTTCATCCCCGACCATGCCATTGTTTTCGCTGACGAATGCCACGTCAGCGTGCCCCAGATCGGCGGCATGTACAAAGGCGATTACCGGCGAAAATTCACTCTGGCCGAACACGGGTTCCGCCTGCCGTCGTGCATGGACAACCGGCCTTTGAAGTTCGAGGAATGGGACGCGATGCGCCCGCAATCGGTGTTTGTCAGCGCCACCCCGGCGGCCTGGGAGATCGAGCAGGCGGGCGGGGTTTTCACCGAACAGGTGATCCGGCCCACCGGGTTATTGGACCCGCAGGTCGAGATCAGGCCGGTCGAGATGCAGGTCGATGACCTCTTGGACGAGGTGCGAAGGGTGGCGGCGCAAGGCTTCCGCGCGCTGGTCACCACGCTGACCAAACGCATGGCCGAGGATCTCACCGAATACCTGCACGAACAGGGCATAAGGGTGCGCTATATGCATTCCGACATCGACACGCTGGAACGCATCGAAATTCTGCGCGACCTGCGGCTCGGGGCCTTCGACGTGCTCGTGGGTATCAACCTGCTGCGCGAGGGGCTGGACATTCCAGAATGCGGGCTGGTGGCGATACTGGACGCCGACAAGGAGGGGTTCCTGCGGTCGGAAACCTCGCTGATCCAGACCATCGGGCGCGCGGCGCGCAACGTTGAGGGCCGGGTGATCATGTACGCCGACCGGATCACCGGGTCGATGGAGCGCGCCATCGCCGAGACCGACCGGCGGCGCGCCAAGCAGGCGGCCTATAATGCGGCGCACGGGATCACACCCGCGACGATCAAAAAGAACGTCTCGGACGTGCTGAGCGGGCTCTACAAAGGCGACGTGGACATGGCGCGGGTGACGGCGAGCATCGACAAACCGCTGGTCGGCGCGAATCTGGCGGCGCATTTGGAGGGTCTGCGGGTGGACATGCGCAAGGCGGCGGAAAACCTGGAGTTCGAAGAGGCCGCAAGGTTGCGCGACGAGGTCAAACGGCTGGAGGCCGTCGACCTGGTGATCGCCGACGACCCCCTGGCGCGGCAGTATGCGGTGGAAGCGGCAAGCGAGGTGGCGGTGAAGGGCGCGGGGCGGAGCAAGGCGGGGCGGGCCGGGCAAAGGGGTGGGAATGTGCGGCGGCGTGCGCGATAGCGAGCCGAGGCAAGACCGGCAAACTGGACGGGGAAGGAAGAATGCAGCCGAAAATGTCCAAAGAAATCAGCGCGTCGGAGGCTGAAATGTTTGAATTTCACAAAATTGAATATGAGCGACTTACGTCGGAGGTTCATTCTAGGCAGATTCAATCTGGGCGGATTGAGACTGCAACAGTTGTTGCCTTGGCTTCTTACTACGCATTTCTTTTTTCAATTGCGGGCAAAATACCGGTTGCGGAGCCAACCGCCGTAGATATGATTTTCTCCATGCCGGGAGTGTTCGCGTTCGTGATGGTAGTTAAATCTGCATATAATTATCTGAGGATTTTTGAAATTGCGGAATATTTATCCAAGATTGAATCCGTTTATAAAAGAAGGGCAATTATATACCTGTGTGACCCATCGACTTGGGTCATATAAACACCTATATTGGAGGGGTAGACAGGAGTTACCCCGATGATCCAGCAGTTCGATAGCCTCTTTGAAATGATGCAAGTGTTCAGCGATGAGCAGAAGTGCATTGACCATTTCCGGGCAATCCGCTGGAAGAATGGCGCATCCTGTCCACATTGTGGTTCGACCAAAGTTTACCATTTTTCAGATAACCGCTCACATAAATGCGGTGATTTGCGTATTCCGGGGTCATCCGGCCGGTGATTCCGATAACATCCGGCCACCCATTCCGATTTGATCCGGCCGGGGATTCCGGGCTATCCGGCCACCCCAAATTCACCTGAGCGATTGCTGCTGCGAGGCGATCTGAAACGGGTCTATCCTCCTGCTCTTTTGAGCGGGAGTAGACCAGATGAAGAGATTGCCGATGCGGAAGATACGGGAGGCCCTGCGGCTTCGTGCGGATGGATTTTCAGGGCGTCAGGTGGCGCAGAGCCTGTCTCTGGGGCGTGCGACGATATCGGACTATTTCCGGCGTGCTGAGATTGTCAGTCTTGGCTGGCCGCTACCCAACGATCTTTCCGACGGCGACCTGGAGCGGCTGTTGTTTCCACGCTCGGCCGGAGATGTGCAGGGCAGCTATCCGCAGCCGGATTGGGCTCTTGTCCACCGTGAGCTTCGCCGGAAAGGGGTGACGCTGGCTTTGCTCTGGGAGGAGTATCGGGCCGTCCACCCCGACGGCTACGGCTACAGTCGATTTTGTGAACTTTACACCCGTTGGGAGGGCCGTCTGTCGCCGGTCATGCGCCAGCGCCACCCTGCCGGGGAGCGGCTATTCGTGGATTATGCCGGGATGACGATCGATGTCGTCTGCCCCGAGACCGGCGAGGTCAGGTCCACCCAGTTGTTCGTCGCGGCGCTTGGCGCCTCCAATTACACCTATGTCGAGGCGACCTGGTCGCAGAAGTTGTCCGACTGGATATCCTCGCACGCCCGGGCGTTCACCTTCTTCGGTGGCGTGCCGGCGCAGGTGGTCTCGGACAATCTCAAGGCTGGCGTCACCAAGGCCTGCTTCTACGATCCAGCGATCAACCGAACCTATGCCGACATGGCGGCGCATTACGATACCGCCGTCGTGCCGGCGCGGCCACGCAAGCCCAAGGACAAGGCAAAGGTCGAGGCGGCCGTGCTGCTGGCGGAGCGCTGGATCGTGGCCCGGCTGCGGAACCGGCGGTTCTTCGGGCTCGATGAACTGAACGCTGCGATCCGCCCGCTTCTGGATCAACTCAATGGCAAGGTCACCCGGCATCTGGGCGCCAGCCGCCGGGATTTGTTCGAGACGCTGGACAAGCCCGCGTTCAAGCCCTTGCCGGTGGAACCCTACGTCTACGCTGAATGGAAGCAGTGCCGGGCCGGGCTCGATTACCACATCGATGTCGGACGCCACTATTACTCTGTGCCGTATCAGCTTCTGAAGCAGAAACTGTGGGTGCGGATCACGCCACGCACCGTAGAGGCATATTTTAAAGGCAAGCGTGTGGCCTCCCATGCCCGGACGTCCGGCAACCGCCAGCATTCCACCCACCGTGAACATATGCCGCCGAACCACCGGTTCCGCGCAGACTGGACGCCCGAGCGCATCCGCCGCCAGGCCGCCCAAATCGGCTCCAACGCCGAGGCCTATGTCGAGGTGGTCATGCGCGAACGCAAACACCCAGAACAAGGATACAGAACCTGTCTGGGCGTGTTGCGGCTCGCCAAGACGTTTGGCCGGGGTCGCCTTGAAGCCGCTTGCGGTCGCGCCTTGGAGATCAACGCCCGGTCTTACTCATCCCTGCATTCCATTCTGAAGAATGGATTGGATCGCAAACCTCGTACCCGCGCCACGGACGAACCTGCGATCACCCACCCCAACATCCGTGGCGCCGAATACTTCCACTGAAGGAGAGACAATGCTCAATCACCCAACTCTGGGTCAACTACAAACCCTAAAGCTTGACGGCATGGCCCAGGCTTTCGCTGAATTGGAAACACAGGACGGCACCGCCGATCTCAGCCACGCCGAATGGCTGGGTCTGCTCAGTGATCGGGAGACCGCCAGCCGCGAGACCAAACGGTTTGAGAGCCGCATGCGCTCGGCCCGCCTGCGCCATGTTGGCGCCAGCCCCGAAGATGTCGACTACCGCGCCCGGCGCGGCCTCGACAAGGCGCTGTTCCAGGAGCTTCTGACAGGCAAATGGATTGCCGATAAACGTAACCTGATCCTCACCGGACCCTGCGGTGTGGGCAAAACATGGCTGGCCTGCGCGCTCGCGCAGGCTGCCTGCCGAACAGGCGTGACCGTGCTCTACAGACGCCTGCCAAGGCTCTTCGATGAACTGGAATTGGCCCACGGCGACGGCCGTTTCCCGCGCCTCTTTCGAAGCCTCACCAAGACGCAGTTGCTGATCCTCGACGATTGGGGCCCCGACCGCCTCACAGCCAGCCAGCGCCGCGATTTGATGGAAATCGTCGAGGACCGGTACGGTGCAGGCTCCACCCTCATCACCAGCCAGCTGCCGCTCTCAACCTGGCACGATGTCATCGGCGAACCCACCTTCGCCGACGCCATCCTCGACCGCATTGTGCACAACGCCTATCGACTGGAACTCAGCGGCCAGTCGCTGAGAAAGACCATGGCCAAAACCGGTGACGAAAACTGCCAAAGGTGATATCGAAAAACTCACGCCTCAACGCAGCGCGCCACAGGTGGCCGGATACTCCGGTTTAGGTGGCCAGATGCTGTCGGAATGGGTGGCCGAATACCCCGGAATGCGCACAGGTTGCCGTAAGCGGTTTTCCATCCGCGTTGGTACCATTTTTGAAGATAGCAAACTGCCACTCAAAAAGTGGTTCATGGCTATTTTCGTGATCACATCGCACAAGAAAGGTATCGCCAGCACTCAGTTGGCAAAGGATTTGGGCGTCACTCAGAAAACCGCTTGGTTTGTCCTGCATCGCCTTCGCCACGCTGCCCGCACCAAATCATTCAACCGCCCGCTGGAAGGAACCGTAGAGGTCGATGAGACCTACGTTGGCGGTAAGGAAAAGAACAAGCACAAAGACAAGCACACCCCCGGTCGTCAAGGTGGTAAGGGTAAGATTGCGGTCGTCGGCCTTCTTGAGCGTGAAGGCGAATTTCGCGCCAAGAAGGTAGAGCGTGTCGATGGCGCGACCCTTAAGGGTGAAATCGTGAAGAACATTGCCCATGACACTATCATTATGACCGATGAGCATTCGGGCTATCGGAATATGCCGTCCGAATTTCGTCACCGCTCGGTTAATCACAGCGCCGGTGAATACGTGAAATGGTTCTATATCCACATCAACGGAATTGAGGGCGCATGGTCGCACTTCAAGCGCCAGATCGTGGGTGTCCATCACTGGATTTCAGAGGCGCACATTCAGCGCTACCTTGACGAATTTACGTGGCGTTGGAACAGGAACGAATTGGAAGAGGGTCAGCGAGTTAACGCTCTTCTTGGTCAGACCTCTGGTCGCCTGACATACAAGGAACTGATCGCGTGACCGGACGCAAGCGCGAGGCGTCGCTGCATATTGACATGGAGTTTGGTGAAG
Source organism: Paracoccaceae bacterium (assembly GCA_965247915.1). Taxonomy (GTDB): domain Bacteria; phylum Pseudomonadota; class Alphaproteobacteria; order Rhodobacterales; family Rhodobacteraceae; genus JAKZRT01. Next base: position 576,550 of record OZ252048.1, read on the forward strand.
CGCTTTCGCGCTTTGCTCAAACCAAACAGCGAGAGGTGAATAAGCTGATGGACGACCACAAAGACGGCTTGGTCAAAGAGAGTGATTTGGTGCTTCCAACCCTCCGGCTCTTAGCTAATATGCCAGAGGGCTTCATGCAGACTGCTGACCTAATCACTGAACTGGAGGCCCTGTTCAACCCAATGGGGCGAGATGCAGAATTTCTGGACGGTCGAAACGACACGCATTTTACCCAGAAGGTGCGAAACATGATTTCCCATCGGAAGGGCGCGAACAGCTTCATCGCGAACGGTTACGCAAAATACGAAACAAACGCCCGTGGCTTACGGATTACCGACGCCGGACGGGAACTCCTTTCGAAGCTGAACGGCTAATTAAAAGCCTTCTTGTAGCCAGGCTTAAACCAGTAAAGCCGGGTGTCACCCGAATGGTCTTTGTCCCAGACATACCAAGCGTATGCCGTTGTGCCTGACCCAGCTCGCTTCGCACCTTTGGCGTAGAAAGTAATACGCTCGCTGAAAACCCAAACCCGGCTTGGTGGAGCTACGTGAAAGATGGTGTTTGCGCGGTTGGCGCTTTCAAGGAATGCCAGGCGAAGAAGTAGAGCAAATTTTTTGTCCGCTTTCCGAAGCGCAGAATGCACGAAACCTTCTGCGCTATGAAACGGCGGATTGGTGATGATATTGGCAGCACGCCGCCCGGTCTCAAGAAAATCGATGCCTATTTCGCCAAATCCACGATCGTAGAGGTCGCTGCTGTCTACTTTGGGAGCATACTGAGAAATCAAGTCAGACATTGCACCGTCGCCACAGGCACACTCCCATACGTTACCGCTGAAACGCTCATTTTCCATCAGAGCACATGTCGCCCATGGCGGTGTCGGATAAAAGTCCGGTCCATCAAGATCGGCATTACGTTTGATTGTCGGCTTGAAGCTGCCATTTAGGTTGTATGTGGCGGCCATCTTAACCTCCATAATTTCCAGAAAATGTATCAGAATCCGTTGGTTATGGAAGTCAGCTTGAGTCGATTGTGAGCATTTGGAATCAAAATGTCACAGGTTTCCACTCTGATGGGTCACACACATATATAATTGCCAAAAGAAGCGATCTTCCGGGGTGGGAATCATTTCGAGGGCAGCCACTGAACGTCCGGGCGGCCGACTCGCCTGACTCTGCCTACTACGCTGTCAGTTTTCTAAAAAATATTTGGTTCGTTTTGAGTCAATCATTAATTTGGGGAGCGATTTTCATATCGATTGCAGGAATTTACTGGTTTCGTGAGGCTTTTGGCTTCTAGCAAGCGTAGGATGGGTGCTTGCACGCATCAATCCCGCCTTGCGGTTCCAATTGGTGGGTGAAATCACCCACCCTACGGGCGGCCCTTGCGCGACCACGCGCAACCGCAACTCCCCGCTGTCGCCCGACAACTGGCTGAACGATCTCTTTGCCAGCAAGCGTAGCAAGCGTAGGGTGGGCAGTTCTGCCCACCATGGCCCGTTTGACGCGCGCGCAACCGGTGGGCAACATTGCCCACGCTACGCATCCTCGGGCAACCGGTGGGCAAAATTGCCCACCCTACTCGCCGAATGCGCCGTCCGGGACGGTCCCGCACCATTCGGTGCCGACGATGCCGCGCCGGATATCCCGGTGAATCGACGAATACGGCCATTCCACCGCCCGCGCGACCAACCCGTGTTTGACCGGATTGCCCCAGCAATATTCGACGTGCGCCGGGAAATCGGCCTCGTCCCGGATCGTGTGTTCCCAAAACCGCCGCTGCCAGCAAGCTGTAGGGTGCGCTTCAGCGCACCACGCCTCACGCCGCAGCCTGCAAAGACCACCAACCGGACATCCCTCCGGTGTCCCCGCCGACATGTTTGCGACGACCGCTCTCACCAAAAATATCCAGCGATTACAATAACTAACAGTACTTCTCACTGTGAGAACCCCGATCCTCCGTGGCTGACCCGGTGGCGGCAACAACACCGGACCCGCCGCTTTCTTGAAAAGAAAGCGCGCCCGAAATCTTTTGAATATTTCGGTTCTCATTTCTAAACGCGGGCAACATTCATTGGGATTCAGATTTTTTTCGACCTCGACCGGAAACTGGACTAAATTCGTCTCTGAAGCATCTCACCAGCGGGGCGCACACGTGCAGATCAATCCCGGCCAAAGCAAACCCGGCGGGGTTCTCTTTGCCCTGATCTTTCTGGCGCTCGCGGTCTTTCTGCTCATCCAACTCCCCACCCAGACCAGGTTTTCCGCCACCGGTCAGCTGTTTGCCCAGCCGCGATTCTGGCCCGGGGTGGGCGTCTCCGGAATGGTGGGGTTCGGGGCGGTTCACCTAGCCGGGGTCTGGCGAGCCCGGACCGGCGGGGCCTTGGGCGAGGCTTTGGTCTGGCTCAGGGCCTTCGAGTTTTTCGTCTGGTTCATGGCCTACGTGACGGCGGTGCCGGTGGTCGGCTATCTGGCCGCGACGCTTGCGTTCACGACGCTGCTGGCGCGGCGCATGGGCTATCGGAGCCGCAATCAGATCGTACTCGCGGGCCTGGTTGGCTTCGCGATCGTGGTGGTCTTCAAAACATTGCTGGCGGTCAAAATCCCCGGCGGGGCGATTTACGACGTTCTGCCCGGCAGCCTGCGCGCCTTCATGATCCTGAATTTCTGACATGGAGCTGATCCTTGCCTCGTTGACCATCCTCGCCCGCTGGGACGTGGCCGCGGCGCTGCTGGTCGGCTCGGTCGGCGGCGTCATCATCGGCGCCATACCCGGGGTCGGGCCGGCGGTGGCGATTGCCATCCTTTTGCCCGCGACCTTCGCGCTCGATCCGATTGTCGGGCTCACGGCGCTTCTGGGCATCTACGGATCGTCGATGTACGGCGGCGCCATTCCGGCGATCTTGATCAACACGCCGGGCACCGCGGTGAACGCGCTCACCACTTATGAAGGCACGCCGATGACCAAACGCGGCGAAGGCCGGAGGGCGCTCAGCCTCGCCTATTCGGCGTCGTTTTTCGGCGGTATATTCTCGGTCATCGCCCTGATCGTCCTGTCGCCGGTTCTGGCCCGCGTCGCCCCGATGTTCGGCAGCCGCGAGATATTTCTGGCCGCTCTTCTGGGTATGGTCCTGGTGGTTCTGGCGCACCGGGGCAAGGTCATGGCGGCGGGGATGATGGCCTCGCTCGGGATCTTGCTGAACACGGTCGGGCTCGAGCCGATCCAGTATTCGCAGCGCTTCACCTTCGGTCAAAGCTGGCTGTCGGGCGGCATCAACCTGATCGTGGTGATCCTCGGGCTTTTCGCGCTCAGCCAGGCGTTCGTGCTGTTGACAGGCCCCGACAAACGCGAGCACGCCGAGGCGATCAGGGGCGGATTGTTTGCCGGGTTCAAGGAACTGGCGGTCTACAAACGGGTGGCCACGGTCTCGGCCAGCTTTGGGGTCTTGATGGGCATGATCCCCGGTGTGGGCGAGTTTACCGCGCAGTTTCTGAGCTATACCTACGCCCAGAAAACCTCGAAAACCCCCGAAATGTTCGGCAACGGCGCGCCTGAAGGTCTGGTGGCTTCGGAGACGTCGAACAATGCGGTCCCGGCGGCGGCGATGGTGCCGCTTTTGGCGCTGGGCATCCCAGGCGAGGCGCTGACCGCGATGATGCTGAGCGTGTTTTACGTCCACAACGTGGTGCCCGGCCCGCAGCTTTTCCAAAACAGTATGGATTTTGTCGTCGCCCTTTATCTGGCGCTGCTGATCCTGAATGTGCTGGTGATTATCTTCCTGCTTTTCTCGACCAACCTGCTTCTCAGAGTGATCGAAATCCCCACAAGGTTTCTGGGCATCGCGGTGCTGACGCTCAGCTTCGTCGGTGTCTATTCCCTGCGCAACAGCGTGATCGATTGCGCCATCGCCGGGGCTTTCGGCATATTCGGGTTCATTCTGAAACGCCTGGACCTGCCGATCGTGCCGATCATTCTGGGCATGGTGCTGGGCGGCATCATGGAGGCCAAGCTGCGCACCTCGATGATGCGGGTCAAGACGCCGCTCGATTTCATCGACCGGCCCATAGCCTTGATTCTGTTTCTCATCATCCTGGCAGTCATCGGTAGTCATTTCTGGAGCATGTGGCGCACCAGAGCCGCGAAAAACACCGGCGGGGATTAAGCGGGCCCCGGCACATTGTCATCGGGTCCGGACCACTGGAGGTCGTTGTTTTTTGGGCAAAAAGTACCGGGACCGCGCGCCCGACTTCTGTCTGGAATGACCTTCCCCGATCAGATAACCTTGCGTAATGCCAAGCCGGATTGGGATTTTTTGGCTGAAAGGAATTGACATGACGACCTGCGTCGATTGTTCGATATCGCAGGTTCGGCCGACGTCACAGTGAGTGCCGAACGTCAAAGTGGCCCTGGTCGCGTTGGTCTGGAAGTTTTGCGCCAGATAAGGTCTGACCAGCGCGCCCGAATCCTGCTGGTTGTGTCGCACAACGTGACCGGCCGCAAGCACGCCGAAGAGCAACTTCGCCAAGCCCAAAAGATGGAGACCGTTAGTCGGCTTTCGGGCGGTGTTGCCCATGACTTCAACAATCTTCTTGCCGTGGTCTTGGGCAACTTCGAATTGCTTCGGGACGGTATTCGGTCAAAAGAACAACTGCAATTAATCGAAAGTGGCATTGCGGCAGGGCAACGACTTGGTTCGGGTGCTTCGCGAAACGAGGGATGATTTACCGGTCGTGTATATGTCCGGCCACACCAGCGACGCGACGGTTGAAAACATTGGGCCGCGCCCGCGGGACATAAGGCTGACAAAACCGGTGCTCCAATCCGATCTGCTTGCGGCCATTGACATGGCGCTTTCTGGCCCGCCGGCCAAAATTTGATGTAATCGCCTGTGGTTTTCGTGCCGACGCGGCGGGATCAAATCAGCCGTTGGCGTCGAGATCGAAATTCTGATCGGGGAAATATTTTCTCAGCCGGATGTCGGCGGTGCGGGCATGGCCTTCCATCCCCTCAACGCGCGCAATTCGCGCCGTAGCCTCGGCCACGGATCTGCTGCCTTCACGGGTAGATCGCTGCCAGGTGACAATTTTCATGTACTTGTGGACAGACAGGCCGCCGGTGTAACTGGCTGCCCCAGAGGTGGGCAGAACATGGTTGGTTCCCGACGCCTTGTCGCCAAAGGCAACGGTTGTTTCCTCGCCCAGGAACAAAGAGCCATAACACGTCAGGCGGTCGAGCCACCAGTCCAGATCTTCGGCCTGGACAGTCAGGTGCTCGGGGGCATAACGGTCTGATGTTGCGGCCATTTCCTCGCGATCCGAGCATAAGATCACTTCGGCATAGTCGCGCCAGGCCCTGGCGGCGTTCCGGGCGTTCAGATCGGACAGATCGGCAATCAACCGCGGCACCAGTTGCATGACTTTTTCGGCCAGATTACGGTTGTCCGTCACCAGCCACACGGGCGAGTTGTATCCGTGCTCGGCCTGTCCAACCAGATCGGTCGCCACGACCGCCGGATCAGCACCGGCGTCCGCAAGGATCAGACTGTCGGTTGGGCCCGCGATCATGTCGATGCCCACGCGACCAAACAGGATGCGCTTGGCTTCGGCAACAAACTGATTTCCGGGGCCGACGATGATGTTCGCTTTGGGCTGCCCGAACAGCCCGAACGCCATGGCGGCGACGCCCTGAACGCCACCCATTGCCAATATCCTGTCAGCGCCGGCGATATGGGCTGCGTAAACGATCGCCGGTGCGATGCCGACACCGGAGCGCGGCGGCGAAGCGGCAGCGATGTGCTTGCACCCCGCAACTTTGGCCGTGGTAACCGTCATGATCGCCGACGCGATATGCGAGTAGCGACCGCCCGGAACATAGCACCCCGCCGAGGCGACAGGGATCGCGCGCTGACCCACGATCAAACCCGGAACCACCTCATATTCGATGTCGTGCAGCGTCGCCTTTTGCACTTCGGCAAACCGCCGCACGTTGTCGTGGGCAAAATGCAGATCGTCCTTCAGCCTTTGCGGAACCAATTTGCAAGCCGCATTGATCTCGTCGGCTGTCAGTTCGATATTGCCGTCGTACCGGTCCAACTTCCTGGCGTATTCCAGCGCCGTCGCGTCGCCGCCTTTTTCGATATCGTCCAGAATTGTTTGAACGGTCCCGCGCACGTCACCGGCATCGCATTTGGCGGTTCGCGGTGCTTTTTTCAGATACTCGGACGGCATCCTGTTCTCCTGATACGGGTTTTATCGCGGGGATTTGATTGACCGGCAGGGTGAATCGCTCTGGCAGCGCCTTCCTGAGCTGCAATTATATTCATATTTGAGACTTTTGATCTCGTTTTTTCGGTAAATTAGCTTAACATACAGCGAATGGTGACTCTGGCAATACGAGAATGACGTGACATCAGGCGATCGCATCCCGCCCAATCTACGGCCGCTGCTGATATTAGAGGCGGTCGCCAGCGACGACGGCGCGCTTACGCCGACCGAAATCAACCAGCAGATCGGATTGCCGAAACAAACCATCCACCGCCTGGTCACGATGCTCGCAGCCGAGGGCTTTTTGATCCGTGAGCCCGCCGCCAACCGGTTTCGCCCAAGCCGCCGTTCGCGGCTGCTCGGGGCCGGGTTGCTGCACGCGTCGCGCTTTCACATCGTGCGCCATCAAATCCTGCAGGAGGTTTCGGATCAGGTAAACGAGACGGTCAATTTCGTGGTGCCAGAGGAAAGCGGTATGCACTATTTGGACCGGATCGAAACTGACTGGCCGTTTCGAATACAGATGCCGATAGGGTCGAACGTACCGTTTCACTGCTCGGCCAGCGGCAAGATTTATATGGCAAGTCTCTCAAAATCCGCCCGAGTGAATTTCGTGGCGGGTCTAAGTTTGACGGCACGGACCAATAACACCCATACACGGGCCGAGACGCTGCTGGACGACCTAGCGGTTTGTGCAAAACGCGAGTATGCGCTGGACGCCGAGGAATACATGGAAGACATGGTCGCCGCGGCAGTGCCGGTGACGGACAGCCAGGGCAATTTTGTTGCAGCACTTGCGGTCCACGGTCCAAAACAGCGGCTGTCGCTTGCTCGGGCAGAGGCTTATCGCGGCATCCTGCGATCTGGGGCCATAAAGCTGAAAAAGGCGATTTTCAGCTAGGACCGTCTGCCAAAAGCGGCTGTGGAAGTTTCTTGATCTTCCGGAAGGGATGCGCAACCGCGATACTGCCACGGCGTGGTTCGGGTTCGGTCGTGACAACGGCGAAACAGAGACACCCGTCGGCAATGGTTGACTTCGAAAGCAGACGCATCAGATTGAACAAAACGGGTGTCCAGGATACCAGGGGCACCCCAATGGGCGCGAATGCCGACATACATGATGCAACGTTGTGGGCTTTGGGCATGTCCGACGCCGTCAGCCGTGCTTGGAAGGAGTTTTTCGTTGCATAGGACAGTAAAACTGGCACTTGGCAGCGTCGCCGTCGGTTTCGTGGTTCTCGGGCTGAAGGTTTTGGCCTACCGGCTGACCGGAAGCGTTGCGATTTTCTCGGATGCATTGGAAAGCGTCGTCAACATCGCGGCCGCGTCCGCCGCCGTCATAGCCCTGAAAATCAGCGTCGCGCCTGCTGACGCCAACCATCCGTTCGGGCATAACAAAGCGGAATATTTTTCGGCGGTCGCCGAGGGCGTGTTGATAATCGTTGCCGCTCTGTTGATCCTGCGTGAAGCCTATTTCAGCTTCCTGAACCCTGCGCCCCTGAACGCGACCGCGGCCGGGTTGTTCATCATTGTTGTGGCTTCGGTCCTAAACGGGGCCTGGGCCTATGTCCTGATCCGCAAAGGGCGAGCGTGGCGCTCTCCGGCGCTGATCGCTGACGGAAAACACCTGTTTGGTGACGTGCTTACGTCGACCGGTGTGATCGTTGGCGTGGCGCTGGTTGGATTGACCGGATGGCTTGTCCTTGATGCGTTGCTGGCCGCTGGTGTTGCTGCTTACATTCTGTGGACGGGCTGGAGGTTGGTCAGGGACTCGGTCGGCGGCTTGATGGACGAAGCTGTTGCCCCCGAGATCCTGGAGCGCATCCAGGCCACCATCTCGGAACAGGGTGACGGTGCCCTGGAAGCGCATGATATTCGCACGCGCTACGCAGGGCAGCGAACATTCATCGAGTTTCACCTCATAGTATCGGGCACGATGAATGTCGCGAAGGCACACGAGATTTGTGATCGCATTGAACTGGCATTGCAACGCGATGTCGCTGGCAGCTCGGTGACAATCCACGTCGAACCCGAGCACAAAGCCAAGCATTCGGCAGCGGTTGTATTTTGATCGGAACCCGCCCCGGTGGATGTCAGATTTTTACCAAGGCCGCGGTTGCGTACATGAAGATGACGCCGGCCGACAGACCACCCAAAACGGATGGTTTCAAGAAGGTTTCAAGCCCCAACCGGTTGGTGCGCATCACATATGTTCCGACCTGAACCACGACCTGAAGGATGGCGCCGGCACCAACAGCAAGGGCCAACGCACCCCATTGCGGTGAAAACGCAAAACTGCCGAGCCACATGCCAACCACCGCTGGTCCGCCGGCAAGCAGGGCGAGACCGGCAAAGGCCCACAACGATGGCCGCTTTTTCAGGATCGGCGCGGCAATTCCGATGCCCTCGGTGACGTTGTGCAGGGAAAATCCCAGGATCAGGAAGGTTCCGAGGCCCGCCGATCCGGCCGCGAACGCGGCGCCAATCGCAAGCCCTTCGCCCAGGTTGTGCAAGCCAATTCCGAGCGCAATATAGGTCGAAAGCGCCAGACCTGTCGGCGGCCCCCTCCGCTGCCCAACAGCCATGAGAAACAGAAAGGTCGCCATAGCCACGATCACGACCATGACCGGTCCCTGAAAGATTGCCGCCGCGCCGGTCACGATTTCCAGGGCTTCTTCGGCCGAGTCGATCATAAGAAATATCAGCAGCCCGATCGTGAGCGCCATCAGAAAGTTCAAGCCGTCTCGGCCCACTCCGCGCAGGACCGGATAGAACATCAGGCCGAAAACGATCGGGACAATGCCGACAAATATCCCCACCAGCGCCTGAAATCCAAGCTGTTTGACGGTAACTTTGGGCGTCGGCAGAGCGACCTCAATTTCCTGCGTAAAAGTCGCACCCGAATTGGTAACAACAGTGATTGCATGTGGTTCCCCCAGCATCCAGGGAAACGGCAGGTTCAGCCAGGCGGTTGACCCTCGGGGAATGTCGCCGGGCGGGTCTTGTTCGAATTGCCAATAGGCGGCATCGACCTGAACCTGGGCGATGCGCATGGGCTCAGAGCCACCGGCCCTGACCAGAAGCCGCAAAAGCCCATCGTCCAGCACCACCCGCTCGAACGTCAGGTTTTCGACCGGCGGAATACCTTTTTTGAAACTGGCAAACGGGTCCGCAACCACAATCCACGCCACCGCCGCCAACAAAAGCGACAGCGGCAAAAGCAGCCAGAGAAATCTGGACGGGCCAGCGCGATCTGATCTTGTGGCGTCGCTCATCCTATACCTCCACAACATCAAAGTTTGCCATCCAGCCCAGTTCGGTGAATTCGGCTTGATGGGCATGGAACATATACAGACCCGGCTCGTGGTCGGCGAAGCTGAATTCTATTATTCCGCGTTCGGCCTGACATTGAACGATTATATCAACCGTTTTCAAAGTCGGTGTCAGCGTGGTTCCCTGATTGTAATAATCAAAAAAGTTGCCGTGCAAATGAAACGAATTTATTGGATCGAATTCGACAGTATTGATCAGATATATTCGCACTGGCCGGTTTTTCTCGATTCGGATTGGGTTTTTCATATAGGCAAACGCAACGGTGTTGGCGCCGTAAAATTCATTCTCTTCGTCAAAATTGGTGTCAAAGGCATTCATGACCATGACCATTTCCTGCCAGTGATCATTCTCGCGTGTCCCGGTCAGTCGCGACCGGGCGACGTTGACATGTTCGATGTGGCGATCCGGGTCAGGGTCAACCACAAAGGCGCCGTACATGCCTTTCGCCATATGCCGTTTCAGCGGCAGCGCATGGCAGTGATAAAGGTGGCAGCCAAATGGTTTGGCGTCAAATTCATACGTAAATTCCTCTCCCGGCGCAACCATTCCGGCGGTGCCGTTGACGCCGTCCATACGGGCAGAGTGGATGCCGTGAAAATGCATCGAATGCGGGTGCGAGCCGAAGTTCTTGAAATTGATTCGAATTCGATCGCCTTCCTTGGCGCGCAGCGCCGGGCCAGGCACACGGCCGTTGAATGTCCACGCCGGGTAATAAACACCGGGCGCAATCTCAATTTCCTTGTCCTCGCCGACGACCTCGAATGTTCTCAGGTTGCGGCCATCAGGCAGAACCTCGACGCTGCCCGTTTCCCAATCGGTCAGCATAGTCATTGGATCAAAGCCGTTCGCCGCACTGTCGACCTCGCCAACAGTCATCATCATTCCATGCGAATCCATATAGTCGCCCGAGGCCATTTCCATGGTCGTGGCTTGCGCGGATTGTTCTGCCTGGCCCTTTGCGCTTTTGCCATAAGCCGCTGACCCTCCAGCGACCGCCAGGCCGGCCATCAGAACCCCCCTGCGACTTACCGGCTCTGCTTCATTTTCAGTACGGGCCATCAGTGTCTCCGATGTTAATAGCTGCGTAGAAATGCCAGCGGCATTGGTCTGGACTGTTCCGCAAGGCGCTGGTTACAGCACCTGTTTGTTGCGAATCACTCGCATTTGGCGGCATGCTACAGGTTTATGAGAATGACTTGCAATTGATTTCGATGCCAGGGTGTTGCGCGGGGGGCCAGGCAGCGGACGAAAGCCAGCATTCGATGAATCCTCAAGCCAATCAGGCGGACGACCGCAACCGGCCCGGCCGGCTGGCTTCAGCCAACTTCGACAGTTTAATGTTTACGCACCGACAAGTGGCGAATTCACTTGAGGCTTATTCGAACCAGAACAACAATTTTCTGTGGATTCGAATTTTGTGCGGTAACCATATTTTGATAAATTTGCCCGATCACATTCAGAGAATTCTTAGGTGCCGCCAGAGATTTGGGCCGCAATGGTTCGCTTCGATCTGGCGCACAAACACGTGGACGGCGCTGGCTCGATGCCTCTGTCCCTGAAGCGGTCCAGAGAGGAAGTGATTATTGCAGTTCGATGTGGTTTTTGTTTCAAACACCGGCAGGGTTGATCGACCGTACTACGACCCCTCGGTTCGCTACCGGGCCTTCAACCCAGCTGAATATCTCCGGCGGCAGGGTCTGCGGGTCACGCTGATGGGTCAGGCCACATTCGAACAATATTCCGATGATTTGGCGGCATCCCGGGCAATCGTTTTTCACCGGCCAAACGCGACCGAGGCAATGTTGCGCTATGTGACGCGCAACGCCAAGCGAAAGCTGCTGATCGCCGATTATGACGATTTGATTTTCGATGTTTCGGCCGCCCCCGAAACACCGGCGGTCATGGACCGGGGTGAACCCGTGGCGCAAGTTGCGCGGTCGCTGGCTTCGAACGCCGAAATCGGCAGTTTGTTCGGGAAGAAAACCGCATCGACGATACCCCTGGCGCAAGCGGCAAAATCGATTTTGGGCGGCGAAATAGCAGTAGTGCACAATGCACTTGATCCGATTTACCTCGATATTGCGCGCACCCTTCTGGACCATCGCCTGAACGCCGAACCGGAATATGATCTTGCCTATTTTTCGGGAACCGCCTCGCATAACAAGGACCTCGCGACAATTTCACCGGTGATCGCCGACTATTTGGACGAGCGCAGGTATGCGCGCCTGTTGCTGGTCGGTCTGGTCGCCCTGCCTGATGATTTGCACTCGAAACGGGACCGGATAAACCGGCTGCCGGTGCGACCGTTTCATGCGCTGCCAGCGCTTTTGATAAGGTGCCGTATGGCCCTTGGTCCGTTGGTGCGAAACCAGTTCACGGACTGCAAGAGCGGTCTCAAATTCTTTGAAAGCGCTGTTTTGGGCACGCCGGTCGCGGCCACCCCGGTTCCTGACGTGGATCGATTTGAAAGCCCGCTGCTGTTCAAATGCCGGACCGCGGACGATTGGGCCGCGGCTTTTTGGGCACCGCCGCTGGTGCCGGCTGCTATGGCCGAAGCCGCGCGTGAGATCGCTCGAGAAATCGGTCTGGACCGGCCAATGGCGACCTTCCGCGACACCTTCATGAAGGAATTTTCGAATGCCGCGTGATCGGGATCGTCCGCTGAGGGTTTTGTTTTATTCCGAGCCGCACCCGTTGCGAAATACATTCACTGAACATGTGCAGGTCACCCGGACAATCGGGCCAATACTCTATCGCCTGCATTGCGCGAACCGGATCGATTTGAGGATTCTGTGCAATGGTCAGGCCGCCGCAGCTGTGCGCGAAGAAAAACACGGTTTTGCCGCTGCCCTGATTGACCTGACCGACGCGGAGGAAAATGAACTTTGGTCCCGGTTCGGTCGGTGGGACGACCGGGCCATCGGACAGTGGATCGATCTGGTGCGTGGCCAGGGACCCGTGACAGATTTCTACGCAGGCGTGTTGGCCCGGGTCCATGGCGACACCCCGATTGATGTGATCCTGACTTGGTCGGAAAACGGTGCAGTGCGCCGCTTTTCCGACGCCCACAACATTGCGGTGCTGCACGGCGAGCTTGGCCCCACCAGGCTGCCGTTCACGCCCACTTTGTATTTCGATATGGCCGGCACCAACGGCAACGCATCGCTGCGCCACCGGGTTCGGGACCGGCTGGAGGATAACGCGGATAATCAGCCGGTGCTGTCCGCTGCGTCGTGGTTGGTTGCTTGCGACCGCGCCAACAAACATCCCACGACGCTTGCCTCGCCTCTGGACCTGAGCCAGACTTTCCAGCCCAAAGCCCAGCATTGCTTGCCCGACACGCCTTATGTCTATGTGCCCTTGCAGCTTGCAGACGATCTGAACACCATCCTGCATTCACCGTTCAAAACACCCAAAGAATTTCTGAAAGCGGCGCTCGAGCGCGCCGATTCCATGGGATACCGGGCGGTCATCAAAGGCCACCCAGGGTCGCTCACAAGACCCTATAACCTGCGCCACGAAGTCGAGGCCCTCGACTATGTCTCGGACCGATGGCCTGAGGCAGTCCTGATCCCGCGCAACGCATCGTCAGCGCTTTCGATCCACGCAATGGGCAACGCCAGCTACACGATGACAATAAACAGCTCGGTCGGTTTCGAGTCCATGATGCTCGGCGTGCCGGCCTTGGTCTTGGGCGAGGCGATTTATGACGCGGCCGGGTGGTTGAACGCCAACGTGAAAATGACAAGGGCAGGTGAGCCAAGCAACCACAGCCCGGCCCTCGACCGGCTTGTCTCGGCCCATATGAGCCGCGAATTTGTGCCGCTGGAGGTGGTTCAGAATTCCGACTACCTTTTGCACCAGCTTCGCAGCGCCGCCTCGGTGTGCGAACAAAAAACGTCTGTCGATCTGGATTTCACAGGTTGGCATCTGGCGCAAATACCGGTTGCTGGTCTGTCCGCAGTCGAAGGGACAGAGCCGCCGCAAAAGTCGAAGCCGTCCCCGAAATCCGCAGAAATTATGCGCCCGAAAAAGCCAACCACGGTCCAAAAGATTGCCCTGGGCGATGGCGTGATAACCCTGAATCCAAGCGGGAAAACCCTGCGCCAGGATGGCAAGAGCTTCCATGGAAACATCGAACGTATCGAGCGCGATCACGATGGAAAAAGATGGGCTACCGGCTGGTGTCTGGATTTCGCGGGCATGGCGCCGCCGACCGAGATCTACGCCTTGTCGTTTGAGCAGATTCACACCTCGGAATTTGAGCGTGTACTGCGCTATGATGTGTTTGAAACCTACCCTGAAAGTCCGGCGACGGTTGAAGCCGGCTTCAAGATCAGCCTGCCCGACAAAGGCAGAGGCCACAGGTTCGAATCCTGTCGGGTGCGCCAACTAAAACATTTCCTTTCAGTTGGTTGCGGGATTTGTGCAATAATTGCACTCTTTGAGTTTCTTTGCACCTGGCAAGAAACCCCCTATTTTCGCCCGTCCATGGCGTCCGCTGTTTCCCGCTGGAAATCAACATGGTGATGGAAATAGACACGTTCGAGTGTTTGGATCGACGTGCCAAAATATCCCGCCGCATCGGCCAATGGAACGCCAGCAAACATCGCCCAAGTCACGGCGGTATGCTTCAAGGTGTGCGGTGAGACGCCCTCGAGTCCTGCATCACGGCAGGACCGGGCGAAGGCGCTCTTCACACTTGAGACCGGGTGTCCCCTGAACTCAACCGCCCAATTGGCCCCGTTGGCCTGCCTTCGCTTCATGTGCCCAAGCAGCTTGCGCGGCATTCTCACTGGCGGTTTGCGTTTGGTCGTTTTGCGATCATTCTGACCGGCGCGATAGATCACACCCTTTTGGCAGTCGATCCAGCCGCCCCTTGTCTGTGGAACGAAACGAAGGCCCAGAACCGTCTGTGATCTGGTGCCGGTATAAAGCGCAATGAGAATGAACCATGCGACGTGCCGTGATCTGGAATCGGACCTGGCTGCGCGGATCAAGTGGGCGACTTCGTCGCGGGTCAACCAGCGATCTTTCGCCACTGGTCTGTCCGGCAGGTGAACCCTTGGTGCGCGGGTGATGTAACCCTCAAGCAAGCAGTATTCCACAGCCGCCCTCAGAACCCCCAGTTCGCGCCGCACGGTTCCATCTGATCTGCCCCGGTACTTGGTGTAGCGGCGGCAGGTGTTGCCGGTAATGGTGGAGACGGGCAGGTGGCCCCAGAAATCAATGAGCGGGAACATGGCGTAGCCTATGCGCTCCGGGGCGGCGGCGGCGGCGGCAAGAACCCGCTGCGGACCGTCCTCATGATCGCCGTCATGGTTGCCGCGGTTTACTTCGCGCCCATTATCGGTACCGCCATCGGCGTCACCTCGACTACCGGCGTCGCGCTGATCCAGGCGGGCCTGGCCCTTGTCGGTTCCGCCCTAGTCAATGTCCTGATCCCACCGCCCAAGCCCTCCGCCGTCACCGCCAACTTCGGCAGCGCGCCGGCGCCGAGCCCGACCTATTCGCTGCAGGCCCAGGGCAACCAGGCGCGCCTCACCCAGCCCATTCCGGTGATCTACGGCCGCCACCGCGTCTACCCCGACCTCGCCGCCACGCCGTGGACCGAGTACGACGGCAACGGGCAATACCTGCATCAGCTGCACTGCATCGGCCAAGGCGAGCACGAGGTCGAGCAGATCCGCATCGAGGACACCCCGATCGCCTCCTTCGAGGAGATCGAGACCGAGCTCGTGGCGCCGGGCGGCGCCGTCACCCTGTTCGAGACCGACGTCGTGACAGCGCCCGAGATCGCCGGCCAGGAGTTGATCGGCGTCAATCACCGCGAGGCAGGCGAGGACGGCTGGGTCGGCCCGTTCACCGCCAACCCGGCCGGCACGAGGGCCACGGAAATCGGCATCGATGTGGTGATGCCGCGCGGGCTCTATTATGCGGCCGACGACGGCAGCCTCAAGGCCCGCACCGTCGAATGGGAGGTCGAGGCCCGGGCCGTCGACGACGACGGCGCGGCCACCGGCGGCTGGATCGCGGTCGCCTCAGAGAGCGTGACCGCGGCCGAGAACACACAGCAGCGCAGGAGCTATCGCTACGCCCTCGATGCCGGGCGCTACGAGGTGAGGGTCAGGCGCACCAACGACAAGAGCGGCGATGCCCGCGCCGGCCACGTCATCCACTGGGGCGGGCTCAAGGCCTTCCTCGAGGACGTGCCCGCGTTCGGCGGCGTGACCCTGCTCGCGGTCAGAATGCGCGCCACCGACAATCTCTCCCAGCGCTCGGCGCGCATGATCAATTGCATTGTCACCCGCAAGCTGCCGGTCTGGGATCCCGAGGCCGGCTGGTCCGAGCCTCGGGTCACGCGCTCGCTCGCCTCGGCCTTCGCCGACGCCGTCAGGTCACGCTATGGCGCCGGGCTCGACGACACCCGCATCGACCTCGCGGCGCTTCACGCGCTCGATGCCGTCTGGCGGGCCCGCGGCGACCGCTTCGATGCCGTGTTCGACCAAAGCCTCACGGTCTGGGAGGCGCTGACCCGGATCGCCCGCTGCGGCCGCGCGCTGCCCTTCCTGCAAGGCGGGATATTGCGCATCGCCCGCGATGCGCCGCGCACCCTGCCGGTAGCGTTGTTCGGGCCGCGCAACATCGTCAGGGGCAGCTTCCGCGTCCAATACGTCATGCCCGGCGAGGATACCGCCGACGCGGTGACGGTGACCTACTTCTCGGAACGCACCTGGGCGCCGGATGAGGTCACGGCCGCTCTGCCGGACAGCACCACCGAAGCCGCCGACAAGCCCGCCACGGTCGATCTGTTCGGCTGCACCGGCGCCCGAGCAGGCGATGCGCGAGGGCCTCTACATGGCCGCCGCCAACCGCTACCGCCGGCGCATCGTCACCTTCCGCACCGAGCTCGAAGGGCTGATCCCGACCTATGGCGATCTCATCGCGATCACCCACGACCTGCCGCGCTGGGGCCAGGGCGGCGAGGTGGTCGAGGTCGACGGCCGTACCCTGACCCTGAGCGAGCCGCTTGAATGGGACGCAGGAGAAGAAACGGCTGCGGGAACCGGCACGGCCACGGCCGGGCCGCCCGTTCATTATCTCGCGCTCCGCCGGCGTGACGGTGGCTTGAGCGGTCCCTGGCCGGTCGAACCGGGCGCCGATGACAGAACCGTCGTGCTGAGCGAGGACCTTGACCTCGAGCCCTACACCGGCGCCGACGAGGAGCGTACCCACTTCGCCTTCGGCGCCGGCGAGGCATGGGGCCTGCGCGCGCGGGTGATGGCCGTGCGGCCGCGCGGCGAGCAGGTCGAGATCACCGCCGTCGGCGAGGACGCCCGCGTGCACGAGGCCGACCAAGCCGCCTGACCACCACCCAACCGTAGACACACGCCGTGACGACCGTCCTTTGGGGCGGACCCGTCGTCATGGCGTTGCAGAATCGGAGACCTACCGTGACCGAAACCCATCTCATCGAGATCGAGCGGGTCCGCTCGGAGGCGGCGCGGCACCTTGCGGAGCATGAGATCGCCTGCGAGCGGCGCTACGGCGAGCTCCAGGCGCAGCTCACCAAGATGTCCGTCGTCATATAAAATGGGACATCAGAGCGGTTTGAGTTTTGGAGGCTCTGGTTCGTTTGTGTGATTGATTATGCCGCGAGTTTTTGATGTTGCAAGCGGCGTTGTCGGATTGTCAGTTTCTTGATCTTTTCCCTTTCTCTGATGATGGCCTTGCCGCGCCCGAAGTAGACGTCGGCGGGTGTGACGTTGTTCGGGCTCTCGTGGTAGCGCTGGTTGTTGTAGTAATCGACGAAGGCCCCGATCTGGCGTTTAAGATCGCCGGGCAGATAGTAGTTTTCCAGCAAAACCCGGTTCTTCATCGTCTGATGCCAGCGCTCGATCTTCCCCTGGGTTTGCGGATGGAACGGCGCACCGCGAACGTGGTCCATCTGTCGATCCTCGAGCCATTCGGCCAGGTCGCCAGAGATGTAGCAAGAGCCGTTATCGCTCAGCAGACGGGGCTTGTGTCTCACAACCGCCTGATCACAACCTGACGCCGCCAGGGCCAGCTCAATCGTCGCCGCCACGTCCTCGGCCCGCATGTTTGTGCAGAGCTTCCAGGCGATGATGTAGCGGCTGTAATCGTCCAGGATCGTGCTGAGATAATACCAACCCCAGCCAATGATCCTGAAGTAGGTGAAGTCGGTTTGCCACATCTGGTTGATAGCGGTGGTTTTGTCCGTGAACTCGTCGGCAGCTTTGATCACAACATAGTCGGGCGCGGTGATCAGATCAGCTTCCTTCAGAAAGCGGTAAACCGATGATTCAGAGATAAAATACTGCTTCTCATCGGTATACTTTACCGCCAGTTCCCGGGTCGTCAGCGCCTCGTGCTCCAGTGCAAATTCAATCAGATCGTCTCGCCGATCTTGGGGAATGCGGTTCCAGACCGACTTTGGGCAGGGTGAGCGATCCGCCAGGGCGTCAAAGCCGCCTTCGACATAGCGGTCATACCATCGGTAGAATGTGGTGCGCGGAATGCCCAGCATATCCAAGGTTTGCTTCGCAGGCAGATGGGACCCCTCAACGGTGCGGATGATTTCCAACTTCTCTGACGCTGGATACCTCATTCCTCGTATCCCCCATCCCCTGTCATGCTTTTTTTGAGCAGACGGTTTTCCAGGATCAAGTCGGCCACACATTCTTTCAATGCCAAGGCCTCAGAACGTAGCTCCTTCACCTCGGGTGACGTCGCCTGACGCGCCGTATCGCCGGACAGACGGCGTTTCCCTGCTTCGGGGAACTCCTTGGACCAGCTGTAATACAGACTCTCTGAGATGCCCTCGCGGCGACACAGTGCTGAGATGCTTTCCTCGCCCCGAAGACCCGCCAAAACAATGCGGATCTTCTCCTCGGCTGAATACGTTTGCCGGGTCTTGCGGCGGATGGTTTTGACCAGCCTGTCAGCCGAGGCTTTGCTGGTTCCGGATTGCTTGTTCATCTTCACTCCTTGACGGTTGCGATGAACCAGAAATCCTCCTGATGCTAAACCCTCATATCTGTCCCAAAGGCGCTGACGTCAGACAGATAGGGGGTCAACATTCAATGCCGATTGACAACAGATCGGTTAGACTGCAACTCAGCAACTATGTATACTCCGATCTAACTATTGAATAGAGAAAACAATCTCTTGGAGATCGTGATATATTTGGATGAACAAGAAATTTCCTTAATGTTCCTTCTTTTTTGAATCCGCACTTTTCTAAGACTCGCGCAGAATTTGTATTCTCTATATCGCACGCGGCGCTGACTCTATGGATGTCTTCATCCGAAAACACATTTGATAGGACCTTGCTAACAGCTTCGTCCATAACGCCTTTGCCCCAATGCTGTCGGACCAGAAAAAATCCTATACCTATTTCGTGATTGGATAATCTCCTAACGCTAATTAATCCCTGCGGAACTTCCGGCGCCAACCGATCGGCAATCACATAAATTTTCTCACCAGTGTCACCAGCCCAGGTGCTTTTTGCGTATTCGAGAAACTTTTTTGTCTCCTCAACGTTCGCGTGTGTAGTCCACGTGACATACCGAGTAGCTTCAGAGTCGGACGCGCCACCCTCATACAAGCTCTTGCAATCCGCTAACGCGGGTCTTCGCAAAAAAAGTTCCTTTCCAGCAAGCTCGTTTTCAAGGATGGTCATGAGTGACCTACTTCCGTTTTCAGCTCGTAAAATTGAGTCATCGTCCCCTGACGCAGTTCTACAAGCGTAGGATTGACGTAACTATCGCATGACAAAAACAGTTTAACCACCTGAAACGCCATCGCCCGACCGGGACATCTATGATGTCCAACCCCGAAAGGCATACTGGAGCCCGAACCGGGAAATCCAATCAAAGGTATCAATACTCGTGTGTCAGATGGAATCGGTGGTGATTGCCCACTATCTTCCTGGGCAGAAAATTTCGAACAGCGTAAATGAAAGGTGGAACTTCTTGAATAGCATTTAATATGGCTCAGTTTACGAACTGTATGTGTTCATGGTATGTTCTTTTTGGATTCAGGGAGATAGCGAATGTCGATGGACAATGAACAATTTCAGTGCTGGCTTGCCGGGATAGACAGCCTCAGCGCTGCACAGCGTAGAGAGGCCGAAGCGGTATTTTCAGGGCGGACAGGGTCGGGTTCCTCGCTTGCCGCGGTCGAACTTGCGGTGGATGCTGATAGGCACTGTCCGCATTGCGGCAAGCCCGGTGCGGTGTCACGGGGCAAGGCACGGGGCCTGCGTCGTTACCAGTGCAAGATCTGTCGGCGCACATTCAACGCCGCTACCGGCACGCCCTTGTCCGGGCTTCACTACAAAGACCGATGGTTGGCCTTTGGCGGATGCCTGGCTGCGGGAGAAACGGTTCGGGCGTCAGCCGATCACTGTAATCTTGCCGTCAACACGGCATTCCGTTGGCGTCACCGGTTTCTGGAGGCTGCAAAGAAGGCCCCGCAAAAGCTCAAAGGGATCGTCGAGGTCGATGAAACCTATGTTCTGGAGAGCCACAAGGGACAGAGAACCCTCGACCGCAAGCCCCGCAAAAGAGGCGGCAAGGCTGGCAAGCGCGGCCTG
This sequence comes from Paracoccaceae bacterium, assembly GCA_965247915.1. Classification (GTDB taxonomy): domain Bacteria; phylum Pseudomonadota; class Alphaproteobacteria; order Rhodobacterales; family Rhodobacteraceae; genus JAKZRT01. Next base: position 596,764 of record OZ252048.1, read on the forward strand.
TCGTGCGAACAGGTGCCGGTTCTAGTGGCTGCCGACCGTAATGGCACGACATTCAGCACGGTTCTTCCGGTGGTTAATGCCGACACGCTGAAACAGGCGATCAGCCCGGTCGTCGACAGGGACATCGTGCTGGTGTCCGACGGTCACCGCGGCTATCCGCCCTGCGCGACAGCAATGGGCGTTCGCCACGAAGCCCTCAATCTGTCAGCCGGCGAACGGGCCCGGGGCGCCTTTCATATTCAGACGGTCAACAGCCGCCACAGCCAACTGAAGGATTTCCTGCGCCGCTACCGTGGCATCGCAACAAAATATCTCGACAACTACCTGCAATGGTTTCATCTCATCAAACTCACACCACAGACCTCGCCGCGAGCCTGTTTGGCCGCTGCTATCACACGCCATGCATACAGTTCGTAAACTGAGCCTTTAATATAGCTTGCCTATCATAAGGCGCTCTGGACTTCGATGCCGCGAGGTGCCAGTGGAACGTGGATGGAATAGCATCCGCGACGAGAAACACCAGAAGGCTCAATTGCTCATCGGAAAGATCGAAAAAAGTATTGGAGCAACGCAAAGTTTCCCAAATATAACACACGCTGCTTACGCGGCCTTTCAATGCAGCTGTAAAGCCCCCGTTCTATGTACCAGTTCCTGGTAGTGTCTGGGGCACCGGTGGGCGCATATTCAGAGCCTGATGCGGTCGAATGTGATTGTACTGCTTCAGCCAGGTTTCGATGACGGTCTGAGCCTGTTTGATTGAAGTGAACCACTCGGCATTGAGAACTTCCCTGCGCGGGGTTCCGTTGAAGCGCTCGTTGTAGCCGTTTTCCCAGGGGCTCCCCGGATAGATGCGAATGGGCTTGATCCCGACCCTGGTAAGCCAGGTCTGGAAGTTCTCTGCGATGAACTCAGGGCCATTGTCTGACCTGATGAACTCTGGCCTGCCGTGTTTCAGGAAGAGCGGATAGAGGGCTTCCAGAACCTCCGCATTGCCCATTCGAGGCTTCACCGTCACGCACAGAGCTTCGCGGGTGTACTCATCCAGCACGGTCAACATCTTGTAGGATCGACCGTTGGTCAGCTTGTCATGGACGAAGTCTATGCTCCAGATATGGTTCCGATATCTGGGGCGCAGCCTGATGACAGAGCTGTCCTTGTGATAGAGACGCTTCCGCTTCCTGTGACGCTGCGGTATCTGGAGGCCCTCTTCCCTCCACAGCCGCTCTACCTTCTTGTGATTGACTTGCCAGCCTTCAATGCGGAGCAACTCGGCAATCTTCCTGTAGCCATAGCGGCCATACTGCTTTGCCAGTCTGATCAAAGCCAGCCGAAGGCTGTCATCATCTCCAGGAGATGCCTCGTACCGTTGTGTGGACCGTGCCACGCCGATCGTTCTGCAAGCCCGCCGCTCGGATGACCCGAGTTTCTGGCGCACATGGATTACAGCCTGACGCAGATCGGCAATCGTCAGACCCTCGGCTTTAGGTAGTTGAGGCTCTCCTTCAGGATCAGCTTGTCCAGTTCAAGATCCGCAACAATTCTCTTGAGGCGAGTATTCTCCTTCTCAAGGCCCTTGAGCTCCTGAAGCTGTGACTTGCCCATCCCGCCGTACCTCTTGCGCCAGTTATAGTACGTCGCATCGCTGATGCCGGCTGATCGGCAGGCCATCTCTACACTGATGCCAGACGCCAGACTGAGATCAATTTGGCCCAGCAGATTCAAAACATCCTCGTCGGAATATCGTTTCCTTGCCATCCCAACACCTCCACATGTTCGTAGATAATCACGAATTACGTGGCTCAGTTATAAGGGGGCAGGACAAACTCCTCCTTCTGTGCCGCGCTCAGCAGACAGGGTGGATCCGGCGGGCGACGGTTGAACAGGCCCGACACGCCCTCCGCATTGTAACGGTGGGCCCAATCCCGCAGCGTCTGCCGATCCATGCCGCAGTTTTCTGCCGCCGTCTTGCGGTCAACCCCATCCAGAACCAGGGCAATCGCCAACATCCGTCGCGCCGCTTTCCCATCCCGGCACCGCGCCGCTTCCTGGCGAAGCTCGCCTGCGGACTTGTCTTTTCGCGTAATCCTTACTGCCATCAAAGCCTCCCTTGCCTTGATGCCACTGAATCAGATCACGCCGCTCGTGGGAATCCCCTTGAGTCAAATCTGGGGGCCGTTGGTATAAAACTACGTCAAATTGACCATATCCAACCCTCAAAGTCGCAAATATCCGATTTTACTGGAAATCCATCCCGAACTCCGTAATATCAAGCTGGAAAAGAGGCCTTATGCTGAGGTCTCTACTTATGTATCTGCAGCAAATATTCAAAATAATCCTGGGAGGATACCATGAATTTCAAAACTTTCGCGCTCGCGCTTGCATCAAGCGTGGCGATGACCAGCACGGCATTTGCGCAAACCGAAATTCAGTGGTGGCATGCCTTTACCGGGCGCCTTGGCGATTTGCTGGCCGAACAGGTCGAAATATTCAACGTCGGCCAAAGCGACTATGTCGTCGTGGGCACGCACAAGGGCAATTATTCCGAAACTCTGAACTCCGGCATTGCCGCATTTCGCGCTGGCGAACAGCCCCATATCTTGATGGTTTTTGAAGTCGGGACAGCCACAATGATGGCCGCCAGCGGCGCGATCAAGCCGGTATACGAAGTCATGGCCGAGGGCAATGCGCCGTTTGACCCGGATGGCTATCTGGGCGCTGTGAAAGGCTACTACACCACCACCGACGGTGACATGCTTTCGCTGCCCTATAACTCGTCAACGCCGGTGCTGTACGTCAACCGCGATGCGTTTTCCGGTGCCGGGCTGGACCCGGACATGGACCTGTCCACTTGGGAAAACGTCGGTTCAGCGCTTGACGCCTTGAAAGCAGCCGGGCACGAATGCCCGCTGACCACCGCCTGGCAAAGCTGGGTGCATCTGGAAAACCTGTCAGCCTATCACAACGTTCCGTTTGCCAGCAAAGAAAACGGCTTTGCCGGGCTGGACACCGAGCTTTCGTTCAACGGGCTGGTTCAGGTCAATCATATCCAGACCATGGGTGACTGGGCGCGGGACGGCAAATTTTTCTACGCCGGACGCCGCAACGAAGGTGGCGCAAACTTCCGCGCCGGTGAATGTGCGTTGTTCACCGAATCCTCGGCCGGTTACGCAGGTGTAAAGGCCAACGCCGAGTTCGCCTTTGAAATCCGCCCGCTGCCCTACTGGGGCAACGTGGCCGGTGCGCCGCAAAATACCATCATCGGTGGTTCGTCCCTGTGGGTAATGGAGGGCAAGACGGCTGAGGAGTACAAAGGCGTTGCCGAATTCCTGGCCTTCCTGTCATCGTCCAACATCCAGGCCAAGTGGCACCAGAACACCGGTTATTTGCCGATCACACTGGAAGCCGCTGCGCAGACAAAGGCCGAGGGGTTTTATGACGAAAACCCGGGCACCGATATTGCTGGGATGCAAATGACAGCCAACGCGCCGACCGGCAATTCCAAAGGGCTTCGTCTGGGCTCGTTTGACCAGATCCGTGGCATCATCGACGAAGAGCTTGAGGCAGTTTGGTCGGGTGACAAAACGGCACAGGAAGCCCTGGACAGTGCTGTTGCGCGCGGCAACATTCTGCTGCGTCGATTCGAGCAAGCCAACGGCTAAGAATTGCTGGCGCAGCCCCGCCAAGTGGGGCTGCGTCGCCTCTGACGGATGGAAAAGCGGGTAATTTTCAAAGGCTGGCTTTTGCCATTGGCTCTGCTTTTGCCGCAGATGATCATTACGATTGCTTTCTTTTTCTACCCGGCCGGCCAGGCGATCTGGCAATCCATGTTCATTTCTGACCCGTTCGGGCTGAAATCGCAATTTGTTGGCATTGGCAATTTTGAATTTCTTCTTGCTGATCCGTTCTATCGCGCCTCTTTTGCGACCACGGCTGTGTTTTCGGGGCTGGTCACAGTTGCTTCCATGGGTGTCGCTCTTTTTCTGGCGGTTCTGGCTGACCGTTTGATCAAAGGCTCTGGCGCCTACCGCACCCTGCTGATCTGGCCCTATGCTGTAGCCCCCGCCGTCGCAGGGGTTTTGTGGCTGTTCATGTTCAATACCCGGGTCGGCGTGGTGTCGTGGTATCTGGGCATTTTGGGCTACGACTGGAACCATGTGCTGAACGACGGCGAGGCGATGGGTCTTGTGGTCGTCGCCTCGTCCTGGGGGCGGATCAGTTACAACTTTCTTTTCTTCCTCGCAGGATTGCAGGCAATACCTCGATCCGTGATCGAGGCCGCCGCCATCGATGGCGCGCAATTCTGGACCCGGTTCAGAACCATCGTGTTTCCGCTGCTGTCGCCGGTGACGTTCTTTTTGCTGGTGGTCAACATTGTCTATGCGTTTTTTGAAACCTTCGGCGTGATCCACACCATCACCAGCGGCGGGCCGCAGCAGGCCACCACTATTCTGGTCTACAAAGTGTTCTCGGATGGGTTCGTGGGGCAGGATCTTGGGTCATCTGCGGCGCAATCCGTGATCTTGCTGGTCATCGTCGGTGCGCTGACGGTTGTTCAGTTCAAATTCATCGAACGACGGGTGCATTACTGATGTCGGGCATGGTTCAGAAACGCGGACTTGGCCACTACATGACCCACGCAGGGCTGATCCTCGGCGTGTTGATCATCTTTTTCCCGATCTGGCTGGCCTTTGTCGCCTCGACCGTGACCCAGCCGGAAATAGTGCGCCCGCCGATGCCGCTTTGGCCCGGCGATCAATTCTTCGCCAACTACAAATCGGCGCTGGTCTCGGGTGTCAACGCCCCGGTGGCCAGAATGCTGCTGAACTCTTCCATCATGGCACTGGGCATCGCTTTCGGTAAGATCGTGATCTCCTTGCTGTCGGCTTTCGCCATCGTTTATTTCCGCTTTCCGGGTCGTCGGTTTTTCTTCTGGATGATATTTCTGACCCTGATGCTGCCGGTAGAGGTTCGCATCGTGCCAACATTCGAGGTCATCGCCCGCTTTGGCATGCTCAACAGCTATCAGGGTCTGATCTTTCCGCTCATCGCCTCGGCCACGGCAACCTTCCTGTTCCGGCAGTTTTTCATGACCGTACCAGATGAACTGACCGAGGCCGCCCGGGTAGACGGTGCCCGCCCGATGCGATTTTTCTGGGACATTTTGCTGCCGATGAGCCGCACCAATATCGCCGCGCTGTTTGTCATCCTGTTCATCTACGGCTGGAACCAATACCTGTGGCCGCTGCTGATCACCACCGATCCGTCGATGAACACCATCGTCATGGGCATCAAACAAATGTTCCCGTCAGGTGACGATGTGGCGGATTGGCCGGTGATAATGGCGACTTCGATCCTGGCAATGGTTCCACCGATCATCATCGTGATTTCAATGCAGAAATTATTTATCCGCGGCCTCGTGGATAGCGAGAAGTAAAGTATGGCAACGATAAAACTGGACGGCCTGAAAAAGAACTTTGGCAAGACCGAGGTGATCCACGGCATCGATATTGACATTGCCGAGGGCGAATTCGTCGTCATCGTCGGCCCGTCCGGCTGCGGAAAATCAACTTTGCTGCGAATGGTGGCGGGGCTGGAAATAATCACCAGCGGCGAAGTTCAGATCAATGGCGCCCGGGTGAACGAATTGGAACCGATGGACCGCAATATCGCCATGGTGTTCCAGAACTACGCGCTTTATCCCCACATGAGCGTGTTTGATAATATGGCCTATGGTCTGAAAATCGCCAAAACACCCAAGCCTGAAATCGCCGAGCGCGTTCAGTCCGCTGCTGAGTTGTTGCAGCTTGAAGAGTATCTGCAACGCCGCCCGCGCGAACTCTCCGGCGGTCAGCGCCAGCGCGTTGCCATGGGCCGCGCCATCGTGCGTAAGCCCGATGTTTTTCTGTTTGATGAGCCGCTTTCAAATCTGGACGCCAAACTGCGCGTTCAAATGCGGCTGGAAATCAAAGAGTTGCAAAGATCGCTTGGCGTCACCACGCTGTATGTGACCCATGATCAGGTGGAAGCGATGACGTTGGCCGACCGGATGATCGTGATGAACGACGGCATCGCCGACCAGATTGGCGCACCGCTTGATGTCTATGAAAACCCCGCAACCGCGTTTGTTGCCGGCTTTATCGGATCACCTGCCACCAATTTTTTTGGGGCCGGCGTGGTGACCGGCGGCGAAAACACGGCGCTGACGTCAGCCTTCAGCGATGCCGAATTCGCAGCACTTGACCAACCCGCAACGATGATCGGCATCCGCCCAGAACATTTACAAGTTTGCGATCCGAACCGCGCTTTTCTGACGCTGACCGTCAGCTACACCGAAGCACTTGGCGCCGAAACATTGATCCACGGGAAACTGCCGCAGGGCGATGCCATCACCATCCGTCAAAGTGGCCAACTTCCGCTGCCCGAGGGCGGCCAGCATCTGGGTGCTGTCTGGTCCGAACATTCTGTCATGGTTTTTGAGCAAAACGGCAGGCGTGTTTAATAATGCAATTGGGGGCGCCGCGCAAGAACACGGTTTTGCATATATTACCTGTTTGATGCACGATATCTGGGTGTATGCCCTCATTTACCCATCTCAAGAGTAGCGATAATTCGGGTGGATTTTGTCGATTTTGATGGATCTAATATGTCAATCCCGGAGTAAAAAGGGTCAATGTCCCGGTGCAAAACTGGACACCTGGTTTGATTGTCTGACGTCAGCGCCTTTGGGACAGATATGAGGGTTTAGCATCAGGAGGATTTCTGGTTCACCGCAACCGTCAAGGAGTGAAGATGAACAAGCAATCCGGAACCAGCAAAGCCTCGGCTGACAGGCTGGTCAAAACCATCCGCCGCAAGACCCGGCAAACGTATTCAGCCGAGGAGAAGATCCGCATTGTTTTGGCGGGTCTTCGGGGCGAGGAAAGCATCTCAGCACTGTGTCGCCGCGAGGGCATCTCAGAGAGTCTGTATTACAGCTGGTCCAGGGAGTTCCCCGAAGCAGGGAAACGCCGTCTGTCCGGCGATACGGCGCGTCAGGCGACGTCACCCGAGGTGAAGGAGCTACGTTCTGAGGCCTTGGCATTGAAAGAATGTGTGGCCGACCTGATCCTGGAAAACCGTCTGCTCAAAAAAAGCATGACAGGGGATGGGGGATACGAGGAATGAGGTATCCAGCGTCAGAGAAGTTGGAAATCATCCGCACCGTTGAGGGGTCCCATCTGCCTGCGAAGCAAACCTTGGATATGCTGGGCATTCCGCGCACCACATTCTACCGATGGTATGACCGCTATGTCGAAGGCGGCTTTGACGCCCTGGCGGATCGCTCACCCTGCCCAAAGTCGGTCTGGAACCGCATTCCCCAAGATCGGCGAGACGATCTGATTGAATTTGCACTGGAGCACGAGGCGCTGACGACCCGGGAACTGGCGGTAAAGTATACCGATGAGAAGCAGTATTTTATCTCTGAATCATCGGTTTACCGCTTTCTGAAGGAAGCTGATCTGATCACCGCGCCCGACTATGTTGTGATCAAAGCTGCCGACGAGTTCACGGACAAAACCACCGCTATCAACCAGATGTGGCAAACCGACTTCACCTACTTCAGGATCATTGGCTGGGGTTGGTATTATCTCAGCACGATCCTGGACGATTACAGCCGCTACATCATCGCCTGGAAGCTCTGCACAAACATGCGGGCCGAGGACGTGGCGGCGACGATTGAGCTGGCCCTGGCGGCGTCAGGTTGTGATCAGGCGGTTGTGAGACACAAGCCCCGTCTGCTGAGCGATAACGGCTCTTGCTACATCTCTGGCGACCTGGCCGAATGGCTCGAGGATCGACAGATGGACCACGTTCGCGGTGCGCCGTTCCATCCGCAAACCCAGGGGAAGATCGAGCGCTGGCATCAGACGATGAAGAACCGGGTTTTGCTGGAAAACTACTATCTGCCCGGCGATCTTAAACGCCAGATCGGGGCCTTCGTCGATTACTACAACAACCAGCGCTACCACGAGAGCCTGAACAACGTCACACCCGCCGACGTCTACTTCGGGCGCGGCAAGGCCATCATCAGAGAAAGGGAAAAGATCAAGAAACTGACAATCCGACAACGCCGCTTGCAACATCAAAAACTCGCGGCATAATCAATCACACAAACGAACCAGAGCCTCCAAAACTCAAACCGCTCTGATGTCCCATTTTATATGACGACGGACACTATTTGATACCGGACGTTTCCCAGAAGCGATGGATTTCCACCGACCCCAAACGGCACGTAGAAATTTGGGCCGCGAAAAATAAGCAGCACACTGGCGACCTGGTGCCAATGATCAAGATGCTGAAAGCGTGGAACAAGTCACGGAAGGTGTTTCGTTCATTCCATTTGGAGGTGCTGGCACTGTCAGTATTCGAGGGGGTAACAATCACTGATTTTCCGAGCGGTGCGCGGTATTTCTTCGACAAAGCCCGTCACAAAATTCGCGTGAAACTTGCTGATCCAGCCGGCTATAGCGACGACGTGGCCAGCCACGTTAATAAGGAAACACAGTTTCAGACCATTATCTCCCGTTTGGATCGTGCCCATACAATCGCCGTCCAAGCGGAGCAGTACGCTGCGTTAGGCTATGAGAAGGCAGCCTGTGAAAAATGGCATGAAATCTTCAAGGGATATTTCCCGTCATATGGGTAGAATTGAAATATGAGCAGAGACGGCATAAGGCGCGCAGCCCAGACGATTTACGAAGATGCCCTTTACAGTGAGAAGGCCCTGTTTTGGACGGCCACTCAATGGTGGCGGGCGCATTACTTCCTCGGGGTGCCTAGCGTCATCGTCTCGGCACTAGCGGGTGCGGCGCTCATCCAAAAGCACCCGTCGGCTGCAATTCTCTTAACCGCGATTGCCGCCGTGTTAACCGCTCTGCTGACCTTATTGGAACCGCACAGAATATTCGGCCAATATCATGAATCTGGAGTGGAATACGGCATCCTTCGCAACAAAATCGCACGCTTCAAGGACATCGACCTTTCTGACGACTTTGACGTGACCCGTATGCGGAAGGATCTGGAGAAGTTGGCGGCGGAAAAAGGTGAACTGCAAAAGGGCGCACCGCACACTGGCGGCATCGCTTATTTTTTCGCCAAGCGCAGTACTAGGGCCGGCCAGCATGAGCCCGACCAAGGGGCACTTTGAGAACGAAAGGAAACCGCCCAATGGGCGGGGATTGCTACGGTCGGTACACTCAGAGGAATGCAAACTGTTCTTCGCCAGGCTCTCCAACAGTGCACCGATGCGGTTTGAAGTTCTCGCCAACCTCTGGAGCGGTGACGGATAATTATTCCGCCAAGAGTGGCCTGCCTACCGTGGCGACGGCTGGACGTTTCAGCGTCGATCGTCCGCTTTTCGGCTCTTGGTCGATTAATCTCACACCTGCAGCAAAGGACCGCTCACCGCCCTTCGTTGCCGAAACTGCTGCAACCTGAGATTCGATCAGGCTAGCGCTCTCGCACTTGAGATGCACCACTGGCTGATACGCATCGGGTTGCGGTTGCATCCTTTCGATACCCCGTGCGGAATTTGTTTAGTGCTCCGCGGCACGGTATAGACCATTCCCCAGAAGAGCCCGCGGCATCCCAATCCCAATTGTAGAGCGGGTTGAAAAGTATTCCGTGTCAGGGCAGCTCCAATCACCTATAACTCGTTGAAATCACTGGACTCAGATAAATTCCCCGGCCGACAATCCGTCCGAAATTCCCTCCACGCAAAAAAAATCTCCCAATTAGGGGGGCGCGGGTCTTACCGGTTCAAGGTACCAGGAATTCGCCCCCCCCCTTCAAAACTGAGCGCAGGAAAATCTGACTACCCACGCCGGTCCCGAGAACATCCTCTCAGACTTTGCCCCACCCCCCTTACGTAAGAAACGCCACCTAAAGTTCGACCATGTTTCGTAGCTTGTTCACTGCGTGTGGTAACGTGATCTTACCGTTCGCCAGATCCTGTTCGATGGCGTCTCGGACACTGTCGTCAATTCCCATGTATACCAGCCATGCACGTTCATCGGCGCCGCTTTTGATAAATCTCTCCTGCAAAAGCCGAGCCGCTTTAGTAGGATTCATACCCTGCTCTATGTCCATTTTTCGACGAAATCGCCCATTTGTTCCTTCAGTAGGTTTATTCAATTGTTTAGAGGAAGAATTATTCCGCCATTTGAAACGCATTTTTTCCGCTTGGTCGTACGCTTTCTTTCCCATCAGGTTGGGGAACCGATAGAGGTTTGTGCCGTGCATCCCCGCACCACGCATGAGCACGATATGGCCAGTCTTGCGAAGTTGCCGTATTGCAGACCTGTCAATGAGCGTTCAAAAGTGACCCGGCTTCAGCGTTTAAAAGTGACCCACCCGTGATGAGGCAAAGCCAGCAGGCGAGATGCCCTCAAATAGCGAGCTCGTCTGCTGGCTTTGTTTGCGCTGCGGTTTATTGTTTTCGGGCCCTTTTACTCTGAGCGAACCGGTAGGATGTGTTTCCGGTTTCGATTATGGAGCAATGATGTGTCACCCTGTCGAGGAGCGCGGTTGTCATCTTGGGATCGCCGAAGACGGAGACCCATTCACCGAACTCCAGGTTGGTGGTGATGATGACGCTGGTTTTCTCGTAGAGTTTGCTTATCAGATGGAACAGCAGCGCGCCGCCGGACTTTGGGAACGGGATGTAACCCAGCTCATCAATAATGACGCAATCCAGTGGCGTCAGTTGCCGGATGATCTTCCCGACATTACCCTCGGCCTGCTCCCTGATCAGGGCGTTGATCAGATCCACAGCATTGAAGAAGCGGGCCTTTTTGCCCTGATTGATCAATGTGGTTCCCAGAGCAATGGCGATGTGGGTTTTGCCTGTGCCAGTTCCGCCCACCAAAATGAGGTTGTGGGCGTCTTGGGTGAACTGTCCGGAGCAGAAGGGATCGATCCGAGCCTGAGTAACAGCGGCTGCGCTGTAATCGAAGGTGGCAAAATCCTTGTGATGCGGGAACTTTGCAATCCGCATTTGATACTCGATTGAGCGGACCTGACGTTCTACGGTCTCAGCGTCGATCAGTTGTTTTATCGCAGTGGTCAGGCTCGGCGACTTGCGCGCGGACAGCAAATCATGTGCGCAAGCTGCCATTCCATGCAATCTAAGGCCAGCCAATTGATCAATGAGGGCATTCATGCTGTCATCTCTCGGCGGGCGCACAATGTCTCATATCGTTTGCAGTTGGCCTCCGGGCGCATCGTCAGCATGGGATAGTCATAGCTTTGTGCCAGTGGGGGGATGATCGGTTCGACCAACTGATTGATCAAGTTGATGACGGCAGGCAAGCGTAGGGTGTTTTGCGCGACAGCCAGATCACAGGCCGTTTCCACAACGTCAATCCCGTGGTCTTGCGCCAGCATAAGAAGGTCTACAAACTCCCGATCTCCACCTTTGCCCTTCATGTAATGCACCCTGATCTGGTGCATGGCATCTGGCAGGTGCCAATCCACAAAGGGCGCGCCATCACGCAGGGCTCCGGGCTTGCGTACCAGCAAAGGGACATAATGCCAGGGCTCAAAGTAACTGATATTACGGGTAAAGTGACGTTTGTGCTCGGCGATCACATCTTGACCTGCAACCACTTTGACGCAACCGGCATAGGCCCGCAACGAGACATGGTTTCCAGCAAAACAGGCCGGAACGCTGTAGCGGTTGCTGTCATATTGAACCAGGCAAGTAGAGCGCACCCGAACGGCCTTCTCAACATAGCCATCAAAAGGGCGGCCGAGAGGGCGCAGTTCAGCCTGTTCTGCAGCAAAGACAGCATCAACTGTCTGATCCTGTCGCTCTGGATGGGGGCGTGATCCAAGGGCATCACATTGCAGATACAGCCAGGCATTCAGGCCCTCCAAATCATCAAAAGCCAGTTTGGGCGTGAACAGCCGACTGCGCAAAAACTGCACCTGGTTTTCGACCTGACCCTTTTCCCAGCCCGACGCGGGCGTGCAGGCCACCGGTTCCATGACATAGTGGTTCATCAAGGCCAGAAAGCGTGGGTGAAAGATCCGGTCTTTCGAGCGCGATACATAGGTCACCATTGTCTTGGGATTATCGATGATCACACGGCGCGGAACCCCGCCATAAAAGGTCAACGCTCTCACGAAAGCGTCAAGCACCATCTCTTGAGGTTCCCCGGGGTAGGCCACAACAAAGGGCTTGCGGCTGTGGCACAGACGGAAGTGGGCAATCTTCACCTTCTGGGCAATTCCGCCCAAGACGACATGTTCTTCGCTCCAGTCAAACTGCAGCGCATCGCCAGACTGGAACTGCAACGGAATGAACGCATCTCCTGACCTCAAACCCGTGCGTTTCAGGTCTCGAACAAAACGCTGAACTGGCGAATACGACCCCGTATATCCTTCCAAAACCAGCTGCTCATAAAGCTTCACCCCTGTCCGACGTTCTCGGCGAGGGCGCTTCAGGTCCTGCTCAAACAAGGTTTGGAGCCGCTCTTCATAGTCACACAATTTGTGCCGAACCGGATCAACCTGACGATGGTAGCTCGGAGGCGAGCTGTCCTTCAGATACTTCCTGATCGTGTTCCGCGACAATCCCGTCTCCCGGCCCACAGATCTAATACTTCGCCCATCACGCAAAACCATGCGACGGATCTTCGCTGCACTTTCCATCAATATCACCTGCTCATTCTCCGCGCCAATACGCGCGGACGTTAACAAAACAAGAGGGTCAATTTTAAACGATCATAACCCACCTAAGTGGGTCAGTTTTGCATGCCGATTCACAAGCACCCCGTAGAGCTGCGAGAAAACGTTCGAGTTTGAGCTTCCGCACGCGCTCAGCAGTTCACCGGCGCGCCTTTTGAGCGTTATGACGCCCCCTCGCCAATAAAGTGCATGCCCACTAACTAAATGTTGTCTAACACCGCTACGAAAGGCTTGGTCATTGAATTGGTCCAGTGTTCTGGGATGCGTCATGGGCTGGCCAAGGCGATGCAGTCGAGTTACCCTAACAAGCAACTCATCAATCGCCCAAAACGGGGGAGTTTCTTGATCAGGATCAAGTTCGCCATCACCTTTGAACACCAGTTCGCTTGCCTCGTGAGGCTTCAGCAACGCGCTCAACTGGTCGCCGGGCATTGGTCCCTGCCCCTTTAACAGCACGCGTACGAGTTCAGGGTTTTCGGTGGCCATTTCTACTAAGGTCTATCGCACGACATATGGTCTTCATGGAAGGCCTGAGTGCGTCAAGCGAGGGCCGCATGTAGCGCTGTCCTGTGATCGACAACGGCGTGTGGTTGAGAAGCCGGCCAACGACTTCTTCCAGAACCCCGGCCTCCATCGCCACGGTTGCGAATGTGCGCCTGTGAGCATGCGGGCTCCACGCAATGCGCTTAGGCGAGGTGAGACGCCCTTCGGGTCCTTTTGGGGACGGGAAGACCCATTGCTGGCTGAGGCCAGCGACCGGTGCAAGGATTTCATGGTGCTGTTGCAGGATCGGCAGATCGAAGCTGCGACCGTTTTTCGTCATCGGTAGATGGATGTGGCCCTCGTGGACGTTTTTCCACTCAAGCGTCAGCGCTTCGGTTTTGCGGAGACCGGTAAACAGCAGAAGCTCAAAAAAGACCTGGTGGATCGGATTGAAGAGCGCATCGATCGTTTGGCGCCATTCGGCAAGGTTCTCGATGATCTCACCTTTTGGCCGTTCCTCGTACCATTCGATTGCGATGGTCGGACATTCCGGTAGATCGTGGGTGCGCCTGGCATGGTTCCAGACCGTTCGGAAATATTTCAGCGTGTGGTTCGCCGTTGATGGACGGCCGGCAAGCCGGCGGTGGCGCTCGGCCGCCATCGATTTGGTGATCTCGTCCAGAGAAAGACCCATCCAATCTTTGAGGTGATTTTCGAACTGCGCCCGTAGTCCAAGTTTGTGCGCCTCAGATCTCAGTTTCGGCCGGGCAAGGTATTCATCCAGCGCCCGGCTCAAAGTTGGCGGCCCGATCTGAGCCACCCGCCCTGCCCCACGTCCCATCTCCAGTGCCATCTGCATCGCGGTCTGCCGGGCGGCCTTGGTCGAAATCATCGGATACCGACCGATCAGCACCCGCTGCGTCCTACCACCGACATCTTTCTGAAAATACCAAGTTTTCGATCGCTTGCCGACGAAGAGCACCAGTCCCTTGATCTCGCTGTCCCAAAACTTCTGTGTTCCCGTTTTCGATTGCGGGACCTTGCCGGCGAATGTCTCTGTTAGCTTTGGCACTTTTTTGTAGGTGATTTGTAGGAACTACCATGATACTCAACGATACTCGGTGCCACTAGGCGCGATGTAAAATACAACTAAATGAAAGAGTAAGCAACCCTATGATACTCAATGAAACTAAAGCCTCTTGCTTGGAAGGCTAAGGTCTTACCACTACACAACGCTAAGGTCTTACCACTACACAACGCCCGCTCAGAAGATTAGTGGATATTTCATGGGTGTTCTTGGGTCAAGAGCGATGTCGTTGGGCCATACGGATCAACCGCCATAAACTGTGTTGTCGGCGCATTTGTGAAAAGGCCGAAGCGGGTGTCGGTCAACCCGATTACCGGCCAAGGAATGCCAAGCCCATCACATTTGGATGCTTTAAGTATCGGCATGCCCCGAATGATATGCTTGGCGCTGACTTTCCATGAATGTCGCGAAATGTTCCGAGGGAAACTCGCCCCGGTGATCGGGACCGATCACGAAATTTGCTATCAGGTCCGCCGATTTTGCGGGATCCGCCGCCAACAATTCGAAACACAGATGCAGGCTTGGTGCCTGGGACCGAGTTATCAGTTTGTGCATGCGCTGGGCGGATGCGATGGAATGGCGCAGGCCCTCTAGCACATCGCGGCCAATTGCGATTTCGTTTCTGAGACTGATCGCAAAAAGATCGCGATGCACAAAAATATAGTGCGGATTGCGAAACAGATGCTCAAACTCACCGGCCAGGTTGATCATGTTCGGGCGTTTGAATGCCCAAATGTCGTGCTGGTCGTTGTAGTCTGAGATAATAACTTCGACATCGGCGACATTTTGGCTTTCGATTGCAACGGCAAGGCGTTCGTCTTCCAAGTTTCGGGGGCTAAGTTCCGATCCTAAGAAGACCCCTAGATATTTGAGGATCGAACAGACCAACGTCGTCCCGCTGCGGCCGAGACCGATGACGATATACGTCCGTTTTCGCGGCCGCCCGCTGTCGCGCAAATTCATCAAACGATATTTCGGATTGTCCATTCGTTGTCCTGCACAGTCTCGGTGCCGCAACGCGCACCCTACGAGGCGGCACCCGTCAAGGTGTTCTGAGGAACACATTCAAGAGCGTTGGCCCGAGTTGGATCCGCAACCAACCCGCAGCGCCCGTCCGCGGTTGCCAGCAACAACCAGTCGATGCCTTTGTCGGGCACTATGTCGAAGGAAAAGACGGAGACATGGTCCGCGTCTGTGACGGCCGCCGCAGACTCTCCGGCGTCCATCAGGTCTTCGGATTTGACGCCTGGCCAGCGTTTACGGGCGACAGCACGGTCATTCGGCGCCTGCGGGCGGGCGAGGCCGGCGCTTTCATCGAGATCGAGGAACCGGCCGACGGCCTGGAGATCGGCCTCGCCGACCTGGTGATCACGCGCGAGGAACGCGAGCGGTTCGAGGCGGCGCATGGGCTGAACGGTGTCGTTACGGCAAGACCGGCCGCCTCGCGGAGCGCGGGTCCCGGACGATTGCCGCGCCATGACTGGGACGGCTTCTGGATCGCCGTCTGCACGCACATTCACGACAACGGCTGGCCCGAGACCCAGGCGGCGCTGGTGCGCAATCTGATGGACGAGCTCGACGGCGGCGCGAACGACGCGCCGGACGAGAGCACCGCCAGAAAGAAGGTCTCCCGCCTGTGGAAGAGCGGCCTCGGGGCGTGACGCTGCCGCCGTCTCCGGCCGCCCCTGTGGCGCCCGCCGCTCCGCCGGATTAGCCCGATGCGTCCTCGCAGTCGCGACGCTCGGCGGCGACCGGAAAATCGACCACCACCGCGCTGACCCGTTCCGTCGCCTCGCGCAGCGGATGATCGAACAGGTGGCTGTAACGTGCCGTGGTCTGGGGCTGGGTGTGGCCGAGCAGGGCGCCGATGATCGGCAAAGAGAGTCCGGAGCTCACCAGGATCGAGGCGTAAGTATGGCGCAGGTCGTGCATCCGGACGTCCGGAATATCGGCTTTCCTTCGCACTCCCTCCCAGAAGGTTGAGATCTCCGTCAAGGCGTGGTCCGGCGGATCGCCGGGGAAGACGAACCGGCAGAAACGTGGCTGGCCTTCCCGAATACCCCGCAACAGGGCAACGACCGCCGCCGACAGCGGCACCCGGTGCTCGCGGCGCTGCTTGGTGTGCGACGACGGCTTGGTCCACACCCCGCCCTCCAGATCGAACTGATCCCAGGTCGCCTTCATCACTTCGCCTTTGCGCGCACCGGTTAACAGCAGCAGGCGGATCACGTTGGCACAGCGCCGGTTCGGGTGGTCCGCCAGCACGGCCGTCAACCGCCTGATCTCGTCTTCGGTGAGATAACGGTGACGCGGCGGCTCGGGGTTGAACACCAGCCCGGTCACCGGGTTGTCGGCGCGGTATTCCCAACGGATGGCGAGGTTGAACATCTTCTCGCTGGCCACATGGCTCTGGCGCATGGTTACGTCGAGCTTGCCTTTCCAAGCCCGATAGCGCGCGCAGAATTGGCTGTAACCATAACCATCCGGGTGGACGGCGCGGTATTCTTCCCACAACAGCGACAGGGTGACGCCGGGCCGCTTGAGTTCGCGATGCAGCGCTGGCCAGTCGGCGGGCGGGCGTCCCCGCGGATAAACAACCGGCGCCGGCGGGAACAGCAGGCGATCCAGATCTTCGTCCGCAAGACCCTCGGCCAGCGGCCAGCCCAGACCGGCGCGCTTGGCGCGGCGAATATAGTCTCCGACCGCCGTACGGCCGACAGTCAAACTGGCGGCGATCCGCCGCTCCGACAATCCCCCAGCATGCAGCCGCAGAACATCACGTATCTTGCGCATGGGCAATCTCTCCCTGGGCATCCTCGCTCCTCTTGGAAAAGGCGCGAGGGTAACCCTTCAAAGGATCATCCAACGAGCGCGATCACTGACCCATTCAGACTGGCCGTTTTGCGTCGGAATCGGTGGCCGGATTAAATCGGAATCACTGGCCGCTTTGGATCGGAATCACTGGCCGCTTTGCGTCGGAATGCGCATCATAATCCAGCTATCGCAGCCCACCATGGAACAGCTTGGTCGAGGCCTAGGCCGTGCCCTGCGGCCAGGTCGCCCTATTCGGCCAGCGTGACCGACAGGCCCCGCCCGGCAGCGTCACGGGCAATGCCGCAGCTATTCACACCGCCGCCGATGAACAGATCAACGGGTTTGCTCTGTTCTGGCGTGCCGGCCATGGAAGCTCTACAGGTAAGACTACCGCAACCGGGCTTCGGTGTTGGTGTCAAATAACATCGCTGTTTCCGGCGCAAACACGACGGCCACACTGGTGCAGGCTTCGATCACCTCGTTGCCCTTTGTTTCGACCACAATCCGTTCCCCGGTCGGGGTTTTCAAATAGTCGAAAGAAACACCACCCAGTTGTTCAGATATGTCCACCGTCAAACCTGAGTTTGCGGGTCGAACGGTCAGGTTTTGTGGGCGCAGGCCGACGGTAAGGACAGTGCCTTCGGTCGGTAGGGCAGCACTAGTCTCAATTAAGGCGCCATCTAAAGCCGCGACTCGGACCCCTTCGTTTTCGACGACCCCTCCCAAAAAATTCATCCTGGGTGAACCGATGAAACCCGCGACGAATTTGTTATCCGGGTTCCGGTACAACTCCATCGGGGAGCCGACCTGTTCAATGCGCCCATCACGCAGCACTACGATCTTGTCGGCAAGTGTCATCGCCTCGACCTGATCATGAGTCACGTAGATCATGGTGGCGCCAATTTTCTTGTGCAGGCGGGCAATTTCTACACGCATGTCGACCCGCAACTCGGCGTCGAGGTTGGACAGCGGTTCGTCGAACAAAAAGACTTTCGGGTTCCGAATAATGGAACGGCCAATCGCCACGCGTTGACGTTGACCACCGGAAAGCTGGCGCGGCGTCCGGTCCAGCAATGATTCGAGTTGCAGAGTTTTTGCGACCGTCAGAACACGCTCTGCGGTCTCCGCTTTCGGGCGCTTCGACAATTTTAGGCCAAACCCGATATTCTGGGCGACAGTCATGTGCGGAAACAGCGCGTAGGACTGAAACACCATGGCCAGCTCGCGCTTGGAGGGCGAAACATGTGTCACGTCCCGACCACCGATCTCGATGACACCGCTGGTCACTTCGTCAAGGCCGGAAATCATCCGCAACATAGTTGACTTGCCGCAGCCCGAAGGACCGACGAAAACCACGAACTCACCATCCCCGACGTCCAGATCGACGCCCTTGATGACTTCGACAGTGCCAAAGGTTTTCTTGATGTTTCTGAGTGTGACTTGTGCCATATTCTTATCCTTTGACCGCACCCATGGTCATGCCTTTGATAAAATACCGCTGGAAGAACAGGAAAATGACCAAGGTCGGCACGCTGGCGATTAGCGACAGCGCACCTTGTACACCCCAAGCGACGGTATACTGACCGCGCAGATTGACAATCCCGACCATGATCGTTCGTTTTTCATCCGACTGAGTGAAGATCAGGGGCCAGAGAAAATCGTTCCAGATCCAAGTGAACTGCAGGGTTGCGAGCACGGCAAGTGCAGGCAGGCTGAGGGGAAGTGCGATTTTTGTCAGTACCTGCCATTCATTGGCGCCTTCAAGGATAGCAGCCTCACGCAGAACGTTCGGCACAGTGGCAAAGAAATTCCGCATCAACAACGTGCAGATCGGAATACCAAGCGCCGTGTGGACCAGAAATATCGGCCAAAGCGTGTCGATCAGCCCAAGCGCGTTGAACAGGCGAAAGAGCGGGATCAGAATGACCTGTGGTGGAAAGAACATGCCCGCGATCAGAGCGAGAAACATGAAATTGCTGCCCCGAAACGGCAGTTTTGCGAACACATACCCCGCCAGCACACCAAGGGTGCAGGACGCCAGCGTGCCGGGAATCGTGACGATCAGAGTATTGATGAAATACTGGTGCACCGACGGGTTCGTCAGAACCTCGGTGTAGTTCCCGAGATACAGTTCTGACGGAAAAGCCCAAAGGTCACCCAAAGCAATCGCACGGGTGGTTTTTATCGACGACAGCAATACACCGATTGTTGGGGTCAGAAACAGGACTGCTAGAACCGTGAGAATGACGAAAATCGTCATCGGCCAAGGATTAAACGGCTTTCTCAGCGCCGTTTCCATAGAAATGTCAGCCATAGATTTCGTCCACTTTTTTCAACTGGCGGAAGTAGACGCCGATGATCGTGAGGGCGATCAGAAACAGCACAACGGAAATCGCGCTGCCATATCCCATCAGGTATTTTTTGAAACTCTCATTGTACATATGCATGGCCAGCGTGTCCGAGCTGTTGAATGGTCCACCACCGGTCATCATGAACAGAATGTCAAAACCCTTCAGAGAATTGATCACCGAAAGGGCAACCACCACCACAGTCGACGGGGTCAGAAGCGGGACAATCACGTAACGGACACGTTGCCAGGCGGAAGAGCCCTCGATCTCGCATACCTCAAGCAGATCGTCGGATATTGACGTAAGACCTGCGAGGTAAATCACCATCGACAGCCCGGTTTGCTGCCATGACCACGCAACGATGACCGAACCAAGGGCACTGTTCGGTTTGGCAAGCCAAGCATAGTTGATTTTTTCACCGAGAACAGAGCCGACGACGGTGTTCAGCAACCCCCAATCCGCTTGGTAGATCCAGACCCAAATCTGGCCGACTACAACGGCTGACAAGCAAATCGGAAGATAGAAAACCGTTTTGAAGATTCGCCCGCCGGGAACGTGACTGTCGATAAGCAGAGCAAGGCAAAGCCCAAGCAACGTGGGTAGGACGATTGCGGCGCCCATCCAGATGGCGGTGTTGATTGCGGCGTTCAGAAACAACCGATCAGTATAGATCTTACTGAAATTCTTGAACCCGACGAAATCATAGTTTGCGTCAAAGCCATTCCAGTTCGTGAAACTGTAAAAGAAAGAGCTGAACAGGGGCCAGACGACGAGGATTGAAAAAACCGCAAGTGGCAGCGCCAGCAGCAAAATCCGCCACCGCCAGTTTTCTCTTTCCATTGCATGCTCCAGTTTGGAAAGGGCCGCCGCATTGACACGGCGACCCAGGAGTTTTTGTTTTACTCGGCGAACGCCGCTGCTGCGTCTTGGGCTACCTGAGCAAGGATTTCATCAACCTTGCTTGGATCATCCATGAAGCGCGCGAACATCGACAGCCCGACTTCAGCGACCGGCGGCGGTGTCGCAAGGTCGTAGTTAAAGGCAAATGTATCCGAAGCTGCAACGGTTTCGAATGCCTTCAGCATGACCGAGTTGTAGTTCGCCGGGTCGACGTTGACATTCGCTGACAAAGCGCCCTGAGCCGAACTCCATGCCGCCTGAACCTCGGGGGTGGAAATCATGAATTCAAGGAACGCCTCGGCGCCTTCGACGTTTGCCGCATTCGCGGCAATGACTAGCCCGTCAACCGGGCCGACCGATGCGGTCGGAACACCATCGGTGATCGCCGGGAACGGAAAGAAGTCGTAGTCGCCGCCGGGTTCAAGCCCGATACCATTCCAGTATCCGGTGATCCAGGTCCCCATCAGCGTCATGGCAGCGTCGCCGCGCGCCACTTTGTCAGAGGCGTCTGTCCAGGTGTCCGCGTTGGCATTTTCAACGAAATAGCCAGCGTCGACCATCCCCTGCCAAATCGCCATCGCAGTTTTCACTTCCGCGTCATCATAAGAGGCATCACCGGACATCAGGGCCGCACGATAGTCTGGGCCCGCGGTACGCAGCAGCAGATAGTCAAACCAGAACTGCGCTGGCCAGCGGTTTTTCGACCCTAGTGCGATCGGCGTTACGCCTTTTTCTTTCAGAGTTTCACACAGTGCGATAAAGTCGTCCCAGTCGGTCGGCATTTCGGTGACGCCAGCGTCCGCAAGGACTTTTGTGTTATAGAACATCCCCGAATAGTGGTAGTTGAACGGAACCAGGTACCGGCTGCCGTTGTACATTGTCGCGCTCTCGGCAACTGATTTCGCAACAACATTATCAAGCCCGGCACGATCCCACATAGCATCGATCGGGTGCAGGCTATTAGAATCTGCGATGAACTGCACGCGGGCACCAGCCCAGTAGCTGAAGACGTCCGGCAGGCTGTTGCCAGCCGCACGAACCAGGATATCGGTTTTGAAATCCTCATGCCCGATTGGGCTTTCTTTCATCGTGAAACCGCTGTCGGCTTCAAACAACGCAGCTTGCTCGTTAAAGGCCTTCAGGCCAAGTTCACCGGTGAAGTAATGACTGATCGTTACATCGCCTTCGGCCCACGCTGGTACGGCAAAGCCGACTGCGGAGAGTACGAGCGCTGCCGAGAGCAGTGTTCGTCGTTTCATCTGAGTCATTGCGACCTCCCATTTCACAAAGTTTACATATGTCGAACCCGTAGGCTCAATATCAGAATTTCATTGCAGAAACTTACCCATTGTCAACAAAAAGTATTGCATGTGGCCAATTTTTCGGGAACAAATTAGAAAAACGGGAATAAGTTTACGCATGCTGGACTATTCATACAATACTGGTAAAGATTGGCTCCACAGATCAAAAGAAATGGGAGTGCCTTCAATGCGTCTATTGCAATCTCTCACGCGCGGGCTAAAAGCCCTCGATTTCCTAGCTGAAAATGGGAAGGCGGTTAGGTTGACGGACGTTGCCGAGGCTTTGGGAGTTGAAAAATCCAATGCTTCGCATGTCCTCAAAACGCTTGTTGCTACGGGTTACGCGGCGCAGGATGACTCGCGTCGGTATCATGCAACTGACAGGCTGCGACCCCAAATTTGTGACGAACATTCGCTGGAAGAGATCATCGCTTGCAAGGAGAAATGGCGACCTGTGCTACAGCAGTTGGTCAACGAAACCGGTGAATGCGCGCATATGGCTGTACTGGTCAAGTCCCGCGTTTGGTACATCGACAAGATCGACTCTACCCTGCCGTTAAAAGTTGATCATCCCATTGGGTCTTTGTCCCCATTGCATTGCACTGCGCTTGGCAAGGCATTTCTGGCTTTTGGCCAAGCTGAGCAAACGGAAGATCTTATTGCCTACACTCCAGAAACGATCACCTCCACCGAGCGTTTGAACGACGAAATTGCGTTGACCCGGCAGCGGGGATATGCGGTCGATGACGCGGAGTTTGCCCCGGGTATTCGCTGTGTTGCCAGACCGATCATGGGAAACAACGGCCGTATGATCGCAGCATTGGGGATCTCGGGCCCCTCCGTCCGGATCGACGATGCACGTCTGGCGGAGCTGGGTACCTTTGTCAGCTCGATCCCAATACCTCCAACACAGGAAAATTAACTCCATGGCATCAAATCCTATCAGGGTTGGCATCCTTGGCACCGGCAGAATCTCTGACTTGCATGCCGTCGAGTATCAGCAGAATCCTCAAGGACAAATCGTAGCTCTCTGCGATCGCGACACCAAACTAGCCACCCGCCGGGCGGCGGAATGGGGATGCCCTGAAGCCGCGATCGAAAGTGACTACGAAGATCTGTTGGCGCGGCCGGATGTGGACATGGTCGAAATCCTTCTGCCGCATCACCTGCATTTGACTGCGGCGCTGAAGGCCATTGAGGCGGGCAAGATCGTGTCGCTGCAAAAGCCGATGTGCATGAACATCGAGGAGGCAGATCAGCTCGTCGCTGCCGCCGAAGCATCAGACAAGCCTTTCAAGGTTTTCGAGAACTTCCTTTTCTACCCACCTGTTATCAAAGCGAAGGAATTGATCGACGAGGGCGCCATTGGCACGCCCCTTTCGATCCGTATCAAGTCGAACCCCGGCAAAAGCCAAACGGCCTGGGAGGTCCCGACAGATGCCAACGCATGGCGGCAGAAAGCTCATATGTCCGGAGGTGGCCCGCTGGTTTTTGACGACGGTCATCACAAATTCGCGCTTGCCTGGCACTTCATGGGTAATCCCGACGAAGTACATGCCTTCATCGGGAGCACTGAAACTGCAGACGGCAGCTGGTTGGATGCTCCATCGCTTGTCTCGTTTCGTTTTCCAGGCAATCGTATTGGCAATCTCGAAATTGTCTATTCGCCCGACCTGGAAATTATTTCACGCCATTACGCCCAGGATGACCGGGTCGAGATCACTGGCACGCATGGCGTCATCTGGATCAATTGCGGCCACGGGCGCCTTGCCAATCCGCCGCCTCTAGCGCTGTACCGCGATGGCAATGTCACGGAATACAACGATCTGGAGACCGGCTGGGAGCAGAGCTTTGTTCGCTCAACACGGCATTATCTTGACGTACTGACCAATGGTGGTGATCCCGTCTTGACGGCATCGGACGCCCGCCAGATTCTGCGCTTTGCATTGGCGGCAGAGGACTCGGCGCGCACAGGCAAAACAATCTCGCTCGAAGCGTGACATAGGGACAAAGGAAATGGCTGATAGCGGCACACCCAACAATTGGCCTTCAACAACTGGGGCCCGCGCCGCGTGGATGAAACAGGCTGGTGGTCTGGAAGCCGCGATTGCTTCTGGGCTGTTGCATCATACCGTGACTATGCCCCTGGCCGAAGCCCTTGTCCTCGGGCTTATGCGTCAGGGTGTGACCAAGTATCTGGCCATATTCGGCCATGGGTCGACGGCCATAGCGGACGTTTTGCGAGTGTACGAAACAGAAGGGCTTGTTCGCTGCTTTCAGTTTCGCAACGAGGTCGAGATGGCCCATGCTGGAACGGCTCTGCGTTGGGTTTATGACGAACTTTGTGCCATTGTAACCTCTATTGGCCCTGGCGCATTGCAGGCTTTAGCGGGATCGCTGGCCGCCGCCTCAAACGGTGTCGGCCTCTATCACATTTACGGCGACGAAACGACCCACGGCGAAGGCTACAACATGCAGCAGGTGCCAAAGCCCGTGCAGGGCCTTTATGGCCAAATTACCGCGTTGATTGGCCAGTCTTATACGCTGCACAGCCCCGGGGCACTTAGGGAGGCGCTGCGCAAGGGCGCCGCTACGGTGTTTCACCCGTGGCGGCCCGGACCCTTTTACCTGAACCTGCCGCTGAATACGCAACCTGAATTGGTTTCCCTGCGCATCGACGCACTACCGGTTGTTCCCAGGTTTTCACCCACTGTGCCCGCGCGAGACGACGCGTTCGAACGTGCGGCAGATCTCATCGCACTGTCGGAACGCATCGTGATCAAAGCAGGTGGCGGCGCGCGTGGATGTGCCAGTCAGCTGCGGAGATTTGCCGAAGCGGCAGGTGCGGCGGTTGTCTTAAGTCCAGGTTCTTTGGGCGTGATGGCCGACGCACATCCACAGAACATGCATGTTGGCGGCTCCAAAGGGTCGATATCTGGCAATTTCGCTATGGAGGAGGCTGATCTCTTGGTTGTGATCGGTAGCCGCGCGGTCTGTCAAAGCGACTGTTCGGGGATAGGCTGGCCGAAGGTCCGCAATGTCATCAATATCAATGCCGACCCTGTCGATGTTCAGCACTATAATCAGACCACAGCCTTGAACGGGGACGCTGGCGAGGTACTCTCGGTACTGATCGAAAAGCTTACCCGTGACCACACGGATATCTGTGCGAATAAGCAGTCCTGGTTAGAAAGTTGCGCCACGAAAAAAGCCGAATGGGTGTCATTCAAGGCATCTCAATACGCGGCAGACCGCCCCACTGATCCGGTCTGGAACCAACCTGTCCTGACCCAGCCGCAGGCAATCAAAACTGTCGCAGATTTCTGCCGGGATCATGACGTGATCAAGTATTTCGACGCTGGAGATGTGCAGGCAAACGGCTTCCAGATTGTCGAGGACAATCACCCTGGTGAGACATTTACAGAAACCGGAGCCTCGTACATGGGCTTTGCTGTCTCGGCTCTTTTGGCCGGAGCGATAGCAGAAAATGGTCGTTACGCCGTGGCCTTTACCGGCGATGGATCGTTTATGATGAACCCGCAGGTCCTGATTGATGGCGTCGAGCATGGGGTGCACGCCACGATCGTGCTTTTTGACAATCGCCGCATGGCTGCGATCAGCAGTTTACAAATCGACCAATACGGGACCGAGTTTCGCACTAACGACTCGGTGCCGGTGAACTATGTCCAAATGGCGTCCTCGGTTCAGGGGGTGAAGGCGCTTAGGGGCGGGTTTGATCAGACCACCTTACTTCGGGCGTTGAACGAGGCGCGCGCGCATCCGAGCCTTAGCCTTATTCATGTGCCGGTTTACTACGGCGGCGATCCGACTGGCGGCATGGGCGTTTACGGCCAATGGAATGTGGGTAATTGGTGTGCAGATGTGCAGCGGCAATACGCCGAAACGCTGATCTAGGCGGGATTTGGAAGTCAAGGAAATGACGATGTATGATGATTTTGGCTTGCTGATTGATGGTGAATGGCGCCCGGCCTCGGATGGAGCCGTACTTGCGATGGAAAGCCCCGTGACCGATCAGACAATCGGACAGGTGCCTGCCGCGACGTCAGCGGATATTCAGGCAGCCCTCGACGCGGCCGAACGTGCGATGGAAGTCTGGTCGAAAACACCCGCATGGGATCGGGCCGCGATCTTGCGCAAGGCCGCCGACCTGATGCGCGAACGCGTCGAGTACATCGCGCGGATCATGAGTACGGAAACCGGAAAACCACTGGCCGAATCGCGGGCCGAGGTTGGCGGCAGCGCGGATCAATTTGAATGGTATGGTGAAGAGGCAAAGCGCATCTACGGGCAGACCATCCCAGGTCGAAACCCAGGCGAGAGATTGTCGGTGATCTATCAGCCGATTGGACCTTGCCTGGCGCTATCGGCCTGGAACTTTCCGATGTTACTGCCCGCTCGAAAAATTGCGGCCGCCCTGGCGGCTGGCTGCACGGTCATCTCGCGCCCAGCGTCGGAAGCTCCGGGGTGCTGCATGTCGATTGGGCAAGCACTGATCGACGCCGGGCTGCCAAATGGGGCGCTTTCGATCCTGACCGGAAAGTCCGTGCCGATGGTTAGCCAGTTGATCGCATCGCCGGTTATCCGAAAGGTTTCGCTGACCGGATCGGTGCCGGTCGGCAAGGAGATTCTACGACAAAGCGCGGAGGGCATCAAAAAGGTATCGATGGAGTTAGGCGGGCATGCACCTGTAATTGTACACGCCGACTTTGATCCTGTCGCGGCGGCCGAAAAACTTGCGGCCACCAAGTTTCGCAATTGTGGGCAGGTATGCATTTCACCTTCACGGTTTTACGTTCACAACTCGATCGTCAAAGAGTTCGAAGATGCTTTCGTTGGCGTGGCCCAGTCTTTGGTTGTTGGCGACGGCTTGCGGGACGGTGTCACGACCGGGCCGATGATCCGGCGCCGGGCATTGGATAGCGCACTTGGTCTTGTCGAGGACGCGAAAGACAAGGGCGCGCGCCTGCTTGCCGGCGGAGGGCGCCCGAATGACCTCAACACCGGGCACTTCCTGCAGCCGACGGTCCTGGCGGATGTACCTGACACCGCCCGGATCATGTCAGATGAACCTTTTGCGCCGGTTGCGCCGATCGCGAGTTTTAAGGATTTTGACGATGTCATCGCGCGCGCCAATTCGACTCCCTTCGGACTCGCAGCCTACGTTTTCACCCATGACAGCGCCTTGGCCGCCGAAACCGCTGAGGCCATCGAAGCAGGCATGGTGGGAATCAACGAAACCCTTCTTGCGACTGCGGAAGCGCCATTTGGCGGCACCAAGGAAAGCGGGTTCGGACGCGAAGGCGGTAGCCTTGGCATTCTTGACTACCTGACCCCGAAATATATTCGACATCGTCTGGTGCGGGGGAAAGCTCATGTCTGAAAAGCCGACGGGGCTGGATAATGGACTGACGAATTACGGAGACCGCGATTTTGCGCGTTACTTGCGCAGGTCCTTCGCCAAGTCGATGGGGTACACCGACAAATCCCTCGACAAGCCGATCATAGGGATTTGCAATACGGAAAGCGGGTTCAACAATTGTCACCGCAATTTCCCCGAAATGTTGGAGGCGGTGAAACGCGGAGTTCTCGCCACAGGTGGTCTGCCAGTGCCGTTCCCGGTGATTTCACTCGGCGAGGTCTTTCTGAGCCCGACATCACTCGTTTATCGCAACCTCATGGCAATGGCCGTTGAAGAGATGATCCGCGCGCAACCGATGGATTCCGTCGTGTTGATGGGAGGCTGCGACAAGACCGTTCCAGCACTTCTGATGGGGGCCGCATCTGCTGGCAAACCCGCAGTACTGGTTGTCGCCGGGCCAATGATGACTGGCCGCCATAAGGGTGAACGGCTAGGGGCCTGCACCGATTGCCGCCGCTTTTGGGGGAATTACCGGGCGGGCACGATCGATGATGCTGAGATCAAACAGGTCGAAGGGCGACTGGCAGTTACAGCAGGCACTTGTGCGGTTATGGGAACCGCCAGCACCATGGCGCTGATTGGCGAGACACTGGGCATGATGTTGCCCGGCACCGCTGCCATCCCGGCAGTTCACGCAGACCGTCTGCGCGCGGCTGAAGAGACCGGAGAACTGGCCGCGAAAATGGCTGCCTCGGGTGGGCCGACCCCGGATAAACTGATCACTAAGGATGCGGTAGAGAACGCCATCAGGGTTCTGCTGGCGGTGTCTGGTTCCACAAATGCGGTGATCCATCTGGCGGCAATAGCGGGCCGGTTGGGCATTGATGTCGACCTGGACCGCCTGAACGTACTTTCGGACGAGACACCAGTGTTGGTTGACCTGAAACCCGTCGGCTCGGGGTACATGGAAGATTTCAATTCAGCAGGTGGGTTGGGGGCAGTATTGCGTGGCCTTGACGGGAAACTGGTGACGCAATGTGCGGATGTCACCGGTCAGACTATGGCCGAACGTCTTGCTAAATCGATGCCTGATCCAATCGATACCAGCGTGATCCGAGACGCTAGCAATCCCGTTGAAAAAAAAGGGGGCCTGATTGCCCTTTATGGATCACTGGCTCCGGACGGAGCAATCCTGAAGCAGGCGGCCGCCACACCTGAGCTTTTGGAATATGAAGGCAGGGCCGTAGTATTTTCTTCGCTTGATGATCTCGCGAACCGGATTGACGACCCGGACCTTGACGTCACCGCCGAAGACGTCCTTGTTCTGCAAAATGCAGGACCACGCAGCACCTCTGGAATGCCGGAAGCTGGCTATCTGCCAATCCCCAAGAAACTTGCACGCGTTGGTGTAAAGGACATGGTGCGGATTTCAGATGCCCGCATGAGCGGTACAGCCTTTGGGACAATCGTGCTGCACGTAACCCCCGAAGCCGACCTTGGTGGACCGTTGGCCCTGGTACGTAACGGAGATCGCATACGTTTATCCGCATCGGAAAAAGTGATCGAGCTATTGGTTTCATCTGAGGAGCTGGAAAAACGTCGGGCTGAGTTCAAAGCTCCAAAACCTGTTGCCGAGCGCGGCTATGTTGGTCTCTATCGGCGCAGTGTCTTACCAGCCACCGGCGGTTGCGATTTTGACTTCCTGAGAGCGACAAACTGAAAACACTCCGCGCCAAATACAATCCGTATGATCCCGTAATCGTAGCAATTGCGCCAAGATAGAAATCAGACAGCCACGAATGTGCCGCCGCATTTCCCCGTCTGAAAAGCGATTTTCCGGGTGAGGAATGGCGCAAGGGGTGGCATCCAGAAAAGATCGACTCGAAGGGTTCTGACGCAAAGGTGTTGATCGTCGGTGCCGGTCCGGCGGGGCTTGAAGTAGCACGCGCGCTCGGCTCGCGGGGCTATGCGGGGCTATGACGTGTGATGCTGGCCGAAGCGACGCGTACCGGACTGGTAATCGGCGGCTTCGGCGAACAGGAACATTTCCCGGTGGTCCAGCACATTGTTGTTTGTGGAATGTATGATGGCATCTTGAAGTATGAAGAACCGCGCGTACAAACGATTTCCGAAGCAAAACCTTCATGTATCCAGTCGTTCGCCGAAACCACGGCAGTCAATGACTTTTTGTTCGGCGTAAGTGACAAGGTTCTGGGTGAAGTAGGTAGAGCCGTAGAGACCATACGCGCTGCGCCAGGAAGAGTTCTGCGGCGGGTCACCGGTATGCGAAGGGACAAGAAAGCCGAGCTGATAGAGGAGACCGAGATAGCAAGTGAGGAAGCTGCAAAGGATATTGAAGAAAGGATTGAATTGTTGATCATGCGAAGATTTGGCGGAATCCTAGATGTGGTCGAGATATGTCAATCGGCATTGAATGTTGACCCCCCTATCGGCGCCCAAAAATGACCCCCCTTTTGTGCTGAGCTGGCCCGTTGCTGCGTAGTCTCCATATAACGCAGCGGCGGCGGGCCAGCGTGGTTTCGGTTAAGGATCAGGCTCTGTTTTTGAAACGCCAGCTTTCGTTTCCAGTTTCGACGATGTCACAGTGATGCGTGAGGCGGTCGAGCAGTGCGGTGGTCATTTTCGCATCACCGAAGACGCTCGGCCATTCGCCAAAGGCGAGGTTGGTTGTGACGATGATTGAGGTGCGCTCATAGAGTTTGCTGATCAGATGGAACAGAAGCTGTCCACCGGTCTGGGCGAAGGGCAGATAGCCCAACTCGTCCAGGATCAGGAAGTCGGGGCGAGAGATCAGATCTGCCGTTCGTCCCTGCCGTTCTGCACGGGCTTCGGCGTCGAGCTTGTTCACCAGATCGACGCCATTGAAGAACCGCCCGCGACGGCCGTTTCGGATGCAGGCGCGGGCAATACTGACGGCGAGGTGGGTTTTGCCGGTTCCGGTTCCGCCGATCAGCACGAGGTTGCGCTGGTGATCCAGGAAGTCTCCCGCAGCCAGATCACGGATCAGAGTCTCGTTGATCCCGGTCTCTTCGAAGTCGAACTCTTCCAGTTCCTTGGCCAGCGGCAGTTTGGCAATTGTCATCTGATATTTGATGGAGCGCGCCTGCTTCTCGCTGATCCCGGCATTCAGAAGGTCGCCAATGATCTGTTGCGGTTCATGCCGGCGCTTGACTGCGGTGGTAATAATCTCATCGTAGGAGGCCTTCATTCCGTAGAGCTTCAGCTTTCCCATCGCGTCGAGCACTTCTGAGCGTTCCATCTGTTTTTCTCCTCAAGCTGTCATATCGGTCGCAATCGGCGGCAGGCCCGCAGTTCAGCCGTCGTGCCAGAGGCACGCCTGCGGCGCGACGCATCCGGGGTTGTGATTGTCAGGGGCGGCGGCGGTTCCCGGTGCCGAGCCAGAATGTTCAGGACAACTCCTGCGGAATGAACATTGTGCGACAGTGCCTCAGAACAGGGGCCGTGTTGCATCAATCACCGGACAAGCGCGGAGTACCCTTACCCGTGAAAATGGTCAGCCAACTGACTCAAACCTGGCACAGCCAAGTTCGGTCACTCTGTTAAGAGCCCGCACACCGATCTGTGCCTCAGTTTTCTGATTTTCGAACCGCCGCGATCTCAGTTTCGGCCCGATCACACTTTTCCAACGACCAATTTGTGCTTCCGCGCGACTGCGCTGATTGATGCAACACGGCCCTCCGAAGAAAACAATGATCGCCGAGGCCGCCGCCGCTGGGCAGTTCGAGATGGAGGGCAACGCCCCCGTCCCGCGCATCCAGATCGTCACGGTGGAAGCGGTGCTGGAACTTCACGACCGCGCCGTGCAGTTGCCTCTGCGAAGATCAGACGCCTTCAAGAAGGCTGTGAAGGAAGAAGACAAGGGCGCGCAGGGGCATCTGGAGTTGTAGGAATTCCCCGAAGCGCCGGTGGTTATTATTAGCCATAAAAACAACAACTTAACCCATCATCTCGCTGTGAGAACCTCTCCCAACCCCCATTGACCACCCCCCCATTTTCCCCCATATCCCGCCCCCATGACCGACCGCTCTCATATCCGCAATTTCTCGATCGTCGCCCATATCGACCACGGCAAGTCGACCCTGGCCGACCGGCTGATCCAGTCGACCGGGACGGTCAAAGCGCGGGACATGAAGGACCAGCTGCTTGACAGCATGGACATCGAGCGCGAGCGTGGCATCACCATCAAGGCCAACACGGTGCGGCTCGATTACCACGCCCGGGACGGTCAGGATTACGTGCTGAACCTGATCGACACGCCGGGCCACGTCGATTTCGCCTACGAGGTCAGCCGGTCCATGCGCGCCGTCGAGGGCAGCCTGCTGGTCGTCGACAGCACCCAAGGCGTCGAGGCGCAGACGCTGGCCAACGTCTATCAGGCCATCGACGCCGATCACGAGATCGTGCCGATCCTCAACAAGATCGATCGGCCCGCCTCCGACTGCGACCGGGTCGCCACCCAGATCGAAGACGTGATCGGCATCGACGCCACCGGCGCCATCCGGGTCTCGGCCAAGACCGGCCAGGGCATACCCCAGGTGCTGGAAGCCATCGTCACCGGCCTGCCCGCCCCCAAAGGCACCCGCGACGCCCCCTTGAAGGCGATGCTGGTCGACAGCTGGTACGACGCCTATCTCGGTGTCATCGTTCTGGTGCGCATCATCGACGGGGTGCTGCGTAAGGGCGACCGTATCCGCATGATGAGCACCGAGGCCGTCCACCCCGTCGACCGTCTCGGCGTCTTCAAACCCCAGATGGAAGACATCGGCGAACTGGGCCCCGGCGAGATCGGGTTTCTGACCGCCAGCATCAAACAGGTCCGCGACACAAGGGTCGGCGACACCATCACCACCGAGAAAAACGGCACCACGAGCGCGCTGCCGGGCTTCAAGCCGGCGCAACCGGTGGTCTTTTGCGGCCTCTTCCCGGTGGACAATGCCGAATTTGAGGACCTGCGCGAGGCCATCGAGAAACTGCAACTGAACGACGCCAGCTTCAGCTCCGAAATGGAAACCTCCGCCGCCCTCGGCTTTGGCTTCCGCTGCGGCTTTCTGGGGCTGCTGCACCTCGAGGTGATCCGCGACCGCATCGAGCGCGAATACCATATCGACCTCATCACCACAGCACCCAGCGTCATCTATCACGTCCACATGCGGGACGGGAGCATGACCCCGCTCCACAACCCTGCCGACATGCCCGACATGACCCATGTCGATCACATTGAGGAACCGCGCATCAAGGCGACGATCCTGGTTCCGGATGAATATCTGGGCGATGTGCTGAAGCTCTGCCAGGACCGGCGCGGCATCCAGATCGACCTGACCTATGCCGGGTCGCGGGCCATGGTGGTCTATGACCTGCCGCTCAACGAGGTGGTGTTCGACTTCTACGACCGCCTGAAATCGGTGACCAAAGGCTACGCCAGCTTTGACTACGCCCTGACCGGCTACCGCGAGGATTTCCTGGTGAAAATGTCGATCCTGGTCAACGAAGAACCCGTCGATGCGCTCAGTATGATGGTCCACCGCGACCGGGCCGAGGCGCGGGGACGGGCGATGGTGGAAAAACTCAAGGAACTGATCCCCCGCCACATGTTCAAAATCCCCATCCAGGCGGCGATCGGCGGCCGGGTGATCGCCCGCGAAACCCTGTCGGCGATGCGCAAGGACGTGACGGCGAAGTGCTACGGCGGCGACGTGACGCGGAAAAAGAAGCTGCTGGAGAAACAGAAGAAGGGCAAAAAGAAGATGCGCCAGTTCGGGAAGGTGGATATCCCGCAGGAAGCGTTTATTAATGCGTTGAAGATGGATGGGTGAATGATATTGCAAAGGCCCGTCAGAAAGTTCCTCTACAAGTACCGGTCCAACAACTGTCCGTACATGGAAGAGGAAATTTTGCGCGCTATTACATTGAAGGAAATATTTTTCTCGACCTTAGCCAATTTGAATGACCCGTTTGAGGGGAATCCTACCGAAACAAAAGTTTCGCCAAAAGGAATCCGGGAATGGCTAAAAATTTTTTACTCCTTTCCCGAATACAAAGGACTAACGATCACCGGGATGCCCGTAGTGCAAGTTGCACGTGAGAAGGGTTTCCCGATCTCTAAAGCGAAAGGAATTGGCTCAAGTAGCCTCGCTTCCGCTCGACTTATCCAAAATAACTATGACAAACAGCGTCGGAATTGGCGAAAGAATACAGCAGCATTTTGTCTCTCAGAACACGGTGATTCCGTTTTGATGTGGAGCCATTATTCCAATGGCCACAAGGGCTACTGTCTTGAGTGGATATTTTCTCGATCTCGAAACTATGGCGACTCACCAACGCCAACGGAAGTGGAATATGTCAATTCTCGATCAACGCTCTCGGTATCGGACCTTGTCAATCTGATGGCGTGGGAAAAATTCAGAGACGGTAGGATTTCTGACAAGGAGCGCGCGATATCGACGACCCGATCATTGGCTTGCGAGAAAGCGGATGACTGGGAGTATGAAGGCGAGTGGCGGTTCTTGGATTTCATTCAGGATGGCGATGGTTACCGCGCAGTGAAGGGTTTGGAGTTGTCACGAGTAATTATGGGCACTAATTCACCTCAAGCGCTGCATGAAAAGATTGCCCGAATTGTCGACTGTCAAATTCCGATTGTCTGTGCGGAAATCGACGCGAGTTTATATTCCGTCAATATCCCAAAACAAGCGTAGGGTGGGTGGCAACCCACCATCGCCAACATTCAACCTGCGCATCGGTTGGTTTCACCCACGCTACGCCTCAATCCCGCTCGCGTACTCTTATTTGCAGGTTGGCATCGCGGCACTGTCTCGTCCGGGCGACCAGCCCGGGCGGCGCCCGACCCTCCCAACGGGAGGGCGCATTGTCCCGTTTCAATTCGTGCAGACGTTGGAGGCGGATTTCGCCATAAAGTGCCCCGCCCCGGCGTTTCAAAGCGCCCACCCAGGGTCGGGCGCCGCCCTTTGGGAGAATCGGTGAGGTAGAGTGGCGCGCCGAGGCGCACCCTGCGGGTTCCCTCAACCAACACCCCCCTTGACCTTCCCCCCGCTGGACCCCCTATCCGAACGCCAACACCACCCCGGAGGCCACCATGCACGACCACAACGACCATGCCCCGCAACCTCTCAACCGTCTCGCCCTCTCGGCGACGCTGCATTGCCTGACCGGCTGCGGTATCGGCGAGGTTCTGGGGCTGGTGATCGGCACGGCGCTGGGCTGGGGCATTGTGGCGACGATTGCGCTGGCGGTGATCCTGGCGTTTTTCTTCGGCTATTCGATGACGCTGGTGCCGCTTTTGCGCAGCGGCATGGGGCTGGGCGCGGCGGCACGGGTGGCGCTGGCCGCCGATAGTGTGTCGATCACGGTGATGGAGATTGTCGACAACGCCGTGATCCTGGCCATCCCCGGGGCGATGGACGCAGGCCTGGCCAGCTGGACATTCTGGGCCAGCCTTGCCGGAGCGCTGGCCATCGCCGCCGTGGTGGTCTTTCCGGTCAACCGCGCCATGATCGCGCGCGGGCGCGGGCACGCGGTTGCGCACCAACATCATTAATTTTCAGTGGCAGGGAAGGTCTGCGGGGATGTATCCCCTTTACATACGGAACTAGCATACCCATATAGAAGGTATGAAACAGACAAACATCCGCCAGTTTTACCAGCAATTTCCAACCGACGATGCCTGCCTTGAGCATCTATTCAACACGCGCTTCGGTCATGGCCATGAGTGCCACAAATGCAAACGCGAGGCGCGCTGGTACAAGCTGACCGGCGAACAAGCCTACTCCTGCGAATGGTGCGGCAACCATATTCACCCCCAGGTCGGAACCATCTTTGAGAAGTCGCGGACGCCCCTGCAACTGTGGTTCTACGCGATCTGGTTGTTCACCACGTCCCGGCACGGCGTCAGCGGCAAGGAATTGCAGCGTCAGCTTGGTGTGACCTACAAGACCGCCTACCGCATGGGCAAGCTGATCCGACAGCACATGGCCGCTGTGGACGGCGAGGAACCCATTGGCGGACGTGGCAAGGTGGTTGAGGTCGATGAAACCTATGTCGGCGGAAAGGGCACCGGCAAAGACAACAAAACCGTTGTGCTTGGCATGATCGAGCGGGGCGATGGCGGCAAAGTAATCGCCAAGGTGGTTCCCGACGCTTCCAAGTGGTCGCTAGGGGTCAACGTCGCCCGCAACGTCAAGCGGCACACTGAAATTCACGCCGACATGCACAAGAGCTATGACATTCTGTCGCCCGAGTGGCCATTGAAGCGCGTGAACAAGGAAGATTGGTTTGTTGAGGAAGATGGCACACACGTCAACTCAATCGAGAACTTCTGGCGTCACCTGAAATGTTCGCTCAGGGGCACGCATACTAGCGTTTCGCCCGAGCAACTGGAAGTCTACGTCAAAGAGTTTGAATACCGCTTCAATCGTCGGCTTCGTCCTGAGACGATGCTTTCGGAGCTTTTGACCCGCTTCCCTGAGTTGCAGACTTAAGGATTGCATCGAACTTGTCGAGGTCGCCCGGTGGGTCGGCCTCGTGTTCTTTGATGAAGTCTTCGAGCTTGCCTTTTCTGGCGTCCTTAAGGGTTGTCATGGCTTCCGCATCCACTCCACATATTCACGGATGGTTGCTTTCCTTACCTGAATATCCCCGACCTGAGTGCCATTCTCAAGTTCCAAAATCCAATAACTCTGATCGCCCAATGCGTGCGCCAACAGGTGGTCCTTATATTTCGTGACTTTGATTGGCTCTGTGCCATTCACTGGTATTCCTCGGACTTCCAAAATTCCCTCATCGACGCCATTTTTCAGCCAGCCCGAAAAATTCTCGATTAGCTTGTCAACGGTTGGCGCTTTTTTGCTCCCGGCGTCGAATAATTGTGCGGACTCAGTTAGGTCTGAATGCTTTTCAAGCTGATCCCTGAAATAGCGGGCCGCGTCTTCGTGGTTAAGCCAATCAGTTTCGTTGCTGACGAGCGCTCGGACCTTTTCTCGCAGATCATTGCGTTGCCGAAACGGCGCGCCAGCCGTGGCCCCTACCCATACGGCAGCGACAAGTCCAAAGAAAAAGATCGCTGCCAAAACCGGATCGAATAGCCCGATCACGACAGTGCCCCCGCTTCGGGCACCCAAAACCAAAATGACTTAGCGGCTCGCTTTGTGTCGACCCATCCGCGCCGCCATATAGTTTCGCGAAAATCGATTTCAGCCATCCCACCCTCATATCACAGGTCTCCCCGCAGTATAAGTCCGTACCCCAAGGGGATAAACCCTAGGTCTGCGCCCACCCGCAAAATGCTGACGCCAGCGCCCAAAACCTTCCGCCAATTGTGAAAAAGCCGGGGCACAGGGGGGCTGGGACCGGGAATTTCTCCCTACAAACCATAGGTTGCATACAATTTGAGTAAATCCACAAAACCGCCATATTGGCCGGGTACATCTCGGTCCGCGTACCAGTAGCAAGGATAGTAAAATGCGCCGTATTATATTCGTTCTGAGCCTCTGCGTGGCCGGTTTTGCCGGTTTCACCCTTTGGCAAGACCCCACCACAGGACCTTATCTGCAAGCGTTAGTGCCCGAAGGCGGTTTGCCGAGCATTTCGCGCACTTCCACGACCTCGGGCACTAAAAGCACCAATCTGGGCGGCATGACGGCCGCGAACCGGGTCGCGGATTCGGTGGTCAGCGCGGTACGGAACTAGGGCGCAAACGCGCCCTTAGCCGCGCGCCAGACGGCTTTTATATTGAGCAACATCAAAGCCATAGCGTGAGCGAACTGGCTGTTGGCTGAGGCCTTCAGGCGTCCAGAAAAGCGGCTACGGCGGCGCCAAATTCGCGCGGCTTTTCGGCGTGCTGCCAATGCCCGGCGCCCGGAATTCTGGCAAAGCGCGCGCGCGGGAAAAACGCCCTTATCCGGTCGCGATGTTCGGGCAGCACGTATGTGCTGTTGGCCCCGGTCAGAACCAGCACCGGGCCGGGAAATTCGCCCTCAACGTCCGTAAATCCAAGAATTTTATCCATTTCGCCAGCAAGCACGTCCAGGTTCAGCCGCCAGCGTTTTTCACCCAGATCGAGCGATTGCAGCAAAAAGGCGCGCACCGGAGCCTCTGGGACCGCTCCGGCCAGCGCCGCGTCGGCCTGGCGCCGCGGCGGCCTGGCGCCGCGTGGTCACCGCCCCCAGATCAAGCCCGCGCATCGCGTCGATCAACGCAAGCTGCGCATCAATATGCGAATAGGCCACCGGCGCGATGTCGGCAACGATCAGCCTTCGAACCCGATCGGGGGCGGAGAGGGCGGCCACCATCGCTGCCTTGCCGCCCATGGAATGGCCCAAAAGATCGCCACCGGGGCTCAGTTCATCCAACAGATCGGCGGCCAGATCGTGGTAGGAATGGCTGTTGTGCCACGGGCTGGCCCCGTGATTTCGCATGTCCACCGACGCCACCGGCCCGCGGACCGACAGCCGCCTGGCACTCGCCCCCCAGTTCCGCGCCGAGCCGAAAAGCCCGTGCGCGATCAGCAGGGGCGGTGCTGCGCCACCGCTGGAAATCTCGGCTCAAGCGAGCGCCATGCCGGTCACATATCCGCGTGGAGCGCGACCCGCCAGCAATGCGCGACGTCGGGAATTCCGGTGAATTTGGTCATGGATGGGTCCGATCCTGGCGGCCGGGTAGGGTCAGCTTGCGCGGCTGTCTACCTTAAGGACTTTACTTCGCAAAGGGTCGAAAGCGACGCAGGACCGGCAACAAACGCCGGCCGGACCCTTGTCTTTTGCGACTGGGGGCGCAATCTGGCGACAAGGAAAATGTCAGGGAAGACCGGTGCCCAACTTTGCGTTTCTGGCCAGCGACAACGATGAGGCGCAAGCCGCGCTGGCTGCCTTGGCGGGTGCCTATGGGCAGGTGGCGGCGGATCGGGCGCAGGTCATCGTGGCGCTTGGCGGCGACGGTTTCATGCTGCAGACCTTGCACGAAACCCGTGGTCTGAACGTGCCGGTCTACGGCATGAACTGCGGGACCGTCGGGTTTTTGATGAACGAATTTACCCTTGAAGCGCTGGACCAGCGGCTGGCGCAGGCGGAAGAGACGATCATCAATCCACTGGCCATGACCGCTGTCTGCGCCGATGGCGCGACCCGGCACGAGCTGGCGATCAACGAGGTTTCCATTTTGCGGGCCGGACCCCAGGCGGCCAAGCTCAGGATCTGGGTCGATGGCCGGATGCGCCTGGACGCTTTGTCGTGCGACGGCGCGTTGTTGTCGACACCAGCCGGATCGACCGCCTACAATTATTCCGCCCACGGGCCCATCCTGCCGATCGGGTCGGATGTTCTGGCGCTGACCGCGGTCGCGGCGTTTCGGCCGCGCCGCTGGCGCGGTGCGCTGCTGCCAAAATCGGCCCGCGTCAAATTCGAAGTGCTCGAGCCCGATAAGCGCCCGGCCATGGCCGAGGCGGATTCGCGGTCGGTCGGCGAAGTGCTGAGCGTCGAGGTTGCCTCGGACCCGGGCGTGGCGCACCGCATTCTCTTTGACCCTGGCCACGGGCTGGAAGAACGTCTGATCCGCGAACAGTTTGTCTGAAGGCCTAGTGGAACGCCACCACCGCCAGGATCACGGCCAGCACGGCGCAAATTCCAGCAATCTGGCCCAGCCGCGCCATCGTGGCCGCCGGTGGCGGTTGCTTGGCGCGTGCAGCGCGGATACCGTGCCACTGCAGCATCAAAACGACCACGGTCAGCACCACCACGGCGGCGAGTTTGGCCCAGAAAATCAACGGCATCGCGGCCGCGCCGCCCGCATTCGACATCATCCAGCCGCCGGTGATCCAAAGCAGGATCAGCGCCACGAACGACACCCGGCCGACCCGGCCCTGGACCGCGCCCAGAGGCGGCAAGGCCTCGGGTGGTGCCGATTTCATTTGTATCCCGGCGATCATGTTTGCCACGCCGCCGCCGATGGCCACGGCAAACGAAAGCATATGGATGATGACAAGAACCGATCCCATTTTCGCTGTCCCCTTTTGGCCGACCCTAGCCGCAGCGGACAACCTGCGGCAAGCCCGCTGGCTCAGCCCCCGGCGTATCCCAGCCCGCGCAGCGCTGCGGCGATTTCATCCAATACCGCCGGGTCATCGATGGTTGGCGGTGTCTTATAGTCGTCGCCATCGGCGATTTTGACCATGGTAGCGCGCAATATTTTGCCCGACCGGGTTTTGGGCAGCCGGTCAATAACCACGGCCAGCTTGAAGGCCGCAACCGGTCCGATTTGCTGGCGCACCAATTTTACGACTTCGCCCACCACCTCTGTGTGGTCGCGCGATGATCCGGCGTTCAGGCACATGAGCCCGAGCGGCAATTGCCCCTTCAGCGCATCGGACACACCGATCACGGCGCATTCGGCGACATCGGCGTGGCTGGCCAGAACTTCTTCGATCGCGCCGGTTGACAGGCGGCGACCGGCGACGTTGATCACGTCGTCGGTGCGGGCCATGACGTAGAGATACCCGTCTTCGTCGATCATCCCTGCGTCTCCGGTCTCGTAATAGCCCGGGAAAGTGGCGAGGTATGATGCGCGGTACCGGTCGTCGGCATTCCAGAGCGTCGGCAATGTGCCCGGCGGCAGCGGCAGCTTGACTGCAATTGCGCCCAACACGCCCGGCGCGACCTGGTTGCCGCCATCGTCCAGAATACGCAATTCATAGCCGGGCATCGCCACCGTAGGCGAGCCGATTTTGACCGGCAACAGCTCGATCCCCACGGGGTTGCCGGCGATGGCCCAGCCGGTTTCGGTCTGCCACCAGTGGTCGATCACCGGCACGCCCAGCTTTTCCTGGGCCCAGAGGATCGTATCGGGATCGGCCCGTTCGCCGGCCAGAAACAGCGTGCGCAGGCTGGAAATATCGTATTTCCCGATGAACTCGCCGGCGTTGTCCTCGCGCTTGATGGCGCGAAAAGCCGTGGGCGCGGTGAAAAGTGCGGCGACCTTGTGGTCCTGAATGACCCGCCAGAATGTGCCCGCATCGGGCGTGCCCACGGGCTTGCCTTCAAAGACCACCGTGGTGTTGCCGTGGATCAGCGGCGCATAGCAGATATAGCTGTGGCCCACGACCCAGCCGACATCGGATGCGGCCCAGAACACCTCGCCCGGGTTGACACCGTAGATGTTTTTCATCGTCCAATGCAACGCCACCAGATGCCCGCCGGTGTGGCGGATCACACCCTTGGGCGCGCCGGTGGTGCCTGATGTGTAAAGTATATAGGCCGGGTGATTGCCGGCCACCGGCACACAATCGGCGGGCTCAACACCCTTCTGCGCCGCGTGCCATTCCACGTCGCGGCCAGGCGTCAGCAAGGCCGGGGCCTGGTCGCGTTGCAGGATGATGCAAAAGTTCGGCTTATGCGCGGCAAGGTTGATCGCCCCGTCCAGCAGGGGTTTGTATTCGACGATCCGCCCCGGTTCGATCCCGCAGGACGCCGTGATGATCGCCTTGGGTTTGGCGTCATCGATCCGCACCGCCAATTCGTTGGCGGCAAAGCCGCCGAACACCACCGAATGCACCGCCCCGATCCGGGTGACCGCCAGCATCGCCACCAAAGCCTCGGGCACCATCGGCATATAGATGATTACCCTGTCGCCCTTCGCCACACCGCGCGCCTTCAGTGCACCGGCCAGCCGCGCGGTTTGATCCTTTAGCTGCGCGTAGGTGATCGTGGCTTGGGTGTCCGTAACCGGGCTGTCATAGATGATCGCGGCCTGATCGCCGCGGCCCGCCGCGACGTGCCGGTCCACACCATTATAGCAAGTGTTCACCTGCCCGTCGGCGAACCATTCATAGATCGGAGCCTTGCCGTCGAAGAGCGCTTTGGTGGGTTTGACATCCCAATCGATGCCCTCGGCAGCCGCCATCCAGAACCCCTCGGGGTCCGATTTCCAGGCCTCGTAGACCTGCGAATAGGACATGGAGCGTCTCCCTTGCTGCTTTGCAGGCCGTGGTATGCGGGCCGCGCGCGGGGGGCAAGATGCGCTAGGCCAAGCGCGGCAGAATACCGCAAAAGATTTGCAAAAGTCGCGCGAAATGGTCTGCAAATTTTGCAAAATCAACGCGAATATTCAGGCCGCCGGAAAACCGCAACTGCTTTGCAAACCCTTTTCTACCTGAGCCAAGTCGCGCTGCGGTCCGACTGCTGCAGGTCAGGCGTAATGCCGCACCGGTGTGCCGGCGATGGCCGACATATTCAGCAACCCCCGCGCCGTGATCGAGGGCGTCACGATATGCGCGCGGTTTCCCATGCCCATCAGGATCGGCCCAACTTCAAGCCCCCCGGCCTTCATCTTGAGAATATTGCGCACCCCCGACGCCGCATCGGTGTTGGCAAAGACCAGAATATTCGCCGGACCGTCGAACCGCGCTTCGGGAAAGATGTTTCCCCGCGTCTCGGGGTCAAGGGCGGCGTCGATGTGCATTTCGCCCTCGTACGCAAAATCGCGCGGCTGACTGTCGAGAATGTCAAGTGCTGCACGGGTGCGGCTGCCCGAATCCGAATGCAGATTGCCGAATTGCGAATGCGAACAGATCGCCACTTTGGGATCGGCGCCAAACCGTCTTGAGTGTCGCGCCGCACCGACGACGGTCTCGGCAATCTGTTCGGGCGTCGGTTGCGCGTGCACCTGGGTGTCGGCGATAAAAAGCGGCCCGTCTTCCAGGATCATCAGCGACAGCGCGCCAACCGGTTTCAGCCCGCCAGTCGCAAGAACCTCGGAGGCGTATTTCAAGTGCCACAGATATTGTCCGAAGGTGCCGCAGATCATGCTGTCGGCCTCGCCCCGATGCACCATAACGGTGGCGATCGCAGTGTTGTTGGTGCGCATGATCGCCCGGGCAAGCTCGGGCGTCACGCCGCGCCGCGACATCAGGCCCAGATAGGTCTCCCAGTAATCCCGATAGCGCGGGTCGTCCTGGGGGTTCACGATCTGAAAATCCTTGCCCGGCTTCACGGTCAGCCCGGCACGGTTCGCGCGCCGTTCGATGACATCGGGGCGACCGATCAAGATCGGCTTGTCGGCCATCTCTTCCAGCATCCCCTGCGCGGTGCGCAACACCCGTTCGTCTTCGCCCTCGGCAAAGACGATCTGCCGGGTTGCGGTGGCCGCCACCTCAAACACCGTGCGCATCAGCATGGCCGAGCGGAAGACCGAGCCCTCCAGTTTTTGGCGGTAGGCCTTCATGTCCTTGATGGGCCGGGTGGCGACGCCCGACGCCATCGCCGCCTCGGCGACCGCCGGGGCCACAATCGAGATCAGGCGTGGGTCAAAGGGTTTGGGGATCAGATAGTCGCGCCCAAAGGTCAGCGTCTCGCCCTTGTAGGCGCTTGCCGCCTCGGCGGATGTAGTGATGCGCGCCAGTTCGGCTATGCCGTCGATACAGGCCAGTTTCATGGCGTCGTTGATCTCGGTGGCGCCCACGTCCAGCGCGCCGCGGAAAATGAACGGAAAGCACAGCACGTTGTTGACCTGGTTGGGATAGTCCGAGCGGCCCGTGGCGATAATCGCATCGGGCGCAACCTCGCGCGCGTCTTCGGGCAGGATTTCCGGGTCCGGGTTGGCCAGCGCCAGAATGACCGGGGTCTTGGCCATCTTGGCGACCATGTCTTTGGTCAGCACGCCGGGGCCGGACAGCCCGAGGAAAAGATCAGCGCCCTCCATGACCACGCTCAGCGCAGTCTTGTCGGTTTTCTGGGCGAAGGCACCTTTTTCCGGGTTGACCTCGTTATGGCGCACTTGCGTGATCAGCCCCTTGCTGTCGGCCAGCCAGATGTTTTTGCGCTTGACGCCCATCTTGACCAGGACGTTCAGGCAGGCGATGCCGGCCGCCCCGCCACCGGCCGAGACCACCTTGATTTTGTCGAAGTCCTTGCCGGCCAGGATCATCGCGTTGCGGACAGCCGCGCCGACCACAATCGCCGTTCCGTGCTGGTCGTCGTGAAAGACCGGGATTTTCATGCGCTCGCGGCAGATGCGTTCGACCACAAAACATTCGGGCGCCTTGATGTCTTC
This sequence comes from Paracoccaceae bacterium, assembly GCA_965247915.1. Classification (GTDB taxonomy): domain Bacteria; phylum Pseudomonadota; class Alphaproteobacteria; order Rhodobacterales; family Rhodobacteraceae; genus JAKZRT01. Next base: position 639,901 of record OZ252048.1, read on the forward strand.
AAGGTTGATCGCGCCGAATGATGGTTCAAGGGCACAGACGATATCGGCCAGTTTTTCCGGGTCCAATTCATCGACCTCGATGTCAAAGCAATCGATGTTGGCGAATTTCTTGAACAGAACCGCCTTGCCTTCCATCACCGGTTTCGAGGCCAGCGCGCCGATGTTGCCCAGCCCCAGCACCGCGGTGCCGTTCGAGATGACGGCGACCGAATTGCCGCGCGCCGTGTAGCGACTGGCGGTGGCGGGGTCTTTGTGAATCTCGATACAGGCCTCGGCCACGCCCGGCGAATAGGCCCGCGCCAGATCGCGCGCGTTGGCCAGCGGCTTGGTGGCGCGGATCTCCAGCTTACCGGGGCGCGGAAACTCGTGATAAAAAAGCGAGGCTTCGCGCAGATTTTCTTTTTTCGATTCGCTCATAATCCCGGCCCTTCATCTGAATAGTTTAACGTTAAACTACTTTATTACCACGGCATGTCCATGCGTCACTTTTGCCCGAAACGCGGGCGCTTGCAAATCGTGTGGTAACTGCTCAGTCTGGCGTAATACATCAGAAAGGCAAGCAATGAGTAAATCCCGCGCCGAATTGCGCTTGCCCACGCAGGACCTGCGAAAAGACATTCCGTTTTATACCAAGGTTCTGAAAATGCGCATGGATATGATCTATCCGGCCGACGATCCTTCGGTCGCGGTGTTTTCGGGCCACGGGCTGCGGGTGCGGTTGGAAAAGGCCGCGACCGAGCCGCCGGGATGCCTTCGAATTCTCACCGAAGACCCCGACGCATTCGCCGAAGGCCGGCGCGTTCTGACCGCGCCGAACGGCACGCGGGTCGAGATTGACGACCTGAACCCGCCCTTGGTCATGCCCCAGACAAGGCACGCCTTCGTAGTGCGCCGCCTGTTCGATCAGGCCCCCTGGATCATCGGGCGGGCGGGCATGCATTACCGCGACCTGATCCCCGACCGTCTGGGCGGCTCGATCATCGCCAGCCATATCCGCATTCCCGACGGCGGCCCGGTGCCCGACGTGGTGCATTATCATACCGTCGGCTTTCAGCTGATCTTTTGTTACAAGGGCTGGGTCGATCTGGTCTACGAGGATCAGGGCGAACCCATTCGCCTGCACGCAGGCAACTGCGTGATCCAGCCGCCCGAAATCCGCCACCGCGTGCTTTTTGCCAGCGAAGATATCGAGGTGATCGAAATAGGCGTGCCCGCCGCGCATGTCACCACGATCGAGCACGACATAACCCTGCCGAATGGCGTGGTGAACCCGGGCCGCGAGTTTCAGGGGCAAAGGTTTGTCCATCACAAGGCGGATGCGGCGGTCTGGTCGCCGAGCCGTCTGGCGGGATTTCAGGCCCGCGACACGACGATTGCCGCGCATACCGGCGATGTCGCGGGCGTGCAGGTGATGAAACGGGGCAAGGGTGCGCCCTTAACGTCGGTGCATGACGCTGATATCCTCTTTACCTTCGTGATGGATGGGACATTGGTTTTAGAGGGCGAAGGCAAAGACCCGCATCCGCTTGCGGCGGGCGACGCTTTTGTGATCCCTCCGGGATTGGCCACAAATTATTCCGAACCGTCGGATGATATAGAGCTGATGGAAGTCAGCCTGCCGGGGCGCTTTGAGACGCGACCGGCAGAATAGGAGACGAACATGGCATTGTTGGACGCAGCCCGCGCCGCCCGCGAAAACGCCCACGCCCCCTATTCGAACTTCAAAGTCGGCGCGGCGCTGCGCACCACGTCCGGCAAGATATATTGCGGTTGCAACGTCGAAAACGTGGCCTATCCCGAAGGCACCTGCGCCGAAGCTGGCGCCATCGCTGTAATGGTCGCGGCGGGCGAACGTGAAATTGCCGAGGTCGCGGTCATCGCTGACGCGAGCGCGCCGGTGCCGCCCTGCGGCGGCTGCCGCCAGAGGCTGGCCGAATTCGCGGGCGCGGACGTCAAAGTTATTATGGCGACAACTTCGGGCGCGACCCTGACCATGACCGTTGCCGAGCTTCTGCCCGGAGCTTTCGGCCGCACCCATATGGAAACCTAAGGCACATGGACGCCCGTGCGATTATTGCCAGGTTGCGGGACGGCGACCGTCCGGGTCCCAAAGACCTGGCGTGGTTTGCCCAAGGCCTGGCCTCGGGTGCTGTGACTGACGCCCAGGCCGGGGCCTTCGCCATGGCCGTGGTGTTGAACGGGCTGGGCGAGGCGGGTCGCGTGGCCCTGACCATGGCGATGCGCGATTCGGGCCATGTCATGGCCTGGGATCTCGACGCGCCGGTGGTCGATAAACATTCGACCGGCGGCATCGGCGATTGCGTGTCGCTGATGCTGGCCCCGATGCTGGCGGCCGAGGGCGTTTACGTGCCGATGATCTCGGGCCGGGGGCTGGGGCACACCGGCGGTACGCTCGACAAGCTCGAGGCCATTCCAGGCCTCTCGGTGGAGCACGACGAAGACGCCTTCCGCGCGATCGTCGGCGATGTCGGCTGCGCCATCGTCGCGGCCAGCGCCGATCTGGCTCCGGCGGACCGGCGGCTTTATGCGGTGCGCGACGTGACCGCGACGGTTGAAAGCGTCGATCTGATCACCGCCTCGATCCTCAGCAAGAAACTGGCCGCCGGGCTTGCGGTGCTGATTTTGGATGTCAAGGTTGGTTCGGGGGCGTTCATGACCGATCTGGCCAAGGCGCGGGCGCTGGCGCGGGCCCTGGTGGACACCGCCAATGGTGCTGGTTGCAAGACCCGGGCGCTGATCACCGATATGGATCAACCGCTGGCCTCGGCGGCGGGCAACGCGGTCGAAGTGGCCGAGATCATGGGCGCGCTGACCGGCACACATGTAGCCGCGCGGCTGACCCACCTCAGCGTCGAACTGGGGGCCGAGTTACTTGCTACATGCGGCGCGGCTGAAGACGTCGAAACCGGTGCAAAGCGGTTGCGCGCGGGTTTGCGCAGGGGTGATGCCGCCGAAAAATTCGCGGCGATGGTCACCGCCATGGGGGGTCCCGCCGATTTTGTGGATCGCTGGCCCGATCACCTGCCGCAGGCGCCGGTTGTCGGTGACGCTACCGCGCCCGCAACCGGATTTGTCACCGCCATCGACGGTCAGGCGCTGGGCCGCGCGGTGGTGCATCTGGGCGGGGGCCGGTTGCGGGGCGGTGATCCGGTTGATCCAGCCGTCGGACTTAGCGCAATCGTGCGTTTGGGGCAGAACATTGGCCGCGGCGAGGCGCTGGCACTGGTCCATGCCGCCAGCAACGAGACCGCCGAAGCGGCAGCCCGCGCCGTACGCGCGGCGGTCACCATCGGCGCGACCCCCGGTGATCTGCCGCCGCTGATCCACGAAAGAATGGTCTGATGGCGCGCGCCTTTCTGATCGTCATGGACAGCGTCGGCTGCGGCGGCGCGCCCGATGCGGCCGAGTTCGGTGACGAAGGCGCCAACACCCTCGGCCACATTGCCGAGGCCTGCGCGGCGGGCAAGGCCGACGAATGTCGCAGCGGTCCGCTGCATGTGCCCAACCTCGACGCGCTTGGCCTTGGGGCGGCGATCCGGCTGGCCTCGCCCTCGGTTGCGCCGGGGCTTGAGGCCGTGCCATCGGGCCTCTGGGGTGCCGCAACCGAAGTGTCCCGGGGCAAGGACACGCCCTCGGGTCACTGGGAGCTGGCTGGCGTCCCGGTCCCCTGGGACTGGCACTATTTCCCCGACACCCGGCCCGCGTTCCCGCCCGAAGTTTCGGCGGCGGTGGCCGGGGCCTCAAGGACCACCGGCATTCTGGGCGATTGCCACGACAGCGGCACCGCCATTATTGACCGTCTGGGTGCGCAGCATGTGAGAACCGGCTGGCCGATTGCCTATACCTCCGCCGACAGCGTGCTGCAGATCGCCGCCCATGAAGGTGCCTTTGGGCTGGACCGTCTGTTGCAGGTCTGCCGCGACCTGGCCCCGATGCTGCACAAAATGCGGGTCGGACGGGTGATCGCGCGGCCCTTTGTCGGCACCCCCGAGGCCGGATTTACCCGCACTACCAACCGCCGCGACTTTGCGGTCGAGCCGCCATCGCCAACGCTCTGCGACTGGGTGAGCGACGCCGGCGGCACGGTCCACGGCATCGGCAAGATTGGCGACATTTTCTCGGGTCAGGGCATCGCCGACACCGCCAAGGGCAGCGATGCAAGCCTGATGGAGGCGCTGATCGACCGCGCCACGACCGCGCGGTCCGGGTCGCTGACCTTCGCCAACTTCGTCGAGTTCGACAGCAGCTTCGGCCACCGCCGCGATGTGGCGGGCTATGCGCGGGCGCTGGAATGGTTCGACGCCCGCCTGCCCCGGTTTCTGACCGCGCTGGGCGCGCGTGATCTGGCGATCTTCACCGCCGATCACGGCAACGACCCGACCTGGAAAGGCACCGATCATACCCGTGAACGGGTTCCGGTGCTGGTCGCGGGCGCCAGATCCGGCGAAATAGGCCATTGCGCTTTTACCGACGTCGCGGCATCGGTGGCGGCCCATCTGGGTGTTCCGAACGCCGGGCCGGGGAGGAGCTTTCTGTGACACGAGCCGCCAAGATTGAGTTGCACATGCACCTCGAGGGGGCAGCACCACCGGCGTTCATTCGGGGGCTGGCGGCGGAAAAGGGCATCGACCTCAGCCGCATCTTTGACGATACCGGGAGCTATAAGTTTGCGAATTTCACTGAGTTTCTGCGCGTCTACGAGGCCGCCTGCACGGTGTTGGCGAGCCCGGAAGATTTCTATCGCCTCACGGCGGCGGTGCTGCAGGAAAGTGCGGCGCACGGGGTGGTCTATTGCGAGACCTTCCTGTCGCCCGACTTCTGCGGCGGCGGCGATCTGGGCGCCTGGCGCGACTATCTGGCCGCGATTGAGACAGCGGCAACCGAGGCCGAGGCGCAGGGCGGTCCGATCCTGCGCGGTATTGTCACCTGCATCCGGCACTTGGGGCCCGAACAGGCCAAGACCGCCGCCGCCTGCGCGGTCGAGACGGCCGGTGACTTCGTTTGCGGCTTTGGCATCGCCGGGGCCGAGACCGCAGGCGAACCGCGCGATTTCGTCTGGTCGTTCGATGCGGCGCGCGAGGCCGGGCTGCGCTTGACCGCGCATGCCGGCGAATGGGGCGGCCCGGCCTCGGTGCGCGACGCGCGGCAGGACCTGGGTGTTGAGCGCATCGGCCACGTCGTGCGCGCCATTGAGGACCCCGCGCTGGTCGATGATCTGGCCGATGCCGGCGTGGTGCTTGAGGTCTGCCCAGGCTCGAACGTGGTGTTGGGGCTCTATCCCGACCTCGCCGCGCATCCGATCCAGCGGCTGCGCGAGGCGGGGGTAAAAGTCACCGTTTCCACCGACGATCCGCCGTTTTTCCACACCACCATGTCGAAAGAATACGAGGACCTGGCCGATATATTCGGCTGGACCGACGAAGATTTTGCCGAGATCAATCAGACGGCGCTGGCCGCCGCCTTTTGCGACGATGAAACCCGCGCCCGCGTGGCCGAGAAAATTGAGAAAGCGTGATGGACAATCATCTGACGATCGTTTCCCACCCCCTGATCCAGCACAAGCTGACCCTGATACGAAAGCGTGAAACACCAACGGCGGTGTTTCGCCAGCTTCTGCGCGAGATCAGCCAGCTTTTGGCCTATGAGGTTACGCGCGAGCTGCCGATGTCGACGACCAGCATCCAAACCCCGCTGACCGCGATGGAAGCGCCGGTGCTGGCCGGTAAAAAGATGGCGCTGGTGTCGATCCTGCGCGCCGGAAACGGGCTTCTGGACGGAATTCTGGAGCTTATTCCCAAAGCGCGGGTCGGCTTTGTCGGGCTTTACCGCGACGAGGAAACGCTTAAACCAGTGCAATATTACTTCAAGGTTCCGACCGAGCTGGGCGACCGCCTGGTCATTGCCGTCGATCCGATGCTGGCCACCGGCAATTCCAGCGTTGCAGCCATCGACCTGCTGAAGGGCGCGGGCGCGAAAAACATCCGGTTTCTTTGCCTCCTGGCCGCGCCCGAAGGGATCGCGCGGATGCGCGACGCGCATCCGGACGTACCCATTGTCACCGCCGCGCTCGACGAGCGGCTGAACGAAAAAGGTTATATCGTTCCGGGGCTTGGTGACGCCGGCGACCGGATGTACGGCACCATCTGACGCCGGCAAAACTGCCGGGGGCTCCGGGGCTTTGGGCGCGCGGCTTTGCGCCGCAGGCGCTCATTTTCACTGCATGCGGATTTGGGCGGGGGGTGGACAGATTGGGGCGGATCGGATGAATGTTGTGGCGGGGTTCTGGGCAAGGGAAGTCATGGCGCAAAAAATATTGATCGCCGGGCTGGTTGCGGCCTGGTCAGCGGTTGGCGGACCGGCGCAGGCGCTGAGCATGCAAGAGGCTGGTCAGCCGGCAGAGGTGCCACCGGCCGATTATGCCGGGACCCAATTCGTTGACAGCCGGGGCTGTATCTATCTTCGGGCCGGATACGGCGGCGAGATAACCTGGTTGCCGCGCGTCACCCGCAGGCGCGAGGTTATCTGCGGTCAACAGCCTAGTTATCCTGCCGTGACCCAAAGCCCGACTGCCGCAAGGCCGCTGGTATCGACGCGCGGCGTTATCTCGCCGCAGACCGGCTTTCCGGTGCCGCGCAGGTACAAAGTGACCTGGGAAGACGGGCGGTTGAACCCGTTTCGCGGCCTGCCGCAAGGTGCTGCGCAATGATCACTCGCCACAGATGCCCTGCAGGCTGACCCAGTTGGCGTCAGACAAAAGCGCCTGAGCGCCGCCCATGGCATAAGGGTCGGCCTCGATCAGGCCCAAGGTGGCCTCGCCGGTGAAATCCACCGCATAGGCATAGGGCGTGGCGGCAACGCGCGCGCCACCGAAGGCCTGCAACAACGCGCCGTGGGGCAGGTCTGAGGGCGGCGCGGTCAGCAGCGTCTCGCCATAATTGCGCAGCGGCCCGGGCGGCAGCGCGCCGGTGGTCAGCAACCGGAACGTCGCCGTTATCCCGACAGCATCCAAGAGATCGATCAGCGGATCGCTGCCCTGCGCGCGCAGCACCTCGGCCAGCACGTATCCGGCCAGAACTTCGGCGGTCTCGAAATCCTCGACCAGCGTCCGGTTGACCAGAATCAAACCGCCTGGCAGTTGGTGCGTCGGCTGCGCGCCACCGGCCAGGACCGCGATCCGACCCTGGGGATTTAGCCGCAACCGGGTTTTCAGCGATTGCAGGGCGGTCGCGGCGCGCGGGTCGCGGCATTCGCCGCCGGTCAGCCGGCCGATATGTCGCAACAGCGACGCCCCGATGTCGGCGCGCTTGGCATCGGGCACCACCGAGGCGGTGTACCGCACCATCGCGCCCGGCAGCCACAACGCCGACAGCCCCAGCACCGCCACCATAATCACCGCAATCGCGCCGCTGCGCAGCCGCCCGGGGCGCGCGCGCCGCCGTTCGACCGCTGCACAGACCGTCTCGATCGCCTCGACCATATGTGCGTCATCGAGCTCAAGCTCTTCTTCGGCGTCCGGACCCGGGCGATAAAGCGCCGGTGTCGCGCCGGGGTTCTGCCGGATCAGCGCCGGCAACGACCAATGGCTCAGCACCCGCTCGGCCTTGTCGGTGATCACCAGCGACGCCTCGCCGACCGACACGATCACCTCGCGCCGCTGGCCTTGCGCGTTTTCACGCCAGAGGCCAGTGCATTCCAGTCGCTGATACTGCTCTAGCGCAGTCATCGGTCGTCGCGCCCTTTGCATGGGGTCGGTGGCTTCTTAGCCCAAGCCCCCGGTCGCGGCCAGAGCGCGACGACCTAAAGCACTTCACCTGAACTTGGAATCAATGGGGATTCCCAAAGGGATTGATTTGTGATTCACGCTATTTGGAGGTGAATTATGAGCAATACTTATTCTTTGGATTTGCGCACGCGGGTGATTTCACAGGTTCGGACGGGGTTTTCCCGGCGCGAGGTTGCGCGGCGTTTCGGAGTGAGCCCGAGCTTTGTCATCAAGGTCGTTCAGCGTTTTGAGAAATCCGGCTCAGCAGCATCAGCAAAACAGGGGCGACCGAGCGGCAAGGGCAAGCTGGCGGCTTTCAGAACGGCGCTGGTGGCACAAGTTGCAGCGCATCCCGATCTGACTTTGGCGGAATTGAGGGACTGGCTCGCGCGCAAACATCGGGTGGGTGTGCATCTCTTCTCGATCAGCCGAGTCCTGAAATCCGCAGGCTTCACATATAAAAAAATCGCTTCTGGCAGTGGAGGCTGGTCGCGCGCGGGCGCGCCGTAAGCGCTATATCTGGCAGGTTCATCGCCAGCCGTTCATGCGCAAAACCCCGCACCGGCTGGTCTTTATCGACGAGACCAGCGTGAAGACCAACATGACGCGGATGCGGGGCCGGTCGCTCAAAGGCCAGCGCCTGCGCGCCACAGCACCTTTTGGATATTGGCGCACACAAACCTTCATTGCCGGGCTCAGATGCGATGGCCTGATCGCACCCTGGGTGCTGGACGGGCCGGTCAACCGAGCTGGTTTCGAGGCCTATGTCGAAACCCAGCTCGCGCCGGCGCTGAACCAAGGTGATGTTGTCATCCTCGATAACCTGTCCTCGCACAAGAGCGCGAAAGCCGCCGCGATCCTGCGCAAATGCGGCGCTTGGTTCCTGTTCCTGCCACCCTATTCCCCGGATCTAAACCCGATCGAAATGGCGTTTTCAAAGCTCAAAGCCCATCTCCGGCGGATCAAGGCCAGAACAATCGACGCCCTGTGGCGGGCGGTAGGAGAAATCTGTGACCTCTACGACGAAACTGAATGCTGGAACTACTTCAAGGCAGCCGGTTATGCGCACGACTAAAAGTGAAATGATTTAGATCGCCTTGGCCGCCTCGCGCAGTTGAAACTTTTGGATCTTCCCGGTCGATGTCTTGGGCAGCTCTTGAAAGATCACCCGTTTCGGTGTCTTGAACCCGGCCAGCCGTTCGCGGGCAAAGGCGATCAACCCGGCCTCGTCCGCCTCGGCCCCTTCTTTCAGTTCGACAAAGGCGCAGGGGATTTCGCCCCATTTGTCGTCGGGCTTGGCGACCACGGCGCACAACAACACCGCCGGGTGGTGCATCAGCGCGCCCTCGACCTCGACCGAACTAACGTTTTCGCCGCCCGAGATGATAATGTCCTTTGCGCGATCAGCGATCTGGATCATGCCACCCGGGTGCTGGACAGCAATATCGCCGGAATGAAAATAGCCGCCGCCAAAATCCTTGGCGGTGGCGCGCGGGTTTTTCAGATAGCCCTTCATCACGCAATTGCCGCGCATCACGATCTCGCCCTGGGTCGCGCCGTCCATGGCGACCTGGGCCATGGCTTTGTCCATCACCGTGATGTGTTCCATCATCGGCATCGCGACACCCTGGCGGGATTGGAGATCGGCGCGCGCGGCCGCGTCCAGATCGTCCCACGCACCGTTCCACAGGCATTCGGTCACATGCCCGTACGTTTCGGTCAGCCCATAGACATGGGTCACGTTGAACCCCAGCTTTTCGATCGCCGCCAGCGTGGCCGCCGGGGGCGGGGCACCAGCGGTAAATATCTCGACCACGTGATCGAATTCACGCCGCTCGGCCTCCGGGGCATTGACGAGGGTATTCAGAACGATCGGCGCGCCACCGAAATGGGTCACGGCCTCGTCCGCGACAGCGTTATAAATCGCATCCGCCCGAATATCGCGCAGGCACACCACGGTGCCGCCCAGCACCGGCATCATCCAGGTATGGTTCCAGCCGTTGCAGTGAAATAGCGGCACGATGGTCAGATATCGCGGATGCAGGGTCATCCGCCACGAAATGACCGTGCCCATAGTCATCAGATAAGCGCCCCGGTGGTGACAGACCACGCCCTTGGGCCGCCCGGTGGTGCCGGAGGTGTAATTCAGCGCCAGACTTTCCCATTCATCGGCCGGCATCACCCAGTCAAATTCCGGCTCGCCGGTTGCCAGAAAATCCTCGTAGGTCTGGTGACGGCCCGAGGCGGGATAACCCGCTTGGTCGTCCGGCACCTCGATGATCGTCGGTGCGTTTTCGGCGCGGGCGGCGGCGGCCTCGGCCAAGTCTAGGAACTGGCTGTCAACCAACACCAACTTAGCCCCACCATGGTCGAAAATATAGGCGACCGTATCCACGTCCAGACGTATGTTGATGGTGTTGAGAACCGCGCCCGCGGCGGGCACGCCAAAATGCGCCTCGGCATGGGCCGGGATATTGGGCAGGATCGTTGCCACCACATCGCCCGGCGTGATCCCGGCATGCGTCAAAGCCGAGGCCAGACGGCTGGCGCGCGCGCGATAGTCGCGGTAGTTCCATCGAAGGTCACCATAGACCAGCGCTTCGCGATCCGGAAAAACGCGGGCTGCGCGCCTGAGATGCGAAAGCGGCGTCAGCGGGACAAAATTGGCGGCGCATTTTTCAAGCCCGGTCTCGTCAGCCATCCAGCCCATGTCGCATCTCCCAATGTCTGTCGCAGACAGGCGAGAGTATTAACTGGCCCGCCGTCCAGTTACAGCAGGAAATATGCAGGACGATGGACGGTGAACACCCCGCAAAACGCGCAACCGGTTGCTGCTGCCCTGATGAGGCTTGCAGGCATGTCAGTGATCGGCCTGATCGACAATTTCGTAATCGTTATCGATCGCGCGCGACGGCGGGCTTTGGCAGTTTCATGCGATGCGGGCCGGCATGGCGGTGCCGATATTCCTGGCTCTGTCGGCCTTGGGGCTGGGGCGGCTGCGCGCGCGCCGCCTTGGCCCGGTGATCGCGCGCAGTGCGATATTTTCCACCGCGATGCTGATCTATTTCGGATGCCTGGCGTTTCTGCCCATATCCGAGGTCGTGGCCGGTCTCTTTTCCGCGCCGATTTTCGTGATGATCATTTCCAGCGTGTTTCTGAAAAAGCGGGTTGGGTATTTTCGCTGGACCGCGGCCCTGTTCGGTTTTGCCGGGGTTCTGCTGGTGTTGCGGCCCGAGACCGGCGCGGTCACTTGGGCCTCTGTCATGCCGCTGGTCGCGGCGGCGCTCTATGGGACGTCCGCCATTGCCACCCGCGCCTGGTGCGAGGGCGAGGATACGCTGACCCTGCTGATCTGGTTTTTCGGCATCCTCGGCAGTTTTGGCCTTCTGGGGATGCTGGCGCTGACGGTTTTCCCCCAGTCGGTGCCCGCAGGCCCCGACGGGTTCATTCTGCGCGGCATGGTCTGGCCGTCATCGGGCTTTCTCTTCTGGACCCTCGTGCAGGCCGCCGGGTCGATCCTGGGGGTCGGGTTTCTGACCCGCGGCTATCAGGTCGGCGACGCGTCATACGTGGCGATCTTTGAGTATTCGCTGATGATTTTCGCCGCCGCTTGGGCCTGGGTCCTGCGCGGCGAAGTGCTCGATGCGACCGGGGCATTGGGAATGGCGCTGATCATTCTGTCCGGCACGGTCATCGCGTTGCGCTCGCGCGCCTGAAACGTCGGATCGAAATCCACGTTGAGACGGTTGTCAAACCGAGCGCCTTCTGCGGTCGCGGTGCGCGCGAGGATAATTTCAAACAGTAGACGATAGGGGCGCCGCGCCCTTACCAATATCACCCTTCCATCAATACTCCGGGGAGCGCGAGGGGCAGCGCCCCTCGCTACGCAAGCGACGCCTACGGCGGCGCAAAGCCTCGCGTTTCAGGCGGCGCGCGCAGTTGCCGTGAATCGCCCGTAGAACGTCTCGCCCTGATCGGCGACTTCGCGCAGCAAGTCCGGTACCGCAAACCGCGCCCCATGCGCGGCCTCGAGCGCTTCGCATATCTCCACGGCTCGTGCCGCGCCCAGCATGTCGAGCCAGGAAAACGGCCCCCCCGACCATGGCGCGAAGCCCCAGCCCAGAATGGCCCCGACGTCGCCCTCGCGAATATCGGTCAGAACGCGCGCCTCCAGCGCGCGAACCGCCTCGAGCGCCTGCGCGAACAGCAACCGGTGCTGCACCTCGGCCAGGTCCGGTTGCGTGTCGGCCTGCGGATGCTTCGCGCCCAGACCGTCCCACAGCCCGGTTCGCTTGCCTTTGTCGTCATAGACATAGAAACCAGCCGACGACTTGCGCCCAAGACGCCCCAGATCTTCCAGCCAGAAAATCACCTCGTCAACCTCGGCGTCAGTGTAGGCATCGCCCATGGCGGCCTTTGTCGCCCGAGCGATTTTGGCCCCAAGATCGACCGATGTCTCATCAACCAGTTGCAACGGTCCCAGTGGCATACCCACAAGTTTGGCGGCGTTTTCGATCAGCGCCGGGGCCACGCCCTCGGCCACCATGCGGATGCCTTCGTTGATGTAGGGGATGATACAGCGGTTGGCGTAAAAGAACCGCGCGTCGTTGACGACAATCGGGGTCTTGCGAATTTGCCGCACGAAATCAAGCGCTTTGGCCACCGCGCGGTCGCCGGTTGCGCGGCCCTTGATGATCTCGACCAGCAACATCTTGTCGACCGGCGAAAAGAAATGGATGCCGATGAACTGCCCGGGCCGCGATGATACGCGCGCCAGATCAGAGATCGGCAGGGTCGAGGTGTTAGTGGCGAAGATCGCAGTGTCGGGGATAACCGCCTCGGCCTTCGCGGTGACATCGGCCTTGACGCGCGGGTCCTCGAACACCGCTTCGACGATCAGATCAGCGCCCGCAAGATCGGCGTAATCGGTGGTCGCGATGATGCGGCCCAGCACTTGCGCCTTTTTCTCTTCGGTCACTTTCCGGCGCTTGATGCCCTTGTCCAACAGCGCCTCGGAATGCGCCTTGCCCCGGTCTGCCGCTTCCTGCGCCGCATCGATCAGCACCACCTCGATGCCGGCATTGGCCGCGACATAAGCGATGCCCGCGCCCATCATGCCGGCCCCCAGCACGCCGATCTTGCGGACCTTCTCGTCGCCCACGTCGGGCCGGTTGGCGCCTTTTTCCAGCGCCTGTTTGTTCACGAACAGCGACCGGATCATCGCGGCAGATTCAGGGCCCATCAATACTTTGGTGAACCAGCGCGCCTCGATCTTGAGCGCGATGTCAAAGGGCACCAGCGCGCCTTCGTAGACCGCACTGAGCAAGGCCTTGGCCGCCGGATAAACCCCCTTGGTCTTGCCGTTGACCATCGCCGAAGCCCCGACAAAGGTCATGAACCCGGCGGGGTGATAGGGCGCGCCGCCAGGCATCTTGTAGCCTTTGGCGTCCCAGGGTTTGACCAGATCGGTGTCGGCGGCGCCCAGCACCCATTCCTTTGCGCGCTCAAGCAGTTGCTCGGCTGGCACCACCTCGTCGATTAGCCCCGCCGACTTGGCCTTTTTCGGATCGCTCAGCTTGCCTTCCAGCAAGAAGGGTGCGGCCGCCATCGCCCCCAACTTGCGGCTGAGCCGGGTCGTGCCGCCCGCGCCGGGGAACAGCCCGACCAATATCTCGGGCAGGCCCAATTTGGTCTTCGGGTTGTCGGCAACAATAATGCGGTGGCAGGCCAGCGGTAGCTCAAAACCGATGCCCAGACCGGTGCCCGGCAGGGCGGCGACAATCGGCTTGCCGCCGCGGTTTTTGTCGTCCATGCTGGCACGTTCGATCTTGCGCAGCAGCACATGCGCCTGCATGACCCAGTCGAATATCCCTTGGGCCGGATTGTCGCCCGCCGAGGCGCGCAACGCGCCCAGAATGTTCAGGTCCATGCCGCCCGCGAAGGTGTCTTTGGCGCTGGTGATGATTATGCCCTTCACGGCATCATCGCCAAGTGCGGCGTCGATACAGGCGTCAAGTTCGCCGTAGCCTTCCATGCTCAGGACATTCATCGACTTGCCGGAAACGTCCCAGGTGATGATGGCGACGCCGTCAGCGTCGGTTTTCATTGTGAAATCAGTCATTCTCTGCGCCCTCACACCCGTTCGATAATGGTTGCCGCACCCATACCCGAGGCCACGCACAGGGTGGCCAGACCGACCTCGCGGTCCGACCGTTCCAGTTCGTCCAGCAGCGTGCCCAATATCATCGCCCCGGTCGCGCCCAATGGGTGGCCCATGGCGATCGCTCCGCCGTTGACGTTCAGCTTTTCGTGGTCCACATCAAAGGCTTGCATGAAGCGCAACACCACCGACGAAAACGCCTCGTTGACCTCGAACAGGTCGATATCGCCGATGCCCATACCGCTGTCGGCCAGGATTTTCTCGGTCACCGGCACCGGGCCGGTCAGCATGATCGTCGGGTCGGTGCCGATCTTGGCGGTGGCGCGGATGCGGGCGCGAGGGGTCAGGCCGTTTGCCTTGCCGAACTCCGCGTTACCAATCAGAACCGCCGCCGCCCCGTCCACGATGCCGCTCGAATTGCCGGCGTGGTGGATATGGTTGATCCTTTCCAGATGCGGATATTTCATCAGGGCCACCGCATCGAAGCCCGGCATCACCTCGCCCATATCCTTGAACGCAGGTTTCAGCCCGCCAAGCGACTGCATGTCGGTGCCGGGGCGCATGTGTTCGTCTTGGCTAAGAATCCCGATGCCGTTCTGGTCTCTGACCGGGACAATCGAGCGAGCAAAGCGCTTTTCGTCCCATGCTTTGGCAGCCCGGCTTTGGCTTTCCACGGCGAAATGGTCGGCGTCGTCGCGGCTGAAGCCATATTCGGTGGCAATGATGTCGGCCGATATGCCCTGGGGCACGAAATAAGTGGCCATCGCGATCGACGGATCGACTGCAATCGCCGCTCCGTCCGAGCCCATGGGAACCCTGCCCATCATCTCGACCCCGCCCGCGATATAGCCTTTGCCTGCGCCAGACCTGACTTGGTTGGCGGCCAGGTTCACCGCCTCCAACCCGCTGGCGCAAAAGCGATTTATCGACAGGCCCGGGATGCTTTCATCCAAGCCCGAGGCCAAAACCGCGGTGCGCGCCAGACATCCGCCCTGTTCGCCGACTTGCGTGACATTGCCCCAGACCACATCCTCGACCGCATGGCCGTCAAGACCGTTGCGGCCTTTCAGGTCATTCAGAACCCCCGCCGACAGCCGCACCGCGGTCACCTCGTGCAATGATCCGTCTTTGCGGCCCTTGCCACGCGGAGTGCGGATCGCGTCATAGATATAGGCGTCTTGCATGGGTCAGGTCCTTGTTGTCAAAGCCGGTCCGAGGGATGCTCGGGCATCAGATCATAAGGGTGTTTCCAGCCGGGATGCGCCTCGATATTGCCCAGCCAGCAGTCGATGTTGGGCCAGTCGCTGCGCGCAAATCCGAAGGGTTCGGGATAGAAAAGATAGCCGCAACACGAAATATCGGCCATGGTCAGACCTTTGCCGACGATCCAGTCGCGCCCTTTGAGGTGGTTATCCAGCGTTTGATACGCAGCCTTCAACCGGCCTTGCAGCCATTTGATCACGCTCTCGGGGCGTTTTTCTTCGGGCAGGAAATTCATCATGAAGCGCGTGACGCCCGCTTGCGACGAGAGCTTGTGATTGTCCCACAATATCCATCGCAGAACTTCGTACTTGTCGCCCGTCGCGCCACCGAATTTCCCCGTTTTATCCGTGATATAGGCCTGAATCGCGCCCGACTGGCTCAGCCGCAATTTACCATCGACCAACACCCGTACTTCGCCCATCTCGTTGACATCGCTGCGAAAATCCGGCTGCCGCGTGGCACCGTTGAAGAAATCTACGAAAACAGGAGCCCAGTCCAGCCCCGAAAGCTCGAGCGCCAGCGCGGCTTTGTACGAATTGCCGCTTTCGCCCATGCAGTGCAGTCGAAGCGTCACTGTTTTCGCGCCTCCAGCTCGGAATTAAAAAGCCGCAGCCGATGACCAAGGTTGTCGGCATCGGTCACGCTGTCGAAGTTTTCAAACAGAAATGACAGCGCCTCGCCCTCGTCCAGCCCAGCCTCGGTCGCAAACCGGCGCAGACGCCGATAGCCATCCTCGGTCATGGCGACCGGAAAGCGGCGGGTCAGTCGCAGGCGTCTGGGCATTTCTCCCTCTCAGAAATTCGCCGCATCAAGCGACATGACCGGCTCGGCACCGCTTTCGATCCGCGCCAGGTGGGTTTTCGTCGCGGGCAGTTGCCGCGCCATATAGTATCGCCCGGTGGCGATCTTGGTCGCATAGAAATCGGTCTCGGTGGTGCCCGCGTCAAGGGCCGCCTGTGCGGCCATCGCCATCTTTGTCCACATCAGACCCATGCAGACATGCCCGAAGAGATGCATGAAATCATACGATCCGGCCAGCGCGTTGTTGGGGTCTTTCATGCCCTTCATTACGAAATACAATGTGGCGGCGGAAAGGTCCTTGGATGCCGCCTTGAGCGGTTCGATAAAGTCACCGGCTAGGGCGTGTTTTTTGTGATCGGCACAATAGGTTTTCACCATCTTGCCAAAGGCCCTGATTGCCTTGCCACCGTTCTTGGGCAGCTTGCGACCGACCAGATCCAGCGCCTGAACCCCGTTGGTGCCTTCGTAGATCATCGCGATGCGCGAATCGCGGACAAATTGCTCCACGCCCCATTCGCGAATGTACCCCGCCCCGCCAAGGGTCTGCTGCGCGGCCACGCAGGTGTCAAAGCCCTTGTCGGTCAGGAAGCCCTTGAGAACCGGCGTCAACAGCGAAATCATCGCTTCGGCCTCGGCGTCTTTCTTCAGAAGCGCCGCATCGAGCAATGACGCGCCCCAAAAGGCGAACGCCCGCGCCCCTTCGACAAAGCTTTTCTGGTCCAGAAGGTTCCGCCGCACGTCAGGGTGCACGATGATCGGATCGGCGGGTCCGTCGGGGTTTTTGGCGCCGGTCACATCGCGGCCCTGCAGCCGGTCGCGGGCAAAAGTCCGCGCGTTCTGATAGGCGGCCTCGCCCTGCGCGTAGCCCTGCAGGGCGACCGACAGACGGGCCTCGTTCATCATGGTGAACATGGCGCGCAGGCCGTCGTGCAGGTCGCCCAGCAGAAACCCGGTGGCAGCATCATAATTCATCACGCAGGTCGAATTGCCGTGAATGCCCATTTTCTTTTCCAGCCCGCCAACCGAAACACCGTTGCGTTGGCCCGGCCCGCCGTCGTCGCCAACCAGAAACTTCGGCACGATGAACAGCGAAATGCCCTTAACGCCGTCGGGGCCGCCCGGCACTTTGGCCAGCACCAGATGGATGATGTTGTCGGCCATGTCATGATCGCCCGCCGAGATGAATATCTTGGTGCCGGTGACGCTATAGCTGCCATCGACCTGGGGTTCTGCCTTGGTCCGGATCAACCCCAGATCGGTGCCGCAATGGGGCTCGGTCAGGTTCATCGTGCCGGTCCAGGCAGCGGAATACATGTTCGGCAGATAGGTGGCTTTCTGGTCGTCCGACCCATGCGCGTAAATCGCCGACGCCGCCCCATGCGTCAGCCCCGAATACATCTGCAGCGCCATGTTCGCTGCCGAAAACATCTCGCCCACTGCGTTCGAGATAACATGCGGCAATCCCTGCCCGCCATAGTCCGGGCTTGCGTCCAGCCCCAGCCATCCGCCCTGGCGCACCTGATCGAAGGCTTCGGCGAAACCTGCAGGCGTGCGCACCACGCCGTTTTCCAGAACGCAGCCTTCGGCGTCGCCGATGGCGTTCAGCGGCTGGAACACTTCCGCTGCGATCTTGCCGGCCTCGGACAGTACGGCTTCGGTGAACTCGGGGTCCAGATCGGCATAACCGGGCGTGTCGCTTGCGCTGACGTTCATCACATCGTGCAGTAAAAAGGCCATGTCGCGGGTCGGGGGCGTGTAGACGGGCATCGGCAGTCCTTTGGATGGGATTATTGTCGCCTAGGGGTTTCGTTCGCCTTCAGCGACGCGATCATTTGTTTCCCCCACTTCATTTGCTCTTCCAGCTCGGCGATGGCCACGTTCAACTCATCGCGCTGGCGGATCATGTCTTGCAGATGCGATTTGCCAACATCGTAGGCGCGGGTGAACTGGGTCAGCTGCTGGTCGCCCATGTCGTAGAGGTCTAAAAGCTGCCGGATCTCTTCCAGCGAGAAGCCAAAGCGCTTGCCGCGCAGGATCAGCTTGAGCCGGGCCCGGTCGCGTTTGGTAAAAAGCCGCCGCGACCCCTCGCGGACCGGAAACAGCAGCTCTTTTGATTCGTAAAACCTCAGCGTGCGCGGCGTGACGTCAAAGGCGTCGCACATCTGCCGGATTGTCATCTGTTCATCGGTCATGAAAACTGATCCCCGATGTAGCCTGAGTGTCTGGTTGCGCTTTTCTCATATAGGAAGAGTTACGTTGACGTAAAGGGGAATTACGTCAATTACTCGCGATCGGCGGATTTGCGGGCCTTTCAATGCGCCCCGGGGGTTACCAATTCGTGAATTTGGCCGGGCTTGGCGGCCGGAATCCGGCATTTACGTCAGGGTAGATGCTCGATTCCAAGCGGCAATTGACCTTGCAGCGGGCTGGCCGGTTGCCCATTGTGGCGCTACTTGACCGATACCAAAGGGCCGCCGGCGACGGTTGGGAACAGCAGATGAACGACGATATCAGGGCGCGCGCCAGCCAGTTTGTTGCGGCGCTGCCGCATGCGCAGGCGCTCGGGATGCACGTTCAGTCGATCTCGGACGGCGAGGCGCGCATGGATTTGCCCTATGACCCACGCCTTGTCGGTGATCCGTCCAGCGGGGTGATCTTCGGCGGTGCCGTGTCGGCGCTGATGGACACTTGTTGCGGGCTTTCGGTCTTTGCCCACCCCAAAGCCCGGGTCTCGATGGCGACGCTCGACCTGCGCATCGACTATATGCGCGCCTCAACCCCCGAACAGACGATCAGGGCGCATGCGGTCTGTTACCACGTCACCCATCATGTGGCCTTCGTGCGCGCCACCGCCACGGACGACGACGGTGACAACCCGGTGGCAAGTGCGGCGGGCGCCTTCAGCCTGAGCCGCGTCGGCGGGCCAAGACTGTGACGGCGCGCCGCCCGCCCGACCCCGTGCAGGTGGTCAAGAAACGCCGCGACAAGACGCTGGCAGCGCTGGTGGCCATGGTCCCATACGCGGGCTTTCTGGGGCTGGAATTTGACCGCCGTGGTGACGAGCTGACGGCTTTGCTGCGCTTTGACGAGGCGCTGATCGGCAATCCGGTCCTGCCGGCGCTTCATGGGGGGGCCACAGCGGCGTTTCTGGAGATGACCGCGCTGATCGAACTGAGCTGGGCGATGCTGTGGCCGCGGATTGAGGCCGGCGACCTGACGCCCGAGGCTATCGACCCGGCAACCACGGCGCGCCTGCCCAAGACCATAGATTTCACCGTCGATTATCTGCGCTCGGGGCTGCCCCGCGACGCCTATGCGCGGGCGCAGGTGAACCGGTCGGGGCGGCGCTATGCCTCGGTGCATGTCGAGGCCTGGCAGGACAACCGGGCGCGTCCCTTTGCGCAAGGCACCGGACATTTCCTAATGCCCGCCCCGCGTGACTGACCCACGGGAACCCGGCCCGCAAGCGCCCGTTGCGGTCACCCACCGGCGGGTGTTGGCGATTGCGCTGCCGATCATGCTTTCGAACGCCACGGTGCCCATTCTGGGGGCCGTGGACACCGGCGTCGTGGGCCAGCTGGGCGAGGCCGCGCCGATCGGAGCGGTCGGCATCGGGGCGATCATTCTGACCTCGGTTTTCTGGCTCTTTGGATTTCTCAGGATGGGCACCGTGGGGCTGGTGGCCCAGGCCGATGGGGCCGGAGACAAAGCCGAGGTCGCGGCGCTGCTGACCCGCGCGCTTTTGATTGCGCTCGGTGCGGGCACGTTCCTGATTGCCATCCAGGCCCTGATATTCTGGGCCGGATTTGCGCTGGCCCCGGCCTCGGCGGAGGTCGAAGGCCTGGCCCGCAGCTATATGTCGATCCGTATCTGGTCAGCCCCGGCCGCGATTGCGATCTACGGGATCACCGGCTGGCTGGTGGCGCGCGAACGCACGGTCGCGGTGCTGGTGGTCCAGCTTTGGATGAACGGCCTGAACATCGTGCTGGACCTCATATTCGTTCTGGGCTTCGGCTGGGGCGTCGAAGGCGTCGCCCTGGCCACGGTGCTGGCCGAATTCAGCGGTCTGGCGCTGGGGCTCTGGCTTTGTTCAGACGCTTTCGCCGATCCGCGCTGGCGCGCTTGGGTGCGGGTCTTCGACCGGGCGCGGCTGCTGGCGTTTGCCAGTCTCAGCCGCGATATCCTGATCCGGTCGTTCCTTTTGATGGCGATGTTCACGTCGTTCCTGTTTCTCGCCTCGGACTTTGGCGATGTCGAACTGGCCGCCAACCAGATCCTGCTGCAGTTTGTCTATATCACCGCCTACGCGCTCGATGGTTATTCCTTTGCTGCCGAGACCTTGGTGGGCCAGGCTTTGGGGGCCAAACAACGGGCGGCGGTGCGGCGCGGGGCGCTCTTGCCCATTGTCTGGGGGGCCGTGATGATCACCGCGCTGGCGGTTGTCTTTGCGGTCTTCGGGCCTGCGATAATCGATGTCATGACCACCGCGCCCGAGGTGCGCAACGCCGCGCGGTCCTATCTGATCTTCATGGTCCTGGCCCCGATCCTGGGTGGCCCGGCGTGGATATTGGACGGAATTTTCATTGGTGCCACGCGCGGCCGCGACATGCGCAACATGATGATAATTTCCTCTGCGATCTACGTGGCGGCAGTCCTCACCCTGGTCCCCGCCTTCGGCAACCACGGGCTTTGGACAGCACTTCTGATCTCGTTCGTGGCGCGCGGCGTGACCCTTGGGTCGCGGTATCCGGCGCTCGAACGCGGCGCTGACTGACCGCTGCGATCGCGGGGCTCAGCGCCACGACGCGCGCGCCGTGCCAACCGCATCGGCGAGCTGTTCGTAACCGTCGCGGGCCAGCAGCGCGTCGAGCCCGATCAGGATGTCGCGGACCAAGGAAAACCCGCCATAGATCAACGCGGTGTAAAGCTGCAGGGCCGACGCCCCGGCGCGAATTTTAGCGTAGGCCTGATCGGCGGACCCGATCCCGCCCACGCCCACCAGCGGCAGCGCGCCGCCGGTTTCCGCCGACAGCCGCGCCAGCACCCACGTCGATGGCGCGAAAAGCGGCTGACCCGAAAGCCCCCCGCCCTCGGCCCTCGCCGGGCTTTTCAGCCCGTTGCGCGCAAGCGTCGTGTTGGTCGCGATGATCGCATCGATCCCCGTAGTCTGCGCCACGCCAGCGATCCCGGCAATTTCCGCGTCGCTCAGATCTGGGGCGATTTTCAGGAAAACCGGAACCGGACGGACAAGGCCCGCCCGCGCCGTCATCACCCCGTCCAATACCGCGCGCAGGGCCTCGGCCCCATGCAGGTCGCGCAGGCGCTCGGTGTTCGGCGACGAGACATTGACCGTGGCAAAGTCGATATGCGGCCCGCACAACGCCAGCACCCGTGCATAATCGCCTACCCGATCATCGTTGTCCTTGCCGGCCCCAAGGTTCAGGCCCACCGGCACCGGTCCGCGCACCCGCGCGGCCAGTCGGTCGGCGATGGCCTGCGCCCCGTCGTTGTTGAACGCGAACCGGTTGATCGCGGCCCGGTCCTCGGTCAGGCGGAAGAGCCGCGGGCGCGGGTTTCCGGATTGCGCATAGGGCGTGGCCGCGCCGACCTCGACAAACCCGAAACCGGCATGGGCAAGCGGCGCGATGGCAACTGCATTCTTGTCGTACCCTGCGGCCAGTCCAAGCGGGTTTTTCAGCGCCATACCGCACAGGTCGGTGCGCAGACGCGGCAGATCGGGCAACCGTGGCAGGGGGACCAGCCGCGCTTTCAGTGCCCGGATCGACAGCGAATGCGCGCGTTCGGGGTCCAGCCGGTGCAGCGCCCAAAGCCCGATGCGTTCGATCATTTCAGCGCCTCGGGGAACACATGCAATCCGTCCGGGCCAACCGGCAATTCAGCGCTCCACAAGACATCAGCCAGACGCAGCGCGCGGTAGAGATGTGGAAATCGCGCGCCACCCCGCGAAACCTCCCACTTCAGCGCCTTAACCAGAGTATCCGCTTCGACCGCAACCAGAACCAGCCCGGCCGCACCGGCAAAATGTTTCGCTGCGGTTTCGGCCACCTGCGCGGCGGTCGAGAAATGGATAAATCCGTCGCTCAGGTCGATCCGGGCGCCCAAGGTCGACCCCTCGGCCTCAAGCGTCCGCCACTCGGGCCCGCGAAAGATCTTGTAGATGCGCATGAAGCCCACATGCCCAATGGTCCGGCCCGGGTCAAGCGACGCGGTGGGCGCGCGATTGGTCTTTGACTCTGGGACCGCAGAGGTTCACTCTGATGCGATAAAAATCACCAATGGGGGTTAGAGACATGATGAAACGACTTCTCGCTGGCGTCGCCTTTTTTGCCCTGAGCGGCGGAATGGCGGCAGCCGATTATACGCTCACTATCCTGCACACCAACGATTTCCATGCGCGGTTCGAGCCGATCTCGCGCTTCGATTCGGGCTGTTCGGAGGAAAGCAACGCCGAAGGAAAATGCTTTGGCGGCTCGGCGCGGATGGTCACAGCTGTGGCCGAGGCGCGGGCGCGGGCCGGAAACTCGATATTGGTCGATGGCGGCGATCAGTTCCAGGGCACGCTCTTTTATACTTACTACAAGGGCAAGGCCGCCGCCGAGATGATGAACAAGCTGGGCTATGACGGCATGACCGTGGGCAACCACGAGTTTGATGACGGCCCCGAAGTGCTGCGCGCCTTCATGGATGCGATCAACTTCCCGATCCTGATGTCGAATGCTGACGTCAGCGCCGAACCGCTTCTGGCCGGCAAGCTGGCGAAATCGACGGTTATCGAGGTCGGTGGCGAGATGATCGGGCTGATCGGCCTGACGCCCGAAGATACGCCTGACCTGGCCAGCCCCGGCGACAACATCGCCTTTGGCGACCCAATCGCAGCGGTCCAGGGCGAAGTGGACCGGCTGACGGCCGATGGTGTCAACAAAATCGTCGTACTCAGCCATTCCGGCTATGTCGTTGATCAGCGCGTGGCGGCGGGCACGACCGGCGTCGACGTGATTGTTGGTGGGCATTCGAACTCGCTTCTGTCGAACACGCAGGAACGCGCGGTTGGTCCATATCCGACCATGGTCGGCGATACAGCGATTGTTCAGGCCTATGCTTACGGCAAGTTCCTAGGCGAGCTGAACGTGACCTTCGACGATGCGGGGGGGATTGTCTCGGCGACGGGCGAACCTGTAATCATCGACGCCTCGGTTGCCGAGGATGCCGCGACCAAGGCGCGGATCGGCGAACTTGCGGCGCCGCTTGACGAGATCCGCAATCAGGTTGTGGCCAGTGCCGGTGACGTCATCGAAGGCGACCGCTCGGTCTGCCGGGTGCAGGAATGCGCCATGGGCAATCTGGTGGCCGACGCGATGCTCGACCGGGTTAAGGATCGGGGCGTGACCATCGCCATCGCCAATTCGGGTGGCATCCGCTCGTCGATTGACGCTGGCGACGTGACAATGGGCGAAGTGCTGACAGTGCTGCCGTTCCAGAACACGCTCTCGACCTTCGAGGTCTCTGGCCAGACCGTCATCGACGCGCTGGAGAACGGGGTGAGCCAGGTCGAAGAGGTCAAAGGCCGCTTCCCGCAGGTCGCGGGGCTGACGTTCACCTGGGACGCCTCGGTCGCGCCGAACGAGGGCCGTATTCAGGAGGTCATGGTCATGGACGGCGGCGCGATGGTGCCGATCGACCCGGCCAAGACTTATTACCTGGTGTCGAACAACTTTATCCGTGGCGGCGGCGACGGGTACAAAATGTTCCGCGATGCCGACAACGCGTATGATTATGGTCCCGATCTGGCTGACGTGCTGGCCGAATACATGGCCGCGAACGCGCCGGTTGCGCCCTATCTGGACGGGCGGATCGCGCAGAAATAGGCGATTGAACCCAACCAATATGCCCGTCCCTTCGGGGGCGGGCATTTATTGACACTGGCAGACCGATGAACGGACATTGCACCTGCGGCGCGGTAAAATACCGGCTGACGGCGACGCCGCTTTTCACCCATTGTTGTCACTGCACCTGGTGCCAGCGCGAAACCGGATCGGCCTTTGTGCTGAACGCGCTGATCGAAGCCAGCGCCATCCATCTGACCGAAGGCGCGACCGACGCGGTTGATACGCCGTCCGCCAGTGGCGCAGGCCAGATCATCCACCGCTGCGCGCGCTGTCAAACGGCGCTGTGGAGCACTTATTCAGGAATGGGTCCAAAATTCGGGTTCGTTCGCGTCGGCACGCTCGATGACCCGGCGGCCGCTCCGCCGGACATTCACATCTTCACCTCGACCAAGCTGCCCTGGGTGGTTCTGCCCGAAGGCGTTCCAGCGGTGCCCGAATATTACCGGCGGTCGAAATTCTGGCCCGAAGCAAGCCTGGCGCGCAGGTTGGCTGCATTGGAAGCAGGCTGAATCCGGTGTCAGCGATTACCGACCAATACGAGGCGTTTCCCTACCCGGCCCGCGACCCGGCGGACGAGAAAAAGCGGCTGATCGTCGGCTCGCCGTCGCACCCGCTCGAGGTCGAACATTTTGTCTTTGGCGGGCGGCGCGACTGGTCGAAGCCCGTGCGCGCGCTGTTTGCGGGCGGCGGCACTGGCGACGGGCTGATCCAGATGGCGCAGGTGATGACCAGCGCCGGGCGGCCCTATGACTTTACCTATCTCGATCTCTCAAAAGCCGCGCGCCAGATCGCCGAGGCGCGCGCGGCTGTGCGGGGCCTCGACGGCATCCACTTTGTCACCAGCGATTTGTTGACCGCGCCCGAGCTGGGGTACTTCGATTACATCGATTGCTGCGGGGTTCTGCACCACCTGCCCGACCCCGCTGCCGGTTTTGCCGCGTTGGCGCAGGCCCTTGCGCCGGGCGGCGGCCTTGGGTTCATGGTTTACGCACCTTATGGCCGGTCCGGGGTTTACCCTTTGCAAGCGGCCTTCAACGCGCTCTATGGCGATCTGCCGCCAGCCGAGAAACTTGCCGCCGCCAAGGCTGTTTTTACGAACGTCCCTTCGGGCCACCCGTTCAAACGCAACCCGCATCTGGTCGATCACAAAGCCGGCGACGCGGGGTTTTACGACCTGCTTTTGCACAGTCAGGACCAGGCGCTGGATGTTGCGGCGCTTATGTCGGCGCTCGATGGCACCGGGCTGGAGCTTGTCGAATTCACCCTGCCTGCGCGTTATGACCTAGCCCGCTTTGCCGCGCCACCCGCGGGGCTCGACCGCGCGGCGGCCATGGCGTTGGCCGAAAAGCTCGACGGCACGATCAAGACCCATGTCGGTTACACCGCGCTCAAGGGCAGCGGGACCAGACCGGCCAGTGGCCGCGACCGGGGGCTGGTGCCGAATATTCGCGCGGCCGACGTCGGCAATCTGGCGCGCCGCATCGCCCGCACCGGCACCCTGACCGTGACCCACGGCGGCGAGAAAATCGCTTTGCCCATCGCCAAATCCGCGGCTCCGATCATCGTCGCCATCGACGGGCGGCGCAGCCTGGCCGAAATCGGCGCGCGGACGCGTCTCGACCCGCTGCAGTTCGGCGCCCTCTGGGGGCCGGTTGACCGGGCGCTGACCGGTTGGGGTCAGCTCTGGTGTTCGGGGCTGCTTGCCGGGGGCGGTGGCGGCCCCTAACCTCGGGCCCATGTGCGGACGCTTTGCCATCACTCTGCCCGAAGAGGCCATGGCCCGGCTTTTCGAGGCGTCGCCCGCCAATGACCTGCCAACGGTCCCCAATTTCAACGTCTGCCCGACCACGAGCATCCACGTTGTGACCAGCGGCGCGGGCGTCCGGCATTTGGGCGCGATGCGCTGGGGGTTCCTGCCGCATTGGTACAAATCCCCCACCGCCGGTCCGCTGCTGATCAACGCGCGGGCCGAAACCATCGCCGAGAAACCCGCTTTTCGCAAAGCTGTTCGCACCCGCCGCTGCCTGATCCCCGCCACCGGGTTTTACGAATGGACCAAGGACAAAAGTGGCAACCGCTTGCCTTGGTACATCTTCCGCGCCGACGGCGCGGCGCTGGTTTTTGCGGGCGTCTGGCGCGCTTGGGATGCAGGGGGCGAGGCAATGAACACCTGCGCCATCGTCACCACCACCGCCAACGCGGCCATGTCGGCCATCCACCACCGCATGCCGGTGATCCTCGCACAGGGTGACTGGCCCTTGTGGCTGGGCGAGACCGGCCACGGCGCGGCGGCGCTGATGCGCGCGGCGGGCGAAGATGTGCTGCGCTTTCACCGCGTCGATGTCGCCGTGAATTCGAACCGGGCCAAGGGGGCGGAGTTGATCGAGGCTTTAGAGGGACAGATTGGTCGCCCGGATTGTGTGTGAGACGGGTTTGGATGCAAATTCCGCTAAGCAGGACGAAGCGGACGACTCCTGAATGTCGATCTTGGCAGGTTCTTGCCCAAAGCCAACATTGAGATCATAGATCAGTCCGAGGAACTGCCGAATTTCTACGATCATGAAATCGGATTGACACTGCGACAAACTAGTCGATACCGGCAGGGGCACTGGCGGCCTCTATTTCGGCCAGCGTGAATCGTGGCGTGATATGCTGCGGACAATTCCAGTCGAACGCCTCAACGGCGATCAACCATCCTCTCTCCACCGCAGCGCGGTAGTTCGCTGGTTTCAGCCGGTCCAGCATATCGTTCTGTCCGGTGTCGATAATCTGCACTCGGCCCAGTATTTTCAGACGTGTCCGATTTGGATAATCCATTAAGAAAAGCGAGATGCGCTGGTCACCGACCAGATTGCCCAAACTGACATACTGACGGTTTCCGCGGAAGTCTGCTAAACCGATTGTCTTGTCCCCTAAAGCGGTTTGCGTTTGATGTGAATCGAAAGGGGATTCCCAAAGTGTTGTTTGTCTGATTCATTTCCCGTGAGGAGGTGGAGCATGGGCAAACCGTATTCTTTGGATCTTCGGCAGCGGATATGCGGGTATATTGCGGCCGGAAACTCTTGTCGCGCTGCGGGGCGGGTTTATGGCGTCAGTGCAGCGACGGCGGTGCGTTATGCGGCGGATCAACGTGAGCGGGGCGAGGTCACACCCAAGCCACAGGGCAGGCCAGCGGGCCGGTTTGGCAAGCTGGCACCGCATGCGGGTTTCCTGATCGAGATTGTCCGGGCTGAACCGGACATAACATTGCAGGAACTTGCGGGTGCGCTTGCGGAGACGCACGGCGTGAGCGTTCAGCTCTCCTCAATCCACCGGGCTCTGGAACGCGCAGGGTTTTCATATAAAAAAAGGACTTGTCGCGCAGGAACGTGACCGGCCCGCCCTGCATAAGGCGCGAAGGGAATGGATCAGCCGCCGCCAGCCGCGCATGCGCGCCGAACCGCACAGGCTGGTATTCATCGATGAAACCGCCGTCAAAACCAACCTCACCCGGTTGCGCGGGCGCAGCTTCAGGGGTGAGCGGCTTTATGGCACCGCACCCTTTGGAAAATGGGGCACGCAGACCTTCATCGCCGGGCTGACCCATAACGCGCTGATTGCACCCTGGGTGATCAGCGGCGCAATGGATGGATCGGCGTTCGAGACTTATATCGAGACCCAGCTTGCGCCTGCGCTGGACCCTGGAACTGTGGTCATTCTCGACAATCTTTCCACCCACAAAAGCCACCGCGCGGCACAGGCGTTGAGGGCGCGCGGATGCTGGTTCTTGTTCCTGCCACCCTACTCCCCGGATCTTAACCCGATCGAAATGGCGTTCTCAAAGTTGAAAGCTCACCTGCGAAGGGTTGGAGCAAGAACCTTCGATGCCCTCTTTGACGCCCTCAGCGACATTTGTGATCTCTTCGACCCAGACCAATGCTGGAACTTCCTCAAGGCCGCGGGATATGCCTCAGATTAAATGCAATATGCTTTAGGACGCGCAGAAAGCCTGGAGGTCCGCCACGATGTTGAATATAGGGCCATCCGGTCCCGCTTACGGTTGCCGTATAGAAACTGTCACGCGCTGCGATGAAAGCCTTCTCCCGGTCGCCGAGGCGATTATTTCTGTCGGGTCCGGTATCCATTCGTGCATAGGCCTTGCGGCTTCCATTGCGTTCCTGGGTTTGCCGGACGTTCGATGTAAACGCGATCTCTGCAAACTTGTGTGGCATCGCAGTCACGCAGCAACCTGTTGGGCGTCAGCGATGGCCTCTTGGAAAGCCTTCGCCGGGTCGGCGGTCAGCAGCGACGGTTGAAACCGGACCGTCTCGATATCCGATACACCGATAAAATTCAGCCACCAGTCGAGATAGGTTGAATGAAAATCGAGGCCGAAACTGGCTGTCACGCCGGGCGCATAGACGCCACTGGTATAAAAGACCGTCGCTCTCTTGTTTTGCAGCAGACCGCTGTAACCGTCGGCCGGATCAAAGCCGAACAGCAAACCTGGCTGGGTGATGATGTCGATATACTGCTTCAGCCGGTAGGGTATGCCGCCATTCCACATCGGCACGGCCAACACATAGCGTTCGGCCCGGGTAAAGCGCTCCGCAATCTGCACGATGTTGTCCCAGGCAGTTTTTTTCGTTCCTTCAAGTTCCCCTTCTCCAAAAAACGTCATTTTTGCGGCGGCGCTGTTGCCATTGAAGTCCGGCAGCGGCTCGCGCCAAAGGTCGAGCGTATCGACAACGAGGTTCGCATTTGCACGGCGCTCTGCCGCGATATGAGCCAGGGCCAGAGCGTTTGACTTGGAGGCTGTGTCGCGAGGGGACGCGATAATGTGGAGAAGTTTGGTCACGATGGGTTTCCTTTTGGAGTCGCGTGGAGACTGCTGAGTTCGTCAAACGCGGGCTTTGGACGTTTGATTTTTAGGTAACCTTTGTTAATCAATTTTGATGGTTATCTACTAATGAATAACTTGTCAAGTGACTGATTGATGGTTATGCTAAAATCAGTTGCGTAGCAGGAACACAAAGGTAGGCAATGGCCAACTCGACACCAAAACAACTACCGCCGTTTCTCATCGCCGACGATGCGGCGCTCGATTTCCTGAACAGCCTGGCCGTGCCCTGGGGAGAAGAAATTGAATGGATCGCCAATGGCCGCGATCTGTTGCGGTGGCTTGAGCATGCCAAGCTGGTATCTGCCGCCGAGTTGAAACCGTTCAAAGACAAATCCGTGCAGAAGGAGGTGGACAAGGTCGCAACACAGGCGCGCGACTTGCGCGAGTGGTTTCGGGGTTTTATCGCGGCGCACGCGGGCCATCCGATTCAGCCGTCAGCGTTGCGCGAACTGGACGACCTCAACCGAATATTGGCGCGTGATAGTTCATACCGGCTGATCGGATTGCGGAGCGCAGCCGATCAGAACCGGATCGGCCACGGCCTTTCCCTGCAGTGGCGGCACGAACGGCACTGGCGCGTTCCGGAAGATTTGTTGATACCGGTTGCCGAGGCCATGGGAGACTTGATATGCCGCGTCGATCTGGCGTCTGTGAAAAAATGTGAAGGCCCATCCTGCACGCTGTGGTTTCACGATGTCAGTAAGAACCACACCCGGCGATGGTGCAGCATGGCGGTTTGCGGCAACCGGGCAAAAGCTGCTGCACACCGCGCAAAAAAACGCGAAAATTGGCCAAGATTGAGGGCCAATCGCAATCATGATTGGGTATGACCCTGCGGATCGATTAGGCACATATCCGACGCGCCAGCTATCGGGCCATGTCCGCTCAGGGCGTATTCTGTTGAAAAAGTCTTCTTGATTTTAGATCATCTCGCTGATTCAATCTCTGCATTGATGCGGGGGATTGGCGGCGATGTTGGGACCGAAGCAAGAGGCACAGAGCGCGCTTTTCTATGACTTCTCGATAGAAGACCACGTCCCGCAAGATCATCTGCTGCGGTCGATTGATCGCTTCGTCGATCTGTCCTGCATCCGCCAGCATCTCGCGCCATTTTACAGCTCAACCGGCCGCCCTTCGATTGATCCTGAGCTGCTGATCCGCATGCTGCTGGTGGGCTACTGCCTGGGCATCCGCTCGGAGCGGAGGCTGTGCGAGGAAGTGCATCTCAATCTGGCGTATCGCTGGTTTTGCCGCCTGGACCTGACAGATCAGGTGCCTGACCACTCGACATTCTCAAAGAACCGGCATGGCCGTTTCCGTGACAGTGACCTGCTGCGTCATCTCTTTGAGACGGTCGTGGCGCGTTGCATTGCCGAGGGGCTGGTCAGTGGCCAGCGCTTTGCGGCGGATGCCAGTCTCATTGAGGCCGACGCAAATAAACAGAACTCCACCGCCAAAGAAGATTGGGATCACAGCACGATTGACCCCGATGACGCACCTCGTGCGGTGCGGGAATATCTCGACGTTCTGGATGACGCGGCCTTTGGCGCGGCGACGACCGTTGAACCGAAGTTCACGTCTCACTCCGACCCATCCAGTCAATGGACAGCGGCCCGCAAAGGTCCTGCGTTCTTTGCCTATTCAACCAATTATCTGATCGATACTGATCACGGTGTCATCGTGGACGTGGAAGCCACACGATCAATCCGACAGGCGGAGGTCGGGTCTGTGCGTACAATGCTGGATCGGGTCAAAGAAGGGTTTGGCCTGCATCCAGAGCGCATCATTGCTGACACGGCTTATGGTTCAGGCCCCATGCTTGGATGGTTGGTGGATCGCGGCATCGCTCCGCATATCCCGGTAATCGACAAAGCTGGCCGAACCGATGGCACCTGGACACGAGCCGATTTTGAATGGGACGCTGAGAACGACCAGTACATCTGTCCCGAGGGACAGGCGTTGAAGCAGTTCCGCCGCAACTACTCAGACCCCAAGCGTGGCCCGTCCGACAAAGGCACTGCCAAGTATCGCGCGCTGAAACTGACTTGCCAAAGTTGCCCGTCCAAGGCGCGCTGCTGTCCCAACATGGATGCCCGATCCATCACCCGCGAAGAACACGAAGATGCCAGACAAGTTGCCCGAGACATCGCAAAAACCAGGCAATATGAAATCTCGATGAAGCTGCGGAAAAAAGTCGAGATGCTGTTTGCTCACCTCAAACGCATTCTTGGCCTTGGACGGCTCCGATTACGCGGCCCATGCGGCGCAAACGATGAATTCCTCCTCGCTGCCACCGCCCAGAACCTTCGGAAACTGGCCAAGATCTTTCCTGCACCGCAGAAACCGCGAACAGCCTGACCAGAAAGGTGTTCGGGCTCACATACAACGGCCACTTTCTGCACCTGCAACACGTTGTTTTTCAACAGAATCGGCTTCAAGCGGCCGTTCGCTCCAGCCAGGAAAACCGGCCAGAATAGTCGAGCGCCTACGAGTTCCAGGCGCGCCGACAGGTGAAAACTCACCACATTTCAAAACGCAAAATGCCACGCGTTAAACATTTTTCTAAACAGTACCATTACTTTAGCCCCAAGTCCAAGGTTGGACATTTGTTGGCGTCCGTTGTCAGGGGTCCTTGACCACCCGCAGTTGATAAACCCCCTCGGGCAGATCCAGCGCCGCGCCCAGGTCGCGAAGCTGGGTCAGCGACAGGGTGACCTGATGGCTCCGGTCGGTGCGGGCGTCGTGCTGTTCGATGGTGATGCAATCATCGAAGGCGTTGATGGTCACGTCGTCGCGCAGCTGGGCCGGGCCCTCATCAACCAGCGTAACAACGGTGGCGTCGAAATCGTGTTCGATGGTAAACATAGGGCAAAGCATAGGCCGGATGGCTGCGGTCTCAACCCCCCGCAAACCGGCCTTGAGCAGGAGATTTTCGATGCGGTCATTGGTTGTCTTTCTGGCGCTGATCCTGGGTGCCTGTCACGAGCTGCCGCCGCCCGCCCAGACGCCGCAGAATGCCGTCTTCACCGGCCCGGTGGGTGCGGCGAGTTTGAGCCGGGTCGCGGCGCGGGTGATGCCGGTGGCGCGGTTCGAATGCCGGGCGCGGACGGCCGGCCTGGCTTGCGATTTTCAGCTCAGGCTCGACGACCGCGCCGATCAGCCGCCCAATGCGTTTCAATCGCTGGGTCAGGACGGGCAGCCGGTTCTGACGGTCAACACGGCGCTGCTGAACGATCTTGAAAACGCGCACGAACTGGCCTTCGTGTTGGGCCACGAGGCGGCGCATCACATCCGCCGCCACCTCGACAAGATCAATTCGAACGCTACCACAGGCGCGGTACTGGGCGGAGTTCTGGCGGTGGTCCTGGGGGCTGACGCGCTGATGATCGACACCGCCCAGCAGGCCGGTGCGGTGGTCCGCGTGCGGTCGTTTTCCAAGCGGTTCGAGCTGGAAGCCGACGCGCTCGGGACCGTGATCGCGGGCCGCGCCGGTTACGACCCGGTGCGAGGGGCGGCCTATTTCTCGCGGATTGCGGATCCGGGAAATGTCTTTCTGGGCACCCATCCGCCTAATGCCGACCGGATCGACACCGTGCGCGAGGCCGCCGCGGGGCTGTGAAGAAGGGCTTGGCGAAGCGGGGTCGAATGCGCCATGATGGCCGCAGTCCTGATGCAGGGTGGGGGCAATGTCGATCGCCAAGATCATCGCACGCGAACAGACGCGGATGAAAAACCGCGTGGTCTGGACGCTGGCCGGTTGGCGCGACGCCTGGGCGACCGAGGCCAGCCTGCGGATGTGGACCACGATGAATGTTCTGTCTGTGATCGCCCTTTTTGCCCTGCCGCTGACAGCGGGCGAGCGGATGACGATCATGGCGCTGGGGGTGCTGGTCCTGGCGATGGAGCTGGCCAATACCGGGCTCGAGCGGGTGATCGACCTGATCAGCCCCGAGGAAAACGAGCTGGCCCGCCGGGCCAAGGATTGCGGATCGGCCGCCGTGGCCCTGACCGCGATTTCCGCCGGGGTGGCCTGGGGCTGGGCGATTTGGCGGATGGCGGCGGGGTAGGCGATCGCGCGGTGCTCAAGGTTGAGCAGCATCGTAAGGCACTGAAATTAATAGATTAAAATGCGAACGCGTGGAGGCCTGCGCGTTCAAGACGGCGCGCTAGTCGCCCGAAGCGAACCGGGTCGCCGGGGTCAGCCCGCCGATCTCGAGGATCAGCTTTCGGCGCACCGCGTCCGAAAAACTGGCCATATCGGTGACGGAGACCACAAAGGCGCCCGGGCCGCCGATGATGCGGTCGCGGTAACGCTCGTCGAGCCCGGACTGCGCCGGGCCGCCGCAGGACCGGCAGAGGATCGGCAGGCCGTTGATGGTTATCCCGGCGGCGATGACCGCCGCACGGGCGCTGGCGATGGAAGGCCCGTTGAAGTTGTTCGCACTGTCGCCGGAAAAGTCGATGACCTTGCGCCAGCCGTCGATGTCGTTGCCCTCGATCAACTCCTTGCCTTTCAACAGCGCCGCCCCGATGGCGTTGCGCCCGAACGCGAGGCGTGGGGGGAGGAGCAGGTCGCGGGCAAACCGCTGGGCCGCCTCGGGCCCGTCGATCACGGCCCATGGCACCACCACCGCCTGATTGAGGTAATCGCCCCACTCAACATAAGTGACCGCGATCTTGCCATAGGCGGTCTGGGTGATCGCCTCGATCACGCGGGGGTCGGTGATCGCTTGCGCGTAGCCGCGCCGCTGAAACCGGATCTCGGCGGCGTCGATCGAGCCCGAAGCATCGGCCAGAAGGACAAGCTCGAGCTCGACGTCCTGGGCGGCGGCGGGGAGGGCGAGAAGGGTAAGGAGAAGGGCAAGCGCGCGCATGGGGGAAGCATGGGGCAGGGCGGGTGGTTTGGGAAGGGGTGGGTAAGGAGCGATGGGTTAGAAACCCATCCCAAAAAATTGATTTCACCCCAGCCCCAACGCCTTGCGCAGGCTGGCGTTGGCGCGGGTCTGCCAGCCGCGCCCGCCCTTTTTCAGGGTCTCGACGATGTCGCGGTCGAGATACATGGTTACGCGCTGTTTGCGGTCTTGCTCGGGCAGGGGCGGGCGGCCAAGACGCCCGTGCTTTTGGAGCGTCTCGACAAGCTCGGGGAATTCCCAGATCGGTTTCGCCTCGGCAAACCAGTCATCGTCAAGCTCCAGAATCTCGTCATCCGGGCCGATATAACTTTTACGCTTCTTTTTGCCGCTCATAAGTTCTGACCTCGCGTGTGTTGGCCCTGCGCAGCATGACCAGCCGTTGTTGTCCGTTTCGCGGCGTCCATGCGCAGGCATAGAGCTTGCCGCGGATATATCCCAGCGAGACGAAACGCGGTTCGCCGTAATCGCGGCGCCTGTCCGCGCGCGTGATCGCTGTCGCCCAGTCAAACTCGTGCATCCAGGCGAAATCGGCATTGTGTTTCGCCAGTGTTTTCAGGCGCTTCGATTCGTCCCACTCGTACATTTAATATACATATAGGAAGTTCCGTTTACAAGGATTTTATGTACATATAATTAGTGCGCGGGACGGGTGTTCTCACCCGTCACTCTTATGTTTGGTGTCATTCCCGCGAAGGCGGGAACCTCTCAAAATCAGGCGCGCAAAGTGCAGGAGGTCCCCGCTTGCGCGGGGATGACAGGGGCGCTGGGGCCTGACAGAGGCCCCGGATCAAGTCCGGGGCGTGAGGAATGTGTCTGTTGCCGGGTTTCGCAGAAACCCGGATCGCGCCTGCCCGCCCCGTCACGCCGCAGGCGTGCCTCCGGCACGGCGCGGGCGCGAGTCTCGCCCCCACCCGGTCAGGTGCGATCCTGTTGTTGGGGAGTGGTGTGGGTGAAATTGCAGCCTACGCTTGTCAAAACACGTCGACAAAATATCCGATTGCTCGCTCGAGGATTATAGAACTATGAGGATTTTTTTCTGCCTCTTCTTCTACGGAATGGATCGTTATACCATGTTTCTCTGCTTGGGCGCGCCAAGGAACCTCGCTCTCGACTTCGTCAAAGTAACGCCAGACGCTTTCCAGGAAGATCCAATCTCCTTGATCTGCCGCAAGTGTTCGGCAATAACCGTCTGCATCAGTAGCCAGCAAAACGAATTGAGGTATCCTGTACCAATCTGTTTTTTTGAGGTAGTTTGCGAATTTTTGCAATCTTGAAAGCGGAACACGACGCAAGAGTTCCGCGAATTTCCGAACGCTAGAAATCCCATATGCAATTAGGATTCTAACAAAATCAGTCTCGAATTCATGCTCGGATTCGGTGCGTACTTTTCGGAATATTCTGGCTCTCCTGATAAAGTTTGTAGTAACGGCTTTGAAAGCGACGGTCGAAATTGGATCGCCAATTACCCTCGGGTCCATTTCGCCCGCAAGGACGGCGTAGTTTTCAGCTAACGTAACGATTTCTGAAAACTCTCTATCTGCATTCTCCAGAGTTGCCGACAGAAGCATCAATCTCCGCTGCAATGCGGGAGGGAGATAGTTTTCCGGTTTGTAGTTTTGTTTGTGCTCGACTACTGCCCAAGTATGCTGAAGTACAGTTCTAATCTGGATCTCAAATTTTAGCTTGTGAATATTCTGATATTCAAGGAACTTACTTCGCTCTTTCCCCAATGAACAAATTAAATGCAGGCTTCGGTACCCAACGGTGTCAACTGAACGAGAATCAAGCTTATCGTCGGAATTTTTTTCATCGACCCAAAACATTTCCCGAAGGAGATCATCGACTTGGCTGATGTCCTTTTCCAAATAAAGAATAATCCTAATACCGACTATGTCCGTTACATCAGCTATTCCGTTTTTGTATTCTTTTTCCCGCAACTTCTTGAGTACGATTGC
Source organism: Paracoccaceae bacterium (assembly GCA_965247915.1). Taxonomy (GTDB): domain Bacteria; phylum Pseudomonadota; class Alphaproteobacteria; order Rhodobacterales; family Rhodobacteraceae; genus JAKZRT01. Next base: position 675,565 of record OZ252048.1, read on the forward strand.
CTTTCCTTCACGCGAGCCTGAATTCGTAGAAATTCGATGCTTCTAAATTCCAAACCAGCAGAAATCAGGCTGGCAACCGCGCTCTTTAGACGTTCATAGTCAGCGATATTGCGATCGTAAGATGCAATTTCACGAAGACTCGGGGTAATGTAAGCTCGCTTAGACATCCAACTCCCCCGCAAACCTTGCGTTCTCCTGAATATACCGGAACCGCTCTTCCGGCCTCTTGCCCATCAGGCGCTCCACCAGGTCAGAGGTCTCGCCCGGCACGTCCTCGTCGATGGTGACGCGGATCAACTGGCGGGTCAAAGGGTTCATGGTGGTGTCTTTCAGGTCCTTGGCGTCCATTTCGCCCAGGCCCTTGAAGCGGGAGACGTCAATCTTGCCCTTGCCGCCCAGGCCCTTGGCCATGGCTTCGTCGCGGTCGGCTTCGGTCAGGCAATAGACCCGCCGCGCGCCTTGCGTGAGGCGGAACAGCGGCGGGCAGGCGAGGTAGAGATGCCCGGCGTCGATCAGTCCGCGCATCTGGGTGAAGAAGAATGTCATCAACAGCGCGGCGATATGGGCGCCATCTACGTCGGCGTCGGTCATGATGATGATCTTCTCGTAGCGCAGGTCGTCGAGCCGGAAACGGGTGCCCATGCCCACGCCCAGAGCCTCGCAGAGATCGGAAATCTCAGTATTGGTGCCGATTTTCGAGCTGGCCGCCCCCAGCACGTTCAGCACCTTGCCGCGCAGGGGCAGCAATGCCTGGGTCTCGCGGTTGCGCGCCGCTTTGGCCGAGCCGCCGGCGCTGTCGCCCTCAACGATGAACAATTCGGTGCCGGCGCGGGTTTTTGAGGAACAATCGGTCAGCTTGCCGGGCAGGCGGAGTTTCTTGGTGGCGGTCTTGCGCGCGGTTTCTTTCTCAAGCTTGCGGCGCAGGCGTTCCTCGGCGCGCAGCACCAGAAAATCCAGGATCGCCCCGGCCGACCTAGTGTCGGCCGTCAGCCAGTGGTCGAAATGGTCGCGGACGCTGGCCTCGACCATGCGCGCCGCCTCGGTCGAGGCCAGCCGGTCCTTGGTCTGGCCGACAAATTCGGGGTCGCGCATGAAGCACGAGACCAGTGCAGCACCCCCGGCCATCAGGTCGTCGCGGGTGATGCCGGCGGCCTTGCGGTTGCCCGTCAGGTAGCCATAAGCGCGGATGCCCTTCAGGATCGCCGCCCAGAACCCGGCTTCGTGGGTGCCGCCCTCGCGCGTCGGCACGGTGTTGCAGTAGGATGAGATGAAGCCGTCGCGCGAGGGCGTCCAGTTTATCGCCCATTCGACCGATCCCGGGACGCCGAATTTGTCCTGGAACTGGACGCGGCCCGCGAACGGTTTGTCGGCGTAGGTGGTCGCAGACCCCAGGGTTTCGGTCAGGTAATCGGAAAGCCCGCCGGGGAAGCGGAACGAGGCCTGCGCCGGGGTTTCGCCGTCGTCAATAGCGGATTTCCAGCGGATCTCGACGCCTGAGAAGAGGTAAGCCTTGGACCGCGCCATGGCGAAAAGCCGCGCCGGTCTGAGGGCGAGCGACCCGAAGATCTGCGCGTCAGGGTGGAAGGTGACGGTAGTGCCGCGGCGGTTGGGCGTGGCGCCCAGCGGCTCGACGGGCCCGAGCGGCAAGCCGCGCGAAAATTCCTGGGCATAAAGTTTGCGGTCGCGGGCCACTTCGACGCGCAGGCTGTCAGACAGCGCGTTGACCACGCTGACCCCGACGCCGTTGAGGCCTCCGGACGTCTGGTATGCCTTGCCCGAGAACTTGCCGCCCGCGTGCAGCGTGCACAGGATCACCTCGAGCGCCGATTTGTCGGGAAACTTTGGGTGCGGATCGACCGGGATGCCGCGGCCGTTGTCGCGGATGGTGACCGACCGGTCGGGGTTCAGGTCAACCTCGATGCGGGTCGCAAAGCCCGCGACCGCCTCGTCCATGGCGTTGTCCAGAACTTCCGCCGCCAGATGGTGCAGCGCCCGCTCATCAGTGCCGCCGATATACATGCCGGGGCGTTTGCGCACTGGCTCTAACCCCTCGAGCACCTCGATGGAATGGGCGTCATATGCGCCGGGGTCGGTCAGAAGGTCGTCAGCCATGGCCTGCTCGGGTCTTATTGCCTGGCGCTATTAGAGCGGTTTGGGCCAGCCGGGGCAAGCCCGTTGGACGCGCGCCGGGACAATCGTTAAGCGGCTGTTAACCGCGGTGTGGCACCACCGGTCCATGCGCTTGGTTAACGGATTTCTGACAGGGCTGGTGATCGCCTTTGCGGTGCTTGGCCCCCAGATTTGCAGCGCACACTCGGGCAGGGCCGATATTGGAGCGGGCGAAATGGCGCCCCTGCCGCCCGCCGCAGCGGCGCGCGATCTGCGGCTGGCGCGGGTCTACCACCCGAGCCTGACCCGGACCTGGGGCCGCGGACCTGGCCCGCCACAGGCCCCGGGTTTCGATGGATATTGGCCGCCCGCACTGGGCCGCGACCGCTCAGCGCGACCGCCACCGCGGATCATTCCTGACGTGCCGGGGCTGGGGCTTGGCCTGCCGGAAAACCCGGGCCCCGACCTGCCGCAGGTGCCCGCGCCGCCGGCGATCTGGGCGATGCTAGCGGCTCTGGGCGCGTTGGCCGGGCTGAAGGCAGCGCGACGGGTCAGATCGACATCGCCAGAACCCGGCTGATTGCGGTCAGGCTGCGTCCCGATTGGTCGTGCAGGCTGTTGAAAGCCACCTGAACGGCGGCCATCGCGGATTTCGAGGTCGGAGGCTTGTCGATCACGCCCTCGGCGATCAGGCGGCCCACCACGTCGCGCGACAGGATGTAGCCGTCGCGCCCGCCGAAGCGCAGCGCATACTGCCCGGTGGAGCCGCCGAGGCGCGAACCGCGTTTCTTGAGCATCTCCAGAAGCCCGGCGTAATCTTCACGCGGCCAGTCCAATAGCGCCCGCGTGGCCGAGCCGTGCTCAGAGGCAAGTTCGGTAAAGAACACCGCGTTTTGCTGAACCGCGCGTATCTTGGCGCCGTTGCGGATGATCGAGGTGTCGGTCAGCAAGCGGTCGAACCAGACGTCGTCCATCATGGCAAGGCGGGCGGGGTCGAACCCTGCCATCGCCGCCTCGAACCCCGGCCATTTGGCATCGACCACTTTCCAGTTGAAACCCGCCGAGAACATGGCCTTGGCAAAGGTCGAAAGCCAGCGATCGTCGGTGGTCGCGGGGGTTTCAGCCGCTGATTGCCCGATCAGCGCCTCGAGCGCTTCCGGCCCGCCCTTGCGGTCAGCTGCAACCGCGTAGATGTCGTTAAAGCTGCGCATCGCCTATCCTTGCCCCAGAATCTCATCGGTATCCTGCCCGAAAACCGGCGGCGCGTGGCGATAAGTGACCGGGGTTCGCGAAAAATTGAGCGGGTTGCCCAGCAGGCGCAGGGTCTGCGCCGGATCGGCGGGCGAGGGCATTTCGATCACGATCCCGCGCGCCGCCGCCTGATCCGAGCCAAGCGCCCGGTCGAGCGTGTTGACCGGCCCGGCGGGCACCGAAGCGGCCTCGCAAGCGGCGATCAGATCGTCGATTGACCAGGCACGGATGGGCGGGGCCAGCGCTGCAATCAGGGCGTCGCGGTTCGCCACCCGCGCAGGGTTGGTGGCAAATTGCGGATCGGTGGCCAGGCCGGGCAGGCCCAGAACCTCGCAGAACCGGACGAATTGCGCGTCGTTGCCGACCGCGATGATGACATGGCCATCGGCGGCGGCGAAGACCTGATAGGGCGCGATGTTGGCGTGGGTGTTGCCGCGCCGGGCGGGCAGATGCCCCGAATTCAGGTAATTCGTGCCCTCGTTGATTAGCCAGGCCATTTGCGTGTCGACAAGGGCGATGTCGATATGCTGGCCCTCGCCGGTTCGGGTGCGGTGGTGCAGGGCCGCCAGAATGCCGCTGGTGGCATACATCCCGCACATCACATCAGCGATGGCCACGCCCACCTTGACCGGTTCGCCGCCCGGGTCGCCGGTCAGGCTCATGATGCCACCATAGCCCTGGGCCATGATATCATACCCGGGCTTGGGCGCATTGGGGCCGGTCGCGCCATAACCCGAGATCGAACAATAGATCAGATGCGGGTGCCGGTCGGCCATCGCGGCGTAATCGAGCCGATATTTGGCCAGCCCGCCGGGTTTGAAATTTTCCACCAGAATGTCGGCGTTGGCGGCCAGCCGGTTGACCTGTGCCCGGCCTTGGGCGCTGGACAAATCCACCGCGACCGAGCGTTTGTTGCGGTTGGCAGCGAGGAAATAGGCGCTGAGGTCGGACTTGTTGCCATCGGCGTCGGGCATCCATGGGGGCCCCCAGTTGCGGGTATCATCGCCGCCGGTCGCGGGGTTTTCGACCTTGATGACCTCGGCGCCGAGGTCGCCCAGAAGCTGGGTGCAGGTCGGCCCGGCCAGCACCCGGCTAAGATCAAGAACGGTGACCCCGTCAAGCGGTCCTTGCATCGGCTGGTCCTCTCATTTCTGGGCGGCATCGCGCGGGCGCGGGTCGATCAGCATGGCGGTGATCCACCCGGTGATAAAGCCGCCAAGATGGGTTTGCCAGGCCAGTTGTCCGTTCAGCGACCACCACATGACGGCATTGAGCGCGACCAGCATCAGGACCACGCGCAGCACCGGCCAGAGACCGGAGCGCTCGGTAAAGCGGTCGACATATTCCCAGGCCAGCCTGGCGCCGGCCAGGCCAAAAAGCGCGCCCGAGGCGCCGACCATGGGAACCGGATCGTTCCAGAGCGCCGCGTAGCCGACCGCGCCACCGATGATCGACGCTGCGTAAAGCACGGCAAACCCCAACCGCCCGGCCCGGGCGATCGCCGCATGGCCAAGCGACCAGAGCGTAATCATGTTGACTATGAGGTGCAGGACGCCGCCGTGCAGGAACGCATAAGTCAAAAACATTGCCCAGGGTTGCAGCGGATAATTCGGTTCCCAGTCGCCAAGCAGACCGGGCCAGAAGCCCGCGAATTGATAGACCTCGCGGCGCAGGCCGCGGCTACCCAGCAGCCCCTGATCCGCCATAAAAAGCGCAAATTCGACGCCGTTTGCCACCGAAAGCACAACCCCGACCGCCGGATCTGGCAGGTATCGGCGGCCATCGCCTGGGGGACGCGCGGTGCTCACCACGCCTTCATGCGACAGGACCGGGTCATGCGCAAGCGCGCGCCGGGTGGTGGTGGATTGCTCGGGCGCGGGGGTGATGGCGCCGCGCCGGGCGCTGCGCTACGGGCGAGGGGCGCTGCCCCCCGCACCCCCCCGGAGCAACAGTGTTTATATTGCGTAGAATTTCTGATCGCGTTCCATTGCATTCAGGGTAACGACCATTTTTCGCATGACGGCGGTGATGGCCAGTTTGGGTGGTTTTCCTGCATCGACGAGCCGCTGGTAGAGGGCAGAGAACGGGGTTCTTTTGGCGCGTGTCGCCGACAGCGCCGCCATGTAGAGGGTATTTCGCAGGTCTTTTCGCCCGCCGCGGCACACCCGTTTGCCCCGCCAGCGACCGCTTTGCCGCGCGAACGGTGCCACGCCGACCAGAGCGGCGATTTCCCCGCGTGTGACGCGGCCGAGCTCGGGAAGCCCGGCAATCATCGCCGCACTGGTGACCGCCCCGATCCCGGGAAGGCTGGTCAGGCGGCGGGCGCGATTGCGCCAGGCCGTGTCCGCTTCGATCAGGGCATTGATCTGCGCGTCCAGCGCCCTGATATCGGCCTCCAACCGGGTCAGTGCGTGGCGGATCATGGCGCGGATATCTTCAAACGCGGCTTGTTTGAGCTGGCATTTTTCGGCAATGCGGCGGGTCAGAAGCGCCCGCCGTCGCGTGGTCAAAGCCTTGATGTAGCGCTGACCTGCTGGCTCATCGAGGCTTGGTGCGGGGCGCATCCGCTGGCCGAACAGCGCCAGAATATAGGCATCGATCCGGTCGGTCTTGGCCAGTTGCCCGCCTGCATTGTCTGACGTCAGCGCCTTTGGGACAGATATGAGGGTTTAGCATCAGGAGGATTTCTGGTTCATCGCAACCGTCAAGGAGTGAAGATGAACAAGCAATCCGGAACCAGCAAAGCCTCGGCTGACAGGCTGGTCAAAACCATCCGCCGCAAGACCCGGCAAACGTATTCAGCCGAGGAGAAGATCCGCATTGTTTTGGCGGGTCTTCGGGGCGAGGAAAGCATCTCAGCACTGTGTCGCCGCGAGGGCATCTCAGAGAGTCTGTATTACAGCTGGTCCAAGGAGTTCCCCGAAGCAGGGAAACGCCGTCTGTCCGGCGATACGGCGCGTCAGGCGACGTCACCCGAGGTGAAGGAGCTACGTTCTGAGGCCTTGGCATTGAAAGAATGTGTGGCCGACCTGATCCTGGAAAACCGTCTGCTCAAAAAAAGCATGACAGGGGATGGGGGATACGAGGAATGAGGTATCCAGCGTCAGAGAAGTTGGAAATCATCCGCACCGTTGAGGGGTCCCATCTGCCTGCGAAGCAAACCTTGGATATGCTGGGCATTCCGCGCACCACATTCTACCGATGGTATGACCGCTATGTCGAAGGCGGCTTTGACGCCCTGGCGGATCGCTCACCCTGCCCAAAGTCGGTCTGGAACCGCATTCCCCAAGATCGGCGAGACGATCTGATTGAATTTGCACTGGAGCACGAGGCGCTGACGACCCGGGAACTGGCGGTAAAGTATACCGATGAGAAGCAGTATTTTATCTCTGAATCATCGGTTTACCGCTTTCTGAAGGAAGCTGATCTGATCACCGCGCCCGACTATGTTGTGATCAAAGCTGCCGACGAGTTCACGGACAAAACCACCGCTATCAACCAGATGTGGCAAACCGACTTCACCTACTTCAGGATCATTGGCTGGGGTTGGTATTATCTCAGCACGATCCTGGACGATTACAGCCGCTACATCATCGCCTGGAAGCTCTGCACAAACATGCGGGCCGAGGACGTGGCGGCGACGATTGAGCTGGCCCTGGCGGCGTCAGGTTGTGATCAGGCGGTTGTGAGACACAAGCCCCGTCTGCTGAGCGATAACGGCTCTTGCTACATCTCTGGCGACCTGGCCGAATGGCTCGAGGATCGACAGATGGACCATGTTCGCGGTGCGCCGTTCCATCCGCAAACCCAGGGGAAGATCGAGCGCTGGCATCAGACGATGAAGAACCGGGTTTTGCTGGAAAACTACTATCTGCCCGGCGATCTTAAACGCCAGATCGGGGCCTTCGTCGATTACTACAACAACCAGCGCTACCACGAGAGCCTGAACAACGTCACACCCGCCGACGTCTACTTCGGGCGCGGCAAGGCCATCATCAGAGAAAGGGAAAAGATCAAGAAACTGACAATCCGACAACGCCGCTTGCAACATCAAAAACTCGCGGCATAATCAATCACACAAACGAACCAGAGCCTCCAAAACTCAAACCGCTCTGATGTCCCATTTTATATGACGACGGACACTTCACCTCGGGTGACGTCGCCTGACGCGCCGTATCGCCGGACAGACGGCGTTTCCCTGCTTCGAGGAACTCCTTGGACCAGCTGTAATACAGACTCTCTGAGATGCCCTCGCGGCGACACAGTGCTGAGATGCTTTCCTCGCCCCGAAGACCCGCCAAAACAATGCGGATCTTCTCCTCGGCTGAATACGTTTGCCGGGTCTTGCGGCGGATGGTTTTGACCAGCCTGTCAGCCGAGGCTTTGCTGGTTCCGGATTGCTTGTTCATCTTCACTCCTTGACGGTTGCGATGAACCAGAAATCCTCCTGATGCTAAACCCTCATATCTATCCCAAAGGCGCTGACGTCAGACACTTCTGATGATCACATTTCGATTGACCATCAAAAGCTGGGACAAACATAGCGCCACAAACTTACACTCTCAGCCATGAATTAGCCGTGGGTGCGCGTCTTGTTTGGATCATCAAACGGTGTGTTTTCGACAACGACATCGACCGAACCGCCTGCCCCGACATTCTGCAGAACCGTGCCTACAGCGATGTCAGGCCGCAGATGCGCCAGGCCAAGTGTTTTGCCCAAGCGGTGCGAATAGCCGGGGCTGGTGATTGTGCCGACATCTTCACCGTCCAGCTGCAGCGTGCCGTCGGCGTCGAGCAGATCGGTAATGTCGGAGTTGGACACGCCGCCAAACTTCACTTTCTCTTTGCCTTCGGCGGCAAAAAGGCCCGCAGAGCCCATGAACGCGCCCTTCTTGCGCGAAATCGACCAGCCGAGGCCCAGCTCCCAAGGTGTCGTTTTTTCGTGCATATCGTAGGGATAAAACAAAAGCGCCGCCTCGATGCGAATCTTGTCGAGACAGTCGAACGAGCAGGCCATGACGCCGTCGTTTTCACCCTCGTCCAGAATGCGCTGCCAGACATCGACCACATCGTCGGCACCGACAAATATCTCATAGCCCCGCTCGCCCGAATAACCGGTGCGCGAGATCAGCGCGTCGCGGCCAAAAAGCTTGGTCTGGACCTGATGGAAATAGGCCATCGGTTCGAGATCGGCGTCGCAATGGGCGTTCAACAATGCGGTCGACTTTTGGCCCTGCAGCGAAATGTCGTGCGTTTCGCGATCTTTGCGCACCTCTACATTCAGGCCGGCCTTGGCGATCTGAAGTTGTTCCCAGGAATTGCCGGTGCCGTGAACATAAAGATACTTGTTGTCGCTAACGTGGAAGATGATGTTGTCGTCCGAGGTCGTGCCCGCTTCGGTCAGAACCGGGTTATAAGCCGATTTGCCCTGATAAATTTTGCTCATGTCCCGGGTTGAAATTCGCTGGATGGCGGCCAGTGCGTCAGGGCCCTCGATCCAGATTTTCTTCAGCGCGGTCACATCAAACAGGCCCGCAGCCGTGCGTACTGAGTCGTGCTGGTCTTCGGTGCTCGACGCATACTGCCAGGCGACGTCCATATCGTTCCAGTCGTCCAGATTGGCGCCCAACTTGCGGTGCTCGCTTTCCAGTGCAGATACTTGCTTGTTCATTTCAATCTCCGTCGATTTCCGGGCCCTTGCCGGCCCTAATTGGATTCTGCTGCCAACAGCAAAGCTGCAGACAGATACTTTCTGGTGTCGTCGAATACGTTTGGTTTTTCGCCGCGCCAACGGCTGTAATACCGGTGTCCGGTTGGTTGGCCTGCGGCCATGCCGGCCAGCCCCTGCGCCGCCTCATCCAGAAATTTGCCGCGACGAACGCGCATTTTGGCGCTGTAGGTGTCCCAGTGCCTGGCCTCCATGCGCAGGTGAAACAGCGACGAACGCGCCCGCGGGCTGATCGAAATATCTTCAAGTTGCCCCGGCAGTTCGGCCCACAGAAATATCGCCCGTTCGAACCGCCTGGACGCGCGACCGGTCCGTCCCTGCATCCGGTCGGCAAGGGCCGCGTTGGCCAGACTGGCGGCAAAGCGCGGGTCGCTCGGGCTGAACCAAATACGCGCCAGCAAATAAGCCCGGCGAAACCTGCGCACGGCATCCGCCGTGTCACCCGCCGCCAACGCCCCGTTGGCGTCCTCGCTCAGGCGTTCCCATATCAGATCCCACCGGCACCACCCGGCCCGGCGCGCGGCGCGCATTTCGGGATCAGACGCCGAGATACGCGGCGCGAACATGTTCATTGTCGTGAAGCTCATTTGCAGGTCCTTCCAGCGCCAGATCGCCGGTTTCCAGAACATAGGCGTAATCTGCCAGTTCCAGGGCAAGCTCGGCGTTCTGTTCCACCAAGACAATGGTCATGCCCTGGGAATTAGTCTGTTTAATAATCGCCGCGATCTCTTCGACGATGATCGGCGCCAGACCCATCGAAGGTTCGTCCATCAACAGCAATTTGGGCTTGGCCATCAGCGCGCGACCGATAGCCAGCATCTGCTGTTCGCCGCCCGACATTGTTTTGGCCACTTGAACGCGGCGTTCTTTTAGCCGGGGAAACCGGGAGAAGGCACTTTCCAGGTCGGTTTCAATATCGGCTTTGTCGCTTCGCAAAAACGCGCCGGTGCGCAGGTTTTTCTCGACCGTCAGATCGGGAAATATCCGCCGCCCCTCGGGAACATGGGCAATCCCGGCGCCGACGATTTTGTGGATGGCCATCGTGTCGATGCGCTGTCCGTCAAAGTGAATTTCACCGGATTTCAAAGGCGTCAGCCCCGAAATCGCGCGCAATGTCGTGGTTTTTTCGGCCCCGTTGCCACCGATGATGGTAACGATGCCGCCATCCTTCACGTTCATCGAAATATCGCGCAGGGCCGATACATTGCCATAATTCACCGTGGCGTTCTTCATTTCAAGCAACATGGCGCGCGCCCCCAAGATAGGCCTCGATCACTTTGGGATGGTTGCGGATTTCCTTCGGCCCGCCTTCGGCCAGAAACTTGCCAAAACTCATCACTGTAATCTGGTCGCACAGCCCCATGATTGGGCCATAAAACGTGGCGGTGCCGCCAACGATCGCCCAGGTCAGGACGAAAATCATTTGCTCCACGTCAAAACTGTTGGGGTTCACAGTGCCGACGTAATGGGTGAGCAACGCACCAGCCAGGCCGCCGAACCCGGATACGATAACAAAGGCCAGCGTGCGGTAATTGCGCAAGCTGACACCTACTGATTGCGCCAGCGTGTCTTGCCAATGTACGGCGTGAAACGTCAGCCCGACCGGCGAACGCTCGATCCGCCACATGATCCAAAGACCAATGCCAACGACCAGCAGAGCGAAGTAGTAATGGGCAATCGGTTCGAAAATGTCGAAGTGGTAATACCCCAGGTCGACGTCCGGCAGCGGGTCGATTTTCTTGATCCCCTTCGCGCCGCCAAAAAGGTCGCAAAAACGTTTCCAGAGAAGGCTGATAATTTCTGCCGATGCTAAAGACCCGATCAGGAAATAGAATCCCTTCATGCGAAAAAGCGGAAAGCTCAGCAGAAATGCGACGAAGGCCGCAGTCAACGCGCCCAGAATCATCGAGATCGGCACCGGCACGCCGATCCTTTTGGTTAACAGCGCCGAGGCGTAGGCCCCGACGCCCATGAAAACCACATGCCCCAGCGACCATTCGCCAGTCAGGGTCAGCAGCCGATAGGACGCAACCAGAAGGACGTTGATCGTCGAACGCCACAATCTCAACCGGTCGGTGTTGATCTCCGATTTGCAACCCGCCGTCCGCATTCAGCCATTCCGCCCAAATCCGGCACCCGTTCACACCCGGCAGACCCCAGGCCGCCGCGTCGCCAGTTAGCGACGTCAGCAATCCGACCCGAACGGGATCGCTGGACTTTATCCCAAACTTTGGCAGACGGGCCGAAAGGGCCAGATCCGCGCCGAATCGATAAGTGCTCATTGCGCTATCAGGCTCCGCGATATCAACCTGTTTGCCAAGGGTTACGATTGGCTGTCGAAAAAAGGGTCGCCTAAATGAGCAACCGGAGCTGAACGAAACCGTGACAGGTCCTGTCCAGGGGGATGACATGTCTGACGACAGCGCCAATACGCCAATTTTGGGTGATTTGATAAGCGACGGTTTGTGGCTCATCGTAACCACCGGGGAGTGGAGACGCGACAGACATCGCGAACCCGAAAGCGCCGCGGCGCGAAAGCCAAAGCAAGGGAATAGGATATGAAAGGGTCGGCGCAACAACACACCGGGTATTACAGCGAGGCTGCCTGCGACCTAGACGAATTTGCATCGTTGATCGGCCAGATGACCGAGATTGGCGATTATCTTCATGCGGATGACATCCAAAAAAATGTCCCGATATATGACATGGTGCGGTTGCGCCCAATGTTGGACGTGCCGGATAAGCGCCGTGCACTGATGGCTGAATGGGCCAATGTGCTTCTGTCCGGCCCCGGCATTGTCGCCCTAAAAAGCGCCTGTACCGACACCGGCGTGCTGGACGAGACCACGGCAGTTTTCGAGACAATCATCGCCGAGGAAAAGGACGCCACTGGCGGTGGCGGTGATCATTTCGCTGCATCGGGATCCAATGATCGTGTCTGGAATTCGTTGCAGAAACTGTGCCTGCGCGCGCCAGCGGTGTTTCTGCGATATTTCGCCAATCCCGCGATTGATGCAGTCTGCGAGGCTTGGCTTGGCCCCAACTATCAGATGACCGCGCAGGTGAATTTGGTGCATCCGGGCGGCAAGGCGCAAAAGGCCCACCGGGATTATCATCTGGGTTTCCAGTCGGCCGCGACCAGCGCACTGTATCCGGCGCATGCGCACGCCATTTCGCCGGCTCTGACTTTGCAGGGGGCGGTGGCCCATTGCGACATGCCTCTCGAAAGCGGGCCGACCAAACTGTTGCCGTATTCGCAGCTCTATCGCGCCGGCTATCTGGCCTGGCGGCAAGACGATTTTCGCGACCTCTTCGAAAGCAACCACGTGCAGTTGCCATTGGCCAAGGGCGATTGCATCTTTTTCAACCCGGCGCTGTTTCACGCGGCAGGGGCAAACACCAGCACCGGCATTCACCGCATGGCAAACTTGTTGCAGGTTTCATCGGCGTTCGGTCGGGCAATGGAAAGCGTCGACCGTGCGGCTATGTGCATTGCGATGTATCCCCATGCCCAGGCGGCGAGCGGGCTGGCACCGGCCGAGCTTTGCGCCGCGATTGCCGCGTGTGCCGAGGGCTATTCATTCCCTACCAATCTTGACAGCGATCCACCCGTCGGCGGGCTGGCCCCGGAAACTCAGCAGGCCCTGTTCCGGCGGGCCCTCGACGAAGTCATGTTGCCCGCGGCATTCAACGCGGCACTGGCGCAGATAAGCGCAAAACAATGCGCCTGAAAAATGAAAGCACCGCCACGACCAACATGGCGGTGCTAAACCGGTTATGCGGTGCGTGGGCTCAGACCGTACCGCCCAGGCTACCCCCCAGCGTTGCCAATTTCTGACCGCCCGCCATCATGTCCTGCAGCTCTTCGGCGGTAATCTCGCCGCGCTTCGCGGTGCCCAGCGTCTTGCCGCGGTCGAGCACCGTGAAGCGGTCGCCCACCGCCATCGCATGGCGCACGTTGTGGGTGATGAACACCACGCCGATACCTTGATTGCGCACCCGGTCAACGGTGGCCAGAACGTTGGAGGTTTGCCGCACCCCCAGCGCCGAGGTCGGCTCGTCCAATATCAGCACCTTGGCCCCGAAATGCACCGCGCGGGCAATCGCCACGGTCTGACGCTCGCCGCCGGAAAGCGTGCCAACCGCCTGATCCGGGGATCGCAAATTTATGCCCATTGCTTTCATTTCCTTCATCGTCACGTCATTGGCGTGGGCGTGATCGAAGAAACTGATCCCGGCGATCTTTTTCGTCGGCTCGTTGCCCATGAAAAAGTTTCGCGTCACCGACATCAGCGGGATCATCGCCAAGTCCTGATACACAGTGGCGATCCCAGCGGCGATAGCATCGCGCGGGCGGGCGAAATTCAGCGGCTGGCCCTCAAAAAAGATCTCGCCTGCCGAAGGTTTGTGCACGCCGGACATGGTTTTGATAAAGGTCGATTTGCCGGCACCGTTGTCGCCCAGCAGGCAGTGGCATTCGCCAGGAACCACATCGAGCGACACACCCGACAGCGCAATGACGGCGCCAAAATGCTTCTCGATGTTCTTCATTTCAATGATCGGTGCGGTCATCTTATCTCTCCCCCGTAATCAAGCGACGGATGTAGGTGTTCAGGATCACAGCCAGCAGCAGGATTACCCCAAGGAACACGCGGAACAGCGAACTCTCGACCCCGGCAAAAAACAGCCCCTGCTGGACCACACCAAAGATCAGCGCGCCAAGCGCGGCCCCGATGACCGAGCCATAGCCGCCGGTCAGCAGCGCGCCGCCGATGACCACCGAAATGATTGCTTCGAATTCCTTGAGAACACCGCGGTCGGCTCCGGCGGAACCAAACTCCATGACCTGGGCGGTGGCAAACACACAAGCGCAGAAGGCGGTGAACATGAACATCAAAATTTTGACCCGATTGACCGGCACCCCAACGTAACGCGCCGCTTGGGCATCGCCGCCAGACGCGAATATCCAGTTGCCGAATTTAGTCTTTGTCAGCAGCCAATGGCCGAAGATGATCAGGATCAGCGCCCAGACCATCAGCATCGGAATGCCGTCTACCACCGGCTGGCCTTCTCTGGTGCCGCGGCTGAAGGTTTCGATCCAGCCGTTGTCGCCCATCCACTGGAAAAGTCCTTTCAGAATTTTGCCGCCGAATAGCGCTGCCAGCCAGTCGCCTTCAGCGGCGTCCTTGACCCCGCCGATGATGGTTTTCCGGGTGAAGAAGATGGCGGCGAAAATGGTCAGGCCGCGCAGGATGAACAGGAATGCCAGGGTCACGATAAAGCTGGGCAATCCGGTCTTGATGACGATCCAGCCGTTGAATGCGCCAATGCTCATGCACAGCGCGAACGTGACGATGATCGCCAGCCATATCGGCCAGCCGAAACTGACCGACAGCAGCGCGATCGACATGCCGGAAAAGCCGATCATCGAGCCGACCGACAGGTCAAACTCGCCAGAAATCATCAGCAGGCAGGCACCCACCGCAATAATCATGAACTGCGCCGAAACGATTGACCAGTTCATCACCCCGGCGGGCGAAAACATGCCCGAATCACGGGCGGTGAGAAAAAAGAATACAAAAACCAGGATGGCGCCGACAATGCCACCCAGTTCCGGGCGGATCATGGCTTGGCGAAATCCCGACATTTCTTTGACGCGCTCGTCTGTTGCCGGAGGTTTTTGTTCTTCAGTTTGTTCAGAATTCGACATTTCGATCCCCTCGTGGCGCTGGATGTAGAAAGGGCGGCCGCAGGGTGTGCAGCCGCCCTTTCAGGTCACGGACTAGCGATATTCGCCAGAGTACTTTTCGACCAAGGTCAGGCCGTCTGCGGTCACAAAACCCGGGCCCGAGTTGATGTTGTTGCCCGGCAGCACGCCGTAACGGTCATAGTTGGTCAGGATCACAACCGGCAGATAGGCCTGCAGGAACGGCTGCTGGTCGATGCCCCAGTTGATGATACCGGCCTTGATGCCCTTGACGATTTCGTCGCCCAGATCAAACGTGCCGAAGTAGATGTCTCCGGCCATGCCGTTTTCGGCCAGCGCCAGCAACGTCGGATCGGCAGATGTCGGGCCAAGCGTCAGGATCGCGTCGGTGTCCGGGTTGGCGGAAAGATACGCCAAAACCCGGTTCTTGATTTCGGCAGGGTCCTGACCGCTGTCGATCGCCTGGCCGCCCAGTTCGACACCCAGACCATCGGCAAAGCCCTGGCAGCGCTCGGTCGAGGACGGGTTGGTGATATAGTGGTTCACGCACAGGAACGAGCTTACACCGTCGCCCTTGGCGCGCAGCCCGGCTGCATAACCGGCGTCATATTCAGGCTGGCCAACATACATCAACGCCCCAACTGAACGGGCCTGTTCCGGCGTGCCGGAGTTCATGATGATGACGTTTATGCCCTGATCAACTGCATCCCGAATCGGGCCGCTGAGCACATCAAAGTCAGCCATTGTGGTGATGATGCCGTTCGGGCCCGAGGCCGCGGCTTGCTGGATGATGCGCGCCATGTCGGCCAGGTCGCCGGATGGCGGGTTGCGGTACTCAACTTCGACACCCATCTGGTCAGCGGCCAGCGCAAGGCCGTTCTTGATAGTGTTCCACCAGCTGTCGCTGTCCGGCGCGTGGCTGACCAAAACATACCTCTCACCCTCGGCAGACGCCGTGCCGGCGACCATCAGCGGTGTCGCGGCGGCCACTGCGGCCAGCGCTAGTTTTTTCATTAGTGAAGTCATGTTTTCCCTCCCAGGTTTCACCTTTTTCGTGGCGAAAAACGGTTGTTTTCCGTCTTTCCGACTCGAACTAAAGCACATTCAAATCATTTTTGCAACCGGTTGCAAAATGGAACGTTTGGTTTCATACTGCCATTGCATTTCAAACCGGCTAAAAGGACGCCCACAGAAAAAAGGGACCGACAGCTACATGGCCGTTACGTTGAAAGAGGTCGCGGTGCGGGCGAGGGTTTCGCGCTCGGCAGTGTCCAGAACTTTCACCGATGGCGCATCGGTTTCCGACAAGATGCGCCGACGGGTAGAGAAGGCCGCGCGCGAGCTGGGCTATAGCCCAAATGCGTTGGCCTCATCACTGACAACTGGCCGCACCAAGCTGATTGGCCTGGTTTCCAACAACTTTCATAACCCGATATTTCTTGAAGTGTTCGACCTTTTCACCCGTGGCCTGCAGGACAGGGGTCTGCGTCCATTGCTGGTGAACCTGACCGATGAAACCGATCCGGAAAACTCGGTCCGCATGTTGCGGCAGTATTCCGTCGATGGTGCTGTCGTGGCCTCATCGACGTTGCCACCGGAGTTCGCGCAGGCCTTTCGTAACGCGGGCGTCCCCGTCGTACACTCATTCGGTCGCTATTCTTCGGCTCCGCAGGTGCATGTTGTGGGCATCGACAACGTCGAATGTGGTCGCATGGCGGCCCGGACACTGATCGCGCGGGGATACCAGCGCGTTGCGTTTCTTGGCGGACCAGAAAGTGCCACCTCTACGCAGGACCGATACTTGGGATTTACGTCAGAGATGTCCGAGCATCCGCGAATCACCACGACATATTCATTTGCTGATGCCTATTCATTCGACGCCGGGCGGGAAGAGATGGCGCGCTTGCTGCAACACACCCCCGCCCAGGCTTATTTCTGCGGCGACGATGTTCTGTCCATCGGGGCGCTGTCGGCCATCGAGGACGGTGGTTTGTCGGTGCCCGATGACATTGGCCTGATTGGTCTGAACGACATGGAAATGGCGCGATGGGAAAACATCAACCTGACCACCATTCACCAGCCGATCCGCCAGATCGTCACCTCGTCGATTGAACTGATGGTGGCGATGCTGGACGAACCCGACCGCTATCCCGAGGCCCGCATTTTCCCGTGCTCGGTGGTGGAACGCGGCACATTGAAGACATTGAACGCCGTGTCCCCAGCCGATTGAGAACTCTGCAGCAACCAAGCCGCCGCCCGGTTTCTCGCGGGTTCGTTATCGGAACATCGGCGGGCGGGCATCCACCCATTTCCCACCTGATCCCGCCGAGGCAACCGCCTGATGCACCGCTGCCATCGAACGCAGACCATCTTCGGCGGTGGGATAATGCAGCGCCGCCGGATCGGCCGCGCGCCCGGTCTTGGCGGCGCCGATTACCTCGGCCAGATCAACGTAGACATTTGCCACGGCCAGCGGAAATCCCTCGGGCGCGCCAATAACCACCCGGCTAAGCCGCCGCGCACCATCACTGAGCCCGGCATCGCCCTTTTCCATAATCTCGGTCCGCCCACCAAGCGGTTGCCAGAATAGTTGATTAGGTTGTTCCTGCGCCCAGCGCAGGCCACCACGTTCACCAAATACCTGAATATCCAGCCCATGCTGGCGCCCGATCGCAACGGTCGATGTCCATAGCCGCCCGACGGTTCCGGCCTCGGTGCGATAATTGATCATGGCGTCATCCTCCAGCTCGCGTCCCGGCACGCAAGACGCGAAATCGGCCGACAATTTATCCACCTGTTCGCCGGTCACGAAACTGGCCAGATGCAGCGCGTGAATGCCGCAGTCAGCCATCTGGCCCGACACACCGGCCTGCGCCGGATCATAGCGCCAGCGCACGCGCGGGTTGTCCTGGTCGGCCGCGTCCGCGTGGTGCCCGTGGCTGAAATTTGTGATGACCACGCGGATCTTTCCAAGCTCGCCGCCGGCGATCATCGCCCGCATCTGGCGTACCATCGGATAGGCGCTGTAGCAGTAATTCACCGCGCAAACTTTGCCATTGGCGCGCGCGGTCCGCACGATGTCTTCACCCTCGTCGACGGTCATGGTCATCGGCTTTTCGCAAAACACGTTGAAGCCCGCCTTCAGGAACGCCTTGGTAATCTCGTAATGCGTGGCATTGGGCGTGGCCACCGTGACCAGATCGACGCGGTCGGCGCGTTGGGTTTCGCCCGCCAGCATTTCCTGCCAATTGCCATAGGCACGATCGGGCGCGATGCCCAGGTCCTGCGCATAGGCGCGCCCTTTGTCCGCGTTGTGGTCTAACGCGCCCGCTACAAAGGAAAAATTTCCGTCAGCTTGCGCGCCCAACCGGTGGGCAGGACCGATTTGACTGCCTTCACCGCCACCCACCATCCCCCAATTCAATTTTACCATGGCCGCGGCCTTTTTAGTCAAATCCGATGGAGTCAAGGTATTTCCGATTTATGCGCGCATTGCCAGCCGGGTCAGCGTCCAGCGTCGGATCACAATCCTGCTCGACGGTGCACCAGCCTTCAAACCCTGCATCCAGCAGCACCTTACGAATGGCTGGGAAATCGACATCGCCGTCGCCCAGATTGCAGAATATGCCTTGCCCGCAGGCGTCATAGAAACCGGTGCCCTTGCCAATGACGTCGGCCTTCACAGCAGGATCAATGTCTTTGAAGTGCATATACGAAATGCGGCCCATATGGAGTTTCATGAAGGCCACGGGGTCAAAACCCGCGTAGGAATGATGGCCGGTGTCAAAGCAGATTTTCAGAATGCTTTCATCCACTTCGTCCAGAAGGCGTTCAAGCTCTGGCTCGAAATCCATGAACCCTGCCGCGTGGGCGTGGATGCCCACGGTCAGGCCGTATTCACCGGCCCCGATCCGCGCGCTTTCGGCCAGCCTGCCGCGAAAAGCGGTCCATTCGGCCTTGTCCATTTGCTCGGCCTGATCGGCGCGCCCGGCGGTCGCGGCGCGGCGCTCGGACATGCTGTCAATCAGCACCAGATGCTGCGCGCCGTTCGCCGCCAGCGCCTTGCAGGTGCGGTGCGTACCGTCCAGCACATTGTCCCATTGATCCGGGTCATGATAGGCGCGGAATACCACCCCGCCGATCAGTTCCAGATCGCTCTCGGCCAAGGCATCTGCCAGAACTGCAGGGTCTTCGGGCATATATCCCACCGGGCCCAGTTCTATGCCTTTGTAACCGGCCCCGGCGCATTCCTTCAGAACTTGCCGCCACGGCGGATTGCGCGGATCGTCGGGAAATTCCACCCCCCACGAACACGGCGCGTTGCCAATCTTGATCGTCACTTTTTCGGGCCTTTCGAGTGCTCAGAATGTTTCGATGTCTCGCCATTGCCCTTGGCGCCATGACACCCTGGCAGCGGCGATTGCGCGGTTAACCACCAGCCGACATGGCACCTGCATGGGTCTTGCCTGTGCGCCCGCCGCCGAGGATGCCAATACCCATATCCGCCACCGCCACAGGGCTCCATATTGAAATTCAGTTTGCAACCGGTTGCAAAACTTGTATCTTGAGAATCGAAATCTCGCAAGCTGCATTCGGCATACCGCCGGAATTTCCGCAAGGTTTGGCGCCGTTATGACGACAACAACCGATACCATCACGTTGACGACGGCTCAGGCTATAATCCGTTGGCTTGCCAACCAGTTCATCGAGGTGGACGGCGAAGAATTGCGGCTGTGCGGCGGCGGCTTCGGCATATTCGGACACGGCAATGTCACCTGTTTGGGTGAAGCTCTGTACGGCGTTGAAAAAGAGCTTCCGCTTTATCGCGGGCAAAACGAACAAGGCATGGGATTCGCCGCGGCCGGATATGCCAAGCAATGGCTGCGCCAGCGGTTCATGTTCTGCACCGCATCTGCCGGGCCGGGCACGTCAAACCTGCTGACGTCGGCGGCCCTTGCCCATGCCAACCGCCTGCCAATACTGCTTTTGTGCGGTGATACCTTCATCACCCGCCTGCCCGACCCGGTGTTGCAGCAAATGGAAAATTTCAACGATCCGACCGCTGGCGTGAACGACGCTTTCAAGCCGGTCGTTCGCTACTGGGATCGCATCACGCATCCAGCCCAGGTGCTCCAATCATTGCCCGCGGCAATCGCAACCATGCTGGACCCGGCCGATTGCGGTCCGGCGTTTTTGGGTTTGCCGCAGGACGTGCAGGGCTGGACTTATGATTACCCGACTGTGTTCTTTGAAAAGAAAGTGCATCGCATCCGCCGTGTTACACCTGATGCAGACGAGGTGGCCGACGCGGCCGCGCTGCTGGCCGGGGCCGAGCGCCCGATAATCATCGCCGGTGGTGGCGTCCAGTATTCGCGCGCCGTCGCCGAACTGGCGGATTTTGCAGAAACGCACCAGATCCCGGTGGTCGAAACCATTGCCGGGCGCGCCAACCTGCTGGCCACACACCGGCTGAACATCGGACCGATTGGTGTCACCGGATCAGACAGTGCCAACGCGATTGCCGAACGCGCCGACGTGATCGTTGCGGTGGGCACACGCCTGCAGGATTTCACCACCGGATCGTGGACCGCATTTTCCAAAGACGCGCGCTTTATCTCGATCAATGCCGCGCGCCATGACGCGGACAAGCATATGTCGCTGCCGGTCGTGGGCGATGCCAAATTGTCACTCGGCGCATTGGGCAGCGCGGTCAGCGCATACAAGGCACCCGGCGACTGGGTCAAGTTCGCGCAAGCCGAACGCCGCAAATGGGATGCTTATGTGGCCGGCAACGTATCCCACGGGAACCGTCCGAACTCCTACGCCCAGGCCATCGGCGTTGTGAACGATCTGTGCGACCGCCGCGACCGGGCCGTCGCCTCGGCGGGCGGATTGCCGGCCGAGGTCACCGCAAACTGGCGCACGCTGGATGTGGGCACTGTCGATGTAGAGTTCGGGTTTTCCTGCATGGGTTATGAAATTTCCGGCGCCTGGGGCGCACGGATTGCTCAGGCCGAGCGCGAGCCCGATCAGGATACCATCGTATTTATCGGCGACGGCTCGTTCATGATGATGAATTCGGACATATATTCGTCCGTTCTCAGCCAGAAAAAACTGATCATACTGGTGCTCGACAACGGCGGTTTCGCGGTCATCAACAAGCTGCAGAACAACACCGGCAACGAAAGTTTCAACAACCTGCTGGCCGATTGCCCGACCATCCCCGAACCATTCGCCGTGGATTTTGCGGCGCATGCCGCGGCACAGGGCGCGATTGCCGAAACCGTGGCGAACCCGGGCGAACTGGGTGCGGCGTTCAAGCGCGCCAAACAAAGCGACAAAACCTATGTGATTGTCATGAAGGTTGATCCATACGAAGGCTGGACGGCGCAAGGCCACACCTGGTGGGAGGTCGGCACGCCCCATGTCACCGAAAGCGATCGCGTGCGCGAGGCACATATCGACTGGGAAGCCACCCGCGAGAAACAGCGAAAGGGTGTTTGATGGTTCTGGACGGCATCGCCAAGCGCAACTTTCTGGTGATCGGGCGGGTGGGAATGGACCTGTCGCCCGAACCGCCGGGAACGCGCACAGCGGACGCCGCACAAATGATGGTTGCCATGGGTGGAAGCAGCGCCAACATTGCTGCGGGTTTGGTGAAATTCGGCTGCAAAGCGGCGCTGGTTACGTCGGTTTCCGATGACGCGGTCGGCTGGTACTGTCTAAACCAATTGGACCATTACGGTGTGGACAAAACACACGTCAAAAGCGTTCGCGGCGAAGAGCGCACCTCGCTGGCTGTCTACGAATCCCGCGTCGAGGACCATCAGAGCGTCATCTACCGCAACAATGCCGCCGATTTCCGGATGTCGGTCGGCGATGTCGAGACCGTAGATTACAGTGCCTACGGCGCGCTGATCGCGGCGGGCACGGTGTTTGCCGCCGAGCCGTCGCGCTCTGCCGCATTCCGCGCCTTTGAACTGGCCCGCGCCGCTGGGCTGTCGATCATATTCGACGTGGATTACCGCCCCTATTCCTGGCCGTCGCCGCAGGTCGCCGAAGACGTCCTGTGGCGCGCCGGTGCCTTGTCAGACGTGATCGTCGGCAATGCCGAAGAATTTGGCTTTATGGCGGGCGATTTTTCAAAGGGCCTGGACAAGGCCCGCGATCTGGCCGGCACCACCGCCAACATCGTGGTCTACAAAAAGGGTCCGCAGGGCGCGGTGACGCTCGCCAATGGGCAAGAGGTGAGCACCGGTATTTATCCGGTCACCGCCCTGAAGCCCACCGGCGCAGGCGACAGTTTCATGGCCGGTTTTCTGGCCGGTCTGTCCGAAGGTCGCCCGATGCAAGAGGCCGTCATGCGTGGATCGGCCTGTGCGTCGATTGTTGTGGCCAAACCCGGCTGCGCCCCTGCCATGCCCGATACGACCGAGCTCGAGGCCTTTTTGGCCACGCATCCCGGTCCCACGCGCAGCTGAGAGGATACGCCCATGCACATCGCCCCTTTCGACAACAACAACAAACCTATTGTCGACGTGGACAACGAAAAGGTGCCGCTGAATTATTTTAACATCGTCAAACTGCGGAAGGGCGAGGCGTTTGAATATCAGGTGCCGGGCTACGAGACATGCGTCGTGCCCGCCACCGGCACCGTCGATGTCGATGTCGAGGGCGTTAGCTTTGCTGCATTGGGCAATCGTTCTGTTGATGTCTGGGACGGCGAGCCCGAAGGCGTCTATGTTCCGGTTGGCGCCAAAGTGACAATCGCCGGCGTTTCCGATGAAAGCGAAACTTTCATTGCAGGCGCGAAATACGACCACGTGCTTGATCCGTTTGACGTGCGTGCGGATGGAATTGACAAAGTTCAATACGGCTCGGACGACACCAAGACGCACCGCAAGATCAAGCATATTCTGGGCCAGAAACAGCACGGACAAGTTGGGCGACTGCTGGTGAGTGAGTTGTATACCGTAGGCCAAGGCGGCTGGTCGGGGTTCCCAAGCCATAAACACGACACCGATAGCCTGCCCGTTGAGACCCGCCATGACGAGACCTATAACTTCCGCTTCCGCCCTAACTATGGCTCGGGCCTTCAGATGTTGCAGCGCGAAGATAATGAACCGGGCGATGCCTATCACATCATGGATGGCTCGACGATATGCCTGGACAAAGGATTTCACCCCTGCGCGGTTTTGCCAGGCTACGAGATGTATTATTTCACCATCCTTGGTGGGCTCAGCCAGCGCTCGTTGGTGCAGAATTTTCAGCCCACCCACGCGGCCCAGCTGGAAACCATTCCCGGCATCAAAGACATGATCGCAAAGTTCAAATGACGCTTGCTACACTGTCTGACGTGCTTCAGCCGGCGCTGAAACAGGGCTATGCGGTGGCCGGACTGGTGACGCTCGGCTGGGAAGAAATGCGCGCCTATGTGGCCGCCGCCGAGGCCGAAGACGTACCGCTCATTTTGCAGGCCGGGCCGTCGTGCCGCGCACACACTCCCTTGCCGGTGCTGGGCAATATGTTCCGCCACCTGGCCGAAGGCGCATCTGTGCCCATGGTGGCGCATCTGGACCATGGTTACACGGGCGAAGAGTGCCGAATCGCGATCGACAGCGGATTTACCTCGGTTATGTTCGACGGCTCGCGCGTGCCATTGGCAGAGAACATCGAAAACACCGCAGCAATCGTCGACATGGCGCACGTGGCGGGCGTGTCCTGCGAAGGTGAAATCGGCTTTGTCGGCTATTCCGGCGGCGAAGGCTCGGCCGGGACCGACCCGGACGAAGCCGCGCGTTTTGCCCGCGAAACCGGTGTGGACGCCATGGCGATATCCGTCGGCAACGTCCATCTGCAACAGGACAAGGAAGGCGGGCTGGACGAGGCCCGCATTCGTGCAATCGAGGCCGTAACCGAGGTGCCGCTGGTCATCCATGGTGGCTCGGGCGTGCCCGTCGCGCAGCGCACAAAGCTGGCGCGCGGCTCAAAGATTTGCAAATTCAACATCGGAACCGAGTTACGGATGGCTTTTGGCGCGGCGCTGCGCGAGGCAGTGAACCGCGATCCGTCGCGCTTTGACCGAGTGACGATCCTAAGGGAAACGCATGATCCGGTCGTCGCCGCAGCGCGCCGCGTTTTGCAGGCATTCAAAGGGGCATGATATGCTGAAAATCGGAATTTTGGGGTGTGGCCGTATCGGACAGGTCCATGCCCGTTCGGTGGGTCAATTAGACGGCGCGCGCGTTGTGGCAGTGGCCGATGTCTTCCCCGAGGCCGCGCAGGCACTGGCGGCGAGTACCGGCGCGGAAGCGCGCGAGACCAACGCATTGATCGCCAGCCCGGACGTTGACGCGGTGGTCATCGGCACGCCGACGAACACGCATTACGACCTCATCCATGCAGCAGCGGCGGCTGGCAAGGCGATATTCTGCGAAAAACCGGTGGACCTGTCCGCCGACCGCATCCGCGAATGCATCAAAGTGGTCGAGGCCGCGGGCGTGCCGTTCATGACGGCGTTTCAGCGGCGCTTTGATCCGAATTTCGCAACCCTGCAGGCTCGGCTGACGGCGGGCGAAATCGGCGAGGTAGAGATCGTGACCATCCTGTCGCGCGACCCGTCGCCGCCGCCTTTGAGTTATATCAAAAGCTCGGGCGGCATATTCCGCGACATGATGATCCACGACTTTGACATGGCGCGGTTCCTGCTGGGCGAAGAACCGGTGCAGGTGTTCGCGGTCGGTTCGGCGCTCGTTGATCCAGAGATTGGGAATGCGGGCGACATCGATACGGCGGCCGTGACGCTGACGACCGCCGGCGGAAAGATCTGCCAGATCTCGAACTCGCGCCGGGCAACCTACGGCTATGACCAGCGGGTCGAGGTTCACGGATCGCGCGGCATGCTTCGGGTCGGTAATATTCTGGAAAACACGGTTCAGTCAGCGACTGGATCGGGGTTCCGATCCAGTCCGGCACAACATTTCTTTCTGGAGCGATACGAAGCCGCTTATCGCGCGGAAATGGGCCATTTTGCGCAATCCGTGGCCAACGGCCAACGCCCGACACCCGGCATCGAGGACGGATTGAAGGCGCAGCTTCTGGCTGATGCAGCCGCGCAATCTCTGTCCAGCGGCCTGCCCGTCTTGGTTAAGTGATATTCGTGCTGAGAACTGGCATCTGGAACGTTGTGCCGGCATCTTCGCCCGCAGCTAGTTCGATCTGGTGTCGCTGATCATCTCGGTCACGAGCCGCGTCTCAAGCACCTGACCGTTCCGGTAAAGGATCGGATAGGCGATGGCGGCAAGATGCCCGTAAAGCTCGCGCAGCGACCGTAGCGTTTCCAGGTGCACGTCGCTGGAGGCAAGGCTGTCAGTCTGACCGCTTTCCAGTCGTTTCAGGTGCGCTTTGCGGCTGGATCTCTCGCGGCGTTTGACCTCGGCCTTGTCCAGAACCAGACGCCGGGCCGCCTCGATTTCGTCAACCAGCAGGACATGTCGCGCGAGGCCAAATCCGGTCAGGACCAGAGCATGAAGCTCGGTCAGTTCTTCTTGACCGGAGTCCGAGAATTGGACGCCGGATTTGTGCTTTTCGTGGGCTAGGCTGGTCATGCGCTTGGCAACGATGTCACCGGCGGCTTCAACGCGGATGGCGTACTCGAGCAGCGCTCTCGATTGTTTGAGTTGCGGTTCGTCCAGTTGCTGCCGCGCGTTTTTGGCCATGAAGCGCCGCAAGTTCGAAAATAGCTCGTTCACGCGGGCGTCGCGGCTGCGCAATGCTTCGCCCGCGCCGGGCGTGTCGGTCTTATAGAGCGCCATGATCGGTCGATACATGCGCTCGACCTCTTCAAGCATCTGCAGAATTTCCTGGCGGATCGCCGAAAGCGCCACTGATGGGTCGCTGGCCGAATGACGATCAAAAGCGCTTAGCGGGGCGTCGAGCGTGGTCGCAAGTTCAGCATCTGGTGCGGCCCCGGGCATAAGCGCCCGAACCGGTATCTCCAGAAACCGCGCGAGCGGGGCGAACGCAAGCACGAGCAGCAAATTAAAGGCGATATGCAGCAGGATCAGCGACGTGGCCGGTTCGGCGAACATGAGGCTCTCGGTCAGGTCTGCCGCGCCGATCAAATAGAGCACAGCAAGTGCTGCGCTACCGCGCAGCAGCGCATTGGCGACCGGAATGCGGCGCGGCTCGGTAGCCATATCGCGGGTCAGCCAAACCGGGATCAGGGCGCTGCCAAGGTTCGCGCCAACGACAAGCGAAAGACCGGCAGCGAAGGGCAGGGCGCCGGTTTGGACAAGCGCTATGCACATCAGGATGGTGGCGACGCTGGAATGCAGCATGAAAGCCAACGCGGCGCCGATAAGGAACCCGGTCAGACTGTCAGCCGCGATGTATTCGGCGACCGCGGGCAGAACGGTGCTTTCGCGAAGCGGCGCGACGGCCTCGCGCAGCAGGTGCAGGGACACAAGGATCAGCGCCAGACCGAGAATTATGCGGCCAATCACCCGCAGTTGCGGACGGTCTGATTTGAGATAGAGCCAGCCCCCGACGACCAAAAGAATCGGTTGTAGCCAACGCAAATCGAGCGACAGGAACTGGATCACAAGTGCCGATCCCAGATCCGCGCCAAGAAGTGCTGCAAGCCCGGTTGAAAAGCCGAGCATTCCGGTCGCCGAAAATCCGCAAAGCAACAGCGCCACCGCAGCAGCGCTTTGCAGCATGACCGCCAGCCCCATCCCGGATGCGGCGGCTGATACCGGACCGCGCCCGGTCAGGAATCGCGCAAAATGCTGGCCGAAGCGTCGTTCGATCCCCGAGCGAACCAGACCCACAGCGAACAGCAGCAGCATCACGGCGGCAAATATCTGCAAAATGAATCCGGCGATGGCCATGGTGGGCGGGTATTCCTTTCAATCTTGCTGGCAGTGGCCTCGGCGATGTGCTTTCCGCGCCGCGTCAGTCACAGGGCACAGCTTTCGCCGCGTCAGTCAAGTTGCAGCCTCGCTGTCCGGCGCCGACCATTTCTGCATTCACCTGTAAATCAAGCCCGGAAATTTTGGATCGTGGTTTCGACAATTTCCAAGGCGCGATCCAGGTCTTGTTCTTCGATCGTCATTGGCGGCGACAGGGTGATCACATTTCCGGCGCTGACTTTGAAACTCAAACCCTGCGCGAGGCAGGCGTAATAGATCTGTTCGGCCCGATCCGGATCGGGTGTGCGGGTATCCCGATCCGAGACAATCTCCACCCCGAACATCAGTCCGCGCCCGCGAATGTCGCCGACGTGGGGGTGGTGATCCAGCGTCTCGCGCAGGCGATCCATCGCTTTGCTGCCAAGACTGGCGCTGCGCTCGACAAGACCTTCGTCTTGGACAATGTCGAGGGTTGTGAGTGCGGCGCGCGCGGTCACGGGGTTTTTCTCGTGCGTATAATGCCCAATTGCAAAGTCGCCCGCAACATCGAGATCGGCGCGGGCGATGACAGCGGCAATCGGTAGCGCGCCACCACCGAGCGCTTTGCCGACCACAATGATGTCGGGCGTGATCGCATCATGTTCATGGGCGAAGAACCGGCCGGTTTTGCCGAGACCGGTTGGAATTTCATCCATAATCAGCAAAGCGCCGTGGGACCGGGCTGCGGTCTCAACAGCTTGCCAATAGCCTTCCGGCGGTACGACCGGCACGGCGCGCATCGGCTCGCCGATCACTGCGGCCGTGTCGCCTTCGCGGCCCAAAACAAAGTCGACCATGCTTGCGCAGGCAAGCCCGCACGACGCGGGGTCAGGGTGGCCGTAAGCGCAATGGTAGCAATGAAACGGTGCCACGTGTTCGGCCCCCGGCAAAAGCGGTCCGGCGATCTGACTGCGAAACGTCGCTTCGCCGCCGACCGAAGCGGCGCCAAAGCCCGCGCCATGGAAGGCATCCCAGAAACTGAGTGTCTTGAACCGGCCTGTGGCCGCGCGCGCGATCTTCAGCGCCACCTCGACCGCATCCGATCCGCCGGTTGTGAATAAAACCTTAGCGGGCCAGGGGGCCAGCGCACCCAGCCGTTCGGCCAGTTCGGTCGAGACCTCGTTGGTGAACCGTCGCGGAGAGAATGAAAGCGCATCGAGCTGGTCCTTGATCGCCTGGACCAAGCGCGGGTGGCCGTAGCCGATGTGGTGAACTGAATTGCCGTGGAAATCCATGTAGCGGCGACCAGCAGTGTCTTCGATCCAGATGCCGCTTGCTTTGGCGATGGTGGAGACACAAGGGGAGGAGAGGGACTGGTGCAGGAAGGCGTCGGCGTCACGGTCAAGGAGCGCACGGGTCGCGGCGTCATCCTCGCGCGCCGCCCAGTCGGCGCGCGCGGCGAACGTGTTGCATTCGCCTTCAGTATGAAAATTGGGTCTGGCAGGATCGGTCACTGCGAAAGCTCCTTTTCTACCGCCAGACCCATCTGCAAAACCACTTACGGTTTTTCGCCGCGTGCCAGGCGGGCGTTGATGTCCTCGATCACTGCGGGCAGCTCGATCATGCTGTCGATCACGTAATGCGCCCCGGCCTGTTCCAGTATAGTGCGGGTCTTGGCGATGCGATGCTGCATATCGGCCTCGGACAAGGTGGCCTCTTCGTCCAGCGTGTTGATGTTCATGTAGTTCGAGTAACGCACCAGACCAACCCCCCAGCACCCGGCGTTCATGGCTTCGCCGATGCCGGATATGGTGTCATCGACCTTGACCACCGATTTGATGTCCGTAATGCCTAGCAAATCCAGGTTCTTGTACACCATGTGCGGATCAGGCCGGGCGCCGTGAAGAACTTCGTCGCCGGCCACTGTCGCATCCGGCGTGACGCCCTGAGCGATCGCGTCTTTCAGCAGCACATCAACCATGACCCGAACAAAGCCGGTGGACACCCCGATCTTGATGCCCTGGGCCTGCAGTTGGGTGCAAACTTCTTTTATGCCGGGCAGCAGGGTGGTGTATTTCGGCAGGCAGGCCAGCTGCGCCGGCACAAACTCGGCGAACATCGCGTCAACATCATCCTGCGTCGGCGGCTTGCCTTTGATGGATTCCCAGCGGGCGGCAATTTCCGGCACTTGCGTCAGTTTCTGGATGTGGATGTCTTTGCGCAGCCCCATTGGGCCACGGGCCTCTTCCATGGAGATCTCGACGCCTTGCGACTTGAAGACCTCGACGAAAACCACCGCCGGGGCGATGACATAGGCGTCGGCGAGCGTGCCGCTCCAGTCAAGAACGGCGCATTTAATCTTGCCGCGATACGTGCGTTCGAAGGTGTATTCGGATGGTCCAGACATTGTTATTTCCTTTTGGTGTTCGTTTGTTTCACAGGTTTTCGAGAGCGTCGGTATTTCAGTTTATGGTTCATTCTGATCGGTGATCGGGAAAGTGTGGTCGTGGACAACAACCTGATCATTTGCCACAATCACGACCGCGAACGCGGGGTCTTCATCGACAAATTTGGACGTGGCATCGCCGAGGTCCAGCAAGACCTGGTGGGCTGTGGCGCGCACGGTTGAAAATGGAATGCCGTGCCAGGATCCGTGCGTTGGCCGATGTATGTGGCCAAAAAACATATGCCGGATATTGTCAAAACCCTTCAGCACCTGCCAAAGTTCGGCGCTGTTTTCCAGCTTCACGGCGTCAAGCCAGCCAATGCCAATACCGAACGGTACATGGTGCATGAACAGGAACACATCCCGACCAGCCGCTTTTGCCAGGCCCAACTGCTGGCGCAGAAAATCCAGCCGTTTCGCATCCAGCTTGCCGCTGTCAACGCCGCCGACCGAGCTGTCGAGAACAATGAAAACCCCCATCGGCGTTTCCAGCGCGTACTGAAGCGAACCGTCAGATTGCCAGGGCAAGTCCGGCAAAGCGATCTGGGCGTTGGATGCCTTGGCATCGTGATTGCCCATCAGCCCATGCCAGGAGTGCGGCAGCCGGTCCAGAATTCGGCGCGCGGTTTGGTAAGATACGACATCACCCGCATCCGTGAAATCCCCCGTCACCATGCAGAATTCTGCATCGGCAAAATCCGAACAAATGCAGTTAACCGCCGCTTCGAGACTCGCACAGGGGTCGATGCCGTGGAGTTTTTGCTCCTCTGGCAGCAGGTGCAAATCTGACAAGTGTATGAATTTCAGAGAGTAATCCATCTAAACCAATCCCAAAGCGGCAACTGCCCGGTGAAATGCGCCCCTGCTGCCAACGAAGTTCAGGCCCCGTTCACCCTCAAATGCGGCGTCAACGTAGACACGCCACAAATCGGCGCTGACACCGTGATCCACTGGGCGCGACGACACGCCGACACTTGCCAGAAAATCCTGCATGATCTTCGGCGCTTTACTCAGATCCGCCCCGAATATCTGTCTCAGCGCCTGCCCGCATGGCCCGGTGTCCTGAGCCATGACCTGCAATACGATCGGCAAAGTGAACGAACACGCGATGCCGTGGACCACGCCGTGGTTCAGCGAAATTGGATAGGACACGGAATGGGCAATGGCGGTTTTGGTCTGCGAAAACGCCAGGCCGGCGTTCAGGGATGCCAGCGCCATATCAGTGCGCAGATTCAGCGATACAAGGTCGGTCAATACTTTCGGCAAAGTTGCCATGATAAGTGACGCTGCCTTGACCGCATGGCTGGCTGACCCGGCTGTGGCGTTGATATTCCACAAGCTTTCCAGTGCATGCGACAACGCATCCAGCCCGGTCGAAATCGTCAGATCGCGGGATTTTCCCAGCATCGATTTTCCCAGCATCAGGGTTGGATCGACAACCGCGTGTTCGGGGTATAATTCCGGTCGGTTCAGCGAGTGCTTTTGCTTAGCGCTGTTGTCCCATACCGTTGCCCAACAAGTGACATCGCTGCCGGTGCCAGCGGTGGTCGGCACCGCGATAATCGGCGTCGCCGACAGGGCATCCTCGCCCGATTTGGTGGTCAAAAACGCCCTAACATGCGCGAAATCACCATTTGCCGAGGCCAGAACCTTTGCCGTGTCGATGACTGAACCGCCGCCGAGTGCCACAAAAATCTCGGGTTGTTCGCCAATGCCCGCCGCCTGGCGGGTAAGCAGGGCAAAATCCGGGTTGGGGGCGACGTCGTCGATGACCAGTGTCGGCGGCCCTGCATCGGCAGAAAGTCGCGTGACAAGCCCGGCGAAATAGGGCTCTGGGTAGGTCACAACACCATAGCGCCGTCCGTCAATCAATCCGGCGGTTTTGGCAAAGCTGTTGGCCCCGAAAGTTATCTGGCATGGGTTGTAAATGTCAGGGTGTTTCATGGCGCGGTTCGCTGTATCGCATGGCTGGATCAGGCTGCCAGCTTGGCTTTTTCGTCCAACGAGGACTGCGGCGGCGACGCATCGTCAACGCCAAGCTCTTGCAGAACCTCGACCGCAGCGGCGACGGCGTTGCGCATGACACGTTCGTCCAGCCGCCCGATACAGCCGATGCGGAACGAATCAGCCACCGTCAACTTGCCCGGATAGATGACAAATCCGCGGCTAGACATGCCCTCGTAGAAAGCGTTGAAATCGAATTTCGGATGCGCTGGATTGAAGAATGTCAGAATAATCGGGGCCTGCCATTCATCGCGCAACAGTGTTTCAAAGCCCAGAGCACGCATACCGTCCACCAGCACGTCGCGATTGCGTGTGTAGCGCGCGCCACGACCAGCAACCCCGCCTTCCGCTTCGTGCAGACGCAGCGCCTCGAGGAATGCGGCTAGGACATGGGTCGGCGGCGTGAACCTCCATTGCTGGGTTTTGTTCATGTTCGTCCACTGGTCGTAAAGATCAAGGCTGAGGGAATGGCTGACGCCCTTGGCGGCCTCCAACTCGTCCTTTCGCGCAATGACAAAGCCGAAGCCTGGTACGCCCTCGATGCATTTGTTGGCCGAAGACACCATCGCCGCGAACCGGATTTCGCCCACATCAAGCGGCAGGGCGCCAAAGGCCGACATCGAATCGATCAGCAGCTTGCGCCCCGACGCGGCGACCGCGTCCGAGATTTCCTTCAGCGGGTTGAGGATACCGGAACTGGTTTCGCAATGCACAACGATGACATGACTGATCGCGGGATCTGCCGCGATGGCCGCCGTAACCTCGGCCCCGCGCGGTGGCAGGTAATCGCCCTTGTCGATCACCACGCATCCGCGGCCAAGATAATTCAGAATCTTGACAATGCGCTTGCCGTAGGCGCCGTTGACCAGCACCAGCGTCTTGGAACCCTTCGGCAGCAGCGAGCCGCACATGGCCTCGACCGAGAACGTACCACTGCCCTGAACCGGTACGCAGTCGTACTCCCCAGACGTGTCGCCAGCCATTGCCACCAGTTTGGCGCGGATATCGGCGGTCATCTTGCGAAAATCATAGTCCCGCGAACCCCAGTCGCGCAGCATCGCCTGCTTAACCTGATAGGACGTGGTCAACGGCCCGGGGGTCAGCAGAAATGGTTCCCCCAGCTTGGGGTCGGGAAACGCATTGTCATGCATGGCCATGGTCCTTTCCTGGATCGGCGCGAAGATTGTAGAGATTGACTCATATGTAAAATCTCTGTTTTGTATTGATGTATAAGATTTGCAGATAGCGGTGAGGCGGTGCGATATTCTCAGCTCAGGGCGTTTCATAACGTTGCATTGCACGGCGGATTTTCCCGCGCCGCGGCCGCGTTGAACCAGTCCCAGCCGTCCTTGAGCGACCAGGTTCGCAATCTCGAGCAAAGCCACGACGTGCTGCTTTTCCACCGCGATGCCCGCCAAATTCGGCTGACAGAGGCCGGAGAGGAGTTACTTATTCTGACCCGCAGATATTTCGAATTGGAGGCCGGAATCGGCGAATATCTGGATCGGTCGCGGGCAGAAGTTGCCGGAACGCTTCGGATCATCGCGGATTCGGCGCTTCATGTGACGGGATTCGTAAGCCGGTACCGTGCGTCGCACCCAAATGTCTTTGTTTCTGTCCACACCGGGAACACCGAAGAAGTTCTTAAGGGATTGCGGAACTACGAAGCTGAAATTGGGGTCGTCGCAAATCTGGTGCCAGCGGCTGACCTTGATGCCGTCGAACTGGGGTCGGCGCCGATCGTGGCGATTGCGGCGAACGGGTTTCTGAAAAAGAGCGTCAGGCGCCTGACTTTAGAGGGCTTAAAGGATCATCCTTTGATTTTCCGCGAAGTTGGGTCGCGAACCCGACGCGCATTGGAAGAGGCGGCGACAAAACGCGGTATCCGGTTTGATCCGGTGATCGAAGTCGAAGGCCGCGAGGCGATGCGCGAGATTGTGGCGTCTGGCGCTGGCATCGGGTTCATATCGCAAGCCGAGCTTGGAAATGATTCCCGGGTTCGGGCGCTGCCGATCGATGGATTGGGGTTGGCGATGTCCGAGACGCTGGTGACGCTAAAGGCGCGGCGCGACGTTCGTGTTGTTCGATCATTTCTGAATACGCTCAAAAAACTTGGCGTGAGGCAATCGCAATAGACCTATAAGAATTTCTTATAGATCGATATGTAACACAGATTTTACAGATGCGTGCGAACCGGAACTATCGGCCATGTGTTTCGATCGAAAATCCCGGAGGGCAGGGTGGCGGGCCGACCAAATGTTCTCTTTGTTATCATAGATCAGCTACGCGCTGATTGCGTCTTTGGGGCGCTGGCGGAGCATGTAAATCTTCCAAACATCCGGGCGCTTGCCGCAGATGGTGTCGCATTTCGTAATCATTTCTCGGTAACTGCGCCGTGCGGTCCAGCGCGAGTGTCGTTGTTGACCGGGCAATACTCGATGAACCACCGCGCCGTGCGCAATGGCACGCCTGCGCGCGCCGACACGCCAACACTGGCGACCGAAGCGCGCAAGGTTGGTTACGAGCCGCTGCTTTTCGGATACACCGACACGGCGCAGGATCCGCGCCATCTGAGCGCCGATGATCCAAGACTTCATAGCTACGAGGAAGTGTCGCCGGGCTTTACCGAAGCCCTTCGGTTGCGCATGGAATCGGATGCCACGGTCTGGGAGGATTATTTGCGGGACAAAGGCTATGATTTGCCGCCATTTCCCGACATCTACCGACCGTCTGGCCCAAACCCGGACGATCCCGCGTTATTTTCCGCCGAAGACAGCGACACGGCGTTTTTGACCGATCGGACGCTGGATGATCTGGCGGACCGCGATCCGGGATGGTTTGCAACGGTCACATATTTTCGCCCGCACCCGCCGTTTGTCGCGCCGGCGCCATACAACAAGATGTACGACCCAGCGGACATTCCATCTGCAGAATCTTCAGGCGAAAGCGCTGATTCGCACGCATTTCTTGGTCCTGCGCGCGACGCGGTCAAAATCTCCAGTACGCTCGAGGGTTTTCCGGATTTTGCGGAGACCGACGAAAACGTCCGGCTTCTGCGTTCCATTTACTTCGGGCTGGCGACCGAAGTGGATCACCATATCGGGCGGTTTATTGGCTGGCTTAAGGACAGCGGTCAGTACGATCAGACATTGGTCATCGTGACCGCCGATCACGGTGACATGCTGGGCGACTATGGGCTTTGGGGCAAGCGGACATATCACGATGCAGCCTTTCATATTCCGTTGATTGTGCGGGCTCCGGATGGCGACGGCGGCAGAACAATTCTTCGACACACAGAATCGATTGATGTAACGCCCACGATTCTTGATTTTATCGGCGCGGACGTTCCGCACAGTATGGACGGATGCAGTTTGCGCCCCTTTGTCGAGGGAAATGAACCGGCGAGCTGGCGAGAACACAGTGTCTCGGAGATCGACTTCGGAAATCCAATCGAGCCGACACTTTGGCAGCGACAGCTAGGCGTGGCACTTGACGAGGCAAACTTTGCGGTTCTGCGGGATGACAGGCACCACCTGATTCATTTTGCTGCAGATTTGCCGCCGATTCTTTTCGACATGGAAGCGGGCGGCGAAAAGGAAAATATTTCAAATCGTTCCGACGCGATGCCAATTTTACTTGATTTGTCGCGCCGGATGCTTTGCCATCGGATGCGGAACACAGAAGGTACGTTTTCGCGCACCATCGTGACTTCGGAAGGTGTCAAGGTCGGTGCGGACTAGCTATGCGGCGCAAACTGTGCGTTAATACAAGTTTCCCGATCCCAAGGATCGGATGTGGGAAAGGAGGGAAAGTTTTTTGCTAAGTCTGGCACGACGTCCGATCCTGTGACTATAAGTCTTGCGACCTTCGTCTGGGATCGCGTTACTGCCAAACGAACACGTCGAAGCTGGGGCAAACCCAGAAAGAAGCTGGGGCAAACCCAGAAAACAAAAACAGATACGACAGGAGGAAAAATGAATCGTTTATTGCTTATGGGAGTTGCCACTTTCGCCCTGCCGGGGATGGCGCTGGCCAATTGCCCCGGAATCTCGCTTGCCGACATGCAGGGCGTTGCGCCCGGCGAATATCCGCAACAATACGAGCTTGCCGAATTCGAAGCGGCTGCTGGTTGCACGATGGAATTTTCGGCGAACCCGGATTCGGCGTCTTTGAACGCACGCATCCAGGGTAATCCGGATTTGCCAGAGCTGGCAGCACGGATACCCTCCGAGCCTCTTGTCGTCGTCCCTTATGACGGCGTTGGAAAATACGGCGGCGAGCTGGATGTCTTGTCCAACGCGACCGAAGCGGGCACTTCGGACTTCCTCAGCGTGCGCCACGTGAACCTGGTTCGCTATTCTGACGACCTTAAGACCATTGTGCCGAACATCGCCAAAAGCTGGACCTGGAACCACGATTTCACCCAGCTGACGTTCAAACTTCGCGCAGGTCACAAGTGGTCGGACGGAGCACCCTTCACCAGTGCCGATGTGAAGTTCTGGCATGACAATCTGATGCTGGACACCAACATCTTCGAGACGCCGAAGGATTATGTGGCCGTGTCGGGCGAGACAATGACAGTGGATGCGCCTGACGCGACCACAGTGATCTTCAACCTGCCCGCGCCCAAGCCGGGTCTGCTGGCACACTTTGCCACGCACTATGGTCAGGGCTTCCAGGCCATGCATTTCTATAGTCAGTTCCATCCCGATCTCAGCGCCGATGCCGACAGCCACGCGCAGTCGCTGGGCTTTGAAAACGGATATGACGCGATCAAGGCGTATTACGGCAACTCGGACTGGACCGACACGCCATCACCGATGCTGTCGCGACCAGACATTGTCGATGGGCTGCCAAAGGGTACGAACCCAACGTTGGAATCCCACATCTATGTCACTGACACGACCGAGGGCCGGTATCTGGTCGCCAACCCGTATTTCCACCAGGTGGATACAACGGGTCAGCAACTGCCGTATATCTCGACCCAGGACGAGGTCTATATCAACGACAACGAGGTTCGGATCCTGAAGCTGGTGAACGGCGAAATTGACTACAAGTCGCAGTCGCTGCAACTGGCCTCGGCACCGCTTCTGCTGGAAAATCAGGGGAAGGGCGATTACAAAATCTACCTGCGCCCGGAAATCACGATGGGGGCGTTCGGCTTTAACGTCACGCACCAAGATGAAGGCAAGCGTGCGGTTTTCAGTGACATCCGGTTCCGCGAAGCTATGTCGGTCGCCATCAACCGTGGCGAATTGAACGAAGTCGGCTTCTTCGGTCAAGGTGCGGCGAAGCAGTACACCGGCTTTTCGCCGTTACCCGATGGCGTTGACGCTGCTTGGTTGACCTACAAGACCGAGTATGATCCGGCGTCCGCAAACTCGCTTCTGGACGAAGTTGGCATGATCGATACAGATGGCGATGGCATCCGCGAATTGCCGAATGGCAATAAGATGGTTCTAAACCTGAACTTCGCGACCCAGGGCATCTCCGGTCAGATCGTCGAACTGGTCTCGCAATACTGGCGCGATGTCGGGATCGATTCGGTCGTCAAGGAAGTGACGCCGGACGAATACCGCTCGAATCAGTCCTCGAACCAGCTTGATGTGTCGATGTGGCGGAAAGGTCAGCCACTGGCCATCGTGCTCGGCAACAACGAACTTTGGGTGCCGCCGTACGAGAACTATTTCGGCAACCGCAACGCCATGTTGTGGGCGGAATGGGTCGATTCAGGTGGCAGCGCTGGTGTCGAACCTCCGGCGTGGGCCAAGTCGCTTTCTGAAGACATCAACGCGCTTCAGTCGGCTGAAGTTGGATCGGCTGCGGCCACGGAAATCGCTGCCCGTATGGTCCAAGCGATGACCGAAAGCCTGCTGTTTATCGGGACGGTCAACGCGCCGGCGCCGGTTTACCAGTCGAACCGGTTGCACAACTTCACCGAGTTCAAAACCCACAGTTACGAATACTACCGGACTTATCCGTACCGTGCCACGCAGTGGTGGCTGGACGAATAGGACCAGATGGGTTCTGATGAAACTACCGCGGGCGGGCATGTTCGCCCGCGGTTTACTCAGGGGGATACGCGGCCCGCGTGACATCCGGACAAACCAGTGCAGGGGCCGAACGACGGGGTAGCTGATGCTGAACTTCGCGCGATTTGTCGCAACGCGAGCCGTCATGGCGATGATCACGCTGATTCTCGTCTCGCTGGTCGTTTTCTCGCTGATGGAACTGGTGCCGGGCGACTGTGCCGAACGCTATCTGGCGTTTAAGAACACGCAAGGGTCTGGCATTTCGGTCGCTGATATCGACCTTGAGCGTAAACGGCTTGGTCTTGACAAGCCCTTCATGACCCGCTGGGGCGTCTGGATCGTCAACGCGTTTCAGGGCGAATATGGCGACAGCTGTATCCTGCGGGTGAATATTGCCCAGCTATTGGGTGACAAATTCTGGCTGAGCCTGTCGATTTGCCTGGCCTCGCTTGCGCTGGCCTATTCCATCGCGATCCCGTTCGGGATTATCGCCGCCGCCTCGGACAACGCTTTGCTGAACAATTCGCTGCGCATCGTCAGCTATCTTGGCCTTGCGATCCCGAATTTCCTGCTGGCGCTGATGATTATGTTGTTTGCGACGGTTTATTTTGGCAGCACGCTAACGGGGCTTTATTCTGACGCGTTCCGGGACGCGCCGTGGTCCTTGGCCAAATTCGTCGATCTGTTGAAACACGCGTGGCTGCCAATTTTCATCCTTGGCTGGTCGGCAACGGCATTCGCCCTGCAAACGGTGCGCGCGCTGATGTCGGACGAGATCGGCAAGCTATATGTAACCGCCGCCGCCGCGCGCGGCGTGCACGGGCGCAGGCTGCTTTGGAACTATCCCGCCAAACATGCGCTAGGGCCGATCATCAACAGCCTTGGTTTCGACCTGAACCGAATTTTTAACGAGCTGCCCATAGTGGCATTGATTCTCGTTTTGACCGACGCTGGCGCGTTGTTGATCGAGGCCCTGGCACGATCCAACGATCAGCAACTGGCGGGCGCGATCATTTTCCTTCTTACCGCGTCCATCGTGACCTTGAATTTCGCAACCGACGTGTTGCTCTCAATACTCGATCCGCGAGTTCGCAAGAGTATCATCCGATGACCACAACAATCGAACCGACCGATATTCCGGCCCAAAGCGCCGAGGACCAAAAGGCGAAGGAAGCCTATTTCACGGCCTCGCAAACTCAGTTGATCTGGGCGCGTTTCAAAAAGCAGCGCGCGGCGATGATCGCGGCGGCTGTGCTGTTATTTTTGATTGTGAGCGGGATATTCGCACCGTTTCTGTCGCCCTACGATCCGACGATCGCCGGCCGGGACAAAGACTACACCAACGGGGCACCGCAGTTTCCGCAATTCTGCGATTCCAACGGCTGCTCGCTCAGGCCGTTCATTCACGCGGTCGAGCGCGAGCGGTCGCTGGCAACAAATTTCCGCTGGGTGACCACGATAAATGAGGACCAGCGCTATTACGTGCAGATATTCGTAAGCGGCAGCCGCTACAAGCTTTTTGGATTTATCCCCGGTAGCCGTCATCTGTTTGGCGTTGACGGAGGCAAGATCCATCTTTTTGGAACTGACGAGGATGGTCAGGATATCTTCAGCCGGACCCTTCACGCGATCTGGACCTCGCTTCAGGTCGGCGCCATCGGCGTCTTTATCGCCTTCGTGCTGGCACTGATTATCGGCGGGGTCTCGGGCTATTACGGCGGCTGGATCGACGGATTTCTGCAGATGATCACCGACGCAGTGCGAACGGTGCCCGCGATCCCGTTGTTTATGGCGGTGGCCGCGTTCATGCCGCCCGAGATGTCGGCCGAGGCCCGGTTTTTCTACATATCGCTCATTCTTGGCTTTATCGGCTGGCCCACGCTGGCGCGCCGTGTCCGCACCCACCTGCTTACCGAGCGAAACCAGGAATACGTTCTGGCGGCGCAGCTTTGCGGGGCGTCGTCGGCGCATGTCATTCGACGGCATCTGCTGCCGTCGTTTACCAGCTATATCATTGTCGATCTGGTGATCTCGTTTCCGTTCATGGTGCTGTCTGAGACCGCGCTGTCATTCATCGGCCTTGGACTGAAAGACCCGGTTAGCTCGCTGGGCGTGATGCTTCAGAAAGCCACGAGCGCGGACGTCATGCTGAACTATCAATGGTATTTCATCCCGGTGATCTTCTTCATCGTACTGGTTATGGCATTCGTCTTTGTGGGCGACGGTCTCAGGGATGCGGCGGATCCTTACGCGGATACCAAAAAATGAGCGTGCTGATCGAAGTTCAAAACCTGACGCTGAAGTTCAGGACCGACGAGGGGCTGATCACGGCTGTCGACGACGTCTCGTTTGCGGTCGACAAGGGCGAGGTGATGGGACTGGTGGGCGAAAGCGGCTCGGGCAAATCGGTTCTGGCAAAATCGCTGATGCATCTGAACGCGAAAAACGCCGTCTACACCCCCGAAAGCGAGATTACCTTGCATGCCGACGATGGACCGGTGGATGTGCTGTCGCTTAAAACCGCGCGCGAGCTGAACGTGGTTCGCGGCGGCGCGATCAGCATGATCTTTCAAGAGCCGATGGCCAGTTTCGCCCCGGCGATCACCATCGGCAAGCAGATGGTCGAACAGCTTCTGCTGCATTCCGATATGTCGAAAAGGCAGTGCAAAGAGCTCTCGGTCGAGATGCTGGACCGTGTCGGCATCTCGGATCCCGGCAAGCGGATCAATCAGTATGCGTTCGAGCTTTCAGGCGGGATGCGCCAGCGCGCGATGATTGCCATGGCGCTTTCGACCAAGCCCCGGCTGTTGATCGCGGACGAACCGACAACTGCGCTCGATGTGACCATTCAGGCGCAAGTCATCGACCTGATGAAAGACCTGGTGGCCGAGTTTGGCATGGGGATCATTTTCATCACCCACGATCTGGGGGTGGTGGCGCAGACCGCCGACAAGGTGAACGTGATGTATTTGGGCCGGATGATCGAGGAAGGTCCGGTGCGCGAGGTCATCCGAAATCCGAAACATCCCTACACCCAAGGGTTGCTGGCGGCACTGCCCAAACTTGAAGATCTTAACGCCAGTCTGACGCCCATAGCCGGAGACATCCCGTCGCCGCTGGAGCGTCCTTCGGGCTGTGTTTTCAACACAAGGTGCAGCCAGGTCGTGGGCGAACAATGCATGTCGCAATTGCCGCGCGACGTGAAGGTGGACCCGACGCACCATGTCGCTTGCCATATCTACACGGAGGCCGCGGAATGAGCGACATTCTGATCAAGGCCGAAGGGCTGTCGGTTGGATACCCGATCAGCAGCGGGATATTCTCGAAGCAGATCCTGAAGGCGGTCGACGACGTTTCGATCGAGATCGAGAAGGGATCGTTCTTCGGTCTGGTGGGCGAGTCGGGCTCGGGCAAAACGACGCTGGGGCGCGCTCTGTTGAATGCCGCGCCGATTACGGCGGGCGGCGCGCATTATACCGATGGCGAAGTGGAATATGACCTTGAAAACATCTCCAAAGAAGAACTGAAGGACTATCGCAAGCGCGCACAGCTGATCTTTCAGGACCCTTATGCCGCGCTTTCGCCGCGGATGACGGTGCGTGACATCATCGCTGAACCGCTTGAGGTGATGGGGATCACCAAAACGCGCCAGGAAACCGACAGCCGTGTGCGCGAGATCGCGGCGAAATGCCGGTTGAACCTCGAACACCTGCGCCGCTTCCCGCATGCGTTTTCCGGCGGCCAGCGGCAGCGCATCTCGATTGCGCGGGCGCTGGTATCGGCACCCAAGTTTATCGTCGCCGATGAAAGCGTCGCGGCGCTGGATGTGTCGATCCAGGCCGACGTTCTGAACCTTTTGAAGGAGATTCAGAATGAGATGGGCCTGACCTTCATGTTCATCAGCCACGACCTGAGCGTTGTGGCCCACACCTGTGATCACGTTGCGGTCATGTATCTGGGGCGGCTGGTGGAAACCGCGCCGACGCGCCAGTTGTTTGATGCGCCCCGGCATCCCTATACCAAGGCGCTTTTCTCGGCGATCCCGTCGCTTGACCCCGATGACCGCGGCAAGGCGCAAAAGCTCGAAGGCGAGATACCGTCGCCGACCAACCAGCCCACGGGCTGCAAATTCCATACCCGCTGCCCGCATGTAATCGACATTTGCCAGAAAGAAGAGCCGCGGCTGCAAGGCGACGGGTCGGGTCACGAAGTGTCCTGCCATCGCTGGAAAGAGCTGATGGAGGCGGTTCCGGCCTGAGCTCTACGGCACTTGTTCACATGCGGACTGACCGGCCAAGCCGGGTCTCAGATGGCCGGTTCGGCGCCCCTTGACCAAGATGACTCTTGATTGAAACGCCCCGTAACATAGCGAGGATCGCGTCTGCCGTCGTGCTCTGGCCGTCGCGCCGCGCCGGCAAGCGCGCGGTTATTTGCCGGGGGCGTTGCTTTGATGGCTTACCATTTATCGCGGCTTGCTGGTAGGATCGCGCAACTTGCGGCAATTGGCGGAAAGGCGGACCAGATGGGCGACGATTTCAACATGTCGATGCGGAAGTTCCTGAAACAGGTGGGCGTGACCTCGCAACAGGCGATCGAGGCCGCGATACGCGACAGCGGGGAACCCGAACGGTCGTTCGCGGCCAAAGCGGTTATCACCATCGAAGACCTGGGGTTAGAGCACGTCGTGACCGGCACGATCCGGGCCCAGGACTGACCCGGGTGAGCGTTGATACTGAGGCCGTTCTTGAGGCGCTGAGGGCGATTGCCGACCCGGTTGCGGGCAGTGACATCGTGAACAGCGGCGCGGTTCGGGCGCTGAATATCGAGGGCGAAACGGTGCGCTTTGTTCTCGAGGTCGATCCGGCCGAAGCCGCCAAATACGAGGCCGTGCGCATCGAGGCCGAGACCCGCGTCAAGGCGCTGGCGGGCGTCAAGGCGGCATCGGTGGTGCTGACCGCGCACAGCGCCAAAGGCGCGCCGCCCGATCTCAAGCCAAAAGCCAAGGCCACGCCAAAGGGGCCAGCCAAAATTCCCGGTGTGGCCCGCATTATCGCCGTGGCTTCCGGCAAAGGCGGGGTGGGGAAATCGACGGTTTCCGCCAATCTGGCCTGCGCGCTGGCCGCCGAGGGGCGTCGCGTCGGGCTTTTGGATGCCGACGTCTATGGGCCTTCGCAGCCGCGCATGATGGGGGTGTCGGGCGCTCCGGCCAGCCCTGACGGCAAGATCATCATCCCCAAGCAGGCGCACGGCGTCACGATGATGTCGATCGGGCTGATGACCGGCGAAGATCAGGCCCTGATATGGCGCGGGCCGATGTTGATGGGGGCGTTGCAGCAAATGATGATGCAGGTCCAGTGGGGCACGCTGGATGTGTTGCTGGTCGATCTGCCGCCCGGAACCGGTGACGTGTCGATGTCGCTTGCTCAAAAAGCAGTGGTTGACGGCGCCATCATTGTATCCACGCCCCAGGACGTGGCGCTGCTGGACGCCCGCAAGGGCATCGACATGTTTGGCAAGCTGCACGTCCCGATTCTGGGGATGGTCGAAAACATGTCGACCCATATTTGTTCGAACTGCGGTCACGAAGAACATGTCTTCGGCCATGGCGGCGTCGCCAGCGAGGCGGCGAAACTGGGGGTGCCGTTGCTGGCCGAGATTCCCCTGCATTACGACATCAGAGTGGCCAGCGACGGCGGCACGCCGATTGTGGCCAGCGCGCCGGACGGCCCGCAATCAGCGGCGTTTTTTGAAATTGCGCGGCGGCTGATAGCGCAAGGCGTTGCCTAGGGTCTGGCGTTAAAGACAAAAGGCGCCTGACCGCCGATGCGGTAGCCGTTGATCAGATTAGCGGCGCGGTCTGACACCAGCCAGGCTTCAAGGGAAGCAGCGGCGGCGTGGTTGGCGTGGGGGTGCCGGTCAGGGTTCACCGGAATGTACGCATATTGATTCGTCAGCGCCGGATCGCCTTCGAAAACGACGCCCAGATCACCCTTGTTGCCGAAATTCAGCCAACTGGCGCGGTCCGCCAGAACATAGGCGTTCATGCCCGAGGCCGTGTTCAACGCCGCCCCCATGCCCGCGCCGACAGACCGGTACCAGGGGCCGAAGGTCGCCGGGTCCATCCCCGCCGCCGACCACAGGCTCAGCTCCTTT
Source organism: Paracoccaceae bacterium (assembly GCA_965247915.1). Classification (GTDB taxonomy): domain Bacteria; phylum Pseudomonadota; class Alphaproteobacteria; order Rhodobacterales; family Rhodobacteraceae; genus JAKZRT01. The sequence goes on from OZ252048.1 coordinate 718,886, forward strand.
TGATGGGTCCCGCTGTCGTCGCCGCGGCTGACAAACGGCACTTTGGCCGCCCTGATCCGCATCAAGGCCTGCACCGCGCTTTGCGCAGCACCGACGCTGGCGGTGTCGCCGCGCGGACCGGCAAGGACAAAGTCGTTGACCATGATCTCGCGCCGGTGCGTGCCAAAACCGCTGGCCACAAAGGCCTCTTCGGCCTGACGCGAATGCACCAGAATTGCATCGACGTCACCGGCTTGGCCCAGGCGAATGGCCTGACCGGTGCCGACAACCAAAAGCTGGACCGTCAGATCCAGGTCGCTTTCGATCTCGGGCAACAGGACATCGGCCAAACCCGAGTTGTGGAACGACGTTGTCACGGCCAGGCGCAGGGTTTCCGCCGCCATGCCCGGACCGGCCAGCAAAAGCCCGAGCAGCGCGGAGATCACCCGTGTCATTCGACAATATCTCCCCTCAGGAACTGACCGGCCTCGGGGGTTTTGGGATGGTCGAGAAATTTCTGTACAGGTCCCAATTCGTGCACCCGCCCGTTCAACAGAAACACAATATCGGTCCCCAGTCGCCGGGCTTGTCCAAGGTTGTGGGTCGACATGATGATCCGGGTGCTGGCCGCGGTGGCGGCGACAAGGATCGTCTCGATCTCGCGGGTGGCCGCCCCATCGAGCGCCGCACAGGGTTCGTCGAGAAACAACAGCGCAGGTTCGCGGATCAACGCGCGCGCCAAGGTGAGTTTTTGCCGCTCGCCACCCGAAAGGCGCGTCGCCGGCCGGTCCAGCGCGTGGCCCAGACCGATGCGGTCGGCCCAGCCCCGCGCCCGTGCCCGCGCCGGTCTGCGGGCGACGCCTTGCAAGCGCAGCGGATAGGCAAGATTGTCGAGCACCGACCGGCGCAAGACTACCGGCGTCTGAAAGACAAAGGCTTGCCCGGCGCGGGCCTGAATTTCCGGGCAGGACCAGATGATTTCGCCGTCGCTCAGGCGGGTGATCCCGTGCAGCATCCGCAGAAAGCTGGTCTTGCCCGCCCCGTTCGGCCCGATCACCACGGTGACGCCGACCCCCGAAAGCTCAAGGTCGATCGGGCCGATCAGCTGCTTGCCGCGGCTCCGCACTTCAGCGGCTTTCAGGCGCACCGGGAACATCTCCATCACCACCGACCCCCGCGTTCGGTTCCGGCCAGCCAATGCGTCGCCAGGTTCGCCGCTATGGCCAGTCCGATCAAGACAAAGCCCAGGGCCAGGGCCAGGGCAAAATCGCCGCGGCTGGTTTCCAGCGCGATGGCGGTTGTCAGAACCCGCGTCGCGTGGTCGATGTTGCCGCCAACTACCATAATCGCACCGACCTCGCCGATGCCGCGCCCGAACCCGGCCAGCGCCGCGGTGAGCAGGGCACGCCGCGCGTCCCAGATCAGGGTGACAATCTTTTGGCGTGGGGTCGCGCCGAGCGAGATCAACAGGTCGTGGTAGTCGCTCCACAGATCTCGGATCGCCTGATGCGCGATCGAGGCGATCAGTGGCACGATGATGATCGTCTGGGCGATAATCATCGCGGTCGGCGTGAACAGCAGGCCGAATACCCCGAAAGGCCCGGAGCGCGACAGCAGGATATAGACGATCAACCCGACCACCACCGGCGGCAGCCCCATCAGCGCGTTCAGCACCCCGATGGTCAGGCGGCGGAGCCGAAACCGGCGAATGGCGATCAGCGCGCCAAGCGGCAAAGCGATCACGCAAGCGATCAGCAGCGCGGTCAGGGTGACGCGAAAACTGCGCAGCGTGATCTCGACCAGGCCGGGATCAAGCGTCACCACCATCCAGAACGCCTGGGAAAGGCCTTCCCACAGATCAGTCATGCGGCCCGTTCCCTAGCTTGTTCGCGCCCCTGCCGGTCACGCCCGCAGAAATGCACGAAAAGCTGCAAGAGGTAAAACCAAAACCAGCGGCAAATGCGCGGATCAGTCGCGCAATAGATCGCGCGCGATGACCAGTTTCTGGATATCGCTGGTGCCCTCATAGATCTGGCAGATGCGCACATCGCGATAAATCCGCTCGACCGGGAAATCGGCCAGATAGCCATAGCCGCCGTGAATCTGGATCGCCGCCGAACACACCCGTTCGGCCATTTCCGACGCAAATAACTTGGCCATCGAGGCTTCGCGCAGACACGGCAGCCCTGCGTCTTTCATCCGCGCCGCGTTCATCACCAATTGCCGCGCCGCCTCGATCTCGGTCGCCATCTCGGCCAGCCGGAACGACACCGCCTGAAAGTCGGATATCGGGCTGCCAAAAGCCTTGCGGTCCCGCGCATAATCGCGCGCGACCTCCATCGCCTTGCGCGCCATGCCGACGGCCTGCGACCCGATGCCGATGCGCCCGCCCTCAAGATTGGCCAGCGCGATTTTGTACCCCTCGCCCTCGGCCCCCAGGCGGTTCCGGGCCGGAACCCGCAAATCGTTGAACGCCAGCTGGCAGGTGTCCGATGACTTGATACCAAGTTTTTCCTCGACCCGGACCACTTCGTAACCGGGCCAGCCGGTCTCGACGATAAAAGCGCTGATGCCGCGTTTTCCGGCAGCTTTTTCGGTCACCGCAAATACGATTATCAGGTCGCCGTTCTTGCCGGATGTGATGAATTGTTTCGCGCCGTTGATCACATAATGGTCACCATCGCGCCGGGCGGTGGTCTTCAGGTTCGACGCATCCGACCCGGCCTGGGGTTCGGTCAGGGCAAACCCGCCGATCCAGTCGCCCGAGGCCAGCCGCGGCAGGTAACGCGCCTTTTGCGCATCGGTGCCGTAGCGCACGATCGGCACGCAACCGACCGAGCTGTGGACGCTGAGAATGGTCGAACAAGCGCCGTCGCCCGCGGCAACCTCTTCGATGACGCTGGCATAAGTCTCGATCCCGGCCTCAAGCCCGCCATAGGCCTCGGGCACCAGCATCCCCATAAAGCCCAGCTTGCCCATCTCGGTCAGCTCGGCGCGGGGAAACGCACGGGTTCGGTCGCGCTCACCGGCCCCGGGCCAAAGCTGCTCGTCCGCGAATTGCCGTGCCATGTCACGAATTGCGATTTGAGTTTCGTCCAGCATGCGACCGCTCCGCCCCTGATCGGGAATACCCTGCCTTTACCCCGTCACAACGCTCGGGTCCATGCGGCCTCGCATCGCGCCGCCCCGGGTTGTCCCAAACCGAACGCCGCCACAGGCGGGGCATGGGTTGCGCGATGGCGGCGACTTTGGCGCGCGGGCTTCGGTAATCGAACCAAATCGTTTTGGTTCGAAAGCGGTCCACAGTCATGCCTGCCCAAGACAACGAAAAGGGGCCGGAGACTGCACTCTCCGGCCCCTTGAAAACTCGCTACATCGCATCACCTCGGGGGAAGGTGGGGGGACCCCTGTCACCAGACGTCGGGGCCCTTATCAGCAAAGGAATGGACCAGAAAGTCGATGAACGCGCGAACCTTGGGCTGGGTAAACCGGCCCGGCGGATAAACCGCGTATATGCCTTGGGTTTCGACCGGCAGGTTCGGGATGGCTTCTTCGATAATGCCCTGATCCAGGGCGTCGGCGTAAAGAAAGCTGGGCAGATAAGCGATGCCAAGGCCCGAAATGGCGGCGTTCAGCAGCGACTGACCGTCGTTGACCGTGAGCCAGCCAGCGGTACGCACCTGGCGCTTTTCGCCCGATGGCGCGGTCAGCTTCCACACTGAACCATTTGACTGGTTCGAATAATGCAACAGCTTGTGTTCGTTAAGATCGTCGATCTTTTCGGGCCGCCCGTACTGCGAGAAATATTCCGGGCTGGCGATCATCCGCTTCGATGTGTCGGTCAGCTTTCGGGCGCGCAGCTTGCTGTCTTCCAGCTCGCCGATGCGCACGGCAATGTCGAACCCTTCCGAGATCAGCTCGACATAGCGGTTGTTCAGCACCATGTTGACGGTAATGTCAGGAAATTCCTGCAAAAACTCGCCCAGAACCGGGCTGAGGTGATTGACCCCGAAATCGGTGGCCACCGAGATACGCAACAGACCCGAGGGCGCCGATTGCATCGAAGTCACCAGGGCATCGGCCTCGCCCGCGTCGTTCAGAACCCGGCGCGCCCGGTCGTAATAGGCCAGACCGATCTCGGTCGGTGACACCCGGCGGGTCGTCCGATTGAGCAGCCGCGCCCCAAGGCGGGCTTCAAGGCTCGAGATATGTTTCGAGACGGCGGACTTTGAGATCCCCATCTTTTTCGCGGCATCCGTAAAGCCACCCTGGTCAACCACGGTGGCAAATGCTTCCATTTCAGTAAGTCGGTCCATACTTAACCTTTGACAGCAGACACCCCTCTGGTTGCGGTTATTGCCCCCAAATCGGGCAACAATACGCCCCTTGCCGGACAATGTTGCGATAATCCCGGGTTTCGGTGACGTCTCGGAAACAGGCAAACGACCGCCTAGATGGCCGCAGCAACCCTTGTTCCTTGGTCGATGGCGCGTTTTGCGTCCAGTTCGGTGGCCACATCGGCGCCGCCGATTAAGACGAATGTGCGGCCAATCGCGTCCAGCGCTTGCGCCAGGTTTCGCTCGGGCACCTGGCCGGCGCAAATCACCACGGTATCGGCTGCGATCACGGTCGGGCGCTCGCGCCCGGGGCCGAAACTCACTTCCAGCCCTTCGCCGGTGATGCGCTCGTAATTCACCCCGGCGATCATTTCCACCGCTTTGGCCTTCAGCGCGGCGCGGTGGATCCAGCCGGTGGTCTTGCCCAATCCCTTGCCCGGCCGCGTGGCCTTGCGCTGCAACATCGTGATCGCGCGCGCCGCCGGTGCGGGCTGCGCCCCTTCGGGGGCCAGACCGCTGCGATGGTCTTCGGGGTCGGCCACGCCCCATTCGCGCATCCAAAGGGCCGTGTCCTCGGTGGCCGAGGCGCCCGTATGCGCCAACTTCTCGGCCACGTCAAAGCCGATGCCCCCCGCGCCCACAATCACAACGCGTGCGCCAACGTCCGCGTTATGGCGCAGGACATCGACATAGCTCAGGACGCGACCGCCACTCTGATTGGGATTATCGACCTCGCGCGGGCGCACGCCGGTGGTCAGGATCACATCGTCGAATTCTTCCAGGTCCTCCACGGCAGCGCTGGTGTTCAACTTAAGCGTGACTTGTGTCTGTCTCAGCATCACACCGGACCAAGCGACCAGTCCGTGAAATTCTTCCTTGCCCGGAATGACCTTGGCCAAGTTCAGCTGCCCGCCGATCTCACCGGCTTTCTCAAACAGGGTCACCGCGTGACCGCGCTCGGCCGCCGCCAATGCCGCCGCTAGCCCGGCGGGCCCGGCCCCGACCACGGCGACGCGACGTGCCTTCGCGGCTTGCCCGACAACAAGCTCGGTCTCGAAACAGGCGCGCGGGTTGACCAGACAAGTGCTGATCTTGCCCGCGAACGTATGGTCCAGACAGGCCTGGTTGCAGGCGATGCAGGGTGCGATCTGCGCCGCCCGGCCCGCGGCCGCCTTGGCGATGAAATCGGCGTCGGCCAGAAACGGGCGCGCCATCGACACCATGTCGGCGCAGCCCTCGGCCAGAACCGCCTCGACCACGTCGGGCGAATTTATCCGGTTCGAGGTTATCAGCGGCACGCCGACCCTGCCCATCAACTTTTGCGTGACCCAGACAAAGGCCCGGCGCGGCACGCTGGTGGCGATGGTCGGGATGCGCGCCTCGTGCCAGCCGATGCCGGTGTTGATGATGCTGGCCCCGGCGGCCTCGATCGCGCGGGGCCAGCGTGACCATCTCGTCGTGGGTCGAGCCATCGGGGATCAGATCGATCATGCTGAGCCGGTAGATAATGATGAAATCTTCCCCCACGGCGGCGCGCACCCGGGCCACCACCTCGACCGGCAGGCGCATCCGGTTCTCGTAAGCGCCGCCCCAGCGGTCGGTCCGCTTGTTGGTGTGGGTGACAAGAAACTGGTTCAGGAAATATCCCTCCGACCCCATCACCTCGACCCCGTCGTACCCCGCCTCGCGGGCGCGCGCGGTGGCCCCGTCGTACCCCGCCTCGCGGGCGCGCGCGGTGGCGGTGACAATGTTGGCGATCTGCTTTTCGATCCCCGCCTCGTCCAGTTCGCGTGGCGCAAACGGCGAGATCGGCGATTTCACCGGCGACGGGGCCACGCATTCGGGGCCATATGCATAGCGCCCGGCGTGCAATATCTGCATCGCAATCCGCCCGTCCGCGTCGTGCACCCGCTCGGTCACGATCCGGTGGTTGGCGATGTCTTGGGGCGTAAAAAGCCCCGCCACGCCGGGAAACACCCCGCCCTCGCGATTCGGGGCCATGCCGCCGGTCACCATCAGCGCCACCCCGCCGCGCGCCCGCGCCGCATAAAACTCGGCCACCCGGTTCCAGTCGCGAGTTTCTTCCAGCCCGGTATGCATCGACCCCATCAGCACCCGGTTTTTCAGCACCACATGCCCCAGATCGAGCGGCGCCAGCATGTGCGGATAGCCTGTCATCGCGGTCTCCTAGTTGCGCCCGCGACACTGCCCCAGACGCCGCCGCCTGTCACGGGTGGCCGCTGCGTCATCCACGCGCCGCGCTGGGATATATTCGCCAAGAGAAAGAAAAAGCCACAGCAACCCGCCTGTCATCACTTTTCAATAAATACTCCGGGGGTCGTCGTTGGTTGCGCCATTGGTCCGAGCAACCAATGACGACGAGGGGCAGCGCCCCTCGCCTCGGGCGTCGCGTGCAACGCGGCGCAATCCCTCGAATTTATGTGTCGGACAAATGCCGGCGCAGCGCCCGTTTGAGCAGGTCAAGCTCGGCCCGAAGCAGGCTGACCTCGGCGCGGATGTCCTCGTCTATCGCCTCGCCCGCCAAAACTGCAATGCTCGCCAGCGCTTCGTCCGGCTCGCCGCCATTGATCAGAATGCTCTGCACCCCATCGCCGAGGGCACTCGCCGGAATTCAAAAGCCGACGCGCCAGACGCCGGGCTGGTTTTCGACCGGATCGCAGGTTACGTCCTCCAGCACCCGGTCCCGATGGGTGACCCGCAAACGCGGCGGGTCTTCGGTTGCGCCATTGGTCCGAGCAACCAATGACGACGAGGGGCAGCGCCCCTCGCCTCGGGCGTCGCGTGCAACGCGGCGCAATCCCTCGAATTTATGTGTCGGACAAATGCCGGCGCAGCGCCCGTTTGAGCAGGTCAAGCTCGGCCCGAAGCAGGCTGACCTCGGCGCGGATGTCCTCGTCTATCGCCTCGCCCGCCAAAACTGCAATGCTCGCCAGCGCTTCGTCCGGCTCGCCGCCATTGATCAGAATGCTCTGCACCCCATCGCCGAGGGCACTCGCCGGAATTCAAAAGCCGACGCGCCAGACGCCGGGCTGGTTTTCGACCGGATCGCAGGTTACGTCCTCCAGCACCCGGTCCCGATGGGTGACCCGCAAACGCGGCGGGTCTTCGGTTGCGCCAGTCAGCAGCCCTTCCCACAGACCGCCCGCCAGCCGGGTCTTTTCCAGCTTCACAATTCCGCCCTCGGGCGGCGGTACAGCGTGACATCGCGCAGGGTGATGCGGTTCTGCGCCGGTTTCTCGAAAATCAACTCGATCCAGGCCGCGCTGATCCGGCTTGCGTTGATATTGGCCTGGGCCAGATCGAATTCGGCCTCCTGCGCGGGCGCGTCCAGGTCGAGGTCGCGCACCAGACGTTCGACATTGGGCCCGTGGCGCAGGTTGAGCCGGGCAAACCCCGCCAGCGGCTTTTCGGCCTCGATCACCGCGTCCAGCCGCACGACAAACCGGCGCTTCAGGCCCTCGACCGCCGGCTCCGGCAAGTCCAGCGCCAATGACAGAAAACCGCCGCCAAAATGAAAGACCTCGACCGTCAGACCAAACGGCGCCAGGTCGGTAGGTCGGGTATTGCGGCGCTGGCGCAGCGCGATCTCGCGGTGCGGGCAGTCGTGAAAAACCTTGACCCCGCCGCCGAGATCGGCCCCGGTCGCCACCGAGGCCGCGCCACAGGTCGGGCCGCCAGGTCCAGTCGGCGCGCGCTGGCGCGCGCATGGCGTCGGCCCCGAACCGGGGCAGAATCAACCGGCCATCGGCGCGTCGCAGAACCCGGTCGATGGCGCGCCGCAAATCCCGGCCCCGACCGCGCAGCGACCGCAGTTCGTCAAGTTCCATGGCGTCAGCGGCATCGGCCGCATTCGCCCAACGCTTCAGCGCGCGCCGGTGCGCCATCCGTTCCATGAACCTCATGCCTGCTCGAGCCATATGCCGTCGCCCGGACGTCGGTGATCCGGGGCGCCCCAAGTGATGCCGCAACGTTACATCAAAAGCTTTCCATCGGGCAAACCCCCCAATGCGCGAATATTCAATGCGCGAATATTGACGCGAAAATCGCACCCATCTATTGCCGGGCGCCCTTGGCCGACAGCCGATGGTTCCGGTTGACGGCCAAAAGCCGGTCGCCGAAAGCATCCAGCAACGCGAACCGCGCCCGCGGCGACAAGGTCTCGCGGCCCGTGGCGCGCAGCGACAGCGTGACCACAGCGCCGCCCAGGGTCACGATCCCGCGCCATGCGCCGCGCCCGCCGACCTTGTTGCGCGCGTACAGGTAAAAGGCGGTTCCCCGCGCCCGGGTCGCTAATATCTCGACCTCGTCGGCGCGCCCCCGGGCGCTGAGCTTGGCGCGTCCGGCCTCGGATCGGAAATAATCGTCCCACGCGGCGGGCGTCAGCCCGGTGGTGGTGCTGGTCGAAACGCTCGCGGTCAGCACTACCGGCAGATCGGGCTGCGGGGCCAGCGGCGCGTTGGATATGGCCGCACAGCTGCCCAACAGGACAAAGGCGCTGTCATCGCCGTTGCGGCTGGCGCGCGGGTCCACGCAAAACCCCGGCGGTCCGGCCACCACGACCAAAGCCTTGGTCACGGCCACGGCTTTGGGGGCCTCGCGCAGGGCTGTATTGTCAAGGTGTAGGCAACCCGCCAGCCCAAGCGTCAGAGCAACCGCAAACGCCGGCCTTGCGTAGGGCATGCGCCTGCGCCTCATCACCTAAAGGTCGGCATAGACGTGGCGTTCGGCTTTCGCGCCGGGGTGGGTCGTGGCCCCGTCCCGGGTCGGCCCCACCAATTGCGCGTATTTCCACAGCGCGCCCGAGCCATAGATGGTTTCGCGCGCCCCCCCCCAGGCGGCCTTGCGCGCCGCCAGAACGTCGCCGCTGAGCGCCACCGATATGCTGCCTTTTATTGCGTCGATGGTGATCTCGTCGCCGTCTTCCAGCAGGGCAATCGGGCCCCCGTGCGCCGCCTCGGGACCGACATGGCCGACGCAGAACCCGCGTGTAGCACCCGAAAACCGCCCGTCGGTGATCAGCGCCACTTTCTTGCCCATGCCCTGACCGGAAAGTGCGGCGGTGGTTGCCAGCATCTCGCGCATGCCGGGGCCGCCCGCCGGGCCTTCGTTGCGGATCACCAGAACCTCGCCTTGCGCGTACTCGCGGTTCTGCACCGCCGCAAACGCGTCTTCCTCGCACTCAAAGACCCGCGCCGGGCCGGTGAATACCTGATGCTCGGGCGCAATGCCCGCGACCTTCACAATCGCCCCATCAGGTGCCAGATTGCCCTTCAGCCCGACCACCCCGCCGGTGGCCGTGATCGGCGTGGCCGAGGGGTAAATCACTTTGCCGTCGGCCTTGCGGGTGATCTTGTCCAGTTCCTCGCCGATGCTGTGTCCGGTGGCGGTCATGCAATCTTCGTGCATCAACCCCGCCTTGCGCAGTTCCTTCATCACCACCGGCACCCCACCGGCCTCGTAAAGGTCCTTGGCCACGTATGTGCCGCCGGGTTTCAGATCGACGAAATAGGGCGTGTCGCGGAAAATCGCGCAGACATCATCGAGGTTGAATTCGATCCCGGCCTCGTGGGCAATCGCCGGCAGGTGCAGCCCGGCATTGGTCGAGCCGCCGGTGCAGGCCACCACCCGCGCCGCGTTTTGCAAGGACTTCAACGTCACCACGTCCCGCGCCCGGATGCGCTTTTCCAGCAGGTTCATCACTGCCCGCCCCGAGGCCTCGCCGTAAGCGTCACGGGACTCGTAGGGCGCAGGCGCGCCTGACGAATTGGGCAGCGCCAGACCGATGGCCTCGGACACGCAGGCCATGGTGTTGGCGGTGAACTGGCCGCCGCAGGCCCCCGCCGAAGGGCAGGCCACGCGCTCCAGTATCTCCAGTTCCGCATCCGAATACTCACCGGCCTGATGGCGGCCCACGGCCTCGAACACATCCTGCACGGTGACGTCCTGCCCGTTTAGCCGCCCGGGCAGTATCGACCCGCCGTACATAAAAACCGATGGCACGTTCAGCCGCACCATGGCCATCATCATCCCCGGCAGGCTTTTGTCGCACCCTGCAAGCCCGACAATCGCGTCATAGCAATGGCCGCGCATGGTCAGTTCGACGGTGTCGGCAATCGCCTCGCGGCTGGCCAGGCTCGACCGCATCCCCTCGTGCCCCATGGCGATGCCGTCGGTCACGGTGATGGTGGTGAACTCGCGCGGGGTGCCATGCGCCTCCTTGACCCCTATCTTCACCGCCTGCGCCTGCCGGTTGAGCGAGATGTTGCAGGGCGCCGCCTCGTTCCAACAGGTTGCCACGCCGACCAGCGGCTGATGAATCTCGGCCTCGGTCATGCCCATCGCGTAGTAATACGACCGATGCGGCGCGCGGGCCGACCCTTCGGTCACATGCCGGCTGGGCAGTTTCGACTTGTCGAAGCGGTGGTTTCGCATGGGGGGTCTCCGGGGACGGCGTCGGAACGGGAATAGACGCGGCCCGGGGGCGAGGCAAGCGGGATTGGAAGGTTGGCTGGTGATTGCACCCGGTGACCTCTAGGAGCGATCATCTGAGCTGCACTGGGCGAAACCAAAAAAAGCATGTGCCGAGAAAATGATAGTGCCAACATGCCCAAGAAGTCCGAAGTATGAGTGAAGCTAGCCAGTACTTTCGCTTGTGCCTGGCTTGTCATCTGACAGATACGACTCCGACAACGAAAACTCTGTACGAATGAAGTGTCGCGCTAAAGCATGCATAACTTCAGCCGCGATTATCAATCGTCGACGTTCCGACGATGCGTCGGCATCTGACGGGTAATCGCCTGAAGCGTGTGCGGTTGCCACCCAACAGTTTTCATAGAATGTCCGTCGTCATATAAAATGGGACATCAGAGCGGTTTGAGTTTTGGAGGCTCTGGTTCGTTTGTGTGATTGATTATGCCGCGAGTTTTTGATGTTGCAAGCGGCGTTGTCGGATTGTCAGTTTCTTGATCTTTTCCCTTTCTCTGATGATGGCCTTGCCGCGCCCGAAGTAGACGTCGGCGGGTGTGACGTTGTTCAGGCTCTCGTGGTAGCGCTGGTTGTTGTAGTAATCGACGAAGGCCCCGATCTGGCGTTTAAGATCGCCGGGCAGATAGTAGTTTTCCAGCAAAACCCGGTTCTTCATCGTCTGATGCCAGCGCTCGATCTTCCCCTGGGTTTGCGGATGGAACGGCGCACCGCGAACGTGGTCCATCTGTCGATCCTCGAGCCATTCGGCCAGGTCGCCAGAGATGTAGCAAGAGCCGTTATCGCTCAGCAGACGGGGCTTGTGTCTCACAACCGCCTGATCACAACCTGACGCCGCCAGGGCCAGCTCAATCGTCGCCGCCACGTCCTCGGCCCGCATGTTTGTGCAGAGCTTCCAGGCGATGATGTAGCGGCTGTAATCGTCCAGGATCGTGCTGAGATAATACCAACCCCAGCCAATGATCCTGAAGTAGGTGAAGTCGGTTTGCCACATCTGGTTGATAGCGGTGGTTTTGTCCGTGAACTCGTCGGCAGCTTTGATCACAACATAGTCGGGCGCGGTGATCAGATCAGCTTCCTTCAGAAAGCGGTAAACCGATGATTCAGAGATAAAATACTGCTTCTCATCGGTATACTTTACCGCCAGTTCCCGGGTCGTCAGCGCCTCGTGCTCCAGTGCAAATTCAATCAGATCGTCTCGCCGATCTTGGGGAATGCGGTTCCAGACCGACTTTGGGCAGGGTGAGCGATCCGCCAGGGCGTCAAAGCCGCCTTCGACATAGCGGTCATACCATCGGTAGAATGTGGTGCGCGGAATGCCCAGCATATCCAAGGTTTGCTTCGCAGGCAGATGGGACCCCTCAACGGTGCGGATGATTTCCAACTTCTCTGACGCTGGATACCTCATTCCTCGTATCCCCCATCCCCTGTCATGCTTTTTTTGAGCAGACGGTTTTCCAGGATCAAGTCGGCCACACATTCTTTCAATGCCAAGGCCTCAGAACGTAGCTCCTTCACCTCGGGTGACGTCGCCTGACGCGCCGTATCGCCGGACAGACGGCGTTTCCCTGCTTCGGGGAACTCCTTGGACCAGCTGTAATACAGACTCTCTGAGATGCCCTCGCGGCGACACAGTGCTGAGATGCTTTCCTCGCCCCGAAGACCCGCCAAAACAATGCGGATCTTCTCCTCGGCTGAATACGTTTGCCGGGTCTTGCGGCGGATGGTTTTGACCAGCCTGTCAGCCGAGGCTTTGCTGGTTCCGGATTGCTTGTTCATCTTCACTCCTTGACGGTTGCGATGAACCAGAAATCCTCCTGATGCTAAACCCTCATATCTGTCCCAAAGGCGCTGACGTCAGACATTCATAGATGTATTTTTCGACACTTTTGGAATGCCGATCTACGTTGAATTGTTCAAGCATCTTGGGGTTTAGCGAGACACATGCATGCGGAAAATATTTTGAAATCCAACCTTTGGTCAGATTTTCCTCACCACGCTGAACTCTGTTTCTGTTTTCAAAAACCTTGAAGAAACTTAGCACTTCACAGCTGACAATACCGGCTTCGCGCGCGTTCAGCCCTTCGCGGAAATAGGCCAACCGTTGGAGTAAATCCTCATCTTCTGGAAGAGTTCTATTGAAGTACCAATGCCACGCGATGGTCGACGACAAATCTCTTCGTGGCACAGGTACGGGCACGGGATTTCCAGACCAACCTCCTTGTAAGATCGCAGGTTTGTCATCACACCAACTCAAAAGGCTGAGAAACCGATTGATCAATGTCCGCGCATCTTCTGCCGACAAGTGCTCGTTTGCGAGGTCAATGCTGATCGAGTCCGAATTCTCTTTGGTCTTTGGAAAAAGTGTGAATCGGCATGCAAAACTGACCCACTTAGGTGGGTTATGATCGTTTAAAATTGACCCTCTTGTTTTGTTAACGTCCGCGCGTATTGGCGCGGAGAATGAGCAGGTGATATTGATGGAAAGTGCAGCGAAGATCCGTCGCATGGTTTTGCGTGATGGGCGAAGTATTAGATCTGTGGGCCGGGAGACGGGATTGTCGCGGAACACGATCAGGAAGTATCTGAAGGACAGCTCGCCTCCGAGCTACCATCGTCAGGTTGATCCAGTTCGGCACAAATTGTGTGACTATGAAGAGCGGCTCCAAACCTTGTTTGAGCAGGACCTGAAGCGCCCTCGCCGAGAACGTCGGACAGGGGTGAAGCTTTATGAGCAGCTGGTTTTGGAAGGATATACGGGGTCGTATTCGCCAGTTCAGCGTTTTGTTCGAGACCTGAAACGCACGGGTTTGAGGTCAGGAGATGCGTTCATTCCGTTGCAGTTCCAGTCTGGCGATGCGCTGCAGTTTGACTGGAGCGAAGAACATGTCGTCTTGGGCGGAATTGCCCAGAAGGTGAAGATTGCCCACTTCCGTCTGTGCCACAGCCGCAAGCCCTTTGTTGTGGCCTACCCCGGGGAACCTCAAGAGATGGTGCTTGACGCTTTCGTGAGAGCGTTGACCTTTTATGGCGGGGTTCCGCGCCGTGTGATCATCGATAATCCCAAGACAATGGTGACCTATGTATCGCGCTCGAAAGACCGGATCTTTCACCCACGCTTTCTGGCCTTGATGAACCACTATGTCATGGAACCGGTGGCCTGCACGCCCGCGTCGGGCTGGGAAAAGGGTCAGGTCGAAAACCAGGTGCAGTTTTTGCGCAGTCGGCTGTTCACGCCCAAACTGGCTTTTGATGATTTGGAGGGCCTGAATGCCTGGCTGTATCTGCAATGTGATGCCCTTGGATCACGCCCCCATCCAGAGCGACAGGATCAGACAGTTGATGCTGTCTTTGCTGCAGAACAGGCTGAACTGCGCCCTCTCGGCCGCCCTTTTGATGGCTATGTTGAGAAGGCCGTTCGGGTGCGCTCTACTTGCCTGGTTCAATATGACAGCAACCGCTACAGCGTTCCGGCCTGTTTTGCTGGAAACCATGTCTCGTTGCGGGCCTATGCCGGTTGCGTCAAAGTGGTTGCAGGTCAAGATGTGATCGCCGAGCACAAACGTCACTTTACCCGTAATATCAGTTACTTTGAGCCCTGGCATTATGTCCCTTTGCTGGTACGCAAGCCCGGAGCCCTACGTGATGGCGCGCCCTTTGTGGATTGGCACCTGCCAGATGCCATGCACCAGATCAGGGTGCATTACATGAAGGGCAAAGGTGGAGATCGGGAGTTTGTAGACCTTCTTATGCTGGCGCAAGACCACGGGATTGACGTTGTGGAAACGGCCTGTGATCTGGCTGTCGCGCAAAACACCCTACGCTTGCCTGCCGTCATCAACTTGATCAATCAGTTGGTCGAACCGATCATCCCCCCACTGGCACAAAGCTATGACTATCCCATGCTGACGATGCGCCCGGAGGCCAACTGCAAACGATATGAGACATTGTGCGCCCGCCGAGAGATGACAGCATGAATGCCCTCATTGATCAATTGGCTGGCCTTAGATTGCATGGAATGGCAGCTTGCGCACATGATTTGCTGTCCGCGCGCAAGTCGCCGAGCCTGACCACTGCGATAAAACAACTGATCGACGCTGAGACCGTAGAACGTCAGGTCCGCTCAATCGAGTATCAAATGCGGATTGCAAAGTTCCCGCATCACAAGGATTTTGCCACCTTCGATTACAGCGCAGCCGCTGTTACTCAGGCTCGGATCGATCCCTTCTGCTCCGGACAGTTCACCCAAGACGCCCACAACCTCATTTTGGTGGGCGGAACTGGCACAGGCAAAACCCACATCGCCATTGCTCTGGGAACCACATTGATCAATCAGGGCAAAAAGGCCCGCTTCTTCAATGCTGTGGATCTGATCAACGCCCTGATCAGGGAGCAGGCCGAGGGTAATGTCGGGAAGATCATCCGGCAACTGACGCCACTGGATTGCGTCATTATTGATGAGCTGGGTTACATCCCGTTCCCAAAGTCCGGCGGCGCGCTGCTGTTCCATCTGATAAGCAAACTCTACGAGAAAACCAGCGTCATCATCACCACCAACCTGGAGTTCGGTGAATGGGTCTCCGTCTTCGGCGATCCCAAGATGACAACCGCGCTCCTCGACAGGGTGACACATCATTGCTCCATAATCGAAACCGGAAACACATCCTACCGGTTCGCTCAGAGTAAAAGGGCCCGAAAACAATAAACCGCAGCGCAAACAAAGCCAGCAGACGAGCTCGCTATTTGAGGGCATCTCGCCTGCTGGCTTTGCCTCATCACGGGTGGGTCACTTTTAAACGCTGAAGCCGGGTCACTTTTGAACGCTCATTGACAGAAAAAAGAACCAGATGATGCCCCGCAAATTGTACTCTGGTCGGTTTGAGCTACTCCCCAACCGTTGGACAGTATTTGGCGCAATCTAAGCTACTTTTTGCTCCTGCTGATCGGGTGTCTGACGTCAGCGCCTTTGGGACAGATATGAGGGTTTAGCATCAGGAGGATTTCTGGTTCATCGCAACCGTCAAGGAGTGAAGATGAACAAGCAATCCGGAACCAGCAAAGCCTCGGCTGACAGGCTGGTCAAAACCATCCGCCGCAAGACCCGGCAAACGTATTCAGCCGAGGAGAAGATCCGCATTGTTTTGGCGGGTCTTCGGGGCGAGGAAAGCATCTCAGCACTGTGTCGCCGCGAGGGCATCTCAGAGAGTCTGTATTACAGCTGGTCCAAGGAGTTCCCCGAAGCAGGGAAACGCCGTCTGTCCGGCGATACGGCGCGTCAGGCGACGTCACCCGAGGTGAAGGAGCTACGTTCTGAGGCCTTGGCATTGAAAGAATGTGTGGCCGACCTGATCCTGGAAAACCGTCTGCTCAAAAAAAGCATGACAGGGGATGGGGGATACGAGGAATGAGGTATCCAGCGTCAGAGAAGTTGGAAATCATCCGCACCGTTGAGGGGTCCCATCTGCCTGCGAAGCAAACCTTGGATATGCTGGGCATTCCGCGCACCACATTCTACCGATGGTATGACCGCTATGTCGAAGGCGGCTTTGACGCCCTGGCGGATCGCTCACCCTGCCCAAAGTCGGTCTGGAACCGCATTCCCCAAGATCGGCGAGACGATCTGATTGAATTTGCACTGGAGCACGAGGCGCTGACGACCCGGGAACTGGCGGTAAAGTATACCGATGAGAAGCAGTATTTTATCTCTGAATCATCGGTTTACCGCTTTCTGAAGGAAGCTGATCTGATCACCGCGCCCGACTATGTTGTGATCAAAGCTGCCGACGAGTTCACGGACAAAACCACCGCTATCAACCAGATGTGGCAAACCGACTTCACCTACTTCAGGATCATTGGCTGGGGTTGGTATTATCTCAGCACGATCCTGGACGATTACAGCCGCTACATCATCGCCTGGAAGCTCTGCACAAACATGCGGGCCGAGGACGTGGCGGCGACGATTGAGCTGGCCCTGGCGGCGTCAGGTTGTGATCAGGCGGTTGTGAGACACAAGCCCCGTCTGCTGAGCGATAACGGCTCTTGCTACATCTCTGGCGACCTGGCCGAATGGCTCGAGGATCGACAGATGGACCACGTTCGCGGTGCGCCGTTCCATCCGCAAACCCAGGGGAAGATCGAGCGCTGGCATCAGACGATGAAGAACCGGGTTTTGCTGGAAAACTACTATCTGCCCGGCGATCTTAAACGCCAGATCGGGGCCTTCGTCGATTACTACAACAACCAGCGCTACCACGAGAGCCTGAACAACGTCACACCCGCCGACGTCTACTTCGGGCGCGGCAAGGCCATCATCAGAGAAAGGGAAAAGATCAAGAAACTGACAATCCGACAACGCCGCTTGCAACATCAAAAACTCGCGGCATAATCAATCACACAAACGAACCAGAGCCTCCAAAACTCAAACCGCTCTGATGTCCCATTTTATATGACGACGGACACTCCGATCCAGTCTCCTAGGCGTGCAGATAGACGCACTCGTATTTCAGCGAGCGCCACAGCCGTTCCACAAAAATATTGTCGAGGAACCGGCCCTTGCCGTCCATCGAGATATGCACGCCTGTCCGCTTCAGTTGGCCCGTCCAGACAAAGGATGTGAACTGACTGCCTTGGTCAGTGTTCATGATCTGGGGCGGGCCAAACTTGTGGATTGCCTCGTTCAACGCCTCGACGCAGAAGTCCGCTTCCAGCGTGTTCGAGATGCGCCACGCCAGCACTTTGCGCGTGTGCCAGTCCATGATGGCCAGGAGATACAGGAAGCCGCGTCGCATTGGCAGATAGGTGATATCAGAACACCAGACCTGATTGGGGCGGGTCACACGAAGCCCACGTAGCAGATAGGGGTAAATCTTGTGGCCCTTCGCGGCCTTGCTGGTGTTGGGCCTCTGGTAGATCGGCATGAGGCCCATCAACCGCATGAGCCGTCGGATGCGCTTCTCGTTCACCAGATGACCTTCGTTCCGAAGATGCCACGTCATTTGGCGCACACCGTAAAACGGCGTTTCCAAGAACTGCTTATCTATCAGGCGCATCAGGTCGAGGTTCATCGCGGTCTCACCCTTTGGCTCATAGTAAAAGGATGACCGTGAGATCGACAGCAAGGCGCATTGTTTGCCAACAGACAGGTTTGGAAGGCCTGGCTCAATCATCTTCCGCCTCACTTGCCGGCCCAGGGCTTGAGCTTTCTGGCCAAAAAATCGTTGGCGACGGCCAGCTCCCCTATCTTGGCGTGCAAGTCTTTAACCTGTTCTTCGTCAACTTCAGCCGCTTTCCTGCTGCCGCGCTCGAACACGCCCGACGCGCCTTCAAGCAACGCACGTTTCCATTGATGGATCATGGTAGGATGCACGCCAAACCGGCTCGCCAACTCTGAAACCGTCGCCTCCCCCTTCAGCGCCTCCAATGCCACCTTGGCCTTAAACTCTGGATGATGTTGCTTTCGTTTCGACATTTCTGATCTCCTTCGTGTTGAAGATCAGCAGACTACAAATCGCAGCTTACGTCAGTGTCCGAATTTCGGGGGGTAGCTCAGTTCTTTTGGCCATGTTGCCTGTGTGGTGACACCGAGTTGCAAGAATCTGGAGTTATTTCGCGCTCCCAATTCGTAATGAAATTTGTTTCGCTGTTCTTCATTTTCGTACTCTTGCCAATCCGTTTGCAACGGCCTGTTGAGGTGACGAGAAAGAACAGCCTCCTTGTGAATGCGTCTAAAAAAATCTCGGCCAAGAACAAGTTGCCGTGCCGAGGGTGCTGACAGGAGGTCACTGTCAAAGTTCTTTTCAGCACCTTCTTGCGATAGGGTGAGGGCGTCCTTGGATACGTAAGATACTGTTCGCCGCTGCCCATCTTCTTCGAACACCAAACGTGCGCCATAATCGTCGCCATTTGCCCCGCGGTCGATTGAGAGCGTGACGTGGATCAAACAGTCTCCAGCCGCGCGACACCCGATCAGTGCCGCAATTGAATTGTTCAGAGATTCGGTTTCCTTGAATGATGCGGATCGCCCGCCAACAGGGCGCAAGTTTCCCAAAATGAGAGCAACGTGGCCTGCCCACCCAGGTTGCGAGGGCGTGAATCCAAGAATTGCGCTAGCTATATGTTCGTCGGAAATGCGAACCGCTGCGTTTTCGCGGCCCCCTTAGCAGCAATCGACAACCGCGGAGACTATCGAAGCGACCCAATGTCTCGTTATATGTCTGCCGTTCCGCCAGCAGATAATGCAACAGCTTGGATAAGTTACGAGCGTACATCGAAGATACATTCACATGTACGGAGCCTAAAAGGCAGTGCTTTTACCAAGAGGACGCAGCTAGCCCAATATTGCTCACCACGCACCAGACCATTTACCCCACAACTTCAACATCTTAACCCCTTCTCTCACTTTGAGAGCCCGGGCGACGCAGGCCCTCGCCCCCTCACAGTTCCTCGACCGTGACCACCCCCGGCAGGCTTTTCAGGGCGCCCTTGATCTGCGGCGTGACCGGGAATTCGCCGGGCAGGGTCAGGTCGGCCTCGCCCAGATCGGGGGCTGTGCAGGTCAGCAGGATCGGACCCAGCGCGCGGGTCTTGGTGTCGGCCTTGGCGCGGGCCAGAACCGCCGCCACGGTGACAAACCCGGCTTCGGATTCGATGAAGACCTGAAGCCCCGCCAATTGCCCGGCGACCGCGTCGTCGATCGGCTGCACCGACCGCGCCCGCAGACGCAGCTGATCGGCCTCGGCCTCGGCCTCGACGGTCAGCAATATCCGCGATCCGACGTCCAGAAATTCGCGCGCCGCCTCCAAAGCCTCTGCAAACAGCGTGACTTCGTATTGGCCCGAAACATCCGAAAGCTGGACAAAGGCAAACCGGTTGCCGCGGGCTGACTTTCTTTCCTGCCGCCCGGCCACGACCCCGGCCATCTGAACGATCGCGGCCCCCCGGCCCGCATCCCGGGTCACTTGGGCAAGTGTCTTGATCCCCTTGCGTTTCAGCGCGCCCATATAATCGTCCAGCGGATGACCCGACAGATAGAACCCGATCGCGGTATATTCCTGGCTCAGCCGCTCGGCGGGAAGCCAGTCTTCCGAATCCGCCAGCCGCGGCTCGGGCAGGTCGTCGCCGCTGTCACCGAACAGCGAAACCTGATCGGATGCGTGCTGGTCGTGAACCGCCACCGAATAGGCGGCCAGATTGTCGAGCGCCTCGAAGACCCGCCGCCGGTTGCCATCAAGCTGATCGAAGGCACCGGCGCGCGCCAGCATTTCCAGCGGGCGCTTGCCGATGCGTTTGAGTTCGACCCGTCGCGCAAAGTCGAAAAGATTGACGAACGCCCGGTCGCCGCGCCCGTCGACCACCAGCCGCATGGCCTCGGTCCCGACATTCTTCAGCGCCCCAAGACCATAGACGACGGCGCTGCCATCGACCGAAAACGTGGTGCGCGACCGGTTCACGCAAGGCGGCACGATCTCGGCCCCCAACCCGCCACGGTCGGCAGGCTTGCGCACCTCTTCGGCATAGACCGCCAGCTTGTCGGTCAGATGCAGGTCACAGTTCATGACGCCGGCCATAAACTCGACCGGGTGGTTGGCTTTCAACCAGGCGGTTTGATAGCTGACGACGGCATAGGCGGCGGCGTGCGATTTGTTGAACCCGTAGTTGGCGAATTTGTCGAGCAGGTTCCAGACCTCGATCGCGGTGTCCCGGTCGACATCGTTCTTGGCCGCGCCGGCCAGAAACTTGGGGCGCTCCTTGTCCATCTCGGCCTGGATTTTCTTGCCCATGGCGCGGCGCAGCAGGTCGGCGCCGCCTAACGTGTACCCGGCCATGTCCTGCGCGATCTGCATCACCTGTTCCTGATAGACGATGATGCCTTGAGTTTCGTCCAGAATGGCATCGATCGAGGGGTGCATATGGTCGCGCTCGCGCAAGCCATTTTTGACCTCGCAAAAGGCGGGGATATTTTCCATCGGGCCGGGGCGGTACAGTGCTACCAGCGCGATGATGTCTTCGATGCAGGTCGGTTTCATGCGCCTCAGCGCGTCCATCATGCCCGAGCTTTCCACCTGAAACACAGCCACCGTGCGCGCATCGGCGTAAAGGCGATAGGTGGCCGGGTCGTCCAGCGGGATGGCGCCGATATCAATGTTGACGCCCCGGTCGCCGAGCAGGGTCAGCGCATTCTGGATGATCGTCAGGGTTTTCAGACCCAGAAAGTCGTATTTCACCAGCCCGGCCGCCTCGACCCACTTCATGTTGAACTGGGTGGCGGGCATGTCCGACCGGGGGTCACGGTAAAGCGGCACCAACTCGTCCAGCGGGCGATCACCGATCACCACGCCCGCCGCGTGGGTCGAGGCATTTCTGAGCAGCCCCTCGATCTGCTGGCAATAGGTCAGCAGGCGTTCGACCACCTCTTCGGCGCGGGCCTCTTCGCGCAGGCGCGGCTCTTCGGCCAGCGCCTTTTCGATGCTGACCGGTTTGACGCCTTCGGTCGGGATCATTTTCGACAGCCGGTCAACCTGGCCGTAGGGCATTTGCAAAACCCGGCCCACGTCGCGAACGGCGGCCTTGCTGAGAAGCGCGCCGAAAGTGATGATCTGACCGACCCGGTCGCGTCCGTATTTGTCCTGCACGTAACGGATCACTTCTTCGCGCCGCTCCATGCAGAAATCGATGTCAAAGTCGGGTATCGAAACCCGTTCGGGGTTCAGGAAGCGCTCAAAAAGCAGGCTGTATCGCAGCGGGTCCAGATCGGTAATGGTCAGCGCATAGGCCACCAACGACCCGGCACCCGAACCGCGGCCCGGTCCCACCGGGATACCTTGGTCTTTGGCCCACTTGATGAAGTCTGCAACGATAAGGAAATAGCCGGGAAACCCCATGCGCTCGATAATTCCAAGCTCGAATTCCAGCCGCACTTCATAGGTTTCGACCGGTGCCGCACGGGGGATAACTTCCAGTCGTTCGCCCAGCCCGGCGCGGGCCTGGCGGCGCAGTTCGTCCACCTCGTCGTCGGCGAATTTTGGCAGAAGCGGGTCGCGCGTGGGGACGCGAAAGGCACAGCGGCGGGCAATCTCGACGGTATTTTCCAGCGCCTCGGGCAGATCGGCGAACAGCGTTGCCATTTCTTGCGGAAACTTCAGGTAATGCTGGGGGGTCAGGCGGCGTCGCGGTCCCTGCTGGTCGACATAAGCGCCTTCGGCGATGCAGATCAGCGCGTCGTGCGCCTCGAACATCGCAGATTTGGGGAAATAGACGTCGTTGGTGGCGACAATCGGCAAGCCGCGCGCGTAGGCAAGGCCAAGATGCCCCTGTTCGACACGCTCATCCGGCCCGTGCCCGCCGGTCTCGCCCGGGTGTCGTTGCAGTTCGACATAAAGCCGGTCGGGGAAGGCCGCAGCGAGGCGGTCCAAAAACGCCTCGGCGGCGGACATCGCTTCGGACGCGATTAGCTGGCCAAGCGGTCCACCGGGCCCGCCAGTCAGCGCGATCAATCCTTCAGCGTGCGCGGCCAATTCGTCAATCGTCACCTGGGGGGCGTCGCGTCCCTCGCCAAGATAGGCGTGGGTCATAAGCTTCATCAGGTGGCCGTAACCGGTTTCGTTCTGGGCGAGCAAGACCACCGGCGCGGCTGGTGGCTGGGAATTGCGTCCATCGCCTGCGCCGTAAACCAGCGACAGCTGCGCACCGATTATGGGTTGAATCCCAGCCGCCGCCGCGCCTTGCGAAAACTCCAGCGCGCAGAACAAATTATTGGTGTCGGTCACCGCCACGGCTGGCATCGACATTTTCGCCACCAAAGCCGCGAGTTTATTTACCGGTACCGCGCCTTCAAGAAGCGAATATTCGGTATGAACCCGCAGATGGATGAATCGGGGCAGGCTGGACATGGGGCCAAGCTAGGCCGTGGGGGTAGGAAGCGAAAGCCGAATCAAGGGGTGACACACGCCCGGATTTTCGCATTGAACGACGTAAAACCCGCCTATTGTTCGGATATTTTTGAAGCCGCTTCAGGCACGCAGGACGACTCATTCCTTGCCAGAATCTTCTGGCTGGGCTTTCCTGCGAGATATCAGGGAGGACCTAGGTTTTACGTCGCCTCGGACCCAGCCGTCAGAGGGGGCACCCCCTTAAAACAGAAAGCGACATGGAAAAGTCATGAGCCGGATCCAGTTTCTCCTGAACGGAGACGCGGTTTTACTCGGCGACATCGATCCCACGCGGACGCTGCTTGACTGGTTGCGCGACGACCGGGGGCTTACGGGCACCAAAGAGGGCTGCAACGAAGGCGACTGCGGGGCCTGCACAGTTATGGTCGGCGACGAGGACGGGTATAAAGCGCTGAACGCCTGTATTCTTTTCGTGCCACAACTTCACGGAAAGGCGGTGCGCACCGTCGAAGGGCTGGCGCCGGACGGTAAGATGCACCCGGCGCAGCAGGCGATGGTTGATCTCCACGGATCGCAATGCGGGTTCTGCACGCCGGGATTTGTCATGTCGATGGCTGCGGGCCATGCGCAAGGCCGCACCGACCACGATGATGTGCTGGCGGGCAACTTGTGCCGCTGCACGGGCTATGCCCCGATCATCCGCGCTGCCGAAGCTGTGGAAGATGCGCCGGTTCCGGGCTGGGTAAATGAAGATATTCAGGCGCTTGAGTTGTTGGCGCTGGACGCAGAGGGCGACCGCTTTGTGGCTCCTGAAAGCGCCGATGAACTGGCCGACTGGTACGCGGCCAACCCCGATGCCACGCTGATCGCAGGGGCTACCGATGTCGGGCTGTGGGTGACCAAGTTGCTCCGCGACCTGCCCAAAGTGGCGTTTCTGAATCGCTGTCGCGACTTGCAAACCGTGGACGTGGACGACGATTTTATCCGAATCGGCGCGGCCGTGACGATGGAGCCGCTGCGCCCGGTCTTTGAAAAATACCACCCCAGCTATGCCGAGATGATCCGCCGGTACGGGGCAACCCAAGTGCGCGAGGCGGCGACCATCGGCGGCAATATCGCAAACGGGTCGCCGATTGGTGACAACCCGCCGCCGCTCATCGCGCTCGGGGCGCGCATCGTATTGCGCAAGGGCGGCAAGCGGCGCGAGATCGCGCTTGAGGATTTCTACATCGACTATGGGCAACAGGACCGAAGCCCAGGTGAATTTGTCGAGACCATCCTAATCCCGCGCCAGAAAGACCGGCTCAGGGTCTATAAACTGTGCAAAAGGTTCGATCAGGACATCTCGGCCGTCTGCGGGGCTTTCAATATCGGGCTGGACGGCGACCGGGTTGCCAGCGCCTCAATCGCGTTTGGCGGTATGGCGGGCATTCCCAAGCGTGCGACCAATGTCGAGGCGGCGCTGGTGGGCCAACCCTGGAGCGCCGAGACGGTGGCGGCTGCCTTGCCTGAATTTGCCCGCGACTTTACGCCGATGAGCGACATGCGCGCCTCGGCAAACTACCGCCTTGAAGCCGCCGCGAACATGCTGCGTCGGGCCTTGCACGAAGATCAAGGCACCGCTGTGAACGTACTGGAGGTCAGCGCATGAGCGTTGGCCGCCCCCTTCCCCATGACGCAGCGCCCCTGCACGTCACCGGCGCGGCGCGGTATATCGACGATATTCCGACGCCGGCGGACACTTTGCACCTGGCTTTCGGCCTGTCGACGATCGCGCATGGGCGGATCACCTCGATGAACCTTGACGCGGTGCGGGCAGCCCCTGGCGTCGAGCTTGTCCTGACTGCCGACGATTTGCCCCATCACAACGATGTCTCGCCCGCGCCATTGCCCGAACCGATGCTGAGCGAAGGCAAGGTCGAATACTTGGGCCAGCCGCTTTTCGCAGTGGCCACGACCAGCCATCTGGCGGCCCGCAAAGCTGTGCGGCTGGCGGTTGTGGATTACGATGAACTCACGCCGATTTTCACCATCGACGAGGCCATGGCCGCCAACGCGCGGTTCGAAGACGGCCCGCGCGTTTACACGAAAGGTGACGCGGCCAAGGCAATTTCCGGTGCGGCACGGGTGATCGGAGGGTCGATCACCATGGGCGGGCAGGAACATTTCTATCTGGAAGGTCAGGCAGCGCTTTCGATGCCCCAGGAGGGCGGCGACATGATCGTCCATTCCTCGACCCAGCACCCGACCGAGATCCAGCACAAGGTGGCCGAGGCTCTGGGCGTGCCCATGCACGGCGTCCGGGTCGAAGTGCGGCGCATGGGCGGTGGATTTGGCGGCAAGGAAAGCCAGGGCAATTCGCTGGCGGTGGCCACGGCGGTTGTGGCTATGATGACCGGGCGGCCCGCGTCGATGCGCTATGACCGTGACGACGACATGATGATAACCGGCAAACGCCACGATTTCCGCATCGATTACCGGGTCGGGTTTGACGATGACGGGCGGATCGAGGGCATCGAGTTTGACCAATATTGCCGCTGTGGCTGGTCGATTGATCTGAGCCTGCCGGTCGCTGACCGGGCCATGCTGCACGCCGATAATGCTTATCACCTGCCGCATGCACGCATCACCTCGCACCGGCTGAAAACCAACACCCAGTCGGCCACCGCCTATCGCGGGTTTGGTGGCCCCCAGGGGATGCTGGGCATCGAGCGCGTTATGGACCATATCGCGCACGAAGTTGGGCGCGATCCGCTGCTGGTGCGGGCGGCGAATTTCTATTCCTCCGGCGGCGGAGCGCCGACAGCCGAAATCACCTGGCAGACCACGCCCTACCACATGGAAGTTCAGGACTTTGTGCTTGACCGGCTGGTGCCCGATCTGGCCGGGCAATGCGATTATTCCCGCCGTCGCGCCGCGATATCCGACTGGAACGCCAAGAACGAAGTTCTGAAAAAAGGTATCGCGCTGACGCCGGTGAAATTCGGCATCAGTTTCACCCTGACCCACCTCAATCAGGCCGGTGCCCTGGTGCATGTCTATCAGGACGGCTCGGTGCATCTGAACCATGGCGGCACCGAGATGGGGCAGGGGCTGTTCCAAAAAGTCGCCCAGGTGGCGGCCGACCGGTTTGGCATCGCGACGCAAGCGATCAAGATCACCGCGACCGATACCGCCAAAGTGCCCAACACCTCGGCCACTGCGGCCTCGTCGGGGTCTGACTTGAACGGCATGGCGGTGCAAGCCGCCTGCGATACGATCCGCGACCGGATCGCCGAGTTTTGGGCCGAGGCCCATCAGGCCGATGCCTCCGACGTGCGGTTCAAAGGCGGCATGGTACATCTGGGTGACAGGGCGACGCCGTTTGCCGAGGTGGCGAGCGCCGCCTATCAGGGCCGTGTCAGCCTGTCTTCGACGGGGTATTACACCACCCCGAAGGTCCGGTGGGACCGGATCAAGGGCGAGGGGCGGCCGTTTTTCTATTTCGCTTATGGTGCTGCGTGCTCGGAAGTCGTGATTGACCGGCTGACCGGCGAAAATCGCATCTTGCGCACCGATATTCTGCACGACGCGGGATCATCGCTGAACCCGGCGCTGGACATCGGCCAGGTTGAGGGTGGATTTGTGCAGGGTGCGGGATGGCTGACCTCGGAGGAACTGATCTGGGACGCCAAGGGGCGGCTGACCACCCACGCGCCGTCGACATACAAGATACCGGCCTGTTCGGACCGGCCCGACATTTTCAACGTCTCGCTTTGGGACAATGAAAACCGCGAAGACACGATCTATCGCTCCAAGGCCGTGGGCGAGCCGCCGCTCATGCACGGAATTTCGGTGCTGATGGCGCTCAGCGACGCCGTGGCCGCCTGTGGTAATGGCGCGCGCTACGTGGACCTCGATGCGCCCGCCACGCCCGAATGCGTGCTGGCCGCCGTTCGCGCGCAGGAGGGTGGGTGATGTTTGATCTCGATCTTCTCAAGCGCCTGATCGCTGCCCATGGGACCATTGCCCGCGTCGTAGTGGCAGGCACCAAGGGGTCAACGCCGCGCGAGGTCGGGGCGTCGGTCGCGGTCTGGGCTGACGGTCAAAGCGGAACCATCGGCGGCGGACGTCTGGAGTACCAGGCTGTCCAACGCGCCCGGACCATGCTGGCCCGGGCAAGCGCGCCGCGCGTTGATCGCGCTGCACTTGGACCGGCGATGAACCAGTGCTGCGGCGGGGCAGTGACCTTGGTGACGGAAGTTTTTGATACAGCGGTGTTGGGCGAAATCGCGGGCAAATCGGCATTTGCGCGGCCGGTTGAACCAGGCGCGGGCGAGATACCGGCCCAGATGAAACGCGCTATTTCCCGGACTAACGCCTTGGGTTCGCATGTTGCCATCGCGCTAAGCCACGGTTGGCTGGTCGAGCCGTTGGAGCGCGCCAAGCGGCAGATCGTGATCTATGGCGCGGGTCATGTTGGCCAGGCGCTGGCTTCGACGCTTGCGCCGCTGCCCGACTTTGACCTTGTCGTTGCCGATCAACGCGCCGGGATGCTGGACCTCGTGCACACGGGTGTGAGAACATCGCAAAACCCGCTGGACGCGCTTGCAGCCGCACCCGACGATGCTGCCCACCTGATCATGACCCACGCGCACGATCTTGATCTGGCGCTGTGCCACGCCGTGCTGGGCCGTCCGTTTCATTCGGTCGGCCTTATAGGATCGGCCACAAAATGGGCGCGGTTCCGCAAGCGGCTGTTGGCGCTGGGCCATACGCCCGCCCAAGTTGCCCGTATCCGGTGCCCGATCGGCGATCCGTCGCTGGGCAAACACCCGCAGGCTATTGCCGTGGGCGTCACCGCTGATCTCATTCGAATGGCCCACGAAAAAGCCCAATCGCAGGAGGCCTGCTGATGGCCGGACAGTTTGACGACCTTCTCTGCATCGAGGGGCTGACCAAGGCCTATCCCGGTGTGGTGGCGAATGACCAGGTGTCGTTCACCATCGGCGCGGGCGAGGTGCACGCGCTTTTGGGTGAAAACGGCGCCGGAAAATCGACGCTGGTCAAGATGATCTATGGTCTGGTCAAACCCGATCAGGGCACGATGACCCTGAGCGGCGCGGCGTTTCATCCAGCCGAGCCGCGCGCCGCCCGCGGAAGTGGTATCGCCATGGTTTTCCAGCACTTTTCACTGTTTGACGCGCTCAACGTGGCCGAAAACGTGGCGCTTGGCATGGAAAACCCTCCGCGTATGGGAGAACTGTCGCGCCGCATCCGGACCGTCAGCGAAAACTATGGCCTGCCGCTGGACCCCGGACGGATGGTCGGCGATCTGAGCGCTGGCGAACGCCAGCGGGTCGAGATCATCCGCTGTCTGCTGCAGGACCCCAAGCTGTTGATAATGGACGAACCGACCAGCGTTTTGACCCCGCAAGAGGTCGAAATTCTGTTTGACACGCTCAAAAAACTGGCCAGCGAAGGCACGTCGATCCTTTATATCAGCCACAAGCTGGAAGAAATCCGCACCCTTTGTGATCACGCCACGATCTTGCGGCTGAGCAAGGTGGTGGGCGAGGCCAATCCACGCGAAAAGTCAGCGCGCGAATTGGCTGAATTGATGGTGGGATCGACCTTGCAGACCCCAAAACGCGAAGGCACGGCCTCGGACGACGTTGCCCTGCATATCGCAGGTCTAAGTCAGGCGTCGGCGACGCCATTTGGCACGTCGCTGAAAGACGTCCACCTGACGGTGCACCGGGGCGAAATTCTGGGCATCGGCGGCGTTGCAGGCAACGGCCAGGACGAGTTGTTGTCGGTGCTGTCGGGCGAGGTGCTGGTCACATCAGACGCCATCGAAGTGAACGGCCAGCCCATTGGGCACTTGGCCCCCAATGGGCGGCGCGAGATCGGCGTACTGGCAGCGCCCGAAGAACGTCTGGGCCATGCCGCCGCGCCCGATATGTCGTTGACCGAAAACGCCTTGATGACCGGCGCTGTACGCAAGCGCTTGTCGAAAAACGGTTTTCTCAACTGGGCGTCGACCCGGGTCTTTGCCGAAGAGGTGATCGAGGTGTTCGATGTGCGCACGCCCGGGCCGGGCAACACGGCGCGTTCGCTGTCGGGCGGCAACCTGCAGAAATTCGTCATTGGCCGCGAGGTTTTGCAAGACCCGTCGGTGCTGGTGGTCAACCAGCCGACCTGGGGCGTAGACGCCGCCGCGGCGGCGTCGATCCGGCAGTCGTTGCTGGATCTGGCGGCCAAGGGCGCGGCGGTGATCTGCATCAGCCAGGACCTTGATGAGTTGATGGAAATCTCGGACCGCTTTGCGGCGCTGAACGAGGGCCGTCTCAGCGCCCCGATGCCCGCGCAGGGCCTGACGGTTGACGAGATCGGACTAATGCTGGGCGGTGCCCACGATATGGAGGCCGCCCATGTTTAGGCTGGAAAAACGCCCCGCGCCCAGTCGCGGCTGGTCGTACGCTACCCCAGTTCTGGCCGTGGTTGCGACAATGATCGCGGGCGCGATTATGTTTGCGCTTTTGGGAAAGAACGGAGCCGAGGCGATCCGCGTGATCTTCTGGGAGCCGCTTTTTGGCGAACTTGCATTCTTTTATCGCGGTCAGCTTCTGGTAAAGGCCGGACCGCTGATTTTGATCGCGATCGGCCTCAGCCTGGGTTTTCGCGCCGGCGTCTGGAATATTGGTGCCGAGGGCCAATACATCGTCGGCGCGATTTGCGGGGCCAGCGTGGGCCTAGCGTTCTATCCGCTTGATGCCTTTTACATCTTTCCGCTGATGGTGATTGCCGGGGCTTTGGGCGGCTGGGCCTGGGCGATGATCCCGGGCATCCTGCGAACCCGGTTCAACACTAACGAAATTCTGGTCTCGCTTTTGCTGGTCTATGTGGCCGAGCAACTTCTGGCCAAGGCCTCGCTGGGGTTTTTGCGCAACCCTGATGGTCAGGGGTTCCCCGGATCACGAAATTTCAGGGATTACGACGCAGTGTCGAACCAAGAGTTGATCGCGGGCACCGGTATGCACTGGGGTGTCGTCGCAGCCTTTATCGCCGTAATCTTTGCTTATATCCTGCTGAACCGCCACATCCAGGGTTTCAACATCCGCCTAACCGGGCAAAGCCCGCGCGCAGCGAAATTCGCGGGCGTGAACCCCACGCGGCTGGTGCTGTTCTGCCTCGGCACATCGGGGGCGCTGGCCGGGCTGGCCGGGTTGTTCGAAGTGTCGGGCCCTTCGGGGCAAATATCAATCGACTTTAATGTCGGCTACGGGTTTACCGCAATTATCGTTGCCTTCCTGGGTCGGCTGCATCCGGTCGGTATTCTGCTGGCGGGGTTATTGATGGCATTGACCTATATCGGAGGCGAAGCTGCGCAAGTCACAATGCAGTTGCCGTCAGCCGCCATTCAGGCCTTCCAGGGGATGCTGTTGTTCTTTCTTCTTGCGGTCGATGTTCTGACCAATTTCCGCATTCGCTTCGGGTCAACCGAAGCCGCGAAAGGAACCTGATCCATGGACCTCTCAGCCATCAGTCCCGTTCTTCTGATCGCGTCGCTTATGACGGCGGCCACGCCGATCTTGCTGGCCGCCATGGGCGAGATGATCGCCGAAAAGTCAGGTGTCCTGAACCTCGGCGTCGAAGGCATGATGATCACCGGTGCGATCTGCGGTTTTGCCGTGGCGGTTGAGACCGGATCGCCAGTTCTGGGATTTATCGGCGCAGCGGTCGGTGGCGCGGCGTTAAGCCTTATTTTCGCGGTCCTGACCCAGTATTTCCTGTCAAATCAAGTGGCTACCGGTCTTGCGCTGGCGCTTTTTGGGCTCGGATTTTCATCGCTCATCGGGCAGGGCTATGTGGGCATTAAACCCCCCGCCACGCCGAAACTTGACATACCCGTAATCTCGGACCTGCCGGTTGTCGGCCCGATTCTGTTTTCCCATGATCCGCTGATCTATTTCAGCATCGCGCTGGTTATTGCGGTCGGCTGGGCGCTGAAGAAAACCCGTGCCGGGCTGATCCTGCGCGCAGTCGGCGAAAGCCACGATGCCGCGCACGCGCTCGGCTACAAGGTTGTCCGCATCCGCATCATGGCCATCGCCTTTGGTGGCGCCTGCGCCGGTCTCGGTGGCGCACACCTCAGCCTGGTTCGGGTGCCGCAATGGACCGAAGGCATGACCGCCGGATCGGGCTGGATCGCATTGGCCATCGTCGTTTTCGCAAGTTGGAAGTCCGGCCGGGTTCTTCTGGGCGCCTATCTTTTCGGCGGAGTCACGGTACTTCAACTAAACTTGCAGGCCGCAGGACTCGCTATTCCGGTCGAATACTTGTCCATGTCGCCTTACCTGATTACCATCGCCGTGCTAGTTTTCATGTCGGCGAACAAAACTCGTACTGCGCTTGGGGCACCCGCCTCGCTGGCGCGCAGTTTCCATGCCTCGTCCTAGGGCGGGGTCAACCGAAGCAAGAAATGTAAGGGGATTATGTATTTGACTGAACAGGCCTGAATTATTATATAGGAATCAGGAGGATAGGTCATGGCGCAGTCTGCACCCGGCAAGCACTACCGCGAAGGCACTGGCATCATGGAACTTGCCGACATGTTCCCGGATGAGCAGTCGGCCACCAAATGGTTTGAAAGTCTGGTCTGGCCGGAAGGTCGCCATTGCCCGCATTGCGGTAACTGCGAAACAACCGTGGCGTCCAAGACATCCGGACTCCCGTACTGGTGTTCCGCATGTCGCAAGGCTTTCTCGGTTCGGATCGGGACGGCCCTTGAGCGTTCAAGGGTTCCGCTTCGCAAATGGGTTTTCGCGATCTATCTGGAAATGACCAGCTTGAAAGGC
Organism: Paracoccaceae bacterium; assembly: GCA_965247915.1. Taxonomy (GTDB): domain Bacteria; phylum Pseudomonadota; class Alphaproteobacteria; order Rhodobacterales; family Rhodobacteraceae; genus JAKZRT01. The sequence continues at coordinate 750,434 of OZ252048.1, forward strand.
GTTTCCAGCATGAAGCTTCACCGCGATATAAAGGTCACGCAAAAGACCGCGTGGTTCATGTTGCATCGTATCCGCGAAGCGTGGTCCGGCGAATGAACTTCGATGTTTACCGGTCCGGTTGAAGTTGACGAGACATTCATTGGTGGTAAACGCAAGAACATGTCGAACACCAAACGCAAGAACCTCAAGGACACTGGGCGCGGTCCAGTTGGGAAGGCTATCGTGGTTGGAGCAAAGGACCGAGAGTCAAATACTGTCACGGCAAAAGTCGTTCACGGCACAGACAGAGACACGCTTCAGGGCTTCATTCGGAAGAACGTCGCATTGGGAGCACAGGTCTACACCGATGATCATGGCGGTTACGAGGACATGCAAGGCTACAGGCACGAATGCGTCAGGCACTCGGTTTCAGAGGATGTCCGCGAACAAGCGCACACCAATGGTCTGGAAAGCTTCTGGTCCATGCTCAAGCGCGGTTATCAGGGCGTCTATCACCACATGAGCGAAAAGCATCTGCACCGGTATGTGGCCGAATTCGCAGGGCGTCACAACATCAGGAGGGAAGACACAATGGATCAGATGGCAGCAGTTGTTACGGGCATGGTCGGAAAGCGGCTCATGTACAGGGATTTAGTGTCGTGATGGACGGCGTTCTTTCGGATTTCATTCCGGACAGGCAGGAAGAACCATCAAAAACAACCAGCCAGACAGGGCAATACAGTCCTTTAAGCAGCGTGTGGACCGGTAGCGACGGCGAGCTGCTGGAACGGATGTTGCGGTTCTATCCGTCCATTGATCCGGAGCCGATTCTGGATTCGACGTACAATAGCGGGAGATTCTGGAAGCGATCGGCCCGCCGGGTTGTGTCAATGGATATCAATCCGAAATTCCAGACGAGCATCATCGGTGACAATCGAAAGATGCACGGCATTCAGGATGCGTCCTTCGCAACAGTTGTTTATGACCCACCGCACGTTGGACCGCAGGGCAGGGACAAAAGCCGAAAACGTTTTGATGAGGATTTCGGTGCCACTGTCGAATGCGGAAAGGAACACGGATGGACACTCAGCTATCTCTATCCGCCGTTCCTGAAACAAGCGAAGCGGATACTGAAGCCGCGCGGCCTGTTGCTGGCAAAGATCACGGATATGGTGAACTGTCATAGGGGCACCTCGATTTATTGACATTCTGAGGGCATATTATGCCTGATTTCGGTTCTATCGGCCATCGGCACGCTGGGTTTTAGGTGGTCAGTCTCGATCCTTAATCCGCGCCGGGCATTGGTGGCGCAGATCGCCACAGCATCCTCGTGTTTTCATACCGGGAATGGGTTTAGGCGGTGCAACTGGCCAAGCCGCCGGATGTTGTAGGCAAGGTTCTTCATCCCGATCCTGGCCCTGGCCCGCGCCAGACCGATGGTTCGCACCAGCGTGCCACCCATGTCGTTCGCCTGCGCGCCGAACACATGCTCGACACGGACACGAACCGAGGATTTCGTCCTGTTGCTTTTCATTGCCTGTTCGGTCAGAGGCCTGCCCCGTTTGCCCTTGCGGTGGATGCGGCTTGTCAGTCCTCTCGCCCTGAGCTTCGCCTCGATTTCTTCCGACCGGTAGGCCGCATCTGCCCAGACCCTGGAGGCGGTGTTGCCGCGCATCAGCAACTCGTCCACCACCTGGCTGTCGTGAACGGCAGCGCCCGTGACGTGATAGCGCCGGATCAGTTTGTGCTTACGATCGACATTCACATGGTTCTTGTAGCCATAGTGGCTTTTGCCGTGCTTTTTGGTCCAGCGTGCATCAACGTCCTTCTGTGATCGCTTGGCAGGCTTGTTTTCCCAGTCTTCCGGCACCTCGCCACCCTTGATCGCCGCGTTTTCCGCGCGCGTGTTGTGGTTGCGCGGCACCGGCACGATGGACGCGTCCAGTATCTGGCCGCCCCGTGCAATGTAGCCCTGCCGCGCCAGATGTCCGTCAAAGAGTTTGAACAAATCATCCACCTTGCCCGCCTGCGCCAGCGCCTCGCGATACAGCCACACGGTCTTTGCGTCCGGCACCCGGTCACCAAGACCAAGACCCAGAAAACGCATAAACGAAAGCCGGTCCCGGATCTGGTATTCGACCTGATCGTCCGAAAGGTTGTAAAGCGCGCTCAGAACCAGGGTTTTGAACATCAGTACCGCGTCCATCGGCTTGCGCCCCGCGCGTGATTTCCGCTCACTTTCAGGCTTGCGCCAGACCTGCTCCAGAAGCGGGCGGAACTCTTCCCACGGTACAACTGCATTGATCTCGACCAGCGGGTCCTTCTTCGCATCCAGGCTCTCGTAACGATCTGAAAGATCAAAAAAGCCCATCTGTGCCATGACTGCCATCCCTCCGCCGCATCATCCTGCAAATCTACAGCGCGTTCACGCCAGATGCAATTTATAGAGGTGCCCATAGATCAAAATGGCCGCACAACGACTTCATGCGGATGGCCGATGGGGCTGGATTTACTGTCTGTGATCTGATCGTCAAGGTACGCAATGGGCCGATGGTATCGACGAAATGGAAAACGGCGCACCATGCGAGAAAGCGACACTGTTTCTGGATCGTCTGCCGGAACGAACGTAGCTGCGAAAGGTGATCCGTGCGCAGTTATGATCCGCTCAGTGTAGATGAACTCGGCCAGAACGCTGCGCGTGCCCTGATGGCATATCCAGCGGTGAAACTTCCTCCTGTAGAGACCTTTGACGGCTCCGGCGTCTACACACTCCACTATTTCGGCAGCTTCACAGCATACAGCGACATGAAAGACGCGGAGTCGATCTACGTTGGAAGAGCCAATCCTCCGGGAGGACGGCAGGGGCGACGTGCCGTAGTCAAGTCAAACCCTGCACTTTACCAGCGACTCCAGAAACATGCCCGGTCAATAGAGAGCGCCATCAACCTTGACTTGGATGATTTCCAATGTCGATGGCTTGTGCTCGATTCCGTGTGGATCGGGCTGACGGAACAGGTGCTTATCGCAGAATACCGCCCCGTATGGAATGTGGTTGTTGGCGGTTTCGGGATCAACGCCCCTGGAAAGGGACGAAGCAATCAGGTAAGGTCGCAATGGGATACACTCCATCCAGGGCGACCAGAGGTTGCCGAACTGCCGGACCGTGATGAATCAGTCTCTGATATCCTCAGGGCAATTGCCGCACACAGAACAAAGGAAGAGTAAAATGACCAACAAAACCGACGAGACGAAATTTGAGATCGTCAACCCGATGTACGCGGGCGCGACCCCGGAAGACGTAGGCCGCACCCTGATGCGCCAAGTGGATGCAGACCGTCAGGAGAACGATCAACAGGGGCGTAAATCACCCGACTGCGTTCAGGCAAGTATAAAATTCCCAAATGTAACAGAGAGACCACTCATGAAATTGAAATCAATCCTGACCGGCGCACTGGCGGCACTGGCCTTGGGCGGCGCGGCTTCGGCGGCGGACGTCAAGGTTGGGTTCGTCTATGTCGGCCCCGTCGGTGACGGCGGCTGGACCTTCGAGCACAACCAGGGCCGTCTGGCCGTGGAAGAGGCCTTTGGCGACGCGGTGGAAACCACCTTTGTCGAAAACGTGCCCGAGGGTGCGGACGCCGAGCGCGTGCTGACCCAGATGGCGCTTTCGGGCCACGACCTGATCTTTACCACATCGTTTGGCTACATGGACCCGACCATCAACGTGGCGGCGAAATTCCCGAACGTGATGTTCGAACATGCGACCGGCTATAAACAGGCCGACAACGTCTCGGTCTATTCAGCACGCTTTTACGAGGGCCGCGCGGTTCAGGGCCACATCGCGGGTCACATGACCAAGTCGAACACCATCGGCTATATCGCCTCGTTCCCGATCCCCGAAGTTATCCGGGGCATCAATTCGGCCTATATCCACGCCCGCGAGGTTAACCCTGACGTGCAGTTCAAGATCATCTGGGCCTATACTTGGTTTGATCCGGCCAAAGAGGCCGCCGCCGCGACCGCTCTGATCGAACAGGGCGCTGACGTGATCTTGCAGCACACCGATTCGACAGCACCCCAGGCGGCGGCTGAAAAGGCAGGCGATATTGTGACTTTCGGACAGGCCTCGGATATGTCGGAATACGGTCCGCTGCCGCGCGTCAGCTCGATCATCGACAACTGGGCGCCGTACTATGTGGCGCGGGTCAAGGCAGTGATGGACGGCACCTGGTCCAGCGCCAACACCTGGGATGGCATCGGCGCGGGCATGGTCGGCATCGGCGACATCTCGGACGCGGCTCCGGCCGACGTCAAAGCCTCGGCTTTGGCGCTGATGGCCTCGCTGGCTGACGGCAGCTATCACGCCTTCACTGGCCCGCTGAACAAGCAAGACGGTTCGGCCTGGCTGGGCGACGGCGAAACCGCCGACGATGGCACATTGGCTGGCATGGGCTTCTATGTCGAAGGCGTCGAAGGCGCAATCCCCAACTAGGGGTCGCCAAAAGTTACAGAAAGGCCCGCCCCGGCGGGCCTTTTTTGTTGAAATTTGCAATGTCGCGGAATGTCAGTAAATTTCTCAAAACAGAAGATATTGTCAGGAGACAAATGTGATCAGGAAATTCCCGGAAATTTTGAAATTTGGCAACGAGGCGAGATTTTTTCCACCCCTGTCTGTCACAAAAAAGGAAGAGAGGCTTACTTCTATATTTCTTGCAGTTTTTTGCAATGTTCAGCCGTTCGCCGATGAAATACTAAAGAGCGTCGGCCAGAGAGCAGGAAAGCGAACGACTGTCCGCGCATTCACAGAGGTTACACTAGCCAAGAAAATATCGTCAGTTTGCCGACCTGATGGCCTGATAGTTTGCCAACAAGGATCAAAGCGATGGTGCGCCTTGATCGAAGCAAAGGCTGGGCGCGATGAAATCGACGAAGATCAAGTCAGACGCTATGTCGAGCTTGCGCGCGAAAATGAAATCGACGCGGTAATAACAATATCCAACCAATTCGTCACGCGAGCGGATCAGTCCCCAGTAAATATACCCAAAACAATGCTGAGAAAGACCAAGCTTTTTCACTGGTCTTGGGCATGGATTGCGACGCAGTGCGAGATATTGTGCCTTCAGAACGAAATTGGTGATGCGCTGCAATTATCTTTGAGCGAACAGTTTCTCCATTTTGTCGGGCACTCATCGACGGGTACTGAGAGATTCACCCAGATGAACGCTGGCTGGACAGAGTTGGTCAGTTCAATAAGGTCAGAAACGCCCCCAAATAAATCCGCACCAGAAGTAGAGGAAACCCTCGCGTGCTGGTTTGCTGAAACCAAGGACCTAAGCCTGCATATGTCGAGTCACATAGGAACGCCTGTTGCCGAAAAAATTGAACGTAGCCACCGGAACAACCCTGAAGCGAGGATCAAAATCGCGGCTGGCGACCTCGTAAATAATGATATCCTTTCGTCCGCTCTGCTGGTCCCAAATTGCGCGGCCGACATAAATATAGTCGCCAACCTTTCTTCCAGATCTCTTTCTGTTTCGATGATGCTTCGCGCTCCAACAAACAAAAAGTCGACCGCAGCGCGCATTAGATGGCTGCTTAGAATGATCGCGTCAGACGACGAAAAAATTTCGGTCCGCGCACATTGGCCTGGGCGCGCAAAGCCGACGATTTTGAGTATCTCCAAACTAAGGGAGCAGCCCAATCTCATTCAAACCGACAACCCCAAGGCAGTGCCACACGGATTGGAGGTTTTGATGTTGCTACCTTCAGGGCGGCGGTTCTCCGGGCGGCGAACATTTATTGAAGACCTAGAGGAATTGGTTCCCGATTATTATGACAATGTCGCCCGGCATCTCCGCTCGTGGAGGGCGCCGCCCCCTGAACCAGTCAAACCGGCTGAAACACCTGAAAACGCTGGCTCGGGAAAACATGCGTTGTAGCAAACCATGAATATTGTCCACGAAAGTTCTCTCAGACCTGTCTCATGGTGCATAAATTGCAGCGCATGCTGTGATTGGGCCAAGCTTCAGAGTGACTCTTAGAAATGATCGACTTTCTCATCATCGGCGGCGGCATTGCCGGTGTCTCGGCGGCGGCCCGGCTGGCACCGCTGGGTAGCGTTCTGCTGGTCGAAGCCGCGCCCAGCCTCGGCTATCACGCCTCGGGCCGGTCGGCGGCGATGTATTTCGAGAACTACGGTAACGAGGCGGTGCGGGTGCTGAACCGGGCCAGTTTCGAGCATCTCAGCACCTGCGCCGGCGGTCAGGGGGTTTTGACGCCGCGCGGGTTGCTGACGCTGGCGGGCAAGGGGCAGGAGGGTGCCTTTGCCGAGGTCTTGGGCACGCCGGGGGCCGAGAAGATCACATTTGACCAAGCGCGCGTTGGTCCCGATCCTGTCGCGCGACGCCTGCGCGCAGGTTGCGCTGACCTCGGATGGCCTGGATCTGGATACCGATCTGCTGATCCAGGATTTTCTACGCACCGCCCGGGCAGGTAGCGCCGAAATCAAGACGGATGCTGCGGTCACAGCGATTTCGCGTGTTGGCGCGACATGGCGGGTCACGACCAGAAACGGCGAATTTCAGGCGCACACTCTGGTTAACGCCGCCGGGGCCTGGGGCGACAGGATCGCCGTTTTGGCCAGCCTGCCCCCGATCGGCCTGACCCCCTGCCGCCGGTCGGTCGCCCGAACGCCCGCCCCGGCGGGGCTGGACGTGACCGGCTGGTCGATGATTATGGGCGTGGAAGAAGACTGGTTCGCCAAGCCCGACGCTGGCAAATGGCTGATCTCGCCCGCTGACGAGGACCCGGTCGAGCCGCACGATGCCTGGGCCGATGATATGGTGCTGGCTGAGGGCATCGCGCGCTACCAGGACTTTGTCACCGAAGAGGTGACGCGGGTGGAGAATTCCTGGGCGGGTCTGCGCACATTCGCGCCGGACCGCACTCTGGTGATCGGTCGCGACCCGCTTGAGCCGTCGTTTGTCTGGGCGGCGGGTCAGGGCGGCTATGGCTTTCAGACCGCGCCTGCGGCCAGCACGTTACTGGCGTCGGTCCTCACCGGCGCGGCGGCGGGCCTGGCCCCCGAGATCGTGGCCGCCACTTCGCCCGACCGCCTGCGCAAATGAAAAAGCGCGCCAGGGCGGGGCGCGCCTGCTGCGGTTCGGGTCAGGGTTGGCTTACGCCGAAAGACGCACCTCGTGATCCCAGACCGGATACACCGGTGCCGGATAATCGGTGCCATCGGCGCCCAGATCGGGCAAAGCCCGCTCAAGCTCTTCGCGCACGGCGTCTTCCAGGCTGCACACCGATGTCGGGCTGGGCAGAAAGCTTTCAACCGGAAGGCCGTTGGCCGCAAAAACCTGGTGGCTGTCGAACACAAGATTAAAATAGGTCACGTCGCGATTTGTCCGGTCAACCCAAACGTCGTCGGTGGTGTTGACCAGCGCGCGCGCGCGCACCAGGCAGGCGTCGGTATCTTCAAGACCTTCAAGCCGATAACCCGGCACCAGCAATCGGTGCGAACCGGCAAGACGAAGCTCGGTCTGTGGCATCATCGGGCCCACCGCGCGCGGTTTCATTGCAACCGGGGCCAACGACGGATCGGCGGCAATTTCCGATGCGGCGATGGTGCGCTTCCAGATCATGCGCAGTGGTTGCAGCCCGTCGCGCCGGGTCACGATCAGGTCACCGGGCCGCAGGTTTTCAACCCGTCGCGGGCCACATGGTGTGCGGACATTGGTTGCGGGGCCCAATCCAAGCGCAAGGCTGGTGTCCAACGACGCGACCCCTTCGATTTTGGTCAATACTGTCATTTGCGTGCTACCCCATGAAAGCACGCCCCCGCCATGGTTAATTTTCGCCATAAGATTGACTGGAATGAGGCGAAGCGGGGGCAGAAATGCGAATTGTTCGCGAGTTTGGACAATTCCCCCCGTCCAACCGGATAATTTACCGAATTCCCCGACAATGACGGCTTCGGACTAACGGCGCGTTAAGGGCCAAAAAGTCTCCAGCGGGTGGCCTGTTGGTCTGCCGGCAGACAGTTGAAGACCGCACCCTGTTTCCCGCGCAATTGCTGCGCCTCGCTGGCCAGAACTCGCCCCAGACAGGCGGCACCGTCCCGCGACATGGCGAATGTACCGCTTGCGGTCGCATCAGGCGCGAGCGCTGGTTCGATGTTCAGAAATACCTGTTTACGCGAGCCGCCGGGGGCTAGCCAGATCACCCGCACCAGTCTTAACGGGCTTTCCGGCGAACAGGGCGCGCCGCACGCGGGCAAAGCGCCGGGGACAAAGGCAAGTTTTGACCATTCGGTGACCGCAATGACCTCGAGCCGGGCCGCATCGGGCGCGCTTGCATCATCGAAGCCGGGAAGCGCATTTTCCAGTGCTGCGCGCAGATCGGCGGCCAGATCGCCCGAAATATGGACGCCGGTGCCGCCCCTGGTCTGGAAAATCGCAACTATCGTGACCAGCACCACAACCGGCAGCGCAAGACGGGTAAGGATGCGGCGCGTCATAAGCCCTGACTAGCTGGCGCGCGCGGCCATCGCGCAAAGCATCTCGAACATGACCGATACACCGAGATACGCGGTGGCCCCCGAGGGGTCGAATGGCGGCGACACCTCGACCAGGTCCGCGCCCACTATGGCCACCCCATCGAGCAGCCGCGCGACCTGCAGCGCCTGCCACGAGTTTGGCCCGCCGACCTCGGGCGTGCCGGTGCCCGGCGCAAAGGCCGGATCGACAAAATCGATGTCGTAGGACACATAGGTGTCGCCGGCGCCGGCAATCTCGCGCGCCTCCACCATCACATCTTGCGCACCACGCGCGTGAAATTCCTCTATCGCGATCACCCGAATGCCTTGGGCGTCTGCGAAATCGCGGTCTTCGCTGTCATAAGCCGTGCCGCGAATGCCGATCATGCAAACCCGTTTCGGGTCCAGCAGCCCTTCTTCGAGCGCGCGGCGAAAGGGTGTGCCGTGGGTGTACATCGCGCCGTCAAAATACGAATGAAAAAGGTCGGTATGCGCGTCAAAATGGATCATTCCAACCGGACCCGACCGCGCCACGGCGCGCAATATCGGCAGGGTTGAAAGGTGATCACCGCCCGCCGTCAGAGGGATGACGGCTGCGTCCATTACCTTGTTAAAAAATTTCGTGATCCGGTCCATGCTGTCGCCAATATCGGCAGGGTTCGGCCCCACGTCGCCCAGGTCAGCACAGTTTTTTAGCGCGAACGGCCGCACCCCGGTGGCTCCGTTGGCGGCCCGGATCATGGTCGAGGCATCGCGCATCTGGCGCGGACCATGGCGCGGCCCCGGGCGGTTTGTGGTGCCGCTGTCCCAAGGGACTCCGATCAGGCCGATATCGACTTGCGCAAGACGCGGATGATCCAGCGGCACATGGGGCAGGCGCATGAACGTGGGTATGCCCGCGAACCGCGGCAGGTCCATGCCGGAAACGGGGGTAAAGAACGGATCGCCCATATGTCAAGTTGACCGGATTGAACGCGACTGAGCAAGGATAAATGGCTGTGTGGGCTGTATCCCGACGGCGCTTGCGTTATGCACCGCATCCAACAAAAATTGTCATTTTTTACCTCAGTTTCGCCATATCAGTGCGGCAATTGTCACGTTATCGCCACATTTGGACCACATCGCCGCCACTTTTCGCGGCCAATTTTCGGCTGACGGCGTGTTTTGGCCGCATTGTGAATGGTAACCAATAGCGCAGGTGGCGCAGGATCATGGTGATATGTCCCAATAGCGATGCAGACATCGCTTTGACGACAGCGGACGACGGCGCACATGCCGGTTCGGCCCGCAACGCTATCATTCAGCTTCGCAGATTTGGCCGCAGCGAAAGCGGCGCCACGACAATCGATATGGTGGTTCTTGCAGCAGCGGTGGTTGGCCTGGCGCTGGCCGCCGCGATTACAATTGCCTCGTCTACCACCGAACTTGCCGCACAAGCCGGGCACACAATTGCGTCGGTCTATGACGGCGACACGTCTGGATCCACCGGAAATACCGATTCCGGTGGCGATGACGTTGCCGGCAATAATAGTGGCGGAAATGGCGGCGGTTGGGCCTGGGGCCGCGGCGGCAAATGGGGTAGCTAAGGCTGATGTGATCTCCCGATGACCCAGGCCGCGTCTGGTGTTCAATTCAAGGCCCGACCAACCGCAATCGATCAGTCATCCACACGGATCACCGCGTTTGTTGGGTCATAGGGGCTGTCTTCGGTCACTTCCGCATCCCAGAGCCGGTTCAGCATCTTGACCTGCAATCTCGTTCCCGGCTCAGCGTGCTCGGGCTTCACGTATCCCATGGCGATTTGACGCCCGAAATGCACCGACCAGCCGCCCGAGGTCAGGCGGCCCGTCCGGACGTCGCCTGCGTAAAGCGCCTCGCGCCCCCAAGGGTCAGAATCGTCGGGGCCGTCGATCAACAGGGTCACGCACTTTGACCTGATGCCGGTCTTCAGCATTGCCGCCTTGCCGTGAAAATCTTTGTCGAGATCGACGAACCGGTCCAGACCGGCTTCGAGTGGCGTCGCGTCGCGGCCCAGTTCGGTCCCGAAAGCGCGATAGGATTTTTCCTGCCGCAGCCAGTTCTGCGCCCGCGCCCCGACCAATTTCAGCCCGTGCTTTTCGCCCGCACTCAGCAGTTGGTCCCACAGATAGACCTGCATTTCGATCGGGTGATGCAGCTCCCAGCCCAACTCGCCAGTATAGGCCACGCGGATGGCGTTGACCGGGCACATCTTGAGTTCGATCTGACGCGCCGACAGCCAGGGAAATCGTCTGTTGCTGAGCGCGGTGGCCGGGTCACCATCGACGATCAGATCGGCCAGCAGATCGCGCGATTTTGGTCCGGCAATGGCGAAAACGCCCCACTGAGAAGTGACATCGTGAATGTCGATCCAGCCGAAATCATCGCGCTTGTCTTCGGCGGCTTTGCGCAGGAAATCGGCGTCGTAGGCGGTCCAGGCCCCCGCCGAGACCAGATAATATTCATCCTGCGCCAATCGCACGATGGTGTATTCGGTCCGCGTCGTACCAGCAGCGGTCAGCGCATAGGTCAGGTTGATCCGGCCCACGCGCGGCAGCTTGTTGCAGGTGAACCAGTCGAGGAATGCCGTGGCCCCAGGGCCGCGCACCAGGTGTTTGGTAAAAGCCGTCGCGTCGATCAGGCCCACGCCTTCGCGGATCGCATTGGCCTCGGCTTGCGCGTATTTCCACCAACCGCCGCGGCGGAACGACCGCGCGTCGTGGTCAAAGCCCGCAGCCGCATCAGGGCGTCCAAAATAGTTCGGGCGTTCCCAGCCGTTGACCTGACCGAACTGCGCGCCAAGCGCCTTTTGCCGGTCATAGGCGGGCGCGGTACGCAGGGCGCGTGCCGTTTCGCGCTCTTCATCTGGGTGGTGCAGAACGTAAACGTGAGAATAGCATTCCTCGTTCTTGCGTGCCCCGTATTCGGTGGTCATCCACGACCCGTACCGCTTGGGATCAAGGCTTGCCATGTCGATTTCGGCTTCGCCCTCGACCATCATCTGCGCCATATAGTGACCGACGCCGCCGGCCGCCGTGATGCCGAAGGAAAACCCCTCGGCCAGCCACATGTTTCTGAGACCCGGGGCCGGACCGACCAATGGGTTGCCGTCGGGCGTGTAACAGATCGGTCCGTTGAAATCGTCTTTCAGCCCGCAGTCTTCGCACGACGGCACCCGGTGGATCATCGCCGCGTATTGGTCTTCGATCCGCTCCAGATCAAGCTGGAAGAGGTCAGCGCGAAAGCTGTCGGGCACGCCGTGCTGGAACCGCGCCGGTGCGCCATCCTCATAAACACCCAAAATCCAGCCGCCGCGTTCTTCGCGGACGTAAGACTGCGCATCGGCGTCGCGGATGACGGGATGTTCGGGGTTGGTCTTGCGCCAGTCCACCAGCGCCGGGTCGCGGTCCATCACAATGAACGTATGTTCGACCGGGATGGCGGGCATCTTGATGCCCAAAAGGCGCGCGGTGCGCTGCGCGTGGTTGCCGGTGGCGGTGACCACATGTTCTGCGTGGATGGTGATTTGTTCCTCGGTCGGCACCAGGTTGCCGCCCTTTTCCGCCATTTTAGTGCAGGTGACATCCCAGTGATCGCCGGTCCAGGCATAGCCGTCGACTTGCCATTTGCGTTCGATTATAACACCGCGCTGGCGCGCGCCTTTGGCCATGGCCATGGTGACGTCGGCAGGGTTGATATAGCCGTCGGTCGGATGATAGATCGCGCCTTCCAGATCATCGGTGCGAATGAGCGGCCAGCGGTCTTTGATGTCGGCGGGCTTCAGCCATTCATAAGGCACATCGCAGGTCTCGGCGGTCGAGGCATAAAGCATGTACTCGTCCATGCGGTCGCGGGTCTGGGCCATTCGCAGATTGCCGACCACCGAAAAGCCTGCGTTCAGACCGGTCTCGGCCTCGAGGCTTTTATAGAAATCCACCGAATACTTGTGGATGTGGGTGGTCGCGTAAGACATGTTGAAAAGCGGCAAAAGCCCCGCCGCGTGCCAGGTTGACCCGCTGGTCAACTCGTCGCGCTCCATCAGCATCACGTCATCCCAACCGGCCTTGGCCAGATGATAGGCGATGCCGGTGCCGACAGCTCCGCCACCGACAACCAGCGCTTTGACGTGGGTTTTCATTGGGCCGACACTCCTTGGGCAGATTTTGGCGGTATCTAACCCGATCAGCGCCAGCGGCACGCGGTTTAGCCGACGCAATGTGTCAAAAAACGACCAACCACTCACAGCAGGACACAAGCATGCTAGAATGATGACATGGCGTAGACGTGGCGCGCGCGTAGGTGCAGGAGGCACGGCAACGCCTGAACGGAGGATTTGATGAAACGCTTCTTGATAATTGCCCTACCGACATTTGCATTTGGAGCGGTCTTTGGTGCGGCTTTCTGGTATCTCGCCTCGCCGCTGTGGATCGACCAGGCGGTCAGCGAGACGCTGACCGAAACCTCCGAGGTTGGCGGCGCGCAGGTGGTGGCAAGCGGCACGCTCAGCGATGCAGACGCTGTCCATCGCGGCACCGGTCAGGTTCAGGTGGTGGCCCTTGCCGGTGGCGGCTTCGAGGTTCAGCTTTCGGAATTCCAGGTCACCAACGGCCCGGACTTGGAGGTTTGGCTGTCGGCCCATCCCGATCCGAAAAAATCAGCCGATGTCAAAGGCGCGGCGTTCCTGGCACTCGGCCAGTTGAAGGGCAACATCGGTGATCAGGCGTACCGGTTGCCCGAGGGCGCGAACCCGGCGGATTACAAATCGCTGGTGATCTGGTGCGAACAATTCGGGGTTCTGTTTTCGCCCGCGCCGCTGAGCTAGGTAGCCCAGATTATGGATGTGACCTTCGCTCGTCGCGGTGCGCGCGCGACTGGGGCTGTTTCTCGATAACAATCGGCGTTCATTGCCTATCAAAGGGGTCCCGTGCAGTGTGTTAGCGGGGCATTTGTTAGGGAACCTGGCATGTTTCGTCTGTTAATCATTGTGGTGGCCCTCGGGGTGCTGGCCGCCTGCGCCACGCTCACCGAACGCGAATGCGTGGCTGGCGATTGGCATTCGGTGGGTCTTGAAGACGGAGCGAAAGGGCGCTTGACATCGTTTTTCGCGCGCCACGTCAAGGCCTGCGGCAAACACGGTGTAACGCCGGTGAAATCCGACTGGCTGGAGGGACGAGAGCGCGGGCTGCTGACCTATTGCACACCCGCGAACGCCTATCGCGTCGGTCGTCGCGGCACCCGCATCAGCCCGGTCTGCTCGCCCTGGGCCGAAGTCGCGATGATCGCGCCCCATGTTCATGGCCTGCGGTATTACGATCTCACGCAAGAGATCGCCTCGATTGAGGCGGAGATCGACGTGATCGATCATCAGATAGCCGTGTTAACCGAGCTTGACCCGCTTTACCTCGCGCTATGGTTTGACCGTCGCCGCCTCGAACGCGAAATACGGCGCGTGAAACGTGAGCGATTGAGATTCTCAATCTGGCCATAATCCGGGCCAATTCTGGACCTATGTCTTGACCTGCACCCGCCTCACAACATCGCCGGCACCACCTGATCGGGCGGGCGGTGGACGTCGGCGAAAGTCTTGATGTTGATGATCACTTTCTCGCCCATCTCTATGCGTCCCTCCAGCGTAGCCGACCCCATGTGCGGCAGCAACACCACGTTTTTCAAGTTGCGGAGCGGGTTTATTTCCGTTTCGATTTGAACCGGTTGGACAACGGCGTCGCGCTGACGCCATGAAGCAAGATGCTCAGCATCACTGTCAACACAACGCAAGCTATGAGTTCTTCCGCGCCCGGAATGGGAAACCGTTCCAGCACCAAGAGGGCAAACAGGATCGAAGCCAGCCCGCGAGGGCCGGACCAGCCAAGAAAGAACTTCTCGTAACCGTTCACCCCGGACCCTGCCAGCGACAGCCAAATCGGAACCATCCGCACAACGGTGAGGAAGGTTATGGCCAGCACGACCGTTTTCCACGTGGCGTGTTCCAGGCCTATCGGGGCAAGCACCGCACCAAAGATGAGAAACGTAAGCGACGTCAGAAACTGGCCTTCGCCTTCCATGAATTCATGGATGAACATGGCGGGCATGCGCAAAGTGTTGCCAAAGACCAAGCCGCCGACAATGGCCGCGATGAAGCCGTTGCCGCCGACCAGTTCGGCGGCAAAAAAGGTAATCAGTGCCAGTGCAAGAAAGTATATGCCCTGCGCCACAGTCGTCACCGATTTCCGGGCGACCGCAAGGTTTAGCAATCGAGCCGCGCTGTATCCAATCGTGATGCCCGCGAGCGGACCGAGAGTTATCTGCAACAGTGCAAAGACAGCGATATTGTCGGGAACACCATGACCTTCAACGCCGGTGGCCGCAGCCGACAAGATGGCTGCTATCAGGACGATCGGCAGCGCCAGTCCATCGTTCAAGCCGCTTTCCACGTTGATGCTTTGGCTGATCCGCTTGGGCACGGCGGGGTTGGTAACAAAGCTCTGACCCAGTGCGGCGTCGGTTGGCGTCAGGATGGCGGCAACAAGCAGCGCCAGCGCCCAGGGCTGGTCGGGTGAGACCCATCTGGCGATCAAGGTGCCGAGCAAAATGGTAAGCGGCATTCCGATCAGCAGCATCCGCAATGGGATGGCCGCGCTGCGGGTCAACATTTCGTGTTTGATAGCGGATGCGTCGGAGAGCAGCAGAAGAATGAGAGTGAATTCCGCGATCAAACGGATCACCTCGTTGCCGAGTTCCATCGGTACAAGGTCTAGGCCAACCTCTCCCAAAAAAAGGCCAAGTCCGGCAAAAATCATCGGCAGGGTAACGATAGAGGCTTCGATGCGGCGGGACTGGAGCGCGTAACCAGCAACAGCCGCCAGCACGATGAGAAGCGTCTGTGTCGTCAACATCGGGAAAATCCGTTCTTATGTTGTTTCAAGCCCACAGCATCCACGGAATTGCCGCCAAGGCCAGTGCATCGGGATGCAATTTACGGGCAGCTTTGAGACCAACCAGTTTCACGCCTGCAAATTCCCTGTCATGCACCAAAAGTCGGCGTCGCCCCCTGGGCAAGTTTTAGCCGGGTCCAGAGGTTCATGTTGATGACGATTGCGGCAAGCTCGGCAATCCCGCGCCCGGACAAATGCGCGGCCACGGCGTCATGGACAATCTGAAACCCATCGCGATCTCCGTCTGTGAGAGCATCGCAATAGGCCAGCGCCGCGCGTTCAGTATCGCTATAGAGCCTGCTCTCCCACCAGCTTCCAAGACCATCGATTTTGGCGTCGATAATGCCACGATCACGCGCCGCCATTGAATGCAGGATCAGGCAATAAGAGCAATTGTTGCGCTGCGAGACCCGGAGGCGGACAAGCTGGGCCAGTTGCGGGTCGAGCTCCAGATCGGCGGTGTAACCGAATGCCGCCGCCATGGCTTTGGCGAGATCAAGAAATGGCGTCGTATCCGGATCGAACCGGGTATTTTCGAAAATCACTTCGGGCATGATCAAAGTCCTTTCTGTTTGGAACGCTGATATCGTGCGCGACGTAGACGCGACGCGAATCCGGAGGGTTGGGCTGGCGGTCCGCCCACAATGCGGGCTTGTAATTATTTTGGTGAGGGCAGCCCCTCTCACAACATCGCCGGCACCACCTGATCGGGCGGGCGGTGGCCGTCGGCGAAAGTCTTGATGTTGATGATCACTTTCTCGCCCATCTCTATGCGTCCCTCCAGCGTAGCCGACCCCATGTGCGGCAGCAGCACCACGTTTTTCAGGTTGCGCAGGCGCGGGTTGATGTCGGTTCCGTGCTCGTAGACATCCAGGCCCGCCCCGGCAATCTCGCCCGATCGCAGCATCCGAGTCAGCGCGTTCTGGTCGATCACTTCGCCGCGCGAGGTGTTGACGATCACCGCCGATTGTTTCATCAACTTCAGTCGCCGCGCATTCATCAGATGAAAGGTCGACGGCGTGTGCGGGCAGTTGATCGAGATCACGTCCATTCGCGCCACCATCTGATCGAGGCTCTGCCAATAGGTGGCCGCACACTGGTCTTCGATCTCGGTGCGCAGGCGTTTTCGGTTGTGGTAATGCACCTGCATGCCGAAAACCGCCGCGCGCTTGGCCACCGCCTGACCGATCCGCCCCATGCCCAAGATGCCCAGCCGCCTCCCGGCCAGCCGCCCGCCCATCAGCGCCGTTGGCGACCAGCCCTGCCAGTCGCCCGACTGCATCAACGCCAGGCCCTCGGGGATGCGTCGCGTGACCCCCAAAATCAACGCCATCGCCATGTCGGCTGTATCTTCGGTGACCACGCCGGGCGTGTTCGACACCAATATGCCGCGCTGCCGAGCCGAGGCGACGTCGATGTGATCGACCCCCGCCCCGAAACTGGCGATCAGCCGCAGCCGCTCGCCCGCCTGCGCTAACAGGCCAGCGTCGATCGCGTCGGTGATCGTGGGCACCAGCACATCGGCGCTCTGCATCGCCGCCGCCAGCGTATCGCGGTCCATCGGCGCGTCGTCGGTCCGCAGGGAAACGTCGAAAAGCTCGGTCATCCGCGTCTCGACCACTTGCGGCAGGCGTCGCGTAACAACAACATTCAGCCGCTGACCCGGCATGGCGTGTGATCCCCTCTTTGCAATAGCGTCGCTTCTTGGCAAAGTGCCCAAAGCAAAAGCAAGGCACAAGCACCCGAATGCCCCTTGGGGCGCAAGAGGTGGCGAATTTGCAGGTAAAGGGCAGTATGGCGGCGGCATATTTACGAATAACGCTGGGGGCGCTGGTCGCAACGATGGTGGTGGCAGGGTCCCTGGCGGGCTCTGCCGCTGCGGGCGAGCGCGGCCCGGTGACCAATCTGCCGCTGCCCCGATTCGTGTCGCTGAAAGCGTCCGAGGGTAACCTACGGCGCGGTCCCGGGCTGGGCCACCGGATCGACTGGGTGCTGAAGCTGCGGGAAATGCCGCTTGAAGTGACGGCGGAATATGGCCACTGGCGGCGGGTGCGCGACCGCGACGGGGCCGCCGGCTGGGTGCATTACGCGCTGCTGTCCGGGGTTCGCACCGTGATGATCGAGCAAGACTTGATCGCTCTGCGCGCCAAGCCAGTGACCGAAAGCATCGTGCGTGCGCGGGCCGAGGCGGGCGTGGTTGCGCGGCTGGGCAAATGCGACCCCAATTGGTGCGTGATAACCGCTGGCGGGCACAAGGGCTGGGTGTTGAAAACCGCGCTTTGGGGCGTGGGGATCGACGAGATCAGAGACTGATTGCGACGCAGGCCCCCGGCCTGTTTTCGACATCAAGCTGACGCAGCCAGACAAGAGGCGCACCTCCGCCCCGGCCCAGGATGATACTAGGCCAGAGGAGGCGCGCATGGACGCCCGCGACCTGATCGATCTTTCGCGTTATCCGATTGACCGCGTCGGCGGCGCTGAATGCGCCGCTATGATTGACCGATTGCGCGGCGATCTGGCCGCGCGCGGCTGCGTCGTGCTGAAAGGATTTGTCACGCCCGCGGGCCTGGCACAGTTGGTCGCCGAGGCCGAGAGCGTGGCTGGCCATGGTCACGCCAGCCACAGCCGCACAAACGCTTGGGCACCTCTATAAATTGCATCTGGCGTGAACGCGCTGTAGATTTGCAGGATGATGCGGCGGAGGGATGGCAGTCATGGCACAGATGGGCTTTTTTGATCTTTCAGATCGTTACGAGAGCCTGGATGCGAAGAAGGACCCGCTGGTCGAGATCAATGCAGTTGTACCGTGGGAAGAGTTCCGCCCGCTTCTGGAGCAGGTCTGGCGCAAGCCTGAAAGTGAGCGGAAATCACGCGCGGGGCGCAAGCCGATGGACGCGGTACTGATGTTCAAAACCCTGGTTCTGAGCGCGCTTTACAACCTTTCGGACGATCAGGTCGAATACCAGATCCGGGACCGGCTTTCGTTTATGCGTTTTCTGGGTCTTGGTCTTGGTGACCGGGTGCCGGACGCAAAGACCGTGTGGCTGTATCGCGAGGCGCTGGCGCAGGCGGGCAAGGTGGATGATTTGTTCAAACTCTTTGACGGACATCTGGCGCGGCAGGGCTACATTGCACGGGGCGGCCAGATACTGGACGCGTCCATCGTGCCGGTGCCGCGCAACCACAACACGCGCGCGGAAAACGCGGCGATCAAGGGTGGCGAGGTGCCGGAAGACTGGGAAAACAAGCCTGCCAAGCGATCACAGAAGGACGTTGATGCACGCTGGACCAAAAAGCACGGCAAAAGCCACTATGGCTACAAGAACCATGTGAATGTCGATCGTAAGCACAAACTGATCCGGCGCTATCACGTCACGGGCGCTGCCGTTCACGACAGCCAGGTGGTGGACGAGTTGCTGATGCGCGGCAACACCGCCTCCAGGGTCTGGGCAGATGCGGCCTACCGGTCGGAAGAAATCGAGGCGAAGCTCAGGGCGAGAGGACTGACAAGCCGCATCCACCGCAAGGGCAAACGGGGCAGGCCTCTGACCGAACAGGCAATGAAAAGCAACAGGACGAAATCCTCGGTTCGTGTCCGTGTCGAGCATGTGTTCGGCGCGCAGGCGAACGACATGGGTGGCACGCTGGTGCGAACCATCGGTCTGGCGCGGGCCAGGGCCAGGATCGGGATGAAGAACCTTGCCTACAACATCCGGCGGCTTGGCCAGTTGCACCGCCTAAACCCATTCCCGGTATGAAAACACGAGGATGCTGTGGCGATCTGCGCCACCAATGCCCGGCGCGGATTAAGGATCGAGACTGACCACCTAAAACCCAGCGTGCCGATGGCCGATAGAACCGAAATCAGGCATAATATGCCCTCAGAATGTCAATAAATCGAGGTGCCCGCTTATTTTTCGAAACCTGATGGTGACCTGCCAGCCGCGCACCCGGTCAATCGTTTCTACGACCGCTCGAACGCCTTCATTCCGGCCGATAATTTCGGGGCCATGAGCCCGCTGCGCGCCATCTACGAATGGCCAGACTTCATGCCGTTCGTCCGCGCCGCCTTAGGCGAACCCGAAACCCGTTTTTTCCGCTACGACGATCCGCTCACGGATGTGATTATCAACATGGTCGACGATGGCGATGGCTTTCCCTGGCATTTCGACACCAACAATTACACCGTGACGCTGGCGATCCAGAACGGCGAGAGCGGCGGCGATTTCGAATATGCGCCCTACCTGCGAACCTCGACCGACGAATGTTTCGATGCGGTGCAAGCGGTGCTGGAGGACCGGTCTGACCAGGTACACCGCCTGGTGCTGGAACCGGGTGATCTGCAGATATTCAAGGGCCGCTATGCGCTGCACCGCGTCACACCGGTGCGCGGGGCGACCAAACGCTACGTTGGCATTTTCTCGTTCGTGGAAACCGAAGGCATGTGCGGCGGCGTCGAACGCACCCGGCAGCTTTATGGCCGGGTCCTGCCGCGTCACTATGATCGTGCCGGCCTCAGATCAGACGCCCTGCGCGACTGAGCCCGCGCTCAAAGCAGCCCCCGGCCCTTCAACAGCGCCTCGGGCCCCGGCATCGCCCCGCGAAACTTGGTGTAAAGCGCATCCGCCTCCTCCGATCCGCCCGCCGACAAGATAAATTTCTCCAGCTTCCCGGCCATCTCGGTATCAAACGCTCCGCCGGCCTCTCCAAAAGCGGCAAAGGCATCGGCGTCCATCACCTCCGACCACATATAGCTGTAATAGCCGCTGGAATATCCGTCGCCTGCAAAAACATGGGCGAAATGCGGCGTGGCGTGGCGCATGGTGATCGCCGGTGGCATGGCAATTTCCTCAAGCACTTCAGCCTGTCGGGCCATCGGGTCGGCCGGTGCGGTGCTGTCGTGAAACGCCAGATCAACCAGCGCCGAGGCGACGAATTCAACGGTCTGAAAACCCATGTCATAGGTCCGCGCGCCCAAAAGGCGCGCCATCAGAGCCTCGGGCATCGGCGCGCCGGTCTCAACATGACGCGCGTGCTTAGCGAGCACTTCGGGTTCCTCCAGCCAATGTTCGAAAAGCTGGCTGGGCAGTTCGACGAAATCGCGCGCAACGGAAGTGCCGGAAATGCTGTCGTAGGTCACGTCGCTCAGCATCTGATGCAGCGCATGGCCAAATTCGTGAAAAAGAGTGCGCGCATCATCGTAGCTGAGCAATGCCGGTTCGCACTCGGGCGGCTTGGCAAAATTGCAGACGTTATGCACCAGCGGCCGCACATCGCCGCCCAGCTTGCGCTGCGACCGCCAGGCCGAACACCAGGCCCCTGACCGCTTGCCCGAGCGGGCAAAATAATCGGCGACGAAGACCGCCACGTGATTGCCGTTGCGGGTCACCTCCCAGGCCCGCACGTCGGCGTGGTAAAGCCGGGCCTCAAGCGGGGTGAACTCCAGCCCAAACAGGCGCGTCGCGCAGTCGAAAGCCGCCTCGATCATGCGCTCGAGCTGAAAATAGGGTTTGAGATCCTCCTCGCTCAGATCGTGCTCGGCCGCGCGGCGTTTCTCGGCGTAATACCTCCAGTCCCAGGGTGCCAGATCGCCGTTTATTCCATCCTCGTGCAGCATCGCCTCGAGACCCTTGGCATCGGCACGTGCGGCGTCGCGCGCCGGGGTCCAGACCCGCATCAGAAGATCGCGCGCCGCTTGGGGCGTTTTGGCCATTTCGATCTCCAGTTTGTAGTCGGCAAAACTGGCGTAGCCCAACAGCGCCGCGCGTTCGTGGCGCAGGTTCAGAATTTCTGCGGCGATGGCGCGGTTGTCGGTCTCGCCGCCACCCGCACCGCGCGACGTCCAGGCGGCAAAGGCCTTTTCACGCAGATCGCGGCGCGGCGAGAATTGCAAAAACGGTACGATCAGCGACCGCGACGTGGTGATCACCGGCCCCCCGGCGCCTTTTTCGGCCCCCGCCGCGCGCGCCGCATCGACGACAAAGCCGGGAAGCCCGTCAAGGTCGCCCACGCTGAGCGCCATAAACCAGTCGCGTTCATCGGCCAGCAGGTTCTGGGTGAACGCGGTGCCCAAGACCGCTAGCCGGGCCTTGATTGTTTTCAACCTTTCGGCTCGCTCGCCTTCCAGTCGCGCACCGGAGCGCACGAAATCTCGGTGATGCAACTTCAGCACCTGGGCCTGTTCGGCGGTCAGGTCAAGGTCGTCCCGGTTCTGCCAAAGCTGGTCAAAACGCGCGAAAAGATTTGGGTTCATCGAAACTTCGGACCGGAAGGCCGACAATTTGGGCGCAAATTCGCGCTGCAACGCCTGGCGCGCCGGGTTGCTGTCGGTGCCGGCCAGCGCGTAAAACGTGCCCAATACCTTTTCAAGATCGCCCCCCATCGCTTCCAGCGCCTCGATGGTGTTGGCAAAGCTTGGGCGCGCCGGACTTTCGGTGATCGCCGCAAGCTCGTGCCGCGCGCTAGCCAGCGCCGCATCAAGCGCCGGTGCGAAGTCTTGGTCCCTGACCTCTGCAAACGGCGGCAGGCCGAAGGGGGTGTCCCAGGACGCAAGCAGGGGGTTGGTCATTCGGCATCTCCGGCAGGGGAAGCTTTGAGGTAGTGCGCCCTGGCGGAAACTTCCAGCGCCGGTGAGGAATTATTGCGCCGCGTCAGCGCTGTGCAACTTTCGGTGATGATGGCGCGCCGCAGACCGGGCAATCATCGCGCTGCGTGACGGCAATCGTCCGGCTCTCGCCATTAAGCGCGTCATAGATCAAAAGCCGCCCCCGCAGGCCCTCGCCCGCCTGGGCGATTTCCTTGACCGCCTCGACCGCCATCATCGACCCGATGACACCGGGCAGCGGCCCCAGAACACCGGCTTCGGCGCATGACGGGGCCAGTCCGACGGCGGGGGCTTTTGGAAAGACACAAGCATAACAAGGCGCGCCGCGGGCCGGGTCGAAGGTGCTGATCTGGCCTTCCCACTGGCTGATCGCGCCGCTGATCAGCGGCAGGCGCGCGGCCACCGCGCTGCGGTTGACCAGATAGCGGGTGTCGAAATTGTCGGTGCCGTCGATGATCAGATTGTAATCGGCAAAGAGATCGGCGGAGATGTCTTCGGTCAGCCGACGGTGGTAGGGACGCACGGCGACAAAGGGGTTCTGCGCCTGCATCGCGGCCTGCGCCGAAAAGACCTTGGGCTTGCCGATGTCGGCGTCGGCGTGGATCACCTGGCGCTGCAAGTTCGAATTATCGACCACATCGTCGTCGATTACCCCGATGGTGCCGACCCCGCAAGCGGCCAGATAGCTGAGCACCGGGCTGCCCAGCCCGCCCGCGCCGATGACCAGAACTCGCGCCTTTTTCAGGCGCTGCTGTCCGGCCCCGCCAATCTCGCGCAGAACGATGTGGCGAGCATTTCGTTCCACCTCGGCTTCGGCCGAACGGCTGTCAGCCGCGACGGTCGTTTCGGGTGCCGCCCGGGCGCGGAGACGCGCCAACCACATCCGATACGCCCAGACCAGCACCGTGACCCCGCCAAGCACCAGCCAGGGGGTGGCCGACCCGCCGGTGGCCTCGCGCAGCGCCGCGCCATCCGGCAAAAGCCCATGCAACGCCAGAACCGCAATGTAGAGCAGGCCAAGACCGGCCAGGCGCAATTGAACCGGGGTTTTGGTCAGCCAGCCGATGCCCCAGATGGCGGCACCCGCGATCAAAACCGCGCCCATGATTCAGCCAACCCCGGTCGAGCCGAACCCGTCCGACCCGCGGCCCGTGTCATCGAGCGCATCGGTCAGGGAAAACCCGGCCTGCACCACTGGTGCCACGACCAATTGCGCGATGCGGTCGCCGTGGGCGATTGTGACCGGCGCGGATCCGAGATTGATCGCGATCACCCCCAAAGGCCCGCGATAATCGCTGTCGATAGTGCCCGGTGAATTGGCCACGCTCAGCCCCTGCTTCAGCGCCAGCCCCGATCGCGGGCGGATTTGAATCTCAAATCCCGGCGGGACCGCGGCGCGCAGTCCGGTCGGGACAAGCGCCCGCCCACCCGGTTCTATCGTCATGCCATGGCTGCGCAACGACCCGCCAAAATTGGCCCGAACATCAGCCCCCGCCGCGCCGGGTGTCGCATAGCAGGGCAAAGCGACAGCCGGGTCGGCATCGGCGGTGCGGGTCAGGGCAATTTCGGGCGTCATGCCAGGCTATCGGCGATACGCGCGGCCAGTTTGCGGGCAACTTCGTCCTTGCCCATGCGCGGCCAGTCCTCGGCCCCGTCGGCGGTGATCAGGGTCACGGCGTTTTCCGTGCCACCCATGATGCCGGTGCCGGGCGAGACATCGTTGGCCAGGATCCAGTCACAGCCCTTGCGCGCCCGTTTGGCGGTGGCGTTCTTGGTGACGTCCTCGGTCTCGGCGGCAAAGCCCACAACCAGCGCGGGCCGCCCTTTGCGCATCTGCGCCACCGTTGCCAGAATGTCGGGATTTTCCCTGAACGAAAGCGCGGGAGGACCGGATTTGTCCTTTTTCAACTTCTCGCCGCTTGCGTTCTTTACCGCCCAGTCCGCGACGGCGGCGGCGAAAACCGCGGCGTCGGAGGGCAGCGCGGCTTTGACGGCGGCCATCATCTGGGCGGCGGTCTCAACCCGGATCGCCCTGACGCCGGCAGGTGGCGGCACGATCGCCGGGCCGGTGACAAAACTGACCTGGGCGCCCAGCCCCGACAGCGCCGCGGCAATCGCCGCGCCCTGCGCACCCGAAGAGCGGTTGGCGATATTGCGCACCGGATCAATCGGCTCATGCGTTGGACCCGAGGTGACGATGATATGTCGCCCCCGAAGCGGGCCATCGGCCAGAGCGGCGGCGGCGGCGTCAACGATCGCGGGCACTTCGGCCATGCGGCCCGGTCCGAACTCGCCACAGGCCATCGCGCCGTCAACCGGCCCGACCACCAGAATGCCGTCGTCCAGCAGTTGGTGAAGATTGCGCCGCGTCGCTGCATGTTCCCACATCCGCACATTCATCGCCGGTGCGATCAGCACCCGCTTGTCGGTGGCCATGAGCAGGGTCGAAGCCAGATCGTTGGCGTGCCCGCCCGCCATTTTCGCCATCAGATCGGCGGTTGCCGGAGCCACCACGACCAGATCGGCGGCGCGCGAAAGCTCGATATGGCCCATCTCGGCCTCGTCGGTCAGATCGAAAAGGTCGCGGTAAACCTTTTCGACGGCCAGCGCCGAGGCGCTAAGCGGGGTCACAAATTCTTCACCGGCGCGGGTCAGCACCGGGGTCACGCCCGCACCGGCGTCGCGCAAACGCCGGATCAGCTCCAGCGACTTGAAAGCCGCGATGCCGCCGCCGATGATCAGAAGAATGCGCTTGCCCGCCAGCATGTTCGCCCCTTTCGGCACTCTGCACCCGCCTGAATCTAGAGGGCCGTCGGTGGAAACTCAACCAGCCCGGTTGCAAGTGGGTGCATTGAAAGGCTTTGCGGGATTGATTTGTCCCCCGCGCCGGTGCCATCACGGGCGATGAATTGAAAGGGCTAAGTGATGGGTCGGTTGACATTGGTGCTGGGCGGCGTGGCCTCGGGAAAATCGGAATTCGCCGAGGCTTTGGTCCTGCGCGTGGGCGGCGCGCCGGTCTATGTGGCCACGGCCGAGGCGCATGATGACGAGATGCGCGCCAAGATTGCCATCCATCAGGCCCGCCGCCAGGGCGCGGGCTGGCTGACCCGCGAGGCCCCGCGCGATCTTGGCGCGGCGTTTGGCGACCTTCCCGAAGGCGCCATCGTTTTAATCGACTGCGCGACGATGTGGCTGAGCAATCACCTGCTGGCAGGCGAAGACGGCGCTGAACTGGCAGACGCGCTGGTTGCGATACTGGCGGCCTGCCCCGCGCCGGTCGTGGTGGTGTCGAACGAAGTCGGTCTTGGCGGCGTGGCCGCGAACGCTCTGGCGCGCGCGTTTGCGGCCGCGCAGGGGAGCTTGAACCGGGCCCTGGCGGCCGAGGCAGGAGTAGTGGTTCAGGTGGTGGCCGGCTTGCCGCAGGTGCTGAAAGGCAGCTTGCCTTGAAACGCATCTGGTGGCTGCGGCACGGTCCGACCCATGCCAAGGGCATGATCGGTTGGACCGATGTGCCCGCAGACCTGAGCGACACAGGCAGGATTGACCGTCTGACCGCGTGGTTGCCGAACGTTCCGGTGGTGTCTTCCGACCTTCTGCGCGCCGTCGAAACCGCCGATGCCATTGCCGGGTCGCGCTGTCGGCTGAAAAACGCGCCCGATCTGCGCGAGTTCAATTTTGGTGCCTGGGAGGGTCGCCGCACCGCCGATATCGAGGCCGAAAGCCCCGACCTGATCCGCGCCTTCTGGGATGGGGCGGGCGATGTCCGCCCGCCGCATGGCGAAAGCTGGAATGACCTCGCGGCGCGGGTCAGCGCCGCCGCTGACCGGCTGCTGGACGAGGCAGGTGGCGACCTCATCGCCGTGGCGCATATGGGGGCGATATTGACGCAGCTGCAACGTGCGCTGGCGCTCAGCCCGGTTCAGACCATGCGCCACCGGATCGACAATCTGTCGGTCACGCAGCTGACGTTTCATAGCTTCTGGCGGGCTGAGACGATCAATCACTGCCCGTGATCAGCGTGATCACAAGCTTTGGGTGTCGCGGGATGCCGCGGTCAGCTATGACCGCCCCATGACCTATCATCTTGCCATTGGCGACCGCGCCTATTCCAGCTGGTCTTTGCGGGCCTGGCTGTTGTTCGACCGCTTCGGGATTGACTGCAAGACCACGCTGCTGGACTTCGCGGCGGGGCCTGTGGTGGGTCAGCTGGCCGATTTCGCACCCGCCCGCACGGTGCCCGCCCTGCGCCTGCCCGAAGGCGGCGTGATCGCCGAAAGCCTGGCGATCGCCGAGGAACTGGCCAGCCGCCACCCCGGTCTGGGCCTTTGGCCCGCAGAGCCGGCCGCGCGGGCCACGGCCCGGGCGCTGGCCGCGGAAATGCACAGCGGGTTCAGCGCCTTGCGCACGGATTGCCCGATGAACCTGCGCACTGGTTACCGGGGCTTTCAGCCCTCCGAGGCGGTTGCGGCCGACGTGGCCCGTATCGAAGATCTCTGGTCGCGCGCACGGACGGCGCACGGTCAGGAAGGCCCCTGGCTCTGCGGCGATTACTCGATTGCAGACGCCTTTTATGCGCCGGTTGCCGCGCGCATTTCGGAATACGCGTTGAAGGTCAGTCCCGGGGCGCAGGCCTATGTTTCCGCGCATCTGGCCGATCCATCGTTTCGGCGCTGGCGGGCGATGGGGCTGGCGCGCGGCGCGGTTCTGCCCCGGTATGCCAAGGACAATAAAACCGCACCATGGCCCGGCCCCGCGCCCCTGACCGCGCGCGCCGTTGACCAGGGCACACCCGAGAACAACCGCTGCCCCTATTCGGGAAAGCCGGTTACGCACTTGATGGAGATCGGGGGCCGCACCTTCGGCTTTTGCAACGCTTTTTGCCGGGACAAGACGGTGGCGGATGCAAGGGTCTGGCCAGGATTCATGAAAATTTTCGCCAAAGGGTGACTTACTCGCGGCTTGCGGACATGATTGACGATAAAGAAGTCAATATCCGCAACAGGCTGTCACGGGGCAAATTCAGTGCCGCATTTCTTCGTCAATGTCTAAGCGCGATTGGATTGTTGCGGCTACAATTGGGTTAGCACTTTGGGCCGCGTCCGGGCAGGCCCAAGAAGAAGCTCAGGGCGAACAGCGGCGGGCCGAATCCCAAGAGCAGCCAGCCCAACAATATCCGGTTCCTTTCCCGATTCACATTGTCGAGGACGAGGCCGCCGCCGACGCCCGCGAGCGCAGCGAAGCCGAAGCCCGCCAGCACGACGAAAACGACCTTATCGCCCAACAGGGAATGAACGCGGCCACGCAGGCTATGAATGAAGCCACTCAAAGAATGGCTAACCATTCTTTCTGGTCTACATTGGCGATTTGGATTGGTACGGCGTTGCTCGTTGGCACTCTTGTTCTCGCCGTGTTGACCAATAATTTGGCGGTCAAGGCTGTCAAAAAACACCCGCGAATTGGGGGAAACTCAGGTCCGAGCTTATGTCGGCGTTGGGAAGTGTTCCTTCATACTTGACGGAAATGAAGCGAGGGTTATCGCAGAATTTATGAACACGGGCAAAACTCCTGCCACGGAAATGAGAATACTCTGGGGCCTTCATTTCGAGGCCGGGAACGAAGGGCGATACGTTACTGCGCAAATCCATATCGGCTCTGGCCCGCCCCTAGGGTCGATAGCAATCGTTGGCGCAGGTCGAACGGCTAAACCCGACGCTAAGAAAACTCTTACTGATGGGCAAATTGCAGCATTGGAAGCTGGCGAAGCTAGGTTGGTCTTCGCGGGAACACTCAGATATACCGACGTTTTCGGGCACCCCTGGGCGCAAAACTTTCAATGGGCCAACGGCAAGGACTACGGGGCCTTCACTCGCGATGGCCCCATGGTTGCATCCAAATTCAACGAGCCAGAACGCGAGATAACAAATGAGCTACCCCCCGAAATTCGGACACTGACGTAAGCTGCGATTTGTAGTCTGCTGATCTTCAACACGAAGGAGATCAGAAATGTCGAAACGAAAGCAACATCATCCAGAGTTTAAGGCCAAGGTGGCATTGGAGGCGCTGAAGGGGGAGGCGACGGTTTCAGAGTTGGCGAGCCGGTTTGGCGTGCATCCTACCATGATCCATCAATGGAAACGTGCGTTGCTTGAAGGCGCGTCGAGCGTGTTCGGGCGCGGCAGCAGGAAAGCGGCTGAAGTTGACGAAGAACAGGTTAAAGACTTGCACGCCAAGATAGGGGAGCTGGCCGTCGCCAACGATTTTTTGGCCAGAAAGCTCAAGCCCTGGGCCGGCAAGTGAGGCGGAAGATGATTGAGCCAGGCCTTCCAAATCTGTCTGTTGGCAAACAATGCGCCTTGCTGTCGATCTCACGGTCATCCTTTTACTATGAGCCAAAGGGTGAGACCGCGATGAACCTCGACCTGATGCGCCTGATAGATAAGCAGTTCTTGGAAACGCCGTTTTACGGTGTGCGCCAAATGACGTGGCATCTTCGGAACGAAGGTCATCTGGTGAACGAGAAGCGCATCCGACGGCTCATGCGGTTGATGGGCCTCATGCCGATCTACCAGAGGCCCAACACCAGCAAGGCCGCGAAGGGCCACAAGATTTACCCCTATCTGCTACGTGGGCTTCGTGTGACCCGCCCCAATCAGGTCTGGTGTTCTGATATCACCTATCTGCCAATGCGACGCGGCTTCCTGTATCTCCTGGCCATCATGGACTGGCACACGCGCAAAGTGCTGGCGTGGCGCATCTCGAACACGCTGGAAGCGGACTTCTGCGTCGAGGCGTTGAACGAGGCAATCCACAAGTTTGGCCCGCCCCAGATCATGAACACTGACCAAGGCAGTCAGTTCACATCCTTTGTCTGGACGGGCCAACTGAAGCGGACAGGCGTGCATATCTCGATGGACGGCAAGGGCCGGTTCCTCGACAATATTTTTGTGGAACGGCTGTGGCGCTCGCTGAAATACGAGTGCGTCTATCTGCACGCCTGGGAGACTGGATCGGAGGCCAAGGCCGGCGTCGGCAAATGGATGGAGTTCTACAATCAGAAGCGGCCGCATTCCGCACTTGGCGGCCAGCCTCCAGCCGTGGTCTATTGGCAGAGAAATGAAACAACGCAACCCGATCAGCAGGAGCAAAAAGTAGCTTAGATTGCGCCAAATACTGTCCAACGGTTGGGGAGTAGCTCACAAACGAATAGCCGTGCCCTAGTCACTGCCCGCTCCAGACTTGGTGCGCTTCCTACATGGTGCCGGAAATTTACCATTCCTAAACCATCCCGACCTATCGGTTAACGGGTTCGTTAACCAAAAGGGGCGCGGATGGTTTCCAAGGCTTATACGGTCGCCTTTGAGGGCATCGAGGCGCGGCTGGTCGAGGTGCAATGCGCGCTGGCACCTGGCCTGCCTGGGTTTTCCATCGTCGGTCTGCCCGACAAAGCGGTCAGCGAGGCCCGCGACCGGGTGCGCGCAGCGCTTGCGGCGATGAATATTGCGCTGCCCTCGAAGCGCCTCACCATTAACCTTTCGCCCGCCGACCTGCCCAAAGAGGGCTCGCATTTCGACCTTCCCTTTGCGCTTTCGGTGCTGGCGGCACTGGAACTGGTTCCGGGCGACGAGATTGCCGCCTCGGTGGCGCTCGGCGAATTATCGCTGGACGGCTCGCTGGTTCCGGTTGTCG
Organism: Paracoccaceae bacterium; assembly: GCA_965247915.1. Classification (GTDB taxonomy): domain Bacteria; phylum Pseudomonadota; class Alphaproteobacteria; order Rhodobacterales; family Rhodobacteraceae; genus JAKZRT01. The sequence continues at coordinate 780,195 of OZ252048.1, forward strand.
GTGCCCTGCCTGCGGCCATGGCGGCCGCGGCGTCCGAGCGGCGGCTGATATGTCCGCGCGCCTGCGGGGCCGAGGCAGCTTGGGTCGGGTCTGCCGAGGTGGTGGCCCCCGAAAGCCTGGCTCAGACGATTGCACATTTTTCCGGGGCCACGCCGCTTGGGCCGGCGCGTCCGGGCGAGGTGACCGGGCAGAAATGGACGAAGGACCTGCGCGACGTGAAGGGTCAGGAACGCGCCAAACGGGCGCTGGAAATAGCCGCCGCCGGGCGGCACCACATCTTGATGACCGGGCCACCGGGGTCGGGCAAATCCATGCTGGCGGCGCGCATTCCGGGTATATTGCCGCCCCTGACCCCGGGCGAGGCGCTGGAAACCTCGATGATCCATTCGTTGTCGGGTTTGTTGGAGGAAGGCGGGATCAGCCGCGCGCGCCCGTTTCGCGAACCCCACCACACCGCGTCGATGGCGGCGATCGTCGGCGGCGGCAAGGGCGCGAAACCCGGCGAGATCAGCCTGGCCCACAACGGCGTGCTGTTCATGGATGAATTCCCCGAATTCGCGCGCCCGGTGCTGGAGACCCTGCGCCAGCCGATCGAGACCGGCGATGTGGTCGTGGCGCGCGCCAATGCTCATGTGCGCTATCCCTGCCGGTTCATGCTGGTGGCCGCCGCCAACCCCTGCAAATGCGGGTTCCTCGCCGACCCGGCACGCGCCTGCGCCCGCGTACCGATCTGTGGCGAGGATTATCTGGGCCATATTTCGGGCCCGCTGATGGACCGGTTTGACCTGCGTGTCGAGGTGCCGCCGGTGGCCTATACCGATCTGGACCTGCCGGCGAGCGGCGAAGGATCGGCGGAGGTGGCCGAACGCGTGCAGAGCGCGCGCGACGTGCAGACCGCACGCTATGCTGGCACCGAGACCAGAGTGAACGCAGATGTCGAAGGCAAGACGCTGGAAGAGGTGGCGGCGCCCGATACCCAGGGGCGCGAATTTCTGGCCCGGGTGGCTGAACGGTTGGGACTGACCGCGCGCGGCTATCACCGGGTGTTGCGGGTGGCGCGGACCATCGCCGATCTGGCCGGGTCCGAGACCGTGCGCCACAGCCATGTCGCCGAAGCGGTGAGTTATCGGATGCCGCAAGCCACGGGATAAAGGTTTTGCGCCGCGCGTTCCGCGCGCCGCCACGCGGGGGGCCACGGACCCCCCGCACCCCCCGAAAGTATTTTTCGAAACGATGAAAGGGGGGATTTCAGAATTATTCTTGGATTTGAGAAATTCTTCGGGTGAAGTCGCATTTTGGCGAAGAAGGCGCTCACCCTTGGACGCCCGGGTCAGGCGCGTCAGCCGTTGACCATCGCCAGAATGATCAAAAACACAAATATACCGATGACCGTCCGGGCCACGAATGTAACCACCCCCGAAAAGACCTTTTCGTGGGCCTCGGTGTTCATTGAACCGTGTTGGTGTTCGGCCATCTGCGCCTCCGTGAATTCCCATCTTGCCTGCCGCATAGCGCATGCGCGCGCGCCTGTCACGGGGGCAAAGGCGCGCAGGGATCAGGGGCAGTGCCAGCGCCACGCGCCATCGTCGCGCCGCTGACGGGTTGCCGCGCCCAAGTGAAAAAGATGCAGGCAATGGGCCATGGCCTCGACCAGCGCCAGCCCGCATTCGCCCAGCCCGATCTCGCGCCGAAAGAGCGGCTGAAAGCATTCGGCGGCGGTGTGCGGGGTGGCGAGGTGGGCGCGCAGCCGGGCAAGCGCGCCGTGGTGATTGGCAATCAGCTGCTCAAGGCGCAGGGGCAGGCCGGTAAAGGGCAGTTTGTGGCCGGGCAGAACCAGCTGGGCCTCGGTCGCATGGGGCGCCAGCCATTCGCAGGCGGCCAGCCAATCGGCCACCGGGTCGGCCGCGGGCTCGGTGGCATAGACGCCGAGGTTGGGCGAGATCGAGGGCAAAAGCTGATCGCCGCCGATGACAATTTCGCCGTCGGTTGACCACAGTGTTGCGTGTTCCGGCGCGTGACCGTTTCCGATGCGCACGGTCCAGTCGCGGCCCCCCGCCTGGACCGTGCTGCCCTCGACGATGCGGTGATACCCAAGGGGCAGCGGTGCCACCACGTCGGCAAAATTGAAGGGCCGCTCGGCCATGCGCGCCGCCAGCACGTCCGCGTCCATTCCGGCCGACCGCCAGAAGGCAACGGTTTCCGGTGTGGGCCGGTCCTGTTCATCGAGCTGCAACATCCGAGCCATCAGCCAGGCGGTGCGGGTGGTAACCAGCTCGGCTCCGTAGTCGGTCTGGAACCAACCGGCCAAACCGATGTGATCGGGGTGATGGTGCGTGGCAATGACCCGGCTCACCGGGCGGCCCTGCAACGGCCCGGTCAGCAGTGCCCGCCAAACGGCGCGGCTGCGGCCGGAGTCAAAGCCCGTGTCCACTATGGTCCAGGCGTCGCCGTCGTCCAGCGCATAGACATTGACGTGGTCGAGCTTCATCGGCAGCGGCAAGCGCATCCACAAAATGCCGGGCGCAACTTCGGTTGCCGCTCCCTCGGCCGGCGGCGCGTCGAAAGGATAGCGGATGGCAGGCGCGGGCGCGTCCATCAAAGGGAAAGCTCCAGATCGGTGAGGCCGTAAACCGGGGCCGCGCCGGTGCGCACCGCAGCGCTCAGGCCACTGTGCGCCGGCAGCAGGCAGGCGACAAAGAACCGGGCCAGCGCGGCGCGCGGCCCGTCGCCACCCTCGGCGGCCGCGGCTTTCACATGGGCTGCGGCACCCAGAACCAGGGCGAAGGCCTCAAGATAAGGCCCCGCACCGGCAAAACGCTCGTTCAGGTCGGTCTGGTTGGCCAGCCACCGCGTAGTTCGGCGCAGGTCATCGACCGCAGCGGCAAGCCCGGAACCAATATCCCCCTTTGCAAGCGTCGAGGCCTCGTCCAGCAATGCAAAAGCCGCAGCACCACCGTCCATCATCTTGCGGGCCACCAGGTCCATGGCCTGAATGCCGTTGGTGCCTTCATAGATCGAGGTCACCCGAACATCGCGCAGAAACTGCGCGGCGCCGGTTTCCTCGATGAACCCCATGCCGCCGTGCACCTGGATACCCAATTGCGCGACCTCAAACCCCACATCGGTGCCAAAAGCCTTGGCAATGGGGGTCAGAAAGGCGGCGCGGGCCTCCCAGTCAGCCGACCCGGTGGCGCGGGCCATGTCGATAGCGACCGCGCAATCGAGCGCGATGGCGCGGGCCGCAAACAGCTTAGCTTTCATGGTCATCAACATGCGCCGCACATCGGCGTGGTCGATTATGGTGCCAGCACCAACCTTGACCAGCGTCCGCCCCTGTTTGCGGTCCTGCGCGAAAGCCAGCGCGTGCTGAAATGCCGCCTCGGCAACGCCGATGCCTTGAACGCCGACGCCCAGCCGCGCCGTATTCATCATCGTGAACATCGCCGCCATCCCGGCGTGTTCGCCGCCCACCAGCCAGCCGGTGGCGCGGTCATACTCCATCACACAGGTGGGCGCGCCGTGCAGACCCAGTTTGTGTTCCAGCGACACCACCCGCAGGACGTTGGCCACGCCCGGATTGCCATCCTCGTCGGGCAGCCGCTTGGGCACCATGAAAAGGCTGATGCCTTTGGTGCCCGGTGCGGCATCGGGCAGGCGGGCCAGCACCAGGTGGCAGATATTATCGAAGAAATCGCCGTCGCCCCAGCTGATGAATATCTTCTGGCCCGAAATGGCGTAAGTCCCATCGCCCGACGGTTCGGCGCGCGTGGCCAGCGCTCCTACATTCGATCCGGCCTGGGATTCGGTCAGGTTCATCGTGCCGGCCCATTGGCCCGCGATCAGCTTCGGAAGGTAAAGGTTTTTGATCGCATCGCTGGCGTGCGCTTCCAGCGCGTCGATCTGGCCCTGGGTCATCAGCGGGCTCAGTTGCAGCGCCAGGCAGGCCGAGGAAAACATATCGTTGACCGCCATCGACAGAGTCACCGGCAGGCCCATGCCGCCGTGCGCGGGGTTGGCCGCCATTCCGATCCAGCCGCCTTCGGCAATCTGCGCAAAGCCCTCGGCAAATCCCGTCGGCGTGCGCACCACGCCATTTTCCAGGCGCGACTCTTCTGCATCGCCGACCCGGTTCAGCGGCGCCAAGCCGTCGCTGGCCAGTTTCCCGGCCTCCAAAAGGATCGCCGCAGTCAGGTCGGGCGTTGCCTCGGAAAACCGCTCGGTCGCGACAACCCGGTCAAATCCGACCACGTGATCGAGGATAAATTGCAACTCGTCGGTTGGGGCGCGATAGGGCAAGAATGACCTCGGTCGTTGGGCCCCGGTCAAAGCGCGCTTGGCAGAGGGCCGTTGGTGTGGTTTGAGCAAGGGGGTTAAGCCATACCCGCAGGATCGTCCATCACCTTGTCTGCCCAAAGCCTTGTCCCTTGACCGAAGCACGCACCGAAATATTGCACCCCGATCAGGCCGGGATCGCCCGCGCCGCTGCGTTACTTCGGTGCGGCAAGCTGGTCGCTTTTCCGACCGAAACCGTCTATGGGCTGGGGGCGGATGCGGGCAACGACCAAGCGGTTGCCGGAATATTTGCGGCCAAGGGCAGGCCGTCGTTCAACCCGCTGATTGTGCATGTGCCCAATGTGGCCTCGGCCCGCGATCTGGTGGAATTTTCGGACGCTGCAGAGCGGCTGGCGGGGGCTTTCTGGCCCGGTCCCCTGACCCTTGTTTTGCCGCTTCGGGCCGGGGCGCGGGTGTCAAAGCTGGTCACATGCGGGCTTGAAACGCTGGCCGTCCGGGTGCCCGCGCACGCCCTGGCACAGAGTTTGTTGGCGCAGGTCGCACGGCCCGTGGCGGCGCCGTCGGCCAACCCGTCGGGGCGGATCAGCCCGACGACGCCCGCCCATGTGTTTGACGGTCTTGGCGGAAAGATAGCGGCGGTCATTGACGGCGGACCGGCCCAGGTCGGGCTGGAGTCAACGATCGTTGACTGCACGGCCGCGCCGCGCCTTCTGCGCCCGGGTGGTTTGCCGGTTGAGGCGCTGGCCGATGCCGTGGGTCCGCTTGCAGCCGCGCCGGTGATCCATGATCGGACCCCCACGGCGCCGGGCCAGTTGTCGTCGCATTATGCGCCGCGCGCGGCGCTGCGCCTGAACGCCGCGTCAAAAGCGGCGGGCGAGGTGTTGCTGGGTTTCGGTTCGTGCCCCGAGGCTGACCTGAACCTGTCGCGCCGGGGCGATCTGACCGAGGCTGCCGCCAATCTATTTGCGGCTCTGCACGACCTAGACGAAACCGGTGCCGCGATTGCCGTGGCCCCGATCCCGGATCATGGGCTTGGACGCGCTCTCAACGACCGCCTGCGCCGCGCCACCGCACCGCGAAGCCAGGGTTAAAGTCGAATTTCCAGCTAGAATGCGCGCCCCAAGAAAGTCGACGCTTCATCACTTTCCCGCAAATACTCTGGGGGCCGGCCCCCCGCCCGCGTTGCGGCGCGGAACGCGACGCAATCGCTTGGTAAGGGGCCCAGGAGTAAGATGAGATTGCTTTGAATCGCCTAGATTTTGCCCTTGCCGGGGCTTCAGCCCCGGATCGCGCCTGCCCGCCCCATGGCGGGCGCGATTCTCGCCCCCGCCCGGTCAGGCGCAATCCTCAGCGTGTTGCGGCGGCGTTTCAGTCCAAAGTCACCACGCCCTAGGCCCGTCCCGCCGTTGCCGACAACGCGATCGCCTCAACACCCAATGTGCCAAGTGCTGCCGCCCATTTGCCGGGGTTTTCCGTAGAAAATACCAGATCGGCGTTGGCGTCACAGGTCAGCCAGCCATTCTGGGCCAGCTCGGCTTCAAGTTGGCCGGGCGCCCAGCCCGCATAGCCAAGCGCCAATATCGCGCGTTCGGGGCCGTCGCCGGTGGCGATGTCCTCCAGAATGTCCAGCGTCGCGGTCATGCCAAAACCGCCCGGCACCTCCATCGTCGTTTCACTGGTTCCGTAATCCATCGAGTGCAGGACAAAGCCGCGCCCGTGTTCGACCGGACCGCCAAAACAGATCGCCGGGCCCCTGCCGGGGTCGTCGGTGTCGATCCCCAGTTGTTTGAGCAGATCCCCGAAAGAAACCTTGCGCGCCGGTTTGTTGATAATCAGCCCCATGGCGCCATCGCTCGAGTGCGCGCAGATCAGGATCACGCTTTTTTCAAAACGCGGGTCGCCCATGCCCGGCATCGCGATCAACAATTGGCCGGTCAGGTCAATGGGGTCCAGATCATCTGACATAGCCCCATGGTGGGGCCGCAAAGAGCCGGGTTCAAGGATTCTTATCTGTGACGGGTTCAATTTGTCCAATCTCCGATTTGTGACTTTCATTTGAAGGCCCGATGGCTAGGTTGACGGCGTTATGTTCGGGTCAAGACAGATTATCGCCGCCGCTGTACTGGGTTTTGGGCTGTCGGCCCCGCTCGGGGCGCAGGAAGAGGTGCGCCTGGAAATTCTGCCGGGGTGGCGCACCGCGCAGGGCACCCATATCGCGGCCTTGCGGATCAGCCTCGCGCCCGGCTGGTACACTTATTGGCGCAGCCCCGGCAATGTCGGTATCCCGCCCCGGTTTGACTGGGACCGGTCCAGCAACGTTGGTTCGGTAAAAGTGCACTGGCCGCGACCCGAGATATTCGAAAGCTACGGCGCCCATACCGTGGGCTACAAGAATCAGGTGGTGATCCCGGTCACGCTGACGCCGCGGCGCGCCGGCGCGATGCTGGCTGCGGGCGAGATCGAGATCGGCGTCTGCCGTGAAATCTGCATTCCGGTGACATTGCCCTTCCGCGCCGATTTGCCAACCGATGCCGGTCCCGACCCGGAAATTCAGGCCGCACTGGCGCGGGTGCCGGCGCGGGCCGATGGTGCGGACCATGACGGGTTTGGCTGTTCGGTCGCGCCGATTGCCGACGGGCTGCGGCTGACCGCGCGGCTGCCGCTGGCGCGTTTGGGCGATGACGAGGCCGCGGTAATGGAATATTCTGAAGCCTCGGTCTGGGTCTCCGTCGCCAAACTTTCGCGCAATGGCCGGGCGCTGGCCATCGCTGCCGACCTGGTCGGCCCCACCGGCCAGCCGTTCATGTTGGACCGCAGCCAGGTCACGCTGACGATCCTCGGAGCTGCGGGAGGGGTCGAACTGGTCGGCTGCCCGGCGGGCGGCTGAACACGCATTACCCTAATTGAAGGTGCCGGCCACCCGGCCAAGCAGCATGAAGGCGCGCGCTGTCCGGGTGTCGGAAAGCGCCACGATCTCGGTGTCAGAGGCCTCAGGTTCGAACGCCGCCAGCGTGTGGTCGAACTGGCGCAGGAAGTGGTGCGTCGCGTCGCGGAAGATGTGATCGTTGCGCATCCGCTGGGCGCTCAGCGCCAGGCTTGACCGGTCGCGCACGCCGCCCAGCATCGCCACCGCCCGACCCCGTTCGCCCTGGGCAAAGCGCCGCCAGATCTCGGGCCGCGCCCGGTCGGGCGTCAGGTCGTCCATATAGATGCCTTCCTGGCTGAGCAGGGTCAGTACATCCTGGCTGGACTGGACCAGCCGCCCGACGTGAGCGTCGCTAAGCGCCCTGCGCAAGGCGCGGAAACCGGCCTTGTCTTCGGCGGTCTTGGGGAAGTTCAGCGCCATGATAAATTCTTCGGGCGTCAACTGGGGGCCGCTTTCGGCGGGTTTCAGACCAAGCGCCAGATCGCCCTGCTCGCCCCTTTTCAAGGGCGTAAGGTCGCGGCGGGTCGAAAACTGTGCCGGACGTGGCTCGGCGGTCGCTGGTGCGCCTGGCGTGGCCGGTCTTACCTGCATGCGCCGGGTTTGCTGAAGCTCCAGATAGTTCTGCCGCAGAACATCCATCGCCGTTCGCAGCCGCAGCGATTCCTCGCGGACCATGTTCATGCTGCGCAGCGCGATCGCGGCGACCCAGATCATGACCAGCGGCAGGACGATGACAATCGCCGTCACCAGGCCGTTGACCGTCTGAGTGGTCATCGACCCGTCGTCGCCGCGCGCGAAGATTACAAAAACCACCGCAATCAGCACCCAGATGATGCTGAGCGCCGCGGCAGCCACATCGGCGGGCGTAAGCTGGCCGACGCCCGGACGATTGAACATGCCCAGATCGACCCGTTTTTTGCCTTCGTTGTTGCTCATTGCTGTGTCGCTCAGGGGCCTTGCCCCCCTTAGATATATCTTACGCTGAGTATCTCATAGCCCCGTTCGCCGCCCGGCGTGCGAACCTCGACGCTGTCTCCCGTCTCTTTGCCGATCAGGGCGCGCGCCAGTGGCGAGGCGATGTTCAGCCGCCCACGTTCGATATCGGCCTCGGCTTCGCCGACGATCTGATAGGTCTTTTTCTCGCCGGTGTCTTCGTCGACCAGCCCAATTGTCGCGCCGAATTTGATCGGGCCGGAAAGTTTTGCGGGGTCGATCACATCAGCGCGCGACAAAATCGCCTCCAGCTCGCCGATCCGCCCTTCGATAAAGCTCTGCTTTTCGCGGGCCGCGTGATATTCCGCGTTTTCGCTCAGGTCGCCATGCTCGCGGGCCTCGGCGATCGCGCGGATCACCGCCGGGCGCTCAACCGATTTGAGCGTCTTCAATTCTCCTTCAAGCGCGGTGTGGCCCGCGCGGGTGATCAAGATCTTGTCCATCGGATTTCAGCGCTGTGGATGGTGAATACGCAACACGTTGGCCCTTAACGCCGCCTTGGTGGAAAGAGTCAATAGAACGTGGGCAGGCGGCGGCCTAGAAGGACGCAATTTTAACAAAAAGTCGAGCACTGTGAAGGGTTTTATTGCGTTCTCACTGGTTTATCTGCTGGCTGCTGTTGGTGTCGCTTGGGCATCCGGCGCCAGCCGGGAACTTATGGCATTCGGCATTCTCGTCGTCTTTCAAGACCAGCTGCGCATTCTCCTGGCTGCCGTGGTTCCGCTGGCTTTGGGTCTTGTTGTTGTTGGCCTGACGGGTGGAACCGATGCTCTGCGTCGGCGCGGACCCGAAGCAGCGCTGGCCCTTGTCGGAGTAGCCATTTTTGCGGCTGCTTTTATGACCGTTAAGACACATTTGCAGGACATCGCCGGGCTCTTCATTGATCTTCCCTTTTTTGCCGACCCGTTCTTTGCGGCGCTCGACCGGGCGCTGCATTTCGGGACCGACCCTTACCAATTTTCGCATCGTCTGTTTTCGGGCGTCAGTGAAATTGGGATCGCCGTATCATACGTGGTGCTTTGGGTGCCAGTCTCGCTGCTTTTTCCGGTTATTTTGGCAATAATCGACGGCGACCGGCGCCGCAGAGGCGACTATCTCAGGCTCTACGTTTTGGCATTCCTGGTTCTCGGCAATGTCCTTGCGATCGCCGGGCTTTCCGCTGGGCCGGTTTTTTATGACCGGATTTTCCATACTGACCGCTTTGCCGATCTCACGGTTGCGCTCGAGGTCTCGGGCATTGCCGAAGGCCTGATCGGTCAGATTCAGCTTGGGCTGTGGGAGATGTACTCCGAAGGGTTGCTTGCGCTGGGCACTGGCATTTCGGCGTTTCCGTCGGTGCATGTGGCGATGGCGACGGTGATCACCCTTTATGCGTCCGAGCGGTCGGTCTGGCTGATCCCGATTGCCAGTGCCTATCTGGCGGCAATATTGATATTTTCTGTCCACACCGGTTTTCATTATGCCGTTGACGGTTATGCGTCGATTATTTTGATGGCGCTGGCCTGGTGGTGGCTGCGGCGCAGACGTAGTCCGGGCCGAAACGCCTGACGCGCATGGCAATTGCCCTGTTGGCAGACCTGCGCTAAGGACGCGCGAAATATGCCGCGCGAACCGGCATTCATAAACAGGGTAATGACATGGCCGATGGGACACGCGAAGCGATGGAATACGACGTTGTGATCGTGGGCGCCGGGCCTGCAGGTCTCAGCGCCGCGATCCGGCTGAAACAGCTCGATGCCGATCTCGAGGTCGTGGTCCTGGAGAAAGGCTCTGAGGTCGGCGCGCATATCCTGTCGGGCGCAGTGCTTGACCCGTCGGGGCTGACGCGCCTGATGCCGGACTGGAAGGACAAAGGCGCGCCATTGAATGTGCCGGTCAGCCAGGACAATTTCTATGTTCTGGGGGCAAGCGGTCAGGTGCGCCTGCCCAATTTCCTGATGCCGCCCCTGATGTCGAACCACGGCAATTACATCGTTTCCATGGGCAATGTTTGTCGCTGGATGGCCGAGCAGGCCGAGGGACTGGGGGTGGAGATTTTTCCGGGCATGGCCGCTTCGGAACTGGTGTGGGGCGAGGATGGCGAGGTCAAAGGCGTGGTCGCCGGCGAGTTTGGCCTGAACGCCGATGGCGAACCCGGCGACGGATACGAGCCGGGCATGGAGCTGCACGGCAAATACGTGTTCTTGTCTGAGGGCGTGCGTGGATCGCTCTCCAAGCAGGTGATCGCCAAATACGGGCTGGATGCAAATTGCGACGTGCCCAAGTTCGGCCTGGGCATGAAGGAGATTTGGGAGGTCGACCCGGAAAAGCACAACGAGGGAGAGGTCACGCACACCATGGGCTGGCCCTTGGGGTGGAAAAACTCGGGCGGGTCTTTTATCTATCACCTTGATAACAATCAGGTTTATGTGGGCTACATCGTCGATCTGAACTATAAGAACCCGCACCTCTATCCCTACATGGAATTTCAGCGGTTCAAGCATCACCCCAAGATTGCCAAACTTCTGGAAGGCGGCAAGCGCGTGGCCTACGGCGCGCGGGCGGTGACCAAGGGCGGGCTGCAGTCGATCCCCCAAGTGGCGTTTCCGGGCGGCGCGTTGCTGGGCTGTTCGGCGGGGCTGGTCAACCTGCCGCGGATCAAGGGCAACCACAACGCCATGCATTCGGGCATCGAGGCCGCCGAGGCCGCCCATGCCGCTATCAAGGGCGGCCAGTCGGGCGACACGCTGGGTGCCTATGATACGGCGCTGCGGTCCGGCCCGGTCGGCAAAGACTTGAAGAAAGTCCGCAATGTCGCCCCCCTGAACGCGCGGTTCGGTCCCTTGGGCGGACTCATTCTGGGCGGCTTTGACATGTGGTTTCAGACGCTCTTCGGCTTTTCGCTTTTCGGAACGCTCAAACACGGCAAGACCGATGCCGCCGCGACCGGCAAGGCGGCGGATCACCCGGTGATCGGCTATCCCAAGCCCGACGGTAAACTCAGCTTTGACCGTCTGACCAACGTCAGTTTCTCGATGACCAACCACGAAGAACGCCAACCGGCGCACCTGCACCTGACCGATCCGGATATTCCGATCAGCGTCAACCTGCCCGAATTCGCCGAACCCGCACAGCGGTACTGCCCGGCGGGCGTATACGAGGTGGTTGACGAAAAATTCGTCATCAACTTCCAGAACTGCGTGCATTGCAAGGCCTGCGACATCAAAGACCCCAGCCAGAACATCACCTGGGTGACGCCGCAGGGCGGCGACGGGCCGAACTACCCGAATATGTGAGGCGCAGGGTGGTCCGCCCGAGCGCGGCTTCTGGGTAACCATTTCACAAATTTGAAGGGTCCGTGTGCCAGCTACGCGTTGCTTTTGCCATCACGAAGCGGCTAGGTTCAGCGCGATATTGATTGGGTAGACCCGACATGATCCGAAAATTTCTTGCAACGCTGGCAATTCTGGGGATTTCGCCCCTCGCAGCATTAGCACAGGCCGACGGATTTGCCGGCTCGTATCTGGCGGCGCGTCAGGCGGTTATGAACCACGACTTTTCGGCAGCGTCCGATTATTTCGTGCGGGCTCTGGCGCGCGACGGCTCGAATGTGGCGCTGATGGAAAACACGGTGGCAGCGCTTGTCGGCGTTGGCCGGATCGAACGCGCGGTGCCGATTGCCCGGCAACTGGCGGCGATCAGCCCGGAAAGCCAGATTGCCGCACAGGTGCTGGTGGCTCACCGCATGAAAGAGGGCGAATATGCGGACCTTCTTGGGGATCAGGCGGCAGCGCTTTCCGTTGGCCCGCTGGTCGACGGGCTTGCCGCGGCTTGGGCGCATGTGGGCGCGGGCGATATGACCCTGGCGCTGGCAGCCTTTGACGAGATCGCCGCGCGTCCCGGTCTGGCGGCCTTTGGCGGCTATCACAAGGCCCTGTCGCTGGCCAATGTCGGCGATTTCGAAGGCGCCGAGGCGCTTTTTTCCGGACCCGATGGCGCCCAGCTGCAATCAACCCGGCGCGGGCTCGTGGCGCGTGCCCAGATCCTCAGCCAGCTTGAACGTTCAGCCGATGCCATTGCCGCCATTCGCACCGGTTTCAGCTCCGGCAGCGATCCGGCCATGGACGCGCTGGTCGCGGCGCTCGAGGCCGGCGAGGTGCTGACTTTTGACGTAGTCACCAGCGCATCGGACGGTATGGCCGAAGTGTTCCAGTCGGTCGCCTCGGCTCTGAACGGCGAAGCGGCTGATGAATACACGCTAAGCTACATCCGTACCGCCGATTATCTGCGTCCGGGCGATACCGACACGATCCTGCTTATGGCCAGCCTTCTGGAGCAACTCGACCAATACGACCTGGCCACGCGCGCCTACGATCAGGTGGCGCGCGATGATCCATCTTTTCACGCCGCCGAAATGGGCCGGGCCGAGGCGCTGCGCCGCGCCGGCCGGCCAGACGCGGCCATCGAAGTGTTGCAACAACTGGCCGAAAGCCATGCCGAGATTGCATCGGTGCATCAGACGTTAGGTGACGCTCTGCGACGCATGGAGCTCTATGACGAGGCCAGCCAGGCTTATGACAAAGCCATCGCGCAGCACGAAAACCCGGACCGCCAGCACTGGATTCTGTACTTCGCGCGCGGCATCACCCACGAACGTTCGGACCGCTGGCCGCAGGCCGAAGCCGATTTCCGGCTGGCGCTCGACCTCAGCCCCGATCAGCCGCAGGTGCTGAACTATCTGGGCTATTCGCTGGTCGAACTGCAGCAGAATCTGGACGAGGCGCTTGATATGATCGAACGCGCGGTCGCGGCGCGGCCCGACGATGGCTATATCACCGATTCGCTCGGCTGGGTGCTTTATCGCCTGGGCCGCTATGACGAAGCCGAGGTGCATATGGAACGGGCCGCACAGCTGACCCCGACGGACCCGATCATCAGCGACCATCTGGGTGACGTCTATTGGGCCGTGGGCCGGACGCTCGAGGCGCGGTTCCAGTGGCGGCGCGCGATGAGCTTTGAGCCCGAAGAGGCCGAGGTCATCCGCATCCGCCGCAAGCTCGAGGTCGGGCTGGACGCGGTTTTGGAAGAGGAAGGCGCCGAACCGCTGGCGGTCGCCAATGACGGCGGTTGACGTCTTTGCCCCGGCCAAGGTCAATCTGACGCTGCATGTCACCGGCCGCAGGGCCGACGGCTTTCATCTGCTCGACACGCTTGTGGTCTTCTCGGCAGATGTGGGTGACCGCATAGGTGTTGTCGCGGATGATGAACTGAGCCTCGATGTTACCGGGCCCCGGGCCCAAGGCGTGCCCGTGGGCGATGACAACATCGTAATGCGGGCCGCAATGCGGCTTCGCGCATTACGCGGCGTGTCACGGGGCGCGACGATTACGCTGGACAAGCATCTGCCGCGCGGCGGCGGCCTGGGCGGCGGATCGGCCGATGCGGCGGCCACCATCAACGCGCTGGCGCGACTGTGGGATGTGCCGCCCCTGACAGGTGACGAGGCGCTGGCGCTCGGTGCTGACGTGCCGATGTGTCTGGCCGCCACGTCATTGCAGGCCCGTGGTATAGGCGAGGGTCTGCATCCGGTCACACTGCCGCCGCTGCACGCCGTGCTGGTCAATCCGGGCACGCCAGTGCCCACGGCGGCGGTGTTCGCCGCGCTCAGCGACCATAACAATGCGCCGATGCCCGACCGGTTGCCTGACCTCCAAAGCCCGGCCCCGCTGATTGCCTGGCTTGCCGATCAACGCAATGACCTGGAGCCACCGGCGCAGAGCATCGCTCCGGCCATCAGCGCCGCACTTGCCGACCTGCGCGACCTGCTGGGTTGCCAACTGGCACGCATGTCCGGTTCGGGCAGCACTTGTTTCGGGCTTTTCCACGACGCCAAGGCCGCGTTGGCCGCTGCCGAACTGCTCCGCGCCGACCACCCCGCATGGTGGGTGCGCGCAACACGCCTTTAGCGCGCGCTCAGCCGCCAACCGGCCGCTTGGCCAACCGGTGTTGCCGCATCAGCGTAAACAAACCAGCGCCCACCACGATCCCCGCACACAGCACGACGTTGGATTTCAATATCTCACCAAAGATCAGGATCCCGATGGCCGCAGCGAACACCAGTTGCAGAAAGGCAAAGGGCTGAACCGCGCTGGCTTCGGCGACGGCATAACAACGGATCAGCAACCAATGGCCAAGAACGCCGGTGACACAAAGCAGCCCCATCAACGCGCTGTCGGCAGGCGTCATTGGTTGCCATGATGTCAGCCCGATCACGCTCATCAGCGCAGCACCGGTGACACCGGTCCAGAAAAAGCTGGTTTCAGCACTGTCGGCCCGTGCCGCATAGCGCGTCAACAGCGCGTAGAGCGCAAACATCAATGCCGAGGCCAGCGGCAACAACGTGGCGGCTGTGAACACCGTCACACCAGGGCGCAGGATGATGATGACGCCCACGAAGCCAACTCCGATGGCCGCCCACCTGCGCCACCCGACATTTTCGCCCAGAACCGGACCTGAAAGTGCTGCGACCAAAAGCGGGTAGCAAGTGAAGACCGCATGCGCCTCGACAAGCCCGAGATAGGTGAACCCCAGCACCATCACGCAAATCTCCAGCGCCAGCAGAACCCCGCGAAAACCCTGCAACAGCGGCTGTCGGGTGGCCGCCACCGCGCGCAGCCCGCCTTGGGCGCGCGCCGCCTAGGCGAACACGAAGGCGGCAAAGAACCAATAGCGGACCATTACCACCATCAACACGTTGTAGGTCTCGGCCAGATGGCGCGACAGCCCGTCCTGGGCGGCAAACACCATCGTTGTCGCCACCATCAGCCAGATGCCGGCGCGATTGTTCGGCGGCGTCATGGCCCGCCCCTCAGCACACCGCGCGTCATGTGCCGCTTGCGCCCGAAGCCAGGGGCGCGCGTGACGTCAAAACCGGCCTGCTCAAGCGCCCGGCGTACCGCGCCCGACGCCGTGTAGGTGGCGAAGGTTCCGCCCGGCGCGGTATGCCGCGCGACCGCATCCAGCAACGCCGGTTCCCACATCTCAGCGTTTCGCGCCGGTGCAAAACCATCCAGAAACCAGGCGTCAGCCTGCCCGTGCCAGTTGGGCAGCGTGTCGCGCGCGTCGCCCAGCACCAGGGTCCCATCAAGCGGACCGAGCGCGAATTTCCGGTCGCGGCGGTCCAGCGCGCGCGCGATGACCGCCACCAGGGGTCCGGCGGTGGCAGGCAAGGCCAGCGCCGCCAGGGCCTTGGCCGCATCCGCACCGCGCATTGGAAAAGCCTCGAACGTCGCAAAGCTAACGCGGCAGCCGCCGGGCACCGCCGCCGCCAGCGCCAGCGCGTTAAGCCCGGTGCCAAACCCAAGCTCGGCCACGCGAAACCCGTCTGAAAGTCGCGCCGGCAGATCATTGCCGGAAAGAAACACATGACCCGCCTCGGCCACTCCGTCGGCAAGCGAAAAATAGGGATCGTCAAAGTGCGTCGATACCGGCGCACCGGTCTGCGCCCAGTTGACCTCAGCGCGCTGGCCGATCATCGGTTTTTGCCCTATGCCCATCCGGCGGCGACAATGGCCATGGGTGCGGGGATTGGCAATGGCGAAGGCGGGCGTCGATGTGACAGTGCTGGGGGCGGGCATTTTCGGCCTGACCATCGCGTTTGTCTGCCTTTCGCGCGGCGCCCGGGTGCGGGTGATCGACCCAGGCGGACC
The DNA here is from genome assembly GCA_965247915.1 of Paracoccaceae bacterium. GTDB lineage: Bacteria > Pseudomonadota > Alphaproteobacteria > Rhodobacterales > Rhodobacteraceae > JAKZRT01. The sequence goes on from OZ252048.1 coordinate 796,095, forward strand.
CGGGGCCGGGGCCAGCGGCGGCGTGCTTGGCGCCCTGGCCCTGCATACGCCCGATAACTGGAACACCAAGAAGGCGCTGCAGCTTGAAAGCCTGCTCGCCGCCGGTCCGTTCTGGGCCGAGATCGCCAATGCGTCCGGAAAAGACCCCGGCTACGCCCGCACCGGACGCATCCAGCCGCTGGCCGACGAACGCGCTGTGAAGCTGGCAAGAAGCCGGGCGCCGGACGCCGCGCGCAACTGGCAAGGCGCGGCTGACTGGCAGATCATTGACGGTGACAAGGCCGGGGATTGGGCGCCGCTGTCGCCGACCGGCCTTTGGCTGCGCGACACGCTGAGCGCCCACATCCACCCGCGCCGCTCAATCGCCGCGCTGGCCGAAGCGGTGCGGATCCGGGGTGGCATCGTCGTGGCCGAATCGCCGCGCCAGGGCCAGATCATCTGGGCCACCGGTACCGCCGGTCTGGCCGCGCTCTCCGATCACCTCTGGCACCCCATCGGCAACGCGGTGAAGGGCCAGGCCGCACTGCTGAAACTCGACCGGGCCGGGGCGGCGCAGATTTTTGCCGATGGTATTCATATCATCCCCCACGGCGATAGCACGGTCGCGCTCGGAGCCACCAGCGAACGCGAATTTGACGAACCATTCTCGACCGACGCGCGGCTCGAGGCGCTGATCGAAACGGCGCGCGCGCTTGTCCCCGCCCTGGGGCAAGCGCCAATTGTGGAACGCTGGGCAGGGCTGCGACCGCGGGCGCGAAGCCGCGCGCCGATCTTGGGCCCCTGGCCCGGAAAACCGGGCGAATTCATCGCCAACGGTGGCTTCAAAATCGGCTTTGGCATGGCCATCGGCGTCGCCCGCCTGATGGCCGATCTGGTGCTTGAGGGCCGCGACGCCATTCCGCCGGAATTCAGGCTCTCGGCATCAATGCCCTGACCGGACCGCACGGCGCGCCGGTCATTCAGCCATATCACATTTCCACAAATACTTATCTGTCCGCGGTCTGCTATTTTGTTGGCGGGCGGGAGGCCGGCAAATACTTGACCCGCTTTGAGGTCGTCTGGGAGCCGGGTCCCCAGCCCCTTGGGTAACCACCCAAACCGAACTGTTGACTGGCCCGGCGCTGTTGTCGCCAAGGCCGCAGATAAGGATGGATAACGTGACCTTAACACCTTACTTCGCGGGATGCGACATTTCGCGGGACGGCCTGGACATTTGCCTGTTGCAGGGCGACAGCGAGCGTCATTTCAGTTTGCCGAACACGCCGCAGGGCCATGCGATGCTGCTTGAGAAGTTGGCCGGAACATCGCCTGAGCTCGTCGTTCTGGAGGCCAGTGGCGGCTATGAATCGGCGCTGTATGAGGCCCTTCAGGGCGCCGGAGTTCCGGTGGCGCGGCTGCTGCCCCAGCGGGTCCGGCAATTCGCCTATGCAGGCGGGCAACTGGCCAAGACCGACCGGATCGATGCCTATATTCTGGCGCTGTTCGGCCAGCGGATGCGCCCCGCACCAAGCCTCGATGAGCCAGCAGGTCAGCGCTACATCAAGGCTTTGACCACGCGACGGCGGGCGCTTCTGACCCGCCGCATTGCCGAAAAATGCCAGCTCAAACAAGCCGCGTTTGAAGATATCCGCGCCATGATCCGCCACGCACTGACCCGGTTGGAGGCCGATATCAGGGCGCTGGACGCGCAGATCAATGCCCTGATCGAAGCGGACACGGCCTGGCGCAATCGCGCCCGCCGCCTGACCAGCCTTCCCGGGATCGGGGCGGTCACCAGTGCGGCGATGATTGCCGGGCTTCCCGAGCTCGGCCGCGTCACACGCGGGGAAATCGCCGCTCTGGTCGGCGTGGCACCGTTCGCGCGGCAAAGCGGTCGCTGGCGGGGCAAACGGGTGTGCCGCGGCGGGCGAAAAGACCTGCGAAATACCCTCTACATGGCGGCGCTGTCGGCGACACGCGCCAAAAGAACCCCGTTCTCTGCCCTCTACCAGCGGCTCGTCGATGCAGGAAAACCACCCAAACTGGCCATCACCGCCGTCATGCGAAAAATGGTCGTTACCCTGAATGCAATGGAACGCGATCAGAAATTCTACGCAATATAAACACTGTTGCTCCGGGGAGCGCGAGGGTCAGCGCCCCTCGCCCCGTGGCGACGCCGCAGGCGGCGCAAGTCCAAAGATTTCATCCCACAGGCGACCCCCACAAATCATACTCCCCGGCCTCCTCAACCTCGACGGTCAGAATATCCCCCGGCGCAAGCCCCGCAAACCCCTCGTCGATAAACAAATTCCCGTCGATTTCGGGCGCGTCGGCCTTGGTCCGGCAAGTCGCGGCGGCATCGTCGACTTCGTCGACGATGACCTCCACTTGCGTCCCCACCTTGACCGCCAGCTTGGCCTCGGAAATCGCCTGCGCCGCCGCCATGAGCCGGTTCCACCGATCCTGCTTGACCTCACCCGCCACATGGTCGGGCAGGGCGTTCGATCGCGCCCCGGCGACATCCTCGTACTGAAAGCACCCCACCCGGTCCAGTTGCGCCTCGTCGAGCCAGTCCAGAAGGGTCTGAAACTCGGCCTCGGTCTCGCCCGGGTAGCCGACGATAAAGGTCGAGCGCAGGGAAATGTCGGGGGCGATGCCGCGCCATTCGGCGATCCGGTCCAGGGTCTTTTCGGCGTGCGCGGGCCGGGCCATGCGTTTGAGCGTGTCGGGGTGGGCGTGCTGGAACGGGATGTCCAGATACGGCAAGATCAGCCCCTCCGCCATCAGCGGGATCAGGTCGCGCACGTGGGGGTAGGGATAGACGTAATGCAGCCGCACCCAGGCCCCTAAGCCCCCCAGATCGCGGGCCAGATCGGTGATATGGGCGCGGTGACCGCGGTCCGTCGCGTGGCGGATATCGGTGCCATAGGCCGAGGTGTCCTGGGCGATCACCAGCAGCTCTTTCACCCCGGCTTCGACCAGCCTTTCGGCCTCGCGGATCACGGCGTGGGCGGGTCGGCTGGCCAGACGGCCGCGCATGCGCGGAATGATGCAGAACTTGCAGTGGTGGTTGCAGCCCTCGGAAATCTTCAGATAGCCGTAATGGCGCGGGGTCAGGTTGAAACCGGTCGCGGGCAGGAGGTCGATGAACGGGTCCGGGGACGGCGGCACGGCGGCGTGCACGGCATCGAGCACCGCCTCGTATTGCTGCGGGCCGGTCACCGCCAGCACCCGGGGATGCGCGCCGGTGATATAGTCCGGCTCGGCCCCCAGGCACCCCGTGACGATCACCCGGCCGTTCTCGGTCAGCGCCTCGCCGATCGCCTCCAGGCTCTCGGCCTTGGCTGAATCGAGAAACCCGCAGGTGTTGACGATCACCGCTTCAGCGCCGGCGTAATCGGGGCTGATCGCGTATCCTTCGGCGCGCAGCCGGGTCAGAATGCACTCGCTGTCAACGAGGGCCTTGGGGCAGCCGAGGCTGACCATTCCGATTGTCGGCTGGCCCGGGCGCTCTAGTTCCGGTGCTTGGGCGCGGGCAAGGTCGGGACGCGAGTTGGACGGGTTCGGGGTCATGGGGGTGTCCATAGCGAAAGGCGGGGCGGGGCTCAATGGGGGCTCTAACGGTTGAGAAGTGGCGTATCTTGTTGATAATAAATAACTTATGGAATAAATGCTGTTTTAAAGATGCAAAGTGATTTCGATGGCAGCGGAGATTTCGGGCGTTGTGGTTGGAGAATTCGTTTTCAATCGGATCACAACGAACCGGGGAACCATTGAACGGCCGCTCCCAGGATTTGGGGCGGTGAGAGGGAAAGAGTTGAATGGCTTTCCCGAACGTTTTGCTCCGGGTCAATAACCAGGCGGTGAGTGACGATATGGGCGGCAAGAGGAATTTCGCAGCAACTCGACCCAATGACCGCTTGCGTCTCGTCAGCGTCAAAGCCAGCCATGAAGTGTCATGGGAACGGCCAATAAGAAACAAGTGATCGAAAGTGGAGCGCGAAGGAAGTGCGGTTTGAACAATTTCGTCCCCTTCAGCAGATAAGAAAACAACAATGTCGCCACCGCCATCAAGACGATTACACCATAAAAAGCTAGCGTGGGTAGCAAGCTAGTTATGAGTAATGTGTTGTAGGGGACAATTCGATCATTGAGGCCTCTGCCTAATGTGCTGAATTCTCGCGTCAACGCCCTATGCCAGATGAATTCAACTGTCAGAAATTCCGTGCAACTTTCAAGAAACCCAAGTGTGTCCTTTGTCAGCGGAAAACGGGCGGTTGCCCCGTTGTCCAGCAGGCAGATTGCAGCCGGCGAATGATTTAGGTCATTAGACATGGTATCGGCCACGAAACGATCTAGGGGGAATACCCCCAACTTTCCAAAGACCGTCATCGGAAAACCATCCTCGAGGGCGTCGGTCTGGTAGAATGTCATCGTATAAGCAGCACTAAGATCAACTGATGACCCGATTGCCCCACTTACAGTTTACAGGGCTTGCTCCACGTTCGGCAATTGGTCGTCTTCGGGAGGCTCAGCGTCGCGAACCCAACGGTTCAGCCCGGTCTTGGAATGCAATGTACGAGCCAGTTCAACCGCGCGCCCGTCGGGAACGTCCTCAAAACCACCATGTGCGGATACGTCCAACCGAGAAATAGTGGACAAAATGAGCAATTGAAGGTCGTTTTCGCGGGGATCAATTGTTGAATGGTAGTACACGCTGACGGTCTGGTACTCATCAGTCACTTCTGTGTCAGGAAGCAGAATTCCTTCGAAATTATCGCTAAAGGCCAAACGTTTCATCGCTTCCGATGAAACAAATTCGGAAAGATGATTTGGTAATTCTTCTACCGCGGCAACATTGCTCTCGGCTTTCTTTGCCCTGACAAACATTAACTCCGCCGATGGCCACACGAAATATTGGATCACAATCAGAACAAAGATTGCATAGGAAAGAATGAATGTGTTCATTGTTACAAGCAGGTCTGACCCTATGAAAATCAATGAACGGAAAATACTCTTTGCGGAGATTGACGCTCCAATGAAAATCTTCGTCTGGATGATTGTGAAGTAGTCAAAGCAAATATTGAAGAGAACGAAAGCTGCGACTACTAGCACCTGCAAGCGGTCGAAGCGGACATCAGCAAGCGCACCACGGTCAAAGTATATCTGGAATGTGGCCACGACGGTGAACGACGTTACGGACACTAGTGCTGCCGACGCAAAGAATGATATCGAGAAAAGCCGCCCCGAAAAAAACCTCCCGAAAACAATGGAATGGGATAGTGACAAAAACCGTAGAAACCGGTCAGTTAAGGTTTTGTCTTCTGGTTCTCCATCAAGGTAAAGTTCGATCCTCTCCCGTTCATTCTTGCCGATCAGGATGATATCGAGAAACACCCCGAATCCAACCAGCGTCATTACATCTGTCAAAAAGGACGAGAGCATCAGGCGTCCATGTGAGGTCTGTTGGCTTATAGGGTGTCAGTCGGCACCAGTCGCACATCATATAGCAAACTAATGATCGGTGGAACCAAAAATTTTCGCTCTGCGTGCACTCTCGAGCCTTGCTGTCTACTTCGAATGACATTGCTGCATCCTTCACAAATGGCCGGAATGGTGAGAGGCACCGCATTATCGCAAGAACTGGTCCAACGTCCGCTCTGAGCCGATTCTGTTGAAAAACAACGTGTTGCAGGTGCAGAAAGTGGCCGTTGTATGTGAGCCCGAACACCTTTCTGGTCAGGCTGTTCGCGGTTTCTGCGGTGCAGGAAAGATCTTGGCCAGTTTCCGAAGGTTCTGGGCGGTGGCAGCGAGGAGGAATTCATCGTTTGCGCCGCATGGGCCGCGTAATCGGAGCCGTCCAAGGCCAAGAATGCGTTTGAGGTGAGCAAACAGCATCTCGACTTTTTTCCGCAGCTTCATCGAGATTTCATATTGCCTGGTTTTTGCGATGTCTCGGGCAACTTGTCTGGCATCTTCGTGTTCTTCGCGGGTGATGGATCGGGCATCCATGTTGGGACAGCAGCGCGCCTTGGACGGGCAACTTTGGCAAGTCAGTTTCAGCGCGCGATACTTGGCAGTGCCTTTGTCGGACGGGCCACGCTTGGGGTCTGAGTAGTTGCGGCGGAACTGCTTCAACGCCTGTCCCTCGGGACAGATGTACTGGTCGTTCTCAGCGTCCCATTCAAAATCGGCTCGTGTCCAGGTGCCATCGGTTCGGCCAGCTTTGTCGATTACCGGGATATGCGGAGCGATGCCGCGATCCACCAACCATCCAAGCATGGGGCCTGAACCATAAGCCGTGTCAGCAATGATGCGCTCTGGATGCAGGCCAAACCCTTCTTTGACCCGATCCAGCATTGTACGCACAGACCCGACCTCCGCCTGTCGGATTGATCGTGTGGCTTCCACGTCCACGATGACACCGTGATCAGTATCGATCAGATAATTGGTTGAATAGGCAAAGAACGCAGGACCTTTGCGGGCCGCTGTCCATTGACTGGATGGGTCGGAGTGAGACGTGAACTTCGGTTCAACGGTCGTCGCCGCGCCAAAGGCCGCGTCATCCAGAACGTCGAGATATTCCCGCACCGCACGAGGTGCGTCATCGGGGTCAATCGTGCTGTGATCCCAATCTTCTTTGGCGGTGGAGTTCTGTTTATTTGCGTCGGCCTCAATGAGACTGGCATCCGCCGCAAAGCGCTGGCCACTGACCAGCCCCTCGGCAATGCAACGCGCCATGACCGTCTCAAAGAGATGACGCAGCAGGTCACTGTCACGGAAACGGCCATGCCGGTTCTTTGAGAATGTCGAGTGGTCAGGCACCTGATCTGTCAGGTCCAGGCGGCAAAACCAGCGATACGCCAGATTGAGATGCACTTCCTCGCACAGCCTCCGCTCCGAGCGGATGCCCAGGCAGTAGCCCACCAGCAGCATGCGGATCAGCAGCTCAGGATCAATCGAAGGGCGGCCGGTTGAGCTGTAAAATGGCGCGAGATGCTGGCGGATGCAGGACAGATCGACGAAGCGATCAATCGACCGCAGCAGATGATCTTGCGGGACGTGGTCTTCTATCGAGAAGTCATAGAAAAGCGCGCTCTGTGCCTCTTGCTTCGGTCCCAACATCGCCGCCAATCCCCCGCATCAATGCAGAGATTGAATCAGCGAGATGATCTAAAATCAAGAAGACTTTTTCAACAGAATAAGCCGACTACGCGCCTTTTAGATAGCAACATAGAGTCGAAATTTTCCGAAAGGTGGTTCTCGACTGCCTTTGACCCAACAGGTCCCGGATCAAGTCCGGGACTGCGGTCGGCATGGCTGGGGCGCGGGTTGATATTGCATAACGGGGCGGATCGGCGGCAGGCATTACGCAGGGGGCCTCGAGCAGAAGGAAGCCTCATGCGAAATCTTCTTGTTGCCGCCCTCGCGGCGCTTTTCCTCACCGCCTGCGGCAGCGGTGCCCATGATGCGACGCGGCGCGGGGAACCCGCACTTTATCCCGGCGAAACCCCGCACATTCGCGCGCTCATCAACCAATACGCCGACCTGAACGGCGTGCCGCGCAGCCTTGTGCATAAGGTCGTGCAGCGCGAAAGCGATTACCGGCCGGGCGCACGCAACGGGCCTTATTACGGGCTGATGCAGATCTTGCCCGCGACGGCTGGGTCGATGGGGTTTCGTGGGTCGCCCGCCGCGCTCTTGGAGCCCGAGACCAACCTGCGCTACGCGGTGAAATACCTGCGCGGGGCGTGGCTGGTGTCGGATGGCGATGAGGCGCAAGCGGTGATGTGGTACGCGCGCGGCTATTACTATGAGGCGCGCAACCGCTGTATGCTGCGCGCAACCGGCCTGCGCGACACCGAGGTGCACCGGTATTGCGGATGACGGAACCTCGGGGTTCGGGAAGGCTGGTTGCGCTGGCTTAGGGCATGATGACATTGGACTGAAACGCCGCCGCAACGCAGCGAGGATCGCGCCCGCCTTGGGGCGGGCAGGCGCGATCCGGGGCTGGTGCCCCGGGAAGCGCAAAATCAGGGCGATTCAAAGCAATCTCATTTTGCTCTAGTATGCCGCGAAGCGCCTGCCTTGCGCGCATGGCATGGCGGCGCGGGAGGCCTTATATGGTGTGAAAGATCGTAAAGGAGAACGCGATGCGGTGGGTCTGGCGTGGCTTGGGGGTCTTGCTTGTGCTGGTAGTGGCGGCCGTTGGTGCGCTGTTCCTGATCCCGGTTGACCGTATCGCGGCGCTGGCCACCGACCGGTTCGAGGCCGACACGGGGCGTTCCATGACCCTGTCGGGCAGCCTGCGCCCCAGCCTTTATCCCGACCTGGGCATTTCCATCGGCGGGATCGAAATTGCCAATGCTGACTGGTCCGATCAGGGTCCGATGCTGCGCGCCGAGCGCCTGTCCGTGGCGGTCGATCTGGGCGCCCTGATCGGCGGCGACATCCACATAACTGGCATCACCATCAACGCCCCGCAGGTGATCCTGGAACGCAGCGCCGATGGCCGCGCCAACTGGGACTTCGGCGGCACCTCCGAGGACGACAGTGGCGATGCCGCGGCCGGCGGGCGCGGCTTTGCGCTGGATTTGGCGCGGGTGCAGAACGCCCGGATCACTTATATCGACCACGCCTCAGGCCAGCGCATCGAGCTTGCCGGGCTCGACCTCGCCGCCACGCTGCCCGCAGGCCAGCCCGCCGATATCACCACCTCGGGCCGCCTGAACGGCGCTGATCTGAGCGTCAAGGCGACGCTTATCGCGCCGGGTGCGCTGATGGCTGGCGGCGCGTCCGGGGCGGTGGTCGCCATCGAGCTGGGCAAGGCGGTTGCGCGCTTTGACGGGCAGCTTATGGCCCAAGGCGACGCGATGTTTCAGGGCCGTCTGAGCGCCGACATCGCCGACACCGGCGCGCTGATCGCGGCCCTTGGCATCGATCCGCCGGGCATTCCGCTGGGCCTGGGGCAGGCGGTCAGGGTCTCGGGCGATCTCAGCGGCGACACCGGGACCATGGCCCTGACCGGGGCCGACCTGACGCTGGACCAGAATGCGCTTAGCGGCGATTTGGCGCTATCGCTGGCCGGCGACAGGCCCCATGTCACTGCCGATTTGCAGGCCGGGGCGCTGGACCTGACCAGCCTCACCGCCGACGATGGCGGCACGGAGGCGCCCGGATGGTCCACCGACCCGATCGACCTGGGCGGGCTTGATATGATCGACGGTGACTTTGCCCTGACCGCCACCTCGATCGATCTGGGCACCGTCCAGCTAGGCCGCAGCCGCCTCACCGCCACGCTCAGGGATGGCCTGCTGCGCACCGACATCCGCGAAATGGCGGCCTATGGCGGCGCGCTTTCCGGCCAGGTCGCGCTGAGCGGGGCAAACGGCGTCAGCATGGACGGCGATATCACTGCGAAGGGCGTGGCGTTGCAGGCGTTTCTGGCGGACTTCCTGGATTTCAACCGGATCACCGGCGCCGGCGACATGACCATCGCCTTCAAGGGCTCGGGCGGGTCGGTCGACGCGCTGATGAACTCGCTCTCGGGCAAGGGCCGGATCGCTTTCGGCCAGGGCGAGATTCTGGGCATCGACCTGATCGCCATGCTGCGCAATTTGGATGGGTCGTTCGGGCGCGGCGGCGGGTCGACGATCTTCAACTCGATCACCGCCAGTTTCGACCTGCAAGACGGCGTGGTGAGCAACGTCGATCTGAACTTCCTGGCGCCGCTGGCCGATGCTTTGGGCGACGGCACAATCGGGCTCGGCCAACGGGTGATGAATTACCGCGTGACCCCGAAACTTCTGCGCGGCGAGGGCGGCGCGGCCGGCATCTCTGTGCCGATCCTGATTTCGGGGCCCTGGCATGACCTCAACTTCCGCCCCGACCTGAGCGGGTTGATCGACGCCAAGGCCAAAGCGGCGCTTAAGGAGGTGGAAGCGGCGGCCAAGGCAAAGGTGCAGGAGCAGCTTGACGGCGCGGGCGATGACCTGAGGCAAAAGCTGGAGGATCAGGTCAAAAAGGGCCTCGGCGGGCTTTTGGGGGGGAACTGAGACGGATTGCGACTAATGCGCATCACCCCCCCGTCCCGGGCTTGACCCGGGACCTCTTGCGCCACAAGCGAGGCCCCGGATCAGGTCCGGGGCGCGAAGGGCTCGGCTAAAACGCAAACCGATTTAGTGCCGCCTACCGCCGCCTATCCCGCCGCGAGCTCATCGGCTGGAAGGCCACGCTGACGTGGGCCTCGCAATAGGGTTTGCCCTGTTGCACCGGCAAGCCGCAGAACCAGAAGTCGTCCGTAGCCGGGTCGCCCACGGGCCATTTGCAGGTTCGTTCGGTCAGCTGCATCAGGCTGATCTTCTTGGACTTCTTCTCAATCTCGCGGACGCTTGCCAGCGCCTCGGGGCTGATCTCGTTGGCCGAGGGCTGCGGCGGCAGCGGCTGGCCCGCGGTGATGATCGGTTTACGCATCGGCAGGATCGGTTTGTCCGCTGGTTTGACCTCGGCTCTGGTCTGGGTCTCGGGCTTGGCGGCGGGGCTCGGCCTGGCCTTGGACTCGGCCTTTGAGGCGGCTTTCGGCGCCGCGCCGCCGGTGCGGTTCGACAGCCCCAGCCGGTGCACCTTGCCGATCACCGCATTGCGCGTGACGCCGCCAAGCTGCTTGGCGATCTGGCTCGCTGACTGGCCTTCGCCCCACATGCGTTTCAGGGTCTCGACGCGGTCATCGGTCCAGGACATGGTGGTTCCTTTGCTTCGCCCCGGCCATCTTAGGCCGTCCGGGATGTTGGGGACAAGCGCTGCACCCGGCGGGCACGAGATAGGCGTAAACGCGGGCAAAGGAAAGGGGCAAGCCCGCGTAATTGGCTGGACATCGCGCGAAACCGCGGCTAGGCAGCGCCGATGATCAGACCCGCAAATAATTGCCTGCGACGCCGACGCTGACCGCGACCGGCTTTTGATCCCCTGCGCGATATCGAACCCGCGCATATCTCCAAAACATTGACAGCCATCCGCCGATCCGGCACGTCATGGCTTCGCCTAAAAGGACCACGCGCATGATCCCGACCATTTTGCCCACCTACAACCGTGCGCCGCTGAGTTTTGAGCGCGGGAGCGGCAGCTGGCTGATCGCGGATGATGGGCGACGGTTTCTGGATATGGGCGCAGGAATTGGCGTGAACGCGCTTGGCCACGCCCATCCGGCGCTGGTCGAGGCGCTGACCGAACAGGCGGGCAGGCTCTGGCATGTGTCGAACCTCTACACCATCGACCAGCAGCAAAAACTGGCCGACCTGCTGGTCGAACACAGCTTCGCCGATACGGTGTTTTTCACCAATTCGGGCACCGAGGCCTGCGAACTGGCGGTCAAGATGGCGCGTAAATACTGGTTTGACTCAGGTTCGCCGGACCGGGTTGAAATCATCGGCTTTGACGGCGCTTTTCACGGACGGTCAAGCGCTGGCATCGCGGCGGCGGGGGCTGACAAGCTGACCCGGGGCTTTGGGCCGCTTTTGCCCGGCTTTACCCACCTGCCATTTGCCGAAAGCGACGCACTCGCGGGTTCGATCAGCGATGCCACCGCCGCCGTCATCATTGAGCCGATCCAGGGCGAGGGCGGTATCCGCCCCGCACCCGATGCCTTTCTGCGCGAGCTGCGCGCGCTTTGCGGTGCCACCGGCGCGCTCTTGATCTTCGATGAAGTGCAATGCGGCATGGGCCGCACGGGGGCGCTTTTTGCCCACGAATGGGCCAGCGTGACGCCCGACATCATGATGGTCGCCAAGGGCATCGGCGGCGGCTTCCCCCTGGGCGCGGTGCTGGCCACCGAAAACGCCGCTGCGGGCATGGTGGCGGGCACGCACGGGTCGACCTATGGCGGCAACCCGCTGGCCTGCGCCGTCGGCGTGGCCGTGACCCAAGCGATCACCGCGCCGGGGTTTCTGGACGAGGTGAACCGCAAGGCCGGGCTCATTCGGCAGCGGCTCGAGGGGCTGGTGGCCGAACATCCGACGGTGTTCGAGGGCGTGCGCGGGTCGGGGCTGATGCTGGGGATGGTCTGCAAAATGCCCGTCGCCGACGTGGTTCAGGCCGGATACGCGGCGCAGGTTCTGACCGTCGCGGCGGCCGAAAACACTCTGCGCATCCTGCCGCCGCTGACCCTGACCGACGATGAGATTGCGCAAGCCATCGCGCGCTTGCGCCAGGCCGCGCAAGCGCTGGAGAGCCGGTCACAGGGAGCGCGCCAATGAGCCATTTTCTCGACATCCACAAAACCGCGCCCAAAGACCTGACCGGCATCGTCGATCAGGCGCTGTCGATGAAGGCTGCGCGCGCCGGTCGTCTGAGGGGCACACCCGATGATGCGACGCCGCTAACCGGCCGCATGGTGGCGCTGATTTTCGAGAAACCCTCGACCCGGACGCGGGTCAGCTTTGATGTCGGGGCGCGCCAGATGGGCGCCCAGACCATGGTTCTGTCGGGCACGGACATGCAGCTTGGCCACGGCGAGACCATTTCCGACACCGCCCGCGTGCTCAGCCGCTATGTCGATGCGATCATGATCCGCACGTTCGAGGAAGCGACCCTGCTGGAGCTGGCCGATCACGCCAGCGTGCCGGTGATCAACGGCCTGACCAACCGCACCCACCCCTGCCAGATCATGGCCGATGTGATGACGTTTGAGGAACATCGCGGTCCGATCAAAGGCAAAAAGGTGGTCTGGGCCGGTGACGGCAACAACGTCTGCGCCAGCTTTCTGCACGCCGCCGGGCAGTTCGGGTTCAACATGGTGTTCACCGGGCCGGAAACGCTGGACCCCGAGCCGGAATTTGTCGATCTCGCGCGCAGCAAAGGGGTTGCGGTCGAGATCATCCGTGACCCTGCTGAGGCGGCCAAAGACGCCGATCTGGTGGTCACCGATGCCTGGATTTCCATGCATGACAGCCAGACCATGCGCGAACGCCGCCACAACCAGCTACGCCCCTATCAGGTCAACGAGGCGCTGATGGCGGCGGCCAAACCCGACGCGCTGTTTATGCACTGCCTGCCCGCGCACCGCGATGAGGAGGCCACCAATGCGGTGATGGACGGGCCGCATTCGGTGATTTTCGACGAGGCCGAAAACCGCCTGCACGTGCAAAAGGCGGTCCTGCGCTGGTGCTTGGGGGTTTAGGGGCGCACCATTCACCGGAGGGGGGCATTTGGCAAAGCTGCCCTCCTAAAAGCTGCCCCCCTAGTTGATGCTCCCGAAACGCGTTGCGCAGATCCCTAGTTGGCCTGCCCTGACGCCTTTAGATAGCTGGCCATGCCTTCGATATTCAGCTCACGCCAGCCGTCGTACTGGCCCCAGTCCTGATACGCGCTCATAATCACTTCGGCCTTGAGGTCATCCAGCGATTTGCCGGCCTTGAGCCCGGCCAGAACCGCAGACTTCAGGTCCAACATGTACTGATGCGCGTCGTCGAGGTCGGCCTTCGTGCCGATCGGCCCGTGACCGGGCGCGAATATCTCAAAATCCAGCGCCTGCGCCGCTTCGATCTGCGCGGTCCAGTCGTCGGTATTGGCCCCGCCGAAATCGCGGAATGGCAGGCGACGCGGTGCGGCAATATCGACGATGAATGCCACGTTTTCCGGGCGTATGACCGCGACCAACATGTGGTTGTCGTGACCACCGCCGATGTTGGTCAGTTCGATCGTTTTACCGCCAACTTCAAGAATATGACTATCACCGACGCGCAAATCCGGGGTGACCCCGTTGATCACTGCGGGGGCGTCCTGATGCGCGATTACCAGCGCGCCGGCATGGGCAGCGCCGCCCGATCCATGGTCGCCGTGGCTGTGCGAGTAAATCAGGTGGGTGACTGCCCCGCCGCCGATTTGATCCAGATTGTCGTTCACCCAGGATCCGGCCTCGGCATTGATCGGGTCGATGCGAACCACGCCCTCGCTGGTCACGACCAGCAGTGAATTGTGAAAGTTGTTGCGCATCAGGTAGACGTCGCCTGCCACCGGCTCGATACTGCGGCTGACTTCCTGAGCCACCGCGCCAATCGAGCCCGCCAGAATTGCGGTAAGTCCCAGTAAAAACGCTCTCATATCAAATCTCCATTTTTAGCGATTCCCTTGCGAGCGGCAAGTATGCGTCCAACAGGCCACACCGGGGCGTCACGACCGCGTGAACAACGACGCGGTTGGGCCTGCTATTCGCTTGAAGACCCTTCGACCCCTTTTAAGAGGCTCAGTTTACGAACTGTATGCATGGCGTGTGATAGCAGCGGCCAAACAGGCTCGCGGCGAGGTCTGTGGTGTGAGTTTGATGAGATGAAACCATTGCAGGTAGTTGTCGAGATATTTTGTTGCGATGCCACGGTAGCGGCGCAGGAAATCCTTCAGTTGGCTGTGGCGGCTGTTGACCGTCTGAATATGAAAGGCGCCCCGGGCCCGTTCGCCGGCTGACAGATTGAGGGCTTCGTGGCGAACGCCCATTGCTGTCGCGCAGGGCGGATAGCCGCGGTGACCGTCGGACACCAGCACGATGTCCCTGTCGACGACCGGGCTGATCGCCTGTTTCAGCGTGTCGGCATTAACCACCGGAAGAACCGTGCTGAATGTCGTGCCATTACGGTCGGCAGCCACTAGAACCGGCACCTGTTCGCACGACAGGCCGCGCTTGCCAGCCTTGCCGCCTCTTTTGCGGGGCTTGCGGTCGAGGGTTCTCTGTCCCTTGTGGCTCTCCAGAACATAGGTTTCATCGACCTCGACGATCCCTTTGAGCTTTTGCGGGGCCTTCTTTGCAGCCTCCAGAAACCGGTGACGCCAACGGAATGCCGTGTTGACGGCAAGATTACAGTGATCGGCTGACGCCCGAACCGTTTCTCCCGCAGCCAGGCATCCGCCAAAGGCCAACCATCGGTCTTTGTAGTGAAGCCCGGACAAGGGCGTGCCGGTAGCGGCGTTGAATGTGCGCCGACAGATCTTGCACTGGTAACGACGCAGGCCCCGTGCCTTGCCCCGTGACACCGCACCGGGCTTGCCGCAATGCGGACAGTGCCTATCAGCATCCACCGCAAGTTCGACCGCGGCAAGCGAGGAACCCGACCCTGTCCGCCCTGAAAATACCGCTTCGGCCTCTCTACGCTGTGCAGCGCTGAGGCTGTCTATCCCGGCAAGCCAGCACTGAAATTGTTCATTGTCCATCGACATTCGCTATCTCCCTGAATCCAAAAAGAACATACCATGAACACATACAGTTCGTAAACTGAGCCTTTTAAGATAACGCTAACACCCAATGACCGGGGCAAGAAATGGACGAGGCCAATATCGGCGTGATCGGGTTGGGCACCATGGGGGCCAACCTGGCGTTGAACTTCGCCGACAACGGATACGGGGTGGCGGTGTTCGACCGCACGACTGCGCGCACCCACGACTTTGTGCCGCCAGCCGGTGATATTTCGGAAAAACTGACGACCTGCGACGGCCTTGCGGCGCTGGCAGACGCGCTCGACCTGCCGCCAGAATCCGCCCAGTCGAATTTTGGCAAGGCATTTTGCACCGCGCCTTTTGGCGTGTTTCGTGCGGTGATGGCTGTCTTGTTTATTGCCGCAGCCGGGGCTCAATAGCTGTCGATCTGGTAACGCACCCGCGCCCTTCGCCCCCTCGTATCCGGCCCGGCGCAGCCGACTCCGGCGGGCGACGGCCTGTCCGGGCACGCCTTTCACGCGCCGGTGGTTGGGGTTTCGTTATTCCGCGCTGCAAGACAGGTGAAAACTGACATGGTAACCTAGGTCCATGGAACCGGACCGCGACACGCCCACCGCCCGCTATCGCTGGATCATCGTGGCTGCGGCGGCGGCCATGCTGGCCACGGGCATGGGCCAGATCATCAACGGCTTTTCGGTATTTTTCATCCCGCTCGAGACCGAAATGGGCTGGCGGCGCGGCGACATCGCGCTGGTCAATTCCGCAGGTTTGGCCGGATTGGCGATCGGCGGCATCGCCTGAGGGTCGGTGGCTGACCGCATCGGGGTGCGCAGGGTCGTGCTGGTTGGGGCTGTGTCGGTCAGCCTCAGCGCGCTGGCCGCGTCGCTGGCGCCGTCGCTGACCTTCCTTTACGTGGTCTATTTCCTTGGCGGATTGCTTGGTGCCGGTGCGCTGATTGCGCCGCTGATGGCCCTGATAAGCAAATGGTTTGTCGCGGGTGCGGGGCTTGCCATCGGGCTGGCCTCGGCGGGTCAGGCGCTGGGGCAGGGCGGTGTGCCCTTCGGCACATCCTTCCTGATCGAGGCGCTGGGCTGGCGCGGGGCCCTGGTCGCCCAGGGGATAATTTCGCTGGCAATTCTGGTGCCGCTGGCCTTTTTGATACGCGAACCCGACTACGGCGGAGCGGGGCAGACAGACACGGCGTCAGCGCCCGAAGACCTGCCGTTGCCTCTCGGCGTCGTGGTGCCATGGCTCAGCCTCGCCGTTATATTGTGCTGCACCTGCATGGCCGTGCCGCTGATGCACCTGGTGCCGCTGATCCAGGACAGCGGCATGTCCGCGCCCGAAGCCAGCAGCGTGCTCTTTACCATGCTGGTGGTCGCCATATACGGGCGCGCGCTTTTCGGCAGGCTGGCTGACTTGATCGGACCAATCCCCGCCTATTTCACAGCCTCTGCCTGGCAGACGTTTTTCGTCTTTTTCTTCACCTGGATCGACGATCTGAACGGTTTCTACATTTACGCAGCCGTCTACGGCTTCGGTTATGCCGGGGTGATGACCGGCATCCTGACGACCACGCAATCGCTGACACCGGCGGCCAGCCGGGGGCTTTCGATGGGCATCGTGCTGGCCTTTGCTTATCTCGGTCACGGGATTGGCGGCTGGCAGAGCGGTTACTTTTTCGACCAGACCGGCGGCTATGGGGTCTCTTATCTGAACGCGGCTCTGGCCGGGGGTCTGAACCTGATCGTCGTTGCAGCGCTCTATCTGACGATCCAGCGCCGTCGCCCGGGCTTGCCGTCGCCGGCCTGAACCCGCTCTTTTCCATTCACGAACCGATTGTTATGGTGCGCCCGAAACAGCGCGCGAGGGACATCCATGGCAGAGATCGGGGTGATCGGGCTGGGCACCATGGGGGCCAATCTGGCGTTAAATTTCGCCGAACATGGATTTGGCGTTGCGGTTTTCAACCGGACCACGGCGCGGACCCATGACTTTATGGCGGGTGCCGGGGATCTGGCGGGTAATTTGACGCCCTGCGACAGCCTGGCGGCGCTGGTGGCGGCCCTGACGCGGCCGCGCGCGGTGATCCTGATGGTCCCGGCGGGCCCGGTGGTCGATGACCAGATCACCGCGTTGATCCCGCATCTGGCCCGGGGCGATGCGATCATTGACGCCGGCAACGCCAATTTCCGCGACACGCGGCGGCGGGCCACTGAACTGGGACGGCAGGGGTTTGCCCTTATCGGCATGGGCGTCTCGGGCGGATCGCAAGGCGCGCGTTACGGTCCCTCGATCATGGTCGGGGCAGAGGCAGAGGTATATGCACGCCTCGCGCCCATGATTGAGGCCATCGCCGCCAAATTCGAAGGCGACCCCTGCGCTGCCCGTCTCGGCCCCGACGGGGCCGGGCATTTCGTGAAAACAGTGCACAACGGCATCGAATACGCCGATATGCAGGTGATCGCCGAAGCCTACGGGCTGATGCGCGATGGGCAGGGCATGGCCGCAGCGGCCATCGGCAAACGCTTTGCAAAGTGGAACGTAGGGAATTTGCAAAGTTACTTGGCGGAGATCACCGGCGCCGTGCTGTGCGCCACCGATCCCGCGACCGGGAAGCCCGTGGTCGATGTCATTCTCGACCGCGCCGGCCAGAAAGGCACCGGGCGCTGGACCCTGATCGAGGCGCTGGAACTGGGCCAGTCGGCCACCACCATCGAGGCCGCGGTCGCCGCCCGGTCGTGGTCGGCGGACCACGGGCTGCGGCAGGTCGCGGCCAAGGTTCTGGGGCCAGAGACCGGGGGCGTCGATCTGCCGGATGCGACGTTAGAAAACGCCATGCTGGCGGCGCGGATCATCGCTTATGCCCAAGGTTTCGCGCTGCTGGAAGCGGCGTCACAGCGCTACGACTGGGGTCTTGACCACGCCCGGATCGCCGAGATCTGGCGCGCCGGATGCATCATCCGCTCGGCGCTTCTGGATGACATCGCGGGCGCCTTTCACGCCGGTCCGCGCGAGGGCAATCTGTTGCTGGCGCCGGCGATTGCCGCGAAACTTTCGGCGGCTTTGCCCGATCTGCGCCGGACGGTTGCCGCAGGCGTTGGTGCGGGCCTGCCGGTTCCGGCCATGGCCGCGGCGTTGGGCTATTTCGACAGCCTGCGCCAGGCGCGCGACACCACCGACCTGATCCAGGCCCAGCGCGATTTCTTCGGCGCGCATGGGTTTGAGCGGCGCGACAAGCCCGGCGCGCACCATGGGCCCTGGCGATAGGTGTCCGCCCTTGCTTCAGGTGACGACCACGGTGCCTTTCATGCGCGGATGCACCTTGCAATGATACGGATAAGTGCCGCGTTCGGCGAACTTGATCTGCCCGCTTTTGCGGCGTTTCATTATACCGGTGTCAAAGCTGCCGGCATCGGCGGTGGCCGAATGGCGCGCCCCGTCCTGGTTGGTCCAGATGACGTCGTGGCCCATCGTGACCTCGATCGTTTCGGGGTCAAATTTGAACCCTTTGATCGCAACCTCCTGCGGTGGCACGTGGCTGCCGCCCAGCGCGCCGGACGGAATGAGCGACGGCACCAGCGGCAGGGCCGAAAGAAAGGTCAGGAAATGGCGTCGGCGCATCGGATATTCCTTTCTTGAAATTAACTTGTCGGGCGACGTAACCAAATCGCCACCTTAGCATCCTATCCCCTTGGCCAGCTTTTGCCAGTAACATGTTCTTGCTCTAATGACGGGGTTTCGCCCTCGAGGTCGGATCGGCTGCCAACGGGTCCTCGGGCCAGGGGTGTTTGGGGTAACGCCCGCGCATGTCGCGCCGCACATCGGAATAACTCGTGGCCCAGAATCCGGCCAGGTCCGAGGTGACCTGCAAGGGCCGCCCCGCAGGCGACAACAACGTGACCAAAAGCGGCGTCTGGTCAGGGCCCACGGTCGGGTGGGTGGACTGGCCGAACATCTCTTGCAATTTCAACGAAATCCCCGGCTGATCGCCGCTGTAATCAACCGCCACCGACCGGCCGAGCGGGGTTGTGATGCCGGGCGGTGCCAGGCGGTCGACCAACTGGCGCTGCTCCCAGGTCAAAAGCCCAGCTATCGCACCGGCCCAGTGGGTGCGCCCGAGGTCTTCGAGCCGCCGGGCGCGACCAGCCAGCGGTGAGAACCATTTTTCGGCCGCCTTCAGAAGTCCCGGCGCGCTGAGGTCTGGCAGGCTCGTTTCGCGGGCGCGCAGAAATTCGACCCTGTCCATCAACCGCCTGGCACCCGAACCCAGCGCCAAAGCCGCCAGCCCGCGCGCCCGCAAACCTTCGGTCAGCGCCTGCGCGACCGCCTCGTGCGGGGCATCGCGCCAGACTTCGTCGCGCAGGATCAAGGCACCGAATTTTTTGCGCCGCCGGGTCTCGACCTGGTTGGTGCGCCGGGACCAGACCGCTTCTTCTTGCCATTCGATCCGGTCGCCATAAAGCGCCCGCAGCCCGGCCTCGGTCAGCGGCGCGGCCAGCCGGATCCTGGCTTCGGGCGCGCGGCCATCGGTTTCGGCCACGACAATCAGGCGGGTGCCCGCCAGCGCGTCACCCGCGTCCATCACCGCGCCTTTGCCGCCTGAAAGAACAAACCGCGGGTTATCGCCCTGCCGCCGCATGCCGATCCTGTCGGGATAGGCCAGCGCCGTGGCCTCGCCCGGATCGGTGATCGGCTCGGGCGGGTCGCTGACCAGCCGGGCCAGCCGTTTGGCCTCGGTCCGGATACGCGCCAGCGCCCGCCCGTGGTCGGTCACGCGCCCCGAGGCATCGATCGCGCCGAGGTCGCTGAGCAGGGCGCGGGCACGGGCAAGCCCGGCATGCGGCGGCGGCGTCAGAAACGCCAGATCGCCCGGCGCTGCCCCCCAGACCGCCAAGTCCAGCGCCAGACCGGTCAGGTCGGCAACGTCGATCTTGGGCGGGGCAAAGGCGGGCATCGCACCTTCCTCGGCGCGCGCCCACATCCGGTAAGCCACGCCGGGACCGGTCCGGCCGGCCCGGCCCCGGCGCTGGTCGGCCTCGGCGCGGCTCACCCGTTCGGTCAACAGCCGCGCCATGCCCGACCCTGGGTCATAGCGGGCGCGGCGCGCGCGCCCGCAATCGACGACCGCGGCAATGCCCGGGATGGTCAGCGAGGTTTCGGCAATCGCGTTGGCCAGCACCAGTTTGCGGGCCGGTTCGGGCGCAAGCGCGGCGCGTTGTGCCTGCGCGGTGGCGGCACCGTAAAGCCGGTGCAGGCGGGTGCCGTCGGGCAAGCCCGACTTGAGCCGCGCGGCCACGCGCCCGATCTCGGCCGCACCGGGCAGAAACACCAGAACCCCGCCATCGGTCTCGTCAAGCGCGCGCCGGACCAGCGCCGCCGCTTCGTCCTCGAACCGGGTCCCGGCGGGCAGCGGCCGGTTGCGCCAGCGCGTTTCAACCGGATACGCGCGACCCTCGGCGGTGACGATCGGCGCGTCGTCCAGAAGCGCTGCCACCGGTTCCGCGTCAAGCGTCGCCGACATCACCAGAAGCACAAGATCGGGGCGCAGCGCGCCGCGCGCTTCCCAGGCCAGCGCCAGCCCCAGATCGGCGTTCAGCGAGCGTTCGTGAAACTCGTCGAAAATCACCGCGCCCACGCCGTCAAGGCCGGGGTCGGATTGCAGTATCCGGGTCAGAATGCCCTCGGTCACCACCTCGATGCGCGTGGTTTTCGACACCCGCGCCGCGCCGCGCATCCGATAGCCCACGGTGCGGCCCACCGGTTCGCCCAGCAGCGCCGCCATCCGCTCGGCGGCGGCGCGGGCGGCCAGGCGGCGCGGCTCGAGCATCAGGGTGCGCCCGGTCCCGACCCCCGCGTCCAGCATCGCCAGCGGCACATGTGTGGTCTTTCCCGCCCCCGGCGGGGCTTGCAAAACCGCGCGCCCGTGGGTTGTAAGCGCGGCCATCAGCGCCGGCAGGGCATCGTCAACGGGCAGGCGGTCGGTCATCGCATCCTTATCGGCAATCGGCGCGGCGCTGACCAGCCCGGCCCGAGCGCCCATTGTCGCTGGACAGAATCCGCGGCAGAGGGCATTCAGACCCCGAAAGTTCGGGACAAACGGCCATGAGCCAGCCAGACACACTTGCGGACCAGGTCCGCGCGCGCTCGCGCCGGGCGCTAGCGCGCGCCATCACGCTGATCGAAAGCCGCCGTCCCGATCACCGGGCAAAGGCCGAGGCGTTACTGGCCGAGCTGGGACCGGCCACCGGCGGCGCGCTGATGATCGGGCTCTCGGGCACGCCGGGCGTCGGCAAGTCGACCTTTATCGAAGCCTTTGGGTTGATGCTGACGGCGGCGGGCCACCGGGTCGCGGTTCTGGCCGTCGATCCGTCGTCGACCTTGTCCGGCGGCTCGATATTGGGTGACAAGACCCGCATGGAGCGGCTCAGCCGCGACCAAAACGCCTTTATCCGGCCCTCGCCCAGCCAAACCCAGCTGGGCGGCGTGGCGCGGCGCACGCGCGAGGCCGCAGCGCTTTGTGCGGCAGCGGGGTTTGACATCGTGCTGATCGAAACCGTGGGCGTCGGCCAGTCGGAAACCACGGTGGCGGGCATGACCGATCTTTTCGTGCTGCTGCTGGCCCCGGCCGGCGGCGACGAACTGCAAGGCGTCAAGCGCGGCATCATGGAAATTGCCGATCTGATGCTGGTCAACAAGGCCGATGGCGAGCTGATATCGGCAGCCACCCGCACCTGCGCCGATTATGCCGGGGCGCTGCGCCTGATGCGGGCGCGGGCCGGCGACGCGCCGGGGTTTCCGCGCGCCATGCTGGTCTCGGCGATGACCGGCGACGGCCTGGCGCAGGCCTGGGAGGCAATGCAGGCGTTGGCTGACTGGCGTCGCGCCGAGGGTCATTTCGCCAGCCGCCGCGCGGCACAGGCGCGCGACTGGTTTCAGGCCGAATTGCGCGACGGGCTGCTGGCGCTTCTGCGCGATGACAGCGATCTTGCCGCTCTGGTTCAGCGACTGGGCGATGAAGTCGCGGCGGGCCGCGCCGCCGCGCCCGCTGCCGCGCGCGAGGTCCTGGCCGAGGCCCTGCAAGGCGAACCCCGGCCATGACCATTGCCCAGATGAGCCTTGCCCGCCTGCGTTTTGCGCCCGGCGACCCGCGCGTTGCTGAGTTTTTCGACAATCTCGACGCGGTCTACCAGAGCGCCGCCGGCCATCCCGGGTTCATCTGGCGGCTGCCCGACGTCCAAGCCGCCCACCAGCTTGCCGCGCTCGGTCACGACGACCGCACCTCGGCCACCGTTTCGGTCTGGCGCTCGGTCGCCGATCTGCACGATTTTACTTTTTCGGGCGCACACGGAGAATTCTTCGATCGCCGCGCCGAATGGTTCGAGAAATTCGAGGGCCCGCAGCTTGTGATCTGGCGCGCCGATGCCACCGCCCGTCCGGATTTTGGCGAAGCCTTCGCACGTCTCGAGCGTTTGCGCCGCCATGGCCCCACCGACCACGCGCACGGATGGCCAGCGCGGCCGGACGCGTGAGCCGCCCGTGCCGCAGGCCATGGGGCGCTGCCCCCCTCTCCGCCCCAAGGTAGCCGCCGAAACGATGAATACCCTGCGGTTCGGGCGACCGCATGGGCGGACTTGGCGCTTGACGGGCCGCGGCGGGCGGCGTAGAGACCCGCTGTTGAATTTCCGGGCGCGGCTTTGCTGGCGCCCGCTCCGATTGCACTTCCGGCCATGCGGGTCGGACCAGACCAAGGATCACGCCCATGGCGCGCCGCTGCGAACTGACCGGAAAAGGCCCGATGACTGGCAACAACGTCAGCCACGCCAAAAACCGGACCCGCCGCCGGTTCATCCCCAACCTGAACGACGTGACGCTGCAATCCGAGACGCTGGGTCGTGGCTTCAAGCTGCGGATTGCGGCCTCGACGCTGCGCACCGTCGATCACCGCGGCGGGCTCGATGCGTTTCTCGCCAAGGCCAAGGACGGCGAGCTTTCCGCCAATGCGCTGAAGATCAAGCGCGACATCGCCAGGGCCCAGGCCAGCGCCTGACGCGCTTGGACCGGCAGCGCCGCCAGCCCCGCACCGCCGGGGTTTTTTCTTTTGCGGCGAATCGACCTAAGGCACGATGAGATTGGACTGAAACGCCGCCGCAACGCAGCGAGGATCGCGTCTGCCCGGGCGGGGGCGAGAATCGCGCCCGCCTTGGGGCGGGCAGGCGCGATCCGGGGCTGAAGCCCCGGGAAGGGCAAAATCTAGGCGACTAAAAGCAATCTCATTTTGCGCTAGAAGTGGTCCATGACCCCGCGCGTGCTTTTCGTCTGCCTCGGCAACATCTGCCGGTCGCCCACGGCGCAAGGCGTCTTTGCCGCCCGCGCGGCGGCGGCCGGGCTTGAGGTAGTGACCGACAGCGCCGGAACATCGGACTGGCATATCGGTGTTGCGCCATATGCGCCCGCCGTTCACGCCGCTGCCGCGCGCGGCATCGATATCTCGCGCCTGCGGGCGCGCCAGCTAAGACCGGTCGACTTCGACCATTTCGACCTGATTATCGGCATGGACGCGGACAATATCGCCGCGATCGAGCGTCTGCGCCCCGAAAGGTCCGAAACGCGCGTTCGGCGCTTCACCGATTATGCGCACGGGTCCGGCGCCACCGAAGTGCCCGACCCCTATTTCACGCGCGATTTCGACGGTGCGCTGGATCTTATCGAAGCGGCATCGGATGGGCTTGTCAAAGCGCTGATCTAGCTGCAATAGGTCTTGGCGCTGCTGCCAAAGCGCTTATACCGCTCCCAGAATTTCTGATCGCTGCGCGAGATTGACTGGCGAACTTCCTGCGCACGGTGCGGATCATCGAAAAATGTTGCCGCCTTGCGCTGATCCGATTTCGTCAGCGTCAGATCAGCGACATCCTGAATGCAGCCGCACAAGCTGCGGCTGACGCCGGGTCGGTCCGAACTCAGACAGGCGCGCTCGATGGTCTCGGCCTGCGCCGGAACCGCCAAAAGCGCGAATGTGACGATTGCATAGGTAATAATACGCATGGGTCGCTGCCTCGATCCTGCCGCGGCCCGGATGTGCCCCCGGATCGCGCGGTTGGTTCCCCGCCTTCAACCCTGACAGAAGACGCCGCGATTTTCAATCGGCGTGGCGCCGGGAGTGTCTCGAATTTTGTGCGTCGACGGCGAACTTATGCTAGCCTCGGGCAAAGGCAATGCGCTTGCAAAGGACGCGCCCTATGGAAAAAACTCCCTGGCACATCTGGGTCGTGGGCGTGCTCAGCCTGCTGTGGAACAGCATGGGGGCTTTGGACTATGTCGCCACCCAGTACAGTGTTGAAACCTATCTCGAGGGCTTCACCCCCGAACAGCTTGATTATTTCAATTCCTTCCCGGCCTGGACCGTCGCCGCCTGGGCCATCGCCGTCTGGGCCGCGGTGCTGGCTTCGGTCCTGATCCTTATGCGGCGGGCCTGGGCGGTGCCGGTGATGCAGATTTCCTTCGCCGCCATGGTGATCGTCACGCTCCAGAATTATAGGCGCCTCTAAAAATTCCTTCCGGCGCTCTCAATCGGTTAGAATCGGGGCGACGTGACACGGGCATCAGGGGAACCAGCGATGGGCCAAATGAGCTTTTTTGACATCGCAAATCGGTATGCGGGGCTGGACGCCAAGAACGACCCGCTGGTGAAGATCGACGAGGTTGTTCCGTGGGAAGACTTCCGACCGCGTCTCGAGGCGGCATGGCGCAAGCCGGCCGAGGACCGGAAGTCTCCGGCGGGACGCTGGTGCGCGGCATCGGGCTGGTGCGGGCCAAGGCACGGATCGGGCTGAAGAACCTCGCCTATAACATGCGCCGCCTGGTGCAGTTGGAGCGCCTCGCGGCGGCGGCGCTACCGTGACGGTATTCAGGGCAGGAGTCCGTGCAGGCTACGAGTTTCGGCATCAAATCAACCGCTCAGGAGCGACCGAACGCCAAAATCCCGAGGCCGGGTGACGTCCGCTGCCCCGGTTCGGGCTCATCTGGGCATTTTTCGAGGTGCCCTTATGTGCTTGCCGAGGTCACGATGGCCGACGTCGTGGGCCCCGGGGCGGAGGCCTTCGCGGCGCTGATCTTCGTGGTGACGGCGCTGTTGGTTTGGTACGTGATGGTGCAGCGGCGGGCCGGGCGGTTGCGGTAAGAGCGCCCGCCGCCTCAGTGCAGCCGCGCCGCGACCACATAGCCGTCGATGGTTTCCTCGCCCAGCGCCTTCATCGCCTCGAGCCGGTGCAGGCCCTCGATCAGCACATAGCCCTTCTTGGCATTTCGCACCCTGATCGGCACCTGCTGGCCGTTCTCCAGAATGTCTTCGGCCAGGGTTTGGACCCTGTCGGGCTCTAGGGTCTTCATGCGTTTGACCGGGACGCGGACGGCGGCGATGGGCAGGGATTCTTTTTCGAGCATGGGGCAGACTGCAAAATGTCCCAGCAATTGACCAGCCAGAATTTATTCGATCCAACCTATCAGCACCCGGACCGCTTGCGGTCCGGATCGCGCCTGCCCGCCCCATGGCGGGCGCGATTCTCGGCACAAATGTGCAGAGACTGATTTTTTCTGTAGGGCGGGCTTCAGCCCGCCATCACTGACAACCAAGATTTCCCTCGCCCTTTCGCAAATATTAGGACAAACTCAATTCAAATCTGATCCGGTCAAACCCGGGCGGGAGAGCAGCTTTGACCAACCACCTTTACTACGGCGATAACCTGCAGGTTCTGCGCGATCAGATCGCCGACCAAAGCGTTGACCTGATCTACCTCGATCCGCCGTTCAATTCGAACGCTTCCTACAACGTGCTCTTCAAAGGCCCCAAGGGCAACGAGAGCGCCGCCCAGATCGAGGCGTTCGATGATACCTGGCACTGGGGCGACGAGGCCGAGGCGGCGTTTCAGGATGTACGCCGGTCGGGCAACGCGGCGGCCACTACCATGCTGCACGCCATGCGGACGTTTCTGGGCGACAACGACATGATGGCCTATTTGGCGATGATGGCGGTGCGGCTTTTGGAACTGCACCGGGTGCTGAAGCCCACTGGCAGCCTCTACCTGCACTGCGACCCGACGGCGAGCCACTATCTGAAGATATTGCTGGATGCGGTTTTTGGGGTGCGGAATTTTCGGAATGAAATCAGCTGGCAACGAAGTACGAGAAGATCGTCAATCTCGAATATATTCCGGCGGGCACACGATATTCTCTTTTACTATTCGCGCACTGATGAGCCGGCATTTAACATCCAATATGAAGCACATGATGAGACGCTACTAAGAAAATACAATCAAATCGATGGAAGGGGGCAATACCAGCTCGTGCCTTTGATGGTGAGCGGCAAGCGGAATGGTGATACCGGCAAAGAGTGGCGTGGAATTGACCCAAACACTCGCGGTAAATCTGGGATGCACTGGGTGACGATCAGGGACAAACTGGAAAAATATGAAAAGCAAGGTCTTGTGTATTGGCCTGAAAAAGGTGGCCAAATGCCAAGACTAAAATACTACTTGGACCAAAATCCCGGGATACCGCTCCCCGATATTTGGACGGACATAAACTTATTGAACTCAATGTCCGGAGAAAGCCTCGGCTACCCGACCCAGAAACCCGTTGCTCTGATCGAACGCATCATCTCGGCCTCCTCAAACGAAGGCGACGTGGTGCTCGACCCGTTCTGCGGCTGCGGCACCACCGTTCATGCCGCCGAGAAACTCAACCGCCGCTGGATCGGCATCGACGTCACCCATCTGGCCATCGGCCTGATCGAAAAGCGCCTGCGCGATGCTTTCCCCAAGGTGCAATTCACCACCCACGGCGTGCCGCAGGACATCGGCGGTGCGCGCGACATGGCCGCGCGGGGCAAGGCCGGGGATCGCGCCAAATATTTCGAGTTTGAAAAGTGGGCGCTGTCGCTGATCGACGCCCAGCCCGGCAATATGTCAAAGAAAGGCGCCGACAAGGGCATCGACGGCAACATCTGGTTTGGCAAAAAGGAGCGCGCGATAGTGCAAGTCAAAGCTGGTGAGCACATCAGTCGCCCAATGATTACGAATCTGCGCGGCGTGATCGAACGCGAAGAGGCCGAGATCGGAATTTTTCTGACCTTGACCCCTCCGAAGAGACGTTGTTGCACGAACACAGGTAGTTCTGGTAATCGGGTGCTCCACCTCTGATCTGGACACTTGAATGCCGCATAAATTCAACGCTGCTCGTCGCCACAAGTTTCCGAAGAAACGATATCGGGTGACAAATTGGGCGGAGTACACCGAAATCCTGCGGCGTCGTGGCGATCTGACCATCTGGGTCACTGACGATACGCTGAAACAATGGCGAGCGCCGCGCCGGACGACTCCGGGAGGTCAGCCGAAATATTCGAACATTTCGATCGAGACCTGCCTGACTCTGCGTACGATTTACAAACTACCGCTGCGCCAGACCCAAGGGCTGATGCGCAGCATCGCTCGGCTGATGGGAGTAGACATTCCGGTGCCGGATTTCTCAACACTGTCGCGCCGCGGGCTCGGCTTGAGATTGCCTGCAAAGCCTCGGGTCGACAGAACCGAGCCGATCCATCTGACCATGGACAGTACTGGATTGAAGATCTTTGGCGAGGGCGAGTGGCTGCAGGTCAAGCATGAAACAAAGGCCAAACGCAAATCGTGGAGAAAGCTACACCTCGGCCTGGACCTCACAACCGGCGAGATCATCTGCTCGGATCTGACGCTGGACCACGTCGGCGATAGCACGGCCTTGCCCGGGCTTCTGGATCAGTTCGACGGGCCGGTTTCGCGATTTCTGGCGGATGGGGCCTATGACGGCACCCCGACCAGAAATCTGCTCACGGCGCGTTTTGGCGATGCAGTCGAGGTCATCATTCCACCGCCAAAAAACGCCGTTCTCGCCCTGAAATCGCGCGATGATCCATCCCTCCGCGACCAGCACATCGCCCAGATACAGACGTACGGCCGACTGGCATGGCAAGTCAGAAGCGGCTACAATCAGCGCAGTCGCGCGGAAGCACAAATTGGTCGTTGGAAAAGTGTGATCGGGCCGAAACTGAGATCGCGGCGGTTCGAAAATCAGAAAACTGAGGCACAGATCGGTGTGCGGGCTCTTAACAGAATGACCGAACTTGGCTGTGCCAGGTTTGAGTCAGTTGGCTGACCATTTTCACGGGTAAGGGTACTCCGCGCTTGTCCGGTGATTGATGCAACACGGCCCTCTCGAAGGTCCTTTTGGCGTTTGACACCTTCCTATGTTCCAGCGAAGGGCATGTCATGAAGGCACCAGAAGCAATTTCGCTTCATGCGGATAGACTTGACTGGTGCTATTGGTCATGGCCGGTCAGAGACACGCCAGAATTCAGTGGGCTTTTCGAACTGTTTGACCGGGGCAATTTCGGTGCCGCCGATTTGTTTGGAAGGTTTTGCTGCATAGATTTCAAATCGGGGCTTGTGACCGTAAAAAACGATACTATCCAAGCATTCTATCGCGCGTCACACACCGATATTGACGAAAGAGAAACACAGACGCTCGTTGACCGCCTGGTTCAACCATTCGCAGGTTGGGCGTTGACCTAGAACCCGACTAGTTTTCCCGGACAATTGCCTGAGGTCCTGCAAATCTTGGGGGTTTTCGAAGAGAAATGGCGCGGTGGCGCATCTACATTCACTCGGGTCAATAGGGGCCGCCCAAGGAAATTGGATCGGGCACTTGTTGCCTACAGAGAAATTTATCCAGACGGGCACGATTCCTCAGGTGACACTTGGAAGGTTGTCGCTGCCCGAACTTCAGAACATCTTGGATTGGTCGTCAGCGTAGACACCATTCGCCGTGGGTTGGGCAAAAAGAAGTAGGATTGGGGCCAAAAGCTCAAAAAAGCCGGACTCCTTTAGGGCCAAACTGGCGGCAAAACTACCCCGAAATTTTGCTGGTTTTGCCTTTCTATTCAGCGATAAAATCGCAGGATAACAAAAGCCATCACGCAACAACCGAAAGGAAATGCGGATGGCCAAATTATTCGACGATAACCGTCACTACACCCAAGACGACCCGGTGATATTGGAACTGCTTGGGTCTACCGACAAGCAGGCGCAGATGCGCTCTCACAAGCGCTCGCCCAGTTTTTACAGGATAGGCCGCAAGGTCGTTTATACAGGCCGCGACCTGAACGACTGGGCTGAAGCAAACCGCGTTGACACCGCAGCCGCATAGGAAAAACACGCGCACGCAGGACACAGCACGGTCAATCCAGAATTCTCAAACTTTAACGCAAGAGAACATTACCCATGCCCCAGCCTGCTCGCGAGTATCAGGAGCCAGATAATTGGCAGATTCCCCGAAAGAGCAGTGGGGTCCGGCGAGATTTAGAGTTTCACCGACCCCGGATAAGTCATCCAACATCACGATCAAAGATCGCTTTCGCTGGGCGCTTGAGAGTCTGATTGCCGCCGGGCCGAAAGGCTGCGGGCCGTTCAAGGGCACGCACGCGCGATATGCTCTGCAGGCCAAGGTTGAACGCCTGCCCGATGTGGCGGACGCAGCATGAGCATGGACGCACACGGGCTTACTTATCGCTTGGGCGGCGCATGGCGCAACGGTAACGGTCAGGCACCTTGCCCGGTCTGCCAGCCGGAGCAACGACGCGATCAGAAAGCCCTGAGCATCGACGAAAGCGGCGGCAATATCCTTTTGCATTGCTTCAAATCCGGGTGCGGATTTCAGGACATTGCGCGGGCGGCATCGTTGCCAATGGAAACTGCCCGAGCGGATACCGAGGCCCGTCGCAAGTCCGATGAAAACCGGGCGGCATATGAAGCCGATAAACTGGCAAAGGCTCGGTCGCTTTGGGGTATTGCCAAGCCCATTCGCGGCACCAAAGCCGAAGACTACCTTCGCGGGCGGGGCATCAACTGTCACCTGCCGAACTGCTTGCGGTTTGTGCCCGACGTATATCACGGCCCGACCGCGACATGGGGCTGCGCAATGGTGGCGAATGTCGAACCCACTGGCGGCGTTCACCGCACATCACCGCGATCCTAAAGGCCCTGCCATTCGCGTCCCTGACCGAGATCAACGGCCTGCGTCGGATGGTTGCCAGCAGCCGCGATCTGACGCTGCGGTCGCTGGCACTGACGGTTTCGCTGGCGTATTTCGTTTCCCATGCCGGACGCGAGGGCGATGTCGATCTGGCGGCGACCGGTATTCTACTGCAGATTATCGGTTTTGCCAATTTTCTGCTGGATGGGCTAGCCACGGCGGTCGAGCAGCTTTCCGGTCGCGCGGTCGGGGCCAATTGGCTGCCGGCGTTCCAGCGCTCGATCCGGCTAGGACTGGGTTGGGGAGCAGTGCTGGCCGTCGGTTTCTTCGTCCTACTGCTTGGTCTGGGCGGGACGCTGATCGACCTGATGGCCACCAACCCCGAGGTGCGTGCCGCCGGTCGCGTCTATCTGCCGGTCATGGCACTGATCGCGCTGACCGGAATGCCGGCCTATGTCTACGATGGGGTGATGATCGGCGCGACAATGACTCGGATAATGCGCAACGGCATGGTGATTTCACTGGTGGGGTTTCTAGTGGTCGCTGCAGTTTTGGAGCCTTCCCTGGATCTGTGGGGGCTGTGGATCGCTCTGCATGCCATGCTGCTGATCCGCGCCGGGCTTTACGCTTACTGGATATCTCAGCAGACTAACCAGTTGTTCGATCCGCCACGGCACGTGACTGCCGACCACGTGGAACCAACACTGTAACCGTGCCACCGGCACCGCGAAACTGGCCAAGCTTGACACGCGGGGCCGTCCGGATTCGGCCTCGTCGATCTCAGAGCTCGACGCGCTTCCACAGATGATCTTCGACATCCTTGCGGCGCAGAGCAACGCCCAAACCGGAACCAGCGGGCACATCAACCATGCCGTCTTTCAGCGTTGCCTCGACCGGCGATTCGATCAAATCGACATATCCCGGCTCTAGGTTGAACTCCGGGAAGCACTCGAGCACGCTGAAGTTCGGGATTGATGCACCAAATTGCGCCGCCATCACTGTCGCCAAAGTGGTGCCGTAGTTATGCGGCGCCACCCTGAGATTATGCATCTCGCCCATGGCCGCAACCCGTCGCGCTTCGGACAGTCCACCCACGGTGCCGACATCCGGCTGCAATAGGGTGACGGCGCCGTCGCGCATGATCCGATCGAATGCAAAGCGGGTATAAACCCGTTCTCCAACGGCGATCGGGATGTCGGTGTCGAGATGCTGCATGGTGTCGGGCACGCCGGGGTCGACCGGCTCTTCGACAAAGCCGATGCCGAATGGTTCCAGCCGCCGCAGCAGCGGCTTGATCTGATCCATCGTCAGCCCGCCACCGAGGTCCAGCAGAATACCGATTCTCGGACCCACTGCCTGCCGCAGGTATTCGACCCGCTCGACTGCCAGATCCAGCACTGCGGCGTCGACCTGACGGTGCAACGGATGCCGGATCACCGTCAACTTGTCCAACTGGCCCAGCGGGTACAGCTTGAGTCCGCGCACTCCGGTATCGACCATGCGCTTGCCGGCCTCAGCGAATTCACGCCCCGATTGGCAGCCCATCCACCAGCCGTTGCCATATATCTCCAGCCGATCACGGAAAGGGCCACCGAATAG
The DNA here is from genome assembly GCA_965247915.1 of Paracoccaceae bacterium. GTDB lineage: Bacteria > Pseudomonadota > Alphaproteobacteria > Rhodobacterales > Rhodobacteraceae > JAKZRT01. The sequence goes on from OZ252048.1 coordinate 827,937, forward strand.
GCTATGCACCGGCACGTCCAGAGCCTTGCCCTTGATATCCCACAGGGCCACCTCGATACCGCTCAGCGCCGATGTGGTGATGGCACCGCCGCCCCTGGTCCAGAAACCGCTGTCATACATCTCGCTCCACAATACCTCGACCGGGCCGGGATCTCGCCCCAGGACTACCGAAGACAGCAATTGCGCCGCCATCTCGGCAGCGGCTGATGTGCCCATGCCATAGGCTATGCCGGCCTCGCCGATACCGCTGATGCCGGAATCGGTCTCTAACTCGATGATGACTCCGCGGCGGTTCCCGACCGGCACGACGAAGATATTGGCAGCGGTGACTTTCATGCGACCTCCGTTACCCGGTTATCCCGTTGTGGTACATCGGGAAAAACAAGTGCTTCGCCTGATCGCTCAAGGTTTGGACGATGTCCTTGTTGACCTTTGTGTTGCCCAAACTAAGGCGCACGTTCTGCGCAAAAAGCGAGCCATCAGCGATGCCTCCCAGCTTTAGGAAGTCCTCAGCTTTAGCAGTGATCAGGAACAGCTTGGCTTTTTCGCCGGCAGCGAACTCCAGAAAGCCGTTGTCTGAAACATCGAACTCTGCTGTTCCTTCTACAACGTCAGGCGCGTCAATTTCGACATATCGGCCCGCGATCGCAGATCGGTCGTAGACGGATATCACCGTGGCCTGCGCTGCTCGAACACCGTTCTCGTCTACAGTGCTGTTGGTGACAAACCACCCTCGAAGCGCGTAACCCTCTCGGAGCCGATCCTCCACCTTCATACGTTCCATCAGCTTAGAAAGCTCTGATCCAGGCATCTCGGCGATTGCCGCAGAAACTTGCTCTGGGGTGGAAAACTGGGCGATCGACCCAGCGAAATCCCTGATCGGCTGATCTCCAACTGTTCTCGCGTCGTTCTGACGGACTTTGGCCTGCAAGACGATGATCTCATTGTTGTCATGATCGACGTAGACCGCGTCGATACCCCGATCCGACGGGCCGTCGCAGATAGCATCGGCTGCTTCGACATCGTTCAGTCGGAGTATGTTCTCAAGGAACCACGCGAGAAATGCAGCGGACTCTGTTCGCCCATCGCAAGTGTGTGCTTGCAAGACAGCCCCCGCGAGGTTGACATAGTTGAAATCTTCGGGGACCACAGAATACCTCCGGTTGAACGCGCGTACCTGCTATGGTGAAAGCTGCCGATGCTACAGTTGAAGTAAAAGCGCTTGATCTTTGTTGCGGTCATGGAATTGTGGCAAAAGGACTGTTCGATGTGGGCGCACGTGTCACGTTTCGCGCCTGCGATGCTTGAGCTTGCCCGCCAAAAATCACCAAAAGTAGAGTTTGTTGAAGGGGACGCAACAGAGTTGACTTTTGAAGATAACACTTTCGATGCGGTCACGATGGGCTTCGGAATTCTTCACATCCCAAATTCAGAACGAGCCTTGACTGAGGCGAAACGCGTTTTGCGGCCAGGGGGCCATTTTGTATATTCCGTATGGCACGGGCCCGAAATTTCAGCGGTTTTCTGGATTGTTTTTGGTTCAATTCAAAGACTCGGTGATCCTTCTGTTGTTTTACCTCCAGCACCAGCGATACACGAATATGCGGATCAAAATGTTGCATTCGCGGCTTTGGAAGCCGCCGGGTTTTCTGATCCGCGCCTAGAAACGGTGAACAGTCATTGGACCGTAGACGACCCGGGCAAACCCTATGATTATTTCTTGGAAGGAACAGTGCGGGGAGCCGCCTTGCTGCGCAAGCAGCCCAAATCAAATCAAGATGCGATCCGAACTGCGATTAGTGAGGCGGTCAAACTTGAGTTCGGATCAAAAGGCCCCTGGCAGGTTCCAATTCCCGCGGCCATAGTATCCGCGACATCCTAAAGCACTTTAATTGACACCGTCAGGTCGGGTTCACCAGACGCTCATCATAAAACCCAAGGCGTGCGCTGCACTGCCGCAAAATCTACGCCGCACTGCAACAGTGAATGCGGTCGTTTGTACTACTCGCAGCGAACTTCGACAAGCTCAATGACCGGATCGCGGACAAAGCGAGCATTGTAGGCATCGTTTTTTTGACTGCTATCTTTCAGATGGGACGAAGCCGACACTTTTGTCGACTAGGTTTACGAGCGGCTCTCCGCGGTTGAATCTTGCGAGATTGTCCAAGAATTGGTGTGCCATGTCCTCTTCATACTCGGCGTAATAGCTGCTTGTATGTGGGGATATTACAATATTGGGAGCGGCCCATATCGGACGATTTGGATCAAGAGGCTCGTTGTGAAAAACATCCAGCATTGCACCGGCGATCCTTCCCTCTTTTAGGGCTGCGATTAACGCGTCCTCGTCAACCGACTCACCCCTGCCCAAGTTCATGAATTTGGCACTGGGTTTCATTCCGGCAAAGAACTTCCGGTCATAATATCCTGTCGTCTCGGAAGTAAGAGGCAGAAGGCCAATAACCCAATCAGTTTCGCTCAGGGCTGGCCCTGCGTCTTGCAAAGTAAATATTGTCCCAAAATCCGGATCGTTCTCACGGTAGCTACGGCCGACACCAGAAACATAGACTCCAACTGTATGTAGCAGTTTCGCTATTCTTCTTCCGATCGAACCGACGCCGAAAATAACGGCACGTGACCCGGAAAGTTTTCCGGTTAGTCTGGTTTGCCAGTGCCGTTTTGCCTGCAACTCCCAAGTCTGCCGAAACAGTTTCAACTCGGAAAGCATGTAACCTAGAACATACTCGGCCATCACAAGGTCGAAAATGCCTCTTGCGTTAGTTAATGCTATATCTGAGTCCGCCAATTCCGGCGACATAACTCGGTCGACGGCAGCGCCACACCAATGGACCCACTTCAAGTTGTCAGCCTTGCGCCACAGACTACTCATGTCCCGGCTCTGAAAATTCCACCCCAATAGAATGTCCGCTCCCGGCAAGACTTTCGTCAGCCGATCCCTATCTGCGGCACACACAAAATGATATTTAGTATCGACTTCTGTCAACTTTGGCACTTCCGCCAGATTTGTCGGCCCATTGACTACAATTTTCATCTCACGCTCCTTGCGATCAGCCATTCCATTGTATCCACAGCTTCAATAAATCCAAAATTCGTAAAATTGCCAATGTCCGCATTGTGCTTATTCTGTTGAAAAAGTCTTCTTGATTTTAGATCATCTCGCTGATTCAATCTCTGCATTGATGCGGGGGATTGGCGGCGATGTCGGGACCGAAGCAAGAGGCACAGAGCGCGCTTTTCTATGACTTCTCGATAGAAGACCACGTCCCGCAAGATCATCTGCTGCGGTCGATTGATCGCTTCGTCGATCTGTCCTGCATCCGCCAGCATCTCGCGCCATTTTACAGCTCAACCGGCCGCCCTTCGATTGATCCTGAGCTGCTGATCCGCATGCTGCTGGTGGGCTACTGCCTGGGCATCCGCTCGGAGCGGAGGCTGTGCGAGGAAGTGCATCTCAATCTGGCGTATCGCTGGTTTTGCCGCCTGGACCTGACAGATCAGGTGCCTGACCACTCGACATTCTCAAAGAACCGGCATGGCCGTTTCCGTGACAGTGACCTGCTGCGTCATCTCTTTGAGACGGTCGTGGCGCGTTGCATTGCCGAGGGGCTGGTCAGTGGCCAGCGCTTTGCGGCGGATGCCAGTCTCATTGAGGCCGACGCAAATAAACAGAACTCCACCGCCAAAGAAGATTGGGATCACAGCACGATTGACCCCGATGACGCACCTCGTGCGGTGCGGGAATATCTCGACGTTCTGGATGACGCGGCCTTTGGCGCGGCGACGACCGTTGAACCGAAGTTCACGTCTCACTCCGACCCATCCAGTCAATGGACAGCGGCCCGCAAAGGTCCTGCGTTCTTTGCCTATTCAACCAATTATCTGATCGATACTGATCACGGTGTCATCGTGGACGTGGAAGCCACACGATCAATCCGACAGGCGGAGGTCGGGTCTGTGCGTACAATGCTGGATCGGGTCAAAGAAGGGTTTGGCCTGCATCCAGAGCGCATCATTGCTGACACGGCTTATGGTTCAGGCCCCATGCTTGGATGGTTGGTGGATCGCGGCATCGCTCCGCATATCCCGGTAATCGACAAAGCTGGCCGAACCGATGGCACCTGGACACGAGCCGATTTTGAATGGGACGCTGAGAACGACCAGTACATCTGTCCCGAGGGACAGGCGTTGAAGCAGTTCCGCCGCAACTACTCAGACCCCAAGCGTGGCCCGTCCGACAAAGGCACTGCCAAGTATCGCGCGCTGAAACTGACTTGCCAAAGTTGCCCGTCCAAGGCGCGCTGCTGTCCCAACATGGATGCCCGATCCATCACCCGCGAAGAACACGAAGATGCCAGACAAGTTGCCCGAGACATCGCAAAAACCAGGCAATATGAAATCTCGATGAAGCTGCGGAAAAAAGTCGAGATGCTGTTTGCTCACCTCAAACGCATTCTTGGCCTTGGACGGCTCCGATTACGCGGCCCATGCGGCGCAAACGATGAATTCCTCCTCGCTGCCACCGCCCAGAACCTTCGGAAACTGGCCAAGATCTTTCCTGCACCGCAGAAACCGCGAACAGCCTGACCAGAAAGGTGTTCGGGCTCACATACAACGGCCACTTTCTGCACCTGCAACACGTTGTTTTTCAACAGAATCTGCTCTGAGCGGCCATCCGACGGATACGCGTTAAAGGAGAAAGGGCCATCCATATATCGGGTTAGCTCGGAAACTTAAGTACCTCCAAATGTGTGTGACGGACGGCGCAGAATTTACTATCGTCAGGCCACACAAACTGCGGTGTGTCAAAAACCACCGACCTGCAGTTGAGCGGCTGGGCCAAGTGAAGCAATTTAAAGATGCCCATCCAACGACCGCAGAGCGGACAAACCTGACCTTCGTTTTCCGTCGAAGGGTGGAAGCGACGGCACCTTTATCACAGACTGCACCACGATACACTTTTTGCAGCGCAGCAAAGAAAGCGGCCGCTCGCGCGCGCCGCAGCGAAATCCGATGTGTACGACGGCAGTCCAGATGGGGTGGATGGCTCCTGCACCCGTCGGCGTCGCAATGCGCCATAGTGCAGTTGTCGTAAACTGCTCAGAAGAGGAGCCACCCAATGCAAGTTACAACAGTTGGCCTCGATTTGGCTAAGAACAGTTTTCAGGTTCATGGTGTTACAGACAACGATGAGGTTGCGTTCAATCGTGCTTTGCGAAGAGCACAGGTGTTTCCTTTCTTTGAACGACTTGAGCCCTGTCTTGTCGGCATCGAAGCCTGCGGATCGAGCCACTACTGGGCGCGCGAGTTGATCAAGCTGGGCCACACCGTCAAATTGATCCCACCGATTTATGTGAAGCCTTATGTCAAACGCGGCAAATCTGATGCTGTTGATGCAGAAGCCATCTGCGAAGCTGTTACCCGTCCGACAATGCGGTTCGTTGAGGTCAAGACGCCTGCTCAGCAAGCGATACTGGCCCTGCATCGAACGCGGGATCTCATCGTCCGTCAGCGAACCCAGACGATCAATATGATGCGAGCGCAACTGGCCGAGTTCGGCATCGTCTTCCCACAAGGCGTCGGTTACGCCACCCAGTTTGCAAAACGAGTTCTCGATGGAGCGCAACCGGACCTGCCTGAGGTGGCCGGTGATGTGATCGTTCAACTGTCTGTCAATGAGCGTTCAAAAGTGACCCGGCTTCAGCGTTTAAAAGTGACCCACCCGTGATGAGGCAAAGCCAGCAGGCGAGATGCCCTCAAATAGCGAGCTCGTCTGCTGGCTTTGTTTGCGCTGCGGTTTATTGTTTTCGGGCCCTTTTACTCTGAGCGAACCGGTAGGATGTGTTTCCGGTTTCGATTATGGAGCAATGATGTGTCACCCTGTCGAGGAGCGCGGTTGTCATCTTGGGATCGCCGAAGACGGAGACCCATTCACCGAACTCCAGGTTGGTGGTGATGATGACGCTGGTTTTCTCGTAGAGTTTGCTTATCAGATGGAACAGCAGCGCGCCGCCGGACTTTGGGAACGGGATGTAACCCAGCTCATCAATAATGACGCAATCCAGTGGCGTCAGTTGCCGGATGATCTTCCCGACATTACCCTCGGCCTGCTCCCTGATCAGGGCGTTGATCAGATCCACAGCATTGAAGAAGCGGGCCTTTTTGCCCTGATTGATCAATGTGGTTCCCAGAGCAATGGCGATGTGGGTTTTGCCTGTGCCAGTTCCGCCCACCAAAATGAGGTTGTGGGCGTCTTGGGTGAACTGTCCGGAGCAGAAGGGATCGATCCGAGCCTGAGTAACAGCGGCTGCGCTGTAATCGAAGGTGGCAAAATCCTTGTGATGCGGGAACTTTGCAATCCGCATTTGATACTCGATTGAGCGGACCTGACGTTCTACGGTCTCAGCGTCGATCAGTTGTTTTATCGCAGTGGTCAGGCTCGGCGACTTGCGCGCGGACAGCAAATCATGTGCGCAAGCTGCCATTCCATGCAATCTAAGGCCAGCCAATTGATCAATGAGGGCATTCATGCTGTCATCTCTCGGCGGGCGCACAATGTCTCATATCGTTTGCAGTTGGCCTCCGGGCGCATCGTCAGCATGGGATAGTCATAGCTTTGTGCCAGTGGGGGGATGATCGGTTCGACCAACTGATTGATCAAGTTGATGACGGCAGGCAAGCGTAGGGTGTTTTGCGCGACAGCCAGATCACAGGCCGTTTCCACAACGTCAATCCCGTGGTCTTGCGCCAGCATAAGAAGGTCTACAAACTCCCGATCTCCACCTTTGCCCTTCATGTAATGCACCCTGATCTGGTGCATGGCATCTGGCAGGTGCCAATCCACAAAGGGCGCGCCATCACGCAGGGCTCCGGGCTTGCGTACCAGCAAAGGGACATAATGCCAGGGCTCAAAGTAACTGATATTACGGGTAAAGTGACGTTTGTGCTCGGCGATCACATCTTGACCTGCAACCACTTTGACGCAACCGGCATAGGCCCGCAACGAGACATGGTTTCCAGCAAAACAGGCCGGAACGCTGTAGCGGTTGCTGTCATATTGAACCAGGCAAGTAGAGCGCACCCGAACGGCCTTCTCAACATAGCCATCAAAAGGGCGGCCGAGAGGGCGCAGTTCAGCCTGTTCTGCAGCAAAGACAGCATCAACTGTCTGATCCTGTCGCTCTGGATGGGGGCGTGATCCAAGGGCATCACATTGCAGATACAGCCAGGCATTCAGGCCCTCCAAATCATCAAAAGCCAGTTTGGGCGTGAACAGCCGACTGCGCAAAAACTGCACCTGGTTTTCGACCTGACCCTTTTCCCAGCCCGACGCGGGCGTGCAGGCCACCGGTTCCATGACATAGTGGTTCATCAAGGCCAGAAAGCGTGGGTGAAAGATCCGGTCTTTCGAGCGCGATACATAGGTCACCATTGTCTTGGGATTATCGATGATCACACGGCGCGGAACCCCGCCATAAAAGGTCAACGCTCTCACGAAAGCGTCAAGCACCATCTCTTGAGGTTCCCCGGGGTAGGCCACAACAAAGGGCTTGCGGCTGTGGCACAGACGGAAGTGGGCAATCTTCACCTTCTGGGCAATTCCGCCCAAGACGACATGTTCTTCGCTCCAGTCAAACTGCAGCGCATCGCCAGACTGGAACTGCAACGGAATGAACGCATCTCCTGACCTCAAACCCGTGCGTTTCAGGTCTCGAACAAAACGCTGAACTGGCGAATACGACCCCGTATATCCTTCCAAAACCAGCTGCTCATAAAGCTTCACCCCTGTCCGACGTTCTCGGCGAGGGCGCTTCAGGTCCTGCTCAAACAAGGTTTGGAGCCGCTCTTCATAGTCACACAATTTGTGCCGAACTGGATCAACCTGACGATGGTAGCTCGGAGGCGAGCTGTCCTTCAGATACTTCCTGATCGTGTTCCGCGACAATCCCGTCTCCCGGCCCACAGATCTAATACTTCGCCCATCACGCAAAACCATGCGACGGATCTTCGCTGCACTTTCCATCAATATCACCTGCTCATTCTCCGCGCCAATACGCGCGGACGTTAACAAAACAAGAGGGTCAATTTTAAACGATCATAACCCACCTAAGTGGGTCAGTTTTGCATGCCGATTCACAAACTGTCCGAACAGCTTCTCTTTCTACATGGGAAAGTGGCTTGGTACTCGCTTGAGATGACGCGGGTTGCCAAACGGGAGGATCGCGTTGCGTTGTTGCAAACGATCCCCGGCATCGGGCCTATTACGGCTTCCGCCATAGTCGCCACTGTCGGGACCGGAAGACAGTTCAACAACGGTCGCGAGTTCGCAGCTTGGCTGGGTCTGACCCCGCTCAATCGATCCAGTGGTGGCAAGGAACGCTTGGGGCGCATCTCGAAGATGGGTGACCGATACATTCGTCGCTTGCTCGTGATTGGCATGATGTCCCGGATGCGGCAGATCATCCAAAAGCCCGAGAGGTATGATCCATGGTTCGCGGACATCCTTGCACGCAAGCCTGGCAAAGTAGCGGCTGTCGCTATGGCCAACAAAACAGCGCGAATAGTCTGGGCCGTCCTGACCCGCAATGAGCCGTACAAAGTGCGCAACATCTGACCCAAACAACCGCCTACAAAGATAGCAAGACCAATGAAATGATGGAAAACTTGTCAGCCCTTAAATCAAGACACCCCGTGGTTTGTCCTGAACGCTCGCTGTTCGATGTGCAGAATGGGACTTGGTTTGTGAAAACCATCAGGGCCAGCGGCCACATGCGCCGCGCAAACAGGCCGGACACAAGACCGCATCTGACAAAAGACCAATCACATCAAAAATATCTTGCTAAGCAGGAGCCATCCACACAGGACAAACCGGACTCATGCAGGTGCAGCACGATCCACGGTGGTGGCGGAGGCGCGGCTTCCACGCAGAATGTCGCAGTGCGGCGGAACTTCCCCAAAGCGGTCATTCGCGACAGGCTATTGGGCCCAATTCTATTCTGTTGAAAAAGTCTTCTTGATTTTAGATCATCTCGCTGATTCAATCTCTGCATTGATGCGGGGGATTGGCGGCGATGTTGGGACCGAAGCAAGAGGCACAGAGCGCGCTTTTCTATGACTTCTCGATAGAAGACCACGTCCCGCAAGATCATCTGCTGCGGTCGATTGATCGCTTCGTCGACCTGTCCTGCATCCGCCAGCATCTCGCGCCATTTTACAGCTCAACCGGCCGCCCTTCGATTGATCCTGAGCTGCTGATCCGCATGCTGCTGGTGGGCTACTGCCTGGGCATCCGCTCGGAGCGGAGGCTGTGCGAGGAAGTGCATCTCAATCTGGCGTATCGCTGGTTTTGCCGCCTGGACCTGACAGATCAGGTGCCTGACCACTCGACATTCTCAAAGAACCGGCATGGCCGTTTCCGTGACAGTGACCTGCTGCGTCATCTCTTTGAGACGGTCGTGGCGCGTTGCATTGCCGAGGGGCTGGTCAGTGGCCAGCGCTTTGCGGCGGATGCCAGTCTCATTGAGGCCGACGCAAATAAACAGAACTCCACCGCCAAAGAAGATTGGGATCACAGCACGATTGACCCCGATGACGCACCTCGTGCGGTGCGGGAATATCTCGACGTTCTGGATGACGCGGCCTTTGGCGCGGCGACGACCGTTGAACCGAAGTTCACGTCTCACTCCGACCCATCCAGTCAATGGACAGCGGCCCGCAAAGGTCCTGCGTTCTTTGCCTATTCAACCAATTATCTGATCGATACTGATCACGGTGTCATCGTGGACGTGGAAGCCACACGATCAATCCGACAGGCGGAGGTCGGGTCTGTGCGTACAATGCTGGATCGGGTCAAAGAAGGGTTTGGCCTGCATCCAGAGCGCATCATTGCTGACACGGCTTATGGTTCAGGCCCCATGCTTGGATGGTTGGTGGATCGCGGCATCGCTCCGCATATCCCGGTAATCGACAAAGCTGGCCGAACCGATGGCACCTGGACACGAGCCGATTTTGAATGGGACGCTGAGAACGACCAGTACATCTGTCCCGAGGGACAGGCGTTGAAGCAGTTCCGCCGCAACTACTCAGACCCCAAGCGTGGCCCGTCCGACAAAGGCACTGCCAAGTATCGCGCGCTGAAACTGACTTGCCAAAGTTGCCCGTCCAAGGCGCGCTGCTGTCCCAACATGGATGCCCGATCCATCACCCGCGAAGAACACGAAGATGCCAGACAAGTTGCCCGAGACATCGCAAAAACCAGGCAATATGAAATCTCGATGAAGCTGCGGAAAAAAGTCGAGATGCTGTTTGCTCACCTCAAACGCATTCTTGGCCTTGGACGGCTCCGATTACGCGGCCCATGCGGCGCAAACGATGAATTCCTCCTCGCTGCCACCGCCCAGAACCTTCGGAAACTGGCCAAGATCTTTCCTGCACCGCAGAAACCGCGAACAGCCTGACCAGAAAGGTGTTCGGGCTCACATACAACGGCCACTTTCTGCACCTGCAACACGTTGTTTTTCAACAGAATCAATTCCAAACCAGTCGTTCGCTGCGGGCGAGTCCGATGTCTTACATGCGGGACAAACCCGACCTTCGCTTTCCGTCGTAGGATGGGAGCGGCAGCACCTTCATCACCGACCGCACCACACTACACTTTTCGCAGTGAAGCGAAGAAAGCGGCCTTTCGTGCGCCCCGCAGCGAAATCCGGTTTCGGAATGACTGGGTTGCGGACAGTGCCGACCTTCGTCTTGCGTCCTAAGACGTGAGTGACGGCACCATTACCACCGAGTGAATCTGGCTAGGCTTGTTGCGGTGCAGCGACAAAAGCGGCCATTCGCACTCCGCGCCGCGAAATCCGGTGCCGGAACGACTGCAGTGCGGGACAAAGCCGTCGTCCGCCGAATGGCAGCTTACGGAGCAGGACAGAAACCGTCATTACCGCCGGTGGCGCAAACCTTATGCCCAAACCTGCATCACAAACGAGCAGTGCGCCAAAAAGGAACAGGGTCAGTCACTGGACCTAGCCGTTCAGGTAATCCCAGACGCGGGAGATCACGACCGAGCCTTCGCCCACCGCGCTGGCCACACGCTTTACTGACCCGGCCCGCACGTCGCCCACAGCAAAAATCCCGGGATGCGACGTGGAATAAACCGAATGCACCCCGGCGTTCTCACCGGTCAGCACGAATCCTGTGGCGACGACGAGTGCCTTCGCACAAGTCTTGGTCCCGTCTTCTAGGGTAACGCAAAACACCCCGTCTTCGCGTTGGTCGAGCGCCGCCGCGCGCCGAGGCACAGCAAATTTCGTGCCAAACTTCATCGCCTGAATCTCGCCGCGCCAGCACAGATCCGCACCCGAGATGCCGGTGGGAAACCCCATGTAGTTTTCGATCCGGCTCGATGTTCCGGCTTGTCCGCCGATGGCAAGGTCTTCGAGGACCAACGCCGAAAGCCCTTCGGCGCCCGCATAGACAGCCGCCGCAACTCCGGCGGGGCCGCCGCCGACGATCAGGATGTCATTGACCGTGTCAGGGTCGAAAGTGAGATCGAGGCCGAGCCGTGCGGCAATCACACGCAGCGAAGGGTCGGCAATCACCTCGTCCTTGGCGAAGATAACTGCCGGTTGCGCCTCGCCGATGGCGCATTGATTGGCCAGCGCCCGTGCCTCGTTCTCGCCTAGGGTCAGGTTTCGGACGGGGATCTTGTTGCGCCCTGCGAAGCTCGCAATTTCGCGGATATTGCGGTCAACCTCGGCCCCGATCAGGGTGAGTACGCCCCCGCCTCTTTCCAGCATGCCCCGGCGCCGGGCCGCCAGAACGGTAATGATGATGTCCGACATCTCGGGGACGTGGGACATCAGATCGAGCATCTCTTGGCGCTCGACGCACAAGAGCCTTGTGTCCACGACCGCGCGGCCAGTGAGCTGCAAGGTGCCTCCTGACAGGAAGGAGATTTCCCCCAGGAACTGTGTCGGCCCCATGGTGGGGAAGCCGTATCGCGCACCGCTCTTGGGATCGACGCCCTCGACTTCGCCTTCCAGAATGTAGCAGAAGCGATCCATCACATCGCCGGCGCGAAACAGAACCTCGCCTGCGGAATGGTTTTCCTCGGAACCTATTCCGCGCATCGCGGCGATATGCTCCTCTGTGAGGGGCGTCCGTTCCATTTTAAAGACGTCTTGGGCGAATGTTTCCAAAGGTCAGTCCTTCTGCTCGGTCATGCGGTCTTGGTCCTCGGCCCTTAACGCTTCGATGCCCAGATCGGGGATGCGCATGTCATGGAGGTGATCCACGACACCCCGCAGTTTGCACCGTGGTAGGGCCATCTTCAGGCATGTTAGCGCCTGAAGATCCAGCACTCCCCATTTGGGTGCCGGATCGCCGACACTAAGGTCGCGCAACCCAACTTTCCAAGCCTTTTCGCGCGAGCCCGGCGAAAACGATAGTTTAAAGCATATTGCATTTAATCTGAGGCATATCCCGCGGCCTTGAGGAAGTTCCAGCATTGGTCTGGGTCGAAGAGATCACAAATGTCGCTGAGGGCGTCAAAGAGGGCATCGAAGGTTCTTGCTCCAACCCTTCGCAGGTGAGCTTTCAACTTTGAGAACGCCATTTCGATCGGGTTAAGATCCGGGGAGTAGGGTGGCAGGAACAAGAACCAGCATCCGCGCGCCCTCAACGCCTGTGCCGCGCGGTGGCTTTTGTGGGTGGAAAGATTGTCGAGAATGACCACAGTTCCAGGGTCCAGCGCAGGCGCAAGCTGGGTCTCGATATAAGTCTCGAACGCCGATCCATCCATTGCGCCGCTGATCACCCAGGGTGCAATCAGCGCGTTATGGGTCAGCCCGGCGATGAAGGTCTGCGTGCCCCATTTTCCAAAGGGTGCGGTGCCATAAAGCCGCTCACCCCTGAAGCTGCGCCCGCGCAACCGGGTGAGGTTGGTTTTGACGGCGGTTTCATCGATGAATACCAGCCTGTGCGGTTCGGCGCGCATGCGCGGCTGGCGGCGGCTGATCCATTCCCTTCGCGCCTTATGCAGGGCGGGCCGGTCACGTTCCTGCGCGACAAGTCCTTTTTTTATATGAAAACCCTGCGCGTTCCAGAGCCCGGTGGATTGAGGAGAGCTGAACGCTCACGCCGTGCGTCTCCGCAAGCGCACCCGCAAGTTCCTGCAATGTTATGTCCGGTTCAGCCCGGACAATCTCGATCAGGAAACCCGCATGCGGTGCCAGCTTGCCAAACCGGCCCGCTGGCCTGCCCTGTGGCTTGGGTGTGACCTCGCCCCGCTCACGTTGATCCGCCGCATAACGCACCGCCGTCGCTGCACTGACGCCATAAACCCGCCCCGCAGCGCGACAAGAGTTTCCGGCCGCAATATACCCGCATATCCGCTGCCGAAGATCCAAAGAATACGGTTTGCCCATGCTCCACCCCCTCACGGGAAATGAATCAGACAAACAACACTTTGGGAATCCCCTTTCGATTCACATCAAACGCAAACCGCTTTAGATTCAATTTTTGGCGACTTGGGTCAGTGCCTTTCTGACTGCAAAAAAATTTGCTGCTTGGAAATTGGCCAAGACGAGTGGCCTTGGGAAAAATATCTAGCTGAATTTGACGCTCTAAAAACCAACTATCAACAGTACATATCGGAATATAACGGTGGAAGAAAAAACATCGTGGGTGTCAACGATATTTCGATTATCGCTTTGGCCAAGACTTTGGGTCTGCCTGTTATGAGTATGGAAAAACCGACTACAAACCTGGCGAGTGAAAAGCGGCTTCGCATACCGGATGTTTGTGTCCTTGAGAAAGTAATACTGTCCGTCGTCATATAAAATGGGACATCAGAGCGGTTTGAGTTTTGGAGGCTCTGGTTCGTTTGTGTGATTGATTATGCCGCGAGTTTTTGATGTTGCAAGCGGCGTTGTCGGATTGTCAGTTTCTTGATCTTTTCCCTTTCTCTGATGATGGCCTTGCCGCGCCCGAAGTAGACGTCGGCGGGTGTGACGTTGTTCAGGCTCTCGTGGTAGCGCTGGTTGTTGTAGTAATCGACGAAGGCCCCGATCTGGCGTTTAAGATCGCCGGGCAGATAGTAGTTTTCCAGCAAAACCCGGTTCTTCATCGTCTGATGCCAGCGCTCGATCTTCCCCTGGGTTTGCGGATGGAACGGCGCACCGCGAACGTGGTCCATCTGTCGATCCTCGAGCCATTCGGCCAGGTCGCCAGAGATGTAGCAAGAGCCGTTATCGCTCAGCAGACGGGGCTTGTGTCTCACAACCGCCTGATCACAACCTGACGCCGCCAGGGCCAGCTCAATCGTCGCCGCCACGTCCTCGGCCCGCATGTTTGTGCAGAGCTTCCAGGCGATGATGTAGCGGCTGTAATCGTCCAGGATCGTGCTGAGATAATACCAACCCCAGCCAATGATCCTGAAGTAGGTGAAGTCGGTTTGCCACATCTGGTTGATAGCGGTGGTTTTGTCCGTGAACTCGTCGGCAGCTTTGATCACAACATAGTCGGGCGCGGTGATCAGATCAGCTTCCTTCAGAAAGCGGTAAACCGATGATTCAGAGATAAAATACTGCTTCTCATCGGTATACTTTACCGCCAGTTCCCGGGTCGTCAGCGCCTCGTGCTCCAGTGCAAATTCAATCAGATCGTCTCGCCGATCTTGGGGAATGCGGTTCCAGACCGACTTTGGGCAGGGTGAGCGATCCGCCAGGGCGTCAAAGCCGCCTTCGACATAGCGGTCATACCATCGGTAGAATGTGGTGCGCGGAATGCCCAGCATATCCAAGGTTTGCTTCGCAGGCAGATGGGACCCCTCAACGGTGCGGATGATTTCCAACTTCTCTGACGCTGGATACCTCATTCCTCGTATCCCCCATCCCCTGTCATGCTTTTTTTGAGCAGACGGTTTTCCAGGATCAAGTCGGCCACACATTCTTTCAATGCCAAGGCCTCAGAACGTAGCTCCTTCACCTCGGGTGACGTCGCCTGACGCGCCGTATCGCCGGACAGACGGCGTTTCCCTGCTTCGGGGAACTCCTTGGACCAGCTGTAATACAGACTCTCTGAGATGCCCTCGCGGCGACACAGTGCTGAGATGCTTTCCTCGCCCCGAAGACCCGCCAAAACAATGCGGATCTTCTCCTCGGCTGAATACGTTTGCCGGGTCTTGCGGCGGATGGTTTTGACCAGCCTGTCAGCCGAGGCTTTGCTGGTTCCGGATTGCTTGTTCATCTTCACTCCTTGACGGTTGCGATGAACCAGAAATCCTCCTGATGCTAAACCCTCATATCTGTCCCAAAGGCGCTGACGTCAGACAGTTAGCTCACAAGCCGCCAGAATAAAACACTGGAAAATTCCTGGGGGCACAAACGGAGATGAGAGTATGAATACGAAACTGGCCAGACCCATCATTGAAGTCCGCAGTGGCAAATACGAGCCGTCGAAGGCGGAATTAGAGGAAGACGTGAGCATCGACACTACGCCCGAAGGGCTTGCGGCCCGCGCTCTAAAGCATATTGCATTTAATCTGAGGCATATCCCGCGGCCTTGAGGAAGTTCCAGCATTGGTCTGGGTCGAAGAGATCACAAATGTCGCTGAGGGCGTCAAAGAGGGCATCGAAGGTTCTTGCTCCAACCCTTCGCAGGTGAGCTTTCAACTTTGAGAACGCCATTTCGATCGGGTTAAGATCCGGGGAGTAGGGTGGCAGGAACAAGAACCAGCATCCGCGCGCCCTCAACGCCTGTGCCGCGCGGTGGCTTTTGTGGGTGGAAAGATTGTCGAGAATGACCACAGTTCCAGGGTCCAGCGCAGGCGCAAGCTGGGTCTCGATATAAGTCTCGAACGCCGATCCATCCATTGCGCCGCTGATCACCCAGGGTGCAATCAGCGCGTTATGGGTCAGCCCGGCGATGAAGGTCTGCGTGCCCCATTTTCCAAAGGGTGCGGTGCCATAAAGCCGCTCACCCCTGAAGCTGCGCCCGCGCAACCGGGTGAGGTTGGTTTTGACGGCGGTTTCATCGATGAATACCAGCCTGTGCGGTTCGGCGCGCATGCGCGGCTGGCGGCGGCTGATCCATTCCCTTCGCGCCTTATGCAGGGCGGGCCGGTCTCGTTCCTGCGCGACAAGTCCTTTTTTTATATGAAAACCCTGCGCGTTCCAGAGCCCGGTGGATTGAGGAGAGCTGAACGCTCACGCCGTGCGTCTCCGCAAGCGCACCCGCAAGTTCCTGCAATGTTATGTCCGGTTCAGCCCGGACAATCTCGATCAGGAAACCCGCATGCGGTGCCAGCTTGCCAAACCGGCCCGCTGGCCTGCCCTGTGGCTTGGGTGTGACCTCGCCCCGCTCACGTTGATCCGCCGCATAACGCACCGCCGTCGCTGCACTGACGCCATAAACCCGCCCCGCAGCGCGACAAGAGTTTCCGGCCGCAATATACCCGCATATCCGCTGCCGAAGATCCAAAGAATACGGTTTGCCCATGCTCCACCTCCTCACGGGAAATGAATCAGACAAACAACACTTTGGGAATCCCCTTTCGATTCACATCAAACGCAAACCGCTTTAGGTCCTTCGTTACAGCGCCGTCTGACGCCAAAGGGTTGCCTCGGTCAGATCCCCGAGGCGATACCCATCGCGTATTGGCACGTTTGTTTCCGACTGAGAAAGCCGCCGTTCGCTGCGGCTCGCCGAAGGGGTAAGCGACGCCAATGTTGCGAGGATATCGATCCCTCACATGGGACCGTGGGTCAGAGATGAAGGGCATCAGAAATTTACACTGGCCACGGATATCGACGTCTACTTTTGCGATCCGCAATCGCCTTGGCAGCGAGGGAGCTACGAAAATACAAATCGCCTGCTGCGCCAGTATTTTCCAAAAGGCATCGATCTGTCAGGCTTTAGCCAGGCGAAACTGAGTGCTGTTGCTAGGCAGCTCAACGAAAGACCTCGTAAGACCTTGCAATATCAAACGCCAGCAGACAGATTTGCCGAGTGCGTTGCGTCGATCGGTTGAATCCGCAGGGACTAACCGGACATTCGCTGCGTTTGGAGTACTTGATGTCCGGTGCGTCCCCGATTTTACGCTAAAATGTGGTGCGCGCCTAAGCGCCATCAAATGCTTCTTTCATTTGCCTCTATAGTCGCAAACCCAAGCGGCAGCGGGAAAATCTCGGTCGTCTAGCTGCTACAAGTTGTGGAGAACGGACGACCGTGGTGACTGTCCATTACGTATTTCGCCACGTAGTAATCTATATGACTCCCCCCGCCGTTCTTCAGCAGCGTGATCTCATCGGCTCGGCTGCGTCCGGAATGGGTTTTCTGGCAGAGTTCGAAGTAATCCGCCTGCACTTCATCTTGACTGATCACACCACGCTCAAACGGGCCCAGAAATTCGCCGGACCTTGTGGTCGTTTGCCGATGGTCAACAAATATCGTTGCCCGACGCATGACATCGTCGTCAGATTCCCGCATTTCAGGGGTGAAAGAGCCCACCAGGTCAACATGCACACCGGGTTTCAGCAATTTGCCTTTTAGGTGCGGCTCCGACGCCATCGTCGCGCTTGAGATAATGTCCGCCTCGGCGACGGCGGCATCCAGATTACTTGCAACTTCGGATTTGATTCCCATTTCATCCAGCAGCTTGACCAGAGCTTCGGCGTTTGCGACTGTCCTGTTCCAGATCTGAATTCGCTTAAGATTGGGTCGCACAGACAGATGCGCCCGCACCAGATAAGGCGCCAGCCCACCAGCGCCAATCATCAGGAAATTTTCTGCATCTTCGCGGGACAACAATTGTGACCCCAGCGCCGAATCCGCCGAGGTTTTCCGGAAAATCACCGCTTCCCCGTCAATCACTGCTTCGGTCACGCCGTTCTCGGCGTTGATATAGACATAGATCGAGTTAACGTTCGATATTCCATGGCGTGCCCTGTTGTTCGGGAACGACGTTACAAGCTTGGCAAGAATCCCCTCTCCCGGTTCCCATGCCGGAAGGATAATGAAGGAATCGGGATGGCCCTGGGAATTGGTTTCGTTATAGATCGAACGATCGCTGTGGCGGGGCATCCCGCCCAGATGCGCCTTACGGATCGCGGCAATCAGACCTTTATAGTCCAGCAATTCATGGACGCGGTCTGCACTAATTATCTCCATCAGAGCTCTCCTGTTCTTATGTTATTTGTATTGGCAATTACGACTGTGTTTTGCGGGTCGAAATGCACCGCGAACTGGTCGGCGTCCGGCACCGCCGTCGGATGGGCATCCATCCGAATTTTGGTCCCGTCCTCCGCCATCAGTTCCAAATGCACGCGATCGCCAAGGAATATGTGATCGGTACGGTGACAGATCAGGCACACTTGACCTTTCGAGGTTGGTGCACCGGGCATAAGGTTCTCAGGCCGGACAATAATCGAAACCGCATCACCGGGTGCGGGCCGTTCTGCCGAGGTCACGCGGGATTGCGGCAGTCGCCATTCTGTGGGCTCTCGTCCGGCCCCTTCTAATCACCTCCACAGCTTCGATCAGGCTGGAAATCTCAGCATCGGAATTAAAAGCGTGCAATGAAGCACGTACCAATTCCAAAACCCCCTGCCTTGTTAGGATTTGGCGCGTCAACTGCGTGTCCGAAACCGATGTATTGATCCGGAAATCTTCTCGCAGCCGATCGACAAATTCTGACGCGCCGATCGTGTCATGGCAGAATGTCACAATGCCGCTTTTCACCCCGCCGCGGTCCTGCACCGTAATGCCCGGTATCGCCTTCAGGCCGTTGCGCAACGCGGCACTGCTTTTGCGAATGCGCGTCCAAACCTGTTCAAGGCCGGTGTCATGCGCATAGCGACACGCCGCTCCTAGGCCCAACAGCCCCGCGACATTCTTTTCCCAAAGCTCAAACCGGCGGGCATCGGGGGCTATCGTAAAACCATCAACCCGGTCCCAGTATGCCGATCGTGAATCAAGAACATGAGGCGTCGTGCGCACGATCCAATCCCGCCGCATCCAAAGAAATCCCGTGCCCCGCGGCCCGCGTAGATATTTGCGCCCTGTAGCCGACAACATGGTGCAGCCGATCCTTCGCACGTCGATGGGCATTTGCCCTACCGACTGACAGGCGTCCAGCAAAAACGGCACGTTATGGGCCTGCACAATTTTTCCGACCTGTTCGACCGGCTGAACCAGCCCTTCGTTGGTGGGCATTTGCGATACGGCAACTAGCTTGGTCCGCGCGCCGATCAGGCGGTCCAGCGCTTCCAGGTCCAGTGTTCCATCCTCACTGTCCGGCGTCAACACAATCTCGATCCCGGCCCTATCTTCGAGATGGCGAAAGGCGATCATGTTTGAATTGTATTCAGAGCGTGTTGTGATCACTCGATCACCCGTCTCCCAGCCCAAGGAATAGAACGCCGAATTCCACCCCTCTGTCGCGTTGTTCAACAAGGCTATCTCATCGGTGGTTGCGTTAATCAGACGTGCAACTTCGTGATAAACCTGATCCATGGCCGGTTGCATCTGCGCTGCAGCCTCATAACCACCGATCGTGTTTTCCAGATCCAAATGGTCGCGCGTTGCTTTAAGTACACAGGACGGCATCAGACTTGCCCCTGCATTGTTGAAATGGGTTAACGAACCCTGACAACCGTCAGTCTCTGCACGCAGCTTATCAATATCCAGCGCCAATTCGGCAGCTCCCCACAACAATTAGAATTAGGGAAATTGAGTTGGAAACTGTAAACCTCCCTAATACATCAATTATTACATTGTCCGTCGTCAGAGTTTTTGGTTCCAGAGGCCGCGTAATTTAAGCGAGTATCTGGCTCATCTGGTTAATTTCATTATGCGGCGAACTCGCGGTGTTGCAAGCGCCGGATTTCGAATGTTTTGTGTTTGATCCTTTCTCTTTTGTTTAGAATGGCTTGCGCTCTACCGAAGTAAACATCGGACGGCGTGAGGCTTTGCCACCCGCAGCTTTGCCATCGGTCGCTGATTTCGACACAAATGCGGGCCGGGCTGCGGATTGACAGACTGCGCACCAATGTGAAACTGGCAATCTCGGGCGGGCGAACCCGGGACACCATCGCGGGTACCGCCTGAGCGATGCTGAATTTGTGGTCTGCATCTGAGATAGGCGAGGGCCTAATGTCGCTGCGCCCCTGCTACCAGATCAATTTCCGCCGCATCGGGGGTTGCAAAGGCGCATATGGGGATGTTCTTCTAGTTCCGAAATGCTATCAATCTTTGCGAATAAAATTTATCGGCGACTGTTTGCGGCGCAGGTAGTGGCGCTTCTTGGCACCGGTTTGTTGACCGTGGCATTGGGGCTCTTGGCCTTTGATTTGGCCGGCGAGGATGCCGGGCAGGTGCTGGGGCTGACGCTGACCATCAAGATGGTCGCCTATGTCGGCCTGTCGCCGGTGATGACGGCTCTGGTTGCAGGTTTGAACCGGCGCGCGGTGCTGATCGGCGCGGATCTTATCCGGGCGGGTTCAGCACTTTGCCTGCCGTTTATCGACGCGGCCTGGCAGATTTATGCTCTGATCTTCGTTCTACAGGCAGCCTCTGCGACCTTCACGCCGACATTTCAGGCGCTGATCCCGGATGTTCTGCCGCGGGAAGGTGATTATACCCGCGCACTGTCGCTGGCGCGCCTGGCCTATGATTTGGAAAATCTGCTCAGCCCGATGCTGGCCGGCGTGCTATTGGTATTGATCGCGCCATCGGGGCTTTTTGTCGGCACAACATTCGGGTTTCTGGCCTCGGCAGTGCTGGTCATGTCACTGCGGCTGCCGCCGTCGGGCGGCCGCGGCGACCGGCCCTTCGTCGAGCGGCTGACCGTTGGCAGCCGCATCTACCTCGCGACACCGCGGTTGCGCGGGCTGTTGGCGCTGAACTTGACGGTTGCGGCGATAGCCTCGGTTGTGCTGGTGTTGAGCGTAGTGATCGCGCGCAGCATCTATGGCGGATCAGAGGCTGGGCTGGCGGTGGCGCTGGGCGCCTACGGCGCGGGCTCGATGGCGGTGGCGCTGGCGTTGCCGCGCCTGCTGGAGGGCTGGCGCGACCGGTCGGTGATGATGGTCGGCGGCTGGGCGGCGACGGCGCTAATGTTGGGGGCCGGGCTAGCCGTCAGACTTTGGGGCTGGCCGACCTGGCCGGTGTTTTTGGTAATCTGGTGCCTTACCGGAGCAGCAATTGCCGGTGTGATGACCCCCTCGGGCCGACTGTTGCGCCGCTCGGCCCAGGCCCAGAACCGACCTGCTGTTTTCGCGGCGCAATTCGCGCTCAGCCATGCCTGCTGGCTGGTCGCCTATCCGCTGGCCGGGTATTTGGGCAGCTGGGTCGGCGTCAGTGGCACCATGGCGGTGATGGGCGGGATCGGCGTTGCCGGTCTGGTCCTTGCGGCCAAGGTCTGGCCTGTCGGCGCGGTGCCGGAACTGGAGCATAGCCATACCGACCTGCCGCCGGATCATCCGCATTTGCAGGGCGCGGTCAGGCGCGGCGGCATCTGGGTGCATCGCCATGAATTCGTGATCGACGACGAACACCGGGTCTGGCCGACCTCGGGTTAAAGGGTAATTGCCTCAATCAGATGTGTGCAACTCCGAAGCTTGGAGCAGGATTTTGTAGAAAATCCTGTTAATATAATATACTCGCTCTCATCATCCTACCGTCCGAATCGCAAACTGAAAAAGAGACCGGATATGCGTAGCCACCGCGCGTCTTGCGGCCTTTGCATCTTGCGTGGGTAAACCACATCCACTGGCGCTGCGGGAACGCGTTGTTTCTTTTGTTGCAGAGGGAAACACGCATCGATCCGCCGCCGCGCATTTCCGGGTTTCGATCAAATTCGTCAACGACATGAATGGACCGCTGCACGCAAGGGGCCTGCATACTTCGCATATTCTGCCAACTACATGATCGACACGGATCATGCCGTCATCCTTGATATTGAAGCGACACGCTCTGTTCGACAGGCAGAGCTTGGTGCCATGCAGACAATGGTGGATCGCATCGATGACACCTTCGATCTGCAGCCCGAACGCATGATCGCGGACACAGCCTATGGAACGGGCCCTTTATTGGAATGGTTGGTCAAGGAACGCGGGATCGCGCCTCACATCCCGGTCGTGGACAAGTCAGGCCGCAAGGACGGAACCTTTGAACGCGCCGACTTCACCTTTGATGCCGAAACCGACGCCTACATCTGTCCCGGCGGAAAAGAACTGAAACAGTCTCGTCGAGCATTCACAACGCCGAGAACGGTCAAACCAGATAAGGACGGGGTCCTTCGTTATCGCGCCCTCAAGTCTGACTGTGACGCTTGTGCCTTAAAGTGTATTAGTTCCGATTTGATCTGACACCGCCCCCAATCTTTTAGATTGAATTGGGGGCGGTGCATCTCTTGAAAGAGACTGCGGTTATCCGTTTTGATGGTGGTGCAAACCAAACCACAAAACGAGGAAACCACGATGTTGAATACTACAGACAAGATCATCAAACACAAAGTCGGCTTGCTGAACCTGGCCGACGAATTGGGTAATGTGTCCAAAGCCTGTCAGGTCATGGGCATGTCGCGGGATACATTCTACGCTATAAATCAGCCGTCGATGATGGCGGCGTTGAAGCTCTTTTTGAACGCACCCGGCGCAAGCCCAATCTGGCCAACCGGGTCGGTCATAAAATCGGCCACGGACTTCCCGGCCTACGGTCAGGCCCGCACCTCCAATGAGCTGCGCAGCTGGGGGTCTTCGTCTCGCCCTCCGGCGTGCGATCCATCTGGTTGCGGCATCAAAACCCGCCTCTGGCATTCTTACCGAATCGCTATAAATACACCACCAAAACGCCAGCCGTCGCAATCAATGATGGCTTCCACAAAACAATCCTGCAGGAGTTTTATCAGGCGTTGAAGCTCAAGAAGATTTGGAAGGAAAAGTTCGTGAACTGAATGTGACCTGACAAATGCCGCCTGAAAAACGCGTAACTGTTGAACCACTACACTTAAAGTCTCGCTGCTGTCCAAAAGCAACGCAGCGCAAGGTCACCCGATCAATCCATGAACCTTCACGCGACATTGCCCGAGCTATCAGCCAAACCGCGCAATATGCAATCTCGTGCAAGCTACGAAAGAAGGTCGCATCCTTGGCCTTGGCCGGCTTCGATGGCGAGGTCCAATGTGGTGCCCGGGTGACGAGTTCCACCTCGCAGCCACCGCCCAAAACCTCCGAAAGCTCGCAAAACTCCTCCCACCACCCCAAAACGCCTGCCCAGCATGAAAGAGCGCAAGCTCGGCTAAATAACAGGCCATCCAAAATCCGGAAAACAACCGACTTTTTCAACGGAATAAGCTCTGAGCCGTCATCTGAGTGTTTTCGTCAGATGACCGCTTTGCGAACTGCGATGACCGAATCTCGCAAGCCACAACCACCGCAATATAAGTTTCGAAGGAAACGGTCGAATGAAAGCCTCCCCGGCGATCGCCTGGAGATCCGCGCGGTCGTCAGATTTCTGCGCGACAAGTTATAGGGGGGGAGGGCGCAAAGTCTGGAACTAATTGGCGCCCAGACCGGCCCCTATCGGTTTCGGAGATTTTTTTATTCTGCCACGAAATTCGCTGCTGCCTGGTGTCGCTCAACATTGGATTTACAAGTAGTTGCAATGACTTACGTCAATTCCGCCTTGGCCGCCGGCGCTGAAAAAGGGACTTTTTTCCATGAGCCTGAGCAGACCATTTAGGCGCCCGTCCAATTGTCGCAAGCGAATTGCCTTGGGCGAAACTCTGCGGGAAATCATCAACGACAACCACATGCCGTGCGAGACAGTGGTCTACGATTGGAGGTAGAATAATCGGGCGTTCGCGGAAGCCTTTGTGCGCGCGCGCGTTGAGCAGCACCAAGCCTGGGCAGACCGGCTCGTTTCACTCGCGAGCGATGCCACCAGCGATTTCTATGTCGTTGTCGATAAACCGAAGGCTCCGCGTCGGTGGCGGAAGTGCAAACTGACTGGCAAAGCCATCGCAAAGTTCGACCGCATCCATGTCGAGCGCGCCAAGTTGATGATCAATACGCTGCAATGGCTGATGCAGAACCGGAAGGACTCGGATTTCTCGCCCAGGCAGACGCTCACAATCGAGAAGAAAGCCTACGATGGGCTGACCGTGGAAGAAATCGACCGTGTAGATTCCGACCCCAGAGCTCCGATTTGATCGACCGTGAACTAGAAGCTGCGGCGGCGCAGGCCGGGTATCGGTTGATCCCGTTGTTAAAAACGGTGAACTGAAAAACGTGGCGGTGCAGGGGGGCTGACCGCTGAGGACATTGTGCAATGGTTGGAAGGACCGAAACAGTAGCGTCTCGCCACCACCTCACTGAATCAAACGGCTGCAGGTCGGGCTGCCAAGCGCGCCGGTCACATCGAGTTCGTGATCGGTTTGAAATTCAGTTACGGCATTCGATGAATTCCGACCCCAGACGCCATCGACCACATCGGTATAATATCCCAATCCCTTCAGAGCAGCCTGAGCCGCGCGCAGATCGCACGTTGCTGCATTCGTGAGCATTTTCTTGATCGACGCGTTCTCGGCAAAATCGAGGGCGGTTCGTCCGTCGCTAACCTGCAGCTTAGTATTGGCGCCCTTTGTCAGCAGTGCCGAGACAATGTCCACGTTCCCCTTGCTTGCGGCCATCATCAGGGCGGTTGCTCCTGCACCGGTCTGCAAATTCATAGCCGCGCCTTTGGCCAGAAGTGTCTCGACGATCTCACCGTGACCTTTGCGCGCCGCCCAGATCAAAGCAGTTGCGCCGTCGTCAGATTGCACATCCGTATCCGCGCCCTTTGACAGCAGTGTTTCGACGATTGATCTGTGGCCAATGTGCGCCGCCCAGATTATGGCGGTGGAACCGTCTTTGTCGGCCACGTCCATTGCCGCGCCTGCATCCAGAAGCCGCGAAACTATCGCTTCATGTCCCCATCTTGCCGCCGACGAGAGCGCGGTTACTCCATTATACATTGGTATCCCGATATCCACGCCATGGCCGATTAAGGTTTCGACGGTTGCGTCATGACCTTCCTGTGCAGCAGCAAATAACGCTGTCGCTCCATCGTCGGTATCTCGGACATCTGCGTCCGCGCCGTTCGCTAACAACATTTCTACAATCGCAGCGTGGTCATGTTCCGCCGCGGCGATAAGGGGGGTGGTGCCATCCGGGCGTTGCACAGCCACAGTCGCGCCCCGAGCGAGGAGAATCTGGAAAACCTCGATCTGCCCCTCCTGAGCCGCGGTCAAGAGGGCAGTCGAGCCTAAGCTTGTCCGCAGTTCTATACTCGCTCCGCCTGCCAGCAGAGTTTCGACGATTGCACCGTGACCATTCTGCGCTGCTACGATGAGGGCAGTTGTGCTCCTCTCAGGAAGCATGGACCAGTTCACAAATACACAGAAGATCGGACACTCTCAGGTCGCCCGGTCCGCGCTCCTGGCATTGGCAGTTCAACTCGACAGCCTGGCAACCGAGGTCCGGAATATCGAACGGCAGCTGATGGCATGGCACAGGCGGAACGCCGCGAGCCAGCGACTCGAAACGATCCCGGGCGTGGGCCTTATCACGGCCACGGCGCTCGCGGCCAGCGTGCCCGATCCAGCCGTGTTCAAATCCGGCCGACAGTTCGCGGCCTACCTGGACCTGGTGCCTAGACAAAACTCATCAGGCGGCAAGGACCGTCTCGGGCATATATCGAAGATGGGCAATGGCTATCTGCGCCGGTTGCTGGTCGTCGGCGCGACCTCCGTCACACGACGGGCGCCAACCACCGACACCCGACCCGGCGTCTGGGTCCGATCACTTCTAGAGCGCAAGCCAACCCGGCTCGTCACCGTCGCCATTGCCAACAAGACCGCGCGTACAGCCTGGGCGTTGCTGGCGAAGGGAGAAATCTACAAAGCCGTACCAGCAATCTGAACGAAGGAGAGAAAAGCGGCGCCTGACATCGCCGCGACGAGATGCAAGGGCAAAAGTGAATGATGATGATCGAAAGGGACCGCAACCGGGACACCCCGAGGTGGTGTCAGGGCTCACAAGCTCGTTGGTCTGATTGGGACCCGGTAAGCGGACTTCATCAAGGCCAGCGGTCATATGCACTGCGCACAAAGGCCGGACAAATGACCGCAACCTGCAACGATCAACATCAATTCAAATTAATCCTTGCAAAAAAGGAGCCGTCCACAAATGACACCACCCAAATATCAGTACCAACTGGCACCTCTGGACATGGTCTGGTCGTCACCACTGCCGGTGATCAGCACGGTTCGATCCGCTTGCCGTGGCCGTCGAAGGCCATTATGGCCTTCGACGGCCACGTGACAGCCAAGGTCTCACCGACCAACGGCGCAACACTGCCACGGGTCGAGGCAGTGAGGCTTGTCCAACCCAGATCAAGCGTTATCGCTACATCCTGCCCGCTTTGCTCGACATATGTGACGCGCCCCTGCAGTGCCGTGCCCGCGCCCGCGTCCGACGCGGAGCATGTGGTCCCGCACATCACGATATCCTCGGGCCGTATGCCGACACGGATCACAGTGCCCTGCGGCGGCGGCTCGCCCAAGGGCGGCAGAGGCAGCCGGAAGGAGGAGCCGGCTGTGGCAACCAGCCCGGCGTCGCTGCCGGAGTAGCTGCACTCGATCAGATTCATCGGTGGCGAACCGATGAAGCAGGCGACAAACTCATTGGCCGGACGCGCGTAGATCTCGCGCGCGCTGGCGCACTGCTCGATCCGGCCGTCGCG
Organism: Paracoccaceae bacterium; assembly: GCA_965247915.1. Classification (GTDB taxonomy): domain Bacteria; phylum Pseudomonadota; class Alphaproteobacteria; order Rhodobacterales; family Rhodobacteraceae; genus JAKZRT01. Next base: position 854,736 of record OZ252048.1, read on the forward strand.
CAGGACCACGATACGGTCGGCCATCGTCATCGCCTCGACCTGATCATGGGTGACATAGATCGTGGTGGCCCCAATCCGGTTGTGCAACAGCTTGATTTCTTTTCGCATCTGCACCCTGAGAGCTGCGTCGAGATTGGACAGCGGTTCATCGAACAGGAATACGCGGGGATGGCGCACGATGGCACGCCCCATTGCCACCCGCTGGCGCTGACCGCCGGACAATTCTCGCGGATAGCGGTCGAGATAGTTCTCCAGCCCCAGCATCGCCGCAATCTCTTCGACACGTTGGCTCCGTTCAGCCTTCGGCATCCGCTGGACCCGCAAGGGAAAGCCGATATTCTCTGCCGCAGTCATATGCGGGTACAGCGCGTAGTTCTGAAACACCATCGCTAGATCGCGGTCCTTTGGAGGCAGGTCGGTGATGTCTTCACCATCAAGTAAGATCTGCCCGGCACTGACAGGCACCAGGCCGGCAAGCATGCGCAGCAGCGTAGACTTCCCACAGCCGGACGGGCCGACGAAAACCATGAACTCGCCGTCTGCCACTTCAATGTCGATATCGTGGATCGCCCGGTGTCCGGCGAATTGCTTGCTGATTGAACGGTAGGTGATTTGTGTCATTGATGTTTTTCTGCGTCGGCTATTTCACGCTGCCGCTGAGCGCGCCGGACACGATGCGGCGCTGCATCGTCAGGAACACCAGCATCACCGGCAGCGCGAATACCAGCGCTGCCGCCATCTGCAATTCGTGAAGGGTAAAGTATTCGCTCCGGAACGAGGAGATGCCGGTGGCGGCGGTCCACAATGTGGGCGAGTTGATCAGGGTCTTGGCAAACAGGAAATCGTGCCAACTCGTCACGAAACCATAGATGAAAATAGCCGCCATCCCCGGCGCTGCAAGCGGCATGGCGATATACCAATAGGCTTTCAACCGCGAACAGCCGTCGATCTGCGCTGCCCCCTCAAGATCGGGCGGAATAGTATCGAAAAACCCCTTGCTCATCCAGATAGCAAGCGGCGCCACCAGCGAGATATGCCCGATCACCATGCCCTGCAAAGTGTCGAGCAGGCCTAAATCGCGGAAAAGGATATAGAGCGGCACGACAATGCTGGTGGTCGGGATCATCTGCGTTGTCAGCACGAGCACCATCAGCAGACCAGAGCCGCGGAACTTGAACCGGCTCAGCACATAGCCGCAGGATGTGCCGAACATCAGCGACAGGAACGATGAGGTCGCGGCCACAAAAATCGAATTGAAAATCCAGCGTGCCATCGGCCTTTCGGTAAACAGATCGAAATAGTTGCCAAAGCTCAACCGGTCGGGCCAGAGACCGGTCAGCGACCGGCTGTAACCGGTGGGTGTCAGCGAAATGACCACCATCCAGTAAATCGGAAACAGCACGATGCAGCCGAACACAACGATGGTCGCCGCTTTCAGGGTTTGCACCGCCGCGCCTTCCAGCCGCCGGCGTTTTGCGAGGCCACGCGACATCAGGACGCCGCCCCGCCGCCGCTACGCGACAGCGTCCGCATGTAGATCAACACCAAGATCAACGACACCACCAGACCAAGAATGCCCAGCGTCGCCGAATACGAGAAGTTCAGTTCGCGAAACGCGGTGTTGTAGGTCAGGATGGTCAGGGTTTCGGTGGCACGGGCCGGGCCGCCTCCGGTCAGTATGAAGATGATCGGGAAGGATTTGAAACCGACGATCAGCAGCAGGATCACGATTACCGCCATGATGTATCGCAGTTGTGGCAGGGTAATGAAGCGGAACTGCTGCCAAGCGCTGGCACGGTCGATGCGCGCGGCATCATACAATTCCTCGGAGATCGACTGTAACCCGGCCAGAAAGAACACATAGGCCAACGCGAATTCGTTCCAGACCTGGGCAAGGATCAGCGCCGGCAGAACCGTTCGGTCATCTAGAAGCCAATCCTGGCCGCTGACGAAGGGCAGCCAGTCGAACAGGCGGTTGATGATCCCGAAATTGCCTTCGTACATCACCCCCCAGACTAGCGCGGTCACCACCGCTGGCATGGTCCAGGGCATCAGAAACGTCAGCCGCGCCAGCGCCCGAAACCGGATCATCCGCCGGGTCAGAAGTGCCGCCGACAGCGCCAACGTGATCGAGCCCAGAACCGTACCGATCATGTAGAACGTCGATGTGAGCACTGCGTTCCAAGTATAGGGGTCGTAAACCAGCCGTTGATAATTGTGCAGTCCGTAGGTTCCGGCAGCCGAGGGGCGCCGCAACGTCACGGTGTCAAAGCTGAGCAGGATCGACTTCAGGATCGGCAGGCCGATTACCAGTGCCAGGACCAGCAATGCCGGCGACAGCATCAGTATGACAAAGCCGCTGCCTTCGGTCAGCCAGCCGGCAAAACGTCCCTGACGCTGTGCCGCCGGACGCGAACGGGGACGACGCGACGTCGCCCCCGAAACACTTGTCATGGTCTTGCCTGCCGTCGGATCACTTCGAGCAGCACTTTTCCAGATCGGCTTGCGCTGTTGCCAGCGCTTCTTCGGCCGGAACGTTGTTGCGCAGGGTTTGCAGCGTCGCATCGACGATGATCGGCCAGATCTCGTTGAACTGGTCGGCATGGCCGGGGATCGCCACCGGATGCGCGGTGCCCGAGCTGCCGACATAGGGCTTGAGATAGGGTTTTGCCGCCAGCTGTTCCGCGGTCAGCGCACTGACACCATAGGGGATGAACGGGCTGTAGTCCGAGAACAGCGATTGCAGTTCGGGACTGGCTGCCATGGCGAGGAATTCGAAGGCGGCTTCGGGATACTTGCTGTCCGCTCCGATCGCCATCGCCATGTTCACACCGCCGGTCGCGGGCCCGTCCCAGGGGTGACGCGCCGATTTGTAGCAATCGAAATTCTCGGCGTTGTTCTTCTGAATGAACGGGAACTGCCACTGTCCGTCGATGGTCATCGCCGAACCACCGGTGGCGAACAGCGACCGCTGGTCCGTCTCGCTCAAGCCTTTGGGGATCAGATTGGCGTCATAAAGGCCCTTCATGAAGTTCAGTGCGTCGAAGACCGGCTGCGAATTGACCGTGAAATTGCCGTCCGCGTCCGAGAATCCACCGCCATGGGCGAGGCTCCACATCAGCAGCATCTCATAGGTCGGGTCTTCGTTGGCGTTGACCATGTTGGCACCGTAGCGCACCACCCGATCACCATCGCCGCGCACGACCAGCTTTTCGGCCGCGGCGCGGAATTCTTCGGGTGTGGTCGGCAGAGCCGTGATGCCCGCTTCTTCGAAATAGCAGGCGTTGTAGATCAGTTCCAGCGTGCGCCCGGTGATCGGCAGCGCATAGATCATGCCATCCTTGGACAACGTGTCAAAACCACCATCAACGATCAGATCCTTGAGAACAGCGGCCTCGATCATGTCGTTGAGCGGCAACAGCGCCTCGGCGGCCAGAAGTTCGCCCAGGTTGTTGGGATTGACGGTGATGACATCGGTTCCGGCGCCGCTGGCAACCTGGATCAGCAATTGCGAGTAGTAGTCACTGGACGGCGTGTTGCGGGGCACCACTTCGTTGCCGGATTTCTCGTTGTAGCTGTCGACCAGCAGATGCCACCAATCGCCCATGCCGGGCGCGTCATAGTCGATGACGAGAAAACTGATCTGATTCTGCGCATACACAGGCGCGGGCGCCATAACGGCAACCGCGCCCGCCAGCGCCAGGGCCGCATTGCGGGAAAGGTTCATTGGGCTTCTCCTTTTGATCTAGACTACCATCTGGGCATCCATGATATCCGGTTATCGTGATTCGAGCAAACTTGCCAGGCGGTCAACCAAACCACAGCACGACCCTTGGCGCGGGCATAGTTACTTTTTGGAATGGCATGACGAAAACAATTACTGTTGGCAGCCACCGGGCCTGCAGCTAGTACTAACTGCAGGCCGCCGGTTCGGAACTTTGCGCGCGGCGGCATTTGACAATAGCGAAATCAAGACCGCCACTGAAATGCTCAGATCAGGGAAGACCGCGAACCGTGCCCAGAGACAGCCTGAATGATCTCGATCGCCACGCCTACGATATCGTCATCATCGGAGGCGGCATCAGCGGCGCCAGCGCCGCGCAGTACCTCGCGGCGGCCGGCTATTCGGTTCTGCTGGCCGAGAAGGGTGACTACGCCTCGGCCGCGACCAGCCGGTCGGGGCGGCTGCTGCATTGCGGATTGCGCTATCTGGGGCCGGCCTATTCGCTGATGGAATTCGTGCGCGAACCGCGCAAACTGGTGATGGCGGTTTCGGCAGCGCGGCGCTCGATCCGCGCCAGTACCGAGTTCATCCGCACGTCCCCGGAACGGCAGCGGCCGATGCGGATCTACACCACGATTGATCGCTCGATGCCCTATTCAGGTTTCCATGTCGACCTCGGTGCACGGTTTCTGCAACTGCTCAACCTGAACCGGCAGCGGTTGAATTACCGGCGCTACTCGCCGCAGAAAGCCAGGGAACTGCCCTATATGGAGTGGCTCCGCGACACCGCCGATGTGACCAGCGTCATCGGCATCGACGACCATCAATTCAACTGGCCCGAGCGTATCTGCATCGACGCGGTGATGGATGCGCGGCGGCTGGGCGCGAACACGCGCAACTATACATTGGCCACAGGGATCGGCCGGACACCCGACGGCAAATGGCGGATCACCTTACAGGACATGCTGTCCCCGAACCAGACCGCCGAAGTCGACGGCACCGTGGTGCTGAATATGGCCGGCGCATGGATCGACAAGGTGAACGCCAGTGCCAACAGGCCCGAGGTGCCGCGCAAGATCACTGCGGTGAAGGGCGTCCATATCCTGGTGCAACTGCCGCCGGAATATCGTGGCCAGGGTTTCATGGGACTGAACCGCAACAAGGACGGGCTTACCTGCATGCCATGGGGCGACATGCATTTCGTCGGCCCGACCGAAACCGTCTATGATGGCGATCTTGACGACGTGCGGCCAGAAGAGACCGACGTGCAGGAACTGCTGGACGAGATCACCTATCTGATGCCGGGCATTTCCCTGGGCCGTGACGATGTCCGCCAGGCCTGGGCCGGGATCAGGCCGATCACCTATCACCCCGACATGCCCCGCGGCGACCGGATGGCGTTCTCCAAACTGCACGATCTGTCAAAGGACGGTATGGAGAACGTCTTCACCCTGACCTGGGCGGCGATCATGTTCCACCGCTCGGCCTCCGCCGAAATCGTCCGTGCCGTCCGGCGCAAGCTTGCTCCCTCGGGGCCGGCGCGACCGATGTCCCACGCGGGTGTCCTGCGGCAACGCCAGCCGGCACCTCCGGTGGTCGAGGGCTATGACGCGGTCACGCTGGACGATCTGGTCCATTCCGCCAAGAACGAACAGGCGCAGGGGCTGGTCGACTTGCTGTTCCGACGGCTGGCGCTGGGCTGGTTTGTCTCGGTGCCGCCGGAATCGGTGGCGCGCGCCGCCGACGCGGTGGCCGGACCGCTTGGCTGGTCAGAAGATCGCAAAGAGGCCGAAATCCGTGCCTACCACGACTACGTGGCGCGTTATCATCTTGATGACAGCAAGACGCCGTGGCGAGCGGCATAATGGCTCCGGGAGTGCTCTTAATCCAGCGGCTCTCCACTGCTGGCGACATTCCTGACAAACGGAAACGTTAGACTCCTTGGCACGTCCGCAATACCCGTTTGTGGTCCGGCATGGCGATGTCTGGCACATCGCTCTGCCCGCCTGTCTGGCATTTGTCACCGAGCCGCTGACCGGCATGGTCGATACTGCCGTCATTGGCCAACTGGGCGATCCAGGCCTTCTGGGCGGTATCTCATTGGGGGCTGTCGCGTTCAACACCATGTTCGCACTTGCGTTTTTCTTGCGGTTCGGCACTGCCGGGCTGACGGCACAGGCGGTCGGAGCCCAGGACCCGACGGACGGATTAATGCATTTGGCACGGGCAGTGATTTTCGCGGCACTGATTTCGGTGCTGGTATTGGCGTTGTAGCATCCTTTCTTCATGATGTTCGACTGGTGGTTCGCGCCACCACCCGATTCCGGCCCGGCGTTTCACGATTACTATCGGGTACGCGTCTGGTCGACGCCCTTTGTGCTTGTTAACTTCGTCGTGCTGGGCTGGTTTTACGGGCGTGCCCGTGCGACCGTGGGAATGCTGTTGCAACTGAGCGTCAACTTGGTCAACGTCGCCCTTAGCATCTTCTTCGTCGCGATTCTGGGATACGGGGTCGCAGGTGTCGCTCTTGCCACGGTGGTGGGACATGCGGTCGCCGCCACGCTGGGCGGCTGGCTGGTGCTGCACAACTACGGCGGCATCACCGCGATCCTAAAGGCCCTGCCATTCGCGTCCCTGACCGAGATCAACGGCCTGCGTCGGATGGTTGCCAGCAGCCGCGATCTGACGCTGCGGTCGCTGGCACTGACGGTTTCGCTGGCGTATTTCGTTTCCCATGCCGGACGCGAGGGCGATGTCGATCTGGCGGCGACCGGTATTCTACTGCAGATTATCGGTTTTGCCAATTTTCTGCTGGATGGGCTAGCCACGGCGGTCGAGCAGCTTTCCGGTCGCGCGGTCGGGGCCAATTGGCTGCCAGCGTTCCAGCGCTCGATCCGGCTAGGACTGGGCTGGGGAGCAGTGCTGGCCGTCGGTTTCTTCGTCCTACTGCTTGGTCTGGGCGGGACGCTGATCGACCTGATGGCCACCAACCCCGAGGTGCGTGCCGCCGGTCGCGTCTATCTGCCGGTCATGGCACTGATCGCGCTGACCGGAATGCCGGCCTATGTCTACGATGGGGTGATGATCGGCGCGACAATGACTCGGATAATGCGCAACGGCATGGTGATTTCACTGGTGGGGTTTCTAGTGGTCGCTGCAGTTTTGGAGCCTTCCCTGGATCTGTGGGGGCTGTGGATCGCTCTGCATGCCATGCTGCTGATCCGCGCCGGGCTTTACGCTTACTGGATATCTCAGCAGACTAACCAGTTGTTCGATCCGCCACGGCACGTGACTGCCGACCACGTGGAACCAACACTGTAACCGTGCCACCGGCACCGCGAAACTGGCCAAGCTTGACACGCGGGGCCGTCCGGATTCGGCCTCGTCGATCTCAGAGCTCGACGCGCTTCCACAGATGATCTTCGACATCCTTGCGGCGCAGAGCAACGCCCAAACCGGAACCAGCGGGCACATCAACCATGCCGTCTTTCAGCGTTGCCTCGACCGGCGATTCGATCAAATCGACATATCCCGGCTCTAGGTTGAACTCCGGGAAGCACTCGAGCACGCTGAAGTTCGGGATTGATGCACCAAATTGCGCCGCCATCACTGTCGCCAAAGTGGTGCCGTAGTTATGCGGCGCCACCCTGAGATTATGCATCTCGCCCATGGCCGCAACCCGTCGCGCTTCGGACAGTCCACCCACGGTGCCGACATCCGGCTGCAATAGGGTGACGGCGCCGTCGCGCATGATCCGATCGAATGCAAAGCGGGTATAAACCCGTTCTCCAACGGCGATCGGGATGTCGGTGTCGAGATGCTGCATGGTGTCGGGCACGCCGGGGTCGACCGGCTCTTCGACAAAGCCGATGCCGAATGGTTCCAGCCGCCGCAGCAGCGGCTTGATCTGATCCATCGTCAGCCCGCCACCGAGGTCCAGCAGAATACCGATTCTCGGACCCACTGCCTGCCGCAGGTATTCGACCCGCTCGACTGCCAGATCCAGCACTGCGGCGTCGACCTGACGGTGCAACGGATGCCGGATCACCGTCAACTTGTCCAACTGGCCCAGCGGGTACAGCTTGAGTCCGCGCACTCCGGTATCGACCATGCGCTTGCCGGCCTCAGCGAATTCACGCCCCGATTGGCAGCCCATCCACCAGCCGTTGCCATATATCTCCAGCCGATCACGGAAAGGGCCGCCGAATAGGCTATGCACCGGCACGTCCAGAGCCTTGCCCTTGATATCCCACAGGGCCACCTCGATACCGCTCAGCGCCGATGTGGTGATGGCACCGCCGCCCCTGGTCCAGAAACCGCTGTCATACATCTCGCTCCACAATACCTCGACCGGGCCGGGATCTCGCCCCAGGACTACCGAAGACAGCAATTGCGCCGCCATCTCGGCAGCGGCTGATGTGCCCATGCCATAGGCTATGCCGGCCTCGCCGATACCGCTGATGCCGGAATCGGTCTCTAACTCGATGATGACTCCGCGGCGGTTCCCGACCGGCACGACGAAGATATTGGCAGCGGTGACTTTCATGCGACCTCCGTTACCCGGTTATCCCGTTGTGGTACATCGGGAAAAACAAGTGCTTCGCCTGATCGCTCAAGGTTTGGACGATGTCCTTGTTGACCTTTGTGTTGCCCAAACTAAGGCGCACGTTCTGCGCAAAAAGCGAGCCATCAGCGATGCCTCCCAGCTTTAGGAAGTCCTCAGCTTTAGCAGTGATCAGGAACAGCTTGGCTTTTTCGCCGGCAGCGAACTCCAGAAAGCCGTTGTCTGAAACATCGAACTCTGCTGTTCCTTCTACAACGTCAGGCGCGTCAATTTCGACATATCGGCCCGCGATCGCAGATCGGTCGTAGACGGATATCACCGTGGCCTGCGCTGCTCGAACACCGTTCTCGTCTACAGTGCTGTTGGTGACAAACCACCCTCGAAGCGCGTAACCCTCTCGGAGCCGATCCCCCACCTTCATACGTTCCATCAGCTTAGAAAGCTCTGATCCAGGCATCTCGGCGATTGCCGCAGAAACTTGCTCTGGGGTGGAAAACTGGGCGATCGACCCAGCGAAATCCCTGATCGGCTGATCTCCAACTGTTCTCGCGTCGTTCTGACGGACTTTGGCCTGCAAGACGATGATCTCATTGTTGTCATGATCGACGTAGACCGCGTCGATACCCCGATCCGACGGGCCGTCGCAGATAGCATCGGCTGCTTCGACATCGTTCAGTCGGAGGACGTTGTTGCACGAACACAGGTAGTTCTGGTAATCGGGTGCTCCACCTCTGATCTGGACACTTGAATGCCGCATAAATTCAACGCTGCTCGTCGCCACAAGTTTCCGAAGAAACGATATCGGGTGACAAATTGGGCGGAGTACACCGAAATCCTGCGGCGTCGTGGCGATCTGACCATCTGGGTCACTGACGATACGCTGAAACAATGGCGAGCGCCGCGCCGGACGACTCCGGGAGGTCAGCCGAAATATTCGAACATTTCGATCGAGACCTGCCTGACTCTGCGTACGATTTACAAACTACCGCTGCGCCAGACCCAAGGGCTGATGCGCAGCATCGCTCGGCTGATGGGAGTAGACATTCCGGTGCCGGATTTCTCAACACTGTCGCGCCGCGGGCTCGGCTTGAGATTGCCTGCAAAGCCTCGGGTCGACAGAACCGAGCCGATCCATCTGACCATGGACAGTACTGGATTGAAGATCTTTGGCGAGGGCGAGTGGCTGCAGGTCAAGCATGAAACAAAGGCCAAACGCAAATCGTGGAGAAAGCTACACCTCGGCCTGGACCTCACAACCGGCGAGATCATCTGCTCGGATCTGACGCTGGACCACGTCGGCGATAGCACGGCCTTGCCCGGGCTTCTGGATCAGTTCGACGGGCCGGTTTCGCGATTTCTGGCGGATGGGGCCTATGACGGCACCCCGACCAGAAATCTGCTCACGGCGCGTTTTGGCGATGCAGTCGAGGTCATCATTCCACCGCCAAAAAACGCCGTTCTCGCCCTGAAATCGCGCGATGATCCATCCCTCCGCGACCAGCACATCGCCCAGATACAGACGTACGGCCGACTGGCATGGCAAGTCAGAAGCGGCTACAATCAGCGCAGTCGCGCGGAAGCACAAATTGGTCGTTGGAAAAGTGTGATCGGGCCGAAACTGAGATCGCGGCGGTTCGAAAATCAGAAAACTGAGGCACAGATCGGTGTGCGGGCTCTTAACAGAATGACCGAACTTGGCTGTGCCAGGTTTGAGTCAGTTGGCTGACCATTTTCACGGGTAAGGGTACTCCGCGCTTGTCCGGTGATTGATGCAACACGGCCCGAATTTGGATGGTATATGGGGAATGTCGGTTAAATTGCCTCGGCAGGTAATCCAAACTACTGTCTCCTCACAAAGCGGAGATCATCTGGGGAATGTCGAAACAAAGGAAGAATCAATGCACCTGTCTGATGCAGAACTGAAGACGTTTGACGAAGATGGTTACTTGTTCTTCCCGGGCAAGTTTTTGCAAGCCGAAGCAGCGCTTCTCAAACAAGACTCTGAGACCGTCTTTGCGATGGACCGCAAAGAGGTTTGGCGTGAAAGTTCAGGGGCTGCCCGCACCGCATTTGCCGCTCACCGATACAATGAAGGGTTCCGGCGCCTGGGGGCCCACCCGCGCTTGCTCGACCCTGTTCAGCAGGTCCTCGGCGGTCCGGTCTACATGCACCAGTACAAAGTGAACGCCAAAGCGGCCTTTGACGGTGAAGTCTGGCAATGGCATCAGGACTACGGCACCTGGAAGCGCGACGACGATATGCCGGAACCGCGGGCTATGAATATCGCCGTTTTCCTGGATGATGTAACGGCGGCCAACGGCCCCTTGCTGTTCATCCCCGGCAGTCACAAAATGGGCGTGGTCGAGGCAGGCCATGATCTTGAAACAACGACCTATCCCTTGTGGACGCTGGATCGCGAAAAAGTTTCCGAACTGGCTGAACAGGGGGGCTGCGTTGCGCCGACCGGTCTCGCCGGCAGCATGCTGATGTTCTCGTCACTGCTGGTGCATGCCAGCCCGGCCAACATCTCGCCGTTTGGCAGGGTCATTGTCTATCTGTCACTTTGCCGGGTCGATAATCACATCCGGGCCTTTAATCGCGAAGAATGGATCGCCCATCGCGACTTTGCCCCGATCGAAGCTCTTGACGACGAATGTCTTGTCGATCTCATCGCCGAACGTCAACACGCAGCGGAATAAGAGCGCATGTTTATTTATCAGGATTTGGCCGCCCATGCCGCAGCCGGAAATTCTGTTCGTGTCGGCCTGATAGGTGCCGGCAAATTCGGCTCCATGTTTTTGTCTCAGGCGCCAACCACGCCTGGATTGCAGGTCACTGTCATTGCGGATCTTGATCCGGGGCTGGCGAAATCAACCTGCCGCAATGTCGGATGGCCGGATGACCTGATTGCCGCGACCTGCTATGTCGACGATGCCATAGCCATGATGCAGTCCAGTGATGTTGATGTCGTGGTCGAAGCCACGGGCAACCCTGCTGTTGGCCTGGTTCATGCTCGTCAGGCGATCGCCAACGGGCTTCACATTGTCATGGTCAATGTCGAGGCCGATGTTTTGGCCGGGCCGTTGCTTGCCGAAGAAGCCCGCCGGGCAGGTGTTGTCTATTCGATGGCTTATGGCGATCAACCCGCCCTGACGTGTGAGTTGGTCGAGTGGGCTCGGGCCACCGGTTTTGAGGTCGTCGCTGCTGGCAAGGGCACAAAATATCTTCCGCAATACCATGCCTCGACGCCGGACACGGTTTGGGACCACTATGGTCTGACGCCGGAACAGGCGGCGGATGCGGGCATGAATAGCCAGATGTTCAACAGTTTTCTCGACGGCACCAAGTCGGCCCTGGAAATGGCGGCGATAGCCAATGGCACCGGCCTTATACCGCCGCCGGATGGATTGTTGTTTCCGCCGGCCGGGATGGATGACCTAGCCCATTCACTGCGCCCGATGTCGGAAGGCGGCGTGTTGCACCACAAAGGCCAGGTCGAAGTGGTGTCTTCACTGGAGCGCGATGGGCGCCCGGTGTTCAAGGATTTGCGTTGGGGTGTTTACGTCGTGATCGAGGCGCCCAATGACTATGCAGCCGCCTGTTTCCGCCAGTACGGCATGAATACGGATGCATCGGGCCGCTACTCGGCGATGTACAAACCGTTCCACCTGATAGGCCTGGAATTGAACATCTCCATCCTGTCGGCGGCGCTGCTCAATAAACCAACCGGCATGACCGATGGGTTTCGCGGCGATGTTGTGGCGACCGCCAAGCGTGATCTGAAGACCGGCGAGATACTAGATGGCGAAGGCGGTTACATGGTTTGGGGAAAACTTTATCCGGCTGATAGATCTCTGCGTTTGGGCGGACTTCCCATTGGTCTAGCTCACAATGTGAAACTGAAATCAGACATATCGGCCAACGAGCCAGTATGCTGGCGGGATGTCGAGGTCGATCAAACTCAGGACGCCGTGAAAATCCGTCAGGAAATGGAAGCCAAATTTCAGGTCCCGCAGGCGGCGGAATAATTGATCGGCGGCTTATCGCGCAAGTCCGGAAATTATGACAGAATTGGAGGCATCGCCGTGACTAAGAATGTCGACAAAGTAAGTCTCGGCCGAACGGATCTTACAGTTTCGAAAATTTGTTTTGGCACCGCGTCCTTGGCAAACATGCCGGTTACCTACGGCTACGATGTCGACGAAATTCGCGCGAGAAATACCTTGCGGGCGATATTCGAAGGCCCAGGAAATTTTCTAGATACATCAAGGAATTACGGCTTTGGCCGCAGCGAAGAGCTGATCGGTGAGGCCATTCGAGAACTTGGCGCTCTGCCGGATGGTTTTGTCATATCTTCTAAACTTGACCGTGATCCAGAGACCGATCAATTTGATGCCGCGCGGGCCCGGGCCTCGCTGGAAGAAAGCCTGAAAGCACTTGGGCTTGACCGTATTCCGCTTCTGCATCTGCATGATCCCGAACATGCCGCATCGCTCAAAGAGGTGAACGGCGCTCTGTCAGAACTGTTCCGAATGAAAGAAGAAGGGCTGTGCGATGCCGTCGGTCTGGCCGCTGGAAATGTGCGCATCATGATGCCGATCCTTAAGAACTGGGAATTTGACGCCTTGATCACCCATAATCGGTTTACTTTGATCAACCGAAATGCCGAATACATGATCGCCTATGCGCACGCCCAGGGCATCGCGGTGCTCAATGCGGCGCCCTACAACAGTGGGATACTGGCCAAGGGTGCGGCTGAATACCCGCGTTTTGTCTACCAGAGCTGTGAATAGGCATGCAAAATTGACCCACTTGGGTGGGTAATTGGCGTTTAAAATTGACCCACTTGTTTTGTTAACATCGCGTTTTAAGCGCGGAGAATGAGCGGGTGATATTAATGGAAAGTGCAGTGAAAATTCGTTGTTTGGTTTTGCGGGATGGACGAAGCATCCGGTCTGTGAGCCGGAGCACGGGTTTATCCCGGAATACTATCAAGAAGTATCTGAAGGATGCGACACCGCCGCGTTATCATCGCAGTCAAGTGCCGGTCCGACACAAGTTACAGGGTTTTGAAGATCGCCTGCGTAATCTTTTTGAGCAAGATCAGAAACGGCCCCGCCGAGAACGGCGCACCGCTGTGAAGCTTTATGAGCAACTGGTTGATGAGGGATATACGGGTTCATATTCTCCGGTTTGCCGCTTTGTCAAAGTGTTGAAGGTTGATGGTTCTGAGCTGCTGCATGCCTATAGGGCACCTCTATAAATTGCATCTGGCGTGAACGCGCTGTAGATTTGCAGGATGATGCGGCGGAGGGATGGCAGTCATGGCACAGATGGGCTTTTTTGATCTTTCAGATCGTTACGAGAGCCTGGATGCGAAGAAGGACCCGCTGGTCGAGATCAATGCAGTTGTACCGTGGGAAGAGTTCCGCCCGCTTCTGGAGCAGGTCTGGCGCAAGCCTGAAAGTGAGCGGAAATCACGCGCGGGGCGCAAGCCGATGGACGCGGTACTGATGTTCAAAACCCTGGTTCTGAGCGCGCTTTACAACCTTTCGGACGATCAGGTCGAATACCAGATCCGGGACCGGCTTTCGTTTATGCGTTTTCTGGGTCTTGGTCTTGGTGACCGGGTGCCGGACGCAAAGACCGTGTGGCTGTATCGCGAGGCGCTGGCGCAGGCGGGCAAGGTGGATGATTTGTTCAAACTCTTTGACGGACATCTGGCGCGGCAGGGCTACATTGCACGGGGCGGCCAGATACTGGACGCGTCCATCGTGCCGGTGCCGCGCAACCACAACACGCGCGCGGAAAACGCGGCGATCAAGGGTGGCGAGGTGCCGGAAGACTGGGAAAACAAGCCTGCCAAGCGATCACAGAAGGACGTTGATGCACGTTGGACCAAAAAGCACGGCAAAAGCCACTATGGCTACAAGAACCATGTGAATGTCGATCGTAAGCACAAACTGATCCGGCGCTATCACGTCACGGGCGTTGCCGTTCACGACAGCCAGGTGGTGGACGAGTTGCTGATGCGCGGCAACACCGCCTCCAGGGTCTGGGCAGATGCGGCCTACCGGTCGGAAGAAATCGAGGCGAAGCTCAGGGCGAGAGGACTGACAAGCCGCATCCACCGCAAGGGCAAACGGGGCAGGCCTCTGACCGAACAGGCAATGAAAAGCAACAGGACGAAATCCTCGGTTCGTGTCCGTGTCGAGCATGTGTTCGGCGCGCAGGCGAACGACATGGGTGGCACGCTGGTGCGAACCATCGGTCTGGCGCGGGCCAGGGCCAGGATCGGGATGAAGAACCTTGCCTACAACATCCGGCGGCTTGGCCAGTTGCACCGCCTAAACCCATTCCCGGTATGAAAACACGAGGATGCTGTGGCGATCTGCGCCACCAATGCCCGGCGCGGATTAAGGATCGAGACTGACCACCTAAAACCCAGCGTGCCGATGGCCGATAGAACCGAAATCAGGCATAATATGCCCTCAGAATGTCAATAAATCGAGGTGCCCTATAGTAAGCGTCCGGTGTGCCCCGCCTAACAGCGCAGATTTTGATGGGTTAGTGTCCACCATTGATAGTGGACACTTAGGGGCACTCTATGGCTGTGAAGCAGAAGAAGCGGCGTTGGCCGGATGATGAGAAGCGTTCAATCTGTTTTCAGACGACGGCGGCTGGTGTTTCGGCTGCGCAGGTTGCACGTCGGTATGCGATGAATGGGCACTGTCAACTTAATGGCGGGCAACAACAACGGTCGCTTAACGAACGCAATCGGGGAAAGCCTTTCACCCGCCGCCATTAAGTTGACAGTGCCCCGCGCCGTTAAGCGACAGCGTCCCCCGGTCATTCCCCTCGTCATCCACGGGCGGCGAGGCGATCTTCACGTGGTGCAGCGTGTCCTCTTCGTCGTCTGAATAGGCGAAGTCTTTCATCGTAAAGCGGTACGATTCGTTATCGTTCGTGGACACCTCCCCGCGCTTACCCGTGGGGGGGTTGTCGAACGGCGTGGCGTTCGCGGCGGATGCGTCGCCCTCGCCGGCATCGTTCATCGCGCGCACTGCCAACGTGTACTCGGTGCCGTTTTTCAGGCCGGGAACGGTGTATCCGGTGGCATTGGTCTGGCCATGGGCGCTGCTGGGGATGTTGGTGAAGCTATCGTCACCGTTGATGCTGACCTGGTAGCCGGTGATGGTGCTGTCGTTCGGATCGGCCCACTCAAGCTCGACCTGGCGGTAACCCGGTCCGACCGAGGAAATCTCCGGGGCGGCCGGCGGCGCAATCGGCCTGGCGGTCACGGTGGATGCCGGGCCGTTACCGGGATCGTTTACCGCGCGCACCGCCAACGTGTACTCGGTGCCGTTGGTCAGGCCGGTCACGGTGTATCCGGTGGGGGGCGCATTGGGGTCGGTTACGGGGATGTTCGCCCAGTCAGTGTAGGTATTGTCGTCGCTGTTCCTCACCTTCGAGCGGACCTGGTACTTGGTGATCGATCTGTCGCTCGGATCGTTCCACGCAAGCACCACCTGGCCGTCGCCCGGCGTGGCCGAGGAAATCGTCGGGGCGTCCGGCACCGCAATCGGCGTGGCCCCCACGCTGGAGGCTTCGCCGTCACCGGAAGCGTTCACCGCGCGCAGCTCAAACCCGTACGCGCTGCCGTTAGTCAGGCCGGTCACGGTGTAGGTGGTGGTGGTCGCACTGCTGCCGACGATGTCGCTCCAGTCGCCGAAATCGGCGCCGCTCACCCTCTGCCGGACCTGGTACTTGGTGATGCTGCTGTCGTTCGGATCGTCCCAGGTCAGCACAGCCTGCCCGTTAGCCGCCATGGCCGCGAGGTTCGCCGGGGCGGCCGGCACCGGCACCGGCGTGGCGGCCACGCTGGATGGCCGGCCGGTGTCGGTGCTCCCGGACGTATCCACCGCCTGCACCGTGAAGGTGTAGTCGGTGCGGTTGGTCAAGCCGGGAATGAGCAGGGTCGTCTGATCCCCCGAGCCGGGCGAGAGCACCGTATTCAAATACGTATTCCCGGTGCTGGTGTACGTGGTGCTGACCTTATAACGGGCGATCCCGGTGTCGCCCGTGTCCCACGTCAGCACGACCTGGCCGTCGCCCGGCGCCGGCGTCAGATTGTCCGGTGCGGGCCACAGAGGCGTGGCGGTCGCGTCAGGGGACGCCGCGCCGGCACCGGACGCGTTCACCGCGCGCACCGCCAACGTGTACTCGGTGCCGTTGGTCAGGCCGGTCACGGTGTATTCGAGGGTGTTGCCCGTATCGCCTTCGCTGATGTCAGCGCCGGCGATGTCGGTGAAGGTCGTGCCGCCGTCGGTGCTGACCTGGTATCCGGTGATCGTGTCGTTATCCGGATCGTCCCATCTCAGCGCCACCTCGCCCCCGCCGCTATCCCGCGCGGCCTCGAAATTCGTCGGGGCGGCCGGTCGCATCGTGGCGGTCACGGTGGCCGCCGCGCCCACACCGGAAGCGTTCACCGCGCGCAGCGCCAAGGTGTACTCGGTGCCGTTGGTCAGGCCGGTCACGGTGTAGGCGAGGGTGTTGTCCGTATCGTTTTCGCTGATGTCGGTGTCGTCGATATCGGCGAACGTCTCGCCGCCGTCGGTGCTGACCTGGTACCCGGTGATTGTGTCGTCGTCCGGATCGTCCCAGGTCAGCGCAACCTGGCGGTCGCCCGGCGTGACCGAGGAAATCGTCGGGGCGGCCGGCACCGCAATCGGCCTGGCGGTTACGGTGGCTGCGAGGCCTTTACCCGCATCGTTTTCTGCGCGCAGCGCAAGCGTGTACTCAGTGCCGTTGTTCAGGCCCATGACCGTGTGTGCAGTGGTGGTCGCACTGCTGCCCTCGATCTCGGCGAAGGTCGTACCGCCGTCGGTGCTGACCTCATAGGTATAGTTGCCGATGGTTGCATCGTTGCTCGACGTTGTTGCACGAACACAGGTAGTTCTGGTAATCGGGTGCTCCACCTCTGATCTGGACACTTGAATGCCGCATAAATTCAACGCTGCTCGTCGCCACAAGTTTCCGAAGAAACGATATCGGGTGACAAATTGGGCGGAGTACACCGAAATCCTGCGGCGTCGTGGCGATCTGACCATCTGGGTCACTGACGATACGCTGAAACAATGGCGAGCGCCGCGCCGGACGACTCCGGGAGGTCAGCCGAAATATTCGAACATTTCGATCGAGACCTGCCTGACTCTGCGTACGATTTACAAACTACCGCTGCGCCAGACCCAAGGGCTGATGCGCAGCATCGCTCGGCTGATGGGAGTAGACATTCCGGTGCCGGATTTCTCAACACTGTCGCGCCGCGGGCTCGGCTTGAGATTGCCTGCAAAGCCTCGGGTCGACAGAACCGAGCCGATCCATCTGACCATGGACAGTACTGGATTGAAGATCTTTGGCGAGGGCGAGTGGCTGCAGGTCAAGCATGAAACAAAGGCCAAACGCAAATCGTGGAGAAAGCTACACCTCGGCCTGGACCTCACAACCGGCGAGATCATCTGCTCGGATCTGACGCTGGACCACGTCGGCGATAGCACGGCCTTGCCCGGGCTTCTGGATCAGTTCGACGGGCCGGTTTCGCGATTTCTGGCGGATGGGGCCTATGACGGCACCCCGACCAGAAATCTGCTCACGGCGCGTTTTGGCGATGCAGTCGAGGTCATCATTCCACCGCCAAAAAACGCCGTTCTCGCCCTGAAATCGCGCGATGATCCATCCCTCCGCGACCAGCACATCGCCCAGATACAGACGTACGGCCGACTGGCATGGCAAGTCAGAAGCGGCTACAATCAGCGCAGTCGCGCGGAAGCACAAATTGGTCGTTGGAAAAGTGTGATCGGGCCGAAACTGAGATCGCGGCGGTTCGAAAATCAGAAAACTGAGGCACAGATCGGTGTGCGGGCTCTTAACAGAATGACCGAACTTGGCTGTGCCAGGTTTGAGTCAGTTGGCTGACCATTTTCACGGGTAAGGGTACTCCGCGCTTGTCCGGTGATTGATGCAACACGGCCATCGAAGACCATGTACGCTTTTTCGTAGGACCGCTTGTGGCAGGCGATGATTTCCGTGCCGCAGCCGATGATGACCTCGTGGACATAGCCGCGAACCTGGACCTCGTGATGGGCGTATGCGACCGGCACGGAATAGTCGTTGTTGCGATAGCGGACCATCGAGATCGACGTCGCCCGGGTGCTGACCTTCCCGCAGGCGTCATAGGGCGTCAGGGGTAGTGTCATCAGCGCATCAAGATCACGCATCAGCCGCTCGCCGATAGTCTCGGAATGACCCCGCAATACTTCGTCCTGCCGTTTGAGGCATTGCTCCTCCAGCCGGGCGTTCAGATCATCGAACCTGTCGAAGCGCGGCATCGGCACCAGGAAGTTCCGCCGGCCATAACCGATTGTGCCTTCGACACTACACTTGTCATTCCCCTTGCCAGGACGGCCGAACCGGTCCTCGAACAGGTAGTGCGACTGCAACTCCGGGAAAGTTCTGGTGCGTTGCCGGGTTCCGTCCCCGAGGATCCGCGCCACCGCGATCGTGGTGTTGTCGTAGAGCCCTGACAGCGGCACGCCTCCGAAGAAGGCAAAGGCGGAGACATGGCCATCACAAAAGGCCCCGGTTGTCTCCGCCGGACAGGCCTTGATGAAGAACGCGTCCGAGTGCGGCAGAGACATTGCAAAGTAGTGCAGCTTGCGCACGACCCCGCCAATCTCGCCAAGCGCCTCACCAAAATCAACCTGGGCGTGGCCTGGCGCGTGCGACAGCGGCACGAACACTTCCCGAGTCCGGCGCTTCTTCTCGCGAACATAGTCGGTCACAATCGTGATCCCGCCGGTGAAGCCATGTTCATCACGCAGACGCTCATATATCCGCTTCGACGTATGCCGCTGCTTCTTGAGCCGCGACTTATCCTCTTCCAATATCTGGTTGATGAGCGGAATGAACGGGTCAAGCTTTGGACGGGCTGGTGGCCCATTCCTGCGATACCCCGGTGGCACAGAATGCTTCAGAATTTTTGACACAGTCTTGCGGTCAATCCCAAAATGTCGGGCCGCCGCACTCTTGCTCATCCCATCCACATGGCACGCACGGCGTACCCGACTATACAGTTCCACAGAATACATCTCCCCGCCCTCAGCTCGTTTGCTTCAGGCTTCAAGGTGCGGAATTTTGCTCCGCGACGGTCAGATCATCCGACCGATTCCGTGGGTATTTTGTCTCCGGGATTCACAGATTAAGCAGTCGAATAGATGCTTTTTTGCGGAACCGGCAGATTTTTAGAGGTGATTCTACCTTTTGTTACTTTGACTGAATCCTCCACAGCGTAGTAAGATAGTGATCTGGCCGGCGCCGATGGGCCGACCAAGCTTTCAATTATACCGCATCCTTAGGACCCCAAGGGATGATGGCTTGCAGCGATACATCTTTCTGGTTCGCAGCTATGCCAAGATTAGCGTTGAAGCTGTAGTCGCGAACGGTCAGAGTGAAGTAGTCCGCGCCTGTTTCCTTGTTCTGCTTCTTCCAGATCCCACCACACTCGACCAGCTTGCCGCGAGGTGAGCGCCCGAGAACCCGGTGCGTTGGGGCAAGGGGGTTGTCATTGGTGATGGGTTCGACGGTGATGTCGAGATCGAATGTCAGGGTAGAGATGGACCCAGTGCCTTTTGCTGTTTCGATGTTGTCGTTGTTGAATTTGATGCAGTTCATGGTCATTGCTTTTCTCCATGTTTGTGTTGCAATGATGGTCACATTGCAGCTGGCTTAGGCCGGGACACACCGGAGAGAAACGGAGACGCAGCGGAGAGGGGCAGGCGCACATTTTTTTGCCTCGCGAGGAATGACCTGAAAGGGCAGGGGACAAAGATGGGGGCAACCCTTGTGGTCGGGGCGAAAGCTGCGACCAGCATTATCGAGCGACTCAACAAATGGAGAATGCTTAGGCTCAGTTTACGAACTGTATGCATGGCGTGTGATAGCAGCGGCCAAACAGGCTCGCGGCGAGGTCTGTGGTGTGAGTTTGATGAGATGAAACCATTGCAGGTAGTTGTCGAGATATTTTGTTGCGATGCCACGGTAGCGGCGCAGGAAATCCTTCAGTTGGCTGTGGCGGCTGTTGACCGTCTGAATATGAAAGGCGCCCCGGGCCCGTTCGCCGGCTGACAGATTGAGGGCTTCGTGGCGAACGCCCATTGCTGTCGCGCAGGGCGGATAGCCGCGGTGACCGTCGGACACCAGCACGATGTCCCTGTCGACGACCGGGCTGATCGCCTGTTTCAGCGTGTCGGCATTAACCACCGGAAGAACCGTGCTGAATGTCGTGCCATTACGGTCGGCAGCCACTAGAACCGGCACCTGTTCGCACGACAGGCCGCGCTTGCCAGCCTTGCCGCCTCTTTTGCGGGGCTTGCGGTCGAGGGTTCTCTGTCCCTTGTGGCTCTCCAGAACATAGGTTTCATCGACCTCGACGATCCCTTTGAGCTTTTGCGGGGCCTTCTTTGCAGCCTCCAGAAACCGGTGACGCCAACGGAATGCCGTGTTGACGGCAAGATTACAGTGATCGGCTGACGCCCGAACCGTTTCTCCCGCAGCCAGGCATCCGCCAAAGGCCAACCATCGGTCTTTGTAGTGAAGCCCGGACAAGGGCGTGCCGGTAGCGGCGTTGAATGTGCGCCGACAGATCTTGCACTGGTAACGACGCAGGCCCCGTGCCTTGCCCCGTGACACCGCACCGGGCTTGCCGCAATGCGGACAGTGCCTATCAGCATCCACCGCAAGTTCGACCGCGGCAAGCGAGGAACCCGACCCTGTCCGCCCTGAAAATACCGCTTCGGCCTCTCTACGCTGTGCAGCGCTGAGGCTGTCTATCCCGGCAAGCCAGCACTGAAATTGTTCATTGTCCATCGACATTCGCTATCTCCCTGAATCCAAAAAGAACATACCATGAACACATACAGTTCGTAAACTGAGCCAATGCTTATGAGCACTTTGTTATCTGTGAACAGACATCCGTAGAAACTGCAGAAGGGCAGGGGGCAGACTTTCTGAAGTGGCCCTGCTTTTCCGGACAGGTTTGCGACTGAGCTACGGTGTATTCCGTCTGGTTTTGGCTCTGTCACGTTAAACAATCAGAGAGCGAAACCGGTCAAATTTCGACTTTGCAATTGGCTGATTTTGTTAGATTTAACACTCGCCGTATGCGTGCGCAAACGCTTAACGTGACAGAGCCCCTGGTTATCGCCGGTCCGAAGAACCGCGCCGACGCACGCTTGATGCTTATGTTGGGATTATCGATGAGATCCTACGCACCGATAAGGCTTTGATCAAAAAGCAGCGTCACACAGCCAAGCGCATTTTTGAAGTTCTGCGCGATGGGCACAATTACACGGGCAGCCAGACGACGGTGACCTATTACGTACGCGAGCAAAAGCGGCGGACCAAGGAGGTGTTTGTGCCGCTGTCGCATCGACCTGGCCATGCGCAGGTGGACTTTGGTGAGACGCTGGGGGTGATTGGCGGCGTTGAATGCAAGATCCACTTCTTCGTGATGAGCCTGCCCCATTCTGATGCGGTGTTTGTGAAGGGATATCCAGCTGAGACGACCGAGGCGTTTTGCGACGGGCATGTATCGGCCTTTGGTTTCCTGGGCGGCATTCCCCAATCCATTCTCTATGACAATACCAGGATCGCCGTGGCGCGGATACTGGGGGACAAAACGCGCGTTCGGACGCGTCGGTTCACAGAACTGCAGTCGCATTACCTGTTTGATGACAAGTTTGGCAGACCCGCTCGTGGGAACGACAAAGGCAACGTCGAGGGTATGGTCGGATATACACGTCGCAACTTCATGGTGCCTGCGCCCCGCTATGACAGCTTTGATGATTTGAATGCGCATCTGGAAGCGAAGTGTTTGGCCCGTCAGGGCGATACCTTACGCGGTCACAGCCAAAACATAGGTGAACGGTTGGTCGCAGACTTGGATGCCCTGATGGGATTGCCTGTAGCAGAATATGAAGCCTGCGATCATGTCAGCACGCGGGCAACCTCAATCTCGATGGTGCGTTATCGCGGCAATGATTACTCAGTGCCGGTGGCGTATGCGCATCACGACGTTCACGTACGAGGTTTTGTGCATGAGGTTATTATCGGTTGTGGCAATGAGGTGATTGCCCGTCACAAACGTTCATACGCATCAGCGGATATGATCTTTGACCCGATCCACTTCTTGCCCCTGATCGAACAAAAGGTTGGTTCCCTGGACCAGGCTGCCCCGTTGCAGGGCTGGGATTTGCCGGAGGCTTTCGCGACCCTACATCGACTTCTTGAGGCACGCATGGGCAAACCGGGCAAGCGGGAATACGTGCAGGTTCTGCGCCTGCTGGAGACCTTCGAGATCGACGTCGTGCAGGGCGCAATCAGCCATGCCATTGATCTGGGTGCGATTGGCTATGACGCTGTAAAACATCTTGTGCTGTGCCGGGTCGAGAAGCGACCGCCGCGGCTGGATCTGGACTTCTATCCCTATCTGCCAAAGGCCAACGTGGGAATTACCAGCCCATCCAGCTACATGAGCCTGATGGGAGGGACTGCGGCATGACCGAAGCTCCTCAAATCCTTCTGCACCACCACCTCAAGAAGTTGCGGTTGCCAACCTTCCAGGGAGAATATGCCAAGCAGGCCCAGCTCTGTGCTGCCGGGAACAAAGATCACATCCAATATCTGGCCCGCCTGTGTGAAATGGAGGTGATTGAACGCGAACGACGGATGATTGAGCGACGCATCAAAGCGGCCAGGTTCCCCGGCACCAAAAGCCTGGACAGCTTTGACTTCAAGATCATGCCCGGCCTGAACAAGCCCCTGACGATGGAGCTGGCACGTTGCGATTACGTTGATCGCCACCAGAATATCATCGCACTGGGACCGTCGGGCACGGGCAAAACACATATCGCTTTGGGGCTTGGTCTGGCGGCCTGTCAAAGAGGGCTGAAGGTGCGCTTCACGACGGCGGCTGCCTTGGTGCATGATCTGATCGAGGCCCAGGATGAGCGGAAGCTGCAGCGCCTGCAAAAACAACTGACCAGCCAGAACCTGTTGATCATTGATGAGCTTGGCTTCGTGCCGCTCAGCAAATCCGGCGCAGAATTGCTCTTTGAGGTCATATCCCAATGCTATGAGCGCGGGTCCATCATAATAACGTCAAATCTGCCTTTTGATGAGTGGACTGAAGTCTTTGGCTCCGAGAGACTGATACCAAGGGCCATTATGCGTGACTCTTTTGGGATTCCCTTTTCGTCTCGGTTGTGATTCGCTTCTGCTACAAGCAGGAGAGACCCATGACAGTTGCGGTTACACGGTTGGATTTATCGGCGAGGGACCTTCGCGCGTCGGCGGCGAGGTCAACGGATGCGAAGGCAGCGCGGAGGATGTTGGCGATTGCGTTGGTTATGGAAGGGTCGGACCGCGCGGCGGCGGCGCGGAGCTGCGGGATGGACCGGCAAACCTTGCGCGACTGGGTGTATCGTTACAATGCCGGGGGGCTTGCGGGCCTGTCGAACCGCACGGCACCAGGGCGCACGCCTTACCTGAGCGCCGCGCAGAAGGCGGAACTTTCCGAGATCGTTCGCGCGGGTCCTGACCCTGAGGTGGACCGCGTGGTGCGTTGGCGGCGTATCGACCTGAAGCACCTGATCAAAGAGCGCTTCGGTGTTGTCATGCATGAGCGCACGGTAGGCAAACAGCTTGCCAAACTTGGGTTCAGGCGGCTTTCGGTGCGCCCCGCACATCCTCAATCGGATCCGGCCGCACAGGCGGCGTTCAAAAAAAAACTTCGCGCAGCTGGTAGCGGCGGCACTGCCGCCTGAAGCCCGCGGCAAACCACTGGAAATCTGGTTCCAGGATGAAGCGAGGATCGGACAGCAGGGAACGCTCACCCGTGTTTGGGCCAGGCGCGGAACCCGCCCGCGCGCGCCACGTGATACTCGCTACAAATGGGCTTACATATTTGGAGCCGTCTGTCCGGAACGCGCCGCTGCCGCCGCCCTCGTCATGCCCTTTGCCGATACGCAGGCGATGAATGAACACCTCGCCGAAATCGCCAAAACCGTCGTTCCAGGGGCACATGCCGTAATCGTGCTTGATGGCGCAGGCTGGCACGGTTCAAAGGCACTATGCACCCCCGACAACATCACACTTCTCCCCCTGCCGCCATACGCGCCGGAACTCAACCCGATCGAAAACGTCTGGGCCTACCTGCGCGCCAACAAACTCGCCATCTCCATCTTCGACAGTTACGACCACATCGTCGAGAAGTGCTGCGACGCGTGGAACTTCTTCGCCGAAGACAAAGAGACCGTTCAAAACATAACCTCACGCGAATACGCAAAAAGCGTCATTCTATAAGGCCGTTGGTATGACTGGTGCGTTGCTGGATCGCTTGACCCATCACGTCCACATTCTTGAGATGAACGGTGAAAGTTACCGTCTCAAACACAGTCGCAAAAACTGACAATAACCAGCTCACAATCAAAACAGATCAATGCTGGCCCAAAGGCCAGCATGCGCTTTGGCACGCTTTTGCTTTGTGACGAGCACGCGCGCCAAAGCGCCACACAAACAATCACCCAAAGTGGCCCCTTTTTACCCCGCGACATGGCCCCTTTTTAATCTGCGATTGACAGGCAGATCAGTCAGCTATCGCATCGTCGCCGAAGAGATGCGCGCGATCAAAAAGAAGATGAAGCACGAAAAGGCCGGTTACTACAAAACGCATGGATTGAGAAAGAACGCGACAATCGAGCTCTATTTGGCTGGATGTGATGACGAGATGGTGAAAGCGGTTACAGGGCATTCCGGAATTGAGATGCTGAAAAAATACGGCGGACCAATTCGCCAAAGAGAACTGGCAACCCGTGCCCAAGAGGCAAGAAACCGTATGGAACGAAGAAAGACCGAAACATGAAAGTTTCAACGCTTGTTTCAAAAGTGGCAATGAAGGAGAAGAGGAATGACGCAAGTCATTGATTTTATTGGAGGCGCGTACCGGAATCGAACCGGTGTACACGGATTTGCAATCCGCTGCGTAACCACTCCGCCAACTCGCCGAACCCGTTGTTTTATTAGACTTGCTCAAAACCGGGCGCAAGCAGTTATCAGTCCGGTTATCAGGTTTCCGTTCTGTGCAAGTTCTGTTCGCAGGCGCTTTTCCCTGGGCTGAGGCGCGTAAGTCTTGCCGTGCTTGGCCCGCATACTTGCGGATCATGTCTTTGTTCGCGTGACCGCTGTAGGCGGCGATTTCGTCGTCGTCGCATCCTGCCCAGGCTAGCTCCATAACGCCCCTGTAACGCAGAGCGTGAATGTCGTAGGCGAGAAGCCCAAGACGGTCGCGTTCGCTGTCCTTGTAGAGACTGGTTCGCATTCATCTGACAGCACCAAACAGCAAGCTGAAAAGATTGTGCTCAGCTTCCCAGACCTGATTGGACACCTCAATTACGGACACATACGCGTCACTGGACGACGAACCGAAACCCGTTTCCGCGCCAAAGGCCGACGGGTTCCAGCGATCCACGGTAGATCCCATTCGCCTTCCAGTTCGGGCTGGAAAAGCAACCTCCACGCAGGACGCGACGCACATTCTTAGGGGCGTCCAAAGCCTCGCGTCCGTCATTCTCCCATGGAAAGCTGTAGAAGGGAGTCGCCATATCCTCGCCCCAGAGCGTCGTGCACCATTCCCAGACGTTTCCGGCCATGTCCGCGCATCCGAACGAGGACGCCCCTTCCGCGAAGAGCCCCACCGCGCAAGTGTCGTTATACCCGGTCTCCTCGCCGTTGACATGTTCCGTTGCCCAGTCGTCGCCCCATGGCCAGACGTACCCCGCGACGCCGCGGGCAGCAGCCTCCCATTCGCGTTCCGTCGGCAGGCGCACCCGTTCTCCGGGTTTCAGTCGGCCCTCGGTGCGCCAGCACCCGGTCAACCAGTCGCAATAGGCGCGGGCATCGTGCCAAGTCAGATCCGTCGCCGGGTGGTTCTGGCGGGAGGGGTCATCTTTCGAGGGGCTCGCCCAGGCGCGGCTTTCCGCGATGGCAAACGCAGCGTATTCGTGCACGGTCACCGGGTAGGCGGCCACGCGAAACGCCTCCAGACGCACCCTGTGCGGCGGCACGGAATTGTGATGCATGTCGCTGCCCATCGGGTATTGGCCCGACGGAACGTCGCAAAGCGCCGACAGGTCGCGTGGATCGCCAAGCCGCGACAGCGCCTCGCCGACCCGGCGGCGCAATGGGGCCAGAGGCAATGTGTCGAGACTGGCGGCAAGAGCAATCGAAAGATCGCGGGCAAGGTCCGACCCCGGTAAAACCAGCGGTTCTGCCAAGAGCAAATGTCCGGTATCCACCCTGTGCGAAATGAACCGCGCGGCCAGGTCACGGGAGGCCGGTGTTGCTGGCCCCAACCAGTGTGAAAGGTGCTCGAAGGCGGCCCTCGCCTCGGCACCGCCCTCGGCAAACTCGGCCATGATCGCTTCGGGCGCGCTGTTTTCCCAGCGCGCAGCAAGGGTCATCGGTGCCATCCACGCGGGCGGCTCGGCCTCGCGGGCAACGGCCTTCAGATCGACAGGCGTTCTGCGGGCGACGGAAAGCGCCCAATGCCCCGGCTCGCACCAATCGGCGGTTACAGGATCCGTCACAACCCGGGCGGCGCGTTCTGCCTTGGGCAGGGGCATCAACCGGTGGGCGGGCAAGTCGGCGGGCTGGCGCAGCGTATTTAGGCAAGCGCTGTCAAGCAGTACCAGCACCCGCGTATCATCCCGCGCGGCGATCCATGCCAGAACGTCGGCCAGAAGTGCCTCGGCTTCTTCGGGGAGACCATCGAGGATCAAAAGCGCAGGCCCAACGATGGACTTCGCGCGCTCCAGCGCTGTGGCATCCCGACCGAGCACTGGATGCAAGCCTTCCACAGCCCACTCCTGTGGCAATTCATCGCCTTCGGGATTGCGGATAGCTGGCGCGCGCAGCACTTCGGGCGCTTCGGTCAGGGCTCGAACAAGTGCGGTGGCCAGAGTGCTTCGCCCGGCGCCACGCGGGCCGTGCAACAGCAATGCGCGCTGCATCGAGATCATTTCCGCGACGGTATAGTGGACGGCGTGCGGCGCTCTGCCCGCTTCGCTGAAGGACCGCAGCCCCTTCGCCGCTTTGTCTTCCTGCGTGAACCCGACCAGCCGTGTCACGCCCTCGCGGATGCCATCACTCATTTGAAAAGCGCAGACACGTCAGGGTTGTGAAACCGCTGGATCTCGATGGCGTAGCCGGCGGGATCCTGGAAGAAGAAGTGCTCGCAATAGGTTCCGCGCAGGATCTCTGACAGGCCCTCGACACCCGCCTTAGACAGCTTGGCATGCCAGCCCGCGACATCCTCTGAAACGATCGTCAGCAGCGCGGCACTTTCCGGCCGGTGGCGCAGGTGGCCCTTATTGCCGTCGACAATGCCAAAATAGGCGTTGCCCGCGATCCGGTAGATGCGCGCCATGCCCTGATCAAGGACCAGGTCGAACCCCAAAATCCCTTCATAAAACGGTGCGACGGCATGGATATCTGCGTAATAGTAAAAGGTTATGCCGCATTCCTTAACGAAGGGGAGTGCCATGGATATGTCCTTTCTGGTCAGACGATCCGGAGGATGCCTTTGGGATCGAGCGAGAGGCCCTCGAGGTTGACGGATTGAGCCAACGCTTCGATAGGGTGGAAGAGATAGAGCCAGTGCGGGGCCTCGTGCAGGTGCCGCAGCACCGCGCCGTAGGCCTGTGCCCGCGGCTCCAGCGGCACCGTCCGCCGAGCCGTTTCAAAAAGCGCATCTGCCAGAGCGTCTTCGACGCCCTGCCACCATATTGCGCGGCTCCGCGAGGAGATCTTGTCGTCCAGCACCCGGAAGCTCGAATGCGGCGAACTATCGAAGATTGCCAGATCGCCGGTGCGCTTTTCGCCAAGCTCGCGGGCATAGCCGGGTCGGTCCGTGGCGGTGTCTATGGTCACTTGGAACCCGATGTCCGAGAGGCTGTGGGCGAGGAAGGCGGCGATGTCCGGCGCGCGTTCGGGCATGTAAAGCGGTGTGCGCAACGTGATCTCGCGCGGGCCGCCCGCTGTGTCCAACAGCGCCGCTGCTCGGGCCGGGTCGAATGGCATGGCAGAGATCCGCGCTTCCGCGAACCCCATGTGCCAGGGGCTGACGATAGTGGCGGCTGGCATTCCCAGCCCTCCCATCACGTTCTTCACCAGCGCGCTCCGGTCGATGGCGAGATTTGCCGCAAGCCGCGCGAGGGGATCGGTGAAGGCGCCCGTGCGCCCGTTCATGTAGGACATGACCGACATTGTGACCGCCTGTTCCTGCCAGCGAAACCCGCTCAGTTCGCGGCGCGACACGTCCAGGCGCTCCATATGCATCGCAGCCTGAATGCGGCCTTCCTTGAGGGCCTCAAGGCGATCCTCGGCCTCCGGCATGGCAACGAAGCGCAGCTTTCGGCCGTCGGAATGGGCTAACACTGCTTCTTCCCCCGCCGCAAAACTCTCCACCCGCCACGGGCCGGTGCCCAGAACCGGCGCGCCGTTGGCGTCGGCGCGTGGCAGGTAGAATTCCGAAAAGATATCTGGCAGATCCGGGAAAGGTTCGGGCGTCGAGACACGCAACTGCGCGCCCGCAGCTTCAATCCGCGCGCCGTCGAGGTAGCGGGCATAGCTCCACGGCATCCCGAACATGTCGCGCGCGCCGAGAATGGCCTCGATAAAGGCCCGGGCATCCTCTGCCCGCACAGGTGTACCATCGTGAAACACCGCCCCGTCCCGCAGCACAAACCGCCAATCCCGGCCATCGTCGGACAGCTCGTACTGCCCAAACAGCGAAGGCGACGGGCGGCCGCCGGACCAATGCAGCATCGGCTCTAGAACGAGGTTCTTCAGTGTCAGAATGCTGGCGTCGTCGGTCACCCGGTCTGGCGGCAGAAAATCGACCTTTTCCAGCGCGATTGTAGGCAGGCTCATCCAATCTGGCTCCGTCTTTTAGGGTTGAACCAATCGGCCAGCGCATCGCCAATCAGGTTGAAGGCCAGTACCGTCAGAAGGATTGCGAAGCCGGGTCCGAAGGTCGTCCAGGGGCTGGACCGCGCGTAGGCCAGATTGGCGGACACATCCGCCCCCCATTCCGGCATCGGAGGCTGCGCGCCAAGACCCAGAAATCCCAAGGCAGACGTTTGCAGGATCGCGCTGCCGACGTTCAGGCTGGCCTGCACAAGCAATGGTCCGATGGAGTTGAGCAGGATGTAATGAACGAGGATCCGCGCCTTGGGCAGGCCCAGAGACTGCGCGGCATTCACGTAGGGCCGTGCGGAGATCGCCAGCGCCTGGCTGCGTGCCACCCGCGCAAATTGCGGTGCCATAGTGATCGCCACGGCCAGCATCGCGTTCTGCAGGCTGGGGCCAAAGGCGGCGGCCAAAGCGATGGCAAGCACAAGCGCCGGAAACGACAGGATCGCATCGGCCACTCGCATGATGATCGTATCGACCATCCCGCCTGTGAACCCGGCGAGAATGCCGAAGAACACCCCGATCACAAAGGCCAGCACGACTACAAAGATCCCGATAGCGAGCGTAAAGCGCCCGCCGGTCAGCACCCGGCTTAGAATGTCTCGGCCGAAGTTGTCGGTGCCAAGCGGGTAAGCCAGCGAGGGCGCCTGCAACTTGACTCCCATCTCGATTTCCAGCGGTGAGCCCAGAAAGAACGGCCCGATCAACACCGCCAGCGTCATTATCGCCAGGATCACCGCCCCTGCAAATGCAAGGTGGTTCTGCCTGAAGAAGGACTGAAGTTCGTTCATTGCGGGCCTCAGTTCATCTTGCGTCGCACGCGCGGGTCAAGCAGTGCATAAAGCATGTCGACCAGCAGCGAGGTGAGCATGAAAAGCACCGCGAACACCAACGTTGCGCCCTGAATGACAGGGTAGTCGCGGTTGCGGATCGCCTCAAACATGTAGCGCCCGATTCCAGGCCAGGAAAAGATCGTCTCGGTCAGGATTGCGCCGCCCAGCATCTCGGCGAATTTCAACCCGACGACGGTGATCGCCGGCAGCATCGAATTGCGCAACGCATGGGTGTAGATCACCTCGCGCCGCGACAGTCCCTTGGCGCGAGCAGTGCGGACGAAATCCTCGTCCAGCGCTTCAAGCATCGAAGCGCGCACGAAACGCGCGAGCGTCGCGGCGAGGAAGGCGGCCAGCACCGTGACCGGCAGGATCATGTGCGAAACCGCAGACCAGACCGCACCGGACTCTCCGGACAGCCATGCATCGACGATCACGAAGCCGGTCACGCTATCGAAGAAGTAATAGCTTGAGATCCGCCCCGAAACCGGCAGCCACCCCAACCAGGTGGCGAAGATCAGTTGCAGCATCAGCGCCAGCAGGAAGGCGGGTGTCGAGACGCCTGTCAGCAGGGCTACCCTGATGCCGTGATCCAGCGGGCTGTTCGCCCGCGTGGCAGAGATTACGCCGATGGGCGTGCCAATCACGATGGCAACCAGCAAGGCGGCGACTGAAATCTCCAGTGTGGCGGGCAGGCGCAGCAGGATTTCGTCCAGTACCGGTTTGCCGGACTTCAGCGATACCCCGAGGTCACCCTGGAAGAGCCCGGCGAAGTAGTTCCAGAATTGCAGGAGGGCAGGCTGGTCCAGATCGAGTTGCGCGCGCAAAGCGGCGATCTGGATATCGGTCGCGCCGGGCCCCAATAGCGTGACCGCAGGATCGCCGGGAATCAGCCGGACCAGCGAGAAGACGATCACCAGAACGATCAGAAGCACGGGCAGAAGGGAGATCAGCCGCCTGACGAAGAAGGCAAACATGTGGTCCGGCGTTCCTTGCAAGATGCGGCCCGGCCGGATCGGGCCGGGCCACTACTCTGTCAGTCGTCTGCACTCAGTCTTTGGAGACGCTCCAGTACTCATTCAGCGGCGGCGCACTGTTGACCACAAGGCCCTTAACGTTGGAGCGCGCGAACACGATCAGCTTGGGGCTGAACAAATAGGCGCCCGGCACCCTTTCGACGATCTTGTGCTGGATTTGACCATAAAGCGCCTTGCGCTTCTCCAAATCGGCCTCGCCTTGCGCTTCAATGATCAACGAATCCAGTTCTTCGTCCTCGGGCATCCGGAATGTCATTGCGGAGTCCTTCAGCGAGGACAGATAGCCGAGTGTGATATGCGCGTCCGGATCGTTGTACCAAGGCTGCCGGCCATCCAGCGCCATTTCGAAGTCGCCCGAGGTGTGCAGCTCCCGATATGAGGGGAACTCGGTCTGCGCGATCTCGACGTTCACGCCAATATCGGCAAGGTTCGCCTGAACGAATGTCGCCACCGCGCCCCACAGCGAACCCTGAAAACTGTAGAGTTTGACAGATAGGTCCGCAGCGTCGACCCCAGCCTCGGCCAGCAGCGCCTTGGCCTTTTCCGGATCATAGGTCGGTGCCAGATCCTTAATCGCTGGATCGAACGCCCAGGAGTTGGTGGTCAACGGCCCATAGATCCGCTCGGCCGTGCCGCCGAACACACCTTCCAGCAGCCCTTCATAGTCGATGGCATGCACGATCGCCCGCCGGACCTGCACGTCGTTGAACGGGCTATCAGGGTTGGAGTTGTTAAATTCAAGCTGCCGTATGATCTGAGACGCGCTTTCCAGGATCTGGATATCGGGATTTTGCGAGAAGGCCGCGATTTCTTCCGTCGCAGGCGATGAAAGCTGGCCCGATTGTTGGATCATATCGATCCCGCCATTCTCAAGCTCCAGCCGCCTGGTGGAGGCTTCGGGGATGATGCGGTAGATCAGGCGGCTCATCTTAGGCGCGCCACGAAAGTAGTCGGGGTTGGCGTCCAGCACTACGCGGGTATCAGCGGTGTAATTGCGCAGAACGAAGGGGCCAGTGCCTACGGGTGCATCGGCAAAGCCCTCGCCCAGCATCTCAACGGCGGTGGGGCTGACGATCGCAGCCTGTGGTTGCGCGAGGATCGACAGGAACGCCGGATAGGGGCGCGACAAGGTGAAGACGGCCTCGGTGTCGGACGGGGTCTCGATGCTTTCGATCAGGCCCAGCGTCGCCTGGACGTAGGAGTTCATCTCGATGGTCCGCTCCAGCGAAAACTTGACCGCCGCAGCATTGAATGGTGTGCCATCTGTAAAGCTGACGTCATCGCGCAGGTTGAAGGTAAAAGTCTTACCGTCTTCGGAGATCGACCAGTCGGTCGCCAGCCGACCTTCGAGCGCATCGAAATTCGGCGGCGTCCAGGCGACCAATGTGTCGAACATGTTCAGAATAATCTCGGACCCGATGGGTTCCGCTCGGTTGATACCTGGCTCCAGCCCGGCCGGATCAGACGGCACTGCGATCACCAGCGTTGTCGCCTCCTGCGCCGTCAAACGCGTTGCGGACAGACCAAGCGCGCCCATTGCGAGCGCCCCCGTCGCCATGAAAGCCGCCATGAGGCGAGCCAACTGTCTGCGGTTGTAGGTCATCATAGTCTCCTCTGTTGTCCGAAAACGTGTCGAGTTGATCACAAATTGATATATCTGGAAAGATCTATTTGAGCACAGCATCTTCGATCAGGTGACCCGTGATCCGAACCGCAATCGTCCAGGAATGAGGCACCCCGAGGGGCGGGGCACGCAAAGACCAGCCGCTAGGGGAAAGGCCCTCGCTTGACCGGGCGCGAAGGATCGGCCACCCATTGCGACCAAGATCCGGGATATAATGCGGCATCAATTCCGATGGCTGCCAGCGCCAGAACCGTGTGCGCCGCCGACATCCCAGCGCCGCAATATACCCCCACCACTGATCCGGGTGTCGCGCCGATGCCACGGTACATCTCGATCAGCGTATCGTTGTCAGCAAACGGTCCAGAGTCGGTGAGGTTGTCCAGCGTCGGCACGCTGATCGCGCCAGGGATGTGGCCACGTGTGGGATCGCCGCCCTGTTCAGGGCCGCCGATATAGTTGGGGCGGATGCGTGCATCGAGCAGGACGCCCTTTTCAGCAATCCCGCGCGCTTTGTCAGCCCCGAACTCCCGCATATGGCCAGATGTCAGGTCTATGTCGGTTTTTGCAGGGACTCTTGGGGTATCTACGACGGGAAGTCCTGCGGCGATCCAGGCGGGAAGCCCGCCATCCAGCACCCGTACGTCGGCAAGGCCAGCCCACCGGAGAACCCACCACCCGCGCGCCGCAGTCATCGCGCGGTCGTTGTCGTACAGTACGATGGTCCTGCCGTGGGTCAACCCCCAACAACGCGCCGACCCCTGCAGGTCGCCAATCTCCGGCAACGGTCGTTGCCCGCTTTCCTGCGTCTCCGGCGCGGCGAATTCGGAATAGACTTCCACGTCGACGGCACCCGGGATCCACTGCCCGGTTCGCGAGTCCGCGCCGGTGTAGGGGTTGATGGATTGTACCGCAAGAATCCGCGGCGGCGCGGTGCCCTTTATCATCCCGGCCAGCTGCTCGGGCGTCAGGAGAACGGCGCTCCGGGTGCGCGCGTCGGTTTGCATCGAACACCTCTTTAGTTGATATATTCCATGATACTTTCCAATTGACATTCACTGTCTCCGTCGCCGACACATATGGCAATCCCGAAACCCGCCCTCCTTTCAACTTCGGACGCCTGAATGCCCGTACTTTCCGTGAGAAACCTTACCACAGCTTTTCGCGGTGCGCAGGGGTGGAAAACGGTGGTCGACGGCGTAAGCTTCGATCTCGAAGACCGGCAAACGTTGGCGATTGTGGGCGAATCCGGGTCCGGCAAAAGCGTCCTGGCGCTGTCGATCATGGGCCTTCTGCCGCAGCGAGCAGCACGGCGCAGCGGGCAGGTCCTGCTGGACGAGCAGGATCTTTTGTCGATGCCCGAGCGCGAGATGGAAAGAGTCCGCGGCAACCGGGTCGCGATGATCTTTCAGGAGCCAATGTCGGCGATGAACCCGGTGATGACCGTCGCCCGGCAGATTGCGGAACCGCTTGTCCGCCACCGTGGCTTGTCGCGGCGCGCGGCAATGGCGGAGGCTGTGCGGCTGATGGAACGGGTGCGCATTCCCGCGGCTGCGCGCCGGGCCGGGGAATATCCACATGAAATGTCGGGCGGGATGCTGCAACGCGTCATGATCGCGTCGGCACTGGCATGTTCGCCACGGGTGCTGATCGCAGATGAGCCGACGACCGCGCTGGATGTTACCATTCAGGCGCAGATCCTCGATTTGATCCGCGAGTTGCAACGCGAAGACGGCATGTCCGTCCTGTTCATTACCCACGATATGGGCGTTGTGGCGGAGATCGCGGAACGCACGGTGGTCATTTACAACTCCAGGATGGTGGAAGACGGCACGACCGAGCAGATCTTTGCGGCCCCAAAGAACGAGTACACGCGGCGGTTGCTGGCCGCGGCCCCACGGCTTGGTTCGTTGCAGGGCAGCCCCTTGCCCCGTCCCTATCCCGATCCCGCCGGGCCGGAGCCGGACGCCGTCGACACAGTTTGTCGGTCAGGCGCGCCGCTTGTCGAAGTAAGGGAGTTGACCGCCCGTTTCGATCTGCACAAGGGTGTTCTGGGGCGGGTTTCGGCCCGCGTTCATGCGGCGGAGAAAGTCTCTTTCGAGATATTCAAAGGCGAAACGTTGTCGCTGGTGGGCGAGTCCGGATGCGGCAAGTCGACCACAGGCCGCGCGATCCTGCGGCTTATCCCTGCGGTCTCCGGAAGTGTCACTGTGGGCGGCAAGGATATTCTCGCGCTGGGTTCCGCCGACCTGACCTGCCAGCGGCAGGCGATGCAGATGATATTTCAGGATCCATACTCCAGCCTCAACCCGCGACTGCGCGTCGGGGACGCCATCGCCGAGCCGATGCGGGCCCATGGATTGGTGCCCGAGGCCGGGCTGAAGGACGAAGTCGTGCGCCTGCTGGCGCAGGTGGGCCTTGCGCCCGAGATGGCGCGCCGCTGGCCGCACGAGTTTTCTGGCGGCCAGCGCCAGCGCATCGCCATCGCCCGCGCCCTTGGTCTGAAGCCTGAGTTCATCGTTGCGGACGAGTGCGTGTCGGCCCTTGACGCGACGATCAAGGCGCAGGTCGTGAACCTGATGATGCAGCTGCAACGCGACCTTGGACTGACGTACCTGTTCATCAGCCACGACATGGCGGTGGTGGAGCGGATCAGCCACCGGGTGGCTGTGATGTACATGGGCGAAATTGTGGAGATCGGGCCGCGCGAAGAGATCTTCGCCAACCCCGCCCATTCCTACACCCGGCGCCTGCTTTCCGCGGTGCCAGAGCCAGATCCGTCCCGCCGCCTGTCACCGCGCCCAGTACCCACCGGCGAGGTGCGCAGCCCGATCTTTCCGACCGATCATGTCCCGGCCCTGCGCACCTATCGGCAGGTCAGTCAGGGCCATCTCGTAATCCGCGAAAAGGCCTGAGGAACTGATGTCCGAAATCCTCGTCCTCAATCCCAACAGCTCTGCCGCGATGACAGAGGCGATTTGCAACGGGCTCGCGCCACTTAAGGCGGCAACGGCCCACCGCATCGCCTGCGACCGGATCGAGGCGTCACCCGAGGGCATCGAGAGCGATGCGGATGTGGCCTTCGTCGCGCCGCTTGTCGCCGAACGCGCGGCGCGGACCGGCGCCGACGCGCTGGTTGTGGCATGCTTCTCGGACCCCGGGATAGAAGAGGCCCGCGCCGCCGCAGGTTGCATTCCTGTGATCGGCATCGCCGAAGCCGCCTACTACGCAGCGTTGCAGCTTGCTCCCCGGTTCGGCGTGGTCTCACTTGCGATGCCTTCGGTCGTCCGCCACGCCGCCCATATCGACCGACTGGGCCTGACGGCGCGACTTGCCGGTGACCGCGAGGTGGCGATGGGGGTAGCCGAGGCGAGCAATCCCGAGCGTGCCATCAAAGCGGTGGTCGCCGCCGGGCGCCGGCTGCGCGATATCGACGGCGCCGGAGCCATCATTCTGGGTTGCGCCGGCATGGGCGTGCACCGCGCCCGGCTTCAGAAAGAGTTGGGTCTGCCAGTCATCGACCCGGTTCAGGCCGCCGTGGCGGCAGCCATCACCGCGTTGGATCTAAGTTACAAGGAATACACATGACACAGGCCGATCTGCTTCTGCGCGGCAATATTGTCACCCCCGAGGGCGGTCTGCCCGGCGGTTGGATCGCCGTTCGCGAGGGCCAGATACTGGCCGTGGGTGCAGCCATCGATACCCCGCCAGCGGCGTTGCGCATCGACGATCGGGGAGACGCGCTGATCTTGCCTGGGATCGTCGACGGCCAGACCCACGCCACCAGCTACAAGGGCCTGCCCGGGATCGAGGATACAACGCGATCCGCCATCGCGGGCGGCGTGACGACGCTGGTAGACATGCCTTACGACAACCCGCTGCCGCTCGACCGGCCAGAGCGGCTCGCGGCGAAGGTGGCGGCCATCGAGCAATTCGCCCATGCCGATATGGCTTTGTACGCGACGGTCACGTCCGAAACCGGCACCGACAACGTCGACGCGTTGATCGCAGGCGGCGCCTGTGGCTTCAAGATCTCCTCGATCGAGAGTAATCCGACGCGGTTTCCGCGCATCGGTGCTGACTTGATGCACGACCTCATGCGCGCCCTCGCGGAACCAGGTTTGCCCCTGGGCCTGCACAACGAGGATCAGGAGATCGTCCTGGACGGCATCGCAGCAGCGCGCGCCGCCGGGCGAGACGGGATCGAGGCACACGCCACAGCCCGCCCCGAAGCCGCCGAACTGGCCGCCACCGCGCAGTTTCTGGCAATAGCACAGGCAACCGGCGCCCATGCGCATCCGGTGCATCTGACATCGGGCAACGGGTTCGCGATGGTCGACGCTTTCAGCCGCCTGGGTACCCGCGCTACCGGGGAAGCCTGCGTGCATTATCTTTGGCTCGACGCCGCGAAGGATGGCAAACGCCTTGGCGCGCGGATGAAAGTAAACCCGCCGATCCGGGTTGGCCAGGTAGAGGCGCTTTGGCAGGCCATCGCC
This sequence comes from Paracoccaceae bacterium, assembly GCA_965247915.1. Taxonomy (GTDB): domain Bacteria; phylum Pseudomonadota; class Alphaproteobacteria; order Rhodobacterales; family Rhodobacteraceae; genus JAKZRT01. The sequence continues at coordinate 892,098 of OZ252048.1, forward strand.
GAGGGTCAGGTCGCGCTTACCTCGTCGGACCATTCCAGCTGGCCGCTCGACGGCAAGCTTACCCCTTCGATTTTTGAGGCAGGCGCGGGTGTGCCGGGCGTGGAAACGCTGCTGCCAGCCTTTTTCACTGCCGCCGAGAAACATAGCCCCGATGCCGCAACTTTGACCGCGCAGCAGCTATCCACCCGCCCCGCAAAGCTCTTCGGGCTCGCCGACAAGGGCGCCATCGCGCCCGGTCGCGCGGCCGATCTGGCTGTGCTGGAGCGGGGCAGCTTCGTCTGGGAGGAGGCCTGCGCCCACGATGGGCTTTGCTGGTCGCCCTTCCAAGGCGAAACTTTCACCGTTCGTGTTGCCGCCACATACCTGCGCGGCGACCTGGCGTGGGACGGCACTGACATTCTCAACACCCCCGGCAGCGGGCGCTTCGTGCGCCGCGGTGCCGTCGATTGGTTCAATTGACGAAAGGTTCTTAAGATTGCTGTGCTGACCACCGACGCCAGCGGCGTCTTCCTTGTCTCTTGCACGCCGTTCCATCCGAACGGCGCGATTGACTTTGACAGCCTCGATCGGTTGACGGAATTCTACCTGGAGAAAGGAGCTACGAGCGCTGACCATCCTCGGGATGATGGGAGCGGCGCAAAAGCTGAGCCAGACCGAGGCGCGCGAGGTCGCCCGATGCGTGATCGCTCGTGCCGGGAAAACGCCTGTGGTGGTCGGCACCTCGGCCCCCGGGGCTGGCGGAGATTTCCGGATTGCCCCAGATCGTGATGGCGAAGCATGAGGACTGGCCGGGCCTTGCCAGGATCACCACCCTGCGCAGGTCGGAAGCCAACAGCCGCCGCTGCGTGTCCATCCTGTGCGGCAACGGCGGCTTATTCCGGCCCGAAGAGGTCGCGCGCGGCACCGATGGCGCTATGACGGGCTTCGCCTTTCCGCAGAAGCTGACGCAATTCGTCAACCTGGTGCAGGCCGGCAACCTCGAGCGCGCCGGGTGCCCAGGTGCAAGCCGAAACGGCCGGGGAAGTGGTCCGGCTTATCACCCGCCTCGAACGCCGATTGAAGGAGATCAACTGATGGATTTTGGCTTAACCGGAAAACGCGCACTGGTGCTGGGCACCAGCGGCGGTCTTGGCGCGGGCTGTGCAACCCTGCTGGCAGAGGGAGGCGCGTCCGTGCCCGCGGTCTCCCGCTCCGGCATGGTGCCAAACGGTCGCGCTAGGGGTATCGAGGGGCGCGCCGTCGATCTGTCCGGCAAAGCCGTCTTCGCCACACTGGCCGAAAAGAGCCGCGCCGCCATGCTACAGATCCTCGTCAACAATAGCGGTGGTCCCGCGCCTGGACCGGCACGCGGCCAAAGCGCGGCGGCGTGGCGTGGCGCTTTCGACGCGATGGCCACGCCGGATTTCGCCCTGACCGGTGCGGCGCTGGAGGGGATGACGGCGCGGAAATGGGGCCGCCTCGCGCGTCGCCATCCCCGCGGGCCGCTATGGCACCCTCGTCGAATTCCCGGCAGCTGTCGTCTTTCTTTGCGCCGAACAGACCGGCAATATCACCGGCTCGACGGTGCCATGATCCGGAGCCTGTGATGGCTGAATTCGCCGCACCGCCGCGCCGGGGTACCGAGAGCAACAAGTGGAGGCGGTACGCTGAGGACGTCATCCCGTTGTGGTTGGCCGACATGGACTATCGCACCGAACCGGCGATCATCGAAGCGGTGCGCAAACGCCTGGAACATCCGGTGCTGGGCTATGGCTCTGCCACCGACGGGATGCGGTCGAGGCTGGTGGAGGCGATGCGGCGCGACCACAACTGGCAGATCGAACCCGACTGGCTGATCTTTCTGCCCGGCGTCGAGCCGGGGGTTAGTTTGGCGTTGCACGCCTTCACCGCGCCGGGGCAGACTCTGCTGCAGGAGGTGCCGGTCTACAAGCCGCTGCGTATCTGCGCGGAGCATTGGGGTCTGACACATGGCGCCGTGCCTCAGATCATCCGTGGTGGTCGCTGGGAATCCGATGCAGAGGCGCTGGAAAAGGTCGCCTGCGAAGCGTCGGTTCACATCCTTTGCAACCCGCAGAACCCGACCGGGCGTGTCTATACCCGCGCGGAGCTGGAAGCCCGCGCTGCGCTGTGCCTGCGCGAGGATCTGATCCTCATTTCCGACGAGATCCACTGTGGCCTCACGCTGGATGACCGCGCGCATATTCCCATCGCCGCGCTATCGTCCGAGATCGCTGCGCGGTCGGTGACGCTTATGGCCGCCAGCAAAACGTGGAACATCGCCGGGTTGAAAGCGGCCTTCTCCATCGTGCCAGATGTTGCAATGCGCGACAGGATGATGGCAGCTAGGCTGGGCATGGTCGACAGCGTGAACATCCTGGGCCTGGTGGCGATGGACGCGGCGTATAGCTGCGTGGACTGGCGCGATGCGGTGCGAATACAGATCGCCGACATGCGCGATTTGCTGATCGATGAACTGGCGCGAAAGATCCCGCAGGCCAGGATGATCCCGGCAGAGGGCAGTTTTCTGGCGTGGATCGACTTTAGCAACTGTGAACTGCCCGCCCACGCTGCTGCCTTCTTTCTGGAGCACGCCCGTGTAGCTCTCAGTTGTGGGACGGAGTTTGACGAAGGGCTCGGAACTCACGCGAGATTGAATTACGGTTGCGCGAGGCAGACGCTTGCGGAAGCCTTGGATCGCATGGCAGGGGCGGTCGAGCGGATTAAACAGGGCGGCAAAGCCCACGCACGGTGAGGATCATTGGATGGAAAAGGTGGCACAATTGGCCAAGTCACGCGGAAAAGCCGGCCGGTCCAAGGCGGAATCCCTGACCGACGGGAGTATCTGAAACTCTGTGTATGGCGCTCAGCCCATGCAGTTAAAACGGGTCATTTGTTGAACCGTTCTGGGTAGAGAATAGCGAACTGGTTTCGGGCGGCAACCCATTCTCTGACGCAGCGACCCGCCTTTTCGAAATTGCGGATGGCCAGATAGATCAGCTTGGTGGCGGCGGCATCGGTTGGAAAGCTGCCACGGGTTTTGGTGGTTTTCCGGATCACCCGGTTCAGGCTTTCGATGGCGTTGGTGGTGTAGATGATCTTGCGCACCGCTGGCGGGAAGGCAAAGAACGGGATGACCTCCTGCCATGCTCGCCGCACATCCCGCGCCCGACCGGAATTGCCGCCGGTGACACGGGCCTCATCGGTCCCGGCGCTGCGCATTGTGAATCCCGGAGACAAAATACCCACAGAAACGGTCGGATGATCTGACCGTCGCGGAGCAAAATTCCGCACCTTGAAGCCTGAAGCAAACGAGCTGAGGGCGGGGAGATGTATTCTGTGGAACTGTATAGTCGGGTACGCCGTGCGTGCCATGTGGATGGGATGAGCAAGAGTGCGGCGGCCCGACATTTTGGGATTGACCGCAAGACTGTGTCAAAAATTCTGAAGCATGCGGTGCCACCGGGGTATCACAGGAATGGGCCACCAGCCCGTCCAAAGCTTGACCCGTTCATTCCGCTCATCAACCAGATATTGGAAGAGGATAAGTCGCGGCTCAAGAAGCAGCGGCACACAGCGAGGCGGATATATGAGCGTCTGCGTGATGAACATGGCTTCACCGGCGGGATCACGATTGTGACCGACTATGTTCGCGAGAAGAAGCGCCGGACTCGGGAAGTGTTCGTGCCGCTGAGCCACGCACCGGGCCACGCACAGGTGGACTTTGGTGAGGCGCTTGGCGAGATTGGCGGGGTTGTGCGCAAGCTGCACTACTTTGCAATGGCGCTGCCGCACTCGGACGCGTTCTTCATCAAAGCCTATCCGGCGGAGACAACCGAGGCCTTTTGTGATGGCCATGTCTCCGCCTTTGCGTTCTTCGGAGGCGTGCCGCTGTCAGGGCTCTACGACAACACCACGATCGCGGTGGCACGGATTCTCGGGGACGGAACCCGGCAACGCACCAGAACTTTCCCGGAGTTGCAGTCGCATTACCTGTTCGAAGACAGGTTCGGCCGTCCTGGCAAGGGGAATGACAAGGGTAGTGTCGAAGGCACAATCGGTTATGGTCGGCGGAACTTCCTGGTGCCGATGCCGCGCTTCGACAGTTTCGATGATCTGAACGCCCGGCTGGAGGAGCAATGCCTCAAACGGCAGGATGAGGTTCTGCGGGGTCATTCCGAGACTATCGGCGAGCGGCTGATGCGTGATCTTGATGCGCTGATGACACTACCCCTGACGCCCTATGACGCCTGCGAGAAGGTCAGCACCCGGGCGACGTCGATCTCGATGGTCCGCTATCGCAACAACGACTATTCCGTGCCGGTCGCATACGCCCATCACGAGGTCCAGGTTCGCGGCTATGTCCACGAGGTCATCATCGGCTGCGGCACGGAAATCATCGCCTGCCACAAGCGGTCCTACGAAAAAGCGGACATGGTCTTCGATCCGATGCACTTCCTGCCGCTGCTGGAACAGAAGGTCGGCGCGCTGGACCAGGCGGCTCCGTTGCAGGGCTGGGACCTGCCCGGGGGGTTCGCCACCCTGCACCGGCTGCTGGAAGCGCGGATGGGAAAGAAGGGCAAGCGCGAATACGTGCAGGTCCTGCGGCTGCTGGAGACCTTCGGGATGGGCCATGTTCACGGCGCCATCAGGCAGTCGCTGGAACTTGGGGCCATCGGCTACGATGCGGTGAAGCATCTCGTCCTCTGCCGGATCGGGAGGCGCCCGCCACGGCTCGATCTGGAGATCTACCCGTACCTTCCAAGGGCGCAGGTCGAGACAACAGATCCTGCCAGTTACATGAGCCTGATGGCGCAGGCGCCGGCATGACCGACACCCCGCAGGTTCTGCTGCAGCACCACCTCAAGAAGCTCCGGCTGCCGACCTTCCACAGCGAATATGCCAAACAGGCCCGGCAATGCGCAGTGGAGAACAAGGATCACATCAACTACCTGCTGCGGCTTTGCGAGCTGGAACTGATCGAGCGCGAACGCCGGATGATCGAGCGCAGGATCAAGGCCGCAAAGTTCCCGGCGACCAAAAGCCTGGACAGCTTCAACTTCAAGGTCATCCCGTCGCTGAACAAGGTCCTGACCATGCAACTGGCCCGCGGTGAGTTCATAGACCGGCGCGAGAATATCATCGCATTGGGGCCAGGCGGCACAGGTAAAACCCATATCGCCCTGGGATTGGGTCTGGCGGCCTGCCAGAAGGGCAGGAAAGTACGCTTCACCACTGCCGCTGCTCTCGTCCATGAACTCATCGAGGCCGTCGACGAACGCCGCCTGCAGCGCTTGCAGAAACAACTGGTCAGCCAGGACCTGCTGATCATTGATGAGCTGGGTTTTGTGCCACTGAGCAAGACCGGGGCCGAGCTTCTCTTCGAGATCATCTCGCAGCGCTACGAACGTGGCTCCATCATCATCACATCCAACCTGCCGTTCGATGAATGGACCGAGGTCTTCGGCGCAGAACGCCTCACAGGCGCCATTCCCGATCGCCTAACCCACCACGTCCATATCCTCGAGATGAACGGCGAAAGCTACCGGTTGCGCCAGAGCAAAATCGCCAAACCGTAATCCTGAAAATACCAAAACTGCGAAAAGGTTGGCCTGCGGCCAACGCACCCTGGCACGCATCAGCTATTTGGAAAGCACACGCACCAGGGTGCGCACCTAAATCAAACCAGGTGTCCAGTTTTGCACCGGGACATTGACCCTTTTTACTCCGGGATTGACAGTCCATGATCGTTAATGGACATTATCGAGGTCAGATGGGGTATCGCGGACCCCGATTTTGGCGGCGAGGACCTGCCCGCCAACAAAACCACTCTGGGCCAAGTCATCGAGGACACCGGCAAGAAGACGATCAACTACATCTACGATTTTGGCGACAACTGGGAACACAGGATCAAGATCGGCAGGATCACCGATCCCGTCCCTGGCGAACTCTATCCCAGACTAATCGAGGTCACCGGTAAATGCCCGCCCGAAGACGTCGGGGGCTTCCTTGGCTACTACGGGTTCCTCGATGCCATGGCCGATCCAAAGCATCCAGAGCACGATCATCTCAAAGACTGGTATGGCGGCCCTTCGATCCCAATCAGCCCGAAACCGACAAACTCAAACTCGAAGTCCTCAGTCTCGCAAAACGCTGGAAGCCCGGAAAACCAAGGAAATAAGGCTGTCAGACCGGACGTTTACAATTGTCCTGAACAGACTAATGATTAACAAGGACGCAGTGCCATGCCAGGACGTAATATTCTGACGACGCGTCAGCGTGCGGCTCTTTTCGATTTTCCCGCTGACGAGACCTCACTGCTGAAACACTACACATTGGCCGATGATGACATTGAGCACATTCGCACGCGCAGTCCCGGCCCGCCAACCGATGATGCGGATGCCCTGGCTCCGCCGGCGCGGTGTCGGATGTACGACGCTATTACGCCAGCTTCAGCTATCAGGCCGGATCGTGGAACAGGAAACGCCGTGTCATTGCCAAGGTCGAATGGCATCCCGGCGAGTTGTACCCCGCGTCGGATTTATTGTTACCAACCTGTCGCGCCCTGCCGAACGGGTGGTGGCGTTTTACAATCACCGGGAGACGGCGGAGCAGTATATCAAGGAAGGTAAGAACGCCATCAAATGGACGCGGCTGTCATGCCGCAAGTTCCGCAACAACGAGGTTCGCCTCCAGCTTCATGCCCTGGCCTACAATCTCGCCAACTTCATGCGAACTTTGGCTCTGCCCGCAGAGGTGGAGCATTGGTCGCTGACGACACTGCGGGAGAAGCTGGTGAAGATCGGCGCCAAGGTCGTTCGTCACGGTCGTTATGTCACTTTCCAACTGGCCGAATGTCCGTCGTCATATAAAATGGGACATCAGAGCGGTTTGAGTTTTGGAGGCTCTGGTTCGTTTGTGTGATTGATTATGCCGCGAGTTTTTGATGTTGCAAGCGGCGTTGTCGGATTGTCAGTTTCTTGATCTTTTCCCTTTCTCTGATGATGGCCTTGCCGCGCCCGAAGTAGACGTCGGCGGGTGTGACGTTGTTCAGGCTCTCGTGGTAGCGCTGGTTGTTGTAGTAATCGACGAAGGCCCCGATCTGGCGTTTAAGATCGCCGGGCAGATAGTAGTTTTCCAGCAAAACCCGGTTCTTCATCGTCTGATGCCAGCGCTCGATCTTCCCCTGGGTTTGCGGATGGAACGGCGCACCGCGAACGTGGTCCATCTGTCGATCCTCGAGCCATTCGGCCAGGTCGCCAGAGATGTAGCAAGAGCCGTTATCGCTCAGCAGACGGGGCTTGTGTCTCACAACCGCCTGATCACAACCTGACGCCGCCAGGGCCAGCTCAATCGTCGCCGCCACGTCCTCGGCCCGCATGTTTGTGCAGAGCTTCCAGGCGATGATGTAGCGGCTGTAATCGTCCAGGATCGTGCTGAGATAATACCAACCCCAGCCAATGATCCTGAAGTAGGTGAAGTCGGTTTGCCACATCTGGTTGATAGCGGTGGTTTTGTCCGTGAACTCGTCGGCAGCTTTGATCACAACATAGTCGGGCGCGGTGATCAGATCAGCTTCCTTCAGAAAGCGGTAAACCGATGATTCAGAGATAAAATACTGCTTCTCATCGGTATACTTTACCGCCAGTTCCCGGGTCGTCAGCGCCTCGTGCTCCAGTGCAAATTCAATCAGATCGTCTCGCCGATCTTGGGGAATGCGGTTCCAGACCGACTTTGGGCAGGGTGAGCGATCCGCCAGGGCGTCAAAGCCGCCTTCGACATAGCGGTCATACCATCGGTAGAATGTGGTGCGCGGAATGCCCAGCATATCCAAGGTTTGCTTCGCAGGCAGATGGGACCCCTCAACGGTGCGGATGATTTCCAACTTCTCTGACGCTGGATACCTCATTCCTCGTATCCCCCATCCCCTGTCATGCTTTTTTTGAGCAGACGGTTTTCCAGGATCAGGTCGGCCACACATTCTTTCAATGCCAAGGCCTCAGAACGTAGCTCCTTCACCTCGGGTGACGTCGCCTGACGCGCCGTATCGCCGGACAGACGGCGTTTCCCTGCTTCGGGGAACTCCTTGGACCAGCTGTAATACAGACTCTCTGAGATGCCCTCGCGGCGACACAGTGCTGAGATGCTTTCCTCGCCCCGAAGACCCGCCAAAACAATGCGGATCTTCTCCTCGGCTGAATACGTTTGCCGGGTCTTGCGGCGGATGGTTTTGACCAGCCTGTCAGCCGAGGCTTTGCTGGTTCCGGATTGCTTGTTCATCTTCACTCCTTGACGGTTGCGATGAACCAGAAATCCTCCTGATGCTAAACCCTCATATCTGTCCCAAAGGCGCTGACGTCAGACAATATGTTTGTATTTATTGAATAAATGTGGACGAAAGAGAAGTAACCGTCCGGCCTGACCGCTCTGCCGCGCCGTGGAGGGGTCGGTTAGTGTCCACCACGGATAGTGGACACTACGGGGTTTGGGGTGGCGCGTCGAACGAAGCGGCTTTGGACAGACGACGAGAAGCGGTCGATCTGTTTTCAGACGGTGGCGCCGGGCGTATCGGTCGCGCAGGTCGCGCGCCGGTATGCCGCAGGTCGCGCGCCGGTATGCGATGAATGCGAATCTGATCTTCAAATGGCTGCATGACCCTCGCTTTGCGCCCGACCCGGAACTGGCAACGGCGGGTGTGCCATGTTTTCTTCCGGTTGAGATCGTGGATCAGGCCTTGGATAAGGATGAACCGCCTGTCGTTGAAGCTGGCGTTGCCAAGGGCACGATCGAGATCGAGCATGCTGGTGGACACCGGCTCCGGATCAGCGGTGCCTACGATCCCGGGGCGTTGGCACATCTGATCCGTGTCCTGTCCGGATGATCCCTGTTCCGTCCAGCACCAAGGTCTGGCTGGCGGCTGGAGTGACGGACATGCGCCGGGGTTTTGCCACGCTGGCTGCCCAGGCAGAGCAGACCCTGAAACAGAACCCGTTCACCGGCAATATGTTCGTGTTTCGAGGGCGCCGTGGCGATCTGATCAAGGTCATTTGGTGGGATGGCCAAGGAGCCTGTCTGTTCAGCAAGCGCCTGGAGAAGGGAAAGTTCGTGTGGCCAGCCGCTAAGGACGGGAAGATCGCGCTGACGCCGGCGCAGTTGGCGATGCTGCTTGAAGGCATTGACTGGCGTATGCCCAAGAGGACATGGCGCCCGCTGACAGCAGGCTGAGTAAACCATTTATTTCCAAAGGATTGATGCCGTTGTGGGATTCCCACCGTCTCGGATAAGTGGTAGGTATCAGCCATGCTCGATGACATCAAAAAGCTGCCTGATGACCCGTCGGCATTGAAGGCGTTGATCGCTTCCATGGCGTCAGAACTGACGAACCGGAATGCCGGGCTGAAGAGCCGCGATGTGTTGATCGAGAAGCTGAAGCATCAACTCGCGGGCCTGCGTCGTCATCAGTTCGGTTCGCGTTCAGAAAGCCTTGATCAGCTTGAACTGAAACTGGAAGAGCAAGAGATCGCACGGGCGGCGGAAAGCCCGCCCCCCGAGCCGTCGTCCGACGATGCCGATGAGAAACGGCAGCCAAAGCGCCGCCCACTGCCCGATCACCTGCCGCGCAACGAGACCGTAATTGGAATCGGCGAAGACTGCGCATCTTGCGGCGGCAGACTGCGCCGACTCGGCGAGGATGTGACCGAAGAGCTGGAATACAAGCCGGGGCGTTTTGTCGTGAACCGGATCGTGCGTCCGCGCATGGCCTGTACCTGCTGCGAGAAGATCAGCCAGGCCGCATTGCCATCGCGTCCCATCGAACGCGGTCGTCCAGGACCCGGTCTGTTGGCGCATGTGTTGGTCAACAAATACGCGGATCATCTGCCGCTCTATCGCCAATCGCAAATCTTCGACCGCGACGGGATCGACCTTGAACGCTCAACTTTGGCTGACTGGGTCGGCAACTCCACGGCGCTGCTCGAACCCCTGGCTGATGCCATTGGCCGTCATGTCCTGAACGGACAAGCAATCTTCGCTGATGATACGCCCGTGAAGATGCAGGCGCCGGGTAGCGGCAAATGCAAGACGGCACGGTTCTGGACATACGCCAGAGATGAACGGCCATGGGCTGGCGATGCGTCCCCGGCGGCCTGGTATCAGTTCAGTGTCGACCGAAAGGGCATACGTACAATCGGCCATCTCAAGGACTACACCGGCTGGATGCACGCCGATGGCTACGCTGGATTTGAAGAGCTGTACCGCTCAGGCCGTATTCACGAGGTGGCCTGCATGGCGCATATCCGGCGCAAGTTCGTCGATGTGCAGCAATCCCAGGGCTCTGCCATCGCCGAAGAAGCGATCAGGCGCATCGCCGAACTTTACGCGGTCGAGAAGCAAGCCCGTGGATCGCCGCCGGATGAGCGGGTGCGGTTGAGGCAGGCAAAGGCAAAGCAGGTTCTCGATGATCCCGACACGTGGCTCGGTGCACAGCTCACGCGCATCTCTGGCAAAACGCCGCTGGCGCAGGCAATCCGCTATGCCATCACCCGCATCAAACGGCTCAGGCCCTATCTTGATCACGGCTTGCTGGAGATAGACAACAACACAGCCGAAAGGGGAATGCGGGCCATCGCCATAGGCCGCAAGAACTGGCTCTTTGCCGGGTCCGAGCGTGGCGGCCGATCAGCCGCCATTGCCTACACGCTGATTGAGACAGCCAAGCTGAACGGCGTTGACCCTCAGGGCTGGCTCACAGATGTTCTGAGCCGCATCGCCGATCACAAGATCACCCGCATCGATGAACTTTTGCCTTGGTGTTACGCTGCCCCGGCAGCGTAACAGCGACCAGCTTATCCTCGCCAGAGCACCTTCACCGGACGGTCACCGGATTTCTCAAAACGCTGAACGACCTTGATGACAAAGCTCGGGCTCACTCCGAAACGCCGCGCAACCTCGCGCCGGGAAAACCCCGTCCGAACCTGTGAAATCACCCGCGTGCGCAAATCCAAAGAATAAGTATTGCTCATAATTCACCTCCAAATGTAAGCGTCCGGTGTGCCCCGCCTAACGGCGCAGATTTTGATGGGTTAAAGCATATTGCATTTAATCTGAGGCATATCCCGCGGCCTTGAGGAAGTTCCAGCATTGGTCAGGGTCGAAGAGATCACAAATGTCGCTGAGGGCGTCAAAGAGGGCATCGAAGGTTCTTGCTCCAACCCTTCGCAGGTGAGCTTTCAACTTTGAGAACGCCATTTCGATCGGGTTAAGATCCGGGGAGTAGGGTGGCAGGAACAAGAACCAGCATCCGCGCGCCCTCAACGCCTGTGCCGCGCGGTGGCTTTTGTGGGTGGAAAGATTGTCGAGAATGACCACAGTTCCAGGGTCCAGCGCAGGCGCAAGCTGGGTCTCGATATAAGTCTCGAACGCCGATCCATCCATTGCGCCGCTGATCACCCAGGGTGCAATCAGCGCGTTATGGGTCAGCCCGGCGATGAAGGTCTGCGTGCCCCATTTTCCAAAGGGTGCGGTGCCATAAAGCCGCTCACCCCTGAAGCTGCGCCCGCGCAACCGGGTGAGGTTGGTTTTGACGGCGGTTTCATCGATGAATACCAGCCTGTGCGGTTCGGCGCGCATGCGCGGCTGGCGGCGGCTGATCCATTCCCTTCGCGCCTTATGCAGGGCGGGCCGGTCACGTTCCTGCGCGACAAGTCCTTTTTTTATATGAAAACCCTGCGCGTTCCAGAGCCCGGTGGATTGAGGAGAGCTGAACGCTCACGCCGTGCGTCTCCGCAAGCGCACCCGCAAGTTCCTGCAATGTTATGTCCGGTTCAGCCCGGACAATCTCGATCAGGAAACCCGCATGCGGTGCCAGCTTGCCAAACCGGCCCGCTGGCCTGCCCTGTGGCTTGGGTGTGACCTCGCCCCGCTCACGTTGATCCGCCGCATAACGCACCGCCGTCGCTGCACTGACGCCATAAACCCGCCCCGCAGCGCGACAAGAGTTTCCGGCCGCAATATGCCCGCATATCCGCTGCCGAAGATCCAAAGAATACGGTTTGCCCATGCTCCACCTCCTCACGGGAAATGAATCAGACAAACAACACTTTGGGAATCCCCTTTCGATTCACATCAAACGCAAACCGCTTTAAGGTTCAAGGGGGCGGACGGCGAGGGGCATTCGGGCCTGACGCGGACCTCGTGCGTTCGGGTGCGCGACCTTTACCCAATGGGCACCGAGATCAGGAATGTGCGCCAGTTGACCATCGTCTCGGAGGAAAATCTGGCCGAGATCGCCCAGGCGATGGGGATCGACCGGATTGATCCTGCGTGGCTGGGCGCGTCGGTCGTGATCGGCGGGATCGGCGATTTCAGCCATGTCCCGCCGTCGTCGCGGCTGGTGGCGCCAAGCTGTGCGGCGCTGACGATTGACATGGAAAACCTGCCCTGCGGCTGGCCCGAAAAGAAAATTCGCCGCCATCACCCCGACCGGTCTGAGCGCTTCCTGGAGGCCGCAACCGGCCGCAGGGGCGTGACCGCCTGGGTCGAACGCGAAGGCCAGTTGGCCCTGGGCGAATCCCTGACCCTCTTTGTTCCGGCCCAGGCCCCCTGGGACCCCTGACCGGGGCGCATGCGAGACCGGTGTTTCCTATGGTGAACACCTGCCGGCGTTCGGGGCCGGTTCCGGCGGGCGGAAGGTCGTAAAGGGCTGCCCAAGCCCGGGATACCGGCGTATACGGTTGCACGATCACCGCCGAGGGGCGGACAATCTGAGAGGACCACATGGGATATAAGTCGGATATCGAGATCGCGCGCGAGGCCAGCAAGCTGCCGATTCAGGAGATCGGGGCCAAGCTGGGCATCGGCTCGGACGATCTTTTGCCCTATGGCCACGACAAGGCCAAGGTCAGCCAGGCGTTCATCAATTCGCTGAGCGACCGCGACGACGGCAAGCTGATTCTGGTCACCGCGATCAACCCGACCCCAGCGGGCGAGGGCAAGACCACCACCACGGTTGGTCTGGGCGACGGTCTGAACCGGATCGGCAAGAACGCCTGCGTCTGCATCCGCGAAGCCTCGCTTGGCCCCAACTTCGGCATGAAGGGCGGGGCGGCCGGCGGCGGCTATGCGCAGGTCATTCCGATGGAGGATATGAACCTTCATTTCACCGGCGATTTCCACGCTATCACCAGCGCCCATTCGCTGCTGAGTGCGATGATCGACAACCACATCTATTGGGGCAATGAGCTCGATATCGACACCCGCCGCGTGGTCTGGCGGCGCGTTGTCGACATGAACGACCGGGCGCTCAGGCAGATCACCGCCTCGCTTGGCGGCGTGGCGAACGGGTTCCCGCGCGAGGCCGGGTTTGACATCACGGTGGCGTCAGAAGTGATGGCGTGCCTTTGTCTGGCCAACGACCTCGCCGATCTGACGGCGCGTCTGGGCAACATGATCGTCGCCTACCGCCGCGACCGGACGCCGGTTTTTTGCCGCGACATCAAGGCCGACGGGGCGATGAGCGTGCTGTTGAAAGATGCGATGCAACCCAACCTGGTGCAGACGCTGGAAAACAACCCGGCCTTCGTTCACGGCGGGCCGTTTGCCAACATTGCGCATGGCTGCAATTCGGTCATCGCCACTAAAACGGCGCTGAAACTGGCCGATTACGTGGTCACCGAAGCGGGCTTTGGCGCCGACCTCGGGGCCGAGAAATTCATGAACATCAAGTGCCGCAAGGCCGGGCTAGCACCCTCGGTCGTAGTCTGCGTGGCCACGGTGCGGGCAATGAAGATGAACGGCGGCGTGGCCAAAGCCGATCTGGGCGCGGAGAATGTCGAGGCGGTCAAGTCGGGCTGCGCCAACCTTGGGCGGCATATCGAAAACCTCAAGTCTTTCGGCGTTCCGGTGGTGGTGGCGATCAACCACTTTGTCACCGATACCGACGCCGAGGTTAAGGCAATCAAGAATTTTGTTACCGCGCAGGGGTCCGAGGCGATCCTGGCGCGCCACTGGGAGCTGGGGTCGGAAGGGTCCGAGCCGCTGGCCCGCCGCGTGGCTGAAATCGCTGACGCCGGCATGGCGAATTTCGCGCCGATCTATCCCGACGAGATGGGGCTTTTCGAGAAGATGGAGACCATCGCCAAGCGCATCTATCGCGCCGACGAGGTGCTGGCCGACAAGAAAATCCGCGATCAGTTGCACAGCTGGGAAGAACAGGGATACGGGCATCTGCCGGTCTGTATGGCAAAAACCCAGTATTCGTTCTCGACCGATCCGAACCTGCGCGGTTCGCCCACGGGCCATTCGGTGCCGGTGCGCGAGGTTCGGCTTTCCGCCGGGGCCGGGTTCATCGTCGCGGTCTGTGGCGAGATCATGACCATGCCCGGCCTGCCGCGCACCCCGGCGGCGCAAACCATCATGCTGAACGACGACGGCCAGATCGAAGGTCTGTTCTGAGATGAGTGCTGCCATTATCGACGGCAAGGCCTTTGCGGCCAAGGTGCGGGCGCAGGTGACCGAGCATGTGGCGCGGCTGAAGGCGGACCACGACCTGACGCCCGGTTTGGCGGTTGTTCTGGTCGGCGAAGACCCGGCCAGCCAAGTTTACGTGCGCTCGAAGGGCAAGCAAACGCTCGAAGTGGGGATGAATTCGTTCGAGCACAAGTTCGACGATGACATCTCGCAGGCCGATCTGCTGGCGCTGATCGGCCGGTTGAACACCGACCCCGCGGTGCATGGCATTCTGGTGCAATTGCCGCTGCCGGGGCACATGAACTCGGACCTGGTGCTTAACGCGATTGATCCGGCCAAGGATGTCGATGGCTTCCACATCTCGAATGTTGGCCTGCTTGGAACCGGTCAGAAATCGATGGTGCCCTGCACGCCGCTTGGAAGCCTGATGATGCTGCGCGACCATCTCGGGCCGCTTTCGGGTCTTAACGCCGTCGTGGTGGGCCGGTCCAACATTGTCGGCAAGCCGATGTTCAACCTGCTTCTGAAAGACAGTTGCACGGTGACGGTGGCGCATTCGCGCACCAAAGACCTGGCGGACGTGTTGCGTAAGGCCGATATCGTGATCGCCGCCGTGGGGCGGCCCGAGATGGTCAAGGGTACTTGGATCAAACCCGGTGCCACGGTCATCGACGTGGGCATCAACCGCATCGACAAGCCCGGGGGCGGCACCCGGCTGGTTGGGGACGTGGAGTTTGCCTCGGCGTCGCAGGTTGCGGGCGCCATCACCCCGGTGCCGGGCGGGGTGGGTCCGATGACCATCGCCTGCCTGCTGGCCAACACGCTGACCGCCGCTTGCCGGGCCAACGGGCTGGATGAGCCGCAGGGGCTGACGGCCTGATATTACCGGATTGAGTGCTGCGCGATTACCGGGGCATCGGAATGCGGGACGGGCAAGGGCCGGTCAGAATGGCCTCGGCACCCTCGGCCATCAGCGTCGCGAGCGCTGCATCCGATGATCTGAGGCCGCCGGTGTAAGTGCCGTATGCCGGCAAGATCAGGCGGCGGTCATCGACCAGAAAACAGGCGCGGCTGAGGTTGCGTCCGCGAAGGGCGACGCGCGCCTTCGGGTGGTAATGGCCCGACACTTCGCCCGGTTTCGCGCCCGTCGCCGCGGCGTGGCGAAAGGTCAGGGCACCGAACGCCGCCTCGGTCCGGTGGCTGCCGCCAAGCGCCAGCGGCGCGGGGTCGTGGTTGCCCGCGATCCAGATCCACTCCCGGCCCGCTTGCAGGCAGGCAATCCATTCTGCCACAGCCCCAGACAGCGCGCCGGCCGCCGCCATATCGTCAAAGCTATCGCCAAGTGCGACCACCCGGGCCGCGCTAGTCGCCGCCAGGTCAGACTGAAGCCGGTTGAGCGTATCCTCGGCCTCGTAAGGCGGGATCAGAGCACCGGTGCGGCGCGCGATCCGCTCGGATTTGCCCAGATGCAGGTCCGAGATGCACAAAATCCGCGCCCCCGGCCACCAGAGCGCGCCCGACGGCAGCGCCTGAAGGTCTTCGCCGGCAAATGAAAAGGCCAGGCTGTTCATGGTGTGTTCTTGCCCGCCAGCACGCCCGTTCGTCAAGTCCTGATCCGGGATCATGGCGCGAGACCCGCCTCGGCCATCAGGCGGGCGACCTCCATGGCCAGCAGTTTTTCCTCGGCCGCGCCCTTCACCGGCACGCGGCCGACCTCGAGAAACAGCGGTGCGGCCAACGGCGTCACGCGGGTCAGCACCACATGGTCGATCCGGCCGCGGGTGCGGGTCAGCATTTCATCGATGCGCCTGAAATCCACCAGCCCCTTCATCGCTTCTTCGCGGGTCACTTTCAGCATCAGGTGATCGGGGTCGTATTTCATCAGCGTGTCATAAAGGATGTCGGATGAAAACGTCGCCTGCCGCCCGCCTTTTTTGGCACCGATCGACTGACGTTCGATCAGCCCGGCGATCACCGCGCTGGTCCGAAACGTCCGCTTCATCACCGCGTTGCCGCCCAGCCAGGTTTCCAGTCCGTCGCGCAAGTCATCCGGATCCAGCAAAAACGCCGGGTCGGGCACCGGATCGAGCCCCGAGATCAGCAGCGCGTAATCGGTCGACACGAACGACATCGGGTTCAGCCCCGCCGCTTCCATCCGGCGCGTCACCAGAAGGCCAAGCGTCTGCATGGCGTTGCGGCCCGCAAAGCCATAGATGCACAGATGCGCGCGCCCGTCGTAGGGGAAACTTTCGACCAGAATCCGGTCGCGCGACGGCAGGCGGCTGACCGCGCGCTGCAGCGCCAGCCAGTCGGCGGTGTGGTCCGGCAGGTCGGGCCAGTTGTCGCGCGCGAAAAGCCCCAGAATGCGGTCGGAAAGTTGCGTCGAAGTGGCGAATTTGGTGCCGCTAAAGACCGCGATCCGGGGCTTTTTTGCGTTGGCGCGGCGCACTTCGACGGTCATTTCGCGCAGACCCTCGTAGGCCACGATGCGTCCGCCGATCAGAAACGTGTCGCCTTTGGACAGCGAGGCGGCGAAATATTCTTCGACCTCGCCCAGGGGTTTGCCCCGGCCCCGCATACGCACCTTCATCATGTCGCTGTCCTGGATGGTGCCGATATTCATGCGGATGCGCGCCGCGGCGCGCGGGTCGCGCAGCTGCCAACACCCGTCCGGGCGCTGGACCAGCCGCTGCCAGCGGTCGTAGGCCCTGAGCGCATAGCCCCCGATCGCGACAAATTCCAGGCATTCGTCAAACCCGCCCCGGGTCAGATCGCAGTATGAGCCGACGCTGCGCACTTGGGCGTAAAGATCATCGGCCGAGAACGGTCCGGCGCAGGCGGCAATCAGGATGTGCTGGCACAGGACGTCGCGCGGGCCGGGGCCGGGCGGGTCGCCGTCCAGCGCGCGGGCCCGAATCGCCTCGAGAGCGGCATGGCATTCGACCACCTCGAACCGGTTGGCGGGCACCAGGCGCGCCTTTGACGGCGCGTTATAGCGGTGATTGGCGCGCCCGATCCGCTGCACCAGTCGTTTGACGTTTTTCGGCGCGCCGACCTGGATGATCAGGTCGACATCGCCCCAGTCGATGCCCAGATCAAGCGTCCCGGTGCAGACAATCGCGCGCAGTTCGCCGGCCAGCATCGCGGCCTCGACCCGCGCCCGCTGGCCCCGGTCGAGGCTGCCGTGGTGGATGCCTACGGCCAGGCCGTCGTCATTGGCAAGCCACAGATTATAAAAGAAAATTTCCGCCTGGGCGCGGGTGTTGTGGAAAATCAGCGTGGTCTTGTGCTTTTTGACCTCTTCCAGCACCCGGGGAATCGCATATTTGCCGCCACCGCCCGACCAGGGCGGCGGTGCGTCGGTCTTAAGCATGGCGATATCCGGATCGGGGCCGGGGTCGGCCTCGACCAGACCCGGCGGGTCGGGATGGCGCGCCAGATAAGCGGCCATGGCGGCCGGGTCTTCGACCGTCGCCGACAGCCCGACGCGCCGCAGGTCCGGCACGATCGCCTGCAGCCGCGACAGCGCCAGCATCAGCTGATCGCCGCGCTTGGCCTCGGCCAGCGCGTGTATTTCGTCGATGATAACGCGCCTTAGCCCCGCGAACATGCGCGGCGCGTCTTCGTATGAGATCAGTAACGCCAGACTTTCCGGCGTGGTCAGCAGAATGTGCGGCGGGTCGGTGCGCTGGCGTTTCTTGGCGGTCGCCGGGGTGTCGCCGGTCCGGTCCTCGACCCTTATCGCCAGGCCCATCTCGGCAATCGGGCTTTCCAGATTGCGGCGGATGTCGGCGGCCAGCGCTTTCAGGGGCGAGACGTAGAGCGTGTGCAAGCCGCGCGACGGGTCGGTGGCCAGGTCACGCAGCGTCGGCAGAAACCCGGCCAGCGTCTTGCCGCCGCCGGTCGGCGCGACCAGCAGCAGCGCAGGCTCGCCAGCCCGGTCCAGCATCGCCTGCTGGTGCGGATGAATATCCCACCCCCGCGACGCGAACCAAGTCAGTAACTTCGGGGGCAGTGCGGCCATGGGCCAGACCTAGCGCGCAATGAGGCCTGCGAAAACCCGCGCCATCATCTTTCCAGAAATTCTCCGTGGGGGGTGCGGGGGACTGGCCGCCCGCGTGGCAATCAGTGGATTATCGTTTCTTCCTTGACGAACATATTGGCCTAGGCGCGATCGACCAGCTCGGGCGACATCTGGTTGGGGATGCCCTCGAATTCGCAGATCGAAATCATCTGATCGACCAGAAAGATCGGCTGGTAGTTGGCATAGATATTGTCGATGGCGGGGTATTTCTTCTGCAACAGGTGGATCAGCGTCGGCTCGTCCAGCGGCACTTTTTTGTTGCGCGCGACAATGGCGAAGATTTTCAGGAAATCCTCCTGGTTCGGCCCGTCGATCTTGATCTTGAAGAAGATCCGGCGCAGGGCGGCCTTGTCGAAGATCTCGTTGGGGCGGAAGTTGGTCGAGAAGATCACCAGCGTGTCGAACGGCGTCACGAACTTCTCGCCCGATTGCAGGGCCAGAATGTCGTGGCCTTCTTCCAGCGGCACGATCCAGCGGTTTATCAGCGACCGCGGCGGTTCTTCCTGACGGCCAAGGTCATCAACGATGAACACGCCGCCCGATGATTTCATCTGCAAAGGCGCCTGATAGGTGCGCGAGGTCGGGTTATAAACCAGATCGAGCATCGCAAGGCTCAGCTCACCACCGGTGATCACGGTCGGGCGGCGGCAGAGCACATAACGCCGGTCATAATGCCCGCCGGCCCGGCGCAGCGCATTGGGGTCCTGTTCTTCTTCTTCGATGATCGTATGAACGATCGGGTCGTAAACAGTGATCACCTGGCCCGAATATTCGACCGCGCGCGGCACATAGATGTTGTCGCCAAGCGCGTCGCGGATGCCGTTCGAGATCGACGATTTACCGTTGCCCGGCGGCCCGTACATCAGCACCGACCGGCCGGCGCTGACCGCCGGGCCGAGGTGATCCAAAAGCTCGTCGGGCAGGATCAGATGATCCATGGCCGCGAGCAGCTGAGCGCGGGTGACCTGGATGTTGCGGATCGACTGGCGTTTGACCTGTTCGCCGAAATTGGCAAGCGGTATCGGCATGGCGCCGTAATATTCCGACTGGGCCAGCGCATCGAGCGCCCGCGCCTTGCCCGCGTCGGAAAGCTGATAGCCCATTTCCGAGCCCGCCGTCGCGTGCATGGTGCCCGTCGCCTCGACCAGTTTCTGGGTGCGCGCCAGGTCCACCAGCTCTTGGGTCACTGGAATTGGCAGGCACATAACCAGGGACAGCGGGGTCACATGTTCAAGGTTCATCCTGAACATCGTCTTCAGCAGGATGTCGCGCATCATCACAATCGTCAGCCCGGTGTCTTGCAGCGTTTTGGCCAGGGCCGGTGCGATTACATTTGACGTGTGCATATTCATCTTTTGACACCTATTATTGGCTCGATACGGGCACTTTGGGGCGGTATTTGCCTATGAATCAGAAACGGCCCTCAAAACGGGGGTTCACTGTCCGCAGTTTTGCCGAATATTGTGGCCAAATAATTGCAAGAAAGAGGCTGATATGGAGCGGGCGAACCCAATTGCGCTGATCTTCGCGCTTTTTGCCATGCTGGTGCTGTTTGGCGGGGCCGGATGGCTGAAGGACGGCATCTATCTGGCCAAACACGAAGGCGACGCGCTGCATTTCCTCGAGATCGTCTTGCGCATGGCCGAGGGCCAGCGCCCGCACCTTGATTTCATGACCCCGATAGGCGCCATGGCGTTTAAGCCGATTGTCTGGTTCATCGACGGCGATACCGGGCCGGGGCGGGCCCTGGTGCTGGCCCAGGTGATGATCTTGCTGGCGCTTTTTCCCGTAGTCTGGTGGATCGGGGTCACGCGGCTGACTACGATCCAGGCGGTGTGTCTGGGCCTGGTGATCACGGTTCTGGTCACCGCCTTCGTGCACGGCGAGGCCGAGCCGACCCTGTCGGTGTCAATGCATTACAACAGATGGGCCTGGGCGGTGGCCTTTCTGGTTATTGCGACGGCGATCCTGCCTGCCTCCGGCCTGCGCGCCCCGGCGGTTGACGGGGGGATCATCGGGGTGGGGTTCGCCCTTATGCTGTTGACCAAGGTCACTTACGTGGCGGGCTTTGGCCCCGCCGTGCTGGTGGCGCTGATCGTGCGACGCGAATGGATGGCGCTGGCCTCGGCGGTGCTGTGGGGGCTGGCGGTTCTGGGGTTTTTCACGGCGGTGAACGGCGTGCCCTACTGGCTGGCTTATTGGCAGGATGTTCTGGTCGTCACCGGGTCCGAGAACCGGTCGTTTCCCAGCCTGTCGGTGCGCGAGGTCATCGCGGCTCCGGCCTATCTGGGCGGCAGCCTGCTGCTGCTGGCGTCGGTGATCTTCCTGCGCCAGGCGCGCCAGCCCCAGGCCGGGTTGATCCTGCTTTTGCTGGCGCCCGGGTTCATCTTTGTGACCTACCAGAACTTTGGCAACGATCCGCAGTGGCTTTATTTTCTGCCCATCCTGCTTTTCGCGCTGCGCCCCGGCAGCGAGGTCTACAACGGGCTGGGCTGGGACCTGCGCAAGGCGGTCACATTGTCGGCTGTTATAGCTATAGCGCTGGCGGCGCCGTCGTTTCTGAACCTGGCCTACAGCCCGCTCAGGCATCTGACCGCCGACACCGGCGAATACAAGCCGCTTTTGCGCGATGATCCGGTGCTGGGCGATGTCTATACGATCACCGCGCGCGCCTATGCCGCCGGGCACGCCCGATCCGTGATCCAGCCCGGGGCCCCGATGGAGGCCTATGCGGTCGAGCTTGACGAGCCGCGAAAACATACTGAAATCGACGGCGAGATTCTGCCCATCTGCGAACTGACCTCTGGCCTGGTGGCCTATTTCGACGTCATCGCCAAGGACCTTGAAGCGGCGGGCTTTGGCGGCTCTTCGGTGATGACCGCGGATGTGTTTTCGACGATTTACTGGCTTTATGGTGATTTCAAACCCCTGTACCGCGGCGCGCCCTGGTCCTATGGCACCGCGGCGGGGCTGGAGGACGCCGACTATTTTCTGGTGCCGTTCTGTCCGCTGCACCCGCACACGCAGCGCCAGATCGTCGAGGCGGTCGAGGACCGGCCCGAGTTTACGCTGACCGAAATTCGCCGCACGGAGTTATACATTTTGTTCCGGGTGTCAGGGGCGTAGGGTCAGGACCCTAGGATGCCCAGACCAATACCGCCAGGTATCCCGCCAGCGTCGTCGCCAGTGCGAGTCCCATCGGGAACTTGGCTGCCTCCCACGACTTCCAGTCGGGCACCAGCCCGCGGATGGCTGGCGTGCGCCGGGCCAGGCGGTGGGTGAAAAAGGCGGCCAGCATGACAACCGCGAAAAAGATGACCACGTTTGTGGCCTCGGAGGCCGCAAAAAACGGCGCTGCGGCGGCGGCGAATTTGGCGTCGCCGGCGCCAAGCGCGCGCGCCATGTTGGCAACAAATCCGATGGCCAGAACACGAGCCCGTTGAGGATGCGCCAGAGATACTCGTCCAGCGACAGGGCGAAAGGGCCGACAATCAGATAGACCGCGACCAGGGCCAGCACCGCCACGTTCGGGATTTTCATCAGCTTCATGTCCGAGAACGCCACCCAAATGCAGATCGGCACCACGAAGGGCAGAAAATAGGGGGCTGCGGCGGCAGTGACGTCCATGTCAAAGAGCTTTTGCAAGGCGGATCAAGGCGTCGGGTTGTGCGTCAGTTCACCACCGTGGTCTCGAGCGCGCGCAACGACCGGACGGCGGCCTCGAAGTGCCGCGGATGGGTGTCGATCGCTTCGCGCAACAGACCCCTGCCGATGGCGACGTCGCCCTGTTTGATCGCCGCCAGCGCCAGCGTGTAGAGAAGCTGTGCCCGTTCAACCTAGCTCATGGCCACCACCGGCAACTGATAGTTGCGCTGCGCGCCCCGCGCCAGGCCAATGTTGTTTTTCGCCGTGAACAAGTTCGGGTCATAGTTCAGCGCCTCGGCAAAAAGCCGCTCAGCGCCGGAATAGTCGCCGCGCGTAAGTTTGGAATAGCCCCAGTTGTTCAGAATTCCGGCGGGCTGGGTGGTCAGACCCATAGCCACCTCATAGTAACTGTCGGACTTTTTCCATTCCTGATTGCTGTCGGCCACCATCGCTTCGAGCCGGTAACGTTGAAGGGTCTCGAATGTCGGCGGCACCGCATCTAGGGCGGCCTCGGCGCCGTCCCAGTCACCGTTGCGGATCATTGCATCGGCGTATCCCAGCCATGTCCGTCGTCATATAAAATGGGACATCAGAGCGGTTTGAGTTTTGGAGGCTCTGGTTCGTTTGTGTGATTGATTATGCCGCGAGTTTTTGATGTTGCAAGCGGCGTTGTCGGATTGTCAGTTTCTTGATCTTTTCCCTTTCTCTGATGATGGCCTTGCCGCGCCCGAAGTAGACGTCGGCGGGTGTGACGTTGTTCAGGCTCTCGTGGTAGCGCTGGTTGTTGTAGTAATCGACGAAGGCCCCGATCTGGCGTTTAAGATCGCCGGGCAGATAGTAGTTTTCCAGCAAAACCCGGTTCTTCATCGTCTGATGCCAGCGCTCGATCTTCCCCTGGGTTTGCGGATGGAACGGCGCACCGCGAACATGGTCCATCTGTCGATCCTCGAGCCATTCGGCCAGGTCGCCAGAGATGTAGCAAGAGCCGTTATCGCTCAGCAGACGGGGCTTGTGTCTCACAACCGCCTGATCACAACCTGACGCCGCCAGGGCCAGCTCAATCGTCGCCGCCACGTCCTCGGCCCGCATGTTTGTGCAGAGCTTCCAGGCGATGATGTAGCGGCTGTAATCGTCCAGGATCGTGCTGAGATAATACCAACCCCAGCCAATGATCCTGAAGTAGGTGAAGTCGGTTTGCCACATCTGGTTGATAGCGGTGGTTTTGTCCGTGAACTCGTCGGCAGCTTTGATCACAACATAGTCGGGCGCGGTGATCAGATCAGCTTCCTTCAGAAAGCGGTAAACCGATGATTCAGAGATAAAATACTGCTTCTCATCGGTATACTTTACCGCCAGTTCCCGGGTCGTCAGCGCCTCGTGCTCCAGTGCAAATTCAATCAGATCGTCTCGCCGATCTTGGGGAATGCGGTTCCAGACCGACTTTGGGCAGGGTGAGCGATCCGCCAGGGCGTCAAAGCCGCCTTCGACATAGCGGTCATACCATCGGTAGAATGTGGTGCGCGGAATGCCCAGCATATCCAAGGTTTGCTTCGCAGGCAGATGGGACCCCTCAACGGTGCGGATGATTTCCAACTTCTCTGACGCTGGATACCTCATTCCTCGTATCCCCCATCCCCTGTCATGCTTTTTTTGAGCAGACGGTTTTCCAGGATCAGGTCGGCCACACATTCTTTCAATGCCAAGGCCTCAGAACGTAGCTCCTTCACCTCGGGTGACGTCGCCTGACGCGCCGTATCGCCGGACAGACGGCGTTTCCCTGCTTCGGGGAACTCCTTGGACCAGCTGTAATACAGACTCTCTGAGATGCCCTCGCGGCGACACAGTGCTGAGATGCTTTCCTCGCCCCGAAGACCCGCCAAAACAATGCGGATCTTCTCCTCGGCTGAATACGTTTGCCGGGTCTTGCGGCGGATGGTTTTGACCAGCCTGTCAGCCGAGGCTTTGCTGGTTCCGGATTGCTTGTTCATCTTCACTCCTTGACGGTTGCGATGAACCAGAAATCCTCCTGATGCTAAACCCTCATATCTGTCCCAAAGGCGCTGACGTCAGACACCATTTGAAGAAACCCGCGGCTATGTACCCAAGGTTCTGGCCGCCTGGCAGGTTGCGCGGATGTCTTGCCGGGTGCCGCCGCGCGCGGTGCGCGGTGACCGACCCCTGCGCCTTCAGCGCTGTGCCAAAGGCTGGCCAAAATGGCTGAGAAACGCGCGTTTGTTCTGGACGTCGACGGGACATTCCTGAAAACCGACATGCTCTACGAGACCTTCTGGGCTGGTCTGGGTCAGGCTCCGCTGCAGGTGATTGGTCTGTTGTTCCGGCATTTCCGCAATCCGGCGGCGCTGAAATCAAAGTTGGCGGGGATCGTTGACCTGGCCGTTGAACGGCTGCCGGTCAACGCCGAGGTTGCCGAGATGGCCCGCGCGGCCAAGGCCTCGGGCCATGTGGTGGCCTTCGCCTCGGCTTCGGACCAGGCCCAGGTCCAGCGCCTGGCCGAACACCATGCAATCACTGATAAAATTTTCGCGTCGGACGGCAAGACCAATTTGAAAGGCGCGACCAAGGCGGCGGTTTTGGTGCAGGCCTTTGGCGAAGGCGGTTTTGACTATACCGGCGACGCAGCGGCTGACCGCGCAGTTTGGGACAAGTCGGGCGTTGCGGTTGTTGTCGGAAAAATATCGACCGCTGCGGCGCTGGAGGTTGCCGGTCGGCAGGTTGTCACGGTTGACGGGGGCTGGCGGGCCAGCGACCTGATGCGCGCCCTGCGTCCGCATCAGTGGGTAAAAAATGCGCTGCTTCTGGTTCCGTTGATTGCCGCCCATGCGTTCGACCTGACCACCCTGATGTCGGTTCTGATCGGCATCGCTGCCTTTTCGGCGGCGGCGTCGTGCATATACATCGTCAACGATTTGCTCGATCTGGACGCTGACAGGCTGCACCCGACCAAATGCAACCGCCCCTTCGCCAGCGGCGCGGTCCCGATCGGTGTCGGCATGGTTTCGTCTTTGATGCTTGCCGTTCTTGCGCTGGCTCTGGGGTCGATTTTGGGCTGGGGGTTCTCGGGCGTGGTCGTGGCTTATATAGCGCTGTTGCTTGCCTATTCGCTGAAACTCAAACGGATGCGCTGGATCGATATTGCGACACTGGCTTCGCTTTATTCGCTCAGGGTCGTGGCCGGTGCGCTGGCCGGCGGCCTATCGCCGTCAGAATATTTGCTGGCGTTCATTTTTCCGGTCTTTGTGACCCTGGCTTGTGTGAAACGACTGACCGAATTGACCCTTGCCACCTCGGACGAGCGGTTGCCCGGTCGTGGTTATGGGCGGCTTGACCGGCAAGACCTGCTGAACGTCGCTGCTTTGGGCACGCTTGCGGCCCTTTTCAGTTTCTTTTTCTACAGCTTTTCCGAACAGGCTTACGCGCTCTACGCAACCCAGTGGCTGTTGTGGCTGGCACTGATTCCCATTTCGGGCTGGCTGATCCGGATGGTCTTATTGGGCTACGCGGGCAAGCAGGATTATGACCCGATCATCTTCGCCATGCGCGACCGTTTCGGGATCGGCCTGATTCTGATCACGATTTCGCTCATGCTCTACAGTGCGGGTCTCTGGGCCGAATGGTTCGGCGGCTGAACGGACCCTGTCGGCGGGGAAAATTCTTCTCGCTCAAATCGACATTTTCTTGAAAATGAATTCGGGAATATGGCCGATAATCAGCATGATGTAGCGCCAGAAAAACGGGGCATAGATCACGTTCCGTTTCTTATCGACGGCGCGCAGGATGTCGCGCGCTACCTGATCGGGGCTGGCCACCAAAAACATGCCAGGGGTCCCCCAGGTCAAGCCGGTGTCCACAAACCCCGGTTTGACCGTAACCACATGGCCGCCCGACCGGTTCAGCCGGTTACGAAGGCCCGACAGATAGGTGGCGAACCCGGCCTTGGCCGAGCCATAGACGTAATTTCCGACCCGCCCCCGGTCGCCCGCGACCGAGCCTATGCCCACAATCGTGCCCTGCCCCCGTTCTTCCATCAGCGGCGCCAACCCGTGCAGAAACCGGGCCGGACCGGCGTGGCTGTCGGCGATCACCCCGTCGATCATCGCCGGATCGGCGTCGATCGACGACTGGGGCGGCATCGAGCCCACGAAAACCGCCGCGTTCAGCGATCCCTCCTCGCGGCCCATCCGGTCATAGATCGCCTGAAAACTCGATTCATCGCGCACGTCAACGCGCATGGATTCGGCAAAAGCCGCACCCCGTTGCACCGCATCCGCAGCACTGGCCTTGAGGTCGTCCATGTCGCGTCCCGCCAGGATCAGCCCGGCGCCGCGCTCGGCCAGTGCCCGGCCAAAGGCCCTGGCCATCGACGATGACGCGCCCAAAATCACCCAGGTCTGGTTCATGAAGTCGCCCTCAGCCCCAACCGCCGCACCATGTCGGTCTCGAACGCCCCGCCAGGATCGGCCTTGGCCACCTCGGCGGCGAATACCTTCTGATCGGAATACATCGCGCGCACCACTTCGCCCTTGGCCAAAGCGTCCTTGGCCAGGTAGATGCGACCGCCCGCCGTGGCAGCGAGCGCTTCGAGCCCGCCGATCAGCGCCTCGGCGCCGCCCCGGTTGGGGAAATCGACGGCCAGCGTATAGCCCTCCATCGGGAACGACATATACCCCGCGCGCCCCGGCCCCATGCGCTTGAGCACCGCCAGCGGCGAGGCGGCACCCGACGTCGAAATCCGGACCAGCATGTCGCGCAAGGTGCCGGTTTCGGCCAGCGGCACCACGCATTGAAACTGATGAAATCCCGCGCGCCCGTAAAGCCGGTTCCAGTCGTGGATGCGGTCGAGCGGGAAGAAAAATTCCTGAATCGGTTTCACGCTGGTCCGGCCCGATGCCGGTACGCGCTGCAGATACGCCCGGTTGAAGACCCGCACGACCGGCGCCGAAAGCGCGAAAGCCAGCGCGTCGAACGGCACCTTTTTTGAGGACTTGGGCGCCGGCACCAGACCGGCGCCGGTTTCAGCCTCTTCCAGAATTCCGCGCCCAAGCCCGTCGCCGGTGGCGGTCGCGTCAATCCAGCCTACGGAATAGGTCGCGTCGGAGGCATCGAGCAGCGTCAGAAATTCCTCCAATCCCTCGACCCGGCGCTCGGTGACCATGATCACGTCGCCCTTGCAGGGCATCAGGCTCAGTTCGGCGGCGATGATCACCCCGGTCTGACCCAGACCGCCAACCGTGGCCTTGAACAGGCGCGCGGCGTTCTTTGGGGTGATTTTGCGTTTCTTGTCGCCGGTCATGAGCGTGATCGACCTGACGTGCTGCCCGAACGACCCTGCCCCGTGGTGGTTCTTGCCATGCACATCCATGGCGATCGCGCCGCCCACGGTGGCAAATCCGGTGCCGGGCATGACCGCGGGCAACCAGCCGCGCGGCGCGAAAACCCGGGCCAGGTCGCCGATCGTGACGCCCGCCTCCACCGACAAGACTCCAGTTTCGGGGTCGAAGTCCAAGATCCGGTTCATCCGGGTCATGTCGATCACCCGCCCCCCCGAATTCAGCGCCGCATCACCGTAAGACTGGCGATTGCCGATGGCGGGCGCGGGATGCTCGGACACCAGACGAATAAGCGCTGAGCGGCGTTCGGGGCGCGCGATCTCTCCGCTCGCACGCAGCACCCGGCCCCAGCCGGAATAGCGGTCAGTTTTCCAGACCATGATGTTCCTTTAACGAGTGACGCTCGGCGATTGGGAAAAAAATAAACCCGATGGCGATGGCGAACCACAGCGTGGTGATGCGAATGATGGCGGTCGCAGGGATCGATACCTCAAGCGGCACGCCCTCGAGGCTCAAGAGCGCGATCATCGCCGCCTCGGCCCCGCCGATGCCACCCGGTGCGCCGGTCGCCCCCCCGGCAAGCGTCGCGAAGGTGAAAATGGCCAGCGCCGACCACAGGCCGATGTCGCTGCCCATCCAGCCCAGCAGCAGATGAAAGGCATAGCCTTCGGCGCCCCAGCCCACGCCACCCAGCAACAATGCGGCCAGCAACACCCACGGCTGCGAGAAGACCGAAAGCGACCGGGTCGCGGCGCGCAGGCGGGCAAAGATACGCGGCCAGAACCCCAGCAACTGGTACAGCCGCGTCGTGCCCCAGGCCAAAAGCCGCGGGCGGGTGACCGCCACGGCCACGCCCAGTGCGCCGAGCGTCACCGGCAGCGCCCCGGCAATTCCGGTGGCCGACAACGCCACCGCCGCGGCCAGCAAAAGGCCCATCGCCGCCAGGTCTGAGGCGCGGTCGACCAGCATCAAGGGCGCCGAAAGTTCAAACGCCAGCCCGGTTTCGCGCCGGATCCAACGCATCCGCACCAGCTCGCCCAGGCGACCAGGGGTCACGCTCATCGCCAGCCCGCCCAGGTAGTGGCGCAGGTTTGTGACCGGTCCGGTTTTCAATCCCAGGCGGGTCGCAAACAGGTGCCAGCGCGCGCTGCGAAACCCATAGTTCACCAGCGACAGAAGCATGAGGATGACAAACTGCGCTGCCGTCAGCTTGCCCAGCTGGGCGCGCGTTTCTTCCCACCCGGTGGCCGCCGCCAACCCGCCGAGCCCGGCGATGACCAGAACAAACAGCCCGGCCAGCACCAGAAGGTCGCGTTTGCGACCGCTCGGGCCGTGCAGGGGAAACTTGGGCATGGGGGCCGAACTGCTAAGGGTCATATGCGCGCGATATCCGGCGAATTGGGCGCCAATAAGGAGCTTTCGCACCGGATTGATCGGATTTTCGCATTAATCTGCGAATTCGCAAGCGATCAGGTCGGGCCCTCTGTTCCGGCGAGAAAATCGCGGCGCAAAAACAACAGCCGCGCGCCAACGCTGCTTCCAAAATGAGCGCCTGCCTGCGGCGGTCGCCCGGGCTGCCGGCGGCAATGTTTTCACTCGGAAGGCGGCAAGACGCACCAACGGCTCCGCCTTAATAGTCATCACATTTCCAGAAATACTTATCTGTCCGCGGTCTGCTATTTTGTTGGCGGGCGGGAGGCCGGCAAATACTTGACCCGCTTTGAGGTCGTCTGGGAGCCGGGTCCCCAGCCCCTTGGGTAACCACCCAAACCGAACTGTTGACTGGCCCGGCGCTGTTGTCGCCAAGGCCGCAGATAAGGATGGATAACGTGACCTTAACACCTTACTTCGCGGGATGCGACATTTCGCGGGACGGCCTGGACATTTGCCTGTTGCAGGGCGACAGCGAGCGTCATTTCAGTTTGCCGAACACGCCGCAGGGCCATGCGATGCTGCTTGAGAAGTTGGCCGGAACATCGCCTGAGCTCGTCGTTCTGGAGGCCAGTGGCGGCTATGAATCGGCGCTGTATGAGGCCCTTCAGGGCGCCGGAGTTCCGGTGGCGCGGCTGCTGCTCCAGCGGGTCCGGCAATTCGCCTATGCAGGCGGGCAACTGGCCAAGACCGACCGGATCGATGCCTATATTCTGGCGCTGTTCGGCCAGCGGATGCGCCCCGCACCAAGCCTCGATGAGCCAGCAGGTCAGCGCTACATCAAGGCTTTGACCACGCGACGGCGGGCGCTTCTGACCCGCCGCATTGCCAAAAAATGCCAGCTCAAACAAGCCGCGTTTGAAGATATCCGCGCCATGATCCGCCACGCACTGACCCGGTTGGAGGCCGATATCAGGGCGCTGGACGCGCAGATCAATGCCCTGATCGAAGCGGACACGGCCTGGCGCAATCGCGCCCGCCGCCTGACCAGCCTTCCCGGGATCGGGGCGGTCACCAGTGCGGCGATGATTGCCGGGCTTCCCGAGCTCGGCCGCGTCACACGCGGGGAAATCGCCGCTCTGGTCGGCGTGGCACCGTTCGCGCGGCAAAGCGGTCGCTGGCGGGGCAAACGGGTGTGCCGCGGCGGGCGAAAAGACCTGCGAAATACCCTCTACATGGCGGCGCTGTCGGCGACACGCGCCAAAAGAACCCCGTTCTCTGCCCTCTACCAGCGGCTCGTCGATGCAGGAAAACCACCCAAACTGGCCATCACCGCCGTCATGCGAAAAATGGTCGTTACCCTGAATGCAATGGAACGCGATCAGAAATTCTACGCAATATAAACACTGTTGCTTCCGGGTGAATTCGCCAATCGGCGAAGAAGGGCAGCGCCCCTGACGGTTCATACTCTGGGCGCGCATCTGCGATAACCCCAGCCCGCCCAGGATCAGGGCCAGCGCCGCGAACATGCTGGGCGGCAGGTCTTCGCCCAGCAGCGTGGCGCCAAAGACCACCGCCCAGAGGGGCACCTGATAATTGACCAGGCTCAGGAACAACGATCCGGCGCGGCGGATGATCGTGACCATGATCAGCGTGGCGATGGCGGTGGGAAACACTGCCAGATAGCCCACGGCCAGCACCGGCGCCAGGCCTTGCGGGTCGGGCAGGCTCGAGACGGCCACCGACATCGGCGCGATGAGGGCGGCGGCGATCAGCAGGGCGGCGGCCGAATAGGCGACCATCCCCGCCGGCGGTGCGGTACGCGTGGTGACCGAGCCCACGGCGTAGCACAGCGAGGCGGCCACGCAGGCGAGACGCGCGATGTCTTCCAGCGATCCGCCGGCGCGCATCAGCGCACCCGGGCCGATCAGGATCAGCGTGCCGGCAAAGCCCAGCGCAAAGCCGATCGCTTTGCGGCGGCTGAGTTGCTCGGACGGCACGAAGACATGGGCCAGCGGCAGCACCAGCAGCGGCACCACGGCCATGGTCACTCCGGCAAACCCCGAGGCCACATATTGTTGCCCCCAGCTGAGCAGCGAAAACGGCAGGACGTGCGAAAAAATGGCGAACCCGGCGATGTGAAACCAGATGCGCGGCCCTTGGCTGCGCCCCGGCCATTCGCGTCCCGTGGCCATTGCATAGCCCGTCAGTATGAGCGCGCCGCCGGTGATGCGGATGGCCGCCAAATGGAGCGGGGCGAAGCCTTCCAGCGCCCGCGTCAGCCCCATGAACGAGGACCCCCAGATCACCGCCAGAAGCACAAGCAGACCCCAGGCAAGACGGTCGCCAGTGGCTTGGGGGGTGGCGGGCAACGCGCTCATGTCCCGGCTGGGTGCGAAAGCGCGTCGTCCGGCGCCTGGGTGCGGTGGTGCGGGCCATAGTCGCGCAGCACCTGGGTGACACGCAGGCGATAGTCGGCAAACAGCCCCGAGCGCCCCTGGGTCTGGGCCGCCCGGTGGTGGGCATGGGTCTGCCAGCGTTCTACCGCCGCCTCGTCTGAAAAGAACGAAAGCGACAGCAGTTTCTCGGGGTCGGTCATGCTCTGGAAGCGCTCGACCGAGATGAAGCCCTCGATTTCTTCCAGGTCCTGCCGAAGCGAGGCGGCGATGTCGAGATACGCCTCGTTTCGACCCTCGGCTGGCCAGACTTCGAAAATGACGGCGATCATGGTCTGGCTCCTTCCGGGGGGGGGGGGGGGGGGGGGTCAGTGGTGGCGTGAGCATTCTGCCCGAAATTGTACGCGCGCAAAAGGCAAATGGCCGCCCGCGCAGTGGCCATCGCTCGTGCTGAAACGGCCGGGGCGCTCAGTTTTTCGCCTTATCCACCATCTTGCCGGCCGAAATCCACGGCATCATGCCGCGCAGGGTCGCGTCCGCGGCCTCGATCTGATGGCCGTCGTTATTGCGGCTCAGTTCTGGGGTCGCTCGAACAATTCCTGAGCGAGTTTTTGTGCTTCGGCAACCTGTTCTGTGGTCATCCAGCGCTCAAGTTCCTCTATACCTTGTCTTGCAGTGTCGATCCCTTGTGCAGCAGCAAGATTGAACCACTTGTGCGCAAGTACGTCGTTTTGCGGCACGCCCCATCCGGCGAGGTACATCGTGGCTAGATTGTTCTGAGCAAAGGGATTTCCCTGCTCGGCAGCGCGGCTAAGCCACTTTAACGCTTCGTCGTAGTCCTGTGGTACGCCACTGCCGTCTTTATACATGGTGCCTAACGATGTTTGGGCTCCCGCGTGACCAGATTCAGCGGCCCTGCGATACCACTTCGCCGCATCGCTCCGGTCTTGCGGAACTCCTTCGCCGAGGCTGTACTTGAGGCCCAGGAGATACATGGTCTCGGCACGTCGATCGCTTTCTAGATCCTCCGCCGCCACGTGGATGGCCGAGAGAGATGCCATCACGCAGGAGATGAGGAACCGTCTCATGTTCCAGTCGCTCTGTATCCAGGAAGCGCCTCGCTAAACCGTCCTGCATCAACAACAATCATTTCAAAATGATAGCATATTGCGGGTGAATCCCAAAGTTTGACTTATGTCGCCCGCTCACTCGGAAATTCAGAGAATGAGGCTTTCATTTCTGCGGCGGGCAGGCCTCCCAATGGTCACCCGACCGGACATAGACTGTATCCGGAAAACGACCAGCGAAGGTTTCAACGTGCCGGGCATTCGGATCGATTCCTTCAAAGAGTGAATCGCACCCTGTCATGTCGCAGCAATTATCTGGTGCCATGTGGAGGGTGCCCGAATGCTTGTCGAAATTGTAGTTAATGCTTCGAATTTCTGATTTCAGTTTCGTAGCGTACATAAATCCTCCATTGATTTTGCGATTACTGGTGATATTTGAAGATTCATATGTAGTAATTCGCACCGCCGAATTTTAGCCAGCGATGGAATGCGCTGGCCGTGTCGGTTGGATATTCTGAACAATTAAACGTGAAGGCGCGGGATAGGGCACCCCGCGCCTTTCAAGTCTCTATTATCACTCAGGATGTTTGCGCAATCCGGGCAATAGCCGCCTCAGTTCTTCTCCCTATCCACCATCTTGCCCGCCGATATCCACGGCATCATGCCGCGCAGGGTCGCGCCGACGGCCTCAATCTGGTGGCCGTCGTTCAGGCGGCGGATGGCTTTGAAGCTCGGTTGGCCAACGGCGCACTCAGTCATCCAGTCGCGCACGAAACGGCCCGTCTGGATGTCATCGAGAATGCCCTTCATGCGCGCCTTGGTCTCGGCATAAGGCAGGATGCGCGGCCCTGAGACATATTCGCCGTACTCAGCCGTGTTCGAGATCGAATAATTCATGTTGGCGATGCCGCCTTCATAGATCAGATCGACGATCAGTTTGACCTCGTGCAGGCACTCGAAATAGGCCATTTCGGGCGCGTACCCGGCCTCGACCAGAGTCTCGAACCCCATGCGGATCAGTTCGACCAGACCGCCGCACAGCACCGCCTGTTCGCCGAACAGGTCGGTTTCGCATTCTTCCTTGAAGTCGGTCTCGATGATCCCCGAGCGCCCGCCGCCGATCGCCGAGCAATAGGAAAGCCCGATCTCAAGCGCCTTACCGGATGCGTCGTTGTTCACCGCCACCAGGCAGGGCACGCCGCCGCCTTTTACGTATTCGCCGCGCACGGTGTGGCCGGGGCCCTTGGGGGCCATCATGATCACGTCGATGGTGTCGTGCGCCTCGATCAGGCCGAAGTGGATGTTGAGCCCGTGGGCGAAAGCAATGGCCGATCCCGGGCGGATGTTGCCTTTCACGTATTTATTCCAGGTGTCGGCCTGCAATTCGTCGGGCATGGTGAACATGATCAGATCGGCCCAGGCGGCGGCTTCGGCGATGCCCATGACCTTCAGGCCCTCGCCGGTCGCCTTGGCGGCGCTGGCCGAGCCGTCGCGCAGCGCCACGACCACGTTCTTGGCCCCTGAATCGCGCAGGTTCAGCGCATGCGCATGGCCCTGGCTGCCATAGCCCAGGATGGCCACGTTCTTGTCTTTGATCAGATTGATGTCGCAGTCGCGGTCGTAATATACGCGCATTTTGGTCCCTCCGGTTGATCGTTGCCGTATGTAGTATCGGCAAGTTCCGGGATTTCAGAGGGTTGAATCTGCGACATTCACAGTTAATTCGATATAGTCATTCATGAAAGTATATATTATTGGTGCTTTCATGCTTGATGTTACCGATCGCCGCATCATCCGACACCTGCAAAACGCGCCCGCCGCCAGCATTGCCGAGCTGGCCGAGGCCGCCCGGCTGAGCCACGGGGTTGCCGCGCGCCGTCTGGCGCGGCTGCGCGACCGCGGGGTGCTGCGCGGCCAGCAGGCGGTGATCGACTGGTCCGCGCTTGGCTACACCGCCAACGTCAGCCTGCGCATTCGGTTGGAAAAATCCAACCCGCGCGCCTTCGACGAATTTCTGGCCGCCGCGCGCGAGGTGCCGGAGGTCCTCGAAATCCAGACCTTTCTGGGCCGGGTCGACGTGCGCCTGGTCGTCATTGCCCGCGACATGGCCCATTACCAGATGATCTATCGCGACCGCATCCTGACGCTGCCGCATATCGCCGAGATCGAGGCGCTGATGCAGGTGGCCGAGATC
The DNA here is from genome assembly GCA_965247915.1 of Paracoccaceae bacterium. Lineage (GTDB taxonomy): Bacteria > Pseudomonadota > Alphaproteobacteria > Rhodobacterales > Rhodobacteraceae > JAKZRT01. The sequence goes on from OZ252048.1 coordinate 926,666, forward strand.
AAGATGGACGCGAGGCTGCCGCTATGATGCTTGATGTCGCGGACCGTGCCATCCTGCGCGCGCTGACCCGCGACGCCACGCTTGGCGCGGGCGAGATCGGGCGGCGGCTGGGCCTCAGCCAACCGGCGACCTGGCGGCGTATCAGGCGGCTGCAAGCGGCGAGCGTGATCGCCGGGCGGCGGCTGGATTTGGACCTCGCCGCGCTTGGCTTCGGCGTTACCGTGTTTCTGGGCATCAAGCTGGCCGCCAGGGGGCGAGTTGGGCTCGAGACCTTCGAGCGCGCTGTCACCGCGATCCCCGAGGTGCAGTCGGTGCATCATGTGCTGGGGCTTTACGACTATCGCCTGCGCGTGGTGGCGCGTGATCTGAGCGACTTTGAGCGGGTTCTGCGGCGGCGCATCATGGCCCTGCCCGGGGTTGGCGAGGTCGAGGCCAATGTGCTCTTGAGCGAAGAGCGGCGGCCCGGGCCGATCTGAGCCGCGCGACAAAAGGCAGGCCAGACCGGCTTGCGGTGGCGGGCCACGAGGTGCAGAAAGCCTCTGACAATTTATCCGAGGTGCCCCCATGCCCGCCCTGCGCGACGACATCGACCCCGACGGCCTGTTGGAATATTCGGTGGTGTTCACCGACCGGTCTCTGAACCACATGAGCCAGGTATTTCAAGGTGTTATGCGCGACATCTCCGGGACCCTTAAGTCGGTCTACAACGCCCATTCGCTCGCGGTGATCCCCGGCGGTGGGACCTATGCGATGGAAGCAGTGACGCGCCAGTTTGCGCGTGGCGAAAAAGCGCTGGTGGTCAGGAACGGCTGGATTTCCTACCGCTGGAGCCAGATTATCGAGACCGGCGGGATCACGTCCCAAGCCGAGGTCATGAAAGCCCGGCGCGCCGGCAATGATCCGGCTGCACCCTTTGCCACGGCGCCGATCGACGAAGTTGAGGCCCGCATCCGCGCCACCGCACCCGGCATCGTATTCGCGCCGCACGTGGAAACCGCCGCCGGGGTGATATTGCCCGATGATTATATCCGGGCCATGGCGCAAGCCGCGCACGAGGTCGGGGCGCTGGTGGTGCTCGATTGCATCGCTTCGGGCTGCGTCTGGGTCGATATGCAGGCCCTCGGGGTCGATGTGCTGATCTCGGCTCCGCAAAAGGGCTGGTCGTCGTCGCCCTGCGCCGGTCTGGTGATGCTCTCCGAACGCGCCGATGTGCGGCTGGCCGACACAAGGTCCGACAGTTTTGCCCTTGATCTTGCCAAATGGCGGTCGATCATGGTGGCCTACGAGGGTGGCGGTCACGCCTATCACGCGACCCTGCCGACCGATGCGCTGCGCGATTTCCGGGATGCGATCAACGAGGCCCGCGAATACGGATTCGACCGCCTGCGCGACGCGCAGTGGGAGCTGGGCCAGGGCGTGCGCGCCATGCTGGCGGATCGGGGCATTCGTTCGGTGGCCGCCGAGGGCTTTGGCGCGCCCGGTGTCGTGGTCGCCTACACCGACGACCCGGGCCTCAGATCGGGCGCGAAATTTGCCGCGCATGGCGTGCAAATTGCCGCCGGTGTGCCGCTGCAATGCGACGAAGGCGCGGGGTTCTCGACCTTCCGGCTGGGCCTGTTCGGGCTCGACAAGCTTTACGACCCGGCAGCTGCCGTCGCCCGGATCGAAACGGTGATCGACGCCGTGCTCGCAACGCGCTGATCGCCGCGCCATTTCATTTCATCGTTTCGGCAAATACTCGGCCTTATGTAGCAAACGCACCAACAAATGTGAATCCCTGATCGGCTGATCCTGCTACCCTTGGGCCATGCAGGACCGCACCATAGACAACGCTCTACTGGCGCTGCGAAAGCAGATCATCAGGAGCCAACTGGAAGGCCGGGGCCAGGTTGAGAAGTTATTGCGGCTGCGCGACGTGCCGATCCCATGTGTGATGATGTACTCGGCATATCGCGGTTGCATGAAGCGCCTGATACTGGACGCGCTACAGGACAGACCAAAGACCTTGTGCGAGGTGGTGGCGCATGTAGCCACCGGACGCCCGGAACTGACCCGTGAGACGGCCTACCAGCGCACAGCGCAGCGGTTGTACCGGATGAAGCAGATGGGGCTGGTGAGGCGTGAGGGGCTGCGCGATTGGGCGATCACGCCGCCCGCTGCCAATACCCTTTCCACTGGCGACTTACCGACGACCCCATGGCGTTCGACACCATGATATGCGCCAGAGTGCCATTGTCGGTGCGGCGGTTGTCTTCCAGCCATGCAGCGTGGTTCGCATACTGGTGCAGGTATTGCGGGCTCACGTAGTGATGCTGACCCTGAACCATGCGGCGCAGGCGCGAGAAATAGCTTTCGACCATGTTGGTGTGCTTGCCGTGGTCCGAGTAGGTCAGGCTGTGGTTCACGCGGTCAACTTCCCATGCATTGTGCAGATCATCCCAATGCGAGGCTTCGTCGGCTGACATGGTGGCGGTGCGGCAAACGTTCTCATTGGCCAGCGGTACGCCCTCGGCCTCGGACATGGCGACGAATGGCAGGGTGCGGCCCCGGCGTTCGCGCAGGGCCACCACAACGCGGCGCTTGCCGGTCTGTTGTCGCTTGAGGCGACGGTCAACGCGATCAGCTTTGATATTGCCGGGGCGAATGTGACCGCCAAAAAAGGCACCGTCGATTTCAACGTGACCTTCCAGAACCTCGCCGGTGTGAACCTCGGCTGCCATGGCTTCGCGCAGCTTGTGGGCCAGCACGAAGGCGGTTTTGTATTGGCAGTCCAGATCACGGGATAGTTGGATCATGGAAACGCCCTTGGAGGCATTCACGGTGAGGCAGATCGCGGCAAGCAAGTCCACGAAGTCCATCTTGCGCGAGGCAAAGATGGTTCCGCTGGTCACACTAAACTGGTGGTGACACGCCTTGCATTTGAACTTGTGGCGGGTCGAAATGGTGCAGGCGTCACAGCATCCGCAGCGGGGGCAAATAGCCTCGCCGCCGGTTTCAGGCCAGCGCATCTGGCAGAACGTGTCATAGGCCGGTTCCTCGACAATATTTTTGTGGAACGGCTGTGGCGCTCGCTGAAATACGAGTGCGTCTATCTGCACGCCTGGGAGACTGGATCGGAGGCCAAGGCCGGCGTCGGCAAATGGATGGAGTTCTACAATCAGAAGCGGCCGCATTCCGCACTTGGCGGCCAGCCTCCAGCCGTGGTCTATTGGCAGAGAAATGAAACAACGCAACCCGATCAGCAGGAGCAAAAAGTAGCTTAGATTGCGCCAAATACTGTCCAACGGTTGGGGAGTAGCTCACGGCTTCCGAATTGAGCCGATTACGATCCCCAACGACGGCCTTATCACCGCTCAGATTCACTTGTGGTATCGAACTGTCTTTGACCCACATTTCAAACACAAACAGTCGTTTGTTCTGGCTGTTGCTGTCGGGCAACTCGAAACGCTGGACGAGACCCCATTCGAGCCCGGGCGGCTGAAAGTCGTAAGCTTCAATCACTCCGAAGATAGCCGGGGTGATGGCTAGAACTAGCGCCTTAATCACCGCCAGCACCCCTTGGTGCGATTCCTACATAAGGCCGCAAATACTTCGGGGGTGAATTCGCCTTTGGCGAAGCGGGGGCAGCGCCCCCGTTTCAGGGTCTGCACCGGACCCGAACCGGTACCTCCTGCCCTTCAAGTGCGTCCCAAACCCAGCCCCGCGCGCATCAGCCCCCGGCGGATCGGCGCGGCGTCATGGATCAGCCTGATCGCCTCGGCGCGCAGATCTCTGAGCGCGCTGCCGCCGGCCATCGAGGTGCGATTGAGCGCGTCGATACCGGCCAGCCGCGCCGCTATTTCGGGCCGCCGCCGGTCGTATTGCCTGAGCATCCCAGCCGATCCCAGATCGTCCGGCGCGGCCACCGCGAGGTCGCGCAACGCCCTTATGTCGGCCAGACTCATGTTCAGCCCCTGCGCGCCGATCGGCGGCACCACATGGGCGGCCTCGGCGACCAGCGCGGCGCGCGGCGCGCTCAGCCGGTCGGCGATCTGTCCGATGATCGGCCAGAGGCTGCGCGGCCCGGCCAGCCGCAGCGCGCCCAGGACACCCGCCGACCGTTCGGTGGCGGCCGCCTCGAACGCCGGACCGTCCAGCGCCATAAGGCGGCGCGCAATTTCGCCGCGCTCCATCCAGACCACCGCCGATGACGGGCGCCCCGCCTGATCGGGCAACGGCACAAGGGTGAAGGGCCCGCCCGAGCGGTGCACCTCGGTCGAGGTATTGTCATGCGGTACCGCATGGGTGACGGCGAACACCACAGCCTTTTGTCCATAGCGCCGCGTCTTCACCCCGATCCCCAGGGCGTCGCGGGTGGGCGAGGCGCGCCCGTCGGCGGCGATCAGCAGCCACGCGGTAACGCGGTCGCCGTCGGTCAAGGTGATGCGCGCCTCGGCCTCGCGCGCCAGCACGCCCGCCAGCCCGACCCCGGACAGGACCGTGACCTCCGACATCGCCGCCAGCGCTGCCGCCAATTTGCGCCTGAGCAGCCAGTTGGGCAGGTTCCAGCCAAACGGCGCGTCCGAGATCTCGCTGGCATCAAAAGTTCGGCTGGCGCGCGGCGCGCCGGTGACGGGATCGGCATCGACGATGCGCATCGCGGCAAGCGGCGTGGCGGCGGCGGCAAAGGCCGCCCACAGACCGGACTCGGCCAAAAGCGCCTGCGCCGGTTGCAGGAATACGGTGGTTCTGAGATCGGCGCCGGGGTCAGCGGCACCGGTTATCGGTGGCGCAGGGTCGGCGGAGACCACCGAAAACCCGGCCCGCGCCATCAGGGCGGTTGCCATCATCCCGGCGATGCCGCCACCGGCCACGAAAACATCGGTCTGGATCTGGGTCATTCTATGGTGCCTCGCCCAGAACCCGGCCCAGAAACGCGCGCAGGTCATCGGTGTGAAAATCGATATGCGCAGCGGGCGCCGCGACCGGGGCCACATGAACCGTGCGCATCCCCATTGCTTTGGGGGCTTTGAGATTGCGCGCGTCATCCTCGAACATCGCGGAAGTGTCCGGCGCAGCACCGATCCTGGCCAGGATCGCCTCGAAGGCATCGCGCTCGGGTTTGGGCCGAAATCCGGCCTCCTCGATGCCGAAGACCGCCTCGAAACACGCCGAAAGCCCGCGCGCCGCCAGAACCCGGCGCGCAAAGGGCGCGGGGCCGTTGGTATGGACCACGCGGCGCCCCGGCAGCGACGCGATCCGGTCGGCAAGGTCAGGATCGGGCGCCAGTGCGTCAAAACATATATCGTGAACTTCGTGCAGATAGGGGCCGGGGTCGATAGAATGTTCGCGCATCAGCCCGGCCAGCGTGGTGCCATAGCGCGCCCAGTAATCGCGGCGCAGCCGGTCGGCCCGGGCGCGCGTCACCCCGAGCGCGGCCATCACGTAGGCGGTCATGCGGGTCTCGATCTGATCGAAAAGCCGCGCCTCGGGCGGGTAAAGCGTGTTGTCGAGGTCAAAGACAAAGGTCTCGATATGGGCAAAAGCGGTGCGCGGCATAGGCACAGGCTAGGGCCACGGGCGACCGCGCGCAATCGCTTGATCTCGGGCCTTGCCCGGGGATAGGGTCGGCCCGATCAGCGAGGGGGCAGATAATGTCTGACATGAAATCCGGCCACAAAGACGCTTATGCGCTGATCCTCGAGGCGATCGACGTGGGCCTCTACGGCCCCGGCGACCGGCTGGTGGAAAGCGAACTGGCAGATCGCTTCGGGGTGTCGCGGACACCGATCCGCGAGGCCCTGCAGCGGCTGGAAACCCAATCGCTGCTGGCCCGCGACGGGCGCAGCCTGATCGTCGCCGCGCTCGATCACACCCAACTGGCCGAGCTATATCTGGTGCGCGCGCATTTGGAAGGTCTGGCGGCGCGGCTGGCGGCCCAGCACGGCACCGAGGAAGAGATTCAGGTGCTGCGGGTGATGGTTGAAAAGGACGAAAGGCTTCTGGGTGACCCGGCGGCACTGGCCCGCGCCAACCGGCGGTTTCACAAACAGGTGCATCTGGCCAGCCACAACCGGTATCTGGTGCAGCAGCTCGATCTGGTTTACCGGACCATGGCGCTGATGGCGACCACCTCGCTGGCGGTCGAAGGGCGCGGACGCACCGCGCTCGACGAACACGACGCCATCATCACGGCCATTGAGGCGCGCGACGGGGCCGCCGCCGAGCATGCGCTGAAAAATCACATCAGCCGCGCCTTCGAGACCCGCCTGCACGCCAACGCCATCAATTATGAGGCCGATGGCTAAGATCGCACCCGGAACCCCTCTTGATTTGAACGCCCACGGCGCATGACATGCCTTGGGCCGGCCGCCCATTTTGCATTTATCATTTTTCCGGAAAAACTCCGGGGGAGCGCGAGGGGGCAGCGCCCCCTCGCCCGTGGCGACGCAGTACGCGGCGCAATACCTGCCGATGACCCACGAAAGCGTCTACGTGTCAGCCGTCGTGCCGACCCCGTGCTCGGTCTTGTCCCAATAAAACGGATGGCCGGACAACTCGGAAAGCCCGCGAAACGCCGCCACCGTGGCAAACGGGAAATAGCCCAGAAGCGTCAGCACCCATGGGGCCAGATATTTCTTGCCCGGGGTCCAGACCGCCAGTACGCCGACGCCGACCGAGACGATCTCGGCCAACAGAAAGACCCCCGCCACGGCCAACAGGACGCCAGCGCCGAGCACGGCGTGAAACGGGTGCCACAACCCGAACAGCGCCGGCCAGAAGGTCCAGAGAAGCGGCGCCAGCACGAACTGGCTGAGGGTGCCCAGAAACAGCACCTGGAAGCCGAAAAACCGCCATGGCCCAAGGTCGGCCAAAAGCTGGCGCGGCGCGCGCATATGCACCGCGTAGGTCACGGCGTAACCTTTCAGCCAGCGCGCGCGCTGCTTGATCCACGGCCAGAGCCGACAGTTGGCCTCCTCGTGGGTGACCGTGTCGACCAGTTCCACCCGGTAGCCGTGCCGCGCCAGCCGGATGCCCAGGTCGGCGTCCTCGGTGACGTTATGCGCGTCCCAGGCGCCGAGGGCTTCGAGCGCATCGCGTCGGAAAAACAGGCTGGTCCCGCCTAATGGCACGGCAAATCCCAGGCGCTGAAGACCCGGCAGCACAATGCCGAACCAGACCGCATATTCGATGGTGAAAGCGCGCGACAGCCAGTTTTTGCGCGGGTTGTAGTAATCCAGCCGTCCCTGCAGGCAAGCAACCTCGGGCCCGCGCCGCGCGAACCGGGCCACTACCTTGTTGAGCTGATCGGGTTCCGGCCAGTCTTCGGCGTCGTAGACCCCGATCACCTGGCCGCGACAGAAATCCAGCGCAAAATTCAGCGCCCGCGGTTTGGTCCTGATCGCCCCGGGCGGCACTTCGATGACCCGAAACCACGGCGGCAGGCCGGTGCGCGCGATGGTCGCTTTGGTGGCGGTGTCGCTGGCCTCGACCACCAGGCAGATCTCCAGAAGTTCCCTTGGGTATTCCAGCGCTTCCAGGCGTTTGATCAGTGTCCCGGCGATCTCGGTCTCGCGCAGCAGCGGCACCAGGATCGACACCTCCGGGTGCCGCAGAAACGGGATCGTCGCACCCTCCGGGTCGTCTTCGCGGATCGGGCCGTGCCGCAAATGCAGCCAGGCGGCGGCAAATTTCAGCGACAGCGACGCCACCATGGTCAAGAGCGCCCAGATCAGCACCGCCGTCACAAAGCTTAAGGGTGACACGATGGCCCAAGCCACGAAGGCCAGCGCCATGACGGTCGAAAATGCCCGCACCTCGGATATTGGCCAGCTGCGGCAGCTTTCGCGCTCATTGACGCGGGTCTCGGCCCGCCGCGCCAGCTGCCGCGATCGCTGGCGCAGGATGGCCAAAGCGACATCGGCCTCGGCGGCCAGTGCGGGAATGATCGGCGCGCCGCCCATGTCTAGCTGGTCCAGCCGGACCGGGTCGGGTGTCGCCACAACGACGGCGCCGCCGATAGTGCGCCAGGGCACCAGCCCGAGGGTCAGACACACGTCCGCCCCGAGCGTGTCGATCAGCCGGGGATCGGGCGGATCGCGCTCGAGGTCGATGACCCGCGCGCCGGTCTGAATGGAGCGCGCGCGCAAGAGGTCGGGCTCGCTGATCATTTTCCGGCTGAGCAACAACCGACCCAAGCCAATGCCAAGCCGCACCCGGTCGGCGTCGGCCGCGGCAAGATGCGCGCCGGATAAAAGGCCCATGGTGCGCAGGACATGGCCAAGATTTCGCGGTGACCGTTGCGACCGGAAATCAGGCTTTCGAAGCGGTGGCGGCGACATAACAAGTCGCAACTGGGCAGGGGACATGGCGCACCGATAGGGAACAGGAATTTCCGACAATTGGCGACAATTGGTTAAGGATCGGTTAACCGTAATGATCTGATAACTAGGGTTAATTCGCCAGGCAATCTTACCCTTCGGCGCGCGCTGCCATCGCCCGGGCAAAGCGTTCGAACAGGTAATAGCTGTCCTGCGGTCCGGGGCTTGCCTCGGGGTGGTATTGCACCGAAAAGACCGGACGGCTGGCCATCGCGATGCCGCAGTTCGAGCCGTCGAACAGCGACACATGGGTTTCCCTGACGCCCGGCGGCAGGGTCTGGCTGTCGACCGTGAAGCCGTGGTTCATCGAGGTGATTTCGACCTTGCCAGTCGATAGATCCTTGACCGGGTGGTTGGCGCCATGGTGGCCGTGGTTCATTTTGACGGTGCGCGCGCCCAGCGCCAGCGCCAGCATTTGATGGCCCAGACAGATGCCAAAAACCGGTATCGCGGTGGTCTCAAGCATCTCGGTGATCATCGGCACCGCATAAGCGCCGGTGGCCGCCGGATCGCCGGGACCGTTCGACAGGAAAAGCCCGTCAGGGGCGTGGGCTTTCACGTCCTCGGCGGTTGCGGTCGCGGGCAGCACGGTGACATCGCAGCCCGCACTGGCCAGGCAGCGCAGGATATTGCGTTTGGCCCCGTAATCTATCGCCACGACCCGGTGCCGGGCTTGGGTCTGGCGGGCATAGCCTTGTGGCCAGGCCCAGCGCATTTCGTCCCAGCGATAGGATTGGGCACAGGTCACATCCTTAGCCAGATCGAGCCCCTCGAGACCGGGAAAGGCCCGCGCGCGGGCCACCAGAGCGGCGATGTCGAAATCGCCCGCAGGGTCGTGGGCCAGCGCCACATGGGGCGCGCCCTGGCGGCGGATCGCGCGGGTCAGACGGCGGGTGTCGACGCCGCCGATGCCGATCCGCCCACGCCGCTCAAGCCAGCCGCCCAGCGGCTCGGCGGCGCGCCAGCTCGACGGCGCGGTCGGGTCCCATTTCACCACCATGCCCGCCGCGACCGGGTCGGCGGTTTCGTCGTCGTCAGGGTTCACGCCGACGTTGCCGACATGGGGAAAGGTAAAGGTGACGACCTGACCGGCGTAGGACGGGTCGGTCATGATCTCCTGATAGCCGGTCATGGCGGTGTTAAAGCACAACTCGGCCTCGCAGGTGCCCGTCGCGCCAAATCCGGCCCCAAAAAAGATCGTGCCGTCGGCCAGCGCCAGGCAGGCCGTGGGTTTTTTGGGCGAGCTTTGGGTGGCGGACACGGGGCGGGCGGACTTTCATCACAAGCGGCAAATTGAGCCGGGTTTATGGGCGCGCTGCCCGACGGTCAAGCGTCCAATGGCGCATGCGTGGTTGCGGTGCGCGGATGGGCTCGTTATCTTGCGGGCTTGCGTGCCTAACCAAGGGTGACAAAGCCATGGCCATGCGAAGCCGCGTCGATGATGCGCTGAAAACGGCAATGAGAAACCGCGACAGGCTGCGATTATCTACCCTGCGGCTGATCAATGCCGCGATCAAGGACAGGGAAATTGCCAAGCGCGGCGATGGTGGTGACGAGGCCGTCTCGGACACCGAAATACTCGGCCTGATGGGCAAGATGGTCAAACAGCGGCAGGAAAGCGCGCGCGCCTACGAGGAGGGCGGGCGGCTGGAGCTAGCCGATCAGGAGCGCGAAGAAATCTCGGTGATCGAAGAGTTCCTGCCGCGCAAGCTGGATGCGGCGGCGACCGCGACCGCGATCGATGCCGCGATCGCCACGACCGGGGCCGAAGGCATCCGCGACATGGGCCGGGTTATGGCCGAACTGAAGCGCAAATACACCGGGCGCTTGGATTTCGGCAAGGTCGGCCCGATGGTCAAGGATCGGCTGGGCTGACCGGCGAGTATCCGCCATTCCACCGCAAGGCCAAAGTGTCCACGTGTGGACATGGGGTTAAAGCGTGGAAATCATTGGATTAAGCTATCATTGACCGGCAAGTTTATTTTTGGGCACCGGCGGCGCAATGTGCCACGAATGCCAACCTGCGCTTGCTGCGGTGCCTGCCCCATCCACTATCCCGGGATGTATCCGCCGCTGGTGGGATCGTATCGTGACCGTCCGGTGAAGGTGCTCTGGCGAGGATAAGCTGGTCGCTGTTACGCTGCCGGGGCAGCGTAACACCAAGGCAAAAGTTCATCGATGCGGGTGATCTTGTGATCGGCGATGCGGCTCAGAACATCTGTGAGCCAGCCCTGAGGGTCAACGCCGTTCAGCTTGGCTGTCTCAATCAGCGTGTAGGCAATGGCGGCTGATCGGCCGCCACGCTCGGACCCGGCAAAGAGCCAGTTCTTGCGGCCTATGGCGATGGCCCGCATTCCCCTTTCGGCTGTGTTGTTGTCTATCTCCAGCAAGCCGTGATCAAGATAGGGCCTGAGCCGTTTGATGCGGGTGATGGCATAGCGGATTGCCTGCGCCAGCGGCGTTTTGCCAGAGATGCGCGTGAGCTGTGCACCGAGCCACGTGTCGGGATCATCGAGAACCTGCTTTGCCTTTGCCTGCCTCAACCGCACCCGCTCATCCGGCGGCGATCCACGGGCTTGCTTCTCGACCGCGTAAAGTTCGGCGATGCGCCTGATCGCTTCTTCGGCGATGGCAGAGCCCTGGGATTGCTGCACATCGACGAACTTGCGCCGGATATGCGCCATGCAGGCCACCTCGTGAATACGGCCTGAGCGGTACAGCTCTTCAAATCCAGCGTAGCCATCGGCGTGCATCCAGCCGGTGTAGTCCTTGAGATGGCCGATTGTACGTATGCCCTTTCGGTCGACACTGAACTGATACCAGGCCGCCGGGGACGCATCGCCAGCCCATGGCCGTTCATCTCTGGCGTATGTCCAGAACCGTGCCGTCTTGCATTTGCCGCTACCCGGCGCCTGCATCTTCACGGGCGTATCATCAGCGAAGATTGCTTGTCCGTTCAGGACATGACGGCCAATGGCATCAGCCAGGGGTTCGAGCAGCGCCGTGGAGTTGCCGACCCAGTCAGCCAAAGTTGAGCGTTCAAGGTCGATCCCGTCGCGGTCGAAGATTTGCGATTGGCGATAGAGCGGCAGATGATCCGCGTATTTGTTGACCAACACATGCGCCAACAGACCGGGTCCTGGACGACCGCGTTCGATGGGACGCGATGGCAATGCGGCCTGGCTGATCTTCTCGCAGCAGGTACAGGCCATGCGCGGACGCACGATCCGGTTCACGACAAAACGCCCCGGCTTGTATTCCAGCTCTTCGGTCACATCCTCGCCGAGTCGGCGCAGTCTGCCGCCGCAAGATGCGCAGTCTTCGCCGATTCCAATTACGGTCTCGTTGCGCGGCAGGTGATCGGGCAGTGGGCGGCGCTTTGGCTGCCGTTTCTCATCGGCATCGTCGGACGACGGCTCGGGGGGCGGGCTTTCCGCCGCCCGTGCGATCTCTTGCTCTTCCAGTTTCAGTTCAAGCTGATCAAGGCTTTCTGAACGCGAACCGAACTGATGACGACGCAGGCCCGCGAGTTGATGCTTCAGCTTCTCGATCAACACATCGCGGCTCTTCAGCCCGGCATTCCGGTTCGTCAGTTCTGACGCCATGGAAGCGATCAACGCCTTCAATGCCGACGGGTCATCAGGCAGCTTTTTGATGTCATCGAGCATGGCTGATACCTACCACTTATCCGGGACGGTGGGAATCCCACAACGGCATCAATCCTTTGGAAATAAATGGTTTACTCAGCCTGCTGTCAGCGGGCACCATGTCCTCTTGGGCATACGCCAGTCAATGCCTTCAAGCAGCATCGCCAACTGCGCCGGCGTCAGCGCGATCTTCCCGTCCTTAGCGGCTGGCCACACGAACTTTCCCTTCTCCAGGCGCTTGCTGAACAGACAGGCTCCTTGGCCATCCCACCAAATGACCTTGATCAGATCGCCACGGCGCCCTCGAAACACGAACATATTGCCGGTGAACGGGTTCTGTTTCAGGGTCTGCTCTGCCTGGGCAGCCAGCGTGGCAAAACCCCGGCGCATGTCCGTCACTCCAGCCGCCAGCCAGACCTTGGTGCTGGACGGAACAGGGATCATCCGGACAGGACACGGATCAGATGTGCCAACGCCCCGGGATCGTAGGCACCGCTGATCCGGAGCCGGTGTCCACCAGCATGCTCGATCTCGATCGTGCCCTTGGCAACGCCAGCTTCAACGACAGGCGGTTCATCCTTATCCAAGGCCTGATCCACGATCTCAACCGGAAGAAAACATGGCACACCCGCCGTTGCCAGTTCCGGGTCGGGCGCAAAGCGAGGGTCATGCAGCCATTTGAAGATCAGATTCGCATTCATCGCATACCGGCGCGCGACCTGCGCGACCGATACGCCCGGCGCCACCGTCTGAAAACAGATCGACCGCTTCTCCTCGTCCGTCCAAAGCCGCTTCGTTCGACGCGCCACCCCAAACCCCGTAGTGTCCACTATCCGTGGTGGACACTATCCGACCCCTCCACGGCGCGGCAGAGCGGTCAGGCCGGACGGTTACATCGTATCGGACCGCCTTTATAGTCATCACATTTCCAGAAATACTCCGGGGAGCGCGAGGGGCTGGCCCCTCGCCCCGGGGCGCCGCCGCAGGCGGCGCAATCCCTAGCCCAAAGGCATCGACAGGCTGTGGTTGCGGCCGTTTTTGGCATAGATCAGGCCATTAGCGCCGATCGCCACGACCTGTCCGCCGTCCAGCCGGTCGCCGATCTTGACACTGATAATCCGGCCCGAGGGCAGGCGCACCAGCGCGCGTCGATCCGAGGACTGGCCGAAGACACCAATCAGATTAACCTTGTTCAGTTTCAACACCCTGTCCTGCGTGGCGCGGCGTGCGACAGATCCGCTGGTTGTTGCGGTCAGCGTGGTCGCTGTCGCGGGTGCCGAACTGGCAATCTGGCGCGACCCGAGGTTGGCGGGCCGCTTGCGCGGCCTGACCAGCGAGGCCTCGAGCGCTGTGCCATCAGCCGCTGCCAAAAGCGCGCGTTCGACCGCTTCCACTGCTTCGGTCCGGGGTGCCGGACGGCGGCGCGGATGTATGGCGGCAACCGCAGCGACGACCGGGTTGCGGGCATTGAGAGACAGCAGCGGCCAGATCTGCGTCTCGGGCGCTAAGGCCGTACCGGTGGTTTTCGCGCGTTCGACTTCGGCCAGCGCGGCCCGCAGCGCCGGATCAACCAAAGCCAGCGCGACCGCCCCGCTTTCCGGCTCGCCGCGATCAGCCGTGGCAAGCCGGTCACCGGAAGTCGTGCGCATTTGGGGCAACGCAAAGAGCGCGCCAGGCGGATCGGACACTTGCACCGGCGCGGCGATGGCCGGCACTATCGCGGCCCGTCCCGGCAGCGGCGCCACCAACGTCGCGTGGGCCTCGGGCAGGACCAGAGCGGCAACCGTCGCAGCCCCCGCGGACGGGTTTGTCGCCTTGGGCAGCGCCCCGGGGCTGACCGGCAGCACTTCGCCGGGCCCGGTGATCCCGGCCTCGACGCTCAGCCCTTGTGCCACCAAGGTCTCGAAATCCATTGCAGCGCCACCGCGCGCGACCACCTGATAAGGGCGCAGATCGGTGTCAAAACTGTCCGGTTCGGGCGATCCAGCAAGGACCGGGGCCGCCGTGCCGTCGTTGGAAAAAGCGATATCGGCCCCGGGCAAAGCCCTTGCCAGCAACAACATGGCCGGGGTCGCGCCGTCAGCCGCTGGCGCGTCCTTTGGTGCCAGATGCGCGACGCGATGCGGCCGCCCGGTGGTTGTGCCCTGAACGCTTCCCGTGCTGCCCGGCGGCGCACCCGCCGACGCGGCCAGGGCCTGCGGTCTGGTGGGCTCAAACCCGAAAGCTTCGCGCAAGTCTGCAGGCGCTTTGCGCAGGGATCTGTCGATCCCGGCGCCGGCCACGGCTGGATCATCGGCCCCCAAAAACCGCGCCGCCAGCGTCTCGCGCATGATGACCGAGGCGATCAGCAGAATGGCGAAGACGATCAGAATGGTTCCAATTACGATCTGGGCGCGCGGGCTCATCGACGGCGCGCGGGCACCCAGCACCACGCCCGGTGTGATGCGCGCGGTTCGGGATGCCAATGATGAGCCGGACCCGCTGGTCGGATGCCTCGATGGTGCCGGTGCGCCAGCCACCCGGGCGGCCATTTTGGCGGGCTTGCCCCGCGATCGTGCCGCGATCGTGTTTTCAGGCAAATCTGCCGCCGGCGGCGAGGATAGGTTCCCGGGCGCAGTTGCGACAACATGCGCCGGGGTCGGGATCAGCGGAGCGTTGCCGCCTTTACCTGGTGAAAATGGCGCGGCCGGCACCGTCGGCATGTCGTCGCGCTCGACCCGTTCGCCGACGCCAAGCAATCCGGCCGCGCCGATGGTTTCGCCGAAAAAGGGCTCGGTCGGAAAATCAGACCCCGGCGGCGGCACGGCCACGAAGGACACCGCGTTGAACCGGTTGTCGGCGGCGAATGCCTCGGCTTCGGCCAGGGTCTCGCGTGCTACCGCCGCTACCGCCACCCGGTCGCCGCTCGTCGGTTGCCAGTCGATAGCAAGCTCGTCCAGCGCATAGGGCGTGGCCGCCTCCATCGCGCCGATCACGGCGGCGGCTTGTTCGCCGGCGCTGTCGCCGTCAACCTCCAGGGTGCGATAAAGCACCTGAGAGTTGGGGATGATAAGCTTGGTTGTGATCCCTGCCGGCTCGAGCCCAGCCGCCGTTTTACGCAGAAATTCCAACTGATCGCTCAGGTCCGGGTCGTCGAGCCCAACCTCGCCGACCAGATGCCAGCCGCCCGACGCCCGGTGCAACAGCCCGATCCCGTCAGGCGATAGGTTCAAAGCATAAGTCGGCTTCATAGCGCGTTGCTGGTATCACATCGCTCGATTTCGTGAGGGGTCTTTTTCGCCCCGTGCCAGCAAACTACAGCGGGAAATCGCCGAGGCAAATAGTTAAATGTGGAACCTGACGGGCCTATTCGTGCCATGTTTGATCGGATGACCGTTAACAAGGACCAACTGATGCATCTTCGTATTGCCCTCATTGTCGCCTTAAGTGTTACCGCGACAGCGACCGCGCTCGCGCAGGACCTGCAGCGTCATATTTCGGTGTCCGGCGCCGGCCGGATCGAAGTTGCGCCCGACATGGCCGACATCTCGCTCGGGGTCCGCCACCAGGCCCGGACGGCGCAAGAGGCGCTGCGCGACACTTCGGCCGCCGTGGCCGCGATCATCCAGAGGGTGCAAAGTTTCGGTGTCGATGAAGCCGACATACAGACCACCGGATTGTCGCTGAACCCGATCTACGAGCGGCGCAGTAATTCGGAACAGCAGCCACGCCTGGCGGGTTTTGCCGCATCGAACATGATCACGGTACGGGTGCGCGATCTGGACCGACTGGGGGGTCTGATTGACCGCGTTGTTGACGCCGGTGCGACGAATTTTCAGGGTCTCAGATTTGGTCTTTCCGACCGTGCCGAAGCCCTGGAGGACGCGCGCCGGGCGGCGGTGGCGGACGCCATGGCCCGCGCGCAGGTCTATGCGGATGCCGCAGGGGTTACATTGGAAGAGGTCCTTTCAATTGTCGAATCAGGGGCGCAAATCCAGCCGCGCGCGATGATGCGCGTCGAATCGATGGCGCTGGATTCGGTGCCGATCGCCGCCGGCGAGTTAACCATTTCGGCAAATGTCAGCCTAACTTTTGGTCTGAATTAGCGGAATTTTTGGAAAGTTCGCCGTAATGGCCTGAAAGTGGCCACATTTAGGGCCATCGGCCACCACATTGGCTTTCTAGGTTAACTTTGAGTTAGCGGTCCATGCGGCCGCAAAAGACATAGGAACAGCCCCGAGGCTTGTGCATCGGATACCTGCTCTGGCCAGACACCGGAAAAGGCTTCGTCACTGCACAACGCTCAAGCCAAAGGGACCGCTTTACCCCAAACGGGCCGCGCCAAGTTTCCGGCGCGGCCTTTTTCGTGGCGCTGGCGTTCTTACCCGGTTGCCTGGGTCAGCGCCTGATCCAGATCGGCGATCAGGTCGTCGGCGTCCTCGATACCGATCGACAAACGAACCGTATTGGCCGAGGCGCCGGCGGCCTCTTGCTGTTCGGGCGTCAGCTGACGATGCGTCGTCGATGCCGAATGAATGACCAGCGACCGCGCGTCGCCCAGGTTGGCGACATGGCTGAACAGGTTCAAAGCGTCGACCAGCCTGACGCAGGCCTCGTAACCGCCCTTGACGGCAAAAGTGAACAGCGCTCCGGCCCCCTTGGGGCAGACCGCCGGGATCCGGTGATAATAGGGTGACGACGGCAGCCCGGCATAGGTCACGGCCTCGACCCTTGGATCGTTTTCGAGCCAGGTCGCGACCCTGACCGCGTTCTCGACGTGGCGCTGCATGCGCAGGCTGAGGGTTTCGATGCCCAACAGCGTGTAATGAGCGCCTTGCGGGTTCATGGTCATGCCCAGATCGCGCAGGCTGATGGCGATGCCGTGGAAGGTAAAGGCCAGCGACCCGAAGGTTTCGTGAAACTTCAGCCCGTGATAGGCGGGCTCGGGTTCGGACAGCGACGGGAATTTGTCGCTGGCTGACCAATTGAAAGTGCCCGCATCGACCACTGCGCCGCCGGTGACGGTGCCGTTGCCGGTGAGGTATTTGGTGGTGGAATGGACCACCAGCGTGGCCCCCAGTTCGATCGGGCGGCACAGATACGGGCTGGCCGAGGTGTTGTCGACGATCAGCGGGATGCCGGCATCGTCGGCAATTCGCGCCAAGGCCGTAATGTCGGTGATATAGCCGCCAGGGTTGGCGATCGATTCGCAGAATATCGCGCGGGTATCATCGTCGATGGCGCCCTTCACGGCGTCCAGATCGTCGGTGTCAACGAATGTCGCCGACCAACCGAAGCGCTTGATGGTGTGCGAAAACTGGGTGATCGAGCCGCCGTAGAGCCGGGTCGAGACCACAACGTTTCGCCCCGGCCCCATCAGCGGGAAAAGCGCCATGATCTGCGCTGCGTGACCGGACGAACAGCAGACCGCGCCAACCCCGCCCTCGAGCGTCGCGATGCGTTCTTGCAAAACCGCGACCGTGGGATTGGTCAGGCGCGAATAGATGAATCCGATCTCTTGCAGGTTAAACAGCGCCGCCGCGTGGTCGGCATCGCGAAAGACATAGGCCGTTGTCTGGTAAATCGGGGTCTGCCGCGCGCCGGTCGCCGGGTCGGGCCGGGCACCGGCGTGAATCTGAAGGGTGTCAAAGCCGTAACTCGGCTGAGCGTCCTGGTTCATTTCGAAGTCCTTGTTAGTGGTCTGGTCGTCCAGCGGAGGTTTAGGGGCCTTCCGCCAGATGAACAACCGGACTTCACCGAATCCACAGCCCCGCCGCTTTGATCTTTTTGCGGATCGCGGCTTCGTGCCTGGGCAGGTCGTTGCGGTCGAAAAGCGCCCGCACTTTGGCCCCTTTGCCCTGATAAATTATCCGGCGCATGGGGGCGTGCGCCTTTAAGACCTTCTTCAGCCAGTTCGGTCGCGCCACCTCTTCCAACGCGGCAATCACCCGGTCGCTGGCGCGCGCGTAGGCCAGTGGCAGCGTGCGGTAATGGCAGCTGTGAGTGCCATCCAGCGTACCGTCGGGCACCCCACCGCGACCGCCGCCTAGCTTGTGGACGACCAGCGGCAGCACGATCTGATCGAGCCAGGGGTCAAGCGACTGGCCGATCAGTTCGGGCAACGGATCACCCTGCACCGACAGGGCGTAATCGGTCATCAGCGCGCCAAACACCCGCGGGCAGGAATAGAAAAACCATCCGGCGTTGAATAGAGATAGCGCCGCCAATGTTCATTGGGTTGGCCCGGGTCAAGCGAGGCCTGAAAATCAAGCCCGAAGCGGCTGTAAAGCGCCTGCCATATGCCCGTGTATCCGGGGCCGTAAAGCTGTGGCTGGGGCCAGGTGCCTTCGACATTGAGGCTGGCCGAAGGACGGTCGAAGTCGAACGGAATATCGCTCAGCGCCCCGGTGATCAGCGTGTCGCTGTCAAAGAAAACGAACGGTTCGCCTTTCGGCATGAGGCGCAGCGCCTCGATCTTGTTGCCGTTCGGATAGCTCTGGCCAAAGTGCCGGTTTTCCAACGGCACCACCTCGGCCCCGAGCCGGTCCAGCACCGCGCGCACCCCGTCATCGGCTATGCGCGGGTCGGTGTCCCACAAGGGGCCGGGCTGCGGCTCGGCAACAATCAGGCGACCGGCAAACCCCGGGTCGAAATGCTTGAGCGAGGCCGCGAAAAGTGCGGCCTCGTAACTCAGCCGTCCGCCCTGGGCGACGATCAGAATATTAAAGTCCTGGGTTGCGGGCACGTAGATCTACCACTGTGAAAAGGTTGACAAAGTGATAGGCTGGCACCGCCGAATGTCCAGCGCCGCGCGCGACCGATCTATCTCAGCGCAGGTGCCGGTCGGAAATGCGGCTGGCACCAGGCCTTGCCGCCCGAGCCATCGCGGACGGTGAGGCGCATCCAGGGCGATGCGTCGAACCGGTCGAGCCGGATGCGCGTCTCGGTCAGGCCGCTTTCGTTCACCGAAGCGGCCGCCGATCCGGCCCCTTGAACGATCACGGCCTCGACCGGCGAAAACCGGGCGCTGAGCCAGCGGTCTTCCCAGACGACGTCGTGAAGTTCCGGTCCGCTGGAGGCATAGTAATGCCCCGCCTTCATCGCCTCGAGCAAAGCGGCGGGCGTGTTTTCGCGCGCCTTGACCATCACCCAGCCGCCAAAGGCGTCCGGCGATTTGAAATGCGAATCGTCGGTGGCGCAGATTGTGACGCGCCGCCCGGCGCTGAGCAGCCGGTCCAGAACATGACTGCCGCTGCCGCGACCCGAACCAGCTTCGCAGGAATGATTATATATTTCAATGGCATGGGCTGCCTGGATCGATTTTGCGTCGTCAAGGCTCATTGCCGACCATTCCGGGTGGGCGATGGCCACAAACGCGCCTGCATCGCGGGCGCGCGCGGCAACCTCGGGGCCAGTTTCCTGGCCTGGTACCGGGCGAAAATGCGGCGATTTGGAGGGCGTAAAATCGGCCGGCAGACCGACCGCCAGAATATGCCACAGCTCGCCGTTGTCCAATGCACCAGAATGCAGCTCGGCCCCCAAAAGCGTACAGAAATCATCGCGGTCGAGATGGCGCGCGTCGGTGATCGGATAGCCATAAAGTTCAACAAAATGATCGGTCAGTGCGACAAAATCATATCCCTCGGCACGATATTTGTCGCAGAATTCTGCGGGGTCAAGCACCCCGTCCGAGGCGGTGGTATGGCCGTGCAGATTGCCGCGGTAGAACCGGCCAGGCGCGGAAAAGGCGGTGTGCGGCATCGGGCGAAACCTTGGGCATTGGCGCGCAGTCTGATGCGCAGTTGCAATCTGAATCGCCCGAAAACGCAAGGCTAAAATCGGCGATCTTTATCCGGTGTTTACCGCCGGTGGCTTGACAGCCGCGCCGCCATCAGCGTTATCGGTGCCGGGCGCCCCAGGCGGTCCCCACGACACGCGAGGCAAGATCAAGGCCCGATGCCCACAAAGCCACTTAAACGGCCCAAAAAAGACGGCAGATATCTCAGCGTCGAGGACCGCGACAACATCGGCTGGTTCTGGCGCGGCTATCTGCGCGCGCGGATGCCGTGGCTGATGACGATATTTCTTTTGATCGTGGCCCAGGGTTTTGTTTATCAGCAGTTTCTGCGGCTTTCCGAGAACGGGCTGAGGGTTATTTTTGAAAAGGGCACCGCGCGCGAACTTATCTGGGTTTGCACCATGGTTTTTGGGGTGTTCACGTTCCGCGGGTTCATGTCATACGCGGTGCCGCGGATGTCGGTCTGGGTGGCCTCGGGCGCCGTGCTCAAGTTGCGCGCCGACCTGATTGCGCATCTCATGCAGCTCGATCTGGCGTTTTTCGAGCACAGCCCGCCCGGGGCGATCATCTTGCGTCTGGCGCAACAGGCCGAGGCGCTGAGCGTCTTCGTGGGTCAGGCGTTTGTGCGGGCTTTGGGAGATGCCGCCACGGTGGTGATCCTGTCGGTCTATCTGTTTTACAAACAGCCGATCCTGTTCGTGGCGGCCACGCTGGTCATCCCGCCGATCCTGTTGTTGTTGCAGGCGGTGTCGCGGCGCATCCGGGTGGCGCAGGCCAGTGCGCAGCAGGCGATGCAGGATTATATGGGCGGACTGGACGAGGCGGTTGGCGGTATTCGCACTGTCAAGATTGCCAGTCAGGAAGAGGTGGAAGAGGACCGGCTGGTTCAGTCCACCAGAAAAATTCGCCGCTACGCGATCAAGGTGAACGCCACCGCCGCGCTGGTGTTTCCCTTCGTCGATTTCGCCGCCGCGCTTGTCTACGTCATGGTGATCGGCGGCGGCGGTTATATGGTTCTGAGCCCCAATTTCGACATGGACGGCGCGGCCATCATTACCTTCCTGATTGGTCTGGTGCTGGTGTTTGATCCTGGGCGGCGTTTGTCGCAGTTTTTCGTGCAGCTTCAGGGAAACATGGTGATCCTCGAGCGCGTGCGCAGCCTGTTTCGCGAAAGCCCGAACATCACCGACGCGCCGGATGCGCACGATAATTTCGATGCCGGGGGCGATATCATCTTTGACAATGTGCGGTTTGCCTACGCTGAGGATCAACCGCTTTTTGATGGTCTGAGCATGACATTTGAGGGCGGACGCACCACCGCCATCGTCGGGCCGACGGGGTCGGGAAAGACCACCATCCTCAGCCTTCTGGGGCGGCTTTACGAGCCCTTGGGCGGGCGCATTACGATCGGCGGCGTGGCGCTTGGCGACTTGCGGATCAAGGCGTTGCGCCGGTCGTTCTCGGTGGTGGCGCAGGATATTGTGATCTTCAACAACTCGATCTGGGAAAACATCCGCTATGTCGCGCCCGAGGTTTCCGACGGCCAGATCTGGGCCGCCGCCGAAGCGGCCGAAATCGCCGACCTGATCCGGCAGCGCGGCGTGGCGCCGGTGGGACCGAAAGGCGCCCAGTTGTCGGGCGGACAAAAACAGCGGATCGCCATTGCGCGGGCGTTCCTGCGCGAGGCACCGGTGGTTCTGCTGGACGAGGCAACCTCGGCGCTGGACCAGGCGACCGAGGAGAAAGTGAAACTGGCCTTGGGACGCTTGGCGAAAAATAAGACCACGATTGTGATCGCGCACCGGCTGTCGCCGATTATCGATGCCGACCAGATATATGTGCTGGAAGCGGGCCGGGTGGCCGAAACCGGCACCCACGCCGCGTTGATGGCGACGACCGGCCTCTATGCCCGTCTGTTCGAGGCGCAAAAGCGCGGTTATGACGGCGCTGGCGGGCCAGCGGGCTGATCCCGGTTCCCGGGGCCTGGCGCCGGATTTACGCCTGCAGGAAATTCACCCCTTCGATCGCCGCAATGCGGTCAACGTCGGCCTCGTAAGCCGCGGTCATCAGTTCTACGTGTTCGTCGCGCCAACCCGGCACGTCTATTTCTTCTTCGACCGTGCTCTCGTCAAGGTAGTGATGCAGATGGGCGCCAAGGGCGCGCATGGTTTTGTCCATGCTGGCCGATATGGGGTCGCCCAGAGCGCTGGTCAGGCTTTCCTTGCCTTCGGGTGTTAAAAGCGTGCGGGTAATGTCGGCTGAACCGTCAATGGGGACGTCGGGTTCGATGCCCGCGACCGCCGACAGCACCAGCGGCCAGATCAGCGGCGTGTCCTCGTTGCACCATACCGTAATTGGTGTATCGGGGTTGGCGGCGCGGATGCGGGCGATCACCACCGACCATTGCATCTGCGCGGTGTTCGCCCCCTGCAACAGGTCCGGCAGCTTGGTTGGCGCCTCAGCCCGGAGCAGCTCGGAAAGAAACGTCGCCGGGTTGCGGATGCTGGGGAAAAACTCGCAAGCGTGGTCGGGAAAGGCCTGGCGCAGCCAGGCGGTTTTGAACCCGGCCTTGCCATAGAACTCGCCCTGGAAAAATATCTTTGCTGGGGCGCAGATAAAGCGATTGTCGGACATCACCACGCGCGACGTTTCCGCACCGAAAGAAATGTCCGACAGGAATTGCATCTGCGCGTCGGGGGACAGCGATTTTCCGCGCAAGGTGGTGGTCAGCTTGCTCATCTGGCTGCGGTAAAACCGGGGCCGGGGTATTGCGATGTCGCCCTGCAACAGGCAAATGTCCAGGCCGTCCCGCGAAATGTCGCATCCCGCGAAGTAAGGTGTTAAGGTCACGTTATCCATCCTTATCTGCGGCCTTGGCGACAACAGCGCCGGGCCAGTCAACAGTTCGGTTTGGGTGGTTACCCAAGTGGCTGGGGACCCGGCTCCCAGACGACCTCAAAGCGGGTCAAGTATTTGCCGGCCGCCCGCCCGCCAACAAAATAGCAGACCGCGGACAGATAAGTATTTCTGGAAAAGTGATAACAGCAAAGGCGCGGCACATTTATCTTCGTCTGGGTAAAAATTTCCCGCCGGAAGCTTGAAAGCTGGGGCGACTGCCGCAGGCAGGCGCAAAAGCCGCCTGGCACCGCAGGCGAGCAATTTGGGAACGGCTCCGCGGCAGCGATTTCAGCCCAATTAACACATGGGGATCGAGGCGAAACTCTTCAGGTGTGCGAACACAGCAATTCCATCCCCCTGCAATCCGGTTTAAGCCTTGGACACAAGCCAGAAGGCCCCCCATGACCCCCGATAACGCCCGCCAGATGCTGCGCGACAACTTCGCCCCCTGGGTGCTGTCGCTGGAGCCGACCGTGCGCGATGTCAGCGAGCGTGGCGCGGTGCTGGCGATGCCCTTGGGCGATCACATCGCGCGGGTCGGCGGGATTGCCAGCGGGCAGGCGCTGGCGGACACCTCGATGGTGATCGCCTGTGCGGCCCACGCGGGCGCTTGGCAGGCGGTGGCCACAACCAATCTGGACACCCAGTATCTGGCCGCGGCCACCGGTGATGCGGTGCGGGCCAAGGCCACGATCATCATAGCGGGCCGGGCGCTGATCTTCGCGCGGGCGGTGCTTTATGCCGAACCTTCGGGCAAAGCGGTGGCCACCGCCACGGCCACATTCTACCGCCCGCCCGCCTGAACCGCCGAAAGGACCATGCCATGACCGCCGAGACCTTGAAATACGCCACGATCATGCTGGCCGCAGGCATCGGCGTGCCGCTGCTGGCGGCACTGAACGCCGGGCTCGGGGTGCGGCTGGGCAACCCGGCGACGGCGGCGTTGTGCCTGTTTCTGGTGGCGCTTTTGGCCACGCTGGTGGCGCTGGCGCTCAGCGCCCCGGCCAGTTGGACCGCCCTTGCGACCGCGCCCAAACACCTGTTTCTGGGCGGCGTGCTTGTGGCGTTTTATGTGCTGTCGATCACCTATGTCGCGCCCCATTTCGGGGTCGGCAACGCGGTATTCTTCGTGTTGCTGGGCCAGCTGATCTCGGCCGCGCTGATCGACCAGTTCGGCCTTTTCGGCGCGGTTCAGACGCCGGTCAGCGCCATGCGCGCGGGCGGCATCGGCTTGATGGCGCTCGGAGTGGTGCTGACCCAGAGCGCCTAAAGCAAGATGACCGCTCACCGACCAAGCGCCAGCACGCTGTCCCAGAGTTTGTCATCCAGCGGCACCGGATCGAGCGCCTTGCGGCCCTGCCCCGGCAGCCGCGCGCCGGGGTCGGCGGCAACCGCCTGCGCCAGCCGCGCCATCCGGTCGGCGAAGTCATCCGTGTAGGTGCCGGGGTCGAGCAAGACATAGAACTGCCCCAGCCCGTGCGGCGGGCCCTGCGCCGCTTTCAGCCCCGCGACATCCAGCGAATTGACCGATCCGGTCATCGCGGCGGCCATCACTTCGACCATCAGGCCGATGCCCCAGCCCTTGTGTCCGCCCGCCGACACCAGCGCGCCGGTCAGCGCCGCGTCCGGGTCGGTGGTGGGCTGGCCTTCGGCATCGACCGCCCAACCCAGGGGGATTTTTTCGCCCGCCGCCTTGGCCATGGTGATTTTGCCGAGCGCCACGGCGGAGGTTGAGAAATCGAAGTGCAGCGCCAGCCCCCCCTTGCCGTCGGGGACCGACAGCGAAATCGGGTTAGTGCCGATCACCCGGCCGCGCCCGCCCGGGGCCGCGACCACCG
Organism: Paracoccaceae bacterium; assembly: GCA_965247915.1. GTDB lineage: Bacteria > Pseudomonadota > Alphaproteobacteria > Rhodobacterales > Rhodobacteraceae > JAKZRT01. The sequence continues at coordinate 951,186 of OZ252048.1, forward strand.
GCGAAGCGTTGGCGAAACCCAGCGCCACAAAGCCCTCGCGCGCGATGATCTCGGTGAAATAGCCCAGCGACGTGCAGGTATGCGCATGCGCCACCGCCAGCGACGCGGTGCCGTTCTTGCGCGCCGCCTTCAGCGCCACCGGCAGGCCGCGCTGGAACGCCGGCTGGGCAAAGCCAAAGCGCGCATCGGCCTTGACCGAGCTGGGGCGCGGGCGGCTGACCTGCGGATCGACCGTGCCGTCAACCCGGCCCGAGCGCAGTTGGACGCAGTAGCTTTCCAGATAATAGAGCCCGCAAATGACGTTGCCGGTTTCCTCAGCCCGGCGCACCGCGTGCGCCACCGAGGCCGCGATCCAACTAGCCGCGCCATGGCTCCGCAGGGCCGCAGCGCTGGCCTCTTCGATCGCATCAAGCGAGACATCAACCATCCCGCAAAATTCCGTTCTCCAGGCGCACCACGCGGTCCAGGCGCGCCGCAAGATCCATGTTATGCGTGGCGATCAATGCTGCCAGCCCGGTTTCGCGCACCAGCTCCATCATGACGGAAAAGACCCGGTCCGAGGTGTCGGGGTCAAGGTTGCCGGTGGGTTCATCGGCCAGCAGAACGCCGGGGTCATTGGCCAATGCCCGGCAAAAGGCCACGCGCTGTTGTTCGCCGCCCGAAAGGGTCGCAGGCCGGTGGTCAGCGCGGTCGGCAACGCCCACGCGGGCCAGCAGCGCGCGCGCACGGGTCGCGGCCGCGCCTCGGGAAAGACCATTGGCAAGCTGCGGAAGAACGATGTTTTCCAGCGCCGAGAATTCGGGCAGCAGGTGGTGAAACTGATAGACAAACCCCAGCTGGGCGCGCCGCGTCGCCGTGCGCCGCCGGTCCGAGGCGCGGGTCAGGTCCTGGCCGGCCACCTGAACCCGGCCGGCATTGGCGGTGTCGAGCAGCCCGGCGATGTGCAAAAGTGTCGATTTGCCTGCGCCCGAGGGCGCCACCAGCGCCACCGCCTCGCCCGGGCTCAAGCACAGATCGGCCCCGCGAAGAACGCGAATCTCGCCCGGTTTTCCTTTCAGATAGGTCTTTTCCAGCCCGTACAGCTTTAGCACCGGTTCACTCATACCGCAGCGCCTCTACCGGGTTCATCCGCGCCGCGCGGCGGGCCGGAAAGATGGTCACGATGAACGAAAGGCTCAGCGACAGCGCCACGGCTTTGCCGACGTCGCCGGCCCTGAGTTCGGCGGGCAGCGCATAGATGCCCCGGATCGAAGGGTCCCAGACCCCACCGCCGGCCATGTAGTTCACAAAGGAAAAAATCGGATCGATGTAGATCGCGAAAAGGCACCCGGCGATCACGCCCAGGCCGGTGCCGACGACGCCGATCAACGACCCGCAGATGAAAAAGACCCGCAGAACGCTGCCTTGCGTCAGGCCAATAGTGCGCAGAACCCCGATGTCGCGGCCCTTGTTCTTGACCAGCATGATCAGGCCCGAGACGATGTTCATCGCCGCGATCAGCACCAGAATGGCCAGGATCACGAACATGACGTTGTCCTCGACCTCGAGCGCGCGCAGGAAATTGTCGCTGGCGTCGCGCCATGACCAAATGAGCGTGCGCGGCCCCCCGGCGGCGCGCAGGGCGTCGCCCAGGTCATCGACCGCTTCGGGCTCGGCGACCATCACTTCGATCTCGTCGGCCACGCCCTCGCGGTTGAAAAACACCTGCGCTTGGGCAAACGGCAGATAGGCGCGGGTGCGGTCGATGTCGAACCGCCCGGCGCGAAAGATATAGACCACCTCGTAGATGCCGACGCGCGGGCTGGTGCCGAACGCGGTCTTGACGCCATTGGGCGAGATCAGCTTTATCGCCTCGCCGACGCTGACCCCCAGCGTCGCCGCCACCCCCGAACCCAGTGCGATACCGTCCTCAAAGCGCTCGATATCGCCCAGCGCCAGTTCGGGGTGGGCGATGCGCGGAATAGTCTTGAGGTTTTCCAGCGTAATGCCAAACACCTGCACACCGGCGTTCTTGTCGGCGCGACTGGCCATGACCTCGGCCTTTATCAGGGGTGCGGCCCGGGTCACGCCGGGCACGGCCCGAAGGCGCGCGGCCAGCCCCGCATAGTCGTCGATAGTGCGGCTGACCGACCCGCCGGTCTGGATCACGCCTTGATAATAGACCGTGACATGGGCGTTGGCGCCCAGGATCGTGTCAACGAATTCCGTCCGGAACCCCGAACGCACCGCCAGCGTCACGATCAGCGCAAACACCGCAAGCATAACGCCCACGAGGCTGATCCAGGTCATCACACTGACCCCGCCCTCGGACCGGCGGGCGCGCAGGTACCGCCAGGCGATCATCCATTCAAAGGCGGAAAATGGGGTGGTGTTTTGGGCCATGACTGCTCGTGTTTGGTGGCCGGACAGTGGGGGGCGCGGGATAAGAGGTCAAGACGCATCGGTCGGGGCGAAAAATCTTCACGAAGATTTTTCAGGTGGAAGAATTTTTCGTGAAAATTCTTTTCCGCCCGAAGCCGCCGAGGGCCGAATCATCGCCGGTTCGGGTCTCGTGAAATCGCGATATTCTGCTCACCATCAACCCGGCTAAACCATTCCAATCGTTGCGACTAGTATACTAAACCGGACATTATGTAAACTATTCTTGACATCAAGAATATCTTATCATACATAGTGGCTAACAAAGCAGACATGGTGTCTGCCTAAATCGACACGCTGAAGGACCACCGCTATGACCCACGAAGAACGCAACACCGTTTCGGAGATATTCGCCAGCCTGCTGGTCAATCTCTATGTGATCTTCAAGCTCATGGCGATGTTCGAAGACGGCCGCCTGGCCGGGGACGACGCCGTGATGATCTGGGCGCGCGCCATGCTGTGGGTGATCCCCATTGGCATCGCGCTGGTGATCGCCACGACGATCCTGTTCAACATCCTGCACGCCATCGCCATCGCCACCGGCACCGCCAGCCCGAGCTTTCTGGTCGATGAGCGCGACAAGATCATATCGAATTTCGGCATGAAGGTGACCGGCATCGTGCTCAGCATCGGCTTTATCGGCGCGGTGATAGCACTTGCCAACGGGATCGCACCCTTGAGCGCGTTCATCGCCATGTGGTTTGGTTTTGCCGCTGGCGATCTGGCGGGCAACTTGGCCAAGATGATCCGCTACCGGATGGGCTGAGCCATGGGCAAGAAACCGATCATCACCAACAATATCCGGCGCTTGCGATTTGACGCCGACGAGATGACCCAGGCGGCGCTGGCCGAAAAGGTCGGCGTGACCCGCCAAACCATCGTGGCCATCGAAAAGGCCAAATATTCACCCTCGCTGGAACTGGCGTTTCTGATCAGCCAGGCCTTTGAGCGGCAAATGGACGAAGTTTTTACGATCGAATTTGAAGACTGACTGCGCCGCCGTCACCACGCGCGGCGGACCCTGACAACCAAATTTACCTTCCGGATGGGAGCCTGACATGGACCGAAAACCCATGAACACCCGAATATTGCCGATTTTCCTAACGTTGGCGTGTCTGATACCTGGCGGGGCCGGGATATACCGCGCGGGCGATCTGATCTTGAAATGGGACTGGGCGCTGGAATACGCCGCGTCCCACGTCGATAACCTGCCGCTTTTCCTGCACGTCATATTCGCAGTGACCTTCATACTGCTGGGTGCGTTTCAATTGCTGCCGTCGGTTCGCGCCAGGCATCCGCGCTACCACCGCAAGGCCGGGCGGATCACCGCGCTGGCCGGGATCGGCGCGGCGCTGAGCGGGGTTTGGATGACGCTGAGCTACCCCGATATCTCGGGGCCAATTCTGTTTTATGGCCGCCTGATTTTTGGCAGCCTCTGGGCCGTCTTCATCCTGCTGGCTGTTCGTGCAATCCTGATGCGCCAGATTATCCGGCATCGCGCATTCATGATCCGCGCCTATGCGATTGCGATCAACGCTGGCACAATACCGTTTTTCTACCTGCCGTTCGTGATCATCTGGGGCGAACCCGCTCCGATGGTCGATGACCTGTTTCAGCTTGGCGGTTGGTTCCTCAACCTCGCCGTCGCCGAATGGATCATCCGCCGCAAACCGCGCGGGCGCGCGGCCCCTGCCCTGAAACCCCAAATTGCCTGAGGAGGTATGCTATGACTGCCACCATGACCAACCCGCCCAAAGCCGCCCGGTTCTGGAACTTCATCGCCAAGAAATATGCCCGCGACCCGGTCGCGGATCAGCCCGCTTACGAGAAAAAGCTGGCCGAGACGGCCAAACGGATGGCCCCCGATATGCGGGTGCTGGAGTTTGGCTGCGGCACCGGGACCACCTCGTTGATACATGCCCCCCGGGTGGGCCATATTGACGCCGTCGATTTCTCGTACCGGATGATCGACATCGCGAAGGCCAAGGCGGATGGCGTCGACAATGTCGACTTTCACGTCTCCCCCAATCTTGGCTGGAAAGTGCGCGACCCCGGCTACGACATGGTCATGACCCACTCGGTCCTGCACCTTGTTGACGATCTGGTGCTCGAACTCGTGCACATACATAACCACTTGAAACCCAATGGATACTTTGTTTCTTCCACCGTTGCCTGCGCGAGGAAGGTTGGTTTTGGCCGCTGGTCCTGCCGATCGGGTCAGCGCTTGGCGTGCTGCCGAAAGTGCGCCCGTTCCGCGCGCACGCGCTCATTGCGATGATCGAAGACGCCGAATTTAAGATCAAGATGAAATGGCAGCCCAGGAAATCGTCGATATTCATCATCGCCCGGAAGAAATGATCCCCTGCTCTTGGCCGTGTTGCATCAATCACCGGACAAGCGCGGAGTACCCTTACCCGTGAAAATGGTCAGCCAACTGACTCAAACCTGGCACAGCCAAGTTCGGTCATTCTGTTAAGAGCCCGCACACCGATCTGTGCCTCAGTTTTCTGATTTTCGAACCGCCGCGATCTCAGTTTCGGCCCGATCACACTTTTCCAACGACCAATTTGTGCTTCCGCGCGACTGCGCTGATTGTAGCCGCTTCTGACTTGCCATGCCAGTCGGCCGTACGTCTGTATCTGGGCGATGTGCTGGTCGCGGAGGGATGGATCATCGCGCGATTTCAGGGCGAGAACGGCGTTTTTTGGCGGTGGAATGATGACCTCGACTGCATCGCCAAAACGCGCCGTGAGCAGATTTCTGGTCGGGGTGCCGTCATAGGCCCCATCCGCCAGAAATCGCGAAACCGGCCCGTCGAACTGATCCAGAAGCCCGGGCAAGGCCGTGCTATCGCCGACGTGGTCCAGCGTCAGATCCGAGCAGATGATCTCGCCGGTTGTGAGGTCCAGGCCGAGGTGTAGCTTTCTCCACGATTTGCGTTTGGCCTTTGTTTCATGCTTGACCTGCAGCCACTCGCCCTCGCCAAAGATCTTCAATCCAGTACTGTCCATGGTCAGATGGATCGGCTCGGTTCTGTCGACCCGAGGCTTTGCAGGCAATCTCAAGCCGAGCCCGCGGCGCGACAGTGTTGAGAAATCCGGCACCGGAATGTCTACTCCCATCAGCCGAGCGATGCTGCGCATCAGCCCTTGGGTCTGGCGCAGCGGTAGTTTGTAAATCGTACGCAGAGTCAGGCAGGTCTCGATCGAAATGTTCGAATATTTCGGCTGACCTCCCGGAGTCGTCCGGCGCGGCGCTCGCCATTGTTTCAGCGTATCGTCAGTGACCCAGATGGTCAGATCGCCACGACGCCGCAGGATTTCGGTGTACTCCGCCCAATTTGTCACCCGATATCGTTTCTTCGGAAACTTGTGGCGACGAGCAGCGTTGAATTTATGCGGCATTCAAGTGTCCAGATCAGAGGTGGAGCACCCGATTACCAGAATGTCCGTCGTCATATAAAATGGGACATCAGAGCGGTTTGAGTTTTGGAGGCTCTGGTTCGTTTGTGTGATTGATTATGCCGCGAGTTTTTGATGTTGCAAGCGGCGTTGTCGGATTGTCAGTTTCTTGATCTTTTCCCTTTCTCTGATGATGGCCTTGCCGCGCCCGAAGTAGACGTCGGCGGGTGTGACGTTGTTCAGGCTCTCGTGGTAGCGCTGGTTGTTGTAGTAATCGACGAAGGCCCCGATCTGGCGTTTAAGATCGCCGGGCAGATAGTAGTTTTCCAGCAAAACCCGGTTCTTCATCGTCTGATGCCAGCGCTCGATCTTCCCCTGGGTTTGCGGATGGAACGGCGCACCGCGAACGTGGTCCATCTGTCGATCCTCGAGCCATTCGGCCAGGTCGCCAGAGATGTAGCAAGAGCCGTTATCGCTCAGCAGACGGGGCTTGTGTCTCACAACGGTGCTGTCAACTTAACGAAGGCAGGTCGCAGTTGAACGTCTGAACTGAGCGGCTCAAGCAGCAGCGGTCACGGTCCGCCACGTGTTCATCGCGTCACCGCGGAATTGGCGCATTGTCTTGCGAGTGATCAGATGACGTTGGACATTGAAGGTGTTGTAGATGGCGGCGTGGGTGGAGAGAAACCTTTGCGCCGATCCTGATGACTTGAAGCCCTGCATCCTGCGTTCTCGTTGTCGAACCGGCAGGTGCGAATTCTCCGCCCGATTATTGCTCCGTCCGCCGGTAACGTGTTTCCCCGTCATGTTGAGATCACGCAATGCTGCCCCGTAAGATGGCAGTTTATCGGTCACCACCTTATTCGGCGCATACCCCTGCTTCTTGAGCAGTTTGCGCATCAGCTTGAGTGCTGCTTTCTTGTTCCTCCGGGACTGAACCAGGATATCCAGCACCTCACCCTCGCTGTCCACCGCCCGCCATAGATACATCCGTTTTCCGTTGATGGAGGAAAACACCTCATCAAGGTGCCACCGGTCGTCTGGTCGAGGGCGTGATTGTCTCAGTTTTCGGGCATAGGCCTGCCCAAACTTTAAAGACCAGCGCCGTATCGTCTCGTAAGAAACATCGACACCACGTTCAGCGAGCAGGTCCTCCACATCGCGGTAACTGAGCGGAAACCGGAAACACAGCCAGACGGCGCGCTGGATTATCTCTGCAGGAAACCGATGTCGGCGGTAGCTGATCTTGTTCATAACAGGAAGCTACTCGCCACCCGCAGCTGACACCAGCCAGTTACCGTGACAGGGCCGATTTGACACCTAAACCCTAGCAGCCCCTGATTCGCGAGACAAGAAAAAACGCTCTTGGGCGAACGGGAAATCTTTGTCTGTCGATAAATTATGAGAAAATTCAGCAGCACTCCGGATGGAGAAACCGAGGAGGCAATTCCTCGGAGCGATAGAGGTTTGCCAAAAATGGCGAATGGAAACGGTTGGCGCAAGCCGACACCGGGTCTTGGCATTGCGGAACAGCATGCTCAAGCCGGTGAGGGGCTAAGTGTACCCAAAAACAAAGCGCTGTTGGCGGTGAAACGTGTGGCGGCTCATCTGGGCCTGAAGCCCAGTGACATGATGTTGCTGGATACCTTTGGTGCATTCACCAAGCCGCAGGACTGGGAGCAGAGCAGACGGCCAATCGTCTGGGCCTCTAACGCTATTTGGAGGTGAATTATGAGCTATCTAATGGAACAGACGGGGTTTTCTCTGTCAGCGCTGAAACGCCACGCCAGACGGCTTGTCGAGGCAGGGCTGATAGCCTTCCGAGACAGCTCAAACGGCAAGCGCTGGGGCCACAGGGACGAGCAGGGCTATATCATTGAGGCTTATGGCTATGATCTGTCGCCTCTGGCAGCGCGTGCAGAGGAGTTCGCCCACCTGTTCGCCCAGATTCAGGACGATCGGCAGTTCTGCCTGCGCACCAAGCGGCAGATCACCATTACCCGGCGCATAATACGCGCCAAGGTCGACCAGGCGCTAGAGAATGCGTTCCGCGGCCCCTGGAGGGAGCTGTCAGCCGCCTTTGAGGCATTGCTGGGCCGACTTCCCCGCGCCAATGCCACACCCGAACGGCTTCTCGATATGCTGGAATGGCTTTGTGAGCTTAAGGACAGCGTAGAACAAGCCTTCCAAGCCGCTTTCAAGCGCGAGGATGAGGTTGTGGAAAACACCCTTCAAACACAAGTGCTACCTTCCAGCGAAACACAATATATGAACCCCAAGGGGTCCGTTACTGACCCTCATATACTATCTACAAACCAACTTAAGGGCACCTCTATAAATTGCATCTGGCGTGAACGCGCTGTAGATTTGCAGGATGATGCGGCGGAGGGATGGCAGTCATGGCACAGATGGGCTTTTTTGATCTTTCAGATCGTTACGAGAGCCTGGATGCGAAGAAGGACCCGCTGGTCGAGATCAATGCAGTTGTACCGTGGGAAGAGTTCCGCCCGCTTCTGGAGCAGGTCTGGCGCAAGCCTGAAAGTGAGCGGAAATCACGCGCGGGGCGCAAGCCGATGGACGCGGTACTGATGTTCAAAACCCTGGTTCTGAGCGCGCTTTACAACCTTTCGGACGATCAGGTCGAATACCAGATCCGGGACCGGCTTTCGTTTATGCGTTTTCTGGGTCTTGGTCTTGGTGACCGGGTGCCGGACGCAAAGACCGTGTGGCTGTATCGCGAGGCGCTGGCGCAGGCGGGCAAGGTGGATGATTTGTTCAAACTCTTTGACGGACATCTGGCGCGGCAGGGCTACATTGCACGGGGCGGCCAGATACTGGACGCGTCCATCGTGCCGGTGCCGCGCAACCACAACACGCGCGCGGAAAACGCGGCGATCAAGGGTGGCGAGGTGCCGGAAGACTGGGAAAACAAGCCTGCCAAGCGATCACAGAAGGACGTTGATGCACGCTGGACCAAAAAGCACGGCAAAAGCCACTATGGCTACAAGAACCATGTGAATGTCGATCGTAAGCACAAACTGATCCGGCGCTATCACGTCACGGGCGCTGCCGTTCACGACAGCCAGGTGGTGGACGAGTTGCTGATGCGCGGCAACACCGCCTCCAGGGTCTGGGCAGATGCGGCCTACCGGTCGGAAGAAATCGAGGCGAAGCTCAGGGCGAGAGGACTGACAAGCCGCATCCACCGCAAGGGCAAACGGGGCAGGCCTCTGACCGAACAGGCAATGAAAAGCAACAGGACGAAATCCTCGGTTCGTGTCCGTGTCGAGCATGTGTTCGGCGCGCAGGCGAACGACATGGGTGGCACGCTGGTGCGAACCATCGGTCTGGCGCGGGCCAGGGCCAGGATCGGGATGAAGAACCTTGCCTACAATATCCGGCGGCTTGGCCAGTTGCACCGCCTAAACCCATTCCCGGTATGAAAACACGAGGATGCTGTGGCGATCTGCGCCACCAATGCCCGGCGCGGATTAAGGATCGAGACTGACCACCTAAAACCCAGCGTGCCGATGGCCGATAGAACCGAAATCAGGCATAATATGCCCTCAGAATGTCAATAAATCGAGGTGCCCTTAATCCTGTATATAGTAATACCTTAGAAAAAAGAAAGACGAAGCGGGCAGCGGTTAAATCTCAAACTCCTGATCCGATGGAGAGCAAAGACATTAGCTGGAGCACATTCGGCAAGAAAGGACAGGGATCCGAGATTGAAATCGCGACCGTGATGCAATCCTGCCCCAGCTTTGCTGAAATGGCGCGGGATCTGGGTGGCTACGTCAACGATTGGGAACAATTGCACTGCGTTGCCGGTCAAATCCGGCCGATGGTAGGGATTTCTGAGGATGCCTGGGCTGTAGCGCAACAACGATTGGGCCCACAAATGGCCGCTGCTGCCCTGGCGCTGATCTTTGACAAGTTCAACGCCGGCGAAGTTGCATCCCCAGGCGGCTATCTGCGCGGCATGGTCGAAAAAGCCGGGGTAGGGGAGCTGCATCTGGATCGTAGTTTCTATGGGCGTTTGAATGAAGTTCGGGCAGCGTGAGAAAACTTGACTTTGGTGCTACTGGGTAGCATATTGAACTAAAGGAGACTGTAATGAGCGTCAAATCATCAATTTCGCTTACGGATCAACAGGATTCCTTTGCGCGATCTCTTGTTGAGGCCGGCCAGTTTTCAAGTTTGAGCTCGGTGCTTCAGCAGGGATTGGAAATGTTGCGGCGTAAAACCGAGACCGAAGAGGTTGAAACCCAAGCCCTGCGCGAGCTGATCAATCACCGGCTTGATGGCCCGTTCGTGTCTGCATCCGAAATGGATACTCGGATCGAGGATATGATTGCCCGAAAGCGGAGCAGTTTACGTGTGGAGCCTTGAATTCGCGGCTGATGCAGAACGGGATTTCGAGCTGATTTTTGATCATCTTGTGAAGTCCTACTTGGAATTTAGCGAAGATAACGATGTTGCTTTTGAACGCGCAGTTGAGCGTATTCGCGGCATCCGGATCTCCGCCAATAAACTGGCATTAGCTCCAAAACAGGGGACATTGCGGCCCGATATTCTTGAGGGACTGCGCTTTGTTCGTCACGATAAAGCGGTATTCTGGTTTGTTCTGGATGAAGGCCAAAAGATTGTCAGGGTTCTGGCCGTATTCTTTGGAGCTCAGGATCATATAAGACATATGCTGGTGCGCTTGCTTGACGACCAAATACCCTAAATTCTCTAAAGCCCTGCGGCTTTTGTGAGGTTGACCCTGAACCTATCGCGTCTTCGCTGATATCGTCGCGTCATTTCGGGCGAAGCATGGCCGAGCTGCTTTTGCACATATCGTTCATCCACATTGGCCGAAGTGGCAAGCCCGGCGCGCAGGGAATGGCCCGAGAATAGCGCCACACGTTCCGCTTCGGGCAGGTCAGAACGGATGCCAGCATCAAGCACGGTTTTCTTGATCAGCCGCGCGACGTGTTTGTCCGACAGACGAGCGCCGGTGGGTTTGCGATCATCGCGGCTGACGCGCTGGAACAGCGGGCCAAAGTCGATCCTGGCATAATGCAGGTATTGTTCAAGCGCATGTACCGGACAGGACTGGTCGCTGGAGCCACGGCCAATCTCGACCTCGCGCCAGCCGGTTTTGCCACGAAACGTCAGGATCAACCCGCGTTCCTCAATTGCAATCCATCCCTTACCATCGTCGGTATCATCCCGATTGATATCCAGGCTGACGATTTCAGAACGGCGCAGACCTCCTGCGTAGCCGATCAGCAGAATAGCCCGATCCCGCATATCGCGCAGTCGGTAACCCAGAGTGTCGATCATATTGAGAATGTCCTCAGCGAGGATGGCTTCTTTTTGTACCGGCGGCCGCGCGTGCTTGCGGCGAATGCCGGCCAAAACGGTGGCGATGTGACGGTCCTTGCGATCAAGGGTGAACCCGCGTTGTTGGTAGTGCCATGCGAGGCCGGACAGGCGGCGTTCAATCGTGCCGACCGAGAGGGCAGGGGACTTATCATCAGGTGCGGCGCAATTGGCGATATAGAGACCTATTAGCTGCGGATCAGGGCAGGGGGTGCCGCTGACGGGCGCGGTACCCCTCCGACGGCACCAGCGGGTAAAATGTGCCCAGTCGGCTTTGTAGGCGGCATTGGTGCTCTCGGCCGTGGCCTGGCGGGCGTAGTCGCGGGCAGTTTCGGCCAGGCGGTCGAGCGAACCTGAACCGGCAAGTGCCGCGGGCACAGCGTCAAGGTCCGGGGCTCTGATGCTCTCATCCGCACCGGCGTCGCTCTCGCTGTCCTCATTGGATGACGGCGCGATTGCTGGGTCTGAGGTCGATTTCCCGTTGTTTTCGACGTTGTTGCACGAACACAGGTAGTTCTGGTAATCGGGTGCTCCACCTCTGATCTGGACACTTGAATGCCGCATAAATTCAACGCTGCTCGTCGCCACAAGTTTCCGAAGAAACGATATCGGGTGACAAATTGGGCGGAGTACACCGAAATCCTGCGGCGTCGTGGCGATCTGACCATCTGGGTCACTGACGATACGCTGAAACAATGGCGAGCGCCGCGCCGGACGACTCCGGGAGGTCAGCCGAAATATTCGAACATTTCGATCGAGACCTGCCTGACTCTGCGTACGATTTACAAACTACCGCTGCGCCAGACCCAAGGGCTGATGCGCAGCATCGCTCGGCTGATGGGAGTAGACATTCCGGTGCCGGATTTCTCAACACTGTCGCGCCGCGGGCTCGGCTTGAGATTGCCTGCAAAGCCTCGGGTCGACAGAACCGAGCCGATCCATCTGACCATGGACAGTACTGGATTGAAGATCTTTGGCGAGGGCGAGTGGCTGCAGGTCAAGCATGAAACAAAGGCCAAACGCAAATCGTGGAGAAAGCTACACCTCGGCCTGGACCTCACAACCGGCGAGATCATCTGCTCGGATCTGACGCTGGACCACGTCGGCGATAGCACGGCCTTGCCCGGGCTTCTGGATCAGTTCGACGGGCCGGTTTCGCGATTTCTGGCGGATGGGGCCTATGACGGCACCCCGACCAGAAATCTGCTCACGGCGCGTTTTGGCGATGCAGTCGAGGTCATCATTCCACCGCCAAAAAACGCCGTTCTCGCCCTGAAATCGCGCGATGATCCATCCCTCCGCGACCAGCACATCGCCCAGATACAGACGTACGGCCGACTGGCATGGCAAGTCAGAAGCGGCTACAATCAGCGCAGTCGCGCGGAAGCACAAATTGGTCGTTGGAAAAGTGTGATCGGGCCGAAACTGAGATCGCGGCGGTTCGAAAATCAGAAAACTGAGGCACAGATCGGTGTGCGGGCTCTTAACAGAATGACCGAACTTGGCTGTGCCAGGTTTGAGTCAGTTGGCTGACCATTTTCACGGGTAAGGGTACTCCGCGCTTGTCCGGTGATTGATGCAACACGGCCACCTTCCGCCGGGATGTCACCGGGATCACCCGGATGCGTGTTGGAGAGGCAGAGATCAGCGGCACGGTGACCACGTCCGCTCTCACCGCCTGCGCGGACCCCGGCGCCGATCTCTGCGGCGGCGGCGATCTCGATCTGGAAGCGGCAACCGGTGGGCCCGACTGGACCGAGGCCGCGATTTTCGGCGATGTGATCATCCGTGACGGCAACCGGCTGACGGGGATCACGACCACCACGGCGGAGACCGGCTTCTTCGGCACAATCGCGGCTGCACCGCGTCTCTATGTCGATGATTGCTTCCGCAGCGTGGTGCCGTTTGTTCACGGGGCGGAGTGCTGAGGATGCAGAACGCCATCCCATATCCTGCAATGGTGCCCGGTCGCCACCGTCCGCCCGTCGCCCGCCGGAGCCGCCGTGGCCTCGGTCTGCTCGATGCCGCTCTTGCCGTGGCGGTGCTTTCGGTGCTCATGCTCTGGGGCGGGCAGATCGTCGGCGACTGGGCCGCGGGCCGGGTGGTGACGGGCGAGGCGCGCACGGCGGCGGACCTCGCGCGCGCCGGACGCTTGCTTCTTGAGGGCGATATCAATCATCCCGGACGCAGCCATGGCGTGAACGCCGCCCCGCTTGCCGTGCCGCTGGCCGATCTTCGGGGGGCCGGTCTGCGCTCTCCGGCGCTTGGGGACCGTACCGCCGGCCGCCGCACCCTAACGCTCTGGCTCTGGCGGCCCGGGGCCGGAGCGCTCCTGGTGATCGCCCGGGCGCGGGGAGAAGTGCCACTGGCCCGCCTGCCTGGCGCGGAAGACGGCGTGGGCGTCCTGCTGGCCGGTGAAACCCGCCTCCGGGGTTCGGGGGTGGATTTCGACATGGGCGCGATCAACGCCGCCTTGCCCGGCTTTGCGGCCGCGGGCGATCTCTTCGCGCTCGATTACGTGGCGCTCGACATGCCCTGCCGCAGCTATCTCTTCCGGGAGACCGTGGACGGCTGCCCCGAGGCCAGCACAATGACAGTCGATCTCGACATGGGCGGCAACGATCTGACCGGGGCCGGGCGGGTTCAGGCCGCCACGGCGGCGATCAGCGCGCTCGAGGGAGCGGCACGGATCACGGGGGATCTCAGCGTCGCCGGCGAGATGGAGGTCGCGGGCGACGCGCAGATGCAGAACCTCACGGTGAACGGCGTCATCACCGCCGGGAGCGTGGCGATCGAGGGCACCCTGACGGTGCCCGACCTGACGGCCACCGGCGGGATCACCGGCGCGGACCTGGCCTTTGACGGCGCGCTGACCGTCTCCGGCGAAGCCCGGCTTGGCGCGGCGAACGCGGGGACGCTCAACGTCCGGACGCTCAATGTCCGGCAGCTCTCCTCGGACAGGGGCCACTTCGACGCGAACTTCGCTGACGATGTGACCGTCAGCCGTTGCACGGGCTGTGCGCCATGATGGGGCGGGCAACATATATCCGGCACCGGATGGCCCCGGCCGAATCTGCCGTAGGACGTTGCGCGGCGGTGATAGCGTTCTTCATCGCGGCACCACTGGCGCTGGCCCAGCCGCCTGAACAGGGCACAGACGCTCCCGTGAAGCCGGAAGACGGCGGTGTGGTCGCCGGTTCGGACGCGGCGACCGGGAGGACCACTGACGGTACCGATGCGGGTGATGAACCGTTGGCCGACGCGGAAGATCTGCGCACGGCGCTCTCGCGCGAGATTGCGCGGCTCCGGGCCGACATTGCCGAGATCGGGCGCTTTTCGCGCTGGCAGGCGGACGTGATGCGCATCGCCCGCACCGATCGGGCCGAGGCGCTGCGCCAGCGCCTGCCTATGGCCGATTGCCGCGCGAGCGCTCTGGCACCCCTCTGCGATGAGCTGACGGGGTTGTTTATGAAAGAAAATGCCGATGAGGAAGCACCGGTGAACGGGGAGGACGCGCCCTGATGGCATTGCGATCCGCCACGCCGGATGAGGGCCGCACGCTTATGGCCTCAGGGTCTCACGCCGGAGGCCATGGGCAGGCGCCGGACCGTGAACCGGCCGAAGCCGCGCGCCCGGTGGATGACATGATCAGGGACAGGCTCTGCACGGGGGTCTTTGTCAGATCCGGTCATAACCGGATTCCTCCTGTGTTGTTTGCAAATTTCATTATGGAGGAAGGCGGGGCAGTTGCGCAGACGCGGATTGCTCCGCCACACATTGACGCGGGGTGCGCGCCATGACCAAACGCCGCCCCCCGCAGACCGCCGTTGGCACGCGCATCCCGCCGCCGCCGCGCCGTCCCGGCGAGACGCGCAAGCTCACCTGGAAGGAGCAAAGCGTCTACGTCACGATCGGCTATCGCGACGATCATGTGACGCCTTGCGAGATCTTCTACGACGGCGGTTACCGCTCGGGCTCGGATATGGAGGCGCTGGTCTCGGATCTCTGCGTCGCGCTCTCGGTGATGCTGCAACAGGAGGGGCTGACGGCGGCGGCGCTCGGCAAGTCGATGTCGGAGGCCTTCGACCTCCGCACCGGCAAGCGCGAACCCGCCTCGATCCTCGGGCTTCTTTTGTTCGAGATCGTCCGACCGCCCGCCTGGTCGGCCGATCTCGCCAATGCGCTCAGAGAGAGCGCAGCGACAAATCAGGCGGACGCGCCATGACGTGGCGGCAGATACTTCCGGTGGCGTTCCCGCCTGGCCACAGATGGCGTGGTCCGGTCCGGCCGGCAGCACACGTCTGCGGGAACCTGTTCCCGGCGGGACCGGGTTTCCGGGAAGACCGGAGACGCGTCCATGCCTGAGATCGCAACCCCGGCACCGCCAATTATCGCCCTCGGGACGGTGGGGTATGCCATCGCCGCGCTGTTTGCTCTGATGATCGCGACCGGCCTCGTGGTGGTGCTTTGGCGCGACCTGACCCGCTTCGAGATCGATTTCGCCGCGCTCGCGCTGGCCAGCCTCCCGATGCTCGCCCTGACCCTGCTTCTCTCCGGCCCGGAGGCGGCGCTGGCCGCGCTGGCGGTGGCGGCGCTCTTCGGGACGCTTGCGGAGGCGGTGCGGCGGCTGCGGCCGGGACGCATGGGCGCGGGCGATCCATGGGCGTTCGCCGCGCTCGGGCTGGCGGCCGGACCGGACCACGCCATTGCCACGCTTCTGACGTGCAGCCTCCTCTGCCTTGTCACCTCGATCACCTGGAGCCTGCGGCGCGGCAAGCGCCTTTTCCGGTCGATGTTTCCCGCCGCCCTGGCGCTGGTTCCGGCCATGGCGATTGCCGTGGCCCTCCGCCTCGCCGATGCGGGCGGGGTTCTGCCGCCTCCCATGGACGGGCAGGCGGTGCCGCTCTCCCCGGAGACCGCTGGCCTCCTCGTTGTCGCGGCCGCGTTCCTGCTCGGGCTTGGCTCACGCGCACGGCTGTCGCGTTGGGCCGCCTCGCTCGGACCGGGCCGCGCCGACAACCCCACTCACCCTGTCTCCCAACAGAAAGGATACGACCCATGACCCATTACATAGTGACCGTGCCGGTGACCGGTAAGGATGGCGTCCAGCGCTACCCACGGGTGGGCGCGATGTTCGAGAACCACAACCGCGAGACCGGCGAGGTGTTCTATTCGGTGAAGCTCGATTTTCCGATGGGCGCGACCGAGCTGGTGGCGTTTCCGCCGAGATCGAAAGAGGCGGATGCGGGCGAGGATGTGGCCGACGCTGCGGCTGAGGCCGGCCGATGAGGTGGCAAAGTGATCATAACCTATCTTATACGTCAAAAAGGCTGACCCGTCTTTTCGCACGGATTTTTCGGATGACGAACGTCTTTCAGGCGATCGCCTGGTCCACGAACTCCGGGTCCGCCGCGATGACCTGCGCATACGCCACCGCATATTCCGGTGGTGTCACGCGTGCCTGCTCCCAGTCGCGCAGCGTCCCGATGGGTACACGAAACCGCGTCGAGAACGCGAGTTGGGTGGTGCCGGTCGCGCGCCGCGCGCGGCGGATGATGCGCGCTTTCATCCCGCGATCGAGGCCCTCGGTGGTCACGTCGAAGTCCGCCTCGTCGTCAGGATCGGCAGCCAGCACCGTAATGTCCTTTTTCGCCATCATTGCTCCTCCGCACAGACATGAACCGAAGACTATCTCCCCGCCGGACAAAGACCCCCGTGCAGAGCCTGTCCCTGATCATGCCGATCACCTTGAACCGTTCCTCGCCGTCAACAGGACGAATGGAGGGAAGGATCAGATGCGCCTCGTCCCCGAAGATATGACCGCCCTCTGCCAGAGAGAATCCGTGTTTCGTCCTGTTGATCGCATCCTTGGCCGGATCGTAGTCGATCATCATGACGCAACACTACGGATATTCCGTATGCGCTGCAACCGCCTCTGCTGCACCGGCCTTCGGAGATCGGTTCGATGATGGCATGGTACAGACAAACCGGCCGCCGCGCCCTGCCGCGCACGCCCGGCGCCCTCTCCCGGAGTGGCGTTGTTCTCGCGCTTTGCCTCACAATCGTTCTCTTTGCGCGCGGAAGCGACGGTCTCACACGCTGGCTGGCGGCCCCCGCGCAGGCCGGGGGACTCGCCGGCACGGCCTCCGTCATCGACGGCGACACGCTGGAGGTCCGGGGTCGGCGTATCCGTCTTCACGGCATTGATGCGCCCGAAAGCCGGCAGCGCTGTGAGGACGGGACCGGCCAGAGCTACCGTTGCGGCCAGCGGGCCGCGCTGGCGCTGGCGGATCGGATTGGCCGCGCACCCGTTACATGTGAGACCCGCGACACCGACCGCTACGGGCGGCTGATCGCCGTTTGCTATCAGGGAACCACGGACCTGAACGCCTGGTTGGTCACCGGGGGCCATGCGGTCGCCTACCGGCGCTACAGCACGGACTACGTGGGTGAAGAGCGTCTGGCGCGCGCCGCGCGCCGCGGGCTCTGGGCGGGACGCTTCGTCATGCCCTGGGACTGGCGGAGGGGCGTGCGATGAGCACCGCACCCTCCAAACCGAAGACCACCCGCATTCACTGCCCCCGCACCGGCGCGCGGGGGCGCCTTGAGACGTTCGTGAAGATGGAGAAGATCGGCGCCGTTGCCGGCGAGATCGCCGGTGATCTCTTTCGTGACATCGCCGCTATCGCCTTCGGGCCGGGCAGGACGGGCCTCCAACCGGTCAAACCGCGTCTCGACCCATTCGGCGAACTCAGCGAGATCGGCGCGGTTGCGGTGAAGGGATCCGCACCGGGGGGCTCAGGCCCTGCCCGTGATCTTTCGCGCGACGCCCATGACATCTTCGGTAAAGACCAAGGCCAGTACGGCGAGCATGAGCGCCGCGAAGGTGACGCCGCCTGCGAAAAGCCCGAAGAAGAGCGCGACGAGGCCCGCAGGCACCAGCATCGCGGCGATGACCTTCAGCCAGGCCATAAAGACCTCTTCGGGCGCGGGCGGGTCGTCGTATCCGACAAAGGCCCAGTCCTTCATATAGGCGGGCGGCAGTTCGTCGGGCAGGTGGCGGGGATATCTCATGCCGAGCCAGCGCATCGCGAACCAGTGCGGGTCCTGCTCGAACATGGCGCGCAGCCAGCGCACTCCGCCGATGAAGATCAACGCGGCACCGATGATCCCGAAGATATCGATCCCGAAGACCACGATCACGAGGAAGGCGACGACGCCCACGAGCACCAGGAACGGCGTGCGCTCGCAGCCGAGGATCTGCGGCGGGGCGATCAGGTGTTTCTCAAAGCGCCCGATCGGCGGAAAGGGCCGCGTTTCGGATCGGGTGTTGTTGTCCATATCTGTCTCCTCTCGGGGCGGTGCGCGCCCCGAAAAAGACCCGTCCGCCGTTTCCGGCGTCTCGTCGTCAGGCAGGACCCGATGGCGCACGCCGTCGATTATGATGCTGACCTTCCTGGTCATCACCCATTCTCCCAGGCTGTGTTGTGCAAAACCACTATGGGAGAGGCGGGGTCCGGTCGCAAGATCGGTCTCCGCCACAGACGTCTGGCGGCGACCATGGGAGCGATGCGATGAGCGCCCCGGTTCCGCTGGCGCCCGCCGCCGGCCCGCAGGCCGCGCCTGGTCCTCTGGCGGAGTTTCTCGGGCCGCTGGCGGCGCTTCTCGATGCGCCGGATGTGATCGAGATCAGCGCCAATCCCGATGGTGCGGTCTTCGTTGACCGCTTCGGGCAGGGCCGCACCCGCTGGGGCGAGATCGCGGGTGCCGATGCCGAGCGCTTCCTGCGCTGGTGCGCGACGCGCACGGAGACGGCGATCACCGAGGCCATGCCCCGTCTCAAGGGCCGCATTCCCGGCACCGCGCACCGGGTTGCCGGGCTGATCCCGCCGGTGGTGGAGGCGCCGATGTTCTCGATCCGCCGCCATCTCGACCGGGTGATCCCGCTCGGGGACTATGTGCGCGCACCGGTCCCGCTGGACCTGATCAGGACCGCTATCGCCGCGCGGAAGAACATTCTCATTGCCGGGGCCACGGGCGCGGGCAAGACGACGCTTCTGAACGCCTGTCTGGGCGAGGTGGCGCGGATCCAGCCCGAAACCCGTCTGATCGTCATCGAGGACACCCCCGAGATCCGCCATCCGCTGGCCGATCACGTGGCAATGCGGACCTCCGACACGGTGGGCATGGACGATCTGCTGGTCGATACGCTGCGCCATGCGCCGACCCGCATCGTGGTGGGCGAGGTACGCACCGGCGCGGTGCTGATGACGCTCCTGAAGTCATGGAACACCGGACACCCGGGCGGACTGGCGACGCTTCATGCCAATTCGGCGGGCGAGGTGATGGAGCGGCTCTGGACGTTGGACACGGAGGTGATGAGCACCGATCCCACCCCGGCGCTGATGCAGGCGACCGACATGATCGTGTTCGTCCGGCGCGGACAGAATACGGCCCCGGAGGTCGCGGCGGTCGCAGAGCGCGCGGGCTACGGCCGGAACAGCAGGATGGAGACGATGTATGAGATTTGAGTCTGAAAAACCCCCCTGCGACCACGTGGAGACGGGCCCGTGTGCTCAGCGCCGCCGGGCGGTTCCCTGGTTTCCTGCCCCGCGTGTGCTTCTGCTGGTCGCGCTCGGTATGTTGTTTTTGCTCGCATTGCCGGTCGCCGCTGGGGCCGCTGAGGCCCCTGAGGCCGCCGACCCGATCTTCGGGACCGCCTCCCCGCTCAAGAAATTCATCGGGTTCATCACGGGTATCTTCGCCTATATGCTGGTGATCGTCGGCACGGTGGTGACGCTCGGCGGTCTGATCCTCGGCAGCGACATGAGCGGGTTTGCGCGGCGCGCGCCGGTGGTGGTCGTCGCCGGCGCGGTCCTGATCCTCGCCGACAAGATGGTCTTGAACCTCTTTGGCACGAGCGTTGGTGCCGAAATCCCGCCCGACATGGTGCCCCTGTTTTTCGATCTGCTGGTCGGGATCCGCCCATGACCGACCGCGCCCTTCCCTGCGCCACGGCGCTTGCGCTCCTCATGATGAGCGCGGCTTCCGCTGCCGGGCAGGACGGGGCCCGGCCCGAGGGCATCGGCTCCGATCTGATTGCGGTCACGGACGGTGGTGTGCCGCCTGAGGAGAGTCCTGGCGGCCCACCGGACGAAGCCGCAACGCAGGACGCGCCACCCGACGCCGCAGGCCCGCGTATCGTCATGGAACAGGATCCCGCCACAGGCGCCGCCGTGCGGGCGGACGTCAACGAAACGGGGACCAACGCAGACCCGGTGCCGACGGAGCAGGTGACCGACACACCCGCTCCCGAAGAAAACCGGCCCGATGCGACCGGGACCGTAGAGGTCGCGACCCCGGAGGTCGCGGCGGTCGCAGAGCGCGCGGGCTACGGCCGGAACAGCAGTATGGAGACGATGTATGAGATTTGAGTCTGAAAAACCCCCCTGCGACCACGTGGAGACGGGCCCGTGTGCTCAGCGCCGCCGGGCGGTTCCCTGGTTTCCTGCCCCGCGTGTGCTTCTGCTGGTCGCGCTCGGTATGTTGTTTTTGCTCGTATTGCCGGTCGCCGCTGAGGCCGACGACACGATCTTCGGGGACGAGTCCCCGCTCAAGAAATTCATCGGGTTCATCACGGGCATCTTCGCCTATATGCTGGTGATCGTCGGCACGGTGGTGACGCTCGGCGGTCTGATCCTCGGCAGCGACATGAGCGGGTTTGCGCGGCGCGCGCCGGTGGTGGTCGTCGCCGGCGCGGTCCTGATCATGGCCAACACGATGGTCGAGAAGCTCTTTACCGCGAGCGCTGGTGCCGAAATCCCGCCCGACATGGTGCCCCTGTTTTTCGATCTGCTGGTCGGGATCCGCCCATGACCGACCGCGCCCTTCCCTGCGCCACGGCGCTTGCGCTCCTCATGATGAGCGCGGCTTCCGCTGCCGGGCAGGACGGGGCCCGGCCCGAGGGCATCGGCTCCGATCTGATTGCGGTCACGGACGGTGGTGTGCCGCCTGAGGAGAGTCCTGGCGGCCCACCGGACGAAGCCGCAACGCAGGACGCGCCACCCGACGCCGCAGGCCCGCGTATCGTCATGGAACAGGATCCCGCCACAGGCGCCGCCGTGCGGGCGGACGTCAACGAAACGGGGACCAACGCAGACCCGGTGCCGACGGAGCAGGTGACCGACACACCCGCTCCCGAAGAGAACCGGCCTGATGCGACCGGAACCGTAGAGGTCGCGACCCCGGAGAGCACGACAGCAACGGCCGTCCGCGGGCTTCTCACCGATCTCTGGCGCGACGCGGTGGCCGCCGGCGAGACCACGCTCGGCTTCGAGGTCTGGCTGGCGGAGACGCTGGGCGTCGGGACCGGTGCCGCCCCGGCGACGGATAGCCCGGACGCGTCCCTGCCCGGCGACCAGGCGGGCCGCACCCGGGCGGTCTCGGAGCGCTGGCTCGCGCGCGCAGGCCCGGTGGCCCTTGGCGAGGCGGGCCGTGTGGTGACGGTCTTCGGCGCGGCGATCCCCACCGCCTTCTGCTCACCGCTCACCGTCTGCGTGATCGAACTGGAGCCCGGCGAGGTCCTGACAGACGCGCCGTCCTGGGGCGATGCGGTGCGCTGGCAGGTGGTGGCCAAGAAACAGGGGGCCGGGACCGTGCTGCTGGAAGTCAAGCCCGCCGAGGATGCCGCGATCACCAATCTCGTGATCCCGACCGACCGGCGGCTCTACACCATCCGCCTCGTCAATGACGCCGGGGTCCACACCCCCATCCTCGCCTTCTCCTATCCCGACACCGTGGCCCGGCGGGCCGAGGCGGCGATCGCCGCGCGGGAGGTCGGGGAGACGGCGGCGGCCGAGGCCGGGGCGACCGCCAGTGCCGCCGCGGCGGCCGTGCGCCGGGACGAGCTTGACCGCAGCGGCGTGGAGACCGAACGGGGCCGGGTACCGGCCTCGGAGCTCGACTTAGGCTTCCGGGTCGATGGCCGCGCGCCGTTCCGGCCCGTCCGCGTCTTCGCCGATAGCGCGAAGACCTATATCGATCTGCCGCCCCGCTACCGGGGCGCGCTTCCCGCGATCGTCGCCGGTCCCGGCGAGACCAATGCCGCGCTCAATACGCGCGTGGGCGAGAACGGCACAAGGCTTATCGCCGACCGGGTGATCGCGGATATCTGGCTGCAATCGGGCAAGACCCGCGTGCGCATCCGGAGGGGGCCGTGAGTACGAACATGAGCGAGCTTTCCGATTTCCTCGGCTGGGCGCATGTCATCGCCGCCACGCTTTTCGGCGGGGGCCTCGTGACCGCCGTCCTGGCGTGGCGCGCATGGGCCGGGCGCGCCGTCCCGGCGTTTCGCGCCAAACCGCTCCTGAACCGGCCGGAAGGCAAACTTTACCGGATGGTCGAGCACCGTTTGCCCGGGGGCTACCGGCTGATGGCGCAGGTCTCCTATGGCGAGATGCTCGCATCCTCCGACCGGGGGCGGTATTTCGCGATCAACGCGCGGCGCGCGGACTTGGCCATCTGCGACCGCGCCTTCAACGTCATTGCCGTCATCGAATACCAGGGCCGGGGCCATGGCGGCTTCAGCACAGAAGCCGCGCTCCGGAGCCACCGGAGCGATATCCGCAAGCGTCGGGCGCTGGACGAGGCCGGGATTGCGCTGATCGAGATCCGGAAGACCGTCGACCAGACCACGGTCAGCGAGGCGCTGGCCCGGGTCTTCCCCGAGCCGGACACAGCGCGCGAGAAGCCCGATATCCGGAGGCCCGATCCGGGAGACGAGACATGAGCGCCTCTGACTTTCGCCTCAGCGCTTGCGGGAGCCTTGCTGGCGGGATGCCGTTCGGGATGCGCGCCCTGCTGCGCCCCGCCGCGCTCCTTGCCGCGCTCACGCTTCTGGCGGGCTGTGCTGGTGGACCGTTCTCTGCCTCCGAAGCGATCAACCGTACCGGCGGGGACGACGTTGTGATCTCGCTCACGCCTGCGCGGGTCACGGAGGCACAGGCCTGCGCTATCGGCTACGATCTGGCGCGGGCGATCCATGCCCATGTCTCACTCAGGCGCACGGTGATCCTCGCGCCCCGCCGCGTCAGCGACTGCGAGCGCCATACGCTCACGTATCTTCGCCGCGCGGGCTTCCGCATCGACGAGACCGGAGGGACCGGAGCGCGCCTGACCATCGCGCTGGACCGCGCGGGACACGACGCCACCGGCCAGCCCCTTGTCTCGGCCGTCGCCGGGATCGGGGGTGATCTGCGCATCGCCCGGCCCTATCGCCTGGTGCGCACCGGGGTGATCGCCGCCGGGCCGGTCTCGATTCAGCATCTCAATCCGAACACATATAACACACGGGAGGCGGGCTCATGATCGCCGCCCGCTTCCGCGATATCGTCGCCTGGGATGCGCTGGTGGCCCCTGGCGTGGTGGTTGGGAAGGACGGCTCGCTTCTCGCGGCCTGGGCGTTGCGGGGAATCGACACGGGGCGGTTCTCGCTCGAGGCGCAGCAGGCGCTCCGGGGCGAGCTGGCGCGGGGGCTGTCGGCGCTGAGGAGTGGCGAGACGCTCTGGACGGTCTGGCAGCGCAGGCCCTGGATGCCCGCCCCGCTTCTGGCCGAGACCGGCGACGACGCGCTGGATATTCTGGCGGTGGAGACCAACGCCATCTTCGCCGAGCCCGGTCTTGTCTGGCAGGACAGCTTCACGCTCTGGCTGCACGCGGCGCCGGAGGGACCCCTCACCACAGCGCTTGAGAGCTTCGGGGCGCGGCGGCGGCTCATCGAGGGCTGGTTCGACCCCGTGCTCGGGCTCACCCGCGCCGATGCGCCATCGGATACCCCATACCCGGCGGAGATCATCCGCAAGCTGGCCGGCCTGGCCGGTGTGCCGCGCCCCGCACCCCGCCTCGGCGGGCTGCCCATCGCGCTCGATGCGCTGATCGCCCCCGATCTCGATCAGCGCCATGCGGACGGGCCGATCACGTGTTCGGGACGCCCGCTGGCGGTGATGACGTTGTCGGGCGAACGCGAGGACTATGCCCCGGCTCCGCTCGAGCCGTTGCAGAACCTGCCGCTGGCCTTCACCTGGGTGACCCGCTACCGCGCATTGTCGCGCGGCGGGGCGCGCAGGAAACTCTTCCGGAAACGCAAGGAACTCAAGCAGTCGGCGGCGGATTTCGCGGCCAACATCGAAGGCTCCGGCACCGGCGACAGGAGCGTCTATGGCGACCGGCTGGTGGCCGAGACCGAGATCACCCGGGAGGCGATCGAGCGCGGCGAGGAGGGCCATGGAGACTATCTCTCCGTGCTGACGATCTTCGGGGACCCAGGTGCCCCGCCCGAGAGCCTGACCCCGGCGGTGCAAAACCTTCGCGAGGCGGTGCAGCGGACCGGGTTCGTGCTCCGCCACGAGGGCGCGGGCGCGGTGGCGACCTGGCTCGCCACCCTGCCCGGCCATGCCAATCCCCTGCCCCGCGAGGTGATGGTGCGCGCCCAGGTGATGGCCGATTGTAGCCCCGTCCGCGGGCTTGCCCCCGGCGCGCGCCACTGCCCCTCGCCGCTCCTGCCCCCGGAGACCCCGGCGCTTCTGCCCGCGATGACCTCTGCGGGCACGCTGCATCACCTGAACCTCCATGTGGGCGATGTCGGCCATACGCTGGTCTTCGGACCCACCGGCACCGGCAAGTCGGTGCTGCTCGGCCATCTCGCGGCGGCCTGGCTGCGCAACCCAGGCGCGCAGGTCATCGCCTTCGACCGGGGCCGGTCGTTGCGCTACGCCACCGCCGCGCTCGGCGGTCTCTGGCTGGAGCCCGGAACCCCCGGCGAAGGTGTGGCCCCACTGGCGCATATCGCCCGGCTCGGCACACCCTGGGCGCTCGGCTGGGTCACCGAGATGCTGCGCCGGGGTCTCGGTCGTCGGCCCGGCCCTGACGAGACCCGCGAACTGGCGCGGCGATCGCGCATCTGGGCGCCAGCCCCGCGCCGACGCTGGAAAGGCTTCGGGACCTCGTGCAGGACAGGGTAATCCGCACGGTGCTCGACGGCTGGGTCAAGGGCCCCCGCGCGGGCACGTTCGAAAGCGCCAGTGCCCTCGATGTCGGTGCGGCGCTGGCCGGCGCCCGCCTCACCGTTTTCGAGACCGGGCCGCTCATCGAGGCGGACGAGGACATCACCGTGCTCACGCTCGATTATATTTTCGCCGAGGTGGCCACGCGCTTCGACGGGCGGCCCACACTCATCGTGATCGACGAGGCCTGGAAGCTTCTGAGCCATGCGATCTTCGCCGACCGCCTCCGCTCCCGGCTGAAGGAGGGGCGGAAGAAGAACGTCGCGCTCCTGATGGCCACGCAATCGGTGAGCGATGCGGCGCGCGCGGCGATCACCGCCGATCTGGTCGAAAGCTGCCCGACCCGGCTCTATCTCGCCAACCCCACGGCGGCGACGGCCGCACAAGCCCCGGACTATCGGGCGCTCGGGCTGGAGCCGGACCGGATCGAGGCGGTGGTGAAACTCCGGCGCAAGACGCAACTCATGATGGTGCAGGACGGTTGCGCGCGGGTGTTGTCGCTCCCTCTGGGGCCCTACGCGCTCTCGATCCTCGGACACACCAGCACGACCGAGAGCGCAAGCGCGGCGGCGCGCGCCGCCGCCGATCCGGACTTTTGGAAGGCGGATCTTGCCGCGCTCAACGCCCGGGAGACCGAAGCGGCAGAATGAAGCACGGACGAGCTCGTGAAGGAGAACGTGATGCGAAAGAGA
The DNA here is from genome assembly GCA_965247915.1 of Paracoccaceae bacterium. GTDB lineage: Bacteria > Pseudomonadota > Alphaproteobacteria > Rhodobacterales > Rhodobacteraceae > JAKZRT01. The sequence goes on from OZ252048.1 coordinate 977,127, forward strand.
GAGACCCAAAGGATGGCGTTACCGGAGAGAGGGAGAAAGACGATGGGTACGTGGAAACCCGGGAGCGTTCGCTGGCTGGCGCTGGCGCTTGCCACTGCACTGGCCACCACACTGGCCCCCTTGTCCGCGCCTGCCGGCCCGGCCGTCGGAGGCGCGACCGAATGGACCCAGCTTTTTAACAATGCCGAACTGGGCGTGATCGCCGGGCTCGAAAGCCGCATACTCTCCACCGAGACGCAGAGCCTCCTGAAACAGACCCGGCAACTGGCCACGCAAATCCGCGCCTACGAGATCATGCAGCGCAATATCAAACATCTGCCCGAACAACATCAGCGCGCTGCTCTTGGGTCGGTCCTGCGGCTCCGCGGGATCGCCTCCGAGGCCGGGGCCATCGCGCATTCGGGCCAGTCGCTTGACCGGTTCCTGCGCTCGGGACTGATCACCGATCCGCTCTACGAACGGGACGGGCTCGACCGCGCGCGGATATCGGAGCGCTACGACGACTGGCAGAGCCAGTGGCAGGCGAGTCTCGGGACCGGGCTCGGGGTCGCCGGAGCGACCATGGCCGATGCCGAAAGCGAGGCCAGGCTTCTCGATCTCATCACCCGGCGCTTTGGCACCGAGACCGGCCAGATGCAGGTCCTGCAGGGGGCCAACCAGCTCGCCGCCTCGATGGCGCGGCAGTTGACGGGGCTCAGGGCCATCACCGCCACCCAGGTCGAACAGAACGGCATCGCCTGGTCGCGGGTGCTGGCGGACATGGACCGCAAGGAGGCAGCCGAGCGGCGCCAGGAACGCGAGGTCCACGAAATCCTTGAGGCGCTTGAGGCCGCGCCCCCTGGCCGCACGCTTGAGGAAATCTTCCTTGATTGAGGAGAGAGAAAGGTAATGACCCTTCACAGACCGATCATGTGGCGCAGCCCGTGCGCGTGGGCCGGAGCAGCCCTCGTCCTTGTTTTCCTTGCCTGTCTCGTTTGGCCCGGGGGGGCGCTGGCGGAGCCGACGGCGGGGGCTATTGAAAACCTCGAAGCAATCGACGCCGCCAACGCCAACGCGGAGGCTGAGACCGGCTTCGTGCTTGACAGCGTCGTCGCCGAGATCAAACGCAGCTTTGACGGCGTGGGGAACCGGCTGGCCGATATGGCATGGGTCGCGCTTCTGTCGCTTCTGGTCGTCGACTTCGTGCTGCGCGCGGGCCGCGCCATCGTGGGCAACGAGGCGATCGCGGCCCTGATCCAGGGCTTTGCCTTCCAGATCGGCTTCGTGGGGCTGGTTTACGGCTTCATCTTCTTCGTGCCCGACTTCGTGGACTTCCTCGCCAAAACCGCTATCCGCATCGCCGGCGCAGCCGGCAGCCCGGAGGTCTCCGTCTCGGGCATTGTCGTGGACGGGCTCAGGCGCGCGGTCGGCTGGATCGGGGAGATCAGCGTCTGGAGCCCGGGATCGGTCTTCTTTGTCCTCGCCGCCGCCATCTCGGTGATCGTGCTTGCCATCACCGTCGCGATGTTGATCGTGATCTGGGCCGAGCTGTATCTCTGCGCGCTCGCCGGGCTGATCGCCTTGATGTTCGCCGGTCTCACCGAGACCCGGGACATCGCGCTTGGCTATATCAATTCGCTTGTCGGCAAGGCCTTCAAGCTGATGGGGCTCCTGATCATCGTCGCCGCGACCGGTGAGATGACCAGCGCGATGGCGCGCATGGACGGAGCCGGCTTCGGCGCGGCCATGGGCATGATTCTGATGCAGATCGTCTCCGTCGTCCTGATCCTCACGCTGCCGGGCACGCTTGAGAGGCTGGTGGGCGACAAGTTCGCCTCGAGGGCCGCCGAGGGCATCGGCAGGCTCGCCGGCGGCGCGGCCAGGGTGGCCACCGGGGCCGCGCTCGGGGCCGGGGCGGTGGGGGCGGCCCAGGCGGTCAGCCAGGGCGTTCAGGCGGCCAAAGCCGGGGCCGGTGCCGCCGTTATCGCCAAGGCCAGCGTGCAGGGCCTCGGTGCTGGAATCCGCGACGGCGGCATCGGGGCGGGCGGTATTGCGGCCCGCGGCGAAACGTTGAAGACGGCGGGACAAGAAATCGCGCGGCGGTTCGGGTATAGGGGCGGCGGCGGATGATCCCGCGTCAGGACACCAGCGCACGTGCGCTCTGGGAAGACCGGCATGGCACGCTTGCCATCGAGCGCGACCGCTGGCGGTGGGCGGCCTTCGGAGCACTCGCCTTCGCCGTCATCGCGCTGACCCTCGCCGTCTGGGCGGCGGTCTCCTCGCGCTATGTGCCCTATATCGTCACGATCGACCGGATCAGCCAGCCCCGGGCCGCGCTCGCCCCGAAGACGGTCACCGACTGGCCCGACGCGGTGGTGCGTCACGAGATCGGAGCCTTCATCCGCGACTGGCGCTCGGTCTCGACAGATAGCGCGGTGATGCGCGGGCGGCTCCGGCGCATCCAGTATTTCCTGGAAGCCGGTTCGGCGGCGGACGCCAGGATCGTCGCCTGGGCGCGCGACAATGATCCCTTCCGCCGGGCCGAGACGGAAACCGTCGATATCACGCTTGAGGGCGTGAACCTCGTGGGCGGGGACGTTGTTGCACGAACACAGGTAGTTCTGGTAATCGGGTGCTCCACCTCTGATCTGGACACTTGAATGCCGCATAAATTCAACGCTGCTCGTCGCCACAAGTTTCCGAAGAAACGATATCGGGTGACAAATTGGGCGGAGTACACCGAAATCCTGCGGCGTCGTGGCGATCTGACCATCTGGGTCACTGACGATACGCTGAAACAATGGCGAGCGCCGCGCCGGACGACTCCGGGAGGTCAGCCGAAATATTCGAACATTTCGATCGAGACCTGCCTGACTCTGCGTACGATTTACAAACTACCGCTGCGCCAGACCCAAGGGCTGATGCGCAGCATCGCTCGGCTGATGGGAGTAGACATTCCGGTGCCGGATTTCTCAACACTGTCGCGCCGCGGGCTCGGCTTGAGATTGCCTGCAAAGCCTCGGGTCGACAGAACCGAGCCGATCCATCTGACCATGGACAGTACTGGATTGAAGATCTTTGGCGAGGGCGAGTGGCTGCAGGTCAAGCATGAAACAAAGGCCAAACGCAAATCGTGGAGAAAGCTACACCTCGGCCTGGACCTCACAACCGGCGAGATCATCTGCTCGGATCTGACGCTGGACCACGTCGGCGATAGCACGGCCTTGCCCGGGCTTCTGGATCAGTTCGACGGGCCGGTTTCGCGATTTCTGGCGGATGGGGCCTATGACGGCACCCCGACCAGAAATCTGCTCACGGCGCGTTTTGGCGATGCAGTCGAGGTCATCATTCCACCGCCAAAAAACGCCGTTCTCGCCCTGAAATCGCGCGATGATCCATCCCTCCGCGACCAGCACATCGCCCAGATACAGACGTACGGCCGACTGGCATGGCAAGTCAGAAGCGGCTACAATCAGCGCAGTCGCGCGGAAGCACAAATTGGTCGTTGGAAAAGTGTGATCGGGCCGAAACTGAGATCGCGGCGGTTCGAAAATCAGAAAACTGAGGCACAGATCGGTGTGCGGGCTCTTAACAGAATGACCGAACTTGGCTGTGCCAGGTTTGAGTCAGTTGGCTGACCATTTTCACGGGTAAGGGTACTCCGCGCTTGTCCGGTGATTGATGCAACACGGCCCCGGCGATTGGACTTTTCGGGACGGTTGGCAACCTTGAACTGCAAAAGATCGCAAAACGGTTTTTTGACCAGCTTTTTGACCGTGACCACGTGGTCGCGACCGTCCTCGTTGGGGACGCTGATAATATCCCAGTCGGGTTTGGTGACCATCCTGGCAAAACTGCGTTCGGTCACCTCGCCCCAGGCCGCCATGATTTTGAAAAAAGGGTTCGGCACCAGACCGCTTGCCGGGTATGATCCGAACTCCAGAGCGGTGGCACCAAGCCACTGATTGGTGTTGCGAAACGTTTCCATCAGATCGTAGGACGCCATGTACCGCAAAGATGCACTCCTTTTCCCGGAAACCGGTCCAAAACGTCGCTTTGCATGTGCAGCAAAACGAGCGTATGTACGCACCGAAATGCTGCACATGCAAAGTAATAGGGCCTTGTGAAGAAAATGACAACTGATCTTAACGAATCCGACAACAAGCTGGAATTATTGAATAACAACCTGGCGAAGATTGAGGATTTGTCACAGCGGCTGGTCGCCGCGCTGTCGCGCAGAAAACCCTTGCGGACAGAATTGCAGGCGCCGGGGAAAGAATTTTTTGCTAAAACCGCCACGGCTTATTGGGCCGAGATGATGGCAAATCCGTCGAAGATGATCGAAAATCAGGTCGGGTTTTGGGGCAAATCACTGGCGCATTTTGTCGAAGCGCAGAATATGCTGGCTGACGGCAAACTTGAAGCGCCCGCTGATCCGGGGCCATCGGACAAGCGGTTCTCGAACGAGCTTTGGGACACGCACCCCTATTTCAATTATGTTAAACAGCAGTATCTGCTGACCTCCGAGGCCATCGAGGGCGCGGTCGATCAGCTCGACGGACTTGATGCGCAGGACCAAAAGCGGGTGAATTATTTCGCGCGCCAGATGATCGACATGTTCGCGCCCACTAATTTTCTTGCCACCAACCCCGAAGCGCTCAGCCTGGCGGTGGAAACCGGCGGGCAAAGCCTGGTCGATGGACTGGAGAACCTGGTGCGCGACATCGAGGCCAGCGATGGCGAATTGATCGTGCAACTGACCGACAACGACGCGTTCTCGGTCGGTGAAAACCTTGCCACGACCAAGGGCTCGGTGGTGTTTCGCAACCGGATGTTCGAGCTGATCCAATATGCGCCGACCACAGAAACGGTGAAACGTACGCCGCTGATTATCTTCCCGCCCTGGATCAACAAATTTTACATTATGGACCTCAAGCCGAAAAATTCGCTGATCAAATGGATTGTCGATCAGGGTTATACGCTGTTCGTGGTCAGCTGGGTCAACCCCGATGCCAGTTACGCCGATGTGGCGATGGATGATTATATCACTGACGGTATTCTGACTGCGTTCGACGTGGTCAAGGACATCACCGGCGAAGAAAAGTTGAACGCGGTCGGCTATTGTATCGCAGGCACAACGCTGGCGCTGGCGCTGGCCCTGATGGAAAAGCGCGGCGACAAGTCGGTCAGAGCGGCGACCTTTTTTACCACACTCACCGATTTTGCCGATCAGGGCGAGCTGGGGGTGTTTATGGACGAAGACTTCGTCGGCGGCATCGAAGCGGACGTGGCCGAGAAGGGCATCTTGGAATCCTTCATCATGAGCCGCACGTTTTCGTTCCTGCGCTCGAACGACCTGATCTATGGACCGGCGATCCGCAGCTATATGCTGGGCAAGGCGCCACCGGCCTTTGACCTGCTTTACTGGAACGGCGACGGCACTAATCTGCCCGCGCGTATGACCATGCAGTATCTGCGCGACATCTGTCAGAACAACCGCTTTTCCCAGGGCGGCATCGAGATTTGCGGTGAACGGCTGAAAATATCCGACATCAAGCTGCCGGTGATCGCCATCGCCTGCCAGACCGACCATATCGCCGCCTGGAAGGGCAGCTTTGACGGGGTCAAGAAGTTTGGCAGCCGGTCGAAAACCTTCATCGTCTCGGAATCGGGGCATATCGCCGGTATCATCAATCCGCCATCCCGCAACAAGTACGGGCATTACACCAATGATACACGGATGGTGGATGCCGACGATTGGATGCAGGGGGCCACACGCCACGACGGGTCGTGGTGGCCGCGGTGGGAGGCTTGGCTGGCCAAGCGATCCGGCAAGGGCGTTCCAGCGCGAATTCCGGGTAATGCGGGCTACGAGATACTGGTCTCTGCACCCGGAACCTATGTGAGAATACGCGCAAGCCGTTGATATTTAAGGGCTAACTTTTTTGCTGCAGTGCAGCGAAAACACTTGTAATGCTGCGCTGCAGCATCTATATCCTTTTGCAGACGCAGAAACGCCCCCTCCCTGCGGGACTGCTGACATGGACATCAACAAGCGACATTGAAGGATTAAAGAAATGGCCGTTAAAGCTCAGGACTACACCAAAGCGTTCAACGATTTTGTTGGCGCATTCCCCGTCGATCTGTCGGCATACCAAGACGCTTTCAAAACCTCGGCTGCTCTGAACGAGAAGATCGCCTCGGTTGCTCTGGACGCTGCTGAAAAGTCGAACGTGGTTTCGGCTAAATGGGCCCAGGACACGCTTTCCAAACTCGGCACCGTTTCGAAAGCCAAAAATGACCCCGCCGACTATTCCAAAGCGATGACCGACTTCGCGAGCGCCTCGGCTGAAATGGCCGCAGAAAACGTCGCCGCTTTCGCCGAGATCGCTAAGCGCGTTCAGATGGACACGGTCGAACTGGTTCTGGCCGCCGGCAAGAACATCGGCGACGACGCCACCGCCGCGGTCCAGAAAGCCACCAACGAAGTGACCGCTGCTGCAAAAAAAGCGACCGCCGTTGCCAAGTAAGACGATTTACACAACCGATTGACTGTTCGCCTCCCCGACGGTCGACGGCATGGGGCGGGTCTGAAAAGGCCCGCCCTTTTACTTTTCGCCACAGTGCCGTAACAATTGCTGCACCGCAATACGGGAGAGCCGCCGTGGCCGACAAACAGGCACCACTTCTGGTCAAGCGCTATGCGAGCCGCAGGCTCTACAATACCGAGTCCAGCGATTACGTGACGCTTGATGACATCGCGGCCTTTATCCGCGCCGGGCGCGAGGTTCAGATCATCGACCTCAAATCCGGCGATGACCTGACGCGGCAGTATCTTCTGCAAATCATCGCCGAGCACGAAAGCCGCGGCGAAAATGTGCTGCCGATCGATGTGTTGACCGATCTGGTGCGCAGCTATTCAACCCAGGCCCAGTCGGTGGTGCCGGAATTTCTGGCGATGAGCTTCGAGATGCTGCGCGAGGGTCAGTCAAAGGTGATGGAACAGATGGGATCGATGCCCAATCCGATGGCTGGCGTACCGGGGTTCGAGGCGATGAAGGCCCAGCAGCAGGCGTTCATGAAGGCAATGACCGGGGGCATGGCCGCCTGGCCTGCGCCGGAGGCCCCGCAGAGCGAGGCCGAGCCTGACAGCGGCGCGGGCGATCTTGAGGCGATCAAAGCACAGCTGAGCGCGCTTCAGGAACAACTGAGCAAGCTGGGAAAATGACCCCTAAAAAATGTCCACATGTGGATTGGGGTCAAGTGTTTGATAATTCAACGGAAAATCGTTAAGAGCCCGATTGAGGTATAAGACTTCCCGCCTCACGCCACCGCTTTGTCGGCCTCTTTGACCGCTTCGGCGGCGGCCAGCAGCGCGGTCGAAATAAACTCGACCTCGGCGGCGGTCAGGCGCGCGGGCAGGCGCACGTCGCAGGTTTTCATCAGCATGGCGCGGGTTTTCGGCAGTTCGGGCAGGTCGCCCAGAAACTTCCAGTTCCAGAATGCCCGCGCATTGTCGGTGCTTTGCCCGAAGACCTGCACCGGCACACCCCGGTCGGCGGCCTGACCGGCAAAGGCGCGGATTTCGGCCAAGCTGAACCCGATCAGCGAAAACTGGATCGAATCCGGGGCCCGAAGTTCGGGCGGCAGCGGCGGCGGCACGGTCAGCCAGGGCGAGGCATTCAGAGCCGTCGCGACCCTATCGTGGTTGGCGCGACCGTCGGCCACCCGGCGCGGCACCTCGCCAAGCTGGGCGGCCACCACCGTGGCGGTCAGGTTTTGCATCCGCATGTTGTAAAGCGGCAGCTGGTTTTGCCATTTCGCGCACAGATCGGCGATGCGCGGATGGTGTTTCCAGTTGTGCTCGTAAGCGCCCGACATAATCACCGCGCGGGCGAATATTTCCGCGTTGTCGGTGATCAGCATCCCGCCTTCACCGCCGTTGATCAGTTTGTAGGACTGGAACGAAAAACATCCCGCAGCCCCGATAGTGCCGATATTCTTACCGCCCCACCGTGTCCCGAGCGAATGCGCGGCATCTTCGATCACCGTCACATCGCGCGCGCGGGCCTGCGCCATGATGCCGTCCATATCCGAGGTATGGCCGCGCATATGGCTGATCAGGACGGCCGAAATACTATCGTCGAATTTTCCGGAAAAGTCATCAATATCAATTCGGTAGTTGTCTGAGACTTCGACCAGGACCGGGGTGCATCCGGCATGGAGCACCGCCGAAGGCACGGCGGCAAAGGTAAATCCGGGGACCAGAATGCGCCCGCCGGGGGGCAGGTCGAGCGCACGGATCGACAGAAAGATGGCCGCCGAACAGGAAGACAGCGCCAAGGCGTATCTGGCACCGATCATGGCCGCGAATTCGGCCTCGAGTGCGGGAACCGCGGCGGTTTCAGGATGCGTGTACCGAAAAAGGTCGCCCGACGCCATCAGCCGGTCGATGGCCGTTCTTGCAGCTTCGGGGATCGCTTCAGCGTCGTAAGTGTTCGGTGCTCTCGCCATGCTCGCCTGAGTCGCTGATTATTTTCCCCATGCTATCAAGTCCGGTTTGATAGGTGAACTGAAAAGCATTGATCCTCGGGGTTCTTGGGTGGTTACCCAAGGGGCTGGGGACCCGGCTCCCAGACGACCTCAAAGCGGGTCAAGTATTTGCCGGCCTCCCGCCCGCCAACAAAATAGCAGACCGCGGACAGATAAGTATTTATGGAAATGTGATAGGGAAATTGGGCACCTGGGCCGCAATTGCGCGAATTTGGATCGGGGCCGATCAGGGATTACGGACCCGGGTCTTAAACACCCAGTTTGTCGCGCAGCGCATACCAGCTCATCGCCAGCGTCAGAAGCGGCGCGCGGAAGGCCGAGCCGCCCGGAAACTTGGGGCAGGGCAGCTGCGCCATGACGTCGAAGCGGCCCGCCTGGCCCAGCACCACCTCGCCCATCACCCGCCCGGCCATACCCGACAGTGCGACGCCGTGGCCCGAAAACCCGCCCGCCGACAGGGCATTGGGGCCGAACCGCGTAACATGGGGCAGGCGCGAGAAGGTGATGCCAAGCGTCCCGCCCCAGACGTGGGTGACAGGCACGTTTTTGATCTGGGGAAAGATCCGCAACATGCGTTCGCAAAGCCGTGTGCCGATGTCTTTGGGAAAGCTGAGCGAATAGTTTTCGCGGCCGCCGAAAAGCAGACGCTTGCCGTCGGAAAGCCGGAAGTAGTTGACCACAAAGCGGTCGTCGGCCACGGCGATGTCGCGCGTCAGAACTTCCGCGGCGCGATCACCGAGCGGTTCGGTCGCGGCGATGAAACTGTTGATCGGCATGGTGCGCGCCGCGACCGACCGGGCCAGATCGGGCATATAGCCGTTGCCCGCCAAAATCGCGTGGTCGGCGTTGACGCGCCCCTTGTCGGTCTGCACGGTCACGGGCGATCCGGGTGTCACTTTTTGCGCCACGGTCCTTTCAAATATCGTCACGCCTACGGCTTCGGCCGCGCGGCCCAAAGCCAGCGCGTAGTTCAGGGGGTGTATGTGGCCCGCGCCCATATCCAGCGTACCGCCCGCATACCGGTCAGACCGGACGATTGCGCGAAAGTCGGGGCCATTCAGCGGCGTGATGTCGGAATACCCATAGGTCGCCTCAAGGTGCGCCGCCTCAGCGCGGTAGTCCGCCGCATCGGCCTCGGACCAGCCGCCGTGCGCGACGCCGGGTTTGAACTGGGCTTCGGGCGCGTGCTCGGCGCAGAACCGGCGCAGCTGGTCCTTGCCTTCCTGGGCGATCTCCCAGAGCGCAAGCGCCGCATCGTTGCCCAGCTTTGCCGCCAGCCAGCGTTGCGATTTGTTATACCCGCTGCCGACCTGGCCACCGTTGCGGCCCGAGGCCCCAAAGCCCACCCGGTGCGCTTCGATCACCGCCACCCGCAAGCCGCTGCGCGCGCAGGTCAGCGCCGCCCAGAGCCCGCAGAACCCGGCCCCGATGATCACCACATCGAACCGCGCGTCACCGGCCAGCGCCATGCGCGGCGGCGGGATGGCAGCCGTGGCCGCGTAATACGAGGGCGGGTACACCCCCTGGGCGTCGTTGCGGAAAAGTGCGGTCATACGTTCAGCAGCAGATGCTCGCGTTCCCAGGGGCTGATGACCTGCAAAAATTCATCATATTCGGTGCGTTTGACGATGCCGTAAACGCGCGCGAATTCTTCGCCCAGCAGGGCGTTCAGGTCGGTGGCGCCGTAGAAGAGGTCAAGTGCGGCCGCCAGATCGCGGGGGATGTCGGCCGCGTCGCCGTAAGCGTCGCCTGTCGTCACCGCCGTCGGGCCGGTGCCCTGGGCCATGCCCAGATATCCGCAGGCCAGTGACGCCGCCATCGCCAGGTATGGGTTGCAATCCATCCCCGCCAGCCGGTTTTCAACGCGCCGCGCGGGCGCGTCCGAGATTGGGATGCGGATACCGGTGGTGCGGTTGTCGCGGCCCCAGGCCAGGTTGATGGGGGCAGCGTGGTCTTTCACATAGCGGCGATAGCTGTTCACGTAAGGCGCCAAAAGCGCAATCGCGCTTGGCAGATGCGCCTGCAACCCGCCGATGAAATGCGCGAACGCGGGACTTTCCGACCCGTCCGCGGTCGTGAATATGTTCCCGCCATCCGCGTCCAGCACCGAATGGTGCAAGTGCATGGATGATCCCGGTTCGCCCTCGATCGGTTTAGCCATAAAGGTGGCGTAACAGTCGTGCCGCAAAGCCGCTTCGCGGATCAGGCGCTTGAAGTAAAAGACCTCGTCGGCCAGTTTGACCGGCGGACCATGGCGCAGGTTGATCTCGACCTGACCGGCGCCGCCTTCCTGGGTGATGCCGTCGATCTCGAAGCCCTGCGCTTCGGCGAAATCGTAGATGTCGTCGATGACCGGCCCGTATTCATCGACCGCCGACATCGAATAGGCCTGACGCGAAGCGGCCGGGCGGCCGGTGCGGCCCAGCATCGGCTCGACGGCCTTGGCCGGGTCAGTGTTGCGGGCGACCAGATAGAACTCCAATTCCGGGGCCACGACCGGCTGCCAGCCGCGCGCCGCATAGGCCGCTACGACGGATTTCAGGACGTTTCTTGGGGCAAAGGGCACCGGGTTGCCGTCGCGGTCAAAGGCGTCGTGGATCACCTGCAACGTCCAGTCGGCGGTCCAGGGTGCCGCCGTCGCGGTGGAATAATCCGGGGTCAGCACCATGTCGGGTTCGGTGAACCCTTCCGCGCCCGCCGCCTCGGCCCAGCCCCCGGCGATAGTTTGAAAGAAGATTGAATTCGGCAGATGGAACGACCCCTGGCGCGCGAATTTGCTGGCCGGAACCGCTTTGCCCCGCGCAATGCCGGGCAGGTCGGGGATGATGCATTCGACCTCGTCCAGGCGGCGGCCATCGAGATAGGCGCGCGCCGGGTCCGGCAGGTTTTCCATGAACGTAGCCATTTTTACGCACCCACTTTCGCGTGCGCCAGAAAGTGCGTCGCGATCATGTCGGCCATCCGGTCGTTGTCCAGCGGTTGGTCAAGATTGGCGAGCATTCCGCCGATAACGTCGGGTGGAATGTCCAGAACCGTTTTGCGCGCCTCGTAGATGCCCTTAACCACTTGGGCGGAAAACTCGGGGTGGGGCTGGACCGAAAAGATTGCGCGATCCGGATAGACCAGCGCCGCATGGGCGCAGAAATCGGTGGCCGATGTGGTCACCGCACCTTCGGGGGCCCGGATCACCTGATCCTGGTGCCAGGCGTTCAGCGCCAGCGTGCCCGCGCCTTCGAACCGGTATTCGGTGCGCCCCAGCCCCCAGCCGCCCTTGAACTTCTCAACCTTTCCGCTAAGCGCCTGGGCGATGATCTGATGGCCAAAACAGATACCGACGGTCGGCACCTGGGCAGTGCTGGCGTCGCGGATGAAATCCTCGAGCGGCGGGATGAACGGATGATCCTCGTATGCGCCATGCTTCGAGCCCGAGATCAGCCAGCCGTCGGCCGCTGTTCGGCTGGAGGGAAACTCCATATCGACAACGTTGTAATTCTCGAAGGTCAGGCCGCGCCCGTCCAAAAGCGATGCGTAAAGCGTGTCATAATCACCATGTGCTGCCCGGACTTCGTCCGGCATATGGCCGCAGCTAAGAATGCCGATCAGCATGGTTCACCTGAGTTGGAATGCGCGCGCACCTCTAGACCCTTTCGAGGTAGATGCGCAAGCGGTCCTGTGCCGAACAATCGGCCATAATTGCGGCCTCCTGGCGCTTGGTCAGCACAAGATTTTCAATCAGCATTTCGGGGAAAATGCGCCGCGACATCGCTGAGGCTTCAAGGGCATCGATGGCCGCATCCCACGAGGTCGGAATTTGCGGCAGATCGGCGTCATAAGCGTTGCCGGTCAGGGGCTCGGGCGGCTGCGCGCCGTCTTCGATCCCGATCATCGCCGCGCCCAGCACGCCGGCCAGCATCAGATAGGGGCAGATGTCGCCGCCCGCGACCCGGTGTTCGATCCGACGCGCGCGTGGTGACCCGCCGGGAATTCGGATCGCCGCGGTGCGGTTCTCGTAGCCCCAGCCGATCGCGGTCGGCGCATGTGCGCCCGGTGCCAGCCGGTCATAGCTGGCCCCGTGCGGCAGGAACAAAAGCGAGGTTTCGACCATCCCTTTCAGGCAACCGCCGACCGCGTGGCGAAGCGTGTCATTGCCGGTCTCGGTGCCGTCGTCAAATATATTGGTCCCGGTCTCGTCGACCACCGAAAAATGCACATGCGCGCCGTTGCCCGGCTGATCGGGGTAAGGCTTGGCCATGAAGGTCGCCGCCATCCCGTGGGCGCGGGCCAGCCCCTTGACCATGTGCTTGAACAGAACTGCATCGTCGGCGGCGCGCATCGCGCCGGTATGGTTGAGGTTGATCTCGAACTGGCCGACGCCAGCTTCGGCGATGGATGTCTGGGCATCGATGCCCATGGCCTTCGCGGCCTGATACAGCGCGGTGAAAAACCCGTCAAAGGCGTCCAGCCCGGCCAGCGACAGGATCTCGGCCCGATCCAGTCGCCCACCCCCCTGCGGCGGGCGTGGCGCGGCGATGCCTTCGCCGGTCGCCTCAGCCAGATAAAACTCCAGCTCTATGGCGGGCAGCACCGACCAGCCGCGTTCGGCGTAGCGGTCAAGGACGCGGTCCAGCGCATGACGCGGGTCGCCCTCGAAGGGCGCACGATCATCGGTGAACATCCACATCGGCACCAGCGCGGAAGCGGTCTCGAGCCAGGGCATCGGCACCGCGCCGCGCCCGGTCGGCAGCAAGACGCCGTCGGCGTCGCCGCTGGCAAAGACCAGCGGAGACCCTTCGATATAGGCACCGGTGATATCAAGGTTCAGCGCCGACAACGGCATCCGCGCGCCGCCCTGATCGAGCTTGGCACCAGCGGTCCCCGGCATCCGCTTGCCGCGAAGTTGCCCGTTCAGATCAACGGCGGCCACGCGAATGGTCGGGAAATCAGCAAGGTTCATTTGGTCACGCTTGGTCTGAGCCGCACCCGCAAGTCAGCGAATAACATTGAGGCGGATTTTCAACTTGCGGCGGCGGTCCTCGGGCAAATGCCGGTTCAGCCGCCGGTTCACAGCCCCAAAACAGGTGATAACGGTCAAAGTCAAGATCACGAAATAGAGCGCAACAATCGGATAGGGGACAAATGGGTTGAAGGTCTTGTCAGCGAAATACTGGGCGTAATAAAGCGCATCACCACGTTGCTGATAGGTCGGGAAGCCGCTGAAAAAAACCAGCGTCGTTGCGTGGAACAGGAATATCGCCTCGTTCGTGTACGCGGGCCACGCCAGCCGCAGCATCGTGGGCCAGGTGATCCGCCTGAACCGCGACCAGCCGGTCAGACCATAAGCCGCTGCCGCCTCGACATCGCCGCGCGGAACCGAGCGCAGGGCGCCGTACATGATCTCGCCCGAATAGGCGGCCGTGTTCAGGATAAGCACCACCAGTGCACCGGCCTGGGCCGAGGTCAGAAACGGCAGAACCCCCAGTTGTTTGAGTTTGAGGAACACGAAATAGGCCAGGAAAAACTGGATGAACAGGGGTGATCCGCGGAACACCAGAATGAACCAGTCGGCGGCTTTGTGGATCCACTTGTTTTCGCTGGCTTTGCCAAGTGCGGCCGCATGCGCCAGGAAAAACCCGATGATCAGCGCCAGAAACCCGAAATAGATGTTCCAGATCAGCCCCGACCCGATCAGCGTGAATTGCTGGCAGAGGGTGAAATCCTCGCGCGGCAACAGGCGTTCGCCGATCCCGACCGCGCGCAGGGCATAGCCCTGGATAGTGGCCAGACAGGTCACGTTGTCGCCCCCACGATGGCCTGACCGCGCGCGAGGCGGGCGTTGATGCGGGACAGCACGGCCTCTGATACCCGGGTGAAGGCCAGATAGAACACCAACAGCCCCGAAAAGTATATCAGCCGCCAGTCACCGTGCGGATAATCGGTGAACCTCGCCAGCTTGGTGCCGCCCAGTTCGCGCGCCCAGTAAACGATGTCTTCGACCCCCAGCAAAAACAGCAAAGGCGTGGCCTTTATCAGGATCATCCAGAGGTTCGAAAGCCCCGGCAGCGCGAACAACCACATCTGCGGCACCAGGATGCGCCGGAACACCTGGCCGCGCGACATGCCGTAAGACTCGCCGGTCTCAAGCTGGCCCTTGGGGACCGCGCGCATCGCGCCATAAAGAACATTGGCCGAGAACGCTCCAAAGACGATGGCAAAGGTCAGAACCGCCAGGAAAAACCCATAAACCTCGTGGACCCACTGCGGCGAGTTGCCGAGCGGCAGTTTGGCGACAGAGCAGACGATAAAGTCGTTGCCTTGACGGATGGGTTCCGACCAGTCGGGGCATTTGACCAGATGCCGCAGCCATTCGAAGAACTGATCGAGCGCGATAACGAAAAACAGAAAAAATGCGATGTCGGGCACGCCGCGCACCACCGCGATATAGGTCTGACCGATCCAGCGCACCGGCGCAAAATGGCTGCGCGCGGCGGCGGCCCCGGCAAAGCCGAACGCCAGCGCTATCGGGGCGGTGATGGCCAAAAGCACCAGCACCGTGACGAAGGACCAGTAAAGACCCATGTGCTTGCCCGACGTAAGGTAACAGGCCAGCCATTTCGACTGGACCAGTGCCTCGGGGTCGGTGCAAAAACTGAACAAGGGGTTAACCGGTCATTCGCCTGGTGCTTTCCCCCCCGGGGGGTTGATCCGGGGAGGAAGCCGTGGCGACCCTAGAAGGTTGCGCCGATTTCCCACTTGGTGATCAGGTCGTTCAACGTGCCATCCGCCTTCATCGACGCAATCGCTGCATCGAATTTGGCTTTTAGTTCGCCGTCGGATTCGCGCACGCCAAGGCCCACGCCGCCGCCGATCATTTCGGATTGTTCCAAAAGCATCATATCGCCTTCTGCGGCAAATGGCGCCAGGTACGAGCTGTCGGCCAGCACCGCGTCGGCCTCGCCGTTTTTCACTGCGGCGATGGTTTCTTCGGGCGTGGCGAATTCGACCAGCGTCCAGCCTTTTTCAGCGATAAACGCGGCCTGGATGGTGTTGGTCTGGGCAGCAATCATGCTGCTGGACGGATCGACGTCCATCGACATTGCCAGGTAGGACGACGGGTCGGGCTGGGTGTAGTTCTGAGTAAAGTCGATGACCTCGTCGCGTTCGTCGGTGATCGACATGCCGGCAATGATGGTGTCGTAGTTGCCACTGACCAGGTTGGGGATGATCGAATCCCATTCGTTGGTCACCCATTCGCAGGTCAGATCGGCGCGCTTGCAGAGCTCGTCGCCCAGTTCACGCTCGAACCCGTCAACTTCGCCTGCGTCATTGATGAAGTTCCACGGAGGGTAGGCGCCTTCGGTGCCCATGCGCACGACCGAATGGCTGCCGGCAAGCGCCATTCCGGCGCAAAGCGCCAGTGCGACGGTGGTCAAGATCAGTTTTTTCATGTTTCTTCTCCCTTACTGAACGCTTTTTTTTCAGGCCGGTGCAGTTGCGCTCAAAAACTGCTTC
The DNA here is from genome assembly GCA_965247915.1 of Paracoccaceae bacterium. Taxonomy (GTDB): domain Bacteria; phylum Pseudomonadota; class Alphaproteobacteria; order Rhodobacterales; family Rhodobacteraceae; genus JAKZRT01. The sequence continues at coordinate 993,168 of OZ252048.1, forward strand.
AGCCGTTCGGTTTTCGGGCTGCCAAACAGGTCTTGTGGCTTGCCCTCTTCGGAAATCAGTCCCTGGTGCAGAAAGACGGTGTGATCAGATACATCCGCTGCCAGGCGCATGTCGTGGGTCACAAGCAGCATCGTGCGCCCCTCGGACGCCAGTTCCTTTATAACCCGGATAACTTCCTGTTCCAATTCAGGGTCCAGCGCCGATGTCGGTTCGTCGAACAGCAGGGCGCGCGGCTCCATGCACAGCGCACGCGCGATAGCGGCACGCTGTTGCTGGCCGCCCGAAAGCTGGGCGGGCCAGACATCGGCCTTGTCGCCGATCCCGACCTGTTCGAGATACCCGCGCGCTTTGGTCTCGCACTCGGCGCGATCGCGGCCCAGCACGGTGACCGGTGCTTCCATGACGTTTTGCAGGACCGTCATATGCGCCCACAGATTGAACTGCTGGAACACCATCGAAAGATTGGTGCGGATGCGCGTGACCTGGGCCCGGTCGGCGGGGTGCCGATGCGCGCCGGTCCCGCGCCACCGGATCGGTTCGCCTTCAAATTTGATCTCGCCCGACTGGCTGTCTTCCAGAAGGTTGGCACAGCGCAGCAAGGTCGATTTGCCGGACCCCGATGACCCGATCAGCGACACCACATGCCCGCGCGGCGCGACCAGATCGACGCCCTTGAGAACCTCCAAATTGCCATAGGCTTTGTGAAGATCGCGAATTTCGATCACTGGCGCGTCGGTGTTGTTCACAGGTAGCTGTTTGTTGTTTACCCCGAACGAAGAATAGGGCGCAGAACGCCGCGAATTGCAATGCTTTTGGCAGTGTTGCCGTGCCGGAAGGCAGAGGATTGCGCCGATCAAATCGTTAAATCGTTGAAAACAACAAATTTATCCTGCCGATAGTTCCGGGTTCGGAATTTTGAGATAATTCTGCGGCGCGACCCACACGAGGCCCTTAAGACACAGCAAAACACGTTCGTCCGGGCTGAGAGCCGAAATCGCCCCGTCCAGAGCCCGGCGCATCTGGCCCGCGTCGCGGGCAAGCGAAGTGATAAACGGCAGGGCCGGGGTTTCAGGCGTTTTGCCCACGACCTTCAAAGCGCCGGCGATTTCGTCCCAGCGCTTCATCATCTCCCACGAAACAGCGTCCAGCGCGGCTATATCGGCTTGACCCTCGACCACCGCGCTGGCCGAGGATGCGTGGCCACCGGTTTTCGGTCCTATCGAGAATGCCAGACCGATTTCAGCTGCATAATTCAATGGCGCCGCCCAGCCCGACTGGCTGACTTTGGCATTGTAGGCAAGGCAGGCGCCGTCAAATTCTTGCAGGTCAGTGCGCGGGTCGTCTTTGCGCGCCACCAAATACGAGCAGTAGTGACCATCAGACAGGTATTCAAGCCCGTGAATCGGCGCACCGACCAACGCGACCTTGCCGTCCAGGCGCGTCCGATAGGGCATCCCGCAAGTTTGCGAAAGGACAAGATCCGGATTGACCCAATGGTCCCAAAGGTCGCCGCCGCGGGTCAATGCCTCGGGTCCGTATCCCAGCCGCTCGCGCACCAACCCCCAGAGCTTATCGTTGACTGCCGCCGTCTCGGGCCGGTCGTACATCGGCAGGCTGGCGATCATTGCCCGCGTGCCTCGACCCGTTGGCGCGCGCGCGCCGAATCGCGGTCGCTGACCCCCAAAAGCGGCGCCACCATGCGCAACAGCGCGTCTTCGTGGCGCTCGCGGGTGCCGTCGGCCAACACCACCTGCCACAGCGCCTCGATCACGGCCTCGCGGTCGTCATAGGGCACCGCCTCTTTGATGGCGCGGGTGAACCGCACTGTGTCGGGTGCCTCGGCTTCGAGCACTTCGGCATCGCCGCGCAAAACCGCCGCCTGGAATGGCGACAGCCCATAGCGCGCGGCGGTGATCTTGTCGATCAGGGCCACTTCATCGGCCGCGTAATCGTTATCGGTGCGCGCGATGCGGACCAAAAGTGCTGTCAGCGCCAGCCGCGCGTCGGTTTCGCCCATCGGCTCGGGTTCGGGACCGGTCAGCCGTATCAGGAAATCACCAAACATCGCGCCTCATCCGTCATAGCCTTCGACAATTATCATCCGCGTATCTGACACGGAATCGCGAATGCCCTTGGCCGCCTGATATTCTGGGTCATCATAACAGGCGATGGCCGCCTCCATCGAGGGAAACTCAAGCACCACGGTTCGCGGAAAGGCCTCGCCCTCGCGAATTTGCTGCACCCCCGCCCGGACCAAAAATCGCGCACCGTACCTGCCAAAGGGGTTGGCGTTCGCGGCCTTGTATTTTTCGTATTCCTCGGCGTCGGTGACGACGCTGTTGGCAATCCAAAAGCCCTTGGGCATGGCACACTCCTTAATGACCCGCGCATTGGGCATGGGGTACGGCCCAAGCGCAAGCCTCAGCTTGTGGGTTCGCGCACATCAAAGAGGATATCGTCGATGGCGATCCCGGCAGGATCGCGGTTTTCGATGGTGATCCCGGCGATGTCGCGGGCCTTGGCCGCGCGCATGAACCCGTATCCCTTGCGGCCCCAGTCCAGTCCGACTTGGCTGACCGCGATCAGGCTGCCGTCGCGCCGGTAAAAGCTGACCCGCATCCAACCTTTGTTTGCGAGGTCCTCGTCCGGCGTCGGCTCGGCGGTCACGCGAAAACCGACAGCGAATTGGTCATGATCGAACAGCAGCGCAATCGCGCCTTCGCCGCCCGCTTCCTGGGCCGGAAACCCCGGCGGCGCGATGCCCTTGATCTGATTCGTCAGAAAAAAGATATGCGCCACCGCCAGGTTCTGGCCCTCGACGCCGGGCACAAGACGCAAGGGCGCAACCGGGGAAAGGGTCAGCCGGTCGAACCCGTCTTCCTGCCGAAGCCCCTGACCCAGAAACCGTTCGGCCAATGAGACCCCGTCGAAATCGTACACCCCTTCAAGCGGTAAACCCGGCGACAATTGCTTGGGAAAGGCCTCAAAGTCGACCCGTGCCGCCAGCTGCGCCTCGAGTGTGCTGTAAGGAACAGTGGCGACCGGCTGAGCTGTCAGGACGGATGGCAACAGGATCAGGCAAAGAACACGGATCATCCGGGCAGTCTGCCCTATTTGCCGACCATCTTCAAAGAACGGCTTTGTGACCGGCAGGGTTTGAGCATCGCGCTGCATTTGTCCACTTCCGGTCGCGGAAGAATTATTTTATATCTCTGCTTTGGGTGCCTGCCCGCACCGCATGGACGCTGCATTCGAGATGTTATAACACATCGGCAAAGGCACCCTGCGCTTACCCGGCAGGGCCCGCGGTCAAGGGGAATCGATGGACTATCACACACCATCCAGTTTCGGCGAGGCATCGGCCCTGGCAGAGGCGGCAGGCGGTGTCACGCGGTTTTTGGCAGGCGGCACCGATGTGCTGGTGCAATTACGCTCGGATCTGGTGACGCCCGATACGCTGATAGACGTCAAGCACATCCCCGGCACCCGCGACATCACCAAGAACCCGGACGGCAGCTGGACCCTGGGCGTCGCCGTGACCGGCGCCGAGATGTCCGAAAACGCCGAACTGGCGCGCGAATGGCCCGGGCTGGTCGAGGCGATGGACCTGATCGGGTCAACCCAAATACAGGGCCGCGCAACGCTGGCGGGCAACTTGTGCAACGGCTCGCCGGCCGCCGATTCGGTGCCGGCGATGTTTGCGGCCGGTGTGTCGCTGACGGTTGCCGGGCCGGATGGAACACGGACCGTGGCGGTTGCGGACATCCCGCTCGGTCCCGGCAGGACCTCGTTGGCCAGGGGCGAGGTTGTGTCGGCGGTGCATATTCCGGCGCGTGGGGCAGGGGGTGGCGACGCTTATCTGCGCTTTATCCCGCGCACCGAGATGGACATTGCAGTGGTCGGCGTGGGCGTAAGCCTGCGGGTCGATGGCGGCCGCGTCAGCGAAGCGCGCGTGGCGATTGGCGCGGTTGCGCCGACGGTGCTGCTGGTTGACGAGGCTGCTGCAGCGCTGGTCGGCAGCACGCTTGACGACACCGCGCTCGGCGCGCTGGCCGCCGCCGCATCCGCCGCCTGCAATCCGATCGACGACAAACGCGGCACCATTGAATTTCGCACCCATGTGGCCGGCGTTCTGGCGCGCCGCGCCGCCAAGATCGCCTATGACCGCGCGAGGGCCGCCCGATGAGCAAAATCCATGTGACCACCCGCGTGAACGGCGACGAGATGGATTTCGTCTGCGAGTCGCGCGAAACCCTGCTCGATTGCCTGCGCGACCGGCTTGATCTGACCGGGGCCAAAGAAGGCTGCGGCACCGGCGATTGCGGGGCCTGTTCGGTGATCGTGGACGGGCGGCTGGTCTGTTCGTGCCTGATGCTGGGGGCCGAGGCGGAAGGCAAGGACATTGAAACGGTCGAAGGCATCGCCGACGGCGAACATTTACACCCGATGCAGCAAAAATTCATCGAATACGCAGCGCTACAATGCGGCATCTGCACACCGGGCATTCTGGTCGCGGCCAAGAACCTGCTGGAACGCAACCCCGACCCGACCGAGATCGAAGTGCGGTACTGGCTAGCCGGCAACCTGTGCCGCTGCACCGGCTACGACAAAATAATTCGCGCCGTGATGGATACGGCGCGCGACATGCGCGAGGCACCCTGATGGCTCTGGATGGACCGAAGACCAAAGATTTCAAATACGTTGGCACCCGCCCTGACCGCCCCGACGGGGTCGACAAGGTCACCGGGCGCGCCAAATACGGCGCCGATGCCTATGCGCCCGGAATGCTGCACGGCGCGATCGTGCGCAGCCCCCATGCCCATGCGAAGATCGTCAAAATCGATGCGGCAGCCGCGCTGGCGTTGGACGGCGTAAAAGCGGTGGTCACGCGGGCCGATTTTGCGACCGGTCTGCGCGGAGAAGACTGGAACATTCTTGAAAATGTGATGGCCGACAAAAAGGCGCTTTACGACGGCCATGCGGTGGCGGCGGTCGCGGCAACATCGGCGCTGATCGCGCGCGATGCCGCCAAGCTGTTTGACGTGACCTATGAGCTTCTGCCGCACGTCACCGACGTGGACGAAGCCATGAAGGACGGCGCGCCGGTCATCCGCGAAGGGGCCGCCGGCAAGCTGGTGCCCGAAGGCATGCACCCGAACGTTGTCGATTACCACGAACACGGCCACGGCGATGTTGACGCCGGCTTTGCCGAGGCCGATCTGGTGATCGAGCGCCGCTTCACCACCGAGGCCACCCATCAGGGTTACATCGAACCGCACGCCTGCCTCGCCACCATGGGCCCCGACGGCAAGGGCGAATTGTGGACCTGCACCCAGGGTCATTGGTCGGACCAGAAGGTTTGTGCCGCCCTTCTGGGCATCGAGACCGCCCAGTTGCGCGTCACCGCCTCGGAAATCGGCGGCGGGTTCGGCGGCAAAACAGTCCAGTTTATCGAGCCCGTGGCGCTGGCGCTTTCGCGCAAGACCGGCCGCCCGGTCAAACTGGTGATGAGCCGGTCCGAAGTCTTCCGCGCCACCGGCCCCACGTCTTCGGCGTCGATGGACATCAAGATGGGAATGAAGAAAGACGGGACAATCACGGCAGCTAAAGGCGAGTTTCGCCTGCAGGGCGGCGCGTTTCCCGGCGCGCCCGCCGGGCTGACCGCCGAATGCGCTTTTGCGCCTTACGAGCTCAGGAACGTGCACCACACCGGTTACGCGGTCATGTGCAACCGCCCCAAACAGGCCGCTTACCGCGCCCCCGGCGCGCCGATGGCCGCCTTTGCAGCCGAATCGGTGGTCGACGAATTGTGCAACGGGCTAGGGCTCGATCCGCTGGACGTGCGGCTGAAAAATGCCGTCAAGGAAGGCTCAAAATCCAGCTACGGCCCGACTTTCACCCGCATCGGCCTGGTCGAGACGCTGGAAGCGGCCAAGGCGCACTCGCATTACGCCCAGCCGCTTGGCCCCAATCAGGGGCGCGGCGTTTCCTGCGGTTTCTGGTACAACTTTGGCGGCGAGACTTCGGTGTCGCTGGCACTTTCCGAGGACGGCTCGGTGCAACTGATGGTCGGCACCCCCGACATCGGCGGCAGCCGCGCGTCGATGGCGCTGATGGCCGCCGAGGAACTGGGCATTCCTTACGAAAACATCCGGGTGACAATCGCCGACACCGCCTCGCTTGGCTACAACGAGATCAGCCACGGGTCCCGCGTGACATTCGCCAGCGGTCTGGCGACGATCCAGGCGGCGCGCGACGCGGTCAAAAAGCTCTGCGGGCGCGCCGCGTTGAAATGGGGCATCGACCCCGAGGCGGTGGACTGGGCCGACGGCTGCGCGGTGCCTGCGGGGCCGAACGCCGGTGACTTCGACCCGATGCCGCTGAAAGAGATTACCCGGCGCATGAACCGCACCGGCGGACCGATTTCGGGCCATTACGAGGCCAAACCGGCAGGCGCGGGCGTCAGCTTTGCCACCCATATTGTCGACGCCGAAGTGGACCCCGAGACCGGGAAAACCGCCGTTACGCGGTATACGGTCATTCAGGATGCGGGCAAGGCGATCCATCCAGCCTACGTCGAAGGCCAGTATCAGGGCGGCGCGGCGCAGGGCATCGGCTGGGCGCTGAACGAGGAATATATCTATGGGCCGGATGGCCGCCTGCAAAATTCGATTTTCCTCGATTACCGGATTCCGGTGGCCAGCGATCTGCCGATGATCGACACGGTGATTGTCGAAGTGCCGAACGAAGGCCACCCCTATGGCGTGCGCGGGGTTGGCGAAACCTCGATCTGCCCGCCGCTGGCGGCCATCGCCAACGCGGTGTCAAACGCGGCTGGCGTGCGGCTGACCCAGCTTCCGATGTCGCCGCCGCGCATCCTGAAAGCCCTGGCCGAGCAGGGTGATGGTTGAGGTCAACCTCTGGTCGGGTCTGCGGTCGTTTACCGACGGCAAACGCCGCGTTGAGGTTGAGGCAAAGAATGTGGGCGAGGTGCTGTCGGCGCTTGCCCAGGCCTATCCGGGCCTCAGCGACTTTCTGGAAGACAGTGTATCAGTGTCGGTGGATGGCAAGATCATTGCCGACGACATGACCGAACCGGTGTCATCGCAGAGCGAAGTGTGGCTGATGCGGCGAATGCGCGGCGGCTGACGGTGCCACATTTGCCTTGTTTCATTGCCTAAAGTGTTAACGGAATTCCCGCATTGAGCGAATAAAAGTCAGCGCGCTCTTCTATAAGCACACGCGCATCCGCTGCCCAAAACGGACTGTTTACGGCGCAAAATCGCTTGAAAAACAACAAGTTTGAAGGGTAATCAGTCAACAATAAGGCAAATTGTTTCCCAATTGTTGACCAATTTCACTGCGAAACCTCGCTTAGTTTCCGAATGCGAACCGACCATTGGTTCGTGGCGGGGGCCAGAATGAGGGCGCAAATGGATGGTGCGAGTTAGGCACGAAAGGCCTGATCCCGCAACTTCACTGGAAGTTAGGGTGCCGATGCAGCTTGCATTGGCCAGCGGACAGCGGATTGCTGTCAGCGCGCTTTCGCTCGACGGTCTGCGCCTGGCTGAGACCGCCGATATCAGCCCGGTGCGCGGCGATCTTATCGTGCCGTTCCAAGGCTTTGACGTTGCGGTTCCGGTTATTTTCGCCAATTCCTATGGCGAAACCTTCCTGTGGTTTTCAAAACTGCCGTCGCGGTCGCGCGAGATGATCGACCTCTTTCACCGGTCGATCCTGCGCGGCGAAATGGTGTGCGGCGAGGACATCATCACCCGGCTCGATACGCCCGTCGACCTGATTCCGATGGAGGAAACCACCGAGGAAGCCAAAGCCGGCAAAGCCCGGAAAAGCCCGAGGTGGCTGCGCAGTATATGGCAAATTCTGTTTTATTTGCTGTTGACGCTGGCCGTCGTTCTGACTGTCGGCGAAAAGGCCTGGAACCGGCTCAACACCACCCAGGTCGACTTTGGGCGTGTGGCAGCGCCCCTCGAACGCCACATCGCAACGGTCAACGGGTTTGCCTACCGCATTGATGTCGAGGTCGGCGACGAGGTCGAGGTCGGCGATCTGATGATCCTGGTTGCCAACCCCGACACCCAAAGCGCAATCGAGCGGACGCGGGCCAGCATCACGCTGGCCGAACGGCGGCTGAAACGGGTTGACGACAGTCTGGCGCAGGTCGAACGGGTCCGGCTGGCCAAACGCTGGCCTTATGAGATGGCGCTGCTGGACGCGATTGCCGTGCATCATTACCGCGACTTCACCGCCGGGTGGGATCTGGACGACGTTATGGCCGCGCTGGCGGTGCTCAAGGCCTTTGACGCCGATCCGTGGTTTGATGAACCGATGCGGGTGCGGCTGCTGGCCGATCGGACCGAACGCCGCGAAGAGATTGTCGCCGACCTGCGACAGTTGCGGCGCGATCTGGGCACCCGAAAAGGGGTCGCGTCCGCCGCAAATATTGTGGCCAATACCGACGGCATCGTGCGCGCGATCAATGTCCAGAAAGGTCAGTACCTGATCCGCGGATTTCCTGCCGTCGATGTCGAGGTCGACAGCCCGCGCTTTATCCACGGCCACGTAAATTCCAAACTGGCCGACAAGCTGTTTGTCGGCATGGACGCGCGTTTTTCCCTTCGAACCAAAGACGGCGAACGTGCATACAGGGCGAAAATCGTCGGCTTCGATGAAATCGACAGCACGGTTCCGAGCGAACACGTTGGCGTCCCGGTTCAGCTGGAAGCCAACAATCTGACCGTGCGGACGTCGCGCGAACGGTTGGTGCCGGGAACGCCCGCGCATGCCTTTGCCGACCGGCGCCTGTGGTATCGGTTCAAGTTGAAGGTGGCCTCCCTTGCTTGGTGGAATTGATCAAAAATCCCTTGACGCCGAATTGGTGCGGCTTATGTCACCGGCCCCGACCGGGTTTCGCAAGTGGACGCCCGCCTTTCTGAGACGTTGTTGCAGGAACACAGGTAGTTCTGGTAATCGGGTGCTCCACCTCTGATCTGGACACTTGAATGCCGCATAAATTCAACGCTGCTCGTCGCCACAAGTTTCCGAAGAAACGATATCGGGTGACAAATTGGGCGGAGTACACCGAAATCCTGCGGCGTCGTGACGATCTGACCATCTGGGTCACTGACGATACGCTGAAACAATGGCGAGCGCCGCGCCGGACGACTCCGGGAGGTCAGCCGAAATATTCGAACATTTCGATCGAGACCTGCCTGACTCTGCGTACGATTTACAAACTACCGCTGCGCCAGACCCAAGGGCTGATGCGCAGCATCGCTCGGCTGATGGGAGTAGACATTCCGGTGCCGGATTTCTCAACACTGTCGCGCCGCGGGCTCGGCTTGAGATTGCCTGCAAAGCCTCGGGTCGACAGAACCGAGCCGATCCATCTGACCATGGACAGTACTGGATTGAAGATCTTTGGCGAGGGCGAGTGGCTGCAGGTCAAGCATGAAACAAAGGCCAAACGCAAATCGTGGAGAAAGCTACACCTCGGCCTGGACCTCACAACCGGCGAGATCATCTGCTCGGATCTGACGCTGGACCACGTCGGCGATAGCACGGCCTTGCCCGGGCTTCTGGATCAGTTCGACGGGCCGGTTTCGCGATTTCTGGCGGATGGGGCCTATGACGGCACCCCGACCAGAAATCTGCTCACGGCGCGTTTTGGCGATGCAGTCGAGGTCATCATTCCACCGCCAAAAAACGCCGTTCTCGCCCTGAAATCGCGCGATGATCCATCCCTCCGCGACCAGCACATCGCCCAGATACAGACGTACGGCCGACTGGCATGGCAAGTCAGAAGCGGCTACAATCAGCGCAGTCGCGCGGAAGCACAAATTGGTCGTTGGAAAAGTGTGATCGGGTCGAAACTGAGATCGCGGCGGTTCGAAAATCAGAAAACTGAGGCACAGATCGGTGTGCGGGCTCTTAACAGAATGACCGAACTTGGCTGTGCCAGGTTTGAGTCAGTTGGCTGACCATTTTCACGGGTAAGGGTACTCCGCGCTTGTCCGGTGATTGATGCAACACGGCCCAATTACACCGCCTATCCGCTGATCCGTCAGGCCCGCGCCATGGTGGATGCCGGTGATCTGGGCGCGGTCCGGGTCGTCCAGGTTGAATACGCCCAGGACTGGCTGACCGCGGCGGCGCAGGGCAAACAGGCCAGTTGGCGCACCGATCCGGCGCGCGCCGGGATGGGCGGCTGCGTCGGCGACATCGGCACCCATGCTTTCAATCTGGCAAACTTCGTGACCGGCCAGCGCGCTACCGGGATTGCCGCCGATCTTCAAACCTTCGTGCCCGGACGCCAGGTCGATGACAACGTGCAGGTTCTGCTGCGCTTTGACGGTGGCGCGCGCGGCATGCTCTGGGCCAGTCAGCTTGCGGTCGGCAATGAAAACGGCCTGCGGCTCAGGCTCTATGGCGAACGTGGCGGGCTGGGATGGGCGCAGGAAAACCCCAACTGCATGACCATTACGCGCTTCGGTCAGCCCAAGACCATCATCACCCGCGGCGGGCCCGGCACCGGCGACCAGGCCGCCGCCGTCACCCGCGTTCACGCCGGGCACCCCGAGGGCTATCTGGAAGGGTTCGCCACGATTTACCGCGAAGCCGCTGCCCTGATCCGCGGCCAGGGCGCGGCTTTGCTGCCGGGCCTTGCCGACGGGATCGACGGCATGCGTTTCATCGCCGCCTGCATCGCCTCGTCGCGGGCCAACACCGCCTGGGTCGCGCTTTGACCGAGCCTGAGACCGGTTATTGCGGTGTCGCCAGGGCCGCCGCTCCGCCCCGCCAAAAAGCGAATTCACCGGCAGGTATTTCGCTACGCAAAGAATTCTGCTCCCATCATTCTTCCAGAAATACTTATCTGTCCGCGGTCTGCTATTTTGTTGGCGGGCGGGAGGCCGGCAAATACTTGACCCGCTTTGAGGTCGTCTGGGAGCCGGGTCCCCAGCCCCTTGGGTAACCACCCAAACCGAACTGTTGACTGGCCCGGCGCTGTTGTCGCCAAGGCCGCAGATAAGGATGGATAACGTGACCTTAACACCTTACTTCGCGGGATGCGACATTTCGCGGGACGGCCTGGACATTTGCCTGTTGCAGGGCGACAGCGAGCGTCATTTCAGTTTGCCGAACACGCCGCAGGGCCATGCGATGCTGCTTGAGAAGTTGGCCGGAACATCGCCTGAGCTCGTCGTTCTGGAGGCCAGTGGCGGCTATGAATCGGCGCTGTATGAGGCCCTTCAGGGCGCCGGAGTTCTGGTGGCGCGGCTGCTGCCCCAGCGGGTCCGGCAATTCGCCTATGCAGGCGGGCAACTGGCCAAGACCGACCGGATCGATGCCTATATTCTGGCGCTGTTCGGCCAGCGGATGCGCCCCGCACCAAGCCTCGATGAGCCAGCAGGTCAGCGCTACATCAAGGCTTTGACCACGCGACGGCGGGCGCTTCTGACCCGCCGCATTGCCGAAAAATGCCAGCTCAAACAAGCCGCGTTTGAAGATATCCGCGCCATGATCCGCCACGCACTGACCCGGTTGGAGGCCGATATCAGGGCGCTGGACGCGCAGATCAATGCCCTGATCGAAGCGGACACGGCCTGGCGCAATCGCGCCCGCCGCCTGACCAGCCTTCCCGGGATCGGGGCGGTCACCAGTGCGGCGATGATTGCCGGGCTTCCCGAGCTCGGCCGCGTCACACGCGGGGAAATCGCCGCTCTGGTCGGCGTGGCACCGTTCGCGCGGCAAAGCGGTCGCTGGCGTGGCAAACGGGTGTGCCGCGGCGGGCGAAAAGACCTGCGAAATACCCTCTACATGGCGGCGCTGTCGGCGACACGCGCCAAAAGAACCCCGTTCTCTGCCCTCTACCAGCGGCTCGTCGATGCAGGAAAACCACCCAAACTGGCCATCACCGCCGTCATGCGAAAAATGGTCGTTACCCTGAATGCAATGGAACGTGATCAGAAATTCTACGCAATATAAACACTGTTGCTCCGGGGGGTGCGGAGGGCTGGCCCCCGCGTAGCGGCGCACGCCAGAGCGGCGCAACCTAGAATAATCCCAGAAACCGGTCCACATCCGCGTCCCGGACCGACCAATCGCAGACCATTCGGCATGGGACCATTTCGCCATCAGCGCCTGCGTCCAGAGGCCCCATGATTTCATAAATCGCGCCGGCATCGACTGCGCGCCGATGCGCCGCGCGGGGCAGGCTCAGAAATGCTAGGTTGGCGTCCGCCGGATAGTCAAATCGGGCGCCCGCATTGTCTTGCAACCCTTTGAAAAGTTTCTGACCCGCAGAATTTGCACGCGCCGCGGTTTCAAGCCAGTGACCGCCGTCCAGATAGGCCTCCATCTGGGCCGCGAGATAACGGTTTTTCGAAAACAGATGTCCGGCGCGCTTGCGGCGCAATTCAAATTCGCGCGCGTGCGACGGATCGAAGAAGATCGCCGCCTCGACCCCCAGACATCCGTTCTTGGTGCCGCCGAAACTCAGCGCATCGACGCCCGCTTTCCAGGTTACTTCGGCGGGCGAGCAGCCAAGCGCCACAAGGGCGTTGGCAAAGCGCGCACCGTCCATGTGCATCTTGATCCCATGTCGCCGGGCGACCGATCCGATCGCCGCGATCTGATCCAGCGTATAAGCCCCGCCTGCATCGGTAAGCTGAGTGATCGACACCGCACCCGGCTGGGCGTTGTGGATGCCGTGAGGTGTTGCGCCGACAATCATCTCTTCCAGCGCGATCGGGTCGATCCGGTCGTTGTTGCCGACAAGGGTGATGCGCGCGCCGCCGGTGTAGAACTCGACGGCGTTGCACTCATCGTCGCGAATATGGGCGAAATGGGCGGAATATATCTCGTCCCAGGGCTGCACCAGCGTTGCCAGGATCAGCGCGTTGGTCGCCGTACCGGTACCGGTCAGAAAAATTTCGGCCTGGGGCGCTTCAAAGACCTCGCGAAGCATGGCCCGCACCCGGTCCATGCCTGCATCATCACCGTAGGATGGCTGATATCCCTCGTTCGCCGCCGCCAGCGCCTCGATAATTTTCGGATGCGCCGACCCGCAGTTGTCGGAGGCGAAGTTCATGTCTCATCCCCAATTATGTAATCTTCCCAGTCTTCTTCGGGCACCTCAAATTCGAACACCGTCCAGCCGCGCACGGATACCCCCGCATCGTGGACGCTTTCAGCATCACCCGAGATCAGCGGGTGCCAGTCGTAAAGCGGCTTGCCTTCCCATCTTAGTTTGTACGCGCAGGTGGGTGACAGCCAATAAGCGATGTCGGCGATGGTCTTGGGCGTCAGAAAGATACATTCGGGCACCAGCGACCGGCGAGTATCATATTGCCCGCATCGGCAGGTGTGACTGTCCAACAGGCGGCAGGCCACGCGGGTCATGGCCACCGCGCCGGTTTCTTCGTCTTTCAGTTTGTTCAGGCAAAAGCGCCCGCAACCATCGCACAGCGCTTCCCATTCGGTAGGTGTCAATTCGGTCAAAGGCACGGTTTCCCAGAACCGGTCGCGCATTCGGTTTGGTCCGGACGGGATGCTCATTGGATGCATCCCAAGATGTCGCGGGCGCGGTCGCAATCGGCGTCCATCTGCGCGATTAGCGGGTCCACTTGGTCAAAAGTTGCTTCGGGACGCAGGTACTCGACCAGCGCGACCGACAATTCCTCGCCGTAGAGATCGCCCTGAAAGTCAATGAGATAGGTCTCGATATTTGGCGCATTCACGCCAAAAGTCGGCCGCACCCCAAGCGAGGCCGCACCCTGGTATGACCCGGCGTGCGGCCCGGTCAGAACGTCCGCCAGAACTGCGTAGACACCGAAACGCGGTGGGTGCAGACCCTCGATCGACATATTTGCCGTCGGAAAACCCAGATCGCGGCCACGCTGGTCGCCTTGAATAACGGGACCGTCGATCCGGTGCCAGTGGCCCAGCATCGCGGCCGCGTCGCGCGGGCGGCCTTCGGTCAGAGCGGTGCGGATCGCGGTTGACGAAACCTGAACCGCAGCATGCGAAAGCAGGGGCACGACAGTCACACCAAACCCCAGATTGCGGCCCAGGGATTTCAGTGTCTGAGCATTTCCCGACCGGCCCTTGCCGAAGTGAAAATCGGTCCCTACCACGACATGGCAAAGCCCCAGACCCTCTGTCAGGACGTCGCGCGCAAAATCCTCGGCCGACAAACCGGCAAGCCCACGCGTGAACCCCAGTTCGTAAAGTTGGTCGATCCCCAATTTTTCCAGGCGGTGCGTCCGGGTCTCGGGTCCCATCAGGCGAAACGGTGCGGCGGCGGGCTGGAATAGCTGGCGCGGATGCGGCTCGAAGGTCAAAACGCCAGCAGGCACACCCAATTCGCGCGCCATGGCGGTGGCGATGTCAATGACCACGCGATGTCCAAGATGCACGCCGTCGAAATTGCCGATTGCCGCGCTGGCGCCACGGTCCTCGGGGGGAGCAAACTGATAATCACGCAGGATCCTCATGGCGCCTGCCTAGCCTTGGTCGCTGCGGGCTGCAAGCGGACCCGGGCGTCCAGCTTTATGTGCCCTATCCGTCGGACGCTGCGCTTGACATCACATCCGTCAGCGACTGGATCGTGCCGGTCACCCAGCCGTCGAGCCAGAGCCGCAGGGTATCCACTTGGCTGACATAGCTGAACAGCACTGGCCTGGCCGCAGGGACCCGGTCGGCGATCAGGGGGGCGTAAACATAGACCGCCACCGCCGCAACGGCGACGGCGATCGCGCCGATAAACCCAACCCGGAACCCAATTCGACTTTTCGGGGGGTCGTCAACTTCGGTCAGGATCGCGCGCTCGGCGTCCCTACGCGACGAAGTTGCGGTCAGGGTCGAATTTATCTCTTCGATATCGGGTAACAGATCGCGGCTGTTGGCAGTACGATCGGTCGCGCGCGGCCTCGGCGTAATCTCGGCGGAACGGACCGCGTCCGCGACATTGTCAATCGTTGCTGCCGGCGGCGGTGTGGGCGCCGGTGCTGGCGGCGGCGGCGCTTGGTCTATGCCCAGCTCGGTTTGCGTTTCCATGACCGTATCTTCGGCAACCCGCGCGCGCCGTTCACGCTCGGCCTCTTCATGAAGGATCGACGCGGCCTGGTCGCTGAGGTTCCGAGCCGGGGTGGGAACCGAGACGGTTTCGGGCGGCGCAGCTGGTTCAGAAGTTGCATGACCTTGCTCGGATGGCGAAGCGGCCGGTTCGGCCTCGGCCCCGGTCTGAGGTTCTGGCTGGGCCACATCGCTGTCATCGGCGCGCCGTGCCGCCGCGGCCAGAGCGCTGGCAGGTTCCTGAAACCAGGTCGTGCCACAGTTTGAGCATTGCACATCGCGCCCGTCGTCGGGGATGACAGTGTCGGCCACTTCGTACTGGGCATCGCAATTGGGACAGGTCAGCCGCATGTGTTTCCTTGTTTCCCTTGGCGGGAAATCGCCCGTTTTTAAGCCTCTTGAGCGCTGTTCTACCAGCGGATTGGCGATTGTCCAAGGGCTGAAGCGCCAAGGTGGCATTGAAAGCGCGGGCCGGACCGGGCAATAGAGACGCGACGGCAGGGAGCGGCGGCTTGAACCCATCCATAATCGCGCTGAACGAAGCGGCCTTTGGCTATGACGACCGGGCGATATTGTCGGCGACGACGCTTGGTCTGGAGCCCGGCGGATTTTACTTTCTGACCGGACCATCGGGTGCCGGCAAGACCACGTTTCTGCGCCTGTGCTATCTGGATCTGGTGCCTTCGGGCGGCACGCTTTGCTTGTTTGGTCGCGATGCCGCCGACATGAGCCGCGATGGCGTTGCGCGGGCCCGGCGGCGCATCGGGGTCATTCATCAGGACTGCCGGTTTCTGGACCATCTGAGCCTGCGCGAAAACGTCGCTTTGCCATTATTGGTTGCCGGCAAGGAGCCCGAGGCCGAGGCGGAGAACATCGACCAGCTCTTGCAATGGGTGGGTCTTGAGCACCGGACCGGCGCTCTGCCGTCCGAACTGTCGGGCGGCGAAAAACAACGGGCGGCGCTGGCCCGCGCTGTGGTCATGTCGCCCGAATTGATCCTGGCCGACGAACCGACGGGCAATGTGGACTGGGAGATGTCCGAGCGGCTGTTGGGTTTGCTGGTCGAGCTGAACCGGATGGGCAAAACGGTTCTGATGGCAACCCATGACATGCCCTTGATCCGATCGGCCAAGGCGCGCGTCGCCACCCGGGTGATGCGGTTGAAAGGCGGGCAGATTGAAATGGCGGGGGCCGACCTGTGAAGATCGAGGGCAACGCGGTTCTTGCGTTCATTATCGGTGACAGCCGCGCCGACCGAGTGGTTCCGCGCATCGGGATGACCGCCTGGTTGACTGTATTTGTCTCGGCAGCGATGGCTTTTCTGGCGGTATTTGCACTGGCGCTGGCGCTGACCACCGAACGAGTGGCCCGGGCATGGGCGGATGATCTGAAGCGTGCCGCGACCGTGCGGGTATCTGCCCCCATTGGCCAGGTTGAAATAAAAACCGCCGCCGCCGTGCAAATATTGCAGACAACCCCCGGCATCCAATCGGCCCGCGTCCTGAGCGACGCCAAACGTTTGACGCAGCGGCTGGACGAACAGGTGCCCGGCGCGGTGCTGGACGATCACGCCAGGTGGCGCGCGCCGCTAGTTGCAGCGGCGCAAAGAGTTCGGATTCTGGGGTTTGGCGCGCTGGCGCTTATTGGCGGTGTCATGGCTGCGATGATTACTCTTGCGGCGCGTGCGGCTCTGTCCGCCAATGGTCAGGTGATCGAGGTGCTGCGGCTGATCGGCGCGCGCGACGTGCTCGTGGCTCGTGCCTTTGTGCGCCGCATCACCCTGCGCGCCATGGGCGGCGCTTTGCTGGGGGCAGGTTTCGGGGCTATTATCGTGGCGCTTTTCCCGCCCGCGGACGCCGGCACCGGATTGCTGGCGGATTTTGGCTACAGGGGGCTGCAGTGGTTCTGGCCCCTGATGCTTGTGCCTGGTGCCGGGCTGGTGGCGTTTGTCGCAACCCGTGCGGCGGCGCTGACCACGTTGAATAAGACGGCATGACGTGGCCAGACCAGCGTTCATCCAATGGCCTCTGTCGCTGATTTTTATTGTGCAGATGTACCTGTCGATGGCGGTGCTGGCAGTGTTTTTCATCCCCTGGGCGGCGGTTGACCGTCGCGGCGCGTTTGCCGGTGTTCATACCTATTGCCAGTGGGTGCGGTTTTCGGCGCGCTGGCTGGTAGGATTGAAGTCGCAGGTGCGGGGCGAGGTGCCCCAAGGCGAAGTCATGATTGCCGCAAAGCACCAGTCGTTCTTTGACATCATCATCATGGTCTCGGTGTGTCCGCGCCCGAAGTTCATCATGAAAAAACAACTGGTTTGGGCACCGATACTGGGCTGGTTTGCGCTCAGGATGGGTTGCGTCCCGGTTGACCGCGGCAAGCGCGGGGCGGCGATCCAGAAAATGGTGGCCGATGTCGCCGCCGGACGTGCGCAGGGCGGGCAGATGATCATTTATCCCCAAGGCACACGCGTCGCGCCCGATGCTGACCGGCCCTATAAGGTCGGCACTGGCGTTCTCTATCAGGAACTTGGCCAGACCTGCGTGCCTGCTGCGACCAATGTCGGTGTTTTCTGGCCGCGCCACGGGTTCTATCGCCGGCCGGGACTGGCAGTGGTCGAATTTCTTGATCCTATTGAGCCGGGTCGGCGCCAAGGGGCTTTCATGACGCAGCTTAAGTCGACCATTGAGGGCGCGTCGGACCGGTTGATGCTGGAGGCCGGGTTCGACGCCCGAGCTGCGCGCGCCCGAGCTATGCTTGTGTAAGATACTCGATAATCCCTTAACCAGCCGGAAAGGCTTTTCGCGCAAAATACCGCAGGCGTGGATGTCCCGGATTTCGCATCTGAGGCGTCAATCGCCCGCCAAATCGGACGCGGATCAGCAGCCGCAGGGATTATCATGCGCCAAATGGTTGGCCTTTCACTGGTTTTGACGATCGCGCTTGGCGTTCGCGCAGGGGCCGATGAAACATTCCCAGCCGACGCGATGCTGGCCGGCGCGCCTGTCGAATTCGGGTCGGTCTCGGTTGGCGCGCATCGGATCAGCGATACGTTGGCAATTCGGATGCCGTTTGTTTTTGGGACCCGCACCGACAGTGCGTTGGCGCTGCCGCAGGGGTATCAAACCGATGTCAAGGTCGGCGGTCTGGGCTTGGTTGCGGATTACTTTATCGCCCGCGGTGCGCTGCGGCTGTCGGTCGGCGCGGTAGTTCCGACTTACGGGCACCTCTATAAATTGCATCTGGCGTGAACGCGCTGTAGATTTGCAGGATGATGCGGCGGAGGGATGGCAGTCATGGCACAGATGGGCTTTTTTGATCTTTCAGATCGTTACGAGAGCCTGGATGCGAAGAAGGACCCGCTGGTCGAGATCAATGCAGTTGTACCGTGGGAAGAGTTCCGCCCGCTTCTGGAGCAGGTCTGGCGCAAGCCTGAAAGTGAGCGGAAATCACGCGCGGGGCGCAAGCCGATGGACGCGGTACTGATGTTCAAAACCCTGGTTCTGAGCGCGCTTTACAACCTTTCGGACGATCAGGTCGAATACCAGATCCGGGACCGGCTTTCGTTTATGCGTTTTCTGGGTCTTGGTCTTGGTGACCGGGTGCCGGACGCAAAGACCGTGTGGCTGTATCGCGAGGCGCTGGCGCAGGCGGGCAAGGTGGATGATTTGTTCAAACTCTTTGACGGACATCTGGCGCGGCAGGGCTACATTGCACGGGGCGGCCAGATACTGGACGCGTCCATCGTGCCGGTGCCGCGCAACCACAACACGCGCGCGGAAAACGCGGCGATCAAGGGTGGCGAGGTGCCGGAAGACTGGGAAAACAAGCCTGCCAAGCGATCACAGAAGGACGTTGATGCACGCTGGACCAAAAAGCACGGCAAAAGCCACTATGGCTACAAGAACCATGTGAATGTCGATCGTAAGCACAAACTGATCCGGCGCTATCACGTCACGGGCGCTGCCGTTCACGACAGCCAGGTGGTGGACGAGTTGCTGATGCGCGGCAACACCGCCTCCAGGGTCTGGGCAGATGCGGCCTACCGGTCGGAAGAAATCGAGGCGAAGCTCAGGGCGAGAGGACTGACAAGCCGCATCCACCGCAAGGGCAAACGGGGCAGGCCTCTGACCGAACAGGCAATGAAAAGCAACAGGACGAAATCCTCGGTTCGTGTCCGTGTCGAGCATGTGTTCGGCGCGCAGGCGAACGACATGGGTGGCACGCTGGTGCGAACCATCGGTCTGGCGCGGGCCAGGGCCAGGATCGGGATGAAGAACCTTGCCTACAACATCCGGCGGCTTGGCCAGTTGCACCGCCTAAACCCATTCCCGGTATGAAAACACGAGGATGCTGTGGCGATCTGCGCCACCAATGCCCGGCGCGGATTAAGGATCGAGACTGACCACCTAAAACCCAGCGTGCCGATGGCCGATAGAACCGAAATCAGGCATAATATGCCCTCAGAATGTCAATAAATCGAGGTGCCCTTACATGATAAGCGGCGAATGGGCGGGCGAGGTTGTGGTGAACCGATCCACCTATGGCGGGGCCGATCTTGCCCTGGAAATCGCTCCGGCGGGTGTGGTCAGCCCATATATTGCGCTTGGGTATGATCGCGACTTCGCGTCCGGCTGGTCGCTGCGGGGGGATGTCGGCGCAATTATCTCGCGCGGGACCGAGGCACGGTTGATCGACAATAATCAGGTGGTCCCCGAAGCCGAGCTTGCCGCTGAGGTGCAGGCGATTTCGGACGAAATTCTTGATGTTATCCCGCATGTACGAGTTGGCGTAAGTTTCAGTTTTTGAACAGTTAAATTTCCGCCGAGGGTCAGGCTGCAAGCCCGGATTTTCCCATGTCGCGGAACTTGGCGCGCCGGCCAGAAATCAGCTTGTTGCGCGAAAGATTTGACAATTCGCCCAGCATTTCGTCCAACGCCGCGCCCACGCTTTCAATCGTGCCGCGGGTGTCGCGCTGGGCGCCGCCCACGGGCTCGGCAATGATCCGGTCGATGACGTTCAGCGACTTGAGGTCCTGCGCGGTCAGGCGCAGCGCCTCGGCGGCCTCGCGCATTTTGTCGGCATTTTTCCACAGGATCGAGGCGCAGCCTTCCGGCGATATTACCGAATAAATCGAATGTTCCAGCATCGCGACCCGATTGGCGGTCGCAAAAGCAACCGCGCCGCCCGACCCGCCTTCGCCGATGATGACGCTGATCAGCGGCACCCCGATCGCCAGACTTTTCTCGGTAGTCCGCGCGATGGCCTCGGACTGGCCGCGTTCCTCGGCACCCTTGCCGGGATAGGCACCCGGCGTATCGACCAGCGATACCACCGGCAGATTGAACCGGTCGGCCAGATCCATCAACCGGATTGCCTTGCGATAACCTTCCGGCCGCGCCATGCCGAAATTGCGTTCGATCCGGGTCTTGGTGTCCGAGCCTTTTTCGTGGCCCATCACCACAACCGCCCAATCGCCCAGGCGCGCCAGCCCCCCCATGACCGCCTGATCGTCGGCGAAATTCCGGTCGCCCGCCAGAGGTGTGTATTCGGAAAAAAGCGCCTCGATATAGTCCTTGCAATGGGGCCGGTCTGGGTGGCGGGCTACCTGACACTTGCGCCAGGGGGTCAGGTCTTTGTAAATGCCCTTCAGCAGCGTCGCGGCCTTTTTGTCCAGCGCTTCGGCCTCTTTGCTGACGTCCATTTCCGAATTGGCCCGGCCTAGGGCGCGCAGCTCTTCGGCTTTGCCCTCAATCTCGGCAAGCGGTTTTTCGAACTCAAGGTAATGGGTCATGGGCGCTGCGAATTATTGATGACAGCCGATATATGGACGCACCAAATGCCAGATGCAACGCCGCTTGGAGGCGCGAAACCAGGCCGGTGCGCGGCCCACCACAGGCTGGCCCAGGCTTCGGTCCGACGCGAATAGATTGGATCATAGTCGGTATCGAGCGCAAATATCTTGCCCTTGCAGAGGGAATTTCAGGAAATTTTTGCGCGACCCAAACCCTCGCTGCGCATTTGCGCGATGATTTCTCGGGGGGTCCGGGGCAAATTCATGTAACTCGGACTTGGAGGTATCATGATCAAGACACCGTATCTGTTGTTTCTCGGCGATGCCCCGGACGACCTGGCCGCGAAGGTCGGGCAGGGCATCAAGGACTGGCGGCCCGAATTTGCACTGGGGCAATACCGGCTGGCGGGGTGCGACGCCGATCTGGGGCTCGATGATCTGACCCTGGCCGAGGCACGGGACCGCGGCGCGCGCACTCTGGTCGTCGGGGTGGCAAACCGGGGCGGTACAATCTCGGCCAGCTGGAAGGCGGTTCTGATCGAGGCCCTTGAGCATGGCTATAACCTGGCCAGCGGCCTGCACAATTTGTTGCGCGACGAGCCCGATCTTGCTGCCGCGGCTAAAGGCAGCGGCGCGGTGCTGCACGACGTCCGCGTGCCGGTGGTGAATTATCCGATCGCAAACGGGATCAAACGCAGCGGCAAACGCTGCCTTGCCGTGGGCACCGATTGTTCGGTCGGAAAGATGTATACCGCGCTTGCGATGGACGCAGAGATGCAAAGGCGCGGGCTAAAAGCCAGTTTTCGCGCCACCGGTCAGACCGGGATATTGATCACCGGCGGCGGCGTGCCGCTGGACGCGGTGATCGCCGATTTCATGGCCGGGTCGGTCGAGTGGCTGTCGCCCGACAATGATCCCGATCACTGGGACCTGATCGAAGGGCAGGGGTCGCTGTTTCACGTCTCGTTTTCCGGCGTCACCATGGCGCTGATCCACGGCGGCCAGCCCGACGCGCTGATCTTGTGCCACGAACCGATGCGAGCGCATATGCGGGGCCTGCCCGGCTATCAGCTTCCCAGCCTCGAAGCGCTGCGCGACCTGGCCATGACCCTGGCGCGGGTCGCCAACCCGGATGTGCAGGTGGTGGGCATTTCGGTGAACACCAAAGCGATGTCCGAGGATGCGGCCACCAGTTATCTGGCCGAGGTCGAGGCGCGGATGGGTCTGCCCACGGTTGACCCGTTCCGGCATGGGGCGGCGCGGCTGGTCGATGCACTGGCGGCGGTTTGATTTTCGGGTTGCGCCGCGCTAAAGCCGGTCGCCACGGGGCGAGGGGCCCTGCCCCCCCGCACCCCCAAGGATATTTTCGCCAAGAAGAAGGGCAGTGTGGTGCAGATCGAGGTAAGCCAAGAGACCTTTCAGCTGGCGCAGGTTTTCACGATCTCGCGCGGGTCGCGAACTGCTGCCGAGGTTTTGACCGTTACGGTGACTGATGGCGCGTACAAGGGCATGGGTGAATGTGTGCCCTACGCGCGTTATGGTGAGAGCCTGGACAGCGTCTGCGATCAGATCATGGGTCTTTCCGGCCCTTTGGACCGGGCGGCATTGGCCCTGGCGCTTGAGCCCGGCGCGGCGCGCAATGGGGTGGATTGCGCACTCTGGGACCTCGAGGCCAAGCGCAGCGGACGGCGCGCGTGGGAAATAGCCGGACTGGGTGCACCCGGACCGGAAACAACCGCCTATACGCTGTCGCTGGATACGCCCGACAGGATGGAAGCGGCGGCGCGCAAGAATGCGCATCGCCCTTTGCTGAAGGTCAAACTGGGCACAGCTGACGACATACCACGGATCGAGGCGGTGCGGCGCGGCGCGCCGGAGGCGGCGATCATCGTGGATGCGAACGAAGGCTGGAACGAGGATGTCTATTCGGACCTAGCCCCGCATCTGGTCCGACTGGGGGTCAAGCTGGTGGAACAACCGCTGCCCGCCAGCGATGACGACGCGCTGGCCGAGATCGCGCGCCCGCTGCCGATCTGCGCGGATGAGGCGGCGCATGACCGGGCATCGCTGCCCGCTCTCAGAGGCAAATACGACGTGGTCAATATCAAGCTCGACAAAACCGGCGGGCTGACCGAGGCGCTGGCAATGCGCGATGCGGCGCGCGATCAGGGCTATGGCATAATGGTTGGTTGCATGGTCGGCACCTCGCTGGCGATGGCCCCGGCGACGCTGGTCGCCCAGGGCGCGGCATTTGTGGACCTTGACGGCCCGCTTCTGTTGGCCGAGGACCGTGCCGAGCCGTTGAAGTACGATGTCCGGGGTGTGCATCCGCCGGAACTAGGGCTTTGGGGATAGGAGACGCGCATGAGCCGCACAGTTTACGTGAACGGGGAGTACCTGGCTGAGGCCGAAGCAAAGATCTCGATCTTTGACCGGGGCTTTCTGATGGCCGACGGCGTTTACGAAGTGACCAGCGTTCTGGACGGCAAGCTGATCGATTTCGACGGTCACGCGAAGCGGTTGCAGCGGTCGCTGGACGCGCTGGACATGCGCTCGCCGATCTCGGTGGACGATCTGCTCGAGGTTCACCGCGAATTGGTGCGCGCCAATGAGGTCGATGAAGGGCTGGTGTACCTTCAGATCACCCGCGGCGCGCCCGATGACCGCGACTTTGTCTTTCCCGACCCCGAAACCACGCCGGCGACAATCGTGCTGTTCACCCAGGCCAAGCCCGGTCTTGCCGACAACTCTGCGGCCCGCAAAGGCATCAAGGTCATCTCAATCGTAGACATCCGCTGGGGCCGCCGCGACATCAAAACCGTGCAGCTTCTCTATCCGTCCATGGGCAAGATGATGGCCCAAAAGGCCGGTGCCGACGATGCCTGGCTGGTCGAAGACGGTCATGTGACCGAGGGTACATCGAACAACGCTTATATCGTGAAGGGCCGCAGGATCATCACTAGGGCCTTGTCCAACGACATCCTGCACGGGATCACCCGCGCCGCGGTGCTTCGGTTCGCCCGCGAGGCGCAGATGGAGGTCGAGGAACGCGCCTTTACGATCGACGAGGCGCAAGCGGCGGACGAGGCGTTCATCACCTCGGCCTCGGCCTTCGTGATGCCGGTGGTCGAGATCGACGGAACGCCCCTGGGTAGTGGCACGCCGGGCCCGGTGGCCACCCGCCTACGCGAGGTCTATCTTGAGGAAAGCCGAAAAGCGGCGATCTGAGGCAAGTTCTGATTCTCAAAGCGCCGTCAGAACCTCGATATTGGCACCGGAAAGGTCCGCCGCAGTCAGAACCTCCAGGAAAACGACTTTGGTTGTGCCCAACACGACCCAGACTCCGGCACCATCTGGATCATTCTCGAACGAATACGTGCCGCCCGAACTGTCTGACGTCAGCGCCTTTGGGACAGATATGAGGGTTTAGCATCAGGAGGATTTCTGGTTCATCGCAACCGTCAAGGAGTGAAGATGAACAAGCAATCCGGAACCAGCAAAGCCTCGGCTGACAGGCTGGTCAAAACCATCCGCCGCAAGACCCGGCAAACGTATTCAGCCGAGGAGAAGATCCGCATTGTTTTGGCGGGTCTTCGGGGCGAGGAAAGCATCTCAGCACTGTGTCGCCGCGAGGGCATCTCAGAGAGTCTGTATTACAGCTGGTCCAAGGAGTTCCCCGAAGCAGGGAAACGCCGTCTGTCCGGCGATACGGCGCGTCAGGCGACGTCACCCGAGGTGAAGGAGCTACGTTCTGAGGCCTTGGCATTGAAAGAATGTGTGGCCGACTTGATCCTGGAAAACCGTCTGCTCAAAAAAAGCATGACAGGGGATGGGGGATACGAGGAATGAGGTATCCAGCGTCAGAGAAGTTGGAAATCATCCGCACCGTTGAGGGGTCCCATCTGCCTGCGAAGCAAACCTTGGATATGCTGGGCATTCCGCGCACCACATTCTACCGATGGTATGACCGCTATGTCGAAGGCGGCTTTGACGCCCTGGCGGATCGCTCACCCTGCCCAAAGTCGGTCTGGAACCGCATTCCCCAAGATCGGCGAGACGATCTGATTGAATTTGCACTGGAGCACGAGGCGCTGACGACCCGGGAACTGGCGGTAAAGTATACCGATGAGAAGCAGTATTTTATCTCTGAATCATCGGTTTACCGCTTTCTGAAGGAAGCTGATCTGATCACCGCGCCCGACTATGTTGTGATCAAAGCTGCCGACGAGTTCACGGACAAAACCACCGCTATCAACCAGATGTGGCAAACCGACTTCACCTACTTCAGGATCATTGGCTGGGGTTGGTATTATCTCAGCACGATCCTAGACGATTACAGCCGCTACATCATCGCCTGGAAGCTCTGCACAAACATGCGGGCCGAGGACGTGGCGGCGACGATTGAGCTGGCCCTGGCGGCGTCAGGTTGTGATCAGGCGGTTGTGAGACACAAGCCCCGTCTGCTGAGCGATAACGGCTCTTGCTACATCTCTGGCGACCTGGCCGAATGGCTCGAGGATCGACAGATGGACCACGTTCGCGGTGCGCCGTTCCATCCGCAAACCCAGGGGAAGATCGAGCGCTGGCATCAGACGATGAAGAACCGGGTTTTGCTGGAAAACTACTATCTGCCCGGCGATCTTAAACGCCAGATCGGGGCCTTCGTCGATTACTACAACAACCAGCGCTACCACGAGAGCCTGAACAACGTCACACCCGCCGACGTCTACTTCGGGCGCGGCAAGGCCATCATCAGAGAAAGGGAAAAGATCAAGAAACTGACAATCCGACAACGCCGCTTGCAACATCAAAAACTCGCGGCATAATCAATCACACAAACGAACCAGAGCCTCCAAAACTCAAACCGCTCTGATGTCCCATTTTATATGACGACGGACACGCCCGAACCCAGATCGCCTGAGATATCGGTAATTTGAAGGTGCTCGGTCGCTGGATCGAAATCGGAGATAACAACCGCCTTTTCTTCCAAAACATCTACCGAGTTGAATTCGCCCGAGATGAAAAGCGGTCAATTCCGGCTCCGCCAGAGACAGCATCGCCATCGTCCGCGAAAATCGTATCCGCACCGTAGCCGCCGGAAACCGTGTCGGGCGAGGCAACCGGGTCAGCAACGTCGAAGCTAAAGATCACGTCGCTGCCCAGGTCGCCAAAAATCGTGTTGGACCCCAGCACATCGGCTATTATGTCGCTATTGTCTTCGCCACGCAGCCAGTCGTCGCCTAGGTCATCCTAGACATCGACAAGCGTCATCGCCTGTATCGCGTCATAGTCAGACTGCGTAAGTGTGAAGCCGTCAGAAGAGCTAAGGATCGTTGGAAGATCGTCCAGCGTGCCGCGCAGATCTCCGGTCAGGGAGGCCAGAAATCCGCCGTCAATTGCATCGCGCGCATCGCCGGTAAAAACCTCGTCATCACCCGCACCCGGATTGACGATGTCGCGGCCCTCGTAGGTAAAAATTCGATCATTTCCCGCGCCGGCGTTGACGGTGTCGTCGCCGGCGTTGGTCAGGATCAACTCATCCTCTGGACCTCCGTTAATCAGGTCGTCACCAGCGGTTCCCGTGATCAGTATAGGATCGGGCACGTCCGGCTCCAGGTCGGGGTCAGCTACTTCGGCGCCCTGACCAAGGCCCACAATGCCTGCTATGAATCCAAAACCTAATAGCAACAGTAATACTTACGACATATCGCGTTTCCAAATTTCCTGGCGCGTAAATTAACTCTCTGGCCCTTGTCAGTCAAGAATCGCCGGGCAAGGATGGTTGCTTGGCAAAGTGGCCCTGTCAGCGTTGCAGATGGCACACGCGGTCAAGCGAGCTCGTCCAGCACCTTGCGGGCCGCCCTGAAACACTCCATCGCCTGGGGCACACCGCAATAGATGCCGACCACATGGATGATCGCGCGGATCTCGTCGCGGGTGACGCCATTGTTGACCGCGCCGCGACAATGCAGCTCCCATTCGTGCATTTTGCCCAAGGCTCCGATCATCGCAAGGTTCATCATCGACCGGGTTCTGGCGTCGATTGTATCATCGCCCCAGCCGAAGCCCCAGCACCAGGCGGTCATCGCCTCTTGAAACGGGCGCGTGAAGTCGTCGGCGGCGGCAAGGTTGTTTTCGACGTAATTCGCGCCCAGTGTGGCTTTGCGGCGCTCCAGGCCAATGTCAAATTTTCCGTCCATATCCGGTCCCCTTTGATGAGCGCGCCGTCGCGCAATGTCTCGCACCCTAGGGCGAATGCGTGACCGACTGAACCCCGGGCTTGGCAGGCGGCGAAATTGCCCTTGCGCCGGGCGGGGTTGGGCAGCAGGGTCAGGTGCGGCAGCGCTGGCACCAAGGAAAGGCGATGAACAGACAGGACTTTGAGCGGGCGCTTGAACTGACATCGGCCCTTCACCGCGACGATCCGGCGGTTGCCGATTTCTGCCCTTTTGCGGCTGAAGTTGCCTATCGGCACATCGACCCGTTCATCATCCCGGCAGCGCGCGCTCTAGCGCGGGATCAGCGGTTAGGCCCGACTATAGACGCAGCGCTGCGCGACGCATTGGTCGGGCTTTGGGACAAGGCATTTTGGCGCGAAACCTACCGCGGCACCAATATCGGCGAGGACTTTCTGGCGCGCTTTGGCTGTTACGAACTTGCCGGGCGCGGCGGGCATTTCGATTGCCGGCCAATGCGGTCGTTCGTGGTCTATTCTGACGCCGATCTTTATTATCCCTGGCACCACCACCCTTCGGAAGAGCTCTATCTGATCGTTGCAGGCGCCGCGCTTTTCGAGGCCGAAGGGCAAGAACCGCGTATACTGTGCGCGGGCGACACGGCCTTTCACGCCATCAGTCAGCCGCATGCGATGACCACGCAGGGCGATCCAGTGCTGGCCTATGTGCTGTGGCGCGGGCCCGATATGGACACGGCACCGGTGCTGACCGATCCGGACCAATTGCGCGCGTGAGGTTCAGGTCCCGGTCGTCTGAAGAGCGGCCTCGGCCGATTTCACCGCTTTGCCAACCCGCGCGATCATGAATTCCATGAACAGCCGGGTCTTGGGGTCCTGCCGCCGCCGGTGCATGAACAGGCACGCCATCTGTACCGGTTCGGGGGGCGTCTTTACGGCGACGGGCACCAATCGGCCCGCGTTCAGGTCGTCGACAATCTCAAAAACCGGTTTCAGCGCGATGCCGTGGCCGGCCAGGGCCCAATTGGTCAGCACGTCGCCGTCGTCGCATTCCATCCGGCCGGCAACGCGGTACCTTTGTGGTCCGTCAGCGGTCAGCAACCGCCACTGGAATTCACTGGCGCCCGGAAAGCGCAGGTTCAGGCATTCGTGTTGGTCGGCGATCAGGGCGGCACCGTCTTCAGGGTTGCCGCGATCGGCGATGTAGGCCGGGGCGGCGCACAGCACGCGCCGACAGTCGGCAATGCCCCGGATACGCAGGTTCGAATCCTCGGGCTGGCCAAGAAAGAACGCAACATCGAGGCCTTCGCTGGTCAGATCGACATTGCGGTCGGTTAGGCGAAGGCGCACGCTGATTTCTGGGTATTCGGAAATGAAATCAGGCACTTGCGGCGCAAGAAGGCGGCGGCCAACCCCCAGGGGCGCGGACACATGCAGCGACCCTTTCGGGTTTTCGGTAATCGAGACAACGCGCGCTTCGGCCGCGTCCACGCTTTCCAGCACGGTGCAGGCCCCGCCGTAAAAGGCGCGGCCCTGTTCGGTCGGCGACAGATTGCGGGTGGTGCGCTGAAACAGCCGCACCCGCAGGTGTTCCTCGAGCTGGCTGATCCTGGCCGAAGTTACCGCCGGCGATACCCTGAGATCGCGGCCCGCCGCCGACATCGAGCCCAACTCGTAGACGCGCACAAAGGTTCGGATATTGTCGAGGTAGGACATTTTTCGGCGATTTTTGATAAAGCTTAGTAATAAATGGGAATACCGAATAAACGCGCCTTTGCCTAGTCTGGGCGTAGTCGAACCAAGCGGGGTCTGCCGATGTATGACATGGCGGTATTGTGGGAATGGCTGGCCTTCGCGGTCCGCTGGCTGCACGTCATCACCGGGATCGCCTGGATCGGGTCGTCGTTTTATTTCATCGCGCTTGATCTGGGGCTTCGAAAGGCTCCCGACCTGCCAGCGGGGGCGCACGGCGAGGAATGGCAGGTTCACGGTGGCGGCTTCTATCACATCCGAAAATACCTGGTTGCGCCCGAAGAAATGCCCGAGCATCTGACCTGGTTCAAATGGGAAAGCTATTCGACCTGGCTTTCCGGGGCGGCTTTGCTGATGATCGTTTATTGGGCCGGGGCCGAACTATACCTGATCGACCCTTCGAAGGCCGATCTCAGCATCTGGCAGGGAATACTGATCTCGGCCGCGTCGCTGTCCATCGGCTGGATTGTCTATGATCTTTTGTGCAAATCCGGGCTGGCCGAACGACCGACCTTTCTGATGGTGCTGCTCTTCATCCTGCTGGTCATCATGAGCTGGGGCTACAACCAAGTCTTTACCGGCCGCGCATCCTTGCTGCATTTGGGCGCATTCACGGCGACGATCATGACCGCCAATGTGTTTTTCATCATCATGCCGAACCAGCGCATTGTGGTGGGCGATCTGAAGGCCGGGCGTGCGCCGGACCCCAAATACGGCAAAATCGCCAAGCTGCGGTCGACCCACAACAATTACCTGACCCTGCCGGTCATTTTCCTGATGCTCTCGATCCACTACCCGCTGGCCTTTGCCACCCAGTACTCGTGGATCATCGCGGCGCTGGTGTTTCTGATGGGGGTCACGATCCGCCACTACTTCAACTCGTATCATGCGCGCAGCGGCAATCCGACCTGGACCTGGGCAGCGACCGTGGTGCTATTTCTGCTGATTGCCTGGCTTTCCACCGCTGGTCAGCACGATACGCTGGAAGCGGCCGAGGCGCGCCCGCTCACCGCCATCGAGACGCGCTTTGCGCAAGCCCCGGGGTTTGCCGAGACCCACGACATCATTCTGGGCCGCTGTTCGATGTGCCATGCGCGCGAGCCGGTGTGGGATGGCATGCTCTGGGCGCCCAAGGGGGTGCTTTTGGAAACCAGAGGCGACATCGCGCGGTATGCCCGCGAGATCTACCTGCAGGCCGGGCTGAGCCACGCCATGCCGCCCGCCAATATCACCGACCTTCCGCCCCAAGACCGCCTAACGATCGTGACCTGGTACCGCGCGGCGCGTAGCGCAAACTGATCGAAGTCTAGCTGCCCCGATAGGTCGAATAGCCAAAGGGCGACAGCAAGAGCGGCACGTGGTAATGATCGTCTTCGCCCAACCCGAAGCGGATCGGGATCATGTCGAGAAAGCGCGGCTCTGATGTTTTTGCGCCGGTCGCATCGAGATAGGCACCGGCGTGGAACGCGAGTTCGTAAACGCCGTGCGCAAATTCGCCGCCGGGCAGGATCGGACTGTCGGTTCGGCCATCGTCGTTGGTGGCCATCGAATGCAGGTGGACCCGTGTTTCGCCCTCGATCCGGTAGAGGTCGATCTTCAGCCCCGCGGCCGGGCAACCACGGGAAGTGTCCAGAACATGAGTAGTCAGATATCCAGGCATTACGCTCCTCCTTGCCAGCCGGTTTTGACCCTTCGGTCGATCAAGGCCAAGGCTGAGCGGTTATAGGCTCTTTCTGACTTTTTTTGAAAGTATTGGTCATTGATCTGGAATACCAATAGCGGCAAGCGAATGAGATGGCGGTGAAACGATACCCCCGAAATATGATCGGCTATGGTGCAAATCCCCCCGACCCGCAGTGGCCGGGTGGGGCACGGATCGCCATCCAGATCGTCGTTAACTATGAAGAAGGCGGCGAAAACAACCTGTTGCACGGCGACGCGGGATCAGAAGCGTTCTTGTCCGAAATCGTGGGTGCGGCGGCATGGCCGGGCCAGCGTCACTGGAACATGGAATCGATCTATGAATACGGCGCGCGCGCCGGGTTCTGGCGGTTGCACCGGATGCTCAAAGATCTGCCGGTCACCGTTTTCGGTGTCGCCACGGCGCTGGCGCGGTCGCCCGAACAGGTCGGGGCGATGCAAGGCGCGGGGTGGGAAATAGCCAGCCACGGCCTGAAGTGGGTCGATTACAAGGATTTCCCGGAAGCCGATGAACGCGACCATATGGCTGCGGCCATCCGTCTGCACGGTGAAGTTACGGGCGAGCGCCCGCGCGGCTGGTACACCGGGCGGTGTTCGGTGAACACGGTGCGGCTGGCCGCCGAAGAGGGCGGCTTCGACTATGTCGCCGACGCCTACGACGACGACCTGCCCCATTGGTTGCGCTTTGGCGACCGCAATCAGCTTGTTGTGCCCTACACGCTCGACGCCAATGACATGCGGTTTGCGACGCCGCAGGGGTTCAATTCGGGCGATCAGTTCGAGACCTATTTGCGCGACAGCTTTGACGTTCTCTACGCCGAAGGAACCGCCGGGTCGGCCAAGATGATGTCGATCGGTCTGCATTGCCGCCTGGCCGGGCGCCCCGGGCGCGCAGCGGCTTTGCGGCGGTTCATCGACTATACCCGAGGCCTCGAAGGCGTCTGGTTCGCGACCCGCGCTCAGATCGCAGCGCACTGGGCCAAAACTCATCCGCCCCGGCATCGCGAAAGGGCCAGCGATATGAACCGCGCAACTTTCGTCGCCGAATTCGGCGGCATGTTCGAACATTCGGCCTGGATTGCCGAGCGCGCATTTGACGGCGAACTGGGGCCCGCGCACGACACCGCTTACGGCGTTTGGCACGCGCTGGCGCGGGTCTTTCGGTCAGCCAGCGCCGACCAACGGCTGGGGGTTCTGACCGCCCACCCCGATCTGGCCGGAAAACTGGCCGCCGCCAAGCGCCTGACCGACGAAAGCACCTCGGAACAGTCCTCGGCCGGGCTCGACGCGCTCACCGAAAGCGAACATGCCGCTTTCACGCGGCTCAACACCGCCTACACCGAAAAATTCGCCTTTCCCTTCATCATCGCGGTGCGCGACCACGACAAAAGCTCGATCCTGCGCGCTTTTGAGACCCGCGTCGAAAACGACATCGACACCGAATTCGCCGAGGCCTGCAAACAGGTCGAACGTATCGCCCAGCTGCGGTGTGAGGAGAAACTGGGGTGAGCACGACGATCACCGCCGCGCCGCTGACCGCCGAGGCGTTCGCGCCCTTCGGCGATGTGATCGAAGCCACAGGCGCGCCTGACAAAGTTATCAATCAAGGGTTTTGCGGGCGATATGATAACCTTGCCGCGCTTGATTTTGGCGAAGACGGGCGCGCCGGTATTTCGGTCTTTGACGCGACCCCGCGCGCGCTTCCCTACCGGCTCGACATGGTTGAACGCCATCCCGAGGGCAGCCAGACCTTTCTGCCGATGACCGAACACGCTTTTCTGGTCATCGTAGCCCCCGACGAAAATGGCACACCCGGCCAGCCGCTGGCCTTTGTCACCAAACCCGGCCAGGGGTTGAATTTTCATCGCGGCATCTGGCATGGTGTGCTGACGCCGCTGCACGCGCCGGGGCGCTTTGCGGTTGTCGATCGCATCGGTGACACGCAAAATCTGGAGGAGTATTGGTTTGAGGCGAAATATGTGGTTAGTTTGCGGTAGTATTGTGGTAAAAAACACACACCACACAAGGGACAGCGAACGCTCAGAAGGAGAAAACTATGAGTGCAATAACCGAAATTCGTGACCCGAATGTCACGCCACCCATGAGCCAGGCGGTACCGCTGGGCCTGCAACATGTGTTGGCAATGTTCGCCTCGAACGTCACGCCGTCGATTATCGTCGCCGGGGCTGCGGGGCTGGCGTTTGGCGGGGCCGAACAGGTCTATCTGATCCAGATGGCGATGCTTTTCGCCGGGATCGCCACGCTTTTTCAGACCATTGGTATGGGACCTGTTGGCGCGCGGCTGCCGATTATGCAGGGCACCAGCTTTGCCTTTGTGTCGGTGCTGACCGTGATCGCGGCGACGCAGGGCCTGGGCGTGGTGCTGACGGCCTGCCTGATCGCCGGTATTCTGCATTTCGGCCTGGGCTCGATCATTGGGCGCATCCGGTTTCTGTTCCCGCCGCTGGTGTCGGGTCTGGTGATCCTTACCATCGGTCTCTACCTGATACCCGTTGCCATCAAATACGCAGCCGGCGGTGCGGCATCGTTTCAGATGGAGGCCGCAAGTTTCGGCTCGCTGAAACACTGGTCGGTGGCGCTGACGGTGATCATCGTGTCGCTTGGCCTCAAGTTCTGGGCCAAGGGCCTCGTCTCGGCCGCTGGCATTCTGATCGGCCTGGTTGCCGGTTATGTGCTGGCGCTGGTGCTTGGAATGGTCAGCTTTGGCTCGGTCGGCAATGCCTCCTGGGTGACGGTCCCGCAGGTCATGCCTTATGGATTCCAGTTCGAGCTGGGCGCCGTGATCGCGGTTTTTCTGATCTGTGTGGTTTCAGCGATTGAAACCGTCGGCGACACGTCTGCCACCACCAAGGCCGGTGCCGGTCGCGACGCCAGTGATAAAGAGATCGCCGGGGCTACTTACGCCGACGGGCTGGGCACAGCGGTGGCGGCTGTCTTCGGCGGTCTGCCCAACACCTCGTTCAGCCAGAACGTGGGCATCATCGGGATGACCGGGATCATGTCGCGTCATGTTGTGACTATTGCCGGTCTGGTCCTGATCGTCTGCGGTCTGATCCCGAAAATCGGCGCGGTCATCGCCTCGATGCCGCTGCCGGTTCTGGGCGGAGGTGTGATCGTGATGTTCGGCATGGTTGCCGCTGCGGGTCTGAACATGCTGACCGAGGTCACCATGAACCGCCGCAACATGATCATCATCGCGGTATCGATCTCGGTCGGCCTGGGCCTGAACCTGGTCCCGAGCGCGGTGCAATACCTGCCCGGCGTCGCCAAAACGTTGGCAGTGTCGGGTCTGTTGCCGACGGCGCTGATCGCGATCGTGCTGAACCAGGTCCTGCCGCAAGAAGGCGAGGCCGCCGCGGCCTGAACCGTCGGGCATGATTTTTCGGCCTCCGGGGCATACCCCCGGGGGCCGACGTTATGGTAGCCTTGTGCCATGAAACTATATTTGTCTGCGGCTGTCTGGCTGGTCCTTCTCGCAACCACCGCCACCGCACAGACGGCCCCGACCGCACGCGAAGTTGCGGCCTACGAGGGCCTTTTCCGGGCCGCGCACGAGGGTGATATTGCCGCCATTCGCGTAGCACTTGCCGCGGGCGCGGATGTCAACGCGACAGACCAGCGTCAGCGGACCCCGGCGCATGTGGCGGCCTTCGCTTCGCAGGACGGCGCGCTGGAGGTGCTGGCCGGGGCGGGGATCGACATGAACGCGCTGGAATACCGGCTTTACGACGTCGTCACCATTGCCGCCGTGGCCGGCGACCCCGATCTCGTGGCGCTGGCCATCCGGCTGGGCAACCGGCCCGATCTGGTGACCAGCGTTTATCAGGGCACCGCGCTGATCGCGGCGGCGCATCTGGGGCACCACCGGGTGGTGGGGATATTGGTCGCGGTGGGCGCGCCGCTGGATCACGTCAACAACCTGGGCTGGACCGCCCTGATCGAGGCCGTGATCTTAGTGTCTGATTCAAAACTCTACGCATGATTACAATGCCTTGCAATTTTACGCGTGAGGGTTCTGATATGTGCAACGAGTATCCATGCCTGTGAACTTGCGATGGATTTTTCCCAATCTTTGGCCAATCGCCGGCAGCGGTTGAGCCATGCGAAGGTGCGCTCGACGACCCATCTTCCGGGAATGACTTCGAAGCCTTCCGCAGTGTCGAAGCGCTTGACGATCTGGATTGTCCAGTCACCGATGCCTTCAAGAGCGTCGCGCAGCTTTGGTCCGGCATAACCGCCATCCGCAAAGATATGGCGCAAGTTTGGATGGGAATACCGGATGGATTTCAACACTTCCGGTGCGCCATCACGGTCTTGAATACCGGCGCTATGCACGACCAACCCAACCATAAACCCGAGCGTGTCGGTGACAATGTGGCGCTTGCGGCCCTTGGTTTTCTTGCCCGCGTCATAGCCCGAAATGCCACCGCTTTCCGTTGTTTTTATGGTCTGGCTATCAATGACACCAGCGGTGGGGCCGGGCTTCTTGCCATGAAACTCGCGCGCCGTCGCCACCAGAAAATGGCTGATCACTTCAAAGATGCCATCGTTGCGCCAGCCATAGAAATAGTAGCGCACGGTGGACACTGGCGGGAAATCATTGGGCAGCATACGCCACGCACACCCGGCGCTGGCGATGTACAAAATGGCATCCAGAACATCGCGCATCGCCGTGCTGCGCGGACGACCAGTTGTTTTAGGCGGCGGCAGGAATGGCGCGATTAAACCCCATTCCTGATCGGTTAAATCGCTTGCATAGCGTCCCGAATGCCGTTCATATCGGGCGCGAGTGGTTTCAGTCCAGGCCATTGTGATCTCCCTCGAATCTTATCAATCCGATTGAATCACAACTCGCTGAAATCACTCAATTAGTTTTGGATCAGACACTTAGGCAATGGCGGGCCCGATCATGTGAAATCTTTGCAGATTTTGGTGGACGCGGGCGCGAAGGGGTCGATCGCCGACCGCGACGGGCAGACACCGCTGGCGCTGGCCCGGGCGCGGGGGTTTGCCGAGATGGTGCAGATCCTGGAGGCCGCCGCGCCTTAGAAATCCACCTCGACCGCGACGCCCTTTTCAATCGCGGTTTCCAGAACCACAGCGGCGACGGCGAGGTCTTGCAGGCCAACGCCGGTGCCGTCGAACAGGGTGATCTGGTCGTCGCTTTGCCGTCCCGGTGCCAGACCTTCGATCACCGCGCCGATGGAGGTGATGTCGGCCGCGCCGATCAAACCTGCCGCGACCGCGTGCTGGGCCTCGCCGAGGGTGACGGATTGGGCGACCTCGTCGGTGAAGACGCGGGCCCGGGCCAGGATGGCGGCGTCAACCTCCTGCTTGCCGGCAGTATCGGTGCCCATGCAGGCCAGATGGGTGCCGGGGCGGATGTGGGCGTCTTGAAGGATGGCGTCGAAAGACGAGGTGATGGTGATGATGACGTCGGATTGCGCGCCGAGCTGATCAAGTTCGACGGCCTGGAATGGCAGGCCGAGTTCTTCGGCTACCGCGCCCAGGCGGGGCAGCATTTCCGGGCGCAGGTTCCAGGCGATCACTTTCTCAAAGTCGCGCTTCTGCGCGGCCGAGCGAAGCTGGAAGGCAGCCTGGTGGCCGGCGCCGACCATGCCGAGAATTTTCGCATCCTTGCGGGCCAGGTGCCGGATCGAGACCGAACTGGAGGCGGCGGTCCGAAGCGCTGTCAGAAGGTTGCCGCCGATCAGGGCCCTGGCCTGGCCGGTGTCGGCGTCGAAAAGAATGACCGTGGACTGGTGGTTGGTCAGGCCCCTGGCGGCGTTGCCGGGCCAATAACCGCCCGATTTCAGGCCCAGCACCAGCCCGGCCCGGTCAAAGCCCGATTTGAACCCGTAAAGCGCGTCGGCGTGGCCGATGGCCTCGCGGATCACCGGGAAATTATAGGCATCCCCCCGGGCCATGGCGGCGAAGATATTTTCGATGGCCTGAAAGGCGGCCTCGGGGGTCATCAGGTCGGCTATGGCGGCTTCGGGTACGATCCACATATTCTGGCTCCGGCAAGGTGCTCAAGGTTGAGCATCATTGTAAACGTCTGATTTCTAAATGAAATCCAAAAAAGGCCCAAAAGTCAGTAGGCCTTGCCGCGCGCCGAAACCGGCCACAGCACCTCGACTTTGCCGCCACGCACGCCGACGTACCAGTCGTGGACGTTGCAGGTGGGGTCGCAGTGGCCCGGCACCAGCCGTAGCTTGTCGTTGACGGCCAGCACGCCCGAGGGGTCGGCGACAACGCCGTGTTCGTCGGAACATTTGACGTATTCGACGTCATTGCGGCCAAAGATCACCGGCAGGCCGCTGTCAACCGATTGCGCCTTCAGCCCGGCGTCGACAATCGCCTTGTCGGTCTTGGCGTGGGACATGACGGATGTCAGGATAAAGAGAGAATTCTCCCACTCGCCGGCGTCGATCCGCACACCGTTTTCATCGAGAATGCGGCCATAGTCGGCGTCCATGAAAGCATATGACCCGCATTGCAGCTCGTTAAAAACGCCCGAGTTAGCCTCAAAGTAATACGATCCGGTGCCGCCACCCGAAACCAGCTCGGCCTGCAGCCCCTCGGCCCTAAGCCCGGCGACCGCGTCCTTGACCATGGCAATTGCCACGTCCAGCTTGGCTTTGCGGTCGGCGTAGCTGTCCATATGTTGCATCGCGCCTTGATAGGCCTGAATGCCGGTGAATTTCAGCGCCGGAGCCGCGTCGATGCCTTTGGCGATGGCAACCACATCTTTGGTGGTGGTGACGCCACAGCGCCCGGCCCCGCAGTCGATCTCGACAAAGCACTCCAATTCTGTGCCGTGGCGCGCAGCCGCCGCCGACAGATCGGCGACATTTGCCGGATCGTCCACGCAGACGATGATCCGCGCGCCCAGTTTGGGCAGCCGCGCCAGCCGGTCGATCTTGGCCGGGTCGCGGACCTGATTGGAAATCAGCACATCCTTGATGCCGCCGCGCACGAAAACCTCGGCCTCGGAAACCTTCTGGCAGCAGACGCCGACCGCGCCGCCGAGTTTTTCCTGCAACTTCGCCACATCGACCGATTTGTGCATTTTGCCGTGGACCCGGTGGCGCATCCCGTGGGCGCGCGCGTAATCGCCCATCTTGACGATGTTGCGTTCCAGTGCGTCCAGATCGAGGATCAGGCACGGCGTCTGGATATCGGCCGCGTCCATGCCGGGCAAGGCGGGGACGTCATAGCCAACTTCGAGGTTGGAAAGATCGGTGTGGGCGGTCATTGCGGGATTCCCTTTTCTAGGATCAGGATGATGCTTGATTGAAACTTTTGGGCAGACGAACCGAGGATCGTGCCTGCCCGGGCGGGGGCGAGAATCGCGCCCGCCTTGGGGCGGGCAGGCGCGATCCGGGGCTGACGCCCCGGCGAAACATGGGATCGGCGCGCGCCAGTCATCCGACATCTCGCTTTGCGCGGCACAAAATTGCGGGGAGTCGGCGCGATTGCGCCTCCCCTCGGTTCGGACGCGACGCAAGAATGCTGATGTTTCGCCATCTTCAGGCGTTCCAAGGCAGGCGGTCGAGATCGACGTTGCCGCCGGTGATGATGACGCCGACGCGTTTGCCGGCGAAGGTTTC
Organism: Paracoccaceae bacterium; assembly: GCA_965247915.1. Taxonomy (GTDB): domain Bacteria; phylum Pseudomonadota; class Alphaproteobacteria; order Rhodobacterales; family Rhodobacteraceae; genus JAKZRT01. The sequence goes on from OZ252048.1 coordinate 1,031,335, forward strand.
GGGGTTTTTGAGGATGGTGGCCAGCGGTACCGCTGACGATGGCTCCATGACGATCTTCATGCGTTTCCAGATCGCCTTCATCGCTTCGATGATCTCGGTCTCGGTGGCGGTCAGAATGTCGGTGACATGGGTTTGCACGAAATGCCAGGTCAGGTCTTTGAGCGGCACCTTCAGGCCGTCGGCCACCGTTTCGGGCGCGTCGTCGGCGACGATGTGACCGGCCCGGAACGACCGGGCGGCGTCGTCGGCGTTCAAAGGCTCGGCGGCATAAACCTTGACCGAAGGCGCAAGTTTGGAAAGCGCGAGACAGGTGCCCGAGATCATGCCGCCGCCGCCGATCGGGGCCACGACCGCGCCGAGGCCTTCGACCTGTTCGGTGAGTTCCATCGAACATGTTGCCTGTCCGGCGATTACGCGGGGGTCGTTGTAGGGATGCACGAAATCGGCACCGGTCTCGGCGTGGACAAGCGCGAACACTTCCTCGCGTGACGAGGTCGAGGGGTCGCATTCGGTGATGATGCCGCCATAACCCGCAACCGCGTCTTTCTTGGCCTGCGGGGCGGTGCGCGGCATGACCACGTTGCAGGGGATGCCGCGGCGGCCTGCGGCATAGCTGAGCGAAAGCGCATGGTTGCCGCTGGAATGGGTGGCGACGCCGCGCGCGGCATCTTCGTCGGAAAGGTCAAAGACCGCGTTCGACGCGCCGCGCACCTTGAAGGCGCCGGCCTTCTGGAAGTTCTCGCATTTGAAAAATAGCTGGGCCCCGGTCAGTTCGTTCAGAAACGACGAGGTCAGCACCGGAGTGCGGTGGATATAGGGCGCTATCCGGTCGCGGGCGGTGAGCGCGTCGTCAAATGTGGGGATATACATCGGTTGATCTCTCATCGCGATCTCAGGGCGGCAGCCTCCCCCCTTGCCCCGCTCCCACGGGAGGGGGGAAGCACACCGGTTTGGCCGGTCGCCTCCCCTCTCCGTCTCGGAGAGGGGATGGGGGAGCGGTTCGCCAGCATCACGCGGCGTTCTTTTGGGTCTGGGTATTGTGCCCGCGATAATAATCCTGCGCGGCGGCGACGCCCGAGCCCAGTTTCACCGGCAGACCCAGATCGGCCATGCACATCTCGGCGGTGGCTGGCCCCGAAAGCATCATGACGTCGGTCAGCGACCCTAGGTGCCCGATGCGGAAGACCTTGCCCGCGACCTGACCCAGGCCGGTGCCAAAGGCGACACTGTATTTGTCGGCGGCATGGGTGACGATGTCGGTGGCGTTGAACCCGTCGGGGGTGCGGATGGCGCTGACGGTGTCGGAATAGAGGTCCGGCGTGGGCGGCGCACAAGCTCAGCCCCCAGGCGCTGACAGCGGCGCGGACGCCGCTGGCGATGCGGTGGTGGCGGGCGAAAACGTTGTCGAGGCCTTCGTCGAGCAGCATCTCGAGGGACGTCTTGAGCCCGTTCATCAGCCCCACCGGGGGCGTGTAGGGAAAACCGCCAGCCTCGTAGGCTTTGCCCATATCGCGGACGTCGAAGAAGGTGCGGGGCAGGGTGGCGGTTTTGGTGGCGTCCATGGCGCGGGCGGAAAACCCGGTGATGGCCAGACCCGGCGGCAGCATGAAACCCTTCTGGCTGCCGGTGACGGCAACATCGACGCCCCAGTCGTCAAACCGGAAGTCCATCGAGGCGATCGAACTGACGCCGTCGACGAAGAACAATGCTGGGTGGTCGGCGGCGTCGAGGGCGCGGCGCACCGCGGCGATGTCGGAGCGGACGCCGGTCGCGGTCTCGTTGTGGGTGGCCAGAACCGCCTTGATCTCGTGGGCGCTGTCGGCGGCCAGGATCTCGGCGTAGCGGTCGGCGGGCAGGCCGGTGCCCCAGGCGCATTCGACGATTTCAACGGTCAGCCCGTGACGTTCGCACATGTCGATCCAGCGCTGGCTGAACATGCCGTTGCGCGCCGCCAGAACCTTGTGGCTGGGGCTGAGCGTATTGGTCAGCGCGATCTCCCAGCCGCCGGTGCCGGTCGATGGAAAGATAAAGACCTGCGCGGTCTTGCTTTGCAGAACCCGTCGCACGCCGTCGAGCACCGGGTTCAGGATGTCTGCGAAGGCAGCCGACCGGTGATCGAGCGTCGGGATGAAACAGGCTTTGCGTACGTTCTCGGGCATATTGGTCGGGCCGGGGATGAAAACGGGGTTCTGAGAGATCATGGGTTTTGTCCTGTCTGGTTGCCCTCTTTATAAGTCCTGGCGTCGCCGGCGGCAATTTTTTTGAAATATTTTTTCATTTTTGCAGTAGTTGGGAGAAACATCATCAAATCAACTGGTTAGACTTTTTCATTTCGGCCCGCCTATGGGCGTCAGCGGCCAGGGATGGTCAGCGGCATGTGCCGGTTGACATCTTTGTAGAGCAGGTACCGGAACTGCCCCGGACCGCCTGCATAACAGGCCTGGGGGCAAAAAGCGCGCAGCCAGATGTAGTCGCCGGCCTGCACCTCGACCCAGTCGCGGTTGAGCTTGTAGGCGGCGGTGCCTTCGAGCACGTATAGCCCGTGCTCCATCACATGGGTTTCCATGAACGGGATTTTGCCGCCGGGCTGAAAGGTGACGATGTTGACGTGCATGTCGTGGGCCATGTCGGCGGGGTCGGCAAAGCGCGTGGTCGACCAGAGGCCTTGCGCGCCCGGCATGGGGGTCGGGACCACTTCGGCGTCAGACGTCACGAAAGCCGCGGGCGGTTTGATGCCATCGACGGCTTCATAGGCTTTGCGGATCCAGTGGAAAGTGGCCGGAGCCGCGCTGGTGTTGCGGCACGACCAGGTCGCGCCCGCGGGCAGATAAGCATAGCCGCCGGGCCCGAGGTCATGCGCGACACCTTCGATGGTCAGCGCCAGCGCGCCGCCGACCACAAAGATCACCCCCTGGCCGCGCGGATCGGGTTCGGGCCGGTCGCTGCCGCCACGCGGCGCAAGTTCGACGATCAGATGCGCGAAAGTCTCAGAAAACCCGGTCAGCGGGCGCGCGATCACCCAGACGCGGGTGCCGGTCCAATGCGGCAGGTTCGAAGTCACGATGTCGCGCATGCTGCTGCCCGGGATAAAGGCGTAAGCTTGCGTGAACACGGCCTGCGAGGTCAGCGTCGCGGTCTGGGGCGGCAGCCCGCCCCGATCGTTGAAATAACCGGGCGGCAGAGAAGTGTTGGGCATGGTCAACCTAGCGTGAGAAATGAACGCCCCTTATGTCGCACAGCGCCGTTTTTCTTAAAACGGGGCGCAATCCATCAGGTTTATTCGGCGTTTTTTGATAATCAATCCGGAACCGGCGTCAGCGGCGCGGTCAGCGGACCGCCGATCCGGGCCTCGAGCCGCTCGGCCACATCCAGCGCCAGCCAGTTGTCGCCGCGCGCGCCGATCAACTGAACGCCAACCGGCACGCCGTCGCAAAGCCCGGTCGGCAGGGCCACCGACGGCAGTCCCATGACGTTGACCGGGAAAAGCGTGCTGAGGTTGTCCAGCAGCTCGGGAATGGCTTCGGGCGCCTTGAAATCCAGATCGTTTTCAAACGGCGGGGTCATCGCGGTCGGCATGACCAGAAGGTCGATGTCGTCAAACATCGCGCTCCAGGCCCGCATCAGCCCGGTTCGGGCCATCAGCGCGGTCATATAGCCCTCAAGGTCGCAGGTTCCGAACCGCGCCCGATACCCCTCGAGCATCCGGATGAGTTCTGGCGAGGCCAGATCTTCGATGCCCTCGCGCATCATCAGGTCGGTCTCGGTGCAAATCAGCTTGCCCCAAATTTCAACCGCCTGATCGAGATCAGGCGGGTCAATGTCGATCACCTCGGCCCCGCTCGCCGCCAATCCAAGGAGCGCCGTTTCCATGGCGTTCGCAATGCCCGGGTGCGGGTCGCGGCCAAAGGGTCGCGCGCAGAGGCCAATGCGCAGAGCCGCCCCGTGCCCCCTGCCGCTGTCCGGTGCTGCCGACCAGAACGGGTCGCGCCCCGACCGCGCCGCCATGGCCCGCAACCCCAGCCGCGTGTCGGCGACGTTGCGCGCGATCGGGCCGTTCACGGACATGCGGATGGTGCCCGGCGGGCGTTCGGCGGCGGCCGAGGGGTTGAACCCCGGCACCCGCCCGAGCGACGGCCGGATCGACACCACGCCACAGCAAAACGCCGGATACCGCAGCGACCCGCCCAGATCGTTGCCGTGGGCAATCACGCCCATGCCGCAGGCAATGGCCGCCGCCGCCGCGCCCGAGGACCCGCCCGGGGTCAGCGACGCATCCCAGGGGTTCAGCGTGACCCCATGCAGCGGATTTGAGGTACACCAGCCCAGCGAAAATTCCGGCGTGTTGGTGCGCCCGATGATCACCGCGCCCGCCGCTTTGAGGTTGGCGACGACCGGCGCGTCCTCGGCGCAGATCGCATCGGCCAGACCGGGCAGGCCGTTGGAATTGGCATAACCCGCCTGATCGACGTTGATCTTGGTGGTCACCGGCAGACCCCACAGCGGCGGCGCATCTTCGGGCGGCCCGGCCGCGTCCATCGCGGCGGCCTGATCCAGGGCCTCGTCCACCACTTGCGTGATCGCGTTGACGGCGGGATTTTGGGTGGTAATACGGTCCAGATGGGCGCGCGTGACCTGCGTGACCGAGACGTTGCGGGCGCGCAGGTTCCTAGCGGTCTCCAAGGCCGTCCAGCCGATGATGTCGATCATGTCGCCCTCGGGTTGGAAGTGTTGTATCAGCGCTGGACGGGCTTTGCGACCAATCAGATCAGGGGGCTGATCATTGCCGGAATTGCTTTTTGACCTTGGCCCGCAACCGGCGCTGCCGGTGCTTGGCGAGGCGAGGATATTTCCGATCCGGCGCATTTTCTGCGTGGGCCGCAACTATGCCTCCCACGCCGCCGAGATGGGCAGCGAGGTTGACCGCAAAGCGCCGTGGTATTTCACCAAATCGGCCCATTCGATGATGCCGTCGGGGGCGGTGCTGCCGTATCCGCCGGGTACCGGGAATTTTCACCACGAGGTCGAATTGGTGGCGGCCATCGGCGCGCCTGCGTTCCGCGTACCGGCGGATCGGGCGGACGCGGCGGTCTTTGGCTATGGCACCGGGCTGGATATGACCCGGCGCGATCTGCAGCAGGCGGCCAAGGACAACCGGCGGCCCTGGTCGCTGGGAAAAGACCTGGAGGGCGGCGCGGTTCTGGGGGCGCTGACCCGGGCCAGCGATGTGGCGGCGATCGGGCCGCAGCGCGTTCATCTGGCGGTGAACGGCACGCGGCGTCAGGACGGGTTGTTGTCCGATCAGGTCTGGTCGGTCGCGGAAATTATCGCCGATCTGTCGCGGTTCTATCACCTTGGCCCGGGTGATCTGATTATGACCGGCACGCCTGCGGGCGTGGGGCCGGTCGAACCGGGCGACCGGCTTTTGGGGCAAATTGACGGGCTTGAGGCGGTCGCTGTGACCATTGGCCCGGCAGAGTGAATTTGGACTGGGTGAGAACAGGGTGAACATTGACGGGCATGTGGCGCTGGTGACCGGCGCGGCCTCGGGGCTGGGGGCGGCCACGGCGCGGCATCTGGCCGCGCGAGGCGCACGGGTGGCGGTGTTGGATTTCAATCGCGCCGGGGCGGCAGAGGTGGCGGATGAAATCGCCGGTCTTGGCGTGCAGACCGATGTCACCGACGAGGCGTCGGTGGCGGCGGCGCTGGCGGCGGTGATCGCGCATTTTGGCGCCGGCCCCCGGGTTCTGGTCAACTGCGCGGGCATCGCCGATGCGGCGCGGATCGTCGGGCGCGAAGGGCGGCTTTCGACCGAGCTTTTCGAGCGGGTCATCGGCGTCAATCTGATCGGCAGCTACCGGGTTATGAGCCACGCCGCGCGCGCGATGCAGGCGCTGGAGCCGCTGGCGGGCGGCGAGCGCGGGGTGATTATCAACACCGCCTCGATCGCCTGGCAGGACGGGCAGGTGGGCCAGGCCGCCTATGCCGCGTCGAAAGGCGGGATCGCGGCGCTGTGCCTGCCCGCCGCGCGCGAACTGGCCTCGAGCGGCATCCGGGTCATGGCCATCGCGCCGGGGCTGTTCCAGACCCAGATGATGGCGGGCCTGCCCGACGAGGTGAGCGCCAAGATCACCGCCAATATCCCGTTCCCGGACCGGCTGGGGAGCCCGCAGGAATTCGCGCTGATGGTCGCCCAGATCATCGAGAACGCTTACCTGAACGGCACCACCATCAGGCTGGATGCAGGGGTTCGGCTGCCTGCGAGGTAAGTTATATATTTCTCAAAGGTTTGCGCCGCGTTTGGCGGCGCTGCGGGGCGAGGGCCAGCCCCTCGCGCTCCCCGGCGCGGCGCGCTCGAATTGGCAACGGGTCCGCGCCACGCGCCCCAGCTTGACACTTCGCGCGGCCACGGCCAAGCCTGCGGGCATGTTTGACCTGCGACCTGTCGCCTATGTCATCGGTGCCCTGGCGGCGGTTCTGGGGCTGACTATGCTGATCCCCATGGCGGTCGATCTGAGCGACGGGACCGGGCATTGGCTGATCTTCCTCAAATCGGGCACGATCACGGTTCTGATCGGCGGGCTGACCGCACTTGCGGCCTCGAACGGGGTCGGGCCGCGGCTAAGCATTCAGCAGACATTTCTGCTGACCACCGGGGTCTGGCTGGCGCTGCCGGTCTTCGGGGCGCTGCCGTTTTATTTTGGCGCCACCGAGGCGCGGTTCGTCGATGCGTTTTTCGAGGCGATGTCGGGGCTGACCACCACCGGGTCGACGGTGTTCTCGGAGCTGGAGGAGCTGCCGCGCGGCCTTTTGTTGTGGCGCGGGCTGCTGCAATGGTTCGGCGGTATCGGCATCATCGTCGTGGCGATGGTGTTTCTGCCCGAGCTTCGGATCGGCGGCATGCAGATTTTCCGGTCTGAGGGCTTTGACACGCTGGGCAAGATCCTGCCCCGCGCCACCGAGATTGCCAAGCAGATATCGGTGATCTACGTGGGCCTGACCGGGGCCTGCGCGTTTGCTTATCTGATGGGCGGCATGGGCACGTTCGACGCAGCGGTGCATGCGATGACCACGATGGCGACGGGCGGGTTTGCAAACTACGATAATTCTTTTGCAAACTTCGGACCGGGGGTCGCCTATACCGCCGTGATTTTCATGGTGCTGGCCGCCTTGCCCTTCGTGCGTTACATCCAGCTTCTGGGCGGCACCGCGCGCCCGCTGGCCCGCGACCCGCAGGTGCGGGCGTTTCTGGTGTTGGCGGTGGTTCTGGTGGCGGTGGTTCTGGTCTGGCTTTCGCAAGCGACCAGCGCCGGTTTCGAGACCAACCTGCGCCAGTCGATGTTCAACACCGTGTCGCTGTTGACCGGCACCGGGTTTGCCAGCGCCGATTACATGGCCTGGGGGCCGCTGCCGGTGGCGCTGTATTTTTTCGTGGGCCTGATCGGCGGCTGCGCCGGGTCGACAACTTGCTCGATCAAGGTGTTCCGTTTTCAGTTGCTGATGTCGTCGATCCGGGCGCAGATCCGCAAGATCCACGCCCCGCACGGGCTGTTCTCGCCGCGCTATGCGGGCCGCAAGGTCAGCGACGATGTGTTGTCGTCGGTGATGTCGTTCTTTGTCTTTTTCATCGTGACCCTGGGCGTGGTTGCGGTGCTTTTAAGCCTGACCGGGCTCGATTTCGTGACCTCGCTGTCGGGGGCCTCGGCGGCGCTGGCCAATATCGGCCCCGGCCTGGGGCCGGTGATCGGACCGGCGGGCAATTACGCGAGCCTTGGCGATGTGGCCAAGTGGATACTGACCGCCGCGATGCTGATCGGGCGGCTGGAACTGCTGGCGGTCTACGTGATCCTGACGCGGGCGTTCTGGAGGGGATGATGGAAGAGCGACCGTTGGGGGTTGGCATAACCAGGATGCTGGCGGCGCGCGGAGTGGCCCATGTCTTTGGCGTGCCCGGCGTCCATAATCAGGAGCTTTACCGGGGGCTGGAAGGATCGGGCATCACCCATGTGCTGGCGCGCCACGAAGCGGGTGCCGGGTTCATGGCCGACGGCTATGCGCGGGCCACCGGGGGGCCGGGCGTGGCGTTTGTGATCACCGGGCCGGGGCTGACCAATATCCTGACGCCGCTTGGCCAGGCGTATTCTGACAGCGTGCCGGTGCTGGCGATCTCGTCGTGCCTGGCCGAGACCGGCGCGCGCATGGGCCAATTGCACCAGATGCGCGACCAGCGCGGCGCGGCGGGCACCGTGTGCGCGTGGAGCCATGAGGCGCGCAGTGCGGATGAGGCCTACTCCCTGATCGACCGGGCGCTGGCCGAGTTCCGCACCATGCGCCCGCGTCCGCGGCATATTCAGGTGCCGATCCCGCTTCTGGAGACCGCAGCCCCGCCACCGCCGCCGCCAGTGCGCACCGCGCTTGCCGGGCTGGACTGCCCGGCCATGCACGGCCCGGTGGCGCGGACGCTGGCCGCCGCGCGCCGCCCGATCTTTGTCTTTGGCGGCGGGGCGAGCCGGGTCGACACCGGCTTCATTGCCGCGCTTCTGGAGTGCAGCGGCGGGGCCGGGTTTACCACCTATGCCGGGCGCGGGTTGCTGCCACCGGGTCACCCGATGAGCTTCGGGTCCTATCTTGGGCGCCCGGGCAGCGAAGCGGTGATCGCCAGCGCCGATCTGATTGTGGTCGTCGGGTCAGAACTCAGTGAATGCGATCTCTGGCGCGACAATCTGGGCGGCACGGCGCGCATGGTGCGGATCGACATCGATGCGTCGATGCTGACCGGCATGGGGGCCGGTGATCTGCCGGTTCTGGCCGAGGCGGGGGTGTTTTTGCAAGGAGTGCTGGACCATCTGCCCGAAAAAGCGGAACCGGGCTGGGTGCCCGAGGAAGTGGCGGCGGCGCGCGCCCACTGGCAGGCTGAAGCCGACGGGTTGCGACCCGGAATTGTGCCGGTCTGTGCCGCACTGGCCGCCACCATGCCGCGCGATCTGATGGTTTTCTCCGACATGACCCAGTTTGCCTATGTGGCCAAAGAGGTCTGGGACATGGCCCAGCCCGGGTCGTGGCACAATCCGTTTGGCTTTGGCACGCTTGGCTATGCGCTGCCGGCGGCCATCGGCGGAGCGCTCGGCCGGCCCGAGCGACCGGTCCTGGCCATCGCCGGCGACTATGGGTTTCAGTACACGATGCAGGAGCTTGGCACGGCGGTCGAACTGGGTCTGAGCCTGCCGATCCTGCTGTGGGACAACGGGGCGTTGGCCGAGATTGCCGCGAGCATGGCGTCGGCCCAGATCGCGCCGAATGCGGTGATCGCGCGCAACCCGGATTTTCTGGCGCTGGCAAGGGCTTACGGTGCTGGGGCGGCAGCGCCCGAGAGCCTTGAAGGTTTGGTTGATGCGATAAATGCGGCCTTCACGGCGGGGCAACCGACGCTGATCCGGGTGACGCCAGACCTGAGCGCCTGAGGATTTGCGCCGCGCGTGCCGCACGTCGCCACAGGGCGGGGGGCCAGCCCCCCGCACCCCCCGAAGTATTTGTGAAACAATGAAAATAGTTTGACTATGGCGCGGGCGCGAAGGCGGAAAGTTTCAGAAAAGTGAGCCCTGGTCTGGGGCTTTTTTCGGCGGGGTCTTTGATGCGGCGGCACGGCTGCCGCCAAGCCTCACCCGGCCGTCGGCGAACTGAATTTCGATCTCGCGCGCGGCTCGGGCGGCAGCGCTTTTGGTGACTACGGCGCCATCGCCGCGCACCACGGCGTAGCCGCGTTTGAGGGTTTCGGTGTACCCGAGCGACCCGCGCAGGCGTTCGAGGCCCTCGAGGCGGGCGCGGCGGTCGGACAACGCGGTTCGGGTGGTCCGCGTCAGTTGCCGCGTCAGGTCACGCAGCCGCGGGCGTTCGCGGGCGATGCGGGCGGCCAGCAGCGCGGGCCGCACCCGGCCCGCATCTGCCAGGCGCAGGCGTTTGGCGTGGGTCGCGGCCCGCAGCGCGCGCGGCAGGCCCGCATCGGCCACGTCGAAGCGCTGCCGCGCCGATGCGATCAGGCGCTCGGGCCGGGGCAGGGCGCGGCCAAGGTCGGCCAGCCGTTGGGCCAGCCGGGCGACGCGGCCAAGCGCGGCACCCGCCAGCCGGGCACCGGCGTCGCTGGTCCGGACCAAGAGCTCGCGCCGCACCGGCACCGCCAGTTCGGCGGCCGCCGTGGGCGTCGGCGCGCGCCGGTCGGCGGCGTGGTCGATCAGTGTCGTGTCGGTCTCGTGCCCGACCGCCGAGATCAGCGGGATGGTGCTGGCGGCAGCGGCGCGCACCACCGCTTCGTCGTTGAAGCCCCAGAGATCCTCGATCGACCCGCCGCCGCGGGCCACGATCAGAAGGTCGGGGCGGGGCAACGGGCCGCGGGTTGCGGCCAGCGCGTTGAAGCCGCGAATGGCGGCGGTGACCTGCGCGGCGCTGGCGTCGCCCTGAACCGCCACCGGCCAGACCAGCACGTGACGCGGAAACCGGTCATCGAGCCGGTGCAGGATGTCCCGGATCACCGCGCCCGAGGGCGAAGTGATGACCCCGATCACGCCCGGAAGATAGGGGATCGGTTGCTTGCGGGCCGCGTCGAACAGCCCTTCGGCGGCCAGCGCCTTGCGGCGCCTTTCCAGCATCGCCATCAGCGCGCCGACCCCGGCGGGGCGGATATCGTCGACGGTCAGCTGGTATTTCGACTGGCTGGCGAAGGTGGTCAGGCGGCCGGAGGCCACCACCTCCATGCCTTCCTCGGGCCGCACGGTCAGCCGCGCCACCTGGCCTTTCCACGACACCGCCGCGATCACCGAACGGTCGTCCTTGAGGTCGAAATAGAGATGCCCCGAGCGCGCCGGGAACACCCGGCCGACCTCGCCCCTGACTCGGACCCGGTCAAATTCGCCCTCGATCACCCGTTTGACCGCGCCGGAAATTTCCGAGACGGTAAACTCAGGGGCGTTTTCACCGGGCTGGGGGTCGTCGATCAAGTCGGACATTGGGGCCTGTTGCGCTGGTCTTTGCGGGACTCTAGAACGCGGACGCGGGAAGGCAAAGGGGGCGTGGCCCATGAACATCCTGATTTTGGGCGGCGGCGGGCGCGAGCACGCCCTGGCCTGGGCGATCAAGCAAAACCCGCGCTGCGACCGGCTGATCGTGGCCCCGGGCAACGCCGGCATGGCGGCGATCGCCGAATGCGCCGATCTGGACATCATGGATGGCGGCGCGGTGGTCAATCTTGCCGAGGCCAACGCGGTCGGTTTCGTGGTGGTCGGCCCCGAGGCGCCGCTGGTCGCCGGTGTGGCCGACCGGCTGCGCGAGGCTGGCGTTCTGAGCTTTGGGCCATCGGCGGCGGCGGCACGGCTCGAGGCCTCGAAGGCGTTCGCCAAAACGGTCTGCGATGCCTGCGGCGCGCCCACGGCGGCCTATGCGCGGTTCACCGACGCCGCTGCGGCGCGGACCCATGTCCGGGCCCAAGGCGCGCCGATTGTGATCAAGGCCGATGATCTGGCGGCGGGCAAGGGCGTGGTCGTGGCCATGGACGAGGCCACCGCGCTTGCCGCTGTCGACGACATGTTCGGAGGCGCTTTTGGCGCGGCCGGTAGGCACGTGGTGATCGAAGAATTCATGGCGGGCGAAGAGGCGTCGTTGTTTGTGCTCAGCGACGGGCGGGATGTGCTGGCCATCGGCACCGCGCAGGACCACAAGCGTGTGGGCGAGGGCGACACCGGGCCTATGACCGGCGGCATGGGGGCCTATTCGCCGGCGCGCGCGCTGTCGGCGGCGGTCGAGGCGCGCGCGATGGCGGAAATCGTCAAGCCGACGATTGCCGAGATGGCGCGGCGCGGCACCCCGTTTCAGGGGGTGCTTTATGCCGGGCTGATGATCGCCGACGGCGCACCGCGGCTGGTGGAATATAACGTGCGGTTCGGCGACCCCGAGGCGCAGGTGCTGATGATGCGGCTGGGCGCGCAGGCGCTCGACCTGATGCTGGCAACCGCCGAGGGGCGGCTGGGCGAGGCGCGCGTCAACTGGGCTGACGATCACGCGATGACGGTGGTTCTGGCGGCGCGCGGCTATCCGGGGGCTTACGCCAAGGGCGGGGTGATCGGCGGCCTGGACGGGCTGCCCGAGACCAGCGTGCAAGCGATGTTTCACGCCGGCACGCGGTCTGAAGACGGCCATTTGGTAGCGAGCGGTGGACGGGTGCTGAACGCGACGGCGCGCGGCGCCAGCCTGGCCGAAGCCCGGCTGCGCGCCTATGCGCTGGCCGATGCCGTGGACTGGCCGGAGGGGTTTTACCGCCGAGATATCGGCTGGCGGGCGCTTTAATTGGTCGCGCCGGGGGGCTTTCTGCCCCCCGGCCCCCCCGACCCCCCCCGGAGTATTTCTGGAAAAATGATGAATAAGAATTATTAAATTTCGGGAAATACTTATCTGTCCGCGGTCTGCTATTTTGTTGGCGGGCGGGAGGCCGGCAAATACTTGACCCGCTTTGAGGTCGTCTGGGAGCCGGGTCCCCAGCCCCTTGGGTAACCACCCAAACCGAACTGTTGACTGGCCCGGCGCTGTTGTCGCCAAGGCCGCAGATAAGGATGGATAACGTGACCTTAACACCTTACTTCGCGGGATGCGACATTTCGCGGGACGGCCTGGACATTTGCCTGTTGCAGGGCGACAGCGAGCGTCATTTCAGTTTGCCGAACACGCCGCAGGGCCATGCGATGCTGCTTGAGAAGTTGGCCGGAACATCGCCTGAGCTCGTCGTTCTGGAGGCCAGTGGCGGCTATGAATCGGCGCTGTATGAGGCCCTTCAGGGCGCCGGAGTTCCGGTGGCGCGGCTGCTGCCCCAGCGGGTCCGGCAATTCGCCTATGCAGGCGGGCAACTGGCCAAGACCGACCGGATCGATGCCTATATTCTGGCGCTGTTCGGCCAGCGGATGCGCCCCGCACCAAGCCTCGATGAGCCAGCAGGTCAGCGCTACATCAAGGCTTTGACCACGCGACGGCGGGCGCTTCTGACCCGCCGCATTGCCGAAAAATGCCAGCTCAAACAAGCCGCGTTTGAAGATATCCGCGCCATGATCCGCCACGCACTGAGCCGGTTGGAGGCCGATATCAGGGCGCTGGACGCGCAGATCAATGCCCTGATCGAAGCGGACACGGCCTGGCGCAATCGCGCCCGCCGCCTGACCAGCCTTCCCGGGATCGGGGCGGTCACCAGTGCGGCGATGATTGCCGGGCTTCCCGAGCTCGGCCGCGTCACACGCGGGGAAATCGCCGCTCTGGTCGGCGTGGCACCGTTCGCGCGGCAAAGCGGTCGCTGGCGGGGCAAACGGGTGTGCCGCGGCGGGCGAAAAGACCTGCGAAATACCCTCTACATGGCGGCGCTGTCGGCGACACGCGCCAAAAGAACCCCGTTCTCTGCCCTCTACCAGCGGCTCGTCGATGCAGGAAAACCACCCAAACTGGCCATCACCGCCGTCATGCGAAAAATGGTCGTTACCCTGAATGCAATGGAACGCGATCAGAAATTCTACGCAATATAAACACTGGGGCACCTCGATTTATTGACATTCTGAGGGCATATTATGCCTGATTTCGGTTCTATCGGCCATCGGCACGCTGGGTTTTAGGTGGTCAGTCTCGATCCTTAATCCGCGCCGGGCATTGGTGGCGCAGATCGCCACAGCATCCTCGTGTTTTCATACCGGGAATGGGTTTAGGCGGTGCAACTGGCCAAGCCGCCGGATGTTGTAGGCAAGGTTCTTCATCCCGATCCTGGCCCTGGCCCGCGCCAGACCGATGGTTCGCACCAGCGTGCCACCCATGTCGTTCGCCTGCGCGCCGAACACATGCTCGACACGGACACGAACCGAGGATTTCGTCCTGTTGCTTTTCATTGCCTGTTCGGTCAGAGGCCTGCCCCGTTTGCCCTTGCGGTGGATGCGGCTTGTCAGTCCTCTCGCCCTGAGCTTCGCCTCGATTTCTTCCGACCGGTAGGCCGCATCTGCCCAGACCCTGGAGGCGGTGTTGCCGCGCATCAGCAACTCGTCCACCACCTGGCTGTCGTGAACGGCAGCGCCCGTGACGTGATAGCGCCGGATCAGTTTGTGCTTACGATCGACATTCACATGGTTCTTGTAGCCATAGTGGCTTTTGCCGTGCTTTTTGGTCCAGCGTGCATCAACGTCCTTCTGTGATCGCTTGGCAGGCTTGTTTTCCCAGTCTTCCGGCACCTCGCCACCCTTGATCGCCGCGTTTTCCGCGCGCGTGTTGTGGTTGCGCGGCACCGGCACGATGGACGCGTCCAGTATCTGGCCGCCCCGTGCAATGTAGCCCTGCCGCGCCAGATGTCCGTCAAAGAGTTTGAACAAATCATCCACCTTGCCCGCCTGCGCCAGCGCCTCGCGATACAGCCACACGGTCTTTGCGTCCGGCACCCGGTCACCAAGACCAAGACCCAGAAAACGCATAAACGAAAGCCGGTCCCGGATCTGGTATTCGACCTGATCGTCCGAAAGGTTGTAAAGCGCGCTCAGAACCAGGGTTTTGAACATCAGTACCGCGTCCATCGGCTTGCGCCCCGCGCGTGATTTCCGCTCACTTTCAGGCTTGCGCCAGACCTGCTCCAGAAGCGGGCGGAACTCTTCCCACGGTACAACTGCATTGATCTCGACCAGCGGGTCCTTCTTCGCATCCAGGCTCTCGTAACGATCTGAAAGATCAAAAAAGCCCATCTGTGCCATGACTGCCATCCCTCCGCCGCATCATCCTGCAAATCTACAGCGCGTTCACGCCAGATGCAATTTATAGAGGTGCCCACTGTTGCTCCGGGGAGCGCGAGGGGCAGCGCCCTCGCCCCGTGGCGACGCGCGAAGCGCGGCGAAATCCCTTGGGGGCGATGCTAGACGATCGTGGCTTCGGTCGCGGCCCGCATGTCGTCCTCGCTCACCCCATCGGCCAGCTCGACGATGCTCAAGCCCCCTTCGACCACGTCCAGAACACCGAGGTTGGTAATGATCCGGTCGACCACTCCCGCGCCGGTCAGGGGCAGGGTGCAGGCCCGCAAAACCTTGCTGGCGCCGTGCTTGTTGGTGTGGTCCATCACCACGATCACCCTGCCCACCCCGGCCACCAGATCCATCGCGCCCCCCATGCCCTTGACCAGCTTGCCGGGGATCATCCAATTGGCCAGATCACCGTTTTCGGCGACCTCCATGGCCCCCAGAATCGCCGCCGCGATCTTGCCGCCGCGGATCATCCCGAACGACGTGGCGCTGTCGAAATAGGCGGTGCGGCCCAGTTCGGTGATGGTCTGTTTGCCGGCGTTGATCACGTCGGGGTCCTCGTCGCCCGCGTAAGGAAACGGCCCCATCCCCAGCATGCCGTTTTCCGACTGCAGTGTGATGTCCTTGTCGCCCACGTAATTGGCCACCAGCGTCGGGATGCCGATGCCGAGGTTGACGTACGTGCCGTCTTGCAGCTCTTCGGCCGCGCGCGCGGCCATTTGGTTGCGGTCCCAGGGCATCAGGCGTCCTCCCGGGTGCGCGTGGTGCGCTGCTCGATGCGTTTTTCGTGCGCGCCTTCGATCAGCCGGGTCACATAGATGCCGGGCAGGTGGATCATATCCCCGTCCAGCGATCCGCGCGGCACGATCTCTTCGACCTCGGCGACGCAGACCCGTCCGCACATCGCCGCCGGCGGGTTGAAGTTGCGCGCGGTTTTGCGAAACACCAGGTTGCCGGTGTCGTCGGCCTTCCACGCCTTCACGATGCTGAGGTCCGCGACCAACCCGCGCTCCAGAATATAGGTTTCGCCGTCGAAGTCTTTGTGGTCCTTGCCCTCGGCGATCACCGTGCCGACCCCGGTCTTGGTATAGAACCCCGGAATGCCGCAGCCCCCGGCGCGCATCCGTTCGGCCAAGGTGCCTTGCGGGGTAAACTCAAGCCCCAGCTCTCCGCTCAGATACTGGCGCATGAACTCGGCGTTTTCACCCACGTAGGATGAAATCATCTTTTTGACCTGCCGGGTCTGCAACAGCACCCCTAGCCCGAAATCATCGACCCCGGCGTTGTTGGAGGCCACCGTCAGGTTGCGGGTCCCGGCATCGCGGATCGCCGCGATCAGCAGTTCGGGAATGCCGCAAAGCCCGAAACCGCCCGCTGCGATCAACATCCCGTCGCTCAGCAGGCCCTCTAGCGCTTCGGCGGCTGAATCGTAGACTTTTTTCATGGGGCTCCCCGGAGTGGTTCGGTGTTGCGATCTACATCGCGCGCGACGCATCGGGTGTCAACGAAGCGCTGGATAAGCCCCGACGGCGACGGCCTCTCCCCCATCCCCTCTCCGGTGCGGAGAGGGGGCCACGCGACCGCGCCCGAAGCACTTCCCCCCTCCGCCCCGGAGGGGGGCCAGGGGGGAGGCCGCCGTCAGGACGCCTTCCTGCGAACGGCCTTCTTGCGCCCACCCTTCTTCGCCGATTTCTCGGCGATCAACTGAACGGCCACCTCCATGGTGACGTCGCCGGGCGGCATCGTTTTGGGGATCGTCGCGTTGACCTTGGCCCATTTCACGTAAGGCCCATAGCGTCCGTCCATTACCTTGACCGGACCGCCGTCTTTGGGGTGTTCGCCCAGTTCATGCAGCGGGGTCGCCGCCGCCCGCCCGCCGCCCCGGCTGGCGGCCTTTTTGGCCAGTTCTTCGACCGCGCGGTTCATACCGATGACAAAAACCTCGTCGACCTCTTTGAGGTTCGCGTAAAGCCGCCCGTGTTTGACATAAGGGCCATAGCGCCCGATGCCGGCCTCGATCAGCTCGCCGTCGTCGGGGTGCGGGCCAACGGGGCGCGGCAGAGCGAGCAGCAACAGCGCTTTTTCCAGATCAATTTCGCCGGGTTCCCAGCCTTTGGGCAGGCTGGCGCGCGGCGGTTTGGGCACCTCGTCGGTGGTCTCGCCGCGCTGAACGTAAGGCCCGAACCGGCCCTTTCTGAGCGTGATAGTGTCGCCAGCATCGTCGCCCAGCCGCCGCCCGTCGGGGCCGATGTCGTCGTCCCCGGCGCCGGGGGCCGCGAAGGCGCGGGTATAGCGGCATTCGGGATAGTTCGAGCAGCCGATGAAGGCCCCGCCCGACCGGGCCGTGCGCATCGACAGCCGCCCTTGGCCGCAGTTCGGGCACAGCCGCGGGTCGCTGCCGTCTTCGGTCGGCGGAAACAGGTGCGGCCCCAGCACCTCGTCGATCTTTTCCAGAACCTCGCCGATGCGCAGATCGGCGGTCTCGGCGATGGCGGCAGAAAAATCGCGCCAGAACCGGGCCAGCACATCCCGGTACGACCGGTTGCCCGCCGAGACATCGTCAAGTTCTTCTTCAAGATTGGCGGTGAACTCGTAGCCCACATATTTGCGGAAATAATTGACCAGAAAGATAGTAACCAGCCGCCCCTTGTCTTCCGGGATCAGGCGGCCTTTGTCCTTAGTCACATAGTCGCGGTCCTGGATCGTGGTGACGATCGAGGCATAGGTCGAGGGGCGGCCGATGCCCAGCTCTTCCATACGCTTGACCAATGTGGCCTCGGTAAAACGCGGCGGCGGTTGGGTGAAATGCTGTTCCGGCGTGACCGAGGTTTTGGCCAGCGTCTCGCCGCTCGTCACCTGCGGCAGGCGCTTGTCGCCGTCGCCGTTGGCCTCGTCGTCGCGGCCTTCGGTATAAGCTTTCATGAAACCGTCAAAAAGGATCACCTGCCCGGTGGCGCCCAGCCCGACCTGACCGTCGGGGCTGGCAATATCGACCGTCGTTCGTTCGATCCGGGCCGCCGCCATCTGGCTGGCGATGGTGCGTTTCCAGATCAGGTCGTAAAGCCGGCGCTGGTCGGGGTCGGTGATGCGCAATTGGCTGGCATCGCGCGCCATATCCGTGGGGCGGATGCACTCGTGCGCTTCCTGGGCGTTTTTCGCCTTGTTTTTATACATGCGCGGGCTTTTTGGCACATAATCGGCACCGAACCGCGAGCCGATTACACCGCGCGCCGCCATCACCGCCTCGGGGGCCATGTCGATGCCGTCGGTGCGCATATAAGTGATCGCCCCGGCCTCGTAGAGCCGCTGCGCGTTGCTCATGGTCTGGCGCGCGCCAAAGCCGAACTTGCGGCTGGCTTCCTGTTGCAGGGTCGAGGTCATGAACGGGGCCGAGGGGTTGCGGCTGGCCGGTTTGGCCTCGACCGCCGCGACGCTCAGATCGCGCGAACTGACGGCCTGCACCGCAAGTTCCGCGGCGGTGGCGGTCTCAAGGTCGAATTTGTCGAGCTTCGCGCCCGCCAGCGCGGTCAGTTTTGCCTCGAACGCCTGGCTGCGCGGGGTGTGCACGATAGCCTTCACCGACCAGAATTCGCGGGCCCGGAACACCTCGATCTCCATCTCGCGTTCAACGATCAGGCGCAGGCAGACCGACTGCACCCGGCCCGCCGATTTCGCGCCGGGCAGTTTGCGCCACAGCACCGGGGACAGGGTGAAGCCGACCAGATAGTCGAGCGCCCGGCGCGCCAGATAAGCCTCGACCAGTTCCATGTCGATCTGGCGCGGGTTTTGCATGGCTTGCGTCACCGCCGACTTGGTGATCGCGTTGAACACGACGCGGCTGACGGGGGTGTCTTTGTTGATCGCCTCGCGGGCGCGCAGCGCTTCTTGCAGGTGCCAGCTGATCGCCTCGCCCTCGCGGTCGGGGTCGGTGGCCAGGATCAGTTCGCCGTCAGCTTTCAGCGCCTCGGCGATGGCGCGGACGTGCTTTTTGCTGTCGCTGGCCACCTCCCATTTCATCGCGAAATCGTCGTCGGGCGCGACCGAGCCTTCCTTGGGCGGCAGGTCGCGAACGTGGCCATAGCTGGCAAGCACGGTATAATCCGGGCCCAGATAGTTGTTGATTGTCTTGGCTTTAGCAGGCGACTCGACGACGACGACGGGCATCAGACCTCACGATTCGAAGTTTATTATTGGTCGCCGTGATGTGGGGTTCGGGTGGGATTTGTCAATGCGCTGGTTGCGCGATCAGCGAAACCAGGCCGCCCGGCGCGCGTTGTATGCGCCCGTCGAGTTCCAGCGCCACCAGCTCGGGCGATACTTCGGCCGCCGGCGTGCCCAGATCGCGGATCAGCTGGTCTTCGGCGACCGGGCTGGGGCCTAGGCGCGCCAATATCTCGCGGTTCAGTTCGGCGGTTTCGCGCAAAGTCCGGGGCGCCGGGTCGGGGGCGGCGGGTTCGGTGGCAGTGGGCGCGGCGGCGGCTGGCGTTTGCCGTGGCGCCGCGTTCAGAACCTCGATCACGTCCTCGGCCCGGCGCACCAGATGCGCGCCGTCGCGGATCAGATTGTTGCAGCCCGAGGCGCGGCCGTCGAACGGGTGGCCGGGCACCGCCAGCACCTCGCGCCCCTGGTCGAGCGCGTTGCGCGCGGTGATCAGGCTGCCCGATTTGGCCGCCGCTTCAACCACCACCACGGCGCGGGCCATCCCCGAGACCAGGCGGTTGCGGCGGGGAAAATGGCGGGCCTGGGGTTGCAGGCCCATGGGCGATTCCGACAGGCAAAGGCCGTTTTTGATGATGTCGCGGGCAAGTTCGGCGTTTTCGGCCGGGTAGATCACGTCAACACCGCTGGCCAGCACGGCAATTGTGCCGCCCTTCAGCGCGCCGATGTGTGCTGCCGTGTCAATACCGCGCGCCAGGCCCGAAACCACTACAAACCCGGCTTGCGTCAGGTCCTGGGCCAGCCGTTTGGCCATCCGCGTGCCCAGGCTCGAGGCGTTGCGCGCGCCGACCAGGGCGATCATCGGGCGCGCCAGAAAGTCGAGGTTGCCGCGCGCCCAGAAAAGCGGCGGCGGATCGGGGAAGTCGGCCAAGGCCTGTGGATAAATCTCATCGCCCCAGGCAACTA
Organism: Paracoccaceae bacterium; assembly: GCA_965247915.1. Taxonomy (GTDB): domain Bacteria; phylum Pseudomonadota; class Alphaproteobacteria; order Rhodobacterales; family Rhodobacteraceae; genus JAKZRT01. Next base: position 1,051,248 of record OZ252048.1, read on the forward strand.
GTTTTGCGCCGCAGGCGCGACCGCGTTTCAGCTCGTCGTGTGCGGCTTTTTCGCTGAATACCGCATAGCGGGCGAGGCCCGCCTCGGCGGCGACCCCCGGAAGCGCGCCCAGCGCCGCCGCGGCCGATCCGTGTTCGGACATCAGCCTGAAAAACGTGGTCACCCCCACTTTTCTGGAGCGTATTAGGCGAAGCCACGATAGCCGTTCTTCCTCGTTGAGGGGTGGGGTGAGGGGGTGGAGAGAAGAACTTAAGTCTTCGGCCATCGTGACTCTGTTGCTAACAAAGCCACATTGCGGCCATAAGGGTTAAGGCGAAGTAAACAATCCACAGAATTTTCCACAAAAAGTGCGAAATTGGAAAAATGTTTTTGATTCCCTGAGGTTGCCATCACGCCGCACTCCCCCCAACCGTCAGCCCGCCGATCATCAGCGTCGGCTGGCCGACGCCGACGGGCACCCACTGGCCGGCCTTGACGCAGTTGCCCATCCCGGGGTCCAGCGCCATGTCGTTGCCGATGGCGCGGATGTTGCGAAGCGCGGTCGCGCCGTCGCCGATCAAGGTCGCGCCTTTGACCGGTGCGCCGATCTTGCCGTTGGTGATGTCGACCTGCCCGCCGCCAAAGCCAACCGCATAGATTCCGTCCTTAAGGTCGGCCACAATCGCGCCCGGGTCGGCGTCACCGCCCAGCATATAGGTGTTGGTCATGCGCGGCATCGGGATGTGGGCGTAGGATTCGCGCCGCCCGTTGCCAGTGGGTTCCACACCCATCAGCCGCGCGTTCTGGCGGTCCTGCATCAAGCCCACCAGAATGCCGTCCTCGATCAGCACGTTCTTGGCGCCCGGCGTGCCTTCGTCGTCAACGGTCAGCGACCCGCGCCGGTCGGGGATGGTGCCGTCGTCCAGCACGGTGACAACGGGGGCTGCTATGCGGGTCCCCATCAGCCCGGCAAAGGCGGAAGTTTTCTTGCGGTTGAAATCGCCCTCCAGCCCGTGCCCCACCGCCTCGTGCAGCAAAATCCCCGGCCAGCCGGGGCCAAGGACCACATCCATTACGCCCGCAGGCGCCGGTTCGGCGGCCAGGTTGACCAGCGCGATCCGCAGCGCCTCGCGGGTTTTGGCCTGCCAATTCGCGCGCGCGATCAGCCCGTCCAGCGCCACCCGCCCGCCGCCCCCCGCCGAGCCGGATTCGCGGCGGCCGTCCTCTTCGACGATCACCGACACTCTGATCCGGGTCATCGGGCGTATGTCGCGCACATGCACGCCGTCGGGGCGCAGGATCTCGACCTCCTGGCACGAGGCCGCAACAGTGGCCGACACCTGGACCACACGGGCATCAAGCCCGCAAGCCAAGCCCGCAAGCCCGCGCGCCCGCAAGCCCGCGCGCCCGCGCGCGAAGGCGTCGATCTCGGCCAGCACATCGACCTTGGTCGAGAAAGTCACCGTCTCGATCGGATTAAAGTCGCCGTATAGCCGCCGGTTGGTGGGCCGCGGCGCATCGGCCAGCACCCCGCCGCCATCACCGACCGCCAGCCGCGCGGTCTCGGAGATCTCGGTCGAGTGCGCGTACCCGGCAGCTTCGCCGCGCACCGCGCGCAGGCCGAACCCTTCGGAGGCATCAAAGCTGGCCGACTTCAACTGACCATCGTCAAAGGTCAGAACCTCGCCGCGACGTCGTTCAAGGAACAGCTCGCCATCATCCGCGCCGGCGGTCGCGCCCCGCAGCAGACCCAGAGCGGTATCTTTGTCAAGCCGGGTTTCAAACGGCTGAAATATCTCGTCGGCCATGGCAATGCTCCTGAATGGGGGTCGAAAGCGGCTGAATGCCACATCTCGCAAACTTGTCCCTGAGCGGTTTATATGGTTTCAACGCGGCTAGGAACAACGGTGCTTTGCCCGATAAGATGCAACACCGCCGGAATTGGCGCAAAACTCGAACGGACGGACTTTCATGATGGAACTGAAAGCACTGGCGATACGGGCATCGAGCGCGCTGGCCGGTCTGACCCTTGCCGCTGCTGCGCAGGCGCAAAGCGTTTCGGCTGAACTGCCGGTGATCGGCAAGCCTGACCCCGACAAGACCGGGTTCCAGCCAGCGGTGACCGAACTGATGCGCGACCTGGTGTGGCTCGACAATATTATGCTGATAGTCAGCGCCGGTATCGTCGCCTTCGTGCTGCTGCTGATGGCTTTCGTGGCCCTGCGCTATAATGAACGGGCCCACCCCACCGCGGCGCGCTTCACCCATTATTCGCCGGTCGAGGTCGCGTGGACCGTCCTCCCGATCATCATTCTGGTTTTCATCGGGGTGTTTTCGTGGACCGCACTGGAAAGACAGCAGATCATCCCCGAGGCCGATCTGACCATCAAGGTCACCGGCTCGCAGTGGTTCTGGACATATGAATACGTCGATCACGATTTCGGCTTTGACAGCGTGCTGCTGGAGCGCGGCGAACTGGCCGATTTCGGCTATGCGAACGACGAATACCTACTGGCGACCGATACCGCTGTGATCGTTCCGGTGGGCAAAACCGTGGTTATGAATGTGACCGGCGCCGATGTGATCCACGCCTGGACCATCCCCTCGTTCGGCGTGAAACAGGACGCCGTGCCCGGGCGCCTGGCCCAGCTTTGGTTCAACGCCGAGGTCGAAGGGGTCTATTTCGGCCAGTGCTCGGAACTTTGCGGCAAGGACCACGCATTCATGCCGATCACCGTCAAAGTGGTCAGCCAGACCGAATACGACCGCTGGCTGGACGCCGCGATTGAAGAATACGCCGGAACGCCGCGCGCGCTTGCCGTGGCCTCACGCTGAATAAGGGACGCGCGCGGCCTTGGCCACGCGCGACGTGACATGAGCGACGCAACGATCACCACCCAAGGCCAGGACCGCGACGCGGGATTTGGCGATTATTTTGCGCTTCTCAAACCGCGGGTGATGTCGCTGGTGGTGTTCACAGCGCTTGCCGGTCTGGTGGCAGCACCCGGCGCGCTGCACCCGGTCGAAGCGCTTGCCGCCATCCTGTTTATCGCCCTTGGGGCCGGGGCCGCAGGCGCGCTGAACATGTGGTGGGACGCTGATATCGACGCATTGATGCAGCGCACGCGCTCACGCCCGATCCCGGCCGGCAAGGTGCGCGCCGGCGAAGCGCGGGCACTTGGTGTCGGTCTGGCGGGGCTTGCGGTGGTGATGCTGGCGCTGGCCACCAATGTGATCGCGGCGGCGCTGCTGGCCTTTACCATCTTCTTTTATGTCGTCGTCTATTCGATGTGGCTGAAACGCTGGACGCCGCAGAACATCGTGATCGGCGGTGCTGCGGGGGCCTTCCCGCCGATAATCGGCTGGGCGGCGGTCACGGGCGGGGTTGCGCTCGAAGCGCTGGCGATGTTTGCCATCATCTTTTTCTGGACGCCGCCGCATTTCTGGGCGCTGGCCCTCTTTATGAAATCCGACTACCACGATGCGCGGGTGCCGATGCTAACCGTGACCCACGGACGGCGCGTCACCCGCAACCACATTCTGGGATATTCGGTTGTTCTGGCCGCTGTTGGCGTTGCCGCCGGGTTCACCGCCCTTGGCGGGCCGGCCTATTGGGTGGCCGCGATTGTCCTGAACGCGCTGGTGCTGAAAGGCGCGGTTGCGATCTGGCGCAGCGATGAAAAATCCGCCGAAGCGGCGCGCTATGCAAAAGAAAAGCGGTTCTTCCGGTTGTCGCTCTGGTACCTATTCGCCATTTTCAGCGCCATCATGATCGACACCGGCCTGGCCGCCTGGGGGATCATCTGATGCCGATTTCGCGCGATCAAGACCTGCACCGGCGCCGGCTTGGCCGCAACATTGGCGTCGCTCTGGCGCTGGCCGGTTTTGCGGCACTGATGTTCGGCCTGACCGTGGTCAAGGTCGGCAGCGGCGGCAGCGTCGAGGCCTATGACCATTCGACCCGCACCAGCATCCTGCCGGAAGATCAGTGATGGCCACCGGACCCCGCAAAACCGCGTTTGGCCTTGTGGGCGTGGTCGTGGTCATGGGCGCACTGGCCTGGGCAGCGGTGCCGTTTTACAACTGGTTTTGCAGCGTGACCGGATTTGGCGGCGCGACCCTGACTGCTGATGCCGGGTCGGACGAGGTTCTCGATCAGACCATCACCATCCGCTTTGACGCCTCGCTCGACCGGAGCATGCCCTGGAGTTTCAAACCGGTGGTGCAGGAAATGCAGCTCAGGATCGGCGAGACCGGGCTGGCGTTCTACGAGGCCCATAATCCGACCAGCCGCGTTGTCGCAGGCTCGGCCAGCTATAACGTCACGCCTTATCAGGCGGGCGGCTTTTTCACCAAGATCGACTGTTTCTGCTTCGAAGAACAGATCCTGCAACCCGGTGAGCGCGTGGCGATGCCGGTGAGCTTCTACATCGAGCCCGGGATCGTCGACGACCGCGACGCAAAATTTATCCACACGATCACGCTTTCCTACACATTCTACGAAATCGACGCCCCCGAGACCCAAGCGGGTCTTGCCTTGGGTCATCAATCCGACTTCAACTGAGCCCGGCAAAGGGACCGCAACATGGCGCATGAAAAAAACCACGATTATCACATTCTGAACCCCTCGGTCTGGCCGTTCGCGGGTGCGGTCAGCGGCTTCACAATGCTCTTTGGCGCGGTCCTGTGGTTCCACGACGTCACGGTCTGGATCTTTCTGATCGGCGTTACGGGCGTACTTTACGTCATGTTCGCCTGGTGGTCGGACGTGATCGCCGAATCGCATCAGGGCGACCACACGCCGGTGGTGGTGATCGGGCTCAGGTATGGGTTCATCTTTTTCATCACCTCCGAGGTCATGTTTTTTTCGGCCTGGTTCTGGACCTTCTTCAAACACGCGATGTACCCGATGGGGCCGCTAAGCCCGGCCACCGACGGCATCTGGCCGCCCGCCGGGATCGAGGTCTTCGACCCCTGGCACCTGCCCCTGATGAACACGCTGATCCTTTTGTGCTCGGGGGCCGCGGCCACCTGGGCGCACCATGCGCTGGTGCACGACAACAACCGCAAGGACATGGTGAACGGACTGATGCTGGCGATTGTGCTGGGCGCGCTTTTCACCTTCTTCCAGGGCTACGAATACAGCCACGCCGCCTTCGGGTTCTCGGGCAACATCTATGGCGCGTCGTTCTTCATGGCCACGGGCTTTCATGGCGCGCATGTGATCATCGGCACGATCTTTTTGACCGTTTGCCTCTTTCGAGCCCAGGCCGGACATTTCACCCCCGAACGCCACGTCGGGTTCGAGGCCGCCGCCTGGTACTGGCACTTTGTCGATGTGGTCTGGCTGTTCCTGTTTGGCGCCATCTACATTTGGGGCAGCGTTCCGGGCTGATGCGGTTGAAAACCCGACACCAAAAAGCATAAAGCAGAGCGCGGGCCAAATGGTCCGCGCTTTTCAATTCGGGACCCGCCCCATGTGCCGCCTTCTTTTCCCACTGGTCATCGGCCTTTTCGGCGCGGTGGGGCTGGTCGCCCTGGGGACGTGGCAGGTGCAGCGGCTGACCTGGAAAGCGGCTGTATTGGCCGACATCACCGCGCGTATCTCGGCGGCACCAGTTGACCTTCCCGTTGCACCCGACCAAGAGCGCAACACCTATCTGCCGGTGCAGGTCGCGGGGAAATTCACCGGTGAGGAACTGCACGTGCTTGTGTCGGTCAAGGTGCGCGGCGCGGGCTACCGGATCATTTCGGCGTTCGAGAGCGGCGACCGGCGCATCATGATCGACCGCGGCTATGTGCCGCTTGCGGCCAAAGACGCGACCCGCGCCGCGACAGAGGCACGCGTCATCGGCAACCTGCATTGGCCCGACGAGATCGACGGCTTCACGCCCGACCCCGAACTTTCGGCTGCGATCTGGTTCGCGCGCGACGTGGGCGCGATGGCCGAAGCGCTCGACACCGAACCGGTGCTGGTCATCGTCCGGTCGCAGTCGCCCGAAGATCACAGCGTGACGCCCTTGCCGGTCAACACCTCTGGTATCCCGAACGATCATCTGGGATACGCGATCACCTGGTTCTCGCTGGCCATCGTCTGGCTGGCGATGACCGGATTCTGGCTTTGGCGGCAGAGGGCATCGGGCGGCTAGACATGCAGTACATCTCGACACGCGGGCGCGCCCCCGCCCTGAGCTTTGAGGCGGCGATGCTGACCGGCTTGGCGCGCGACGGCGGGCTTTATGTGCCAGCCGAATTTCCAGTGATGGCGACCATAGAAATCGCCGCCCTGGCCGGGCTCTCGTATGAAGAGGCAGCACTGCGGGTGATGCAGCCTTTCATCGGCGATGCGTTTACGCAGGGCGAATTTGCCGACCTGATCGCACGCGCCTACGCCGGGTTTACCCATGCCGCCCGCGCTCCGCTGACCGAGCTTGGACCGGGCCACTTTCTGCTCGAACTTTTCCACGGGCCGACGCTGGCCTTCAAAGATTTCGCCATGCAGCTGATCGGCCAGCTTTTCGAGGCCTCGCTGACCCGCTCGGGCGCCCGTGTCACCATCGTCGGGGCCACCAGCGGCGACACCGGCTCGGCGGCGATCGAGGCCTTCGCGGGGCAGGGTGCGGTTGATATCTTCATTCTCTACCCGCACGGGCGGGTCAGCGAAGTGCAACGCCGTCAGATGACCACGCCGACGGAAGCCAATGTTCATGCGCTGGCTGTCGATGGCGATTTCGACGATTGTCAGGCGGCGCTGAAGGCGATGTTCAACGACCATGCTTTTCGCGACGTGGTGCGCCTGGCTGGGGTCAATTCGATCAACTGGGCCCGGGTTCTGGCCCAGGTGGTCTATTACTTCACCGCCGCGGTGGCCCTCGGTGCCCCACACCGCGCGGTCGACTTCACCGTGCCCACGGGCAATTTCGGCGATATATTCGCGGGTTCCATCGCCAAGGCCATGGGACTGCCGATTGGCAAACTGGTGATCGCCACCAACCAGAACGACATTCTGCACCGGACCCTTGAGACCGGGGCGCAGGTGCTTGAGCCGGTCAAAGCCTCGATCAGTCCGTCGATGGACATCCAGGTCAGCTCGAATTTTGAGCGCGCGCTTTTCGATGCCTACGGGCGCGATGGACGCGCCGTCGCCAGCGCTATGGCCGAGCTTACCGAGACCGGGCGTCTGACCATCGGGCAGGGGGCTATCGACGCCCTGCGCGACGCTTTCGCTTCGGGCCGCGCGTCCGAGGATGAGACGCGCGCGACGATCTCGGCCGTGCAGTCCTCGGCGGGCGCGCTCTTGTGCCCGCATTCGGCGGTGGGCGTGAAAGTTGCCACCGAATTTTTGGGCGACAATCCGATGATTACGCTGGCCACCGCACATCCGGCGAAATTCCCGGATGCGGTGGAGGCCGCCACCGGCATTCGCCCGGCCCTTCCCAAAGCCATGGCCGGTCTTTATGAGCGGCCCGAACGCGTGACCCGGATCGGCAACGATCTGGCGGCGATAAAAAGCCTGATCAAAGAACGGATATCCGCTTGAGCGTCGAAATTCACACTCTGTCTAACGGGTTTCGGGTCGTCACCGAACCCATGCCCGGCCTGCAATCGGCCTCGATCGGCGTCTGGGTCGCTGCAGGTGCCCGCCACGAACGGTCCGAACAGAATGGTATCGCGCATTTCCTCGAACATATGGCGTTCAAGGGCACGCACACGCGCACCGCCCTGCAGATCGCCGAGACCATCGAAGACGTGGGCGGCTTCATCAACGCCTATACCAGCCGCGAAACCACCGCCTATTATGCCCGGGTCCTGGGCGAAGACGTGCCCCTGGCGCTGGAGGTCATCGCCGACATCCTGCGCAACTCAATCTTCGAGGCGCGCGAGATCGAGGTCGAGCGCGGCGTGATCCTGCAGGAAATCGGACAGGTTTTCGACACGCCCGACTATATCATCTTTGACTGGCTGCAAGAGGCGGCTTTCCCCGACCAGCCAATGGGCCGCCCGATCCTGGGCCCCGAGGCGCGCGTGCGGGCATTCACGCGCGACGATCTGGCCGGGTTTGTCGGTGAACATTACGGACCGGCGCAACTGATCCTTTCTGCGGCGGGGGCTGTGGATCATGACCAGATCGTCGCCATGGCCGAGCGTCTGTTTGGCGATATGCAAGCCCAGGACACCCCTGCCGCGCAGCCTGCGCGCTTTCAGGGCGGCGAAGTTCGGCGCGTCCGCGACCTGGAACAGGCGCATTTCGCGCTTGCTTACGAGGCCCCCGGCTATCGGCACCCCGAGATTTATGCGGCGCAGATATTCGCCACCGCGTTCGGCGGCGGCATGTCGTCACGATTGTTCCAGGAAGCGCGCGAAAAGCGCGGGCTTTGCTATACGATCTTTGCCCAGGCGGCGGCCTATGCCGAAACCGGCACGATGACGATCTATGCCGGAACCGGCGGCGATAAGGTCGTCGAACTGGCGCAACTCACGGTCGACGAACTGGCCCGCGCCGCCGCGGATTTCTCGGAGGCCGAGGTCGCGCGCGCCCGCGCCCAGATGAAGGCGGGGCTTTTGATGGGCCTCGAGGGCCCCTCGTCGCGGGCCGAACGCATGGCGCGGCTTCTGGCGATCTGGGGCCGGGTGCCCAGCCTGGAGGAAACCATTGACCAGATCGAAGCGGTCGATGCGGCGCGCCTGCGCGGGTTTGCAGCGGGGTTGGCCGCGGCACCCCAGGCAGCGCTGGCGCTCTATGGCCCGGTTGACGACGCCCCATCGGTCGAGGCGCTGGTCGGGCGGGCCGCCGCCTGATGCTGAAGCGGCGCCGCAAGATCCGGATCGAGACCGACCGGCTGACGCTGCGCCCGCCCCAGCATTCCGATTATCGCGTTTGGTCCGGTCTGCGCGCCGCCAGCAGTGACTTCCTGACCCCCTGGGAACCGGCGTGGGGCCCCGATCATCTGACCCGCAAAGCCTTCACTAACCGGGTCTATTGGGTTCAGCGATCCATTTCAGGCGGCACCGCGGTGCCGCTGTTCATGATCCGGCGCGACACCGATGGCCTGGTCGGCGCAATCACGCTCGACAACATCCAGCGCGGGCCGAGCCAGTCGGGAACGCTGGGGTACTGGACCGGCGAGGCCTATGCGCGACAGGGCTATATGCGCGAAGCCATCGAGGCCGTGGTTCACCATGCCTTTCACCAGCTCGACCTCAGCCGGGTAGTGGCCGGCTGCCTGGCCGACAACACCGCCTCGCGCGGGGTGCTGGAGAGTTGCGGGTTCAAATACGAGGGCGTGGCGCAAGGTTATCTGCAGATCAACGGGCGCTGGCGCAATCACGTGCTCTATGCCAATCTGCGCGGGGATCGCCGCGGCAAGACCGCCGCCGGCTGACCTCGACCTGCGCACCGGGGGCGCCTTGCAATGCTCAGAGTTGGATTGATCCTTTGCCTGTCGGCGGGGATGGCCGCCGCGCAGGACCGGCGGCCCAGCCATTGCATCGCGCTGGCGCAAAGCACACCCGGTATCGCCTATCTGCACCTCGCGTCGTTCGGCGAGCCGGTGCCGGGCGATGCGGTGCGGCTGAGCTATGTCGACCATTCGACGTTTCTGATCGAAACCGCCAGCGGACTGACCATCGCCACCGATTTCACCGGCTATCTCGGAGCGGTTTCCGCGGTGCCCGATGTGGTCACCATGAACCATGCCCACACCAGCCACTGGACCGGCTTTCCCGACCTGCGCATCGCGCATGTGCTGCGCGGCTGGGGCGATGGTGGCGGGCCAGCGGAGCATCATCTCGAGCTCGGCGATGTGCTGATCCGCAATGTTCCGACAGATATCCGCGCGCGGGCGGGCGGCGGCGTGGAAAAGGACGGCAATTCGATCTTTATCTTTGAGACCGCAGGTCTTTGCATCGGCCATCTTGGCCACCTGCATCACGAACCGACGCCCCAGCAATACGCGGCCATCGGGCGCCTGGATGTGGTGATGGCGGCGGTCGATGGCGGTCTGACGCTGGACCTGCCGACCATCACTCGCGTGCTGGGACGCCTGCGCGCCAGGATCGTGATCCCGATGCACTGGTTTTCCGGGTTTGCGCTCGCCGACTTTCTGAACGGCATGCGCGGCGACTTTGAATTGGTCTTTGCCGATGGCAACGCCATGGTCGTTTCGCTTCGAACGCTGCCATCGCGCCCCCAGGTCGTGGTGCTTGCCCCCGGCAACCGCCGCGTGCCCGATTTTGACGACTAAAGCAAGATGAGTTTGTTTTGAATCGCTGAAAATTGACCCTTCCCGGGGCGTCAGCCCCGGATCGCGCCTGCCCGCCCCAAGGCGGGCGCGATTCTCGCCCCCGCCCGGTCAGGCGCAATCCTCGCTGCGTTGCGGCGGCGTTTCAGGCCAAAGTCATTATGCGCTAGCGGACCCGAGCCGCGACCAAATCGAGCGCCGGTGGCAGCGCGGCGCAATCGCTCGGGGCCCCTTGCATCCGACGCTCGCGCGTGATCGGAAATGGGCATGTTGAACCGGGTCTCGGATGCATTTGTTCAGGCGCTACAGAGAAACTTGCCTGCGGCGGTTTTTGGCGCCGACCCAGCCGGGTATCGGCACGACCCCAGGGGCATCATCGAAGGCCGCGCAACGCATGTGTTGCGCCCCGGGTCGACCGACGAGGCCGCCATCATCCTCCGCGCCGCCCAAGCCGCGCGCGTCGGCGTGATCCCCTATGGCGGCGGCACCGGCCTGGTCGGCGGGCAGTTGTCGCCCGACGTGCCCGAACCACTGGTTCTGTCGCTCGAGCGCATGAACCGCATTCGCGCCGTTCACCCAAGCGAAAACGCGCTGATCGCCGAGGCGGGCGCCCTGTTGCAAGCGGTACAGGATGCCGCGCAAGCCGCCGACCGGCTCTACCCGCTGTCGCTGGCCTCGGAAGGTTCGGCGCGCATCGGCGGGACGCTTGCGACCAACGCCGGCGGGGTTCAGGTGTTGCGCTACGGCAGCGCCCGCGATCTGTGCCTGGGTGTCGAGGCGGTTTTGCCCGACGGGTCGGTCCACCACGGGCTGAAGCGGCTGCGCAAAGACAACACCGGCTATGATCTCAGAAATCTTCTGATCGGGGCCGAAGGCACGCTAGGGGTAATTACCGCCGCAGCACTGCGGCTCTTTCCCCGCCCCGGCGATATCGCCACCGCCTATCTGGCCGTGACCGACCCGGCGGCGGCGCTCGATCTGCTGGCGCTGGCCGGGGCGCGGCTGGGCGCTGGCCTGACCGCCTTTGAGCTGATCCACCGCCAGGGGCTCGATTTCATGGACGAGACCGGTATCGCCTTTCGCGATCCCCTGAACGAACGCCCCGACTGGGCGGTGCTGGCCGAGGTCGCGCTGCCCGAAGGCCAGTTAGCCGAGGACGCCATGACCGGGCTTTACAGCGCCGGTCACGCGGCCGGGCTGGTCGCCGATGGGGTGATCGCCAGCTCGCGCGCGCAGCGCGACGCGCTTTGGCGCTTGCGCGAAAACATCCCCGAGGCGAACCACCGCGTCGGCGCAGTGGCCAGCCACGACATTTCACTGCCCTTGTCGGCCATTCCCGAATTTATTCCCCGCGCCCAGGCGCTGGCCGCCAAGTTCGGCGACTTCAGGGTCAATTGCTTTGGCCATCTGGGCGACGGCAACCTGCATTTCAACCTTTTCCCGCCACCGGGCCATTCGCGCGACCCGCTCCGCGACACCGGCAAGCGGTTCACCCGGGCTCTGCACGAACTGGTCGATGCGATGGGCGGCAGTTTCAGCGCCGAACACGGGGTCGGGCGGGTAAAGGTCGATGACCTGGCACGCTTCGGCGACCCGGCCAAACTGGCCGCGATGCGGGCGATAAAATCGGCCCTCGATCCGGCAGGCATCATGAACCCCGGCGCGGTGTTCGGCGCGCCGTGACGCGCCGCCGCGCCGCCGCGACGCCCCTAATCGCCCGCAAACTCGCACAGCGTGTGCACCGCCATGCCCATGGCCTCGAGCTTGGCCCGTCCGCCCAGGTTGGGCAGGTCGATGACAAAGGCACAGCCAATGATCTCGCCGCCCAGCCGCTCGATCAACATTATTCCGGCTTGCGCCGTGCCGCCGGTGGCCAGAAGGTCGTCAACGACCAGAACCCGTTCACCTGCCGCAATCGCATCGTCGTGCAGTTCGACCGTTTCCTGGCCGTATTCCAGGACATAATCCTGCTCGATTGTCGCCCCCGGCAGTTTGCCTTTCTTGCGGATCGGTACAAAGCCGACGCTCAACTGGTGCGCCACCGCGCCGCCCAGAATGAAGCCCCGCGCCTCGAGCCCGACAACCTTGTCGATCGGCGCGCCCGCGTAGGGGTGCAAGAGCTGGTCAACGGCCATCCGAAACCCGCGCGGATCGGCGAAAAGCGTCGTGACATCGCGGAACATGATGCCTGCGCGCGGAAAATCCGGGATCGTGCGGATGTAGCCTTTGACGGTTTTCTGATTGATCATGGCACCGACTGTCTGTTGATTTCACTGCTTTTTGAGCCAAAGGTCGGGGCACAAGCAAGTCCTCAAGCCGCCCGACCTGCGACGCCTTGCACAAAATTCGTAGGCTCAGTTTACGAACTGTATGTGTTCATGGTATGTTCTTTTTGGATTCAGGGAGATAGCGAATGTCGATGGACAATGAACAATTTCAGTGCTGGCTTGCCGGGATAGACAGCCTCAGCGCTGCACAGCGTAGAGAGGCCGAAGCGGTATTTTCAGGGCGGACAGGGTCGGGTTCCTCGCTTGCCGCGGTCGAACTTGCGGTGGATGCTGATAGGCACTGTCCGCATTGCGGCAAGCCCGGTGCGGTGTCACGGGGCAAGGCACGGGGCCTGCGTCGTTACCAGTGCAAGATCTGTCGGCGCACATTCAACGCCGCTACCGGCACGCCCTTGTCCGGGCTTCACTACAAAGACCGATGGTTGGCCTTTGGCGGATGCCTGGCTGCGGGAGAAACGGTTCGGGCGTCAGCCGATCACTGTAATCTTGCCGTCAACACGGCATTCCGTTGGCGTCACCGGTTTCTGGAGGCTGCAAAGAAGGCCCCGCAAAAGCTCAAAGGGATCGTCGAGGTCGATGAAACCTATGTTCTGGAGAGCCACAAGGGACAGAGAACCCTCGACCGCAAGCCCCGCAAAAGAGGCGGCAAGGCTGGCAAGCGCGGCCTGTCGTGCGAACAGGTGCCGGTTCTAGTGGCTGCCGACCGTAATGGCACGACATTCAGCACGGTTCTTCCGGTGGTTAATGCCGACACGCTGAAACAGGCGATCAGCCCGGTCGTCGACAGGGACATCGTGCTGGTGTCCGACGGTCACCGCGGCTATCCGCCCTGCGCGACAGCAATGGGCGTTCGCCACGAAGCCCTCAATCTGTCAGCCGGCGAACGGGCCCGGGGCGCCTTTCATATTCAGACGGTCAACAGCCGCCACAGCCAACTGAAGGATTTCCTGCGCCGCTACCGTGGCATCGCAACAAAATATCTCGACAACTACCTGCAATGGTTTCATCTCATCAAACTCACACCACAGACCTCGCCGCGAGCCTGTTTGGCCGCTGCTATCACACGCCATGCATACAGTTCGTAAACTGAGCCAATTCGTAATCCAAACGCGCGCCGAGGCGCTACGTCCTGACCGCCTGCACATGCATCCAGTCAAAGTTGTTGGTGCGGCCCAGGCTCAGCCAGCCTTCTTCCTCCCAGAATCGCCAGAAATCCAGATACTCGGGGCGCGCCATCAGGGCCTTGCGCCAGCCCCAATCCAGCTTGTTCTTGTCCGGATCCCAGTCGAGCGCTGCAGCAAAGGAATGGATCGACAAGGTTGATCCGCCACGCTTTTTGCGGACATTCTTGCAGCCACCGTAGATGTCCAGCCGAAGGCGCTTGATTTCATCGGTGCCATAGTGGTCGTGGATATTGGTCAGTACGTTTCCAAGGCTTTGGGCGACCTTCGGGTGTGCGCCGATGTTATTGGTCTTGGCCGTCAGATCCCACTGCAACCGCAGCGTCCAGGGACATCGAACGATGACGGTTTGCGGCTCGCCGCCATTGATCGGATTGAAATCGAAAATGTCGAACAAATCCGCCTGACTGCCGTGCTTGCTTTTATCGGTCGGCCAGTTGTTGGGGTTGGCGTCCAGCGCCACGATGTCGCGGAACTGAATTGGTAAATTCCCGGTGTCCTGAAAGAAACCAAGCGCGTAAAGCCCGTATTCGGCCAACTGACCCCACAGGCCGTCAATGATCCCGACATCGATCCCGGTGTCGGTACACATCAGCTGAAACGCGGCGACGCGTTTGCGCTTGTCGCTCCAATCACCGGGCGGGCGCGACAATTCCGCTTTCCGGTCTGCGATCAGGTTTCCGACGCATATGCCAAGCGTTGCATTGAGCGATCCATCGGCAGGGCCGTCATAGAGATTCTTTTCTGAAAGGGCGATCTGCAGCACTTTTGTGGCTTTGGGTTGCATGGGCTAATCCATCAATACGATCAAAAGATACCCGCGATACTAGCATAAGTTGTGATATTAGGGACCATCCTGACTTTGGCCCAATACCCGCCCTGCGACCGCGTCCAGTCGTGCGACCAGCGCCGGGTCACGCTTGTCAGGCGCGGTCAGAATCGCGTGCTCAAGCGCCCGGTCGCAGCCGTGCGGGCAGACTGCACGTTCAGGCCCCAGCAAGCCCGGCACGTACGCTACAAAATCCCGCGCCTTGTCGGCGTTGCCCGTCAGCGTGGCGATAACTGCGCTGATGTCGACCGCGCCGTGGTCGGGATGCCAGCTGTCGTAATCGGTAATCATGGCCACGGAGGCATAACAAAGCTCGGCCTCGCGAGCCAGTTTTGCTTCGGGCATGTTGGTCATGCCGATCACATCCGCGCCCCAGGCGTCGCGGTACATGTTCGATTCGGCCACGGTCGAGAACTGCGGGCCTTCCATGGCCAGATAGGTGCCGCCGTCGTGCACGGTGATCCCCGCTGCCTTGGCCGCCGCAACACAGGCCGCGCCGAGGCGCGGACAGGTGGGGTGCGCGACCGAGACATGGGCCACGCAGCCGGCGCCGAAAAAGCTCTTGTCGCGCGCGAACGTGCGGTCGATGAACTGGTCCACCACTACGAAATCGCCCGGCGCCATGGTTTCGCGGAACGACCCGCAGGCCGAGACGCTGACCACGTCCGTCACCCCCAGCCGTTTCAACGCATCGATATTGGCGCGATAAGGCACCGAGGTCGGCGAATGCACGTGACCGCGCCCGTGACGGGGCAGAAACGCCATCGCCACACCCTCGAGCGTTCCGGTCAGAATGGCGTCCGACGGGGTACCCCAGGGGCTTTCAACCTCTTTCCAGGTGGCGTCCTTCAGGCCCTCGATCTGGTAAACGCCCGAGCCGCCGATGACGCCGATCATTGTCGCTGACATCGTCTCCCCCTGGTCGCTGCCCGGTCCGGGTATAGGATGAAGGTAAGCAGAATGGAAAGACGGCGCGCGGCGGGGTCTCAGTCGTCGGGGCGGGCCAGGGCGAATATTTCGGTCACGGCCAGGTAATCGCGGTAGCCAAGGCGCGCCAGGGGCTGGAAAATGGTCACGTCAAAGCGCCCGCCACGCAGGCAATCATCGCGCAGGTGAATGACGGTGACTTCGCCCAAAATCAGATAATTATCCTTGCCTTTCAGGGTGATAACCTCGGAAAAGGCGCATTCGAGATTGGCCGGCGCATCGGCAACCCTTGGCGCCGCGATCGTGGTGCATTCGGCCCGTGCCGCACCGGATCGTTCAAATTCATCGACTTCCGGGGGAAAATGTTCGGTGGTCACATTCATCACATCGCGCGCCGCATATTCGACGAAGGGCTTCTCCCTTTGCTTCCGGTCACACCAGATGTTGATCGGCCTTCTACGTTTCAGGCACGGTTCCTGGACCGTGCCGGGCGATGTGCGGGAGCTTTTGGACTTGGGGAAGTTGGTTTCGAGTGCTGTCGGGCAGGCTGGAGGGCCGGCACTCGGCCCTGATTGAGGTGGATCGGAGGGCGGGCGGTGGCTGGCGCCCGGCCTGCCGGGATCAGCCGCGTTGTCCGACGATGTCGCGGTAGTCGGCGGGTCGGAGGCGCGTGCCGATGCCGAGCAGGGTGTCGAAGGCCGTTGCGGTGTGGCGGCGGCGGTTCCAGCGGAACACGAACTCGTCGAGATAGCGGCGCAGATGGGCGCGGCGCAGGCCATGGAAGGTTCCGAGCGCCCAGCGCTTCAGGTTCGAGAACACACGATGGATCCACGTCAGCACGAGATTGGCGAGCGTTGCACCGACGACCTTGGGCTGGTGGTCGTGGTCGGGCAGGCCGCAATAACCGCTCCAGCCATCGGTGATTACCCGCGCGCCCGGCGCCGAGGTCCCGGCAACGAAGGCATGAAGGCTGCGCGCGGAGAAATCCCCGATCGGCGCCAGCCGGATGCGACGTGGCTCGCCCTCGGGCGATAGCTCGACCGCGCCGGCAATGCGCATCTTGCCTTGCGGGCTGCGACCTTGCCCGCCTGCGGTCGGGTCTTTTACGGTGCGGAACGGTAGGGTGGCCTCATCGATCTCGACCAGGTCCTCAAGCAGGCTGCGATCCGGATCGACCATGGCACGGCGCAGCTTGTGCAGCAGGAGCCAGGCACTCTTGTAACTGCCGAGCCCGAGCTGGGCCTGGAGTTGCAGGGCGGAGATACCGTTCGAGTGGCTGGTCACGATGTGAACGGCCATGAACCAGGTCTTCAGGGGCAAGTGGCTGCGGTGCATGATCGTGCCTGCGGTCACCGAAGTCTCCTTCCCGCAGGCCGCACATTCCCAGCTCGCCCGGCGACGCTTCAGTCCCCAGCCCCTGGCATGGCCGCAGGCGGGGCAGACGAAGCCGTCGGGCCAGCGCTTGGCTGCGAGATGCCGGGCGCAGGAGGCTTCATCGGGAAAGCGCGCCTCGAAGGCGGCGCGGGACATCGGGCGGTCGTATTTCCAGCGGCTGGGCATGACAGAACATTAGGCGAACATCCTGCCGATGGCAACCGCAAACCCAACATGTCGTCAAACCGGGTTCAGAGGGATAAGCCTCTTCGACGATATTGACGCAGAACACCCCGGTCTCCTGGATGTTGCGCACACTATCCTTCCAGTCAGTCGAGGCGAACATCAACTGCGGCGGCGTATTGGCGATGCCGTTGAAAAACGAATAGGGGGCCAGGTTGTCGATGCCCTCGGCGCTGCGCGATGAAATCCAGCCGATCGGACGCGGTGTGATGATGGCGCTGAAAGGGTTGTGCGGCAGCCCGTGACCGTCTTCGGGTTTATAGAACATTTGCCGCACACAGCCTTTCCGATTTGCCGCCTTTTTACGCCCGTGCTAGGGGCCATACCAGAGGCAAGTCGCGGGCAAACGAGGGCATAGTGTACCGTCTAACGGTCGAAACCCAAGCCGACTGGTGGGAAGTCGAGGCGCTTTACGACCTGGTGTTTGCGCCCGGGCGCGAGGCGCTCACGTCCTACCGCCTGCGCGATGGGGTCGATCCGCTGGCGAAACTCGCCCGCGTCGCCCGCGACGAGGGCGGGGTGCTGGCCGGGGCGATCCGGGTCTGGCCCGTCATGGTGGGGGCCGATGCGACCGCGATTTTGCTCGGTCCGATTGCCGTTCACCCCACGCGCCAGGGCGAAGGCCTGGGTGGTGCCCTGATCCGCGAGGCGCTGGCGGCGGCAATCGCGTTAGGCTGGGCCCGCGCGATGCTGATCGGTGATGCGCCCTATTACGGGCGCTTCGGGTTCTCGCGGCTCGCAGGCGTCACCATGCCGCCGCCCACCAACCCCGACCGGGTGCTGGGTCTGGCGCTGGTGCCGGGTGCCTGGGACGCGGTGGCCGGGCTGGTCAGCCGTGCCGGTCCAGCCAGTCCATAATCGCCGGCCGCACCGATTGCGCGCCCGAGGCGCGGGCCTTGTCTATCACGCCCTTGACCTCTTGCAGGTCGACGCGCCTGAGCAGGTGCTTGACCGGCCCGATCGAGGCCGGCCGCATGGAAAGGTTGCGCAAGCCCATGGCCGCAAAGCACAAGGCTTCGACCGGGCGGCCCGCGTCCTCGCCGCAAAAGCTCAACGACGTGTCGGTTTCGCGGCACCGGTTGGCGATCAGTTCAAGAAATGACAGGAAACTGACGTTCAGCGTGTCATAGCGCTTGCGCACCCGCTCGTTCTCGCGGTCGGCGGCAAAGAAAAACTGTTTCAGATCGTTGCCGCCGATGGAAATAAAATGCGCCATTTCAAAGAATTGACGGGGCGCGAAGGCCAGGCTCGGGGTCTCCAGCATCGCCCCGATATCCAGCTTCGACGGCACCGGATGCCCCAGCCGCTTTTCGCGCTCAACCTCGGCCAGAAGATGCTCGCGCGCTTCGCGAAACTCGTCGAACTGGGCCACGAAGGGAAACATCACCGTCAGCGGCCCGCCATTCGCCGCCCGGATCATCGCCTGCAACTGCATCCGCATCACGCCCGGCCGGTCCAGCCCGACCCGGATCGCGCGCCAGCCCAGCGCCGGGTTGGGTTCCTCGGTCGCCTTCATATAGGGCAGCACCTTGTCCGAGCCGACGTCGAGCGTGCGAAACACCACTGTGCGGCCGCGCGCCGCCTTGATAACGCGCGCGTAAAGGCTGGCCAGCTCGCCGCGTTTGGGCACCGTGGGGCGCGCCAGAAACTGCAATTCGGTCCGGAAGAGGCCGACGCCTTCGGCCCCCGATCCTTCCATCGACGGCAGATCGGCCATCAGACCGGCGTTCATGTACAGCGACACCACCTCGCCCGACAGGGTGCGCGCCGGCAGTTTGCGGATGTGGCTGTATTCCTCGGCCGCATGGGTCTGCATCTCGATCTTGTCGCGATACGCGGCGACAATTGTGTCGTCGGGGCGCAGATGCACGAAACCGCCCTCGCCATCGACCATGATGTGATCGCCGTTCAGCGCATGGGTGGCGATGTCGCGCGCGTTGATGATCAGCGGTATCGCCCAGGCCCGGGCAATGATGCAGGCGTGGCTGCCGACCGACCCCTCTTCCAGCACAATCGCCTTCAGCTTGCGCCCGTAACTCAGCAATTCGCCCGGACCGATGTTGTGGGCCACCAGAACCGGATCGTCGGACATATCGGCCCCGGTGTCCTGACCCTGGCCAGTCAAAATGCGCAAGAGCCGGTTGCTGAGATCATCCAGATCGTGCAGGCGTTCGCGCAGGTACGGATCGGGCACCTGGTTCCTCCGCGCCCGCGCCGTCGATTGTTCCTTTTCCACCGCCGCCTCAGCCGACAGCCCGCGGGCCACGTCTTCGTCCATGCGCCGCAGCCAGCCGCGCGATGACGCGAACATGCGGTAGGCGTCCAGCACCTCGCGCTGTTCCTTGTCGGGCATCTCGGCAGTGGACAATAGATCGTCGATACTGACCTGCAATTCGGCCACGGCGTCTTTCAGCCGCCCGGCCTCGGCTTCGGGATCATCGGCAATCGGTTTGGTGACCACGACGCGCGGATCGTGCAGCCAGACGTGGCCCTCGGCGGTGCCCTCTTGCCCGACGCCGCCCTTGAATTGTTCGGGCAGGGTGTGGCGCGCGGTCATCGCCACACCGGTGCCGACAAAGGCCCCAAGCTCGGTCATTTCGGCCAGCACCATGGCCACCACTTCCAGCCCGTAAATCTCGTCTTCGGAAAAACTGCGCTTTTCCTTGGATTGAACGACCAGTACCCCAAGCGTGTCGCCCAAACGCTGGATCGGCACGCCCAGGAACGACGAATAAATCTCTTCGCCGGTCTCGCGCATGTACCGGAAACCCGGTTCCGAAGGCGCATCGGCCGAATTTATCGGGCGCGACCGCGCCGCCACGCGGCCCACCAGACCTTCGCCGGTGCGCATCCGGGTGACGTGAACGGCGCTTGGCTTCAGCCCCTCGGTCGCGCAAAGCTCAAGTGTTGCATCATCGCGGGACAGATAGATCGAGCAAACTTCGGTCTCCATGGCGCTGGCGATGATCTGGGTGACATGGTCCAGCCGCGCCTGGCCGGCGCTTTCGTCGGCCAAAGACTCGCGCAACCGCCCAAGCAGTTTGCGACTGTCGCTTTGCTTCGCTTCGGCCATTTTTGACCCCGTCCCTTCGCGCCCCTGTCAGCGCCAGGTTGAGTTTAGAACATAGTGAAGGGATTTGGAAAACCGGATTTGGCAGATCGAGACCGATTGGCCTGCCCACCCTATGGAAACAGGGCGTGCCCGAGAACGAAACGACTAGGTCAGCGAGTTTTTCAAGCGATAACAATGTCTTACAGGGTTGCTCAACCTTGAGCGCCTGTCACGCAGCGGAGTCCAGCCCGAATGTGTCGTGCAGGGCCTGCACCGCCAGCTCCAGATACTTTCGGTCGATCAGCACCGAGATTTTGATCTCCGAGGTGGTGATAACCTTGATATTGATCCCCTCGGAACTCAGCGCCTCAAACATCTGCGCGGCCACGCCCGCATGGCTCCGCATCCCGATCCCCACCACCGAAACCTTGGCCACGCTCTCATCGGCATCGAGCCCGCGGAAATTGATCTCGCCCCGCTCCTTGGCGTCTTCCATGGCTTTTCTGGCCCGAAGAACCTGATCGGTCGGGCAGGAAAACGTCATGTCGGTCCGCCCCTCTTCAGAGATATTCTGGACGATCATATCGACGTTCACGCCCGCCTCGCTGAGCGGCCCGAAAATCGCCGCCGCGATCCCGGGCCGGTCGGCCACCGAGATCAGCGTCAGCTTGGCCTCGTCGCGGCTGTAGGCGACGCCTGAAACTACATTGCTTTCCACGATTTCCTCCTCGTCGCAGACGAAAGTTCCGGCGCTGTCCGAGGGTTCCCCGAAGGCATTCAGCACCCTCAAGTTCACCTTATAACGCATCGCCAGCTCGACAGACCGGGTCTGCAGGACCTTGGCGCCGAGGCTGGCCAATTCCAGCATTTCCTCGAACGCGATCCGGTCGAGCTTGCGCGCCTTCGCGGATATGCGCGGATCGGTCGTATAGACGCCATCGACATCAGTATAGATATCACAACGCTCGGCCCCGAAAGCGGCGGCAAAGGCCACGGCGGTGGTGTCCGACCCGCCCCGGCCCAGGGTGGTGATGCGGCCCTCGGCGCTGATCCCCTGGAAGCCCGCGATCACCGCCACGCGCTTGCCTTCGCCGAATTTCTGCACGATATTATCGGTCGGAATTTCCTCGATCCGCGCCGCCGAATGGGCGCTGGTGGTTTTGACCGGCACCTGCCAGCCCTGCCACGACCGCGCCGGCACATCCATTTCCTGCAGGGTCAGCGCCACCAGGCCGGCGGTTGCGGTCTCGCCCGAGCTTACCACCGCATCATATTCGCGGCCGTCGAACATCGGCGAGGTCTCTTCGACCCACCCGACCAGCTCGTTGGTCTTGCCCGCCATGGCCGAGACGATGACGATCACATCAAAGCCCTTCGCGACCTCGAGCCCCACGCGCTTGGAGGCGCGCCGGATCCGGTCGAGCGTGGCCACCGACGTGCCGCCGAATTTCATCACCAGAATAGGCATTTGCGGGTCCCGGGCAAAATCCCGCGCGGTTTACGCGCGCCGCGTCTCAGGCGCAAGGGCGGTTCAGGTTCCGCGACCCGTCCGTTGCCAGACTGAGTGCCGCCGCAGGCGGCGCAAGACCTCTGATTTGCAAGGGGTGCTGGCCGTCCGCGCGCAAGTCCTTCCCGAAACCATGAAGCGAGGGTGAACCGCCCTATATTTCATCGTTTGAGAAGTACTTCGGGGAGCGCGAGGGGCAGCGCCCCTTGCCTGGGGCGACTGCCGAAGGCAGGCGCAATCAGATAACCCGCCCCGCTGGCGCTCATTCTTAGAAAAACCCGCCCGTTTGGCTAGATCATCTTGCGCTTCGGCGCGAAGGGTAGCGGGGCAACCGGGACGCCATCTTCGATCAGCGCGCGCGCCTCTTTGGGGCGTGCCTCGCCATAAATCGCCCGCTCGGGCGCCGTGCCCGAATGAATCGCCCGCGCCTCGGTCGCGAAGTTCATGCCGACGTATTCGGAATTCTCCTCGACCTGCCTGCGTAACTCAGCCAGGGCAACCTCGCGAGCGGTGCCGGTCGACTGGGGAGCTTCGGTCTTGATTATCGCGATAGAATTTTTGGTTCCCTGCACTTTGGGCGCCATCAGCGATTTGCCCACCTGATTTGCGCCGCAGTCCGGACATTCGATCAGACCGCGTTTTGTCAGCCTATCAAACGCCTCAGACGACTGAAACCAGCTGTCAAAGCCATGATCGTTGGCGCATCTGAGCGTATAGCGGATCAATCCGACACCTCTTGTCGTTCGGCTCGTAGATAGCCGCAAATGGTTAAATTGCAATGGCCGGGATCGCCTCAGGCGCGTTGGTGCGAAAAGTGCTGAATGATCTCAGCCAACTCGGGCTCGTCCACCCGCGCGGCGGCTTTCTTGCGGGAAAACCACTTGCGACGGCGTTCCCTGGCTTCGGGGTATTTGCGGCGGGTTTTCTGCACCTTCAAAGGGAAAACCGCGACCACGCACGGCAGATCGCCATCGTCCCCGCCCGATTTGGTGTACGAGTAAATGCCCTGGCATCGGGTGCCGATCTCGCCGGTCGCCCCGGCTTCTTCGAAGGCTTCGGTGGCCGCGGCCTCGGCCGGTGTCGCACCATCGACCGGCCAGCCTTTGGGGATGATCCAGCGGCCTGTGCCCCGTGATGTCACCAGCAGAACCTGCACCTTGTTGTCGCGAATGCGCCAGCACAGCGCGCCAAACTGTGTCCGCACCTCGCGGCGTTTTTCATGGGTGATAGCGATTGGCGACTGTTTGAACTTGCCAACAGACATTATCGAACCTGCTCTCGCGCGCGCCCGGCTGTAAGGTTTTTTGTTTTCGCGCCGGGACTTTTGGTTATCCGCAGGCTAGCACAGCCCAATTGGGCTGAAAAGCCCAGGACCAGTTCGGGCGGCCCCGGGGTCAGGCCAGGTCTGGCGGCAAAGCCTCGGTTGCGAGGGCCTCGACAATCTCATCGAAGCGCACCACCTGGGTCGCCTTCTCGCCCAGCCGCCGCACGGTCACGGTCCGGTCCGCCACCTCGCGCGCGCCGATGGCCAAAATCACCGGCACCAGCCCGTGCGAATGTTCGCGGACCTTATAGTTGATCTTTTCGTTGCGAATATCGGCCTCGGCGCGCAATCCGCGCGCGACCAGCGCCTCTACCGCTTCGGCCACAAACCCATCCGCATCCGAGACGATCGAGGCCACCACCACCTGGCGCGGCGCCAGCCAGAACGGCATACGGCCCGCATAGTTTTCGATCATAATGCCGATGAACCGCTCAAACGATCCCAGGATCGCCCGGTGCAACATCACCGGCCGGTGCTTTTCGCCATCCGAGCCAATGTAGGTGGCATTCAACCGCTCGGGCAGGGTGAAATCGGCCTGGAACGTCCCGCATTGCCATTCACGCCCGATCGCGTCGGTCAGCACGAAATCCAGCTTGGGCCCGTAAAACGCGCCTTCGCCCGGATCGACTTCAAAATCGTTTCGCACCGACAGGATCGCCTTTTCCAGCGCCGCTT
The DNA here is from genome assembly GCA_965247915.1 of Paracoccaceae bacterium. Lineage (GTDB taxonomy): Bacteria > Pseudomonadota > Alphaproteobacteria > Rhodobacterales > Rhodobacteraceae > JAKZRT01. The sequence continues at coordinate 1,074,868 of OZ252048.1, forward strand.
CGGCCTTGTCCCAAATCTCGTCCGAACCGACGCGCACCTCGGGCCGGGTGCTAAGTTTGATGTCAAACTTGGTGAAACCGGCATCGCTGTAGATCGTTGACAGCAAGTCGATGAAGTTGGCGCATTCGGCTTCGATCTGGTCTTCGGTGCAGAAGATATGCGCGTCGTCCTGGGTGAACCCGCGCACCCGCATCAGCCCGTGCAGGGCACCGTGCGGCTCGTAGCGGTGGCACGAGCCGAACTCGGCCAGCCGCAGCGGCAGATCGCGGTAGGATTTTATGCCCTGATTGAAGACCTGCACATGGCAGGGGCAATTCATCGGCTTCAGAGCGTTCACGCGCTTTTCGTTGGCGTGTTCTTCGTCGATCTCGGTGATGTACATGTGTTCACGGAATTTATCCCAGTGGCCCGAGGCCTGCCACAGTTTGCGGTCCACGACCTGCGGCGTTCTGATTTCGCGGTAACCCGCCGCGGTCAGGCGGCGGCGCATGTAATCTTCCAGCGCGCGGTAGATGGTCCAGCCATTGGGGTGCCAAAAGACCATTCCCGGCGCTTCTTCCTGAAAATGAAACAGCGCCATCTCGCGGCCCAGACGCCGGTGATCGCGCTTTTCGGCCTCTTCCAGAAAGGTCAGATGATCTTTGAGCGCCTGGCGGTTCTGAAAGGCCACGCCATAGATGCGTTGCAGCATCTTGTTGTTGCTGTCGCCACGCCAATAGGCCCCCGCGACGCTCATCAGCTTGAAAGCATCGGCCGGCACCTGTCCGGTGTGCGCCAGATGTGGGCCACGGCACAGATCCTGCCAGTCCCCGTGCCAGTACATGCGGATCGGCTCGTCGCCGGGGATCGCCTCGATCAGTTCTACCTTGTAGGGTTCATGCGATTTTCTGTAAAGCAGGATAGCAGCGTCGCGGTCCCAGACCTCGGTCCGGACCGGGTCGCGGGCGTTGATGATCGTCTTCATCTGCGCCTCGATGGCGCCCAGGTCGTCGTGCGTGAAGGGATCAGCACGGTCGAAGTCGTAATACCAGCCGTTGGCGATCACCGGACCTATGGTGACCTGCACTTCGGGCCAAATTTCCTGCACCGCGCGGGCCATGATATGGGCTAGATCGTGGCGGATCAGTTCCAGCGCCTGGGGCTCGTCCTTCATGGTATGAATGGCAATCTCGGCGTCGGCTTCAATCGGCCATTGCAGGTCCCAATGCTGGCCACCGACCGTCGCGCTGATCGCCTTTTTGGCCAGCGAGCTGGAAATGTCCGCCGCCACTTGCGACGCAGTCACGCCGGCGTCGTAAAGCCGGGAATTGCCATCGGGAAATGTCAGGGAAATCTTGGACAATTGTCCGTCTCCTCGTCGGTTTGGCGCCTACGGAACGCCCGGTTGCGGGTTCATGGCCAGCTTATTCGCCTTCGGGCGACAGCTTGTCAACTGAATGCTTTCCTGAAGCCAACCGATCGGCAATGATGCAGCGATAATATTTACCCGGCGGGGGAAATTGGGTGGCAGTGAAGATTCTGAAGACGTCGTCCGGGCGGCGGATCGCTTATCGAAAGACCTCTGGCGACGGGCCCGGCATCGTCTTTCTGGCGGGGTTCCGGTCGGACATGGAGGGCACCAAAGCCGTGCATCTTGAGGCCTGGGCGGCGGCGCAGAGTCGCGCGTTTCTGCGGTTTGATTATTCCGGGCACGGGGCATCGTCGGGCGGTTTTGAGGAGGGGTGCATCGGCGATTGGACCGAGGATGCCGAAGCCGTAATCACCGAACTGACCGAAGGCCCGCAAGTTCTGGTAGGCTCGTCCATGGGCGGCTGGATCGCGCTTTTACTGGCCCGCGCGATGCCGGAACGGATCAAGGGCCTGGTGGGCATCGCTGCCGCGCCGGACTTTACCGAAGACGGTTTCTGGGCCGGATTTTCCGAGGCGGCACGACAGGCTTTGATGGAAGACGGAAGCCTGAAACTGCCGTCTGACTATGGTGATCCGCTGGTCGTGACGCGCCATCTGATCGAAGACGGGCGCAGCCATCTGGTGTTGCGCGACCCGCTGTCACTGCCGTTCCCGGTGCGGCTGCTGCAAGGCACCAATGATGCGGATGTGACCCGCGAAACCGCGCTGAACCTGCTCGATCACGCGGAAGGTCCCGATATGTCGATGACATTCGTCAAAGGGGCCGACCACCGGTTTTCCGATGCCGCCTGTCTGGCCCGCATCGAGGCGGCAATTCTGGAGGTGTCGTAGGGTGTGGCGGCCCCGGTCGATGTGGTCGCTGGAAACCTTTGGCCGCGCGCGGCTGTCACAACATTTCTTCATGCGCGACTTTCTCTATTCCGAGATCGGCAGCTTTTACGGCATCCCGAACATCCCCGACGATCCGGGCCTGGCACTGGCGGCCGGGCGGCGGCTTTGCGCCGAACTGCTCGAGCCGCTTCACGCGACCTTCGGCGGGTATCGCGGTGCGTTCTGGATTTCGCTCGGAGAAACTCAACGACTTCGGCAACGCCAACAAGCTGAATTGCGCGCGCAGCACGGTCGGCTATGCCGGCCACATCTGGGACCGTCTTGACGCCCAGGGGCGCACAGGTGCCATGGCCACAATTGTGATCCCCTGGTTTGCCGACCGATACGAGGCAGGTCGTGACTGGCGCGATCTGGCCTGGTGGCTGTACGATCATCCGGAATTTGACAGTCTTTACTTTTTCCCCAAGCTGGCTGCCTTCAACCTGGGCTGGCGCGAAGAACCCCGACGCAAGATCACGTCGTATATCGCGCCGCGGGGAACGCTTTTGGCAGCCGCTGCCCCGCCGGGCATTCCGCTGGCAGCTCGCCAAGAACTTTATCGCGACTTTCCGATTTTCCGGTCGCTGGCCTGAGGTCTTTCCCCAAATGACTGGCACCGTGGCAATTGAGGCGCAATTCTTGACTATTTCGAAGCGGCGTCGATGAACTCCAGCACCAGCGGGCGGATGTTGTCGCGCCAGGACCGGCCTGCGAATATTCCGTAATGCCCGGCTTCGGGCTCGACGTGGGAAAACTTCATGTTGCAGGGCAGCCCGGTCATGAGATCAAGCGCTGCCACGCATTGGCCCGGGGCGGATATATCGTCTTGCCCGCCTTCCACAGTTTTGACCGGCACCTTGGAAATTTTGCCTATATCCACCGGCTGGCCACCGACCGAAAACCGGTTTTCGGCTATTTCGCGATCCTTGAAGATGCGGCGCACGGTCGAGAGGTAGAACTCGGCCGGCATATCCATTACCGCCAGATATTCGTCATAGAACCGGTTGTGCCGGTCGTGGTCGCCAGCCTCGCCCTTGGCCACGCGCAGGACCTGATCGGCGAATGACCGGGCGTGGGTATCGGCGTTCATCGACATGAACGAGGCCAGTTGCAACAGACCGGGGTATACCTTGCGCCCGACGCCCGCGTGGTTCATGCCCACCCGCTGAATGACAGATTCCCGCAATTGCCCCATCGTCACCCGGCTCCCGAAGTCGGTCACATCGGTAGCCGCGGCGTCCGGGTCGATCGGTCCGCCGATCAAGGTCAGGGATCTTGGCTGCGATTTGGGCGCATATTCTGCAAGCCAGGCCGTCGCGGCCTGGGTCAGCGGCGCCGGCTGGCACACCGCGATCACGTTGATCGAGGGGCCGAGGTGCTGCATGAACTCGGTCAGATAGGTCGTGCAATCTTCGATGTCGAACTTGCCGGCGCTCACCGGAATGTCGCGGGCATTGTGCCAGTCGGTGATGAAGACCTCGCAATCGGGCAGCAGGCTGCGCACCGTGGACCGCAGAAGCGTCGCATAGTGGCCCGACATCGGCGCCACAAGCAGGACCCGGCGATTGACGTTGTTGCACGAACACAGGTAGTTCTGGTAATCGGGTGCTCCACCTCTGATCTGGACACTTGAATGCCGCATAAATTCAACGCTGCTCGTCGCCACAAGTTTCCGAAGAAACGATATCGGGTGACAAATTGGGCGGAGTACACCGAAATCCTGCGGCGTCGTGGCGATCTGACCATCTGGGTCACTGACGATACGCTGAAACAATGGCGAGCGCCGCGCCGGACGACTCCGGGAGGTCAGCCGAAATATTCGAACATTTCGATCGAGACCTGCCTGACTCTGCGTACGATTTACAAACTACCGCTGCGCCAGACCCAAGGGCTGATGCGCAGCATCGCTCGGCTGATGGGAGTAGACATTCCGGTGCCGGATTTCTCAACACTGTCGCGCCGCGGGCTCGGCTTGAGATTGCCTGCAAAGCCTCGGGTCGACAGAACCGAGCCGATCCATCTGACCATGGACAGTACTGGATTGAAGATCTTTGGCGAGGGCGAGTGGCTGCAGGTCAAGCATGAAACAAAGGCCAAACGCAAATCGTGGAGAAAGCTACACCTCGGCCTGGACCTCACAACCGGCGAGATCATCTGCTCGGATCTGACGCTGGACCACGTCGGCGATAGCACGGCCTTGCCCGGGCTTCTGGATCAGTTCGACGGGCCGGTTTCGCAATTTCTGGCGGATGGGGTCTATGACGGCACCCCGACCAGAAATCTGCTCACGGCGCGTTTTGGCGATGCAGTCGAGGTCATCATTCCACCGCCAAAAAACGCCGTTCTCGCCCTGAAATCGCGCGATGATCCATCCCTCCGCGACCAGCACATCGCCCAGATACAGACGTACGGCCGACTGGCATGGCAAGTCAGAAGCGGCTACAATCAGCGCAGTCGCGCGGAAGCACAAATTGGTCGTTGGAAAAGTGTGATCGGGCCGAAACTGAGATCGCGGCGGTTCGAAAATCAGAAAACTGAGGCACAGATCGGTGTGCGGGCTCTTAACAGAATGACCGAACTTGGCTGTGCCAGGTTTGAGTCAGTTGGCTGACCATTTTCACGGGTAAGGGTACTCCGCGCTTGTCCGGTGATTGATGCAACACGGCCGGTTCCGGATTGCTTGTTCATCTTCACTCCTTGACGGTTGCGATGAACCAGAAATCCTCCTGATGCTAAACCCTCATATCTGTCCCAAAGGCGCTGACGTCAGACACGCATTATGTCTGCTCCTTCTTCCACTGGCTAAGATGGCCGGTCACAACACCCTCAGGAAGCCGGATGGGAAACTGTTCCCGTACCCTAATAGAATGGCCAATATTCCGGCGTTTTCAATTTGAGAGGCCTGGCGCAACTTGGAAATGCCCCTTTTACAACTTTGGGCCGGTTAGTCTGACAACTGAGCCGGCGCATTTTCCTTAAGACAATAATGTGAGAAGAAAAACAATACAATGTTGCAAAAGAACCAAATTGATGTGTAACTCTACTCAAAATGAGGCGTGTTGCAACTTCTGTCCTGAATCTGCGCGCCCTGAGACACCCAATTCAATTGACAGGGATTGCAAAAAATATGGAAAATCAAAACTTTCCCACACATGCCGAAGTCGTCGTAATCGGTGGTGGAATTACGGGATGTTCGACCGCCTATCACTTGGCGAAGAACGGTATCAACGATGTTGTTCTGATCGAGAAAGATAAGCTGACATCCGGGTCGACCTGGCATGCTGCCGGTGCGGTCGGCCAGCTGCGCTCCAGCGCAAATATTACCAGGTTGCTGGGATATTCAGTTGATCTTTATGGTCGGCTTGAGGCCGAAACCGGTCAACCTTCGGGCTGGGTGCGCAACGGCTCGTTGCGGCTGGCCTGCACACCCGAACGCATGGTCGAAATTGAACGCGTAGCGACGACGGCACGATCCTTCGGGCTGGCTTTTGACATGATATCACCGCAAGAGGCGCAAAAGATTGTGCCTCAGCTGGACATAGCGGACGTCATCGGCGCGGCCTGGGTGGAAAGTGACGGCATCGCCAATCCGACGGATATCACCATGGCGCTGGCCAAAGGGGCCCGGATGCATGGTGTGCGCATCATCGAAGACACCAATATCACCGCCATTCATCAAAAAGGCGGGCGGATCACTGGCGTTTCCACCTCACGTGGCAACATCACTTGCGAAAAGGTTGTGAACTGCGCCGGCATATGGGCCCCCGAGATTGGCAAGATGGCAGGCGTGAATGTGCCGCTGCAACCATCGCACCACCAATATCTGGTGACCGAGAAGATTGAGGGTTTACCTCGATTTGCGCCCACGTTGCGTGACCCGGACAATCTGACCTATTTCAAGGAGGAGGTCGGCGGGCTTGCCATTGGCGGGTACGAGTTCGATCCGATCCCATTCATGGAAAATCCGATTCCGGACAGTCATGCGTTTCGGCTAATGCCTGAGAATACCGACCATTTCGAACCCATATTCGAAGCGGCGATGAAGCGGTTCCCGGTACTGGAAAACATTGGAATAAAAAACTGGTTCAACGGCATCGAGAGCTTTACCGAGGACGGCATGTTCATTCTGGGCGAAGCGGCAGAGGTCGCTGGATTCTATGTCGGCGCCGGTTTCAACGCTTTTGGCATTGCTGCTGGGGGTGGTGCAGGACGGGCTCTGGCCGAGTGGATCATAGCGGGCGAGCCGCCATTTGATCTCTGGTCGGCAGACCTTCGACGATTCTCGCCCTATCACCGATCACCGTATCAGGTACGCGAGCGGTCGCTGGAAGGGCAGGGCAAGCATTATTCCATGGGCTGGCCTTATAGCGAAAACAAGCGCTGCCGCAATTTGCGCCGCAGTGCGATCTATGGTCACCTGAAAGACCGCGGTGCCAGCTTCGGTGCCAAATCGGGCTGGGAACGGCCAAATTGGTTTGCGCCCAAAGCGATTGAGCCCAAGGACGAGATGACCTGGGGTCGGGCGAACTGGTTCGAACATGTGGCACAGGAACACAAAGGTTGCCGCGAGGCGGTGGCGGTGTTTGACCAAAGTTCATTTGCTAAGTTTTCACTGATTGGGCCGGATACTGAAGCCGTGCTGCAAACGCTGTGTTCCGGCGATATGAGTAAACCCATCGGTAGTGTCATCTATACTCAGATGCTAAATAGGGCAGGCGGTATCGAGGCCGACCTGACTATCACCCGGATCAGCGAAGTCGAGTTTTACATTGTTACCGGTACAGGCTTTGCCACCCGTGATTACAACCATCTGAAACATGGAATTCCCGAGGGCAGCCGGGCAATATTGATAGATGTATCGTCAGCCTACGGCACGCTGTCGGTAATGGGGCCAAAATCACGTGATTTACTATCGCGTATTGCCGAAGCGGATCTGTCAAACGCAGCGTTCCCTTTCGGCACCTGTCAGGTGATTTCCCTGATGGGAGCACCGGTGCGGGCGTTGCGGATGACTTTTGTCGGCGAACTGGGCTGGGAGTTGCATGTCCCGACGGAATACATGGCCCATACATATGAATTGCTGACGCAGCATGGGGCAGATTTTGATATGGTGGATGCAGGGTATCGCGCCATTGACTCTCTGCGGCTGGAAAAAGGATTCCGCGTCTGGAGCCACGATATCGGGCCGGATTACACGCCTTACGAGGCCGGGCTGGGATTTGCCGTAGCGCTGGACAAAAACGTCGATTTTATTGGCCGGGACGCGTTATTGCGGCAACGTGAAAACCCGCTGGAGAGGCGTTTGGGAGTAATCTGCTGCGATGATCCTGACGTGATCCTGCTGGGCCGGGAAACTATCTATCGCAATGGCGAACGGGTTGGCTGGCTGGCGTCAGGGGGCTATGGGCACACGCTGCAAACCAATATTGGTCTGGGCTATGTCAACAGCGTGAATGGGACTGACTGGAAGGATTTGTTGGACGCGGATTACGAGTTGGAAGTGCGTGCTCGTCGTGTGCCCGTCAAGTTCCAGTTCCGTCCGCTTTATGATCCAAAATCTGAGCGGGTTAAGGTCTGATATCCAACAATCGGCCCCGGCAGGGTCAATTAGAACGGAGGCACCTGTGCCCATAATGCAAGAAACGATCCAACGGGCGATCAAGCTGTCGTGTCGCAACCTGTGGAAAGTTTACGGGCACGACCCGGTCCGATTCATGCAGGACTGTGGCGGTAATCCTACCGCCTAGGACTTGCAGTCGCATGGGCTGATAGGGGCCCTGCGCGATGTCTCGATTGATGTCTATGACCGCGAAATTTTCGTGATCATGGGGCTTTCAGGATCTGGGAAATCGACTTTGATCCGCAACCTTTCGCTGCTGGTACAGCCCACTGCCAGATCGATCATGTTTGATGGTAAAAACCTGATGACGGTCAGCGAAAAGGAATTGATCGACATTCGCCGCCACAAGATGGGGATGGTGTTTCAGAATTTTGCTTTGCTGCCACATTTGACTGTTTTGCAAAACGTTGCCTTTCCGCTGGAAATTCAGGGGCTCGACCGTAAATCCCGCGAAATTCGCGCCCTTGAGATGATCGAACTGGTCGGACTAAAGGGCCGCGAAAGCTATTACCCACGTGAACTGTCCGGAGGGCAGCAACAGCGGGTCGGCATCGCAAGATCACTGGCAGTCGAGCCCGAGCTTTGGTTCTTGGACGAACCCTTTGCAGCGCTTGATCCGTTGATACGGCGGGATATGCAGAATGAATTTCTGAGGCTTCAGGCAATGCTGCACAAGACCATCGTGTTCATCGCTCACGATTTCGACGAGGCTGTAAAATTGGCGATCGCATGGCTATTTTGAAAGATGGCGTGGTCGAGCAGATCGGCACACCTGAACAACTGGTTTTGAACCCGGCCACGGACTATGTCGCCGAATTCACCCGCGATGTCTCCAGACAAAAGTCTTCAAAGTCGGATCGCTGATGGTGAGCGGTTCTGGTGCGACAGGAGACGAACCACCGGTGCGAATTTCGGACACCATCGGGGCGGTATCGCGCCGGATAATTGACAGCGTTAATGCAAGCCTGCCGGTCGTGGATGACGACGGCATGGTCGTTGGCCATCTGTCGCGCACGGCTGCACTGGAGGTTCTGCTACAGGAGGCCAGCGATGTCTGAACACCCCGAAGCTACGCCGCCGCGCCTGCATCAGAGGTTCCGTGGGCTGATCGCCGCAGTGATTTTGCTAATGCTGATCCTGGTCCTTCGCGTGCTTGCACCCTGGGCGGTAGTCTGGCCTGAAGCACTGATCTTGCCACTGAAGGACTGGATCGGGGCGGCGATGGACTGGCTGATCCATGATCTGAGCTTTGGCCTGTACACGTTCCAAGAGCTGAGCCGCGATACAACGATCGGACCGGTCAGCTGGGTTGGAGCTATCTTTGGTGCTATGATCCTGATGTACAAGCTGGGTGGCTGGCGTCTTGCGGGTTTGACGCTGTTTTGTTTCGGTTACATGGCGGCGTTCGGTCTGTGGCAAAGTTCGATGAAGACCAGTCATCAATCCTGATCGCCGTTCCGTTTGGATGCTTTGCCGGTCTGATGCTGGGCATTCTGGCGCATCGCAGCCGCCGGATGGAACGAGCAGTCGTTGTTTTGCTGGATTTTATGCAAACTGTCCCTGTATTTGCTTATCTTCTGCCGGTTCTGTTCCTGTTAGGTTTTTCGCCGGTTTCAGCCATGCTGGCAACGATGATCTATGCCATGCCTGCGATGGCACGGGCGACCATTCTGGGACTGCAAACCGTGCCCGAAGAAGTCATCGAATTTGGCACCATCACCGGTACAACCCGCCGCCAAATGCTGTGAAAAGTACAGATTCCCTCGGCGGCACCAACCCTTGTGACCGGGGTCAATCAGGTGGTGGTTCTGTCGCTGAACGCTGTGATCATTGCCTCTTTGATTGGTGCGGGAGGGCTTGGGTTTGATGTAATAAAAGCCTGCGTACGCTCAGGATTGGTGCGGGCCTCGAGGCTGGTATGGCAATTGTTCTGATCGCGGTGCTTCTGGATCTCCTGTTTTATGCTTGGACTCAACGCCCGCCGATCACCCATCAGGATCTGGACCGTCCTTTGTGCCAGCGTTACAGCGCCTTGATCTGGGCATTTGCAGCATTGGTTTTGTGTAGCCTGGCGTCGATCTGGCTGCCGGAACTACAGGCGTACCCCAAGGCGTGGGAAATCAGCTCGGGGCAGTTTTTTGACACCGTGATCGACTATATCACCATCGAATACTATTCGACGATCGAGACCTTCAGTACCTTCATGTATCTGCGCATCCTCAACCCAGTCCGCGACGGATTGTTGGCACTTCCCTGGAGTGTGGCCCTGGCATTATTGGCCCTCGCTGGTTGGCGGGCGCAGGGTGGGCGGCTGGCGGTTTTATTGGTTGGGCTGGCGGCGGTGATCCTGATCACTGGATTTTGGGAAAAATCCATGATCACGGTCTATCTGATCGGTGTGTCGGTGACTTTGGCAATGTTGATCGGGTTACCTTTGGGCGTGCTGGGCGCCATGAACGAACGAAGCTCGGCGATGTTGCGGCTGTTGGCAGATACGCTGCAAACGCTGCCCAGTTTCATCTATATTGTACCGGTGGTGATCCTGTTTCGGGTGGGCGACATTCCGGCAATTATCGCCGTGGTACTTTATGCCATTGCTCCGGCGATCCGTTATACTGATCTTGGATTGAGCAAAGTTGACCCCTCGCTGATCGAGGCGTCACAGGCAATGGGCTGCAGCCGCTTGCAAATTCTGTTTCGGGTGCAACTGCCACTGGCTTTGCCGGAAATCCTTCTTGGTGTAAATCAAACCATCATGTTGGCGATTTCGATGCTGGTGATCACCGCTCTGGTAGGCACCCGCGATCTAGGGCAGGAAGTGTATGTTGGTTTGAGCCGCGCTGACTCTGGATTGGGCCTTATGGCCGGTATTTGTGTTGCTTTTGTTGCAATAATCGCAGATCGCTTGTTGCAGGCACTTGCTAATAATCGCAAGAAGGCTCTTGGTTTGATCTGACCGAATTGCGACTGGCATAAGAGATCATCAAACAGGCTCGTGGTTCTCCCACCTGCCTGCGCATTTTGAAACGACTTATCCGGCGGCTGCGATATGGCAAAATTGAGAAAAAAAGAACGGCATCGCCATATCCTGACGGCTCTGGCGGCCAACGCTGGGATGACTGTTACTGACCTTGCCGTCGAGCTGTTAGTGTCAAAGCAGACCATACGTCGCGACCTTGATGAATTAAGCGAAAATGGTGAGATCAACCGAACTTACGGCGGTGCGGCATCGCCACCTGTGGGTATCGAGCCCAATCTGGCCGAACGCGGCCAGATGATGATTCCCGAGCGCACTCAAATCGCGGATGTTGCGGTAAAAATGTTTCGCGAAGGTGAAACTATTATGATCGGGCCCGGCGTGAGCACCAGTTTCTTTGCACAGTTTCTGGCGCGGGAGTATCAACGGCTGCAAATCCTGACCAACAGCCTGAGTGTCGCAACGATAATGGCCAAATCCGGATCGCATCGGGTGGTTTTGATACCTGGTGATTATGAACCGCTTGAAGGTTGTGTCACTGGCGCCGAAACTCTGGCCTTCGTTGAGAAATTCCGCGCAGACGTTGCTGTGATCGGGGCCAGTGGAATTGACCAGGAAGGCGTCTATGAAGCCCATTCGGGAATTTCCTGGGTCGATCGGGCGATGCTCAGCCGGTCGTTGCGCAACATGGTTTTACTGACTGACGACAAGTTCAACCACCCTTATCTTGAGAAAATCTGCTCGCTGGGGGATCTTGACGCCCTTGTGACAAATAAAGCTCCGGAAGGGCAACTTCTCTCCGCTCTGAATGACGCAGATGTTTCCTGCCATCTACCCAAATAAAAGACGCCCCGGATTTGATCCGGGGCGCTGCAGGTGCCCGGTAAAGAATGCCGGGTCAGGGAGATTAGGTTACTGTGTCCAAGCCTGCCAAGTAGAGGCATTGCTGGCAAGCCACTGATTATCAATGTTTTTCTCACCCTCACCGTCAAGATCAACGGCGCTGATCATGGCGGCATACTCGTCCGAAGTGAAAGACATCTTGCCGATCATGTCATAGGCGGCTGGCCAGATTTCGGAACCACCAGCCCAGGCAGTTTTATGCAACTCACCGTTAGGATTGCCGCAATCGTATTTGGCGTCGGCGTTCGTGCCCCAGGCCGCGTCGTTGTAGCAGGCCTCGGTATAGTCCGGGAACTGTACGAATGCGCCATCATATTTTGTTGGCCACCAATGCGGCGAAAACACCCACATCATGATTGGGGCTTTGCGTTTATAGGCCGAGTCCAGTTCGGCCCACATGGCAGCGTCACTACCAGCGTGAATAACGGTCCACGGCAAACCCAATGCTTCGACGCGCTCATCATCGAAACCTTCCCATGATACCGGGGCGCCAAGATATCGACCGTTCGGCGCAGTTTGGGGTGTCGAAAACGCCTCGGCGCAATCCGGTTCCAGCAGGGCTGTCCAATCGGGCAGCGTCGGGCAGTGTTCGGTCATATAGGCGGGATACCACCATTCTTCCATCGCATTCAGACCCAGACCGCCCAGATCGGTCAGAGCACCTGATGACAGACCATCGGCATAGCGTACCTCTTGGGTCGTAGGCCATATTTCCATTTGCACTGTGATATCGCCAGTCTCCAATCCGGCAAACTGCGCCATCGCATCGGCCTGAATGTACTCGACATTATAGCCCATTGATTCAAGCAAGCCGCCTAATATGTAAGAAGACAGATTCTGGCTCGACCAATTATTGAGTGCAATTTTGATGTCCCCATCTGATTCCGGTGCATTGGCCAGCGCCTGCGTGGCCATCAGCGCCAAAGTGGCGGTCAGCCCTTTTAAAATCTTTGTGTTTGTCATTTTTCCCTCCTGTTACCCGGTTAAAAGTGTTGGCGCATCTGCTCAGCAAGACCGAATTTACCCCTCAAAATACGGTTCTCATCCGGTACGACCGCTCTGTGAGGCCTGATTGGGTCAACGTTCAGATTGTGATGAAACGATCGTTAATACAGGTCTCGTTAATACAGGTAATGTTGCTCAGTTGAGAAGAGAAGTCCACATTTTTGTGGCTTTATTACCATATATATGTTGCAAGTCATACAAAACCGAGCAACTGTGATTCCAACGCAACATTCTCGTTGATGAAGGCAGCCACTGCGCCTTAGTTGAAAACGGAATGGCCTAGGAGGGCGCACAGGGATGAAGCAGCACGCGGAAATTGCGATCATTGGGGGTGGCGCACTGGCCAAAATCGAGTCTGATTGCCCAGCAATTCGATTGTGCCGCTGTAGGATAACAAAGTATTTTCCAGCTATTGGGGGCTATGTCATGAATCGCTCCACTCGAAGCCAGGCAAATATCAACAACCCGGGCCTCGCGCAGACGATAAACGCTTTGCGCAACTCTTGGATTACTAGCAGGTCACGTTTGATACGGCCTGTCTTCCCAAAAATACAGAAACTACCCGAAACGTTTTTCGTTAGCGGGCACGGGAGCGCATTGCCATGAGTTCGATTGTTACTGATTATCAAATGGATCCGCAGGTAAATGCTGTATTGTCGCATTGGAACCTGCCTTCGGATGCTACGGCACGGCTGATTAATGTCAGCGAAAACCACACTTACATGGTGGATTGTCAAACGCAGCGCTGGGTTTTGCGGGTACATCGTGATGGCAATCATTCAGTCCAGGCGATCCGTAGTGAAATCGCCTGGACTGAAGCCTTGCAGCAGGATGGGGCGCTGTTAACGCCCAGAGTCATCCCCGGCATAGACGGTCATAAGGTTCAAAAAGTTTGGCTTGATGGCATTGGCTCCCGTTTTCTGGTGTTGTTTGAGTTTGTACCGGGCAGCTCCCCTAACGAAACTTGCGATCTGACGGCTCCTTTTGAACAGCTTGGTGGTATCACGGCCCGCGCCCATCTTCACAGCATCGGATGGTCACGGCCCGGAGGGTTCACCCGGATGAGCTGGAACACTGAAACCATGTTTGGCCGGGACGGGTTGTGGGGTGATTGGCGTGACGCGCCGAATGTTACTCCCGATATTTTGGGCGTTTTGGAGAGGGTCGAAGAGCGGGTCAAATGCGGACTGACGGCGCTGGGACGGGGAGCCGAGGATTATGGTCTGATCCATGCAGACATGCGCTTGGCTAACCTTTTGACCATAGGCGACACTATTCAGGTCATCGACTTTGATGACGCCGGGATGGGGTGGTTCCTGTATGATTTTGCCGCCGCTGTCAGCTTTATGGAAGATGACCCACGTCTGCCTGACTGGAAAGAGGCATGGTTGCGCGGATACCGCACCATCCGCCCTCTGCCTGATCGGGCTGAGCAGGACATTGATACCTTGATCATGTTGCGTCGTCTGGCGCTTTTGGCCTGGATCGGGAGTCGGATCGAAAGCCCCGAGCCTCAAGCGTTGGCGCCTGATTTTGCCCGTGTTTCGGCAGAGCTTGGGAAAAATTACCTGACGTCTCTAGATTGAACGTATTGGAATGGAGTTGATCATGAGCCCAGAAAAATACGAGTTTATCCAACGCTCTAAGCAATTTTGGAATCCCGGGAAAACTCAGAATTGGCAGGATATGGGCGTTGATCTGGTGATAGATCGTCGCGAAGGTTATTATTTGTATGATCTTGACGGTAAACGCCTGATTGATGTGCATTTGAACGGCGGCACTTACAATCTGGGGCACCGCAACCCGGAACTGGTCGAGGTGTTGAAGGTTGCTACCGACAAGTTCGACATGGGAAACCACCATTTTCCGGCCTTGGCACGTACTGCTTTGGCAGAGGCGTTGATTGCCTGCGCACCAGCCCCTGACATGCAATATGTGGCGTATGGTTCAGGCGGAGGTGAGGCCGTTGATATTGCTTTGAAAACTGCCCGACATGCATCTGGTAAGCGAAAGATCGTGTCCATCATCAAAGCCTATCATGGTCATACTGGGCTGGCAGTTCAAACCGGTGACGAACGGTTTTCCGAGACGTTTCTGTCCAAGGATAATTCCGGCGATTTTGTACAGATCCCGTTCAACGATCTGGAGGCGATGGAGCAGGCATTGAAAGGCCGCGACGTAGCAGCCGTGATCATGGAAACCATCCCGGCCACTTATGGGTTCCCGATGCCGCATGAAGGCTATTTGCCTGCGGTCAAGGCTCTTTGTGAACGTTACAACGCGCTATACATAGCTGATGAAGTGCAAACCGGATTGATGCGTTGTGGGGCCTTGTGGGCCATCTCAAAATTCGGTGTAGAGCCTGACATCATGGTCACTGGTAAAGGCATTTCGGGCGGTATGTACCCGATCGCCTGCGTCGTGATTTCCGAAAAATGCGGCGGCTGGCTCAAGCAAGATGGGTTTGCCCATATGTCGACCATGGGTGGTGCCGAGCTTGGCTGCATTGTCGCGATGAAAACACTCGAAATCGTGCAGCGACCCGAAGTTAAATCCAACGCCAATTATGTGGCCGATTATATGCGCGTCGGGTTGGACCGCATCATGGCACAAGTGCCTGACTTTTTTATCGGTATTCGTCAGCACGGCGTGGTGATGGGTCTGGAATTCAATGACGCTCAGGGTGCCAAACCGGTGATGAAACACCTTTATGCCAACGGAGTCTGGGCGATATTCTCGACCCTCGACCCACGAGTGTTGCAATTTAAACCAGGCCTGCTGATGACCCAGGCTGATTGTGAAGACCTGTTGCGTCGCTGTGAAATTGCCTTCGCAGCAGCAGCAGAAGACGTCATGGGCCAGCGCAAGAGAATGCTTTGATGGAACCGCAAATCCGTACCCTTGTCGACATTTCCGCTGCTCCGGCAGCGATGAACAGTCGCGCAAATATTGTACTGGAACGGGCCCGTTGGGCCAGTGACGTCTTTCAGCGCTATGACCGGGCCCGCACCATGGCCATCGTCGACGCAGTGGCCGCTAAAGCACATGAATTGGCCGCGACTTTGGCTGAACGCGCGGTGGAGGAAACCGGGTTCGGCGTCGCTGCGCATAAGACGATTAAAAACGAGCTGACCGCGCATCCACTGGTTAATCACTACCGCGATCAGGATTTTGTCAATCCGCGCATTGATGAGATGAAAAAGATCGTCGAGATTCCCCGGCCAGCGGGCGTTATTTTTGCTCTGACACCATCCACCAATCCGGTCTGCACGCTGAATTACAAGATCATCCTGTCGTTAATGACCCGCAATGCTATCGTGATCTCACCGCACCCGGCGGCAAAACAGTGCTGTGCGGCCGCTGCCGATGCCCTGACCGAGGCCGCTATCGCCGCAGGCGCTCCTGATGGTGTGATCCAAATCCTGCCGGACCCGTCGATCCCGTTGGTCGAGGCGTTCATGACATCGCCCAAAACCAATGTCATCCTTGCCACCGGCGGTACACCGATGGTGCGATCAGCTTATTCGTCGTCTAATCCTGCCATTGGGGTTGGGCCGGGCAACGCGCCAGTGTTTATTGACGGGACTGCCGATATTGCCAAGGCAGCTAAGCGGGTTGTCGAAAGTAAAAGTTTTGATAATTCGGTGCTGTGTACCAATGAAAGCGTTCTGATCACCCTGCCGGATGCGGAAAAACGTCTGAAACAGGCTCTGAAATCGGCCGGCGGATATATTTGCTCTGCCGAAGAAACCGAAACCCTGCGCCGATTTCTCTTTCATCCCCGCGGCTTCAACGTCGAGGCGATTGGCCGCGATGCCACTTGGATTGCGCAGGAATGTGGGATCCGGGTGCCGGCAAATACGAAAATCCTGATCGCTCCGATTGACAGTATCGGTCAAGAGGAACGCATGAGCCGGGAAAAACTATGCCCCGTGCTTGCGATGTATGTGGCAAAATCACCCTCAGAAGCCATCGCTCAGGCCCGCCATGTCTTGCGATTGACCGGTGCCGGGCATTCTGCGGCCATTCATTCCACCGACGAACGTATAACGATGGCTTATGCCAGCGCGGTCGAGGCCTACCGTGTGGTGGTCAACGCTCCCTGCTCGCAAGGGGCGGCTGGGTTTCAGACCAACCTGGCCCCGACCTTTACCATCGGTACCGGTTATTTCGGGCGTTCTTCGATTGGTGAAAATGTCGGACCTCAGCATCTCGTCCAGTGGACACGGATGGCTTACAATTCGGACGCTTCCGAAAATTTTGGCAATTATAAAGGGCTGGATGCCGGTTTCGAAGGGCCACTGCCGACAGCACCCGCCGATGGTGTCTCCGGCAGCCGGGTTCCTTTTGCGCCGCCGCCCGCCCCTTTGTCTTCATCGCTTGATACTGGCACCCGTGACGAGCTGCGCCGGCTGATTGCCGAAGAACTCCGCGACATTCTGAGGAAATAAGACATGGCCGAACTTCGCTCTTTCATTTTTATCGACCAGCTGCAGCCACAGGCCCTGTCTTATCTGGCGTCCTGGATGCGCGGCTCTCTGCCCCGCGCCCGTATGGCGGCGCAGATCATTGAGATCGCGCCGGGACTGGATATTGAGGCGTTAACTGACGTTGCTCTGAAAGGTGCCGACGTTAGTGCGGGTTTGCTGGTGGTCGAACGTCAGTTTGGCACATTGGAGTTTCATTCCAAATCCACCGCCGAGGTGCAGGCTGGGGCGCAAGCTGTGCTTGATGCGCTTGGCGCGCGGGAAGAAGATGCCGCGCCGCCCAAAATTCTGGCGTCGAAAATCGTTACCCGCGTTGATCACCAACACGCATTCCTGATGAACCGCAATCGAATGGGGTCTATGATTTTAGGCGGTGACAGCCTTTATCTTCTGGAGTGTCAGTCCGCATCTTACGCGATGTATGCCTGCAACGAAGCCGAAAAAGAGGCCAATATCAAGGTTATCGATTATCGCATGATCGGCCCTAATGGCCGGCTGTATCTGGCCGGGGACGAGGCCGAAGTCCGAAATGCGCGTGACGCCGCTGAAAGTGCTTTGAGAGAGTTGGGGGCGCACTGATGAGCGATCTGCGCGCCCTCATACGTGAAATTCTCATCGAAGAAATCAGCGCTGTGCGTGCCGCGCCTTCGGTGCGACAGGAGCAGGTCAGCATTTGTAACGATGCAGATCTGACGCAATTTGTGACGCGGCTGATGGAGATGGCGCAAGATAGCCATCTGCGAAACGAAATAGCCGCCGGACGTTATGTGTTTCAGTTGGGTGATTCTGGCGCGCAACCCATTCAGGCGCATCAACCAATGGCACTGCCGCCTACAACCACCACCCCTACGATGGTGGTTTTTGAACAAGGCCTGATTGGCGAGCGTGAAGTCAGCAAGTTACCGCAAGAACAGCGCGCAATCAGCGTTGGGGCCAATGTCCGTTTTACCCCGCTGGCGCGTGATGAGTTGCGCCGCCGCAGCATCAAGATCGAAAGGAAATCGACATGATCCGAGGTCAGGTTACAGGCCGCGTCTGGTCTTCCAAACATATCGACGCACTGCCCAGTGGAGCGCTGTTGGAAGTGACCGTCGACGGCAGCACTATTATCGCTTTTGACCCGCTGGGCTGCGCTGAAGGGGAGACGGTACTGATTACCCAAGGCTCTGTTGCTGCGGGATATTTCACCAAAGGAAAAGCCCCTTTGGATGCCCTCATCATCGGCTCCATCGACGAATAACCAACTTTTCAAACTAAACTGCTCAAAAGGAGCCACATCATGGTAAATCAAGCAATCGGAATGATCGAAACCCGCGGCTATGTCCCCGCGCTTAGTGCGGCTGACGCAATGGTTAAGGCGGCCAACGTTGAGATTGTCGCGCGCAACGAGGTAGGCGGAGGTCTGGTCTCTGTTGTGGTTAAGGGCGATGTCGGCGCAGTGAAAGCCGCCACCGAAGCTGGTGCGGAAGCTGCCAACCAAATTGGTGAAGTCGTCTCAGTGCATGTAATCCCGCGTCCGCATCAGGATCTGGGTAAGCATTTCGAAGCAGCCGCCGCCACCAAGTAAGCCGGGAAAGGGCCGCACATGACCGAGCTTCGTGTCTATTTGCCGATCAACGATCTGCAGCCGCAATTTGCGGCCTACCTCTCGACACCGACGCGGGCGCGGGGTTATCCGCCTTTTGAAGGTCAGCACAGTCTGATCATCGAGGTTGCCCCCGCGCTCGCCATCCATCGTATCGCTGATCTGGCGTTGAAAGTGGCACCGGATATGGAACCGGGCATCCTGTTCACCGAACGGCAGTTCGGGTTGTTGGAGCTGCATTCCAGCGACAAATCCGAGCTTGAGGCAGCAGGGCAGGCGATCCTGAAAGGGATTACCGCCAAACCACAAGACCAGCTCACGCCGAAGGTTCTGTTCCACGATATCATCGATGATCTCAGCGACCAGCATGCGATCATTCTTAACAGGTCACGTGATGCCTCGATTCTGGTGCCAGGGGTCAGCCTGCTGATCTTTGAAATGGCCCCTGCTCTGTTTGCATGTGTTGCAGCAAACGAGGCCGAAAGAGCAGCACCCGGCGCTGTTATTAACGATGTGCAGATGATGGGGGCGACCGGGCGTATATTCATGTCAGGGACCCATACCGAG
This sequence comes from Paracoccaceae bacterium, assembly GCA_965247915.1. Classification (GTDB taxonomy): domain Bacteria; phylum Pseudomonadota; class Alphaproteobacteria; order Rhodobacterales; family Rhodobacteraceae; genus JAKZRT01. Next base: position 1,094,292 of record OZ252048.1, read on the forward strand.
ATGGAACAGGCACGGGATGCAATTATCGCCACGCTTGAGGCGGTTGAGGGGCGATAACAATAAATTGCGATCGCTCATGTGATCTGATCGACAAGGAGGAACGATGTCAAAAGAGGTAAAAATCAGGTCAGGAGGGCGAAAAGCCCGGGTCAAACGCGCGGCACCCAGTTTTACTCCTAGTCGGATGGGGACCGCAGGGGGATCGTATAGCCCTTTGAGCGATGCGGAAGTTAACCGCATTCACAGTGCGGCCATGGACGTGCTGGAAACCACTGGGATCAAAGGTGCAACCGATACTGTCCGCGAGGTTGCACTGGAAGCGGGGTGCCGTTTGGATGAGAGCGGACGCTTGTTGTTTCCGCGGGCATTGGTCGAAGATGCGATCGCCGGAGCCGCGCGAGATTTTGTGTTGCATGGACAATCGCCAGAGCATGACATCGAGGTGCGCGACGGTCATGTTCATTTCGGCACAGGCGGTGCAGCCGTCACAATGTTGGATAGCCGCACCGGAGACTATCGCCCTTCAACGTTGGAAGATCTCTTTGATATTGCGCGTTTAATGGACACGCTCACCAATCTTACATGCTTTAGTCGACCGATCGTAGCCACTGATCTGGTGGACTGGCGCGAGCTGGATCTGAACACGGTCTATGCCTGCGCACGGGGGTCGCAAAAACACCTGGGAACCTCGATCACGCTGGCCAAGCACGTCCCTGAAATCATAGAGATGCTTGATATTATGACCGGCCGCGCGGGTGGTTTTGCTGAACGACCCTTTCTGTCGGTACATGCCACCACAATCGTTTCACCTCTGACCTTTGCCGAGGACAGCAGTGATGTGGCCACGGCAGCAGCACTGAACGGCATGCCAATTATGAGCCAAACCGGGCCTTTGGCAGGCGCAACTGCGCCAACAGCTCTGGCAGGAACCCTGGTTCAGACAGCCGCCGAAAACCTTGGCGCTCTGGTCGCCATTAATCTGATCAAGAGAGGGCACCCGGTGATCTGCGCCGGATGGCCAATGGTGGCCGATTTGCGGACTGGCGCCTTCTCAGGTGGAGGAGGGGAACAGGCATTGCTGAGCGCCGGGCAAACCCAGATGATGCGTTTTTACAAACTACCAAACGGTGCACCTGCGGGGATGTCTGACAGCAAGCTGCCAGACAACCAGGCGGGTTATGAAAAAGCAATCACAGTTGCACTTTCCGCCATGAGCGGGCCAAATTTCATTTATGAAAGCGCAGGCATGATGGCGAGCCTCATGGGGTGTTCGCTTGAAGCACTGGCGATTGACGATGAGATGATAGCCTTGATCCGCCGCACGATGAGAGGGATTGAAGTAACCGACGACACTCTCTCGGTTAACATGATCAACGATACGGCGCGTAATGTCGGTCACTATCTTGGCAATACTCAAACTTTGGCGTTGATGGAAACCGAGTATGTTTACCCGTCACTGGCAGATCGGGAAAGCACTACCATCTGGACCGAACAGGGCTCAACCGACATGTATGAACGGGCCAAAGTCCATGTCTCCAATGTGATGGAAAATAACTACCCTGCACATATCTCTGACGAGGCGGATGCCCGAGTACGTGAGCTTTTTCCGATCCGATTGCCGCTGGATGTGATCAAGGGAAATAGACGCCAAGGGACAGTGTAACATCTGATTGAGAGGAGTTTATATGCTGTTGATTTAAAATGAGGCCATACCGATTCAATCGAAACAAGGAAAAGTAAAAAGGAGAAAATGATGCAAAGTTACCAAAAGGGTGGAATTTTAAAAAAGATACTTGCAACAACCAGTCTGTCAGGACTCTTGCTGGGTACATGCGTTTCGGTCGCAACGGCTGAAGATATCGTGATCGGAGTGCCTAACTGGCCGTCTGTCGCCGTTACTGCCAATGTTTTGAAGGTTGTCATCGAGGACAATCTTGGCTTAACTGTCGAACTTCAGAATGGTACTAACCCGATCATTTTTGAGGCAATGGACGGTGGCTCGATGCACATCCATCCAGAAGTGTGGATTCCGAACCAGAAAAACCTTCATGATACTTATGTGACTGAAAAAGGCACCGTACTTGCCGGTGAAAATGGTGTTGAAGCCTTTATCGGCATGTGCTTGCCGCGCGGTTTTGCCGAAGCCAACAACATTTCGTCCATTGATGACCTGACAAATCCGAATGTTGCCGCCCTGTTTGATTCAAATGGCGACGGAAAAGGCGAAATCTACATCGGTGCAACCGGCTGGGCTTCGACGAATGTCGAAAGAATTCGTGCCAAAACCTATGGCTACGGCGACGGCTTTGAGCTGCAGGAAATGGACGAAGCGCTGGCTTATGCCGACTTAGACAACGCAATTTCCAATGGCACTGCTTGGGTTGGTGCGTGCTATGCACCACACTATGTATTTGCACAATATGATCTGACCGTGCTTGAAGAACCCGCACATGATCCCGCACAATGGAATGTTTCACAGCCAACTGACGATCCCAAATGGCTTGAGAACTCGACAGCCGGTGTCGGTTGGGATTCAGCATACCTGTATCCCTATTATTCCAAATCGCTTGCTGATGAGCACCCTGCAGTTGCCAGTCTTGTCGCAAATATGAAACTGGATTCGGACACCGTCAGCGCGATGACCTTGGCTGTTGCTGTGGAAAAAGCTGATCCGGCTGAATATGCGAAAAAATGGGTTTCGGAAAACGAAGACAGAGTGTTGGACTGGCTCTCCAACTAAATCCAAGTAGATCGGGCCCTTGCGATGCAAGGGCCTTTTTCCTTCCCGGGGGTAATATGAGCGATACAGTAGTCAAACTTGATCATGTCTGGAAAATCTTTGGAGCCAATGCGGACACTGCGATGGAAGAGGTTCTGTCCAAAGGTCTCTCCAAATCTGAAGTTCTTGAGAAATTCGGGTGCGTTGTAGGTGTTCAGGACGCAAGTTTTGAAGTCTCTCAGGGTGAGATTTTTTGCATTATGGGACTTTCGGGATCGGGTAAATCTACCCTTGTGCGCCATATCAACCGGTTGATTGAACCAACATCAGGTACGATCAACGTGCTGGGCAAAGACGTCGGCGCAATGTCTGATAACGAATTGCGCCAAATGCGGGCTGAACGGATCGGCATGGTGTTTCAGCACATGGCCTTGATGCCCCACAAATCAGTACGCGACAATGTCGCCTATCCGTTGCAAATTCGAAATATCCCTAAATCACGGCGGTGGGCCATTTCAGATCACGCCCTTGGGCTGGTTGATTTGATCGGGTATGAAGATCGCCTACCCAAAGAACTTTCGGGCGGGATGCAACAAAGGGTTGGAATCGCCCGTGCTTTGGCCTCCGACCCAGAAGTATTGTTGATGGACGAGCCGTTTTCAGCGCTTGATCCACTCATCCGCATGCAACTACAAGATCAGTTCAAAGGATTGGTTGACGAGTTGAAAAAGACGACACTCTTTATCACCCATGATCTGGACGAAGCCATCCGGATCGGCCACCGGATTGCGATCATGAAGGACGGCGTGATTGTACAGATTGGAACGCCAGAGGAAATCGTAACCCAGCCAGCAGACGACTATGTCCGTGAGTTTGTGCAAGGTATTTCCAATCTGAAACTTGTGCGCGCACGGACCATCATGTTGCCCTTGAACAGTTCAGAAATACCATTAGGCGATGCCATGCGGGCCGACGCTGAAACTGATCTGAATACACTAATCGATCTGTCCGTCGGAACAGAATTACCAATCGTAATCACCCAAGGAGATGCCGAAGTCGGTGTCGTATCCAAAGCCACGTTGCTGCGTGGTATTCAGGGAGGTAAACAATGACCGAACCTCATATTCGATCAGCGTCTGATATCAAGGTAGACACCGAAGCGCTCGAAGCTTCTATCTCTGAATTCGCTGAAAAAAACGGCGCATACTACGGAAAAGTTTTTCAGAGTATTCATCAAAGCAAGCGGACATTTCCCATTACTTTCAATGCTGCTGCTGCAATACTTGGCCCTCTTTGGGGTGCAATGCGGGGCCTTTGGGGATATTTCTGGGGCGCACTAATTCTGGAGCTGATTGCCTGGGTTCAGATTGGGCGAGGCCTTTGGGGCAACCTGGGCGGAGAAGCCGAGGCAAATGCGCTTCGTCAATCCGAACGGGCCGCAGGTTTTACCGAGAAATCCGAAGCCGCCATAGCCGCTGGTGAGGATCCTGCGAGATTTGAAAATTTAGCGAATAACATGACTGCAGCGGCAGAGCGCAGCCAAACCCTAGCCGACCAGGCAAATGCCGAAGCGCCAATGATTTTGATCTCGGGCCTAGCGATCCTGCTGATGATCAAGTTTTTTCAGAGTGTATACGCCAATATTTCTTATGAAAAACAATATACTAAATGGCGAATTGACCCTGAAAAAACAGAGGCTGGCGTCAAGCCGTTCAATATCCTGTTAGGACTGGGACTTGTCGCGGCAATCGTTCCTTTGACATTGATAAATTTCACCTTTCCTGGAGAGTTCCAGGTGCTTGAAAAATTCCCGGCCAACAGCGACCATTATGCGGCTGTGGCCACTTGGCTGGACGATCGCATTGACGCTGCTGCAACTGCAGGGTCGGGCTTTTTTGACTCAATTGTGGCCGGTGTCAGAACTATTCTAAAAGCACTGACGATCGCTTTGATTGGTACGCCGTGGCCCGTGGTGATGACGGTAATTGCCGTCGTCTCCTGGCGTTCCGCGGGGCCGCGGGTTGCGATATTCTCGGTCGCGGCGATGGCCTACCTTGCTCTGCTCGGTTTTTGGGAAGTCAGTATGGAAACCGTAGCACTGGTCGGTGCAGCCGTCTTTATTTGTGTCGGACTCGGAATCCCACTCGGAATCTGGTTCGGAAAGTCAGAACGTGCCTACAAATTTTCAGAACCTATTCTGGACCTAATGCAGACGCTTCCTGCTTTCGTGTATCTGATCCCGATCATCGCCTTTTTCGGCACTGGCAACCCTCCGGGCATTCTGGCCACAATCATATTTGGCATGCCACCGGTTATCAGGCTGACAGCCCTTGGTATGCGGGGTGTCCCGGAAAGCATTAAAGAAGGCGCCATGGCCTTCGGCGCGACGCGCTGGCAATTGCTTAAAGATGTTGAGGTTCCTCTGGCCCTGCCTTCGATCATGGCGGGAGTAAACCAGACGATCCTTATGTGCTTGTCGATGGTTGTGATTATCTCGCTTATTGGTGGTGGTGGCTTGGGCAAAACAATCCTGGAGGCTTTGCAATATGCAGCGAAGGGCCCAGGCCTTTTAGGTGGTTTCGCCATCCTGTTCTGCGCAATGGTTATAGATCGAATTGTACAGGGTGCTTTCAAATCGAAAGTGTGAGCTATACCTGCGGATTCAACGGGTGATCGGTGACCGTCCGGTGAAGGTGCTCTGGCGAGGATAAGCTGGTCGCTGTTACGCTGCCGGGGCAGCGTAACACCAAGGCAAAAGTTCATCGATGCGGGTGATCTTGTGATCGGCGATGCGGCTCAGAACATCTGTGAGCCAGCCCTGAGGGTCAACGCCGTTCAGCTTGGCTGTCTCAATCAGCGTGTAGGCAATGGCGGCTGATCGGCCGCCACGCTCGGACCCGGCAAAGAGCCAGTTCTTGCGGCCTATGGCGATGGCCCGCATTCCCCTTTCGGCTGTGTTGTTGTCTATCTCCAGCAAGCCGTGATCAAGATAGGGCCTGAGCCGTTTGATGCGGGTGATGGCATAGCGGATTGCCTGCGCCAGCGGCGTTTTGCCAGAGATGCGCGTGAGCTGTGCACCGAGCCACGTGTCGAGATCATCGAGAACCTGCTTTGCCTTTGCCTGCCTCAACCGCACCCGCTCATCCGGCGGCGATCCACGGGCTTGCTTCTCGACCGCGTAAAGTTCGGCGATGCGCCTGATCGCTTCTTCGGCGATGGCAGAGCCCTGGGATTGCTGCACATCGACGAACTTGCGCCGGATATGCGCCATGCAGGCCACCTCGTGAATACGGCCTGAGCGGTACAGCTCTTCAAATCCAGCGTAGCCATCGGCGTGCATCCAGCCGGTGTAGTCCTTGAGATGGCCGATTGTACGTATGCCCTTTCGGTCGACACTGAACTGATACCAGGCCGCCGGGGACGCATCGCCAGCCCATGGCCGTTCATCTCTGGCGTATGTCCAGAACCGTGCCGTCTTGCATTTGCCGCTACCCGGCGCCTGCATCTTCACGGGCGTATCATCAGCGAAGATTGCTTGTCCGTTCAGGACATGACGGCCAATGGCATCAGCCAGGGGTTCGAGCAGCGCCGTGGAGTTGCCGACCCAGTCAGCCAAAGTTGAGCGTTCAAGGTCGATCCCGTCGCGGTCGAAGATTTGCGATTGGCGATAGAGCGGCAGATGATCCGCGTATTTGTTGACCAACACATGCGCCAACAGACCGGGTCCTGGACGACCGCGTTCGATGGGACGCGATGGCAATGCGGCCTGGCTGATCTTCTCGCAGCAGGTACAGGCCATGCGCGGACGCACGATCCGGTTCACGACAAAACGCCCCGGCTTGTATTCCAGCTCTTCGGTCACATCCTCGCCGAGTCGGCGCAGTCTGCCGCCGCAAGATGCGCAGTCTTCGCCGATTCCAATTACGGTCTCGTTGCGCGGCAGGTGATCGGGCAGTGGGCGGCGCTTTGGCTGCCGTTTCTCATCGGCATTGTCGGACGACGGCTCGGGGGGCGGGCTTTCCGCCGCCCGTGCGATCTCTTGCTCTTCCAGTTTCAGTTCAAGCTGATCAAGGCTTTCTGAACGCGAACCGAACTGATGACGACGCAGGCCCGCGAGTTGATGCTTCAGCTTCTCGATCAACACATCGCGGCTCTTCAGCCCGGCATTCCGGTTCGTCAGTTCTGACGCCATGGAAGCGATCAACGCCTTCAATGCCGACGGGTCATCAGGCAGCTTTTTGATGTCATCGAGCATGGCTGATACCTACCACTTATCCGAGACGGTGGGAATCCCACAACGGCATCAATCCTTTGGAAATAAATGGTTTACTCAGCCTGCTGTCAGCGGGCACCATGTCCTCTTGGGCATACGCCAGTCAATGCCTTCAAGCAGCATCGCCAACTGCGCCGGCGTCAGCGCGATCTTCCCGTCCTTAGCGGCTGGCCACACGAACTTTCCCTTCTCCAGGCGCTTGCTGAACAGACAGGCTCCTTGGCCATCCCACCAAATGACCTTGATCAGATCGCCACGGCGCCCTCGAAACACGAACATATTGCCGGTGAACGGGTTCTGTTTCAGGGTCTGCTCTGCCTGGGCAGCCAGCGTGGCAAAACCCCGGCGCATGTCCGTCACTCCAGCCGCCAGCCAGACCTTGGTGCTGGACGGAACAGGGATCATCCGGACAGGACACGGATCAGATGTGCCAACGCCCCGGGATCGTAGGCACCGCTGATCCGGAGCCGGTGTCCACCAGCATGCTCGATCTCGATCGTGCCCTTGGCAACGCCAGCTTCAACGACAGGCGGTTCATCCTTATCCAAGGCCTGATCCACGATCTCAACCGGAAGAAAACATGGCACACCCGCCGTTGCCAGTTCCGGGTCGGGCGCAAAGCGAGGGTCATGCAGCCATTTGAAGATCAGATTCGCATTCATCGCATACCGGCGCGCGACCTGCGCGACCGATACGCCCGGCGCCACCGTCTGAAAACAGATCGACCGCTTCTCCTCGTCCGTCCAAAGCCGCTTCGTTCGACGCGCCACCCCAAACCCCGTAGTGTCCACTATCCGTGGTGGACACTATCCGTGGTGGACACTATCCGACCCCTCCACGGCGCGGCAGAGCGGTCAGGCCGGACGGTTACCCTCCATCAGATCGTCCGCCTCCTTGAGCGAGCCTTCCCTGAAGACGTATTTCAGCGCCTCGACGAGGCTGCCGGTGTCATCGGGCAGGTTCGGCAGATGGGCAATCCTCGCCACCGAACGTTCGGCCTCTGTTGAGGCAGGGTTTCGCGAAATCGCCTCGTCGGCGACCTGATCCGCGCGCTCGGTAAAGGCGTTCTTGATCGGCCAGGGCGCGTGGCCCATGGGGTGATGATAGCCGGGCTTTGGATTGCGTTCGCCCACATCGCGCAGGAAAAGCGGCCTGTTGAACTTTTTTCCGTCGAGCACGGCCGCCAGCGCTAGTTTCGCATCGAGCGTCACCCGTGCGTCGGTCAGTTCTTTCGTCAGCTCATTCACCTTGTCCCCGGGCAGGTTTTGCGCCGCATCGGCTGCCCTGAGGAGGGCGCGGATATCGGCGACCAGGTCCTGCCGCCGATGCACCGGGCTCCCGAAGTCCACCCGCTCGGTGATCGCCGCCGCCAATTGCAGCGCGCGGCCATCGTATTTCGGGTCGGGCACGAAGGCCGGCGCACCGCCGCGTCTCCCGCCCCCGGAACCCTCCGGCTTCGGCGGACCCGCCCTGATCGTGGCCGCGATGTCCTGCCGATCCGATGCTGTCAGGTCGGGTAAACTGTCAGGCATGTCCTGCCGATCCGATGCTGTCAGGTCGGGTAAACTGTCAGGCAAAGCCATTTCGGGATTTCGCAACACCTGCAGTTCCGCGAAACTAAAGACCTTGGTTAGCCTGTCAAATGTGTCGTGCTGCGCCGCCCCTGTCATCAGCTTGCCAAGCGCTTCTTCCCGTGCCGCAGTGCGCGCCTGGTCATCCATAGTTGCTTCCTTCTGCTGGTGTTCCATCTGTATCGTCTCCTGGACTGATTGTTGCGGGACCGTCTCTCTGGCGCTCTGTCGCGCCGCGACCTCTTCCATCAGATACTCCGACACGCTCGCGCGAGCCGTCGCATCGAGCCGCGGCAGGCTCTGCGGCCAGGCCTCGTCCCTGGAGCAGAGCGCCCAGATCTCGGATTGCGTGAAGGCCCCGGCCATCCCGTCGATCAGCGCCGGGGGCGGCGTTGCCGGGCGATCCGGCGCGGCGAGCACCTCGCCCCGCGCCTTCATGAGCGTTTCGTGATCCTCAGGCGGCCCGGCCTCAAGCGCGGCGCGCAGCGCCCCAAGGAGCGCCTTGTCCCCCTTGCCGAGATCGTCCCGTGCCTCTGTCAGGGCAAGACGGGTGTCCGGATCGGTGTCAATCCGTGCCGCGCCATAGAGCAGCTGCCCGATCTCTTGCGGCAGATCGCCCTTGTGGACCGGATCGCCGGGCGGCACGCGGCAGCTGATGGCCAGCGCCAGTTGCAGCGCCAGCGCGCGCTCCTCCGCGGTTATGCCCCCGGACCGTTCCGGTGCGGTTGAGGCTTTCTGTTCCGGAACAGCCGCGCCGCGCCGGGGATCCTCTGTGTTTGCCTCCGGCCGGCGCGGGTCCTGCGTCTCCGCAGCCGGCGCGGCCGCCTCCGGTGCCGCGCCCTCCCCGGCTCCCGGTAACGCTGCCGACATGGTCGCGGGGGCCGCCGGCTCTGCCACCGCCCTCTCCGACGCCGTTCCGGCATCCCGCGCTGCCATTGCGCCGGTTTCCGCAACGGGCAACGGCAATTCGATCTGCACTGGTGCCGGGGGCGCGGCCACCACACCCCCCGGCGGCGGAACCTCCGGCGCACGCGCCACGCCGGCCCGCTGGCTGTAATGCTGAAGCCCCTCTTCGAAGAGCGCGGCCACGCTGTCCTCGCCAAGGGCGCGCGCGGTGAGCGCGCCCCGCGCGAGGTAGCGCGCCACCATCAATGGACGACCCGGCCCGGCTGGCCCGTGCTTCGTGTCCGGTCCAATGGCTGCGGCCGGTTTGGAGACCGCATTTGGTCCCGCCTCCGCCCGCGCCAGCGCGTCCGCCTCGCGCGGCAGGCGGGCGGGCACCTGTCTCAGAAGCCGTCGCCAGCCGCGGGTATCGCTCAGGCTCCGCACATAGCGCTCCACGGCGAGACGGTCCTTGCCGTCAAGCGGTGCGGCTCCGCGGCCCTCCGCGGCCATCGCCGCCCCGATCACCTCGGCCAGGACCGCGCCCTCCACCTCTCGGGGCAGCGGGCGACGGGCTTCCGAAGCAGCTGACCGGTCGATACCGGCAAGCCGCGCCAGCCGGTCAATGGCCGCCTCTATCCCGCGTTCTTCCGGGGCGGCTTCGATAGCGTGGTCCCGCATCGCCGCCCGCGCGCCGAGCGACGGATCGAAACCATAGTCGAGCACACTCTCGGCCTTGCCGTCGCGGCGCACGATCCCGGTGAGCACCTCCCCCATGCGTTTCCCGGTGGACGGAACCACGATGCGGAGGCGCTCCTGATGCGGCGCCACGCCCGCCGCCAGCACCTGCCGGGGCATGCCGGGGGAGACCAGAAGATGCACGCTCTTGCGCGCCAACGCCCCCTCGCCATGGATCGTTCCGGCAAAGGCGAAGGACCAGTCCGGCATCTCCTCGTGTCTCTTCGGCGGGATCACTACTTCGCGGGTCTCCACACCGCCCCGCGCGGTGACGCTGAGCGCGAGGCCCCCGGTCTTCGGATCGCGCCCCGTCACCTCCGCCCGCTCGCCCGCGAAGAGACGCCGGGACGGCCAGCCCTTGTCCCGTTCGTCCCGCGGTGGCCAGGGCGTGGACCTCAGGAACCGGATACGGTCGCCGGGTTTCAGGTCGCCGAACGGATCGTCTTCAGGTTTTGCCTGAGACCGCACGGGCCGCTGCCGGCGTTCGGGCATGGCCTTGTCGAGCCGCGCCCGGATCGCGTCTGTGACCGCCCGGGCATCGGCCCGGCTCCAGGTCAGCGCGATCTTGTCCTCTGTGGGGTCCGCCACGTAGCTTTGTGCCACGGCCGAGGCGACCCGGCGTCTGTCACCGCCTGCGATCAGCTCGCCATTGTCGGAGAACCGCCGGATCGCCGCTTCCGCCGCCCTGCCGCCTTTGAGGATGCCGCCGAGTGCCAGCGCACTGCCGGGACTGCGGAACTGGTCCTTGCCCAGCGAGACCGACCACGCGCGCATCTCGACCGCCCGTATCACCGGACCGGCACCCGTCGGGTTTTGCCCCTCGCCGCCAATCATGGCCACCACCTTCGCGCCCGACGCCTCACCCAGCTCCAGAAGCGTGCTCATCTCCGCGCCGCTGAGACGGGTTGCATCATCCAGCACAATGACCGTCTCAGGGGTCAGTGGGACTTTCGGCGACGTCTCCTCGCCATCGCTGGTCTGCCCTGAGGCCGTGTCCTTGAGGAACCGCCGCATTGTTCGCGGGCGCTTAACGCCTTCGCGTTCCAGCGCAGCGAGCCCCGCCCCGGTGGGGGCCACGGTGATCACCTGCCAGCCCGCCGCCTCATGGAGCCGCGCCGCCTCCGCCGCGACCCGCGTCTTGCCGGAGCCCGCCTCCCCCCGGATGAGTCTCAGACGCCCCGGTTCCATGGCGAAATCCAGCGCGGGAGCCTGCTCGGGGGGGATGTCCCTCCGCAGCTTCAGCCGCCAGTCCCTGCGCTTCAGATCGTCCAGCGTCGTGGACGGCGCACCCTTCGCCGCACCCCAAGGGCCAGCCGCACGCCCATATCCACCGCCCGCACCTCCGCCCGAAGCTGCGTGCCGGTCGTGTAGACAGGCACGCCATTGCCATCGTCGTCGGACAGCCGCACCAGATCGGGATGGCACAGCGCCTGCGCGAAGAGCCTGAGGAACGTCTCCGGCTCCGCCACCACCCGCGCCAGCCGATCCGCCACGTCGCCCGCCCGGATCACCGACGACCGCGCGATCAGATCGTCGATGACACGCTGCGGCTCGCTCAGATAGCGCCGCATCGCCGCCAACACGCCATCCCGCACCACCGGCATGCCCCTGCGGTATTCCGCCGCCAGAAGCCCCGCCATGCGCTCGGCCACCGCCATCGCCGCCGCATCGCCCGCAAGCCCGCTGCGGCGCGAATTGACCGCAGCGCTGCCGCCCGTCATCGCCCGCCAGTCGGCGCGCACGCCTGGCCCGACAATCTCCGCCCCCGGGACCATGCCTGCGGAAGGGCCGCTATCGGCCAGCCGGGCGATCTCTTCGGGGTCCATATCCAGATGCCCCGCCGCCTGACCAAGCCGCATCAGGTCCGCCAGACACTCCACATGCCCCGCCCGGCCATAGACCGAGACGGTATCCCGGTGACGGCTCAGCGCCACGTAAGCGGCATGGCGGTGCATCCGCCGGTGCGGCAGCACATAAACCTCGTCCGCCGACAGCCCCTGCGCCTTGTGCACCGTCGCCGCATAGCCATAGTCCAGCGCCGTAAGGCCGTCCCCGCCGAGCGTCACCGGATCGGTGTCACCGTCGAACCGCACATCCACCACGCCAGCCCCCGTGGCCATCACCGTCCCGAAGCTCGATTTCGCGATGCCATACTCCGGCAGCGCCCGTGTCACCATCACCCGGTCATCTGATGCCAGAAGGCGCGGCAGCCTCTCCCGTTCCTGATTTCCCTCATGCCCCATGAAGGCCCGCGTGATCGTGCCGTAGCGCCGCGCATCCGACAGGCGGCCCTGCTGCCGGCGTTCGGCCCGTATCGCATCGTTCAGCGCCGCCACGTCCCGGTTGGAAAACCCAAGCGCGATCCGCGACGGGCCGGGCGTGTCGCCTGAGGCTCTGGCCTCCGCTTGTGCCCAGTCCCGCGCCAGCGCCCCCACCGGATCCGCCAGCACCTCCGGGGTCAGCTTCACCGCGCCTTTCTCCGCGTAGTGCCGGATGGCAACCGACACGTCCGGCCCGCCCCGCGCCAGCGCCTCCGTCGCCTGCCCGTCCATCCGGTCGCGCTGCCGGATCACCGTGTCCATCACCACGCTGCCGCCCGCCGCCCGCTCCGCCAGCGCCCAGGCCGGAAGATCGGCCACGGGCTGCAACTGCTCGGAATCGCCCACCCCGATCAACTTGCCGCCCATTACCAACACACGGGCCTGGATCCGCGCCCACTGCCCGGCCCCCACCATCCCGGCCTCGTCCATGATGAAGACGAACCCCGGCTCAGGACGCTCGCTGAGCTACTCCCCAACCGTTGGACTGAGCTACCCCCCGAAATTCGGACACTGACGTAAGCTGCGATTTGTAGTCTGCTGATCTTCAACACGAAGGAGATCAGAAATGTCGAAACGAAAGCAACATCATCCAGAGTTTAAGGCCAAGGTGGCATTGGAGGCGCTGAAGGGGGAGGCGACGGTTTCAGAGTTGGCGAGCCGGTTTGGCGTGCATCCTACCATGATCCATCAATGGAAACGTGCGTTGCTTGAAGGCGCGTCGGGCGTGTTCGGGCGCGGCAGCAGGAAAGCGGCTGAAGTTGACGAAGAACAGGTTAAAGACTTGCTCGCCAAGATAGGGGAGCTGGCCGTCGCCAACGATTTTTTGGCCAGAAAGCTCAAGCCCTGGGCCGGCAAGTGAGGCGGAAGATGATTGAGCCAGGCCTTCCAAACCTGTCTGTTGGCAAACAATGCGCCTTGCTGTCGATCTCACGGTCATCCTTTTACTATGAGCCAAAGGGTGAGACCGCGATGAACCTCGACCTGATGCGCCTGATAGATAAGCAGTTCTTGGAAACGCCGTTTTACGGTGTGCGCCAAATGACGTGGCATCTTCGGAACGAAGGTCATCTGGTGAACGAGAAGCGCATCCGACGGCTCATGCGGTTGATGGGCCTCATGCCGATCTACCAGAGGCCCAACACCAGCAAGGCCGCGAAGGGCCACAAGATTTACCCCTATCTGCTACGTGGGCTTCGTGTGACCCGCCCCAATCAGGTCTGGTGTTCTGATATCACCTATCTGCCAATGCGACGCGGCTTCCTGTATCTCCTGGCCATCATGGACTGGCACACGCGCAAAGTGCTGGCGTGGCGCATCTCGAACACGCTGGAAGCGGACTTCTGCGTCGAGGCGTTGAACGAGGCAATCCACAAGTTTGGCCCGCCCCAGATCATGAACACTGACCAAGGCAGTCAGTTCACATCCTTTGTCTGGACGGGCCAACTGAAGCGGACAGGCGTGCATATCTCGATGGACGGCAAGGGCCGGTTCCTCGACAATATTTTTGTGGAACGGCTGTGGCGCTCGCTGAAATACGAGTGCGTCTATCTGCACGCCTGGGAGACTGGATCGGAGGCCAAGGCCGGCGTCGGCAAATGGATGGAGTTCTACAATCAGAAGCGGCCGCATTCCGCACTTGGCGGCCAGCCTCCAGCCGTGGTCTATTGGCAGAGAAATGAAACAACGCAACCCGATCAGCAGGAGCAAAAAGTAGCTTAGATTGCGCCAAATACTGTCCAACGGTTGGGGAGTAGCTCACTTTGTCCGGGATGGCCAGTGGATGCTGGCGGCTGAATAAATCGGAAATCCGTCTTGCGATTCTGCCACTTCCCCCTTGAACCCCACCGCGCACGGACGTAAACACGGGGCCTGCAATTAGCGCGGGGTGGAGCAGTCCGGTAGCTCGTCAGGCTCATAACCTGAAGGTCGTTGGTTCAAATCCAACCCCCGCAACCAAACAATCCTCGCTATTCCATTGGATTATCTGGGATTTTCTTTTGTAGCGCGGAACCCTGTTTTGTTCAGGTACCACATAGGCACCGTTTTGTTTCCAAGTCGTGCGCAGCCCTGCGCAGGGTGAAAGGTAAGGATTTGGTCGTGCCGTGGAGGCGGATGTGCTTCTGTAGTAAGTGTTCGGCGAAGCCGTGATGGTTCGGGCGGGCGGAGGCGGAGAACGGCCGCGTTGACCGGAAACCCGCCGGCTGCGGCCCCCGACCTCGCGCGCCAGCCGGACGATTCCACGGCTTCGCCGAACACTTACGTGCTTCTGCGGCCGAGTAGGCGGGGGCATTGCTGCGGCCCGCCCCTCAGTTACGGTAGGAATGCGCATTGCTGCGCACCCCCCGCGCAGATCCGGACGTGGTCGTTGAACCATCCGGCTCCTACCTCGGGTGCTTGACGGTAAACCGCTGGTCCGGCCATGGGTGGCGGATGGAGGCGCGTGGCCACAGGATTTCGGTCATGCGCTCCAGTCGCTTCCAACTAAATCGGGCTCGCTGGGACCGGCGGCGTAGCGCCCGCATCCACCGGCGTTGCAGCCTGCGGAGGAACGCACGGATGAACCGGCCTGACCCCGGGACGGCAAAGTAGTTGAGCCAGCCTTCGCAGACTCGCCCCAGCCACCTACCAACTTCCCAGATGTCGTGGTGCCAGCGCTTGCGGAGCACCTCGTCGATGCGCGCCAGGGTCCTGTTGACCCGTTTGGCGACCGGTTTGCGACCAAGCCGAAAGCGTCCTCTCAGGGTCGTCGTGCAATAGTGCGTGAGGCCCAGAAAGTCGAAAGTCTCCGGCTTGCCCATCCCGCGCTGGCGCCGGTTCATTACCGCGAACCGCCCAAACTCCACGAGGCGGGTCTTGTCCTGGTGGAGGCTGAGACCGAACCGGGCCAGCCTCTCCCGAACGTCGCGGAGGTACCGCTCCGCATCCCGCTTGTGTTGGAACCCGACAACGATATCGTCGGCGTAACGGACGATGATCGCTTCGCCATCCGGGACGTTCGGGCGCCATTTCTTGTGGAACCACAGGTCGAGCACGTAATGCAGGAACACGTTCGCCAAGACGGGGGAGACGACGCCCTGAACGCAAAAGGTAACCTTCGCCTTCGGGGCTGTCGTTGCCGGGTTTCGACGGGTCTGGACCACCGGCGGGTGATCCCGGGATGGGGATTGAATGGCGAATGGTGATTTTGTCCTCGGTGACCAACACCTCCTTCACGATGAGCTGGACGATGCGCTGCCGTTCCGCGACGTCCAGAGTTTCAGCGGACGAGCGCAGCCGCGCCAGGAAGCCGGTCAGGCTCTCGGCGAGCCGGAGATAGGTGTGCCGATCCTTGGCGCGATCGACGGCGGATTGCAGTTCGCGATCCAGCGCCTGCTCCTGCCGACGGAGCTCGGGCGTTCTGTCGCGCAGCTCGTCGATTGTGATCAACTCCTCCTGATAGGCGTTGACCAGGCGGTCAATGCTCTTGCGGACCCTGATCAGGCTGCGCCGCAGATCAGCCTCGCGCTGCTGGTTTGGATCGGAGGCGCGGGCCGTCTCCAGTCGCCGGTCGATCTCGGCGCCGATCAGCGCCGGATCCTCGAGCAGGCGGACCACTTCATCCCAGACGATGTAATCTAGCAAGCAAGTCCTGGCGCACCGGTCGACTGTCGCACACCGGTCCGTTGAGGTGGCGCCAGGAGTCGGAACCCAGGCAGCGGTAATAGGAGATCTTGCGGGCACTCGTCTGTGCCGATGTGCGAGACAGCGCGTAGCCGCATTTGCCGCACGAGACCAGTCCCTGGACCACGCTGTGCGTCTTGGTGCGGCGCGGCGCGTGGATCTTGTTCATCTCCAGCCGCTCTTCGGCCAGGGCGAAGGTTTCTTCGCTGACGATCGCCGGCACCGGGATCTCGATCCACTCCTCACGCGGTTTTTCGTGACCGCCGGTTGTGCCGCTGGCCACGCCGCGGCGCAGGCGCAGAGGACGTGTCACAGATTTACGCGGCATCTGGCGGGTCTTGCCGAAACAGGCTTTCCCCTTGTACGCCGGGTTGCGGAGCATCGCCCACACCGTCGAGCGTTCCCAGCGCGAGCGCCGGCGATGTCCCGCCCAATGTTGAAAAGTGCGAGATAGGCATCGTCTGATCGAGAGGCTACGCGGCCACCTCGATGTCTTCAATGACGGACTTTGCTCCGGCCTTTCTCACCGCCTCCCGCAGGGCGGCGTCGAGGATGGGGTGCTGGCGGTAGGCCTTGAGGCGGCGGAAGGTCTTTTGCGCCTCCAAGAGGCCGGCGGCGGTCCAACGCAGCGCCATCTCGGCGTTGCGCCAGCGCTTGACGTTCCGCCGCACCGTCCGGACGGTGCCGATCGCGTTCTCGATGGCGTTGGTGCAAGCCAGCGAGTGTCGAAGTTGCGGCGGGAGGCCGAGCCGGATCACGGTCAGGATCTCGTCCAGGCCCTCCAGGATCGAGCCCGAGACGCCGGGTGCGTCATGCTCCAGACGGCGGGCGAGGTTGCGCAAGAGCCGTTCGGCCTTGGCCGCGTCGTCCTGCTGCCAGGCCTGCCGCAAGACCTTCCTGACGCCGGCATGGAGGCTCTCGTCCAGCCGGTCCGTGATGTTGCGCCCCTTGTGCACCTGGCAGCGCTGGAGGGCCGCCGCCCGCCCGAAGGTCCGCCGGATCGCCTTCGAGAGCGCCTTGGCGCCGTCGACGATGTAGAGCCGAGGCCGTTCGGGATCGAGACCGCGCTCGATCAGGTTGTCGAGCATGGCTTGCACCGTGGCCGCGTTCTCCGTCGCGCCCTCGGCCAGGCCCAGCACGTGCTTCGCGCCGCCGGTGTCGATGCCGATCGCCGCCACCATCAGGTGATCGCCGACATGGAGCCCGTCGATCTGGAGCACCACGAGATCGAGATCGTCGAGCGGGCTCGCCAGCCAGGCCTTCAGCTTGCTTCGCGTCAACGCCACGAAACGGCGCGAGACCGCCGACTTCGAGGTTGCGTCACCCGATGCCGCCGGCAGATCGCCGCCCGCATCGTCCGGCAGGCGCACCGCGCGGGCATACTTGCGGATCGAGACGTTGATCACCATCAGATTCATCGCCCAGGCTTGCAAGAGTTCGGGTTCCGACAGCAGCTCCCAACTCGGCAGGCTCATCTCCCGACCCGCGAAGTCCCGCACCCGAGGGCGCTCGACCTTCACTTTGCCGCCGTGGTAGGCGATCTCGCTCCGGGTCGTGCCCCATCGATGGCCCTTGCGCTCGCCCGAGCGGGCGTGGCGCGAACCGCACAAGGCTTCCGCGTCCGCCGACATCATCTCGTTCAAAGACTCGAGGCCCGCCAAAAGGCAGAAGCGATCGACGCTCATGCGCAGATCGTCGAAGGCCTCCGGCATCGATGGCAAGAGCCGACAGGATGGTTCCGAGGAACGGTCGTTGCGTGTAGTCTTGGTCATGGCGTCGTTCTCCTTGATGGAATCAGCACCCAGAGCCTAGCGGCTCCAGGCGGACGACGCCTACTTCAGCTTTTCAACAGAGCCCGGGACATCCCCCGAGCGCCTGGTGGAAGTGGGTACCGCGCGCTCATTGAGCCTGCAGGTGATCGCGCCGATGCTCATGTGATCGCAGGTGTAGTAGCGGTAAACCTCGCGAACCACCGACGCCTGCGGCTCGATAATTTCGTAGAACGCATCACTGTCCGGGGATTTCTTGTGATAGCGATAGCCATAGGGCGCGCCGCCGAGGACGGCGATTTCGCCGCGTTGCGCCCGATGACGCTTGCCACGCCGGGAACGCTCCAGGATCTGCGCGCGCTCGTATTCCGCAATCATGCCCTGGAACTGGACGAGCAGATGATCTTCCGGGGTTTTCATCGACGCCGCTCTCAGGAACACGGTCTCGACGCCCTGGCGGGCCAGTTCCTCGATGATCAGAACCTGGTAGGCATAGCGGCGGCTCAGACGATCCGGGGCATGGACCAGGACCGTGTCGATGCGCCCTTCGGCGGTGAGGTCCCTGACCCGCTCGAGCCCTGGGCGTTCGAGAACGGTGCCGGTATAGCCGTCATCCTCAATGATCATGTCGGGCGCGACGCTGTAACCGTGGTCCTCGGCGTAGGCGATCAGGGCCTCGGTCTGGCTCGCTATCGTGTTGTCATCTCTCTGCCGCTCGCCGGAGACCCGCGCGTAAATGGCTGCGATCTTCATGGTCGTCTCCTATGTCCTGCGCACGGGCCGGGATTTTGTGAACCTGATCGGGCACCAAGATCGCGTAAGCGTTCTCGAGTTTGGCGTCGAGCAGACGATCGAAGGCATAAGCGAGGTGAACCGTGGGCCGAGTGCCCGTGCGACGTTCAGCCATGCCGATCCGCGTCCGATAAAAAGCGTCTCAGCGCCCGCGCAACGATCTCCCCGATGGAGTGGCCGCTGGTCCTGGCATGGGCCCGCAAGGTCTCCGCCAGAGTGCCCGGAATCTTTATGGTGACTGGGATCAACTCTTCGGTCGGCTCGGCCGGCTGGCCCATGGCGCGCGCGTCCTGGACGTAGCGATAGGACTGACGCTGCGACAGCCCGAAGCGCTGCGACAACCGTGTCACGGCTTCGCTCGCCGTGGCGCCCTGGGCGAGCAGCGTATAGGCGGCGTTGAGCCGCTCTACCTTCTGGGATCGTGTTGACCGGACCATTTGCCATAAGTGTATTACCGTTTGCGGCGCAAGTCGGTCAAGGGACGGTCTCGCCATTCCACAATCTGACGTTCGAAGCGGAAGTTGTGAATCGGCATGCAAAACTGACCCACTTAGGTGGGTTATGATCGTTTAAAATTGACCCTCTTGTTTTGTTAACGTCCGCGCGTATTAGCGCGGAGAATGAGCAGGTGATATTGATGGAAAGTGCAGCGAAGATCCGTCGCATGGTTTTGCGTGATGGGCGAAGTATTAGATCTGTGGGCCGGGAGACGGGATTGTCGCGGAACACGATCAGGAAGTATCTGAAGGACAGCTCGCCTCCGAGCTACCATCGTCAGGTTGATCCGGTTCGGCACAAATTGTGTGACTATGAAGAGCGGCTCCAAACCTTGTTTGAGCAGGACCTGAAGCGCCCTCGCCGAGAACGTCGGACAGGGGTGAAGCTTTATGAGCAGCTGGTTTTGGAAGGATATACGGGGTCGTATTCGCCAGTTCAGCGTTTTGTTCGAGACCTGAAACGCACGGGTTTGAGGTCAGGAGATGCGTTCATTCCGTTGCAGTTCCAGTCTGGCGATGCGCTGCAGTTTGACTGGAGCGAAGAACATGTCGTCTTGGGCGGAATTGCCCAGAAGGTGAAGATTGCCCACTTCCGTCTGTGCCACAGCCGCAAGCCCTTTGTTGTGGCCTACCCCGGGGAACCTCAAGAGATGGTGCTTGACGCTTTCGTGAGAGCGTTGACCTTTTATGGCGGGGTTCCGCGCCGTGTGATCATCGATAATCCCAAGACAATGGTGACCTATGTATCGCGCTCGAAAGACCGGATCTTTCACCCACGCTTTCTGGCCTTGATGAACCACTATGTCATGGAACCGGTGGCCTGCACGCCCGCGTCGGGCTGGGAAAAGGGTCAGGTCGAAAACCAGGTGCAGTTTTTGCGCAGTCGGCTGTTCACGCCCAAACTGGCTTTTGATGATTTGGAGGGCCTGAATGCCTGGCTGTATCTGCAATGTGATGCCCTTGGATCACGCCCCCATCCAGAGCGACAGGATCAGACAGTTGATGCTGTCTTTGCTGCAGAACAGGCTGAACTGCGCCCTCTCGGCCGCCCTTTTGATGGCTATGTTGAGAAGGCCGTTCGGGTGCGCTCTGCTTGCCTGGTTCAATATGACAGCAACCGCTACAGCGTTCCGGCCTGTTTTGCTGGAAACCATGTCTCGTTGCGGGCCTATGCCGGTTGCGTCAAAGTGGTTGCAGGTCAAGATGTGATCGCCGAGCACAAACGTCACTTTACCCGTAATATCAGTTACTTTGAGCCCTGGCATTATGTCCCTTTGCTGGTACGCAAGCCCGGAGCCCTGCGTGATGGCGCGCCCTTTGTGGATTGGCACCTGCCAGATGCCATGCACCAGATCAGGGTGCATTACATGAAGGGCAAAGGTGGAGATCGGGAGTTTGTAGACCTTCTTATGCTGGCGCAAGACCACGGGATTGACGTTGTGGAAACGGCCTGTGATCTGGCTGTCGCGCAAAACACCCTACGCTTGCCTGCCGTCATCAACTTGATCAATCAGTTGGTCGAACCGATCATCCCCCCACTGGCACAAAGCTATGACTATCCCATGCTGACGATGCGCCCGGAGGCCAACTGCAAACGATATGAGACATTGTGCGCCCGCCGAGAGATGACAGCATGAATGCCCTCATTGATCAATTGGCTGGCCTTAGATTGCATGGAATGGCAGCTTGCGCACATGATTTGCTGTCCGCGCGCAAGTCGCCGAGCCTGACCACTGCGATAAAACAACTGATCGACGCTGAGACCGTAGAACGTCAGGTCCGCTCAATCGAGTATCAAATGCGGATTGCAAAGTTCCCGCATCACAAGGATTTTGCCACCTTCGATTACAGCGCAGCCGCTGTTACTCAGGCTCGGATCGATCCCTTCTGCTCCGGACAGTTCACCCAAGACGCCCACAACCTCATTTTGGTGGGCGGAACTGGCACAGGCAAAACCCACATCGCCATTGCTCTGGGAACCACATTGATCAATCAGGGCAAAAAGGCCCGCTTCTTCAATGCTGTGGATCTGATCAACGCCCTGATCAGGGAGCAGGCCGAGGGTAATGCCGGGAAGATCATCCGGCAACTGACGCCACTGGATTGCGTCATTATTGATGAGCTGGGTTACATCCCGTTCCCAAAGTCCGGCGGCGCGCTGCTGTTCCATCTGATAAGCAAACTCTACGAGAAAACCAGCGTCATCATCACCACCAACCTGGAGTTCGGTGAATGGGTCTCCGTCTTCGGCGATCCCAAGATGACAACCGCGCTCCTCGACAGGGTGACACATCATTGCTCCATAATCGAAACCGGAAACACATCCTACCGGTTCGCTCAGAGTAAAAGGGCCCGAAAACAATAAACCGCAGCGCAAACAAAGCCAGCAGACGAGCTCGCTATTTGAGGGCATCTCGCCTGCTGGCTTTGCCTCATCACGGGTGGGTCACTTTTAAACGCTGAAGCCGGGTCACTTTTGAACGCTCATTGACAAATAGGCAAAGAACGCAGGACCTTTGCGGGCCGCTGTCCATTGACTGGATGGGTCGGAGTGAGACGTGAACTTCGGTTCAACGGTCGTCGCCGCGCCAAAGGCCGCGTCATCCAGAACGTCGAGATATTCCCGCACCGCACGAGGTGCGTCATCGGGGTCAATCGTGCTGTGATCCCAATCTTCTTTGGCGGTGGAGTTCTGTTTATTTGCGTCGGCCTCAATGAGACTGGCATCCGCCGCAAAGCGCTGGCCACTGACCAGCCCCTCGGCAATGCAACGCGCCATGACCGTCTCAAAGAGATGACGCAGCAGGTCACTGTCACGGAAACGGCCATGCCGGTTCTTTGAGAATGTCGAGTGGTCAGGCACCTGATCTGTCAGGTCCAGGCGGCAAAACCAGCGATACGCCAGATTGAGATGCACTTCCTCGCACAGCCTCCGCTCCGAGCGGATGCCCAGGCAGTAGCCCACCAGCAGCATGCGGATCAGCAGCTCAGGATCAATCGAAGGGCGGCCGGTTGAGCTGTAAAATGGCGCGAGATGCTGGCGGATGCAGGACAGATCGACGAAGCGATCAATCGACCGCAGCAGATGATCTTGCGGGACGTGGTCTTCTATCGAGAAGTCATAGAAAAGCGCGCTCTGTGCCTCTTGCTTCGGTCCCAACATCGCCGCCAATCCCCCGCATCAATGCAGAGATTGAATCAGCGAGACGATCTAAAATCAAGAAGACTTTTTCAACAGAATAGGATGACCGGGAAGCGGACAAACCCGCCATTTGATTTTGGTAGTGGGAAGGGAACGACGGGGCGTTGTCACTGACCACACCTCAATTCACTTGTCGCGGTGCAGCGACAAAAGCGGCCGTTCGTGCGCCTTGCAGCGAACTCCAGTGTTGGAACGACCGCAACGCAGATGGGGTGGATGGCTCCTGCACCCATCGGCGTCGCGATGCGCCATAGTGCAGTTGTCATGAACTGCTCAGCAGAGGAGCCACCCAATGCAAGTTACAACAGTCGGCCTGGATTTGGCCAAGAACGTTTTTCAGGTTCACGGGATCACCGATAGCGGTGAGGTGGCATTCAATCGCGCTCTGCGGCGCGCCCAGGTGCTGGCGTTTTTCGAACGCCTTGATCCCTGTCTGATTGGGATTGAAGCGTGCAGCACCAGCCACCACTGGGCACGCGAACTGATCAAGCTGGGCCACAAAGTCAAGTTGATCCCGCCGGTTTATGTGAAGCCCTATGTCAAACGCGGCAAATCCGATGCCGCCGACGCGGCGGCCATTTGCGAGGCCGTAACGCGGCCCACGATGCGGTTTGTCGAGGTCAAGACGCCTGACCAGCAGGCGATCCTTGCGCTGCACCGGACACGGGACCTTGTAGTCCGTCAGCGGACGCAGACGATCAACATGCTCCGTGGCCAGCTGGCGGAGTTCGGGATCGTGTTCGCGCGAGGCGTTGGTCACGCCACCCAGTTTGCGAAACGCGTGCTTGACGGAGAATGCCCCGATCTTCCGGAAGTGGCCGGCGGTGTGGTCACCGAGCTCTGCGAACAACTCCTCTTTCTGCATGGCAAGATTGCGGGCTACACCCGCGAGATGACACGGGTAGCCCAACGTGAAGAGCGGGTAGCGCTGCTGCAAACTATCCCGGGGGTCGGGCCGATCACAGCATCTGCCATCGTGGCCACCGTCGGGACCGGCAGGCAGTTCAGCAATGGCCGTGAGTTTGCTGCCTGGCTCGGACTGACACCGCTGAACCGGTCCAGCGGTGGGAAGGAACGGCTGGGGCGCATCTCGAAGATGGGCGATCAATACATTCGCCGGTTACTGGTCATCGGCATGATGTCCCGGATGCGACAGATCATCCTAAACCCAGAGCGCTATGACCCGTGGTTTGCGGACATCCTTGCGCGAAAGCCGGGCAAGGTGGCGGCCGTTGCTATGGCGAACAAAACAGCACGCATGGTCTGGGCCGTCCTGACCCGCAACGAACCCTACAGGGTCAGAACGATCTGAGCCCAGCCGAAACACAGAGATAGCAAGACCAATGAAGTGATGGAAAGTTTGTCAGCCCTAAAACCAAGACACCCCGTGCTTTGTCCTGAACGCTCGCTGTTCGATATGCAGGTTGGGACGGCCGTGTTGCATCAATCACCGGACAAGCGCGGAGTACCCTTACCCGTGAAAATGGTCAGCCAACTGACTCAAACCTGGCACAGCCAAGTTCGGTCATTCTGTTAAGAGCCCGCACACCGATCTGTGCCTCAGTTTTCTGATTTTCGAACCGCCGCGATCTCAGTTTCGGCCCGATCACACTTTTCCAACGACCAATTTGTGCTTCCGCGCGACTGCGCTGATTGTAGCCGCTTCTGACTTGCCATGCCAGTCGGCCGTACGTCTGTATCTGGGCGATGTGCTGGTCGCGGAGGGATGGATCATCGCGCGATTTCAGGGCGAGAACGGCGTTTTTTGGCGGTGGAATGATGACCTCGACTGCATCGCCAAAACGCGCCGTGAGCAGATTTCTGGTCGGGGTGCCGTCATAGGCCCCATCCGCCAGAAATCGCGAAACCGGCCCGTCGAACTGATCCAGAAGCCCGGGCAAGGCCGTGCTATCGCCGACGTGGTCCAGCGTCAGATCCGAGCAGATGATCTCGCCGGTTGTGAGGTCCAGGCCGAGGTGTAGCTTTCTCCACGATTTGCGTTTGGCCTTTGTTTCATGCTTGACCTGCAGCCACTCGCCCTCGCCAAAGATCTTCAATCCAGTACTGTCCATGGTCAGATGGATCGGCTCGGTTCTGTCGACCCGAGGCTTTGCAGGCAATCTCAAGCCGAGCCCGCGGCGCGACAGTGTTGAGAAATCCGGCACCGGAATGTCTACTCCAAACGGAAACCTACCGGCATCAGCCGGTAGTGGTTCTCTGATTGCGGCTTTGTCAAGGGAGGGGTCGCTTTGTCCATTCGGGGTCATGGCTCTCTCCGAGGTCGCGCGTGTTGCCCGCCTCATAATGGCGTCCGGGGCTGATTGTCTCAAAATGTTTAGTTCGGGGTCACAACATTAAACGTTTGTCCCAACGACTACCACGAGATCAATCTGCCTCCGTCCCGAAGGACATTGCTCCCAGCCTTCCTCAGGCGGGATTTCGTGTCATATACTGATTAGGCAAAGGCCTCCTTTTTCCATTCAAATTCAGTTCCGTCTTTCCAGATAGTCAGCATCAGAACAGCCAGTTTTCGGGCTGTGGCGACGGCGGCCTTTTTAAAGCCCTTACGTCCGACCAGCCTCACGGCCCATGATTTCAGAGCGGAAAATCGTTTTACTTGGTGGATCAGACATCCCGCAGACTCGTACAGCAGGCTGCGCATTTGCACGTCCCCGCATTTCGAGATGCGGCCTGAATAATCCATTTCACCGGACTGGTATCGTCGGGGTGTAAGACCAAGGAATGCTCCGACATCAGCGGATTTTCGGAATCGGCTGGCATCATCAACCAGGGCAATGAAGCTGAGCGAGACCATCGGGCCAACGCCTGGGATCGTCATCAGGCGGCGCGCTAACGGACTCTCTTTCGCAATCGCTCTTACTTCGTTTTCAAGAGCATGGGCGGCAGTGCACAGCGTCTCATGCGACGTGATAAACCCGTCTGCAATCAACGCCAGAACCGGGTCAATCTCGCCTGCGGCAGCCAGCTGGTCACGGAAGCCCTGACGCAACCGGCCTTGGCCAATCCCTGTCATGCGTATGCCCCAGGTCTTGAGAACGCCCCGAATATGGCCCTCCAGATCCTTGCGTAGTCGGATCAATCGTTCCCGTGCTCCAATCAGGGTGCGCAACCTGTCGGCAGTTTCGCTCCTGACGTGTACGGCGGTGAACCAACCCGTGCGTGCCAGATTGGCCAGCCCTTCAGCATCGGCCCGGTCAGATTTGTTGAGCTTTGCTGACAGCGCCTTATGTGCTCTGCGCGCGTCAATGCAGGTAACCGGCAGGCTCAGCTTCACCAACCCTCGCTGCAGCCAGATCGAAAGCTGGCCACTTTCATGCACAATACGTTCAGGGGTGATCTGTTGCTTCGCCAGAAAGCTGGCAACCGCCTCGGGTTCGGTGAGTACAGTTCCGCGCACCAAAACTGCGCCATCCACGTCAACAACACAAATCGAAATCTCTTTGAGTGATACATCAAGTCCGGCATACTGTTTCATGGTCGTTCTCCTCTACGGCTGTTCATGTGAGGCTGGTGATACCAGACCTCGTTCGCCGTCGGAGAGCGACCGCCGCAATCACACCATGTTTAGTCCCATCAGCCGAGCGATGCTGCGCATCAGCCCTTGGGTCTGGCGCAGCGGTAGTTTGTAAATCGTACGCAGAGTCAGGCAGGTCTCGATCGCAATGTTCGAATATTTCGGCTGACCTCCCGGAGTCGTCCGGCGCGGCGCTCGCCATTGTTTCAGCGTATCGTCAGTGACCCAGATGGTCAGATCGCCACGACGCCGCAGGATTTCGGTGTACTCCGCCCAATTTGTCACCCGATATCGTTTCTTCGGAAACTTGTGGCGACGAGCAGCGTTGAATTTATGCGGCATTCAAGTGTCCAGATCAGAGGTGGAGCACCCGATTACCAGAACTACCTGTGTTCGTGCAACAACGTCCATCCTGGCGAGGTTTCTGCCCTCAGCGGCTGGTTTGACGCAGCTTTCAGCCTGATCAACAGCGGTTGGAACAAACCAGCCGAGCCGCTTTTCTTCAGTTTTTGCCGCTGACACCGTCATGTTGGAACCGGTGGCGCGCGTAGCCTTTTGATGGCGGCAAGGACGCGGTTGAACAAATTTCCGCTGACCGCAACCCCGGCAAGCTGGAAGGTAATGGCGCGGGCGTGGCGGACGACCCTCGCGCCGGTTTTGATCAG
The DNA here is from genome assembly GCA_965247915.1 of Paracoccaceae bacterium. Lineage (GTDB taxonomy): Bacteria > Pseudomonadota > Alphaproteobacteria > Rhodobacterales > Rhodobacteraceae > JAKZRT01. The sequence goes on from OZ252048.1 coordinate 1,120,916, forward strand.
TCGTGTCTGCAGGCTGGTCAGCGACCAGTCGGCTATCTCCCCGGGCAGATCAGTGCCTTGCAGGACGACACCGGGATTGCAGGCCAGTGCGTGAAGCTGAAGGCGGACCTCGTTCTGCGCCATGCCCTTGCATGAGAGGCGCGTCCAGTTGATTGCCTGCTTTCCCTCTTTGATGTGCTGCTCAGCGGTGCCACGCTGATTGTAGAACCGGATGATCCAGTCTGCCTCCATTGGCGTCGGGTGCGGCCTGGGCGCGGTGGATGTCATCAACGTAGATATGAAAGTATTTTTGCTGGTCGAGCGGCAGGTTGGCCGTTGAACCGTTGGCGATATCGGCGGCGGCGATGTTGGTATTCACCGAATAGTCGCCTACCGAGACGGTTTTGCTGAAGGTTGGAACCTTATGATCGCCCCGCAGGCGGTCTGGCTGCCTGTCTGAGCGGCGATACTGCAAATTGGCCGATCCTTCGGCTAAAAAACTGATCTCGCCTGTACGGCGAAAAATTCTATCAAGATCGACCGGAATCGGACTTTTTCAACACAATCAGCCCATTGCGGACCGACGCGCCTTCTTTCTTTCCAGCGATTTGCCGTTGGATTTCATCTAGTAATTCGTGTTAATATTTGACTGAACGACGCGATTTTTTATCGGCATTTACTGTTACCGGGGAGTAAAGTGGCGAAGCTAGAGTTTGATGACGAAGGTTCGCGCCTCGTCGAGGAATTTAATGCATCAGCAGGCGCTACTCACGGTTCCCGCTCAAATACGGGGGGGTCCGCAAACTGACCCGGCAACTGGAACATATCGTCGACGAAGACGTGGATTCCGTTGTCATCGCGCCGATCGACGAGCGCGCGGACAGGTCACTGATTTTTATCGGCAAAACCGGAGATCTGCCGGGCCCGCTCTTAACTTGTTATCTGAATCGGGAGATCTGCCATGTCAATTAACGTGTTGATAAACCGGAATAATCGGCTAATATTATTCTTGCTTTGCTCTTTGAAATTGCGAGGATCTGCGATCCGGCGGGAGTTCCGCCAAAGTGCAACGGAGGCCCTATGACGGATCAACGAAAAGAAGGAATCGGGATGGCGGCCCGACAGTCGTGGAAAGAAGGGTTTGATACCGCACTCTCCACCTGGAGAACTGCGAAGCCTGAAGACAAACCTCAGGCAGCGAGCAACTTGCTGGCTTTTGTGGGCTCGACAGGACTCAAACTAAAAAGTTTCGTAGATGACCCTGGGATTGGGATTGATGAGGCAACCGCTGAACAAATTAGAGCGGACTTCAAGAATAAGTAAGCTGCCAAAGCCCTATTTTATTCGCGATTCCAATGACTTCCAGAAGGGGAGACGCAGCCCCTGTCTCTGGCAGGGCTCTACGATCCAACCAGAGGTAGTGCAATTCTCATCAAGTTCGTTGTAGGCTATGTCGTATCTCAAGGCGTTTCTCAGAGCGAAGCCGACGCTTGGGCGGACGACATCAGAGCCTTGGGTTGCTGTGGCGATTACTTACTCAATCATAACGAATATATCTTTACTGCCGACAAGCCGTAGTCTCCGGTGAGGGAATAGCAGCCAGCTGTCACTCATACCAACGGCCCCCAGATTTGACTCAAGGGGATTCCCACGAGCGGCGTGATCTGATTCAGTGGCATCAAGGCGGCGTTGTTGCATGGATCAGACAATAGTCGCAAGCCGCCCTTACCCGTGATACAGGCTATGAGATTTGTTTGAACACGGGTCGGCCGAGTTCGGTCATTTTGTTGAGAATGGCGACGCCGATTTTGGCCTCCGTTTGCTGATTTTCGAAACAGCGGGCTTTCAGTTTTGGCCCGATAATAGCCTTCCAGCGCCCCATCTGTGTCTCAATTCTACTGCGCTGATTGTAGCCACTGCCAGATTGCCAGGCCATGCGGCCATGAGTTTGAATTTTAACAATATGTCGGTCTCGAAGTGAGGGAAAACACTTGGATTGCGGGCTTGGAATGGCGTTCTTCGGTGGAGGAATAATGATTACAACCGCCTCGCCAAATCGTGCCTTAAGCAAGTCACTGGTCGGTGCGCCGTCGTAGGCACCGTCCGCTATAAACCGGGAGACCGGAGTGCCAATCTGATTTAATAGATCAGGCAGCACTGTTGGATCGCCAACGTCATCCAGCGTTAAATCCGAACAAACGATATCGCCAGTCACAAGGTTCAGACCAAGGTGAAGTTTACGCCACCGTTTGCGTTTGGCCTTTACATTATACTTGCTTTGCAGCCACTCACCCTCATCGAAAACCTTCAAACCCGTACTGTCGATGGCCAAGTGGACCGGATCTGTTATTTTGATTTTGGGCCTTGCCGGAAGGCTCAGACCACGCCCTCGGCGCGACAGGGTCGAGAAATCAGGAACTGAAATTTCCAGCAGCATCAGCTTTGATATGCTGCGTATCAGCCCTTGGGTCTGGCGCAGCGGCAACCTGTAAACCATGCCCAGCGTCAGGCACATCGTGATCGCCAGATCCGAGTATCGCGGCTGGCCGCCGCGTAACCTGCGCCGTGGTGCAGCCCAGTGCTTTCGCGCATCCCCTGTGATCCAGACCGTCAAATCACCACGATTTCGCAGGCTTTCATTATACCCGCACCAGTTCGTCACCCGATATTTCTTCTTCGCAAACTTGTGCCGGCGGGAGGTGTTGAATTTATGCGGCATTAAGCATATCCGTGGTCGTGGCAAAAGCCTATGTTAACACTTGACACCCGATCCGTGCAACAACGCCCTAGCAAAGCTATTGTTTGATGTCCCTAATGTTGCTGGGTTTGTTGAAGTGGCCCTGAACAATGGCTTGGAATTCGGGGCAATTTACAAAGCCGCAGGATACGAGTTTTCAAATGCAAAAGATCCGGCTGGTAACTCGATTTCTGTATCGAGCCGCATCTTTCGTCGCGAAGATTCTAGGCCGGATTAGGCCGGACAAGAACTAGTCCAGAGCAATGCCACAACGAGTAATAAATTCAGAACAATCCGTTCAATAGCAAGCAAAGGAGGCCAAAACAAGAAGCACGAATAAACTGTGAAAACACAATTTAGGAGTAGAAAATGTCGACCGAAATACTAATTCAAGATAAAAGTACCTATTCTGAAAACCATGGTTTTGGGAATAAGCATTCCTGTATCCCAAAAGATCGGTGACACCCCCTGCCTTATATTCGTTTTCCTTGTTCTGAAATCGGTATTCTTTTAAGATGCAAGGAAAGCCATTTCGGAACAAAACATCATGCTTATCGGATATGCCCGCGTCTCGACCATAGATCAGAACCCCGCACTTCAGATGGATGCGCTCAAAACGGCCGGCTGCGATAAGGTTTTCACTGAAAAAGCCTCCGCTTCCCGCGCCGTGCAGTGGCCCATCATAGCGGTCTAATCGACTGGATAGGGGCTCAACGGGCCTAGGGCCCGCTCACCCCCAGCCAGGCACAGTTCATATGGTTTTGTCCGCCCAACATCCCTGTCCGGGTCGGTCAACCATAGTCCATCCCCAAAAACAGCCGCCAATTTCCCCTGTCCCGCAGGCGGGCCATTCCTCGCGCGCCAAATTCGCGGCTGTTTTCGCGGCAGACATTTTCTTCGTAAATGTGGCCGGTTGACAGCCCCGTTCAGGGCCGTGGGTCAGGCTTTGCCCTCTCCCACTCTGTTCCGCCGAATACATGCGTATTCGGTCAGATCAGGTGGCCGAGGCGCAGCCCATCGGCGGAAGGAAGGCACCGAGCCTCACCCGCGTCACTTTGAGAGAGGAGGCCACAAACGGCTTCTGCGCGAATAGCGCAAGTCGGTGCGGGGCAGGGGGCTTGCCGCCTGTTTCGCACCGACACAAAAAATGACCTTTGGTTTCCTTATCTGTTATCATCTGACGAAGATTTCCTGATCTTTGTTAGCTATAAACTCCACGGATTGATAAGCTTTACACCTGCTTCAATAAACGGCATTTCATCACGACTTGCCACGACCATATCCCTTGCAAGAGCAATGCCTGCAATCTGAACATCTGCTGTTTTTAAGTTCATACCACGACCTTCTGTTTCCGCTGCCACGCGCGCCGCATTCTCCGCTGCAAGCATATCAAACTGTAGAATACGCATACCAAAGGCCCGAGACAAAATATTTTCCAACACTTCCTTGAAGCCCTCTTTTCGTCGGCCATCTGGCAAACGGAAAATGCCGAAACGCACTTCCATAATTGTCACTGTGGTTGTGAACAGGGACTTTGAGTCCTGATGATTAAGCCACGCTTGCACATTTGGGTGTAGTTCTTCCTTCATCATTTCAGAAAGAACGTTTGTATCTAAGATAATCATTCGAATTCAACCGCCTCAACAGGGTCCTGCTTTCGCACTAGATCGAAAGAACCAAGCCCTTTTAATTTGTTGAATGCCGCGATTGAATCGCCAAGTTTGTCAGCGGGTTGCGTGGCTTCATCCAATAACTGACGTGCCGCTTCCTCCGCACTCACACCACGTTGATTAGCAACAAACTTCAGGCGCAAATGAACCTCGTCGGACAGCTTTCTTACAGTCAATGTAGCCATGATATTTCTCCTTTTGCTTAATGACAGCATATAATACTATTGACAGCATAACAACCCATAATGACAGCATATACTGTTAATGAAAGCAAAAAAGGCCCCCGCCGAAGCGAGGGCAAGTCTACCTCACCACGGCCGTGTTGCATCAATCACCGGACAAGCGCGGAGTACCCTTACCCGTGAAAATGGTCAGCCAACTGACTCAAACCTGGCACAGCCAAGTTCGGTCATTCTGTTAAGGGCCCGCACACCGATCTGTGCCTCAGTTTTCTGATTTTCGAACCGCCGCGATCTCAGTTTCGGCCCGATCACACTTTTCCAACGACCAATTTGTGCTTCCGCGCGACTGCGCTGATTGTAGCCGCTTCTGACTTGCCATGCCAGTCGGCCGTACGTCTGTATCTGGGCGATGTGCTGGTCGCGGAGGGATGGATCATCGCGCGATTTCAGGGCGAGAACGGCGTTTTTTGGCGGTGGAATGATGACCTCGACTGCATCGCCAAAACGCGCCGTGAGCAGATTTCTGGTCGGGGTGCCGTCATAGGCCCCATCCGCCAGAAATCGCGAAACCGGCCCGTCGAACTGATCCAGAAGCCCGGGCAAGGCCGTGCTATCGCCGACGTGGTCCAGCGTCAGATCCGAGCAGATGATCTCGCCGGTTGTGAGGTCCAGGCCGAGGTGTAGCTTTCTCCACGATTTGCGTTTGGCCGGCGTTGTTGCACGGATCGGGTGTCAAGTGTTAACACAGGCTTTTGCCACGACCACGGATATGCTTAATGCCGCATAAATTCAACACCTCCCGCCGGCACAAGTTTGCGAAGAAGAAATATCGGGTGACGAACTGGTGCGGGTATAATGAAAGCCTGCGAAATCGTGGTGATTTGACGGTCTGGATCACAGGGGATGCGCGAAAGCACTGGGCTGCACCACGGCGCAGGTCGCGCGGCGGCCAGCCGCGATACTCGGATCTGGCGATCACGATGTGCCTGACGCTGGGCATGGTTTACAGGTTGCCGCTGCGCCAGACCCAAGGGCTGATACGCAGCATATCAAAGCTGATGCTGCTGGAAATTTCAGTTCCTGATTTCTCGACCCTGTCGCGCCGAGGGCGTGGTCTGAGCCTTCCGGCAAGGCCCAAAATCAAAATAACAGATCCGGTCCACTTGGCCATCGACAGTACGGGTTTGAAGGTTTTCGATGAGGGTGAGTGGCTGCAAAGCAAGTATAATGTAAAGGCCAAACGCAAACGGTGGCGTAAACTTCACCTTGGTCTGAACCTTGTGACTGGCGATATCGTTTGTTCGGATTTAACGCTGGATGACGTTGGCGATCCAACAGTGCTGCCTGATCTATTAAATCAGATTGGCACTCCGGTCTCCCGGTTTATAGCGGACGGTGCCTACGACGGCGCACCGACCAGTGACTTGCTTAAGGCACGATTTGGCGAGGCGGTTGTAATCATTATTCCTCCACCGAAGAACGCCATTCCAAGCCCGCAATCCAAGTGTTTTCCCTCACTTCGAGACCGACATATTGTTAAAATTCAAACTCATGGCCGCATGGCCTGGCAATCTGGCAGTGGCTACAATCAGCGCAGTAGAATTGAGACACAGATGGGGCGCTGGAAGGCTATTATCGGGCCAAAACTGAAAGCCCGCTGTTTCGAAAATCAGCAAACGGAGGCCAAAATCGGCGTCGCCATTCTCAACAAAATGACCGAACTCGGCCGACCCGTGTTCAAACAAATCTCATAGCCTGTATCACGGGTAAGGGCGGCTTGCGACTATTGTCTGATCCATGCAACAACGCCCCGTTGACCAGTTGCTCAAGCAATATTGTGGCCGCGAGCATCGCGATCCACCAGCGGTTGGCATCCTGCAGGCCCCCAATGAACCGGCCAAAATCCAGGCCCCGGTAAAGATAGAATATAGTCGCCATCGCCGCAGCGCTGCCAGTGATTGGTAAAATCCAACGCTTGGCTATCCTCTTCAAGTCAATCACTTTACCTCTTTGACTGAAGGCGCGCCGCGCCTACCTTTGCCCTTCGGACCACGTCAAGAATGGCATATCCACGACGATACCAGTGTTCTCGATTGAAATCTCATCTGCAGAAAAGCCAGTAGGCTGAACTTTTTTCTTTGCGACGTTGTGTGGACGTCTTCGGTCAATCTGACGGCGGTGCGCTATTGCGGGTCACTTCATCATGAAATTCCCGCTCGCGTTCTGGCCAGGTGCTTTTGATATAGTTGAGGATTGCGTGAATTTCGTCGTCCGTCAGTATCTCGCTGAAAACGGGCATGTCGCTCTCGTAACCCGGGACGAAGGAAGCGATCCCCTGCTTGGTGATCGTGAACAGTTGGCCATAGGCGTGGTGCCAGGAGTGGCCACTCGCATCGTGCGGCGGGGCGGGCAATCGACCGGTGTCCAAAGGCCGCTGCCAGTCCGGCTGGCCTTCGAGGTTTTCGCCATGGCAGGACGCGCAGTGCGTGGCGTAAAGCGATTGCCCGAGAGCTAGCGCCTTGGCGCTGGGTTCCTCGGCGCTGGCCGCCGTAACAGCCAAGACAACAACAACAACCATATGCGCGCAGTTGAACATCATGAGTAACCCCCGATACAAACTTGTCAGTGAGAATTTAGCATGAATTTAGCTCATTTGAAATTTTGCCAGTTTGGGCTCATAGCCGCAATCTGCGTTCGATTGAAACACTTCTGCTTTATGTTAAAAGCGGAAGTTGAGCGCAGCAGCCCAACTACAAGCGCCGATAAGTGATCTTATGTTAATTTTTGGAGTTTGCTACCACATGCAACAAGGTAGTAGATCCCCCGGACATCGGCAGCAGCCGCGCGGCATCCTGAAGCCGGCGCAGGCGAAGGCGAAGGCTCGATCGCACCGCGTCCGGCTTTATTTCAGCACTCATGATGCAGCAAGCTCTCGAACAGAGTTCAATACATCGGCGTTTGAAAATGGCTTGGTCACGAATTTGTCGGCCCCATAACGTTCTGCCATTTCGCGATCCTGCTTCTGACCCCGTGCGGTCAGCATCAAAACCGGGAGATCACGGGTATCTAAGACGTTGTTGCACGAACACAGGTAGTTCTGGTAATCGGGTGCTCCACCTCTGATCTGGACACTTGAATGCCGCATAAATTCAACGCTGCTCGTCGCCACAAGTTTCCGAAGAAACGATATCGGGTGACAAATTGGGCGGAGTACACCGAAATCCTGCGGCGTCGTGACGATCTGACCATCTGGGTCACTGACGATACGCTGAAACAATGGCGAGCGCCGCGCCGGACGACTCCGGGAGGTCAGCCGAAATATTCGAACATTTCGATCGAGACCTGCCTGACTCTGCGTACGATTTACAAACTACCGCTGCGCCAGACCCAAGGGCTGATGCGCAGCATCGCTCGGCTGATGGGAGTAGACATTCCGGTGCCGGATTTCTCAACACTGTCGCGCCGCGGGCTCGGCTTGAGATTGCCTGCAAAGCCTCGGGTCGACAGAACCGAGCCGATCCATCTGACCATGGACAGTACTGGATTGAAGATCTTTGGCGAGGGCGAGTGGCTGCAGGTCAAGCATGAAACAAAGGCCAAACGCAAATCGTGGAGAAAGCTACACCTCGGCCTGGACCTCACAACCGGCGAGATCATCTGCTCGGATCTGACGCTGGACCACGTCGGCGATAGCACGGCCTTGCCCGGGCTTCTGGATCAGTTCGACGGGCCGGTTTCGCGATTTCTGGCGGATGGGGCCTATGACGGCACCCCGACCAGAAATCTGCTCACGGCGCGTTTTGGCGATGCAGTCGAGGTCATCATTCCACCGCCAAAAAACGCCGTTCTCGCCCTGAAATCGCGCGATGATCCATCCCTCCGCGACCAGCACATCGCCCAGATACAGACGTACGGCCGACTGGCATGGCAAGTCAGAAGCGGCTACAATCAGCGCAGTCGCGCGGAAGCACAAATTGGTCGTTGGAAAAGTGTGATCGGGCCGAAACTGAGATCGCGGCGGTTCGAAAATCAGAAAACTGAGGCACAGATCGGTGTGCGGGCTCTTAACAGAATGACCGAACTTGGCTGTGCCAGGTTTGAGTCAGTTGGCTGACCATTTTCACGGGTAAGGGTACTCCGCGCTTGTCCGGTGATTGATGCAAAACGGCCCTGACATTCGACGGAGTGCCTCGGCTGAAGGGCTGACTGTGCTCCATCATTTCAATGGCCTTGTTGTCTCGTAAGTTTCCTTCTTTTGTCGTTAGCCCGTTGGAGCAGGAGCCATCCACACGATCCGGCTTGGGGGACGCTGCATTGTAGCGTTGGCAACCCCGCTGACCGGTGGGATCGGGCCGTTTGCGAGGATCGCAATTTTCTGCATTTGAAAAATCCCTGCGACCAGAATGTGGCAACTCAGACCTGCCATTCACTGCGACATGCGCCAAGGTCGGCAATCGGCAGATTCTGTGGAAAACCGCCCACACTCGGTGATTGCTTTTTTCGGTGTGTGGTGCTGTCCCGGCCAGCACTGCGGACCGAACAATCGAGTCGTGCTGAGCGATCATTCATGCTTCTTGCTTCCAGACCTGCGCCCACTTGATTGTGCGGTCGATTTTCAATGTCCCTCCGGGGTTCGGACAAGCCGAACGCCACTGCGGGACGTTGCTTTAGAACCCGCTGGGTTCTCGCGCGCGCAACCCCAATAGACAGAAACCGTGTCCTCGGCTCGCGCCTGCGGGCCGCACCACTTTCTATCGATTGGGGTGTGCGCTTGCTCACTCCGGCACTTCGCCAGTGGGTCAGGTTTTAGAGACGACGCCCTCAAAAGGGCTTTGCTCAAAACCAGACAGCCAAGGGGTAACGACCCCACCCACACCATGAAGGAGAGCCCGGATGTCACAAGCAGACGGCAATTCAACAAACGATCAAGAGCAGGCCGAAATCGCGGCCTTGATCGCAGAGCAAAATGATCGCTTCCGCACGACATGGGGCGCTGATTTCAGCGTGCCGGGGCGGGTGGTGATGACGCGCGGTTTGGCCGACCTGTCGACTGCCGCCAAAGCCATCATCATGCAGCGGGTCCAGGGGTTCGACAGCTTTGCAGAGGACAACGATCCTTACGGCGATCACACCTTTGGCGCGTTTGAGTTCGAGATCGCGGGCAACGCGTATCGCATTTTCTGGAAGATCGATCTCTACGACAGCGATTACAGCATGGTCAGCGAAACCCCGTCAGATGTCACCGTCACACGGCGTGTCCTGACCGTCCTTCACGCACACGAGTGGTAACCAATCCAACCCCAAAGAAAGGGGGTGATTTTATTGCCTGAACATCGACTGCAAGAACTGCGCAAAGAAGCAGCCCACCTGATCAAAAAGGGAGGTCTCTCCGCCAAGATCGGCCTCGCCTTTTTGAAGCAGTTTGGAGGCGAAGGCCACCGGTTCGAGTGAGCCGACGAAACGGGGGCGTGAAGCCCCCTCACCTCACCTTCAGGAAGGGTGGGGTGATCCTAGACAGAACCATAATTTCAATCAACAACGAAGGAACACGTCAATGACCAACCAAGCAAACATCAAACCCGATACCGGCATCATCTATGCGTCACTGGATCAGCTTTATCTGCACGACCTGAACCCCCGTCAGGAAGTTGCTCAAGAGGCCATCGAGACCTTGGCCGACAGCATCAAGACCTGCGGTCTGTTGCAAAACCTCGGTGGTTTGCAAGACGAGAACGGCAAAGTGGGCATCGTGGCCGGTGGTCGCCGTCTGCGCGCGCTTGCATATCTCGCTGAGGCCGATCCGGCGCAGGAGATGGTCAAATCGATCCCGGTGCTTTTGGCCAAAGACGCGAGCCAAGCCGAGATGTGGGCCAATGCCGAGAACACGGCACGGGCCGATCTCGACCCAGCCGACGAAATCCGCGCCTATGGCCGCATGGCTGAGGGCGATGCCACGCCCGACATGATTGCAAGTGCATTCGGTGTGACCGTGCCACATGTAAAGGGCCGTCTCAAACTGGCTTGCCTGCCGGAGGCCGCTCTTGATGCGCTCAAAGCCAAGGCGATCAATCTGACAGTGGCCCAAAAGCTGACCACAGCCGATGACGAAAAACTGATCTTGGAGGTGCTGCACCTCATCGATGAAGGTCGGATCAGCAATATCGGTCAGATCGACAATGTGCTGCACCCGAAGGCTGCTAAGTTGTCCGAGCGTCGCGCGGCGTTTGTGGGTGTTGACGCCTATCAGGATGCAGGCGGCAGGATTACCCGCGATCTGTTCTCTGAGGATGTGTTCTTTGAGGATCGCGACATTCTGGATGAGGTCTTTGCAGCTTGCTTGACGGAGGCGTCCGAGCTGATCAGGACGGATCAGGGTTGGGCCTGGGTCATGACGCATGACGAGGCCTATCTCGGTTGGAATTTCATGGACGAGAACAAGTTCGCGCGCAACTACCCCATCGAGGGCGTTCTCTCCGATGATCTGGCCGAGCGCTATGACGAGTTGGCAGAATTGGCTGAGGGCGATGTCCTGAACGAGGGCGCGCAAGCCGAACTCGACACCTTGCAGGCCATTCTGGACGGTGATTTCACCGAAGCGCAGAAGGCCATCGCGGGCTGTGTTGTCCATGTCGGCAATGGCGGGCAGTTGGAAGTTACCAAAGGATTGATCAAGCCGGAAGATAAGAAGGCTGCCATCGAGGCCGGTGTTCTTGTCAAATCCAGCCACGGATCATCGGGTGAGCAGGCCCCAAAAAACCCCTATTCCCAGAAGCTGCGCGATGATCTGGATGCGATCAAACTGGCGTCGCTGCAAAATGCCATGCTGGACCAGCCGGAACTTCTGATCGATCTGCTCGCGTTCCAACTCAGCGGCATGAACGCCGCCGGCGCGTCGTTACACGCTTTGTCCCGGCGCGCGCCTTTCACCAGAATTTAACTGTCTCGCCAGAGAAGCGCGGCGGTGCCGCGCTCGCGTGGGATTCGGCCAGGCCGAACGCCACCCGGAGCCGCAGGCCGCTCCGGCCCTGCGGCTGCCCCAACGTTGCTCGCTGATCGGATGTCGGCGCGGGGTGGGACGGTGCACGCGCGGCCGAGCAGGGACGCCGGACGGCTTAGCGACTATCGCCGCACGCCACCCGGCTCTGCGGCGGGAGGCGGGGCCGGATTGCGCGCCGGTTGCCCGTCTGCGCCGGGCCGCCCTCTGCTTCATACGTCCCCGGCACCCGGCCTTGCCCTTTGCCTGTCCGGATCGCGCGCCCCTGCGTTTTAGCCACACACACAATTGTGGCAGCATACCTTGCAGGTGGCCCTCCAAAGCATCCCCGCGTCAAGGATCGCAAAATTTTGCGGCGGCCATTTGCGTGGACGGGCAGGGGGGCTCCGATCGGCGATCTCCCGCAAGCCGGTCTGTCTCACGCGGCAAATTTTTGCGCCCGGGCCGAGCCCGGCGCCTTCGGCGTCCCTGACCCGGTGCGCTTCGGTGGGCGTGGCAATCGCACGCTGCCCGCAATGGTGCGTGTGGCGCCGGTCAAACGCAAGGACGACAAGACCCGCTACCCACGGGTGGGCGTGCTCTTCGAGAACCACAACCGCGAGACCGGCGAGGTCTTCTACACGATCAGGCTCGACTTCCCCATAGGGGTGACCGAGCTGGTCGCCTTCCCGCCGAAACCCCGCGACGACGACGAGGTCACCGAATAAGTCAGGTGTGACCAGGGGCGGCTGAAAGCCGCCCCGACCGCCCGCGCGGCCGAAGAGGGGGCTTCGCCCCCCGCCCGTTAAAGGGCAAGGACCTTCGGTCCGGTGCTGGCGCGCCGCCCTTGAGCGGGCTCCCCCCTTTTTCCACCACGAGGATGGTGCGGGCCGCGCTGAAATATCAAACGAAAGGGAGAAATCCGATAATCACAGCCCTGAAGGTCCGGAACCCGAACGATCCGGCCTATCGGGCCGGTTCCGGGATCGCCGATGGAAGTGCCGCGCGAATGCGGCTATATGAAAGACGAAGGAAGATACAGATGGCACATGCAGCTTTTGACACATTGAGCACCGCGCAGCGGCTTGAGAAGGAGTTCGGGTTTCCGCCGAAGCAGGCGGAGGGCACGGCCAAGCTTGTGCATGAGCACCTCGTCGGAACCGTCGCGACGAAGGACGACGTTGCCGCGGTCAAGAGCGACGTGGCCGCGGTCAAGAGCGACGTGGCCGCGGTCAAGGGCGAGTTGAAAGCGGAGATTGCCGCGGTCCAGGACGACGTGGCAGCGGTCAAGAGCGACGTGGCCGCGGTCAAGAGCGAGTTGAAAGCGGAGATCGCCGAAGTGAAGGACGACATCGCCGCGGTCCAGGACGACGTGGCCGCGGTCAAGAGCGACGTGGCCGCGGTCAAGGGCGAGTTGAAAGCGGAGATCGCCGCGGTCAAGAGCGATCTGAAATGGATCAAGGGGATCGGCGCGGCGATACTCGCGGTTCTGGTTCTGCCGTGGCTGACCGAGCTTGCGGCCCGCGCCCTGAACTGACACCGCGTTTCGCGGAACAGAGCGCCGTTCCTTCGGGAGCGGCGCTTTGCGTTGGGGTGCGTAACCATCTGCCCTGGCTTTGATCCCGGGCGGCGAGGCCGCGCTCCGGACACCCCCCGATTCGGGTTGATTTCGCCTCCTGATCGCAAAGCCCCGGATTGCGCCCCTATTGTCGGGCCGTTTTCCGCCGCATCCGGTTCGCCGGTTTTCACCCCATTCCGAGTCCCGTGGGCGGCTGTTGCTTATCCCTGAGACGGGTTTTCCGCCGCTTCCGGAGGTCGCGAAGCTGACCAGTTTTGCGATCCCGCGCAACATGCGGAACGCCCCTGTTGCACAGGCGGTTTAACTCGCTTTCCGCTCCCGAACGAAGCGCCTTCGCCCGATGGAGTAAGGCTGAGGCGGAAGGCCCGAAGGGCCGTCATCCGCAGGACGGCGTTTGTTGAGTGAAGCGTAGCGTAACGAGACAAAAGCCGTCAGGCACGATGATACGTCAAATTTGCTTACGCAATTTGACGTTCCCTGTATGCTAACGGCAAGCCTTGCGGTTCGGCACACCCACAGAGCTTTCACCCGACCCGATGCCCAGCCCGCACAACAGCGTTTCCGTGCTTTCCCGGAGCCGGGGACAGTCGGCCGTTGCGGCGGCGGCATACCGGCACGCGACGCAGATGCGGGTCAGCGGGACGAGCTGAGCCGGGACTACGGTGACAAGCGTTCAGAGTTGAAACACGCGGAGATCGCGCTTCCGGGGGCGGCCGCCTGGGCGGTTGAAGCGTTCGGGGAGGCGGCGTTTTACCGCGCGCTGGAAGAGGTTCGGGATGAGGCGAAAGGTCGTGTTTTGACCGATGGTCAGGCGGAGCGGGCGGCCTGGGCGCGGGTGTCCGAGCAGCTATGGACCTCTGTTGAGGATGGCGAAGACCGGCTGAACCGGCGCCGGAAAGACGCGCGGCTTGCCCGAACCGTGACGATTGCGCTTCCCGCGATGCTGTCGCGGTCTTCGCAGATCGCGCTGATGCGGGGCTATGTCGAAGAGACGTTCACCGCGCAGGGGATGATCGCCGACTGGGTATTGCACGACACCGGGGACGGCAATCCGCATGTGCATGTGATGCTGACGCTACGGGAGATTGGAGAGGAGTACTGGGGTCTCAAGAACCGGGGGTGGAATCACGTATCGATGCTTCAGGAGCAACGCGCCCTTTGGGCCAGTCATGCGAACGCGATGCTGGAACGGGAGGGGTTCGCGGAGCGGATCGATCACCGGACGCTGGAGGCGCAGCAGCTTGAGCTGGATGCCGAGGCGGGCCTTGAGCCGGAAAGCTGGAATCCGCATGTGGCCGATCACATGTGGCCGATCACGCGGACCGGGTGGGGGATGCTGCGCGGGCGCGGCTTCGGTGTTCGGAGGTGCGGGAAGCGAACCGGGCGTATCTCAGGGCCCACCCGGAACATATCCTTGTGGTTGTGCAGTCGGAGCGGGCGGTGTTTTCGGAGCGGGATGTCCGGGCGGCGTTCGCGAAGCGGCTGGGGCTCGATGCCGAACGTGACGGGGCGGCGCTTGGCCGGTTGGTTGGGGTGGCGATGGCGTCCTCCGATCTGCTGCCGGTGGCGGGTGTGGATCAGCGGGCGGAAGGCCGGGCGGACGCAGGCAAGGCCCGCGATCCGCTTTACATCACCGCCGGGAAGGCGCGTCAGGTCCAGCAGGTGGCGCGGGATGCGGAACGTCTGGCGGGGCTCAGGCTGGCGGGAGACGGGGCGTCTGTCGGAACGCGGGTTATGCGGGCCGCGGTGGAGGGCGCGGAGAAGGCAGGCGGTCTCGGGCAGGGCACGGCCGTCGGCACCCCGAACGCAGGGCCTGGACCGGATATGGGCGCTGGCGCGAAGGCTGTCGGGATCGCGACGGATGCATTGGAGGCCGGCACCGGTCCCATACTGATCGACATCGCAGGTTTTGGAGGGAGAGACGATGCTGACCAGGGATATGAGGAAACTGCACGCGCCGCCGGAGGAGATGCGCAGGCAGGCGGAGGAGGCCAATCGGGCGGCGGGGTTTCAGGTGATGGAGCCCATACCGCCCACAGAGGCGATACTGGCGACATTCACGCGCTACGAGCGGCGGGTTCTGAAACGGATCGTTCGGGGCGATCCCCTGGTTCTAAGAAAGGCCATGGCGCTCAAGCGGGCCGGAAAGCTGGCAGCGGCCCCGCCGCCGCCGCTGTCCGGGAAGCGTTAGCCGCACGGGCGGAGGATCTGTTCCGGTCGGTCTTCGGGGAGCCGGTGCGGCCGGGGGCGGCGGAATGGCGGGCGAAGGAGAACGAGGCGGCGGCGATGCAGATCCGGGGAATAGGGTGGCAGGAACAGGAACCAAGCGCCGCATTTGCGCAGGATCGCGGCGGCTTTCGCGCTCTTGTGCGAGGACAGGTTATCGAGGATGACAACATCACCTTGGTTCAGCGCCGGCGCGAGCTGGGTTTCGACATAGGCCTCGAAACCAGCTCGGTTGACCGGCCCGTCCAGCACCCAGGGTGCGATCAGGCCATCGCATCTGAGCCCGGCAATGAAGGTTTGTGTGCGCCAATATCCAAAAGGTGCTGTGGCGCGCAGGCGCTGGCCTTTGAGCGACCGGCCCCGCATCCGCGTCATGTTGGTCTTCACGCTGGTCTCGTCGATAAAGACCAGCCGGTGCGGGGTTTTGCGCATGAACGGCTGGCGATGAACCTGCCAGATATAGCGCTTACGGCGCGCCCGCGCGCGACCAGCCTCCACTGCCAGAAGCGATTTTTTTATATGTGAAGCCTGCGGATTTCAGGACTCGGCTGATCGAGAAGAGATGCACACCCACCCGATGTTTGCGCGCGAGCCAGTCCCTCAATTCCGCCAAAGTCAGATCGGGATGCGCTGCAACTTGTGCCACCAGCGCCGTTCTGAAAGCCGCCAGCTTGCCCTTGCCGCTCGGTCGCCCCTGTTTTGCTGATGCTGCTGAGCCGGATTTCTCAAAACGCTGAACGACCTTGATGACAAAGCTCGGGCTCACTCCGAAACGCCGCGCAACCTCGCGCCGGGAAAACCCCGTCCGAACCTGTGAAATCACCCGCGTGCGCAAATCCAAAGAATAAGTATTGCTCATAATTCACCTCCAAATAGCGTGAATCACAAATCAATCCCTTTGGGAATCCCCATTGATTCCAAGTTCAGGTGAAGTGCTTTAGGGTTAGGGTTGCGGGGCCACCACCTCGCTCGCACACGATCAACGATCCGGTGAAGCATTGCAGGTCCATCATGCCCCTTGGCTTTCGCCACCGGTGAGCCAATGCGGAAGAACCCGGGAACGACCACGGGGCGGGGCCATGTTCGTTTTTCTCCCGCGGGTCCCCGGCAGTTTCTGCGCCTCACCTGGGCCGCCAGCATGTACACGTAAGCGCGTTTGCTGGGATGGGTCGACGCGAAGCGCGAGGCAGGTGGAAAGTCGATGGTGAGGCAGGCGCGGCCTACTGACGCCCTATAGCGGTCTCTCGCTCGCCGGCGAAGGCACACAACGCTACCGGATCGGCGGTCGCTTCGAGATCGGGTCGGCACTTCAGCTCAGCCTCGAAGGCGAGCGCCGCGAGCCGGCCACCGACGCTGCTGCGGACCATGACGTCATGCTGCGGGGACAGTTGCGATTCTGACGACTCTAGCATGCCGGCCCTTGACGGGTTGCTCCGCTGTTCCTCAGCGGCGATTCATTCATCGATGCGACGTCGGCGTCCGGCTCGCGTGCCGGACCGCTGTTGAGGACAGACGAATTGCGCTGCGACCCTGACCGGGCTCGCAGCGATGTACAGTCGGATGAGGACGACAATGGACGAACGCATGAAGACTCATGGCGACCTCGGGTGGTGCGAGCTGATGACCGACGAGGTCGAGACGGCGCGCGAGTTCTATACCGGCGTGATCGGATGGAGCAGCGAAGTTATGGACGTCGGGAAAGGCCCCTGCACGATGTTCAAGATCGGTGATCGTCCGGTCGCCGGCCTGATGGCCAAACCACCGGAGGCCGCCGGGCCGCCAACCGCCTGGACCCCCTACGTCACGGTCGACGACGTCGACAAGCGGGCCGATAAAGCAGCCGGCGCCGGCGACACAGTGCTCGTCGCCCCGATGGACATTCCGGGGACATTCCGGGCGTGGGGCGTTTCGCGGTGATTCGGGACCCGACCGGCGGCGTCATCGGGATTGCTACTTACGAGGATCGGAAGGGGTGACGCGGCTGGCTTGCCTGTGATCTTCGCTCCGGTGCTGGCACCGCCGGCGTGAGTTGTATTAGTTCCGATTTGATCTGACACCGCCCCCAATCTTTTAGATTGAATTGGGGGCGGTGCATCTCTTGAAAGAGACTGCGGTTATCCGTTTTGATGGTGGTGCAAACCAAACCACAAAACGAGGAAACCACGATGTTGAATACTACAGACAAGATCATCAAACACAAAGTCGGCTTGCTGAACCTGGCCGACGAATTGGGTAATGTGTCCAAAGCCTGTCAGGTCATGGGCATGTCGCGGGATACATTCTATCGCTATAAATCAGCCGTCGATGATGGCGGCGTTGAAGCTCTTTTTGAACGCACCCGGCGCAAGCCCAATCTGGCCAACCGGGTGGACGAGGCGACCGAACAGGCGGTCATAAAATCGGCCACGGACTTCCCGGCCTACGGTCAGGCCCGCACCTCCAATGAGCTGCGCAAGCTGGGGGTCTTCGTCTCGCCCTCCGGCGTGCGATCCATCTGGTTGCGGCATGATCTGGCGAACTTCAAAACCCGCCTGAAGGCGCTGGAAGCCAAGGTGGCAGAGGAAGGTGGCATTCTTACCGAAGCTCAGGTTCAGGCCCTTGAGAAGAAGAAGCTGGACGATGAAGCCTGTGGCGAGATTGAGACCGCGCACCCTGGCTATCTGGGCTCTCAGGACACGTTCTATGTTGGCACTCTCAAGGGTGTCGGGCGGGTCTATCAGCAGACCTATGTGGACACCTATTGCAAGGTGGCACATGCCAAGCTCTACACCACCAAAACGCCGATAACTGCGGCTGATCTGCTCAACGATCGGGTGCTGCCTTTCCATGAGGAACACGACCTTCCGGTGCTGCGCATTCTGACCGACCGCGGAACCGAATACTGCGGCCGGGTCGACAAACACGACTACCAGCTCTTCCTGGCAATCAACGACATTGACCACACCAAGACCAAGGTTAAATCGCCCCAAACCAACGGGATTTGCGAACGCTTCCACAAAACAATCCTGCAGGAGTTTTATCAGATCACATTCCGCAAGAAGCTCTACGAAACTGTCGAAGCCTTGCAGGCCGATCTGGATCAATGGATCGACTTCTACAACACCGAACGAACTCATCAGGGCAAAATGTGTTGCGGTCGCACCCCAATTGAGACCATGATCGAGGGCAAGAAGATTTGGAAGGAAAAGTTCGTGAACTGAATGTGACCTGACAAATGCCGCCTGAAAAACGCGTAACTGTCAGATCAAGTCTGAACCACTACACGTGAGTGGACATCGGACGACTCCATTCAATTCGTGATTTTGTCCGTTCTATTGGAGGGAGTATTCACCAATGCTCGAAATAGAAAAGGTCGACCACATCGGTATTCGGGTCATCGACAAGTCTGTCTCCATTGCCTTCTACGAAGGGCTGGGCTTCCAGACTCTTACCGACGCGGGCTTCGAGAAGGGCCATCCCATCATCATGCAGCATCCCTCAGGCGTCGTTCTCAATCTGCTCGGACCCGCCAATAAACCAAACGACCAGAACATCCTCATGGATGCGGACGACAAGTATCCCGGCATCACCCACGTCTCGTTCAAGATCACCTCCCTCGATGTCGCCAAGCAATTCCTGGCAGAGCACGATATCCCTCTGAGCGGCCAGTTCTCGTTCAAGGACCTGCGCGCCGTCTTTATCCGCGATCCCGATCGCAACGTGATCGAGTTGGATGCCTATGCTGGTGATGAACCGGATACCCGAGCCAGCGATGAGGGGGAGGCCGGCTACGCGGAGCACCTCTGACCGTCAGCAGGCCGCCTGCTCACCACTGGCCCGGAGAAGACCGTGTGCTTTGATGTCGACTGAGTAGGGGTTCCCTCTACCAGGCCTTGCTGGGAGCGATCATCCGAAGATCAGGTGGCTTTCCGTAAGACGGTGATGCTCCTGCCGGTTTGCCGATCCATGAACGCGGCAATATCCGCCGACACCGTGTTGGCGGCCTTCTTTACCGGGTCTGCCGCGAGGTGGGCATAGCGGGCCGTGGTCTGGACCTGGGAGTGGCCGAGCATCTTGCCGATCATGGGCAAACCCTGTCCGGCCGCCACCGCGACGGAGGCGAAGGTGTGGCGCAGGTCGTGAATGCGCACATCGGCAATGCCGGCGCGCTTGCGAATACGCTGCCAGGGCGGCTGCAGATCGGTCAGATGAGAGCCGGGGAGCTTGCCGGTGATGACCCAGGGGTTGCCGTCAAGCCTCTCGATCCCGGCCAGGACCTCCAGGGCGGGCGCGCCGAGATGGACGGTCTTGGCCCCGGTCTTGGACTCCGGCAGGTGCAGGGCGCCGCCTTCGAATTCCACGAAGTCCCACCGCAGGGTCATGATCTCCGAGAGCCGGCAGCCGGTGAAGATCAGCAGCCGTAGCGCGTTGATGGCCGACCGGCTCTCGATGCCTTCCTGTTCGCATTGGCGCAGGACCTCGCCGAGACGGCCCAGCTCGGCGGCGCTCAGATAGCGCTCACGCTTCTTCTCCTTGTACTTCTTGACATGGCGACAGGGGTTGGAGCCGTCCGGGCGCAGCCCCCAGACCTCGGCCAGGTTGAAGGCCTTGGACAGGAACTGCAGGCAGCGGTTGGCCTGGACCGGGGCAAAACGGAGATCGTGGTGGAGGCGGGCGATGTCGGGCCGTGTGATCTCGGAGACCTTGAGGGTGCCGATGCGGGGATTGATGTAGGCTTTGACGTAGTAGCGGTAGCCAACCACCGTTCTGGGCCGGCAATGATGGACGGCATGGTCTTCGACGACGCGCCGACCCAGGTCTTCGATGGTGGGAGCGGCACGGGCCCCCTTACGATCGCCGGCCGGATCCTCGCCATCTCTGACGCGCGCCAATACCTTGATCGCTTGGGCCCGGGCCTGCTCGGGCGTTACGACGCCGTGGAGTCCGAGACTCATGCGCCGCCACCGCCGGCCGATACGATACTGGATACGATACTGAACGAGGTAGGATCGGGCACCGCTTGGCAGAATGCGGGCGCCGAAGCCGTGGACCTCGCTGTCGAACAGGACGTAGTCTTTCTTGCGAACCTCGGCGGCCTCGACGAGGCGTTTGGTGATCTTGGGCATGGCATCCCCCTCTAAATCCATGGACGCACAGTGGACGCATGAGGGCGCAAAACGCTGCGCAACTGAGTGGCTTCCATGGTACGGAGGGTTTCCGAAGAAGCAAGTATATTCAATGAGTTAGCGTGGTCCTGCGCAGCTCTGCGAAACGCTTAGAACAAACAGAGAACCGTCTCATAACCTGAAGGTCGTTGGTTCAAATCCTACCCCCGCAACCAAATAAATCCCGTAACTTCAAATAGTTACGGGCTTTTTCGTTTTGGCGCGCCAGCGCAATTTATGTCCGGGGGAGCACCGGGGGAGCAAGCGGGAGCATAATCCTGCACGTTTCTGCGCGACACCGCGCAGGCCGCCCGACTGAGATCGCGACGATGGCGGCTTACCAAGAGCCGGTGATCTTTCGCTAACGCGTAATCGTCCGGGCAACCCGAAACCCGTTACTGTCGTTCGGGATAAGGTCCTCAAGCAACAGCATCACAGCCATCCACGCTCACGGAAGACTGCAAGATCGACGCCGGGCGGCGCATACCAGCCTTCCGCCGCATAGCGGGCGCCGAGTTCGAACGCAATGTCCTTGTTCCCGTACGGAATCCGCAACGGGGTGCCCGTTTCCGAATCCGTCCGGGCGCCGCCGGATTGCGCCGCTCCCTCTGCCGCGCTTCCTGATTTCCGCTTCCGCGGCATTTTCTCCCGCGCCTTCTTTCCTTTCCCCGCGGGGACGCGCGTATTCCGCACCTGCGCCTTGCGGTCCTTCGCAGGCTTCAATCCCCGGTTTGCATCGATCCACTTCGACATTTCAGCGGAACAGGCCCTGGCTTCGTCAGGAATAGCGGTGCCCTTTTCCCTTGCAACCGCCTTCGCAAAAGACATCTGCGCCGAACTTGGCGGTCTGGCTCCCGTCATTCCGGCAGTTCCCCCCTCCGTATCGCGGGCCGCCCGCTCCGGCGCGTGCAGATCCAGAAATGCCCGGCAAACCGCCCCGGATTTCGTATAGCCTGCCGGTGGCTTGATGCCCTTGCGCCGGGCGATCGAGGCGGCAAACCGCTTCATCGCCGCCGTCGGCGGACGTTCTCCGCCGTTTTCGCCACCGAGCGCTACACCCAATTCAACCGTCTCCCCGGTACCGGCACCGTCCCCGAGCCCGCCGATAATGCGTCGCGCGGCATCGCACACCGCGTCGATTGCGCCCATCATCTCCTGTTTGCCGAGCACCACATCGTCGAGCAGGCATTCGAGTTCCGCCGTTACGCCCGGGTCCACCAAAGCCGGGTCGGCGCGTTCCAGCACCCCGAAGAGCGCCAGCCCCCGATCGGTCGGCACGATGTTCTGTGCCTGGGCCGTCAGGAACCCTTGCTTCTTGAGCCCGGCGATGATTTCCGCCCGGGTCGCCGGGGTACCGATGCCCTTGGCCTCCTTGAGACGGTCCCGTAGGACTTTGTGCTCGACGAAGCGCCAAGCATTCTGCATCGCCTCGATCAGCGTGCCTTCCTTGTAACGCGGTGGCGCCCGGGTCTCCTTGTCCTCGACCTCCGGATCGCGCAACCGCGCGGCCTCCTTGTCACGCAGCACCGGCAGCGCCTGCACCGCCTCGCCCTTCTCCTCCGCGGGCCGCCAATCGGGAAAGGCGTCGCGCCAGCCGGGCTCGATCGGCTGGCGACCGGCGGTGCGGAACTCGAAGCCGCGGACATCCAGCGTCACGGTCGTCTGTCGGTAGCGGTAATCCTGCATAACCGATGCGAGGTAGGAGCGCGCAACGGCGTCAAACAATCTCTTCTCGTCGCCCGACAGGCGCGGCCAGATTTCGTGCAGGTCCACGATGGTGTTCACATTGGGAATCACCGCGTGATGGCTCGATCCCTCGATCCCTTTGTCGTGGAAGCTGCCGTTCCGTCCCTTGCGGATCACCAGTGGCGCCGGCACGGGGACCGCGCCATAGGCCTTCCCGGCTTGCAGCCCGGCAACAATCTTCTGTGCGTCCGCGATCGCGCTCTCCGGCAGACAGCGCACCTCGGCGCGCGGATAGGTCAGGATCTTCTTACCCGTGCCGTCATAGAGCTCCTGGGCGACCTCCAGGGTCTTGGAAGCCGACCAACCGAACCGGGCGCTGCAAAGCTTCTGCAGCGAGGGCAGGTCGTGGAGCCGGGGCGGGCGTTGGCGCTTGTCCTCGACCCGTACGCCGAGCGGTCCCGCGAAGTCCCGCGCCGCGGTCGCGACCGCTTCGGCATCCTCGCGCTTGAGGATGTGGTCCTTCGGCGCATGCCGCATCCGGAACGCACCGCACTCAACTTCCGCCTTCGCCACCACCTCGTAATACGGGACCGGAACGAAGTCGCGGATCTCCAGTTCGCGCTTGCACGCGATCGCCAGGGTCGGCGTCTTCACCCTGCCGACCCCGATCACGCCCTGCTCGTTCCGGCCGAGCGTGACGGTCGCCGTGCGGGTCAGCGACAGGTTGTAAATCTGATCGGCCTGCCGGCGCGCAACGGCGGCGGCATAGAGGCGGGCATACTCGCCGTTGGGCCGGGCACGGCCGAACGCCTCGCGGATGGTCTTTGGGTCCTGCGCGGTGAACAGCACCCGCATTACCTCGCCACGATAACCGCAATGCTCGAGAATCTCCTGGCCGATGAGCTGCCCCTCGCGGTCGCAATCGGTGGCGAGCCAAACCCGTTTCGCCGTGCGCAGCGCCGCGCGGATGGCCTTCAGCTTCGCGGCCTTGTTGCCGCCCGTGGCCGGTTTGGTGCCGTAGAGCTCCTCGGGCCTTAGCAGCACCGCCGACCAGCGTTTCCAGGCCGGGTTCACCTCCTCCGGTTCAACCAAATCGAGCAAATGGCCTTCGGCCGGAAGGACGGCACCATACTGGGACCCGACGGCGGCGCGGACGTCCTTCGCCTGGCTGGATTTTTCGGTGATGACGATTTGATCTGTCATGACAAACCGGTCCGGATCAACCCGCGCTCAGCCCGCATCGGACAGCGCGCCGTCGATGGCGGCCAGAAACGGTGCCGCGAACGCCTTGAGCTTGGCCGCGCCGACGCCGTTGACCTCGGCAAACTCCGCTTCGGTGCGCGGGCGTCGGCGCGCCATGTCGATCAGCGAGCGGTCCGGAAACACGATATAGGCCGGCACCCCGCGCTCCTTGGCGAGTTGCAGCCGCAGCGTCTTCAGCACATCCAGCAGCGCCGCCTGATTATCGTTTAGCGGATGTTCCGATATTTCCTTACGGCTCCCGCGCGGCACGGCGGAAGGCCGTGCAGCCATCGTCTCCTCGCGGTAGAGGAATACACCTTCGCCCCGCAGCAGCGCGTGGCCCTTGCCGGTGATCGCGAGCCCGCCATAGCCCGCGATGTCGAGCCGCAGGAACCCGGTCGCCACCATCTGGCGGATCAGCGAGCGCCACTCGTTCTTGCCCCGCACCGCGCCGATCCCGAAGGTCGGCAGCCGATGATGGCCCGTCCGCGCGATCTTTTCGGTCTGCGTCCCGCGCAGAATATCGATTACATGCGCCGCGCCGAACCGTTCGCCCGAGCGGTAGACCGCCGACAGGATCTTTTGCGCATCCTCGGTCCCGTCTGCATGCTCGGCCGGGTCGAGACAGACATCGCAATTGCCGCAGGCCTCGCTTCCTTCTCCGAAGTAATCGAGCAGAGCCATCCGCCGGCAGGCCGGCGCCTCGCAAAACCCGAGCAAGGCGTCGAGCCGTTTGTGCTCGCGGCGCTTGCGCTCGGCGCCCGCATCCTCCTGCTCAATGAATACCCGGCGCATGCGGATGTCGGCCAGGCCGTAGACCATCTGCGCTTCCGCGGGTGCGTCGTCGCGCCCAGCCCGGCCGATCTCCTGATAATAGGCCTCGATGCTGCCGGGCAGGTCGGTGTGGAAGACGAAACGCACGTCCGCCTTATCGATCCCCATGCCGAAGGCGATGGTGGCGACGATGACCACGCCCGGATCGGTCATGAAAATGTTCTGGTGCGCCTCCCGTTCCGCCTGCGCCATGCCCGCGTGATAGGGAAGCGCCCGCACCCCGTCCGCCGCCAACAGGATGGCGGCTTCCTCCGTCTTCTTGCGCGACAGGCAATAGACGATTCCGCTCTCGCCTTCATGGCGCGCAATGAAGTCCCGCAGCTGGCGCTTCCAGTCGCGTTTCATCTCCACCGACAGCTTGATATTCGGACGGTCAAAGCCAAGGACAATGGGCTCCACCGCACCCCCGAATAGCCGCTCGGCGATGTCCTCGCGGGTCACTTCATCGGCAGTCGCCGTCAGCGCGACGATCGGAATCCCAGGGAACAGATCCGGCAACCGGCACAAGTCTTGGTATTCCGGTCGGAAGGCCGGTCCCCATTGCGAGATGCAGTGCGCCTCGTCGATCGCGAACAGCCTCACCGGCAACCGCACCAGCGCCGCCAGCATCGGCTCGGTCATCAGACGTTCGGGGGCCATGTAGAGCAACCGCGTCTCGCCCGCCGCGGCCCGGCGCCAGGCGTCGATGTTGTCGGCGCGCTCATTCCCCGAATTGATGCTGTCGGCGGCCACGCCGGCGAGCCGCAGGGCGGCGACCTGATCCTGCATCAGCGCGACCAGTGGGGACACCACGACAGTAAGCCCCTCCATGATCAGGGCCGGAATCTGGAAGCACAGCGACTTGCCCGATCCCGTCGGCATCACGGTGAGCACGTTGCGCCCCGACAGCAGCGCACCGATGGCCGCTTCCTGGCCCGGGCGGAACTCCTCGAACCCGAAGACATCTCCGAGTACCTGGCGCGCGGCGGTCATCGGTTCCCCGAGCGCGCCCATCAGTGCCGCGTCGCCGGCCGCACCATACCATCGGTGTCGAGCCGCAAAGCCGCCCGCCAGAGCGGCGTCTTGGTGAAGACGGTATCCTGGGTCCGGAAGGAATCATCACCGCGCTGCTGATGTAGCAAACCGGTCCAGAACAGAGGCCGGAGGACCTGGATGTAGAGACTGCTCAGGACCTCGTCGAAACAGCCGCCGGGGTCGGGCTCGCCGTAAAACGCACAGCGCAGCTCCGCCCCGGTTGCGCCGTTCTCGGCCTCGACGTTCAGGATGTTCAGAAAGATGTCCCAGTTGCCGAGTTGCTGCTCTTCAAAGCGCGAACGGCGGGCGTGGTTGACCTCGAACAGGTAGAACGGCGTGACGGTGCCGAAGAGCTTGCCGGGATGACCGGCCAGCACCTGCCCGGCCTTGTTCAGCTTGAACTGCCCCTTGTAGTGCCGTCCGATCTTCAGCGCGATCATGAGGTCGTGCAGGTCCATCAGCGGGCCGAAGTCGATCTCGTTCAGCACCTTGTTGACCGCGAAGAGGTCCGCTTCCGTGTAACCGGGCCAGTCGAACTCGGCCGCCGCCCAGTGCACGAAGATCCGCTTGAAGGCCCTGGACGGCGTCAGCCCGATCCCGCCATGCTCGGCGATGTAAGAAAAGGTCCTCCCGATCGCGCGCACCATTGGGGAGTGCGCGAGGGCCGGATCGTCGGCGTCGATCTCGCGGAATGCGAGCATCTCAGATCTCCCGCGCAAACCAGCAAATGCGACCGATGATGCTGATCTCGTCAGCCGAGCGCTCGTAGGGGCTGTAGACCCCATTGTCCGAGATCACCTGGACAGCGGGCGGGTCGCTGTTGGGGATGTGCTCGAGGCGCTTGGCCACCAGCCTCATGCCGTCGTCCATCACGAAGATGCCGGGCGGGTTGGGCGCACGGCGGGTCAAGTCCACCAGCACCGTGTCGCCGCCGAGCAGCGTCGGCGCCATGCTGTCGCCTTCCACATGCATGATGCGCAGCTGCGAGGGGCTGGCTTTCAGGCTGCCCTTTATCCACGAACGGCGGAAGTGATAGGCGCGACCCGGTGTGTCGTGATCTTCGGCGACCACGGCGGCGGCGCCCATGGACGGGCGCGGGCGGGCATGGGCGATTGCCACGAATGTCTCGTCCGGGTTGGCGATGAAGGGCGGATCCCCCTCGACCTCGCCGATGCCGTGGATCAGCCAGTCGCACTCGACCTTCAGCACCCGCGCCACATCGGCGAGCCGGTCGATGCCGGGGCGCGTCGAGCGGCCGCGCAGAATGTCGTAGACGAAGGACCGGTTCACGCCCGCCATCTCGCCGACATGAGCGGGACTCAACCCGAGTTGCTGGGTGCGGGCGCGGATGCGGTCGGCAAGCGTATGATGCTCGGTCATGTTGTCCCCAAGGGGCTGAGGATCAAATAGGATAAAATAGGATTGATCGGATGGCGTCAAGGGTTTAGAACAAAACATAAACATTTAGTGGCGGGGATCGGGGGTCGGATGGAGATCGAGAAGGCGTATTTTACTCTTCCGGAGATCCTCGATCGCTGGTCCATCTCCGAGGCCGACCTGCTCTATCTCGCAGAGAACGACAAGCTGCGCCTGTCGGTGCGGGTCTTCAATCTGCCGGTGGAGTTCGGCGACTACGAGGAGACCATGGAGGGCGAGCGCTTCACGGTACCCTGGGAGCAGAGCCGCTACAACGGAGTGCTCGACCTGCATACGCACGACGTCTTCCAGCTCTTCCGCTTCGGAGAAGTCCGGGTGGGCTACTTCCGGACGCCCCGCGCCGCCTATGCCTGCCTCTGGGGCGAAGCGGAGGACATCCCGATCATCATCGACGACCTGCTGCTAAGGCGCGAGGAACGTGATCGTTTCGAAGCCGAGACAGGATTCCCCGGTGGCGAGGCGGATCCGAAGGCGCCGAGCTTCAGTTCATCCGCCGATACGAAGACCGCCATGTCCAACGGCGACGCAAGCGCCGGCCGACGCCAGGGGCCGTTTACGCACTCGACCGATTTTGCGGAAGTAACGCTGAACGGACAGGTCTATCTGTTCACCGGATACATTCAGCGCAACGTGGTCCGTATTCTTCACGAGGCCGCCGGCAACAATCAGCCGTGGCTATCCGGCAAGGCCGTATTGGATCAGGCCGGCTCCACCGATATGAAGATGCGCAACCTGTTTCGCCGCCATCCCAGCTGGGGCACGCTGATCGTGTCAAACGGGCGCGGCCTCTACCGTCTAAGAACTGCGTAGGGCTGCGTAAAACCGTCCCTACCTCGTCCCTACCCCGTCCCTCCCTAGACCCCCACACGACCCCCGATGAGCCCGCCGACAAGCGGGTCATCGGGCGTCATCCTTCTCCGCAGATCGTGAACGAGAGCTGCGGAGAAGCGAGATGGCGATACAACACCTGAACCAGGCCCAGCTCGCAGCGCGTTGGAACATCTCGCCGCGCACGCTGGAGCGCTGGCGCTAGGTTTGGCGAGGGCCCGCGCTACTTGAAGATCGGCGGCCGCGTCGCCTACCGGCTCGAGGATATCGAGGCCTACGAGGCCGCCCAGCTGCGGCTCGCCGAGCCAGAAACGGTCGGGCCCGCCGCTGCCGGCCGGGGGCGCGGCGCATGACCCTGATGGCGTGCAGCGCCCCGGAAGTGCCCGTGCCCGCCCCGGCGACGATCGCGCTGATCATCGATGTGGCCGGCTTTGAGGGATGGCTCCGCGCCGCCCATCCGGGAAGCCGCATCACCTACCACCGGGGCCATCTCTGCGTCGACCGGCAGCAGAAGCACCACGTTCCACACGAACCGGCCCGCGCCGCGCTCAACCGGCTCGCGAACCGCGCAATGCGGGCCGCCGAGCACGGCCTCGTCCATCTCTTCCAGCAGCGTCGCGGCGAGGCCGACTTCAGCTACCTCGCGGTCCGGACCCGCACACCCGTGAAGCGCCGCCGGGACGCCTTCCCCCTTTCGAACCGACGGAGGACAGCCTGATGTCGAACCGCATTCACCTCGAGGACATCCGCGCCATGCCGGTGGGCGAGATCGCCGCCCTGCCGGCCCAGCAATTGGCGCTCCTGCAGGAGGACGCCGAAGCCGCGCTCACCGCGGCCAGGGCCGACAAGGACCGGCTCGACGGCGCCATTGAGCGGCGCTTCGCCGAGCAAGCGCAAACGGCCCGCCAGACCGCCGGCAAGGACACCGGGACCGTGCGGCTCGTCGAGGATGGTGTCGTGATCCTCGCCGAGCTGCCGAAGCGCGTCGCATGGGACCAGGAGCGGCTCGCGGCGTTGGTCGAGCACATCCGTGCCGAGGGCGACGATCCGGCCGAGTACGTCGATATCGCCTTCAAGGTTGCCGAACGCAAGTACGCCGCCTGGCCCGCCCACATCCGCGAGCGCTTCGCGCACGCGCGCACAATCAAGACCGGCAAGCCCGTCTTCAAGCTCAGTCTCGAAGAGAAGGAGAACGGGCGATGAGCAGCCTTCCCATCATCTCGGCCGACGAGCGTCTCGCCGAGCGCCGCGGCATCAAGGGCTGCATTTTTGGGAAATCCGGAATCGGCAAGACCTCGCTCCTCTGGACCCTGGAGCCTCGCGCCACCTTGTTCTTCGATCTCGAGGCCGGCGATCTCGCCATCGAGGGCTGGCCCGGCGACACCATCCGGCCGCGCACCTGGTCAGAATGCCGCGACTTCGCGGTCTTCATCGGCGGGCCGAACCCGGCGCTCCGCGACGACCAGGTCTACAGCCGGGCCCATTACGAGGCGGTTCGCGAGCGCTTCGGCGATCCGGCCGCGCTCGATCGATACGAGACCGTGTTCATCGACTCGATCACGATCGCCGGGCGGCTCTGTTTTCAATGGTGCAAGGGACAGCCCCAGGCGTTCTCTGACCGCAACGGCAAGCCCGACATGCGCGGCGCCTACGGCCTGCACGGCCAGGAGATGATCGCCTGGCTTACCCACCTCCAGCACACGCGGGATAAGAACGTCTGGTTCGTCGGCATCCTCGACGAGAAGCTCGACGACTTCAATCGCCGTGTCTTCTCCCCCCAGATCGAGGGCTCGAAGACCGGTAACGAGCTCCCCGGCATCGTCGACGAGGTCATCGTCATGGCCGAGATTGGCCAGGCCGACGGCGATCCCTACCGGGCCTTCGTCTGCCACACGCTCAATCCGTTCGGCTATCCGGCGAAGGATCGGAGCGGGCGGCTCGATGCGATCGAGGAACCGCATCTCGGCCGTCTGATGACCAAGATCGGCGGCCCCGTCCGACCGGCGAGCGAGCGGCTGGGCACTGTCAACTTAATGGTGGCGGGTGAAAGGCTTTCCCCGATTGCGTTCGTTAAGCGACCGTTGTTGTTACCCGCCATTCCGCCATGGCTGAGGTGCGAAATCGGCGAAGCGTCCGGCGTGAAATCAGGTGGCGCTGGACGTTGAAGAGATTGTAGACGGCAGCGTGGATGGCGAGGAATCTCTGGGCAGACTTTGGCGATTTGAAGCGCTGCATCTTTCGCTCTCGTCGTCGTACCGGCTGATGGGAGTTTTCGGCTCGATTGTTCTTCCGTAAGCCCTGCTCATGCTCTGCGCAAAGGCCGAGCTTGCGGATCGCTGAGCCGTAGGAACGAAGTTTATCGGTGACGATTGTCGATGGCGCAAAACCCTGCTTCTTCAACAGTTTGCGCATCAACCGAATCGCGGCCTTCGTGTTCCTGCGGGACTGAATCAGGAAATCCAAGACTTCGCCTTCGCTGTCCACGGCACGCCAGAGAAAGTACCGCCTTCCCCGGATCACCACGACCATCTCGTCCAAGTTCCATCGTTCGGTCGGTCGTGGCCGCCGACGTTGAATCCGCCGCGCATATGCCCGGCCGAATTTCAAGACCCATCTTCGAACCGTCTCATACGAGAGGTCGAGACCACGCTCGGCAAGCAGGTCCTCAACGTCCCGATAGCTCAGCGTGAAACGGCAATACAGCCAGACGGCATGCTGGATGATGATCGGCGGAAAGCGGTGACGACGGTAAGATATCTTGCACATTCAGAGACGCTAAAGCACCGGCCGTGCCGAAGCCACGGCGTTAACGTGACAATGCCATCTGGGTCACTGACGATACGCTGAAACAATGGCGAGCGCCGCGCCGGACGACTCCGGGAGGTCAGCCGAAATATTCGAACATTTCGATCGAGACCTGCCTGACTCTGCGTACGATTTACAAACTACCGCTGCGCCAGACCCAAGGGCTGATGCGCAGCATCGCTCGGCTGATGGGAGTAGACATTCCGGTGCCGGATTTCTCAACACTGTCGCGCCGCGGGCTCGGCTTGAGATTGCCTGCAAAGCCTCGGGTCGACAGAACCGAGCCGATCCATCTGACCATGGACAGTACTGGATTGAAGATCTTTGGCGAGGGCGAGTGGCTGCAGGTCAAGCATGAAACAAAGGCCAAACGCAAATCGTGGAGAAAGCTACACCTCGGCCTGGACCTCACAACCGGCGAGATCATCTGCTCGGATCTGACGCTGGACCACGTCGGCGATAGCACGGCCTTGCCCGGGCTTCTGGATCAGTTCGACGGGCCGGTTTCGCGATTTCTGGCGGATGGGGCCTATGACGGCACCCCGACCAGAAATCTGCTCACGGCGCGTTTTGGCGATGCAGTCGAGGTCATCATTCCACCGCCAAAAAACGCCGTTCTCGCCCTGAAATCGCGCGATGATCCATCCCTCCGCGACCAGCACATCGCCCAGATACAGACGTACGGCCGACTGGCATGGCAAGTGTGAATCGGCATGCAAAACTGACCCACTTAGGTGGGTTATGATCGTTTAAAATGGCTCAGTTTACGAACTGTATGTGTTCATGGTATGTTCTTTTTGGATTCAGGGAGATAGCGAATGTCGATGGACAATGAACAATTTCAGTGCTGGCTTGCCGGGATAGACAGCCTCAGCGCTGCACAGCGTAGAGAGGCCGAAGCGGTATTTTCAGGGCGGACAGGGTCGGGTTCCTCGCTTGCCGCGGTCGAACTTGCGGTGGATGCTGATAGGCACTGTCCGCATTGCGGCAAGCCCGGTGCGGTGTCACGGGGCAAGGCACGGGGCCTGCGTCGTTACCAGTGCAAGATCTGTCGGCGCACATTCAACGCCGCTACCGGCACGCCCTTGTCCGGGCTTCACTACAAAGACCGATGGTTGGCCTTTGGCGGATGCCTGGCTGCGGGAGAAACGGTTCGGGCGTCAGCCGATCACTGTAATCTTGCCGTCAACACGGCATTCCGTTGGCGTCACCGGTTTCTGGAGGCTGCAAAGAAGGCCCCGCAAAAGCTCAAAGGGATCGTCGAGGTCGATGAAACCTATGTTCTGGAGAGCCACAAGGGACAGAGAACCCTCGACCGCAAGCCCCGCAAAAGAGGCGGCAAGGCTGGCAAGCGCGGCCTGTCGTGCGAACAGGTGCCGGTTCTAGTGGCTGCCGACCGTAATGGCACGACATTCAGCACGGTTCTTCCGGTGGTTAATGCCGACACGCTGAAACAGGCGATCAGCCCGGTCGTCGACAGGGACATCGTGCTGGTGTCCGACGGTCACCGCGGCTATCCGCCCTGCGCGACAGCAATGGGCGTTCGCCACGAAGCCCTCAATCTGTCAGCCGGCGAACGGGCCCGGGGCGCCTTTCATATTCAGACGGTCAACAGCCGCCACAGCCAACTGAAGGATTTCCTGCGCCGCTACCGTGGCATCGCAACAAAATATCTCGACAACTACCTGCAATGGTTTCATCTCATCAAACTCACACCACAGACCTCGCCGCGAGCCTGTTTGGCCGCTGCTATCACACGCCATGCATACAGTTCGTAAACTGAGCCTTTAAAATTGACCCTCTTGTTTTGTTAACGTCCGCGCGTATTAGCGCGGAGAATGAGCAGGTGATATTGATGGAAAGTGCAGCGAAGATCCGTCGCATGGTTTTGCGTGATGGGCGAAGTATTAGATCTGTGGGCCGGGAGACGGGATTGTCGCGGAACACGATCAGGAAGTATCTGAAGGACAGCTCGCCTCCGAGCTACCATCGTCAGGTTGATCCGGTTCGGCACAAATTGTGTGACTATGAAGAGCGGCTCCAAACCTTGTTTGAGCAGGACCTGAAGCGCCCTCGCCGAGAACGTCGGACAGGGGTGAAGCTTTATGAGCAGCTGGTTTTGGAAGGATATACGGGGTCGTATTCGCCAGTTCAGCGTTTTGTTCGAGACCTGAAACGCACGGGTTTGAGGTCAGGAGATGCGTTCATTCCGTTGCAGTTCCAGTCTGGCGATGCGCTGCAGTTTGACTGGAGCGAAGAACATGTCGTCTTGGGCGGAATTGCCCAGAAGGTGAAGATTGCCCACTTCCGTCTGTGCCACAGCCGCAAGCCCTTTGTTGTGGCCTACCCCGGGGAACCTCAAGAGATGGTGCTTGACGCTTTCGTGAGAGCGTTGACCTTTTATGGCGGGGTTCCGCGCCGTGTGATCATCGATAATCCCAAGACAATGGTGACCTATGTATCGCGCTCGAAAGACCGGATCTTTCACCCACGCTTTCTGGCCTTGATGAACCACTATGTCATGGAACCGGTGGCCTGCACGCCCGCGTCGGGCTGGGAAAAGGGTCAGGTCGAAAACCAGGTGCAGTTTTTGCGCAGTCGGCTGTTCACGCCCAAACTGGCTTTTGATGATTTGGAGGGCCTGAATGCCTGGCTGTATCTGCAATGTGATGCCCTTGGATCACGCCCCCATCCAGAGCGACAGGATCAGACAGTTGATGCTGTCTTTGCTGCAGAACAGGCTGAACTGCGCCCTCTCGGCCGCCCTTTTGATGGCTATGTTGAGAAGGCCGTTCGGGTGCGCTCTGCTTGCCTGGTTCAATATGACAGCAACCGCTACAGCGTTCCGGCCTGTTTTGCTGGAAACCATGTCTCGTTGCGGGCCTATGCCGGTTGCGTCAAAGTGGTTGCAGGTCAAGATGTGATCGCCGAGCACAAACGTCACTTTACCCGTAATATCAGTTACTTTGAGCCCTGGCATTATGTCCCTTTGCTGGTACGCAAGCCCGGAGCCCTGCGTGATGGCGCGCCCTTTGTGGATTGGCACCTGCCAGATGCCATGCACCAGATCAGGGTGCATTACATGAAGGGCAAAGGTGGAGATCGGGAGTTTGTAGACCTTCTTATGCTGGCGCAAGACCACGGGATTGACGTTGTGGAAACGGCCTGTGATCTGGCTGTCGCGCAAAACACCCTACGCTTGCCTGCCGTCATCAACTTGATCAATCAGTTGGTCGAACCGATCATCCCCCCACTGGCACAAAGCTATGACTATCCCATGTTGACGATGCGCCCGGAGGCCAACTGCAAACGATATGAGACATTGTGCGCCCGCCGAGAGATGACAGCATGAATGCCCTCATTGATCAATTGGCTGGCCTTAGATTGCATGGAATGGCAGCTTGCGCACATGATTTGCTGTCCGCGCGCAAGTCGCCGAGCCTGACCACTGCGATAAAACAACTGATCGACGCTGAGACCGTAGAACGTCAGGTCCGCTCAATCGAGTATCAAATGCGGATTGCAAAGTTCCCGCATCACAAGGATTTTGCCACCTTCGATTACAGCGCAGCCGCTGTTACTCAGGCTCGGATCGATCCCTTCTGCTCCGGACAGTTCACCCAAGACGCCCACAACCTCATTTTGGTGGGCGGAACTGGCACAGGCAAAACCCACATCGCCATTGCTCTGGGAACCACATTGATCAATCAGGGCAAAAAGGCCCGCTTCTTCAATGCTGTGGATCTGATCAACGCCCTGATCAGGGAGCAGGCCGAGGGTAATGCCGGGAAGATCATCCGGCAACTGACGCCACTGGATTGCGTCATTATTGATGAGCTGGGTTACATCCCGTTCCCAAAGTCCGGCGGCGCGCTGCTGTTCCATCTGATAAGCAAACTCTACGAGAAAACCAGCGTCATCATCACCACCAACCTGGAGTTCGGTGAATGGGTCTCCGTCTTCGGCGATCCCAAGATGACAACCGCGCTCCTCGACAGGGTGACACATCATTGCTCCATAATCGAAACCGGAAACACATCCTACCGGTTCGCTCAGAGTAAAAGGGCCCGAAAACAATAAACCGCAGCGCAAACAAAGCCAGCAGACGAGCTCGCTATTTGAGGGCATCTCGCCTGCTGGCTTTGCCTCATCACGGGTGGGTCACTTTTAAACGCTGAAGCCGGGTCACTTTTGAACGCTCATTGACACCCTGCTCGGAGGCGCGCATTGCTCGTGTCGCCAGACGGTGCAGCTCGGCTCGCGCTTCGTTCTTCGGCGCGCCAATCTTTTGCTGGCGGTCGATGCAGAGAAGGCCGCGGTGGTATTCAATCAGGCTGACGGGAGGGGCGGCCCTGAGCCAGTTCCGAAATGCGCTCTCGCGGAGCGCGAGTCCGGGCTGCGGCCTCGCCTCTGCCGCGGTGGCGGGTGGGTGAGGGACGGTGCCGATCATCGTCCACTCTCCCGGTGCCGGGTTGAGGCGCGGGCACGGCCCTCATTCGCTTCGAGCCATTGGAGCAGCGCCTCCAGGCGATAGAGCGCTAGCCGTCCCTTGGTGATTCGGGGCGGTCCGGTGCGCTCGGCATGCCAGCGGCTCAATGTGCGCAGCGAGACCCCGAGGCGCTCGGCCAGCTGCGGCGGCCTCAGGTAGCCCTCGAGCCGGGCGTCCTCCACCGATGTATCCGGTTCCCGTATCCCAGCCATGTCATTTCCCCTGCCTTGCCGGTTCGCTGCCATCCACGCGAATTGCAGCACATCGGGCTCGTCAGGGGGGAGGCGGAAAGGGGTGGAAACCGGCGGAAACCAATTCCGCCCATCTTTAATTACTGAATATCAATGCGTTATGCAGAGTTATCCACAGATCCTGGGCGCAATAGGCGGAAACAAACGAGACCCTTTCCGCCACCCCCAAGAAAGGACTCGACTCGGAGGATCGCTTGGAACATAGTGCGAACATAAGTGTTAACTAAATGTATAACGATCAGGGAGAACCTCATGACCACGATCCGAGTCATCTATCCCCATTATGGATCCCGCGAGCCGCGACCGATGAAGACGGAAGCGATCTGGCGCATCGCCGCCGACGTGCGCCACCAAGCTGCCTTCGCCCCAGCTTTGCGGCAGTTGGATCCGCAGGCCGCAATCGACCGCACCCGCCGGCTCGAGGTCAACGGCGTCGCCTTCGATGTGATCTGGGACATCGCCCGAACCGTGCATGACGAGGACGGGCGGGAGGTGATGGGCGTGTGCGAGCACGACGCCGACGAGCCCGACCTGGTGATGATCAGCCTCAACCGGGGAATTCTGGACGAACGGCACGATCTTTTGCGCAGCACCACGGGTCATGAGCTGGGCCATGCGGTGTTCGACATGCCGGCGGCGGTTCAGGGCGAGCGGCAATTGCGTCTGAACCTGGGCGAGGGGCCGGTGGTGCGTCGGGCGTTTCGCATCGTCTCGCCGGGGCCGGAGCACCTGCGTGACAGCCGGCGCAGCGATGGACCGATGGATTGGCGGGAATGGCGGGCGAACGAGTTCATGGGCGCCTTCCTGGCGCCGCCCGACCGGCTGCACCGGCATCTGCTGCGTCTGGCCCGGCAAGCAGGCCTGCCCGTCACGTTCCAGGCGCACCGGGGAAAGACGGGCTATCCGGTGGTCGATGCCCGGGGGCTCGACGGCGCCGACCTGCAGCCGGTGGCCGATGCGCTGGCGGACGAGTTCGGCCTCTCGGAAGCGTTCATCTGGCGCCGCCTCGTCAAGTACCGGCTGCTCCATGGCCATGGCCAGAGGAGGCGATGATGGCGTTTGGCAACTACGTCCGGGCGAAGCGCCTGGAGCTCGGCATCGGCCTCAACGACTTCGCCGGGCGGATCGGCTGCTCGCCGGCCTACTGGTCGCGCATCGAGCGGGAATTGGAGAAGCCGCCGAGCGATGGGCTGATCGAGAAGACCGCCGCCATTCTCGGCGTGCGCCTCGACGAGCTGTTCGTCGAGGCGGCGCGCTTCCCGCCCGACATGCGGCGCGATGTCAAGAGGGTGGTCCGCGCCTACCGGCGGTTCCGGGCGGTGAACCGGGACGAGTGAGTTCACGAACATGCCGCTGCCGCGAAGAACCCTGTTCACGCTTCCCGAGATTGCCCGGCGCTGGGGTGTCGGCGTGCACGATCTCGGCTGCTACGCCATCCAGGAGGCGCTTGGCCTGTCCACAGTGGTGAACGGGGTCGATGTCTTTGTCGGGCACTATGTCGACGGAAAAGACGGAGACATGGTCCGCGTCTGTGACGGCCGCCGCAGACTCTCCGGCGTCCATCAGGTCTTCGGATTTGACGCCTGGCCGGCGTTTACGGGCGACAGCACGGTCATTCGGCGCCTGCGGGCGGGCGAGGCCGGCGCTTTCATCGAGATCGAGGAACCGGCCGACGGCCTGGAGATCGGCCTCGCCGACCTGGTGATCACGCGCGAGGAACGCGAGCGGTTCGAGGCGGCGCATGGGCTGAACGGTGTCGTTACGGCAAGACCGGCCGCCTCGCGGAGCGCGGGTCCCGGACGATTGCCGCGCCATGACTGGGACGGCTTCTGGATCGCCGTCTGCACGCACATTCACGACAACGGCTGGCCCGAGACCCAGGCGGCGCTGGTGCGCAATCTGATGGACGAGCTCGACGGCGGCGCGAACGACGCGCCGGACGAGAGCACCGCCAGAAAGAAGGTCTCCCGCCTGTGGAAGAGCGGCCTCGGGGCGTGACGCTGCCGCCGTCTCCGGCCGCCCCTGTGGCGCCCGCCGCTCCGCCGGATTAGCCCGATGCGTCCTCGCAGTCGCGACGCTCGGCGGCGACCGGAAAATCGACCACCACCGCGCTGACCCGTTCCGTCGCCTCGCGCAGCGGATGATCGAACAGGTGGCTGTAACGTGCCGTGGTCTGGGGCTGGGTGTGGCCGAGCAGGGCGCCGATGATCGGCAAAGAGAGTCCGGAGCTCACCAGGATCGAGGCGTAAGTATGGCGCAGGTCGTGCATCCGGACGTCCGGAATATCGGCTTTCCTTCGCACTCCCTCCCAGAAGGTTGAGATCTCCGTCAAGGTGTGGTCCGGCGGATCGCCGGGGAAGACGAACCGGCAGAAACGTGGCTGGCCTTCCCGAATACCCCGCAACAGGGCAACGACCGCCGCCGACAGCGGCACCCGGTGCTCGCGGCGCTGCTTGGTGTGCGACGACGGCTTGGTCCACACCCCGCCCTCCAGATCGAACTGATACCCCGCAACAGGGCAACGACCGCCGCCGACAGCGGCACCCGGTGCTCGCGGCGCTGCTTGGTGTGCGACGACGGCTTGGTCCACACCCCGCCCTCCAGATCGAACTGATCCCAGGTCGCCTTCATCACTTCGCCTTTGCGCGCACCGGTTAACAGCAGCAGGCGGATCACGTTGGCACAGCGCCGGTTCGGGTGGTCCGCCAGCACGGCCGTCAACCGCCTGATCTCGTCTTCGGTGAGATAACGGTGACGCGGCGGCTCGGGGTTGAACACCAGCCCGGTCACCGGGTTGTCGGCGCGGTATTCCCAACGGATGGCGAGGTTGAACATCTTCCTCAGCACCTGAGCCACCCGGTTGGCCTGGATCGGCGTCGTCTCGGAGATGTGCCGGTGCAACCGGTCGATGTCGGCGTGCTTGACCTCGTCGATCCGCAGCTTGCCCAATCGCGGCAGCACCAAACGCCGCATCAGACTCTGTTGGTCGCGATAGGCATGATCGACCTTGCGGCTGGCATGCTCCTTCAAATAGTGGTCAACCAGAACCGCTATTGTCGGCGCGCAGCGCCTTTCATCGCGCAGCCCCAACGGGTCGCCGCCGAGATCGGCGGTCCGTTTGACCCGCTTGGCCTCCTCCCTTGCCGCGCTCACCGACCAGTCGGGATAGGCGCCGATGGTGAGCTTGCGTTCCCGGCCGTCGATCCGGTAGCGGACCACGAAGGATCGGGCTCCGGCCCGGGTCAGGCACAAGCCAAAGCCGATGACCTGGTCATCCCAGATGTAGCGGCACAGCCCCCGTGGCGGCGGCTCGGCCTCGCGCACGGCCCGGTCGGTCAGTTTCTCTCGCATCGCTCCTCGTCCTCATCCGCGTTCGTCGGTGGATGGCCGCGAACGGCTCGGCAAGGCCAGGAGTGACGCTCAATAACGCCTGTATATCAACAGGTTAATGAAATATAGCGGCGCTAGGGTAGGGTGTCAATCAGGCGGTCTCTGGTGATCGATCACCCGACGCGCGGTTGCGTGAATCTTGATGTGTCGTTTACGACGACCCGGCCTCGGACGCCTTAGAATTCATGACTTGCGTTACTTGTTCGCCAGTCAAGCGGTCATGTCAGGCGAGAACCTGCCTCTCGTCGGACGGCGAAGGCTGAGTTCGGATTTGAGGCTCCGGAACGGCTGCCCTATCAGATCAATGTCACCGATCGGCGAGGCATTAAGACTCGCGATTAGCCTTCCACTCTTCATACGCACGCTTTGCCCCGAGTTCCGTTGCCCACAGTTCCTCCCCCGTGTCGCCGCAATGGGGGACAAAGTGCTTGTTCCAAGCCGTCCTAGTTTAGCGGCTTCAGGTCCTCAAATCGGCCCCAGTGTTTGCAGAAGAGGCAGCGCAGGCGAGTTACCCGGCTATCAACCGCCTCAAGTTCGACAATTTTCATCCTTGTGACCTCCCAGTTCCCCGGTTCACGCAGGCTGGCATCAAATTTCTACGCCGAACAACAACCGACCTCTGCGTCAGTCCTGGTGGCTGCACTTTAACCGTGTGTACCCACAAGACCTTCACGCCCCGGGGCGGGCGCAAGCTGGTGGTCTCGCCCGATGGCGTGCCGGTCTGGGCTGAGTCCCGAAGCCGGATCGACGACACCCTCGTCAAGGCGCTGGCCCGCGCCTTCCGCTGGCGCAAGCTGCTCGAGACCGGCGTCCACGGCACGGTCGACGAGATCGCCCGCGCCGAGGGCATCAACCCCTCCTAGGTCAGCCGCATCCTCCGCCTCACCCTGCTCGCGCCCGACATCGTCGAATCCATACTCGACGGCCGCCAGCCGCCGACGCTCACCCTGGGGCGGTTGATGAAGCCGTATCCGTTGGAATGGGAACGGTAGCGTAAGTGGAGTCAGGACTGGTGACGCTGCTTCGCCGCTTTGCCCGGGTGAGATAGAAGCGGAGCGTCAGGAATGCGGCGATTACAACGCGAGCAATCTCAGGCGCTTCCGGCATGCCCGGTTCTGGCGGTCCGGCCTAAAGCATATTGCATTTAATCTGAGGCATATCCCGCGGCCTTGAGGAAGTTCCAGCATTGGTCTGGGTCGAAGAGATCACAAATGTCGCTGAGGGCGTCAAAGAGGGCATCGAAGGTTCTTGCTCCAACCCTTCGCAGGTGAGCTTTCAACTTTGAGAACGCCATTTCGATCGGGTTAAGATCCGGGGAGTAGGGTGGCAGGAACAAGAACCAGCATCCGCGCGCCCTCAACGCCTGTGCCGCGCGGTGGCTTTTGTGGGTGGAAAGATTGTCGAGAATGACCACAGTTCCAGGGTCCAGCGCAGGCGCAAGCTGGGTCTCGATATAAGTCTCGAACGCCGATCCATCCATTGCGCCGCTGATCACCCAGGGTGCAATCAGCGCGTTATGGGTCAGCCCGGCGATGAAGGTCTGCGTGCCCCATTTTCCAAAGGGTGCGGTGCCATAAAGCCGCTCACCCCTGAAGCTGCGCCCGCGCAACCGGGTGAGGTTGGTTTTGACGGCGGTTTCATCGATGAATACCAGCCTGTGCGGTTCGGCGCGCATGCGCGGCTGGCGGCGGCTGATCCATTCCCTTCGCGCCTTATGCAGGGCGGGCCGGTCACGTTCCTGCGCGACAAGTCCTTTTTTTATATGAAAACCCTGCGCGTTCCAGAGCCCGGTGGATTGAGGAGAGCTGAACGCTCACGCCGTGCGTCTCCGCAAGCGCACCCGCAAGTTCCTGCAATGTTATGTCCGGTTCAGCCCGGACAATCTCGATCAGGAAACCCGCATGCGGTGCCAGCTTGCCAAACCGGCCCGCTGGCCTGCCCTGTGGCTTGGGTGTGACCTCGCCCCGCTCACGTTGATCCGCCGCATAACGCACCGCCGTCGCTGCACTGACGCCATAAACCCGCCCCGCAGCGCGACAAGAGTTTCCGGCCGCAATATACCCGCATATCCGCTGCCGAAGATCCAAAGAATACGGTTTGCCCATGCTCCACCTCCTCACGGGAAATGAATCAGACAAACAACACTTTGGGAATCCCCTTTCGATTCACATCAAACGCAAACCGCTTTAGAACGTCACCCTGAGACCAGCATTGAAGCCATGAGCGGCAGCCCCGTCGCCATACTGGCCCTTGTAGGCCACGCCGAGAAAGGCATTGTCCGAAAGGCTGGCCTCGATGCCGAACTCGGTGACCACGGCATCCCCAGCGGTCGGAGCGCCCGTGACCGTGAAGGCGGAGCTGCCCGACTGCGTGTGGGTCGACGACGGGTCGGTGTCGCCGAAGGCATGGCGCCAGCCCGCCATACCGCGCACATGGACCGTGTCATTCAGCGCTGCCGAGCCGCGCATGCCGAGCGTCGCGAACGTCGTGTTGTCGGTATCGGACGATGACGTCAGGGCCGCATCGCCGCCGCTTTCGCTGAAGCCGTCCGTGGCGAGACCGGTATAGGACACGCCGGCAAAAGGCTCCAGCATCAGGCCGCCGGCCTGCACCTCGTATCCGGCTTCGGCAAAGAGCTGCCAGCTCCTGGCGTCGTAGCCGGCCGAAAGCTGCTGGGATAAATCGCCGATGCGGACCGACCGACGGGCGTCCACGGCGTGCCTGTTATGGATCGCTCCGAAGCCGAGACCCCAAGCACCGGCCTCGGCGCCGCCATAAAGACCGGCGGACCATGTATCGACCGAAGCGGAGGACAACCGTGCACGCTGGGTCACATCCGTCCGGCTGTAGCCGCCGAGGACGCCGAGGCGCCAGTGGTCGCCCAGCGCACGGTCAACGCCGAAGAGGACGCCGCGCAGGTCTGTCTCCATCCGCGCCGTACCGGGCGTGGCATCGGTCTCGCCCCGGGCACCGTAGCCGGTGATCCACGAGCCGCTATCGCGGTCGGCCAGCGACGACGGATTGCCGAAGGCCGCCGTCGATGTCCGGGCGTCCGATGACTGTGCGTCGGGATTGCCGGAGCGAGCCGCCAAGCGGCGGTTGACGGCGGCGACCTGTCTTTGGCCCGTCTCCGTCAGCGCCCCCTTGAGGGATGCATGCACCTCGCCCGAAATCGCATCGGAGGCGGCCCGCACTTCCTCCGCCGTGTTCAGGCCCAGAACAGCCCGTGCGATTGGGTCGTTTGAATCGGCGTCTTCCAGGCTGTCGAGGGCGTTGGCCACCGCCCGCTGGTTAGCCGATCCGGTAACACCGGTGGCCTCGAGGAAGCTGATGGTGTTTCTTGTGACCCCCAGCGTCACAGTGTCGTCGAAGGTGTCAGTGTCGCTATCGACATTTTCCTGCACGAAAGTCATGAACAAGGAACCGATGATGTCATCGAATTCGTCTTTGATGGTGGAAATACGATCGGCGTTCAGGATCGTATAGGTGCCCTCATAAGCGCCCACGACTCTCACCGTGCCGCCAAGGCGGGCTAAGCCGGTGACAGTGAGGCGGTCGCTACTATCGTTCGGGCCGGTCGTGACGGTAAACGTGCTGTCTTGCTCGCTGAAGAAAGTGCCCGTCAGAGCGGTCTCCTCCACGGCGCTCGCACCGCCCGGCGACAAATCGCCCCTATTGGTGAAGCGATTGTTGGAACCGAGAATCACCGCGGTGCCGGAATTGAACGTCGCGCCTGCCATGTTGTTGAAGGAATTGGCCCCTGCACCCAGATCGATGGTGCCGCGGGTCGTCAACGTGCCGTAATTGTCGATCTTTTCGTCGCCGGTGCCCCCCAGCACGTCATATGTTGCGCCGGAGATCGTCACCGCATTATTGATCCTCAGGGTATTGAACACACCAGTACCGGTTGAACCGCCAACAAATTCGATACCATTGGCAGTGGCGTCGATGATCCCGCCATGCAGCGTGATGCCGATGTTGCCGGTATCGGCCTTTGCAAGGATCCCTATGCCGCCGATGCCGTTGACCGTGATATCGCCCGTCACGTCAACCGTAACAGTGTCACGAGCGTCCCCACCATCGGCCTGTGCATAGATCCCCCAGCTGTTACCGCCTGAGACGGTGATATTGCCGTCCATCGTAACCTTAACGCGGTCAGATGCGGACAATGCATAGATCCCTTGGTAGTCCCTGCCCTCTGCCACAATCTTGCCTGTCATTTCAACCGTTACAACGCCGACGGCATCGTCACCGTCGCCATCCGAAACTGCAGAGATCCCTTCGTTGAATTGGCCCGAGGTCGTGATAACGCCCGTCACTCTAACTGTAACGACGCCGTCATTAGAGGAACTGGCCGCGATCCCTCCGCAGTCGGGGCAACCATCCGTGGTGGCGATGCGGAAGTCGCCGGTATCGATGGTGATGTCGATATCGCCTTCGGAAGTAAACTCGACCGCCCTTATCGATTGTCCTTCCTTCAGGACGATATCGTCGGTCAGATCTATAACGATGAGCTTGGTGTAGGTGCCGCTTCCACCATCGACATCCACACGAGGCGACAGGTCGCCGGTA
This sequence comes from Paracoccaceae bacterium, assembly GCA_965247915.1. Lineage (GTDB taxonomy): Bacteria > Pseudomonadota > Alphaproteobacteria > Rhodobacterales > Rhodobacteraceae > JAKZRT01. Next base: position 1,163,954 of record OZ252048.1, read on the forward strand.
CAGGTCACTGTCGTGCCGCTGACGGTGCACTTGGGGGCTTCCGGTGTGAGCGATTGCGCCTGCGCAGCGAGCCCGCCGCCGAAGAGCATTACGGCCGCGGCAGCCCACGGCAAAAGCGCACGGCCAAACGGGCGGGTACGCGCGACGGTCAAAGCGCCACCGGCGCCGCCGCGGCCTTCGCGATCGATCTCAACCGCCGACCGCGCAACGCCTATTTCGTATGAAGGGTTTGTTCGCAAAACATCCTCCGCCCCGCCTAAATCTACCTGATCCCAACTTAACAACCGCCGAACCCTCCTGCAAGAGACAAGGTCCGGGCGTTCAATGGACTCGCCGAGGCGTTCTCGAGCGGAGGCGGCCCATTCAGTCGGATGTTGCGGTTGGTAGTATGAGGAGTAGGACTCAGGTAGCCTTGCGGACGAGAATGCCGCGGGCCCTGAGATCGGCGATTGCCACCGCCCGAGCGGTCTCGCCAATGCCGGCGGGTCAAACGATCGCCGGGTCGGCGAGGATGGCATCGCGCAGGATCGCCGTGACCTCAGCATCGACCCCGTCCGGCGCGGTTGTGTCAAAGGCGGCGATGCCAATTGCTCCGGCGCTTCCGTCGACGGCCGCCGGATCGAGGGCCACGACCTTGCCGTGGCCGGAAACATCGACGGTGAACGTATCGCCCACCACGACGTCGGTGGCGCCGTCGACGACGGTGAGATTGCGGTAACCGCCCTCATATGCCGTGCCGGCCGCGAGGTCGGGGAGCACGTAGCCCTTCGCGCTCAACACCTGGAAGGCGGCCGTGGCGCCCGCGGTGATGCGGGCGAGCCGGTAGATCCCGGCCTCGGCAAGTTGGCCGAGTGATGGATCAGACACCGGTTTTGCTAACCAACACTCTGGTCGGTCGGGCATCGGTCATCGACGGCGACACAATCGAGATAGATGGCAGGCGGATACGTCTACACGGTATCGACGCCCCAGAAAGCGGTCAGTCCTGCATGGTGGGAAGAAAGAGGTCCCGGTGTGGAAGAAACGCGGCGATTGCCCTTGCCGATAGGATCGGCAACCGCACGATCTAGTGCGAGCAGAAAGATATCGACCGATACAAACGGATCGTCGCCGTCTACCGTTCCAGTGGCGAAGACCTAAATGCGTGGATGGTCTCGGAAGGCTGGGCGATGGCCTATCGACGCTACTCACCTGACTACATCAGGCAGGAAGACAACGGCTCACGGTCCAAGGTGGGCATCTGGCAGGGGGATTTCGTTGCGGCGCGCGCCGTCTCCGCACTATCTCCGTGCGCGAATGGCATTTGGTTGGCACCCCCTGACGAGATCGTGTTCGAAGTGGCGGCGAATGTCTCAAGACATTCAAAGACATACCGAATATACACGCAATATCAATAGCTTAGAAAACCAACTCGAAACGACTCATAACCTGAAGGTCGTTGGTTCAAATCCAACCCCCGCAACCAAATAAAGCCCGTAACTTCAAACAGTTACGGGCTTTTTCCTTTTCGCAGCCATGACGCGATTAGCGTCGTGGACGCACAGTGGACGCATGAGGGAGCATAATCCTGCACGTTTCTGCGAGACTCCGCGCAGGCCGCCCGACTGAGATCGCGACGTTGGCGGCTCACCCGCCGACCTTGGCCGACGTTCAGAACCGTATCTGGCCGCGCAGCATCACGCCGTGCTCCGCGGCAGCATCGTTGGCCGGCTCACGGCGCTCGCCCTCGAGGCTGAGGTTGAGCGACGACCCGATCTCGAAGCGGCTGCCGATCCGGTAGCGTTGCGAGCCTTCGCCGGCCAGCGAGAACCCGCCATAGGGCGTCAGCAGCCCGTGCCCGCCGAACGCGCCGAAGCCATAGCCGAGCTCGCTGTCCAGCCGCATCTGCGGGACGTTGTCATTGGCCGCCCCATCGTCGGTCGCCAGTTTGGCAACGTCCTGATCCCACAGCCGATCCACCCCGCTCGATATCTCGCCCCAGGTCGGGAAGAGGCTGAACGACAGTCCCCGCCCTTCGGCACCCGGGTCGAGGCGGAGCGAGCCGCCGAGGCCCCATTCCCGGTAATCGCTCTGCCCCGCCAGCACCCGGCCGTTGCCCTCGATCGTCAGGCCCGCGGCCGGATCCCGATAACGCAAGCTTCCGCCGATCTTGATGCCGGTGCCGGTGATCCCGTCGCCCCCGTCATGGCGCAGACCCAGCTCCAGGGACGGCGTCAGCGATGAGCCCGAGGCCAGCTCATGCGCATGGCTGCCCTCCAGCGACAGCCGTAGACGGTTGGCGTTCACCGTCTGCTTCTCGATCAGCTCGTCGTTGCCCTCGACCTCGACCTGCGACCACGATGCTTCGCCCTTGAGCTTCAACGTCGTCGTGCCGCCCGCGATCAGACCATCGTCGTGTCTGACGTCAGACAGTCGCGGGACACCCCCCGCAACAGCTCCAGTGCCTCGGCGTGCAGGCGGGCCGACGCCGCCGCGATGGCCCGCCCGCCCATATGCACCGGGCCGCCCTGCCAATTGGTGACGATCCCGCCTGCGGCCTCGATCACCGCGATCGGCGCCTGAATGTCATAGGCGTTGAGACCCGCCTCGATGACCAGGTCGACCTGCCCCGATGCGACCAGCGCGTAGGCGTAACAATCCATCCCGTAGCGGGTCAGCCGCACCCGGTCGGCCACCCGCCGAAAGGCGGCGCGCTCAATGGCGGTGCCCACTTCGGGGAATGTCGTGAACAGGATCGCGTCGTCTAACCCGCCGCTCGGGCGGCATCGAAGAACTTTCCGGTCGCGCCCGCGCATCATCCAGGCCCCGTTCGGCGCGCCGATGAACCTTTCGCCGATATAGGGCTGGTCGATGATGCCAAGCACTGGTCCGGTATCGTCCATCAGCGCAATCAGGACGCCCCACGTGGGCGTGCCGCTGATAAACCCGCGGGTCCCGTCAATGGGATCCAGCACCCACGTATAGCCCGATGTGCCGACGCGCGGCCCGTATTCTTCGCCCAATATCCCGTCCTCGGGACACTCGGCGTCCAACAGCGCGCGCATGGCGGCCTCGCCCGCGCGATCCGCTACAGTGACCGGATCAAAGCCGCTGGCATCTTTGTTTTCGGCCCCCAGCCCTGCAGCGCGAAAGTGCGGCAGGATCGCGGCGCGCGCGGCATCGGCCAGACGCTCGGCCAGGGCCAGCCTGAAGGACAGGTCGTCGCGAAAGGTCTTGGGCATCGGGCGGTCACCGATCGTTGAGAACGCTCACCTGCCGGTAGCCGCCAGAACCCAAAGGGTCAAGCGCGCTTAGGCGGCGTCGCTGAGCACCCGCGCAAGTTCAAACAGGCGCTTGCGTTGATGTTCGGGGATCGCATAATACGACCGCACCAGTTCCAACGCTTCTTTGTCGGCCAGAAAATCGCCCGGAACCACCCCGTCGCTGCTGCGCTCTGCCTCGCCCTCGAGACCGTCGAAGAAAAAGCTGACCGGGACCGTCAACGCATCCGAGATATCCCAAAGCCGCGAGGCGCTGATCCGGTTCATGCCGGTTTCGTATTTCTGGATCTGCTGGAATTTTATCCCGACTTTTTCGGCGAGTTGCTGCTGCGTCATTCCGACCATCCACCGGCGATGGCGGACCCGCTTACCGACGTGGACGTCAACGGGATGTTTCATCTCGCGCTCCTTCTTGTTCCCAAAATCGGAAACCATTGTTTTTGTTCCGAAACCAATAAGTTCACTCTTTGCTTGCACATGCCGGGCGGCTGTCCAAAATATCACTGAGATTTCGAAATGCCGTTAACCGTGAGTGGGTTCTGCACCTGAAAATATAAGTCGCCCTATACGTGTGGTCTTGACCTTCGGGTCAATCAGACTGCTCTATAGGCCCGCGCCGGGCCGCCTGCGTCAACATGGCTTTTTAGGCATGTATTTCAGACAGGTTCGCGGTTTACGCTAGGTCAGCTACTGGAAGTGAGATTTGATGATAGCTTTACAGGTTAACGTATTGGGTCAGGAACCGAGTCTCGCGGAAATTGAAATTCCCCAACCCGGACCCGGCGAGGTTCAGGGTGACGTGGCGGCCTGCGGGCTCAACTTTGCCGATATTCTGATGATTAAGGGCCAGTATCAGGAAACGCCCGATCTGCCGTTCACGCCGGGTATGGAAATGGCGGGGCGCGTGGCCAAGTTGGGGCCTGGTTGCGACGGACCCCCGATAGGGACCCGTGTCGCTGCCTTTGCCGGACACGGCGGGCTGGCCGAATTCGCCGTGGTCCGCCAGGCCGCGCTTTCGGTCCTTGGCGACGACATGCCGGTCGACGTCGCGGCCGGGTTTCAGGCCTATGGCACCAGCCACCTGGCGCTGACCCGTCGGGCGCGTTTGCGCGCCGGCGAAAAACTGTTGGTTCTTGGGGCTGCGGGCGGTGTCGGGCTGACCGCGGTTGAGCTGGGTCGGTCGCTTGGGGCCGAGGTCATCGCCTGTGCCCGCGGGGCCGCGAAACTGGCCGTTGCCAAAGCCGCAGGCGCGCATCACCTGATCGACAGCGATACCGGCGACCTGCGCGACCAAGTCCGCGCGCTTGGCGGCGCCGATGTGGTTTACGACCCGGTCGGCGGCGCGCAGTTCGGCGCAGCGCTGCGCGCGGTGCGGCCCGAGGGCCGGATGATCGTCATCGGATTTGCCAGCGGTGAGGTGCCACCGGTGCCCGCCAATATCATCCTGGTCAAAAACATCTCGGTTCTGGGGTTCTACTGGGGCGGATATCTGAAATTCGCGCCGCAAGTGATCAGCCAGAGCCTGGGCGAGCTTTTTTCGCTCTACGCCGAGGGCAAGCGGAAACCGCACATTTCTCACACCCTGCCGCTGGACCGCGCGGTCGAGGGGATCGACATTCTTCGAACCCGAAAATCGACCGGGAAAGTTGTGATTACCTGCGGCGCTCAGAGCGACCCGTAAGCCTGACGCAACAAAGCCGCCATGTCTTCGACCGGACGGCTCTGACCGGTCTCGGCGGCGTACATGTTGATATGCGTCCCCGGCAGATCGGGCAGCGCGCCACCGTGAGCGATCCGTTCCAAATAGGGCGCCTCGTGACCCGCAATACTGGCGTGGATGGCGAGATCGGCGCGCACCGAGGCTTCGATCGTGCGGGTGCTTTCCGATTCGACCGCCATTTCCCACTCGGTGCCTGACCGGTCCAGTGCCGCAGCTACAGTCTTGCGAAAAAGGCAATTGTTCTCAAATGCCAGCCGCAGCGGACGGGCCCGCCAGGCCGACCCGCCAGGTGCGCCGACCCAGACCAGATCACCTAGGGCAAGGGTTTCGCCGCCGACGTTGACCCCATCCTCGGTGGTCAGGATGATATCGCAGGCCCCGCGCGCAAACATTTCGCGCAGTTTATATGTGTAGGACGAAATCAGCTGGACCTTTACGCGCGGGTATTCGGCGTTGAAACGTTTCAGCACATCCGGGATCGCCGGGTAGACGATGTCGTGCGGCACCCCCAGAACCACCTCGCCGACATAGGCCTGATCGGTCAGCCGCTCGTAAGCCTCGTCGTTCAGCTCCAGCATCCGGCGCGCGTAGCTCAACAGCTTTTCGCCCGCCGCCGTCAGGGCGATGCGCCGCGCCGAACGGTCAAGCAGCGCGGTATCGAGCGCCTCTTCCAGCCGTTTGAGCTGCATCGAGACGGCCGATTGGGTGAGGTTCAGAAATCCCGCCGCACGGGTGACGCCGCCAGCGTCCGCAACCGCTACAAACGACCGGAGCGTGGTCATATCGAGGTTTCGTGGCATATCAATATCCTTGATGCTTTAGTTCAAAAACATTCATTTTACTAATACAACACAGATCGCCATATAGATCAAGACCCGTGATGGAACACGAGCCAAATATCAAATTCAGTGAAGGAGTTTCACAATGGCCCACATCGCAAACAACAGCCCCGCCCGCGCCCGCACGACGCCCGGTTCCGGCTCTACACGGTTTTTCGCTATCTTTGGCGTGGCCGGCCAGCGCCGCCAGCTCAAATCGCTCGATGCGCATCTTTTGAACGACATCGGCGTATCGGCCCCCAACGCTAAAGCGGTTTGCGTTTGATGTGAATCGAAAGGGGATTCCCAAAGTGTTGTTTGTCTGATTCATTTCCCGTGAGGAGGTGGAGCATGGGCAAACCGTATTCTTTGGATCTTCGGCAGCGGATATGCGGGTATATTGCGGCCGGAAACTCTTGTCGCGCTGCGGGGCGGGTTTATGGCGTCAGTGCAGCGACGGCGGTGCGTTATGCGGCGGATCAACGTGAGCGGGGCGAGGTCACACCCAAGCCACAGGGCAGGCCAGCGGGCCGGTTTGGCAAGCTGGCACCGCATGCGGGTTTCCTGATCGAGATTGTCCGGGCTGAACCGGACATAACATTGCAGGAACTTGCGGGTGCGCTTGCGGAGACGCACGGCGTGAGCGTTCAGCTCTCCTCAATCCACCGGGCTCTGGAACGCGCAGGGTTTTCATATAAAAAAAGGACTTGTCGCGCAGGAACGTGACCGGCCCGCCCTGCATAAGGCGCGAAGGGAATGGATCAGCCGCCGCCAGCCGCGCATGCGCGCCGAACCGCACAGGCTGGTATTCATCGATGAAACCGCCGTCAAAACCAACCTCACCCGGTTGCGCGGGCGCAGCTTCAGGGGTGAGCGGCTTTATGGCACCGCACCCTTTGGAAAATGGGGCACGCAGACCTTCATCGCCGGGCTGACCCATAACGCGCTGATTGCACCCTGGGTGATCAGCGGCGCAATGGATGGATCGGCGTTCGAGACTTATATCGAGACCCAGCTTGCGCCTGCGCTGGACCCTGGAACTGTGGTCATTCCCGACAATCTTTCCACCCACAAAAGCCACCGCGCGGCACAGGCGTTGAGGGCGCGCGGATGCTGGTTCTTGTTCCTGCCACCCTACTCCCCGGATCTTAACCCGATCGAAATGGCGTTCTCAAAGTTGAAAGCTCACCTGCGAAGGGTTGGAGCAAGAACCTTCGATGCCCTCTTTGACGCCCTCAGCGACATTTGTGATCTCTTCGACCCAGACCAATGCTGGAACTTCCTCAAGGCCGCGGGATATGCCTCAGATTAAATGCAATATGCTTTAGGGCCGAGGCCCGCCGCCCGTTCTGGGATGCGCCGGCGCACTGGCGCGCCTGATGGGTGAACCGCGACCGGGTGCGCTTTGGCACCAGATCGTGCAAAATCAATCAGACTTGACCCCAAAAAAAAACCTTGAATTTCGGCCCGCCGCCCACGATATTGCTCGTGACGGCGGGCTTTTTCGTTGAGCCCGTCTAAACGAAGTTTATCAGGAGGCTCCGATGGCGGAACCGCAAACCATCCGCACCGCTGCCGGCACCCGCAGCGCGGCGATTGACCAGGGCCTGCGCGCCCATATGAACAAAGTCTACGGGCTGATGTCCGTGGGCCTCATGCTGACCGCGGGCGTGGCCTGGGCCATCGGATCGAACGACGCACTGCTGTCGATCTTCCGCGACCCGCTGACCCTGCGGCCCAACATGCTGGGCTGGGTCGCGATGTTCGCGCCGCTCGGCATGGTGTTCTTGTTCGGCGCGATGCTGAACCGCGTGTCGGCGGCCGGCGCACAGATGTTTTTCTACACTTTCGCGGCGCTCATGGGCCTGTCGATCAGCTGGATATTCGCCGCCTTCACCGACATTTCCATCGCCTCGACGTTCCTTGTGACGTCAATAGCCTTCGCGGGGCTCAGCCTTTGGGGATACACGACCAAGCGCGACATATCGGGCTGGGGGTCGTTCCTGATTATGGGCGTGATCGGCCTGATCGTGGCGATGATCGTCAACCTGTTCCTGCAATCACCCGCGATCATGTTCGCGGTGTCGGTGCTCGGGGTGCTGATATTTGCCGGTCTCACCGCCTATGACACGCAGAAGATCAAGACCACCTACCTAGCCCATGCCCACGCGATGGATCAGGACTGGCTGGCCAAGTCGGCGATCATGGGGGCCTTGATGCTCTATCTCGACTTCATCAACCTCTTCATGTTCCTGCTTATGTTTTTTGGCAACCGCGAATAAGCGGCGCAACAGAATTTGCTCGAAGGGCCGGGGTTTTCTCCGGCCCATTTCATTTCACAAGGCCTTTTGCATCCGGATCGCCGGAAATTCGATGCCCGGCCGCAGGGCAATTGTCACCGGTCCGGTCCGCGAAAATCCACAGGCCGCATAAAACGGCACGGCGGTGCGGGTGCTCAGACACCCCAGCAACTTCACACCCTGCCCGATGGCCGCCGCCTCAATATGCGCCATCAGAGCGCGCCCGATGCCGCGCCGCGTATGGCGATGATCGGTGACCAGATGGCGGACATGGGCGACGCCCTTTTGCCGGCGCCCGCCGCCCGGATCAGGATGGCTGAACCCGCCCGACCCGAGAATGTCGCCGTCCTCCGACACCGCCAGATAAAAGCTCCCCGACCGCAACAACTGGGGCTGCGCGCGGCTGATCAGCGGCAGCGCCAGGACCAGAACCGAGGGCGGATAATCGGGCTTGAGCTGCACCGGATAGCTGACCGACATCATCGCATCGAGGGCTGCAAGATCATCCGCTCGCGCGGCACGGATCGTGATGTTCGGTTGCTTTGGCCGGGTCATATCACCGATATAGTCACCCGGCGCGCCGCAACAAAAAAGCCGCGCGAATGTCGCGCGGCCTCTCCTCGCTGAAAGACTTGGATCTTACTTGATTTTGCCTTCCTTGTATTCGACATGCTTGCGCACCACCGGGTCATATTTCCTGACCACCATTTTCTCGGTCATGGTCCGCGCGTTTTTCCTGGTCACATAGAAATGCCCGGTATCGGCCGTCGAGTTCAGGCGGATTTTGATCGTGGTCGGTTTGGCCATTGGCTCGGCTCCTCAGGTCGGCGGGCGCTGCCCTGCCGTGCATTCGCGTGAAGCCCGCCTTTTAGCAGGCGCGCGCCCCAAGTCAACCACAAAGAGGTCGCGCAGGCCGCAACCAAATGCGGCCCGCTCCGACTTTCCGGTGCTACAAGCTGCCGTTCTTCAGCCAGCTCGCGCAAGCGCTGCCCAGTTTGTCGACCGCCAGCGTTTCGTAGCGCGCGCTCAGTTCGGCGGGCAACAGGTCGCTCCAGCGCCCATTAGTGCCCTTGTGAATGAAGGTCTGCGCGCCGCCCTCCCAAAAGGCCCCGCCGAGGGGCGCGCATTGGGCCGCGTTGCGCTTCATGTAATCGAACGAACAATGCTCGACGATATCGCCCATCTTCGCGGGGTCAACGTCGATCCCCAGGAAATCGGCAACGTCGCGAATCCCGGCGGGCAGGTCCTGCTTGAGGTCGGCAAAATGCACGAATTTGATGTTGGGCAGGCTGCGGATTTCCCACCACGAGCGGAGGTTTTCCCAGAACGACCAGAACGGTTCGCCGTCGCTGTCCAGCCAGTGCTCAAAATATTCGACGACGTCGCCGGCTGGCGGCTCGATCGGCGGTCCGACACGCCCGGGTGTGTTGTTCAGCGCATCGTACCACGCCGCATTGGCGTTTTCGTGGTGGTTGTAAAGCGACCAGACCACATCGCGCCCGTCGCGGCCCAGATAGATGTATTTGGCCCGGTCCGAGAACACCAGCGCATCGACCGGCAGGTGGGTTTTCAGAAACCGCCGGTGGGTCTGCGCCTCGATCATCGGCAGTTTAACCTCTTTGGGGGGCACGCGCAGATCGACCCAGGGGCTCATTTCGGCGACCGGAATGTCTTCTGCTCCGTCAAAGATCAGCTGGCCGAGTATTTGCTGCATCCAGGTGGTGCCGGATTTGGCATAGGTCGCGATGATAATGTCGTCGTCGCGGAATTGAATGTCGTTCCAGATCGTGCTGTCGAAATGGTGCGATTGCATCTCGCGCGTCTTGGTGGGCGGCGGTGCGATTGTCTGGGCCAGGGCCATCGGGGCCTCCTTGCTGAATGTTTCCGTGGGCCCATTGTCGCCTTGCCGGTGCCGGGGGGGAACCATTTCGCTTGCCGAACGGTTCTGCATTTGTGCAGAATGGCGCACGAGGTGAAGATGTACGAATGGGGCGACATCCGCGTGTTTCTTGCCGTGGCGGACAAGGGATCGACCCTTGCCGCAGCAAAGATACTTGGCATGAACCAGACCACGGTCGCCAGGCGCATCCAGGCGCTGGAACGCGCCCTTGGGTTGGAGCTTTTCGACCGCAACACGCGCGGGCATAGTCTTACGGCAATGGGCAGGTCGCTGATTGCGAACGCCGAAGCCATGCTGGAAGCTGCGACCGACATCGAGAAACGGGCGGCAAAGCTCAAACGAACGGGCGACGGGTTGATCCGCATATCCGCGGCAACCGATTCTGCGGAACACTGGGTCATCCCGGTCATCACCGCCTACAGCGCCAAACACCCAGGCGTTCATTTCGAAGTTGCCGACACCAACCGCCAGGTCGATCTGGAAAAGGGTGATGCCGAGATTGCTTTTCGCGCCGCCGACGCGGTCGAGGGCGATACGCTGGTCGTCCGCAAACTGGGCAAAGTGCCCTGGGCTGTCTATTGCGGAAAATCCTATGTGCGCGAGTTTGGCCTGCCGCGGTCATTTGATGAAATCGCAGGCCGGTCTGTCCTTTCGTACACGCCGAACCTGGTGCAAAAATTGCAGGTGCTGAGACATTTCGAGAGCCGCATCGACACCGACAAGATCGCGGCTACGTTTAAGTCTCCCTCTTCGGTCGCTAGTTCCCTGGCCCATGGCTCGGCGGTCGGTTGTCTTCCGATGGTCATCGGCGAGGCCAAACCAGAACTGGTGTTTTGCTTTGATGATCCGGCCATGCACAACTGGCTTTGGCTGGTGGCCTCGAGAGAGGCTTACGAATGGCCGGTGATCCGCGACTTCCTGAAATTCACCGGCTATTTCGTGCTCAGGGATGGCCTCCGGCTATTTCGGGCTCAGGGATGGCCTGACGCTAAAGTAACATCTCGCAGTCGCCGCACCTGATTTCATAGTATTTGGCTTTTACTGAGTTAAAACAACGCCGTAACCCAGTTGCTCAACTTGAGCGCACCGGTATTTGCGCGCGGACGGCCTGTAAGCCGGATTCTGTTCGCCCCGGACCATGATCCGGGGTTCGATGACCATTCATCTAGTCCTGTCGTTACCGACAGGTTCAAGCTGCCTACCCGGATCGCTCGGGCCAAGGCGGCCCTGCCGCAAGCGGCACGCGATCCCTATCTGGCATTGCTCCCGGTGGGGCTTGCCGTGCCGGTCCGGTTGCCCGTCCCGCGGTGCGCTCTTACCGCACCGTTTCACCTTTACCCCGTTGCTGGGGAAGTCTCATCTCTGTGGCGCTTTCCCTCGGGTTTCCCCGGCCGGGCGTTACCCGGCACCGTTGCCTTGTGGAGTCCGGACTTTCCTCGACCCCGGATCAAGTCCGGGGCCGCGGCCATCCGGCCATCCGCGCGACCGTCTGACTACGCCGTTGCACCCGACCGGTCAACGGGGAAGCGGCGGTCCAGGTCGGCGATCAGGGCGGCGTCGGTGGCATCAAGCGGCCCGCGCGCCCAGGGTCGAAACCGACGGCGAAAAGCTTCCAGCACTGCCCGCGTGTTCTGGGGATCATAACCGAAACGTTCCGCGTCCACGGCAAAATCGTTTCCCCCCGCACCTGCCTCGGGCCAGACCGACAGCCCTGCCAGCGCCAGCCGCCGCCAGTCAAACCGCCGCCCGGGGTCGATCTTGCGGGCGGGTGCGACGTCGGAATGGGCCAGAACACGTTCCGGCGGTATCGACCGGCGGGTCAGGATGTCGTCCAAAAGCGCCTCGAGCGCCAGCATCTGCGCCGCTGCGAAGGGCGAGAAACCGTCGTTGTCCAGCTCGATCCCGATCGAGCGCGAATTGACGTCCCCGACACCTCCCCAGGCCGCGGCACCCGCATGCCAGGCGCGCATGTCTTCGTCGACCATCGCCACGACCTCGCCCGAGGCGGCGATCAGATAATGCGCCGAGACCTGCGACGCCGGATCGCACAGCCAGTCAACCGCCGCCCGCGCGCCTTTCATGGCCGTGTAATGCAGCACCACCATATCGGCGCGCGCCCCGCCCCGGCGTTCACCGAAGTTGGGCGAGGGTTGCCAGCGCGCGGGCATCACCCTAGTTGCGGATGATGCGGAACGACGCCGGGTCCCAGGCGCAGGCAAAACCATCGCCATCGGGGTCCAGCCTGCGTTTGTCGCGCTTGGGACCGCCCGAGGCCAAAAACGCCTCTTGCGCCAGATCGGGCGAGACAAAGCGCGCGCAGTTGCGGGCCGAAACACTGGCGTTGGTGAACGGGCCGCGTTGGTAAAGCGGCTGACCGACATTGTTGGTCGTGGCCAGCGCGTAGGCCACGATATTGGGCACATTGGTGCCCGGGCGGCGCGGCAGTTCGGTCGGTTCGATTACGATGTAAAGCTCGCGGTTGCGCGCCAGGCGTTCGCGGTCGCTTTCGATGGACTCGCGCGAACTGACGGCCTCGAAGTTCTGTTCGTCCGAAATATCAGGGTTGTCGGAACCCGGATTAGGCGCGGTCGCCTCGGCTGTGGCACTTGTCTCGGCCTGTGGTTCGGGGGTCGGTTCCGGCGCTGCGACCACAGGTTCGGGTCCTGGCTCGGGTTCCGGTATGGGGGTCATGTCGGGTACAAGTTCAGGTTGCGGCACCGCTACCGGTCGCGCCGCTATGATAGGGGCAGGCTGCCCGTCCGGGCTTTCGCCGGAAATCACCAGACCAGGGTTGATCCCCTGCTGCAGCGCAGCTTCGCGACGCGCCCTTTCGGCGAGGTATTCATCGTAATCGCCAAAGCCCAACCCGCCCTGCTGGGGCGATGGTGCTGCGCATGCCGAAAGACCGAGGCAAAGGCTAAGCGCCCTGATAACCCGCATGATGCCTGATTGACCCATAATAACCGTCTGCTCGCGCACCGGCTTACCACCATTGGCCGGGTTTGGAAACAAAGCCCGCGGCGTCTTCGATCGCTTGCGCGGTATTCAGCAAAGCGCCCTCTTCCCAGGGCCGCCCGATCAGTTGCAGACCCAATGGCAGGCCCAGTGTGTCCAGGCCCGCAGGCACCGAAATGCCAGGCAATCCGGCCAGATTAACGGTCACGGTGAAGACGTCGTTGAGGTACATCTGCACCGGATCCGCATCCGCCATCTCGCCCAGCCCAAAAGCCGCCGACGGCGTGGCCGGGGTCAGAATGGCGTCGATCCCAGCTGCAAATACGTCTTCAAAGTCCTTTTTGATCAGGGTGCGCACTTTGCGCGCGCGGTTGTAATAGGCGTCATAGAACCCGGCGCTCAGCACATAGGTGCCGATCATCACCCGGCGCTGAACTTCCGGGCCAAAGCCTTCGGCACGGGTCTTTTCGTACATGTCAACGATGCCTTCGCCCTGGGTCAATTTGGCCCGGTGGCCATAGCGAACGCCGTCATAACGCGCCAGGTTCGACGAGGCTTCGGCCGGCGCGATAACATAGTATGCAGGCAGCGCGTATTTGGTGTGCGGCAGGGAGATGTCGATGATCTCGGCCCCGGCATCGCGCAGCATATCCGCGCCCTCAACCCAAAGTCTCTCGATCTCATCCGGCATCCCGTCCATCCGGTATTCGCGGGGAATGCCGATCTTTTGGCCCCGGATGTCGCCGGTTATCGCCGCCTCGAAGTCGGGCACCGCCAGGTCGGCGGAGGTGCTGTCGCGGGGGTCGTGACCAGCCATCGCGCCCAGCATGATCGCCGCGTCGCGCACCGATTTGGTCATCGGTCCGGCCTGATCCAGCGAACTGGCAAAGGCCACGATGCCCCAGCGCGAACAGCGCCCGTAGGTTGGTTTCAAGCCGGTTATGCCGACGAATGCCGCGGGTTGCCGGATCGACCCACCGGTATCCGTGCCGATGGCCGCCAGACAAAGGTCGGCGGCAACGGCCGCCGCCGAACCGCCCGATGACCCGCCGGGGGTCAGATCCGCGGTATCATTGCCGCGCCGCCAGGGGCTGATAACGTTGCCGTAAGCGCTGGTCTCGTTCGACGAGCCCATGGCGAACTCGTCCATGTTCAGCTTGCCCAGCATCACCGCGCCGGCCTCGAAAAGCTTCGCGGTGACGGTGGATTCGTACTCGGGTCTGAACCCCTCCAGAATGCGGCTGGCGGCCTGACTGGGCACCCCGCGCGTGCAAAACAGGTCTTTGATCCCAAGCGGAATGCCACATATATCAGGCGCATCGCCAGCCCTCAGCCGCGCGTCCGCCGCCGCCGCCTGCGCACGCGCAATCTCGGGCGTGTGGTGGACAAAGGCATTCAGCGCGCGCGCGGCCTCGACTTCCGCCAGACAGGCCTCGGTCAGGTCAGCCGCGCTCAGATCACCGGCGCGCAGCCGGTCGCGGGCTTCGGCAATTGTCAGGTCGGGCAGATCGCTCATTCCACCACCTTGGGCACCGCAAAAAACCCCTCGCGTGCGTCCGGGGCGTTCGACAATATTCTTTCCGGATGACCGCCATCGGTCACCGCATCGGCGCGGCGCTTCAGTCGCGTGGGCGTTACGCTGACCATCGGTTCGACACCTTCGACATCGACTTCGTTCAACTGCTCGATGAACCCCAGGATCGCGTTGAATTCACCCGCCAGCGCCGGCAGATTTTCGTCTTCAACGCGGATGCGGGCCAGATGCGCGATCCGGCGGGCGGTTTCGGTGTCAATCGACATGTTTGATCTCTGGTCGGCGGTGCGGTTTTCCGGGTCGGTCAGCCTTTAGCGCTGCACCGCGCGGGCCGCAAGCAAATGGCGTTGTGGCGCTAGCCGCTTTTGCTGGCGCCTGCGGCATCACCTGCCGCCATGTTGCCGTCGATCCAGCGGTCGACCAGAACGTTCAACTCCAGCGGACGATCACACAGGTAGCCCTGCATCAGATCACAGCCGAGCTCGCGCAGCACCTTGGCCTGATGAGGCGTCTCGACCCCCTCGGCGATCACCGACTGACGCAATGAATGACCCAGCACCGTTATCGCCCGGATCAGGTCGCGGTTTGGGTCATCCTTTTCCAGCCGGGTGACAAAACTGCTGTCGATCTTCAGGGTCTGAAGCGGCATGTGTCTGAGATTGCTAAGTGACGAATAGCCGGTGCCAAAATCGTCGAGTGCTGTCGAGAACCCCGCCTCGTTCAGCAGATCGAGCCGAAAGGCCGACAGTTCGGGATCGTCGACGATCACGCTTTCGGTCAGCTCTATCTCGATCCGTTCGGTGGCGATATTGCGGGAATAAAAGGCGTCGATCACTTCGGGAATAAACGTCGGCGCCTGCAGTTGCAGGGGCGAGAAATTGATCGAAACGCACAACCGGGGCGTCCGGATCAGATCGTCGCATATCAAGTTGAATATTTGCTGCCCGACGTCGATAATCAGTCCTGATTTTTCGGCGACGGCGATGAATTTCTCGGGCGGGACCCGCCCTATGATGTCCGACGTCCAGCGCGCCAGCGCCTCGGCCTTAACCATCTTTCCGGTCTGTGCATCGACAATCGGCTGATAACGAATGGAAAACTCGCCGCCCCTGCTCAACGCGTGACGCAGTGCATCTTCGATCAACTTGCCCTCGCGGCGATTGGTCTCGATCGTGTTGTCATAGACCACTGGCGAAGCGATCCGGTGCTGTTTGCCGTGGTACATCGCCAGATCGGCCTGCTGAACCAGCTCGGTCACCGCGCTGTGGCCCGCGCTCCAGACCGCATAGCCCTGCGCCACCGAGACCTTGAACGGGTGACCTTGCAAATTGAACGGAGTATCCATCCGCTCGCGGATCAATATCCCCAAGTCGCGGACCCGACGCTCGGCATCGGCGCGGTCAACCACCACGACGAATTCATCGCCGCCAATTCGGCGCTGGAGCAAGTAGAGAACGCTGTCGGCGCGGACAAAGCCATGGGAATTGTCTGGAAAGGTTATTCCGCTCGAAAACCGCCGCAGCGCCCCGCCAAGTTCGGCCGACACCGGTGCGCCCTCGCTGAAAGCGGCGGGTACGTTGCCGGGATCGAATGCAAACACCGAAGCCGGCTGGGAGGGGCGTTGTGTATACCGCTCCAGCGCGGTCTGGACCATTGCATGCGATCGCAAAAGCGCGTCGTAATTCACCGCGCGCGCCATCCATAAAACGGTGCCGCAAATCAGGATAAATAGAAGAACAAGCGGGACAACGGACAAAAGTGTCGCGCGCTTGGGCTGGAAGGTGGTTGTCATCGTCCGTCCATGGCGTGAAATTACTGAACAACACCTAAACCGCCCATACTTCGCGAGGGTTAAGGGCGCTTCGGGCGAAAGAGAAAAATTTATCGACCCGCTAAATTCCGTCGCCACCGAGAGGCCGGCGGAAAATAGGCGCACAATCGCATTTCTTGCGCTTTTATTGCGTCCGCACCCAGCATATAGTGGGCTAAGCCCCGCAAGAAGGCCCGCAAGAAGGGACGACAGGCAAACTCAAGGAAACCATTGTGGCGCATATTATTGTTGTCGGGAACGAAAAGGGCGGATCAGGCAAATCCACCATCTCGATGCATATCGCCACCGCGCTCGCCCGCATTGGCCACAAAGTCGGGCTTTTGGATTTGGATCTGCGGCAGCAATCGCTTGCCCGCTATGTCGAAAACCGCAATGCGACCTGCGCGCGTGAGGGCGTTACGCTGCCGAAGCCCGAATACCGTCCGCTGCCTATCGTCGAACCGTCCGATCTGGGACCAGGCGAAAATGTTCAGGATCACCGCCTTTCGGTGGCCGTCGCCGGGATGGAGGCGCGCAGTAATTTCATCCTGATCGATTGTCCCGGCTCGCATACCAGGCTCAGCCAGATCGCGCATTCGCTGGCGGACACGCTGGTCACACCGCTGAACGACAGCTTTATCGACTTCGATCTTCTGGCCCGCATCGACCATGCGACGAACAAGGTCACCGGCCCCTCGGTCTATTCGGAAATGGTCTGGCACGCGCGCCAGTTGCGCGCCCAGGCCGGGCTGCCGCCGATCGACTGGGTGGTCATGCGCAACCGGCTGGGCGCCCAGCACATGCACAACAAGAAAAAGCTGGGCGACGCGCTCGATGACCTTGCAAAACGCATCGGCTTTCGCGTCGTGCCCGGGTTCAACGAGCGCATCATTTTTCGCGAGCTATTTCCACGCGGGCTGACGCTTTTGGACCTGCGCGATCTGGGTGTTGTCGGGCAAATGAACATCTCGAACGTCGCCGCGCGGCAGGAAATGCGCGCGTTGATAAAAGCGCTGCGTCTGCCAGGTGTCGAGGTCAATATCTGAGCCATTGGGTTTGCACCGCGTTGCATGCGTCGCCTCGGGGCGAGGGGCGCTGCCCCTCGCGCTCCCCGGAGCAACAGTGTTTATATTGCGTAGAATTTCTGATCGCGTTCCATTGCATTCAGGGTAACGACCATTTTTCGCATGACGGCGGTGATGGCCAGTTTGGGTGGTTTTCCTGCATCGACGAGCCGCTGGTAGAGGGCAGAGAACGGGGTTCTTTTGGCGCGTGTCGCCGACAGCGCCGCCATGTAGAGGGTATTTCGCAGGTCTTTTCGCCCGCCGCGGCACACCCGTTTGCCACGCCAGCGACCGCTTTGCCGCGCGAACGGTGCCACGCCGACCAGAGCGGCGATTTCCCCGCGTGTGACGCGGCCGAGCTCGGGAAGCCCGGCAATCATCGCCGCACTGGTGACCGCCCCGATCCCGGGAAGGCTGGTCAGGCGGCGGGCGCGATTGCGCCAGGCCGTGTCCGCTTCGATCAGGGCATTGATCTGCGCGTCCAGCGCCCTGATATCGGCCTCCAACCGGGTCAGTGCGTGGCGGATCATGGCGCGGATATCTTCAAACGCGGCTTGTTTGAGCTGGCATTTTTCGGCAATGCGGCGGGTCAGAAGCGCCCGCCGTCGCGTGGTCAAAGCCTTGATGTAGCGCTGACCTGCTGGCTCATCGAGGCTTGGTGCGGGGCGCATCCGCTGGCCGAACAGCGCCAGAATATAGGCATCGATCCGGTCGGTCTTGGCCAGTTGCCCGCCTGCATAGGCGAATTGCCGGACCCGCTGGGGCAGCAGCCGCGCCACCGGAACTCCGGCGCCCTGAAGGGCCTCATACAGCGCCGATTCATAGCCGCCACTGGCCTCCAGAACGACGAGCTCAGGCGATGTTCCGGCCAACTTCTCAAGCAGCATCGCATGGCCCTGCGGCGTGTTCGGCAAACTGAAATGACGCTCGCTGTCGCCCTGCAACAGGCAAATGTCCAGGCCGTCCCGCGAAATGTCGCATCCCGCGAAGTAAGGTGTTAAGGTCACGTTATCCATCCTTATCTGCGGCCTTGGCGACAACAGCGCCGGGCCAGTCAACAGTTCGGTTTGGGTGGTTACCCAAGGGGCTGGGGACCCGGCTCCCAGACGACCTCAAAGCGGGTCAAGTATTTGCCGGCCTCCCGCCCGCCAACAAAATAGCAGACCGCGGACAGATAAGGGCACCTCTATAAATTGCATCTGGCGTGAACGCGCTGTAGATTTGCAGGATGATGCGGCGGAGGGATGGCAGTCATGGCACAGATGGGCTTTTTTGATCTTTCAGATCGTTACGAGAGCCTGGATGCGAAGAAGGACCCGCTGGTCGAGATCAATGCAGTTGTACCGTGGGAAGAGTTCCGCCCGCTTCTGGAGCAGGTCTGGCGCAAGCCTGAAAGTGAGCGGAAATCACGCGCGGGGCGCAAGCCGATGGACGCGGTACTGATGTTCAAAACCCTGGTTCTGAGCGCGCTTTACAACCTTTCGGACGATCAGGTCGAATACCAGATCCGGGACCGGCTTTCGTTTATGCGTTTTCTGGGTCTTGGTCTTGGTGACCGGGTGCCGGACGCAAAGACCGTGTGGCTGTATCGCGAGGCGCTGGCGCAGGCGGGCAAGGTGGATGATTTGTTCAAACTCTTTGACGGACATCTGGCGCGGCAGGGCTACATTGCACGGGGCGGCCAGATACTGGACGCGTCCATCGTGCCGGTGCCGCGCAACCACAACACGCGCGCGGAAAACGCGGCGATCAAGGGTGGCGAGGTGCCGGAAGACTGGGAAAACAAGCCTGCCAAGCGATCACAGAAGGACGTTGATGCACGCTGGACCAAAAAGCACGGCAAAAGCCACTATGGCTACAAGAACCATGTGAATGTCGATCGTAAGCACAAACTGATCCGGCGCTATCACGTCACGGGCGCTGCCGTTCACGACAGCCAGGTGGTGGACGAGTTGCTGATGCGCGGCAACACCGCCTCCAGGGTCTGGGCAGATGCGGCCTACCGGTCGGAAGAAATCGAGGCGAAGCTCAGGGCGAGAGGACTGACAAGCCGCATCCACCGCAAGGGCAAACGGGGCAGGCCTCTGACCGAACAGGCAATGAAAAGCAACAGGACGAAATCCTCGGTTCGTGTCCGTGTCGAGCATGTGTTCGGCGCGCAGGCGAACGACATGGGTGGCACGCTGGTGCGAACCATCGGTCTGGCGCGGGCCAGGGCCAGGATCGGGATGAAGAACCTTGCCTACAACATCCGGCGGCTTGGCCAGTTGCACCGCCTAAACCCATTCCCGGTATGAAAACACGAGGATGCTGTGGCGATCTGCGCCACCAATGCCCGGCGCGGATTAAGGATCGAGACTGACCACCTAAAACCCAGCGTGCCGATGGCCGATAGAACCGAAATCAGGCATAATATGCCCTCAGAATGTCAATAAATCGAGGTGCCCATAAGTATTTATGGAAATGTGATGGCTGGGTTTTCGGTCTATCCCTCGACTTCGTAAGGCAGAACCCCGCGCCGGTTGGGGTCGATGACCAGCCGCCGTTCAAGCGGCGGCACTGAACGCTGGTGGCAACCCACGCGCTCGCAGATGCGGCAGGATATTCCAATTGGTTCAAAGGCCTGCGGGTTGGTCAAGTCCAGCCCGTCGCCGTAGACCAGATCGCCCGCATGCCGAACCTCGCACCCAAGTGCTATGGCAAACCGGCGTACCGGCGCGTGGAAACTGCCACCGGGTTTCGCCACATCGCGCTCTAAAGCGGTTTGCGTTTGATGTGAATCGAAAGGGGATTCCCAAAGTGTTGTTTGTCTGATTCATTTCCCGTGAGGAGGTGGAGCATGGGCAAACCGTATTCTTTGGATCTTCGGCAGCGGATATGCGGGTATATTGCGGCCGGAAACTCTTGTCGCGCTGCGGGGCGGGTTTATGGCGTCAGTGCAGCGACGGCGGTGCGTTATGCGGCGGATCAACGTGAGCGGGGCGAGGTCACACCCAAGCCACAGGGCAGGCCAGCGGGCCGGTTTGGCAAGCTGGCACCGCATGCGGGTTTCCTGATCGAGATTGTCCGGGCTGAACCGGACATAACATTGCAGGAACTTGCGGGTGCGCTTGCGGAGACGCACGGCGTGAGCGTTCAGCTCTCCTCAATCCACCGGGCTCTGGAACGCGCAGGGTTTTCATATAAAAAAAGGACTTGTCGCGCAGGAACGTGACCGGCCCGCCCTGCATAAGGCGCGAAGGGAATGGATCAGCCGCCGCCAGCCGCGCATGCGCGCCGAACCGCACAGGCTGGTATTCATCGATGAAACCGCCGTCAAAACCAACCTCACCCGGTTGCGCGGGCGCAGCTTCAGGGGTGAGCGGCTTTATGGCACCGCACCCTTTGGAAAATGGGGCACGCAGACCTTCATCGCCGGGCTGACCCATAACGCGCTGATTGCACCCTGGGTGATCAGCGGCGCAATGGATGGATCGGCGTTCGAGACTTATATCGAGACCCAGCTTGCGCCTGCGCTGGACCCTGGAACTGTGGTCATTCTCGACAATCTTTCCACCCACAAAAGCCACCGCGCGGCACAGGCGTTGAGGGCGCGCGGATGCTGGTTCTTGTTCCTGCCACCCTACTCCCCGGATCTTAACCCGATCGAAATGGCGTTCTCAAAGTTGAAAGCTCACCTGCGAAGGGTTGGAGCAAGAACCTTCGATGCCCTCTTTGACGCCCTCAGCGACATTTGTGATCTCTTCGACCCAGACCAATGCTGGAACTTCCTCAAGGCCGCGGGATATGCCTCAGATTAAATGCAATATGCTTTAGGCAGAGGTACCGCACCCCGTCGGGGGTTTCGGCCAGCTGGCGCAGGAACCGCCCCGGCGTCTCGAATGCGCGATGCACGTTCCACAACGGGCAGGCGCCGCCGAACCGGGCAAACTGCAACCGCGTCGCCGAGTGCCGCTTGGTGATCGTGCCGGCCTGATCGACCACAACGAAGAAAAACGGGATGCCCCGCAAGCCTGGCCGCTGAAGCGTCGAGAGGAGGTGCGCCACCTGTTCGACCGAGGCCCCAAACCGGGTCGCCAACAGTTCGAGATCATGGCGCACCTCGGCCGCTGAGGCGTGCAGATGGGAATAGGGCAAAAGCGCGGCCCCGGCGAAATAGTTCGCCAACCCGATCTTGGCAATGGCGCGCGCCTCGTCCGACTGGAACCGCGCTAGGTCCAGCGTTGCCTCCAAAAGCTCGCCTTGGGTGATCAGCGCGACCTGGTGCAGAAGCTGGAAACGCCGCGTCGCGGGGGCTGATTTCGCCGACAAGGTCAGGATCTTTGACGCTACATCATAATCGCGGATTGGCGCATCGTTCTGCCGGCGCAAGACCACGCCTTCCTCTTGCAATGCCGCCACCGCCCGGTCGCCGATGTCGGCGGGCGCGCCGGGCTTGCTGGCAAAGCGTTCGGCGGCGCGATCAACGCTGTCGATGTAATTGTCGCAGTAGTGGAAAAAATCGCGCACCTCTTCCCACGGCGACGGTTTGGCGCGCGCCTCGTCGCGCCCCAGCGCCTCGTCCAGCGACGCCAGCGCCTCGTGGCTTTGCCGGTAAGCGCGGTGCAATTCGAGAAACGAACGCGCCAGCGTCGGCGCATTGGCCGCCACCAGCCGCAGATCGGCCAGCGGGGCTTCGCCCGCGCCGAAGACCGGGTCGGCTAGCGCCTCGCCCAGTTTTTCGGCAAAGGCCTTCTGCGTCAGCGCGAGGCCCGTCCGAATTTCACGAAGTTTGGTTCCGGCGTAAAGTTTTTGCGTGGCCATGGCGGCGCTTACTATGCGATTTTGCTAATCCCAGTTAGCACCTGCAAAGGGGGTCAGGCAAGCGCCCGCCGGCGCTCGCGCCGGATCACCAGCAGGATCGCGCCAATTCCCAGAAGCGCAGTAACCAGCTGAATGTATAAAAGCGGATAAGGCCCGCTGCCGGGTGCCAGAAGGGCACCTGCAAGCGCCGACAATCCGGCCCCGCCGCCAATCATCAGCGCCCCGCCCAGCCCGCTGGCCGTGCCGGCAAGCTGCGGTCGCACGCTCAGCGTCCCGGCGATCGCGTTTGGCAATACCATTCCATTTCCAAGCCCGACAAAAGTCATGAAACCGAAAAATGTCAGCGGCCCGCCGAGCCCGGCAAGAAACAGCAGGATCGACAGACCGACACCCACGGCGACGACCAGCGAACCGCGCAGGATCATGGTGTTGACGCCAAGCCGCACTGACGCCCGGCCCGAGATGAAATTGCCTGCAATATACCCAAGCGCTGGTGCGCCAAACAAAAGCCCCAGCACCGATGGCGACAGCGAGAATAATTCCGACCCGATGTATGGCGCTCCGCCCAGATAGGCAAAAAACGCGCCCGATGAAAACGCAGCGGCCAGCGCATAGCCCCAGAACCGTGGCGATGTAAGAAGTTCGGGGTAGTCCGCGAACTGCTGGGCAAAACTCGCGGTTGGGGTAAGATTGGTTTCGCCGGAATCAAACCAGATCAGGGCAAGGGTCAGGGCGCCTGCCAACATGAATGCCCAGAAATTGGCCTGCCACCCAAACGCCTCGTCAAGATAGCCGCCAATCGCGGGCGTAATCATCGGCACGACCGCCATGCCCATGGTCACGTATCCGATCATCGAAGCGGCTTGTGCCTGATCGTACATGTCGCGGATAATTGCACGGCTCAGCACCATCGACACGACGATACCTGCCTGCAACATCCGGAACGACAGAAATATCTCGACGCTTGGCGCATAGATACAGCCGAGGGTCGCCGCCAGAAAAATCAGATACCCGCCAATCAGCACAGGGCGGCGACCGAACCGGTCGGACAGCGGCCCGACAATGATCTGAAGCGCCCCGTTCACGCCCAAAAACAGCGCGACCGACAATTGCATCAACCGATAGTCGGTGGCGAAGTACTTGGTCATCGCAGGCAGCGACGGCAAAAACATGTTCATCGCCATGGCCGAGGTACCGGTCATGATTATCAGTGTCAGGATATGCGGCGGGCTGCGGCGGTCCAGAAAACGCACCGGGGAAAGTTCAGGCATCCCCAACACCTAGGGACGGCGCGTAGGAATGTCCATCGGGCCAAAGACCTTGGAATATTCACATTTGCACTTTGCAAATCTATACTTCGCACAACATTGCAAATATGCCCAAAAGTGTTTGTGCGATGAGTTTTTTTCGCGTTAAAACCCCAGACAGACCCAGGCAGGAGGCCCGCATCATGTCCACGATTCTTCACCAGCTGGAAGACCGCCGTGCGGTGGCGCGTGCAGGCGGCGGCGAACGGCGGGTCGCGGCGCAGCACGCCAAGGGCAAGTTGACGGCGCGCGAACGGATCGAACTGTTGCTGGACGAAGGCAGCTTTGAAGAGTTCGACATGTTCGTCGCCCACCGCTGCACCGACTTCGGGATGGCTGATAACCGCCCGCCTGGCGACGGCGTGGTCACCGGCTGGGGTACTGTGAACGGGCGCATGATCTATGTCTTTTCCCAAGATTTCACCGTCTTCGGCGGCTCCCTTTCCGAAACCCACGCCCAAAAGATCTGCAAGATTATGGACATGGCGATGCAAAACGGCGCGCCGGTGATTGGCCTGAACGACAGCGGCGGCGCGCGCATTCAGGAAGGCGTGGCCAGTCTTGCCGGATATGCCGACGTCTTTCAGCGCAACATCATGGCTTCGGGCGTGGTGCCGCAAATATCCGTGATTATGGGCCCCTGCGCGGGGGGTGCGGTTTATTCGCCGGCGATGACCGACTTCATTTTCATGGTGCGCGACACGTCCTACATGTTCGTCACCGGTCCCGACGTGGTGAAGACAGTCACCAACGAAGTAGTTACCGCCGAAGAACTGGGCGGCGCTTCGACCCACACGCGCAAATCCTCGGTCGCTGACGGGGCCTTTGAAAATGACATCGAGGCCCTGGCCGAAATACGGCGGCTGGTTGACTTCCTGCCACTCAACAACCGCGAAAAACCGCCGGTTCGGCCATTCTACGACGACGTGGCGCGGGTCGAGGCCAGCCTGGACACACTGATCCCCGCGAACAAGAACCAGCCCTACGACATGAAAGAGCTGATCGAAAAGATCGCCGACGAAGGCGACTTTTTCGAGATTCAGGCCGATCATGCCAAGAACATCATCACCGGATTTATCCGGCTCGAAGGCTCGACCGTAGGCGTGGTTGCCAACCAGCCGATAGTGTTGGCCGGGTGCCTGGACATCGACAGCTCGCGCAAGGCGGCGCGGTTCGTGCGCTTTTGCGATGCGTTTGAAATTCCGATCCTGACCCTGGTCGATGTGCCCGGCTTTTTGCCAGGCACCAGCCAGGAGTACGGTGGTGTCATCAAACACGGTGCGAAACTTTTGTTTGCCTTCGGCGAGGCAACGGTGCCCAAAGTTACGGTGATCACCCGCAAAGCCTATGGCGGGGCCTACGACGTCATGTCGTCGAAACACCTGCGCGGTGATTTCAACTATGCCTGGCCTACCGCCGAGATCGCAGTGATGGGGGCCAAGGGCGCGACCGAAATTTTGTACCGCTCCGAGCTTGCCGATCCCGACAAGATTGCAGCGCGCGCCAAAGACTACGAAGACCGCTTCGCCAACCCATTTGTCGCCGCCGAAAAAGGCTTTATCGACGAGGTGATCCAGCCCCAGTCGACCCGCCGCCGCGTCGCCCGCGCTTTTGCCTCGCTTAGAGGCAAGCAACTGAAAAACCCATGGAAAAAGCACAACAACATCCCGCTTTGAACTGACCGAATTTTTGTGATGACCTTAGACAACCCTTATATCACGGTCTTTGGCGCCGCGTCCGGTGTGGCAAAATCGACTCAACGCCCCAAGTTTTGGGCGGAATTGCACCCAATTTCACGGGAAAGTCAGAATATTGGCTGTTCAACCCCAAAAAATCGCCTTAACGTTAAAGGCGGTCGCGTCTGTGTGGCCAGCCAGACGTCCGAGGGACAACTTGCGTCAGCTCGCCTGACACGACCCCGGCTCAATTTGAGGAGACATAGATGTCCAAGAGCATCAAAGCTTTCGCGGTTTTCGGTATTGTCGCTTTCGTCGCAGCTTGCGGCGCAGCTGCACCCGAGCCGGTTGCAGAACCGGAGCCGATCATGGCCGAACCTAGCATGGACAAGATGTAACGGCATCCTTACCGGGCCGCTCAATTCGGGCGGTTCGGGTCTTCTCACGCAAGGCGCTTACTACCAAAACAAGAAATCCAATTGGAGATTAATATGCCCACCAGCATCAAAGCACTCGCCATCCTTGGCCTCACCGTTCTTCTCGCAGCCTGCGCCGGTGCAGCGGAAGAAGAAGTCATGGAAGAGCCTATGGTCATGGAAGAGCCTTCCATGGACAAGATGTAATCACATCTTTCGCGGATCGGCCTCTCAGGCCGGTCCGCGCCCCGCACCTGTGAACCTCAATCGGTTCGGTGCGCAATATCTCCTGAAAATCGATGGCCCTGATGCGCGCTGCACGGTTATGACCTGTATGGGTTCGTCATGCTGAAGCATCGCGGATTTCCCAGCCGCCTGCCCGGCACCGACTTTCAGTTCACTATTCGGCGGCCCGCCAAAGGTACGCCGACGCGCCTGACAGCGCGCGAGCGCTTTGCCGACCGCAGGCCCGCCGACCGCCGCGCCGACGCCGGATTCATTGCCGCCCTCTGGCACCACTTCGGCGATCAGCCATTCCAACGCGGCAACCTCGACGCCGGACGGCTAAGCTGGTTTTTCGGCCGCGAAGTGGTGCCTGCGGAAGTCCCATTCGACGCTGAAAGCTACGAGGCCCGGTTGCGGATTGATGCTGCGCGCGCGCGAGCGGGCTTTCCCGAAGCTCTGGACCACCGAGGGTCGGCATGATTTCGCCGATACCTTCCGCCGCTTGGCGGCATCCGGCCCAGATGGCAGCGGCGCGCGCGCGCGGCTTGGCCGGGCCGAAATATCTCTGCACTGTTCGCACTGCGGACGCCTCCGACAATCGAGCGTCTGCCGGGCGACAATTTCTACGCCGCCTGTCCCCCTCTCGACGGCCTGGTCGCAATCGGACCGGGCCGTTTTTTGACTGTGAAGGGCGGACCAATGTGAACTATATGGTGCGAGGCAGCGTATCGAGAAAAGGAAACCAAACATGCGGATCAGAAATTTCGGACTGGCATTGGCAATCGCGGCAGGACTTGCTGCCTGCGGAAACACCGAAGCCAAACGCGCGCTTTCGGGTGCGGCCATCGGCGGCATCACCGGCGCGGTCGTGGGCGGCGGCGTCACACTGGGCATTGTTGTCGGCGCAGCGGCAGGCATCCTGTGCAACGATTTCTCGCCCAACTACTGCATCCGCTAGGCCAAAACCAACCGTCCTGCCGTGCGGCAGGGCGGCCCGCCCCTGCCGTGCTGGTACGGGCGCGCAAGGGTCCATAGGCGGGACAGCGGATCAGACCGCATCGCCCGGGCAATGGGCAGCGAGGCCGCCGTTGCGGGGAAATCGCCCGCGGCCCATGGTGCATCGCCGCACCACCAAACTCACAGGATCAGCAATCGCGCACACGCCGGGTCACGATGCCTGCGCGTGCCCGCAAAATAACGCGCGCTGCGGCGCGCTGGCCCCGACCATAGGATAGCGGAATGTTCAAGAAAATCCTGATCGCGAACCGGGGCGAAATCGCCTGCCGCGTGATTAAGACGGCGCGCAGGATGGGCATTCAAACTGTGGCGATCTATTCTGAAGCCGACGCCCAGGCGTTGCATGTCCGCATGGCGGATGAAGCGGTGCTGATCGGCCCGCCGCCTGCCAACCAGTCTTATATCGTCATAGACAAGGTCATGGACGCGGTCCGCGCGACCGGCGCCGAAGCGGTGCATCCGGGCTATGGGTTTCTCAGCGAAAACCCCAAGTTCGCAGAAGCGCTGACCGCCGAAGGCGTGGCCTTTATCGGACCGCCCAAGGCCGCCATCGAGGCCATGGGCGACAAGATCACCTCGAAAAAGATCGCCCAGAAGGCCGGCGTTTCCACGGTTCCTGGCTATATGGGCCTGATCGAAGACGCCGATGAGGCCGTGAAAATATCGAACAAGGTCGGTTATCCGGTGATGATTAAGGCCAGCGCTGGTGGCGGCGGCAAAGGCATGCGCATCGCGTGGAATGATGACGAGGCGCGCGAAGGCTTTCAGTCGTCCAAGAACGAAGCCGCCGCGAGCTTTGGCGACGACCGCATTTTCATCGAGAAATTCGTGACCCAGCCCCGGCACATCGAGATTCAGGTGCTTTGCGATGCCCACGGCAACGGTGTTTATCTGAACGAACGTGAATGTTCGATCCAGCGCCGCAACCAGAAAGTTATCGAAGAAGCGCCATCGCCGTTCCTTAACGAGGCCACGCGCAAGGCCATGGGCGAGCAGTCACTGAAACTGGCGCGGGCCGTGGGATACGCCAGCGCCGGCACGGTCGAGTTTATCGTTGACGGGAAACGCAATTTCTTTTTCCTCGAGATGAACACCCGCCTTCAGGTCGAACACCCTGTCACCGAGCTGATCACCGGCGTCGATCTGGTCGAGGCGATGATCCGCGTGGCGGCGGGCGAGAAGCTGTCGCTGAAGCAAGCCGATGTCTCGATCAACGGCTGGGCGATCGAGAGCCGCCTGTACGCCGAAGACCCCTATCGCGGTTTCCTGCCCTCGATCGGGCGCCTGACCCGGTACCGCCCGCCAGCCGAGGAAGCCACCGACACCCAAGCGGTGCGCAACGATACAGGCGTTTATGAGGGCGGCGAGATTAGCATGTTTTACGACCCGATGATCGCCAAGCTATGCACTTGGGCGCCGACGCGCGCCGAGGCCATCGACCACATGCGCACCGCACTTGACGGGTTCGAGGTTGAGGGCATCGGCCACAACCTGCCATTCCTCAGCGCTGTGATGGATCATCCCAAGTTCATAGCGGGCGACATGACAACCGCCTTCATAGCCGAGGAATACCCCGACGGGTTTACCGGCGTGACGCTGGATGATGCGATGCTGCGCCGCGTGGTGGCCGCCACCAGCGCAATGCACCGGGTGGTCGAGATTAGGCGGGCGCGCATTTCGGGCACGCTTGGCAACCACGAGCGCCGGGTCGGGCGCGACTGGGTGGCGATCGCGCAAGGCGATGAATTCAAGCTGCTGATCGACGCCGACCGCGACGGATCGACCACCACATTTGACGACGGCATCTCGATGCGCGTGACCTCAGACTGGACCCCCGGCGACAAGCTGGCCCGCCTGACTGTCGATGATGTGCCACTGGTTCTGAAGGTCGCCAAGGCCACCAACGGCTTTCGGGTGCGCACGCGCGGCGCCGATCTGCGGGTGCGGCTTTTGAACCCGCGTCAGGCCGCGATATTCCATCTGATGCCGGAAAAGGAGGCCGCCGACACATCGAAACTGCTCTTGTGCCCGATGCCGGGTCTGGTCGTGAGCATTGCGGTCGAGGTCGGCGACGAGGTGCAGGAAGGGCAGGCGCTGTGCACGGTCGAGGCGATGAAGATGGAAAACATCCTGCGCGCCGACAAAAAGGCCAAGGTCGCCAAGATCAGCGCAGCAGCCGGTGACAGCCTAGCAGTCGACGCCGTAATCTTGGAATTCGAGTGACCAGCGACCCGCGCCATACCCCGGTCGTTGACCAGCGGCTGGACCTCGTCGCGCTGACCGGCGCGCTTGGCATCTTCGTGATGCTGCAACTTGTGGCGGCGGGGCTGGCGGGCTGGGTGTTCGAATACCCGCTTGACGACGTCTATATCCACCTGGCGATGGCGTCCGAGATCGCCCGCGGCGGTTACGGTGTAAATTTCGGCGAAGTTGCCTCGGCAGCCTCGTCCGGGCTTTATCCGCTTTTGCTGACCCCCTTCCCCGACAGCGAATTCCAGCGTTTTCTGCCGCTTTTCTGGAATGTCATCGGGCTCGCGCTGACCGCGGTCCTCTGGGGCCGCGCGTTGATGTGGGCCGGGTATACGGGCGCACTTGGCCTGGGGCTGGCGTTCTTTGGCCCGCTTATGACTGGCGGCGTTTCCACCGCCTATGTCGGCATGGAACATACGCTCCACGCCGCTGCCTCGGTTGCCCTGATCTTTGGGCTGGCGCGGGTTCTGGCCGAGGACCGCATGACCGGCATGCTGATCCTAGGTCTGGCGCTTGGCCCGATCCTGCGGTTCGAAGGGCTGGCCCTGTCGGGCATGGCGGCGCTGAGCCTGGCCCTGACCGGTCGCATACGGTTGGCCGCAGCCTGCGCCGCGCTGGCTCTGGTGCCGGTCGCGGCCTTCGTGTGGTACCTGACCTCGCTCGGGCTCGACCCGCTGCCCAGCTCGGTTCAGGCAAAGCTGACGGCATCGGGCGAGGAAGACCTCTCGGCGCTGCAAAGGATCTCGGGCACGTTCCTGATTAACGTCGGCAAGCCCGGTGGCCTTGGGATATTGGTGCTGGTGGTGGTGACGGCGGTGCTGCGTCTGGCGGCACCCGTGGTGCGCCAGACCCGGTGGACCTGGCTGTCGGCGACGCTGATCGCCGCCGGGCTTGCCCATCTGGCCTTTGGTCAGATCGGCTGGCTCGAGCGTTACGAGCATTACATTATCGCGGCGCTTGGTACCGGCGTTCTGATCCTGGCCCCGCAGGCCGCCCGGCCGCGTGTTCCGGCCAAAGCTCTGGCCGTGATCGCGGTGATCTTGGCCGGGGCTTTCTATGCCAGGGAAACCGCGACGTTCTATTTCTGGGGCAGCCGCGCGATCCACCTGCAACAGGGTCAGATGGCGGCCTTCGCGCAGGACCATCTGGACCGCAACGTTGCGGTTAACGATCTGGGTCGCGTGGTCTGGGGAAATCGCAATTATGTGCTCGACCTTTTTGGCCTGTCGAACGCTGAAGCGCGGCGGATCAGGCTATCGGACCCCGCACCGGGCTGGGGCGGGCCGCTGATAGTCGATCACGATATCGCGGTCATCATGATCTATGACAAGGCGATCATGGCCGGCAACAGCGTCGCGCCCGAATGGGTAAAGCTGGGCAAACTGGTGATGTTCAACGCCATCGGATATCTCGGTGCCGCCGAAGTCGATTTCTATGCCGCCGACGATGCCCATGTTGCCCACGCCACCCAGTCGCTGAAATCCTGGGTCGAAACCCTGCCAAAAGACGCCTGTTTTCTCTTCGAGGGGGTCACGAAATGCCCGCGCTAGTCGGTCACTGCCCGTTCCTGGCTCAGCTCCTGTTTGCGCAGCGGCAGCTTGTCGATGGCGCGGCTGATCTCGCGCACGTCCCAGGGAAACGGCTTGCGCAGAACAACGCTGCCATCCTTGGCCAGAAGTGCGATCATGAAGCCGCGCGGGCGCAATTCACGGCGCAGTCCGCTCAGTGTACCGGGCTCGGTGTCCGCGATCACCACGACGTCACGATCAACCAGAGCCTGCACCTGATCGGCCAAAAGCGCCATCTGTTCGGCAAAGCGCGGGTCGGCGGGCGCATCGGCAAATACCACCAGCGGGCGGGCCAGCCACAGGTAGTCGGCAAGGACAACGTCGCGGCCATCGATCACTTCAAACGGCGGCGGGCTTTCCCCGTCCTGGGCCATCGCGAAAACGGGTGCCAGCAAGGCAACGATCAACAAAGCGGTACGGGGCATTATGGCTCCTCCACAGCGATATATAGGCGCTTTGCGCGCCAATTCGAAGGGTATGACGATGGCTGAGACAAAGAAAACCTGGGAAGCGCTGGCGGCCCGCGAACTGCGCGGGCGGGCGCTTGGCGATCTTAGCTGGGCCACACCCGAGGGCATTGCCGTTAATCCGGTCTATACCAACGCCGACCTCGCCGGTCTCGCCCACCTCGGCGGCATGCCCGGGCTTGCCCCCTTCATCCGCGGCCCGCGCGCCACGATGTACCCGGGCCGTCCCTGGACCATTCGCCAATACGCGGGCTTTTCCACGGCCGAGGCCTCAAACGCCTTTTACCGCAAAGGGCTTGCGGCGGGCCAACAGGGCGTGTCGGTCGCCTTCGATTTAGCCACGCACCGGGGCTATGACAGCGATCACGACCGCGTGCCCGGCGACGTGGGCAAGGCCGGTGTCGCCATCGACAGCGTTGAGGACATGAAAATCCTATTTGACGGCATCCCCCTCGATCAGGTCAGCGTCTCCATGACCATGAACGGCGCGGTGATCCCGGTGCTGGCCGCCTTCATCGTCGCGGGCGAAGAACAGGGCGTCAACCGGGCCGCACTTTCGGGCACTATCCAGAACGACATTCTGAAAGAATTCATGGTGCGCAACACCTATATCTATCCGCCCGAGCCTTCGATGCGGATCGTCGCCGACATCATCGAATTCACCGCTGCCGAAATGCCCAAGTTCAACTCGATCTCGATTTCGGGCTATCATATGCAGGAAGCGGGCGCGAACCTGGTGCAGGAACTGGGCTTTACCCTTGCCGACGGGCGCGAATATGCGCGCGCCGCCGTAGCGCGCGGCATGGACGTGGACGCCTTCGCCGGGCGCCTGTCGTTTTTCTTCGCCATCGGCATGAATTTCTTCATGGAGGCCGCCAAGCTGCGCGCGGCAAGGTTCCTGTGGCACCAGATCATGACCGAGTTTTCACCGAAAAACCCCGGCTCGCTGATGCTGCGCACGCATTGTCAGACCAGTGGGGTCAGCCTTCAGGAAGCGGACCCCTACAACAACATCGTTCGCACCGCTTTCGAGGCGATGAGCGCGGTTCTGGGCGGCACGCAATCGCTGCACACCAACAGCTTTGACGAGGCGATTGCCCTGCCGACCGAATTCTCGGCCCGGATCGCGCGCAACACCCAGTTGATTCTGCAGAACGAGACCGGAGTGACTAACGTGGTCGATCCGCTGGCAGGGTCGTATTATGTCGAGAAACTAACCGCAGATCTGATCGACGCGGCCTGGAAGCTGATCGAAGAGGTCGAAGAGATGGGCGGCATGACCAAGGCGGTGGCCAGCGGCATGCCCAAACTCAGGATCGAAGAGGCCGCAGCCCGGCGGCAGGCGGCCATCGACCGGGGCGAAGAGGTGATCGTCGGCGTGAACAAATTCCGCCCGGAAAAAGAAGACGCGATCGACATCCGCGATGTCGACAACCATGCGGTGCGCGACACCCAGATTGCACGGCTTGAAGACATCCGCGCCACCCGCGACAGCAGCGCCTGCGACGCGGCGCTGGCCGCGCTGGAGACCGGCGCGCGCACGAGCATGGAAAATCTGTTGGCGCTGGCGGTCGAGGCCGCCCGCGCACGGGCCACGGTAGGAGAAATTTCGATGGCAATGGAAAAAGTATTTGGGCGGCACCGCGCCGAAGTGAAAACCCTGGCCGGGGTCTATGGCGCGGCCTACGAAGGCGACGAAGGCTTTGCCGCGATCCAGCGCGATGTCGAACTGTTCGCCGAAAAAGAAGGCCGCCGCCCGCGTATGCTGGTCGTGAAAATGGGCCAGGACGGCCATGACCGGGGCGCCAAGGTGATCGCCACCGCCTTCGCCGATATCGGCTTTGACGTCGATGTCGGGCCTTTGTTCCAGACCCCCGAAGAGGCAGCGCAAGACGCCGTTGACAACGACGTGCATGTGGTCGGCATCTCGAGCCAGGCCGCGGGCCACAAAACCCTGGCCCCAAAACTGGTCGGGGCGCTCAAAGCCGCCGGGGCGGGCGAAGTGATTGTCATCTGCGGCGGGGTCATCCCGCAACAGGATTACGAGTTTCTTTATGAGAATGGGGTAAAGGCGATCTTTGGGCCTGGCACCAACATTCCTTCGGCTGCCGCGGACATCCTCAAACTGATCCGCGCCGCAGGGAGTTAGAGCGAGAAGATTGTTCACGAACAATCTTCAGCCCAAAAATTCTTCGTGAATTTTCTTGGCGTCAGGCAAAGGACGTGGCCAGTCACGACGGCGCCCGACATTCGCGATTTTGGGAGTATTGCAAGGATGTGCCCGGCAAAAACATCATAAGACTCCCGCCGCGGCTGGATTATCCCGGGCCCGCAGGCGCGCGGCGGGCGGTGCGTCACGAAAGGGTCGAACTCGCCGTCATTGAGGCCGCGCGCGGCGGGCTTATGCGGCGCGGCCTGCCCGTGCCCCCGGCCGATGTCTGCCTGATAACCAACGTCGCCGTCGATCATCTTGGTGATTATGGAATAACCGACGTACCGACGCTGACGGACGCCAAGTTTCTGGTCGCCAAGGCGGTGCGGCCCGGTGGCTATCTGGTGCTGAACGCCGGCGAATCCGAGCTGGTCGCCCGCGCCGACGGCTTTGCCGGGAATATCTTTTGGTACGGGCTGACCTTGGATGGTCCAGCCGGCGATGGCCCGAGCGCCTATGTCTCAGACGGCGTCCGGCACGTCTACATTACTGCTTTATCGATGAATCGAAATTAGTAACACGCGCGAGGACGATCTATATATTGACGAGCAGTCATTGCTTTCAACTCCCGATATATTCATCATAAGACTGTTGGCTTCTGGTCCGGCTATGTTGCAAATGGCAGGGCAGTTTGCCAATCGCGGTCTCTATAAATAGTTGGCCAGGATCATCATGCCGTTGAACCGTGGATCCCGCCTATTCCAGAAAATCAAATTTGTCGCACAAGTGCGGTCGGCAAGCAGTTCCACTTCATTCACACATTTTGTAGTTCGTTTCCACGCATCTGTGCGCGATCGACTGAGCTGTGGAAATTTCTGCCGGTGTCATCCGATCTGCAACCCTGTCGCGCCCTCCGGACCCAACTGCAGAGCCGCTGGCGACAGAAATGAAATACCACATATACGCCAGCGTGTTGCTTTGCGCGACGCCCAGGCCCACGGCGTAGATGTCACCGAGATAGACCTGAGCCGAAGAGTGACCCCGTTCGGCGGCCAATCGATACCAAAGCAGAGCTTCCGTATAATCTTGCCTGACACCGCGACCCGCGTCGTACATTGACCCGAGTGACGCTTGCGCCGAGGCATGACCTTGTGCTGCGGCCAGGCGATGCCATTGAAACGTCTCGGTGTCGGACTGCGCGACACCCTCGCCGAACTTGTACATCAGGCCAAGATTGTGCTGCGCCGAGATATGGCCCTGCTCGGCGGCCAGTTGGTACCATTTGGCTGCTACGGCGTCATCCAGTGTTACCCCGCGACCCTCGTCGTACATGCCCGCAAGATTGAATTGCGCATCGGCGAAGCCTTGGTCCGCGGCTTTGCGATACCATGCCGCTGCTTCAATATCGCTCCGCACGACACCAAGCCCGAACGCATACAAATACCCAAGCGAAGTCTGCGCTGATGCGTGGCCCTGTTCAGCCATAGGATGCCATTCTTGCACCGCCGTTACAAAGTCGCCGCTTTCAGCGGCGGTCATACCACGGTCAAAATTCTGCGCGACGGCACCGATCCAAGGCACTGAAGTAACTGCGAAAAAGACCGTGGCCAAAACGGTGCGTCTCATGGTGCGCTTAAGTTTCCATGCCGATGGTGCGGTCGAAACTATCACGGCATTTGAAATTTTCTATGAGCATGATCGACGCTCAAAGCCGGTCTCTCGGTGTTTTCCCGGCGAAAAACATGTCCAGATTATCCAGCGCACGAAACCCCATCGCGTCGCGTGTTTGCCGGGTCGCGCTGCCAATATGGGGCAACATGAAGATGTTGTCGTGACTTGAAAATTCCGGATTGCCGCCCGGGTCTTGCACAAAACAATCCAGTCCAGCTGCTGCGACTTTGCCAGAATCAAGTGCGGCCAAAAGCGCGTTTTCGTCAACCAATGCGCCCCGGGCGGTATTAACGAAAACCGCGCCGTCCGGCAAAAGCGCGAATCTCTCGCTGTTCATCATGCTCATTGTTTCAGGCGTAGCTGGACAATGGAGCGAAAGGAAGTCCGCGACGGCCAACAGGCTTTCGATGCTATCGTGATAGATCGCATTCAATTCCAATTTAGCAGGCAACCGTTTTCGATTGAAATAATGTACCTCCATTTCGAATCCGCGTGCTCTTTTGGCGACCACCTGTCCAACCCGGCCCATGCCAATGATGCCCAATTTCTGACCGCTGACCTGCTGGCCGACCATGAAAGACGGGCTCCAGAAATCCCAGTTCCCAGATCGCACAATTCTGTCGCCTTCAACAGCGCGCCGCGCCGCGCCAAGCATCAACAACATCGCGATCTCGGCGGTTGCATCTGACAGCACATCTGGGGTGTTGGTCACCACTATTCCACGTTTTCGCAGGGCGGTAAGATCGCAGTGGTCTACACCAACAGAATGGTTGGCGATGATCTTAACGCGCGAGTCCAGCCGACTTGCGACCTCAGCCGTAAACAACTCGGAATGACAGGCCAGAATAGCATCCACAAGGGCGCTCATTTTGATAATGTCTTCGGATGTATGCACACCGTCGGCGTCATTGACGACAAGTTCATAGGATCGTGCGGCCCGCTCCAGAGTCGCTTCTGATAATTTCCGGGTGATCCAAACGACAGGCCGGATGGTCATTCACCTATTTCTTTCGCACACACTCATCCCAGTAATCATAAATCGCCATCGCCAATACAAAAACTATGATCACCCAGAACGGCAATCCTCCCCAAAAACCGGCAAATCCAGTCGAAATACTGTGCGCAAGTCCCACAATAAAAATGATCAGCATAGCTGTGGCAATGACACCGACAATAATTTTGACCATTCCGGAAATCATGTATTGATCCTCCTTGGCTTAAGTTACACCAGTTTGCAGTTCGTTCAACAACCAACGTGCGGTTCTAAGCAGGCGATCATCTTCCTCGGCTGCGCCGATCAGCTGAACCCCCACCGGAAGATCATTTTCTCCAACCAAAAGCGGCAGGTTGAGGGCTGGCAGACCGCACAGTGTCCAGTTCGTACAAAATACCGGATCACCAGTGCCGTGGTCAAAAATTGGTGCCTCGCCTGAGGCGCTTGGTGCTATGATCGCGTCATAATCCTTGAAGAACGCCTCAAAAAATTGAGCGGCGGACGCCATTATTTCGATTGCTTCGCCATACTGCACGTCGCTGATTTTGCGGCCACGTTCAATGGCGGATCGAAGCGTCTTGCTAAGCATGTCCCAATGCGCGGTGAATTCTTTTTCCAGATGTTGGCATAATTCGTATTCTTGGATCGTATTTTGTATCTCAACAAGGCCGATCATGTTTTGCGAAACCGGGGATCGCTCGACCCTTGCCCCCAGGGCATTCACGACTTCGTCCAATCCTGCCCTGGCATCTTCGGTCAACCGGTCATTGAACGGCAGATCGAACCATATCAATTCTGGCTCAACCGGAACGTCGGCCAGGCTGCCACTGAGCATTTTCGGCCGTGGTCTTGGATAACTCAGACTATCTGAGGGATCATAGCCGCCGATCACATCGCTCAGCAGCGCTATGTCTTGCAGCGTTCGGCCGAAAACCCCGGCCTGGTCCAGCGATTTTGAGGTCCGCATTATGCCGCGCCTCGAAATTACGCCGCGCGTGGGCTTGAAACCATAGGTTCCGCAAAAGGACGCAGGCCGGATAACCGACCCGTTGGTCTGGGTTCCGATCGCCAGGGGCACTTGAAACGCCGCAACGGCGGCTGCGGAGCCAC
Source organism: Paracoccaceae bacterium (assembly GCA_965247915.1). Taxonomy (GTDB): domain Bacteria; phylum Pseudomonadota; class Alphaproteobacteria; order Rhodobacterales; family Rhodobacteraceae; genus JAKZRT01. The sequence continues at coordinate 1,200,971 of OZ252048.1, forward strand.
TAGACGAGCCGCCCGGAGAATAGTCCGGATTATGAGGATTTCGGGTTTCGGCAGGATGCATGAAAGCAAATTCGGTGGTGGCGGTTTTGCCCAGTATCACCGCCCCGGCCTCGCGCAGGCGTTCGACCAGAGCCGCGTCGTGTTCGGGCCTGCGGCCAGAGAATACCTGCGTCCCGCGCTCGGTCGGGAAATCGCGCGTGTCGATGATATCCTTTATCCCGACGGGAACACCGTGCAACGCGCCCACCGGCCGACCGGCGCGACGGATTTTGTCCATCTCTTCAGCCTGTGCCAGCGCGTGGTCGCGGTCCAGATGTTGCCACGCCTTTAGCTGGCCGTCGCTCTCGTCGATCCGCGTCAGACATGACTTGACCAGATCGACGGAGGTAAGCGAACCTTCTTTGATTTTCCGGGCCGCGTCACAGGCCGACAGCGCATTAGGCATGTAATTGTCCGATCTGCAAAGGAATCAAGGTATGTACACACCGAACAGATAATCCGGCAGCCACAGCGCAATCCCCGGATACTGATACATCAGAAACATACTGAAAATCACGATCCCCAGGTAAGGCATGATGCCCCTGAAAATTTCCATCAGTTCGATCCGTTTTTTCAACACGCCTTTCAGATAATAGGCCGACATCGCCATCGGCGGCGTCAGAAACGAGGTCTGCAGGTTCAGCGCCACCAGCATTGCGAAGAAATACGGGTTCACACCGAACGTATCGAGCAGCGGCAGGAAGATCGGCACGAAAATGATCAGGATTTCCGACCATTCCAACGGCCATCCCAGGAAAAAGATGATCAGCTGCGCGAACACAAGGAACTGCCAGGGCTGCATATTCATTGCCAAAACCCAATTCTCGATCACCGTGTGCCCGCCGAGGTAGGAAAAGACCGATGCAAAGGTCCATGAGCCGACGAATAGCCAGCACACCATCGCGGTGGCTTTGGCAGTCAGAAATACGCTATCCTTCATTTTTGCCCAGGTGAGCGAGCGGTAAACGACAGCCAGCGCCAGCCCGCCGAATGCCCCCATCGCTGCAGCCTCTGCCGGGGTCGCTAGACCGCCGAGAATGGACCCCAGAACCAGACCGATAAGCACAGTGAGCGGCACGAAGGACACCAGCAGGTCCATGTAGATTTTAGACACTGGCGGTATGTCCTCGTGCAAGGGTTTCGGCGCGATGGACGGGTTCAATAATACCCGGATCAGCACATAGACGATGTAGAAACCTGCCAGGATCAGGCCGGGGAATACGGCCGCGGCATACAGGCGCAACGGCGATAGCTCGGCGACCGCGGCGTAGACGATCAGCATAATCGAAGGCGGTATCAGAATGCCCAATGTCCCGCCTGCACAAATTACCCCGGCAGCGAACTTCTTGTCATAATTTGCGTTCGCCATCGCCGGATAGGCCAGCAGGCCCATGAGCGTGACCACCGCCCCGACGATCCCGGTTGCTGTCGAAAACACGGCACAGGTAATCAGCGCCGCGATCGCCATCGAACCGGGAAGATTGTGCGCCGCCATCTGCAGCGAATAAAACAACCGGTCAACAATGTTGGCGCGCGCCACCACATAGCCCATGAACAAAAACAAGGGAATCGCCACCAACGTATCGTTTTCCATCACCGAATAGGTGTTCTGGTTCAGCAAATAGAAAATATTGTTGGTGAAAACGTCCCCAATGGTCTCGATGCCGCCCTGGAAATATGCGTAATAGCCAAATCCAATTCCCATCGCCAAAAGCGTAAAAGCGATCGGAAATCCCAGCATCACCAGCCCGATAAAAAGAAACAGCATCAGAATGGCGACTTGCGGGTCCGTCATGATATTCCCTCTATCGGAACCTTCGCGGTCCAGTCAGCTTAGGATTCGGTGAATTCGGGCTCGTGCCCCAGCATGTCTTCGGTGTCCTTCACGTCTTTGAGACGTTCCATCCAAACACCGGTCTTCATTGCGCGCCAGCAGCGCAATAGTTCCGCCAGACCCTGCAGCATCAGCAACCCGCCTGCGATCGGGATCAGCGATTTGAAATAGTAGATCTGGATGCGCGCCGGGCTGTTCCAGCTCACTTCCCTGTAGCGCCAGCTGTCAGATGCAATTTCCCAGCCGTACCAGAACAAGGCCAGCATACCGGGAAAAAAGAAGAGGAGATATAGAACAAAGTCCAGTCTCGCCTGCCAGCGCACCGAGAACAGCCGGTACAGCACATCGCCGCGGACATGGGTGTCTTGAGCAAGCGCGTACGCACCTGCCATCAGGAACAATGCTCCATACATCTGGACCATCATGTCAAATACCCACACCGTCGGCGCGTTCAGGACATAACGGACAAAAACTTCATAGGTGACGGACAACGTCAGAATCATGATGCACCAGCCAAAGGCGCGTCCGACCCATATGCTTAATCCCTCGATCGAGTGAATGAACTTTTCCAAGGTTGCCTCCACCTCAAGGTCATATGAAATCCGGGGGCCGGCGAACGGCCCCCGGGATTGGAAAAGCGATTCAACCTCGTTCAGCCAAAGTAGTGATTGTACGCCAGTTTATAATCAGGCGCGTTGAGGTTCAGATAGTTCATCACATCCTTCGCATACGACTTTTGCGACTCGACGACCCTGGCAAAGAACGGATCGTCATTCATAAGGCGGTCAAGAACGATGTCCCAGGCAGCGAGTTGTTCCGCCATTATCGAGTCCGGTGTCCGGTAAACGTTCACCCCTTGCTGATCGCGAAGTGTCACAAGATCCTCGGCATAGCGCTTGGTGCTGTACCAGTAGAAATTGGAGTTCTCGGCCTCGGAAGCATATTCCAGGATCGCCTTCAGCTCATCGGGCAGAGCATTGAACTTGTCCTTGTTGAAGGTGACCTCGAAGCATTCCTGGGACTGGTGGTAGCTGGCCAGGTGATAGTGCTTGGACACATCCTGCATGCCAAAGTCACGGTCCGACGTCGGGTTGTTGAACTCGGCCGCGTCGATCAGGCCGGATTTCATCGCCGGCTGAATTTCGCCACCGGGCAACTGAACCACCGACATGCCCATTTCAAGCAGCACATCAGCCGCCAGACCAACGGTCCGGTACTTGAGGCCCACCATCTGCGAACTATCCTTGATCTCTTCCTTGAACCAGCCCAGTGGCTGGGCAGGCATGGGTGAGTTGAAGAACGAAACCACGTTCAGACCCAGATTTCCCATTAGCTCGTCAAACAGCGCCTTGCCGCCGCCATAGTGTACCCAGCCGAGCATTTCCTGTGCCGACCAGCCAAAGCACGGGCCGGTCCCGAACAGCGACGCCACCGGCGACTTGCCATACCAGTACGCGGTCACGTAATGCGCCGCGTCCAGAACGCCACGGTGGACCGCGTCCTGCATCTGGCTGGTTTTCACAACGGAACCGACAGGCAAAAGATCGATTCGAAGAGCGTTACCTGCCATCGCATTGACCCGGTCGACATAGTGTTGAGCGTCTTCAAGGAATATCCCGCCGCCCCAGGCCGCCTGCATTTTCAAAATGATAGGGTCGGCTTGCGCGAGCGCAGGCGTCGCTAAAGTTCCTGCGGTACCTGCGGTCGCGGCAGCTACCGCGCTTCCTCTGAGGAATTTTCTACGGTTCAACTTTCCTGACATTTCTTGTCTCCCCATTGTCGATTTTCAGAAAATTGTAGCTTGTTTTAGCAAATGGAGCGAAAATTACCTATTTGTTTTTCAGATCCGGTTGTGGTCCAGAGGTGGCGCGGGAAAACTGAACCGGCGGCTCGAGCAGACTTTTACAACCAGAAGCGCCCACATTCCTCTCTTGGCGGCAAGCCCGCGGCTGTGGTGTTTGGCACAGAAGTAAACAGTCCCACCCGGTCCGGAGATGCGACAAGTAGCTTAAGTCACACCGAAACCTGTCCGATGATTGGCGAGTGGCTCAGTGAGCTTGCAGGTATCATGGCGTTGTCCCAAACGACGAACGCCCGCAGCAAAACTACGGGCGGTTCATTAACGCTGGTTGCGGGGGTAGGATTTGAACCAACGACCTTCAGGTTATGAGACGGTTCTCTGTTTGTTCTAAGCGTTTCGCAGAGCTGCGCAGGACTACGCTAACTCATTGAATATACTTGCTTCTTCGGAAACCCTCCGTACCATGGAACCCACTCAGTTGCGCAGCGTTTTGCGCCCTCATGCGTCCACTGTGCGTCCATGGATTTAGAGGGGGATGCCATGCCCAAGATCACCAAACGCCTCGTCGAAGGCGCCGAGGTTCGCGACAAGGACTACGTCCTGTTCGACAGCGAGGTCCACGGCTTCGGCGCCCGCATTCTGCCAAGCGGTGCCCGATCCTACCTCGTTCAGTATCGTATCCAGTATCGTATCGGCCGGCGGTGGCGGCGCATGAGTCTCGGACTCCACGGCGTCGTAACGCCCGAGCAGGCCCGGGCCCAAGCGATCAAGGTATTGGCGCGCGTCAGAGATGGCGAGGATCCGGCCGGCGATCGTAAGGGGGCCCGTGCCGCTCCCACCATCGCGGACCTGGGACGGCGCGTCGTCGAAGACCATGCCGTCCATCATTGCCGGCCCAGAACGGTGGTTGGCTACCGCTACTACGTCAAAGCCTACATCAATCCCCGCATCGGCACCCTCAAGGTCTCCGAGATCACGCGGACCGACATCGCCCGCCTCCACCACGATCTCCGTTTTGCCCCGGTCCAGGCCAACCGCTGCCTGCAGTTCCTGTCCAAGGCCTTCAACCTGGCCGAGGTCTGGGGGCTGCGCCCGGACGGCTCCAACCCCTGCCGTCATGTCAAGAAGTACAAGGAGAAGAAGCGTGAGCGCTATCTGAGCGCCGCCGAGCTGGGCCGTCTCGGCGAGGTCCTGCGCCAATGCGAACAGGAAGGCATCGAGAGCCGGTCGGCCATCAACGCGCTACGGCTGCTGATCTTCACCGGCTGCCGGCTCTCGGAGATCATGACCCTGCGGTGGGACTTCGTGGAATTCGAAGGCGGCGCCCTGCACCTGCCGGAGTCCAAGACCGGGGCCAAGACCGTCCATCTCGGCGCGCCCGCCCTGGAGGTCCTGGCCGGGATCGAGAGGCTTGACGGCAACCCCTGGGTCATCACCGGCAAGCTCCCCGGCTCTCATCTGACCGATCTGCAGCCGCCCTGGCAGCGTATTCGCAAGCGCGCCGGCATTGCCGATGTGCGCATTCACGACCTGCGCCACACCTTCGCCTCCGTCGCGGTGGCGGCCGGACAGGGTTTGCCCATGATCGGCAAGATGCTCGGCCACTCCCAGGTCCAGACCACGGCCCGCTATGCCCACCTCGCGGCAGACCCGGTAAAGAAGGCCGCCAACACGGTGTCGGCGGATATTGCCGCGTTCATGGATCGGCAAACCGGCAGGAGCATCACCGTCTTACGGAAAGCCACCTGATCTTCGGATGATCGCTCCCAGCAAGGCCTGGTAGAGGGAACCCCTACTCAGTCGACATCAAAGCACACGGTCTTCTCCGGGCCAGTGGTGAGCAGGCGGCCTGCTGACGGTCAGAGGTGCTCCGCGTAGCCGGCCTCCCCCTCATCGCTGGCTCGGGTATCCGGTTCATCACCAGCATAGGCATCCAACTCGATCACGTTGCGATCGGGATCGCGGATAAAGACGGCGCGCAGGTCCTTGAACGAGAACTGGCCGCTCAGAGGGATATCGTGCTCTGCCAGGAATTGCTTGGCGACATCGAGGGAGGTGATCTTGAACGAGACGTGGGTGATGCCGGGATACTTGTCGTCCGCATCCATGAGGATGTTCTGGTCGTTTGGTTTATTGGCGGGTCCGAGCAGATTGAGAACGACGCCTGAGGGATGCTGCATGATGATGGGATGGCCCTTCTCGAAGCCCGCGTCGGTAAGAGTCTGGAAGCCCAGCCCTTCGTAGAAGGCAATGGAGACAGATTTCGAGCAGTTGGTGACACCGAATTGCTCTGGCGACATCGAGGAAGCCACATACAGACTTGAAGGAGACGTGGGTCGATGCCGGGATACACTTGGCGTCCGAGCATCCATGAGGAACGACGCCTGGTCGGATGCTGGTTTGATGATTGGGATGGCCCTTCTCGAAGCCCGAGCGGTAAGAGTCTGGAAGCCCAGCCGCTTCTGAGGGATGCTGCAATGGATGGGACATGGCCCTTCTCGAAGACGCGTCGGTAAGACCGATCTGGTCGCCCAGCCCTTCGTAGAAGGCAATGGAGACGACTTGTCGATGACCCGAATACCGATGTGGTCGACCTTTTCGATTTCGAGCATTGGTGAATACTCCCTCCTATAGAACGGACAAAATCACGAATTGAATGGAGTCGTCCGATGTCCACTCACGCCGGCGGTGCCAGCACCGGCGCGAAGATCACAGGCAAGCCAGCCGCGTCACCCCTTCCGATCCTCGTAAGTAGCAATCCCGATGACGCCGCCGGTCGGGTCCCGAATCACCGCGAAACGCCCCACGCCCGGAATGTCCCCGGAATGTCCATCGGGGCGACGAGCACTGTGTCGCCGGCGCCGGCTGCTTTATCGGCCCGCTTGTCGACGTCGTCGACCGTGACGTAGGGGGTCCAGGCGGTTGGCGGCCCGGCGGCCTCCGGTGGTTTGGCCATCAGGCCGGCGACCGGACGATCACCGATCTTGAACATCGTGCAGGGGCCTTTCCCGACGTCCATAACTTCGCTGCTCCATCCGATCACGCCGGTATAGAACTCGCGCGCCGTCTCGACCTCGTCGGTCATCAGCTCGCACCACCCGAGGTCGCCATGAGTCTTCATGCGTTCGTCCATTGTCGTCCTCATCCGACTGTACATCGCTGCGAGCCCGGTCAGGGTCGCAGCGCAATTCGTCTGTCCTCAACAGCGGTCCGGCACGCGAGCCGGACGCCGACGTCGCATCGATGAATGAATCGCCGCTGAGGAACAGCGGAGCAACCCGTCAAGGGCCGGCATGCTAGAGTCGTCAGAATCGCAACTGTCCCCGCAGCATGACGTCATGGTCCGCAGCAGCGTCGGTGGCCGGCTCGCGGCGCTCGCCTTCGAGGCTGAGCTGAAGTGCCGACCCGATCTCGAAGCGACCGCCGATCCGGTAGCGTTGTGTGCCTTCGCCGGCGAGCGAGAGACCGCTATAGGGCGTCAGTAGGCCGCGCCTGCCTCACCATCGACTTTCCACCTGCCTCGCGCTTCGCGTCGACCCATCCCAGCAAACGCGCTTACGTGTACATGCTGGCGGCCTAGGTGAGGCGCAGAAACTGCCGGGGACCCGCGGGAGAAAAACGAACATGGCCCCGCCCCGTGGTCGTTCCCGGGTTCTTCCGCATTGGCTCACCGGTGGCGAAAGCCAAGGGGCATGATGGACCTGCAATGCTACACCGGATCGTTGATCGTGTGCGAGCGAGGTGGTGGCCCCGCAACAAGGCGATTTACTAAAGATCAAAAAATTGTTGCAAATCATATGAGTATCTGAATCTCTGTCCTAAATGAGAGGCGAGGAGATTTTATCATGGTTTCAGTTCAGTCAGTTTTACGTCAGGTTCCTGACCCGCGCGGCAAACAAGGCCGTCAACACCCACTTGCCGCACTGTTGGGGTTGATCCTTTTATCGATACTCAGTGGTCGCCAAGGTATGCGAGCGGCGTTCCGTTTGGGACGCCGCCTTTCACGCAAACAGCTTACGCGCCTGGGCTTTCGTCGAGACCGCTCTTCTCCGTGCCATGCAACGTTGACCGAAACACTACGAATCCTTGACCCGAACGCTATGGGACAGATATTCGCCCAGTTCACCACCGATCAACAGGATTGCGAGGGTCATGACATGATCCTTCGCCAGCTTTCAATTGATGGCAAGACCCTACGTGGCAGTAAGGACGCAGATGGCAATGCCGAGCATGTCCTGTCGGCGTTCTGCGCGGCGCTTGAGCAATCTGTGGGCCATAGCTCCTCACGAGGCAAAGGCAGGGAAATCCCGGATGCTATGAATTTACTGGAAAAGATCGACCTTGAGGGCTTGATTGTCACTGGAGATGCCATGTTTTGCCAAAAAACAAGGCTCAGTTTACGAACTGTATGCATGGCGTGTGATAGCAGCGGCCAAACAGGCTCGCGGCGAGGTCTGTGGTGTGAGTTTGATGAGATGAAACCATTGCAGGTAGTTGTCGAGATATTTTGTTGCGATGCCACGGTAGCGGCGCAGGAAATCCTTCAGTTGGCTGTGGCGGCTGTTGACCGTCTGAATATGAAAGGCGCCCCGGGCCCGTTCGCCGGCTGACAGATTGAGGGCTTCGTGGCGAACGCCCATTGCTGTCGCGCAGGGCGGATAGCCGCGGTGACCGTCGGACACCAGCACGATGTCCCTGTCGACGACCGGGCTGATCGCCTGTTTCAGCGTGTCGGCATTAACCACCGGAAGAACCGTGCTGAATGTCGTGCCATTACGGTCGGCAGCCACTAGAACCGGCACCTGTTCGCACGACAGGCCGCGCTTGCCAGCCTTGCCGCCTCTTTTGCGGGGCTTGCGGTCGAGGGTTCTCTGTCCCTTGTGGCTCTCCAGAACATAGGTTTCATCGACCTCGACGATCCCTTTGAGCTTTTGCGGGGCCTTCTTTGCAGCCTCCAGAAACCGGTGACGCCAACGGAATGCCGTGTTGACGGCAAGATTACAGTGATCGGCTGACGCCCGAACCGTTTCTCCCGCAGCCAGGCATCCGCCAAAGGCCAACCATCGGTCTTTGTAGTGAAGCCCGGACAAGGGCGTGCCGGTAGCGGCGTTGAATGTGCGCCGACAGATCTTGCACTGGTAACGACGCAGGCCCCGTGCCTTGCCCCGTGACACCGCACCGGGCTTGCCGCAATGCGGACAGTGCCTATCAGCATCCACCGCAAGTTCGACCGCGGCAAGCGAGGAACCCGACCCTGTCCGCCCTGAAAATACCGCTTCGGCCTCTCTACGCTGTGCAGCGCTGAGGCTGTCTATCCCGGCAAGCCAGCACTGAAATTGTTCATTGTCCATCGACATTCGCTATCTCCCTGAATCCAAAAAGAACATACCATGAACACATACAGTTCGTAAACTGAGCCAAAAACAATCACGTCCCTGATCGTGGAGAAAGGCGGCGACTATGTCTTGCCTGTCAAGAAAAACCAAAAAGACCTGAACGAAGAAATCAAATCGGCCTTCAACGAGCCGGTTTTTTCCCCTCGCACAATGGCACGAACAGCCGCAACCCGGTCACGGGCGAATTGATCAGCGCCATATCGAACTTCTACCCGCTAACGCACTCAGTGAATACATGCGAAGTGCCTGGCCCACAATACGGTGCATCGCCCGGATCACGCGCAATCGTCAGCATGTCAGGGCGGGCAACATCATGAAAAGTGAAACGGAGACCACCTACCTTATATCCAGCCTGGAAACGGCCACTCCGGAAGCCATTTTGCGCCTGAACCGTAATCATTGGCAAATAGAGACCATGCATCGCAACAAGGACGTCACATTGGGTGAAGACCGTTACACGAACCGCTCTGACCATGCGCCCGGAAATATCTTCGCACTCACCAGCGCAGCCATCACCCTGCTAAAACGCATATCAAAATCACCCACCAGAGCCATTGAACTGGTTCAGGATAATCGCGGGAAGGCCGCCGCCTTCATCGCAGGAAACACAAAAATGCATTTTCTCTGAATCGCCCTGGCCCCGCAACCCTAACCCTAGCATTCACCATTGCTCTGGCATATTGTTCTGGTCTTTACGCCTTTTGAGGCTGAGCGTGGTGGCGGGGATGTAGTAATTCCCGGTGTCTGGAGCAGACTTGTTGGATTGAGGATCGTGCTGTGACGTTTGTGATTCTCTCAAAGATCAAGGCATGGCGCGCGCTCCGCCGCGCAAATGCACATCGCGTATCCCTAGGCCGGGGCGGCGTTTCTCGACTCAGCAGTACTATCACCAAGGCAGCGCCCGGCGCAATCGCGGCGTTTCTGATAGCGGCCTCCGCGTTTCTGGCTCTGCCAACCAGCGCCAGCGCGCAGACGGTGACGCTGGCGCTGAGCCCGGCCTCGGTGAGCGAGAACCGCGGGGTCAGCACGGTGACGGCAACCGTGGCCCCCGCGTCGACTACGGCGTTTACGGTGACGGTGGCGGCGACGGCGGTGGCGCCGGCGGTGGCCGGCGACTTCGCGCTGAGCACCAACACCACGCTGAGCTTCCTGGCCAACGCCACGACGAGCACCGGCGTGGTGACCATCACCGGGGTCGACAACAGCGTCGACGCGCCGGACAAGACGGTGACGGTGTCGGGGACGGTGAGCGGCGGCACGGGCGTCACGGCGCCTTCCAATCAGACCCTGACGCTGACCGACGACGAGGCGACGCCGAGCGTGACGCTGGCGCTGAGCCCGGCCTCGGTGAGCGAGAACGGCGGCTCGACCACGGTGACGGCGACGCTGAGCGGGGCGTCGAGCCAGGCGACCACGGTGACGGTGGCGGCGACGGCGGTGCCCCCGGCGGTGGCCGGCGACTTCACGCTGAGCACCAACACCAAGCTGACGATCGCGGCCGGCGCCACGAGGAGCACCGGCGTGGTGACCATCACCGGGGTCGACAACAGCGTCGACGCGCCGGACAAGACGGTGACGGTGTCGGCGACGGCGGCCAACACCCAGGGGGTCACGGCGCCTTCCAATCAGACCCTGACGCTGACCGACGACGAGGCGACGCCGAGCGTGACGCTGGCGCTGAGCCCGGCCTCGGTGAGCGAGAACGGCGGCTCGACCACGGTGACGGCGACGCTGAGCGGGGCGTCGAGCCAGGCGACCACGGTGATGGTGTCGGCGACGGCGGTGCCCCCGGCGGTGGCCGGCGACTTCGCGCTGAACACCAACACCACGCTGACGATCGCGGCCGGCGCCACGACGAGCACCGGCGTGGTGACCATCACCGGGGTCGACAACAGCGTCGACGCGCCGGACAAGACGGTGATAGTGTCGGCGATGGCGTTCAACACCCAGGGGGTCATTGCGCCGGCCAATCGGGCCCTGACGCTGACCGACGACGAGGCGACGCCGAGCGTGACGCTGGTGCTGACCCCGGCCTCGGTCACGGAGAACGGCGGGGTCAGCACGGTGACGGCGACGCTGAGCGGGGCGTCGAGCCAGGCGACCACGGTGCTGGTGTCGGCGACGGCGGTGTCCCCGGCGGTGGCCGGCGACTTCGCGCTGAGCACCAACACCACGCTGACGATCGCGGCCAACGCCACGACGAGCACCGGCGTGGTGACCATCACCGGGGTCGACAACAGCGTCGACGCGCCGGACAAGTCGGTGACGGTGTCGGCGACGGCGAGCAACACCCAGGGGGTCACGGCGCCTTCCGATCAGACCCTGACGCTGACCGACGACGAGGTGCCGCCGAGCGTGACGCTGGCGCCGGCCTCGGTGAGCGAGAACGGCGGGGTCAGCACGGTGACGGCAACCGTGGCCCCCGCGTCGACTACGGCGTTTACGGTGACGGTGTCGGCGACGGCGGTGGCACCGGCGGTGGCCGGCGACTTCACGCTGAGCACCAACACCACGCTGAGCTTCGCGGCCGGCGCCACGACGAGCACCGGCGTGGTGACCATCACCGGGGTCGACAACAGCGTCGACGCGCCGGACAAGACGGTGACGGTGTCGGGGACGGTGACCGGCGGCACGGGGGTCACGGCGCCTTCCGATCAGACCCTGACGCTGACCGACGACGAGGCGACGCCGAGCGTGACGCTGGCGCTGAGCCCGGCCTCGGTGAGCGAGAACGGCGGGGTCAGCACGGTGACGGCGACGCTGAGCGGGGCGTCGAGCCAGGCGACCACGGTGACGGTGTCGGCGACGGCGGTGGCGCCGGCGGTGGCCGGCGACTTCGCGCTGAGCACCAACACCACGCTGACGATCGCGGCCAACGCCACGACGAGCACCGGCGTGGTGACCATCACCGGGGTCGACAACAGCGTCGACGCGCCGGACAAGTCGGTGACGGTGTCGGCGACGGCGGCCAACACCCAGGGGGTCACGGCGCCTTCCGATCAGACCCTGACGCTGACCGACGACGAGGCGACGCCGAGCGTGACGCTGGCGCTGAGCCCGGCCTCGGTGAGCGAGAACGGCGGGGTCAGCACGGTGACGGCGACGCTGAGCGGGGCGTCGAGCCAGGCGACCACGGTGACGGTGTCGGCGACGGCGGTCTCCCCGGCGGTGGCCGGCGACTTCGCGCTGAGCACCAACACCACGCTGACGATCGCGGCCGGCGCCACGACGAGCACCGGGACGGTGACCATCACCGGGGTCGACAACAGCGTCGACGCGCCGGACAAGTCGGTGACGGTGTCGGCGACGGCGGCCAACACCCAGGGGGTCACGGCGCCTTCCGATCAGACCCTGACGCTGACCGACGACGAGGCGACGCCGAGCGTGACGCTGGCGCTGGCGCAGGCCTCGGTGAGCGAGAACGGCGGGGTCAGCACGGTGACGGCGACGCTGAGCGGGGCGTCGAGCCAGGCGACCACGGTGACGGTGTCGGCGACGGCGGTCTCCCCGGCGGTGGCCGGCGACTTTGCGCTGAGCACCAACACCACGCTGACGATCGCGGCCGGCGCCACGACGAGCACCGGCGTGGTGACCATCACCGGGGTCGACAACAGCGTCGACGCGCCGGACAAGACGGTGACGGTGTCGGGGACGGCGGCCAACACCCAGGGGGTCACGGCGCCTTCCAATCAGACCCTGACGCTGACCGACGACGAGGCGACGCCGAGCGTGACGCTGGCGCTGAGCCCGGCCTCGGTGAGCGAGAACGGCGGGGTCAGCACGGTGACGGCGACGCTGAGCGGGGCGTCGAGCCAGGCGACCACGGTGACGGTGTCGGCGACGGCGGTCTCCCCGGCGGTGGCCGGCGACTTCGCGCTGAGCACCAACACCACGCTGACGATCGCGGCCGGCGCCACGACGAGCACCGGCGTGGTGACCATCACCGGGGTCGACAACAGCGTCGACGCGCCGGACAAGACGGTGACGGTGTCGGCGACGGCGGCCAACACCCAGGGGGTCACGGCGCCTTCCGATCAGACCCTGACGCTGACCGACGACGAGGTGCCGCCGAGCGTGACGCTGGCGCCGGCCTCGGTGAGCGAGAACGGCGGGGTCAGCACGGTGACGGCAACCGTGGCCCCCGCGTCGACTACGGCGTTTACGGTGACGGTGTCGGCGACGGCGGTCTCCCCGGCGGTGGCCGGCGACTTCACGCTGAGCACCAACACCACGCTGAGCTTCGCGGCCGGCGCCACGACGAGCACCGGCGTGGTGACCATCACCGGGGTCGACAACAGCGTCGACGCGCCGGACAAGACGGTGACGGTGTCGGGGACGGTGACCGGCGGCACGGGGGTCACGGCGCCTTCCGATCAGACCCTGACGCTGACCGACGACGAGGCGACGCCGAGCGTGACGCTGGCGCTGAGCCCGGCCTCGGTGAGCGAGAACGGCGGGGTCAGCACGGTGACGGCGACGCTGAGCGGGGCGTCGAGCCAGGCGACCACGGTGACGGTGTCGGCGACGGCGGTGGCGCCGGCGGTGGCCGGCGACTTCGCGCTGAGCACCAACACCACGCTGACGATCGCGGCCAACGCCACGACGAGCACCGGCGTGGTGACCATCACCGGGGTCGACAACAGCGTCGACGCGCCGGACAAGTCGGTGACGGTGTCGGCGACGGCGAGCAACACCCAGGGGGTCACGGCGCCTTCCGATCAGACCCTGACGCTGACCGACGACGAGGCGACGCCGAGCGTGACGCTGGCGCTGAGCCCGGCCTCGGTGAGCGAGAACGGCGGGGTCAGCACGGTGACGGCGACGCTGAGCGGGGCGTCGAGCCAGGCGACCACGGTGACGGTGTCGGCGACGGCGGTGGCGCCGGCGGTGGCCGGCGACTTCGCGCTGAGCACCAACACCACGCTGACGATCGCGGCCGGCGCCACGACGAGCACCGGCGTGGTGACCATCACCGGGGTCGACAACAGCGTCGACGCGCCGGACAAGTCGGTGACGGTGTCGGCGACGGCGGCCAACACCCAGGGGGTCACGGCGCCTTCCGATCAGACCCTGACGCTGACCGACGACGAGGCGACGCCGAGCGTGACGCTGGCGCTGAGCCCGGCCTCGGTGAGCGAGAACGGCGGGGTCAGCACGGTGACGGCGACGCTGAGCGGGGCGTCGAGCCAGGCGACCACGGTGACGGTGTCGGCGACGGCGGTCTCCCCGGCGGTGGCCGGCGACTTTGCGCTGAGCACCAACACCACGCTGACGATCGCGGCCGGCGCCACGACGAGCACCGGCGTGGTGACCATCACCGGGGTCGACAACAGCGTCGACGCGCCGGACAAGACGGTGACGGTGTCGGCGACGGCGGCCAACACCCAGGGGGTCACGGCGCCTTCCAATCAGACCCTGACGCTGACCGACGACGAGGCGACGCCGAGCGTGACGCTGGCGCTGAGCCCGGCCTCGGTGAGCGAGAACGGCGGGGTCAGCACGGTGACGGCGACGCTGAGCGGGGCGTCGAGCCAGGCGACCACGGTGACGGTGTCGGCGACGGCGGTCTCCCCGGCGGTGGCCGGCGACTTCGCGCTGAGCACCAACACCACGCTGACGATCGCGGCCGGCGCCACGACGAGCACCGGCGTGGTGACCATCACCGGGGTCGACAACAGCGTCGACGCGCCGGACAAGACGGTGACGGTGTCGGCGACGGCGGCCAACACCCAAGGGGTCACGGCGCCTTCCGATCAGACCCTGACGCTGACCGACGACGAGGCGACGCCGAGCGTGACGCTGGCGCTGAGCCCGGCCTCGGTGAGCGAGAACGGCGGGGTCAGCACGGTGACGGCGACGCTGAGCGGGGCGTCGAGCCAGGCGACCACGGTGACGGTGTCGGCGACGGCGGTCTCCCCGGCGGTGGCCGGCGACTTTGCGCTGAGCACCAACACCACGCTGACGATCGCGGCCGGCGCCACGACGAGCACCGGCGTGGTGACCATCACCGGGGTCGACAACAGCGTCGACGCGCCGGACAAGACGGTGACGGTGTCGGCGACGGCGGCCAACACCCAGGGGGTCACGGCGCCTTCCAATCAGACCCTGACGCTGACCGACGACGAGGCGACGCCGAGCGTGACGCTGGCGCTGAGCCCGGCCTCGGTGAGCGAGAACGGCGGGGTCAGCACGGTGACGGCGACGCTGAGCGGGGCGTCGAGCCAGGCGACCACGGTGACGGTGTCGGCGACGGCGGTGGCGCCGGCGGTGGCCGGCGACTTCGCGCTGAGCACCAACACCACGCTGACGATCGCGGCCAACGCCACGACGAGCACCGGCGTGGTGACCATCACCGGGGTCGACAACAGCGTCGACGCGCCGGACAAGACGGTGACGGTGTCGGCGACGGCGGCCAACACCCAGGGGGTCACGGCGCCTTCCAATCAGACCCTGACGCTGACCGACGACGAGGCGACGCCGAGCGTGACGCTGGCGCTGAGCCCGGCCTCGGTGAGCGAGAACGGCGGGGTCAGCACGGTGACGGCGACGCTGAGCGGGGCGTCGAGCCAGGCGACCACGGTGACGGTGTCGGCGACGGCGGTGGCGCCGGCGGTGGCCGGCGACTTCGCGCTGAGCACCAACACCACGCTGACGATCGCGGCCAACGCCACGACGAGCACCGGCGTGGTGACCATCACCGGGGTCGACAACAGCGTCGACGCGCCGGACAAGTCGGTGACGGTGTCGGCGACGGCGGCCAACACCCAGGGGGTCACGGCGCCTTCCGATCAGACCCTGACGCTGACCGACGACGAGGCGACGCCGAGCGTGACGCTGGCGCTGAGCCCGGCCTCGGTGAGCGAGAACGGCGGGGTCAGCACGGTGACGGCGACGCTGAGCGGGGCGTCGAGCCAGGCGACCACGGTGACGGTGTCGGCGACGGCGGTCTCCCCGGCGGTGGCCGGCGACTTCGCGCTGAGCACCAACACCACGCTGACGATCGCGGCCAACGCCACGGCGAGCACCGGCGTGGTGACCATCACCGGGGTCGACAACAGCGTCGACGCGCCGGACAAGTCGGTGACGGTGTCGGCGACGGCGGCCAACACCCAGGGGGTCACGGCGCCTTCCGATCAGACCCTGACGCTGACCGACGACGAGGCGACGCCGAGCGTGACGCTGGCGCTGAGCCCGGCCTCGGTGAGCGAGAACGGCGGGGTCAGCACGGTGACGGCGACGCTGAGCGGGGCGTCGAGCCAGGCGACCACGGTGACGGTGTCGGCGACGGCGGTCTCCCCGGCGGTGGCCGGCGACTTTGCGCTGAGCACCAACACCACGCTGACGATCGCGGCCGGCGCCACGACGAGCACCGGCGTGGTGACCATCACCGGGGTCGACAACAGCGTCGACGCGCCGGACAAGACGGTGACGGTGTCGGCGACGGCGGCCAACACCCAGGGGGTCACGGCGCCTTCCGATCAGACCCTGACGCTGACCGACGACGAGGCGACGCCGAGCGTGACGCTGGCGCTGAGCCCGGCCTCGGTGAGCGAGAACGGCGGGGTCAGCACGGTGACGGCGACGCTGAGCGGGGCGTCGAGCCAGGCGACCACGGTGCTGGTGTCGGCGACGGCGGTGTCCCCGGCGGTGGCCGGCGACTTCGCGCTGAGCACCAACACCACGCTGACGATCGCGGCCAACGCCACGACGAGCACCGGCGTGGTGACCATCACCGGGGTCGACAACAGCGTCGACGCGCCGGACAAGTCGGTGACGGTGTCGGCGACGGCGAGCAACACCCAGGGGGTCACGGCGCCTTCCGATCAGACCCTGACGCTGACCGACGACGAGGTGCCGCCGAGCGTGACGCTGGCGCCGGCCTCGGTGAGCGAGAACGGCGGGGTCAGCACGGTGACGGCAACGTGGCCCCCGCGTCGACTACGGCGTTTACGGTGACGGTGTCGGCGACGGCGGTGGCACCGGCGGTGGCCGGCGACTTCACGCTGAGCACCAACACCACGCTGTGTCGCGGCGCCACGAGCACCGGCGTGGTGACCATCACCGGGGTCGACAACAGCGTCGACGCGCCGGACAAGACGGTGACGGTGTCGGGGACGGTGACCGGCGGCACGGGGGTCACGGCGCCTTCCGATCAGACCCTGACGCTGACCGACGACGAGGCGACGCCGAGCGTGACGCTGGCGCTGAGCCCGGCCTCGGTGAGCGAGAACGGCGGGGTCAGCACGGTGACGGCGACGCTGAGCGGGGCGTCGAGCCAGGCGACCACGGTGACGGTGTCGGCGACGACGGTCTCCCCGGCGGTGGCCGGCGACTTCGCGCTGAGCACCAACACCACGCTGACGATCGCGGCCAACGCCACGACGAGCACCGGCGTGGTGACCATCACCGGGGTCGACAACAGCGTCGACGCGCCGGACAAGACGGTGACGGTGTCGGCGACGGCGAGCAACACCCAGGGGGTCACGGCGCCTTCCGATCAGACCCTGACGCTGACCGACGACGAGGCGACGCCGAGCGTGACGCTGGCGCTGAGCCCGGCCTCGGTGAGCGAGAACGGCGGGGTCAGCACGGTGACGGCGACGCTGAGCGGGGCGTCGAGCCAGGCGACCACGGTGACGGTGTCGGCGACGGCGGTGGCGCCGGCGGTGGCCGGCGACTTCGCGCTGAGCACCAACACCACGCTGACGATCGCGGCCAACGCCACGACGAGCACCGGCGTGGTGACCATCACCGGGGTCGACAACAGCGTCGACGCGCCGGACAAGTCGGTGACGGTGTCGGCGACGGCGGCCAACACCCAGGGGGTCACGGCGCCTTCCGATCAGACCCTGACGCTGACCGACGACGAGGCGACGCCGAGCGTGACGCTGGCGCTGAGCCCGGCCTCGGTGAGCGAGAACGGCGGGGTCAGCACGGTGACGGCGACGCTGAGCGGGGCGTCGAGCCAGGCGACCACGGTGACGGTGTCGGCGACGGCGGTCTCCCCGGCGGTGGCCGGCGACTTCGCGCTGAGCACCAACACCACGCTGACGATCGCGGCCAACGCCACGGCGAGCACCGGCGTGGTGACCATCACCGGGGTCGACAACAGCGTCGACGCGCCGGACAAGTCGGTGACGGTGTCGGCGACGGCGGCCAACACCCAGGGGGTCACGGCGCCTTCCGATCAGACCCTGACGCTGACCGACGACGAGGCGACGCCGAGCGTGACGCTGGCGCTGAGCGCCGGCCTCGGTGAGCGAGAACGGCGGTGGTCAGCACGGTGACGGCGACGCTGAGCGGGGCGTCGAGCCAGGCGACCACGGTGACGGTGTCGGCGACGGCGGTCTCCCCGGCGGTGGCCGGCGACTTTGCGCTGAGCACCAACACCACGCTGACGATCGCGGCCAACGCCACGACGAGCACCGGCGTGGTGACCATCACCGGGGTCGACAACAGCGTCGACGCGCCGGACAAGACGGTGACGGTGTCGGCGACGGCGGCCAACACCCAGGGGGTCACGGCGCCTTCCGATCAGACCCTGACGCTGACCGACGACGAGGCGACGCCGAGCGTGACGCTGGCGCTGAGCCCGGCCTCGGTGAGCGAGAACGGCGGGGTCAGCACGGTGACGGCGACGCTGAGCGGGGCGTCGAGCCAGGCGACCACGGTGACGGTGTCGGCGACGGCGGTCTCCCCGGCGGTGGCCGGCGACTTCGCGCTGAGCACCAACACCACGCTGACGATCGCGGCCAACGCCACGACGAGCACCGGCGTGGTGACCATCACCGGGGTCGACAACAGCGTCGACGCGCCGGACAAGACGGTGACGGTGTCGGCGACGGCGGCCAACACCCAGGGGGTCACGGCGCCTTCCGATCAGACCCTGACGCTGACCGACGACGAGGCGACGCCGAGCGTGACGCTGGCGCTGAGCCCGGCCTCGGTGAGCGAGAACGGCGGGGTCAGCACGGTGACGGCGACGCTGAGCGGGGCGTCGAGCCAGGCGACCACGGTGACGGTGTCGGCGACGGCGGTCTCCCCGGCGGTGGCCGGCGACTTTGCGCTGAGCACCAACACCACGCTGACGATCGCGGCCAACGCCACGACGAGCACCGGCGTGGTGACCATCACCGGGGTCGACAACAGCGTCGACGCGCCGGACAAGACGGTGACGGTGTCGGCGACGGCGGCCAACACCCAGGGGGTCACGGCGCCTTCCGATCAGACCCTGACGCTGACCGACGACGAGGCGACGCCGAGCGTGACGCTGGCGCTGAGCCCGGCCTCGGTGAGCGAGAACGGCGGGGTCAGCACGGTGACGGCGACGCTGAGCGGGGCGTCGAGCCAGGCGACCACGGTGACGGTGTCGGCGACGGCGGTGGCCCCGGCGGTGGCCGGCGACTTCGCGCTGAGCACCAACACCACGCTGACGATCGCGGCCAACGCCACGACGAGCACCGGCGTGGTGACCATCACCGGGGTCGACAACAGCGTCGACGCGCCGGACAAGACGGTGACGGTGTCGGCGACGGCGGCCAACACCCAGGGGGTCACGGCGCCTTCCGATCAGACCCTGACGCTGACCGACGACGAGGCGACGCCGAGCGTGACGCTGGCGCTGAGCCCGGCCTCGGTGAGCGAGAACGGCGGGGTCAGCACGGTGACGGCGACGCTGAGCGGGGCGTCGAGCCAGGCGACCACGGTGACGGTGTCGGCGACGGCGGTGGCCCCGGCGGTGGCCGGGACTTCGCGCTGAGCACCAACACCACGCTGACGATCGCGGCCGGCGCCACGACGAGCACCGGCGTGGTGACCATCACCGGGGTCGACAACAGCGTCGACGCGCCGGACAAGACGGTGACGGTGTCGGCGACCTGACGCTGACCGACGACGAGGCGACGCCGAGCGTGACGCTGGCGCTGACCCGAGAACGGGGTCACACGGTGACGGCGACGCTGAGCGGGGCGTCGAGCCAGGCGACCACGGTGACCGGCGACGGCGGTGGCCCCGGCGGTGGCCGGCGACTTCGCGCTGAGCACCAACACCACGCTGACGATCGCGGCCAACGCCACGACGACGACGAGGCGACGCCGAGCGTGACGCTGGCGCTGACCGCGACCGGCCTCGGTGAGCCCGGCCTCGGCGAGAACGGCGGGGTCAGCACGGTGACGGCGACGCTGAGCGGGGCGTCGAGCCAGGCGACCACGGTGACGGTGTCGGCGACGGCGGTCTCCCCGGCGGTGGCCGGCGACTTTGCGCTGAGCACCAACACCACGCTGACGATCGCGGCCGGCGCCACGACGAGCACCGGCGTGGTGACCATCACCGGGGTCGACAACAGCGTCGACGCGCCGGACAAGACGGTGACGGTGTCGGCGACGGCGGCCAACACCCAGGGGGTCACGGCGCCTTCCGATCAGACCCTGACGCTGACCGACGACGAGGCGACGCCGAGCGTGACGCTGGCGCTGAGCCCGGCCTCGGTGAGCGAGAACGGCGGGGTCAGCACGGTGACGGCGACGCTGAGCGGGGCGTCGAGCCAGGCGACCACGGTGACGGTGTCGGCGACGGCGGTCTCCCCGGCGGTGGCCGGCGACTTCGCGCTGAGCACCAACACCACGCTGACGATCGCGGCCGGCGCCACGACGAGCACCGGCGTGGTGACCATCACCGGGGTCGACAACAGCGTCGACGCGCCGGACAAGACGGTGACGGTGTCGGCGACGGCGGCCAACACCCAGGGGGTCACGGCGCCTTCCGATCAGACCCTGACGCTGACCGACGACGAGGCGACGCCGAGCGTGACGCTGGCGCTGAGCCCGGCCTCGGTGAGCGAGAACGGCGGGGTCAGCACGGTGACGGCGACGCTGAGCGGGGCGTCGAGCCAGGCGACCACGGTGACGGTGTCGGCGACGGCGGTCTCCCCGGCGGTGGCCGGCGACTTTGCGCTGAGCACCAACACCACGCTGACGATCGCGGCCGGCGCCACGACGAGCACCGGCGTGGTGACCATCACCGGGGTCGACAACAGCGTCGACGCGCCGGACAAGACGGTGACGGTGTCGGCGACGGCGGCCAACACCCAGGGGGTCACGGCGCCTTCCGATCAGACCCTGACGCTGACCGACGACGAGGCGACGCCGAGCGTGACGCTGGCGCTGAGCCCGGCCTCGGTGAGCGAGAACGGCGGGGTCAGCACGGTGACGGCGACGCTGAGCGGGGCGTCGAGCCAGGCGACCACGGTGACGGTGTCGGCGACGGCGGTCTCCCCGGCGGTGGCCGGCGACTTCGCGCTGAGCACCAACACCACGCTGACGATCGCGGCCGGCGCCACGACGAGCACCGGCGTGGTGACCATCACCGGGGTCGACAACAGCGTCGACGCGCCGGACAAGACGGTGACGGTGTCGGCGACGGCGGCCAACACCCAGGGGGTCACGGCGCCTTCCGATCAGACCCTGACGCTGACCGACGACGAGGCGACGCCGAGCGTGACGCTGGCGCTGAGCCCGGCCTCGGTGAGCGAGAACGGCGGGGTCAGCACGGTGACGGCGACGCTGAGCGGGGCGTCGAGCCAGGCGACCACGGTGACGGTGTCGGCGACGGCGGTCTCCCCGGCGGTGGCCGGCGACTTCGCGCTGAGCACCAACACCACGCTGACGATCGCGGCCGGCGCCACGACGAGCACCGGCGTGGTGACCATCACCGGGGTCGACAACAGCGTCGACGCGCCGGACAAGACGGTGACGGTGTCGGCGACGGCGGCCAACACCCAGGGGGTCACGGCGCCTTCCGATCAGACCCTGACGCTGACCGACGACGAGGCGACGCCGAGCGTGACGCTGGCGCTGAGCCCGGCCTCGGTGAGCGAGAACGGCGGGGTCAGCACGGTGACGGCGACGCTGAGCGGGGCGTCGAGCCAGGCGACCACGGTGACGGTGTCGGCGACGGCGGTCTCCCCGGCGGTGGCCGGCGACTTCGCGCTGAGCACCAACACCACGCTGACGATCGCGGCCGGCGCCACGACGAGCACCGGCGTGGTGACCATCACCGGGGTCGACAACAGCGTCGACGCGCCGGACAAGACGGTGACGGTGTCGGCGACGGCGGCCAACACCCAGGGGGTCACGGCGCCTTCCGATCAGACCCTGACGCTGACCGACGACGAGGCGACGCCGAGCGTGACGCTGGCGCTGAGCCCGGCCTCGGTGAGCGAGAACGGCGGGGTCAGCACGGTGACGGCGACGCTGAGCGGGGCGTCGAGCCAGGCGACCACGGTGACGGTGTCGGCGACGGCGGTCTCCCCGGCGGTGGCCGGCGACTTTGCGCTGAGCACCAACACCACGCTGACGATCGCGGCCGGCGCCACGACGAGCACCGGCGTGGTGACCATCACCGGGGTCGACAACAGCGTCGACGCGCCGGACAAGACGGTGACGGTGTCGGCGACGGCGGCCAACACCCAGGGGGTCACGGCGCCTTCCGATCAGACCCTGACGCTGACCGACGACGAGGCGACGCCGAGCGTGACGCTGGCGCTGAGCCCGGCCTCGGTGAGCGAGAACGGCGGGGTCAGCACGGTGACGGCGACGCTGAGCGGGGCGTCGAGCCAGGCGACCACGGTGACGGTGTCGGCGACGGCGGTCTCCCCGGCGGTGGCCGGCGACTTTGCGCTGAGCACCAACACCACGCTGACGATCGCGGCCGGCGCCACGACGAGCACCGGCGTGGTGACCATCACCGGGGTCGACAACAGCGTCGACGCGCCGGACAAGACGGTGACGGTGTCGGCGACGGCGGCCAACACCCAGGGGGTCACGGCGCCTTCCGATCAGACCCTGACGCTGACCGACGACGAGGCGACGCCGAGCGTGACGCTGGCGCTGAGCCCGGCCTCGGTGAGCGAGAACGGCGGGGTCAGCACGGTGACGGCGACGCTGAGCGGGGCGTCGAGCCAGGCGACCACGGTGACGGTGTCGGCGACGGCGGTCTCCCCGGCGGTGGCCGGCGACTTTGCGCTGAGCACCAACACCACGCTGACGATCGCGGCCGGCGCCACGACGAGCACCGGCGTGGTGACCATCACCGGGGTCGACAACAGCGTCGACGCGCCGGACAAGACGGTGACGGTGTCGGCGACGGCGGCCAACACCCAGGGGGTCACGGCGCCTTCCGATCAGACCCTGACGCTGACCGACGACGAGGCGACGCCGAGCGTGACGCTGGCGCTGAGCCCGGCCTCGGTGAGCGAGAACGGCGGGGTCAGCACGGTGACGGCGACGCTGAGCGGGGCGTCGAGCCAGGCGACCACGGTGACGGTGTCGGCGACGGCGGTCTCCCCGGCGGTGGCCGGCGACTTCGCGCTGAGCACCAACACCACGCTGACGATCGCGGCCGGCGCCACGACGAGCACCGGCGTGGTGACCATCACCGGGGTCGACAACAGCGTCGACGCGCCGGACAAGACGGTGACGGTGTCGGCGACGGCGGCCAACACCCAGGGGGTCACGGCGCCTTCCGATCAGACCCTGACGCTGACCGACGACGAGGCGACGCCGAGCGTGACGCTGGCGCTGAGCCCGGCCTCGGTGAGCGAGAACGGCGGGGTCAGCACGGTGACGGCGACGCTGAGCGGGGCGTCGAGCCAGGCGACCACGGTGACGGTGTCGGCGACGGCGGTCTCCCCGGCGGTGGCCGGCGACTTTGCGCTGAGCACCAACACCACGCTGACGATCGCGGCCAACGCCACGACGAGCACCGGCGTGGTGACCATCACCGGGGTCGACAACAGCGTCGACGCGCCGGACAAGACGGTGACGGTGTCGGCGACGGCGGCCAACACCCAGGGGGTCACGGCGCCTTCCGATCAGACCCTGACGCTGACCGACGACGAGGCGACGCCGAGCGTGACGCTGGCGCTGAGCCCGGCCTCGGTGAGCGAGAACGGCGGGGTCAGCACGGTGACGGCGACGCTGAGCGGGGCGTCGAGCCAGGCGACCACGGTGACGGTGTCGGCGACGGCGGTCTCCCCGGCGGTGGCCGGCGACTTTGCGCTGAGCACCAACACCACGCTGACGATCGCGGCCGGCGCCACGACGAGCACCGGCGTGGTGACCATCACCGGGGTCGACAACAGCGTCGACGCGCCGGACAAGACGGTGACGGTGTCGGCGACGGCGGCCAACACCCAGGGGGTCACGGCGCCTTCCGATCAGACCCTGACGCTGACCGACGACGAGGCGACGCCGAGCGTGACGCTGGCGCTGAGCCCGGCCTCGGTGAGCGAGAACGGCGGGGTCAGCACGGTGACGGCGACGCTGAGCGGGGCGTCGAGCCAGGCGACCACGGTGACGGTGTCGGCGACGGCGGTCTCCCCGGCGGTGGCCGGCGACTTTGCGCTGAGCACCAACACCACGCTGACGATCGCGGCCAACGCCACGACGAGCACCGGCGTGGTGACCATCACCGGGGTCGACAACAGCGTCGACGCGCCGGACAAGACGGTGACGGTGTCGGCGACGGCGGCCAACACCCAAGGGGTCACGGCGCCTTCCGATCAGACCCTGACGCTGACCGACGACGAGGCGACGCCGAGCGTGACGCTGGCGCTGAGCCCGGCCTCGGTGAGCGAGAACGGCGGGGTCAGCACGGTGACGGCGACGCTGAGCGGGGCGTCGAGCCAGGCGACCACGGTGACGGTGTCGGCGACGGCGGTCTCCCCGGCGGTGGCCGGCGACTTTGCGCTGAGCACCAACACCACGCTGACGATCGCGGCCGGCGCCACGACGAGCACCGGCGTGGTGACCATCACCGGGGTCGACAACAGCGTCGACGCGCCGGACAAGACGGTGACGGTGTCGGCGACGGCGGCCAACACCCAGGGGGTCACGGCGCCTTCCGATCAGACCCTGACGCTGACCGACGACGAGGCGACGCCGAGCGTGACGCTGGCGCTGAGCCCGGCCTCGGTGAGCGAGAACGGCGGGGTCAGCACGGTGACGGCGACGCTGAGCGGGGCGTCGAGCCAGGCGACCACGGTGACGGTGTCGGCGACGGCGGTCTCCCCGGCGGTGGCCGGCGACTTCGCGCTGAGCACCAACACCACGCTGACGATCGCGGCCGGCGCCACGACGAGCACCGGCGTGGTGACCATCACCGGGGTCGACAACAGCGTCGACGCGCCGGACAAGACGGTGACGGTGTCGGCGACGGCGGCCAACACCCAGGGGGTCACGGCGCCTTCCGATCAGACCCTGACGCTGACCGACGACGAGGCGACGCCGAGCGTGACGCTGGCGCTGAGCCCGGCCTCGGTGAGCGAGAACGGCGGGGTCAGCACGGTGACGGCGACGCTGAGCGGGGCGTCGAGCCAGGCGACCACGGTGACGGTGTCGGCGACGGCGGTCTCCCCGGCGGTGGCCGGCGACTTCGCGCTGAGCACCAACACCACGCTGACGATCGCGGCCGGCGCCACGACGAGCACCGGCGTGGTGACCATCACCGGGGTCGACAACAGCGTCGACGCGCCGGACAAGACGGTGACGGTGTCGGCGACGGCGGCCAACACCCAGGGGGTCACGGCGCCTTCCGATCAGACCCTGACGCTGACCGACGACGAGGATGCGCGAAATTTGTCCGTGTCGGACAGGGTGATAGATGAAGGCGGCACGGCGCGTTTCACGGTAAAGCTGTCGGGTGCCGTCGCGAGCAACGTGACAGTGGACTGGTCGACGGAAGACGGCACCGCGAAGACACCGGACGACTACACGCACGGGTCGGGCACGCTGACTTTCGAGCAGGACGCCAGCTCGTTCGTACAGACCGTTGAGGTTCCGACGATTCGCGACGCCGTGGCCGAGGGGACAGAGACCTTCGTGGTGCGGCTCTCGAATGTGACCAGTACGGTACCCGTGTCGCTTGCCTCGAATTCGCCGGCGACGGGGACAATCCTCGACAACGCGGAGGACGCGGCGACGGCGCGGATCGGCCGGGTGAACGAGGAGATCGTTCCTCGGGTGGCGCAGGCGATGGCGGCGAGCACGCTGACAGCGATCACCGGGCGCATCGATGCGGTGGCGTCCGGCGTGCCGCCTGCAGGCGCCGTCAACCTGGCCGATCAGTCCTCTATTTATCGCTTGCTTAAGGCCAACGAGCGCTCGCTTGAGCAAGGCACGTTCGACCTGAAGGCGCTGCTGGATGGCCGCTCCTTCGTGCTACCGCTCCATGCCGCCGAAGACGGGAACAATGTGCCGGGCGGTCTCGGCGGCCTGGCGATCTGGGGCAGCGGCGATTACACCAGCCTTAAGGGCCGTCCGGACAGCCTGGTGGAATGGGAAGGCAATATAGTGACCGCTCATCTGGGCGCGGACACACGGCTGAACGAGAAGGTTCTGGCCGGGATGTCGGTATCATGGTCCCGGGGATCGTTCGACTATACCGACCGGACCTCGACGGCGCAGGGAGGCGGCTTGCCGGTGAGCGGCGACTATAAGAGCCGCATGACCAGCGTGCATCCCTATCTCGGCTGGACCTCACCGCAGGGTCTCGGTCTCTGGGCGACGGTCGGCTACGGCCAGGGCGAGATCGAGATCGACGACGATCTGCTGGCGCCGCAGTCGAGCGATACGACGCTGAAGATGGTGGCGGCGGGCGCGAGCGGCACGCTGCTCTCCGACGATGGTCTGATCGCGGGCGGCACGACAACGCTGAAGCTCAAGGGCGAGGGCGCGCTGTCGCGGATCGAGCTGGAGGGCAACGGCCTGCAGATCAACCCGCTGACCACGGATATCCAGCGGCTTCGGCTGTCGCTGGAGGGCAGCCATGCGCATGAGCTGGCCTCGGGCGCATCGCTGACGCCGGCGCTGGAAGTTGGCGTTCGCCATGACGGTGGCGACGGAGTGACCGGGAACGGGTATGAGCTTGGCGGCAGCTTGCGTTACTTCGACCCATCGAACGGGGTGACGCTGGAAGGCCACGGCCGGGTTCTGCTTGCGCATGAGGACGAATACGAGGAATGGGGCGTTGGCGGACTGGTCCGGGTTGATCCCGGCCCCAGCGGCCACGGCCTGTCGTTGAGCATGGCGCTGGTTTACGGCGATGCGACGAGCGGGACTGCGCGGTTGTGGGATCAGGACGTCGCAGAACTGGCGACCGACGATGGGGCGGCCAATGACAACGTCCCGCAGATGCGGCTGGACAGCGAGCTTGGCTATGGCTTCAGCACACTCGGCGGGCACGGGCTGCTGACGCCCTATGGCGGGTTCTCGCTGGCCGGCGAAGGGTCGCGACGTTACCGGATCGGTATTCGCTTCGAGATCGCGCCTGCGTTCGACCTGAGCTTCGAGGGCGCGCGGCGCGAGCCGGCCAACGACGACGCCGCGGAGCACGGCGTGATGCTGCGCATGCAGGCAAGCTGGTAGGGCCGAGGCGGAAACCGGTCGCGCGGCGGACGCTGCCGCGGCCGGCGAAATGCTCCCCATTGCCGGACCCGGGTGGTACGACACGAGGAGCGGCGGTCCGACGGGTTGTCGAAAGGGTGCTCCCTGTATGATGATCACGGACCGGGGACCACTGGCGAGGTCCGCGGCCGGCGAAGAGTAGAGCTTGACCACAAGCAGACGAGCATGAATAACGACATTATAGACACCGAAAGCGCCAGTAGCCCGGTGTTGTATCGAACGGGCGCGTGCAGGGGGACAGTTTCCGTGAGACTTTTCCCACGGCTGGCAATCATCGCCGCCGCCGTGCTGCTGCTCGGTTTTCCGGCGTCGGCGGACGCGGCTGAAGGGGCCGCGGTAACGCTGAGGTCGAGCCCCCCCGCCGATCTTGCTGGGCTCGAATACTACCAATACCGCGTCTCCGACGACGACGGCGTAATGTGGAACCCGGATTGGACCACAATCCCCGGTAGCAACGCGAGCACCACCAGTTACGTCATCACCGGCCTGACATTTGGCACCCTGTACACCTTCCAGCTGCGTTCGGCGAACGACTTTCGTGTCAGCGACGCAGCCGAAACGACCGCCATAGCACTGTGGCCCGCGCCGCCCAATTTGGCGGCGACCCCGGGCGACAGCCAGGTTGCGCTACAGTGGGACAGGAACCCCGAGATCAACCATTATTCGGTCCAAATCCAGGGTGGCGCGACGCCTGTGACCCAGTTCGTCCAGTCCGGATCGGGGTCGAAGACGACCGCTGCCATTACCGGGTTGACCAACGGCACCGAATACACCTTCACGGTGCTGGGGGTAAGCGGCGCCGTGAGCGGCTCCGATATCATCAGCGCGTCATCCACCGTGACCGCCACGCCGGGGCTTTTGGCGCGCTTCGGGCGACTCAACGCCGAGATCCTCTCCAAACACGCGCTGACCATCGCCGATGTCACCAACCGGGCGATCGGTGCGCGCATGGACGAGGCGTGCGGCAAACAGGCGGCCGCCTACACGCTGGCCGGGGGATCGAGGATCCATGGTGCGCTGCACGCCAAGGCCCAGGCCCTCGAGGACGGCACGCTCACCCTCGACGATGTACTGGCGGGCTCGTCCTTCCGGCTGCCGCTCGCGGCGGCGGCCAATGACGGCATGGCACCCGGCGCCGGCGGGCCGGTGGTGTGGGGCCGTGGCGAGCGGCACACGCTCGAAAGCACGGAGTCCGCCCTTGCCTGGGACGGCACGGTGCTGACCGGCCAGATCGGCATCGATGGTTGTCTGCGCGACGATCTCCTGACCGGGCTCGCGCTGTCGCGCTCAGTCGGTGAATTCGACCTAAAGACTTGCACGCCAAGATAGGGGAGCTGGCCGTCGCCAACGATTTTTTGGCCAGAAAGCTCAAGCCCTGGGCCGGCAAGTGAGGCGGAAGATGATTGAGCCAGGCCTTCCAAATCTGTCTGTTGGCAAACAATGCGCCTTGCTGTCGATCTCACGGTCATCCTTTTACTATGAGCCAAAGGGTGAGACCGCGATGAACCTCGACCTGATGCGCCTGATAGATAAGCAGTTCTTGGAAACGCCGTTTTACGGTGTGCGCCAAATGACGTGGCATCTTCGGAACGAAGGTCATCTGGTGAACGAGAAGCGCATCCGACGGCTCATGCGGTTGATGGGCCTCATGCCGATCTACCAGAGGCCCAACACCAGCAAGGCCGCGAAGGGCCACAAGATTTACCCCTATCTGCTACGTGGGCTTCGTGTGACCCGCCCCAATCAGGTCTGGTGTTCTGATATCACCTATCTGCCAATGCGACGCGGCTTCCTGTATCTCCTGGCCATCATGGACTGGCACACGCGCAAAGTGCTGGCGTGGCGCATCTCGAACACGCTGGAAGCGGACTTCTGCGTCGAGGCGTTGAACGAGGCAATCCACAAGTTTGGCCCGCCCCAGATCATGAACACTGACCAAGGCAGTCAGTTCACATCCTTTGTCTGGACGGGCCAACTGAAGCGGACAGGCGTGCATATCTCGATGGACGGCAAGGGCCGGTTCCTCGACAATATTTTTGTGGAACGGCTGTGGCGCTCGCTGAAATACGAGTGCGTCTATCTGCACGCCTGGGAGACTGGATCGGAGGCCAAGGCCGGCGTCGGCAAATGGATGGAGTTCTACAATCAGAAGCGGCCGCATTCCGCACTTGGCGGCCAGCCTCCAGCCGTGGTCTATTGGCAGAGAAATGAAACAACGCAACCCGATCAGCAGGAGCAAAAAGTAGCTTATACCAACGGCCTTATAGAATGACGCTTTTTGCGTATTCGCGTGAGGTTATGTTTTGAACGGTCTCTTTGTCTTCGGCGAAGAAGTTCCACGCGTCGCAGCACTTCTCGACGATGTGGTCGTAACTGTCGAAGATGGAGATGGCGAGTTTGTTGGCGCGCAGGTAGGCCCAGACGTTTTCGATCGGGTTGAGTTCCGGCGCGTATGGCGGCAGGGGGAGAAGTGTGATGTTGTCGGGGGTGCATAGTGCCTTTGAACCGTGCCAGCCTGCGCCATCAAGCACGATTACGGCATGTGCCCCTGGAACGACGGTTTTGGCGATTTCGGCGAGGTGTTCATTCATCGCCTGCGTATCGGCAAAGGGCATGACGAGGGCGGCGGCAGCGGCGCGTTCCGGACAGACGGCTCCAAATATGTAAGCCCATTTGTAGCGAGTATCACGTGGCGCGCGCGGGCGGGTTCCGCGCCTGGCCCAAACACGGGTGAGCGTTCCCTGCTGTCCGATCCTCGCTTCATCCTGGAACCAGATTTCCAGTGGTTTGCCGCGGGCTTCAGGCGGCAGTGCCGCCGCTACCAGCTGCGCGAAGTTTTTTTTTGAACGCCGCCTGTGCGGCCGGATCCGATTGAGGATGTGCGGGGCGCACCGAAAGCCGCCTGAACCCAAGTTTGGCAAGCTGTTTGCCTACCGTGCGCTCATGCATGACAACACCGAAGCGCTCTTTGATCAGGTGCTTCAGGTCGATACGCCGCCAACGCACCACGCGGTCCACCTCAGGGTCAGGACCCGCGCGAACGATCTCGGAAAGTTCCGCCTTCTGCGCGGCGCTCAGGTAAGGCGTGCGCCCTGGTGCCGTGCGGTTCGACAGGCCCGCAAGCCCCCCGGCATTGTAACGATACACCCAGTCGCGCAAGGTTTGCCGGTCCATCCCGCAGCTCCGCGCCGCCGCCGCGCGGTCCGACCCTTCCATAACCAACGCAATCGCCAACATCCTCCGCGCTGCCTTCGCATCCGTTGACCTCGCCGCCGACGCGCGAAGGTCCCTCGCCGATAAATCCAACCGTGTAACCGCAACTGTCATGGGTCTCTCCTGCTTGTAGCAGAAGCGAATCACAACCGAGACGAAAAGGGAATCCCAAAAGAGTCACGCATAATGGCCCTTGGTATTAGATTGCGCCAAATACTGTCCAACGGTTGGGGAGTAGCTCACCATGAAGAGCGAATAAAGCAGCGTGTGAAGCAATGCCGTGGAAAGATTGAACCTGCTGCCATCATCGCGCCGCAGCTCGATCCCGGCCAAGCGCATGCCCTAGGTCGCCGATCCCGCGGCCAGGGTCAGTACCCGGTAGGCGATGCCGACCATCAGCCAGAAGAACGGCAGAAAGAACACCGCGGTAAACGCGGTAAAGGGCACCAGAAGCGCACAGAGAATAGCGATCAGAATGCTGTCGATGATCCAGGCCACAAGGCGCTTGGACGTGACTTTCCGGTAATATCCGGCCTCACGGCTGTCGTCGGGGTTGGGCAGGCGGCCCATGCGGTCTTCCATTGTCGTTTCCATTGTTTCAATGCCAGATGTGCAAACGGCCCCCGGGGGAGAGGGGCCGCTGCTGCGAAGCCGTTGGCGGGTTACGCCGGTTCTGCTTCGCCGTCGACTTCCTGGCTGGCGGCCTTGTCGCGCTCGGCCATGAACTGGTCGAACTCGACCTTGTCCTTGGAATCGCGCAGGCGCTTTAGGAAGGCCTGGAAATTGTCCTGTTCCTCTTCCAGACGCCGCAGGGTTTCCTGCTTGTAGGCGTCAAAGGCAGAGTTGCCCGAGGACTTGAAGTTTGACCGGTGGTACCGGCGGGCACTGTGGCCACAGCGATTGAACATGCGTTTGCTCCAGATCATATAGGCAAGAAGGGCGAGGCCGACAGGCCAGAAAAAGATAAAGCCCAAGACCATGGCGGCGATCCAAGCGCCTTTCCCGCGCTCGTCGAGCCAGGATTCTGCTTGGGTGGGCCATGATGTGGCGGCGGTGCTCATTTTAGGGGTCTCCATTAAGATTTTTGTTCGATGTGAATGCTGTTCACATTGCTTAGATTGGGGGTTTGGAGGATTTGGTCAAGTGCTAATGTGAAGTATTTTTACATAAATCGCAATACTTGTGTAAATTCAGAAGGTTGCACGCCCAATATTTTCATCAGATCAACCGGTGAAACCGGGAATATATGGCGTGGCGTCCCGGCGGCGGCCCATATCTGGTCAAACCCGGCCAGGTTGGCGTCGAAAAAACAGGCAATCGGGGTTTTGTGGCCCAGCGGCGCGACGCAGCCGATGGCAAATCCGGTGACGGCCCGAATCGTATCGGCCTCGGCGCGCATCAGCGCCTCGCCCGCCAAATTCGCGGCCCGGTCGGGCGCTACCTGCCGGCCGCCCGCGGTGATAAAGAGATAAAGCCGCTCGCTGCCCTGGCCCTGGAAAATGATCGACTTGGCGATCTGGTCGATCTCGCAGCCAGCGGCATCGGCAGCCTGCGCGGCGGTCCGGGTCTCGGACGGCATTTCCACCACTTCGGCGGTCAGCCCGGCCCCGTCGAGGGCGGCGATCACACGCCTAAGGGATTTCGACATCGCAGGCCTCCTGCCTGCGTATATTGCCGTGGACGGCCAGCGGGGCAAGGCCGGTTGACCGCAGATGTTCACTCGGTCCAATTGGGCCCATGAGTTTTGCCGACCGTATCACCCGGCTGCCGCTGCCGCACGACCCGGCGCGCGGCGCCGATGCGCGTGCCGCATGCGCGAGCTGCGTTGTGGTATTTGGCGATCTTGTCGAGGGCGCCGCAGGGTCCAGCCCGTATCTGGCCGGACTGATTGCGCGCGAATCCGACTGGCTTGTCACCGCCACCAACGGGACGCCCGAAGATGCTCTTGCGCAGATACTGGTGCAGATACGCGGCCTTGACGAGGCCGAACTTGCCCAAGGGCTGAGGCGGCTGAAACGCCGGATCGCGCTTTTGACAGCAATTGCCGATCTCGGCGGTGTCTGGTCGCTGGAAGAGGTCACCGGCGCATTGACCGAATTTGCCGATCTCGCCGTATCGCGGGCGCTGGTGGCCAGCATCCGCCGCGAGGCGCAGCGCGGCAGGCTGCCCGGCGTGGACCCCGATACCGTGTCGGGTGACTCGGGCGGCATGGCGGTTCTGGCCGTGGGCAAGATGGGCGCGCGCGAGTTGAACTATTCCTCGGACATCGACCTGATCTGCCTGTTTGACGACAGCCGTTTTGCGCAAGGCGACTATCAAGACGCCCGCGCCGGGTTCATCCGGGCCACCAAGGCGATGACCGCGCTGCTGTCAGAAGCAACCGGCGACGGTTACGTTTTTCGCACCGACCTGCGGCTGCGACCCGACCCTTCGGTCACGCCGGTTTGTCTGGCGATGGACGCGGCCGAACGGTATTACGAAAGCCTGGGCCGCACCTGGGAACGCGCCGCCTATATCAAGGCGCGTGTTTGTGCGGGCGACATCGCGGCGGGCGAAGCGTTCTTGGCGCGGCTGACGCCCTTTGTCTGGCGCAAACATCTTGATTTCGCCGCCATCGAAGACGCCCACAACATGCGCCTGCGCATTCGCGAACACAAAGGTCTGGGCGGGCCGATCGCTCTGGCCGGGCACGACATGAAGCTGGGGCGCGGCGGCATTCGCGAGATCGAGTTTTTCACCCAGACCCGGCAGATCATCGCCGGCGGTCGCGAGCCGGCGTTGCGCCAGCGCGGCACCGTGGCCGGCCTTGAGGCCCTGACCCAAGGCGGCTGGGTCGGCGCGGAAGTCAGCGAGCCCCTGATCACGGACTACCGCGCGCACCGCGAGACCGAGCATCGCCTGCAAATGGTCGCCGATGCCCAGACCCATGCCTTGCCGGCCTCTGACGACGGGTTCAAGCGGCTGGCACTGCTCTCCGGGCAGGCCGACGTCGCGGCGTTGCGGCGGGATTTGCGCGCGCGGCTGGAGCGGGTCCTTAACTTGACCGAGCCGTTCTTTGCGCCCGGCTCGAAAACCACCGAAGTATCGACCGTCCACGCCGGGACCGCAGCGCGCTGGCTGCGCCTGCCGGCGCTGCGCAGCGAGCGCGCCAGGGACCGGTTCGAACGCCTGCGCCCGATGCTGTTTGCCCGGCTCGATGCCGCCCCGCAACCGACCGAGGCGGTGGCCGCCTTCGAGGGGTTTCTGGCCGGGCTGCCCGCCGGTGTGCAGCTTTTCGCGCTGTTCGAGGCCAATCCCCAGCTGGTCGACCTGATCGTCGATATCGCCAGCACTGCGCCGGGGCTGGCGCAATATCTGGGCCGCAACGCGCAGGTGCTCGATGCGGTCATTGGCGGATCGTTTTTTGAAGCATGGCCAGGTGTCGCGGCGCTGGTGGCCGAACTGGCCGCCACCCTCGCCCGCGCGCCCGATTACGAGGCGCGGCTTGATAGTGCGCGCCGCTGGATGAAGGAATGGCATTTCGGGATCGGCGTGCATCACCTGCGCGGGCTGATCGATGCGGCCCAGGCCGGGCGGCAATATTCCGATCTGGCCGATGCGGTTCTGCAAGGGCTTCTGCCGGTGGTCACCCAGGAATTTTCGCGCAAACACGGGACGCCCCCGGGGCGCGGGGCTGCGGTGGTCGGCATGGGCTCGCTTGGGGCGCAGCTTCTGTCTTCGGGGTCCGATCTGGACCTGATTGTGATCTATGACGCTGATGGCGACGCCACGTCGGACGGCCCGCGTCCGTTGGCGGCGCGCAGCTATAATGCGCGCCTCACGCAAGGGCTGGTCACGGCACTGTCGGCGCGCATGGCCGAAGGCAAGCTATACGAGGTCGACATGCGCCTGCGCCCGTCGGGCCGCAAAGGCCCGGTGGCGACGGGATTTGGGTCGTTTCAGCATTACCAGCGCGACGAGGCCTGGGGGTGGGAGCATCTGGCCTTGACCCGCGCCCGCCCGATCGCCGGGCCGACGCCCCTGACCGCCGACATCGAAGCGTTTCGCGCGGGTTTTCTGGGCGAAATCGGTGCCGCGCCAAAAGTGGTGGCCGATATATCCGAGATGCGGGCGCGGCTCGATATGGCCAAACCGCGCGGTTCGGTCTGGCAGGTCAAGGAAGGACCGGGCGGCATGCGCGACATCGAGCTTTTTGCGCAAGGTGCGGCGCTGATCGCCGGGCAAACGGTTCGCGCCACCGCGGATCAGATCGTCGAGGGCGCGCGGATCGGGTGGATTGAACCGCAAAATGCGCAGCGCTTAACTGAGGCCTACCAGCTTTTGTCAACGGTTCTGATCGCCGCGCGGCTTTTGCAAGCGCCGGATCTTGAGCTTGCGAATGTCGGCTCCGGCGGGCAGGCCTTTGTGTTACGGGCCGCGAATATGAATTCAATTGACGCGCTCGCCCAGGCGTTGCAAGCCGCCTATGATAGCGCGGCCGCGATTATCGGCGCGGCGCTTGACGCTCCGCCAGCGACATGAGGTCAAGACATGGGCGACCGCGACGACATCGACCCCAAGGGGCTGATCCGCGAATCCTACCGGATCGACGGGATCAGCGCCGAAGAATGCCGGTCGATTTTCATGGACTGGGCCTTGAGCATTCCGATGGACGCGGACCACCGGGCCATGATCGAAACGCTGCTGGGGCATTACGGGGCCGGGCAGGCCAACCATCCGATGACCGCCGTTCTGCGCGATGGCCTGGCCACCCCGGCCAAACGCGGGCGGCGCGGCGGCCGATCGGCGCGTCACCTGCGAAAGTAGGGGATTGCGCCGCGCCGCGCGCTTCGCGAGGCGCCGGTGATCAGGACCGCAGGCCAGCGGCCTGACGCGCGAGGTCTTCAATACCGGACCAGTCGCGCGCGTCGATCAGGGCTTGCGTGGCGACCCAGCTGCCGGCCACGCAGGCGACATTAGCAAGCGCGAGATAATCGCCGGTATTCGCCAGGGATACGCCGCCGGTCGGGCAGAACGTGACCTGCGGGATCGGGCCGCCGATGGCACGGAGCGCCGCCGCGCCGCCCGAGGCTTCGGCGGGGAAGAACTTTTGCATGCTATAGCCGCGCTCGAGAAGCCGCATCGCTTCGCTGGCGGTGGCCGCTCCCGGCAAAACCGGCAGGCCGGCCGCTTCGCAAGCGTCCAAAAGCCGGTCGGTTGCACCCGGGGACACGCCAAAATATGCGCCTGCGGCCTTGGCGGCCAGCACGTCGCCGGGTGTCAACAATGTGCCTGCCCCCACCACGCCGCCCGGCACCGCCGCCATGGCAGCGATGGCGTCAAGCGCGGCGGCGGTGCGCAGGGTCACCTCGAGCACCGGCAAGCCGCCCGCGACCAAGGCACGGGCCAACGGCTCGGCAATAACGGCGTCATGGATGACCATCACCGGGATAACCGGCGCCAGGCCGCAAATTCGCTTCGTCTCGGCGGTTGCTTGGGTTGGGGTCATCATGTCGCCCTGGGTCACACAATCACCGCTGCGCCCTGCGAGGCAAGGCCGGCATTGCGGCGGAATATCTCGAACATTTCCCGGCCCATGCCCGTGGTATTCGCCGCAAGATCGGCAACGACCGGCACGCGGTCGGCAAAATCGGGCTCCAAAACCTCGATCGTGCCGCGCGCGGCGTCGATCGCGATCATATCGCCATCGGCAAGCCACGCGATCGGCCCGCCTTGGGCGGCCTCCGGGCACAGGTGGATGACCGCTGGCACCTTGCCGCTGGCCCCCGACATGCGGCCGTCGGTGACCAGCGCCACCTTGTGCCCGCGATCCTGAAGCACCGATAGAACCGGCGTTAGCCCGTGCAGTTCGGGCATGCCGTTAGCGCAAGGACCCTGGAATCGCACGACCACCACCACATCGCGGTCCAATTCACCGGCGCGGAACGCCTCTTTCACTGCCATTTGATCGGTAAAGACGCGGGCCGGTGCCGTGATCAGGCGTTGGTCGGGCGCCACGGACGACACTTTCATTACCCCCTGGCCCAGGTCGCCCGCAAACTGTGCCAGACTACCCGTCGCCTGAAACGGCCGCGCCGCCGGGCGCAGGATCTTTTCGTTGTGGCTTGCCGACGGGCTATCGCGCCAGGTCAGCGCGCCATTCGCCAGGACCGGTTCGCGCCGGTATCCGCTGATGTCGGGTGCCCCTATTGCGCGCGCGCTGCCGTGCAGCAGCCCCGCATCCAGCAACTCGCCGATCATGAACGGAAGCCCGCCCGCGGCGTGGAAGTGGTTCACGTCCGCAAACCCGTTCGGATAGACCCGCGCCATCAGCGGCACGCATGAAGAAAGCTCGGCAAAGTCTTCCAGATCAAGGATAATTCCGGCAGCCCGCGCCATCGCTGGCAGATGTATCACCAGATTGGTCGACCCGCCGGTGGCCATCAGTCCGACGATACCGTTCACAAAAGCCCGTTCGTCGAGCATCTCTCCGACCGGCAAGAAATTATTGCCAAGGGCGGTTTTCGACAGCACGCGGGCCACGCCGTCGCGCGTCAGCGCCTCGCGCAGCGGCGTTCTGGGGGTGACAAAGCTGGCACCGGGCAGGTGCAGACCCATAAACTCCATCAGCATCTGGTTGGAATTGGCGGTGCCGTAAAACGTGCAGGTGCCGGGCCCATGGTAGCTGGCCATCTCAGCGGCCATCAGCGCCTCGCGCCCGACCTCGCCGGTTGCAAAGGCCTTGCGCACTTTGGTTTTCTCGTCGTTCGGCAACCCGCTGGTCATCGGGCCCGCAGGCAGAAAGATCGCCGGGATATGGCCAAAACTGGCTGCCGCCATCACCAGACCGGGCACAATCTTGTCGCAGACGCCAAGAAACACGACCGCGTCATAGGTGTTGTGCGACAGCCCGATACCGGCCGCCAGCGCGATGACGTCGCGCGAAAACAGGCTCAGCTCCATGCCGGTCTGGCCTTGCGTGACGCCATCGCACATCGCCGGAACCCCGCCCGCGACCTGGGCCGTGGCGCCGACGGCGCGCGCTGCCGATTTGATGATCTCGGGATAATCGGCATAGGGCTGATGGGCCGACAGCATGTCGTTATAGGCGGTTATGATCCCCAGGTTCGGGGCACGGCTGGTTGCCATTTGGTTCTGGTCGTCGCCCATGGCCGCATAAGCGTGGGCCTGATTGCCGCACGACAGATGCGCGCGG
Source organism: Paracoccaceae bacterium (assembly GCA_965247915.1). Lineage (GTDB taxonomy): Bacteria > Pseudomonadota > Alphaproteobacteria > Rhodobacterales > Rhodobacteraceae > JAKZRT01. The sequence continues at coordinate 1,238,910 of OZ252048.1, forward strand.
CGCGGGCCTTCGTCGATCGCCCGGCGCATCCGGTCCAGATATTCGGTGCGGGACCGTTTGCTGCGCGCGCGAATGTTTTCGGTGACGGCTTCCAGTGTCGGATGCAGGGGCTTCATGGGGCGACTCATGTGCGATGTGGCGCTTGCTCCATATTATGTTAGCGCTAACGACACCAGCGGTACAGGAATGTTTTGTGCCGGTCGTTTACAGGCTATGACAAGTATCCGCCGCTTGATAAGGGCAGGCTGTGATGGGCGAACCGGATATCGGGCAAATGCGGCAATATTTGCAGGCAGAGATGGGCCGGGCGGGTGCCGAACCCACGGAGGTGCCGGATGCGACCTGAGGATCGGGCGGTAGTGCGGTTGCGCCCCAAAGCGGATGCGCGGGCGATACGGCACGGGTTTCCCTGGGCCTACGCCAGCGACTTGGTCGCCGACCGGCGCACCCGGGCGCTGGCCCCCGGCACAATCGCGCGGCTTGAGGATGCCGCGCGGATGCCGCTGGCGACGGTCGCGGTCAACCCGTGCTCGCGGCTGATGGTGCGGGTGCTGGACCGGGACCCGCAGGCGGTGATCGACCAGGACTGGCTGCTGGCGAGACTGCATGCCGCGCTGGGCTTGCGCACCGGCCTTTACAGCGCGCCTTTCTACCGATTGGTCCACGCCGAAGGCGACGGGCTGCCGGGCCTGGTGATCGACCGGTTTGGGTCCGTTGTCGTGATCCAGCCCAACGCCGCCTGGATCGACGCCATGGTGCCGGCGCTCTGTGCGGCGATTACTGAACTGGCGCCGGATGTGCGCACGATCGTCAAAAACGCCGGTGGCCGGGCGCGCGTGGCCGAGGGTCTGGACGATGTCTCGGAAATTCTTGCCGGGCAAGTCGACGGACCGGTCGAAGTGGCGATGAACGGCGCGCTTTATCTGGCCGACCTGATGGTCGGGCAAAAGACCGGGCTTTACTATGACCAGCGCGACAATCACGCCTTTTTCCAAAGGCTTGCGCGGGGCGCGCGGGTTCTCGATGTATTTTCCCATGTCGGTGGCTTTGGGCTGGCGGCGCTGGCCGGTGGCGCGCGTGGCGCGCTGGCGCTCGACAGCTCGCAACCCGCACTTGACCTGGCGTCCTGCGGTGCGGCGGCCATGGGCCGGGGCGATGATTTTCAGACCCGGCGCGGTGATGCGTTTGCGGTCATGGAGGCGATAACGGCAGAGGGGCGCACCTTTGACGCGGTGGTCTGCGATCCGCCCGCTTTTGCACCGTCGAAAAAATCGCTGGCGCAGGGCCTGCGCGCCTACGAACGGGTGGCGCGGCTGGCAGCACCCTTGGTGACGCCGGGCGGGGTGCTGGCGCTTTGTTCGTGCAGTCAGGCCGCCGAGCCACCCAAGTTTCTGGCCGCTTGCGTGCGCGGGATCGGGCGCGCCGGACGCCAGGCGCAGCTGATTCACACTGGCTGTGCCAGCCCCGACCACCCGGTACTGCCGCAATTGGGCGGTTCGGGCTATCTGAAGGCGCTGTTTTTCCGGCTGACCCGGTGAAGGTGCTGCTGGACGCCTGCGTGCTCTTCCCCACGGTGATGCGCGAGGTTTTGCTGGGGGTGGCGGCGGCCGGGCTTTACGAACCACTTTGGTCGGACCGTATCCTTGAGGAATGGGCGCGAGCCGCCGGGCGTCATGGCGATGGGGCCTTGGCGCGCCTTGATGTCTCCGCAGTCGCCGCGGCTTTCCCGAAGGCCAGCGTGATGCCGCGCACCGGTGATATGCGCCGCTTGGTGCTGCCCGATCCGAACGACGTCCATGTTCTGGCCGCCGCCATCGCCGGGTCGGCGCGCCTCATCGTGACGCTGAACGCCAAGGATTTTCCGCGCCACACGCTCAGCGCCGAAGGCCTGTCGCGCCAGGACCCGGACGCCTTTTTGCGCGCCCTTTGGGCCGAAGCACCGGATGTGGTTGCCGGGGTGGCCGGGGCGGTTCGCGCACGCGCCGAAGCAAGATCGGGCGAACCCCAGCCAATGCGCGCGCTTTTGAAACGCGCCCGCCTGCCGAGACTGGCCAGGGCAATGGTGTAAAGGTGGCGTATGGGGCCGACCCCCTCTGGCCGCCGACAGCCATCTACCCCCGAAGTAATTATCGAAACGTTGAAAATCTCGTGCCCAGTGGGAAGAGTTATTCCGCCCAGCTGGCCTCGAGCTTTTCGATCGCCGCGACCCGCTCGCTGGTTTTCGGGTGGCTCATCAGCCAGGCCGGTGGGGCCGACATGCCCGAGCCGGTCAGGCGCTCGAGCTTGGAAAACAGCGCCTTTTGCGCGGCGGTTCCGATCCCGGCCTTGGTCAGCAGCGCGGCGGCATAGGCGTCGGCCTCGTATTCGTCCGACCGGCTGAGGCGGGCCGCCAGCATGGTGGTCAGCGCGCTCGCGATAATCACACCGAGGCCCGGCAGAAACCGGCTGAGGACCAGCGCCAGCGCGGTTCGCAGCGCGTTCTGCCCGGAAAAGTCGATCATCCGGCGGCGCGAATGGCCCAGGGCCACATGGCCAAGCTCGTGCGCGATGACGCTGGCCAGCTCTTCGGCGCTGACATCGCCCGCCCGGTATTTGTTGTAAAATCCGCGGGTTATGAATATCCGCCCGTCAGATGCGGCCAGGCCGTTGATCGGGTCGATCTCGTAGATATGGACCCGGATGCGATCAAGTCCGAGCGCCATGGCCATATCGCCCATCAGCACCCCCAGGATCGGGTCGGCCAGTTCGGTTGATTTCGTGTCCAGCTCGCGCGCCAGCCGCCAGGCCGAAAAGCGGTACATGATCAGCCCGTAAAGGACGGCAAGTATGATGGGCGAGAACTTGAGCATATTCCAGATATGGGGCAGCGGGGTGCGCGAGGCAAGCGCAGACACACGGGCGCGTTACCGCCCCTGCGCTTTCATCCCGTCCTCGATCCCGGCCATATCTGCGGCGCTCGGATGTTTTTCGGCCATTTTCCGCAGCCAGTCCGCGGGCAGGACCAGCGCCTCGATCACGGCCTCGGCCGGGATCTCTGCCAGTCCCGCGAACGCGCAATGTTTGGCCCGGTCAAACTTGTCGAGATGGCGTTCATCCTTGACCATCGCGGTCCGCGCCAGAAAATTGAACCCGTCGACATCATAGGTGGCAAGCCCCGAGGCCACCGCTTCAAAAAACACCAGATATTCGCGCAGTGGCCTCAGGCGGCGCGCACGACGATGATCGCAATGACCAGGCCGATGATCGCGAAAATGATCGTGAACGGCGGCGTATTGAAGCATGTCCAGACGATTGCCCTGCGCCCGGCGCGCGCGCCTGAGGCCGACCAGCGATCCGATCAAAAATCCGGCGATGGCAAAGGTCATCCTGGGCTTCCCCTTGGCCCGGCCGGTGCCAGCGTGACGCGTATCTCCGACGATTGCCCTGCGCCCGGCGCGCGCGCCTGAGGCCGACCAGCGATCCGATCAAAAATCCGGCGATGGCAAAGGTCATCCTGGGCTTCCCCTTGGCCCGGCCGGTGCCAGCGACGCGATCTCGAACAGGCGGCGGGCGACATCGTCGGCGTCGCCAAAGCCATAGCGCGCCCAGCCCAGGCCCTCGCCGCGCACGATCTCGGCCTCGGAATTCCGATCCAATAAATCAAGCGCCTCGGCCTTGATCAACAGCAACGTCGCCAGCAGGGCGGCGTTTTCGGACTTTGCCACCACCCGCAGATGGTCGTTTGAGATTTCAAGCGCCGCACGCGGTTCGCCGGCGCTCAGGGAAAACGCGGCCAGCTGCATGCCGACATGGGCGGCCTGGATCGCGGTGTCGTCGGAATTGCCATAGATCGTGGCCGCATGAAAAAACGAGCTGAGGGCCAGGTCGCCCGCTTGGCCAAGCGACAGACGCGCCAGCAAGAAATGCGAGAACGCCAGGCGGGTGTCGGTCCAGCCGCGCGCGCGCGCAATGACCAGCGCCCGCTCGGCGGCGCGCAGACGACGGCCGCGGCCGGTGTTGGGGGCCAGCGCGCGCTCGACCTCTTCGATCCAGAAGCGCGGTGTTTCGATGGCGTTGGCAATGCCCCTGCTGCGCGCGCCAGGGTTCAGGCGGGACAGGATCACCGGCAGGCGGCGCGCGACCTGATCGGGTGACATGCCGCTGGTCAGTTCGGCCGCGTAGGTGACGCGCAACATCAGCATGTCGAACCCGGTCAGCACGGTGTGAAAATTGTCATCGTTGAAGACCGAATTGTTGAGCCGGTAGAGGTCGTTGAGCGGGCCAAGCGCTTGGGCCAGTTCTTCGTGCAGGCAGTCGCGCATTTCCTGTGGGGCGACGTCGCCGGGTAAAAAGATCGCAGCCGTGGTGCGGGTGCTCACCGCCGCCCAATCGTGGACTTTTGACCTGCGGCTGGCGCGAAATTCGTCCCAGTTGGTCGCATTTGGCACCACAAAACAGGCCGCCTGGGGCACGATCCACTGGAGCTGACGGCGCGGGATGGTCTCGACGGTGATGTTGGCCGCTTGATCGGCGGGCACTTGGGTTATGTCGATGCGCGCCTCGCGCCGCAGGCGGTCCAGCAGGGCCGCAAAATCGGCCGACAGGCTGGCGCTCTGGTTGGTGCCGGTAAGGCGCACTGTGATCGGTCCTTCAAAGCGGCTGAAGACGGGCAGGGCGCGCCCGCTTTCCATAGCAAAGCTCAGTTCCAGAAAGTCGCGCGCAAGTTCGGCATTGGTGCCGCCGGGCGAGGCGTGGCGTTGCGGCGCGAAAACCTTCATCGGCGGCAGAATTGCATCGAAATTGGCGCGCCGCTGCGACAGCTCCGCGTCGTTTGGCACCGCACAGGCGGTCAGGCACCCCAACAGTATGACCGGCAGACCGCGCAGCATCGCTTCAGCTCCGATTGTAGCGGATAAAGGGCGTCAAGTTGCCGATCCGGTCATAAAGGCGGCGCGCGTTTCGATTGAAATCCTGCGTCAGCCAATAGGTTGACCCGACCCCGTGGGTGTCAGCCGCAGCATAGACCGCCTCGATCAGTTCCCGGCCCAATCCGGAGCCGCGCGCCGCATCATCGACCCAAAGATCCTTAAGATAGCAAGTATCGGCAATCGACCAGCCGTGGCGGTGAAAAAGGAAATGGGCCAGACCCCGCGGCCGGCCATCGACTAGCGCCATGAGCCCTGAAAAGTCGCGTTGATCGTCGCCCAGGAGGCGCTGAAAATAGACCTCGTAAACGTCGTCCGGCACCGCGGTTTCGTAAAACCTCAGGTAGCCCGTCCACATGCGCCGCCATTCGGGTTCGTCGGCGGGCCGCAGCGGGCGTATTTCAATCGAGCGATCAGTGGGCATTGGTCTCGGGTCCAACTCTGAAAGTGCGAATCTGGCGGTATGAACTGGCCAAGTCAAATGGTCCCGGGCGCGTTTGCCCACCCTGTTGCGCGCAAGCACCGCGCAGATGTCGCTCATCGCTGCCCCCGCGCCATGAAGGCCAGCCGCTCGAATAGCTGCAATTCCCGTTGGTTTTTCAACAGCGCGCCGTAAAGGCGCGGCAAGGTGACGTCAGGCACCCGTGCGTCGCCCAGCTGGCTGTCGCGCAGGCGGCTGACCGCGTCATATTCGTAAAGCCCCTGCGCCGCCTTGGTGGCCGATCTGATGTGCCGTTTGATGATCGGAAGCCTCAATGCCTGGGCCATCTGGCGGGCCAGCTCGGTTTTGCCGGTGCCGGGCTCGCCCTTGACCAATAACGGGCGTTCCAGGGTGACTGATGCATTGACCGCAACAGTCAGATCCTCGGTGGCCACACAGGCGTCGGTGCCCGTAAACTTCATTTTTTTGAACCTCGTAGTGGCACTTATGCCAATTGATCACCCTCTATCGCAGGACTTTGAGACGAGCAATGCGATCACCTAGTGACAAGGTCCAAGGACTCAGCTAAATCCCGGCTCGGGAGAGTGCCGGATGTCAAAAAGAGTAAAAATGAACGGGTCCGGCGAGAACAGGGGAAAACGTGTGAAAGCGGAAATATTTCTGCCGGAGGATTACCGGCCTATTGAAGACGAACCCTTTATGAACGGCCGCCAGCTTGAATGGTTTCGCAGGGAATTGCTGGCGCAACGGACCGATATTCTGGACGAAAGCAAGACAACCATCGCCGGACTTCAAGGTGCGACGCGCAACATTCCCGACATTGCCGACCGCGCCAGCGAGGAAACCGACCGCGCGCTAGAGCTGCGCATTCGTGACCGTCAGCGCAAATTGGTGGCCAAAATCGACGCCGCGATCCGGCGAATCGACGAGGGGGAATTCGGCTATTGTCGCGACACCGGCGAACCGATTTCGCTGCAGCGTCTGGTTGCCCGGCCGACCACAACGCTCAGCCTCGAGGCGCAGGAACGTCACGAGCGCCGCGAAAAGGTGCATCGCAACGACTGAGACTCCGATGACTGAACGCTCAAGAACCACCGGTTGCCCCGCGCGCCGGTGGTTTTTGTTTGCAAAGTGAGCGTGCTGCGCGAAATTGGCGTTATTGGCGGCGGTGTTGCCGGTCTGGCGGCGGCTCTGGCGTTGGCGCGAGCCGGATTTGAGGTCACCGTTTACGAACAAACCCCCGCGATCACTGAATTTGGCGCGGGCCTGCAGATCAGCCCCAATGGCGCTGCGGTGCTGGGTCATCTGGGTCTGACCGAGGTTCTGGACGAGGCCGCAACCCGCGCCCAGGCGGTCAGCCTGATCGACGGACCAAACGGGCGACCGGTTGCGCATTTCGACGTGTCGCAGGGTGTCGCGGGCCGCGGATATTATTTCCTGCGCCGGGCCGATCTGGTGTCGATGCTGTCCACCGCGGCGAAGGATGCCGGTGCGCGCTTGAACTTTGGCCAGCGCGTGGTTGGCGTTGAAGCCCAAAAGCACGAGGCGCGGCTGATCTTTGACACCGGTGAAAGTTCAGCGCATCCGCTGGTCATTGCCGCCGATGGTGTCCATTCGGTGGCGCGCGGGTCATTGGGTTTGGGGCGTGACCCGGTTTTTTCAGGTCAGGTCGCCTGGCGGGCATTGGTTCCGCTGGACCGCCCGCCTGACCCGGTGGTGCGGGTTCACATGGGGCCGGGGCGGCATCTGGTCCATTATCCGCTGGCGGGCGGCAAGCTGATGAACATCGTGGGCGTCGAATCGCGCGCCGAATGGGCCGCCGACGGCTGGTCGATCCCGGACGATCCGGCGCGGTTGCGCACCGCGTTTTCGGACTTCGCATTGCCGGTCCGCGATCTGCTTGGCGGCGTCGAAGACGTGCACCTCTGGGGTCTGCATCTCTACCCGGTGCTCGAACGATGGTCGAAAGGCCCGGTGGTGCTGATCGGCGATGCGGCCCATCCGACGTTGCCGTTCATGGCGCAGGGGGCCAACCTGGCCCTGGAAGACGCAGGCGTTCTGGCGCGGCTGCTGACCGATTGCGCGGACATCAACAGCGCATTTGAACGCTTTGAAAAGATACGAAAAACCCGAGTGACCAGAATCATCTCGGCGGCCCGTGCTAATGGCCGGAACTACCATCGGCGCGGCCTGTCAAAGATCGCGGCCCACCTTGCGCTGGGGCTCGGACAGCGGCTGGAACCCGGTCTTGTCGCTCGCCGCTTTGACTGGATTTACGCGCACGACGCCGTGGCTCAGGCGTCAAGTTCCACCAGCACCGGCACGTGATCGGATGGTTTTTCGCCGCCCCTGACCGCCGCATCGATCCGGGCATCGACCAGCAAATCGGCGCATTGCGGGGTCAGCAGGAAATGGTCGATGCGGATGCCGTCGTTTCGGTCCCAGGCCCCGGCCTGAAAATCCCAGAACGAATAATGCCCCGGCGCCGCCTCGCGGGCCCGGAAGGCTTCGGTGAACCCGAGGTTCACAATGCGGCGCCAGGCGCGCAGGGATTCGGGGCGGTAGAGCGCGTCGCCCTCCCAGGCCTCGGGCCGCTTGGCGTCTTCGGGCTGGGGGATGATATTGAAGTCGCCCGCCATCAGCGCCGGTTCCTCGTCCGCCAGCAGGTCGCGCGCTCGGGCCTCGAGCCGTTCCATCCAGGCGAGTTTATAGTCGAACTTCGGCCCCGGCACCGGGTTGCCATTGGGCAGATAAAGTCCGCAGATACGCACCGCCCGGTCGCCGACCACCGTGGCCTCGATCCACCGCGCCTGCGCGTCGGCCTCGTCGCCGGGCAGGCCGCGCGTCACATCCTCCAGCGGAAATTTCGACAGGATCGCCACACCGTTGAACGACTTTTGTCCATGGGTTTCAACGTTATAGCCCCGGTCCTCGAACAACTCGCGCGGGAAGTTTTCGTCGATCGACTTGATCTCCTGCAACAGCACGACATCCGGTTTGGCTTCGTCCAGCCAGGCGGGCAAGGCAACCGACCGGGCTTTGACGCCGTTGATGTTGAAGGTCGCGATACGCATGGCCCGATTATTCCGCCTCACCCGCGCCGCCGCAAGCGAATTTGGACCAGATCAAAGCGTTCCGGGCGTAATTGTCCACAGCGCCAGCCGCCCGTCAGGCTCGGTCAGCCGGTAATAGGGGCCGATCTTGTAGTCCTCGGAGCATTTCAGCGCCAGATCCTCGTTTTCGCGGCAGAACATCCCGTCGACTACATGCCAAAGGCCACCGGGCGGGTCGGCCCATTCACCGCCCGCGTCGCGCGCGTGATGGGTGCCGTCGGCGTTGATCTCCGATATCCAGTCTTCGTTCGGCTCGACAAAGCTGACGCCGGAAACCGACGCGGTGATCGCTTCGTCGATCAGGCGAACCCCGCCAAGTGCGATCAGGTCGTCAGGGGTGTCGGCGGAAAATATCGCCTGACGGCTGACCCCAAACCCAAGATCGCCGATGTCGCAGGCCGACAACAAAAGCGCTGCCGCCAGAAATGCGAGGGATTTTTTCATGTGATTGCCCTGCTCCGAGCCCCGGTTTGGCCCAACTTACCTCAGCCGTGGCGCAAGATCACTAGGGGCATTGACGGGCGGCGATACTTTGCGGACGTCTTACATGGAAAACGACGTGCCACAGCCGCAGGACGAGGTTGCATTGGGGTTTTCGACTACAAAGCGCGCGCCGATCAGCTCGTCGGAAAAATCAATAACAGCATCGGTCAGAAACGGCAGTGACATGGTATCGACAACCACCTTCTGCCCCGCGCCTTCCAGCACCAGATCGTCGTCGGCCGGATCGTCGAGCTTGATCTCGTACTGAAACCCGGAACAGCCGCCGCCCTCGACCGCCACGCGCAACGCCTGCGGCGCGGCACCGATCTCGGCCAGCCGGGCGAACGCGCGGTCGGTCACTTTCGGGGGCAGGGTCAGGTCCATATATCGGTTCCGGTTTGAAACTCAGCTTGGGTGCAATATATGTGTCGCGGACAGGCAGAACAACAGGGCAAATATGCTCGCACCCTACGCCTGCGATCCGGCCGGGTCGCGCGGGCGGCTTCACCGCGAAGAGGAAAGCGCGATTCGCAGCTGTTATCAGCGCGACCGCGACCGGATCATCCATGCCTCGGCGTTTCGGCGGCTGAAACACAAGACGCAAGTGTTTGTCGAACACGAGGGCGATTATTACCGCACCCGGCTGACCCATTCGATCGAGGTTGCGCAGGTGGCGCGTACCATCGCCAGCGTCCTCGATTTGAACAGCGAGCTGACCGAGGCCATCGCCCTGGCGCATGACCTGGGACACACCCCCTTTGGCCACACCGGCGAGGATGCGCTGAACGTGCTGATGATGCCTTACGGCGGCTTTGATCACAACGCCCAGACCGTGCGGATCGTGACGCGGCTCGAACGCCATTATGCCGATTTCGACGGGCTGAACCTGACCTGGGAAACGCTGGAGGGCCTGGCCAAGCACAACGGCCCGGTTGTGGGCGATCTGCCCTATGCGCTGGCCGAATATAACCATGCCCACGACCTTGAACTTGGCACATTCGCCGGCGCCGAAGCGCAAGTTGCCGCCCTCTCGGACGATATCGCCTATACCAATCACGACCTGCACGACGGATTGCGCGCCGGTCTCTTTTCCGAGGACCAGATCAGCGACTTGCCGATCATCCGCCAGGCCTATATCGCGGTTGACCGCACCTGGTTGGGGCTCGAGCCGCACCGGCGCCGGCACGAAGCGCTGCGCCGGGTCTTCGGGGCCATGGTCGAGGATGTGATCGCCACCTCGCGGCAGCTGATATCGGGGGCGAAAGCCAAAGACGCGCAGGCAATTCGCAACTTCGGCCACCCGGTGATCCGTTTTTCGGACATGGCGTGGAGCGACCTGCGGGCGATCAGGAAGTTTCTTTTTGAGAATATGTACCGTGCCCCTGCGGTGATGAAAAAACGCACCGAAGTCACCCAGGTGGTGGATCAGCTTTTCCCGCTTTTCATGGATGACCCGCAACTGCTGCCGGGTCCCTGGGCCGGCGACGTTGTAATGGCGCGCAACAAAACCCAGATCGCGCGCCTGGTGGCTGATTATATCTCGGGCATGACCGACCGGTTCGCGCTGGAAGAACACGCGCGCCTGATTGGCTGAGCCGTTGACGCGCGGCACGCCCGTGCTAATGGGGGTGCCATGAACATTTTCACCGATATTCACGCGCTGGTTTTGAACCGGCTCGGCGATCTGGTCGCTGACGGGGTGCTGCCGCAGGGGCTGAGTTTCGCCAATGTCACCGTCGAGCCGCCGCGCGATGCGGCACACGGCGATATGGCGACCAATGCGGCGATGATCCTGGCCAAGCCCGCCGGCCTGAAACCCCGCGACATCGCCGAGGCGCTGGCGCACCGGCTGACCAGCGACGCGCGGATCACCGGGGCGGCGGTTGCGGGCCCGGGGTTTCTGAACCTGCGGCTGGCCGATGCCGTCTGGCAGGACATCGTCAAGCGCGCCATTGCCACGGGTGCCGCCTTTGGCCGTGCGACCGTCGGGGCGGGTAAAAAGGTCAACGTCGAATTCGTCAGCGCCAATCCGACCGGGCCTTTGCACGTAGGCCATGTGCGCGGCGCGGTTTTTGGCGATGCGCTGGCCAGCCTGCTCGATTTCGCCGGTTTCGAGACCACCCGCGAATATTACATCAACGACGGCGGCGCGCAGGTCGATGTGTTGGCGCGGTCGGTCTATCTGCGCTATCTCGAGGCGCACGGACAGGATGTGGCGTTCGAGGACGGCACCTATCCCGGCGATTATCTGGTCGCGGTCGGGCAGGCGCTGAAGGACAAGGTCGGCGACGCCTATCTGGACCAGGGCGAAGACCACTGGCTGGCGCAGGTTCGCGAATTTGCCACCGACGCGATGATGGACCTGATCCGGGCCGATCTGGCGGCGCTCGGCATCAAGATGGACGTGTTCTTTTCGGAAAAGTCGCTTTACGGCACCGGTCTGATCGAAAATGCACTGGAAGATCTGGCCAGCAAGGGGCTGATCTACGAGGGCACGCTGGAACCGCCAAAGGGCAAAACCCCCGAAGATTGGGAGCGGCGCCAGCAGACGCTGTTCAAATCGACCGCGCACGGCGACGACACCGACCGGCCGGTGCGGAAATCAGACGGCGCGTGGACCTATTTCGCGCCCGACATCGCCTATCACTTTGACAAGGTGAACCGGGGGTTCGATGCGCTGATCAACATATTCGGTGCCGACCACGGCGGTTACGTCAAGCGCATGAAGGCAGCGGTTTCGGCGCTGTCGGACGGGCAGGTGCCTTTGGACATCAAGCTGACCCAGCTGGTCAAGCTGACCAAAGACGGCCAGCCGTTCAAAATGTCAAAACGCGCCGGCACGTTCGTAAGCCTGCGCGACCTGGTCGATCAGGTGGGGCCGGACGTTACCAGGTTCCATATGCTGACCCGCAAGAACGATGCACCGCTGGAATTTGATTTCGATAAGGTTACCGAACAATCCAAGGACAACCCGGTCTTCTATGTGCAATACGCGCATGCCCGCGTGCATTCGGTGCTGCGCAAAGCCCAAGGGCTGGGCATCGGCTGCCAGGACATCCATCTGGTGGCCGCCGATCTTTCCGTGCTGGATCATTCGGCGGAACTGAGCGTTGCCAAAAAGATCGCCGAATGGCCCCGCACGGTCGAGATCGCGGCCCGCACCCACGAGCCGCATCGGATCGCGTTTTACCTCTATGATCTGGCCTCGGGCTTCCACGGTCTTTGGACTCGCGGCCATGATGCGCCCGATCTTCGCTTCATCCAGCCCGAGGATATCGAGCGGTCGCAGGCAAAAATCGGCCTTGCGCGGGCTGTTTCCGTTGTGATTTCCGCAGGTCTTGGTATTCTCGGGGTGACGCCGGTCGAAGAAATGCACTGACGACAAGTGCTGCCGAGCGGCGTCAGAGGCGGCAGAGGCGGTGGCCCAAGCTGGGCGGGCCGTCCATTCTTGAGCAGCGAGGCATTATGGCTGAGGCGCAATTTGACGATCTCGCCAACCCCGGTGATCATCATCGGGGCGCGGGTTTTTCGGCGTATATCAACGGTTTAGGCGCGGTTCTATCGCTGGCGCTGGTGGCGGGTGTCGTTGCCTGGGGCTATCAGCTGGCGGTCCGCGACGTGGCCGGCGTGCCCGTGGTGCGGGCGCTGGACGGGCCGATGCGGGTGCGGCCCGACGATCCCGGCGGGGTTGCGGCCAACCATCAGGGGCTGGCGGTCAACCGGGTTCAGGCCGAGGGTCTGGCCGAAAAACCGGCTGATCGGCTGGTTCTGGCCCCGACGCCGGTGGCGCTCGAGGCCGAGGATCAGCCGCAACCGGTTCTGGCAGCGGCTGCGGTTGCGGTTGCTCAGGGCCTGACCCCCAAGGACGAGATCGCCGCGGCACTTTCGGGTCTGACCGGCGACGCCCGGATCGAGACCGCCGAAGACATGGCCGTGGCCGCAGCGCTTGCCCAAGCGCTGATCGAGGACGAACCGGTGGCGATCGAAGCGGTGGTCGATGCCTCGTCCGAGGTCGATCTGCTGGACGATCTGCCGGCGCCCACAAGCTCGGTCCGGCCGGTGCTGCGGCCCATAACCCTAGCCGCGAACTCGCCATCGGGTCTGGATGTCGATCCGGCAAGTCTGACGGTCGGCACGCGGCTGGTGCAACTGGGGGCCTTTGACAGCCGCGACGAGGCGCTGGCCGAATGGACGCGGCTGATCCAGGGCTATGAGCCGTTCATGGCTGACAAAAGGCGCATCGTCCAAATGACCGAAACCTCCGGCCGGGTTTTCTACCGCCTGCGCGCCCATGGATTTGCCGATCTGACCGACGCGCGCCGGTTCTGCGCGGCCATTCTGGCATCGCAAGCCTCGTGCATCCCGGTGCTGATCCGCTGAATGGCGGCGGGGGCCTATATTTTCGGATGCAAAGGCCCTCTGCTAAGCCCTGACGAGGCCGCGTTTTTTCGCCAGGCCGATCCGTTCGGTTTCATACTTTTTGCGCGCAATATCATAACGCCGCAGCAGGTCTCAATGCTGACCGGAGAATTACGCGCCGCAGTGGGCCGTGACGCGCTTATTTTCATCGATCAGGAAGGCGGGCGCGTCGCCCGTATGGGCGCGCCGCACTGGCACACATGGCCGCCGTCGCTGGACCAGCGCGGCGCGGCGCGGGCGTTTTGGCTGCGCTACCGGATCATCGCCGCCGAGCTGCGCGCGGTCGGGATCGACGCGAATTGTGCGCCACTGGCCGATATTGCCGATGTGCACACCCATGACGTCCTGCGCAACCGATGTTATGGCAGCGATGTCCGCACTGTCACGGTCAAGGCCCAAGCGGTGGCCCTGGGGTTGCTGGCGGGCGGGGTTCTGCCGGTGCTCAAGCACATGCCCGGCCACGGACGCGCGCGGCTCGACAGCCACTTTGAACTGCCGCGTGTCGCGGCAAGCTCGCACAACCTCAACGACCGCGATTTTGCCACCTTTCGCGCCTTGGCGCATCTGCCGATCGGGATGACGGCGCATCTGGTCTTCAACGCCTACGACGACCGCCCTGCGACCCAATCGCCGGTCATGGTCGACCTCATCCGCAACGACATCGGATTCGCCGGGCTATTGCTGACCGACGACATTTCGATGCAGGCGCTTTCGGGCACCGTGGCCGAGCGCGGGCAGGCCGCGCTTGGGGCGGGATGCGACATTGTCCTGCACTGCAATGGCGATCTTGGGGAAATGCAGACGGTGGCAGCCCTGGGGCCGATGCGCGCGCCATCCCGGTCGCGCGCCGAAGCGGCGCTGGTTGCCCGCAAAGCGCCCGATCTGGTTGACATTGACGCGCTGCAGGCGGAATTTGACGCGATTTCTGCGAGGACCAATTGAGCGAAACCCAGACCCCCCACGACGACCCGGTCATCGCCGCGCGCATCACCTCCGAGGCGCTGATCGTCGATGTTGACGGCTTTGAAGGGCCGCTCGACCTGCTTTTGACGCTGAGCCGCACCCAGAAGGTTGATTTGCGGCAGATTTCGGTTCTGGCGCTGGCCGAGCAGTATCTGAACTTCATCAATCAAGCCAAGGATTTACGGATCGAACTTGCCGCAGACTACCTGGTCATGGCGGCCTGGCTGGCGTTTTTGAAATCGCGCCTGTTGCTGCCCCCCGATCCCGCCGACGGCGGACCATCGGGCGCCGACCTGGCGGCGCATCTGGCGTTTCAGTTGGAGCGCCTGCAAGCCATGCGCGACGTCGCCGCGCAGCTGATGGGCCGCGACCAGAAGGGCCGCGATTTTTTCGTGCGCGGCATTCCCGAGAACCTGGCACGGGTCCGCAAGATCACCCGTACCGCCACGCTTCTGGACCTGATGCAGGGCTATGCGCGGGTGCGCACCCGCGATGATTTCCGGCCCTATTCAATGGACCGGTCTGCGGTGATGACCCTGGAACAGGCGCTCGAGCGGATGCGCAGTCTGATCGGTTTTGCCGGCGACTGGACCGATCTGGCCAGCTATCTGCCCGAAGGCTGGCAGCTCGACCCCGGGCGTCGGCGTTCGGCCACGGCAGCCACCTTCGCCGCATCGCTGGAACTGGCGAAAACCGGTGCCGTCGAATTGCGCCAGTCAGCGATGTTCGCCCCGATCCAGATCCGCCGAAAAGGAGAGCGTCCGTGAACGACGCCGACAACGAGAGCCTCTTTGAGGCCCCGACGATGGCCGACCAGCTGCGCATGGTCGAGGCGCTGCTATTCGCCAGCGCCGAGCCGCTAAGCGTCGCCGAGATCGAATCGCGCATGCCGCACGGGTCGGACGCCGCCGAAGCTGTGCAGCAGCTGCGCAAGCGCTATGACGGGCGCGGCGTGAACGTGGTGCGTGTGGGCGAGGCCTGGGCGGTCCGCACCGCGCCCGATCTCGGGTTTCTGATGCGCCACGAAACCGTCGAGATCCGCAAACTCAGCCGCGCCGCGATCGAAACACTGGCGATTATCGCTTATCATCAACCGGTTACGCGGGCCGAGATCGAAGCGATCCGGGGCGTGTCGGTCAGTCGCGGCACGGTCGATCAGCTCTTGGAGCTGGACTGGGTCCGCTTTGGCCGCCGTCGCATGACCCTTGGTCGCCCGGTCACGTTTGTGGTGACGCAAGAATTTCTTGACCATTTCGCGCTTGAATCGGCGCGCGACCTGCCGGGGCTCAAGGAATTGCGCGCCGCAGGCCTGCTGGAAAGCCGCCCGCCGCCCGATGCGGATGCAACGGGCGAGGGCGACGAAGACATCGAAGGTCAAAGCGAAATGTTCGAGGACAGCGAGTGAACGGCGACCGGTTGATCAGCCGGCTCCTGCGGCGGATGCTCGCAATTGTTGCGCGGCGCGGGACCCGGGCGGCGGCTGCCGCGGACCTGAAAACCGCGCGTGGTGATCGTCGCGAAACCCGTGGGCGTGCGACCGGCACGCGGACCGCAAAGAACAAGCCGGGCTCGGGCCGCAGGTCCTACCGCGAATAGGTTCCTCAGCCGGTCACGGCCTGAAAGTGCTTCGACAGCTTCAATCCCTGCCCCTGATAATTCGACTTGATCCCCTGGCCATAAAGCTGACGCGGCACCGCCGACATCGCCTCGTAGACCAGCCGCCCGACAATCTGCCCGTGTTCCAGCACGAACGGGGCTTCGTGGCAGCGCACCTCGAGCACCCCGCGCGCGCCCGCGCCGCCGGCCTTGGCATAACCAAAACCGGGGTCGAAAAAACCCGCGTAATGCACCCGAAATTCGCCCACCATCGCGATATACGGGGCCATTTCGGCGGCGTGGGTCGGCGGGATGGTCACCGCCTCGCGGCTGACCAGGATATAAAACGCGCCCGGGTCAAGAATGATGCGGCCGTCGCCGGTGCGCACCTCCTCCCAGAAATCGCCGGCCGGATAGTAGCCGATCATGTCCAGATCAATCACGCCCGCGTGCGGTTTGGCGCGAAACCCGACCAGATCGGTGTTTTGGGGCTTCAGGTCAACCGAAAACCCCAGGCCGTCGTCGATATGCGCCGCGCCGTCGACCAGCGGTGTTTTGCGGTGCAGTTCAAGCAGTTCGACATCGCTCAGCCGCGCCGAACCGCGCCGGAAGCGGATCTGGTTCAGCCGCATCCCCGGCCGCACCAGCACCGAAAATGACCGCGGACAGATCTCGGCATAAAGCGGGCCGCTATACCCCGGCGCGATCCGGTCGAACTCGGTGCCGCCGTCGGTGATCGCGCGCGTCAACAGATCAAGCCGCCCGGTCGAGCTTTTGGCGTTGGTCACCGCCGTCAGGCCATCGGGCAGGGCCAGCCCTTCCATCAGTTCAACGACATAGACACAGGCCTTTTCCAGCACCGCGCCGCCGCTCAGATCGAGCTGGTGCATCTGCAACGCTTCAAGCCGCTCAGTGACCGGCCTGCCGCCGCCCGCCAGAAACGACGCCCGCACCCGCCAGGCGCGCGCGCCGAGCCGCAGATCGAGGCTGGCGGGTTGCACCTGGCCCGCCGCCAAAGGCGCGTCGGACGTGATCGCGCCCGCCGCGACCAGCCCGGTGATTTCTTCCGCTGAAAGAACGCCCTGGCCCATAAACCTACCCCGGATCAATCCCCGGCTGGGGATATTGGGGGGAAAAAATCGATGAAATGGTCGGGCTAGCAGGATTCGAACCTGCGACCTTCCGTCCCCCAGACGGACGCGCTAACCAGGCTGCGCCATAGCCCGACGGGCGGTAGCCATAACAGTTTTCGGGGGCTTGGCAAGCGTGAACGGCCATCGGTAACGACCTGGGTCCGGGGCCGTCAACCCAGGCCATCAGCCATGCGGACGCGCAAGGAATTCAGACGCGAGTGAAGGGTCGCAAGCGTGGACGGATCAATGCGGCCAGTTGCCATCAGCGCCTCGCGCAACAGGTCGGTGCGCACCGGGCCGGTCGGCGGCAGATCTTCGGGGTCCCCGATGGTTTCGGGCTCGGCGGCCGCCTTCCCGTCGCTATGGGCATCCAGTGCTGTCGGTGCGGCGCGCAGGAAATGTTGGCCCGCGTTTGCCGCATCCGCACTTCGGGCCGGTCCGGGGGCGGGCACGGAATCGCGCGGCCGGAAAAACGGCAAGTCGGTTTCGGCTTCCCGGGAGCCTTCGCGGGGCTTCCTGGTTGACGCGAACGCTTCTTCCGCCGCTTCAAGCGACGCTGGCGGCATGCCGGTCCGAGCGACCTCGGATGGCGCGCGATCAGTGTTGGCGGGTTCGGCGACCGCAACATCCGCGGCCTCGACCAAGGTCGCCTGAATTTCCGATTCCAGCGGCGCGGACAGCGCGCAGACGTGCTTGGCGCCCTTCTCGCGCAACAGCCCCTGGGCTGCGCGAATGGTCATTCCGTCTTCGTGCAACAGACGCTTGAGCCCGCCCAGAAGTTGCATGTCCGTGGGCCGGTAATACCGCCGCCCGCCAGCGCGCTTGACCGGTTTGACTTGGCTAAACTTGCTTTCCCAGAACCGTAACACATGGGCAGGGGTGTCCAGCCAGTCAGCAACTTCGCTGATCGTTCGAAAGGCGTCGGGTGATTTGTTCATTGCACCTTGATTTCTCAGGCACGGTTCCCCGTGGCAATGCGCTGGCGCATCAGATGTGATGGTCGGAAAGTAAGAACCCGGCGCGGGTGGATTGGTACTTCTTCCCCGGTCTTGGGGTTGCGCCCGACCCGCGCGGCTTTGTGGCGGACCGAAAACGTCCCGAACGACGAAATTTTGACAGACTGTCCGGTCACCAGCGCATCCGACATCAGCCCCAGCACCCGCTCGACCAAATCGGCGCTGTCGTTTCGTGACAAACCGACCTCGCGAAAGACCGCTTCGCTCAAATCCATACGTGTCAAAGTCTTGTCGCTCATCTCGCTCCCCCGTCAATGGTTTGAACGACCATAGAAAGGATTGAATTTCCGAGTCAATATCAAGGCCTTGCCAATCGGCCTTAAAATCCGCCTACCAGCGTAAAACCACCGATCCCCAGGCCAAACCGCCGCCAATCGCCTCGGTTACCAGCAAATCGCCGGGTTTTATCTGGTCGCGCGCAGCACCAACCGACAGGGCAAGGGGAATCGATGCCGCCGAGGTATTGCCGTGATCGGCGACCGTCACCACGACGCGGTCCATGGGAATTCCCATCTTTGTGGCGGTTGCCTTGATGATGCGAAGGTTGGCCTGATGGGGCACGATCCAGTCGACATCAGCGTTGCTCAGGTCGGCGTTATCCAGGGCCTTGTGTGCGGTTGCGGCCAGTTTTTCGACCGCATGACGAAACACCTCGCGCCCTTCCATCCGCAAATGACCGGTGGTCTGGCCGCATCCCACGCCGCCGTCCACATAGAGAATATCACGGTGCCGCCCGTCCGAATTCAGATCGGTTGACAGAATTCCCCGGTCCGCGGTCGTGCCCTGGCCAGTGGCGCTCTCAAGGATCACCGCGCCCGCGCCGTCGCCAAAGAGAACGCAGGTACCCCGATCGGTCCAGTCCATCAGGTGGCTGAATGTCTCGGCCCCGATCACCATCACCCGGTTGGCCTGACCCGACACAATCAGCGCGTTGGCGTTGGCCATCGCAAAGACAAAGCCCGCACAGACCGCCTGGACGTCAAATGCAAAGCCCCGTGTCATGCCCAGTTCCGCCTGAACCATGGTGGCGACCGAAGGAAACGTCAGATCAGGCGTCGAGGTGGCTACAATGATCGCGTCGATGCCCGGTACGTCCAGCCCGGCATTCGCAAGCGCTTCGCGAGCCGCCCTGGCGGCCATCGCCGACGTGGTTTCGCCTTCGGCCGCGAAATGCCGCCGCTCGATACCGGACCGGGATCGGATCCAGTAATCGGTGGTGTCCAGAAAGTCCTCAAAATAGGTGTTTTCGACCACCCGCTCGGGCAGATAGTGGCCCACGCCGCAAACCACGGCTCTAGTTGTCATTGGCGGTCACCGATCGCAGCCTCTTGGGCGGTATCTTGAGGCGCGGTGGGCAGGGATGCAACCCTTGCCGCCAGCCTTTCGGCAAAGCCCGATTCGGCCAGTCTGACTGCCAGTTTGATTGCTGCCGAAACCCCCGTGGCGTCAGCCGAGCCATGGCTTTTCACCACCGTCCCGTTCAGGCCTAAAAACACCCCGCCATTGACGCTGCGCGGGTCAATGCGTTTGGCCAGCCGGCGCAACGAGGTCAGCGCGAAAAATCCGCCTAGGCGCGACAGCGGCGTGTATTTGAACGCCTCGCGCAGAAACTCGCGGATCAGCGACGCGGTGCCTTCACCGGTTTTCAGGGCCACGTTGCCGGTAAAGCCGTCGGTGACGATCACATCGACCTTGTTCGACGGAATATCGCCGCCTTCGACGTACCCCACAAAGGCAAAGTTGTGGCTTTCGGCGGTCTCCGACAGCATGTCGTAGGCGACCTTGCTCTCGGCGCGGCCTTTGTGTTCTTCGGTGCCGACGTTCAATATGCCGACCCGCGGGTTCTCGATGCCCAGCCCGTTGCGCGCATAAGACGCGCCCATAAAGGCGTATTGCAGCAGATCGGCGCCATCGGCCCTGATGTCGGCGCCCACGTCCAGCATGATATTGAAGCCACCAGCGTTTCGCGACGGCCAGAGACAGGCAATGGCCGGCCGGTTGACGCCCGGAAGTTTGCGCAGCCGCACCATCGCCACCGCCATCAGCGCGCCGGTGTTGCCGCAGCTGACCGCGACCGAGGCGTCGCCGTCGCGCACCGCCTCGATTGTTGACCACATCGACGTGCCCTTGCCGTGGCGCATCACATGGCTCGGCTTTTGGTCCATGGTCACCACACCGGCGGCATCGCGCACCTCAACCCGGCCGGCCAGTACTTTGCGGCGGTTGACCAGCCGTGTCAGCTCGGCCCTGGGTCCGTGCAGCACAAATCCGACGTTTGGATTGATCGATGCCGATCTGGCCATGCCCGCTACCACGGCAAACGCGCCCCGGTCGCCGCCCATGGCGTCGATCGAGATCACCGTGCGCGGTGGCGAGGCCGCGCTTTCTGAATGGCTCGCCGTCATATCGGGCGCCGCCAGAGGCGCTTATGCCGCGTCGTCGTCCAGATCGACGTCGTCAGTGGCGGCAACAACCTCGCGGTCGTCGTAATGCCCGCAGGCCGCACAAACGTGGTGCGGGCGGCGCAGCTCGCCGCAATTGGGGCATTCGGCGGGGTTTCCGGCGACCAGTGCATCGTGGCTGCGCCGCTGATTACGGCGCGATCTGGAGATTTTATTCTGAGGGACAGCCATGTCACAACCTCGGGTTTTCTGAGGGGCGTACCCCTTGGGATTTCGCGCGAACCACCGACCGGATGTGCCTGGCGGCACGGTGCAGCGTCACGATATAAACGAGGCCGGGAAAATAACCGGATTTGCCCGGCGCGCAAGTCTTTTCTGCGCCCGCGCCCAAGTCTTTTCTCACCGCTTCCCGGCCAACTTGTTGCGCAAATTGCCAAGCCCGGCAAAGGGGCGCATCACGCTTTCGCTCAACGGTTCAACGCCCGGCGCCGCGACCGTCACCTCGCCCAGTTCGGCACCGGGCGCGCGCGGCCAGGCCGGCAGCGCCAGCGCCAGCGCTTCGGTCAGAATGGCGCCCAGGTCAATTCGGTCGCCAAGCGGCTCGATCGTATCGTCGCTGTCCATCTCGGTCTCAGCCTCTTCGGGGGCCGGAAAATCGGCAAAGAAACGCCGCTCGACCACCTCTTTGATGCGGGTCTTAACGGGTGCCAAAGTGATAGTGCAGGCTTGGATGACCGTCGCCCCCAGGCGCGCCCGCAGCCGCCAGTCACCGGCCTGATCGAGGTCGAACTGGCCTTTGAACCGCAATTTCTGCAGACCCAACAGCCCCAGTTCGCGGCAAAGAACCGCGCGCGCCTTGGGGTCTGGGGCGACCTCGAATTGGGTCGGTTTGCCCGGGTCCAGGTCTGTGACCCGCAGGGCCGGGGCGATGGTCGGGGCGTGGGACATTATTTCCTGCTGTTGATCCGATACCAATCCTTCGATATGCCGCAATACCGGAGCAACCGACCACGGGGCAAGAGGTGAGGTAAAATGAGCCAGGCGAAACCCGGGCACCGATTTCCGCGCAGGTCGGCGCTCTTGGCCCTGCTCGCGGTCGCGCTGGTTGCCTGCACGCCATTGGTGCGGCATTTCGGCTATGCGCCGTCAGATGCCGAGCTGGCCGAAATCGTCGTCGGCGTCGACAGCCGCGACCGCGTCGAAGAGCTGATCGGATTTCCCGCCGCCGAAGGCATGATCGAGGGCGACGCCTGGTATTATCTGTCGGCGCGCCAGAAAACGGTCGCCTATCGGGCGCCGGAAACCACCGACCGCCAGCTTGTCGCGATCAGCTTCTCGCCCGATGGCATGGTCCGCAACATCGAACGGTTCACGCTGGCAGATGGGCGCGTCGTCACGCTCAGCCGCCGGGTGACCGATGATCAGACCAAAGGCGTGTCGTTCCTGCGCCAGCTGCTGGGCAACCTCGGGCGCATCGACGTGGGCCAGATATTGGCCGATGGCTAGGCGTTTGGTCTGACGCGCCAAGCCTATGGCGGTTGGATTGGGGGCAGGGTTTTGCGCCGCCTGCGGCGCCGCCAGGGGCGAGGGGCGCTGCCCCTCGCGCTCCCCGGAGCAACAGTGTTTATATTGCGTAGAATTTCTGATCGCGTTCCATTGCATTCAGGGTAACGACCATTTTTCGCATGACGGCGGTGATGGCCAGTTTGGGTGGTTTTCCTGCATCGACGAGCCGCTGGTAGAGGGCAGAGAACGGGGTTCTTTTGGCGCGTGTCGCCGACAGCGCCGCCATGTAGAGGGTATTTCGCAGGTCTTTTCGCCCGCCGCGGCACACCCGTTTGCCCCGCCAGCGACCGCTTTGCCGCGCGAACGGTGCCACGCCGACCAGAGCGGCGATTTCCCCGCGTGTGACGCGGCCGAGCTCGGGAAGCCCGGCAATCATCGCCGCACTGGTGACCGCCCCGATCCCGGGAAGGCTGGTCAGGCGGCGGGCGCGATTGCGCCAGGCCGTGTCCGCTTCGATCAGGGCATTGATCTGCGCGTCCAGCGCCCTGATATCGGCCTCCAACCGGGTCAGTGCGTGGCGGATCATAGCGCGGATATCTTCAAACGCGGCTTGTTTGAGCTGGCATTTTTCGGCAATGCGGCGGGTCAGAAGCGCCCGCCGTCGCGTGGTCAAAGCCTTGATGTAGCGCTGACCTGCTGGCTCATCGAGGCTTGGTGCGGGGCGCATCCGCTGGCCGAACAGCGCCAGAATATAGGCATCGATCCGGTCGGTCTTGGCCAGTTGCCCGCCTGCATAGGCGAATTGCCGGACCCGCTGGGGCAGCAGCCGCGCCACCGGAACTCCGGCGCCCTGAAGGGCCTCATACAGCGCCGATTCATAGCCGCCACTGGCCTCCAGAACGACGAGCTCAGGCGATGTTCCGGCCAACTTCTCAAGCAGCATCGCATGGCCCTGCGGCGTGTTCGGCAAACTGAAAGGCTCAGTTTACGAACTGTATGTGTTCATGGTATGTTCTTTTTGGATTCAGGGAGATAGCGAATGTCGATGGACAATGAACAATTTCAGTGCTGGCTTGCCGGGATAGACAGCCTCAGCGCTGCACAGCGTAGAGAGGCCGAAGCGGTATTTTCAGGGCGGACAGGGTCGGGTTCCTCGCTTGCCGCGGTCGAACTTGCGGTGGATGCTGATAGGCACTGTCCGCATTGCGGCAAGCCCGGTGCGGTGTCACGGGGCAAGGCACGGGGCCTGCGTCGTTACCAGTGCAAGATCTGTCGGCGCACATTCAACGCCGCTACCGGCACGCCCTTGTCCGGGCTTCACTACAAAGACCGATGGTTGGCCTTTGGCGGATGCCTGGCTGCGGGAGAAACGGTTCGGGCGTCAGCCGATCACTGTAATCTTGCCGTCAACACGGCATTCCGTTGGCGTCACCGGTTTCTGGAGGCTGCAAAGAAGGCCCCGCAAAAGCTCAAAGGGATCGTCGAGGTCGATGAAACCTATGTTCTGGAGAGCCACAAGGGACAGAGAACCCTCGACCGCAAGCCCCGCAAAAGAGGCGGCAAGGCTGGCAAGCGCGGCCTGTCGTGCGAACAGGTGCCGGTTCTAGTGGCTGCCGACCGTAATGGCACGACATTCAGCACGGTTCTTCCGGTGGTTAATGCCGACACGCTGAAACAGGCGATCAGCCCGGTCGTCGACAGGGACATCGTGCTGGTGTCCGACGGTCACCGCGGCTATCCGCCCTGCGCGACAGCAATGGGCGTTCGCCACGAAGCCCTCAATCTGTCAGCCGGCGAACGGGCCCGGGGCGCCTTTCATATTCAGACGGTCAACAGCCGCCACAGCCAACTGAAGGATTTCCTGCGCCGCTACCGTGGCATCGCAACAAAATATCTCGACAACTACCTGCAATGGTTTCATCTCATCAAACTCACACCACAGACCTCGCCGCGAGCCTGTTTGGCCGCTGCTATCACACGCCATGCATACAGTTCGTAAACTGAGCCAACTGAAATGACGCTCGCTGTCGCCCTGCAACAGGCAAATGTCCAGGCCGTCCCGCGAAATGTCGCATCCCGCGAAGTAAGGTGTTAAGGTCACGTTATCCATCCTTATCTGCGGCCTTGGCGACAACAGCGCCGGGCCAGTCAACAGTTCGGTTTGGGTGGTTACCCAAGGGGCTGGGGACCCGGCTCCCAGACGACCTCAAAGCGGGTCAAGTATTTGCCGGCCTCCCGCCCGCCAACAAAATAGCAGACCGCGGACAGATAAGTATTTATGGAAATGTGATATGGGAAAGGGCGCGACGCTCGCACGTTCGCGATGTCTCAGTCGCTCGCGGGATCGAACTTCAAAGCGACGCCGTTGATGCAATATCGCAGCCCCGTGGGCTCGGGGCCGTCGGGAAAGACGTGGCCCAGATGCGCTGCACAGCGGGTGCAATGCACCTCGGTCCGGCGCATCAGCAAACTGTTGTCAGCGCTTTCGCCGACGGTCTCGCCCTCGACCGGCTGGGTGAACGACGGCCATCCCGAGCCGCTGTCGAACTTGCTGGCCTGATCGAACAGGGCCTCGCCGCAACAGACACAGCGAAACATTCCCGGCGCTTTGGGAAAGTTTTCATGGGTAAACGCCCGCTCGGTGCCGTGTCGGCGCGTGACCTTGTAGGTCAGATCGTCAAGTTCGGCGCGCCAGTCGCCGTCAGATTTCACAATCTTGTCCATGGGTCCCCTCGGTTGTCGGTGCGTGCCGCTTGGCCGCGGCCCCGCCCCGGCCTATGTAGGGCGCGACATGACGCTCGCCAAGCACGCCTTACCAGTAATGACACATTCGTCGGGCTGCCGCTATCATTGCGCCGCGGCGCGGTCCGAGCGCCAGATCGGGGCGTTGTTGGCGCTGCGGTCGCGGGTGTTTCGCGGCGGTTTGGGTGATGATGCGGACCAGTTAGACCCAAAATGCCGTCACATCACCGTGCGGACTTCGGACCAGCGGGTGATCGCCGGCTGCCGCGCCTTGGTCATCAACCAGGCCAAAGATGTCGCAATGAGCTATGCGGCGCAGTTCTACGACCTTTCGCGGCTGGCATCTTACCCGGCGCCGCTGATCGAAGTTGGCCGGGTCTGTGTCGATCCAAGCTGTCGCGGCGATCCGGACATTCTTCGGCTGCTTTGGGCGGCGCTTGTCGGGCTTGTCGATTAGACCGGCGCACGGATGCTGATTGGCTGCACGTCGTTTGACGGGGCCGCGGTCGGCGCGCGCGACACTACTTTGGCATGGCTTGCGGCAAATTATGCGGCGCCCGAGCGCTGGCGGCCCGGGGCGCTGGCGGGCGGTACTGTTGCGCTGCACGGGCGCATCCGCGACCCCATGTCCGACCCCCGTGCCGGCCTGCCGCCGCTGCTGCGCGGCTATCTTGCCATGGGCGGCTGGGTTGGCGATCACGCGGTGGTCGATCATGATCTTGATACGCTGCACGTATTTACCGGGCTCGAAATTGATCGGATACCCGCCGCGCGCCAGCGCCGCCTGCGCGCCCTGCGTCGCAACAGCACCGTCTGATCCGGCCTCTTGACGGTTGCTCGCGGCCCGATTAGCCCGCGCCTATGGCGCGCATTCCGCTTTTGCAACTTTCCGAGGTCACGCTCGGGTTCGGCGGCGATCCGCTTTTGGACGGCGTCGATCTTATTGTGCAGCCGGGCGAGCGCATGGCCCTGGTGGGTCGCAACGGGTCGGGCAAGTCGACCCTGATGCGGCTGATGGCCGGTCTGGTCGAGGCTGACGCGGGCCAGCGCAGCATTCCGGCCGGCATCAACGTGAATTACATGGAGCAAGACCCTGATTTCAAGCCGTTTTCCACGCTTCGAGATTATATGCTTCCGGGCTTTGACGATACCCAGGAATACCTGGTGGACGCCGTTGCCGAAGGCCTGGGGTTTGACGCCGATGCGCCTGCCGCCACCGCGTCGGGCGGCGAACGGCGCCGGGCGACGCTGGCGCGGTTGCTGGCGCAGGCCCCCGATCTGATGCTGTTGGACGAGCCCACCAACCACCTGGACATCGCGGCGATCACCTGGCTCGAGGCGCGCCTGAAATCCACCCGCGCCGGGTTCATCATCATCTCGCACGACCGGGCGTTTCTGCGCGAGCTTTGCCCGACAACGATTTGGCTGGACAGGAGAAACCTGCGACAGGCAAATCAGCCATTCGACCGGTTCGAGGCCTGGCGCGACCGCGTCTGGGCCGAAGAAGACCAGGCCAGCCACAAGCTCAGCCGCAGGATCATGGCCGAGGGCAAATGGGCCGTTGAGGGCATCAGCGCGCGCCGCAAACGCAACCAGGGCCGCCTGCGTGCGCTGCAGGCCATGCGCGCCGGACAGGCGGCGGCGATCCGGCGCCAGGGAACGGCCGCCATGGCTTTCGAGAGCGGCGCCAGAAGCGGGCGCATGGTGATCGAGGCCGATACGGTCTCGGTCGCTTATGATGGCGTATGTATCCTGCGCGACTTTTCGCTGCGGATCATGCGCGGCGACCGGATCGCGCTGGTCGGGCCGAACGGCGTGGGCAAGACCACGCTTTTGAACGTTTTGACCGGCGCGCAGACGCCTGACAGCGGCACTATCCGGCACGGCACCAATCTGCGCACGGCGGTGTTCGACCAGAACCGGGACGCCCTGAACCGCGACGCCACGTTATGGGAGGCGCTGACCCAGGACCCCGGGATGGCCGTGCAAGGCCGGTCGGACCAGGTCATGGTGCGCGGCACGCCCCGGCATGTGGTCGGCTATCTTAAGGATTTTCTCTTTGACGAAGCCCAGGCGCGGGCCCGCGTGCGCAGCCTCTCGGGTGGCGAAAAGGCGCGGCTTTTGCTGGCCCGGATCATGGCGCGCGATGCCAATCTTCTGGTGCTGGACGAGCCGACCAATGACCTCGATGTCGAGACCCTGGACCTGCTTCAGGAGCTTTTGAGTAATTTTCCCGGCACCGTGCTGATCGTCAGCCACGACCGCGATTTTCTGGATCGCGTGGCGGGCCTGACGCTGGTCTTCGAAGGCCGCGGCAGGGTCACGGCGCAGGCGGGCGGCTGGGCTGAATACCAAGCGTACCAGACCGGGCAAGCGTTGGAAAAGAAACCCCAAAAAACCCGCCCGCAAAAGACCGGCAAGATGCCCGACAAGCCCAGTACGCTGACCTTCACCGAGCGCCACCGGCTGGCGGCTTTGCCGGTCGAGATCGACCGGCTGCACGCCGAAATCACCCGCCTCGAATCCTTCCTCGGCGCCCCCGGCAACTTTGACACGCAGCCGGATAAATTTGCAAAGGCCAGCTCGGTCCTGGCTGAACGAACCGCCACGCTCGCAAGGGCCGAAGAAGAATGGCTGGACTTGGCGGAAAAAGACGACGCTTAATTCGCTTTGCGTTTCGTCTGCGCCATTCGCGCCCCGGGCCTGATCCGGGGCCTCGCTTTTTGCGGTTGAGGTCCCGGGTCAGGCCCGGGACGGAGAGATGTTCCGATCCAGACCCATCCGGCCTTAGTGTTTCGGCAGGTGAATGTTGAATGCGTCGCGCACCCGGGCGTCAAGGTCAGGCGGCAGGGCGGCGCGCGACCGGGTCGCCAATATCTCGTTCTTGCGGGCGGTTGCCTTGGCGATCAGATCGGGTTTGTTCATTTCGGCCCATTCCTTGGGGCTGGCGCGGTCGCCAAGTGCGGGATAGACGTAATCGGTCTCCATGCGCGCCAGCGTCTGACCAGCGCCCAGATAATGCCCCGGACCGTCCAGGCAAACGCTGCGCATTTCCTCCAGCGCCAGTGTGTCGTCGGTGACCTCGATGCCTTTCACACAGCGCTGCGCCTGCCCCAGCAGGTCATCGCCCAGGATCAGAGATTCGTGGCAGAACCCCAACAGCGACGCGTGCATCCCCGCCGCCTCATAGATCAGGTTCATCCCCGAAAGCCCGGCCATGACGGCCGAGCACATCGCTTCCCAGCCGGCCTGCATATCGGGCAGTTTCGAATCCGCGGCCCCCGCCGGCGCGCCTCCGGGCAGGTCATAGAATCGGTGCATCTGGGCGCAGGCCGCAGTCAGCAGAGCCTGCTCTCCCGACCCGATTGACATCGCTCCGGTCCGCAGATCCACCACGAACGGCCAGGTCCCGAAGATCGCGCGCGCGCCCGGCTGGATCGCGTTTACATAGACCAGCCCGGCCAGGCACTCGGCAACCGCCTGTACGATGGCGCCTGCCAGCGGCGCTGGCGCCGTCGCCCCCGACATCCCGGCGCTGAGCAGCAGGATCGGTATCCCGCCCCGGACGGTTTGCTCCAGCGACAGGCAGGCCTCAGTAGCAAACTTCATCGGCGGCACCACGAAACAGTTGGAAACCGACATGAACGGGCGCGCCCGCCATTTGTCCTCGCCACCGGCGATCATATGCAAAAGCTCGATGCATCCCGGCACGAACTCGGGCTCGGTAAAGCTGGTGCCGATGTGCTTTGTGGTCCCCGATACGCAGGCGTAAATCGTGTTCAGGTCCATCTCGAAGTTGTCAGCTATGTCGCGGCAGACCATCGGGCGCTGCACAAAATGAACATTATCCAGCTGATCGGCGATCCGCGCGGCGTCGAACAGATCCTGCACGGTGCTGTCGCGATAGTCGTTCGCTTCAACGTCAACAACATGAACCGCTGCCCCCGCGGTTCCGTAATAAGTCCGGGTTCCCGAAAGCGTCATGTCATGGGCCGGGTCGCGCGCCATCAAGGTGATGTCGCGCGCCGCCTTGGCCAACATGTATTCGACCAGCGCCCGGGGAAACCGGATGCGGCCATCGTCGCCCAGCACCGCACCCGCGCCGGTCAGAATCTCAACGCCGCTTTCCGGCGCATCAGCCAGGCCGATTTCCTCCAGCGCGGTCAGCGCGGTGCGGTGGATGCGCTTGACTTGCGCCTTGGTCAGGGGTTCATAGTGTCCGCCTTCAAGGCCAGGGTGCAGGGGGCGGACATCTTCGGCCAGCGGGGCCAAGCGCAGCGCGTGGCGGGCGGCGCGGCCTCCGGATCGGCGGGTGGGGGTGTCGGTCATGGGTCAGCTCGTATGTGCAAAGGGCGATCGGGGCAGGGCGGTCAGGCCCGCTGCGGGCGCCCGCGCGCCGCGCGACCACGGTTTGCGCCGATGGTCCGCACCACCAGCCGCAGTTTCCAATCTGAGCTGTCGCTTGCCTTTTGCATCGCGGCCAATCCTTGACCTTGCGGGGGCCAAGTCTGTTCCGTTTGCGTCAGGGCGTCGTTTTTGGGCCATGCGCCAACTCGCGCAGCACTTGCGCCACGCACATCACGTCGTCGCGGGTGCAATCGAACGTGCCCACGGCCACGCGAATGACAAACCGCCCCTGATGCCGGGTCTGGGTCAGATAGACCGTGCCGTCGTCGTTGATGCGTTGCAAAAGAGACTTGGTTGACTTGTCGTCGCGCATCGCGAAGGTAAAAAGCCCCAGCACCGGTTCAGTGATGATCTCAATTCCGTCCATCGCCCGTATGATCTCGGCCAATTCGGCGCACCAGGCAACGTGGTTGCGCTTGCGCGTCCGCAGACCCTCAAGCCCATAAGCGCGCAGCACAAACCAGATTTTCAGCGCCCGGAACCTGCGGCCAAGCGGGACGGTCCAGTCGTTGAAATCGGTCACGGTGCCAACCTGGCCCAAAGTGCGCAGATATTCGGGCTGCATCCCCAGAGTTCTAATCTGGGGGCCTGGGTCGGCCAGAAATTGAACTGCCCCGTCGAACTGAACTCCAAGCCCTTTGTAGGGGTTCACGACGATGCTGTCGGCATCGTCGACCCCGGCCCACAGATGGCGAAACTCGGGTGCCACCATAAAATTCCCGGCCCAGGCCGCATCAACATGGGTCCAGAGGTCGTGCGCGCGGGCAACTTTCACGCACTCGGCCACCGGGTCAAACGCCCCGATCGAAGTGCCGCCCGCGCAGATCACCACGCCTGCGGGCGTGAACCCGGCGTCCAGATCGTTGCGGATCGCCGCATCCAGCGCGCCCGGGTCCATTCCGTTGTCGTCCCGTGTGGCAATCTTGACCAGATTATTCTGCCCGATCCCGGCGATCCTGACGGCCTTATCAACCGACGAATGGGTCTCGGCGCTGGCATAAATCCGCAGGCGCGGCCCGGAACTGAGCCCGTCCTCGATCCCCGACCACCCGAGCGCTCGCTCGCGCATGGTGAGCACCGCGCACAGCGTCGCCTCGGTGGCGCTGCCGTGGATTGTTCCGGTGAAACCTGCGCGCAGCCCAAAGGCCTGGCGCAGCCACTGCACTATCACCTCTTCCATTTCGGTGGCCGCTGGCGAAGTCTGCCACAACATACCGTTGACAGCCATCGCGTTGGCAAGTTGCTCCGCCAGCATCGAAGCCGGAGAGGCGTCGGTGTTAAAATATGCAAAGAACCGGGGATGCTGCCAATGGGTCATGGCGCCCGGCACGATGGCTTGGAAATCGGCCAGAATTGTGTCGGTGTTTTCGGCGGCCTCGGGCGGCGCGGCGGGAAGCGCGGCCGCCACCGCGCCCGGTTCAGTTTGCGCCCGCACCGGGCGGTCGCGCAGGCCCGCGTGATAGTCGCGCACCCAGTCGGCGGCGCGCTTGGAAAGCCGGTTCAGCTCGTCGTGGTCCATGGGGCGCATTTGGGCATGGGGCAAGCGGCGTTGCAAGGCGCGGCTTTATCCGCCGCCGAATGCCAGATCGTCGATGACACGCCCCGGCACCCGTGGCGCAAGCGATGAAAAATCCCCCCGTTCAAGCATCGCTTTGCCGGCCTCATAAGCGGTGGCCTGCATCGCCCTCGCCAGCGCCGAACCCACCGAAATGCGCGACACACCGGCGGCCGCGAAATCGGCGCGGCTGGGCCGCGTGAACGGACCGGCCGCAAGCGCATTAACCGGTTTTTCGGTGGTCGCACAGACCCGGGCCAGTTCTTCCATCGACGGCGGCATCGGCACATAAAGGCAATCGGCCCCGGCGGCGTCAAAGGCGCGGATGCGCGCCACGGCCTCGGCCATGTCGTAGGCGCCGTTCATCACCCCATCGGCGCGCGCCACCAGGACGAAATCGCCGCTCAGGGCACGCGCCGCAGAAGCCGCCGCGCGGATGCGCTCGACAGCCAGGTCAAAGCCATATGGCCCGCCGCCCGGCATGTCGGTGTCCTCGATCGATATACCCGCCAGCCCGATCTCGGCTGCCAGTTGCACGGTCCGGGCGACGGTCTCGGGCGCGGCGCCATAGCCGTTCTCGAAGTCGCCCGAAACCGGAAAGTTGACGGCCTCGACCAGGCTTTGCGCATGGGCCAGCGCTTCGTCGAGGATCACATGCCCCATGTCCGGCCGTCCCAGTGTGAAGGCATGCGCCGCCGAGGATGTGGCGATGGCCTGCGCGCCCAGCGCGGCCATCAGCATGGCCAGCCCCGCGTCGTGGACGTTGGCTAGAACAAACGGGTCGCCGGGGCAGTGCAGGGCGCGAAACCGGGCGCCGATTTCGCTGGTCATGGCGGCGCTCCGGCAAAATCGAGCAGGGTCTTGAGCGCCGTAAGAAACCGGTCGTCGGCAATCGTCATCGCCACCCGAACGTGACCTGCGGCGGCGGCCCCGAAACTCTCGCCCGGCATCACCGCGATCCGGTGGTCGTCCAGCAATCGCGCCGCAAATTCCTTGCCGCCGAGACCAGTGGCGCGGATGTCCAGCATCAGATACATCGCCCCCGAGGGCGGCAGCGCGCGCACTACGTTCTGGCCCGCGATCAGCGCCATCGCGGCGTCGCGGCGGCGGGCAAACGGGACCGCGACCGCTTCTTCCAACGCCGTGCCCTGGTTCAGCGCAAACAAGGCCGCATCCTGCACAAACCCGGCGACGCCGTAGTTGGTGCAGGTCGAAAGACCGATCAGTTGCGCGATCATGTCCGCCGGACCGGCGATCCACCCCACCCGGCTGCCGGTCATCGCGTGGCTTTTCGACATCGACCCGATCACCAGTGTCCGCTCAACCATGCCCGGCAGGGTGCGGGGCGAAATATGCGCGCCTTCCCAGACCTGCGTCTCGTAAACCTCGTCCGAAATCAGCCACAGGTCATGGTCGCGGGCCACGCGCGCGATGCCCTCCAGTGTGGCGCGGCTGTAAACCCCGCCGGTCGGATTGTTCGGCGAATTTATCAACAGCGACCGCGCACCGCCCGCCTGCGCCGCAATGGCTTCGGCGCGCGGCTGAAACCCGTCGCGCGACCGCGCCGCAACCGGCACCCCTACAGCCCCGGCGGCGCGGATCGTGCCCGGATAGGTGGCGTAATAGGGGTCGATAAAGAGCGCCCGGTCGCCCGCCTCGCAGGTCGCCATATGGGCCGCGAACAACGCCGCCTGACCGCCCGCAGTAATCAGGATGTTGTCGCGCGCCGTGGCGACCCCAGTGCGCTCTGTGATCCGCGCCGCCACCGCATCGCGCAGGCCTGCTACCCCCGGCACCAGGGCATAACCGGTGTTCCCGCCGTGCGCCGAAGCATGCATCGCATTCAATATTGCCGGATCGGTGCGAATGTCGTGCTCGCCGATGGTCAATTCGGTGACCGGCTCCCCTGCAGCGACCATCCGGCGCGCGCAGTAAAACAGCCCCCAGCCATCGTCGCCGCCCTGATTGAGGCGGGCCAGCCTTTTTGACACCTGCATGATTGCCGCTCCTTGGCGCGTGTGGCGCATAGGCCATCACGCACCGGCGGGATTCGCAAGGCGCTTGGCAACGCAGGCCCCGTGCGCTAGAAGGCCCTCCATGAAAACCACCGCGATCATCATTGCGATTTGCATTACCTGCTGACATCGCCGCGCGGGTCTTCACTGGTTTTCTTCCCCACATTCAGTTGATAAGCCCGCCGCGAGGCCAGCCGTGCGAGGAGGACTATGAGCATCAGGCTCTATAACACCGCGACCCGCTCGAAAGTTCCTTTCGAGCCGCTCGATGCGTCGGATGTGCGGATGTATGTCTGCGGTCCGACGGTCTATGACCGCGCCCATCTGGGAAACGCGCGTCCGGCGGTGGTGTTTGACGTGCTCTACCGGCTGTTGCGCCATGAATATGGCTCGGACCACGTCACTTATGTGCGCAATATCACCGACATAGACGACAAGATTAACGCGCGGGCGACTGAGATCGGGCGGCCAATTAGCGAGATCACGGACGAGACTTCCCGTTGGTACATCGATGATATGACAGAACTCGGAAACCTTGAACCAAACCAAATGCCCCGCGCTACCGATTATATCGCCCAGATGCAGGCGATGATCACCGGGCTGATCGCGCGCGGCCACGCCTACGAGGCCGAGGGCCATGTGCTTTTCCGCGTCCGGTCCTATGCCGATTATGGCGCTTTGTCGGGCCGGTCGGTTGACGACATGATCGCCGGCGCGCGGGTCGAGGTGGCGCCATATAAGGAAGACGCGATGGATTTCGTGCTGTGGAAGCCGTCCACAAACGACCTGCCGGGGTGGGCGTCGCCCTGGGGCCCCAATAATGGTCGTGGCCGCCCGGGCTGGCACATCGAATGCTCGGCGATGGCGCGCGAATTGCTGGGTGAAACCTTCGACATCCACGGCGGTGGCAACGACCTCACCTTCCCGCACCACGAAAACGAAATCGCCCAGTCGCGGTGCATGGGCCACGGTTTCGCGCGGGTCTGGATGCACAACGAAATGCTGCAGGTCGAGGGCAAGAAAATGTCCAAATCCCTCGGCAATTTCTTCACCGTGCGCGATTTGCTGGATGATGGCGTCCCGGGCGAGGTGATCCGCTTCGTGATGCTTTCCACGCATTACCGCAAGCCGATGGATTGGACGGAAAGGAAGCGGGAGGAGGCGGAATCGACGCTGCGGAAGTGGCGGAACACGATTAACGGACTGGAGTTCATAGCTGTTCCCGGCGCGCCAAACGCGGGACGTTGGAGTATTTTCGACGCCTTGGGAAATGACCTAAATACTCCATTGGCTATGAAGCGCTTGGGCTCTTTGGCGCGAATTGCAGCACAAGGCGA
This sequence comes from Paracoccaceae bacterium, assembly GCA_965247915.1. Taxonomy (GTDB): domain Bacteria; phylum Pseudomonadota; class Alphaproteobacteria; order Rhodobacterales; family Rhodobacteraceae; genus JAKZRT01. The sequence continues at coordinate 1,272,943 of OZ252048.1, forward strand.
CAAAGCGCACAAGCGATGGCTTAAAGAGTCGGCAATGGCCCTCGGACTTCTGACCGAGGAAATGGGAAATTGGGAGTGGCGAAAAATCTTTGTATCCGCAGCAGCGCGAGAGCGTGGGACGTTAAAAGCGGTTGTGAATGCGCAGATTTACTTCCACGGCAAGCCCGTCGATTTTCGTGATGAGCACCTAATACAGGTCGAAGCCCTTATTGCCCGTCGCAATGAAGCGAAGCGGAAGGGAGACTTTCAATTGGCGGATGATATTCGTTCAGGTTTAGCTGGAGCCGGAATTGAAGTTCGAGATAAAAAGGACGGAACAATTTGGGCGCTTACACCTCAATTTGACGCCTCGAAATTAGAAACGGCTCTCAAATCATGACGCGCGCCCAGTGCCACCCGCGTCCCGGACATGATCCGGGACCTCTGCCCGCACTCCGTCCCGTGAATATGTGCGGGCATACGATCTTTCCGATTCAGGGTTGCCCAAGGATATATACTAATAAAACCAACATGTTAACTCGCTGCTCAACCTTGAGCAACTGCCCGGGGACACACCCATGACCCGCGAACCCCTCTCGATCTTCGACACCACCCTGCGCGACGGCCAGCAGACCCAGGGGGTTCAGTTTTCGACCGCCGAGAAGGTCAGGATTGCCGAGGCCCTCGATGCCCTCGGGGTAGATTACATCGAAGGCGGCTGGCCGGGCGCCAACCCGACCGATTCTGAGTTTTTCGCCTCGCCCCCAAAGACCCGCGCCAAGCTGACGGCCTTCGGCATGACCAAGCGAAGCGGCCGGTCGGCCGCGAACGACGAGGTGCTGGCGGCGGTGATGAACGCCGGCACGGCCCAAGTCTGTCTGGTCGGCAAGACCCATGATTTCCACGTCACCGCCGCCCTTGGGATCGGCCTCGACGACAACCTCGACAACATCGCCAAATCCATCGCCCATATCGTGGTGCAAGGGCGCGAGGCGCTCTTTGACGCCGAGCATTTCTTTGACGGCTACAAGGCCAACCCAGACTACGCCCTGGCCTGCGCCCGCGCCGCCTATGACGCCGGGGCCAGATGGGTGGTTCTGTGCGACACCAATGGCGGCACCCTGCCCGCCGAAATCGGGCGTATCACGGCGCTGGTGATCGCGTCGGGCATCCCCGGGACCCATCTGGGCATCCACACCCACAATGACACCGGCAACGCGGTGGCCGCCAGCTTGGCCGCGGTCGAGGCTGGCGCGCGGCAGATCCAGGGCACGCTCAACGGGCTCGGCGAACGCTGTGGCAACGCCAATCTGACCACGCTGATCCCGACGCTCATGCTAAAGGAACCCTTTGCCAGCCAATTTGACACCGGCGTGACCAAGGCCGCGCTCAAACGCCTGATCCGCACCAGCCGGATGCTCGACGACATCCTCAACCGGGTGCCCGACAAATCCGCCGCCTACGTCGGGTCCAGCGCTTTCGCCCACAAGGCCGGCCTGCACGCCAGCGCCATCGTCAAGGATCCGGCGACCTACGAACATATCGACCCCGGCTTGGTCGGCAACGCGCGCATCATTCCGATGTCGAACCAGGCCGGTCAGTCGAACCTGCGCCAGCGTCTCAGCGAGGCGGGCATCGAGGTCGACAAGGCCGACCCGCGCCTTGCCGCAATCCTTGACGACGTGAAGGATCGCGAGGATCGCGGCTATTCCTACGACACCGCGCAGGCGTCGTTCGAGCTGCTGGCGCGCCGCGCGCTCGGCCTGTTGCCGCAATTCTTCGAGGTCAAGCGCTATCGTGTCAGCGTCGAGCGCCGCAAGAACAGGCGGGGCGAAATTGTATCGCTTTCCGAGGCGGTGGTGGTCGTGAAGATCGACGGGCAACGGATGCTGAGCGTCAGCGAAAGCGAAGGCCCGGACGGGGCGGATCAGGGCCCCGTGAACGCGCTCAGCCGCGCGCTCCAAAAAGACCTGGGCAAATACCAGAGCCTGATAGACGACATGCGGCTGGTCGATTTCAAGGTGCGCATCACCTCGGGCGGCACCGAGGCCGTGACCCGCGTCGTTATCGACAGCGAAGACGGACAAGGGCGGCGCTGGTCGACCGTGGGCGTGTCGCCCAATATCGTCGACGCCTCGTTCGAGGCACTGCTCGATGCCATTACCTGGAAGCTGGCCCGCGACGGTGCCGCCGGTTGAGCGCCCCGCCATGAGCTTGGCCGCCTGCGCCGAAATTGTCCGAAAGGGCGACCCCGACCGGTTTCTCGCGGCGATGGCGGCGCCGCGCGACGCGCGATCGGTGCTGCTGCCGGTCTACGCCTTCAACGTCGAAGTGGCGCGCGCACCCTGGGTGACCGCCGAGCTGCTGATCGCGGCGATGCGGCTGCAGTGGTGGCGCGACGCGCTGGACGAGATTGCAAAAGGCGCGCCAGTGCGCGCCCACCAAGTCGCGACGACGCTGGCGCATGTGATCGGCGCCGAGGCGGCCCGGTCATTGCTGTCGGTAATCGACGCAAGGGCCTGGGACATCGAGGGCGCGCGGTTTGCCGACAGCGCGGCGCTTTGGGTCCATCTTGAGGCCGGGTCCGGGGCGCTTTTTCGGGTGGCCGCCGAGGCGCTCGGCGGTGGCGGCCAGGTTGCGGCACAGTACGGCACCGCCGTCGGGCTGGCCAATTGGTTTCGGGCGGTCCCGGCACTGATCGCCGCAGGCAAGCACCCGCTGCCGAACCGCGAGCTGTTGGCGGTGTGGGCGCTGGCCGAAGAAGGGCTCGATCTTTTGTCCGGCGCGCGGGGAGATAACGCCGGGGTGCCCGGATCGGCGCGACCGGCGTTTCTGGCCGGATGGCAGGCCGAGCGCGTGCTGAACGCGGCGCGGCGCGATCCGGCGCTGGTCTTTGAGGGGCGGCTCGAGGTTTCCGAATTCAGACGTCGCATCACCTTGCTGGGCCGCAGCCTGACCGGGCGTTGGTAAAAAGGGCGTGCGGTCAACGCAGACCATGCGATCCCATTGGCCCGATCATCACCCCCCGACATATCGCCAGGAGCTGACGCGGCAGAACGGCGGCCATCGGGCCGACGTCGGCGCGGGTATTCAGAAATCCGCCGCCGCAGCGCCGCGCTTGCGCGGTCGTTTGATCATCAGCCACATCAGCGCCGCACCGGCCAGAGCCAGAAACGGGACCATCGCATAGGTCACCGAATTCCACCCCATTGTCGGCGTCCCGCCGGTACAGTTCAGCAATCCGCCCGAGGCAAGCGTCGCGACGATCAGCGCGCCAAACAGGAAGAAATCGTTCATCCCCTGCACCCGGGCGCGTTCGTGCGGGGCATAGGCCCGCGTCAGCATCGTTGTGGCCCCGATGAACCCGAAATTCCAGCCAACACCCAGCAAGATCAGCGCGCCAAAGAAATTTAGCAGCTGAACCCCGCTCAGCGCCACAAGGCCCGCGCAGAACAGGATGAAAAGACCTGTCGCCACGATCCGCCGCGCCCCGAAACGGGCGATCAGATGGCCGGTGAAAAACGACGGCAGGAACATCCCCAGCACATGCGCGGACACGATGTTGGCGGCGTGATCGGTGTGAAACCCGTGGCTTACGACGGCCAGCGGCGCGGCGGTCATCATCAGGCTCATCAGCGCGTAAGCGACCATCGCGCAGATGATCGGCACGGCAATTTCCGGCGTTGCCAGCAATTCGCGGCGGGTTCGCATGACCGGGGCGGCTTGGGTCTCGTGGTGCGCCTGCACGGGCGTTTTCAGGAACAGAAAAATCCAGACGCCAACCACGTTCAACGCCGCCATGGCCAGATAGGTCGCAACGAAGCTGGTGCCGTGATCGCCAGTCGTCATTTTTACCAGCTGCGGCCCGATGATCGCTGCGGCCAGTCCGCCGGTCAGCACCAGCGAGATCGCCTTGGGCCGAAACGCCTCGGACGCGGTATCGGCAACGGCAAATCTGAAAAACGCCTGAGAAGACTGATAATATCCAATAAAATAGGACCCAAGAAGCAACAGCGGGAAGCTCTGGACCGACACGGCGTAGGCACATGTCAGCCCGCCAACAGCCCCGCCCAGGGCACCGACCGTAAATCCGGTCCGGCGGTCACGCTTTTGCATGAGCGCGGAAAGCCAGGGCGATGTTGTCGATGACCCCAAAACGATGAAGGTCAGCGGCAGGGTCGCAAAACAGGGATTGGGGGCAAGCTGAAGCCCGGCGATCGCCCCGATCACAAAGGCCATCGGCAACTGCGAGCCCAGCACCGCCCCGGCGCTGATCAGAACCAAAAGGTTGCGCCGGGCCAGCCGGTCGTCAATGACGGGGACTTGTGCGGTCATGACCGCTGGTTAGTTCAGTTCTGCGGCGGCTGAAAGCGCCATCGCGCCCTTGCGCCAGCATTCATGAAAATGTAGCCGCAATGGGGGCGAAGGGGGCTTTGGTGGTCGGTCGAATAATTGAAACACCTGCATGCGTGGCCGAGGGCGCGGCATATCTGGCCGGGATCGAGCCGCGGTTTGCCGCAGCACTGGACCTGACTGGGCCGTTGCCGCTGCGGCGGCGCGAGGATGGCTACCGGGCGCTATTGGGGGCCATTGTCAGCCAGCAGGTGTCGGTGGCGGCGGCGGACGCGATCTGGGGGCGGCTGAAGGCCGCGGGGCTGACCGGGCCGCGCAAGGTTAGGTGGGCCCGCGACGACGAGCTGCGCGCCTGCGGGCTGTCGCGCCAGAAAGCCCGCTACGCCAAAGCCCTGGCCGGGGCGGGTATCAAGTTTCGAAGCCTCAGAACCGCCCCGACCGACGAAGTGATTGCGACCCTGGTCGAAGTTCCCGGGATCGGCGCCTGGACGGCCGAGATTTATACCATGTTTAGCCTTGGCCGCGCCGATGTCTTCGCGCCCGGCGATCTGGCTCTGCAGGAAGCAGCGCGGCTACTCTTCGAGCTTGACGAACGCCCGCGCGAGAAAGACCTGCGCGAATGGGCTCTGGCCTGGTCGCCCTGGCGCGGCGTGGCGGCGCGGCTTTTGTGGGCCTATTACCGGGTTGTCAAGGAATGCGAAGGGATCAGAGCGTGAGCGCACTCAGCGGCGGGCGCAAAGCCTCGCAATCGGGGCGGACCGCGTCGGTGGTGGTGTTTCTGCACGGCTATGGAGCCGACGGGAGCGACCTTCTGGGGCTGGCCGACGCCCTGGGCCCGCATCTGCCCGACACGGTGTTTCTTGCCCCGGACGCGCCCGAGCGGTGCACCGGCAACCCGATGGGGTATCAGTGGTTTCCAATCCCCTGGATCGACGGGTCGGACCCGGCTTCGGCGGCCGATGCCATGGCCACGGCGGTCGATGACCTGAACGCCTATCTGGACAATGTGCTGATCGACGAAGGGATCGGGGCTGATCGCCTTGTTCTGTTCGGTTTTTCGCAGGGCACAATGATGGCGCTGCAATTGGCGCCGCGCCGCGAGGATGCGGTGGCCGCCGTGGTCGGGTTCTCGGGACGCCTGATCGAGCCCGAGCTTCTGGCCGACGAGGCGCGTGTGCGCCCCCCGGTCCTGCTGGTCCACGGTGACGCCGACGAGGTCGTACCGCCCGGGTCGCTGCCCGATGCCGCCAGCGCGCTGACCGCGGCGGGGTTCGAGGTTAATACTCACATCAGCCCCGGTATGGGCCACGGCATCGGCAACGATGGCCTCAGCCTGGCGCTGACCTTCATTCACGACAAGCTGGGCATCGAGAATGCCCCAGATCCGGGCTGACCGTCCGCCGCCGACCAACGGCGGTTTGGGCCAGAGCTCCTGGTGGCACGCGGTCCGCCCGTCGCAGGCGCTGTCACGCGCGATTTTGGTTCGCCACCCTGACCCTTGAGCGCCCGGAAGAAATTAGTCACACTAGGAAGAGTGTAATTTGCAAGCACATTGGGACTGTTTTTGGGATCGGTCGCCTTTCATCTTGGCAAAATATCCCGGCGGGGGGTGCGAAGAGGCTGGCCTCGCCCAACGTGGCGATGCGCGACGCGCGGCACAAAACCAAAGACTGCAAAACGTCCGGCCCATGCGCGCGTCAGGCGGCGGACCGGCTGATCGTCACCTGGTTGCGCCCGTCGTTTTTGGCGGCGTAGAGCGCGTGATCTGCGTCCTTAATCAGGCGCTCGGCAAAGGTGCTCGCCGGTTCGCCGGCTGAATTTCGCACCGCCAGCCCGATGCTGAGCGTGACATTGATCGGCGGCGCGTTTTCCTGGGCCACGCGCAGCGCGGCAACTTTGCGACACAGACGTTCGGCGGCGCGTCTTGCCTGGTCCACCGTGGTGTCGGGCATGGTGATCAGAAATTCTTCGCCGCCGTAGCGCGCCAGCATATCGGCGCTGCGCAGGTTGTCGGCCCGTGTCGCGGCGACGGCGCGCAGCACCCGGTCGCCGGTCTGGTGCCCATAGGTGTCGTTGACCCGCTTGAACCGGTCGATGTCCAGGACCATGACCGCCAGCGCCCGGCCGGTTTCGCCTGATCGCGCGACCAGTCGTTCCATATGGCTGAGCGCATAGCGCCGGTTATAAAGCCCGGTCAGCGCATCGGTGGCCGCCAGACGCAGCCCGTCTTGCACTTGGGTGCGCAGGCCCTGCAGCTTTTGATGACGCGCGATCTGACGCTGAATCAGGACGCGCAGCGAGGCCGGGTCACACGCGCCGACAACAACATCGCTGGCGCCCAGGTCCAGCGCCATGCCGGCCTCGGTTTCGGCCCCGGCGGGAAAGCGCATGATGATCGCGGTGTGGCGGGTTTCGGCCCGACAGCGCAGGTCGGACAGAAACGGCAGGTCAGTGGCAGGGTTTTCCGGGTTGGCATCAAGCACGACAACATCGGCTGGGCCGCGGCGTTCAAGACCGTCAACGAGCCCCTTTACCGGCAATACCGTGATCCGTGCCACCTCGCCAAGCCCAAGCTGATCGGCCAGTGCCACGCCAGCATCGACTGTGCGCGTCGCCAGCAGCACATGCGGCAACCCCTCCTGATAGGGTGCGGGGTCTTCGGCCATGCCCAGCTCGCGACAGGTCGAGGCGCGCATCCTAAGCTCGTCTTCCAGGTCACGCACTCGGATCGACGACCGTAGCCGTGCCAGCATCAGGCTGTCGTTTGCGGGCATCGACAGCACCGCGTCGATGTGTTCGCCGGGGGTCACCGGGTCAAGCCCGCCGTCAAGGATGATGACCGGAACCCTCCGCGCGGCTTGGCGCGCGTTCAAGAGCCTGGGCAAATGACGCGCCGCAGGGTCGCGCAGGCTCGCCGAGATCAGCGCCACATCCGGCAGACGAGATTGAATCGTCGCCTGGGCCCCGGCCATATCGGCGGCCAAATCCACCGCATATCCCGCCGCCATCAACTTGGCCTTCAGGACGATCCGATTTGACGCAATATCATCGATGATCAGCAGACGACGGGCCATTAGCACCTCAAAATTCGATTCAATTTGTATCGGCTATGGTCATTTATTGGTTTCATTGGATAATAAATTGTTGTTGCCAGCGTGGGCCGGACGAAATGGACGAAAATACAGCCGAAACAATAGCTATAAGGGCGCTGGAGTGGCTCGTCGGGCATGACGAACTGCGGCCTGTGTTTTTGGGCGCAAGCGGCGCGGACGAAGCGTCGCTAAAGGCGGCGACCGAGGATAGAGAGCTTTTGCTGGCAATTCTTGAATTTCTGACCATGGACGACCGCTGGATCACAGAGTTCTGCGATTGGGCCGGTCTTGATTATTCCGTTCCCATGGCGGCGCGGTCGGCCCTGCCCGGCGGCGCTGGCCCGCACTGGACCTAACCGGAACACGCGCATCTGAGCGCACCCCAATCTGGAAGATGCCAGTTTTTGGAAAAGCCGTTGATTTTCAACGGACCGCCAGCGTCACAGGCGGATATGCGCGGGGAGAAAAGATATTATCTTCTCAACTCACCGGATTTCGGGCACTCTGGTCGCAGTTCGAACCCAGTTGGCAGGGCCAAACTGTCGGACCGTCGGGGTCATGTTTACGCATAATTAAGACAGTCAAATTATCCGGGTACCAGTGTAAATCCGAACGGCCATCAGGGCCACCGCTCGGGCAGGGGGCGTGCGGTATTGCTCGCAATAGGCCAATTTAATAAGGCCACTCAGGGAGGGAAAATGACCAAGATTCGCGGCGTCGTTTTCGACAAGGACGGAACTCTGTTTGATTTCAGCGCCACATGGGGCGGCTGGACCGAAAACCTGTTGGGCGATCTTTCGCGCGGTGACAGCTATCTGGCGGCGCGGATGGGCGACGCGATTGGTTATGACGCTGATGCCGGTGCTTTCGCCGACGACAGCCCGGTGATCGCGGGCACGCCTGGTGAAATCGCCGAATTTCTTTTGCCGTTTCTGCCGGGTGCCAGCCCGTCGACGCTGGTCCTGCAAATGAACATTTCGGCGGCCGAAGCGCCCCAGGCCGAAGCGGTGCCTTTGCAGCCTCTGTTGGGCCGGTTGCGGGCGCGCGGGATGAAGCTGGGCGTGGCCACCAACGACGCCGAATTGCCGACGCGGGCACATCTGAAATCCGCCGGCATTGGAGATCTCTTTGATTTTGTTGCCGGATCAGACAGCGGCTTTGGCTGCAAGCCCCAGCCGGGCATGTTGCTGGCCTTTGCCGACGCCATGCGCCTGAACCCGGCCGAAGTTGTGATGGTCGGCGACAGCCGCCACGATCTCTTGGCCGGGCGGGCCGCGGGGATGGTGACGGTGGCGGTTGTATCCGGCCTTGGTCAGGGCGCGGAGTTGCGCAAACTGGCCGATGCGGTTTTGCCCGATGCGGCCGCGCTGCCTGACTGGATTGAAGAGTTTTCACTGGCTGAAACCTTGGTCTGAACCCGCGCAAGTTTCCCCAGCTCTGCCCGATCCGCCGCCTGGGGTGGTTTTTCCGACATCATGAGGTCGCAAACCTGCGCTCGCACGGACCCCTGGCGCGCATAGCCTGTGCGCGAAGGGAGATCAAAAGCCATGGCCGAGGCCAAGCGCCGCCGGTCGGGCGGCCGGGCAGGGAATGCGCGCCGCAACCCGACCGCGATCATCGAGCAACTGCCATGGCGGTTGCCCATCAACCTCGACCGCCCGACCGAGCCCCTGGCAGCGGAAGGCGTTGCCGCCATCCACGACGGCGCAATGCGGATTTTGGAAGAAATCGGGATCGAGTTTCTTAACGAAGAAAGCCTGGCGCTGTTCAAAAAGGCCGGCTTGACCGTCGATGGCACCAATGTGCGCATGGGCCGCGACTGGGTCATGGAAATGGTGGCGCGCGCGCCGTCGGAATTCACGCTGACCCCGCGCAACCCGGAAAGAATGATACGGGTTGGCGGCAAACACATCCTGTTTGGCAATGTCTCGTCGCCGCCAAACTACTGGGACCTTGAGACAGGCAAAGTGGTCGGAACGCGCGAACATTGCGCTAACCTATTGAAACTTACCCAATATTTCAATTGCATCCACTTTGCGGGCGGGTATCCGGTCGAGCCTGTGGATATTCACGCCAGAATCCGGCATCTGGATGTGGTCTTTGACAAGATGGTGCTGACCGACAAGGTCGCGCATGCCTATTCTCTGGGTAAAGAGCGCGTTGAGGACGTGATGGAGATGGTGAAGATCGCAGGCGGCCTGACCGAGGATGAGTTTCGCGCCAGCCCGCGCATGTATACCAACATCAACTCGACCTCGCCGCTCAAGCACGACGTGCCGATGATCGACGGCTGCCTGCGCTGTATCCGCCGGGGGCAGGCGGTGGTGGTTACGCCATTCACGCTGGCGGGTGCCATGGCGCCGGTAACAATGGCCGGGGCCGTTGCCCAGTCGATCGCCGAAGGCCTGTCGGCCATTGCCCTGTTTCAGCATGTGGCACCGGGATCGGCCTGTGTGATCGGCACGTTCACGTCGAACGTGGATATGAAATCGGGTGCGCCGGCCTTTGGCACACCCGAATACATGCGCTCGACCCAGATGACCGGCCAGATGGCGCGGTTTTATGGGCTGCCCTTGCGCGCCTCGGGGGTTTGCACCGCCAACGTGCCCGATGGTCAGGCCATGTGGGAGACATCGAATTCGCTTTGGTCGGCGGTCCAGTCGGGCGCCAACTTGGTCTATCATGCGGCTGGCTGGCTGGAGGGCGGGCTGATCGCCAGCCCTGAAAAGTTCATAATGGACTGCGAGGTCTTGCAGATGATCGAACGCTATATGGAACCGGAAATCTGCGCGACCGGTCCGGATGATATTGCCCTGGATGCGATCCGTGAGGTCGGCCCGAACGGGCATTTCTTTGGGGTCGAACACACCCAGGAGCGCTATGAGACCGCTTTCTACCAACCATTTCTTGCCGATTGGCGAAACTTTGAGGCCTGGGAAATTGTCGGCGGAGCCTGGACCGCCGAACGGGCGCACAAGATGTTCAAAGACATCATCGGATCGTTCAAACCGCCGCCGATGCAGCCAGCGGTGCGCGAAGAGCTTGAGGCCTTTGTTGTGCGGCGCAAGGCCGAAGGCGGCGCGCCGACCGATTTCTAGGGGCGACCGGCGGCAACGGGATTACCCTAAAAAAATCTCATGAAAAGTCGCCACAGACCGAACCGCCAGAGTTGCATTTTCTTAACCCCGGACCCGATAATCTGCCGCGACCGGAAATGGGACGAAGATATGCACGGGCTGATCAATCGCTCGATCCAATATTTTGTGAGCGACACCTACGGTCGCGCGGCCTGGGAAGACGCGACCATGATGGCCCGAAATCGGCTTTGAAAATTTCGAGGCGCTGCTGCCCTATGATGATGCGCTGACCATGCGTTTGCTGGACACAATATCCGAGACGTTGGATAAGTCGCGCGAAACCATACTGGAAGATCTGGGGACATACCTGGTTTCACACCCGCACCTTGAACCCCTGCGTCGGCTGTTGCGGTTCGGCGGGGTAAATTTTCTTGAATTCCTTTATTCGCTTGACGAATCTGCACGACCGCGCGCGGCTGGCAGTTCCGGATCTGGATCTGCCCAAACTCGAGATCAGTGGACCGTGGCAACGACGATTTCACGCTGACGTCGCAGTGGATCGTTGTTGGATTTGGCCATGTTCTGGTCGGCATTCTGCGCGCCATGGCCGACGATTACGGCGACCTGGTTACATTGGGACCATGCGGGCGGTGACGAGGCTTGCGAGATTATCAAGATAAAGCTCTTCCAGCAGGAGTTCGCCGAAGGCCCGCGCGTTTGGAGCTGGCCGCGGGTCCGGGCGCAGTGTGATGGGCGCGCTAGTTGCGTTTCAGGCAGCGGAACTGGGCCAACTCATGCCGATGTTTCCTGCAACTTGATGACGATGGCGCGATAACTTCCGTGGGTCCGACGCTGGTCAAAGTGTTGCCCGAGAAAAGCATTCTGGGTCGAAAATATATTTGATGTCTTCACCATAAAACACCGAAAGCAAGACAGCGCCCACAATGGGGTTGACCCCTCTGACTGGCGGTCTGTTGCGCATCGCCCTGATCGAGCCACCGGGAACGGTATTCAAGGCGATGCTGGTGCCGCTGGCCGTTGGCGGTTTTTGATGAACATCTCGTTCGGCATCGGTGGTGGTTCCAGGGCCGGTGGCGAGCACGGGCTGAGCGCTTCGGATTTTCCGGCCACCGATCTGACCATAGAAATGCTGTATCTGAAACGAAGCGAAATCCAGCCGTTCTTCAGGAATCGCACAATCTGATCAAGCGGTTGCAGGGTGCCAAAATAGCTGCTGAAGAAAAGGCGTTCACCGATACGCTGACCGGATTGAAAAACCGCCGTGCCATGGATTTTGTTGCTGAACCGTCTGGTCCTGGCCGACGAATGACTTCGGGCTGATCAATATCGATCTGGATTTCTTCAAAGCGGTTAACGACACCATGGGTCACGCGGCGGGCGACTATGTTCTTCAGTATGTGGCTCGTATCATGGGTCGCCGAAACGCGCGGCGAAGATACGGTGGCACGGGTCGGCGGAGACGAATTTGTGCTGATCCTGAAAGGGCTGACCGACGTGGGCCTGATGCGTACAATCAGCGAGCGGATCATCGGCACGCTGGAGAAACCGGATCAAGTTCAACGGCGAAGAGCTGCCGAATCTCGGCCAGTATAGGGGGCCACTGTCACAACCAATTACACCACGCTTGATGCTCAAGAGATGCTCCACCAATGCCGATCTTGCGCTTTATGCGTCCAAGAATGCCGGGCGGGCCGTGTTTTCGGCGTTTTCCTGGGAAATGAGCGATCGGCGCACGGCCTAGGCATCGAGCGTTGTCAGCGGGCGGTGCCGGGCATGATCGTGCCCGAGCAATGATCCGAGAAACGCCGAAGAAGCACGATGTCCCAGCCCGAATTGTACCCTTCGCGCGCCTCAGCCGCTGCCGCGCCGCGGTTTTCCCAACCGTCGTGGGTCAGCGTCACTTGCGTCCCTTGCGCTGTCGGCGTGAAGGCAACGTGCAGGCGGGTGGCCTCGGCGGCGGGTCGGCCAACGTGCCATGACATCTCGAACACAGCGCCAGGTTGCCATTTCGTGATCGTGCCCCAAAGCCCGGAGGTTCCGTCGTGCAGCAGCTCGGACACCTTTCCATCGACCCGGCCTTCGACCGTGACGCTTTGCGGGACCGACCCTTGGTCCGCCGAAAGCGAATGCGTCTCAACCGGCCACCATGCGGCAAAGTCTTCGGTGAAAAGTCGAAATACCCGATCAGGTGGCAGCAATATTTCAAGTTTTTTTACAACAGGGTCAATCATTTCCATCGCGTCCTTTATGTTATTTGCATAGGCTTCGAATGTCGCCAGCGCGTCAGACCAAAGTGCGTCGAGGAAGCCGCGCAAGGCATCGATGCCCACTGGCGACAACTGATAGAAACGGCGGGTTCCCTGCTGAATCACGCTCAGCAACCCGGCGTTGGTCAGCACTTTCAGATGCTGCGACACGGCTGGGCGACTGACCGGCAGCTGGCGGCTAATCGCGCCCACGGGTTTGGGGCCGTCGCGCAGCAGCTGAATTATCTTCTGCCGGGTTGGGTCGGCCAGGGCAGCAAGCGCTGATCGGTAAGTCATGACTAACGGTAAGCGAAAACTAACGATATTGTCAACCATCCGGGTTCTAATTTGCATTGGGTGCCCTTGCGGCCCCCGGATGGCACCATTATTCTTGGGAAAACACAGGTGCCGATTGCCCGGCACTTTCAACCCGAAGGCAGGCCCTATGAACGATCCCCACGAATTTTACATGAATACCCTTGTCCCGATGGTGGTCGAACAGACCGCTCGTGGCGAACGCGCCTACGACATTTTTTCGCGGCTTTTGAAAGAGCGGATCATTTTCGTCAGCGGCCCGGTTCACGATGTGACGTCAAGCCTGGTTGTCGCGCAGCTTTTGCATCTGGAAGCGGACAACCCGTCAAAGGAAATATCGATGTACATCAACAGCCCGGGCGGCGTGGTGACCTCGGGCCTGTCGATTTATGACACAATGCAGTATATCCGCCCTGCGGTATCGACGTTGTGCGTCGGTCAGGCTGCGTCGATGGGGTCGCTTTTGCTGGCGGCGGGCGCTAAGGGCATGCGTTACAGCCTGCCCAACAGCCGGATCATGGTCCACCAGCCGTCTGGCGGCTACCAGGGTCAGGCCACCGACATCATGATCCACGCAAAGGAAACCCAGAAACTGAAGGACCGTCTTAACGAGATTTATGTCAAACATACGGGACAAAAGATGAAATCCGTGGTTGACGCGTTAGAGCGCGACAATTTCATGTCGCCCGAAGAAGCCAAGGAATGGGGGTTGATCGACGAGATTGTGGAAAGCCGGGACAGTGAAAGCGAGATCGAAAAGTAACACCTCTGCGCGCGCTGGATTTAGACGTTGTAGAGGTTTTGCCGGTGTTTTAGGGTCGTGGGCAAGGGTCAGTTTTTACGCCCCGAAAGGTTGGTTCGGCGCGAGCCGCAGAGGATCGAGATGGCGAATAATTCAGGTGGCGAAGGCAAGAGTACGCTTAACTGCTCGTTCTGCGGCAAATCTCAGCACGAAGTGCGCAAACTGATTGCCGGACCGACGGTGTTCATCTGTGATGAATGCGTCGAATTGTGCATGGACATCATCCGCGAAGAAACCAAGACCGCCGGCCTGAAAGCCGCCGATGGTGTCCCGACACCCAGGGAAATATGCGAGGTTCTCGACGATTACGTGATCGGGCAGGACCATGCCAAAAGGGTGCTGAGCGTTGCGGTTCACAACCACTATAAGCGCCTGAACCACGCAGCCAAATCCGGTGACATTGAACTGGCCAAATCGAACATCCTGCTGATCGGCCCCACGGGCTGTGGCAAGACCCTGCTGGCGCAGACCTTGGCGCGCATTCTGGATGTGCCGTTCACCATGGCTGATGCGACCACGCTGACCGAGGCGGGTTATGTGGGCGAGGATGTCGAAAACATCATTCTCAAGCTGTTGCAGGCCAGCGAATACAACGTCGAACGGGCGCAGCGCGGCATCGTCTATATCGACGAGGTCGACAAGATCACTCGCAAGTCCGACAACCCGTCGATCACCCGCGATGTGAGCGGTGAGGGCGTGCAGCAGGCGCTGTTGAAGATAATGGAAGGCACGGTGGCCAGTGTACCGCCCCAAGGCGGGCGCAAACACCCGCAGCAGGAGTTTCTGCAGGTCGACACCACCAATATCCTCTTTATCTGTGGCGGCGCATTTGCGGGGCTGGAAAAGATCATCGCGCGGCGCGGCAGGGGCTCGGCTATCGGGTTTGGCGCAGATGTCAAAGACGACGAAGACCGGGGCGTGGGCGAGGTTTTCATGGATCTGGAGCCAGAGGATTTGCTGAAATTCGGGCTGATCCCGGAATTTGTCGGCCGCCTGCCGGTGATCGCCACCCTGCAGGATCTGGACGAAGAGGCGCTGGTGACGATCCTGACCCAGCCCAAGAACGCGCTGGTCAAGCAGTATCAGCGGCTGTTTGAACTGGAAGAAACCGAGCTGAATTTCACCGAGAATGCGCTGGAGGCCATCGCCAAGAAGGCCATCTTACGCAAAACCGGCGCGCGCGGGCTGCGGTCGATCATGGAAGACATCCTGCTGGATACGATGTTTGACCTGCCGGGGCTGGACCAAGTCGCCGAGGTTGTGGTCAACGAAGAGGCGGTGGTGTCGGAAAAGGCGCCGCTGATGATCTATTCCGAACGCGCGGGCGAAGGCGCCAGCGCCGGATAGGGTTGCGCCGCGCAAGCGCCTCGCGGCAGGGCAAATTTTCCCCGGAGAAAATTTGGAGGAGGGGCCTTCCCGCTCTGGCCGCAAGCGGCTATTCACCCCCAAAGTATTGGGAAAACAGTGAAAATACGGCCGTTGCGTCCCGCCGCCAGCGTGCGATCAGCCATGCGATCACCTTGATTGCCAGTGGCCGCATCGCCAGAATGCCAAACGCCGGACCGTGCCCGCCAGGTGGTCCTTTGCCCGGTTCACAGCATTTCAAGAGCATCGCGGGCAAGACCCTGGCAGCCTGGCGCCGCTTTGCCCTTGGCACTGGACGCGGCCCAAAAGGTGGGCCATACCGGTCGCGACGTTTGAGGAGTTTCTTCATCATGGGCCTTATGAGCACCGCGCTGAGGGCCGTGACTTGGTGGAACGGGCAGACGCTGAACACCCAGTTCTGGACTTGGCGCAAGGGCGTCAAGGTGGGCGAAGATGCCCAGGGAAACCGGTTTTACCGGACCCGCGACGACGCACGCAGATGGGTCATTTTCAATGGCGAGGCCGAGGCCAGCCGGGTTGACCCGGACTGGCACGGCTGGTTGCACCGGACCTGGGACACGACCCCGGCCGATGCGCCGCTGGCCCACAAGCGCTGGGAAAAACCCCATCAGGAAAACCTGACGGGCAGCGCGACGGCCTATGCGCCGGCGGGGTCGATCCGCAAGGGTGCCCCGGCCGAGCGGCGCGATTACGAGGCCTGGCAGCCCGAATAGGGGCCGGATAGGGGGCGATAATGTCCGAAAACACCACCGAAGTTCTGGTTGGCGGCGCGGTACTGGCGGTCGCCGGGTTGTTTTTGATGTTTGCCGGTCAGACCACGGGCTATCGGCAAGCAAGCGGCGGGGCTTACGAGCTGAGCGCCAGTTTCCGGTCGGCCGAGGGCGTGTCGCTTGGCACCGATGTGCGGCTGGCGGGTGTCAAGGTGGGCACAGTTACGGGCATGGACCTGAACCCGGCGACATTTCGCGCCGATGTGCGATTTACGGTCAGCGAGGCGATCGAGCTTCCCGACGACAGCGCCGCGGTCGTGGCCTCCGAGGGGCTTTTGGGTGGCACATATCTGGAACTTGTGCCGGGCGGGTCACCCTTCAACCTAGACCCCGGTGCAGAAGTTGAAGACACCCAAGGGGCGGTCAGCCTGATCTCGCTTTTGTTGAAGTTTGCGGCAGGCGGCGGCGAATGATCCGCGCGGCTCTGGCCTGGCTGGCAATGGCGGGAGCCGCGGGCGCGGTGGAAACGCTGTCGGGCGACATGGCGGTGCTGCGCGGGCTCGACAAGATCTCGGGTGCCGTGGGCGACATCGAGGTCCCCCCAGGCGGGACCGGCCGATACGGGCACATGCTGGTTGAGGTGTCCGAGTGTCGCTATCCAACGGCCAATCCGTCAGGCGACGCTTATGCCTATCTGACCATCCGGCAGGACGGGGCCGATGCCCCGGTTTTTCAGGGTTGGGTGATTGCCAGCGCCCCGGCGCTCAATGCGCTCGATCATGCGCGCTATGACATCTGGCTGTTGCGCTGCACCAGCTCCTGAGGCGCGGGCACGGCGCCCTCCGCGTCAAAATCGGTCTTCAGCGCCAATGCGGGGTGCAGAATGCGGTGATAATCACGGCGGCTGATCTCGACCGCGCCAAGGCTAACCAGATGGTCAGTCAGAAACTGCGCGTCAAAAAGCCCGTAGCCAGCGGCGTTCAGCCGGTCGACCAGATAGGCCAGCGCCACTTTCGAGGCATCGGTGCGGCGCGAAAACATGCTTTCGCCGAAAAACGCGCCCCCCACAGACACACCGTAAACGCCCCCCGCCAGATGCCCGTCGGCCCAGACCTCGGCGGAATGGGCGTGGCCTTGGGCGTGAAGCTGGCCGTAGAGATCCTCGATCTGGTCGTTGATCCAGGTCTCCGACCGGTTAGCGCAAGCGGTGACAACCTTGCTGAAAGCCCGATCAAAGGTGACGTCGAATTGTTCCGACAGAATGCGCCGTCTGAGCGAGCGGGAAATGTGAAAGCCGTCAAGCGGCAGAATACCCCGTTGGCGAGGATCGACCCAGAATAGTTCGGGGTCGTCACGGGCTTCGGCCATGGGGAATATGCCGCTGGCGTAGGCGTTGAGCAATATCTCGGGCGTCAGCGTGAAATCCTGCATGGGTGGATTTTAGGTCATCGATGGACCGGTGTTAAGCATGTGACAGGTTTTGCGTCGCGTTCCGCGTCGCCCCAGGCGAGGGGCGCTGCCCCTCGCGCTCCCCGAAGTATTTTCGAAACGATGAAATAGGTAACAGGCTGGCTTTTCATTGTTTTTCAAATAATTCCGCCGTTGGCGGCGCAGGACCTCTGCAACTGATCGGTCAGCCATTCGCATCGAGCCATTTTTCCAGCCAGTGAATGTCGTAATTCCCGGTCTGGATCGCCTCTTCGGCCAGGAGTTGGGGAAACAGCGGCACGGTAGTGTCGATGCCGTCGATGATCAGCTCGCCGAGGGCGCGGCTAAGCCGGGCCAGCGCCTCGGGGCGGTCGCGGCCATGGACGATCAGTTTGCCGATCAGGCTGTCGTAATAGGGCGGGATCGAATAGCCGTCATAGATCGCCGCATCCATGCGCACGCCCAGACCGCCCGGCGCGTGGTACTGGGATATCCGGCCAGGGCTGGGGGTGAAATCGGGCAGTTTCTCGGCATTGATCCGCACTTCGATCGAATGGCCGTTTACCGCAAGGTCGCCCTGGTCGAACGACATGGGCAGCCCGGCCGCCACGCGGATTTGCTCGCGCACCAGATCGACGCCGAAGACCGCCTCGGTCACGGGATGTTCGACCTGAAGGCGGGTGTTCATTTCGATGAAAAAGAAATCACCGTCTTCGTAGAGGAACTCGATGGTGCCGGCGCCGATATAGTCGATCCGGGCCACCGCATCGGCGCAGGTCTTGCCGATCTCGTCACGCATTTCGGGAGTGATGACCGGGCCCGGGGCCTCTTCGAAGACCTTTTGGTGTCGGCGTTGCAGCGAACAGTCGCGCTCGCCCAGGTGCACGGCGTTGCCCTTGCCATCACCAAAGACCTGAATTTCGATATGGCGCGGCTTTTGCAGGTATTTCTCGATATAGACCTCGTCGTTGCCAAAGCCCGATTTGGCCTCGGCGCGCGCGGTTCGAAAGGCGGTTTCGATATCCGCCTTGCTGAGCGCCAGCTTCATGCCGCGCCCGCCGCCGCCAGCGGTGGCTTTGACGATCACCGGATAGCCAAACTCGCGCCCGATCTTCAGCGCTGCATCGACCGTCGGCACGCCGCCTGGCGGGCCCGGCACGCAGGGCACGCCCAAACCGATCATGGTCTCCTTGGCGGTGATCTTGTCGCCCATGATGCGGATGTGCTCGGCTGTGGGACCGATAAAGGTGATGCCGTGGTCTTCGACGATCTGCACAAACTTGGCGTTTTCCGAGAGAAAGCCATACCCAGGATGGATCGCCTGCGCACCGGTGATCTCGCAGGCCGAGATAATGGCCGGGAAGGAAAGATAGCTGTGGGTCGAGGACGGCGGGCCGATGCAGATCGCTTCGTCGGCCATGCGCACATGCATCGCGTCGGCATCGGCGGTGGAATGAACCGCGACCGACGCGATACCCATTTCGCGGCAGGCGCGGACGACGCGCAGCGCAATCTCGCCCCGGTTGGCAATCAGGATTTTGTCGAACATGCGCCCTTACCTATTCGATGATCATCAGCGGGGCGCCAAATTCAACCGGATCACCGTCGCCGACCAGAATGCGTTTGACAGTGCCTGATCGCGGCGCGGGGATGTGGTTCATGGTTTTCATTGCTTCGATGATCAGGACCGTGTCGCCTTCGTTCACCTCAGCGCCGACGCTGACAAACGGGGCCGATCCGGGTTCGGTCTGCATATAAACGGTGCCGACCATTGGCGAATTTACGGCACCAGGGTGGTTGGCCGGGTCGTCGGTGTCAGGCGGGCCTGCGGTGGTCGACGCGCGCCCGGCTGTCGGCGCCGACACGGCTGGACCGGGATCCGGGTCTGCCTGCGGCACGGCCACCTGAAACGCCGCAGACGGACCAACCCGGCTGACCCGCACCTTCAGCCTGTCAGCCTCGCCAAAGTCGCGCTCGACCTCGATCTCGGACAGGTCATTGTCGCGGAGCAATTCGGCCAGGGCCTGAATGAAGGCCACGTCGGATTCGTGGAGTTTCTTGGTCATGTGATCCTCGATCCCTGGCCGCCGCCCGTCTGACGCAGGCGTTGCATTGTCAGCGCTTTATACGTGAGCCGGCGCAGACTGAAAAGCGCCGTCTTGTGGGCGTTAGGGCTTGAATATTCTCGTCGTTATGGCAGGGTGATGATAGCGCTAGCACAACAGCGCCTTGCATAGATTCAGCTACGGCGGGCCCGGTACTCCAAAAAGCATTCTCCCAAGTAATTGTGCCAGTTTCAAACTGCGTCCCGGGGCACCGCCTTGGGGAGTTTTTTTGTTTTGGGGTAGGTTGATCGTCGTTGGTCGCAATCGAAAAGTGCCAAATTTCAGTTTTGCAAATCGGCCGGGTCAATGCCGCCGATCGAGCGTGTCACGTCGGCTGCGGCCGCGCGCACCGGTTCGGCAAAATCGGCGATCCGCGCCCGGTCCATTCGGTTTGTGGGTCCGGAGACGGAAAGTCCGGCGATCGGCAAACCAAAGCCGTCAAAGATCGGGGCGGCGATACAGCGCATGCCCTCGGTGCGTTCCTCGTCATCGAGCGCATAGCCGCGCGCCCGGATCGCGTTAAGGTCATCCACAAGCGCCGCGCGGTCGGTGTGCGTAGCGGGCGTGAAGCCAGTCAGCGGGTGGTCGCGCAGCCAGCGGGCGCGTTGGCTGTCGGGCAGGAAGGCCAAAAGTACCTTGCCGATACCCGAAGCATGCATCGGGCTTTCTGTGCCGGGCGGAAAAAACGCACGGATTGCGGAGTGGGTTTCGACCTGACTGACAAAGACCACCTGCCCGCGGCGCTCGATGCCCAGATTAGCGGTCTCGCCGGTCTGGGCCATCAGCGACTGCAAGGCCGGGCGGGCGCGCTCGACCACGTTGGTGCGGCGCAGAAATGCCGCCCCAAGACGGTGCGCGCCCGCGCCGATGAACCAGAGTTGACCGGCTGCGTCAAACTCGGTCACTCCGTGTCGTTCGAATGTCCGCAAAAGGCGATAGAGGGTCGAGGCGGATTGTTCGGTCGCTCGCGCCAATTCGGTCAGGGTCATACCGCCCTCGATCGCGAGTACGCTCAGAACCGAAAGCGCGCGGTCCAACGACTGGACGACGGTCGCATCGGATTTGTCATTGAAGGATTTCGGGCGACCGCGCGGGCGGCGGGCGGGATTTTGGGCAGCGGCTGGTTTCTTCATGCAGGGAAAAATAGCGCTGGTCGCGGCCAACTGCCAGCCCCCCGGAATTCGCTTTTCGTATGGGACGATCCTGCCTAGGGTGCCGGCATGACCGGGGGCGTGGACAAAGACCAACTTTTGGCGGCGGTGGATGCGCGGCGCGACGATCTGATTGCGCTGACGCACGCCCTGGTGCGCATCCCCACCATCAATCCGCCTGGCGCCAATTATTCGGCGATATGCGAGTACCTCGAGGCGCGGCTGCAATCCTCGGGCTTTAAGACTGAAATCATTCGCGGCCACGGCACGCCCGGAGACAGCGACAAGTACCCGCGTTTGAACATCGTGGCGCGGCGCGAGGGCCAGTCCCCGTGCGAGACTGTCCATTTCAACAGTCACACGGATGTGGTCGCGGTCGGCCAGGGCTGGACCCGCGATCCGTTTGGCGGGGCGCTGGAAGGCGACCGTATTTACGGCCGCGGAACCTGCGACATGAAGGGCGGGCTGGCGGCCTCGATCATTGCGGCCGAGGCGTTTTTGGCTGGATGCCCGGATTTTGCCGGTGCGGTTGAAATATCGGGCACCGCAGACGAGGAAACCGGCGGATATGGTGGCGTCGCTTACTTGGCCGAACGCGGGTATTTCGACCCGGAGCGGGTCCAGCACGTCATCATCCCCGAACCGCTGAACAAGGACCGGATATGTCTGGGCCATCGCGGCGTCTGGTGGGCCGAGATCGAGACCAAGGGGCGCATCGCGCACGGGTCGATGCCGTTTCTTGGCGACAGCGCGATCCGTCATATGAGCGCAGTTCTGGCCGAGATCGAAGGCTGGCTATATCCGCTGCTGGCCACCAAGGTGACGGCAATGCCGGTGGTGCCGCCGGGGGCGCGCAATTCGACGCTGAACATCAATTCGATCCACGGCGGCGAGGCCGAGCCGGAAGAGGGGTTCACCGGCTATCCGGCGGCCTGCGTGGCCGACCGCTGCCGGATCATTCTGGACCGGCGGTTTCTGATCGAGGAAGACTTGGACGAGGTGAAGGCCGAGATTGCCGGTATGCTGGCGCGGATCGCCAAGACCCGGCCCGGGTTCGAATACGAGGTGCGCGATATTCACGAGGTGATCCCGTCGATGACTGACCAAAATGCGCCGGTGGTGCAAACGGTGGCCGAGGCGATTGGTCAGGTGCTGGGCCGGCCGCCGGAATTTGTGGTGTCGCCGGGCAGCTATGATCAGAAACATATCGACCGGATCGGGAAGCTGAAGAACTGCATCGCCTATGGGCCGGGAATTCTGGAGCTCGCACATCAGCCCGACGAATGGATCGGGGTGCAGGATATGATCGACAGCGCAAAAGTTATGGCGCTGAGCCTGGCGAAATTGCTGGGGTGACGGGTGCTCAAGGTTGAGCACAGGCGCAAGACACTGATTAATAACTGTAAAAATGTAAACGCGTACAATTTGCCAACATCGGATTTTCCCGTCCGTCCTTTCGGCCGCGAGCGGTGCCGGGCATATTAACTTCTCGTTGGTTGACCCCAATTCGGGGCAGGAGTAAACCGCCCTAGACCGGCAATTCGTGCCCTTGCCCGTGATTAGGAGAGACGTTTGGACGAGCTTCTGCGAGACTACCTCCCGATCCTTGTTTTCCTGGCGATCGCGATTGGCCTCGGGCTGGTGCTGATCCTGGCCGCCGCGGTCATCGCGGTGCGCAACCCGGACCCCGAGAAAGTCAGCGCTTACGAATGCGGGTTTAACGCCTTTGACGATGCGCGGATGAAGTTTGACGTGCGGTTTTATCTCGTTGCCATCCTCTTCATCATCTTCGACCTCGAGGTTGCCTTCCTGTTCCCCTGGGCCGTCGCTTTCAAGGACCTGACAACCCTCGGTTTCTGGTCGATGATGATCTTCCTGGCGGTCCTGACGGTTGGGTTTGCCTATGAGTGGAAGAAGGGGGCGTTGGAATGGGTGTAAGCACCGCGCCCAACACCGCCACACCCGATCGCGAAGTTCAGGCAACCGAGATCAATCGAGCCTTGCAGGACAAGGGTTTTCTGCTGAGCTCGACCGAGGACATCATCAACTGGGCGCGGTGCGGCAGCTTGCACTGGATGACCTTCGGGCTGGCTTGTTGCGCGGTCGAGATGATGCACACAGCCATGCCGCGCTATGACATGGAACGATTTGGCACCGCCCCCCGCGCGTCGCCCCGCCAGTCGGACCTGATGATCGTGGCCGGTACGCTGACCAACAAAATGGCCCCGGCATTGCGCAAGGTCTACGACCTGATGCCCGAGCCGCGCTATGTGATTTCGATGGGGTCGTGCGCCAACGGCGGCGGTTATTATCATTACAGCTATTCGGTGGTGCGCGGCTGCGACCGGATCGTGCCGGTCGATATTTACGTGCCGGGCTGCCCGCCGACCGCCGAGGCGCTTTTGTACGGCATTCTGCAATTGCAGCGCAAAATCCGCCGCACCGGCACCATCGTTCGCTAGGGGGTTCCATGTCTGAGGCACTCGAAGAACTTGGGACCCTGATCGAAGCGAAACGCACCGATTGCGTGCTGGGCTGGTCGGTCGATTTTGGCGAGCTGAACATCGACGCAACGCTGAGTTCAATCGACGGCTTCATCGACTTTCTCAAGTCCGATCCAGCCTGCCGGTTTTCCACGCTGGTCGATATTACGGCGGTCGATTATCCCACGCGGCCCAAGCGGTTCGACGTCGTCTATCACCTGCTTTCCATGTACGCCAATCACCGCATTCGCCTGCGCGTGGCGATCCGCGAGGACGAAATGGTGCCGTCGATAATCGAGGTGTATCCCGCGGCCAACTGGTTCGAACGCGAGGTTTTCGACATGTTCGGCATCCTGTTTTCCGGCCACCCCGACCTGCGCCGGATACTGACCGATTACGGGTTTCGCGGCCATCCGCTCAGGAAGGATTTCCCGACCACGGGCTATACCGAAGTCCGCTATGACGAGGCCCAGAAGCGCGTGGTTTATGAGCCGGTGAATTTGGTTCAGGAATACCGGCAGTTCGATTTCATGTCGCCCTGGGAAGGGGCCGAATACATTCTGCCCGGCGATGAGAAAACGGACGGGGCATCCTGAGCCATGGCCGAGCCGGTTCTCATGTATTGCGTGGGTGCTGCGAAAGCCGGCACCAGCTGGTTGCACCGGCAGTTGTCGGACCATCCGGAGTGTCACTTTCGCGCAGTCAAAGAGCTGCATTATTTCAGCAGTTTCGACCGGGATGCGGTAGATGGAAACATCGCCCGGGTCGAGGCGATCCGCGAGCGGCTGCGGGCCGGGGTCGAGGGCGATCTGACCGCCCCGCAACTGGCCAACAAGGTTCGCCAGCTTGCCCATGTCGGGCATTACCTGGAAGTTCTGCGTCTGGGGTACGAAGATCGCGACGCCTATCTGGCTTATCTCAACCACGGGTGCGGTGATGCGCGGGTGATTGGCGAGATGACGCCAGCCTATTCGCTGCTCAGCGAAAGGCGGCTGGGCGCGATGGCCCGGATCGCGCAGGATGTGCGGTTCATCTATCTGCTGCGCGACCCGGTCGAGCGGCTGTGGAGCCATGTGCGAATGATTGCCGGGCGGTGGGCGGCGCATCCCGGCGAAGTGGCCGAACGGGCGGGGAATATTCTGCGCCGGGTGGTGCAGGGCCGCGAAGATCAGATCGCGCGCCGGTCCGATTATGCCCGGGCGCTGGCGCGGCTGTCGGCGGCGATTGATCCGGCGCGCCTGCTGGTGGCGATCTATGAGGATATGTTTTCGGGCGACGGGCTGGCGCGGATTTGCGTGTTTCTAGGGATTGCCCCGCGACCGCCCGATCTGGCGCGTGTCGTGCATGGCGGTGCGCCCTTGGCGATGACCGAGCGCCAGCGCGCCATGGTGGCGCATTGGCTGGCGCCGCAGTACGACGCGACGGCCGGGTTTTTGGGCGGGTTGCCCGGGGCCTGGGCCGCAAACCTAACGAGGGTGTCATGATGGACGGCGGCAAGGGGTTTGAAGACGCCCAGACGGGCGAGCAGAAAATCCGAAATTTCAGCATCAACTTCGGCCCGCAACACCCCGCCGCACACGGAGTTTTGCGGTTGATTCTGGAACTGGACGGCGAGATCGTCGAGCGCTGCGACCCGCATATTGGGCTTTTGCATCGTGGCACCGAAAAGCTGATAGAAAGCCGGACCTACCTGCAGAACCTGCCGTATTTCGACAGGCTCGACTATGTAGCCCCGATGAACCAGGAACATGCCTGGTGTCTGGGGATTGAGAAGCTGTGCGGGGTCGAGGTGCCGCGCCGGGGATCGCTGATTAGGGTGCTTTATTCCGAGATCGGGCGTATTCTGAGCCATCTTCTGAATGTCACCACGCAGGCCATGGACGTCGGCGCGCTGACCCCGCCTTTGTGGGGCTTTGAAGAGCGCGAAAAGCTGATGGTGTTTTACGAGCGCGCCTGCGGGGCGCGGCTGCACGCGGCTTATTTCCGCCCCGGCGGCGTGCATCAGGACCTGCCGGATGCGCTGATCGACGATATTGAAGAATGGGCAAGTGAATTTCCCAAGTGCATTGACGACATCGACGGGCTGTTGACCGACAACCGGATATTCAAACAGCGCAATGTCGATATTGGCGTGGTGAGCGAGGCGGATGTTCTCGACTGGGGCTTTTCCGGCGTCATGGTGCGGGGTTCGGGCCTGGCCTGGGACCTGCGGCGGTCGCAGCCCTATGAAGGCTATAACGAGTTCGATTTCCAGATTCCCGTCGGCAAGAACGGCGATTGCTTTGACCGCTATCTGTGCCGCATGGCCGAGATGCGCGAGAGCCTGAAGATCATCCACCAGGCCATCGTTAAACTGCGCGAGGCGACCGGGGATGTGATGACGCGCGGCAAGCTGTCGCCGCCACCGCGGGCCGAGATGAAGACCTCGATGGAAGCGCTGATCCACCACTTCAAGCTCTACACCGAAGGCTTCAAGGTGCCGGCGGGCGAGGTTTATGTGCCGATCGAGGCGCCCAAGGGCGAGTTTGGGGTCTATCTTGTCGCCGACGGGTCGAACAAACCCTACCGCGCCAAGATCCGCGCGCCGGGGTTCTTGCACCTGCAGGCCATGGACCACATCGCCAGCGGCCACATGCTGGCCGACGTGGCGGCGATCATCGGGACCATGGATGTGGTGTTTGGGGAGATTGATCGGTGACTTCCCCAGCCAAAATTCTACTAGTGGGGACGGTCATCGGATTCCTTGGGGCTTCCAGTCCAGCCGTAGCTGCTAATCTCGACGATCTCCTAAAGCTGGGGTATCGCGTAGTCTCTGTCACGTCAGGCGAGAAAGTCGGCGAACACATTGCATTCTTGTCGGGCGAACGGTCTCTATACGCATGCCGGTTGTTACTGACCGTTCAGGCGGGCAGCCTCGTGGCCAATGTGTTTGATCGCTTTGATGTTTGCGCGAAGCTTAACGAGCCTAGCGAGAAAGGTGACTGATGCTCCGCCGTTTTCACCACACCCAACCCGAGCGCTTCGCCTTCACGCCCGCGAACGCGGCCTGGGCCGAGAAGCAAATATCGAAATACCCCGAGGGGCGGCAGGCCAGTGCGATCATTCCGCTGCTGTGGCGGGCGCAGGAACAGGAGGGGTGGCTGAGCCAGCCCGCCATCGAGGCCGTCGCCGACATGCTGGGGCTGGCGTATATCCGGGCGCTGGAGGTGGCGTCGTTTTACTTCATGTTCCAGATGGCCCCGGTCGGCTCGGTCGCCAACATCCAGATTTGCGGCACCACGTCGTGCATGATCTGCGGGGCCGAGGACCTGGTGGGGGTTTGCAAGGACAAGATCGCCGCGCAACCGCATACTCTGAGCGAGGATGGCAGGTTTTCCTGGGAAGAGGTCGAATGTCTGGGGGCCTGCGCCAATGCGCCGATGGCCCAGATCGGCAAGGATTATTACGAAGACCTGACCACAGAGCGGCTGGGCGAGATCATCGACGAGCTGGCGGCGGGCAAGGTGCCCGTGCCCGGCCCGCAGAATGGGCGCTATGCGGCCGAGCCAATCGGCGGGCTGACCTCGCTGACCGGGCACGAGGCCGGGCGCGCCGAGTATAACGCGAGCGTTCAGCTGGCCACCGACCTGGGCGAGACCATCAAGCGCATCGACGGGTCCGAGGTGCCTCTGGTCGCGCCATGGCCGCCGCAGGGTGCCCATATCCAGACCAAGGACAAGGGTGCGTGATGGCCGCCCGCGATCATGACGACGCCGCGCTTTCCGCCCGCGCGCGGATGGTGGCATTGGTGATCGTGGTGACCATGGTGCTCTGGATGGGGGGCCAATGGGTCGGCGCACAGTCCGGGTTGGCGGCGCGCTGGTTCTTCCTTCTCGATTTCGCGGCGCTGGCCGCACTTTTCTGGTCGCTGTTCGTGGCGTGGCAAATCTGGCGGCGACGCCGGGAAGCGGATTAAGGGAACTCACGATGCTGAAAGACAAGGACCGGATATTTACCAATCTTTACGGAATGCACGACCGCAGCCTGGCCGGTGCGCGGGCGCGCGGGCATTGGGACGGCACCGGTGATATCATCAAGAAGGGCCGCGACTGGATCGTCGACGAGACCAAGGCCAGCGGCCTGCGCGGGCGCGGCGGCGCGGGGTTTCCGACAGGGCTGAAATGGTCGTTCATGCCCAAGGAAAGCGACGGCCGGCCCGCTTATCTGGTGGTCAACGCCGACGAGTCTGAGCCCGGCACCTGCAAGGACCGCGAGATCATGCGACACGATCCGCACAGCCTGATCGAGGGCTGTCTGATCGCCAGCTTCGGCATGGGTGCTCATCACTGCTATATCTACATCCGGGGCGAATATATCCGCGAGAAAGAGGCGCTGCAGGCGGCGATTGACGAGGCTTATGATGCCGGCCTCGTTGGCCCCAACGCCGCCGGGTCGGGCTGGGACTTTGATATTTTCCCGACCCACGGCGCGGGCGCCTATATCTGCGGCGAGGAAACAGCACTTTTGGAAAGCCTCGAGGGCCGCAAGGGCATGCCGCGCATGAAACCGCCGTTTCCGGCGGGGACGGGGCTTTATGGCTGCCCGACCACGGTCAACAATGTGGAATCCATCGCCGTGGTGCCCACGATTCTGCGCCGGGGTGCGGCCTGGTTCGCGGGGTTTGGGCGGCCCAACAACACCGGGACCAAGCTTTTTGCCATTTCAGGCCACGTTAATCAGCCCTGCGTGGTCGAAGAGGCGATGTCGATTGGGTTCGAAGAGCTGATCGACAAGCATTGCGGCGGTATTCGCGGCGGCTGGGATAACCTCAAGGCGGTGATTCCCGGCGGGTCGTCGGTGCCCTGCTTGCGCGGCGAAAACTGCCGCGAGGCGATCATGGATTTCGATTACCTGCGCGACGCGGGCTCGGGCCTGGGCACGGCGGCAGTAATTGTCATGGACAAATCCACCGACATCATCAAGGCGATCTGGCGGCTGGCGAAGTTCTATAAACACGAAAGTTGCGGCCAGTGCACGCCGTGCCGCGAAGGCACCGGGTGGATGATGCGGGTGATGGACCGGCTGGTGACGGGCGAGGCCAGCGTCGAAGAAATCGACATGCTGTGGGATGTCAGCAAACAGGTCGAGGGCCACACGATCTGCGCTTTGGGGGATGCTGCGGCCTGGCCTATTCAGGGGCTGATCCGCAATTTCCGCGACGAGATCGAGGATCGGATCAAGGGCCGGAAGATCGCGGCGGAGTAACCGTGCGACGTGTAAATTCGGCGCGCATGGTCGAGGGGACATGACATGCAGCATCTTGCCGAATTTAACATTGGTCGCCTGCGCGCCCCGACCGACGACCCGCGCGTGGCAGAATTCATGAATGCGCTCGACCGCATAAACGGGCTGGGCAAGCGGATGCCGGGGTTCGTCTGGATGATGGAAGGATCGGGCGAACCCGGCACCGGGAACACCGAAAACTATGTCGGCGACGACCCGCAATTGCTGACAAATCTGACGGCCTGGGAAGATGCCGCCAGCCTGGAGAATTTCACTTTCGGAACGCTGCACAAACAATTCTATGATCGCCGCGCTGAATGGTTCGAAGTTTTGGGAGAGATGCATTTTGTCATGTGGCAAGTGGATCAGGGGCATAGGCCGACCCTAGACGAAGGGCTGGCGCGGCTAAGCCATTTACGGGCCAATGGCGACAGCGAATTCGCTTTCGGGTGGAACTGGCTGCGGGCGCGCGAGGGGCTGGCCGCGCGACGGTGCGCGCCACATGCGGCGGAATAGGGTTTTCACCAGTTCATTTAGATGTTAGGGTGAATGATGCAATCTGCGCCGTAACAGTGGGGCAGGTCGGCCCGAATGGCAAACTGAAAGGACCTATGAAATGACCGAAGCTCTTGTCCCATACACCAGCGGAATTCTTGGACTGATCGCCTTGGTGATTATCATCCTGATCCTTGGCCCTGTGGTGTCCGCCAAGAAAGCCGGAGCCAAAGTCAAACCCGGAAGCGAACCTGAGGGATCATATGACGATCCGATTTATCGCTGGCACCGGGCGCATCTGAATGCGGTCGAACATCTGCCTGTATTCGCGATACCGGCGTTGTTAGCAATGTCAATTGGCGTGTCGGCGACATGGGTAAATGGCCTGATCTGGGGCTCGGTCGCGCTGCGCCTAGTCTTTACTTTTGTGTACGTGCAAAACATCGGCAAACCAACGCAAAGCGTGCGGACATTCACTTTCGTTGCGGGCTGGGTTCTGGCAGTCATTCTGGTGATACTGATCATCGCCCAAGCGATGTAGGCGCCCGACTTGTGCCGAGGCGCGGGAAATAGCCGATCACCGCACGGTCATGCGCGCGAGCGAAATTGCTATGATTTCAAATCATTAAGCGGTTGATTAGCGATAACAAGCCCATGAGCGGGCGATGATATTGATTATCCGGTCGCCAATTGTTCAGTTTTGTCCAGGTTGGGGCCGAAAAGATGCGTTGAGCGAGTGAAATAATGGTTATGCGAAAAATGCCCATTGCGATTCTGGCCGTATTTCTGGCCGGTTCGGTGCTGGCCGACGATACCCGGGTGCCGCTGAACCAAGATGTCCGGCTTGAAAACGGATTGCTGCTGGTCTCGGCCTCGAACCAGTTGCGGCGGCGCTGCGACGCGGTGTCCTTGCGGTTTTTCAATTCGCTGTCGTTCATGCGGTCGCTTCAGGGCCATGCGCGCGAACTTGGCTATTCGGACGACGAGATAGATGCATATCTGAAAGACAAGACCGAGAAAGACCGGGTCAAGGCCCGAGCGCGCAGGTATCTCGAGAGTCTGGGCGCTGATTTTGACGACGACGCGACGTTCTGTGCGGTCGCGCGGCAAGAGATCGCGACCGATCACGGGATCGGGCCATTTTTCTGGATGAATTAGCGCTGTGCGTCTTTCGATACAGGGTTTCCGCAAGATTGTATTTGGATTTGGCAGCCGAGGCCCGCGGGGGGGCGGGCGAGGAAGTTAATAAACCGTGAATTATCGACCGTTTATCCACCCTTTAGTGCGTTATTGCGGCCCGCAACCTTGACCCTGCCTTTGTCTCGGGCGATACCGCTTTGATACGGGTGCCACCCTTATTCTGACGCTGGTCAGGGCGTCCTTTCGAGACCAGCGATTTCGCGCGAATTCCGGGACCTACCGGGGGGGGCGGAGAACGGCAAGGGCAGGAAAACTATGTCCGATCTGCGCAAGATCATCATCGATGACACCGAGGTCGAGGTTGATCCGGCGATGACGCTGATCCAGGCCTGCGAGGTGGCGGGCATCGAAATTCCCAGATTCTGTTACCACGAGCGGTTGTCGATCGCGGGCAATTGCCGGA
This sequence comes from Paracoccaceae bacterium, assembly GCA_965247915.1. GTDB lineage: Bacteria > Pseudomonadota > Alphaproteobacteria > Rhodobacterales > Rhodobacteraceae > JAKZRT01. The sequence continues at coordinate 1,303,451 of OZ252048.1, forward strand.
TGTGCCTGGTCGAGGTTGTGGGCGGCCCGCCGAAGCCTGCTGCCAGTTGCGCCATGCAGGTGCGCGACCTGCGTCCGGGCCCCGAAGGCGCGCCGCCGGTGGTCAGGACCAACTCGCCGATGGTCAAGAAAGCCCGCGAGGGGGTGATGGAGTTTCTGCTGATCAACCACCCGCTCGACTGCCCGATCTGCGATCAGGGCGGCGAATGCGATCTGCAGGATCAGGCGATGGCTTACGGGGTCGATTTCAGCCGTTTCCGCGAGGCCAAGCGCGCGGTCGATGATCTGGACTTGGGGCCGCTGGTCGAAACCCACATGACGCGGTGCATTTCCTGCACCCGTTGCGTGCGCTTCACCACCGAGGTCGCGGGGATCACCCAGATGGGCCAGACCGGCCGGGGTGAAGACGCCGAGATCATCAGCTACTTGGGCGAGACGCTGAAATCGAATTTGCAGGGCAACATCATCGATTTGTGCCCGGTTGGGGCGCTGGTTTCCAAGCCCTACTCCTTTACCGCGCGGCCGTGGGAGCTGAGCAAGACCGAGACCATCGATGTGATGGACGCGCTCGGGTCCAACATTCGGGTCGATACCAAGGGCCGCGAGGTCATGCGCATCCTGCCGCGCAACAATGACGGCGTGAACGAGGAATGGATTTCCGACAAGACCCGGTTCGTCTGGGACGGTCTGCGGCGGCAGCGGCTGGACCGGCCTTATGCGCGCGAAGATGGCAAACTGAGGCCCGCGACCTGGGACGAGGCGCTGGCGAAGGCGGCGGCAGCCGTCAAGGGCGCGACAAGGCTTGCCGGGCTGGTCGGTGATCTGGCCCCGGTCGAGGCGGCTTTTGCGCTGAAAGAGCTGATAGAAAGGCAGGGCGGGTCGGTCGAATGCCGCACCGATGGCGCGAAACTGCCCGCCGACAACCGGTCGGCCTATGTGGGCACCGGCACGATTGAAGACATCGAAAACGCTGGCGCTATCATGCTGATCGGCACCAACCCGCGGGTTGAGGCCCCGGTGCTGAACGCGCGTATCCGCAAAGCCTGGAGCGCGGGCGCCAAGGTTGGCGTTGTCGGACCCAAGGTTGATCTAACCTACGATTACTTCCATCTTGGCACCGGACGCGAGGGGCTGATCGCCCTGAACGCGGGCGATAAGTCAGATGCATTGTCACGCAGGACTTTTGTGATAGTCGGACAAGGCGCATTGGTCGGCGAAGATGGGGCTGCGGTTCTGTCTCAGGCGATGGCTTTTGCCGATGCAACTGAGTCCAAATTCATGGTGATGCATACCGCCGCCGGGCGCGTTGGCGCGCTGGACGTGGGCGCGGTCAGCGACAAGGGCTGGGACGGCGCGGATGTGATCTATAACCTTGGCGCGGACGAGGTCGACATGCCCGATGGGGCATTTGTGATCTATCAGGGCAGCCACGGCGACCGGGGCGCGCACGCGGCCGACGTGATCCTGCCCGGGGCCGCCTATACCGAGGAAAACGGGCTTTTCGTCAATACCGAGGGCCGCCCGCAGCTTAGCCAGCGCGCGGGTTTTGCACCCGGTGAGGCCAAAGAGAACTGGGCTATTCTCAGGGCCCTGTCGGCGGAGCTTGATGCCACGCAGGCCTGGGACAGCCTGGCCGCGCTGCGCCAGGAGATGGTGGCCGCGCATCCGCATCTGGGGCGGATCGACGAGGTGGCCGAGAACGAATGGCTCCCGGTCGAGGTGCTCAAGGTTAAGCGCGGTGATTTTTGCAATTATATCAAAGACTTCTATCTGACCAACCCGATTGCGCGCGCCAGTGCGGTGATGGCCGACCTGTCGGCGCGGGCGTCAGACGGTAATGCGATGGTGGCGGAGTAGAGTGATGGCGAAGATGCAGATAAAAGTTGTTCTAGGGATATTGGTCGGTTTTGCGCTCACAGCGTGCGCGTCCCAGACTCTTGAGAGTTACATCGGAAAGTCCATCACAGAGCCGATGCTGGATTATGGCCGCCCGACTAATGTTTTTGATCTCCCCGATGGAACGCGGGCTTTCCAGTGGCAGATCAATTCATCTGGCATGATGCCAATAACATCGCCGTCATCTTCGACAATCTACGGATCTGGTGGATGGGCTTCTGTGACCACGACAACTACGCAATACGTTCCTTATGAAAATTCGTGCCTATACACTTTGATTGCCAAGGAGTCGGTCAATGACTGGACTGTAACCGGTTTTCGCAAACCGACTTTTTGGTGCGAGTGATGTTCGTTTCAACGAGGAATGAGAAAGTCTGATGGCCGAGTTCCTCACCACCAATCTCGGGATCGCCGTGATCATCGTCGCCCAATGCCTTGCGATGCTGGGTTTCGTGATGATCTCGCTGCTCTTTCTCGTCTACGGCGACCGCAAGATATGGGCGGCGGTGCAGATGCGGCGCGGCCCGAACGTGGTCGGGGCCTGGGGCATATTGCAGAGCGTTGCCGATGCGCTGAAATACGTGGTCAAGGAGATTGTCGTACCCGCCGGGTCGGACCGGGTGGTTTTCCTGATGGCGCCGCTGGTCAGCTTTGTGCTGGCGATGATCGCCTGGGCGGTGATCCCGTTTCATGAGACCTGGGTGCTGGCCGACATCAACGTCGCGGTGCTTTACGTTTTCGCGGTGTCGTCGCTGGAAGTTTACGGCGTGATTATGGGCGGCTGGGCGTCGAACTCGAAATACGCCTTTCTGGGCGCGCTGCGGTCGGCGGCGCAGATGATTTCCTACGAGGTTTCGATCGGGTTCATTATCGTCGGCATCATCATCTCGACCGGGTCGCTGAACTTTGGTGACATCGTCACCGCGCAGGACGGCGCTTACGGGTTTTTCTCCTGGTACTGGCTGCCGCATCTGCCGATGGTGGTGCTGTTCTTTGTCTCGGCGCTGGCCGAGACCAACCGGCCGCCGTTCGACCTGCCCGAGGCCGAGAGCGAATTGGTGGCGGGCTATCAGGTCGAATATTCCTCGACGCCGTTCCTGTTGTTCATGGCCGGTGAATATATCGCCATTTTCCTGATGTGCGCGCTGACCACGCTCTTGTTCTTCGGCGGCTGGCTCAGCCCGATCCCCGGCCTGCCCGACGGGCCGCTGTGGATGGTCGGCAAGATGGCGTTCTTCTTTTTCATCTTCGCCATGGTGAAGGCCATCGTGCCGCGCTATCGCTATGACCAGCTAATGCGGATCGGCTGGAAAGTGTTCTTGCCGCTGAGCCTCGGCTGGGTGGTGCTGGTGGCGTTCTTCGCCAAATTCGAGATGTTCGGCGGCGCTTATGCCCGCTGGGCGGTGGGGGGCTGAGCGATGACTTTGTTTCAAGAATGCTGTGAGCAGGCGACAGGTTCAGACCTGCAAGATCTAGCGGAACATATCGTTGGTTGTTGGGGTGACGCCCAAATCTCGAGAGGGCTGGCGGAAGGGGAAGGGCCAAATAGTAACGACGTTCTCGAGGCCCAGATTTCATATCAGAAATGGCTCGCCAAAGGCAAAAAGGTCCCTGAATGACCCAGTTCGACTATACCCGCGCGGTCAAATACTTCCTGCTGTTTGATATCATCAAGGGGTTCCGGCTGGGACTGAAGTATTTCTTCGCGCCTAAGGCGACGCTGAACTATCCGCATGAGAAAGGCCCGCTGTCGCCGCGGTTCCGGGGCGAACACGCGCTGCGGCGCTATCCGAACGGCGAGGAACGCTGCATTGCCTGCAAGCTCTGCGAGGCGATCTGTCCGGCGCAGGCGATCACCATCGATGCCGAACCCCGCGAAGACGGGTCGCGCCGGACCACGCGCTATGACATCGACATGACCAAATGCATCTATTGCGGGTTCTGCGAAGAGGCCTGCCCGGTCGATGCCATCGTCGAAGGGCCGAATTTCGAGTTCGCGACCGAGACGCGCGAAGAGCTTTTCTATGACAAGGAAAGGCTGCTCGCGAACGGCGACCGGTGGGAGGCCGAGATCGCCCGCAATCTGGAACTGGATGCCCCCTACCGATGAGCGACGCCAAAAACCCCTTCGATGAGATGATGAAAATGTCCCAGGACTGGGTCGAGGTGCTGAAAGACCATGGGGGAAGTGCCTGATGGGGCTGGCCGATCTTGCCTTTTACCTCTTTGCGATCTCGGTGATCGTGGGAGGCTTGCTGACCGTGGTCAGTCGCAATCCGGTGCATTCGGTGCTGTGGCTGATCCTTTCGTTCCTCAGCGCGGCGGGACTTTTCGTGCTGTTGGGGGCCGAGTTTGTTGCGATGTTGCTGATCATTGTCTACGTCGGCGCGGTCGCGGTTTTGTTCCTTTTCGTGGTCATGATGCTGGACGTTGATTTCGCGGCGCTGAGGGCCGAAATGGCGGGGTATCTGCCGCTGGCGCTGCTGATCGGAGTGGTGATCCTGATGCAGCTGGCGATGGCTCTGGGCGTCTGGCAGGTGTCGGATCAGGCTCAGGACCTGCGCGCGCAAGTCACCCCCGCCGCGGGCGAAGTGCACAATACCGCCGCTTTGGGGCGTATTCTCTACGACGATTACTTCCTGCTGTTCCAGCTTGCGGGCATGATCCTGCTGGTTGCGATGATCGGGGCGATCGTGCTGACGATCCGGCACCGCAAGGACATCAAGCGCCAGGACGTGCTGGCGCAGATGTACCGCGACCCGGCAAAGGCGATGGAGCTCATTGACGTCAAACCGGGGCAGGGGCTGTGACCGGAATTTTCAAAAAATTCCAGTCCGTTCTCTTTTCAAGAGAACGGTTTCCGGCTGGAGTATTGAGATGATCGGACTGGAACATTATCTGGCCGTTGCCGCCGCGCTTTTCGTGATTGGCATTTTCGGCATCTTCCTGAACCGCAAGAACGTCATCATTCTGTTGATGTCGGTCGAACTGAGCCTGCTGGCGGTCAACATCAACCTGGTCGCCTTTTCGGCGCATCTGGGCGATCTGGTCGGCCAAGTGTTCACGCTGTTCGTGCTGACGGTCGCCGCCGCCGAGGCCGCCATTGGCCTCGCCATCCTGGTCTGTTTCTTCCGCAACCGCGGCACCATTGCCGTTGAAGACGTCAACGTGATGAAGGGCTGAGGTCATGGAAATTATCATCCTGCTCGGGCCTTTGGTCGGCGCCATCATCTGCGGATTTGGCTGGCGGATCATCGGCGAGGCGGCGGCGCTGTGGGTGGCGACCGGCATTCTGTTTCTGGCCTGCGCCCTGAGCTGGATCAATTTCCTGACCTTCGACGGCGACACCCAGCACATACAGATTTTGCGCTGGATCGAATCGGGCAGCCTCAGCACCGACTGGGCGATAAGGCTGGACCGGCTGACGGCGATCATGCTGATCGTGGTGACGACGATTTCGGCGGTGGTTCACCTTTACAGCTTTGGTTACATGGACCACGACCCGCAGTGGAAAGAAGGCGAGGTTTACAAGCCCCGGTTCTTTGCCTTCCTGTCGTTCTTTACCTTCGCGATGCTGGCGCTGGTGACCGCCGACAACCTTGTGCAGATGTTTTTCGGCTGGGAGGGCGTCGGCGTCGCCTCGTATCTGCTGATCGGGTTTTATTATCGCAAGCCCTCGGCCAATGCCGCCGCGATCAAGGCGTTCATCGTCAACCGGATCGGCGACTTTGGCTTTGCGCTGGGCATTTTCGGGCTGTTCTTCCTGGTCGATTCGATCAAGCTCGATGATGTTTTTGCTGCGGCACCCGAACTGGCCGAGACGCAATTGACGTTTCTCTGGCGCGACTGGGGGGCGGCCAACCTGATTGCGGTGCTGCTGTTCATCGGGGCCATGGGCAAATCGGCGCAGTTTTTCCTGCACACCTGGCTGCCGGACGCGATGGAGGGGCCAACCCCGGTCAGCGCATTGATCCACGCGGCCACGATGGTCACGGCCGGCGTGTTTCTGGTCTGCCGCATGTCGCCCTTGTTCGAGTTCGCGCCCCAGGCCAAGCAAATGGTGGTGTTTTTCGGCGCGCTAACGGCGTTTTTCGCAGCCACCGTGGGGCTGGTGCAAAACGACATCAAACGGGTGATCGCTTATTCGACCTGTAGCCAACTGGGCTACATGTTCGTGGCCGCCGGGGTCGGGGTTTATTCTGTCGCCATGTTCCACCTGCTGACCCATGCGTTTTTTAAGGCGATGCTGTTTCTGGGCGCCGGGTCGGTGATCCAGGCCATGCACCACGAGCAGGACATGCGCTATTACGGGGCCTTGCGCAAAAAGATCCCCTACACCTTCTGGGCGATGCTGATCGGCACGCTGGCGATTACCGGGGTCGGTATTCCGCTAACGACCTACGGCTTTGCCGGGTTCCTTTCAAAAGACGCGATCGTCGAGAGCGCCTGGGCGGGCACGAGCGGCGGCATGGCGTTCTGGGCGCTGGTGGTGGCGGCCTGCTTCACCAGTTTTTATTCCTGGCGGCTGATGTTCATGACCTTCTACGGCAAGCCGCGCGGCGACGCCCACACCCACGAGAACGCCCGCGAAAGCCACTGGACCATGCTGGCACCGCTCGGGGTTTTGGCCGTGGGGTCGGTTGTGGCCGGTATGGTCTGGGTCGGGCCGTTCTTTGGCGACACCGCGAAGATGCAGGAGTATTTTGGGATGCCGGTGACCGCCGGGGTGCATGCGAGCGCACCCGCGCCGGTATTTGGCGCTGCATTCGCGCAAGAGACCGACCAGGAAGAGCCCGGCGACGCGCCCGCGGGCCATGAAGCGACCGGTGACGAAATAACCGGCGACGAAACAACCGGTGACGAGGCGACCGGCGACGACCCAGGTATCGCCCAAAGCGATGCCGGTGACGCGACCGAGGGCCACGGCACGGCCCAAGGCGAGACGCCAGCACCGGTGCCAGGCGCGGGCGCGATTTTCATGGGCGCGGACAACCATGTGATTGACCAGGCGCACGGCGCGCCGAATTGGGTCAAGGTCAGCCCTTTCGTGGCGATGGTGCTTGGGTTTGGCCTGGCCTGGCTATTTTACATCCGCCGCTCCGACCTTCCGGCCAAGCTGGCAGCCAACCAGCGGCCACTTTATCTGTTCCTGCTGAACAAATGGTACGTGGATGAGATTTACGAGGTCGTCTTTGTCGCCCCCACCAAGGCTATTGGCCGGTTCTTGTGGAAACGCGGCGACGGCAGCGTGATCGACGGATTCCTGAACGGCGTGGCCATGGGCATCGTCCCGTTCTTCACCCGCCTCGCAGGGCGCGCCCAGTCGGGGTACCTCTTTCACTATGCCTTCGCCATGGTGCTGGGGATCGCCTTGCTGATCACTTGGGTAGTGATCGGCGGAGGCGCGCGCTGATGGATAATGTTCTGTCGATCATGACCTTCCTGCCCATGGTGGCGACGCTGGTGCTGGCGCTGTTCCTGCGCGGCGAAGACAAAGCCGCGAACCGCAACGCCAAATGGGTGGCGCTGTTCGCCACCTCGGCCACGTTTTTGACCTCGCTCTTCGTGCTGGTGGAGTTCGAGCCCGCCGACACCGGGTTCCAGCTCGTCGAAGAGAGCCAATGGATATTTGGCCTGACCTACAAGATGGGCGTCGACGGGATCAGCATCTTGTTCGTGATGCTGACAACTTTCCTGATGCCGCTGGTCATCGCCGCCTGCTGGGATGTCCAAACCCGCGTCAAGGAATATATGATCGCGTTTCTGGTGCTGGAAACCCTGATGCTGGGCGTGTTCTGTGCGCTTGATCTGGTGCTGTTTTACCTCTTCTTCGAGGCCGGTCTGATCCCGATGTTCCTGATCATCGGCATCTGGGGCGGCAAGGACCGGATTTATGCCGCCTTCAAGTTCTTCCTTTATACCTTCCTCGGCTCGGTCCTGATGCTGGTCGCGATGATCGCGATGTATATCGACGCGGGCACCAGCGATATTCCGACGCTGCTGAACCACCGCTTTGCGTCCGAAACCATCGGCATCCTCGGTTTTCAGGTCGTCGGCGGTATGCAGACGCTGCTGTGGCTGGCGTTCTTTGCCAGCTTCGCGGTCAAACTGCCGATGTGGCCGGTGCATACTTGGCTGCCCGACGCCCACGTTCAGGCCCCGACGGCGGGGTCGGTGGTGCTGGCCGCGATCCTGTTGAAGATGGGCGGCTATGGCTTTCTGCGCTTCAGCCTGCCGATGTTCCCGGTCGGGTCCGAGTTGCTGGCGCCGTTCATTTTCTGGCTGAGCGCCATCGCGATTGTTTATACGTCGCTGGTGGCGCTGGTGCAGGAGGATATGAAGAAGCTGATCGCTTATTCATCGGTGGCGCACATGGGATACGTGACCATGGGCATTTTCGCGGCCAACCAGCAGGGCATCGACGGCGCGATATTCCAGATGGTCAGCCACGGGTTTATCTCGGGCGCATTGTTCATGTGCGTGGGCGTGATTTACGACCGGATGCACACCCGCGACATCGCCGCTTACGGCGGGCTGGTCAACAAGATGCCGGCCTATGCGTTGATCTTCATGCTCTTCACGCTGGCCAACGTCGGGCTGCCGGGCACGTCGGGGTTCGTCGGCGAGTTTCTGACCCTGATCGGCATTTTCAAGGTCAACACCTGGGCGGCGGCGGTGGCGACCAGCGGCGTGATCCTTTCCGCCGGCTATGCGCTGTGGCTTTACCGCCGCGTGGTGATGGGCGACCTTATCAAGGAAAGCCTGCGCTCGATCACCGATATGAATGCCCGCGAAAAGTGGATTTTCGCCCCGCTTATTGCCATGACCCTGCTTCTGGGTGTCTACCCGGCGCTGGCGCTCGATATCATCGGGCCGTCGGTCGCGGCGCTGATCGACGGATATTCCACCGCCCTGCTCGAGGCAGACGACGCGGTGCAGATTGCGCGGAACTGAGCCATGACATCAGCCGATTTCACCATCCTGCTGCCCGAGTTCCTGCTGGCGATCTTTGCCATGGCGGCATTGATCTTTGCGGTCTGGACCGGCAAGGACAAATCCGCCGGTCTGCTGACCTGGGCCACGGCGGGCGCGTTTGTGGTGTTGGCGGCGATTATCGTCTCCGCCGAACCGGGTAGCCGCGAGGCCTTTGGCGGCATGTTCGTCGACGATGCATTCGCGCGCTTTGCCAAGGTCGCGGTGCTGCTGAGCGCGGCGCTGATCACGCTGATGAGCCGGGATTATCTGCAGGCCACCGGTCAGTTCCACTTTGAGTACCCAATCCTGCTGGCGCTGGCGGTGTTGGGCATGATGGTCATGGTCTCGGCCGGTGACCTGATGGCGCTTTACATGGGGCTCGAGCTGCAATCGCTCAGCCTTTATGTGATCGCCTCGATCCGCCGCGACAGCCTGCGGTCGACCGAGGCGGGGTTGAAATATTTCGTCCTCGGGGCGCTGAGTTCGGGTCTGCTGCTCTACGGCGCCTCGCTGACATACGGTTTCGCGGGCACCACGTTGTTCGGCGGCATTATCGAGGCCGCCCAGGGCGATCAGGTGCCGCTTGGCCTGTTGTTCGGGCTGGTCTTCATCGCCGCTGGTCTGGCGTTCAAGGTCTCGGCAGCACCGTTCCATATGTGGACGCCGGACGTTTATGAGGGCGCGCCGACGCCGGTCACGGCGTTTTTCGCCACCGCCCCCAAAGTTGCGGCCATGTGCCTGTTTGCGCGCGTCCTGCACGACGCCTTTGGCGGCATCACCGCCGACTGGCAGCAGATTCTGGCGTTTTTGTCTGTCGCGTCGATGTTTCTGGGCGCGGTTGCGGCCATCGGCCAACGCAATATCAAGCGCCTGATGGCCTATTCGTCGATTGCTCATATGGGGTTTGCCCTGATGGGGCTGGCAGCCGGCACCCAGGCGGGCGTCGAGGCGATGCTGGTCTATATGGCGATCTATGTGACCATGAACTTAGGGACATTCGCCTTTATCCTGTCGATGCGGCGCGACGGCAAACCTGTGGCCGACATCGGTCTTTTGAACGGCTACGCCAACCGCGAGCCGCTGCGCGCACTGGCGCTGATGGTGCTGATGTTCAGCCTGGCGGGCGTGCCGCCGCTGGTCGGGTTCTTCGGCAAGTTCGCGGTTCTGCTGGCGGCGGTCGATGCGGGCATGGCCTGGCTGGCGGTGGCGGGCGTTATCGCCTCGGTGATCGGCGCGTTCTATTACGTCCGCATCGTCTATTACATGTATTTCGGGGCCGAGACCGACGCGCTGGAAACCGGCGGCACGATGATCCACTGGGGCGTTCTGATGGCCTCGGCCGCGATCATGGTCGTGGGCGTGGTCAACCTTTTCGGGGTCGAGGGCTGGGCCGCGACGGCGGCGGGTGCCCTTGTTAACTGACCCGAACTGGCCTGACGGCTATGACCTGATCCGGCTTGGAACGGTCGACAGCACCAACGCCGAAGCGGCGCGGCGCGCGCCAGAAATTGCGCGACCGACCTGGATCATGGCCGATATTCAAACCACGGGCCGGGGCCGCGCCGGGCGCGGTTGGTCAGTGCCCAAGGGCAACCTGGCTGCAACGCTGGTGTTTCGACCCAAGGCCGACCCGGCGCTGAGATCGTTCGTTGCCGCGAACGCCCTTTTTGACGCGTTGGCCGAACTTGCCGGCCCCCGCGACCTGAGCCTCAAATGGCCCAATGATGTGCTTTATCGTCGTGGCAAGATCGCCGGAATTCTTCTGGAAAGCGCAGGCACAAGCGATGCGGTTGACTGGCTGGCCATCGGCATCGGCGTCAACCTTGCGGGCGCGCCGCCCAAGGGGCCCGACGACACATTGGCCCCGATCGCGCTTGATCGCGCGTATTCGGTCACGGCGCGCGCGTTTCTGACCCTGCTGGCCACCCACTTTTCCCGCGAAGAGACGCGCTTTGTCGATCAGGGCTTTGACCCTGTCCGCGCGACCTGGCTGTCGCGCGCGGGTCGCGTTGGCCAGCCGATAACCGCCCGCACCCGTCATGATACCTTTCACGGCACCTTTGACACGGTCGACGCGACCGGCAATCTGATCCTGTTGACCTCGGCGGGCCCCCGGGCCATTGCAGCGGCTGACGTTTATTTCGACTGAAGGGGCGACAAGACATGCTGCTTTGCATCGACTGCGGCAACACCAACACGGTCTTTTCGATCTGGGACGGCGAGGCGTTTCTGGCCACCTGGCGGACCTCGACCGAATGGCAGCGCACGGCGGACCAGTATTACGTCTGGCTGAGCACATTGATGCGCGCCGAGAAGCTGGATGTGATGATTGACGAAGTGATCATTTCGTCAACGGTGCCGCGGGTGGTTCTCAATCTGCGCATGCTTTGCGACCGTTATTTCAACTGTCGCCCGCTGGTGGTGGGTAAGCCCGACTGCCTGCTGCCCATCACGCCGCGCGTTGACGAGGGCACGGCAGTGGGCCCGGACCGGCTGGTCAACGCGGCTGGGGCTTACGACCGGCACGGCGGCGACCTGATCGTGGTTGATTTTGGCACCGCCACGACGTTCGATGTGGTGTCCAAGGATGGCGCCTATATCGGCGGGGCGATCGCGCCGGGCGTGAACCTTAGCCTCGAGGCGCTGCACCACGCCGCCGCCGCACTGCCGCATGTCGACATCACCCGACCGCAGGCCGTCGTTGGCACCAACACTGTGGCCTGCATGCAGTCCGGCGTTTACTGGGGCTATATCGGGCTGGTGCGCGAGATTTGCGTGCGCATCAAAGGCGAGCGCGACCGGGAAATGCGGGTGATCGGCACCGGCGGTCTGGCGCCGCTTTTTGCCGAGGCCGGGCCACTTTTCGATCTGCTGGAGGAAGACCTGACCATGCATGGGCTGACGGTCATCCACACCTATAACAAGGAACACGTAATTGAGTAAGGAACGTTTGATCTATCTGCCTCTGGGCGGGGCCGGTGAGATCGGGATGAATGCCTATGTCTATGGCTACGGCAAACCGGGCCGCGAACGGCTGATCCTGGTCGATCTTGGGGTAACGTTTCCCGATATGGACGGGTCGCCCGGGGTTGATCTGATCTTTCCCGACATTGCTTGGCTGGCGACACGCGCCGACCGGCTGGAGGCGATTTTCATCACCCACGCGCACGAAGATCACGTCGGCGCGGTGGCGCACCTCTGGCACCGGCTGGAGGTGCCGGTATACGCGCGGGCCTTCACCGCCGAGATCGCGCGGCGCAAAATGGACGAGGCGGGCCTCGACGCGCGTGAAATTCGGGTAACAGGCCCGATGCCCGAGACGGTCAAGGCGGGGCCGTTCGCCGTATCTTATCTGCCGGTCAGCCATTCGGTGCCCGAATGTTCAAGCCTGATCGTCGATACGCCTGCGGGCCGGGTGATCCACACCGGCGATTTCAAGCTGGATGAAACCCCGGTGGTGGGCGAGCCGTTTTCGCGGGCGCTGTGGGCCGAGGCCGCCAAGCCGGGCGTTCTGGCGCTGGTCTGCGATTCGACCAACGTCTTTTCGACGCATCCGGGCCGCTCTGAAGCCTCGCTGGCCGACCCGATCACGAAGCTGATCAAAGGCGCGCCGGGCATGGTCGCGGCCACGACGTTTGCCTCGAACGTGGCGCGGCTGAAAACCCTGGCCGAGGCCGGGAAAAGGTCGGGCCGGTCGGTGTGCCTGATGGGGCGGGCGATGCGGCGCATGGTCGAGGCGGCGGTCAAGAGCGGGGTTCTGAAGGATTTTCCCAGCACCATCAGCCCCGAGGACGCCGCTGACGTCCCCCGTGAAAACCTGATGCTGCTGACCACCGGCAGCCAGGGCGAAAGGCGTGCTGCCACCGCCCAGCTTGCCCGCGGCAAATATCTGGGGATGGAGTTGAAAAAGGGCGATCTGTTCCTGTTCTCGTCGAAAACCATCCCCGGCAACGAAAAATCGGTGATCCGCATCATCAACGCGCTCAGCGAAAAAGGCGTGGACGTGGTCGACGACAGTTCGGAAATTTACCACGTCTCGGGCCACGCCAACCGGCCTGACCTGGAAGCGATGCACGATCTGGTCAATCCGGCGATGGTAATCCCGATGCACGGCGAACACCGGCACCTGCGGGCGCATGCGGGTCTGGCGACGGCGCGCGGCTTTGCGTCGGTGGTCGCAGTCAATGGCACCATGCTGGAGCTGATGCCGAAGGGGCCGAAGGTGGCCGAGCATGTCGAGACCGGACGGGTCTATCTGGACGGCACGGCGCAGATCGGCGCGCTGGACGGGATCATCCGCAACCGGCTTCGCATGGCGCTGAACGGGCATGTGACCCTGACGCTGATACTGGACGAAGACGATAAACCGCTTGGTGAACCTTGGGTCGAGATCATCGGCCTGCCGGAAACCGGCGCCTCGGGCGTGGCGCTGGGCGAGGTGATCGAGGCCGAACTGGATCAGTTTCTGCGCCGCGCTAAGGCGCGGACGCTGGCCGATGAAGAAACGCTGGAAAAAGAACTGCGCAAGATCGCGCGGACCACCACCCAGAATGAAATCGGCAAAAAGCCCGAGGTGACGGTGGTTGTCAGCAGGCTAACCTGACGGACCAACCAAGTTTAGCTGACTTTGCGCTCGGCAAAGCTCATGGCGATGAAACTGGGCAGATGATCGCCCATGCCGGTCACCTTGGCATTGGCCCGGTCGCGTCCCACGCGGCGGCTGGATTTTTCCGCCGGTTTCCTGGCGGTCTTTTCGGCGGGCTTCGGCGCAGGCTCATTTGCGACTTTCGCCGGTTTTTCGGCCCTTGCCGCACGTTTTGGCTTTTCCGCCGTATCGGCCACGGATCCCTCCAGCGGATTATCGGCGCGCGGAATGTCCTTGCCGATCAGCCGTACGATAGCGTCCAGGTTCTTTTCGTCCTGCGGCGCGCAGATCATGATCGCCTTGCCGTCGCGACCGGCCCGGCCGGTACGGCCGATGCGGTGGATGTAATCTTCTGAATGCGACGGCACATCGAAATTGAATATGTGGCTGACCGACGGAATATCCAGCCCGCGCGCGGCCACGTCCGAGGCCACCAGAAACCGCAGCGCCTTGTCGCGAAATCCGTCCAGCGTGCGGGTGCGTTGTGACTGGACCAGATCGCCGTGGATCGGGGCCGCGTCATAGCCGTATTTCTTCAGGCTTTTGGCTAGGATGTCGACTTCGGTCTTGCGGTTGCAGAAAACGATGGCGTTGGTGCAGGTCTCGCCTTCGGCGTCGATCAGCGCACGCAGAAGGCGGCGCTTTTCGCTGGCCGCGCGGTCGCGGCGCGAAGGTTTGAACATCACCACGTTCTGGGCGACGGTTTCGGGCGCGGTGGCCCGGCGCGTCACTTCGATCCGGACCGGGGCCGACAGGAACATCGAGGTGATGCGCTCGATCTCGGGGGCCATAGTGGCCGAGAAAAACAGCGTCTGGCGGGTGAAGGGCGTGAGGCCAAAGATGCGTTCGATGTCGGGGATGAAGCCCATGTCGAGCATCCGGTCGGCCTCGTCGACAACCATGATCGAGATGCCGGTCAGCAACAGCTTGCCGCGCTCAAAGTGATCGAGCAGGCGGCCCGGCGTAGCGATCAGCACATCGACGCCCTTGTCGATCAAAATGTTCTGTTCCTTGAAGCTGACCCCGCCGATCAAAAGCGCCTTGGTCAGCTTGACGTTCTTGGCGTAGGTGTCGAAGTTTTCGGCCACTTGCGCCGCCAGTTCGCGGGTCGGGCACAGCACCAGCGACCGGGGCATACGCGCCCGGGCGCGGCCGCGCGCCAGCTTGGTTATCATCGGCAGAACGAACCCGGCGGTCTTGCCGGTGCCGGTCTGGGCGATGCCCAGAACGTCGCGGCCCTCAAGCGCTGGTGGAATCGCCCCTTCCTGAATCGGCGTCGGGGTTTCGTATCCGGCGTCTTCAACGGCTGCGAGGACCCGGGGGTCAAGCTTGAGGTCCTGGAATTTGGTCATATTTTTCCGTGTTCTGCCGGGTTTACTTAACCCGCATCGGTCTCTGGCAACAGGCCAGCGCGGCGAAGGTTATACACACTGGTCTTCGATCGGCCCCCGCTCTAGCGACAAAGGGCGGGCGGGTCAACGAATCTGCGGGGCAAATGCACGAAAAGTGACCCGAGGTCTCTGAAATGCGCCGGAAGCGAGGGCATCCAGCGATAATTTCGTGAGACCAAGCACGCGCATTGGCGGCGAAACCTCCAGAATTATTGGGTCAAACGGACACTCGCAGGGGTCGCCGTTCTGAAGATGCCAGGGTCGTCGGGCTACGACCAAAAGGTGCAGGCACGCGCGACGGTTTCGGTTGAACATTGGTCAATTTTGCAGCGGCGGTGATTTGTTGGGGCCACTTGGTTCAAATGTCGAACCGCCGCGAAAATTCGTACACGGAGTTATCCACAAGTCTGGCGCCCGTGTATTTAGGGATTGGCGTCGCGGTAGAGGCTCAGCGCCTCGGCGAACGCCTCGGGCGGTACCTTGATCGAATATCGTCCGCGCAGCCCCACCAGTTCGAAGGTAAATCCGGTGTGGGCCGCGGTTGCGAAAAATGGCTGGTCCAGAGGGATGTGCCCGGCTTCCTGCCGGCCAGTCCCGATCCGGCGCCGGTCGTCCTTGACATATGGCACCCGGCGCTGGTGTGACCAAGCAGACTGGATTGCGGGATAGTTCCTGTCATTGCGGGTCACGAAGATTTTCAAAGCCCACAAGTTCTCGCCGTCGCGTTCCATGACCGCGGCGGCAACTTCGATGCGCGAACCCGTGTCGATATACCGGATGGTGGTTGCCGACCGGTGCACTGTAATGCTTGTATGCGGGCTGAACCGGGTCGACGGACCGTCGGCACTACAGGCGGGCAGGATCAGCAACAGGATCAATCTGAAAAACCGCATGGGTCCAGATAGGCCCGCGCGACGTTAAGATTTGCCTAAAATTCTAACGGCTCATAAGGGCGTCCAGCTGATGGAAATGCGTCTCCCACGTCGGCAGCTGATAATCGCAAAGCGCGCTGACCGCTGCGGCGTGGCGGGGCGATGCGGGGGCCGCGAAATGCCGGATCGCGGTGGCCCATGCGTCCGCGTCGTCAGGCGGCAGGAAATGCGCCCTGTCCTGCGCCGCTTCGCGCAGCGCGGGCAGGTCCGAGGCTATCGCAGGCACCCCAAGCGCGCAGGCCTCGGCCAGCGGCAGGCCCCAGCCTTCTGCGTGCGAGGGAAACAGCAGCGCCCGCGCACCCGCCAGATGGTCGATCAGCGCGGCATCCGTCAGCCCGGAGATCACCACAACATCGCGCCGAAGTCCGGACAGCAGCCGGTCGGTGCCGGCGTTGGCCTGTGTGACCCACCCGCGCTGCCCGATCAGGCGAAGTTGCGGCAGCGGCGCGCCATGTGTCCGCGCGTCGCGCCATAGGCGCAACAACATCGACAGGTTCTTGCGCGGCTCGAGCGTGCCGACGGCCACGAAGTGAGGCGCGGCAGGATCGGGCGCATGGCCGCGCCGGGTCAGAAAAATCGGCTCGAGCCCCGGATTGAGGGTGGCAAGGGGCGGCGGCGCGACACCGGTTGATGCGCAATATGCCGCGAAACGATGGCGGGTGTGATCCGAGTTGGTCAGAACCAGGTTCGCCGCCTGCGCGGTCAGCGCCATCAGCGCGGCGTGGCGCGCATCATGGCCCGGACGGGCGAATTCGGGGTGATCGATTGGGATGAGATCGTGAACGTAGATCACTATCCGGGCGCCCATTTGCCCCTTAAGGTGGGCCAGAGCCTGCGCCCCCGAATGGTGACTGTGGGCGGCGTTGACGTAGGTGATCGGCGATCTGAGGCCACGGATTCGGGCATCGACGACGCCGATGATCCGCCGTTGCAGGGCCAGCCAGATACGCATTCGCAAGCGCGCGCTTTTGGCAACCGACCCAATCGGCTGGCCCCCCAGCCATGTCCGGCGCGCCAGATCGGCCAGTTGCCGAAGGTAACGGCCGGGCAGGTCCACCATGCGCCCGCGCCGGATGGCGACGCCAATCACCCGCGCGCCGGGCCGGTCCATGAAGTGCAGAAGATACGCCAGATCGATGCGGTCGATGCCCGTCGGCGTCGGCGCGTTCAGCCGGTCGATCAGCCGGCCCACATCGTAAAGCACAACCTCGGCCAAGTGACGCATCCTGTCGCGGTCAGATTACCGGACAATTGTGACCGCGCATCACCCGCGCTTCAAGCCTGGTGCTCAGACCATCATCTCTTTGGTGGCGCTCAGCGTCAGGTCCGGGTAGTCGCGTTCGATCCGGTCAATGTCCCATTGCAGGCGGGTGAGGTAAACGACGTCGCCGTCATGGTCATAGGCGATATGACCCTTGTTGGCGTTGATGAACGGGTCGACCTTTTCTTTCGCGCCGGTGATCCAGCGGGCGCTGGTAAATTGTGACGTCTCGAAACGCACCGGCAGCCCGTATTCCAGCTCGATCCGGCTGGCCAGCACCTCGAATTGCAGCGGGCCAACCACGCCAACAATATATCCGGCACCGATCATCGGTTTGAACACCTTGGCAGCGCCTTCCTCGGCAAACTGCATCAGCGCCTTTTCCAGATGCTTGGACTTGAGCGGGTCGCCGGCGCGCACGCCCTGCAGCAGCTCGGGCGCAAACGACGGGATGCCGGTGACGCGCAGCGCCTCGCCTTCGGTCAGCGTGTCGCCGATGCGCAGCTGGCCGTGGTTGGGGATGCCGATGATGTCGCCGGCCCAAGCCTCTTCGGCCAGTTCGCGGTCGGCGGCCAGAAACATCACCGGATTGGTGACCGCCATCGGCTTTTTCAACCGCACATGGGTCAGCTTCATGCCGCGCTTGAAATGCCCCGAGGCCAGGCGCAGAAACGCCACCCGGTCGCGGTGTTTGGGGTCCATGTTGGCCTGCACCTTGAACACGAAACCCGCAACCGTTGGCTCTTCGGGCGCAATGCCGTGCGGTTCGGCGCGTTGCACCTGCGGTTCGGGGCCGTAAGCGGCGATACCGTCCATCAGTTCTTTCACGCCGAACGAGTTGATCGCCGAGCCGAACCAGATCGGCGTCATATGCCCTTCGAGCACCGCCTGTGCGTCCATGCTGGGCAAAAGTTCGCGCGCCATTTCCAGCTCTTCCAGAAACGGCTCCAGCAGATGCGCGGGCACCAGTTCGGCCAACTTCGGGTCATCGAGCCCGTCGATCTTGACCGTTTCGGCGACCCGGTTGCGGTCGGCGCGGTCCATCAGTTCCAGCCGGTCGCGCAGGATGTCATAACAGCCGATGAAATCGCTCCCCTTGCCGATCGGCCAGCTGGCCGGGCTCACGTGGATGGCCAGCATTTCCTGAATTTCGTCGATAATTTCGAAGGTGTCGCGGCTTTCGCGGTCCATCTTGTTGCAGAAGGTCAGGGTCGGCAGGTCGCGCAGGCGGCAGACCTCGAACAGCTTGCGCGTCTGGCTTTCCACGCCTTTCGCGCCGTCGATCACCATAATCGCCGCGTCAACAGCAGTCAGCGTGCGGTAAGTGTCTTCGGAAAAATCCGAGTGGCCCGGCGTGTCGACCAGATTGAAGCGGAATTTCCCGTAATCGAACGACATCGCCGAAGCCGAGACCGAAATGCCGCGGGCTTTCTCCATCGCCATGAAATCCGACCGGGTACGCCGCGCCTCGCCCTTGGCGCGCACTTGCCCCGCCATCTGGATCGCACCGCCGTAAAGCAGGAATTTTTCGGTCAGCGTGGTCTTGCCCGCATCGGCGTGGCTGATGATCGCAAAGGTGCGCCGCCGCGCGATCTCGGGCGGCAGGGCAGGGCGATTATGGGCGTGATCCGACATGACCCCGCGATATAGGGCGCTCATCTGGCCTTGGAAAGCCTCATTTTAGGTCGTCGCCTTTTCCTGACTTTTCTTTGTCTTCGCCACCCACAGGATTAGCGGGCGAGCCCTTTTGCGGCTTCAGATTGTAATCTGGTTTGGGTTTCGACGGCGGCGGGTCAGTTGTCGGGCACCGGCGTGATCTTGAATCTCAACACCACATCGATCTCGGAGTTTCCGTCAAATGGCGGCTCCATCAAGCCGCCCCCGGCGTTGGCGATGCCTGTAAAGCGCATGGAAATTTGCAGATGCTTGTCGCCCTCAATGCGCAGGCGCATGGGGGCACCGGATTCGTCCATGTGCTGGTCGGCCCTGTCGCTGTAAGACCCGAGCGAATACTCGACCGGATACTTGCCACGACAGCCCGATGCGCCCATCAGGTTGATAGTCACGCCGTATTCCGAAAACCCCAAGGCTTGGGCAACGACCCGTTCGGGGGTGAATTCCAGCTCATAACTCTGTTCGTCGGGGTTTTGCACTTCGACAATGAAATCGAGCGCGACGACGGAGGTTATTTCGCTGCCGGCTTCGTCCTGCCAATGGGCCTCCGGTTTGCCTGTGGCGCCGTTGCTGAATCGCAAGACCGCCTCGGTCGGGTCGGTCAGGTCGGCCAGAATTTCGAACCATGCGCTCTGCTTGCCGGTCTCGCCATCCGCGCTCCAACGTTTTTGTGCGCCGGGAAAGATTTGAAACGTGGGTTTGGTGACCCTGGCCTTGCAGAGCTCGCTTTTGCGGCGCTTGGCCATCGGGAGGCCGCGACGCGGGTGATAGGTTTCGATCAGGTCGTCCGACAGCAGCCAGAGCGAGGCGAGGAAGCGGTCCTCGGGGCTGCTGTCCTCGTGAAACTGCGTGCTGATACCGATGAGCGAGAAATGCAAACCCGCCACCATGATAACCGCAGGGTCGCCGTCCGACAGTGTTGTGTTGCCTGACGTGTTTGTGTGGGCCCAAAAGCCGTTCAACAGCACCTCGCCGGATTCGGTGGCCTCTTAGGTCAGGGCGATTTCACCGGCGGCGTCGGTATTTCCCTTCAGCGGGTCGAGTTTTCCCGGTCCCTGCACGGTGAATTCCACCGGGCGTCCGCTCAGCGGCGGATGATCTTCGTCGCAGTCGGCCAGCCGGGCGGTCAGGGGCAGAGATTTGCCGGGCGCGATGGTGGATTCGGGCGGCGAAAAGTTCAAAACAGCGTGAATGGCGCTCGTTTCCGCCTCGCGAATGCGGACCTGGTGGGCACGGAGTTTGCGAAACAGCGGTCGCGCGACGCTGGCGAGTGCTTCGGTGAGCGCGTCGAGCTGACCCGGGGCAATGGCGTCGTGCGAAATGCTCTGTCCGGGTTGGGCAAGAACATTCCGGCCCTTCTGGTCTGCGATCTGATAGCTTAGGGTTTGGGTGTCCTCGCTGGAAATTTCTGTGACGACCAGCGAAAAATCCGTATCGTCAATGCCGTAAGCCGACGAGGCCCATCTGATGCCGTCGGCGTTTTCAAGGATGAGCCGATTGACCAGATGATTGGCCAATATCCCAAGTCTGTCACCGGTAAAATTGCCGACCTTGGCTTCGGTTTCGTAATCCTTACCGTCAATCGACAAACTGTAGGCGACGATCGGTTCGGGACAATCATTGGCCCACGCATGTGCCGGAAGAATGACAAGCGTGGAAGCAAGCGTCAGATTGCCGAACATTTTTGATATACAGCTCAACACGCGCCCCTTTCGTGGATGTCCAGCGATCATGGTTGCGCAATGACGCTACACCGCACACCGGATTCCGGCAACAACAGCCGAAAAAACAGATAGCGCTGATCGCCGATTGCAAATTGCCGATCTGAGCGTGGGGTCACGCACAGCACGCAGTTGGAGAGACATCATGGACCTGGGGATCAAGGGAGAATAGGCGCCCATCTGGCCTTAGAAAGCCTCAATCCCTTCCACCGTCCTTTCCGGGCTTGCCGCCGATTCCGCCGCCTACTGGATTGGCCGGCGAACCCTCGGGTGGCTCGGGCTCGGGGTCGGGCTTGGGTTTCGATGGCGGCGGGTCCGGAGGGGCGTCGTCCTGGGTATCATCATCCTCATCGCTGTTCACCGGCTGCGTGATATTGGGTTCGCCGCTGCCCGACACCGGCGGTGGATCTTCATCGACACCGGGGGCCGTCGCGCCCAGGGCGCAGCCTATAACGATCACCAAAACCCCGGCGGCAATGATTATTCCAAAGACCACAAGCCCGGCCAGGATGGCCGAACTGTAAACTCCGAGCGATATTGGCCCCAGCACGATGGCCAGCCCGCCGGCCGCCGCAGCGATACCCCCGAGAATGCCCATGATCGCAGCAATAACAAACAGCGAAAAGCCGTTGCGGGCAAGCGAATCCTTAACACAATCCAACATTATTAATCTCCCTTTGCTCCGATGCCACGGGTTGAATGGCTGGACTCTACGTCAATCCGAAATTGCAGTCCAACGCCCCCGGTCTGACCGCCTTAGATCCAGCGGCGGGTGCGGTTCAGAAGCGCGCGATAGTCATCACCGAATTTTGCCTCCAGATAGGCCTCCTCGCGCAGGATGACGCCGAAATGAAGCACCGCCCACAGGACAGGCACCATCAGCAGGACCCACTCCAGCGAGAATGCGAAGCCAAACCCGGCCAGAAACAGCAAGAGCGACACATACATCGGGTTGCGGCTGAACCGAAAAGGTCCGTTCGTGACGATCTTCAGCGTCGGCTTGCCCGGGTTGACGTTGGTTCCGGCCCGGCGAAGGACCATTGCAGCCCAGAGCGCCGCGCCGATCCCGGCGACGATGAGCACGGTGCCGATCACCGGCGGGGCGCCAAAACCGCGCGGCTCCATGAAACGCAGCGGCCAGAAATATTGCAAAGCCGCGCCAACCGCCAGCGCGATGACGGCAGCCGCCGGGGGGAAGATGATGACTTTTGGATGATCATTTTTGTCCATTGGTATATCCCCTTCGAGTGGCTCACAGATTAGCACAGGCAGCGTCGCAAGCGAAAGTCCGGCGAATTTCGGCTTTTCGCGGGTCTGGCGGAATGCTAGGCGGTTGGCAACGCAAGCGGCGACAGGGAGAGGCCAATGAACCTTGGAATTAAGGGAAAACGGGCGCTGGTGACGGCGTCGTCAAAGGGCTTGGGCCGCGGCTGCGCCGAGGCGCTGGCCGCGGCGGGTGTCGATCTGGTGCTGAACGCGCGGACGCGCGCGTCGCTAGAGGATACTGCCGAGGCCATCCGCGCCATGTACGGCGTGTCGGTCACGGCAGTGGTGGCGGATATCACTGATGCAGAGGCACGCGGCGCGGTGCTTGAGGCCGCCGGACAGGTCGACATTCTGGTCACCAACGCGGGCGGTCCGCCACCGGGGCTGTGGTCGGACTGGACCCGCGACGATTTCATCAAGGCGATCGACGCCAACATGCTGACGCCGGTGGCGCTGATGCAGGCAATGCTGCCGGGGATGATGGACCGGGGCTGGGGCCGCGTGGTCAACATCACCTCGCAATCTGTCAAGGCACCGATCGCGGTCCTGGGTTTGTCAAACTCAGCGCGCGCCGGTCTGACCGGATTTGTCGCCGGAACCGCGCGCCAGGTGGCCCATGCCGGGGTCACGATCAACAACCTTCTTCCGGGCATTCACGCCACCGACCGCGCCGCATCGCTGGATCAGGGCGCGGCCGAGGCCGGGGGGATCACGCTGGAGGAGGCCACGAAAAACCGCCAGGCCGCGATCCCGGCGCGGCGCTACGGCACCGCAGCCGAGTTTGGCGCGGCCTGTGCGTTTCTCTGTTCGGTCCACGCCGGATATATTGTCGGTCAGAACATCCTTCTTGACGGGGGCGGCGTCAACGCAACGCTTTGATTTCCCGGGTCGAAGGCAGGCTTGCCGGGGCGCAGACGGACTGGTATCCCGGCTTTACCCGATCATTTTGGTCAGATATAGGGACCGGCCATGGAGCAATCCGACGCCCCACGCCTTGAGGTCCGCGACCTGACGCGCCGTTACGATGGCCGCGCGGCGGTTGACGACCTGAGCCTGAGCATCGCACCGGGGCAGGTGACCTGTCTTTTGGGGCCGTCGGGCTGCGGCAAATCAACCGCGCTGCGCCTGATCGCCGGCGTCGACCGGCAGGACAGCGGATCGATCTGGGTCGACGGCGCCATGATCTCGGGACCCGGCCGGAACCAGCCACCCGAAGCGCGCGGCATCGGCCTGATGTTTCAGGATTTCGCGCTTTTTCCGCACCTTTCGGTCGCCGAGAATGTCGCCTTTGGCCTGAGCGGGCACGGTAAGGCGGCGCAGGTGGCGAATATGCTGGACCGGGTCGATCTGGCGGGTCACGGACGGCGCTATCCGCACCAATTGTCGGGCGGCGAACAACAGCGCGTGGCGCTGGCCCGCGCGTTGGTTCCGGGACCGGGGATCATGCTGATGGACGAGCCCTTTTCGGGGCTCGACGACCGGCTGCGCGACGGGGTGCGCGACGCCACGCTGGATATTCTGAAAGACACCGGTGCGGCGGTTCTTCTGGTCACCCACGAGCCGGCCGAGGCGATGCGCATGGCCGACGAGATCGCGCTGATGCGCGGCGGCACTATCGTTCAGACGGGCGCGCCCTATACGATTTACAGCAATCCTGTTGACCTGAAGGCGGCGGCATTCTTTTCCGACGTCAACATTCTGACGGCGCGGGTAAGCGGCGCGCTTTGCGATACGCCGTTTGGCCAGTTTCTGGTTCCCGGGGTCGCGGACGGGAGTGATGTGGCCATCGCCATTCGTCCCCAGCATGTGGGGGTTGATTTCGACCGTGGCGGCAAGGGTCCGAACCCGACACTGGCCACCGGCACGCCGGCGCGGGGCGTCGTTGAACGGGCCCGGTTCATTGGCCGCGAAAGCCTGGTCGAGTTTCGCATGGATCACGACGGGTCGATCATGAAAGCAACGGTGCCGTCGGTTTTTCTGCCCGAGGCAGGGCGGCCGCTGTGGCTGACCATTCGCCGGGATCGGTGTTTTGTCTTTGGGCAATAGGCCAGCCTGCGCCGCTTTGGCCCGAAAAATTTGCCGATTGCGCTTTCCTAAACGCGCCAGAGCACATAAATAGACCTCTGCATATGCAAGGCGGAACCCCGCCTGAGGAGAAGACATGCTGAACAATATCGGGCTTCCGGGCATTCTTTTGATCGCGGTTGTCGTGCTGGTTCTGTTTGGACGCGGCAAAATCTCGTCTTTGATGGGCGAGATCGGTAAGGGCATCACGTCGTTCAAGAAGGGCGTGAGCGACGGCACCAAAGAGCTGGACGAATCTGCCGAGGCCGCCAAGGACGTGACCCCGAAAGAGGAAGCGGACAAGGTCTGAAGGCCTGACGCCCGCGCGCGCGCCGGAGGGCGGCAGACATGTTTGACATCGGCTGGACCGAGCTTTTGGTCATCGGCGTCGTCGCGCTGATCGTGGTGGGTCCCAAAGACCTGCCCGGCATGTTTCGCACGCTTGGCAAGTTTACCGCCAAAGCCAAAGGCATGGCGCGCGAATTTCAGCGCGCGATGGATAAGGCCGCAGACGAGGCTGGCGTCAAGGACGTGGCCGGTGACCTGAAGACGATGACCAGCGCCCGTAATCTGGGTCTCGACACGATCAAGGACGCTGCCGCCAAGTTCGACAAATGGGAACCCGGCCAAAGCCAGTCGGTGATGGGGTCGGAAACCGCCAAGCTGGCGGTTGACCGGGCCGAAGCGGCGCGCAAGATACACGCGGCAACCGCTGAAAAAGCGCAAAAACGGCTGGATGCGGCAGAGGCCGCAGAGACGGCCGCCAAGAAAGCGGTCAAAAAGGCCGAGAAGAAACCGGCCAAGAAAAAGACCACTGCCAAAAAGCCACTGGCGAAAAAGCCAGCAGCAAAGGCGGCCACCGCCAGCCCGGCCAAAGCTGCCGCCAAAAAAGCCACCGCCAAAAAACTTGCGGCGAAAAAATCGGCCAATAAGCCTGCGAAAAAACCGGCTGAGGGCGCATGAGCGACAGCGACAAGATCGACGCCAGCTCGGCCCCGCTAATCGAGCATCTGGCCGAACTGCGGACCCGGCTGATCCGCTCGGCGATGGCTTTTGTCGTCGGGATGATAATCTGTTTCACGGTCTGGAACCCGATCTTCAACTTTCTGACCCAGCCCTTGTGCGACGCCCGCGCGGCATCGGGCGACGATTGCGGCCTGATCCTGATTAAGTTGCAGGAAGGCTTTTTCGTCGCCATTTCGATCTCGCTGCTGGGTGGCTTCATTCTGGCCTTCCCCTATATCGGCTATCAGCTTTGGCGCTTTGTGGCGCCGGGGCTTTACAGCACAGAAAAGAATGCGTTTCTGCCCTTTCTTGTAGCCTCACCGTTCATGTTCATTCTCGGCGCGTCGTTCGCCTTTTACGTGGTCACGCCGCTGGCCTTTGACTTTTTCCTGGGCTTCCAGCAGCCTGGTGTGCTGACCGGCGAGGGCGAGTCCACGAACTCGACCGCCGGGATCGCCTTCCAGGGCTCGGCGCAGGAATATCTGAAGCTGACGATCAAATTCATCGTGGCCTTTGGCCTGTGTTTTCAACTGCCGGTGCTGTTGACCCTGATGGGCAAGGCCGGGCTGGTCAGTTCGCAAGGTCTGCGATCTGTGCGCAAATACGCGGTGGTCGGCATCCTGTTGCTGGCCGCGATCGTGACCCCGCCCGATGTCATCACCCAGGTTATTCTGTTTGTTGTGGTCTACGGGCTATATGAAATATCAATTCAGCTGGTCAAACGGGTCGAGCGCAAGCGCGACGCGGCACTGCGCGCCGAGGGCCTTCTGGACGAAGGCGAGAGCCTGACCGACTCGGACTGATGGCCGACGATCCGCTGATCCGAATTGCCGGGGCGCTGGAACGTGCAAGCCCGCCACCGGACCGCACACCTGACTTTTCCCGGGCCGATGCCTTTGTCTGGCACGTCGCGCCCGATACGATTGCGCCGGTCGATCAGGTCAATCGGATCGATCTGGCGTTGTTGGTGGGCATCGACCGGGCCCGCGACACGCTTTTGGCCAACACACTGCAATTTGCGAAGGGCAACGCCGCCAACAACGCGCTTTTATGGGGCGCACGCGGGATGGGAAAATCGAGTCTGGTCAAGGCCGTACATGCCGAAGTTCGCGCAAAATGTGGGGATTTGCGACTGGTCGAGATAGCGCGCGAGGACCTGCCGTCCATCGGGCGGCTTCTGAACATTCTCAGGGGCGCGTCTGAGCGTTTTGTGCTGTTTTGCGACGATCTCAGCTTTGCCCACGATGATCAGCATTACAAATCGCTGAAGGCGGTACTGGACGGCGGCATCGAGGGGCGGCCGGAAAATGTAGTGTTCTATGCCACGTTAAACCGCCGCCACCTGATGCCGCGCGACATGATCGAAAACGAACGCTCGACCGCGATCAGCCCGTCCGAGGCAACCGAAGAAAAAGTTTCGCTGTCCGACCGGTTCGGCCTGTGGCTGGGGTTTCACCCCTGCAGCCAGGACGAATATCTGGAAATGATCCGCCATTACCGTAACCGTCCGGCCTGACCGCTCTGCCGCGCCGTGGAGGGGTCGGTTAGTGTCCACCACGGATAGTGGACACTACGGGGTTTGGGGTGGCGCGTCGAACGAAGCGGCTTTGGACAGACGACGAGAAGCGGTCGATCTGTTTTCAGACGGTGGCGCCGGGCGTATCGGTCGCGCAGGTCGCGCGCCGGTATGCCGCAGGTCGCGCGCCGGTATGCGATGAATGCGAATCTGATCTTCAAATGGCTGCATGACCCTCGCTTTGCGCCCGACCCGGAACTGGCAACGGCGGGTGTGCCATGTTTTCTTCCGGTTGAGATCGTGGATCAGGCCTTGGATAAGGATGAACCGCCTGTCGTTGAAGCTGGCGTTGCCAAGGGCACGATCGAGATCGAGCATGCTGGTGGACACCGGCTCCGGATCAGCGGTGCCTACGATCCCGGGGCGTTGGCACATCTGATCCGTGTCCTGTCCGGATGATCCCTGTTCCGTCCAGCACCAAGGTCTGGCTGGCGGCTGGAGTGACGGACATGCGCCGGGGTTTTGCCACGCTGGCTGCCCAGGCAGAGCAGACCCTGAAACAGAACCCGTTCACCGGCAATATGTTCGTGTTTCGAGGGCGCCGTGGCGATCTGATCAAGGTCATTTGGTGGGATGGCCAAGGAGCCTGTCTGTTCAGCAAGCGCCTGGAGAAGGGAAAGTTCGTGTGGCCAGCCGCTAAGGACGGGAAGATCGCGCTGACGCCGGCGCAGTTGGCGATGCTGCTTGAAGGCATTGACTGGCGTATGCCCAAGAGGACATGGTGCCCGCTGACAGCAGGCTGAGTAAACCATTTATTTCCAAAGGATTGATGCCGTTGTGGGATTCCCACCGTCTCGGATAAGTGGTAGGTATCAGCCATGCTCGATGACATCAAAAAGCTGCCTGATGACCCGTCGGCATTGAAGGCGTTGATCGCTTCCATGGCGTCAGAACTGACGAACCGGAATGCCGGGCTGAAGAGCCGCGATGTGTTGATCGAGAAGCTGAAGCATCAACTCGCGGGCCTGCGTCGTCATCAGTTCGGTTCGCGTTCAGAAAGCCTTGATCAGCTTGAACTGAAACTGGAAGAGCAAGAGATCGCACGGGCGGCGGAAAGCCCGCCCCCCGAGCCGTCGTCCGACGATGCCGATGAGAAACGGCAGCCAAAGCGCCGCCCACTGCCCGATCACCTGCCGCGCAACGAGACCGTAATTGGAATCGGCGAAGACTGCGCATCTTGCGGCGGCAGACTGCGCCGACTCGGCGAGGATGTGACCGAAGAGCTGGAATACAAGCCGGGGCGTTTTGTCGTGAACCGGATCGTGCGTCCGCGCATGGCCTGTACCTGCTGCGAGAAGATCAGCCAGGCCGCATTGCCATCGCGTCCCATCGAACGCGGTCGTCCAGGACCCGGTCTGTTGGCGCATGTGTTGGTCAACAAATACGCGGATCATCTGCCGCTCTATCGCCAATCGCAAATCTTCGACCGCGACGGGATCGACCTTGAACGCTCAACTTTGGCTGACTGGGTCGGCAACTCCACGGCGCTGCTCGAACCCCTGGCTGATGCCATTGGCCGTCATGTCCTGAACGGACAAGCAATCTTCGCTGATGATACGCCCGTGAAGATGCAGGCGCCGGGTAGCGGCAAATGCAAGACGGCACGGTTCTGGACATACGCCAGAGATGAACGGCCATGGGCTGGCGATGCGTCCCCGGCGGCCTGGTATCAGTTCAGTGTCGACCGAAAGGGCATACGTACAATCGGCCATCTCAAGGACTACACCGGCTGGATGCACGCCGATGGCTACGCTGGATTTGAAGAGCTGTACCGCTCAGGCCGTATTCACGAGGTGGCCTGCATGGCGCATATCCGGCGCAAGTTCGTCGATGTGCAGCAATCCCAGGGCTCTGCCATCGCCGAAGAAGCGATCAGGCGCATCGCCGAACTTTACGCGGTCGAGAAGCAAGCCCGTGGATCGCCGCCGGATGAGCGGGTGCGGTTGAGGCAGGCAAAGGCAAAGCAGGTTCTCGATGATCCCGACACGTGGCTCGGTGCACAGCTCACGCGCATCTCTGGCAAAACGCCGCTGGCGCAGGCAATCCGCTATGCCATCACCCGCATCAAACGGCTCAGGCCCTATCTTGATCACGGCTTGCTGGAGATAGACAACAACACAGCCGAAAGGGGAATGCGGGCCATCGCCATAGGCCGCAAGAACTGGCTCTTTGCCGGGTCCGAGCGTGGCGGCCGATCAGCCGCCATTGCCTACACGCTGATTGAGACAGCCAAGCTGAACGGCGTTGACCCTCAGGGCTGGCTCACAGATGTTCTGAGCCGCATCGCCGATCACAAGATCACCCGCATCGATGAACTTTTGCCTTGGTGTTACGCTGCCCCGGCAGCGTAACAGCGACCAGCTTATCCTCGCCAGAGCACCTTCACCGGACGGTCACGATTGGGGGGAAGACAGGCAGACATCTTAATAAAATTCGAATCACAATGACGCTCTGGATGATCGCAGCGAAAATGCTACCAAATGGTTAATTCGGGGTAGGTTGCGGCTGCGAGCGTACGGCGACTAAAGCGGTTTGCACCCAATGCGCATCACGCCCCGTCCCGGGCTTGACCCGGGACCTCAACCGCAAAAAACGAGGCCCCGGATCAGGTCCGGGACGCGAATGGCTCAGATAAAACGCCAACCGATTTAACCGGGCCGGGCGCGGGCAATCAGGTCGGTGATCCGGTCAAAATCGCCTATTTCATTGGCTATTAGCAGGATCAAGCGCGCGTTCATGGCGGCGCTTTCAGTGTCGCTCAACCCTTCGTGCGCCGCGATCAGCGTGGTGTAAAAATCGTCGGCCCAAGCGCCGATCCGGTCGGGGGTCGTGGTCATAGGCCGGTCTCCTTCAATGTCTGGCCTCGCGCGCGTGAAAGCGCTGCGGTGACCGCGGCGACGGTAGGGGCGTCAAAACTGGCCGCGACATGGCCATCGGGCCTGAGCAGCACCGCACGCCCGGCGCCGTATCGCCACGCCGCGAATTTGCCGACCGAGGTGAAACAGCGGTAATCGCCCTGCTGGTCGATGCCGATGCGCCGCAAGCCGGCGATATCGGGAAGCGCTACATCGCCAACCCCAACAAGCGTAAAGTGGCCCTGCGCCAGTTCAATCAGCCAGTGACCGCCTTTTAGCGGCACATCGGGCATCGCGAACCCGGCCGGGACCGGCCCGCCGGACGCGGTTTGCAGATCGAAGCCGGCCAGGCTGCATGGCACCGACAGGCGACCCGAATTTATCAGGCGGCGTGCGAACGGGTGGTCGTGCGCCAGCGCCAGAACCGCATCGCGAAAGCGCGCCTCGGTCGCGGTTTTGGGGGTCATGAAATTGGTGGTGCGCGATGAGTTCAGGATGTTTTCGTCTGCCCCAAAGGTGCGTTCGGCCTCATAGGTTTCAAGCAATTCGGGCGGCGAGGTGCCGCCCAGCACCGCGGCAAGTTTCCAGCCCAGATTGTCGACATCCTGCACCCCGCCGTTGCCGCCGCGCGCGCCGAAGGGCGACACCACATGGGCGCTGTCGCCGAGGAATATCACCCGCCCATGCACGAACCGGTCAAGCCGCGCGCAGCGAAAGCGATAAACGCTGTGCCAGTCGATGCGAAAGTGGCGATCGCCGAAGACGGCGCGCAGACGCGGCAGGATGTTTTCCTCTTTCAGCGCCTCTTGGGGGTCGGCCTCGGGGCCGAGCTGAAGGTCGACGCGATAGATATTGTCGGGCTGTTTGTGCAACAGCGCCGACTGGCCGTTGTGAAAGGGCGGCGCGAACCAGAACCAGCGTTCGGTCTTGTCGGGGTCGCCAAAGGGGCTGTCTTGAAGTTCGACATCGACGATCAGGAAGTTTTCCTCAAAAGTCTGGCCCTCGAAAGCCAGCCCCATGCGTTTGCGCGTGGGCGAGGTGGCGCCGTCGCAGGCCAGGTAATACTCGGCCTCGAGCGTGTATTTCCCTTCGGGCGTTTCGATGTCGAGCGTCACGTGATCGCCATGGTCGCAGTGCGCGACGACGTTGTTTTGAAACCGCAGGTGGATGAGATCGGGAAAGTCTCGGGCGCGGTCGATCAGGTAGTTTTCGACGTAATACTGCTGGAGGTTGATGAAGGCGGGGTATTTGTGGCCGGCTTCGGGCAGCAGGTCGAAATTGAAAACTTCGTCGTGGCCGTGAAAGAGCCGCCCGATGGTCCAGGTCACGCCCTTATCCATCATCCGGTCGGCGACGCCGAGACGGTCGAAAATTTCCAGCGACCGCTTGGCCCAGCAGATTGCCCGGCTGCCGACCGAGACCACGTTGTTGTCGTCGAGAACCACGGCTGGCACGCCTTTCTGCGCCAGATCAATCGCCATGGCCAGCCCGATCGGACCAGCGCCGACGATGGCGACCGGGTGGCGCGGTTCCGGCGCGTCGAGGCCGGGCGGACGGGTGAAGGGGATCGGGGCGTAGTGATAGGCCAACGTCAGCTCCAATAAGCGGCGGCCGAGGGGACGCGGCCGTGCTCGAGGTAAAAGTCATCGAGTTGCGGCGGGGCGATGCCGGCGTGGCTGAGCATGGCATGGGCCTGACCCCGGTGGTGGATCTGGTGCTGCACGAGATGCAGGATCAGGTGGTCGGTGCGTTCCTTCGCGATGCCGGCCTTGCGCTCGGTCGCGCGCATGCTCGCCAACCCTTGCGGGTCTGTCGCGCCGCAAAACATTGCAAACGCCATGTCGCTGTCGGCCTGGGCGGTGGCAAGCGCGGCGGCGTCGCGGATGTCGTCGCGGGCGTAGACACTGCGACCCTTGCCGCCTTCGGTCAGGGCGTCGATATAGTAAAGGTCGACTTCGTAGATGTGGTTCATGGTGCGCCCGAGCGAGCCGAAAAAGCCGGGGCGCGGGGCCCAGAATTCATCTTCGCTGAGCCCGGTCAGGGCATTGTAGAGCGTGGCGTTGGCCCAGGCGTTGTTCAGCGCCATACGCAGGAAGGGGTTGTCATTCATGGCCGTTCCTTGCGTTTGATCTTGATATATTGGTCATTTTGACCTATATTCCGGTCAGAATAGGAGTTGCCCATGAATATTCCCGTCTCGGAAGCTAAGGCGAAGTTCAGCGAAATTGTCCGACGCGCGGAAGCTGGGGAGGAAATCGTGCTAACGCGAAACGGAAAGGAAGTTGCCCGACTGTCTGGCCCGCGGACCAGGCGGCGGCTGGGCCAGTTCCGCGGGCAGGTCTGGATGGCGCCCGATTTCGACGAACTCGGCCCGGAGTGGCATGAGTATATGTCGTGACTGTCTATCTTGCCGATACCCATATTTTTCTTTGGGCTATCGACGAATTCGAACGACTGACGCCCGCGCAAACTGAAATCTGGAATTCGGACGCCGAGGTCTGGATCAGCCACGCGTCCTTGTGGGAGATGACGATCAAGGCGTCGCTTGGAAAGCTTAGACTGCCGAGCGATCTGGTGCCTGCTGTCCTTGGATCGAGACTCGATCCACTGCCGATCGGACTGCACCACATCGAGACACTGCGCGAGTTGCCGCATCATCACCGCGACCCGTTTGACCGGATGCTGATAGCTCAGGCCCGGTTTGAGGGGATGACGATAATGTCCTCGGATCGGCATTTTGCGCTCTATGATATTGTGGTGATCTGAACTAGCCCTGCAGGGCCTCCCACATTTCGATGTCGCGGGCCGCGGTCCAGATGCGCGGGGTGTCGATGCCGCGGGCCTCATCATAAGCGCGGGCGACGTTGAAGGGCAGGCAGTGATCGTAGATCGCGTAGTCGGCGAATTTCGGGTCGCAGGCGGCGCGCACCGCGTCCCAGGCCTCTTTCAGGCTGCCGCCGCGCGCGGCAACGCGGGCCGCCGGGGCGTAAGTGGATGCGACAAATTCGCGGGTGCTTGCGATGGCGGCGTCAACCATGTCGCGCCCGATGATCGCGTCGCCGCGACCGGGGGCTATGGCGTCAACCTCAAAGGCTGCGATGTTGTTGAGGGTGTTGCCCCAATCGCCGAAATGCCCGTCGCCACAGTAGCACGCCGAGTGGTATTCGACGATGTCGCCGGTGAACATGACGTTTTGATCGGGCACATGGATGACGATGTCACCCGCCGTATGGGCGCGCCCCAGATGCATCAGGTCGATCCGGCGGTTGCCGAGATAGACAGTCATGTCTTCGCTGAATGTGGTGGTCGGCCAGGTCAGGCCGGGGATCGACTCAAAGCCCTCGAAGAGCCGGGGGAAGCGCTGGAATTCGCTGTCCCAATCTTCCTGACCGCGCACGGCGACCATGGCCCGTGCGGTGTCGCCCATGATGATCTGGTCGGCGCCGTAGGCCGACGCGCCCAGCACCCGCACCGCGTGGTAGTGGGTCAGCACCAGATGGCTGATCGGCTTGTCGGTCACCGAGCGCACGCAGTCGATCACCTTCTGCGCCAGGCGTGGCGTCGCCTGGGCCTCGACGATCATCACGGATGTGTCGCCGATGATGACGCCCGAATTGGGATCACCCTGGGCCGTGAAGGCGTAAAGCCCGTCGCCGACTTGCGTGAAGCTGGTTTTCTTTTCGCTGAGGTCGCCTTGGGAAGCGAAAGCTTTGGCCATGGTCTTTCCTTTGCGGTGCGGTGCGCTGAAGCGCACCCTACGGTGTGTCGGTAGGGTGCGCTTCAGCGCACCGTATTCTCAGCGTTCATATGGATCGGCGAGGGCGGGCAACAAGGTGCCGGTGCAGATCCCAAAGCCGATGCGATAGCCTTCACCCTGCGCGGCACCCGACAGGGTCAGCGTGTCACCGTCTTCGATGAAGGCGCGGCTCTCGCCGGTGTCCAGCGTGATCGCCTCCTTGCCGCCCCAGCTAAGCTCCAGCAGGCTGCCGCGTTCGGATTTTTCAGGGCCCGAGATGGTACCGGACCCCAAGAGGTCGCCAACCTGCATGGTGCAGCCGCTGGTGGTGTGATGGGCCAGTTGCTGGGCGGCGGAATAATACATCTGACTGTAGTTCGTGCGCGCCAGTGTGCTGGCGGCCTTGCCCTCGGGGGCCAGGGTCACGGCAAATTCGATGTTGTAAAGCATCGGCCCCGGTTCTTTCAGATAGTCGAGCTGCGGGCGCTCGCGCGGCGGAGTGGATGTGCGAAACGGGGCAAGGGCGGCGCTGGTGACAATCCAGGGGCTGATGGTGGTCGCCGTGGCCTTGGCCTGAAACGGCCCCAGCGGCTGGTATTCCCAGGCCTGAATGTCGCGGGCCGACCAGTCGTTCAGCAGGACGTAGCCAAAGATCATCTCATCGGCCTCGGCCACGGTGACCGGGCCGTCCGAGGACTGGCCGACAATCGCGCCCATCTCAAGTTCGATGTCGAAGCGTTTGCAGGGCGCAAAGACCGGCAGATCAGCGTCGGGGGCCTTCAATTGCCCCCAGGGGCGGCGAATTTCGGTGCCCGAAACCACCACTGACGACGCGCGGCCATTATAGCCGATCGGGATACTGAGCCAGTTCGGCGGCAGCGCGTTTTCAGGCCCGCGAAACATCGTGCCGACGTTGGTTGCGTGATGCTTTCCGGAGTAGAAATCGGTGTATTCGGTGACCGCGAAGGGCATGTGCAGCTGGGCATCGGCCTGATCGACCAGATAATCTGGCAGCGGCTCGGCCCCTTCGGCCAAGAGCTCGGTCAGCCGTGCGCGCAACGCGGCCCAGGCCTCGGGGCCCAGGTCCATGAAGTCGTTCCAGAACGGCACGTCGAAAACCGGGGTCTCGGCGGGCGCGATCAACCCGTCCTCTTCGGCGCGGGTGACGTCAAATATCCTTTCGCCAATGGCGACGCCGCAGCGCGGCTCGGCCTCGCCCACTGAAAAGACGCCGTAGGGCAGGTTGTTCAACGGGAAGTCGGTCAGGGGCGAATTCGCGCTGTCCACCCAGCTTTTCAGTAAAGGCATTCGTCAAGTTACTCCGCATCCGGTTGGTTTTCGGGTCGTGCCGCATCGAAGGCGGGCAGGGCAAGACAGGTCGTTTCGATGTCAGTCAGGCGTGAAAACGGCGAAAGGTCAACGCCCCACCTATGCGCGTTGTAAAGCTGGGGGATCAGGGCGATGTCGGCCAGACCGGGGGCGTCGCCGAAGGAAAAGCGCGTGTCGGGCCGGATCAGCGCCTGATAGACGGCAAACCCCTTTTCCATCCAGTGCGCCATCCAGTTGATACCTTGCTGGCCGTCGAAGCCATGCGCGGATTTCAGGTGCCCGACGACACCCGAGTTGGTCAGCGGCTGGGTTTCCATGGCAATCGTATGTGCGGCAGCCAGCACCCGCGCGCGGTCGAGCGGCGAAGCGGGGATCAACGCCGGTTCAGGGTGGGTTGCATCGAGCCAGCCGATGATCGCCAGCGACTGGGTCAGCCGGGTGCCGTCATCGAGTTCCAGCGCAGGCACCAGCCCGGCGGGATTGACTGCGCGATAGCCGGGCTCGCGGTGTTCGCCCCTGACCAGATGAACCGGCGCGCTTTCCCAGGCCAGCCCTTTGAGGCCAAGGGCGATGCGCACCCGGTACGAGCACGACGAGCGCCAGTAGGTATAAAGCTTCATTTCAGCCCCGGCGTGCCATCGAATTTCTTTTCGATCCCGTCCCAGCAGTCCACGTAATCGTCTTGCAGCGGGGCTTCCTTTCCGGCGAATTCGGTCAGATGCTGGGGAAAGCGGGTCTCGAACATGAACGACATGGTGTTTTCCAGCTTGCCGGGGCCGAGGTTGGAATTGGACGCCGCCTCGAAGGCGTCGCGGTCAGGCCCATGCGGCAGCATCATGTTGTGCAAGGACATGCCGCCGGGCACGAAGCCTTCGGGCTTGGCGTCGTAGATGCCGTGGATGTTGCCCATCAGCTCGGACATGATGTTCTTGTGGTACCAGGGCGGGCGAAAGGTGTTTTCGGCCACGTTCCAGCGGTCGCGGAACAGCACAAAGTCGATATTGGCGGTGCCTTCGACGCCCGAGGGCGCGGTCAGAACCGTGTAGATCGACGGATCGGGGTGGTCGAACAGAATGGCCCCGACCGGACAGAAATTGCGCAGGTCGTATTTGACCGGCGCGTAATTGCCGTGCCAGGCGACCACATCCAATGGGCTGTGCCCGATCTGGGTCTCGTGAAACTGGCCGCACCATTTGATGGTCAGCGTTGACGGCGTTTCCCGGTCCTCGAAGGCCGCGACGGGGGTTTTGAAATCGCGCCGGTTGGCCAGGCAGTTGGCGCCGATAGGTCCGCGGCCCGGCAGGCCGAATTTCTGCCCGTAGTTTTCGCAGACAAAGCCGCGCGCTGGGCCGTCGATGAGTTCGACCCGGTAAACCAGCCCGCGCGGGATAACGGCGACCTCCTGCGGCTCGATGTCGATCACCCCCAGTTCGGTGGCGAACCGCAGGCGGCCCTCTTGCGGGACCACCAGAAGCTCGCTGTCGGCGGAATAGAAATAGGCGTCTTTCATGCTTTCGGTAACCAAGTAAATGTGGCTCGCCATGCCTGCTTGAGTGTTCACGTCGCCCGCCGTGGTCATGGTGCGCATGCCGGTCAGCCAGGTCAGCGGCGCGTCCGAATGCGGCAGCGGGTTCCAGCGGTACTGGCCCAGGCTGGTGACGTCTTCCACGACATGGGGCGCGGATTTCCAATAGGGCAGGTCGATGCGCGCATAGCGGCCCGAATGTTTGACCGAGGGGCGGATGCGATAGCACCAGGTGCGTTCGTTCTGGTGGCTGGGCGCGGTGAAGGCGGTGCCCGAAAGCTGTTCGCCGTAAAGCCCGTAATTGCAGCGCTGCGGTGAATTCATGCCCTGCGGCTGGGCACCGGGCAGGGCCTCGGTTTCAAAATCATTGCCGAAACCCGGCATATATCCGGCGTGAAATCCGCCGGCAGGCACGGCGGTTGCGGTTTCTGCGTGGGGCATCGGGCGGTTCATCGGGGTCTTCTCGGCAAATTTGGTATCATTTGTAACAGTTGCATATGTAACTATCAAGTGCTAATGAAAGCGCATGACTGGCGACGATTTTTCATTGGGCGACTTTCTACCCTATCTGCTGAACCAGGCGGCCGAAGCGGCCAGCCAAAGCTTCGCGGCCATCTACAAGGCGCGTTATGGCATGGGGCGGACCGAGTGGCGGGTGCTGGTGCATCTGGGTTTTGTCGGCGAAATGACGGCGCGCGACATTTGCCAACGCACCCGCGAGCACAAGACCCGGGTCAGCCGCGCGGTGACGCGGCTGGAGGTGGCAGGGCGGTTGACGCGCCGGGCGCACGCGCACGATCGCCGCCAGGAACTTTTGTCGCTGACCGGGCCCGGGCGCGCGGTCTACGCCGACCTCAGCGCCGAGGCGGTGCGCCACGATTCTGCCCTGGCCGAGCACATCGGGGCGCAGGACATCGCGCGGCTGAAAGCGCTGTTGTCGCGGCTTTTCGGGCCGTTGCAGGCTGAACGCAATCGCCGGCCAAAACCCGGCCCCGATCCGCATCACATTTCCAGATAAACTCCGGGGAGCGCGAGGGGCTGGCCCCTCGCACTTCGCGACGCGCACCGGGCGGCGCAACTTATTTGTCTTTGTCGTTCCGATCGTCCCCTGGCTCCGGAACCGGGTCATAGCCGCTGCTGCCCAGGGGGTGACAGCGCCCGATCCGCCGCGCCGCCAGATAGGTCCCCTTGACGGCCCCATGCTTTTCCAGCGCTTCCAGGGCGTAGGCCGAACAGGTGGGATGATACCGGCAGTTGCGCCCGACCCAGGGGCTGAAGACCAACCGGTAGGCGCGCACCGGCAGCGCCATGATATGGGCCAAGGGCGTCACCGGCGGACGCCATGAATTCGGGCCAGGGCGGCGACAAGATCGGCGCGCAGTTGGTGGGCGGGGCTTTGAACGGTCGCTTGCGGGCGCGCCACCAAAACATAGTCCCACCCGGCATGTCCCGCCCCGGCCAGCACGGCACGCGCCACGGCGCGAAGGCGGCGTTTGGCGCGGTTACGGATCACCGCATTGCCAATTTTCCTGGTTGCGGTCACGCCATAACGAACACTTGTCGAACCATTGCCGCGGTTGAGCGCCTGCAGGTTCAGCGATGCGGTGCCGGCCCGGCGACCGCGCGCTGCCGCCAGAAAATCAGCCCTCTTGCGCAAAACACCCAGACAAAAAGACGCCGCCGGCGGCGCCCCGGGCGCGCCACGCGCGCTGAAGGGTGCCACCGGCGGCGTCATGATCACGATCCTCGGCTTGGGTTCAGGCGCTGAGCGACTTGCGGCCCTTGGCGCGGCGCGCATTCAAGATCTTGCGGCCGGCCTTGGTCGCCATACGCGAACGAAATCCGTGGCGGCGCTTGCGCACCAGGTTCGACGGTTGAAAGGTGCGTTTCATCGCGGTGGCTCCGGGTTATTCGCGCCGGCCTCAAAGGCGGATTTGGCGCGGTTTGGTATTTGAGGCCTGCCGTCTAAGGCGTCGTGGGAGCCAAGTCAACGCACATGGCGGGCGATTATTGCAACATTTCCGGGCCAAGTTCGCCCGATCGCGCCGGATTGGCCCCCGCTACCGCGAAAATCTGAAACATCTGGTCACCGAGGATCAACCGAGCGTGAAGAGGCTGGGCATTGCCGCGACGCGCGCGCATCTAGCTGGCAATCTGCCGCCAATGGGACAAAAAAGCAAAGCCACATGACAGACCAAAGCCACCGCCCCATGCACGACCTTATCCGCCTGCTTCCGCTCTTGGCCATTCTGGTCGTTGCGGGAATTGGCCTTTTCACCCTGCGCGAATACCTGAGTTTCCAGGCGCTGGCCGACAACCGCGAAGCGTTGATTGCGTATCGGGATGCGCATTATGCCAGCGCCGTATTTGGGTTTATCGTGGTCTACGTTCT
Source organism: Paracoccaceae bacterium (assembly GCA_965247915.1). GTDB lineage: Bacteria > Pseudomonadota > Alphaproteobacteria > Rhodobacterales > Rhodobacteraceae > JAKZRT01. The sequence goes on from OZ252048.1 coordinate 1,341,693, forward strand.
GATCGTCGGCTTCAGCCTGCCCGGGGCGACTGTGGCCACGCTGACCGGGGGGTTTTTGTTCGGGACATTTCCGGGCGTTCTTTTCAACGTGACCGGCGCTACGCTTGGAGCCACCGTCATTTTCACTGCGGCGCGGCTTGGGCTGGGCGAACGGCTGGCGGCGCGGATGGACGCGTCGGAAGGGGCGGTCGCCAAGATCAAGGCCGGGATCGACGACAACCAGTGGTCGGTGCTGTTTCTGATCCGGCTGGTGCCGGCGGTGCCGTTCTTCGTGGCCAACCTGTTGCCGGCGCTGGTCGGGGTCTCCACCTTTCGTTTTGTCATCTCGACATTTTTCGGGACCATGCCTGGGGCGGTGGTTTATACCTCGCTCGGGTCCGGGCTGGGCGAGGTTTTCGCGGCCGGGACCGCGCCGGATCTGGGCGTAATCTTCGAGCCGCATGTGCTCTTGCCGCTTTTGGGCCTGGCGGCGCTGGCGGCGTTGCCAATCATCATCAAAGCGCTGCGCCGTGGCAAGGACTGAGCCGATGCCGACCATAAAAAGCGATATCTGCATCATCGGGGCCGGTTCGGGCGGCTTGTCGATCGCTGCCGGGGCCAGCCAGATGGGCGCATCGGTGGTCCTGATTGAAGGCCACAAGATGGGCGGCGATTGCCTGAATTACGGCTGCGTGCCCTCGAAGGCGCTGATCGCCGCCGCCAAACAGGCGTATGCGATGCATGGCGGCGAAAGGTTTGGCGTGCCGCCGGTGTCGCCGGACGTCGATTTCGCCGCCGCCAAAGACCATGTGGCCCGCGTGATCGACACCATAGCGCCGGTCGACAGCCAGGAACGGTTCGAGGGCCTTGGCGTGCATGTCATCCGCGACTGGGCCATATTCATCTCGCCCCGCGATGTACAGGCTGGCGACATTGTGATCCGGGCCCGGCGCTTTGTGATCGCGACCGGGTCGTCGCCGCTGGTGCCGCCGATTCCGGGGCTTGACCAGGTGCCGCATTTCACCAACGAGACCATTTTTGACGAACGGGTCCGGCCCGAGCATCTGCTGATCATCGGCGGCGGGCCGATCGGGCTGGAGAAAGCCTAGGCGCACCGGCGGCTGGGCAGCCAGGTGACGGTGATCGAAGGGCTGAAGGCTTTGGCCAAGGACGACCGCGAGATGGCGGCGGTGGTGCTTGAGGCTCTGCGCGCCGAGGGCGTGGTGATCGAAGAGGATGCGCTGGCCGCAGAAATCACCCGCACCGACGGTCAGATTACGGTGCGGACCGACGACGGGCGCAGCTTTACCGGGACGGATTTGCTGATGGCCGTGGGGCGCAAAGCCAACACCGATGGTCTGGGGCTGGAGGCGGCGGGCATCGAGACCACGCGCGCGCGCGTCAAGGTCGATGCGGGCCTGCGCACCTCCAACCGCCGGGTTTACGCCGTGGGGGACGCGGCCGGCGGCCTGCAGTTCACCCATGTGGCGGGCTATCATGCGGGTATCGTGATCAGAAACGCGCTGTTCGGACTGCGCGCCAAGGCCGAGACGCGGCACATACCCTGGGCCACCTACACCGACCCCGAACTGGCCCAGATCGGCCCGACCGAGGCCGAGGCGCGGGCGCAATATGGGGCGGCGGTAGAGGTGGCGCGTTTTGACATCGCCGAAAACGACCGGGCCATCACCGAAGGCAGGGCGCGCGAGCTGATCAAGGTCATGGTGGTCAAAGGGCGCCCCGTGGGAGTTTCGATCGTGGGGCCGCAGGCCGGCGAGCTGATTTCGTTCTGGGCGCTGGCGATCGCCAACCGGTTGAAAATGGGACAGATTGCCATGAGCGTTTTGCCCTATCCGACGCTTTCAGAGGTTAACAAACGCGCCGCGGGCGCTTACTTTGCGCCCAGATTGTTTGAAAATCCGCGGCTTAAGCGCATAGTCGGATTGATCCAGCGGTTTGTCCCTTAGGATAGGGCGCAACCAAAGTCGGAGGTAGGACGCTGAATTCGCTGACCGGACGGTTTCTGATCCTGACAATCGCCTTTGTCATGTTGGCCGAGGTTCTGATTTTTGTGCCCTCGGTGGCACGGTTCCGGGCGGATTACCTGCAGGCGCGGCTGGAACGCGGGCAGATCGCTTCGCTGGCGCTTCTGGGCAACGACATGCTGGACATGGATCTGGAAAAAGAGCTGCTGGCCAACGCCGGTGTCTACAACGTCGTTCTGGTGCGCGATCAAACCCGGCAACTGATGCTCAGCGCGCCGATCCCGGGCTCGGTGTCGGCCACCTTTGACATGCGCTCGGCAAATTGGGCGATATTGATCCGGGATGCTTTTTCCAGCCTCTTCGGGCTCGATGGGCCGGTAATCAGGATTGTCGGCGCACCGGTCCGCGCTGGTGGCACCCAGATCGAAGTGACCATGGCCAGCGCGCCGTTGCAGGACGCCATGCTTGAATACGGGCTGAATATCCTTTTGTTGTCACTGTTTATTTCGGCGATAACCGGGGCGCTGTTGTTTTATTCGGCGCGGCGGCTTCTGGTCTTGCCGATCAACCGTCTGGTCGCCGCGATGAAGGACTACGCCGACGCGCCCGAAGACGCGCGGCGGGTAATTGCGCCAACGGCGGGTGTCGTTGAGATCACCAGGCCGAGACCGCGCTGAAGGCCATGCAGACCCAGCTGACCGGGGCGCTGCGCCAAAAGGAACGGCTGGCGCAGCTGGGTAGTGCTGTCGCCAAGATCAGTCACGACCTGCGCAACATTCTGACCACCGCCCAGCTTTTCGCCGACCGCATGGAGGCCAGCGAGGACCCGGCGGTCAAACGCGCCGCCCCCAAGCTGATGGCGTCGATCAGCCGCGCGGTGGCGCTGTGCGAGGGTACGCTTGCCTTTGGCCGCGCCGAAGAGCCGCCGCCGAGCCTGGCCCGTGTTGCGGTGGCAGAGGTGGTCGCGGATGTGATCGAGGGCGAAAAACTGGCCGCTGGCGATGTGGACATCAGCTTTGAAACCGACATCCCCGCGTCGCTGATCCTGCGCGCCGACCCCGAACAATTGTTCCGGGTGCTGTCAAACCTTATCCGCAACGCCCGCCAGGCCATCGGTGCCAAAGGCCAGCCTGGCCGGGTGCATGTGACCTGCACCGAGACCGAGCGCGAATGGATAATGTCGGTGACCGACACCGGTCCGGGCTTGCCGACAATGGCGCGCGACCACCTGTTCACGCCGTTTCAGGGTGGCATTCGCAAGGGCGGCACCGGGCTGGGGCTGGCCATCGCGTCCGAGCTGGTGCGCGGCCACGGCGGACGTCTGGACCTTTGCGAAACCGGTCCGGACGGCACGGTTTTCGCGATAATTCTGCCCAAAACAAATGTGTCATTCGACGAGGCGGCCGAGTGAATTTGGTGAAAATGACCCAATAATTTGCCAAAAATTGCCTTGGGCTGGTGGTTTTTTGGTCAAAATCGCCCGTTATGGGTCACCCGCACCCAAGCCAAAGGCCGTCACATGCCTGCCAAACGAATAATCCTGTGCACGCTCGCGCTGACTGCGGTTGGCGTTATGTTGTTTGGATACAATTCTACTCGTTCAGCACGCCAGGCAGCCGCCGTAGATACTGGGTATGTCAGTATTGACTATTCCGTGGCAGATTTTGACGAAACCTTGGCGTTGAACGTCGTCGAGACATCCGTGATACCGTCGCTGTTGCAAAGACTTCTTGGCATCGGCGTGGTGGACGGGGACAAGGCGAGGGGCCCGCGCATTTTGATGGGTGGCGGGCTTGACTGGCTGTTCCGCCGCGCCCCTGAAGAGCGCCGCGATGAAAGCGACGGAAGACCGTTCGATTTCACCATTCGCGGCTGAACCCGGCGGTCCGGCCATCCGGCGTCGCGCGCGGCAATTCCGCTTGTCATCATGCACGACCGGGTCTAAGAGCACGTCGCACGCGCTGGTAGCTCAGTTGGATAGAGTACCTGACTACGAATCAGGGGGTCGAGGGTTCGAATCCTTCCCAGCGCGCCACAAGCTGACTTCAACCAAACGGTTAATAACGGCTTTTCAGGTAACTCTGAGAATGTACCCTCAATCATTCCCCCAACGTTAGCCGCTGCATCGTTTTAATCCCGCTTGTCTGCAGGGCGGGAACTTCGCTTCGAAGGCTTTGCTGATGTGACCTGCTCCCCGAAAACTGGTCCATTTGAAAGGAGGATCTGTTCGCTTAATGTTCACGAGAACGAGGAGAACAGAGAATGCGCAAGTCACGGTTTAGCGAAGAGCAGATTGTTCGGATCATTCAGGAGTATGCGGCGGGTGCGAAAGTGTCCGAGTTGTGCCGTAAGCACGGTATGTCGGATGCCACCTTTTACAAATGGAAAGCCAGGTATGGCGGCCTTCAGATTTCCGATGTCAGGCGGCTGAAAGACCTGGAATCGGAGAACGGCAAGCTGAAGAAGCTGCTGGCCGAAACCATGCTTGATAATGCTGGCCTGAAAGGGCTTCTGGCAAAAAACTTCTGAAGCCTGCAAGCCGCCGGGAAGCAGTCATGGTTCTTTGCCGTGACTATCAGTTTTCAACTCGGCGGGCCTGTGGGCTGATTGGGTTTTCCAGATCGAGTAATGAATACAGAGGAAGGCCGGATCGCCATGCGAGGATACGGGAACGGCTGGTCACGCTTTCCGGCAAACACCGACGCTATGGCTATCGCATGTTGCATGCCAAGCTTGGCCAGGAGGGTTTCAAGGTGAACGTGAAAGTGGTGGAGCGACTTTACCGAGAGGAGCGCCTGACCCTGCGCCGCCGCAATCGCAAGAAAATCCCCAAGGGCGTGCGCGAAGGCGCCTGGTGCCCGATCGCCGCCAACCAGCGGTGGAGCCTGGACTTCACCATGGATGCGCTCGCCAACGGCAGGAAGTTCCGCACCGTCAATCTGAAAGACGACTGCACACGGGAATGTCCGGCGATTGATGTGGCCCTGTCGATCCCCGGCTCCCGCGTGGTGGAAATGCTGGAACGGGTGGCTCGTGAGCGGGGGTACCCGGATGTTCTGACCGTTGACAATGGGCCTGAACTACGAGGCCGCGCGCTTGATGGCTGGGCAGATGATCACGGCGTGCAGCTCTACTTCATCGACCCGGGCAAGCCGACCCAGAACGCCTACATCGAAAGTTTCAACGGCCGGTTTCGCGAAGAATGCCTGAACTTGAACTGGTTCACCTCGCTGGCCGAGGCAGAAAGGATCATCGAGGACTGGCGGATCGATTACAATCAAAACCGGCCCCACTCTTCGCTGAACTATCAAACCCCGGAAGAATTTGCCGCAAACAGGCCTTTCCATAAACCGCAATGGGCAGCGACGCTTGAGCTATCTGAAGGCTCCGCGCCACCGCCCATTGCTCACGCCGCCGAATAATGGCAAACAAAAGAGGAACAGAGTCTACCTAAAAGTGGCCCTCAAATTGGGGGCAGGTCAGCAGAGAAATGAAACAACGCAACCCGATCAGCAGGAGCAAAAAGTAGCTTAGATTGCGCCAAATACTGTCCAACGGTTGGGGAGTAGCTCACTATGCTGGGCCCCTTACTTGTATTAGTTCCGATTTGATCTGACACCGCCCCCAATCTTTTAGATTGAATTGGGGGCGGTGCATCTCTTGAAAGTGTATTAGTTCCGATTTGATCTGACACCGCCCCCAATCTTTTAGATTGAATTGGGGGCGGTGCATCTCTTGAAAGAGACTGCGGTTATCCGTTTTGATGGTGGTGCAAACCAAACCACAAAACGAGGAAACCACGATGTTGAATACTACAGACAAGATCATCAAACACAAAGTCGGCTTGCTGAACCTGGCCGACGAATTGGGTAATGTGTCCAAAGCCTGTCAGGTCATGGGCATGTCGCGGGATACATTCTATCGCTATAAATCAGCCGTCGATGATGGCGGCGTTGAAGCTCTTTTTGAACGCACCCGGCGCAAGCCCAATCTGGCCAACCGGGTGGACGAGGCGACCGAACAGGCGGTCATAAAATCGGCCACGGACTTCCCGGCCTACGGTCAGGCCCGCACCTCCAATGAGCTGCGCAAGCTGGGGGTCTTCGTCTCGCCCTCCGGCGTGCGATCCATCTGGTTGCGGCATGATCTGGCGAACTTCAAAACCCGCCTGAAGGCGCTGGAAGCCAAGGTGGCAGAGGAAGGTGGCATTCTTACCGAAGCTCAGGTTCAGGCCCTTGAGAAGAAGAAGCTGGACGATGAAGCCTGTGGCGAGATTGAGACCGCGCACCCTGGCTATCTGGGCTCTCAGGACACGTTCTATGTTGGCACTCTCAAGGGTGTCGGGCGGGTCTATCAGCAGACCTATGTGGACACCTATTGCAAGGTGGCACATGCCAAGCTCTACACCACCAAAACGCCGATAACTGCGGCTGATCTGCTCAACGATCGGGTGCTGCCTTTCCATGAGGAACACGACCTTCCGGTGCTGCGCATTCTGACCGACCGCGGAACCGAATACTGCGGCCGGGTCGACAAACACGACTACCAGCTCTTCCTGGCAATCAACGACATTGACCACACCAAGACCAAGGTTAAATCGCCCCAAACCAACGGGATTTGCGAACGCTTCCACAAAACAATCCTGCAGGAGTTTTATCAGATCACATTCCGCAAGAAGCTCTACGAAACTGTCGAAGCCTTGCAGGCCGATCTGGATCAATGGATCGACTTCTACAACACCGAACGAACTCATCAGGGCAAAATGTGTTGCGGTCGCACCCCAATTGAGACCATGATCGAGGGCAAGAAGATTTGGAAGGAAAAGTTCGTGAACTGAATGTGACCTGACAAATGCCGCCTGAAAAACGCGTAACTGTCAGATCAAGTCTGAACCACTACACTTGAAAGAGACTGCGGAATGTGACTCGACCGAACTGTCTGAAGTCGAAGTTGAGGTGACCGATAACGCAACCGACATCGCGACCAACGTCACCGACATCGCGACCAACGTCACCGACATCGCGACCAACGTCACCGACATCGCGACCAACGTCACCGACATCGCGACCAACGTCACCGACATCGCGACCAACGTCACCGACATCGCGACCAACGTCACCGACATCGCGACCAACGTCACCGACATCGCGACCAACGTCACATCGCGACCAACGTCACCGACATCGCGACCAACGTCACCGACATCGCGACCAACGTCACCGACATCGCGACCAACGTCACCGACATCGCGACCAACGTCACCGACATCGCGACCAACGTCACCGACATCGCGACCAACGTCACCGACATCGCGACCAACGTCACCGACATCGCGACCAACGTCACCGACATCGCGACCAACGTCACCGACATCGCGACCAACGTCACCGACATCGCGACCAACGTCACCGACATCGCGACCAACGTCACCGACATCGCGACCAACGTCACCGACATCGCGACCAACGTCACCGACATCGCGACCAACGTCACCGACATCGCGACCAACGTCACCGACATCGCGACCAACGTCACCGACATCGCGACCAACGTCACCGACATCGCGACCAACGTCACCGACATCGCGACCAACCGTCTACCGACATCGCGACCAACGTCACCGACATCGCGACCAACGACATCGCGACCAACGTCACCGACATCGCGACCAACACTACCGACATCGCGACCAACGTCACCGACATCGCGACCAACGTCACCGACATCGCGACCAACACTACCGACATCGCGACCAACGTCACCGACATCGCGATCAACACCGCGGACATCGCGATCAACACCGCGGACATCGCGACCAACGCCGCGGGCATTGCGACCAACACCTCGGGTATCGCGATCAGCAATGCGATGGTCGTTTTTCTACCTGATCCCGGCGAAAATTTCCGCATTAATTTCGGCGCGGGATTTTTTGAAGGAAGTACTGCGTTCGGAATAACCTGAGCAGGGCGCCTTGGCCCCAATACTGCAGTGTATCTGGGAGTCGGGGCTGACAACAGCTCAGGAAACGTCGGAGGCAAAGCCGGTATTTCGTTTCAGTGGTAATAATGCTCGAGAGAAGCCGTGAATGAATCCCTATTTTTCACTGTTTTTTTTGGCAACTTGGGTCTGCTGCCAAGCAAATGCCGCTGAAGAACAAAAAATTCCAAATTCGGGCGGTGGTGGTTTCCACTGCCCGATACCGGTGAATAGTGATGGCACGATCAGTGTTGATCGAATGGTTCGTGCGCTATCTGCTTGCGAAATGGGCAATCCTAAATTCGCGAGCGCGAATTTGCTCCGGCCCGAAATTATTGACTTTGGTATCTATGAATTCAGATACCAGGCCGCGGGCGACGATGATCCAAGTCTTGGTAACGAGATAGTCGGCTTTGACCACGTTTCTTGGGAGACTGACCTGAAACTTGAAATTGGGCTGCTTTTTGGTTTCAGAGTTAACTTGACGGGAGTCCCGGATAACACAACTGAAGAAATTGATATTCACTACATTTACCCTGCTCGCGGCCAGAATGGTCTGCCCGCAATCGTCGAAAATGTTATCTCAAAAGAAATACGAAACAATAATAATGAATTTGTATCATATTATTTGGAAACTACGCAGGAAATGGTCGCAGGTGAGTGGATATTCGAAGTCCGTTATCAAGGTCAGGTCATTGCAATAAAACGGTTCAATTTGCATTAGAGCGCCGAACGAGGGACCACGATTGCCTGCGAGAAATCGATGTCGAGCGAGACCTCTTCGCCCGGATCATGCTGCCATAAGGCCGCCGCATTGCCACGGTGGACCAGCGCCTGAACAGTGCGGCCATCATCAAGCGTTGCCTCAACAATCGAATTTTCACCCTGGAAGGCCACGTCGCCGAGCACCGCTTTGTAACCGCCTTCGCCTTGCGTGGTCCGAAGCCGCACCGAGATGTGTTCGGGCCGGATCGCCAGAACCATGTCGCCTGACCCGGAAAGCGGTGTGGGAAGCGTGACCTGTCCCAGCGTCGCGACCACAATGTCAGTGGATCCTGCTGCCCCTTCGCGCACGTCAAAAAGGTTCACCCGACCGATAAAATCGGCGACGAAGGTGTCCACGGGTTTCTGGTAAAGCTCGACCGGGCTCGCCAGTTGCCGCAACTTGCCGGCATCGAGCACCGCGACCCGGTCGGCCATGGCCAGTGCTTCGGACTGGTCGTGGGTGACTATGATAAAACTGACCCCGACGGTTTGCTGCAACTTCACCAGTTCCAGCCGCATCGCGTCCCTGAGCTTGGCGTCGAGCGCCGACAGCGGTTCGTCAAGCAACAGCACGCGCGGGCGTTTGACCAAGGCGCGCGCTAGCGCAACGCGCTGGCGCTGGCCGCCCGAAAGCTGATCGGGCATGCGTTTGGCAAAATCGGACAGGTGGACCTGGTCCAAGGCTTCGGCCACTTTGGTTGCGATTTCGGCCGCGGGCAGCCGGTCCATTTTCAGGCCATAGGCGACGTTCCCCTCGACGGTCATATGCGGGAATACGGCGTAGGACTGGAACACCATGTTAACGGGGCGCTTGTTGGGGTGAACGTCGGTGACATCTTCGCCATCGATCAGCACCACGCCCTCGGACGGGGCCTCAAAGCCCGCGATGATGCGCAAAAGCGTGGACTTGCCGCAACCCGACGGGCCGAGCAGAGCAAAGATTTCGCCCGAATGGATGTCAATCGTTATGTCCTCAAGTGCTGTGAAGGTACCGAAGCGCTTGGTTATGTTGCGGATCGAGATGATGGGGGTATCGGACATCAGTCGTCGTCTCCGAAAGACTGGAACCGCATGGCAAGAGCTGTGAGCAGGAGGGTGATCAGGATCAGCACGGTCGAAGCGGCGTTGATCTCGGGTGTGACCGAAAACCGGACCATCGAATAGACCTTGACCGGGAAGGTGATGGTGTCCGGCCCCGAGGTGAAGAAGGTGATGACGAAGTCATCAAGCGACAGGGTGAAGGCCAGAAGGCTACCGGCGATCAGCCCCGGTTTCATATGCGGCAGCAGGATGTCGCGGAACACCTGAAATTCGGAGGCGCCAAGGTCTTTGGCGGCCTCTTCCATTTCGCGGTTGAAACTGGCCAGCCGGGTGCGGATCACCATGGCCGCGAAGGGGAACGAGAATGTGATATGGGCGACGATGATGTTGGAAAGGTTAAAAGGCCAGGGCGTGCCGGGGGGCGCGTACCAACCCATGGACGAGAAAAAAACCGCGATGCTGACGCCCATGCAAATTTCGGGGATGACGATCGGAAGGGCGACGAGGCCCTCGTAGACCGGCTTGAGCGGGAAGCGGAAGCGCCAGAGGGTCACAGCCGTAATCGCGCCCAGAACGACTGCGAAGAGCGTTGAGATGACGGCGATGGTCAGCGAATTTGTGAACGCCTCGATCAACGAGTCGTTGCCTGCGGCCTTGGCATAATATTTCGTGGTGAAGCCGCGCCAGATGACGTTGCCGCCGCGCCGTGAGTTGTTGAAGGAAAAGATCACCAGAACGACGATTGGCGCGTAAAGGAAAATTGTGGAGAGAAGGAAAAACACCTGCAATTTTCGCTTGCGGGCGTATTCAAACGGGCCGGGGCGGTCTTTGCGGGGATTAGCCATGGTTCCCCCGGTTCCGGCGCATTGACGCGAATGATTGCACCGCCAGAATGAGGAAGGTGAGGTACAAAAGGAAAAGCGACATCGCCGAGCCGAACGGCCAGTCGTTGGCGCCCTTGAACTGCCGTTCGATCACGTTGGCGATCATATCGACCTGACCGCGCCCCAACAGGTTCGGGGTCAGAAATGATCCTAGCATCGGGATGAAGGTGATGATGGCGGCGGTCGTCACCCCGACCATCGTGAGCGGCAAAAGAACCGACTGGAACGTGCGCCACTGGCCCGCGCCCAGATCAAGGCTGGCCTCGAGATAGGATTTGTCGAGCCGCTCGAGAGCCGAATAAATCGGTAATACTGTAAAGGGCAGGTGCACGTAGACCAGCCCGATGATCACGCCGCTGGCGCGGCCCAGAATGACGATGGGCTCAAAGTCTTCGCCGATCAGATTGTAGGTGCCCAGACCGATCAGATTTAGAAAGCCGTCGCCTAGCGTCCAGAACCATTCCAGGAGCTGGTTCAGCCGGCCCCGCGTGCCCAGAATGTTCAAAAGCGCGTAGGTGCGGATCAGCAGGTTGGTCCAGAACGGCAGGATGATGATGAGCAAAAGCCAGGGCTTCCAGCGCGCGCGCGACGTGGCGATGACCAGGGCCACTGGATAGCCGATCATCAGGCACACCGCAGTCGAAAAACCGGCCAGCCACAACGACCGCCAGAACAGCGTGAGAATTTCCGGCTCGAGCAAGCGGGCGTAGTTCTTCAGCGTCCAGGTGGTCTTGACCTCGGTCAGCGAGATTGTTTCGCCAAAACTGTAAAGCCAGATGATGCCCAAGGGCGCGATGAAAAACAGCAACAGCCACCCGGCGCTGGGGCCGAAAAAGGCAAGAAACGCGCGGATATTGCTGCGATAGTCTTCCATCGTTTGGGGGGTGGGCCGGCGGCGCCTGCCGCCGGCCCTGTTGTCTTAGCCCGCTGCCCGGATGCGGGTCCAGGCAACGTCGATCTTGCCCAGCACTTCCTGCCCGGGGAACACCGATACTTCGGATTTGGCAATCGCATCGGCCGGCGGGAAGATCGCCGGATTTTCGTTGTAATCGGCGCTCAAGAGCTTGCGCGCCGCATCGTTTGGCGTCGCGTAATAGATATAATCCGCAATCAACGCTCCGGCTTCAGCGTCGAGGATATAGTTAATCAGCTCGTGCGCGCCTTCGGGGTTCGGGGCACCGACAGGAATGCACAGCCCGTCTTCCCATAGCAGGGCGCCCTCTTTCGGCACCACATAGCCGATGTCGTCATCCTCATCCATCGCTTGCAGGATGTCGCCGTTCCATTCCATCGCCAGGTCAACCTCGCCCGCCAACAGAAGGTCCTGACCGTTGTCAGGCGCAAAGGCGGTGATGCGCGATTTCTGCGCGATAATAATCTCGGTGGCGGCGGCGATGTTGTCGTCGGACCAGTTATTGATCGACTGACCCATGTGTTTGAAGGCCATCTGCAAAACGGTGGTCGCGTCGCCGAGCAGGGCGATTTTGTTGGCATATTCGTCGGACGAATAGAGGTGCGACCAGCTGTCGGGCACACCATTTGTCGCCGAAATGCGATAGCCGATGCCGACCGTGCCCCACATGTAGGGGATCGAGAACCGGCGGCCCGGATCGTGCGCCGGGTCGGCGAAGGCCGGATCGAGGTTCGACATGTTCGGGATGCGGCTGTGATCTAGTTCCTCCAGCATGCCAGCCACGATGAACCGCTCGACAAAGTCGTTGGTCGGCACGATCAGGTCAAAGCCCGGGTTGCCGTTGCGGAATTTGGCAAAAAGCTCTTCGTTGTCGGCAAAAAGGTCGTACTGAACCTCGATGCCGGTGGCTGCTGTGAAATCGTCGAGCGTGGTCTCACCGATGTAGGTGTCCCAGTTGTAGAAATTCACCTTGCCCGACTGCGCCAGCACCGATTTTGGCAGGCTAAAGCTGAGGCCCACAGCCCCTGCACCTTTCATCATGGTGCGGCGGATGAGGGAAAAGTTGCGTCTCTTCATCGTTGTCTCCCTGATTTGTCATTGTGGTTTACGAGACCACTTCGCGTGTTATAACACCCAATAAGTTCCCGCATTATCGTCGCTGAGGCAATAGGGAATTTCCGGCCATTTCAATTTGGATCGAACTATCCGGGTCGGGCAACGGAAATACCGCGCGGCCCCGTGTCGTCGGAGCAAGAGAAAAACGGGGAAAGTCGTGCACATCGAAGCGGTGCGTTTCCAGCCAAAGACAGCGGCCGACGAATTGTTCGCGCGGCTGCGCGCGCGCCTCTTTGACGGAAGTTTTGCCCCCGGCGAGACGATCTCGATCCGGCGAATCGCCCAGGCCGAGGGGGTCAGCGTGATCCCGGCGCGCGATGCGCTGCGCGGGCTTGTGGCCGAGGGCGCGCTCGAATTTCGCGATGCGCGGACCATCGTTGTGCCGGTGCTCGACGAAGCGACGCTTGGCGAATTGCGCTATTGTCGGCCGTCGCTGGAAGCGGAACTTGCCGAGCGCGCTTTTGCCCAACTTGCCGGTGCCCACGCCGAACTGGCAGTGCTGGACGACGATATCAGTGCCGCGATTCTGGCGCGCGATCTGGCGGCCTATATGCAAACCAACCGGGCCTTTCATTTTCGCATCTACCGGGCGGCGGGCGCCCCGGTGTTGCAGAAACTTGCTGAATCGCTGTGGCTGCGCATCGGGCCGAGCCTGCGGATCATCTGCGAATCCTACGCCGGAATGCTGCCGGGATCGGATTACCACCAGCTGGCCATCGTGGCGCTGAGGGCCGGCAACCGGTCGGGGTTTCGCAAGGCCATCGAGGCCGACATCGCGCAGGGTATCGACGAGATTGCGCGCCACATCAACCGTTCACCGAACGCCCATCAAGAAGGACACGCGACATGAACATCAGGGCCAACCACCTGCCGACCGCCGAGCTTCAGGCCTTGGACGCAGCCCACCATCTGCATCCGTTCACTGACGAGGCCGACCTGGCGCGCCGCGGGTCGCGGATCATCACCGGCGCCAAGGGGGTGATGCTGATCGACAGCGAGGGCCGTGAAATTCTGGATGGCATGGCGGGACTCTGGTGCACAAATATCGGGCATGGGCGCATAAAGCTGGCCGAGGCCGCTTATGCCCAGATGCAGCAACTAGCCTATTACAACACCTTTTTCATGACCTCGAACCCGCCGGCGATCGCGCTGGCGCAAAAGATTGCCCAGATCGCGCCGGGGCCGCTGAACCACGTGTTCTTCGCCTCGGGTGGGTCCGAGGCGAACGACACCAACATCCGGCTGGTGCGCCATTACTGGGCGTCGCAGGGCAAGCCTGAGAAGACCGTAATTTTCGCCCGCAAGAACGGCTATCACGGGTCGACCGTGGGTGCCGCCAGCCTCGGTGGGATGCAGGCGATGCACGCGCAGGGCGGGCTGCCGATTGCCGACATCGTGCATATCGACCAGCCCAATTGGTACGCCGAGGGTGGCGACAGCGACCCACAGGAATTCGGTCTGGAGCGCGCGCGGCAGCTGGAAGTCAAGATCGACGAGCTGGGCGAGGGTCGCGTCGCCGCCTTCATCGCCGAACCCGTGCAGGGGGCCGGCGGCGTGATCGTGCCGCCCGAAAGCTATTGGCCGGAAATTCAGCGCATCTGCGACGAACGCGAGATCTTGCTGATCGCCGACGAGGTCATCACCGGCTTTGGGCGTACTGGCGATATGTTTGCCACGCAGGGCTACGTCCTGACGCCGGACATCATGACGATCGCTAAAGGGCTGAGTTCGGGCTATGCGCCCATCGGCGGGTCGGTGGTGACCGATCAAGTGGCGCAGGTTCTGGCCGGGGCTGGCGAATTTTCGCACGGCTACACCTATTCGGGGCACCCGACCGCCTGTGCCGTGGCGCTGGAAAACCTGCGCATCCTCGAGGAAGAACAGATCGTCGAGACAGTGCGTGACGATACCGGGCCGTATCTGGCGGCGCGCTGGCAGGCGTTGGCCGATCATCCGCTGGTCGGCGAGGCGTCGATCAAGGGCATGATGGCCAGCATCGCGCTGAGCCCCGACAAGAGCGCGCGGGCGCCGTTCGAGGTTGCGGGGACCGCCGGCAAACGCTGCCGCGACCATTGTCTCGGTGAAAACCTGATCAGCCGCCCGGTCGGCGACCGGATGGTGATCGCGCCGCCGCTGATCATCTCGCGGGCCGAGATCGACATGCTGATCGACCGGATTGCCCGGGCGCTGGATGCGACCGAGGCCGAGCTCAGAGAAGAGGGTTTGTTGGGGGGCTGAAGGGCCCAGGATAATGTCCACGTGTGCGCAAGGTGTTAAGTGTTGATATATATGTATAAATGACCAGTTTACGACACGAAAACACCTAGCAATTGTGCCTCGGCGGCGGATGGATTTCGTGACAGATCGATCGGTCAGCGGCGCCGTTCGCTTGCCCCTGGAAATTTGAAGGCCGCCGCAAATGCGGCGGCCTTAGGAGCATCTCGATATCACAATGTCCATGAGCTATACCTGAATTTGAAGTGAATCAGACTGGCTCCATGGGCACAGTATAGCACGAACCGGGCCGTTTTGTGTAATCACGATTGTCCGGCTCGGTGCTGTCGCGCGAATTCAAACTCGATAACGAGCTCCTACCTTTGCTAAAGCAGTTTGCACCTATCGCGCGTTACGCTCCGTCCCGGGCTTGACCCGGGACCTCAACCGCAAATGCGAGGCCCCGAATCAGGTCCGTGGCGCGAATGGCTCAGATAGTGCACAAACCGCTTTGGGCGAATTTCTTGGAGGCGAGTACCGGAGGATGCAGCAGTGAGATTAATTATAAATTAAAACAATAGTATAAGTGAGTTTTAGAAATTCGAAATCACTCAACAAGACTCACACAAGGTACCTCGCTCAGGAATGGTGTTGGCGGAGACGAAGGGAGTTTTTCCCATGCCAACTAACCCTCTGTTTTTTGGAATATTATTGGGCAGTTTTAATTATACTGTAGCAAGGTATCGTAGCCAAAACGGCAAAGCAGACCCTACTTTCGGCACAGTCATCATTCAGAATTCGCAGGGAATCGAACCCACATAATCAGCACCAACAACTTCCCCGGAATTCCTGCTCGTGCTACGCTAAACAAGTGGGCTGGACTTGTCTGCTTTATTTCGGGGAGCAGGTCAATGGAAGTCAGCTTGAGTCGATTGTGAGCATTTGGAATCAAAATGTCACAGGTTTCCACTCTGATGGGTCACACACGTATATAATTGCCCCCATTTTATATGACGACGGACAGCGTGCGATCGGACATCGCTGCTCTGATTGAATCGACAGTAATGTTACCGGTCCATGGATCCACATCGACAAGAACTGGCGTTAACCTAGCCCATAGCGCCGGAGTAATGCTTGCATGGAAGCCAAAAACGGGAGCGATCACCTCGCTGCCTGCTGGCAAATTCAACGCTGTAAACGCCGAAAATATTGCGTTGGTTCCGCTATTTGTCGTGAGCACATAGGGCAATTGAAGCCAATTCGCAAGCTCATTTTCCAACTCGGCCACAACGCCGCTTCCGTCAGCAATTGAAATAGCCTTGCCTTTGTCAAGATACTTCTTGACAAAGGCAACCGTGTCAGAATGTAAAGAAGGCCAAACGGCGGTATTGGTGTCGAATACAGACTTTGGCCCCCCTTCGACAGCAAGTGCTTGTGTCAAACCCACTCTTACGACCCTCCGAGGCAAAGTGCTGAGGAGGCAGGCCTTACGCTTATCCCCTCTGATAGCAGGTGCCTTTTTATTTCATCAGACGAGAAATTTCTGGGCAAACGGGGCGAATATAGCATGGAGCTTACAATCGCTGCGGATACATCAGTCTGTTTGAACACAGTCGAAACATCTTCTAGTGATCCTGCGCCACCCGATGCAATGACCGGAACTGATACAACAGAGCAAATTCTCTCTAGTAACTCAAGATCGTACCCTTCGTGCGTGCCGTCCCGGTCGATGCTATTGATGACGACTTCGCCTGCCCCCAAATCAGTACCTTTCTGCGCCCATTCGACTACATCCATCCCTGTAAAGATCCTGGCACCATCTATAGCTATCTCATACCCGTTTGGAATGGTCGCCGACTTTTCCACTTTCTTGGCCTGCATACTCAGAACAATGCACTGCGAACCGAAGGTATACGCACCTTGCTTGATCAGTTTCGGGTTGCGAACAGCCATTGAATCGATGCTGATTTTTTCTGCACCTGATTTAAGAACATAGTGCATGTCCTCAACTGACCGAATGCCGCCGCCGACCGTAAATGGTACGAATATATTATCCGCCACAGTCTTTACCGTTTCGATATCCAGCCCGCGCTTTTCAGAACTCGCCATAATATCAAAGAAAATTATTTCATCAATACCATCTGAATATAGTTTCTTCATCACATCGACAGCTGGCGATATAGGAATATTATCTTGGAATTTAACCGCCTTGGTTACCATTCCGCTAACGACATCGAGGCACGCGATTACGCGTTTTGTCAGCATTTTGTAGTCATCCGGGCAAAATTGGCCAGCATTTGTAGGCCAACTGGTCCACTCTTCTCAATGTGGAATTGCGTCGCCCAAATGTTATCCTTTGCTATTGCGGCGGTCGATGCGCCTCCATAGTCAGTTGTTGCAATAACGACGCCTGGATCTTTAGGAAAGGCGTGGTAGGAATTTACGAAATAACAATGGCTGTTTTGCGCTACGCCCTCAAAAAGGGGGTGATCTTTTTGGAATGTGAGAGAATTCCATCCAATCTGCGGAACCCTAATTACATCTGAGTCAAAACTTCGGATGTTGCCCGTTAACCAACCAAACCCGGTGGTATCGCCCTCCTCGCTCTGTTCGAACAATATCTGCAGACCAATACAGATACCCAGGAATGACTTTTTTTCTTCAATAACAGAATACTGCAATGGCGCGACCAGACCAAGGCTGCGCAGCGATTCTATCGTCGCCAATGCGGAGCCGACACCCGGAAGAATAATGCGCTCTACACGCTCAAAATCTTCTGCATTTTTTATGTTCATATGAGCCACACCAATGGTGTCCAAGGCGGATGCTACACTTCTAGAATTCCCAGCATAGTAATCCACAATTCCCAGCATATTGCTCCCCATACGTTTAAAATCGGACTCTACAAACTAACGTAGTCTTCGGCTGATCGCATCGCGTTCCGCCAGTGTTAGCCAACTTTCATAGAGTTTGGAAGTGCTAAAAACGCTGGCAAGCAGGTCTTGGTTGCGTGCATCAAACAAGCCTCTGCCCAAGATTGCTCCAAAACCAAATTCCCAGACTTGCGCCAATTGTCTTGCAGACAGGATTCCACCACCCCACCAGACATCACCCTCTATCTCTCCGGAGATATGGCGCACAAGATCAAAGTCAACACCTGTATTGCCTAAGGCTGCGTTTATGTCTGTAATCGCTACCCCAACGTTATCCGCAGCATTAATAGCCCGAATCGCATCATAAAGATCGGTTTTTGTGGGATTTGTGAAAGCATTAGCGACCAGATGTCTACCCGAAAAATCAATAGCCACGCCCAGTCTATCTCCAGCCGCAGAATTTGAGAACTTTGTCAACAATTCAGTGTCCAGGGCTCCACTCTTGAACAGAGCGGAGCAAACCAGAACCTTCTGGAACCCGTCGCGAAGAAGACCCTCTACTGCTGAGGGTTGATGAATACCGCCAGAGATAGCAAATCGTTGCGGCCAACGCTGGACGACACCGTCAAACATATTTTTCTTTCGGGAACCAATCAAAGCACTATCAAGATCTACGAGACAAATTTCGTGATCTGTCTGCGCCAGAACTTTGAGGATATCCACAATCTCAATAGAGTTCCAGATTGTATGACGTCCGTCGCGGATATCTACATGAAGCCGTATCGGGGTTGTGCTCATAGGAAAGCTCATTTGAATATCGTTGCCATGCTTAGGAATTTCCAAACAAGGCTGTCTGACGTCAGCGCCTTTGGGACAGATATGAGGGTTTAGCATCAGGAGGATTTCTGGTTCATCGCAACCGTCAAGGAGTGAAGATGAACAAGCAATCCGGAACCAGCAAAGCCTCGGCTGACAGGCTGGTCAAAACCATCCGCCGCAAGACCCGGCAAACGTATTCAGCCGAGGAGAAGATCCGCATTGTTTTGGCGGGTCTTCGGGGCGAGGAAAGCATCTCAGCACTGTGTCGCCGCGAGGGCATCTCAGAGAGTCTGTATTACAGCTGGTCCAAGGAGTTCCCCGAAGCAGGGAAACGCCGTCTGTCCGGCGATACGGCGCGTCAGGCGACGTCACCCGAGGTGAAGGAGCTACGTTCTGAGGCCTTGGCATTGAAAGAATGTGTGGCCGACCTGATCCTGGAAAACCGTCTGCTCAAAAAAAGCATGACAGGGGATGGGGGATACGAGGAATGAGGTATCCAGCGTCAGAGAAGTTGGAAATCATCCGCACCGTTGAGGGGTCCCATCTGCCTGCGAAGCAAACCTTGGATATGCTGGGCATTCCGCGCACCACATTCTACCGATGGTATGACCGCTATGTCGAAGGCGGCTTTGACGCCCTGGCGGATCGCTCACCCTGCCCAAAGTCGGTCTGGAACCGCATTCCCCAAGATCGGCGAGACGATCTGATTGAATTTGCACTGGAGCACGAGGCGCTGACGACCCGGGAACTGGCGGTAAAGTATACCGATGAGAAGCAGTATTTTATCTCTGAATCATCGGTTTACCGCTTTCTGAAGGAAGCTGATCTGATCACCGCGCCCGACTATGTTGTGATCAAAGCTGCCGACGAGTTCACGGACAAAACCACCGCTATCAACCAGATGTGGCAAACCGACTTCACCTACTTCAGGATCATTGGCTGGGGTTGGTATTATCTCAGCACGATCCTGGACGATTACAGCCGCTACATCATCGCCTGGAAGCTCTGCACAAACATGCGGGCCGAGGACGTGGCGGCGACGATTGAGCTGGCCCTGGCGGCGTCAGGTTGTGATCAGGCGGTTGTGAGACACAAGCCCCGTCTGCTGAGCGATAACGGCTCTTGCTACATCTCTGGCGACCTGGCCGAATGGCTCGAGGATCGACAGATGGACCACGTTCGCGGTGCGCCGTTCCATCCGCAAACCCAGGGGAAGATCGAGCGCTGGCATCAGACGATGAAGAACCGGGTTTTGCTGGAAAACTACTATCTGCCCGGCGATCTTAAACGCCAGATCGGGGCCTTCGTCGATTACTACAACAACCAGCGCTACCACGAGAGCCTGAACAACGTCACACCCGCCGACGTCTACTTCGGGCGCGGCAAGGCCATCATCAGAGAAAGGGAAAAGATCAAGAAACTGACAATCCGACAACGCCGCTTGCAACATCAAAAACTCGCGGCATAATCAATCACACAAACGAACCAGAGCCTCCAAAACTCAAACCGCTCTGATGTCCCATTTTATATGACGACGGACATTTCAATGCCAAGGCTGTCAATGAGCGTTCAAAAGTGACCCGGCTTCAGCGTTTAAAAGTGACCCACCCGTGATGAGGCAAAGCCAGCAGGCGAGATGCCCTCAAATAGCGAGCTCGTCTGCTGGCTTTGTTTGCGCTGCGGTTTATTGTTTTCGGGCCCTTTTACTCTGAGCGAACCGGTAGGATGTGTTTCCGGTTTCGATTATGGAGCAATGATGTGTCACCCTGTCGAGGAGCGCGGTTGTCATCTTGGGATCGCCGAAGACGGAGACCCATTCACCGAACTCCAGGTTGGTGGTGATGATGACGCTGACCGTCGTGGCGAGAAAGGGCGAATTGCTCGATCTACCCGCAAGGGTCGCAGATCTGGCAGCTGGAGCTTTGAAGCAAAAAATCGAAGATTTTGTAGGAGAAATCGGTTTGAAATCAATAACTTTTAGTTAGATGGGCGCGTCTCACACCGGAAATGAGTGTGGTTGCCGAAACGGGCTTACGAGAACCACTGGTGGTTATCGCTGATTTCCCAGGAATTTGGTCGCCTTTGTCCTGCTGTGGTATTCTGTTGAAAAAGTCTTCTTGATTTTAGATCGTCTCGCTGATTCAATCTCTGCATTGATGCGGGGGATTGGCGGCGATGTTGGGACCGAAGCAAGAGGCACAGAGCGCGCTTTTCTATGACTTCTCGATAGAAGACCACGTCCCGCAAGATCATCTGCTGCGGTCGATTGATCGCTTCGTCGATCTGTCCTGCATCCGCCAGCATCTCGCGCCATTTTACAGCTCAACCGGCCGCCCTTCGATTGATCCTGAGCTGCTGATCCGCATGCTGCTGGTGGGCTACTGCCTGGGCATCCGCTCGGAGCGGAGGCTGTGCGAGGAAGTGCATCTCAATCTGGCGTATCGCTGGTTTTGCCGCCTGGACCTGACAGATCAGGTGCCTGACCACTCGACATTCTCAAAGAACCGGCATGGCCGTTTCCGTGACAGTGACCTGCTGCGTCATCTCTTTGAGACGGTCGTGGCGCGTTGCATTGCCGAGGGGCTGGTCAGTGGCCAGCGCTTTGCGGCGGATGCCAGTCTCATTGAGGCCGACGCAAATAAACAGAACTCCACCGCCAAAGAAGATTGGGATCACAGCACGATTGACCCCGATGACGCACCTCGTGCGGTGCGGGAATATCTCGACGTTCTGGATGACGCGGCCTTTGGCGCGGCGACGACCGTTGAACCGAAGTTCACGTCTCACTCCGACCCATCCAGTCAATGGACAGCGGCCCGCAAAGGTCCTGCGTTCTTTGCCTATTCAACCAATTATCTGATCGATACTGATCACGGTGTCATCGTGGACGTGGAAGCCACACGATCAATCCGACAGGCGGAGGTCGGGTCTGTGCGTACAATGCTGGATCGGGTCAAAGAAGGGTTTGGCCTGCATCCAGAGCGCATCATTGCTGACACGGCTTATGGTTCAGGCCCCATGCTTGGATGGTTGTGACCTGTGACCTGCCCCCAATTTGAGGGCCACTTTTAGGTAGACTCTGTTCCTCTTTTGTTTGCCATTATTCGGCGGCGTGAGCAATGGGCGGTGGCGCGGAGCCTTCAGATAGCTCAAGCGTCGCTGCCCATTGCGGTTTATGGAAAGGCCTGTTTGCGGCAAATTCTTCCGGGGTTTGATAGTTCAGCGAAGAGTGGGGCCGGTTTTGATTGTAATCGATCCGCCAGTCCTCGATGATCCTTTCTGCCCCGGCCAGCGAGGTGAACCAGTTCAAGTTCAGGCATTCTTCGCGAAACCGGCCGTTGAAACTTTCGATGTAGGCGTTCTGGGTCGGCTTGCCCGGGTCGATGAAGTAGAGCTGCACGCCGTGATCATCTGCCCAGCCATCAAGCGCGCGGCCTCGTAGTTCAGGCCCATTGTCAACGGTCAGAACATCCGGGTACCCCCGCTCACGAGCCACCCGTTCCAGCATTTCCACCACGCGGGAGCCGGGGATCGACAGGGCCACATCAATCGCCGGACATTCCCGTGTGCAGTCGTCTTTCAGATTGACGGTGCGGAACTTCCTGCCGTTGGCGAGCGCATCCATGGTGAAGTCCAGGCTCCACCGCTGGTTGGCGGCGATCGGGCACCAGGCGCCTTCGCGCACGCCCTTGGGGATTTTCTTGCGATTGCGGCGGCGCAGGGTCAGGCGCTCCTCTCGGTAAAGTCGCTCCACCACTTTCACGTTCACCTTGAAACCCTCCTGGCCAAGCTTGGCATGCAACATGCGATAGCCATAGCGTCGGTGTTTGCCGGAAAGCGTGACCAGCCGTTCCCGTATCCTCGCATGGCGATCCGGCCTTCCTCTGTATTCATTACTCGATCTGGAAAACCCAATCAGCCCACAGGCCCGCCGAGTTGAAAACTGATAGTCACGGCAAAGAACCATGACTGCTTCCCGGCGGCTTGCAGGCTTCAGAAGTTTTTTGCCAGAAGCCCTTTCAGGCCAGCATTATCAAGCATGGTTTCGGCCAGCAGCTTCTTCAGCTTGCCGTTCTCCGATTCCAGGTCTTTCAGCCGCCTGACATCGGAAATCTGAAGGCCGCCATACCTGGCTTTCCATTTGTAAAAGGTGGCATCCGACATACCGTGCTTACGGCACAACTCGGACACTTTCGCACCCGCCGCATACTCCTGAATGATCCGAACAATCTGCTCTTCGCTAAACCGTGACTTGCGCATTCTCTGTTCTCCTCGTTCTCGTGAACATTAAGCGAACAGATCCTCCTTTCAAATGGACCAGTTTTCGGGGAGCAGGTCAGTCGGGCCTTAAGAGTCTTCTAACTGAGTGATATTCAATAAGGATTGACACTCGTCTAAATGAGGATTACGCGTTAAGAATGAAGTCGGGTGCGTTCATCAAGATTGTGGCCGAAGCCTACAGGGTCGAGGAAAAGACAGTGTCGCTCTACGCGCGCTTGATGAAAGAGGCGGGATTGATCACGTCTGGCGCACGCGGGGTGAATGCACCGCACATGCACCCGCGCGACGCAGTACGCTTGACGATTGCGCTTCTCGCCACGGGTACGGCCGCACACGCGGTCAAGGTTTATCTGCGGTTCGCTGAGATGACCTACCAACCCGACCGCTCAAAGGGGCCTCACCCAGTCAGCCTCGGTATGCATGAAGGGGCAAAGCTGGAATCGGTGCTGCTCCACATGTTTACGACAGACATGTTCCCAGCGAACGTAGAGGGCGGCGGGCCGTTCGAGTGCGCACCCTATCTCGAACTGCAAGAGAATCAGCGAATTGCCACCATTGAGCATTCGCTGCTGGCGGACGGTGAGTATGATAACGAAGGTGAGCGCGGCGGACTTTTCTTCTCCACGCGCAACCGCCCCGAGGACATGGCGGTGGACGACCGTCGCGCGCATGGCGGTATTTTCATGTCGCGCGGTGTCGCACCAATCGCTCTGAGTGTGTGTGCGCTACCGTTCCATCTGGAACGGCGCGACAAAGTGTCGTGTGAAACGATGAACTCCGAGACAGAGGAGGAAAAAGAACAGCGCCACCGCTACGGCAAATTCACTGCCGAGAAGGGGCTTTGGTTCGAGCGTGATTTGGGGGAGGGCGAGTAATGCCACCCCCGAAAGCGATCGTCACGCAATCCGACATGACCCGTCGCTTCAAGGCGTGGAAGACCGTCTATGGCAGCGATCCGGTCTGCCGCTTTCTGCCGGACGGCACGATGGAACTCGCGCCCGCCAAGGCGGCGCAGCCGTCCGACGGCGACATGACCCCGCTGCAAAAGTGGAAGGCTGACAATGCCGCAATCTGATTTGCCCAAAGGTGTGCATCGCGTCCGGCGCAAGGTGACGGGCGGTGTTCGATTTCATTTCTACGCGTGGCGCGGTGGCCCTAAATTCTGGACCGATGATCAGCGCAAGCCCACCGATCCGGCGTTCTATCACGCCTTCGCGGAAGCGACGGCCAGGCCGAAACCCGCTGACTACATGACGCCGCAAATGGTCGATGACTTCCTATCCAGCACGGCCATGCCGAATGGCGAGCGTTCACGGGCCGATCTGCGGAAATGGGGCCTGCGCTTTGCCGAACACTTCAAAGATGCGCCGACCGTCATCTTCGTGGAGCGCGGATCGCGTGGTGAAATGAACGCGTGGCGGGCGCTCTGGAAGCATTCGCCCAAACAGCACGATATGGCAGGCACTCACGCTGTCCGAATTCTGAATTGGGCGGTGGAAGAGGGCAAGCTGACAGAGCATCACTGCCACATGCTGCACCGGCTATATGAGGTGGACCGGTCCGAAATCGTCTGGACACCTGCCGACCGTGAAGCCTTCAACGCTGTGGCCCCGGAATGGGTGCGCCGCATTCTCGGTGCCGGTTGTGAGACCGGCCTACGCCCGGCTGACCTGATCAAGCTTACTAAGGCTCATATCGAGGATACACCGCTGGGCCGCCGCCTGCGTGTCCGCACGAACAAACGCAACCGGCTGGCACATATCCCGATTACCCCTGCACTTGCTGTGGTGATCGACGCCACGCCGCCCGGGCGCCTTCTGATTTTGACCAACGCCAGCAGTCAGCCGCTGACGCCCCATCGGGCATCGGAGGGTGTCCGCCAATGGCGCGACAAGGCGAAGCTGTCTCGCGATCTGCGCCTTTCCGATGCGCGCGGAACGGCCGCCACGCGACTGCTGAACGCGGGGCTGTCCCTGGCAGAGATCGCAAATCACATGGGCTGGTCTGTCCGCTACGCGGCCAATGTCATCGAGCATTATGCGCGGGTTTCGCCCGACGAGACCGACGCTGTATTAGTCAAGCTGGCACAGGCTAAAGGGCGTGTAGCATGAACAAAACTGTAAACGCCCCTGTAAACGGTGCACCCCTCGCAATGGACGGTGAAGCGCAAGTACTTGAAAACAAATGGAGGCGAGTACCGGAATCGAACCGGTGTACACGGATTTGCAATCCGCTGCGTAACCACTCCGCCAACTCGCCGGGGGCTTGGGCGGTCTATACGATGGTCCGGGGGTCTGCAAGCGTTGAGGGCGGCGCGATCAGGCCGCCCGTGTGCGGTTGCCGAGGCTGGCACCTTGTGGCATGACGGGCAGAGATTTTGACCAAGCGAGCCGCGCCACCATGCCCGATTTCACCGCCCGCCGCACCACCATGGTCGACACGCAAGTTCGACCCGCGGACGTGACAAAATTCCCGATCATTCAGGCGATGCTGAGCATCCCGCGCGAGGCCTATGTGCCCGCAGACCGGATCGAGGCGGCGTACATCGATGCGAACCTCGATCTGGGCGGCGGGCGCGTGATGCTGGAGCCGCGCACCCAGGCCAAGATACTGGATGCGCTGAATATTCAGGGCGATGAATTGGTTCTGGATCTGGGCTGCGGCATGGGCTATTCGGCGGCGCTGATCGCCCAACTGGCCGAAGCCGTGGTGGCCATCGAAGACGACGCCGGGCGCGCCGAAGAGGCGCAGCAGCGGTTGTCGGAAATGGGTATCGACAATGCTGCTGTTGTTGCCGGCGACCTGGCCGAAGGGGCGGCCAAGCACGGGCTTTACGACGTGATAATCGTCGAAGGGGCGGTTGAAGCGCTGCCCGGGGCTATTATCTCGCAATTGAAAGACGGCGGCAGGCTGGCCGCGATATTCATGGAAGGGGCGCTTGGGTCAGTGCGGATCGGCACCAAGCGCGACGGCGCGGTGACATGGCGAACTTCGTTCAACGCCAGCGCGCCGGTCCTGGCAGGTTTTGAAAAGGCGCGCGGGTTCGCGCTTTAGGCGCGGCAAGCCGCGTGAAAAGGAAAAAGAAATGTTTCGAGCAGCGCGGCAGGTGTCGAGGGGTGTTTTGCTGGCTGCTGGCCTGAGCGTCGCGACCCCGCTGGCGGCCCTGGCGCAATCGTTGAACGAGGCGCTGGTTGCCGCTTACAAAAACTCGAACCTTCTTGAACAGAACCGGGCGCTGCTCAGGGCCACCGATGAAACCGCGGCGGTGGCGCTGTCGGCGTTGCGGCCGGTGGTCGATTTCGCGGCCTCGGGCAGCGCGGTCGGGCCGGTGCCGACCGCGGGCGACAGCCTGAGCGCCTCGGTCAGCCTGACGGCGCGCATAACGCTTTACGATGGGGGTGACGCAGCGCTTGGTCTGGACGCGGCGAAAGCGACCATTCTGGCCACGCGCGAGGCGCTGCGCCAGGTCGAACAGTCGGTGCTGTTGCAGGCGGCGAGCGCCTTTTTCGACTATCGCAACGCGGTGACAACGGTCGATCTGCAAACCAAGAACCTGGAACTTGAGACGCGCGAATTGCAGGCCACGCGCGACCGGTTCGAGGTGGGCGAGGTGTCGCGGACCGAGGTGGCGCTTTCCGAGGCCAGGTTGGCCGGGGTCAAAAGCGGCCTGGCCGGGGCAGAGGGGGCGCTGGCGCGCGCCCGCGAGGGCTATCGCGCCGCTGTCGGCCAGTTCCCGCGCACGCTGGGTACGGTGGGCAAGCTGCCGGCGCCGGCAAAATCGCTGGCCGGAGCGGATGCGGTTGCGATGGCGTCGAACCCGGACATCGCGCAGGCCCAGCACGAGGTGACCGTGGCCGAGATCAACGTGGCGCGTGCGGACACGGCGTTCAAACCCACGGTCGATCTTTCCGGTTCAATGTCGATGGATCATGACATTGCCACGTCGGGGTCGGTGACGCTGTCGTTGAGGAAAACGCTGTACTCCGGCGGCCAGCGCAGCGCGCTTTACCGGCAGGCCGTTGCACAGCGCGAAGCGGCGCTCGCCGGGCTGTTGCAGACCGTGCGCCTGGTTTCGCAATCGGTGGGCAACGCCTGGGCCGATCTTGACGTCGCCGGGGCCAGCCTGGTGGCCGCCCGCGAAGAAGTGCGCGCGGCCGAGCTGGTTTTCGAGGGCATACGGGAAGAGGCATCGTTGGGGGCGCGAACCACGCTTGACGTGCTTGAGGCCGAGCAGGACCTGCTGGACGCCGAGACCGACCGGGCGGCGGCTGTCAACAACCGCTTTGTGGCGGCTTACGCCTTGCTGGCCGAGATGGGGCGCATGACGGCAAGAGATCTGGGGCTTGGAATCGCGCTCTATGACCCGGCCGCATATTACAATTCTGTCAAAGACGCGCCGGGGCTTTCGAAACGCGGCGCGAAGCTGGACAAAGTATTGGAAGCATTAGGAAAAAAATAGTCACCAAACGGGCTATTGTCTGGCGTCACCCGGCCCGGTAAACATTGCCCAAGGCAAAGGGCAGGACATGGCGGATAACGTGGCCAACGTTGACATCGAGGATGTGCTTTCGTCGATCAGACGTCTGGTCAGCGACGAATCCACGCCGCGCAAAGTTGTGTCAGTCGACCATGCACCGGCAAAACCGGCTCCGAAACTGGTCCTGACGCCGGCGCTGCGTATCATTCCCGAAGCCGCGGGTTTTCCGGACCAGGTGCCGGACAAAGGTCGTACTGGTTCGGCCGCCTTCGAGGACACCGGCGCGTCTTCGGACGCGGCGCTGAGCGCACTTGAAAGCACGATCGCGGCGCTTGAAACAGCGGTTGGCGGCCAGATCGGCGACTGGGAGCCGGACGGAAGCGAGAACGAGCCGATCCTTGATCCGCCGCCTGCGATGTTCAAAAGTTCGATTTCCGAACCCGAAGACGACCCCCGCGAGGAAGACCCCGAGGCTAAAGCCGAGGCTCCGCTCGCCAGCGATCCGGCAACGGATGCGGCGAAACATTCCGCGCGACGGCTGAACCTCTCGGTGCCGCGTGACGAGCCCGGTGCCAGTCCGGAGCCGGCTGGAAAAGGTGTTGCGGCCGCCCCGCCGCCGGTTGCCAAGCCAAGCTCCGCGCCGCTGATCGTCGGCGCCGCCGAGGCGGTTGGCGGCGCTGCCGATTTCGAGATCGCGGATAAAGCGCCGCCCGAGGCCGAAACCACCGAATCCGGGGCCGAACAAGTTGCGACGGCATCCGCGCCGGAAACGGTGGCGTCACCTGCGCCCGCCGCCGAGGCCGACGAGGACACCGAAGAGGTGCTGCTGGACGAAGAGACCTTGCGCACGATGATCGCGACGGTGGTCCGCGATGAATTGCGCGGGGCCTTTGGCGAAGAGATCACGCGCAACCTGCGCAAGCTTATTCGCCGCGAAATCCACGCATATTTCGACGTCGGCGAAGGGAAATGACGCCCGCACGCGGTCGGTTGTGAACACACCCGGTCACCTTCTGCTTGGTGCGGCGCTGTTTGCACGCCCCCCCAGACCCGCTTTCCTTTTCGTGGCCCTGCTGGGGTCGGCGATCCCGGATATGTCGGCGGTCATCCTGGTGTTCTGGGCCAGGCGGGTCGAGGGCATCAGCGACGAAGTGATATTCAACACGCTCTATTTTTCGGAGCGATGGCAACAGGTCTTTGCGATTGATAATTCGATACCGCTGTGGGCCGGGTTGTTGGGCATTGCGCTTTGGCAACGGCTTTATCTGACCCGGATTTTCGCGGCCTCGGCGCTGGTGCATCTGGTGGCCGACATGGCGCTGCACCATGACGACGGCCGGTCGCATTTCTGGCCCGTGACCCGGTGGAAGTTCGAAAGCCCGATCAGCTATTGGGACAGCGCGCATTATGGGTCTGTCGTTGCGGCGGTGCTGTTTATGGTCAGCCTTGCGGCGTTTGCCGTGCTGATCCGGCGGTATCAGGGATGGGGACCGCGGGCGCTGTTCGCGGCGCTTCTGGCGGGCGAGGCTTATTTCGCCTGGATGTGGATCAGCTATTTCTGAAATGAAAAGCGCGCCCCGATGGGCGCGCCTTGCTGATCGTCGGGCGTTGGGCCGTTACGCTGCTTGCGCTGCCTGCGCTTCGGCCTCCTGCAACGCGGCGTTGCGGCGTTCGCTTTCCTCGCGCGACAATGCCACCGAGGTGCGGACACCCTTGCCCACAAATTCCATCAGGCCTTTGACAACCCGCTCATTGGGGTCGATGCCGGCACAACTCAGAACCTCGCGGCCATCGCGCGAGCGAGACCACCGGGCTATTTGCTCGGGGCCGTTATCGTATTTCTTGTCATCAGCAATTGCGTCATCAAGTGCTGCCAGTACGACGGCTGCAAAAAGTTTACGCGAACGGTTGCCCTGTTCGTTGTTGAAGGCGGTGCCGTCAACGAAATCGATCATCTCGTTTCCTTTATTCTTGCTCTTTTCTTTTCGGCGTTAGGGGAATATGACATTTTTTTGGCGATTCGGCACGCGTGATTCTGCATAGCTGTTATGCGCGGGGCGCATAACGCGGTGCCCGTCAGGCCCAACCCCTGTGGCTTGTCAGCGAAAGACACGCAGGATATAGGCATCGCTGTCATTGAATTGCATCGGCAAGGTTAACCTCATATGGCCAAAATCAACGGAAATGAGATCCGCGTTGGCAATGTTCTTGAGCACAACGGTGGGCTCTGGGGGGCGGTCAAGGTCGATCATGTAAAGCCCGGAAAAGGCGGCGCGTTCGCGCAGGTTGAATTGCGGAACCTACGTAACGGGTCAAAGCTTAACGAACGGTTTCGAAGTGCCGACAAAGTTGAGCGGGTTCGGCTGGAGCAGAAGACCCAGCAATTTCTCTATGAATCCGATGGTATGCTGGTCTTCATGGACAGCGAGACTTACGAGCAGATCGAGCTTCCCTCCGAAATACTTGGTGATCGGCGCCCGTTTCTGCAAGACGGCATGTCGGTCAATATCGAATACTACGAAAGCGAGGCGCTGAACGCCACGCTGCCGCAGAAAGTGACCTGCACGGTCGTCGAAACCGAACCGGTGGTCAAAGGGCAAACGGCGGCCAACAGTTTCAAGCCTGCGGTTCTGGACAACGGCGTCCGGGTCATGGTTCCGCCCTTTGTCGGACCGGACGAGGACATCGTCGTCAACACGGAAACAATGGAATATTCCGAACGGGCTTAATTCACGCGGGGCCGGCAATCGGCCATAATTCTAACCCATTTGTGTCAACCTTCGCCCAAATTTCTGGTGTCTATTCGCACCAGTGCTGGTTGATCCGGTGCTGAGTGTTTGGACCTGTAACATTGAGTTGGGCTATGAGTTTTTTGACCAAAGCGATCGCGCCTGTTTCTAAACAGCGCCGCAGCCCCGCCGCCGATACGGGCCGTTCTTCCCAACCGCCGGACATTCGCGACACCAGCGGATCAACCGCCACGCGCCTTGCGGTCCTGCACGTTGAATTGCGAGTACCCAATTCATGACCAATACCAAAAAAATAAAAAAAGAGACGAAGCGCTGCGGATACTGGGTGTTGATAAATACGTGACTCAGGACGAAATCCGCGCTGCCTGGAAGCGCATGGCAATCGCCGTTCATCCCAACCGAAAGGGCGGTTCGGTCCAGAAGTTCAAGATTGCGAGACGCGCCTATGAATTGTTGTGCGACCTGTCGGAACGGTATCCGCGCCCCCAGGTTCAGAAACCCAGAACTGACCTCGGGCGCACCGCCAGCGTTGTTCCCGGTATCGCGGCCAAGTTGAAACGCCCGCGCGTCGTAACCCGGATCGTGGACGTGACCAACGACGCCGAGGCCCAGTGCCAAGCCTTGCTGGACAAAAAAGATTACGCGGCAGATGGTGACGCAAAAACCGTCGGCCTGGTCTCGGCGATATGTGCAAACGATGCGACCGCTTTGGCCGAGGATGCCGATCCAAAAGATCATGTACCGCAGGCCATCCGCCGACGCGGGCGCAGGCTGTCGTATATCGTCACGACGCCGCTTGGAAAGGGCGCGAACCGTGTGGCTTTGCCAACCGGCGAATTGGTCCACAAACGCAATGTCGACCCCAAAATGGTGAACATCGAGTCGGCAACCGAGGGCAGCGGGACCTACGAGGTCCCCGAGAAAGTGCGGACGCACTTGTTTCCCGGGGCCAATCAGGTTCGTATTCACTTCGCCGAAGCCAAATAGACGCCTCGGTCAATTACCGATGGGGTCCAGGGTGACTTGTGCCCCTGCGGCCTGCATGGCATTGCCAGCACGATCAAACCGCAGGTAGGCCAGTGCTTTTGATCCTGAGCGGGTCAAAAGCGTTCCGGCAGGTTTTCCCGCGGCCAGGATCGGGGTGCCATATGGCGCCTCGCCGTCCACGGTGACCCGCGCCAGACCTTTGCGCAGCGCGGTCTTGTGTTTCATGCGCGCTGTCACCTCTTGCCCCACATAACAGCCCTTTTTGAAATCAACGCCGTTCAGGCGTTCAAAACCCATCTCAAGGATGTAACTTTCGTCCGGGATCAGCTCGGCGTTGGTCTCGGGGATCATGTGTTGAGTGCGCAGGGCATCCCAGTTGGTTGTCGCATCGTCGCCCGTCGCCTGGTCGTAGGCGCGCCACCCAAGCGCAGGATGGCGCGGGTCAGCAAAGGCACCACTTGGCGCAGGCCCAGTGCCGCGGGTGACCGCGACCTTGGTTTCGGATATTTCGACCGGGGTGCGCAGGCGGTACATAATCAGACGCCGCAGCAGCGATTGCGCCAGGGATGCATGGGCGTCGATCATTATCGCCCCATCCCCTGGCACCAGAAAGAAATCGGCCAGATATTTGCCCTGGGGCGACAGCATTGCGGCATAGACCAGCCCGTCCTGCAGCCGCGCAACGTCGTTGGTGACCAGACCTTGCAGAAGTTTTTCCGCGTCAGGTCCGGTGACCGAGATCACGCGACGGTCGGGGGTGGCTTCGCCGGGCATCGGCTTCTCCTTCGCTGGCGCGGGTTATATAGGGGGTGCGACGCCCCCAGGACAGCTCCGATGCGCGCACTGCTATCAATTGTGATCCCGACGCTGGATGCCGAGGCCGAGCTTCCGGACTGTCTGGCGGCCTTGGCCGAGGGGCTGGGCGCGGGCCTGGTGCGCGAGGTTCTGGTAACCGACGGCGGGTCGGGTGATGGCACTCTGACCATAGCCCGCGCCGCAGGCGCCGAGGTTATCGAGGGGCCGCGCGGGCGCGGTGGACAGCTGCGGCGGGGGATCGAGGCGACAAACGGCGATTGGGTGATGATCCTGCACGCGGATACTCGGCTGAGCCATGGATGGAGCGGCGCGGTTCTGGCCCACATCGGCAAAGGCGATGGCCGGGCCGGTTATTTTCGGCTTGGATTTCGCGGTGGCGGCTGGCCCGGGCGCATCGTGGCCGGCTGGGCTAAACTGCGGTCGCGGGTGCTGGGGCTGCCTTACGGCGATCAGGGGCTGGTGGTGTCGCGCCGGGCCTACGAGGCGGTCGGCGGCTTCCGCGACATTGCTTTGATGGAAGACGTGGCGATGGTGCGGGCGCTGAAAGGGCGGCTGACACCATTGCGCGCGCGCGCCATGACCAGCGCGGCGCGGTACCGGCATCAGGGCTGGGTTCGGCGCGGGGCGCGGAACTGGGTTCTGATGATCCGCTTTCTGGCGGGCGCGGACCCGGACCGGTTGGCGCAGGCCTATGGGTGCCGCGCAGAAACGTCAGATTGACGCTGGTCCAAGTCCGGCCTAGCCATGGGCCAATCTGTCGCGGAGGTCGCCCCATGTCGCTTGCCAGCGGTCGCCATTATGTCGCTATTCCCGGACCGTCGGTCATGCCGGATCGGGTGTTGCAGGCGATGCACCGGGCGGCCCCGAACATCTATGGCGCAGACATCGCGGAAATGACCCGCGGGCTGATGCCCGATCTCAGGCAAATCGCCGGAACCGCGCATCAAGTGGCGGTCTATATCGCCAACGGTCACGGGGTGTGGGAGGCCAGCATCAGCAACACCCTGAGCCCCGGCGAGCGGGTCTTGGTGCTGAATTCAGGGCGCTTTGCCGAAGGCTGGGCCGAGGTAGCGCGCCGCCTGGGGTGCGAGGTCGAGATCATCGACTTTGGCATGCGCGCGCCGGTCGATGCGGCGCGGGTGGCCGAGGCGCTGCGCGCCGACCGGGGCGATGAAATTCGCGCCGTGCTGGCGGTTCATGTGGATACGGCGAGCAGCGTGCGTAACGATCTGGCCGCGATTCGGGCGGCCATCGATGCCGCCGGGCATCCGGCGCTGTTCATGGCCGACTGCATGGCCTCGCTGGGCTGCGAGCGGTTCGAGATGGACGCGCTGGGCATCGATGTGATGACCGCAGGCAGCCAGAAAGGGCTTATGACACCGCCGGGGCTGGGGTTTGTCTTTTTCAACGGGAGGGCTGCCGAGGCGCGCGGCCGGGCCAGCGCGGTCAGCCCCTATTGGGATTGGGGGCCCCGCGCCGACCCGCAGGAATACTACCAGACCTTTTACGGTACCGCGCCGACTCATCACCTTTTTGGGCTGCGCCAAGCGCTGGACATGATCCTGGAGGAAGGGCTGGAAGCGGTCTGGGACCGGCACGCCCGTTTGGCCCGCGCGATCTGGGCGGCGGCCGAGGTCTGGGGCGCGGGCGACGGGGCGCTGCGGCTGAACATCGAAAACCGCGCGCACCGCAGCCATGCGGTGACGGCGCTGGGCCTCGACGATGGCAAGGGCACCGAATTGCGCGACTGGCTGACCGCGCGGGCGGGTGTGACGCTTGGCGTTGGCCTGGGGATGGTGCCGGATGATGATCCGCATTGGCACCGGTATTTCCGGATCGGGCATATGGGGCATGTGAACTCGCATATGGTGATGGGGGTTCTGGGAACCATCGATGCCGGGCTGAAGGCGCTGGGGATCGCTCACGGCGCCGGCGCGGTTGAGGCGGCGGCAACTGAAATTGCCGGGATGTGAGGCAACAAGAAAATGCGCTGAACCCTCTGCTCCGGATAAAGTCCGGGGCGCGCACCCCAATGTATATGGAGAAACGATGAAGATTGTGGCGCTACGTGCCTTTCAGGCGTCCAACATAGGTAATGCAACGGTCGGCCAGCCAGCCCGCGGCGCAGGCAGCGATCAGCCCCCAAACCACCCAGATGGTGATCAGGCCGATGAAGATCAGGACCGAGACGCTGACCAGAAAGGGCAGCGTAAAATCTTTGACCGGGGTGATATGCGGGCGTTCGGACACGGGCACCTCGTTGGTCCAAAGTTAGCACCGGAGCGCTGAAAGTCACGTAAACTTCGCGCGACAGGCGCGTCAGCGGCGGGCCTCGGCGAGGGCATCGGGCAGGGCTGCGGCAAGGTGATCGATGTCGGCGGGCCGTCCGCAGCTGATGCGGATGGTGCGGTCCTGGGGTGCGACGAAAGGCATCCGGACGAAAATATCGCGTGATATCAACTCGCCGAGGACGCGGCGCGCGAAATCGCCGTCGTGGCCGCAGTCGATGGCAACGAAATTCGTGCCCGATGCCAGCGGTGTCAGCCCGTTGGCGCGCGCTAGCGCGGCAATGGCGTCGCGGGACCGGGCGATGCGCCCGAGCGTCCGGGCCAGATACTTCTGATCGGCCAGCGCCGCCAGCGCCCCGGCCTGGCTAATGCGGGGCAGGGCGAAATGATTGCGCACTTTGTTGAAGGCGGCGATCAGGTCTGCATGCCCGATGGCATAGCCCACGCGCGCACCCGCCATGCCGTAAGCTTTTGAAAACGTGCGGAAACGAATGACACGGGCGTCGGTCGGGTCAAGCGGCGGCGCGGCGGTTGTGGGGGCGCATTCCAGGTAGGCCTCGTCAAGAACCAGCAGCGCGCCGGGCGGGACCGCGTTGGTCGCGGCGGTGATCTGGCCGGCGTCCAGCCAGGTGCCCATGGGGTTGTCGGGGTTGGCGAGATAGATCAGCCGCGCGCCCGTGTCGCGGGCCTTTTGCACCAGCGCCGGGGCGTCTTCGCGGTCGTTGCGGTAGGGGACCTTGACCAGAGCGCCGCCGTAGCCTGCGACGTGATAACTGAAAGTGGGGTAGGCCCCGTCTGAGGTCACCACCGGGGCGCCCGCGAAGACAATCAGGCGCACAAGATAGCCCAGAAGTGCGTCGATGCCTTCGCCGACCATGATGTTTTCGGCAGGGATGTCATGGTGTTGGGCCAGGGCGTGGCGCAGATCGTGGCTTTCGGGATCGCCGTACATCCAGGTGTCGGCGGCGGCCTTTGCCATGGCGTCAATGGCTTTGGGCGAGGGGCCGAACACGTTTTCATTGGCCCCGATCCGGGCGGCGAAGGGGCGGTCTCGGGCACGTTCCTGGGCTTCGGGGCCGACGAACGGAACGGTGGCGGGCAGGCTTTGGGCCAGCGGTGTCAGGCGCGGATGGCGGTCTGTCATGTGGCAAGGATAGCGCCCGGGCAGGGTGCCGCAAGGGTGGATTTATTATTGTATTTCAGTGGGTTGTCAGAGTCGCAAACTATCTCATGTCGGCCAGACGGGTCAGGGCGCTGGCGATTTTGGCGGCTTCTTCTTCGCGCAAGCTGAGATTTTCGCGGGTTTCCTGAACCACTTCGGGGGGCGCAGCGGCGGCGAATTTTGGGTTCTTGAGACGCCCCGAAAGGCCGCCGATTTCCTTGGAAAGCCGATCTTGCGTTTTTTCGAGGCGCGCCTTTTCAGCTGTGATGTCAATGAGTTCCGCCAAGGGCAGGGCAAAGGTGCCACCCCGCACCGCGACGATGACAGCACCCTTCGGGGCCTCGCCGGGGGTGATGTCGCTGATCCGCGCCAGGCGGGTGATGAGCGGCTGATTGGCGCTCAGGGCGGCTTCGCCCTCCGGGTTAAGCTCTTGTTTTATCATCGGAATATTGGCGCCAGCCGGCACGCCCATTTCGCCACGGATCGAGCGTATTTCTTCGATGAGGGCGATCACCCATTGCATTTCCGCAGAGGCGTTTTCATCAACAAACTCAGCGGGTTGATGCTCGGGCCAGGGTTCCAAGACCAGCATGTTGTCGCGGTCGGCCAGGGTTCCCCACAGTTCTTCGGTGATGAACGGCATGAACGGGTGCAGAAGGATCAGGCACTGGTCGATGATCCAGGCCATGGTGGCGCGGGTTTCTTCAACGATGCCAGCGTCTTCAGAGGCAAAGAGCGGCTTGGAGAACTCCAGGTACCAGTCGCAAACGGTGCCCCAGACAAAAGCGTAAAGCCCGTTCGCGGCGTCGTTGAACCGGTAAGCGCTGAGCGCTGCATCGACGGATTCGCGGGCGCGCCCGACCTCGCCGATGATCCATTTGTTGACGGTCGCTTTGACGTGCGCGTCTGGCCGGAAATGCACCGGCGCGCCGCCGGCGTAAGCCCCGTTCATCTCGGCAAAGCGCGCCGCGTTCCAAAGCTTGGTGCCGAAATTGCGATAGCCCTTGATGCGGTCTTCGCTGAGTTTCAGCACCCCGCCGATGGCGGCCATCGTGGCGTTGGTGAAGCGCAAAGCATCGGCACCATATTGGTCGATGATCTCCAAAGGGTCGATGACGTTGCCGGCAGTTTTCGACATCTTCTTGCCTTGTCCGTCGCGGACGAGCTGGTGCAGATAGACGGTGTGGAAGGGGACTTCCCGGACCACGGCCAGTTGCATCATGATCATCCGCGCGACCCAGAAAAAGAGGATGTCCTGCCCGGTGATCAGAACGGAGCTGGGGAAGTATTTTTTGAGTTCTTCGGTGTCCTCGGGCCAGCCAAGGGTGCCGATCGGCCAGAGGCCCGACGAGAACCAGGTGTCGAGGACGTCGGGGTCGCGCCAAAAAGGAATTTGAAAATATCCGTCCCCAACGTCGCTGTCTTGTGGCCATTCGTGAGGTTCGGAATCCACTTCTACTAACTTCTCAGGGATGACGCCCTTGCGTTCTTGCCAGACTTTGGAAATTTGATGCTTCGCTTCCTCTGCGCTTGCTGCACAAAATTCCTGAGTAAGTAGGCCGCCTTTGGTCAAGCGCCCACCAAGTGCCTCTTCATCGTACTGGTTTTCCCGCATGAAACGCGCTTGTTGGTCGAGCGAAAGATTTCCTCCAGTGCTGACCCGCCATGTCCCAACGCTTCCATCTTTTGCAGGAACCATAGCATTCCAAACCGGCACCTGATGGCCCCACCAGAGCTGGCGCGAGATGCACCAGGGTTCGATGTTTTCCAGCCAATGGAAATAGGTTTTCTCGCCCGAGGTCGGCATGATCTTGACGTCGCCGTCGCGGACCGCATTCAGGGCCGGGCCGACGATTTTGGCGGTGTCGACGAACCATTGGTCGGTCAGCATCGGCTCGATCACCACCTTCGAGCGGTCGCCGTAGGGTTTGATGATCGGTTTGGCGTCGACCAGGGGGATCATCGCGGGTGCATCGGCGGCCTCCCCACGGTTTTTGGCGGCCTCCTCCCCATCCCCCCTCCCACGGGAGGGGGGAGCCGCGTCGGGGTCGAGGTCGGGGTTGGGGACCATGACCGCCAGCCCTTCGGCGGTGATCTGGTCGATCACCTTTTCGCGGGCCGCGAACCGGTCGAGGCCGCGCAGGTCGTCGGGGACCAGGTTGAGCGTGTCAACCTCGGCCCCGTCCCAATCCGCGCCCTCGGCGATGGCCTGGGCGCGGGTGGCGGCGTCAGCGTAGGGCGCGCCGTCGTCCCGCATCGCCCCGCATGTATCCATCAGGCGGTACATCGGGATGCCGCCGCGTTTGGCCACGGCGTAATCGTTGAAATCATGCGCACCGGTGATTTTCACCGCACCCGAGCCAAAGGTGGGGTCGGGATAATCGTCGGTGATGATCGGGATCAGGCGGCGGTGCTCTTTGGGCCCGACCGGAATTTCGCAGAGCGCGCCAACGATGGGGCCGTAGCGGTCGTCGGAGGGATGCACCGCCACCGCGCCGTCGCCCAGCATGGTCTCGGGCCGGGTGGTGGCGATGGCGATATAATCGCGGGTCTCGCACAGCGTGACGTTGCCATCATCATCTTTCTCTAAATACTCATAGGTCGCCCCCCCCGCGAGCGGGTATTTGAAATGCCACATGTGGCCGGGTTCTTCGATGTTTTCGACCTCGAGATCGCTGATCGCCGTTTCAAAATGCGGGTCCCAGTTCACGATGCGCTTGCCGCGATAGATCAGGCCCTTTTCGTACATCTCGACGAAGACCTTGATCACCGCGTCGTGGAAATTGGCCGAGTTCTCATGGCCCAAGCGCGGATCACCCGGCGCGCCGGCCATGGTGAAAGCGTTGCGCGACCAGTCGCACGACGAGCCCAGGCGTTTGAGCTGGTCGATGATGGTCTGGCCGTACTGGCCCTTCCATTCCCAGACTTTTTCCAGAAACTTATCGCGCCCCATCTCGCGGCGGCCCAGGTTGCCCTGCGCCGCCAGCATCTTTTCGACCTGCAGCTGGGTGGCGATGCCGGCGTGATCCTGGCCCGGTTGCCAGAGCGTGTCGAAACCGCGCATCCGGTGCCAGCGCACCAGGATGTCCTGAAGCGTGTTGTTGAACGCATGGCCCACGTGCAGCGCGCCAGTGACATTGGGCGGCGGGATCATGATGGTGAAAGTTTCCTCGCGCCGCTTGCCGGCGCCGGCCCGGAACGCGCCCGAACTTTCCCAAGCCGCGTAAATCCGCGCCTCGGCCTTTGCGGCGTTGAAGGTCTTTTCCATCGGCATAAGGTTTTGTCCCACGCATTTCGCACGCGGGATTTAGCCTGATGGTTCGGCGAGTGAAAGCCCTTAGAGGAACGGATTTCCGGCGAGCGCCTGGGCGAACACGGCCAGCGTGAAGGTGATATAGATAGCCAGACCCGCCAGAATCGCCGGGCGATGCGTGTATTTCTGCGTCATCGTGACCACGCCCAGGGCGAAGGCGGGGACAAAGTGCATCGTGTGCGTAGCAAAGAAATGACCCGCACGCAGATCGCCGACCTCGCGGCTCCAGCCCTTGATCGGAAGCATATCGCCGCTGACCGGCGTGCCGATGAAATGCGACGTGCCCGACGACATCGTGCCCGCGATCAGCAGCGTCAGCGCGAAGGTCGCGATCAGGCTCAGCGCTGTGGCCTGAACCAGCGGTCGGGCCGAGAGGCGGAAAATGGCGATGCCATAGACCAGGCTGGCCGAGGTCAGCGTGACCGCGAACAGCCCCATGATGCCGTAGATCGCGGCCATGATTGGCGTGGAATTGTTGAAATGCGACGCTTCAGCCAGTCGCGCGCCATTGCCGATCCAGATTATTTCGGCGGCAATACAGAAGATGACCGCCGATGAGAACATCCGGTAAGCGCGGCGGTCACGCATTCGGACCGGCACGAAGCGCGCGAAAAAAGCCAGCGTGATCAGATAGAGACCCAGCGACAGCTCAAACTTCAGCGGCTTGATCCAGGGGTTGAGGCCTTCAAAACTGCGTGCGTCCAGGCCCAGGGCGGCCAGCGTCGGGATCGCCAGCAGCGCCAGCATAATTGCCATGGCGGTGAAGCGGGGTTCGTCGGACGCCAGCCGGGCAAAGGGGTTGGCGAAGGGCGGGATGGTGTTGGCGGCGGTCATGCGGGGGCCTTTGAGTTGGTGGCGCGCGCGGTGCGCAGCGCGAGGTAGCGCAAAAATCCGATCGGTCCGAACAGGAAGGTCAGTGCCAGGCAAGGGATGACCCACAGGTGCGGGATTGCTCGGGCGCGGGCGTCGCGGGCTTGCCACGCGCCGATGATCAGATCAAAGGCCAGAAAATGAACCCACACCGCCAGCGCGAGCGCCGGCGAGGTGAAAAGAAGCTGCACATTGGCCAGCGTGTCGAACCCACCCTCGGCTGCCGACCAGTTGACCAGGACCAGCGCGAAGTACATGAGCGACAGAATGACCGGGATGACCAGACCGGCCGCGTATGCGATCGCGCGCGGGGCAGCGGGAAAGGCCAAAAGCGCGATCCATCCCACAAGCGCCAGCGGATTTGCGATCTGAAACTATGTATCGGGGTTCATGACGATCCTCGTAATGAACTTGACGATGACAAGATACATAGAGGCGATAACTTGCCACTGTCAAGATAAATTTGACAGTGGCAAGATGACTCTCTAGCTAGGGGCCATGAGCAAGATCACATCAGATAGGGAAAAAGCCCCGTATCACCATGGCGATCTGCGCTGCGCCCTGCTTGACGCCGCCGAGGCCGAACTGGAAGCCGCTGGGATCGAAGGATTTTCATTGCGTAAAGTCGCCAAACGCGCCGGTGTCAGCCACGCCGCCCCGGCGC
This sequence comes from Paracoccaceae bacterium, assembly GCA_965247915.1. GTDB lineage: Bacteria > Pseudomonadota > Alphaproteobacteria > Rhodobacterales > Rhodobacteraceae > JAKZRT01. The sequence continues at coordinate 1,381,866 of OZ252048.1, forward strand.
ATCACTTTGGAACGGCAGCGGGCCTTTTGACCGCGCTTGCGGCCGAAGGCTTTCGCCGGTTCGTGGCAACCCAAAAACGCAGGCAGGCAACATTTCCGGGTGATCCCGAATCGCAAATGGTGGCCGCCGGACTAGGGTACATAGACTTTGCAATGGACCATAATGCGCTTTTCCGGCTGGTGTTTTCTTCGACGCGGCCCGACCATCAGGACCCCGACCTTGACGCCGCCTCGTCCGAGGCGTTCGACTATCTTGTCGAATGCATAAAGGCGATCACGGGGACCAGCGCGCATAGCGACGTCGCTGCGATGATGGATGCGCTGGCCGTCTGGGCGATGTCGCATGGTCTGGCCGATCTGCTGTCGTCGCAGCAGATGCCGCCATTGAGTGAACTGCGCCAGGAGCGGCGCGATGATGCATTGTCCGCGATCCTGCGGCGGGCTATTCCCAGGACTTGACCAGCGGTTCGCGCGTACCGGTGCGGATCACCGCCGGGTCATAAGGCGCGCGGACAAAGACCGCGCGCACCCGGTCGCGGAAGTGGTCGAGCGTGGCCGTGTCATAGCCGGGGTCGAACGACGCCTGGTCCCAGCGTTCGCAGAACGTGGCGCAATCGTCGAAATAGGGGTGGCCCTTCCAGGCGTCGCGCTTCAACGGGTTCGCGCCGACATGCTGGCCGTAATAAGCAAGCTGAAAATCGCCATGCTTTTCGACCACCCAGGTGCATTGCTCGCGCACGAAGGGTTTCAGGATGGCGGCGGCGTATTCGTCGTGGTTATGCGGCGCGAAAATGTCGCCGATGTCGTGCAAAAGTGCGGCGACGATCCAGTCGGTATCGGCGCCGTCGCGCTCGGCGCGCGTAGCCGCCTGCAGGGAATGACCAAGCCGCGTGACCTGGTAGCCCGAGAGGCTTTCGTCGAGCGCGACAAGCGCGCCCAAAAGCCGGTCGGCGGTGCCCTTGGTATAGGCGACCTCATGCGCGGTGAGATAAGCGTAATCTTCGGCGTCGCCGTCCTTCATGGCGGTAAACTTGACGTGGTCCATGGGGCCTATCCTCTGGCGTAGATGTCGGAATTTCCGCGCGCGCCCTTCATCATGACAGCGGCCTGAGCGTCGCGTATTTTCTGATGCAGGTCCAGCGCCTGGGGCGCGAAGTTTGCGGTCGGCGGATCGAAGGCGGCGAAATTTCCGTGCCGGTCCCGGCCACGCACGAGCTGCGCGTAATCGCGGTCGCCGACCTCCTGGTTGAAGTCGGGCCGCACAAAGCGCACCGCGGCTCCGATCCGGCGGTCGGCGCTGGTGTTCGGCCCCGATCCGTGGATGGTCAGGCCGTGGTGCAGGCTGATCTGGCCGGGCGCGAGTTCGATGGCGGTTTTGTCGGCGTCGTCGATGTCAACGCGCACTTCCTGGCCGCGGCTGAGCAAGTTGTCTTTGGAAAACGTATCTTCGTGCGGCAGGATCGCGTTCTTATGGCTGGCGCGCACGAAATCCATGCAGCCCGACGCAGGCGTGGCCGGGCTGAGCGCCAGCCAGGCGGTGGTCAGCCCTTGCGTCGCTCCGAGCCCCCAATAGGTCAGGTCCTGGTGCATCGAGACGATGGCTTTTGTCCGCGCCTCCTTGATGAAGAACTCGACCGAATAGATCATGATGTCGGGGCCAAGCACGCCTTCGACCACGTCCAATATCGCCGCGTGGCTGCCAATCGCGTAGGCCAGCGGCATGACCACATGAGCGTTGATGCGTTTGTAGGTATTGAGCGGCTGGGGCAGGTCTGCGGTGCGCCATTTGGCCTCGATCGCCTCTAGCTCGGCACGCCAGGCGGCGGCCTGATCGGACGGCACGACCGTGACCGGGAAGAGAAAGCCGTCGTCGTGGTAGGCCGCGACTTGGCTGGCCGCAAGACGTCCGTTTGTCAGCGCGATTGGTGTCATGGCGACCCCTGATTGACCAGAATTACCCTGCGCCGATAGCCCTGCAATTCTGTTCCATTTTCGACCCGAACGTGACGTTTTCCTGCGTTGCGGATCAGAGCCCGCCGTCGATTTTGGTGGCGAGCTGGACCAGCGATTCGGTGTCGGTGACACCGGGTATCGCGCCTATAGCGTCAAACGTTTCGTCAAGTGCTGCGGTGTCGCGGGTGGACACGTTCAGGATCAGATCGAACCGGCCCGAGGGGCGGTATGCGCGCGTTCAACCTGCGGCAGCAGCGCCAGGCGCTGGAGCACGCCGGGCGTGGCGCGCGGCTCAACCCGGATCAGAACCGTGGCGCGGATGCGTGCAGCCACTGAGCCGGTGCCCGGGCGAAGGCCATAGCCCGCGATCATGCCGCGCGATGTGCGCGTGCTGGACGCGGCGGGGCGTTTGCGCGCCGGGCCCGAGGCCCCGTTCACGGATTTCGGTACGACCTGCGACAGCCCCGACCGGTTGCCGGGGGCGGTGGAATTGCCCCAGAGCATCACCGAAGGCGATTACCTTCTGTTCGGCGGTCTGGGGGCCTACGCCCGGGCGATGGCGACCGGGTTCAACGGATACGGGCCGGCCGACGTGGTGACGGTCGATCGGACGATGCCGTGACGGATCGGGTTGAAGGAGCTTAGTCCGCCGTCAAAAGCGGGGGCTTGTCGCCAGACAGGCGCGGGTTGTCCAGCGCCTCGATCCTGAGATCAATTTTGCCAGCCTTGACGCCAACCTTGACCACCCCGCCCTTGGCAAGTTTGCCAAACAACAGCTCTTCGGCCAGGCCTTTTTTGATGTGTTCCTGAATGACCCGGCCCAGCGGGCGGGCACCCATCTTGTCGTCATAGCCCCTGTCAGCCAGCCATTCGGCGGCGGCGCGGGTGAGTTCGATGGTGACGTTGCGGTCCATGAGCTGCGCTTCGAGCTGCAGCACGAATTTCTCGACCACCTGCATAATCACCTCTTTGGGGAGCGATGCAAAGCTGATCACCGCGTCAAGCCGGTTGCGAAACTCCGGCGTGAAAGTGCGCTCGATGGCAGCGGTGTCTTCACCTTCGCGCTTGTCCCGGCCAAAGCCGACGGCCGATTTCTCCATCTCGGCGGCACCTGCGTTCGAAGTCATGATCAGGATCACGTTGCGGAAATCGACCTGCCGCCCGTTGTGGTCGGTCAGTTTGCCGTGGTCCATGATCTGCAGCAGGATGTTATAGACATCCGGGTGCGCTTTTTCGATCTCGTCAAGCAGCAGCACGCAATGGGGGTGCTGGTCGACGCCGTCGGTCAGCATGCCGCCCTGATCGAAGCCCACATAGCCCGGAGGCGCGCCGATCAGGCGCGAAACCGCGTGTTTTTCCATGTATTCGGACATGTCAAAGCGCAGAAGCTCGACCCCCAGATTGTCGGCCAGTTGCCGCGCGACCTCGGTCTTGCCGACGCCGGTGGGGCCGGCAAAGACGTAATTGCCGATCGGTTTTTCGGGCTCGCGCAGGCCGGCGCGGGCCAGTTTGATGGCGCTCGACAGCGCGTCGATGGCATCGTCCTGGCCGAAAACCACGCGTTTCAGCGATTTTTCAAGGTCTTTCAGAACCTCGGCATCGTCCTTCGAGATATTCTTGGGCGGAATGCGCGCGATTTTCGCGACCACCGCCTCAATCTCTTTCGTGCCAATGGTTTTGCGGCGTTTCGATTCGGCGACCAGATGCTGGGCCGCACCGGCCTCGTCGATCACGTCGATGGCCTTGTCGGGCAGTTTGCGGTCGTGGATATACCGCGCCGCAAGCTCGACCGCCGATTTGATCGCCTCAGACGTATAGCGGATGTCGTGATGTTCCTCGAAATAGGGTTTGAGGCCTTTGAGGATCTTGATGCTGTCGGGCACCGAGGGTTCGTTCACGTCGATCTTCTGGAACCGGCGCGACAGCGCGCGGTCTTTCTCGAAGTGTTGGCGGAATTCCTTGTAGGTGGTCGAGCCCATGCACCTGAGTTTGCCGCCCTGGAGCGCCGGCTTTAGCAGGTTCGAGGCATCCATCGTGCCGCCGGACGTAGCCCCGGCACCGATCACGGTGTGAATTTCGTCGATGAACAGGATCGCGTCGTCGTGATCTTCAAGCTCGTTCACCACGGCCTTGAGCCGTTCCTCAAAGTCGCCGCGATAGCGGGTCCCGGCCAGCAGAGCGCCCATGTCGAGCGCGTAGATAGTGGCCCCTGACAGAACATCCGGGGTTTCGCCGCCGATGATTTTGCGCGCCAGCCCTTCGGCGATGGCAGTTTTGCCGACGCCGGGGTCGCCCACCAGAAGCGGGTTGTTCTTGCGGCGGCGGCACAGCACCTGGATGCAGCGCTCGACCTCGTGTTCGCGGCCGATCAGCGGGTCAACTTCGCCTTTGTGGGCCTTGGCGTTGAGATCGACGCAATATTTGGCCAGCGCCGATTCCTTGTTGTCGGCCTCGGGTGCGCCGGAGTCTTCGTCGGCTTCGGCCCCCGTCACCGGGCGCGGTTCGCCAAACTCGGCATCCTTAGCGACGCCATGCGCGATGTAGTTCACCGCGTCATAGCGGGTCATATCCTGTTCCTGCAGGAAGTAGGCGGCGTTCGATTCGCGTTCGGCGAAGATCGCGACCAGTACGTTGGCGCCCGTTACCTCGGTCCGGCCCGACGATTGCACGTGGATCGCGGCGCGCTGGATGACGCGCTGGAAGGCGGCGGTCGGCACCGCTTCGGAGCCTTCGACGTCGGTCACAAGCGTCGACAGATCGTCGTCGATAAATTCGATCAGGGTGGCGCGCAGCTGTTCCAGATCAACGCTGCAGGCCTGCATGACCTTGGCGGCATCCGGTTCGGTGATCAGCGACAACAGCAGGTGTTCCAGCGTCGCCAGTTCGTGGCGGCGTTCGTTGGCCAGCGCGAGCGCGTGGTGAATGGCAGCTTCCAGTGTTTTCGAAAACGACGGCACGTGACCAGTTCCCTTACCGCGGCCGAAGCGGCCGACCCTAAACCGATATTTGCATCCTACCCTTAAAGTTCGGTTTTATTCGCCCATCTTCAAGGCTTTTTTGTTCAATCTTCGTCACAATTGGTTCGCGCGCAACAGTGGGCCGGTTGGCCACAGATGACGAACATTCTCGAATTCTGTCAAAACCGGTCTTTTCGGCCCCGAATCTCGGCAAAAACCGCCGCATCCGGCGCGTTTTCCATGCCAAGCGCGGATTTCAACGCAGCCTCGCCAGCCCTTAAGAAAGGATTGGTCGACCGTTCGGTGCCCAGGTTAGAGGGCACGGTTGGCGCGCCATTTTCGCGCAATCGGGTGATTTCGGCAACGCGCGCGGCAAGCGCGGCGTTGTCGGGGTCGATCGTAACTGCAAAACGTGCATTGGCGGCGGTGTATTCATGGCCGGAATAGACGGTGGTCTCGCCCGGCAGCGCGGCGAGCTTGGATAGGCTTTCCCACATCTGGTCCATCGTGCCCTCAAACACCCGCCCGCAGCCAAGCGCCATCAGGCTGTCGGCGGTAAAGACCGCCGCGGCAGCCGGCATGTAAAAGGCGATGTGCCCGACGGTGTGACCCGAGACATCGATGATCTGCACATCTTGCCCGGCGATGGTCAGCCGGTCGCCCTCGGCCACCTGGGTATCAAGCGGCGGCAGGCGGTGCGCGTCGGCGGCGGCACCGATCACCGTAGGACCATGCGTGGCCACAAGATCGGCGACGCCGTCGATGTGGTCGAAATGATGGTGGGTCAGAAGGATTGTTGAAAGCTGCCAGCCGCGATCATCAAGTGCGGAGGCCAGCGGCGCGGTTTCGGGCGCATCGACAAGGGCGGTTTCGCCGGTGCCGCTGTCGTGGATCAAAAAGGCATAATTATCCTGGCGGCAGGGGATCGTGAGTATTTCGACAGGCATGGTGTTTCCCTCCCGCTGAGATAAGGTTGGCCCAAGACTGGCCCAAGCCGGGGAGCGGCGCAATGCACGTTGATGTGCTGGATCTCAGCAGCTTTTATTATCGCACCGGGCTTGGCCGCGCGGCGCGGTCGTCGGTGCGCTCGGCGGTGCTGCGATTGTGGCTCGCGGACCAGGTTGCCGGGCTGAACATGCTGGGCTTCGGCTTTGCAGCACCCGTGCTGCGCCCTTATTTGACCAAGGCGCGCAGGGTTATCGCGGCCATGCCAGGCCCGCAGGGCGTCATGCCCTGGCCCAAACCCGATGCAAATATCGCAGTGCTGGTCGAGGAAACAAGCTGGCCGATCGACACCGGGTCGGTCGACCGGCTGGTGCTGCTGCACGGGCTGGAGACCAGCGAGAACCCCACATTGCTGCTGGACGAATGCTGGCGGGTGCTGGGACCGGGGGGGCGGGCGCTGTTCATTGTGCCCAACCGTGCTGGAATGTGGGCCCGGCGCGACCGGACGCCGTTCGGGTTTGGCCGCCCCTATACGCTCAGCCAGCTGGAGACCCAGCTGCGCCGTCATTCGTTTGCGCCCGAGCGCCACATCGGGGCGCTGTTCCAGCCGCCGTCGCAGAGGCGGTTCTGGCTGCGGACCGGACCCTTGTGGGAGCGCATGGGGCCGAAATTGCCGTCGCGGCTGGCCGGCGGGGTGGTGATTGTCGAGGCCACCAAGCGCGTCTATGCGCTCAAGCGGCCGGGGCTGCCCGAGGCGGTGAAAAAGCCGCTGCGGGCGCTCGACGGTCTGTCGAAACCCGCGCCAAAGCCGGTTTAGGCATCATCAGTAAATTTCCTTGCACTCATGACCAATCAAGCGGAACGCCGCTGCAGGCGGCGGTTCTGATTTCCCTGATGGGTCGCGCGCCCTGGCGCGGATCAAATCCGGTCGATCCGTTCTGTGGTCTGGAAGACGCGCGGTATTGACGCCGCGCACCAAGTCATCCGGCCCGAAATCAACGCCGGATCGACGGATTCGATGGTCAGCAAGCGCCCCTTGAGCTAGAAAAAATGCTGATAGGGGACGCATACCGTCGCACCCTTCCGCAAGCCTTTGTTTTTTAATGATTTGCGCCATTTCCGATTTCGGCCAACGCGGTTGCGAGGTCAGAATTGGTCTGGTAGATGCACGGCGATTTGATCGGCAGGCCTGCCAAGGCCTGCCGCTTGACCATACCCAGCCGACCCGAAAGAAGGTCGCTAGACGAGACAACGATAACGAAAGGGTGGATGTGTCCGAACCAGCTTCGATCTCTTCCGGCATCGCCGCGCGTTATGCCACCGCTTTGTTTGAACTTTCATCCGAGGCCGATGCGCTGGACGCGCTGGAGGCCGATCTGGACACCCTCGGGGCCGCGTTGCGCGACAGCGACGATTTCAGCGCCCTGATCCGTTCGCCAATCCTCAGCCGCGCCGAACAGGGCGAGGCAATTGCCGCCATCGGCGACAAGGCGGGGCTGAGCCAGACCACGCGCTTTACGCTGGCGTTAATGGCGTCCAAGCGCCGCCTTTTTGTTCTGCCGGCGATGGTCGCCGCCCTGCGCGCGCTGATCGCCGAGGCCAAGGGCGAAGTGACGGCGGATGTGAATGCAGCGACGGCATTGAGCGATGACCAGAAATCAACCCTTGCCGCGACGCTGAAAGAGCGTTTTGGTAAGGAAGTGAAAATCAATATGGCCGTCGATGAAAGCCTCATTGGCGGTCTTGTCGTGCGCGTAGGCTCGAAAATGATCGACACGTCGATCAAAGCCAAGCTCGCCAACCTACAGAATTCAATGAAAGAGGTCGGATAATGGGAATCCAGGCAGCCGAAATTTCTGCGATCCTGAAAGAGCAGATCAAGAACTTTGGCCAGGAAGCCGAAGTCGCCGAAGTGGGACGCGTGCTGAGCGTCGGTGACGGGATCGCGCGGGTCTACGGGCTGGACAACGTTCAGGCCGGTGAAATGGTCGAATTTCCCGGTGGCATCAGCGGCATGGCGCTGAACCTCGAGGCCGACAACGTTGGCGTGGTGATCTTTGGCTCGGACCGCGACATCAAGGAAGGCGATACCGTCAAGCGGACGAATTCGATTGTGGATGTGCCTGCCGGTGACGCGCTGCTGGGCCGCGTGGTTGACGGTCTGGGCAACCCGCTGGATGGCAAAGGTCCGATCGATGCAAGCGAACGCCGGATTGCCGACGTCAAGGCACCGGGCATTATCCCGCGAAAGTCGGTGCACGAGCCGATGGCGACCGGCCTGAAATCGGTCGACGCGATGATCCCGATCGGTCGCGGCCAGCGCGAACTGATTATCGGCGACCGTCAGACTGGCAAGACCGCGGTGGCGCTGGACACCATCCTGAACCAGAAGACCTATAACGAGGGCGCGGGCGACGACGAGGGCAAGAAACTTTACTGTATTTATGTCGTTATCGGCCAAAAACGGTCGACCGTTGCCCAGCTGGTGAAGAAACTGGAAGAAGCTGGCGCCATGGAATATACGATCGTTGTGGCGGCCACCGCGTCGGACCCGGCCCCGATGCAGTTTCTGGCCCCCTATTCGGCTTGTGCTATGGCCGAATTTTTCCGCGACAACGGACGCCACGCGCTGATCATCTACGATGACTTATCCAAGCAGGCCGTTTCGTACCGTCAGATGTCGCTGTTGCTGCGCCGCCCGCCGGGGCGCGAGGCCTATCCGGGTGACGTTTTCTATCTGCACTCGCGGCTGTTGGAACGTTCGGCCAAGCTCAACGAAGACAACGGGGCCGGGTCGCTGACCGCGCTGCCGATCATTGAAACGCAAGGCGGCGACGTGTCGGCGTTTATTCCCACCAACGTGATTTCGATCACCGACGGTCAGATATTCCTGGAAACCGAGCTCTTTTATCAAGGTATCCGTCCGGCAGTGAACACCGGTCTTTCCGTCAGCCGCGTGGGCTCGTCAGCGCAGACCAACGCGATGAAATCGGTCGCGGGTCCGGTGAAACTGGAACTGGCGCAGTACCGCGAGATGGCGGCATTCGCGCAGTTCGGGTCGGACCTTGATGCGGCTACGCAGGCGCTGCTCAATCGCGGTGCGCGTCTGACCGAACTGATGAAGCAGGCCCAGTATTCGCCGCTGACCAATGCCGAAATTGTCTGCGTGATTTTTGCCGGCACCAAGGGGTATCTGGACAAGGTCGGGGTGCGCGACGTTGGCCGGTTCGAACATGGGCTGCTGGCGCGTCTGCGGTCGAACCATCAGGATCTGCTGGACGATATTACGATGAACGACCGCAAGGTCGCGGGTGATCTGGAAGACAGTATCCGCGCGGCGCTTGACGATTTCGCCAAAGATTTCGCCTGAGGCTTCCATAGGATAGACCCATGCCAAGCCTCAAAGACCTGAAAAACCGGATCGAAAGCGTCAAGTCGACGCGCAAGATCACCAAGGCCATGCAGATGGTCGCGGCGGCCAAGCTGCGCCGTGCGCAGGATGCCGCCGAGCAGGCCCGCCCCTATACCGAACGCTTCAACGCGGTCATGGCGGGGCTGGCGGCTGCGGCGCGCGACAACGAGGCCGCGCCGAAGCTTTTGCTGGGCACTGGTGCCGATCAGACCCATCTGCTGGTGGTGATGACGTCCGAGCGCGGATTGTGCGGCGGTTTCAATTCGTCGATTGTCAGGCTGGCCAAGGCCCGCGCCGGGGCGTTGCTGGCTGCCGGCAAGACCGTGAAGATATTCACGGTCGGCAAAAAAGGCCGCGAGCAGATGAAGCGCGACTATGAACATTTAATGGTCGGTCATGTGGACCTGAGCGAAGTCAAGCGCGTCGGCTATGCCAACGCGCAAAGTGTCGCGCACGACATTCTTGGCCGGTTCGACGGCGACGAGTTCGACGTCGCGACGATCTTCTTCAACCACTTTGAATCGGTGATCAGCCAGGTTCCGACCCAAACCCAGATCATCCCAGCCGCCTTTGACGAGGCCCCTGACGCAGGGGCGACGGTCTACGATTATGAACCGGACGAGAACGAGATATTGGCCGATCTGCTGCCGCGCGGTGTGGCCACCGCGTTATTCGCGGCGTTATTGGAAAACGGGGCCTCGGAACAGGGCGCGCGGATGAGCGCCATGGATAACGCGACCCGCAACGCGGGCGAGATGATCGACAAGCTGACGATCCGGTACAACCGGTCGCGTCAGGCAGTCATCACCAACGAACTTATCGAAATCATTTCAGGCGCCGAGGCGCTCTAGGGAACCGGAGAAACCAAATGGCAAACGCAAAAGGCAAAGTGACCCAGGTTATCGGCGCCGTCGTCGACGTTAAGTTTGACGACCACCTGCCCGAAATTCTGAATGCGCTGGAAACCGACAACAATGGCAACCGTCTGGTTCTGGAGGTGGCCCAGCACCTTGGTGAAAACACCGTCCGCACGGTGGCGATGGACGCCTCCGAGGGTCTGGTGCGCGGTCAGGAAGTCACCGACCTGGGCGAGCCGATTTCGGTACCCGTGGGCACCGGCACGCTGGGCCGCATCATGAATGTAATCGGCGAGCCAGTTGACGAAAAGGGCCCGATCGAAGCCTCGGCGAGGCGCGCAATCCACCAGGATGCACCGAGCTTTTCCGAACAGGCCACCGAGAGCGAGGTCCTGATCACCGGCATCAAGGTCGTCGACCTGTTGGCGCCCTACGCCAAAGGCGGCAAGATCGGTCTCTTTGGTGGGGCCGGTGTGGGCAAGACGGTTCTGATTATGGAACTGATCAACAACATCGCCAAGGTTCACTCGGGCGTGTCGGTGTTCGCGGGCGTCGGTGAACGCACCCGCGAAGGCAACGACCTTTACCACGAGATGATTGAGTCGGGCGTGATCGTGCCCGACAAGTTGGAAGACAGCAAAATCGCACTGGTCTACGGCCAGATGAACGAACCACCGGGAGCCCGGATGCGGGTCGCACTTTCCGGCCTGACCGTGGCCGAGCAGTTCCGCGACGAGACCGGCGCGGACGTGCTTTTCTTCATCGACAACATTTTCCGCTTTACTCAAGCCGGGTCGGAAGTGTCGGCGCTGTTGGGCCGCATCCCGTCGGCGGTGGGCTACCAGCCGACGCTGGCCACCGACATGGGCACGATGCAGGAGCGCATAACCTCTACCAAAAACGGGTCGATCACATCCGTCCAGGCGGTCTATGTGCCCGCAGATGACCTGACCGACCCGGCACCGGCAACGTCGTTCGCGCACCTCGATGCGACGACCGTGCTTTCGCGGGCAATCTCGGAACTGGGCATTTATCCGGCCGTTGACCCGCTTGATTCAACCTCGCGTCTGCTGGACCCGGCGGTTGTCGGGGAAGAGCATTACAAGGTGGCGACGGATGTGCAGGAAATTCTCCAGCGCTATAAATCGTTGCAGGACATCATTGCCATCCTCGGCATGGACGAGCTGAGCGAAGAGGACAAGCTGACCGTGGCCCGGGCCCGGAAAATTCAGCGCTTCCTGTCGCAGCCGTTCGACGTGGCCAAAGTGTTCACCGGGTCGGACGGGGTTCAGGTGCCGCTGGAGAACACCATCGCGTCGTTCAAGGCGGTCGTGGCCGGCGAATACGACCACCTGCCCGAGGGCGCGTTTTACATGGTCGGGGACATCGACGAAGTGGTGGCCAAGGCCGAGCGCATGGCTGCGGACGCGGCTTGATCTAGGCGCCGCCGCCCGCCCCGCCTCCCCGCCCGTCCACCAAGATTTGGCCAGACCGATAGTCTTGGCGGACGGGCGGGGAGGCGGGGCGGGGGGAAGGCTAGCAAAGGAAAGACATCATGGCCGACACCATGCAATTTGATCTGGTCTCGCCCGAGCGCCGTCTGGTGTCGGGTGCGGCGAAATCGGTGCTGATCCCCGGTGTTGACGGCGACATGGTCGCTATGCCCGAGCACGCGCCGGTGATCACCACGCTGCGCCCCGGGGTGCTGAGCGTCGAGCTGGAAAGCGGAACGCAGGAATTCGTCGTCATAGGTGGCTTTGCCGAAGTGACTGGCGATGGGGCCAGCATTCTGGCCGAGGAGGCGCTGCCTAAGGCTGAGGTGACGGAAGAATTTCTGGCGGAGCGGGTCGAAAGCGCCCGGACCGCGGTCGCCGAGGCTGGAACCGACACCATCGACGCCGCCAACAAGCGGCTGGCCGATCTCGAGGCGCTTGCGGCGAGCCTCTAAAGCATATTGCATTTAATTTGAGGCATATCCCGCGGCCTTGAGGAAGTTCCAGCATTGGTCTGGGTCGAAGAGATCACAAATGTCGCTGAGGGCGTCAAAGAGGGCATCGAAGGTTCTTGCTCCAACCCTTCGCAGGTGAGCTTTCAACTTTGAGAACGCCATTTCGATCGGGTTAAGATCCGGGGAGTAGGGTGGCAGGAACAAGAACCAGCATCCGCGCGCCCTCAACGCCTGTGCCGCGCGGTGGCTTTTGTGGGTGGAAAGATTGTCGAGAATGACCACAGTTCCAGGGTCCAGCGCAGGCGCAAGCTGGGTCTCGATATAAGTCTCGAACGCCGATCCATCCATTGCGCCGCTGATCACCCAGGGTGCAATCAGCGCGTTATGGGTCAGCCCGGCGATGAAGGTCTGCGTGCCCCATTTTCCAAAGGGTGCGGTGCCATAAAGCCGCTCACCCCCGAAGCTGCGCCCGCGCAACCGGGTGAGGTTGGTTTTGACGGCGGTTTCATCGATGAATACCAGCCTGTGCGGTTTGGCGCGCATGCGCGGCTGGCGGCGGCTGATCCATTCCCTTCGCGCCTTATGCAGGGCGGGCCGGTCACGTTCCTGCGCGACAAGTCCTTTTTTTATATGAAAACCCTGCGCGTTCCAGAGCCCGGTGGATTGAGGAGAGCTGAACGCTCACGCCGTGCGTCTCCGCAAGCGCACCCGCAAGTTCCTGCAATGTTATGTCCGGTTCAGCCCGGACAATCTCGATCAGGAAACCCGCATGTGGTGCCAGCTTGCCAAACCGGCCCGCTGGCCTGCCCTGTGGCTTGGGTGTGACCTCGCCCCGCTCACGTTGATCCGCCGCATAACGCACCGCCGTCGCTGCACTGACGCCATAAACCCGCCCCGCAGCGCGACAAGAGTTTCCGGCCGCAATATACCCGCATATCCGCTGCCGAAGATCCAAAGAATACGGTTTGCCCATGCTCCACCTCCTCACGGGAAATGAATCAGACAAACAACACTTTGGGAATCCCCTTTCGATTCACATCAAACGCAAACCGCTTTAGCGCGGCCGGATATCGAATGACCAAGGGCCCCGCCGGGCCCCTTTTTCATAAAGTTCTCAAGGTTGAGAATGGTGACAACTTATTGAAAATAAATAATTAATCGGTAAGAACTGTGAAACAAATCCGCCGCGCAAATCCCAATTTGGGGATGGGCACGAAGGCCGCTGTCGGGGCCTTTTTGACTGGCCGGGACCGGATGTTCCGCCATTGGCCGCTTTCAATCGCTTGGGTCGCGGTCAATGTGATGACGCACGTTCGGTCATCACGGACAAACCGCTTGATTTCCCGCGCAGGGTGGCGATTTTGGGGGCGATCGCCGAGAACAGGGTGCGCCGATGTCGCATGTATTTCCCCGCCACACGAAACGCCCGCCGCCAAGGGCGGTTCGCGCCGGGGGGTGTTATATATACGACCAGACCGGCAAGGCCTATCTGGACGGGTCGGGTGGCGCGGCGGTGTCGTGCTTGGGTCATGGCGATCCGGATGTGATCCGGGCGGTTCAGGACCAATGCGCGGAAATGGCGTTCGCGCACACCGGGTTTTTCACCTCCGAGCCCGCCGAAGACCTTGCCGATCTGCTGATTGCAAGCGCGCCGGAAAATATCGACCGGGTTTATTTTGTGTCGGGCGGGTCCGAGGCGATCGAGGCCGCGATCAAGCTGGCCCGGCAGTATTTTCTTGAGGCAGGTCAGCCCGACCGCCGCCACCTGATTTCGCGGCGGCAAAGCTATCACGGCAATACGCTGGGCGCGCTGGCGGCGGGCGGCAATGCCTGGCGTCGAAAGCAGTTCGCGCCGCTTCTGTTTGAGGTCAGCCACATCGCGCCGTGCTATGAATATGCCTTTCGCGAGGCCGGTGAGAGTGCCGAAGAATACGGTCAGCGCACCGCGCAGGAGCTTGAGGATGAGATCTTGCGGCTGGGTCCGGAGACGGTCATGGCCTTTATCGCCGAGCCGGTGGTGGGCGCGACCCTGGGCGCGGTGCCTGCGGTCGAGGGATATTTTCGCCGCATCAGAGCGATCTGCGACCGCTACGGTGTACTGCTTATCCTGGACGAGGTCATGTGCGGCATGGCGCGCACTGGGTACCTTTTTGCCTGCGAGGCCGAAGGCATTGCGCCGGATATATTGTGCATCGCCAAGGGGTTGGGCGCAGGGTATCAGCCGATCGGAGCGATGCTGTGCAGCAAAGAGATTTACGCCGCCATCAAAGGTGGCAGCGGGTTTTTCCAGCATGGGCACACCTATCTGGGCCACCCGGTCGCGACCGCCGCCGGACGCGCGGTGGTAAGTAAACTGCTGCGCGAGGACCTGGTTGCGCGCGCCGCGACGCAGGGGGCAAAGCTGGCCTTGGTGCTTCAAGATCGGTTCGGACAAGCCCCGCATGTGGGCGACATTCGGGGCCGGGGGTTGTTTGCCGGGATCGAGTTTGTCGCCGACCGCGACACCAAAGAGCCGCTTGACCCGGCCCTGGGGGTCGCAGGACGGTTGAAGGCCGCCGCGTTTGACAAGGGATTGATCTGTTACCCAATGGCCGGCACCCGCGACGGGGTTCACGGCGACCACGTGCTTTTGGCACCGCCGTTCATCATATCTGACGACCAGATTGGCGAGTTGGCCGACAAGCTGGGCGCGGCCATGGCGCGGGTTCTGCCATGAGCGGCCCGACGTTTGCGGATGTCCTGTGTCTGACGTCAGCGCCTTTGGGACAGATATGAGGGTTTAGCATCAGGAGGATTTCTGGTTCATCGCAACCGTCAAGGAGTGAAGATGAACAAGCAATCCGGAACCAGCAAAGCCTCGGCTGACAGGCTGGTTAAAACCATCCGCCGCAAGACCCGGCAAACGTATTCAGCCGAGGAGAAGATCCGCATTGTTTTGGCGGGTCTTCGGGGCGAGGAAAGCATCTCAGCACTGTGTCGCCGCGAGGGCATCTCAGAGAGTCTGTATTACAGCTGGTCCAAGGAGTTCCCCGAAGCAGGGAAACGCCGTCTGTCCGGCGATACGGCGCGTCAGGCGACGTCACCCGAGGTGAAGGAGCTACGTTCTGAGGCCTTGGCATTGAAAGAATGTGTGGCCGACCTGATCCTGGAAAACCGTCTGCTCAAAAAAAGCATGACAGGGGATGGGGGATACGAGGAATGAGGTATCCAGCGTCAGAGAAGTTGGAAATCATCCGCACCGTTGAGGGGTCCCATCTGCCTGCGAAGCAAACCTTGGATATGCTGGGCATTCCGCGCACCACATTCTACCGATGGTATGACCGCTATGTCGAAGGCGGCTTTGACGCCCTGGCGGATCGCTCACCCTGCCCAAAGTCGGTCTGGAACCGCATTCCCCAAGATCGGCGAGACGATCTGATTGAATTTGCACTGGAGCACGAGGCGCTGACGACCCGGGAACTGGCGGTAAAGTATACCGATGAGAAGCAGTATTTTATCTCTGAATCATCGGTTTACCGCTTTCTGAAGGAAGCTGATCTGATCACCGCGCCCGACTATGTTGTGATCAAAGCTGCCGACGAGTTCACGGACAAAACCACCGCTATCAACCAGATGTGGCAAACCGACTTCACCTACTTCAGGATCATTGGCTGGGGTTGGTATTATCTCAGCACGATCCTGGACGATTACAGCCGCTACATCATCGCCTGGAAGCTCTGCACAAACATGCGGGCCGAGGACGTGGCGGCGACGATTGAGCTGGCCCTGGCGGCGTCAGGTTGTGATCAGGCGGTTGTGAGACACAAGCCCCGTCTGCTGAGCGATAACGGCTCTTGCTACATCTCTGGCGACCTGGCCGAATGGCTCGAGGATCGACAGATGGACCACGTTCGCGGTGCGCCGTTCCATCCGCAAACCCAGGGGAAGATCGAGCGCTGGCATCAGACGATGAAGAACCGGGTTTTGCTGGAAAACTACTATCTGCCCGGCGATCTTAAACGCCAGATCGGGGCCTTCGTCGATTACTACAACAACCAGCGCTACCACGAGAGCCTGAACAACGTCACACCCGCCGACGTCTACTTCGGGCGCGGCAAGGCCATCATCAGAGAAAGGGAAAAGATCAGGAAACTGACAATCCGACAACGCCGCTTGCAACATCAAAAACTCGCGGCATAATCAATCACACAAACGAACCAGAGCCTCCAAAACTCAAACCGCTCTGATGTCCCATTTTATATGACGACGGACACGCTTGGGATGGCAAACGCGTCCGGGACGGTCAATGCGGTTGCCGGAACCTGGGCGGTTTCAAGCAGGAGCGCCTGGACGCTTGGCGTCATCGGCGCGGTTACAAACCGAACTTCGTGGCCGCCCGCCAGCAGCATCTCACTCAAAAGCGCTGCCTGATCGCAGGAGTTGCCGGCAAGATTCATCAATGTTCCGCTGCCAAAACGCAAAAGGCCCTCATAGGGCTGATAGGCGATTTCTCTTTGTACGAAATCGAAAATGGCAACCGGGTCGTCGTTCAATGCGTAGGCAACGGTATCAGGGTCGAAATGCGCGTCATCGACCCGGGCGCGCATCTCGTCGATGTACCAGAAAAGCGTTCCAAGCGACGCTTGGGCTTCGGCGTGGGTCAGTTCCGGGACGTTCTGGGCGATAAGGACTGTCGGCGTCACCGCCACGCTGAGGCTGGTCACCGCCGAGATGATCCAGTTTGCCTTGCGGTGCCTCATGGTCATGGCCTCACTACCGATTTTCGACGTATGCAATGACTTTTGCGAAGGTTTGTTCATCAGGGAACAGCGCCTGGCCTTGCCTAGCTACACTCAGCGCCAGTTCCAGATTGCCGGCATTTGCCAATTCGACCGCCCAGTTTGCGTAAATGATCCGCAAATTCTGCGATAGCGTGTCGTTGCTGCCAAGAAATCGATATTGCGGATTGCAGTGTATCGACCGCGGCGCGCTGGTCGCCGGCGTCGCTGGCCGCAAGTCCGGCGCTGTTGCCGGTCGAGCGGCCCTGCTCGGCCAGACCGGCGAAGTCAGGATAGATTTCAAGCGCGTCGATTAACAGCTGCGTGGCCCCGGTCGCATCGCCCGCAGCTTCGATTGCCTGCGCCTGTCGGCCATATGTATAGGCCAACAGTTCAGCGGCATTCGCCGTGGGGTTGGCACCATAAATAACCCGGGCCGCCGCTTTTGCCGAGGCAAAATCGCCCTCCTCGACGGCGGTGATCGCAACATTGTTAAACACATTTGCCAGGATCCCGGCCAGATCGGGGCCGGTTCCGTGCGCATCGGTCAGATTTTCCAGCTTGTCCAGCACAGCGTCGCTTTGCTGGCGCGCGACCGCGTCAATCGCATAATCCTGAAAGGCCACACGCAGGTTGTTGATGGTTCGTTCGTTGGGCGACCAACGAAGATGCGCCGAGGCCAAAACAAGCGCGTCGTCAAAGTGCCGGTTGTTGATCGCGTCGATTACTGTATTTCCAAGCAGAATACCGGCGACTTCGCGCAGCCCCTCGGCAAATTCGGGATATTCAAGGGATTGCGCGTCGACCCAGGCAATCGTCGCGGGCGCGGTGTCGCCGGTGAAGCGGCTGCGCAGGTCTTCCTGATAGACGTACGTGATGTTTTGGCGCGCAACGTCCAACGTTGGGTCGCGCGCCAGCGCCAGCCGATAGTCGTGGCGCGCATCTTCCCAATGTTGCAGATCGGTCAATACCGACGCCCTGTCGAAATGCGCGTTTACGACCAATTTTTGCGCCCCCGATGGCGCGGTTTCAGCATCAGCAAGATCGGTCAGCAATTCCAGCGCCTCATCCGACAGCCCCTGACTTTCGAGCACCGCGGCCCAGCTATCGGCCGTATACAACAACAGTTTACCGACATCCCTGTCACGCGGGCTGCGGGCATAATAATCAAAGGCGCGGCTGAATGCCCCGGCCATATCTCCGGCGTCAACCAGCGAATAGATCAACCGCCGCTTGGCATCCGCAGCCCCTTCGGCCCCCAGCACGGGGAAAGGTTGGGCGCTGCCAATCGGCTCGGAGCGGATACTGGCGACCACCGAGTTTGCCATGCCGTCCTCGACGTTTTCGAAGCCGTTATCAAGGCTGATGACTAACCGCGCAATCGCCGGGATCGGCGCACTCGGCTGGCTGGCTGGCGGCAGGGCAATCTTGGCCCCACCCGAAGCGTTGTGACACAAAAGCGAGGCGTCGGTGTCGTGAACTACAATGGTTGCCGACCTTTGCAGGACGACGGGCCTGGGCGCATCGGGCAGCGTCGTATCCGTGCTGAGCAAACAGCGGGTGTCTGGGTCAGGAATTTCCAGCAGGCGCACCTGCGTTGGTGCGACGCCCAGCCGGATATCGTGAATGCCGTTACCGAGCCAGTCCATTTTGATATCGACCGAGTACATATCGCCGGTCAGCCCCAAATTGGCCAGCACATTGTCGCCAAAAAGCGACGACGTAGAAAGATTATATTCCGCCGTCACCGGAGTGGTGGGAATGCCGGGCTCGGCGTCATTGGCAATAAGGGCAAGAATGCCGAGGTTATGGCTCTCCTGGCGAAGATCGACAGCGCTTTCACGGGCCGAAATTGTGTTGCCGACAAGCACCAGCGGGTCGGCGGTGCGCGCCGACAGACCGATCGCCACGTCTTCGATCAGGCTGCCGGTCATCGTCAGCGCGGTCTGGTCGCCCTGATAGGCAAGATTGCCACCGGAAATGCTGGAATTTGTGACAACCACGCGGCTTTGGTCGGCGATAATGGCCGTGTCAAATTGAGTGATCGTCGCGGCTTCGAGCACGAACGGGTAGGTGTTTCGAAGTTCAATTCCACCGCCAGTCAAGGTCAGATTGTCGATCCGGATATCGCGGCTGTCACGAAATACCAGACCGCTGCCATCGGTGCTGCGTATCTCGCCGCCACCGGTCAGGCGCAGACCTTCCATTGTGATCTCGGCAAGCGACGCATCAATATCAAGCGTGCCGGGAATAACGATTTCGCCCGCGCCTGCATCGGCGATTGCGTCCAAGGCGGCGCGAAAGTCCTGTGTGGTTGCCGATTGCGCAAGCGTGCGCGTAATTGGTTCAGTCGATCTATAGGTGTTGTCAGATTGCGTGTAGCTAACCGGTGTCTGGTCAGTGAAGACCGCTTCGCCAATCGGGCGCAGGTCGCCGTTAATTTCGATAACGCCCCGCTCTCCGCGATGCGGGCGCGGGAAAATGGCGCGGCGACGGCTGACGCTCAGCGGCGCGTAGGCGTCGGAATCCAACACGTCGGCCTCAATTTCCGTGAAACCCGGGCTGGTGCCTATGGCCTCGACCACATCGATCCGGAAGCCGAAGAAATCAATTTCCGGATCGATGGCGATTTCATCGACTGTCGCGTCGGTCTCGACCTCAAATGTCTCGATGACCGTGCGACCGCGGCCAAGCAGCGAAAAGCTGTATTTGAAGAGTTTTGAGTCGACCTGGAGATGATGCAGCACGAATTTGTCGGTGCGGATCGGGCGCTGACCCATCACATGAATCCACTCGTAGGCCGCGGCATCTTTGAACGCCCAGCGAAAAAAGTCGCCGTCGATGCCGTCATAAACGTGACGCGGCCAGCGCTGATCCGACTGGCCAAATCCAAGTATCGAATAAAGATCATACGGGCTTGTGTCGGCCACAAGATCGGTGACTTCGCGCAGGGGGCGCGTCTGGGCATGGCGGACGAACAAATTCGTGGCACCATCCGGCTCGGTCCAGCCTTCCAGCACCGTAAAGTCTTCCGCGCCTGGTGGTCCGGAATAAAGCGTCAAGTTATCGAGGTCATGCAGCGCAATATCCTCGACAAAACCGTCAATCAGCCCGCCGTTGTGGGCAGAGGCATTTGCCGCCAGATTGATGGCGTCGATTCCGTTGACCAACAGCTCGGCCCCATGGGACGCGCTGAAGCCGACAAAACCGCCAATCGCGGATACGTCTCGGGCCACCATTGTCCCAAAACCTTCGGCGGACAGGCCAACATCGAACCCATCCAGAACCAGGCGCTCGACTTGCGTGTCTGGCCCCATAACCAGCCCCGTGCCGCGCAGCGCAAACCCGTGGGCAACCGCGATGGTGGCCCGACAAGGCGGTCGCCGGGGCCGGACAGGGGCGGTAGCGGCTTGCGGATCGTCAGCACCGGACCCAGCCGGTGCGCTTTCGTGGAGATCACAATATCGTCGGCGCGTTCCGCGCCAACCGGGCCGTCGATCAACACTCGATCTAGACCAACCGGCCGAACCTCACCAGCCGCATAAAGCAGCGCCTCGCGTAGCGTGATTTCGCCATCGAATGCCGATCCCCGGTCGTCGGCGACGGTGACCGGAATTATGGTCCGGCGCGGGGCCAGCACGGCCCCGATCGCGTCGGGAATTTCAAGGTCGGAAAACGGCTGGGAAAATATTTCAAAACCGTCCTTGGAAATTTCTATTTCAGAAACCCCGGCGCCGCTGGACAGCGCGACAAGTGCCGGGGTGATCCCGACAATCGTGCCGTTCAGATAGACGGTCGCACCCGATGGCTCGGAACTTACTGCGACCGAGCGGTATTCGTTTGCGCCGAGCTGGCCGGCTGAGAATAGCGTCATACCGGCCAGCAGAATGAACCCACGCAGCATCAAAACAGACCTCCGATATTCGCAAGGCCGCTGGGCTCTTTGCGTGTGGCCGGGGTCGGCTGGGTTGGGGTCGTGGATGGTTGTGGTGATCCGCCGCCGAAGGAACTGATCCCGGCGGGTTGCCGGCCGGGCGGGGCGGGTCGCGGTGAATTTATCCGGGTCGCGGGCGGGGCAACCGGTGGCGGCACCGAAAGTTGATTTCGAAACAGAAACCGTAACCGGTCGCCGGTCCGCCCCTGGTTAGCGTTCCGGCCCCCCAAAGTTGTGCGCAACAGCCTATGTGGGTCGCCCGCGTTGCCGATGCTGGGTCCGGTGGCGGGCGTTGCCCACGGAACAGATTCGCCCTCATAGATGGTGTGGAAACCGTTAATAAACACATCTTCCTCATTCAGCCAAAGGCGCCGCACTTCTTCTGGCAATAATTTGTCGGCAAAGCGGGTGTTTCTTTTGAAGGCTGATTCCCGTGCGCGCATTCGGGCTTCACGTTCGGCGCTATTGGCGCGTCGCTCGGCTGCTCTATCCTCGGCCTCATAATCGCGACCTCGGGGGTTGATGTCCGGATAACGAGAACCGCCCCCGGATGCATTGTCGCTTGCACCGCCGTTCTGTGACCCGGAACCCGATGACGAGCCGCCCCTGTTTCCGCCACCCTGCCAGCCCGAACCGCCGGACCCTGCGCCATCTGAATTGTCGCTTCCGGGCCCGAGATTTTCGTTCAAGGCTTCGCCAGCTTTGTTCCAGGGTTCCCTTACCGCCTCGCCGAACTTTTGACCGATACTTGGGTCAGGGTTGACGCCGCCGGTTCCCGAAGGCTGCGCACCGGTTGCATCGCGGTAGGTGAACGGATCGCCAGCGGCATATTCATAGGGTAACGGGGAGGCCAGGGGTCCGAACGGCTCGGGTGAAAGAAATTGGCCGATCTCGGGATCCATTGCGCGCGCCGCCGTCAGGTACAACCCGCTCGTTGGATCATAAAGCATGCCATCCAACAGCGGCTGCGGTTCTGTGGGTACGCCGTGCGAAAATGCAGGAACTCCGTAAGCCGACAGACTGACGCGCATAGAGATGACCCCATCGGCCCCGATCCCGGCCAGAGCGCCACCGCCAAAATCGAGCGCCAGCAATTGCACGCCGCCATCGGTTATCAGCGCCACCGGCACGTTGTTTGCGTCCAGAATGTATTCGTAAATTGGTTCATTGTTCCGGTACAGCCCGGTCACGGTGCCGCCGTCGTAGACAACATCGCTGCGCAGGCCATCGGCGATTATTGTCACGACGCGCCCCTGCCCGTCGCGAAGGTAACCGGACGTGGTGCCACCACGCCTGGCCCCGGAAATCAGTCCGAACGGGTCACGGGCGATTGTGCGTCCGTTAACTTCAGCGACCCGACCGTCGGGGTCCAGCACCGCAAGCGCCGGGTCCGAGGCGTGGGCGGGCAAGTGCGGAATATTTCCATCGCTTGCCATCATCGCGCCCGAATCGCTGTAACGGAAACTTTCGCTTCCGACGGTAATGATGCGGCCGCTGTTGTCACGGACGATGGCTGTCAGGCCGCCCAGCAGCGGTTCCGAGATCGCGGCTGCGCGGCCATTTTCAAAGCGGATTGCCCGGTCCAGAAGTTCGCCGTCAGGGCCGCTTGCCACAACTCTGAATTCGGAACCGCGCGCGTTAAGAATTGGCAGAGCATAGCCAACGGTGGCCGCGCCGAGCGTGGCACGCGCAATTGCGCCATCGGGCGAATAGTCAAGGCTGATGAGGTGATCGCCAATTGAAATTTCAGCACTTGCCGCGTCCGGGTAGCTGAAACCGATGGCCTGTCCGCTCGGCAATAGGCGCTCGCTCAACCGACCTTGGCGATCATATCTTCGGGCAATCGCATAGCTGGCGCCATCGGCAAAACTCAGCTTGTCTTCAACTGGCGCGATGCCATCGAAGGTCCGCGTCCATTGGGTGTCGCCGCGTCGGTGCATGACCATTCGACCGACACCGTCATAGGCAAACGACCGCCGCGACGTCTGGCCATTCAGCTCGGCATTTTCAGCCAGCAACCGGCCATAGCCATCGCGGACCGAGCTGATTTCCGCACCCCGACCGTCGATGCGCGTTGTGGTCAGACCATCGTGGCTAACGTGCAACGCCGCATATCCGAACATCCGCACCGCCAGAGATCGCCCGTCGTCCTGAAAATCCGTCGAAAAAACTTCCGCGCCGTTACGCTATATCGACGTCAGCCGCGAGGCGCTGTCCCACTGAGACTTCCAGGTCGCACCGTCGTTGCTGCGAAATCCTGTGATCCGGCCCATCAGGTCGCGCTGAAACGACCCTGAAAACAAATCCGGACCGTGGACACCGACGGACACATTTTCCCCGCCCAAGGGCAACGCGATCTGTTGGTCGTCGGTCGCAGAGGCGGAGACACCGATCAGATCGCCGTCGCTATCCCGTTCAAGGAGAGTTCGATTGACCAGTTTTCCGTCGCGCATAACTGTCCGCGCAATTGGTCGCGATCCGTCGTCATAGGTAAACGAAATTACGTCGCCCGATTGGGTGACGGTTTCGACATGGCGACCGTGGCCATCGTAGGCATGCTGATGTCTCCAACCCAGACCGGATTCTGAGATCAGCCGTCTCTCGGCTTCGTAGTCAAAGGTCAGCGCTTCGCCGTTTGGCATGAATTCGCGCGAAGTCCGGCCAAATAGGTCAATTTCGCGGCTCCAGGTGCCTGCCGGATCGGTGGCGCTGATCACCCGGCCAAACGCGTCGTATGCGTATGTTTCGACGACAGGATCGTCTTCGTCCGCCCATCGGCGAATTTCAACGACACGGCCGAAACCGTCGTAGGCGAACTCGGCGGCTTTTTGTTCGCCGAGCCTTTCGGCGCTGATGCGTCCGGCGCTGTCGTAGATTAACGAACGGCTTTGGCCATTTGCCCGCGTTGTCTTGACCAACCGTCCGAGCGCGTCGCGCTCTATCCCAACATATCCGGTGCTGCCGACCCGCGCGCCGATTAGGCCGCCCGATGCGTCCCAATCATAGACGGCTTCGGTGGTTTCGGCACCCTGCGGGCTGGTCGCGGCGACCTGAACCAGCAGGCCGGTGTCTGAGTAATCAAACCGGGTCGCGCTGCCGTCGGCGCGGAGGATCCGAGACAGCGAGCCGTCATCGTTCCAGATATAGTTTGTGATTTCCGTCTCGTGACCGCCGGAATGCTTGACCTCCTGGACCAGCCGACCAGCAGCCTGATCCGTCGTCCCGTCGGCACTGACATCTCCCAGCGCCGGGTCATCTGCGGCGAGGCCAAAATCGATCAGGTATTGCGACGCCCCGCTGCCCGCTTCTTCGTAATCGTAAATTCGCGTCACCCGGCGTTTTTCTTCGATCTCGGCCAAAGTTGTGGGAACCGCCCCGACGAAAGGACCAAAGATTGCCTTTTGCAGGCCGAATACCAGTTCAGTGGACGTGACCCAATGGATCGGCGGCAGATCGCTGCCCGTGGCGGGTGTGCGGGTCTGGACGACCAGTCCCTGAGCTGGCCCCGGGCTGAATTCCAGGGCGGCACCATCTGGATAGCGCCGGCCTGCGGGTTTGCCCTCGGTATCGTAAAGCAGATCTGTGGCGATCTCTTGTAAGTCTGCGGTGATATAGATTGTGCGCTGGTGTCGCCCTTGCGCTGTAAAGAAATGCACCTCGTCTGCGCGGCCTTCGGCGGATAGCTTAGTGGTGAACATTTCACCGTCAGCCGTTTCGGTTCGACCGTATGCAAAGCGCTCGACCAAGGTGCCGGTTCGCTGTTCGATCACGCGGTCAAAACCAGCACTATCTGGGTCTTCGCCGTAGGCGATGTCGAGCGCGGGCTGCTGGCCGCCGCCGGGCAGCCAGACCTGCACCATGTTATGGCGAAGTTCCGGCGCGATATTTTCGCCGCTGCCCCGATAGGCATAGCGGATTTGGCTACTGACATCACCCGACACCGGGTGCAGGTCGGATTTGGTCGTCAGATTACCGTCCGCGTCACGGGCAAAGGCAACCGCCGATCCGTCAGGGGCTTCGACCCGTATCAGATAACCCCGGTCATCGTCGTAAGAATAGCGTGCGGCATTTCCTGCGCCGTTGCGGACCTGGACGATACGGCCCGCGAGATCGTAGCTAAATGACAATCTCGCGCCACCAGGGGACTCGATATGCTCGAGGCGGGACTGATCGGCAAGGCCGGTCGTTGGAACAAAAGTGTAAAGCGTTCCGTCGTGCATTCGAATAATCTGCGCGTCCGCGGTGATTCTTAACCGCGAAGCTCCGGCGCTTTGAAACAGGCCCGGTGACAGAGGCCGAAAATATTCGTGGCTGCCGTTTTCGTTGCGATACCGCCATCCGTCACCGTCGCGCACCAGCGCCAGTTGATAATTATGCACCCAGCCGTGCCCCATACAGGTGTGAACCGGTGACTGGCTGCGATAAGTGCGCTGCAAGCGCCAACCTGGACCGCCGACGGTGGCATCGGTCAGGTCGATTGAGGTTTCATAGAATTCACCCGATGCAAGATAAACCGGATCTTCGCTGGATGGCGCCTCACCATAAGTCGGATCGGTCAGTCGAGGCGTACCATCGTCGGGCGGCGGTCCATCAAATCCGTCATAGGCGCGCTGGGCAAAATCCCGAGTGTTGTTCACGTTCTCGCGGCCGATTTCCTGTGCACGCTCGGCAGAAATCCGGGTAAACGTTGCCGGTCTTGATTTCTCCGGCGCATCCGACGTGACGCATTCGTCCGGCCTGCCGCTGTTGTCGCCGAAGCGCCGCATCATCGCCATCATTTCCGAGACCCAGATCAGCCGCCCGGTTATTCCTGCACGGGGCATCGGCTGTCTGGCCCGCGCAAAAGCGCGCTCGGCCCGGGTCATGAACCCTTTGTAGACGACGGTTCCGGAAATCGAGGTGGCCTGACCGTTTTCGGGATCGAACGAGACATTAAATCCGTAATCCCCCCATTGCGGCGGGCAGTTCGGCGATAGCACCTTGTAGCTGCCCGCTGCCACCTGAACCGCGTGATCCTCGTAATACCGGCGGCGTTCGCTGTTTGGATCGTCATAGTTGAGCGGGCGCAGCGCGGTGTAGGCGCGGTCGGCATAGGCGCCGCGCACGAAAACCTGCCCGATATCATAGCCGGCCACTGCCTGATCGACGGTCGGCGCGCGCATGATGCCCTCGAATGCGCCGCCCGACTGGACGAGCTGCACCACGCCGCCGTCGTGTTCATAATAGGTCTCGCCCTGCGCCACTTCGCCCCGACGGACGACGACGGTGCGCCGCTCGCGAAGTCGCTGGCCGTTTTGCGTGATGGCCCGAAGTTCGAATTGATAGGTCCCGGGTTCGGTGATGGTGATTTTTCGCCGTCCTTCGGCGCGTCCGACCAGTTGTTCTGTGCCAATGATTTCGCGTCCATCCTGCAAAACGCCGGCGCGGCGAATGTCGCCTATGGGAATATTTGCGCGTACGGTGACTTCCACCGGAGCCGTGCCCGCAGTGGGTGCTACGGTAAATCGCAGGCGCGGCGCGTCATCAACGGTTACCGTCCGGGCGGCGCGCGCGCGATTGCCATTATTGCCACGAAATTCCAGCCTGGCCAGATAACGACCCGGCGCGCGATAGGGATGGGTGAGGGTCTGAAACGGCAAAACCCGTGCCGCCTGCCCATCCGCAAAGCTCAACCGTGCGGCGCGCGCCGTGAACGGCAAGCTGTCGCCACCGATCTTGAATGTCGCCGCGTGCGGTGCGTCCCCGCGGGCATTGACGACCACTAAAAGCTCGGCCGGATTGGCCGGCTTTTTCGGAACTACGGTGATTCGCGCTCTGGACGTGGCCCTTTGACCGTCGGTCGTGATCAGCGTAATCCGCGCGGTAAACCGTCCAGGGCGCGTATAGCGGTGTTTCGGGCTTGACCTTATCCACCCCCGACCGGTGTGGGCCACGATGACGCCGCTGCCGTCGCCCGGATCAACTTCGACCCGCGCGATTTCGCCCGAAGGGCGGGTTTCCGCCAGCAAGCGGAATTGAACGTCGAGGGGTGCAGTTCCGCGGGATTGCGAGGCGCTAATGCGAACCGAATATCCAACTTCGGCCGCGACGGGTTCAGGCAACAGCAATCCGAACAACCCGAAAAACATGGCCAACCAAATACTCGCCAATCCACATCGGAAGCGCGCATTATCAATGTTTCTCGGTGCTATCGAATCTACCATTCTTGCGGCCAGTGTATAAGCATGCACAATTTTTTCCACGGTGTTGAATGCGCTGCACGGAGGAATAACTTCGAAACAATTTGCGCGTACAAGAGCCGTGAATTTCAAGCCATTGCCAGCCTGTTCACGTCTTTGTCCGGATTGCAGGTCACAAGGGGGGATCGGGTTCTACAGAGCTTGGTCAGCCGGGGATAATTGTGGCGGACAATGGCACTGAAATCACCAGTGTGGCGATCTTAACAAGGGCTCAGAACTCCGGGATCGACGGTCACTACGCCGCGCCGGCAAGAGGCGGCCCGTTACATCATAACCCGCTCATCTATATACGAAATACCAGATTTTAGGGTGGTGGAGCCAAGGGGGGTCGAACCCCTGACCTCTTGAATGCCATTCAAGCGCTCTCCCAACTGAGCTATGGCCCCATCCGGTTGCGGGCAAGCGATCGCTCGCCCGCGAGTGTGTAGTAAAGCGCCGGGGTCAGTTCAAGGAAAAAACCCTGCCGCCGTACGTGTTACTCGTCGTCGGCGGCAACGTCGGCGATTTCATCGAGTGAAACTTCGTCGTCGTTATCGTCCAGAACATCATCGCCCAGAGCGGCGTCCCCGTCATCGCCGTCATCAATGACGTCATTTTTATCGGCCGCATCCGTCTCATCCGGCGCGGTTTCCTTTTTCTGGACTTCTTTTTTCTGGACTTCTTTCGGGTCCGGCTTGTCGGCGACCAGAACCCGGCTTTTGTTGCCAGTGTCAAACTCGATCACCTCGCCCGTATAGGGGCTGACGATCGGGGTCTTGTTCAGGTCGAAAAACCGGCGTCCGGTGGTCGGGCAAAGGCGTTTGGTACCCCATTCTTCCTTGGGCATGAGAGCTCTCTTCTTGTGGCGCGGCCATGTCTGATAATCGACGCCAACTGCCACATGCCCACGCCGCTGTCAAAGGCTATTCGCACGCGGTACTTTTCCCCGGCGCGGCGGCGCTGTATGGCGGGCGGCAAGGGCGAAGCCAAGACAGATAGGTCAGTTGCATGGTGAAATTAGCGGTCCCCGGCGATCCGGATATATCGGTTACCCTGCGCCGGTCGGCGCGGGCGCGGCGGATGTCGCTGCGGGTTTCGAATTTGAGCGGGGATGTTACGCTGACCCTGCCGCGCGGCGTATCGGAAAAGGCGGCGCGGGGATTTCTGGCGCAAAAGCGCGGTTGGCTGCAAACCACCGTGGCCGAGGTGCCGCCAAGGCTGCGGGTCAGCTTGGGCGGCGCGATACCTTTCCAGGGTCAGGCGCGCGCTATTGCGGCGTCGCGTGCGCGCGCGGTCGGGCTGTCGCCGGACGGTGCCGATCTGTTGGTGCCCCAGCAGGCCCGGCACCCGGGCCGCGCGATCAGGGCCTGGTTGCGGGTCATGGCACGCGACGCATTTGCCCAGGCCTCAGACAGATACAGCCGGGTTCTGGGGCGCGACTATGCCGGTCTGACGCTGCGCGATACCCGGTCGCGGTGGGGGTCGTGTTCGGCCTCGGGCGGGTTGATGTTTTCCTGGCGGCTGATCATGGCGCCGCGCGAGGTGCTGGATTATGTGGCCGCACACGAGGTCGCGCATCTGGCCGAGATGAACCATGGGCGCGCTTTCTGGACGCTGGTCGGCGACATTTGTCCCGGCTACCCGGACCACCGCGCCTGGTTGCGGCGCAATGGCGCAGGTCTGCACCGCTGGGATTTCGGCGATTGACGCGAGGCTATTGGTTGTGACCACAATCGATCATGATCAGCCATTCCCGCCCGGAAGTGCCCGCAACCGCGCCCACAGCAGCCCACGACCAGCTTTATCGCACCTTGCGCGGGCGCATCATGTACGGCGAACTTGCCCCGGCGACGGCGCTGACGCTGAGGGGTGTCGGGCGCGATTTCGGCGTGTCGATGACCCCGGTGCGCGAGGCGCTGCGGCGTCTGGTGGCCGAAGGCGCGCTGACGCTTTCAAGCTCGGGCCGGGTGGCGACGCCAGAACTATCGAACGAGCGGATCGAAGAGCTGGCCTCGATCCGGGCGCTGATCGAACCCGAAATGGCGTCGCGCGCCCTGCCGCGGGCCCATATGGGGCTGGTGGACCGCCTGCAGGCGATCAATTCGGCGGTGTCCGAGGCCGTGGCCAAACGCGATGCGGTGGCCTATATCCGCGCCAACCTCGAGTTCCACCGAACGCTTTATCTGCGCGCCCAGTCGCCCGCGATGCTGGCGATTGTCGAAACGGTCTGGCTGCAACTTGGGCCGACCATGCCGCTGGTCTATGAACGGGCACGGTCGAACGACCCGCCGGTTCAGCACCGGTCTATTCTGGCGGCGCTGCGCGCTGGCGATGAACCAGGTCTTCGACTGGCGGTGCGCACTGATGTGACGCAAGGATTGCGCCACCTGATCGGTTAGATCTCACCGCCCCCATCAAATTTCCAGAAACACTCCGGGGAGCGCGAGGGTCCGGCCCCTCGCCTGGGGCGACGCGCGCCAGCGCGGCGCAAACCCTATCTCACGCATGGATCGGCCCGTCGCCGCAGGCCAGTGCCGCCTCGCGTACCGCCTCGGAATAGGTCGGATGGGCGTGGCAGGTTAGCGCCACGTCCTCGGCTGTGGCGCCAAACTCCATCGCCACGCAGATCTCGTGGATCAGCTCGCCGGCGGCAGGCCCGATGATATGCGCGCCCAGCACCCGGTCGGTCTCCGAGCAAGCCAGCAGCTTCACAAAACCATCGCCCGCGAAATTGGCCTTGGCGCGGCCGTTGCCCATGAACGAAAACTTGCCGATTTTATAGGCCCGGTCGGCGGCTTTCAGAGTTTCTTCGGTCTCGCCCACGCTTGCCACTTCGGGGGCGGTATAGATCACGCTTGGAATGACGCCATAGTTTACGTGCCCGGTCTTGCCGGCGATTACCTCGGCCACCGCCATGCCTTCGTCTTCGGCCTTGTGCGCCAGCATCGGGCCGTTGATCGCGTCGCCGATGGCATAGATGCCCGGTTGCGATGTTGCCCAATGCGCGTCGGTCTCGATCGCTCCGCCCTTGGCCCGCGCAACGCCGAGCGGCTCCAGACCTAGACCGTCGGTAAAGGGGCGGCGACCGGTGGCGACCAGCACCGTGTCGGCCGCGATCACGGCGTCTCTGTCGTCCTTCTTCAGCATGTAATGCACTTTGGCTTTGGTCTTGGTCGCCTCGACTTTCTGGACCGCGGCACCCAGAATGAACTTCAGGCCCTGGCGTTTCAGAAGTCTCTGAAACGTCTTGGAAACCTCGCCGTCCATGCCCGGTGTGATCGTGTCGAGAAATTCCACGACCGTCACTTCGGAGCTGAGCCGCGCGTAGACCGAGCCAAGCTCGAGCCCGATCACGCCAGCGCCGATCACCACCAAGTGACCCGGAACCTTGTCGAGCACCAGCGCGCCGGTCGATGTCACCACAACCTTTTCGTCAACTTCGACGCCGGGCAGGTCCGAGGCCTCGGACCCGCTGGCGATAACGATATTCCTGGCCTCATGCACCGCGTCCCCGACCTTGACCTTGCCGGCCCCGGGGATCGAAGCCCAGCCTTTGATCCAATCTATCTTGTTCTTTTTGAAAAGAAATTCTATGCCTTTGGTGTTTTGCCCAATGACATCGTCCTTATAGGCCAGCATCCGCGCCCAATCGACCATAGGGTCCGCACCGATCAGCCCCATCTTCTCGAAGTTGACCTGCGCTTCGTGCAGCGAATGGGAGGCATGCAACAGCGCCTTTGACGGGATGCAACCCACGTTCAGGCAGGTGCCGCCCAGAGTTTCGCGGCCCTCGACGCAAGCCGTTTTCAGCCCCAGCTGGGCACAGCGGATGGCGCAGACATAGCCGCCGGGACCGGCGCCGATTACAATCACATCATAGCGCGCCATTGGAAAATCCTTCGATTTGGGATGGCGGCACCGGGTCGGTATCGCCGCGAATATCTAGTGAGTTCCAGGTCATGCCGTTGCCTCAGACCGCCAGCGCATAAAGCGCCAGCGTGGCGAGAAAACCGCCGAGCCAAAGCGCCGTCCGCAGCCCGGTGATGCCGAATGCATAGGCCGGAAAATAAAGCACGCGGGCGATCAGAAAGACTTGGGACGCGAGCAGGCTCTTGCCCGAAAAGCGGTCGGTCAGGCCCAGGATCAGGATCGGCACGGCGACCAGCACCAGCGCGGTGACCGAATTGGCCAGCGCCCGATCGACCCGGGCCAGCATACGCGGCAATTCGCGCTTCTCGTCCCGCGCCGAGAATATATACCCCATGCCCATCTGCGCGGTCATGCCGGTGGTCTTGAGCCCCAGCACCAGGGCCACGATCAGCCCGTAGAGGGTGAGGATGGTCAATTCAGAGGCGAGCATTTCGGTCTCCCGGTTACACGATCCCGGATCAAGTCCATGGCCACGGTGGTCACAAATCCATCAACAGACGCCGCGGGTCTTCCAGCGCCTTTTTGACGCGCACCAGGAAAGTTACCGCGCCTTTGCCGTCGACGATACGGTGATCGTAGCTCATCGCAAGATACATCATCGGCCGGATCACCACCTGACCGCCCACAGCCATGGGCCTGTCCTGGATCTTGTGCATGCCCAGGATGCCCGACTGCGGCGGGTTCAGGATCGGGCTGGACATCAGCGAACCGTAGACGCCGCCGTTCGAGATGGTGAACGACCCGCCCTGCATTTCGGCCATCGAAAGTTTGCCATCGCGGGCGCGCAGGCCCAGTTCGGATATTTTCTTCTCGATCGCGGCAAAGCCCATCGCGTCGGCGTTGCGGACCACCGGCACCACGAGGCCACTGGGCGTGCCGACGGCCACGCCCATGTGGACGAAGTTCTTGTAGACCACGTCCGTCCCGTCGATCTCGGCGTTCACTTCGGGAACTTCCTTCAGCGCATGGCAACAGGCACGCACGAAAAATGACATGAAGCCCAGCTTCACGCCGTGTTTTTTCAGAAAAAGCTCTTTGTATTCGTTGCGCAAATCCATGATCGGACCCATGTCGGCCTCGTTGAAGGTCGTGAGCATCGCGGCGGTGTTTTGTGCATCTTTCAGCCGCCGCGCGATGGTCTGGCGCAGCCGGGTCATTTTCACCCGTTCCTCGCGCGCCGCGTCATCGGCCGCGACCGGGGCGCGGGGCATGGGCACAGGTGCGGCTTCGGGGGCCGGGACCGTGACCGCGCCCGCCTTGGCGACATCTTCTTTCATGATGCGCCCGTCTTTGCCGGTGCCTTTGATGCTGGCGGGATCGATGCCTTTTTCGGCCATCATCTTTTCGGCAGAGGGCGCGTTTTTCACACCCCCCGAGGTGGTCGCTGCCGCCGGCGCCAACGCCGTCGCCGCCGAGGCGGGCGAGGCCGCGGCCCCAGCACCGCCGGTGATCACCGCAAGCTTGCCGCCAGCCTCAACCGTTGCGCCTTCGGCGGCCAGAACCTGCGATAGGGTTCCGGCGGCGGGGGCCGGCACTTCGACCGAAACCTTGTCGGTTTCCAGTTCGCACAGCATCTCGTCCACGGCCACCGCGTCGCCGGGTTTCTTGAACCAACTGACAACCGTCGCCTCGGTCACGCTTTCGCCAAGCGCCGGGACCATGACGTCTATGGTTTCATCTGCCGCGGCATCCGGCGCGGCCTCGCTTGGCGCTTGCGGCGCAGTCTCGGCCGGAGCGGGTTCGGATTTTTCTTCGACCTTGACCTCTGCGGGCGCTGTGGCACCCGCGCTTTCGGCTATCGAGGCCAGCAGGGCATCGACCCCCACGGTCGATCCCTCGGCGGCGACGATCTCAGCCAGGTTTCCCGCGACCGGCGCGGGCACCTCGACCGTCACCTTGTCGGTTTCCAGCTCGCACAGCATTTCGTCGGCAGCGACAGCATCGCCGGGTTTCTTGAACCATGTGGCAACGGTCGCCTCGGTAACGCTTTCGCCAAGGGTCGGAACACGGACTTCGACAGACATCATTTCTTTCCTTCGATGGTCAGCGCCTGATCGATCAGGGCCGCTTGTTGGGTCTTGTGCTGGCTGGCAAGCCCGGTCGCGGGCGAGGCCGAGGCAGGACGTCCGGCAAAGCTGGGCCGCTTGTGCTTGGCCTTGATCCGGGTCAGCACCCATTCGATGTTGGGCTCGATAAAGTTCCACGCGCCCTGGTTCTTGGGCTCTTCCTGGCACCAGACCACTTCGGCCTGTTTGAACCGGTCAAGCTCCTTGACCATGGAAAGCGCCGGGAACGGATAGAATTGTTCGACCCGCATCAGGTAAACGTCGGTGATCCCAAGGGTGTCGCGTTCTTCGAGCAGATCGAAATAGACCTTTCCCGAACAAAGCACCACGCGCCTAATTTTGTTGTCGGTTTTCAGCTGGGTATCGGAATGGCCCTTTTGGGCGTCGTCCCACAGCACCCGGTGGAAGCTGGACCCGGTGGTGAAATCATCCGCGTTGCTGACCGCCTTTTTGTGGCGCAGAAGCGACTTGGGTGTCATCAGGATCAGCGGTTTGCGATAGGTCCGGTGCATCTGGCGGCGCAGGATGTGGAAATAATTCGCCGGCGTCGTGCAATTGGCGATGATCCAGTTGTCGCCGCCGCACATCTGCAAGAACCGTTCCAGCCTGGCCGACGAATGCTCCGGCCCCTGGCCTTCGAACCCGTGCGGCAACAGGCAAACCAGCCCCGACATGCGCAGCCATTTGCTTTCGCCCGAACTTATGAACTGGTCGAACATGATCTGGGCGCCGTTGGCGAAATCGCCAAACTGCGCCTCCCACAGCACCAGCGCGTTGGGTTCGGCCAGGGAATAGCCATACTCAAAGCCCAGGACCGCATATTCGGAAAGCATCGAATCGATGACCTCGAACCGGGCTTGCCCGGCGCGGATGCTGCTGAGCGGAAAGTGCTTTTCTTCGGTATCCTGATTGACCAGGCCCGAGTGGCGCTGGCTGAACGTGCCGCGGGCCGAATCCTGCCCCGAAAGGCGCACCGGATAGCCCTCGAGCATCACCGAGCCGAAGGCCAGCGCCTCGCCCGTTGCCCAGTCAAAACCGGTGCCACTGGCAAACATCGCGCCGCGATTCTCGAGGAGCCGCCCGACGGTTCTGTGCAAGGAGAAGCCCTCGGGCGCTCGGGTGATCGCAGCGCCGATCTCGGCCAGGGTTTTCTTTCGGATCGCAGTTTTGCCGCGCTGATATTTCTCGCCCAGTTTGTCGAGGTGCGACCAGCGCCCGTCCAGCCAGTCGGCCTTGTTGGGCCGATAGGATTTGCCGACCTCGAATTCCTCGTTTAGATGGGCTTGGAAGGCGGCCTTCATGTCTTCGATCTCGCCCTCGGGGATCAGGCCATCGGCCACCAGCCGTTCGGTATAGATCTGCAGCGTCGTTTTCTGGCGTTTGATCTTTTTGTACATCATCGGGTTGGTGAACATCGGCTCGTCGCCTTCGTTATGGCCGAAGCGGCGATAACTGAAGATGTCCAGGACCACGTCTTTTTCGAACTTCTGCCGGAACTCGGTGGCCACGCGCGCGGCATGAACCACCGCCTCGGGTTCGTCGCCGTTGACGTGAAAAATCGGCGCTTCGACCATCAGCGCGATATCGGTCGGATAGGGCGACGAGCGGCTGAAATGCGGCGCGGTGGTAAAGCCGATCTGGTTGTTGACGATGATGTGCATGGTGCCGCCGGTCTTGTGGCCAATGAGACCCGAAAGGCCGAAAC
This sequence comes from Paracoccaceae bacterium, assembly GCA_965247915.1. GTDB lineage: Bacteria > Pseudomonadota > Alphaproteobacteria > Rhodobacterales > Rhodobacteraceae > JAKZRT01. The sequence continues at coordinate 1,416,547 of OZ252048.1, forward strand.
ATTCGGCCACCACGCCCTGACCGGCAAAAGCAGCATCGCCGTGCAGAAGGATCGCCAGACAGCTTTGGCGCGAGCCGTGCTGTTCCTGCTTGGCGCGCACCTTGCCAATGACCACAGGGTTCACCGCCTCGAGATGGCTGGGGTTGGCGGTCAGGCTGAGGTGGACTGTATTACCGTCAAATTCGCGATCTGACGACGCGCCAAGGTGGTATTTCACGTCGCCCGAGCCGCCGACGTCGTCGGGTTTGTAACTGCCGCCCTGAAATTCGTTGAAGATCGCGCGATAGGGTTTTTGCATCACGTTGGCCAGCACCGAAAGCCTGCCCCGGTGCGGCATGCCGATGACGATGTCTTTGACGCCCAGCTGGGCGCCGCGTTTGATGATCTGTTCCATCGCCGGAACCACGCTTTCGCCGCCATCAAGGCCAAATCGCTTGGTGCCCATGTATTTGACGTGCAGGAATTTCTCGAACCCCTCGGCCTCGACCAGCTTGTTCAGAATTCCGCGCCGCCCTTCGCGGGTGAACGCGATTTCCCTGCCATAGCCTTCGATCCGGTCTTTCAGCCAGGCGGCCTCTTCAGGTTTCGAGATGTGCATGTACTGCAGCGCGAAGGTACCGCAATAGGTGCGTTTGACGATCTCGAGTATTTCTCGGATCGAGGCGGTTTCCAGCCCCAGAACGTTGTCGATGAACACCGGGCGGTCCAGGTCGGCGTCGTCGAACCCGTAGGACTTTGGATCAAGTTCCGGGTGCGGGGTGTGGTCGCGCATGCCAAGCGGATCGAGGTCGGCCACCAGATGGCCGCGAATGCGGTGCGCCCGGATCAGCATGATGGCGCGGATGCTGTCGAGCACGGCGCGTTTGATGGCCTGATCGCTGACCGTCGCGCCTTTCTCGGTGGCCTTGTCGGCGATTTTTTTGGCCATCTCGGCGGGCTCGGGGTCGGGCCATTGGCCATCCAGCGCCGAGGTCAGTTCGTCGCGCGGCACCGGCGGCCAGTCGGCGCGCGCCCAGCTTGGCCCCGCCGCGTCGCGCTTGGCCTCGACGTCCGAGTCGCCCATCTCGCGGAAAAACGCGGCCCAACCGGCATCGACCGCATCCGGGTCGCCCGCATAGCGCGCATAAAGCGCTTCGATGTATTCGGCGTTGTGGCCTTGCAGGAAGGACGAGGCGTGGAATTGTGCGTTGGGGATTTGTTCGGTCATATTCTCGCTCCTCAGCCTGTGTTCATCAAGTTCGGCTTGTCGAACTGTCGGTCAGTATGATTTTTTTTGTGAATTCGCATGCTCGCCTCATCATGCCCCAAGAATCTTACTGCGGAATCGGCTCAGGCGAACGTTCATTTTTCCAAGAGGCACATGACAACTCAGGTCATCCGGAATATTTCGTTCATAGCCAAAACGGCGAAAGTCGTCGGCGTATGTATCAAATATTTCGCCGGCCATATCTGCGGGGAAGGCTTCGACCCGATGCTGGTCACGCTTTGCAAGAAGGCTCTTGTTTTTCCATGCAATTGTCCGCGGGCCGTCAGTATTTCCGCAATATTTATCAATAAAGGGAATGATCTTTTCAAGCCCGTCTTCGAGTCTGAAAAAATGTGCGTCTTCGGGCAGGAAAAGCGCTTGTGGCTCCAAATGGTTATCGGCGACGTATTTCATTTGCCTACGCTGTTTCTGGACGTCGCGGAACCAATCTGAAATTCCAACACCCGGGCGCACATGGCCGCGAATCAGGCTTGCAAAATTATAGGCGCTAACAACTCGCGACACCGGGTGGCGCACGACGCCAAATACCAAATCGAACCACTCGCCTGGAACCAGATTATCAAAATCATACCATAATGCATGGCCAGGCGATGTGCGTGTCCAGTTGATCTTTTTCACGCTATATTTTGATCGGGCATTATGAAATCCCGCGTTGCCAAAGCGCGCGCCGAGATAGGATTCGACCGAAATACCTCCGCATTTGGGTATATGCGCGAAATAAATCAGTTTGCCGTTATGTCGGTAAAGGGGCATGCGCAGCCATCGATCCTTTGCTAGTTGCCAATTGCCTTCAGCACCGCCTGGCCCAAGGTTGCCGGACTGTCGGCCACCACGATCCCCGCGGCTTTCATTGCTTCGATTTTGTCCTCGGCGCCGCCCTTGCCGCCCGCCACAATGGCACCGGCGTGGCCCATGCGGCGACCGGGCGGCGCGGTGCGGCCGGCGATGAAGCCTGCGCAGGGTTTACCGCGCCCGGCGCGTGTCTCGTCGGCCATAAACTGCGCGGCCTCTTCTTCGGCCGAGCCGCCGATCTCGCCCAGCATGATGATGCTTTGCGTTTCCTCGTCAGCCAAAAACCATTCCAGCACATCGATATGCTCAGTACCCTTTATCGGATCGCCGCCGATACCGACGGCGGAGGATTGTCCCAGCCCCAGATCGGTGGTCTGTTTGACCGCCTCATAAGTCAGGGTGCCCGACCGGCTTACCACACCGCACGACCCGCGCTTGTGGATGTGGCCGGGCATGATGCCGATCTTGCAGGCGCCCGGCGTGATCACGCCGGGGCAGTTGGGGCCGATCAGCGTGGTGGCCGAGCCTTCGAGCGCCCGTTTGACGCGCATCATGTCCAGAACCGGAATGCCTTCGGTGATGCAAACCACCAGCTCCATGCCCGCGTCGATGGCTTCCAGAATGCCGTCAGCGGCAAACGGCGGCGGCACATAGATGGCGGATGCATTGGCCCCGGTCGCGGCGCGCGCCTCGTGAACGGTGTTGAAGACCGGGAGGTCCAGATGGGTCTGCCCGCCTTTTCCGGGGGTCACGCCGCCGACCATGTGCGTGCCGTAGGCGATGGCCTGTTCGGAGTGGAATGTGCCCTGAGAGCCGGTGAAACCCTGGCAGATCACGCGGGTGTTTTCATCTACGAGTACGGCCATTTTACAGTCCCTCAGTTTACCGACTTCTTCAACAGAAGTGCATGAATGTTGTCGTCGAGTATCAGGTTGTACTTGTTCACGAGCGTCGTTTTGAAGTTCGCTTTTTCTGCAACCGCGCGCAGGCTGGAAAGCGTGAAGTAATTGACGTGATCGGGGTAGCGGAAGCCGCACCAGTTGCCACCGGCGATCCTGCGGTTAAGTGAGTTGTAATTGGGTGCGCGGACAAATATTTTCCCGCCGGGCTTCAGGCAATGCGCCGATCCCCTAAGCGTTTTCAGAACATCGACCTCGTGCTCCAGATAGCTGTGCATCATGATGGAGTCGAATTTTTCCGCCGGGTATTTCCAAACACCTTCGGCCCCAGACGAATGCATACAAGAGCCGCCGAGGCCGCGCATATGCGCGTCGGCCTGTTCCCAGAGCGCGTGTGACAGCTCGATACCGTATGGGGTAAAAGGCGGACCCATTCTCTTTCCGTTCCCGCAACCAATATCGAGGATCTCTCCGCCACTTAGAAGCCTGACAAAATTTTTCATCCGGTCTTTGCGAAATGCGGTGAGGCGAAATCTGGTGGCGCGGTTGATTTTTTGCGCGACGGGAGCGCGCTTGTTGCGGTATTCGACTTCCTGTTTATAGGTTTTTTCCCAGGCCATCTCGTCGATCAACTCCGCGTACTCCGGCGGGTTTTTCAGATATACGAATTTGCACGCATCACATGCCGCCACGATCCAACCCTTGCGCGAGTAACGCGGCAGAGGTGTCGCGCCGGAAGTCTCGCAATTGGGACAAGCGCGCGTGGCGTCTGGGTAGACCATGTCCGAACTACCCCTTCACCGCTTTAACGATCTTCTGGGCCGCGTCGCCCAGATCGTCGGCGGCGATCACGTTGAGACCGCTGTCGTTGATGATCGCCTTTCCTTCTTCGACGTTGGTGCCTTCCAGCCGCACCACCAGCGGCACCTGCAGGCCCACCTGTGTCACCGCCGCGACCACGCCCTCGGCGATCACGTCGCAGCGCATGATGCCGCCGAAAATGTTGACCAGAATGCCTTTGACCTGGGGGTCGGAGGTGATGATCTTGAACGCCTCGGTGACTTTTTCGGTGGTGGCGCCGCCGCCGACGTCGAGGAAATTCGCAGGCTCGGACCCATAAAGCTTGATGATGTCCATCGTCGCCATCGCCAGACCTGCGCCGTTGACCATGCAGCCGATCTCGCCATCGAGCGCGATATAGTTGAGGTCGAATTTGGACGCGGCCAGTTCCTTGGGGTCTTCTTCGGATTCGTCCCTGAGAGCTGCGATATCAGGGTGGCGGTAGACCGCGTTGCCGTCAAATCCCATCTTGGCGTCGAGGCATTTCAGGTCGCCCTTGTCGGTGACGATCAGCGGATTGATCTCGAGCATCTCCATGTCTTTGCTGACGAAGAGGTCATAAAGCTGGCCCATCAGTTTGACACATTGCTTGATCTGGCCGCCTTCCAGCCCCAGAGCGAACGCAATTCGCCGCCCGTGGTAGGCCTGATAACCGGTCGCGGGATCAACCGTAAAACTTAGGATCTTGTCGGGGGTTTGGGCGGCGACCGCCTCGATGTCCATGCCGCCCTCGGTCGAACAGACGAAGGATATGCGGCTGCTGCCGCGGTCGACCAGCAGGGCGAGGTAAAGCTCGCGGTTAATGCCCGCGCCGTTTTCGATATAAATCCGGTTGACCACTTTGCCCGCCGGGCCGGTCTGATGAGTGACCAGGGTGCGGCCGAGCATGCGCTTTGCTTCGGTTTCAGCTTCGCTGACCGAATGGGCCAGACGAACCCCGCCGGCGTCGCCGGTGTCGGGCTCTTTGAATTTGCCCTTGCCGCGGCCGCCGGCGTGAATCTGGGCTTTGACCACCCACAATGGCCCGTCCAATTCGCCGGCTGCGGTTTTGGCTTCTTCAGCCCGTAAAACCGTACGTCCGTCGCTGACCGGCGCACCGTAATCGCGCAAAAGCCCCTTGGCCTGGTATTCATGGATATTCATCTGATCGCCCGTCCGTTCGTTGCATCCGCAATTAGCCGCGCCCGAGCGACGGTAGAAAGCGAAATCGAACATTCTGAGCGCAATTGCGCGGGTTTTCGCCATTTTGTGATCACAGCCTGAAATGGTGTGATCACATACGCGGCGTGCAAGCCAACCGAATGATTCGTGACGCTTTCTTCCGTTTGCCCGAAGCCGGGGCATCTGATAGGGGCAAGGCAAAGATATCGTTAAGAACGACGGGTCCGAGACATGTCCGGAGAATTTGCTAAACCAGGCTGGCCGATGGCCACGATCAGACGCCTGCGCCGGATCGGGCTGCGGGGAATGCTGGTATTCGTGATCGTGGTGGTCTTGGTGACGGGCCGTGATCCGGAAAAACTGGGCGACAGTTTTCAGATTGCATTACCGGTTCTGGCCCTAGGCTGCGCGTTGGCCGATGGCAGCGCGGTGCGGCTGGTCGGGCGGTTCGTGCTTTTGGAGGTCTTTGTGAGGACGCCGAAATTGACCCTGGGTAGGCACCCGATCAACCTGCGCCCCAACGGTGGCGATCAGGGCTTTCCCTCGGGCCACACGGCAGAGGCAGTTTTTGGCACCACGGCGTTGGTGCAAAGCTGCCTGAAAAACGCGCCTTCGGCCCAGGCGCTGGCGATCCTGGCGGGCGGATTTGTCGGGGCCTCGCGGATCGAGGTGGGCGAGCACAATATCTGGCACGTGCTGGCGGGGGCGATCGTGGGCTGGCTGGCGCAGGCGCTGGCGCTGGCGGCTTTTGACCGCCTTTTCGCGCGGGGCTGGCGCGCGATCCGGCGCGGGATTGCGCGGGTCGCGGGGCGTGGGCGGTCGGGTGCGGCCAGCGTGGCGACCCTGGGCGCATTGATCGCCATGCCGCCCGGCGGGACCGAGGCGCAGGTCGCGCTTGATCTTTACACCGGGTATCAGACTGCCCCACATTCGCGGGTCAGCGGCAGCGATCCGGCCGGGATCGGCGGCTTCAGTTTTCTGGCCGGGTGGGACGGCAATTCGTTCGCCATGCCGCCGCATTACGGGTTGCGGGCAATTCTGTGGCGCAACGACCGGCTTGGATATTTCGCCGATTTCAACCACACCAAGCTTTATGCCGATGTCGCAACGCTTGGGCCTGCGGGCACCAGCGGCGGCTTCGAAGTGTTGGAATTTACCGACGGGCTGAACAACCTGACTTTTGGTCCGATCTGGCGCTGGCCGGCGGCCTGGGGCGGGCGCGCGACGCCATATTTGGCGCTTGGGCTGGGGGTGGCGCTGCCTAATGTCGAGGTGCACACAGGCCCGGGCGCCCCCACAACATTCGAGTACCAATTCGGCGGCCCCAGCGCGAGCCTGGTCTTCGGCGCTGCCTAGCCGCTGTCGGACCGGATCGACCTGATTACCGAATACAAGGGCACTTATTCGCGGCTCGATGTCGATCTTGTTGGCGGTGGAAATCTGGCCAGCAATGTGATCACCAATTCGCTGAACCTCGGCCTGCGCCTGCGGCTGTCGCGCTAAGTAGTCGTTAACATTAACATTTCGTTTACCTCGCTGCCGCTATGGTTGCGATAAGCAGCGAAACAGGCCCCCCATGCCCCTTGCCAGAATCAACGGAACGCTTCTGCATTTCGTTCATGTCCCCAAAACCGGCGGGTCGAGCATCAAGGAATATCTCAAAGCCAAGGGCCGTCTGGCGCTTTTCAAATGGACGCCGCACGAATGGGCGCGAACCTGCCCTCAGCACATGACTGCCGATGTCCATGATCATTTTGTGCCAGTTGGATTTGCCGATTACGAATTCATCGTCTTCCGTGATCCGGTTGATAGGTTGATCAGCGAATTTTGCTATCGGTCGCAGCCGCCGTGCGAAGACGGCACCGCGTGGGTCGATCTTGACGAGGGCGGGCGATACGAGGGCGGATTTGACGGTTGGGTCGAGACGGTGTTTGCGATGCACCGCAATGACGCCCACGCCTGCGATAACCACATCTGGCCGCAGGCAAATTTCTGGCGCAAGGGGCTAACGCCGTTCCTGTTTGAGAATGGGATCGAGCGGGTGTTGCGCTGGATCGACGACGTGACCGGAACGCCGCCGCTGCCCGGCACGTTGCACGAAAACAAAGGCCGCAGGGTGCCGATTGACATGTCAGACACCACGCGCACCGCGATCAAGGCGTTCTACCACGCCGATTATGTGCTGATGGCGCAGCTGCGCCGGCAAATGGCGGCCCAGGTAGGGCCGCAAAGGGTGCGCAAAACCGGCTAAGCCAGCGTGTTGTCGATGGCTTTGCAGGCTTCGACCAGACCCTTGACCGCATCAACCGACTTGTCGAACATCGCCTGTTCGTCGCGGTCCAACTTGATGTCCACGACCTTCTCGATGCCGCCCGCGCCGATGATGGCGGGCACTCCCAAATAAATCCCATCGAGCCCAAATTCGCCGTCGCAATAGGCCGCGCAGGGCAGAAGCCGCCGTTGATCCTTCAGATACGACGTGGCCATTTCGATGGCGCTGGTCGCGGGCGCATAAAAGGCGCTGCCGGTTTTCAGAAGGCCGACGATCTCGGCGCCGCCGTCGCGGGTGCGCTGAACGATTTTGTCCAGCCGTTCCTGCGTGGTCCAGCCCATTTTCACCAGATCGGGCAACGGGATACCGGCAACGGTGGAATAGCGCGCCAGCGGCACCATCGTGTCACCGTGGCCGCCCAGCACAAAGGCGGTGACATCGCGCATCGAGACATTGAATTCCAGACTGAGGAAATGCCGGAAGCGCGCCGAATCCAGCACCCCGGCCATGCCGCAGACATGTGAGTGAGGCAGCCCCGAGAATTCGCGCAATGCCCAGACCATCGCGTCGAGCGGGTTGGTGATGCAGATCACGAAAGCGTCGGGCGCGTGCGCGGCGATGCCCTGGCCGACCGATTTCATGACCTTCAGGTTGATGCCCAAGAGATCATCCCGGCTCATCCCCGGTTTGCGGGGCACGCCCGCGGTGACGATGCAGACGTCGGCGCCGGCAATGTCGGCATAATCCTGAGTGCCTTTCAGTGAAGCGTCAAAGCCCTCGGACGGACCCGATTCTGCGATGTCCAGCGATTTGCCCTCGGGGATACCTTTGGCGATGTCAAAAAGGATGACGTCGCCAAGTTCTTTCATAGCAACAAGATGGGCAAGGGTTCCCCCGATCTGTCCGGCACCGATCAGCGCAATCTTGGGTCTGTCCATGGAATTCTCTCCGTTGGATTTTTCTTGGCGCTTGCCTAGCTATTTGGCGGCGGGCGCGCAAGTGCGCCGCACCGCAGCATAGGGCCGCGTGGTGGGTTTCGCCCACCCCCAGGCGTGTATAGGGCACCTCTATAAATTGCATCTGGCGTGAACGCGCTGTAGATTTGCAGGATGATGCGGCGGAGGGATGGCAGTCATGGCACAGATGGGCTTTTTTGATCTTTCAGATCGTTACGAGAGCCTGGATGCGAAGAAGGACCCGCTGGTCGAGATCAATGCAGTTGTACCGTGGGAAGAGTTCCGCCCGCTTCTGGAGCAGGTCTGGCGCAAGCCTGAAAGTGAGCGGAAATCACGCGCGGGGCGCAAGCCGATGGACGCGGTACTGATGTTCAAAACCCTGGTTCTGAGCGCGCTTTACAACCTTTCGGACGATCAGGTCGAATACCAGATCCGGGACCGGCTTTCGTTTATGCGTTTTCTGGGTCTTGGTCTTGGTGACCGGGTGCCGGACGCAAAGACCGTGTGGCTGTATCGCGAGGCGCTGGCGCAGGCGGGCAAGGTGGATGATTTGTTCAAACTCTTTGACGGACATCTGGCGCGGCAGGGCTACATTGCACGGGGCGGCCAGATACTGGACGCGTCCATCGTGCCGGTGCCGCGCAACCACAACACGCGCGCGGAAAACGCGGCGATCAAGGGTGGCGAGGTGCCGGAAGACTGGGAAAACAAGCCTGCCAAGCGATCACAGAAGGACGTTGATGCACGCTGGACCAAAAAGCACGGCAAAAGCCACTATGGCTACAAGAACCATGTGAATGTCGATCGTAAGCACAAACTGATCCGGCGCTATCACGTCACGGGCGCTGCCGTTCACGACAGCCAGGTGGTGGACGAGTTGCTGATGCGCGGCAACACCGCCTCCAGGGTCTGGGCAGATGCGGCCTACCGGTCGGAAGAAATCGAGGCGAAGCTCAGGGCGAGAGGACTGACAAGCCGCATCCACCGCAAGGGCAAACGGGGCAGGCCTCTGACCGAACAGGCAATGAAAAGCAACAGGACGAAATCCTCGGTTCGTGTCCGTGTCGAGCATGTGTTCGGCGCGCAGGCGAACGACATGGGTGGCACGCTGGTGCGAACCATCGGTCTGGCGCGGGCCAGGGCCAGGATCGGGATGAAGAACCTTGCCTACAACATCCGGCGGCTTGGCCAGTTGCACCGCCTAAACCCATTCCCGGTATGAAAACACGAGGATGCTGTGGCGATCTGCGCCACCAATGCCCGGCGCGGATTAAGGATCGAGACTGACCACCTAAAACCCAGCGTGCCGATGGCCGATAGAACCGAAATCAGGCATAATATGCCCTCAGAATGTCAATAAATCGAGGTGCCCTATAGAGGGCTGACACAACGCAGTTTCCAAAGGATGAATGCCGTGCCCAAATTTGGCCCCTGGTTTTTTGCGCTCATCATTCCGGCGGTGATTTTCTCGGGCATCTCGAAGGGGGGGGGGTGGCGCACGTGCGCCGCACTATCCCTCAGCGGGGGTTTTTCGCAGTCACCTATGTAGCGCTAACGCTGACCGGAGCCAAGCTGATCTGGGATGGCCTGGCCTGAGCGAAAAGCGCCCGGTCAGAGCTTCATCCCGGTCGGCTCAAGCTCTTCGTTGATCTCTTCATAAGCCTGACCGGCGGCCACTAAGCAAGTCATGCCTGAAGGCAGGGTCACGATGATCGTCTAGGTTCCGGTCTCGGTCGAGGCGAAAACCTCGATGACCGAGTTGTTCGCGCCAATTCCAAGGCTTCGCCGGGTTTCGCCGTAGCCCTCGGCCAACCGGTTCACCACCTGCGCGCGCTCGCCGCAATTGCGCGAGCTTTGGGCAAATCCGTGCTGGGATGCCAAAAGTAGCGCGCCAATACCTAACGAAAGTCCGAATAATTGACGTTTCATTCCGCGTCCTTCCGACGTCAGCGGGAGCGCACAAGTGACCAACGGGCGAAAGCCCTGTCGAAACTAACGATTCCCTGATTGGCTGGCCGGGTCTGAATCACGCTGGCGGTTTTGGCGGTTGTCAGCAGCGCCCGACATTTCGCCATCTTGGGCCGGGACAACTCAAAAACCGGTAAACGCGCCGCACCGTGGCATTAACGAAATGTTATCGGCGCATTCTGCGCTGCAGCAACAATCTGCTTGCGATTCGAGGCGTTTTTGCCAATCTTCGCGCAACATTGTTGCCGGAGGACAATTTGGACAATCGCGCACGGCCCTATCGTTCGGTTCTTTACATTCCCGCCTCACGCCCGCGCGCATTGGAAAAGGCGCGCGATCTGCCGACCGACGCGATCATCTTTGACCTCGAAGACGCGGTGGTCGCCGAGGGAAAGGAAACCGCGCGCGCCGTGTTGACGCAGACGCTGGCGCGCGGCGGGTACGAGCCGCGCGCCTGTATCGTCCGGATCAACGGCTTTGAAACCGACTGGGCGGCGGATGATTTGTCGGCCCTGGCCGACGTGCGCCCCGACACGATTTTGCTGCCCAAAGTCAGTTACTCTGCGGACGTCGAGAATTTTGTGCGGCGGCTGGATGCCAATCCGGCGTTTGATGGCACCCGGGTCTGGGCGATGATCGAGACCGCGCAATCGGTTATGAACGCGGGCCAGATTGCGCGCGCGCCGCGACTGACCGGGATCGTCGTCGGCACCAACGATCTGGCCAAAGACCTTGGTGCAAGACTGTCGGGCGAGCGAAGTGCTTTGATGTCGGCGCTCCAGATCAGCCTGCTGGCGGCCCGGGCGGCAGGGATCGTTGCCATCGACGGGGTTTACAACGCCTTTCGCGACGAACCCGGTCTGGTGGCCGAATGTAAACAGGGGCGCGACCTTGGGTTTGACGGCAAAACGTTGATCCACCCGTTGCAGATCGGCCCGGCCAACGCGGCCTTTGCGCCGACCGAGGGCGAGCTTGACCTGGCGCGCCGCCAGATTACCGCATATGAGGCGGCGCGCGCAGAGGGGCAGGGGGTTGCCGTGGTGGACGGGCGGATTGTTGAGAACTTGCATGTCGCCAGCGCGCGCGGGATCATTGCGCGCAGCGCAGCTATCGAGGCATTGAGGGTATCATGACATTCATCGTCGCAGGACTGTTGATCTGGGGCCTGGCCCACACGCTCAAAAGGATTGCCCCCGGACTGCGCAATGCCATGGGCGATCGCGGGCGCGGCGTGATTGCCGTTCTGAACCTGCTGGGACTTGGTCTGATGGTCTTTGGCTATCGCACGGCCGAACCGATCTATCTTTGGTCTCCTCCGCAAATATTGATGATTTTCAACAATTTGCTGATGCTAGTCGCGGTTTATCTGTTCGCGGCAGCCGGGGCAAAAACCCGATTGGCGCGGTCAATGCGGCACCCGATGCTGAACGGGCTGATCGTCTGGGGCATTGCCCATCTTCTGGTCAACGGCAACGGCGAAGATCTGGTGCTGTTCGGCGGGCTGATTTTCTGGGCCTTTCTGGAGCGCGCGCTGATCAACCGGGCCGACCCGTGGGAGGTTCCGGACCGGGCACCGATTACGCGCGAGTTGCGCGTGGCGATCATTGCGGTGGCGGTCTACGTCGGCATCATCTTTGTCCACGGCTGGATCGGGCCTGACCCGTTCTGGGACGGCTGGCAGGTCGATCGGGCGCTCAGATCACTTCTTGGGAGTTCGTGATGCGGTGCGGGCAAGCGGTGACCAAGGTTGCACCTGGCGACTATGACGCCGACGTGAAATTGCGCGAGGCCTGAATGACCAAGACCAACCCGGGCCGGTTTTTCGAAGACTACCGGCTGGGCGAAACCATTGTTCACGCGGTGCCGCGCACGATATCGGGCGGCGAACGGGCGCTTTACCACGCGCTTTATCCGGCGCGCCACGCGCTGGCGTCGTCCGACGATTTCGCGCGCGCTTGCGGCCTGCCGTCGTCGCCGCTTGACGAAATGCTGGTATTTCACGCGGTGTTCGGCAAAACCGTTCCCGACATTTCGCTAAATGCGGTGGCCAACCTCGGCTATGCCGAAGGGCGGTTTTTGCGCCCTGTCTATGCGGGCGAAACTCTGCGGTCGGAAAGCGAGGTTATCGGCCTCAAGGAAAATTCGAACGGCAAGACCGGCATTGTCTGGGTACGGTCGCGCGGGCTTGATAGCGCCGGCCAGGCGGTGCTGGAGTTTGTACGCTGGGTCATGGTGCGCAAGCGCGATGTCGGCGCGCCCGCGCCCGCAGCGTCTGCGCCTGAATTGCGTCCGGCGCTGACGGTGGACGAGCTTGTGATACCTGCGGGGCTTACTTTCGAAGGCTATGATTTTGCGCTGGCTGGCGAGCCGCATCGCTGGGGCGATTACGCTGTTGGCGAGAAGATCGACCATGTCGACGGTGTGACGGTCGAAGAGGCCGAGCATATGCTCGCCACGCGGCTCTGGCAGAACACCGCCAAAGTGCACTTCGACGTGACCGCGCGGCCCGGTGGCAACCGGCTGATCTATGGCGGGCATGTGATTTCGCTGGCGCGGACGCTCAGTTTCAACGGCCTGGCCAATGCGCAGATGATTGTCGGGCTGAACGGCGGCTCACACGCTAACCCTTGCACCGCCGGTTTGACAGTGCGCGCCTGGTCCGAAGTGCTGGATAAGGCTGAAACGAAAGTGGCTGGGGTGGGGGCGCTGCGGCTCAGGCTGGTGGCGACCACAGGGGCACCGTTTTCCCTGAAAGATGACCACGGCCGCTATGCGCCGGAGGTTCTGCTGGACCTCGACTATTGGGCGCTGATGCCGCCCTAAAGCGTTTCACTTTTAGTCGTGCGCATAACCGGCTGCCTTGAAGTAGTTCCAGCATTCAGTTTCGTCGTAGAGGTCACAGATTTCTCCTACCGCCCGCCACAGGGCGTCGATTGTTCTGGCCTTGATCCGCCGGAGATGGGCTTTGAGCTTTGAAAACGCCATTTCGATCGGGTTTAGATCCGGGGAATAGGGTGGCAGGAACAGGAACCAAGCGCCGCATTTGCGCAGGATCGCGGCGGCTTTCGCGCTCTTGTGCGAGGACAGGTTATCGAGGATGACAACATCACCTTGGTTCAGCGCCGGCGCGAGCTGGGTTTCGACATAGGCCTCGAAACCAGCTCGGTTGACCGGCCCGTCCAGCACCCAGGGTGCGATCAGGCCATCGCATCTGAGCCCGGCAATGAAGGTTTGTGTGCGCCAATATCCAAAAGGTGCTGTGGCGCGCAGGCGCTGGCCTTTGAGCGACCGGCCCCGCATCCGCGTCATGTTGGTCTTCACGCTGGTCTCGTCGATAAAGACCAGCCGGTGCGGGGTTTTGCGCATGAACGGCTGGCGATGAACCTGCCAGATATAGCGCTTACGGCGCGCCCGCGCGCGACCAGCCTCCACTGCCAGAAGCGATTTTTTTATATGTGAAGCCTGCGGATTTCAGGACTCGGCTGATCGAGAAGAGATGCACACCCACCCGATGTTTGCGCGCGAGCCAGTCCCTCAATTCCGCCAAAGTCAGATCGGGATGCGCTGCAACTTGTGCCACCAGCGCCGTTCTGAAAGCCGCCAGCTTGCCCTTGCCGCTCGGTCGCCCCTGTTTTGCTGATGCTGCTGAGCCGGATTTCTCAAAACGCTGAACGACCTTGATGACAAAGCTCGGGCTCACTCCGAAACGCCGCGCAACCTCGCGCCGGGAAATCCCCGTCCGAACCTGTGAAATCACCCGCGTGCGCAAATCCAAAGAATAAGTATTGCTCATAATTCACCTCCAAATAGCGTGAATCACAAATCAATCCCTTTGGGAATCCCCATTGATTCCAAGTTCAGGTGAAGTGCTTTAGCGCGGCATCGGCTCAGGCCGGACGCGAACCGGTTTTGCCGCCAAAGACCGACGGTGCCGCTTTTAGTTTTTCGACATGTCCGGCGATCCAGATCAGTGTGTCGTCAAAGGGCATCGGGCGCGCAATGCCGTAGCCCTGGACGTGTTCGCAGCCCAGCTGTGCCAGCACCGAACGTTCGCCGAGCGATTCAACGCCTTCGGCAATCGCCTCAAGTTCCAGCCGTTCGGCCATCATCAGGATCGCCGATAAAAGCCGCTGCTGTTCGGCGTCTTCGTCGATTCGCGCAACAAAGGACCGGTCGATCTTGATCCGGTTCATAGCAAACCGGCGGATCGCAGCGATCGAGGCGTGCCCGGTGCCGAAATCATCGAGATTGATGCGGCACCCGATCTCGCTGAGCATGGCGATGTTTTTGGGGATCAGGTCATCATCGGTTTCGGCCACCACGTTTTCCATTATTTCGATCGTCAATCGGTCTGGGGTCAGATCGAAACGGTCAAGTTCCCACTTTATTTTTTCCATCAGCCTGGGGTCGCGAAGTTCGTGCTCGGAAAAGTTGATTGCGACCGACGGCACGCTGACCCCGGCCTTGTCCCAGTTCCTGAGCGCGGTCAGGGCGTGGTACATCATCACTTCGCCTAGACGCGATTGCATCCCGGACTGTTCCAGCGCGGGCAGAAATTCACCCGGCGGGATCAGCCCACGGTCGGGGTGCGACCAGCGGGCCAACGCCTCGAAACCGGTGATCTGACCGGTCTCGGTTGACACCTGAGGTTGATACCAGGCCGAGATCTGGCCAAGTTCCAGCGCGATGCGGGCGTCTTCGACCAACGTGGCATGAGCGGCCAACCGACGCTTCATCTCTTTCGAATACGACCGGATCGCGCCGGGTCCGTGACGGCGGGCCTCGATCATCGCGCTCTCGGCGGCAAAAAGCATTTTGGCACCATCGCCTTCAGGCGTCCGCGATGTCAGGTAAAAGCCAATAGACGAATTGACATAGATTGTCTGGCCGTTCACCGGAATAGGATCGCCGACCGCGACCTGGATGCGGCTGGCAATCTGGATGACGGATTCCAAATCGACCGAGCGTTCTGGTGTCAGCATGACCGCAAAACTCGCCCCATCCAGGCGAGTCATGACATCCGCGTCGCGCAATGTTTCTGTAAGCCGCTCGGCAACCGTCTTGATCACCCGCTCCGAAGTGCTGTGGCCATAACGGTCGACGATGTCTTTGAATTGGTCCACATCGACCACCAGACAGGCCGTCGAAAGTCGGCTGGTCTTGCGTTCACTGAGCATCCGGTCCAACGCCGTCACCAGATCCTGTCGAAGGGCAAGCCCGGTCAGGGCATCCACGGGTGGCGCGACCACAGATTTACCGGGTCCGGCACCCGACACAAAAATCAAGATCGGGATGGCGACGGACGTAAGTATCAGTCCAATTTCGCCGACAATCCAGAAAGCCAGCAGTGCCGATAGCGGCACAAATGCCAGCATGTACTGGCCGCGCAGAAAGTTGCGGACTGAACTCTGGGCCCGGTCAGACGCCTTGGATTTGGCCGTTGATCCCTTTATTGGCGGGTCTAGGGCACCGCGCGCTAACTTAATGGGATCCCGCGTGTTCGGCATTGGAGATCTCACTTTGCCTGGGAATTGTCGCGCTTGCGACCTTAGGGGCCAGTGGTCACGGGGACGTTAACGGAAACCGCCCGAAATAGCGGATATTTTAGCCAGATTCCCTTTTGGTGCGGGCCAGCCCCGCGAATTCGAAGAGCCTCGGGTCGAGCAGATGGCTGGACCGGGCATTCATCAGCGCCCGGAACATGACCTGCGGCCCGGCAAATCGGCAGCACCGGCGGTCAGTCGCGGCGCGCCAGCATCGGCCCCATGCGCCGCCCGCCCATGATGTGAAGGTGGTAATGGAGCACTTCCTGCACACCATCGGGTCCGGCGTTGGAAATGGCGCGAAAGCCGCCGATGCCGCCTTCCGACCTCAGGCCTTTGAGCCGAACCACTGCGGCCACTGCGCGAGCGAAATCGGTCAGTTCCGCCTCGGTGGCCTCGGCTGAGAAGTGGTCATAGGTCACATAAGGCCCTCTGGGGATCACCAGAACGTGCACCGGGGCTTGCGGCGTGATGTCGTTGAATGCAAGGCTGTGATCGCTTTCGAAAACTTTGTCGCAGGGGATTTCTGCGCGCAGTATCTTGGCGAAAATGTTTTGCGGATCATAGTCGTAGGCCATCGTGCCCCTCAGTCGGCAAAGAGATGCTCGGTCGCGGCAATGTCTTGGGCGCGATCGATGGTAATGTCCAGAAAGTTGGCAAGCGGGCCGGCGTTTGGGCGGCGCTCGCGCTTTGGCGGAAAATGTCAAAGTTCCCGAACTCAGCGTCGCGTATCCGGTCTGCCTCGAATGTCACGTCGTTGCGGATTGCCGGGATCAACACGTCAATAGTGCTTTGTGGGGCGGCCCCGCTGACCAGACCGATGCGGTTGGCATGGCCCATGAGAAAATCATCCGTATATTCGCAGTCGATCTGCAAAAGCCGCGTTTTCGGGCGATTCTTGAAAAGGTCATGGATCAGGCCGATGTTGTTTGTATCAAGGCAGATAAGCAAGCGATCGGTCTGGAAGTGATGAAAAAGCAGACCGATCATGGCCCGGCAATGTCGCGACCGCTTGGCCAGGCTGTTTTCGATGCCGCCGAGATCGGGCAGCGGCGTGGTTTCTTCGCTGAAGAGATAGTCGATGGCGGTGAGGTTGGTCAGTTGCCGGATACGCTCGGTCAAACGTTTGGCGACGTGCCACTTTTTGCAAAGCACGAGCAGAAGCGTCTGTTCGCGGCCGTAACCGCCATCGGTTTCCCAAAATCGGGTTCCGAAGCGGCGCCCGAACCGACCGCGCCCGGTGAGGTATCTGTACAGCGTCTGACCTTCGTTCGAGATACTGAAACTGACCCCGGTCGCGGCAAAAAGATCGCCCAATCGGAGTTTTAGTTCGTGTGCTTCGGGACTGATTTTTCGGGCAAACAGATAGTCTTGGCCAATTAGCAGATCGAAGTGGTCGTTGTAGAAAGTTACTGGCATTCCATAATCGGAAAACATCAGAAACGTCGGACTTTGGCTGCGTATCTCGGTGTCGGGCACCAGATGCCGCACCAGCGTCTGAAAAAACGTCTCGTCCGGGATCCAGGTCGTTCGAAAAAACTTCATAACGTCGCGGCGGGTTCGGGAAAATTCGAGTACCCATTCGACGGTGCGGCGACGCAGGCACCACCATTGTGAACCGATCATCATCTGCAGACCGTCCGGAATGGACCGGGCCAGGCGCAGGCGCTTTTGCAACCCAAGCGCCGCATAAAACCGCCCTTTCTGGGCGCGCTCGTTGAAATAATGGCGATAGATCAGCCGCTCGTCGCGCATCCCGGTCTTGATCCAGTTGCTGTTAAAATAGTCAACGCTTTCAATAATGTCAGCGTCCTGAGATTCAAGCTGCGTCCGGATGAATTCGGCGCTTTTAATCGGCATGCAATCGCCGGACACCATATAGAAATGCGTGGCGCGGGGATATTCCTGCGCGGCGGCTTCAAGCGCGTTGAGCGTGGCTTGGACCAGCGACCATTGCCCCCAGCCGCATTTAACCCGCTTCCGGGCGAAAACTACATTTACGTTGTCTTTGAGCGCTTTTTGGATGGTTGCGAAGGCCGCAGCGGGGGCACGCGCGTCAAAATGGATCGCCATGACGTCGCCCGCGGCCGTCAGGCGGTTCGCCTGCGCGACTATCGCCTCGGTGTCCTTGTGGCAAAGCAGGATGAAAGCAATTTGCGTCAATATTCAAGGCTCAGTTTACGAACTGTATGCATGGCGTGTGATAGCAGCGGCCAAACAGGCTCGCGGCGAGGTCTGTGGTGTGAGTTTGATGAGATGAAACCATTGCAGGTAGTTGTCGAGATATTTTGTTGCGATGCCACGGTAGCGGCGCAGGAAATCCTTCAGTTGGCTGTGGCGGCTGTTGACCGTCTGAATATGAAAGGCGCCCCGGGCCCGTTCGCCGGCTGACAGATTGAGGGCTTCGTGGCGAACGCCCATTGCTGTCGCGCAGGGCGGATAGCCGCGGTGACCGTCGGACACCAGCACGATGTCCCTGTCGACGACCGGGCTGATCGCCTGTTTCAGCGTGTCGGCATTAACCACCGGAAGAACCGTGCTGAATGTCGTGCCATTACGGTCGGCAGCCACTAGAACCGGCACCTGTTCGCACGACAGGCCGCGCTTGCCAGCCTTGCCGCCTCTTTTGCGGGGCTTGCGGTCGAGGGTTCTCTGTCCCTTGTGGCTCTCCAGAACATAGGTTTCATCGACCTCGACGATCCCTTTGAGCTTTTGCGGGGCCTTCTTTGCAGCCTCCAGAAACCGGTGACGCCAACGGAATGCCGTGTTGACGGCAAGATTACAGTGATCGGCTGACGCCCGAACCGTTTCTCCCGCAGCCAGGCATCCGCCAAAGGCCAACCATCGGTCTTTGTAGTGAAGCCCGGACAAGGGCGTGCCGGTAGCGGCGTTGAATGTGCGCCGACAGATCTTGCACTGGTAACGACGCAGGCCCCGTGCCTTGCCCCGTGACACCGCACCGGGCTTGCCGCAATGCGGACAGTGCCTATCAGCATCCACCGCAAGTTCGACCGCGGCAAGCGAGGAACCCGACCCTGTCCGCCCTGAAAATACCGCTTCGGCCTCTCTACGCTGTGCAGCGCTGAGGCTGTCTATCCCGGCAAGCCAGCACTGAAATTGTTCATTGTCCATCGACATTCGCTATCTCCCTGAATCCAAAAAGAACATACCATGAACACATACAGTTCGTAAACTGAGCCATATTCAAACCCAAGGGTCGCAGTTGCCGGTGAGTTAACTTAAGAGACGCTAACAGAGATTGAAAAGGCTAAAATTCTTTGGTTTTCTGAGATTGATCACTGGCTGTCTGACAAGGGCTGATTGCAGATGGGATTTCCCGGCACCTGGATGACCGAGAGCGAAAGCCTAGTCTATCGCGTTGTCCCCAAATGTGCCTGTTCGACGATTGGACAGATCCTTTACTTTACCGACCACGGCCGGTTTTTCGACGGCGATATCCACGACGCAACGGACGGCCTGCACAAATGGGCGATGGAAGCCAGCCAGGAAAAGATCAGCAGCGTTGTGCGCGGGCACAGGTCCTTTGCGTTCAGCGCGGTGCGCAATCCCTATGCGCGCATCCTCAGCTCGTTTTTCGACAAAATCTGCGGCATCCAGCGCAACGGAAAGCGCTATCGCGGCAACTTGGTGCCCATTCTGATTCAGAAATATGGTATCGAGGTTGGCGGCGCCGATGGGGCCGGGGGCTTCGATCAGATCAAATCGTTCCGCCGGTTCCTGTTGTTCGCGCGCGACACGATCCGGTGGCGCAAACCGATGGAGCCCGACATTCACTGGTCGGCGATGTCGGGGCATCTGTCGACCTTTATCGTCAACGGCGGGCGGTTTGACCGGAGAGCACCTCTATAAATTGCATCTGGCGTGAACGCGCTGTAGATTTGCAGGATGATGCGGCGGAGGGATGGCAGTCATGGCACAGATGGGCTTTTTTGATCTTTCAGATCGTTACGAGAGCCTGGATGCGAAGAAGGACCCGCTGGTCGAGATCAATGCAGTTGTACCGTGGGAAGAGTTCCGCCCGCTTCTGGAGCAGGTCTGGCGCAAGCCTGAAAGTGAGCGGAAATCACGCGCGGGGCGCAAGCCGATGGACGCGGTACTGATGTTCAAAACCCTGGTTCTGAGCGCGCTTTACAACCTTTCGGACGATCAGGTCGAATACCAGATCCGGGACCGGCTTTCGTTTATGCGTTTTCTGGGTCTTGGTCTTGGTGACCGGGTGCCGGACGCAAAGACCGTGTGGCTGTATCGCGAGGCGCTGGCGCAGGCGGGCAAGGTGGATGATTTGTTCAAACTCTTTGACGGACATCTGGCGCGGCAGGGCTACATTGCACGGGGCGGCCAGATACTGGACGCGTCCATCGTGCCGGTGCCGCGCAACCACAACACGCGCGCGGAAAACGCGGCGATCAAGGGTGGCGAGGTGCCGGAAGACTGGGAAAACAAGCCTGCCAAGCGATCACAGAAGGACGTTGATGCACGCTGGACCAAAAAGCACGGCAAAAGCCACTATGGCTACAAGAACCATGTGAATGTCGATCGTAAGCACAAACTGATCCGGCGCTATCACGTCACGGGCGCTGCCGTTCACGACAGCCAGGTGGTGGACGAGTTGCTGATGCGCGGCAACACCGCCTCCAGGGTCTGGGCAGATGCGGCCTACCGGTCGGAAGAAATCGAGGCGAAGCTCAGGGCGAGAGGACTGACAAGCCGCATCCACCGCAAGGGCAAACGGGGCAGGCCTCTGACCGAACAGGCAATGAAAAGCAACAGGACGAAATCCTCGGTTCGTGTCCGTGTCGAGCATGTGTTCGGCGCGCAGGCGAACGACATGGGTGGCACGCTGGTGCGAACCATCGGTCTGGCGCGGGCCAGGGCCAGGATCGGGATGAAGAACCTTGCCTACAACATCCGGCGGCTTGGCCAGTTGCACCGCCTAAACCCATTCCCGGTATGAAAACACGAGGATGCTGTGGCGATCTGCGCCACCAATGCCCGGCGCGGATTAAGGATCGAGACTGACCACCTAAAACCCAGCGTGCCGATGGCCGATAGAACCGAAATCAGGCATAATATGCCCTCAGAATGTCAATAAATCGAGGTGCCCCGGATTTTCTGGACCGAGCGTTTCGACGAAGGGATGCAGACTGTGCTGGACGGGGTTGATGTGCCCGTGCCGGCGGACCTGACTGCGATCCCCCGGTTCAATGAAAGCGTCGGCCACGGACCCAAACGCGCCCATCCGGTCGAGGATTATTTCGACGACCTCGCGGTGCATCTGGTCCGCGAAATCTACAAGCGCGACTTTGACCTGTTCGGCTATGACGCGGACGACCCGTCGCGCCGCGCCCCGGTGCGCGAGATTGACTTGGACGAGATTCACGCCAAATTGGGCGATTGATCCCGGCATAGCGGCGCTCGGCTCAGCCGCGAACGCCGATCTCGGACAGGGCGATTTCAAGTTCGGGCGGCAACCGGGCCGCGCCCGGTTTTGCAGGCCCTAAATCGCGCGGCGCGTGGGATGCGGGCAGATAGCGCCAGCCCTGGAAGGCGCGGCGCGGCGCAGGCTCGGTCCGGATAAGGGTGGGGTCCATGGTGATCCCGCAGCGGCGGATGCCATCCTGGCCGATGACCTCGTCGAGCGAGCGGATGCGCTGGCGCACCCGGATCACGCCGCGGATCACCCAGTAAAGCGACCCTCCGGCCAAGAGCTCGGCCTCGCGTTTGGGCCACATGCGGGTGACGTGCCGGTGTGCACCGCCGGGCAGGCCCGAGGCATGGGCGTCGCGCCAGGCGATCAGCGCCTCGACGCTGTCGATGCCGACGCAGAGTTTGATCAGATTAAGCGGCTCGGCCACGACTCACCCCTGTCCCTCTTGTACAGGATATGGGCAATTCGGCGGGTATCAAGGCAACACGTGGTGTCGCTGCTTGTTCAAGATATTGCAGGGGTCTGAGCGGACAGCTATAGTTGGTAGCCACGCTGCCGCACCGAAACGGACCTAGGTGATGACCCAATTCTCGGCCCCGATCGCTGAACAAATCTGGGACATGAAATACCGTCTGAAAGAGGCGGATGGCACCCCTGTGGATGGCACGGTCGAAGACAGCTGGCGGCGCATCGCGCGGGCGCTGGCGGCCGACGATGACAATCCTGGTGCGCGCGAGGACGAATTTTATCAGGCGCTGGAAGGCTTCAAATTTCTGCCCGCAGGCCGGATCACGGCCGGGGCCGGGATCGGTCGCGCGGTGACGATGTTTAATTGCTTTGTCATGGGCACAATCCCTGATTCGATCACCGGCATCTTTGAAAACCTCAGAGAGGCCGCCCTGACCATGCAGCAGGGCGGCGGGATCGGGTATGACTTTTCGACCCTTCGCCCCAAAGGCTCAAGCGTCAAAGGCGTGGCCGCTGATGCCAGCGGGCCGCTGTCGTTCATGGATGTCTGGGACGCAATGTGCCGCACGATCATGAGCGCGGGCAGCCGTCGCGGCGCGATGATGGCGTGTATGCGCTGCGATCACCCCGACATCGAAGATTTTGTCGCGGCAAAGGCCGATCCGGCGCGGCTGCGGATGTTCAACATGTCGGTGCTGGTCACCGACGCTTTCATGGAGGCGGTCAAGGGCGACAGCGCCTGGGAGTTGATCTTTGACGGGACCGTCTATCGCACAGTCCAGGCCCGCGATCTGTGGTCGAAGATCATGCGCGCCACCTTTGATTATGCTGAACCCGGGGTGATTTTCGTCGACCGTATCAACGCGATGAACAACCTCAGCTATTGCGAGACCATCGCCGCGACCAACCCCTGCGGGGAACAACCCCTGCCGCCTTACGGTGCCTGTTTGCTGGGGTCGATCAACCTGGCGCGGCTCGTGCGCGACCCGTTTGAGGCAAGCGCCGGTATTGACACGGACGAGCTTGCCGGTCTGGTCACCACCGCCGTGCGGATGATGGATAACGTGGTCGATACCAGCCGCTTTCCGCTTGAAGCCCAGGCGCGCGAAGCAGCGGCCAAGCGCCGGATCGGGCTGGGGGTGACCGGGCTGGCGGATGCGCTGTTGATGGTCGGCCTGCGGTACGGGTCTCAAAAGGCCGCGAAACAGACCGAGGCCTGGCTGAAAGCGATTTCGCGGGCGGCTTATCTGGCCTCGGTCGATCTGGCCAAGGAAAAGGGACCGTTTCCGCTTTTCGACCGCGACGCCTATCTGGCCAGCGGGTCGCTGGCGCATATGGACGCGGACGTGTGCGCGGCGATTGCTGAACATGGCATCCGCAACGCCCTGCTGACTTCGATTGCGCCCACGGGCACGATCAGTCTTTATGCGGGCAACGTCAGTTCGGGGATCGAGCCGGTCTTTGCCCATGCCTACAGCCGCAAGGTTTTGCAGAAAGACCGCAGCCGGACCGAGGAAGAAGTCGTCGATTACGCGGTGGCGATCTACCGCGAGAAATTTGGCGCCGATGCCGAATTGTCCGATCATTTCGTTACTACCCAAACGCTTTCACCGCTTGACCATGTGGCCATGCAGGCGGCGGTGCAGAAATGGGTGGATTCGAGCATTTCGAAAACCATCAACTGCCCGGCCGACATCGCTTTCGACGATTTCAAGGAGGTCTACATGGCCGCCTGGGACCAAGGCTGTAAGGGCTGCACGACCTACCGGCCGAACGCGGTGACAGGCTCGGTGCTAAGCTTGGCCGAGACGGGCTCGACCGAGCCCGGCGAGGCGGTGCCTGCCGAGCGTCCGGTTATGGCGGGCGATGGCGAGGTCATCTATATCTCCGAACCGCTGGACCGTCCGCCATCGCTTGAAGGCCAGACCTACAAGCTCAGGTGGCCGGGGTCGGAACACGCGATCTATATCACCATCAACGACATCATTCAGGCCCGGCGGCGGCAGCCGTTCGAGGTCTTCATCAACTCGAAGAACATGGAGCATTTCGCCTGGACCGTGGCGCTGACGCGGATGATTTCGGCGGTGTTCCGGCGCGGCGGCGATGTGTCGTTCGTGGTCGAGGAGCTGAAAGCCGTCTTTGATCCGCGCGGCGGGGCCTGGGTGGAAGGCAAATACATTCCGTCGATTCTTGCGGCCATCGGCGGCGTGATCGAACACCATCTGATCGCCATCGGGTTCATCGCGGGCGAAGGCATGGGGCTGAAATCGGACCCCAGATCCGAAGTGGTGGCCGTGGGCGAGGCACCGCGCGGGCCGTCGTGCCCGAGCTGCGGCCAGCCCGGGATGCAGATGATCGAGGGCTGCATGACCTGCCCCAGCTGCGGGCATTCGAAGTGCGGGTAGGGCTCTCACAGTGAGAACCTACGTAACTTTCGGAAATAAAACGATATATCCAAAATAACTGAGTGTGAGAAACGGCGAAGGGACCGGGCCGGAGTACGCGGCGCTTTTGGCCCCGCCTTAATCATACAACTGTTACGACAACGCCGTCGTCGAGACGTTCTTCAAAACGATAAAAGCAGAACTGATCTGGCGTCAGTCATGGCAAAGCCGCAGACAAGCAGAACTGGCCATCTTTGAATGCATAAACGGCTTTTAAAATCCACGCAGAAAACACTCGGGCTTGGGATGGAAAAGCCCTTTGGCCTAAGAGCGAAAAGCCGCTTAGATGAGAAACCGGAGCGGCAAGAAAGCTGGAATGGTCCACCAGCCACCCTTACCCTTTGGCGCCGGGTTCTGTTTGAATTGGTTTCGGGGCAGTTGAGGCGCCGGGCATGGCGGAGTACCGTCCGGTATGGCGTCATCAATCGATTATGACCCGGACGGCGTCGCGCGGTGCTGGTGGGCGCTGACCAGCGCGGCGATGACCCCCTACCATGACAATGAATGGGGACGCCCGACAGCCGACGACCGCTGGATATTCGAAAAGATATGTCTCGAAGGGTTTCAGTCAGGGCTCAGTTCGCGGACGATCCTTGAGAAGCGCGAAAATTTTCGGGGCGCATTTGCGAATTTTGACATCGAGACGATCGCACAATTCGGCCGCGCTGACGTCGACCGGCTGGTGCAGAACGCAAGTATCGTCAGAAACCGGCGAAAAATTGAAAGCACGATCAACAACGCGCGCCGTGCGATCGAGCTAGGACGAGAATTTGGGTCTTTGGCCGCGTTCGTCTGGAAATTCGCGCCGTCGCAGGAACGCCTGAGTGCGGAAAACCGCGCGGCTTTGGCGGGCCGGACCCGGTGCCCTGAATCTGAGGCTCTGAGCAAAGAGCTGAAGCGGCGCGGGTTCAGCTTTGTGGGGCCAACGACAATGTATGCGTTCATGCAAGCGTCGGGAATGGTGAATGATCACCTGGCGGGATGCAGCGCGGGCACGCAATGCGAAGACCTTCGCGCGCAATTTAGTGTCCCCCGACCAAGGTAAGACGGCGCAAGTGTAAGTCGGCAACAGCCCGCCTAGGCCATTGCGCCGGCGCTTCCCAGCGCGAATCTCGCGTGTTAACTTTTCGCCAAGAAGAACAAAGGCGGGTTCAAGACCATGACAGCGGCCTTGCGCGGCACGTTCGTCATATCGGGCAGCCAGGTTGAGATTGACGGGGTTCCGGCGGCAGCGGTGGAAACCATGATCGTCGGATCGATCTGGCGCTGGCAGGGCGAGGCGATTTGCGTCGACGCGCCGCGCGATCTTTTGTTGTTGGGACAGCCTTCGGGCGAGATCGGCCTGCGCCGCCGCGCCGCAAGGTCGGTGCGGCGTATGCTGGGGCCGATGGTTGAGGCCGACGTTCCCGCCATGAGATCGAGCCTTGATGCCGGGGTTGGGCAGAATTTCGTGGTGACCGACGGGCGCACAACATACGTCGGCAGCGTGATCGACCTGCCGGGGCGCGACGGCGGGCTTTTGGTCTTTTCCGATAATCTGCCGCCTGCTGATGCTGACCTTTGGGTGGTCGAAAAGGTGCTTTCCGGCTTGGCCCGGCGACCTGCGGCGCGGCTGCCGCGCGGGATCACCTGCTTTGTTTCGGACACCGCGATCGAGACACCGTTCGGCCCGCGTGCGGTCTAGGACCTGTCCGTTGGCGATAGGGTTCTGACCCGCGATAACGGACCCCAGCCGGTGCTTTGGGCAGGCCATTGTGACGTGCCGGGCACCCGGCTTGCCGATCATGTGGCCTTGCGCCCGATCAGACTGTCGGCAGGCGCTTTTGGCCTGGAAAACCCTGGCGATCTGCTGGTGTCGCCCGATCACCGGGTCCTGATCGGCGGGACCGAAGCCGATGTGCTGTTTGGTGCCGATGAGGTTCTGGTGGCCGCGCGCGATCTGGTTGACTGGCCCGGCGTGGCGGCCGACCACTCTTTGGGTGATCTGCGCTATCATCATCTGATGTTCGAGCAGCATCAGGTGATACTCGCGGGCGGAGTGCCGTGCGAAAGTTTTCACCCGGCCGAGGTTGATCTGGGCGGGCTGCTGGATGCCGAACGCCTGGCGTTCATCGCAGTCGCGCCGGACATTTATCGCGATGCCGCAGGTTATGGCGCCCCGGCGCGGCGCTGTCTGACCCAGGCCGAGGCGGCGCTTTTGAACTTTGGCTTCGGGGTCCGGGCGGCTTCGTGACCGCGCACCCGTTGACAGCCGTTCCACAGGCCTTATAAGGCGCGGGTCCCGGTCGGACCGGGGCAAAACATATTGGTGTTGGCGGCCCCCACAAGGGGATGCCTGTCGGCCCCGGATCTGGTCCGGGGCAAAGGACAACGCCCTTCACTGCTGTCCACGCCCCGAAAAGCGGAAGTCGGTTTTCGGATCAGGTGGGGAAGCGCTAAAAAATGAAGGAGATCAGCCGTGACCAAACGCACGTCTGCCAAGTATAAAATCGACCGCCGGATGGGTGAAAACATTTGGGGCCGTCCGAAATCCCCGGTCAACCGCCGCGAATACGGCCCCGGCCAGCATGGACAGCGTCGCAAGGGCAAGCTCAGCGACTTTGGCCTGCAGCTTCGCGCCAAGCAGAAACTCAAGGGCTATTACGGCGATCTGACTGAAAAACAGTTCAAGCGTATCTATGCCGAAGCAGCGCGGGTGCGCGGTGACACCGGTGAAAACCTGATCGGTCTTCTGGAACGCCGTCTCGATGCGGTGGTCTACCGCGCCAAGTTCGTGCCGACGATCTTTGCGGCGCGCCAGTTCGTGAACCACGGCCATGTCTCGGTGAACGGGAAGCGGGTGAACATCCCCAGCTACCGGGTCAGCGAAGGCGACGTGATCGCGGTGCGCGACAAGTCGCGGCAACTGGCGATCGTTCTGGAAGCGGCGGGCCTGCCTGAGCGCGACGTGCCCGATTACATCGACGTGGATCATTCGAAAATGACCGCGACTTTCACCCGGACGCCCGGCCTGGGCGACGTGCCCTATGCGGTGGTGATGGAGCCCAACCTGGTCATCGAATACTACGCTCAGAACTGATTTCGGAAGCCGGAAATTGGAAAAGTTTTGAGGGCATCTCAAGGTTGAGACGCCCTTTTTATGTCTGAAAACAAACGATAAAAGTGCTAACGCGGTGACTTACTGTCTTGGCGTATGGCCTGGGATTTTCTTTAATATGCAGCGTCCGGATAGCGGGACAGAATTGCCGTTGGAATTTCGGCACAGCGCAAGCCGGGCGGGCGCCTGCCCGTGGGGTGGCGCAGCCACGTCTGTTCGGTGCGCTTTATGGCAGCAAGGTGCATCTTCCATGACCGCTGGGCGAACCGAAAGCCCAGGCGCCAGCCCGCCGGAACGGGCAGGCGCTCGCCCGGCGCCTTCGGCTTTATTCCGGGCGAAGAGCGCAAAGCGGCAACGTTGGGCGAGGGCATCGGCGGCAAGACTGGTCATGAATGCTACTGTGCCACACTGCAGGCAATCGGGAGAGGCTCGGCAATCGACACTGGCCTTGGGGGGGAACCCTGAGTAAAACTAAGGCCGAGGCAAACAGGTAGACGTTATGAGCGGCCCGCAACCACAGCCCGGGATCATGCAGATCGCGCCCTATCAGGGCAGCGCGTCGCGTCTGGAGGGTGTTGGGCGGGTCATCAAGCTCAGCTCCAACGAAAACCCGAACGGCCCCTGTCCGGCAGCGGTGGCGGCCTACCACGCAACCGCCGCAACGTTGCACCGCTATCCCGGCACCGATCACGGGCCGCTCAGGCGGGCGATTGCCGAGGTGAGGGGGCTGCATGCGGATCGCATCATTTGCGGCGTCGGGTCGGACGAGATACTCGCCCTGCTTTGCTTTGCCTACGCGGGGCCAGGCTGCGAGGTGATCCACACCGAACACGGGTTTTCGATGTACCGCATTTCGGCCCTGGCGGCGGGGGCGACGCCGGTCGAGGTCGGCGAAACCGGTCGGCGGGTGGATGTCGACAAGATTCTGGCGGGTGTGCGCGACGCGACGCGGCTGGTCTTTATCGCCAACCCCGCTAATCCGACCGGGACCACGGTTGCATCGGGCGACCTGGACCGCCTGGTGCGTGGCCTGCCCGGTCATGTCATGTTGGTGCTTGACGGTGCTTACGCGGAATTCGCGCCGGGATACGATGGCGGTGCATCGCTGGTCGAGGGCCATGAAAACGTCGTCATGACCCGCACATTTTCCAAGCTTTACGGGCTGGGCGGTCTGCGCGTCGGCTGGGGTTACGGCGCGCGCGCGGTCATCGATGTTCTGAACCGGGTGCGCGGGCCGTTCAATCTGGGCGTGGGTCAGTTGGCGGCGGCCGAGGCGGCGGTCCGGGACCGGGGTTTTGCCGATAGCTATGCGGCCGAGAACGCGCGGTTGCGGGCCTGGCTGACCGAAGCTCTGGCGCGCGCCGGCGTGTCCTCGGACCCGTCGTTTGCCAATTTCATCCTGGCTCGCTTTGCCGACAAGCGCGAGGCCGAAGCCTGCGACGCGCACCTGCGGGCGCAGGGGATCATCGTGCGGCGGGTTGCCGGTTACGGGTTGCCCGAATGCCTGCGGATCACCGTCGGCACCAAATCCGATTGCGAGGCCGTCGTGCGCGCCGTTGCCGAGTTCAAGGACACCAGACCATGAGCCAGATTTACAACCGCGTGGCCCTGATCGGGCTTGGGCTGGTCGCGTCATCGATGGCGCTTGCGATGCGCCGGGCCGGGCTGGCGGGTGAGATTGTCGGCACGGCCAGGACGCCCGAGACCCGCGATATCGTGCGCGAAATGGGGTTTTGCGACCGCGTTGTCGATAGCGCCGCCGAGACCGTCAAAGGCGCCGACCTGGTGGTTCTGGCTGTGCCGGTCGGCGTCATGGGCGCGGTGGCCGCCGAAATCGGTCCGCATCTGGCGACCGGCGCCACGGTGACCGACGTGGGTTCGGTCAAGGGCGCGGTGATCGAGGCGGTGGCCCCGTATCTGCCTGACAATGTTCACTTTATTCCCGCGCACCCGCTGGCGGGCACTGAACATTCGGGGCCGCGCGCCGGGTTCGCCGGGCTCTTCGAGAACCGGTTTTGCCTGATTACGCCAGACGCCAAGGTGCCGCGCGATGCGGTCGACAGTCTGGCGGCGCTGTGGAACGCCATTGGCGCGACTGTTGAGGAAATGGACGCCGAACATCACGATCTGGTGCTGGGGGCGATCAGCCATGCGCCGCATCTGATCGCCTACACCATGGTCGGCGTGGCCGATGACCTGCGCCGCGTCACCGACCGCGAAGTGATCAAATATTCGGCCGCGGGTTTCCGCGATTTCACCCGCATCGCGGCCAGCGATCCGACCATGTGGCGCGATGTTTTCCTGAACAACAAAGCGGCGACCCTGGAAATTCTCGGGCGCTTCACCGAAGAGCTGTTTTCGCTGCAACGCGCGATCCGCACCGGCGACGGCGATTTTCTGCACGATTATTTTACCCGCACCCGCGAAATTCGGCGAGGCATTATCGAGGCCGGTCAGGACACCGACGCGCCGGATTTCGGAAGAGGGAAAAACCTATGATTTTCAAGAAGATGTGTGTACTTGCGCTGGTTTTCGCGGGGCCGGCCGCGCTGGCCGATCCGGCTGCCAGCGGCGGCGGCCCGGGAAACGGTTACACAGTTTGGCTGGCCTCGAAAAGCACACCGCAAAGGATCTGCAATTCCAGCGCCATCCGGGGCAAGCGGCTGGCGCGTATCCGCAGCGGTACGCGCGGTTGCGGCGTGACCAGCCCGGTGCGGGTGCACGAGGTGTCGGGCGTCGCCCTGTCGCCGCCGGCGATCATGGACTGCCGGACCGCCAGGTCGCTGCGCAAATGGGTCAGGCGCGGCCCGAAGCGGACGCTTGGCGCTTTGGGCGGCGGTCTGGTCGAAATGCGGGTCTACGACCATTACAACTGCCGCACCCGCAACAATGTGCGCGGCGCGAAATTGTCGGTGCACAGCAGGGGCCGGGCGATCGAAATCGGGTCGTTCCACCTTGCCGATGGCCGCTCGATCAGTGTGCTCGAGCACTGGACCGATCCGAGATACGGCAAACATCTGCGCAAAATGCTGCGCCGGGCCTGCGGGACGTTCACCACCGTGCTGGGTCCGAACTATAATGCGGCGCACCGGAATCACTTTCACCTCGACAAGGAGACCCGCCGGTACGGTGCCTATTGCCGCTGATCCATCCGTATTGACGCCGACCGTCCGAGGCATGGCGTGAGGCTGCTGCGCCGCTGCGTTGTTGCGCTGGTCATTGGGCTGGCAAGCGGCGCGCAAGCCAAGGCGCCGCAGAGCTCGCCCCGGCCCGCGCTGCGACCAGGTCCGGCAGTCGCGGTGCCGCAAGCCCTGGTGCGCAGCGGTGCGCGGGTGGCGCTGCGCCCGCGCCTGCGTCCCGGCGCGGGGTTTGCGCCGGCTGCCTCTTCGGTTGCGATCACACCGATCTCGAAAGTCGGGCGGCTTTGTCGTGACCGGGCCATACGCGGCGAGGTTTTGCAACCCATCCAGAGCGGCCCCGCCTGTAGCATCGTTGCCCCGATCCGGGTGCATGCGGTCGCTGGCGTCGCCCTGTCGCCGCCCGCGATCATCAATTGCGCAACCGCGGCGGCGCTGAAAAAATGGCTGCAGAACGGCGTGGTGCCAGCGGTTGGCCGCCTGGGCCGCGGACTGGCGGGGGTGGAAATCGCCGCCTCGTTTACCTGCAGCGCCAGGTCGCAGACCAGCGACCGCGTGGTCGGGACCCATAGCGCCGGAATTGCCCTGGATGTGCGGGCGCTGACGCTGAAAAACGGCGTTTCGATCGACGTCGCGAGCGGCTGGGGCGACCCGGTGGCCGGACAGGTTTTGCGCAAGGCCCATGCTGCGGCCTGCGACCGGTTTCACACGGTCCTTGGCCCCGACGCCGGCACCGCCTATCTCGACCGCCTGCATCTGGACACCGGCCCGCGCCGGGGCCGAAAATTGTGCCGCTAGGTCTGGCACGCTTTTTTCATTTCATCGTTTTTTGCAATACTTTCGGGGGAGTGCGAGGGGGCAGACAGCCCCCTCGCCTTGGGCGACGCGCTTTAGCGCGGCGCAATCCGGCGGTGTCTAGCGCTCGGTCAGTTTCAGCTCGATCCGCCGGTTCTGGCCGCGGGCCGCGGGCGTGTCGGCGGGGTTGACCGGGCGGAACTCGCCGAACCCGGCTGCGGCCAGGCGCGACGGCGGGAAGGCCAGATTGTCGATCATGTAAGTCACCACCGACAGGGCGCGGCCCTGGCTGAGCTCCCAGTTGTTGGCGAACCGGCCGCTGCCCGACAGCGGTTGGTTGTCGGTGTGGCCATCGATGCGCAGGATCCAGTCGATCTCGGGCGGGATCTGGCCGGCAACATCGGTAAGAAGCGCCACAACCTCGGTGATCTGCACCCGGCCTTCGGGGGCCAGCGTGGCCGAGCCGCTTTCAAAAAGCACTTCGGAGGAAAACACGAAGCGGTCGCCGACGATCTGAACCCCTTCGCGGTTGCCCAAAAGCTCGCGCAACTGGCCAAAAAACTCGGACCGGTATCGTTCGAGCTTTTTGGCTTCGGCTTCCAGTTCGCGGGCCTCGGCGGCAAGGCGCTCGGTTTCGGCCTCGAGCCGGATACGCTCGGCTTCTTCGAGTTCGGCGCGGCGTTTTTCTTCGGCGGCCACCCGCGCCAAAGCCACGTTCAGCTGCGATCCAAGCGAGGTGAGTTCAACCTGCTGGGCGTCATCGCGATCGCGCGAATCGTCCAGCAGCGCCTGCAGCGACCCCAGTTGCTGGCGCAAGACGCGCACCTGTTGGTTCAAGAGCGCCACCTGACGCGCCGAGTCTGCATTGACTGCCTTTTGGTCGGCGAGCGCAGCGTTGGCGGCGCGCAACAGCACGTCGCGTTCTTCGGCTAGGGTCAGGGTCGAGGCGGCGGTATTTTCGGCGGCCAGACGCGCGGCAATGGCGCTGGCCAGTTGCTCGGCGATATTTTCCGAAATGCCCGAGGTTTCGCGCAATGTTTCGCGCAATGTATCGACTTCGGCTTCGCGCGCCGCGAGCGACAACAGGGCGTCGCGCAGCTGTATTTCCAGACCTTCGCGCGCCGCCTGGGCGGCGGCCAGCAGGGTCAGCGTCTCTTCGGCGCGCTTGCGCTCACCTTCCAGCGCCAGCGTCATCGCGGTCAGTTCAGCATCGGCGTTCGCCAGTTTTTCGCGCAGGGCCTGGGCGGCGGCGGTCTCGGCTAGGCGCCTTTTTTCTTCTTCGCTCAGCGCCGTTTCGACCCCGGCCAGCCGTTCGCGCAGGGCTTCCGCGGCGGCGGCCTCGGTCAGGCGCGCGGCTTCCTCGTCGCTGAGTTTGTCGGCAACATCGGCAAAATCGGTGCGCAGTCTTTCCAGCGCCGCCGCCTCGGCCAGTTGCGCGGCTTCTGCTTCGGAAAGCGAGGTTTCAGCTTCGGCGAGTTCTGCCCTCAGTTTCGCCACTGTCGCAACCTGGGCCAGGCGCTCGGCCTCTTCGTCGGTCAGGCGGGTTTCCAGGGTCGCAAGGCGGGCGCGCAACTGCGCGACCAAAGCCGCCTCGGCCAATCGTGCCTTTTCTTCATCGGTGAAGGCGGCGCGCGCCCCGGCCAGCTCGGCCTCGAGCGCCTGCGCGGCCTGCCGCAGCGTTGAGCGTTCACCAAAGGCAACGGCCAGGCGATCGACTTCGGCCTGAAGTTCGGCGTTGAGCGTGGCTTGGTTGCGTCCTGATTGTTCTTCGGCGGCCAGCGCCGCCTGGGCGGCAAGAATTTCGGCGGCAAGAAGCAGCGCTTCATCCGAGGAAGTTTCCAGCCGATCGGTCAGATTGGCCTGAGCCGCCAAAGCGCTCGCCAATTGGACCTCGAGCGATTGCCCGCTTTCTTCGGCGGCGGCGAGCTGCGCGGCCAAAGCGTCGCGGTCGGCCAAAAGTGCGGTGAGTTGCGCGGTCAGTGTCAGCGCGTCGTCCTCGGCTGCGGCCAGCGCCGCCGCGGTCCGGGCCTGGTCGGCCTCGGCCAATGCCAGCGCTTCGGCCAGTGACAGGCGGTTGGCCCTGGAGGCGTCCAACTCGCCGGCCAGCGCATCGCGGTCCGCGACCAGCAGGGCCAGACGCTCGGTCAGGCTGGCGCGGTCATCGGCGCCACTTTCCAGTTGCGCCAGCGCCTCGGCCAGCGAAACCTCGCGGGTCGCGGCCTTGGCCTGAAGATCGGCGATCAGGGCTTGCAGGGCATCGGCCTGGGCGGCGGCCAGACGCGCCGCTTGCGCCTCGGCATCGATCTCGTCGCGGGCCCGGGCCAGCGCCAGTTGAATCGCTTCTTGCTCGGTAATCAGGCGCGCCTGCGCCGCTTCGAGTTCCTCCAGGCTGGCGCTCAGTTGCTGGTTTTGCCCAAGCGCTGTGTTGCGTTCGGCCAGAAGGCTTGCAACCTGGGCCTCGAAACTGGCGATCCGCGCTTCGTGCGCGGTCAGCGCGTCGGCCTGTGCGGCGGTCTGGACGCGCAACGACGCGATCAGCGCGCTTTGCCGGGCGGCCGCTTCTTCGGCAACATCGATCGTCGAATTCAACTGGCCAACTTCGGTTTCCAGTTGAAAATTCTGTTGCTGTTCAAGCCCCAGTGCCTCGGCCAGTCCCGAGATCTGTGCGGCCAGATTGTCAAGTTCGCTTTCCTGGCCAAAGATGGTTTCCTGAAGGACGAACATAACGATCATGAAGATCGTCAGCACGAACATGAGCACCAGCAAAAGCGCGGTCATCGCATCCACAAAACCTGGCCAGATCGAGGTCTGGAACCGTTGCCCGCTGCGCCTGCTCAGCGCCATGGCCTAGCCCTTCCCGCTGGGCGCGGGCGTTCGCGAGGCCTGGCGGATGGCTTTGGTCAGCGCGTTCAGATCGGCGCGCAGATCCGACATGCTTTCCTGACGGCCGGCGGACATTTCTTCCAGGATGCGCAGCAGTTGGACGTCGATCGATCTTAGACGCATCCGGCTTTCGACATCGACCTGGCCGCCGCTGCTCTCTTCAAAATGATTCTCAAGCGCCTTCATCAGCCGTTCGTTGCCGGTCGAAATGCGTTCGAGGGCATCAAACGGGTCGATATCGCTTTTGCTGCCTTGGGCGCTGCCGGCAAGCCCTTCGATGGCTTCGGACAGCCCGCCAAGCTGCGCCTCGGCCTCGTCACGCTCGCCGGCGGTCTGGGCGACCATGTCTTGCATCGCGTCAAGCTGTTGGACCATCTGCGACATCACGGCCGTCAGCGCGCCGGTTTCGCCACTGCTGCCCGCGGCTTCGATATCGCCGCTGGAAAAGCCCACCCGCGTGATCGTCGAAAGCCATTCTTCCAATTCGCGATAAAACCGATTCTGGCCATGGCCCGCGAACAGTTCCAACAGACCGACGACCAGCGACCCGGCGAGGCCCAAAAGCGATGACCCGAACGCGGTGCCCATACCGCCCAATTGCGATTCGAGCCCGGTCATCAGGCGCTTGAGGACCGCCGTGCCGCTGTCGCCCTCTTGCACATTCAGCGACTGGATGGTGGCGACCACGGCCGGAACCGTTGTGGCGAGCCCATAGAAAGTTCCCAGAAGACCGAGAAAAATCAACAGGTTGACTATATAGCGCGTGATGTCGCGCGCCTCGTCCATCCGCGTTGCCACCGAATCGAGGATCGACCGCGATGACGCAGTGCTGATCTGCATGTTGACCCCGCGCGACCGTAGAAGCGTGGCCAGCGGCGCCAACAGGCGCGGCGGTTTGGTCAGGTCGTGGCCCGGATGTTGGGCGGCAAATCCTTCGATCCAGCTCACCGAAGTGACCAGTTCGAGAACCTGCCAGAAGCAGGCAAAGATACCGGCCACAAACACGAAAAAGATAAAGCCGTTTAGCCAGAGATTGGCGGCGACAACCGGGGCCACGGCAGGATAGAGGATGTAGCTGCCAAAGCCCACCAGCGCGCTGATAATGACCATCAACGCAGCTTGCCGGACCGGCTGTTCAAATTGCGGGTGCGCCTGCTTGGCGGACTGCTCCATCCGGGGTCGCCTACCCTTTATTTCTTTGCGGCATCATAGGGTTCCCGCCGCGCATTGCCAACCGCAAACTCAAGGGCGCAAAAGTTGCTGCACGCGGTCGTTCAGCCAGTCGAGGTCAGAATCGTGCAGGCCCAGCTCGGCCAAGTGACCGGCTGTGTTTGCCAGATACTGCCAATTGGGTCCACGCCCGCCATGGGCGCGCGCGATAATCCGCGCCTGTTCTTCCAGGTCCAGACCGCCACAGTACTGGACGTGAAGGCGGTCGATAACAAAACAAACCGCGTCAACGCTGCGGCCGTCAGCGAGGGTCAGCGGGTGGATTTCCTCGAGATAGGCGGCCGAGATCAATTCGCGCTCACGCAAATAGTCCAAGGTCGCGGTTTCGGTTCCGGGCGCGGCGCGGAACGCCAGGCCGTGACAGGCTGCGCCCGGCGCTGCATCCAGCGCCAAAACCAGCCCCGGATCGGCTTGCGTCCCCCGGTGGTGGATCGAACGCATGCAAAACGACCGGTGAAAGCCGTCAAGGCGGGCGATCAGCGTTTCCGACACCGCAAAGCCCGGCTCCCAGATCAAAGAGCCGTATCCGAATACCCAAAGCGGGGCCTGCGTCATTTCACTGGTTCTCCGATAGCGCCGCTTATAGACACCGCATAATGCGCGAATGGAAAGAGGCGAAATGCGGCTTTTGGCGTTGGTTATAGCCGTCGCGGCCCTAGGGTGGGGCGGGTATTGGTT
Organism: Paracoccaceae bacterium; assembly: GCA_965247915.1. Taxonomy (GTDB): domain Bacteria; phylum Pseudomonadota; class Alphaproteobacteria; order Rhodobacterales; family Rhodobacteraceae; genus JAKZRT01. Next base: position 1,452,426 of record OZ252048.1, read on the forward strand.
TGTCGGCGCTGCAGCGCTTGAAAGGGCGCTGATCGGCTGGATCGACGAGCGGCGCGCCGACGGATGGCAGGCCGAATATTCTCATATCAAGACGCGCGGCTTTCCCAACCGGTTCGACACAACGCTGACCGGGCTGATGCTGGCAGATCCCGCGACCGGCGTGGCCTGGAGCGCGCCGTTTTTCCAGATACTGTCGCTGAGTTACCGGCCCAACCACATCATTGCCGTCTGGCCCCAGACCCATACGCTTTCCACACCGCTCCAGACCATCGAGATTTTCTCCGACAGCACCACGGGCAGTGTCGTGTTTCGCGCCGATACCGCGCTGACGCTGGACCGGTCGCAGTTTGTCGTGGAAAATCTGGTGGTTCGATCCTCGGGCGAATTGTCGCTTAAGGCGCGCGAGCTAAGGTTTGCCACCCGACCGGCGGTCGGGCGGGCTCTGGCCCACGACATCGGGATCGATGCCGCAGGGGTCGACCCCGGCGGATGGTTGGACGAGGTTGCCCGGTCGAACGATTTGCCCGCTGAATTCAGCGCGTTGAAGGTCGATGCGAGCATTCTTTTTGACGCGCCGTGGGACCGGTTTGCCGTCGAGCGCGCGCGCCCGCAACCGCGCCAGATCGACATAACCGAAGTTCGGGCCGCCTGGGGCGAGATGGATTTTCGGATGGCGGGCAAGCTGGAGGTTGACGAAGCGGGGGTGCCGACCGGCGCGCTGTCGGTGCAGGCGCGCAACTGGCGCGACATGCTGAAGCTGGCGGTGGCAACGGGCACGGTTCACCCCGACGCCGCCCCGGCGATTGAGACCGGGTTGGAGTTTCTGTCCGGCCTCACGGGGAATTCCAGCCACATCGACGCCACATTGAATTTTCGCGGTGGATTTATCGGCATCGGCCCGATACCTTTGGGTCCCGCACCGCGAATATTCATTCGCTAGCGGCCCTCATCGTTGGAGAAGTTGTCGCAAAATCATGTTTTCGTTAAGGGTGTATACAATTATCTGTAATATTAACCATGACTGGCACCTGCGAGGCCCACAAGGTGCCTTGGGCGGGCTTACATCAAAGGTAACTCTTGCGGCTTGACCGGAAAATAGCGCGATGGCTGCGGCGGGCGCCGCTGATCCGGCGGATCACGCCCAAACCGGGCGCGGTGCGCGGTCGGGTCGATCATATCGTTATTCTGGATGGCACCAATTCGAACCTGATCCCCGGCGAAGAAACCAATGCCGGTATCCTTTACAAACTCTTGGGTGAAACCGCCCCGGCGGCACATCTGAACCTGCATTACGAGGCTGGCGTGGCCTGGGACAGCTGGCGGTCAACCGCGCATGTTATTTCGGGCTTTGGCATCAACGACCGGATAAAACGCGCCTATGGCGCGATATCGTCGCGTTATCAGCCGGGCGACAGGATATTTCTGTTCGGGTTTTCCCGCGGCGCCTATGCGGTGCGGTCGCTGGCCGGGATTATCGGCAAAGTGGGCCTGTTGCAAAGCGCCCATGCTACCGAGCGAAATATTCGCCAGGTCTTTCGCCACTACGAAGTGGCCCCATCGGGGTCGGTGGCCGCAGGGTTTGCGCAGGCCTTCTGTCATCAGGGCGTCGAGATCGAACTGGTTGGTGCCTGGGACACGGTCAAATCGCTGGGCCTGAGGGTGCCCTGGCTGTGGCGCCTGTCCGAAGCCAAGTACAAGTTTCACGATCACGCGCTGGGAAGCCATGTGAAAAACGGCTTTCAGGCGCTGGCGCTGGATGAACGGCGCGAGGCGTTCACGCCGGTTTTGTGGGAGACGCCCGAGCGGTTTGATGGGCATATCGAGCAGGTCTGGTTTCGTGGCACGCACGGCGATATCGGCGGTCAACTGGGTGGCTTCAATCTGGCGCGACCATTGTCGAATATCCCGCTGGTCTGGCTGCTGGAGCGAACCCAGACCTGCGGGATCGTGCTGCCCGATGGCTGGGCGCGGCGGTATGAGATGGACGCATCGGCCCCGTCGATCGGCAGCATCCGTGGTCTGGGGTGGATGTTTATCCTGCGCAAGCCCCGCACCGTCGGCATCGACCGGTCCGAGACCATTCATCCAAGCGTGATCGCGCGGGCCGAAAACGGTGGCCTGCCGGCGCCGAACCTGCCGGTGGCCGACGGCTGACCGGCGCGATGGGGCAGGCAAGATGCCCCGCCGGAATCCCCGGCGATTCTATGCAACCTGACGAAGGTCCGATCGGGACGCATATCCCAACGCGGTGCATACCTCATGGGTCAGCGAGGGGCGGTTGAGCGTGTAGAAATGCAGGTGCTCGACGCCGCCCTCGATCAGATCGGTGCAAAGCTCGGTCGCGACGGCGGTAGCCAGAAGATCGGCGCGGTTGTCGCGGTTGGCGATCTCGAACATCTCGGGCAGCCAGGCCGGAACATGTGCCCCGCAGCGCTTGGCAAAATTCAATGTCCCGGTCCAGTTTTCAATCGGCAGGATGCCCGGCAGGATCGGCACGTCGATGCCAGCCTTTTCGCAGGCGTCGCGGAAGCGAAAGAAAGTTTCGGCCTCGAAGAAAAACTGGGTGATCGCCGAGCCCGCACCGGCGTCAACCTTGCGTTTTAACCAGGTGACGTCGGCGGTGTCACTGGCGGCATCGGGGTGGCAATCGGGGTAGGCGGCGACGCGGATATGAAAGTCGCCGGCCTTGCGCAGCGCCGAGATCAGTTCGCAGGCGTCCGAAAACCCGCCCGGATGCGGTTGGAATGCACCCGAGCCCTGGGGCGGATCACCGCGCAGCGCGACAATCTTGCGCACGCCGACGCTGGCATAACATCTGGCGATGTCCAGCGTCTGGGCGCGGGTGGCATCGACACAAGTCAGATGTGCAGCGACGTTCAACCCGTAATTCTGGCCAATGGCCTCGACCGCTTCGTGGGTGAGCTTGCGGGTGGTGCCGCCTGCGCCATAGGTGACCGAGACAAAGTCGGGGTCATAGGGTGCCAGGGATTGAACCGTCTCCCACAAGCGAAACGACGCATCCAGCGTCTTGGGCGGGTAAAATTCGAATGAAAGCGATGGAACGGACATGGGAACCTTTGAAATAGAATGTTTCAAGCGGTTGTCTCACACATAATTACGTGAGACAATTTCATAATTCTCAAGTTTATTATGAGGACAAAAGCAAGATGCACCTCGAATTCCGCCATCTTCGAACGATCAAAGCGATTCACGACGCGGGCGGGTTGGCGCGGGCGGCTGAGACGATGAATATCACCCAATCCGCGCTCAGCCATCAGATAAAGGGGCTGGAGGGGCAGGCCGGGGTCGAGCTGTTCGTGCGCCGGTCAAAGCCGCTGAAACTGTCGGCGGCTGGCAGGAAGCTGTTGAAACTGGCCGAAAAAATCCTGCCCGAGATTGCCGCGGCGCAAGAAGAGTTTCGCGCCTTGCGGATGGGAAAATCCGGACGTCTGCACATCGCCATCGAATGCCACGCCTGTTTCGAGTGGCTGTTTCCGGTGCTGGAGGAATTTCGCAAGGCCTGGCCCGATGTGGACGTCGATATTCGCCCCGGCCTGAGCTTCGACGCCCTGCCGGCGCTGCAAAAGGAAGAGGTCGATCTGGTGGTCAGCTCGGACCCCGAAGATATTCCAGGCGTTACCTTCGTGCCGCTTTTCGATTACGAGCCGGTTTTCGTGGCATCCGCGCAGCATCCCCTGGCCGAAAAGCCCTTTGTCGTGGCCGAGGATTTTCGCGATGAATTGCTGATAACCTACCCGGTGGAGCGGACGCGGCTGGATGTGTTCAGCCAGCTTTTGATCCCCGCCAAGGTCGAGCCGCGCGCAATCCGACAGGTCGAGTTGACGGCGGTGATCCTGCTGTTGGTGGCCTCGAACCGCGGTGTCGCGGTGTTGCCCGACTGGGTGGTGCGCGAGGTGCGGCTGAGTTCGGGCTATGTCACCCGTCCGCTGACCAAAGGCGGGCTGACGCGCAGGCTTTATGCGGCGGTGCGCGACGAGGATGTCGAAAAGCCATTTATGGCCAATTTGGTCAATCTGGCACGGAATTCGTCCGTGCGTTTCGGGCTGCCCGCCTGAGCGACCCCGCACTTGCTCCGCGCTATGGCCAAGCGTATAGGGCGGGGCCGCACTAGGAGGACCGCATGATCGGTAGCGCCAACCTCAACATCATGATTAAGGCAGCGCGGCGGGCTGGCCGGGCGCTGGCCAAGGATTTTCGTGAGGTCGAGAACCTGCAGGTGTCGATGAAATCGGCCGGTGATTTTGTCAGCCGCGCTGACGTCACCGCCGAGCTGCTGTTGAAAGAAGACCTGATTGGTGCCAGGCCCACGTATGGCTGGCTGGGCGAAGAGGGCGGCGAAGAGCCCGGCAAGGACCCGACGCGGCGCTGGATCGTCGATCCGTTGGATGGCACCACGAATTTTCTGCACGGGCTCCCGCATTGGGCGGTCTCTATCGGGCTGGAACACAAGGGCGAAGTTGTGGCCGGTGTCATTTACGACCCCAGCAAGGACGAGCTGTTCTTTGCCGAAAAAGGTCAGGGGGCGTGGTTGAACGAAGGGCGGTTGCGGGTCTCGAATCGGCACCGGCTGATTGAATCGGTTTTTGCGACCGGGCTGCCGAATGGTGGCAGTGATGATTTGCCCGAAACCTTGCGCGATCTTGCCCGCGTGTTGCCGGTCACGGCTGGCGTTCGCCGATGGGGCGTGGCGGCGCTGGATATGGCTTATGTCGCTGCCGGTCGATTCGAAGGCTATTGGGAGCGGGGTCTGCAAGCCTGGGACGTCGCCGCAGGGACGATTATCGCGCGCGAGGCCGGGGCGTTGGTCGCTACTGTTTCAGGATCGGGTGAAATTCTGGACGAAGGTACGGTCATTGTTGCCAACGAGCCGATTTTCAACACTTTTTCTGCCCTAATTCGCCACGCAAGTTAACCCTAATTGACGTGAGACGGCCACAGTCTGGCCCGCTTTCGCAAATATTTTGTGGGTCGCGCCAGTACCTTGGAGAAAGAATTTGTATCGTTTATTCAGTTTTCTCATCGACGAAGACGGAGCCGTCACGGTCGATTGGATCGTGTTGACGGCAACGATTGGAATGTTGGGCCTTGCGGTTCAGGTTGGGCTGGGCGTGTCGACCAAATCGGTTGCCGATAAGATCGGCACGCATATGGATTCCGTCGACATAATGACATTCTGAAGTCGCGCCGCGATTGTCGATTTCGTTGCGCTATCGCCAATCAATGGATTTTGTCGTTAGTCCCATGGCCCCCGTTCGCGTCGGGGCTGGCCACGCGGCTTCACGCCTGGGATTGTCGTTTTTCTGAATGAATATGCGGCCTCGGGGTGCGGCGGCCTTCCCGAGTTCTCGCGCCAGCTGGTCCTTCCGCCGCGCCGCAGCCAGATCGGCAGAGCAAATATCAGTCCCAGCACAAAACCCCCGGCATGGGCCCAGTGGGCGACGCCTCCGCCGGAGCTGTTGCTGGCGGCGCCGCCGATAAGCTGAAAGCCGAACCACAGTCCCAGCATGGCCCAGGCCGGGACGGATATGATGCGAATGATGACGATGAGAATGACCAGAATATCCACGCGCGCGCGCGGATAGAGCAGCAAATATCCGCCCATGACCCCAGCAATGGCCCCGGACGCGCCGATGACCGGCACCATGGATTGCGGGGCGGCGGCAACCTGCGCCAAACCGGCGCCGATACCGCAGGCCAGATAGAAGGCCAGATATCCGACGTGGCCCATAGCATCTTCGAGGTTGTCGCCGAATATCCACAAAAACAGCATGTTGCCTGCCAGGTGCAGAACACCGCCGTGCAGGAACATCGACGACACCAGCGTGCCATAGCCCTGACCCGACGACAGCTGTGCCGGTAAGATGCCAAAGTCAAAATAGACCTGCGCCAGCGCCTGATCGCCAAGCGAGGCGTTGCTGAGGAATATCATTATGTTGATCGCCATCAGTGCCCAGGTCACGAAAGGGCGCGTGGCGCTGGGATTGTGGTCGCGGATCGGGAACATGACCCCGACCCTTGTTCACCGGGCGCACGCGGTCAAGCGGTTGCGAAGGGATTTCGGCTGGGCAAAAGGCAGAAATTGCGCGAAGATTGAACATGTCCGGATTCTGGAAAGTTCTGGTTCCCTTCAGTTGTGTGGCGCTGATCGCACCGGTGCTGGAGGCCGCCGAATGCCCGCCGCCGCCCGATCTCGACGCGGTGGTGCTGCCTTTGATGGCGGACCTGCGCGGCGCGCGTGACGCGCGTGCTGCTCGGGCAATCACCAACCAACTGTGGGCGCTTTGGGCGACGGCACCGGATGTCCGCGCGCAGGAATTACTGGATCTGGGACTGAACCGGCGGGCGGCCTATGACTTTCGACCGGCTTGGGATGCGTTCGATCAATTGGTTGCTTACTGCCCGGATTATGCCGAGGGCTATAACCAGCGCGCCTTTGTCGCGTTTTTACAACAGCATTTTTCATCGGCGCTGGATGACCTCGAGAAGGCGCTGGAACTTGACCCCGATCACATCGCGGCCTTGTCGGGAAAGGCGATGACCCTGATTGCCCTGGGGCGCGAGGCCGAGGCGCAGGATATATTACGCCAGGCCGTCGAGATGAACCCATGGTTGCCCGAGCGCGGTTTGCTGGTCGATCCGCCGGGCGAGGATATTTGAAGCCGCGGGCTTCTTGTGCCCATCATTCCAAACGCTTAAGCCTGAGGCGGTCGCGGGCGTGGCGGAATGGTAGACGCATGAGACTTAAAATCTTTGGGGCGCAAGCCCGTGCCGGTTCAAGTCCGGCCGCCCGCACCAGTATTCACACCGACGCCGGCCTTAAAGCATAATGCATTTAATCTGAGGCATATCCCGCGGCCTTGAGGAAGTTCCAGCATTGGTCTGGGTCGAAGAGATCACAAATGTCGCTGAGGGCGTCAAAGAGGGCATCGAAGGTTCTTGCTCCAACCCTTCGCAGGTGAGCTTTCAACTTTGAGAACGCCATTTCGATCGGGTTAAGATCCGGGGAGTAGGGTGGCAGGAACAAGAACCAGCATCCGCGCGCCCTCAACGCCTGTGCCGCGCGGTGGCTTTTGTGGGTGGAAAGATTGTCGAGAATGACCACAGTTCCAGGGTCCAGCGCAGGCGCAAGCTGGGTCTCGATATAAGTCTCGAACGCCGATCCATCCATTGCGCCGCTGATCACCCAGGGTGCAATCAGCGCGTTATGGGTCAGCCCGGCGATGAAGGTCTGCGTGCCCCATTTTCCAAAGGGTGCGGTGCCATAAAGCCGCTCACCCCCGAAGCTGCGCCCGCGCAACCGGGTGAGGTTGGTTTTGACGGCGGTTTCATCGATGAATACCAGCCTGTGCGGTTTGGCGCGCATGCGCGGCTGGCGGCGGCTGATCCATTCCCTTCGCGCCTTATGCAGGGCGGGCCGGTCACGTTCCTGCGCGACAAGTCCTTTTTTTATATGAAAACCCTGCGCGTTCCAGAGCCCGGTGGATTGAGGAGAGCTGAACGCTCACGCCGTGCGTCTCCGCAAGCGCACCCGCAAGTTCCTGCAATGTTATGTCCGGTTCAGCCCGGACAATCTCGATCAGGAAACCCGCATGTGGTGCCAGCTTGCCAAACCGGCCCGCTGGCCTGCCCTGTGGCTTGGGTGTGACCTCGCCCCGCTCACGTTGATCCGCCGCATAACGCACCGCCGTCGCTGCACTGACGCCATAAACCCGCCCCGCAGCGCGACAAGAGTTTCCGGCCGCAATATACCCGCATATCCGCTGCCGAAGATCCAAAGAATACGGTTTGCCCATGCTCCACCTCCTCACGGGAAATGAATCAGACAAACAACACTTTGGGAATCCCCTTTCGATTCACATCAAACGCAAACCGCTTTAGTGCGCTCGCCGTGGCGGCTGCGCGCAGGCCCGGCGGCACTCTGGCAAACGGTGTCGCAAACTCACATTGACTGCACGTTTAGGTTGTGACAAGGTGGCCTGCCCTGACGCGGTCTTTCGGTCGGTTTTTTCGCTTCAAAAGGCCATGCGCGGGCGCGTTGTTAGGACATTGTTAACCAAAGTTCAATCCAATTGGCAGAGCATACACAGGCGCGGAAATGAATGCGAATAAACTTGCTGACTATTCGAACTCGCGGGCGCAGGGGATGGAACACGAAGAGACCCAGACATTGGCGGAATACCTGAAATTGACCCGCGAGCGTATCGACGAACTTGAGTTTTACAACCAGATGCTGATCGACTTTGTCGCTAACAGCGAAAGCGAGCCGGTTGATGCGACACCCGGTGACGAGCTGCAAGACACCAAGATGAAGGCCTGAGCGACGGGCGTTGGCCAAGGCGGCGCGTCCCGGCCGGGGGTATCTATTTGCGCGCCGGTGCGCCGCCTTCGAACGCATTGCGCCCGTGATAGTCGCATGGCGCCGCTTGCATCTCAAGGTGCAGCCCGTCGCCGATCAGTGGGTTGGCGCGGGCCAGGGCTTCGTCGAATTCGAAGCCCAGGCCGGGGCCCTCGGGAGGGCTGATATATCCGTCCTCAACCCGAAGTGCGGCGCCGATAAGCTGATCGTGGTAGGGCGATTCAATTGACTCAGCGATCAGCAGGTTGGGGATCGAGGCGGAAAAATGAATGTTGGCGGCCCATTCCACCGGGCCGGCGTAAAGATGCGGGGCCATTTCGGCGTTGAAGACCTCGGCCATGGCGGCGATCTTTTTGGCCTCCCAAATGCCGCCCGAACGGCCCAGCGCTGGTTGCAGAATACGCACGCCGCCGTGGCGCATGAGCGCGCCGAACTCGGCCTTGGTGGTCAGGCGTTCGCCGGTGGCCAGGGGGATGCGCACCGAGGCAGCCACCTTGGCAAATTCGGCCAGATTGTCGGGCGGTACCGGTTCTTCGAACCAGAGCGGGTTGTAGGGCTCAAGCGCCTGACCAAGGCGGATCGCGCCTGCGGTGGTGAACTGCCCGTGGGTGCCGAAAAGCAGATCGGCGCGGTCACCGATGGCCTCGCGAATGGCTTTGCAAAAGGTCACCGACAGCGAAATATCGGTCATCGCGGGCTGGTGCCCGCCGTGCAGAGTATAGGGTCCGGCGGGGTCGAATTTCACGCCCGTGTAGCCGCGGTCAACCAGGTCCAGCGCCGCCTCGGCGGCCATGTCGGGCGAGGTCCAGAAGGCTGTTTGGTCGTGATGGGGCAGGGGGTAGATATAGCTGTAGGCGCGGATGCGGTCGTTCATGCGCCCGCCCAAAAGCGCCCAGACCGGGCGGTCGCGGGCTTTGCCGAGGATGTCCCAACAGGCAATTTCCAGACCCGAGAACGCGCCCATAACAGTCAGGTCGGGGCGTTGCGTAAAGCCCGATGAATAAGCGCGGCGAAAGAGCATCTCGATGTTTTCGGGGCTCTCGCCTTCGAAGTGCCGCGCAAACACATCGCCGATCACCGCCTCCATTGCCGCAGGTCCGACCGAGGCGGCATAGCATTCGCCCCAGCCGGTAATTCCGTCGTCGGTGGTGAGCTTGACGAAAATCCAGTACCGCCCGCCCCAGCCGGGCGCGGGCGGCGTGGTGACGATAATTTCAAGGTCGGCAAGCTTCATCGTAAAGCTCCGCGTTTGCTAGAAGAGAATGACATTGCGCCGGGCCAGGCCCGACCTGGTATCGGCGATGGCCGGGTTGATCTGATCGAGCCGCCAGGTGCCCGACACCAGTTCGTTGAGCATCAACCGGCTCTGGGCGTATAGGTCGCAAAACCATGGGATGTCGCGCTGAAGCACGGTATCGCCCATCAGCGAGCCTTCCATGCGCTGCCCGGTCGCAGCAATGATGACCGGCTCGTAAGTGGCGGTTTGACCGCTGTGGGGCATGCCGACCATGACCATCGCGCCAGCGGTGCCCATATAGCGGGGTGCGGTCTGATAAGCGGCGATTGCGCCGACGGTGACCAGCACCACGTCGGCCCCGCGCGGCGCGATTTTGCGAAGCGCGCGCCAGGGTTTTTCGGTGGTGGCGAGAATGCCGTCGGTGGCCCCGAATTCCAGTGCGATGTCCAGCTTTTCAGGCAACATATCAACCGCGACAATTCGGGCCGCACCCGCGATGCGCGCGCCCTGGATGGCGTTAAGGCCGACGCCGCCGGCACCGATGACGACCACGGTCTGCCCGGGGCGCACGCGCGCCGTGTTGACCGCAGCACCCACGCCGGTTGCAACGCCGCAGGCCATAAGCGCGGCCGAGGCCATGGGTATCGAGGCAGGCACCGAGGCAATCTGGCTTTGGTCGACCACCACCTTTTCGGCGAAGGCCCCGCAATTCAGGCCATGGTGCATGGCTGAGCCGTCGAGCGCGCTCAAGGGTCCTTGGTCGCGGTCGTAAGGGGTTTCGCAATGAACCTGCTGCCCGGTGGCGCAGTTTTGGCAGCGCCCGCACGACCTGAGCAGCGTTACGATCACGGCGTCGCCGACGCTATAGCCCGTGGCTGACGACCCCAGGGCAGAGACATGCCCGGCGGCCTCGTGCCCGTAGACGGCGGGAAGGGTGCCGCCCCAGTCGCCGTCGATATAGGAAATGTCGGAATGGCAGATGGCGCAGGCCTCAAGCGTAACCTCGACCTCGGTGCCTTGCGGGTCGCGCAAGCGCACGGCCTCAATCTGAAGCGGTTCGTTAAAGGCGCGGCAGACGGCGGCTTGGATTTCGGGCATGATCGGCCTCGGGTTTTGACTGGCCGCAACTTTGCCCGCGCGCGGGTCGACTTGAAAGACCTATTTGCGGCGCAGGACGCTGTGGCTGCGGCAATCGTGTCTGCGGATCAGATCCGCAATGCGCGCGGGGTTGTCAGGACCATTGCCAGACAGATCATCAAAAGTCCCGAGGCCAGGAAAAACGGCGCGCCGGGCAGATAAAGACCGGCGTCGTTGGCGGTGCCGAGGCTGAACGCGCTGGTCATGATAAGCGGCGAGCCGACCATCGCCACCGCGGCAATCGACGTCAGAACGCCTTGCAACTGGCCTTGGCTGTCATCGCCAACGCGGCGCGACATCATCCCCTGGATGGCCGGAAAAACCACCGCGCCAAAGGCGGCAAACGGGGTCAGGGCAAGGGCGAGCGTGCCGTTTGAGACCAGACCGAAGACCGAGAGCATCATGATGTTGAAACTCAGCCCGAAGACCACCGTTCCCCGGTCGCCGAGATATTTCAGGATCACCCGGATCAAAAGCCCCTGCACCAGCGCCATCGACAGGCCAAAACCGGCCAGCGACAGCCCGATCATGCCGGGCGACCACCCGTAACGCGCCGTGGCGTAATAGGCCCAGACGATCGGGTAGACCATGAAAGCGGATTCGTAGACGAAAAAGAACACCAGCAGGCGACCGACACCGGGCAGGGCACCGATGTCGTTGAAGGCATTGAAGGGGTTGGCCAGCGACGGTTTGAACTGGCGGCGGGTCCTGTCGGTCACGGTCTCGGGCAGGACCAAAAACCCCAGCACAAGGCTGATGCCAACGATTGCCGCCGCCGCGAAAAAAGGCGCGCGGGGGCCGATCTGGCCCAGAAGCCCGCCGATCATCGGACCGAGCACGAAACCAACACCGAACGCCGCCCCCATTAGACCAAACCGCGCGGCTTTTTCCTCGGGGGCCGAGATATCGGCGATAAAGGCGGCGGCGGTTGCCTGGGTTGCGGCACCGATACCGGCCACGACGCGAGCACCCAGAATCATCCAGATTGTCCAGGCGAACCCCATGACCAGATAGTCTGCCGCGACAACGCCAAGGGCTACCAGAATGACCGGCCGCCGCCCGTAATAGTCCGACAGCGACCCGACAGCAGGGCTGAAGAGAAACTGCATCACCGCAAATGACGAGGCCAGCACCCCGCCCCAGAACGCCGCCTGGGCCAGACTGCCGCCCATCACGTCGCGCAGCAAATCCGGCATCACCGGCATGATAATTCCGATGCCCATGGCGTCGATCACCAGCACCAGCAGGATGAAGGTCAGCGGCAGCCGGTCGCGGGATGTCTTGCGCGGCGCGGGTTCCTGCACAGGTTCGAGGGTTGCGGGCACCTCAGGCGGGCCTCAGACCAAGAATTTCACGCGCCTGAGCGGGCGTGGCGACGGGGCGGTCGTAGCGGGCGCAAAGGGCGGCAGTTCGGGCCACCAGCGCCGCGTTCGACGGGGCCAGCGTTTGGCGGTCAAGCCGGACGTTGTCTTCCAGCCCGGTGCGGGTATGACCGCCAGCCGCGATGCACCATTCATTGAGAACAATCTGGTCTGCGCCAACGCCCGCCGCGCACCACAGCGCGTCGGGGGCCAGACGGCCCAGGGTTTCGACATAAAAGTCAAAGACCGCACGGTCGGCGGGCATGGCGTTTTTCACGCCCATGACGAACTGCACGTAAAGCGGCCCTTCAAGGCGGCCGTCGCCCGCCATTCGGGCGGCCTGAAATATGTGGCTGAGGTCGAAGGCCTCGATCTCGGGCTTGATGCCGTGGGCCAGCATTTCCGCCGCCAGCCAGACGACCAGATCGGGCGGGTTTTCGTAAACGCGGGTCGGAAAATTGTTCGACCCGACGGTCAGCGAGGCCATGTCGGGTTTGAGCGGCAGCATACCGCCGCGCTCGGTGCCCGCGCCTGACCGGCCACCGGTTGAAAACTGCACGATCATGCCGGGGCAATGGGCGTTGATACCTTCTTTCAGGCGCGCGAACCTTTCGGGGTCAGAGGAATGCGTGCCGTCATCAAGCCGCACATGGCAATGGGCAATGGCGGCCCCGGCCTCGAACGCGGCGTGGGTCGATTCGACCTGTTCGGCCACCGTCACCGGAACCGCGGGGTTGTCGGACTTTTGCGCCACCGACCCGGTGATGGCGACGCAGATGATGCAGGGGCCTGTCACATGTCCTCCGTTCTGCGGCCGAGACTATGGCGGGTGCGCGCCGGGCGCAAAACGAATTTGGAGCGAAGTCACAGCGTGGCGAGCGCCTGCGCAAACATCTCGGCCCCGACGTTGCCGCCCGAGGCGACGACAATTACGGTGTCGCCGGTTAGGGTGTCAGCGTGAAAGAGTGCGGCAGCCAGCGCCGTAGCGCCGCCGGGTTCGATGACGATCTTGAGCCGCTCGAACGCAACCGCCATGGCGCGCAGACAATCGTGGTCGCTGACCGCGATCCCCGGACCGCAGAGGCGCTGCATGATCGGAAAGGTGATCTCGCCGGGGGCAGACGTGAGGATGGCGTCACAGATCGAGCCTTCGGCGGCGGCGTTAGTCACGCGCCGGCCCGCCTCCAGCGACCGTTTGACATCATCAAAGCCTTCAGGTTCAACGGTTCGCGCCCGCAGGCCGGGGGCTTCGGCCTCGAGCGCCAGCGCGATGCCGCTGGTCAGGCCACCGCCGCCGCAGGGGATCAGGACGTCGGCCGCGGTGACGCCCGCTGCGCTGGCGTCGGCGGCGATTTCCAGGCCGACAGTTCCCTGACCAGCGATAACAAACGGCTCGTCAAAGGGTTTGATCAGGGTCAGGCCGCGCTCGGCGGCGATCGCCGCGCCGATCTGCGCCCGATCTTCGGTTGCGCGGTCGTAAGTCACAACTTCGGCCCCGAGCGCCCGGGTGTTGTCGATCTTTTGCCGGGGCGCGTTGGCGGGCATGACGATCACCGCCTCGAGATCATGCGCCCGGGCCCCGGCGGCCACCCCCTGGGCGTGGTTGCCGCTGGAATAGGCGATGACGCCGCCCTTGGGCGCCAAGCCGGTCACCGCCGACCAGCCGCCGCGAAACTTGAACGATCCGGTGTGTTGCAGGCATTCGGGTTTGATGAATATCCTTCGGCCCGCGATGTCGTCGAGGAAGCGAGAATTGAGCAGCGGCGTATGGCGGACGTGCCCGGCAAGCCGGTCGGCGGCGGCGCGGATCATTTCGATGTTCATGGCAATGCCTTTAGAAATTCCGACACAACATCAAGGCTCTCTGGTTCATCGAGGAAAGGCACATGGCCCCGGTCGGCGACTGTGGCGGCGATCATATCCGGGCGGCGCGCCTGCATCTCGGCAAAGGTCGCAGTGCTGAGCACATTCGAATTGGCCCCTCGTAGTGCTGCCAGCGGCAACCCGTCCATGGCGTCGAAAAGCGGCCACAGGTCGGGTGTTGGCTGATCGGCCGCAGCCATCACCGGGTCGCGCAGCCGCGGGTCATAGTTGATCTTCAGACCGGTTGGCGTCTCAACATAATGCTTGCGAACCTCTTCGGCCCACCTGCCCGGCGGCACGTTTGAGAACCCCGGCAAGAGATTGGCACGGGCATCCTCGGCCTCGGCAAAGGTCTTTTGCACCGGGTTGCGGCCGACAAAATCGCGGATATTGGTCAGACCATCGTCTTCGATCACCGGCCCGATGTCGTTCAGCATGATGCCGGTCAGCCGGTCCTTGGCGGTGAACGCCAGCGTCATCGCGATAAGTCCGCCGCGCGAGGTGCCCAGGATCGCGGCGCGGTCGATGCGCAGGTGGTCCATCAGTTCGATCGTATCGCGGGATTCGCGCGCTATCGAATACGTCGCAGGATCGCCCCAGTCAGACGCGCCGCGACCGCGGTAATCCATGCGGATGGTCCAGACGCTCGCAAGATGCGGCAGCACATAATCGAAATCTGACCGGTTGCGGGTCAGTCCGGCAAGGCAGATCAGCACCGGGCCTTCGCCCGACTGGTCAAATGCTATGGCAAGCCCATCCGAGGCGGTGAAAGCCGTGTTCATATCGACGCGGCCAGATCGGGGATTGTGGTGAGGTCGGTCAGAATATGGGCGGGCACCCAGGGCAGCCGGTCAACCGGTTCGCCGGCGCGGTTTACCCATACCGAATTGAACTCGAAACCGGCAGCGCAGGCTGCGTCCCAGCCGTTCGACGAGACGAACAAAACCTGGTCGTTGCTGACCGAAAACCGTTTGTTGACCAAGGCATAAACCTGATCGGCCGGTTTGAAGACGCCCACCTCCTGGACCGACAGAACATCGTCAAGCATATCGCCGATCCCGGCGGATTTCACCGCGCCAGCGAGCATGTCGGGTGATCCGTTTGACAGGATCGCAGTTGCATAACCCCGCGCCTTGAGATCGGCCAGCATCAAAGGAACCTCTGTGTAGGCCGAAAGTTCCCAGTAAAGTGCGAGCAGACGCTCGCGCAACTCTGGCTCACCGCCGAGGCCGTTTTGCGTCACCTCCCAGAAATCCGTATGCGTGCCCGCAACCGCCCTGAGCCAGGTGTATTGCAGTTGTTTCAGCCGCCAGTCGCGGGCCACAGCTTGCCAGAGATCGGAAAACGCGCCCCGTCCCGGTTCGGCGGCGGCTTCGCGTGCAGCCGCCGCAACGTCAAAAAGCGTGCCATAAGCATCAAAAACGCAGGTTGTGACGTTCATTTGATCCTCCGGGTCTGGGCGGTGACCGGCGCGCCGCAAAAAAACGGTTCAATATGGCTTGGCTTGCCTAAATGTTTTCCGATTGCGGCATGCCCAACACATGATAGCCGCCATCGACCCGGATAATCTCGCCGGTGGTGCAGGCGCCGAAATCCGAGGCCAGATAGACGGCGGTACCGCCAATGGACGCGAGCGTGGCGTTGGCGCGCAGGGGCGCGTTGGCCTCGGTCTGGCGATAGGTCTTGCGCGCCCCGCCGATGGCCGCCCCGGCCAGCGTTTTCATCGGGCCCGGGCTGACCGCGTTGACCCGGATGCCGTCGGGGCCAAGATCATTGGCCAGATAGCGCACGGTTGATTCGAGTGCTGCCTTGGCCACACCCATGACGTTGTAAAACGGCGTGACCCGGTTTGACCCCTGATAGGTCAGCGTCAGCAGCGTGCCGCCATCGGGCATCAACGGTTTCGCGCGGCGGGCCACGTCGATGAAGGAAAAGCACGAGATCGCCAGCGTGTTTTTGAAATTTTCGCAGGTCGTGTCGATGAACCGCCCGGTCAGTTCGTTTCTGTCGGAAAACGCGATGGCGTGGACGACGAAATCAAGTGTGCCCCACTTGTCTTTCAACGCGGCAAAACAGGCATCCATTGACGCGTCGTCCATGACATCGACATCGACCAGAAAATCCGACCCGACCGAGGCCGCCAGCGGTTCGACGCGCTTGCCAAAGGCGTCGCCCTGATAGCTGAACGCAAGCTCGGCCTCTTCGGCGGCCATGGCGCTGGCGATGCCCCAGGCGATCGACCGCTCGTTGGCGACGCCCATAATCAGGCCGCGTTTTCCCTTCATCAAATCAGGCATTTGGCGTTATCCGTGATATTTGCTCATCGCAATGGTGCCGTTGGTGCCGCCAAAGCCGAAACTGTTGGACATAATGGTGTCGAGCCCGGCATTGGCGACAAATTCGGTGGCAATTTCCGAAGGGTCGATGTCGGGATCAAGAGTATCGACATTGGCCGACGGCGCGATGAAATCATCGCGCAGCATAATCAGCGAATAGATCGCTTCGTGAACGCCCGCGCCACCCAGACAATGGCCAGTGACCGATTTGGTCGAGGTTATCAGCGGTGTGTTGCCTTCGCCAAACACCCGGCGCACGGCGTGAACCTCGGTCACGTCGCCGGCGGGTGTCGAGGTGCCATGGGCGTTGATATAGCCGACCTTGCGGTCGCCGATGGTTGCCAGCGCCAGTTTCATCGACCGCTCGGCGCCCTCACCCGATGGGGCCACCATGTCGTGTCCGTCGGAGGTGGCGCCATAACCAGTCACTTCGGCGTAAATTTTTGCGCCGCGGGCCAGGGCATGATCCAGTTCTTCGAGAACGACAACGCCAGCACCGCCCGAAATGACGAACCCGTCGCGGTCGGCGTCAAACGCGCGCGAGGCTTTGTCGGGGGTGTCGTTATATTTCGACGACATCGCGCCCATGGCGTCGAAAAGGCACGACAGCGTCCAGTCCAGTTCCTCGCCGCCCCCGGCAAAAACGATGTCCTGCTTGTCGAACTGGATCTGCTCGACGCCGTTTCCGATGCAATGCAGGCTGGTGGTGCAGGCCGAGGTGATCGAATAATTCACGCCCTTGATCTTGAACGGCGTGGCCAGACAGGCCGAATTGGTCGACGACATGCAGCGCGTGACCATGAACGGCCCCATGCGCTTGGGCGCGCCCTTTTCGATGACGATCTGATGCGCGTTGAAAAAGTTCGACGTTGACGGTCCGCCCGACCCCATGACCATGCCGGTGCGGGGGTTCGAGACATCGTTGTCTTCCAGCCCGCTGTCAGCAATCGCCTGTTCCATCGCCAGAAAGTTATAGGCCGCCCCCGGCCCCATGAACCGCATCTGGCGCTTGTCGATATGTTCAGCCGGTTCGATGTTCGGCAACCCGTACACCCGGCTGCGGAACCCATGTTCGGTCATGTCGGGCGAGGCGACGATGCCCGATTTGCCGGACTTCAGCGCCTCGGTAACTTCATCGACGTTGTTGCCGATGGACGAGATGATGCCCATCCCTGTGACCACAACTCTGCGCATATGCGCACTCCTCTTTTCTTCATGTCAGCTCTCGGAAAGAGCGACCTTTATGTCTTTGACCAGATAGATAACTTGGCCGTCCGCTTCGACCCGTCCATCGGCCAAACCCATAGTCAGGCGGCGGCTCTGAAGGGCTTTGGTGAAGTCCACGTAATAGGTCAGCATCTTGCGGTCGGGTCGGACCATGCCGGTCAGTTTGACTTCGCCCACGCCCAATGCGTAGCCGCGCCCCTGCCAGCCGCGCCAGCCAAGGTTGAACCCGGTGAGCTGCCAGAGACCGTCGAGGCCCAGGCAGCCGGGCATAATCGGATTGCCGGGAAAATGGCAGTCGAAAAACCAGAGATCGGGGCGTATATCGAACTCGGCCACCACATGACCTTTGCCGTGCGGGCCGCCATCGCCGGATATGTCGGTGACGCGGTCCATCATCAGCATCGGCGGTTCGGGCAACTGGGCGTTTCCGGGACCAAAAAGCTCGCCCCGGGCGCAAGCCAAAAGCGCGTCGCGGTCAAAACTGGATGGGAAATCCGCCATCGCCTCGATTCTTTCGCCGTTCAGTGTCTCATGTCCCAGCCGGTCTAACATTTGCCTGAAACCCCGTGCAAGGCGCAACGATGCCCTGGGACCGGGAGGTCTTTGATGGATTTGGTTTGAAAAAATCAGATTTAAACCCCTATATGGTTGGTGCAAGGAAATGAACGGATCGCCGATGGACAGGCAAAGACTTGAGCGTGGCTCGGAGTGGCTCACCAACGCTTCGCTGAGACCAACCAAACAGCGCGTGGCGCTGGCCGCGTTGCTGGTCGGTGACGGCAATGACCGGCACGTCACCGCCGAATGGCTGTTCGATGCGGCGCAGACGGCGGGCGAGCCTGTGTCGCTGGCCACGGTCTATAACACCCTGCGCGCGTTTTGCGATGCGGGCCTGATGCAGGAGGTGACCGTTGACGGCAACCACCGCAGTTATTTTGACACCCGCACCGACGACCATCCGCATTTTTTCTGGGAAGGCGAAGGCAAGCTGACCGACGCGCCCGCCGAGCAACTTAAATTCGCGCGCCTTCCCAAAGCGCCTGAAGGTGCCGAGATATCCAAAGTTGATGTCGTGATCCGGCTGCGTCGGCGCTGAACCCACCGTCCTACCCGCAACACCCCAAAATCTCAGCGCCACCGCCCGATCGTCTCACCCGAGCCCGCAATAACGGCGCGGGTAGGTCGGTCTCGGATCGGTTCATGCAGCGTGCCAGACCAAGCTCTTCTTGCATGAGGGACCAGAGCCTCAGATCGGCAGCTCGCGCACCTCTTTCAGCTCTTCCATCACGAAGCTGGCCGACACGTCCTTCAACTCGATCGCCGCGATCAGGCGCTGGTAAAGCCGGTCGTAAGCCACCACGTCCGCAACCCGCGCGTGGATCAGGTAATCCAGTGCGCCGCTGGTGCGGTAGGCGCCGAGGATCTCGGGAAAGCCGCGCACGACGCGGGCGGAGGCCTCGGCCCATGTCGCATCGTGCCGGTCGGTCCGGACCGAGATGAAGACGGCAAGCCCGAGGTCCAGCGCGTCTGGATCGACCTCGGCGACCCGGCGGCGCAGCACTCCCGTCTCTTCCAGCCGCCGGATCCGCCGCCAGGTAGCGTTGCGGCTCAGCCCGATCGCGTCGCGCAGATCCTCCACCGGCCGCGCCGCGCTGCAATTTGCGCAGAATTTTGCGATCAATCATGTCAAGCGTCACCAAAATCGGCAGGATAATGGGAGATCATCCCAATAGGTAGCCTATCCGGCGCAAACTTTGGGCACGATGCCCGCGCGCAAGGTGTCAGAATGCCCCCGACAACTCACGGAGGCCCCCATGAAACTCACCGACCCATTCACGCGCCATCCCGCCACTGTCGGCGAAACCTACTTCGGCCACATGGCCTTCGCGCTGGGTTTTTCGGGCTGGCTCTTGCTGGTCGGCGCCGCGGCGCTCATCCACGCCGTCTTTCCTTTTTGTTGTGAAACCACCGCCAGCCGGATCACGGCGCGGCTTTTTGCGATGACGGCACAGCGGGGGCGTCAGCCCGGTTCGGGCGGCGGGCGATAGACCGGCCAGGACAGCACCAGGGCCGCCGCGCCAAGCGCAAGCGTCAGCGCCGCGATGCCCCAGTAGATCGATCCATCCCGCCAGAAGGCGAGCACTGAGGCAGTCGGGGCCAAAAGCCAGAGCACCGCACGCCCGAGGGCAAGGTTGATGAGCGCGGCAACCGGTCCTTCGGGTGCTGGGTCGTGCAGCGCCAGTCCGCGCCGCCGCGCGCCCCTTGCCTCGACCATCAGGACCAGCGCCAATAGAAGCGCCACGCCGGCCACTGCTGGCCCGATGCGCCGCGCGGTGATCCTGACGCCAAAAAACGTTGCGCCCGCGTAACCCTCGACAAGCGCCGCACCGGCGGTCTCGACCGCGTAGTCAATCGGCAGGAACCCGTATTCGCGTCCGATCCGCTCAAGAATATCGGGCCGGGTCGTCAGCGGTCGCAGGTCGGTGATCAGCGGTCCGAACTCGCCCTTTGGCAGAAGGTCGGCCGGTCCTGACAAGTCGACACGTTCCAATGTGACGTCGACGAATTTGTTTACCTTCATCATCATTGGCGTAATCTGCAAATGCCTCTCAAAGGACTCGGGCTCCAAGAATACCGCTACAGATTTTGCCCGGTCTGCGTCGAGGTAGACCTCCGACAACGTTCTTCGGCCCTGCATTGAAATAATTCCGCGTCCCCCAAGCGTAATTGTTTCGGAAGCCTCCAGCCCACTACAGGGGTCTGGCATCGCATTCAGGTCGATACCGGTTGCGACGGTGGCAACGACCGGTTCGTAGAATTGTCCGAGCCGGGTCAGAAGATAGGCAACGCTGCCCTGGTCGGTCAGCGCCGAGCGGATGCTGGGCGGGTCCAGAAACTTGTTCTCAAGCAGCATGAACGTGAACGGCATTTTCGGAAGGCTTACGATAAATTCGGTCGGTTTGCCCTCGACCGAGGTTTCGGAGAAAAAGTCGCAGCCCACGGCGCCCGCGCCGTCTAGCCCAGCAACAAGATGGCTGGTCAAGAGGTGACGGGCCGCCTTGCGCGCATCTTCGATCTCGGGATTACTGCTGGCCAGGTGGTCGCGCGCTCCGTTGCGCATCGGGGTGCGCAGGCTGTCGGTCGGGTTTGCCTTGAGGAACTGATTGAGCCGCTGCAGCCGGATCAGCGCCTGGGCGTCTTCGCGGTAGCTTGTGCTGTCGAGCGGTTAGACGATCACCGAGCCCGCAACGATGGCAAGGGCAAGGGCGAAGCGGCCATGCGCGGCAATCCGCTTTCGCGCCGCGGCTGAACCGGGATCGGGGGGCGAGGCAGGCATGTCGGGTCAATCGATGGGCTGCAATGGCCCATGATAGCACAATTCCGCTGGCCCCGCGCGCAAAACAGCGCGTTAACACTTTTTATTAGTTAAAACAGATAGTTAAATATCGCGGCACGCGTGCCGGATATATCCCCTTGGGGTACGGACTTATACTGCGGGGAGACCTGTGATATGAGGGTGGGATGGCTGAAATCGATTTTCGCGAAACTATATGGCGGCGCGGATGGGTCGACACAAAGCGAGCCGCTAAGTCATTTTGGTTTTGGGTGCCCGAAGCGGGGGCACTGTCGTGATCGGGCTATTCGATCCGGTTTTGGCAGCGATCTTTTTCTTTGGACTTGTCGCTGCCGTATGGGTAGGGGCCACGGCTGGCGCGCCGTTTCGGCAACGCAATGATCTGCGAGAAAAGGTCCGAGCGCTCGTCAGCAACGAAACTGATTGGCTTAACCACGAAGACGCGGCCCGCTATTTCAGGGATCAGCTTGAAAAGCATTCAGACCTAACTGAGTCCGCACAATTATTCGACGCCGGGAGCAAAAAAGCGCCAACCGTTGACAAGCTAATCGAGAATTTTTCGGGCTGGCTGAAAAATGGCGTCGATGAGGGAATTTTGGAAGTCCGAGGAATACCAGTGAATGGCACAGAGCCAATCAAAGTCACGAAATATAAGGACCACCTGTTGGCGCACGCATTGGGCGATCAGAGTTATTGGATTTTGGAACTTGAGAATGGCACTCAGGTCGGGGATATTCAGGTAAGGAAAGCAACCATCCGTGAATATGTGGAGTGGATGCGGAAGCCATGACAACCCTTAAGGATGTCAATGAGCGTTCAAAAGTGACCCGGCTTCAGCGTTTAAAAGTGACCCACCCGTGATGAGGCAAAGCCAGCAGGCGAGATGCCCTCAAATAGCGAGCTCGTCTGCTGGCTTTGTTTGCGCTGCGGTTTATTGTTTTCGGGCCCTTTTACTCTGAGCGAACCGGTAGGATGTGTTTCCGGTTTCGATTATGGAGCAATGATGTGTCACCCTGTCGAGGAGCGCGGTTGTCATCTTGGGATCGCCGAAGACGGAGACCCATTCACCGAACTCCAGGTTGGTGGTGATGATGACGCTGGTTTTCTCGTAGAGTTTGCTTATCAGATGGAACAGCAGCGCGCCGCCGGACTTTGGGAACGGGATGTAACCCAGCTCATCAATAATGACGCAATCCAGTGGCGTCAGTTGCCGGATGATCTTCCCGACATTACCCTCGGCCTGCTCCCTGATCAGGGCGTTGATCAGATCCACAGCATTGAAGAAGCGGGCCTTTTTGCCCTGATTGATCAATGTGGTTCCCAGAGCAATGGCGATGTGGGTTTTGCCTGTGCCAGTTCCGCCCACCAAAATGAGGTTGTGGGCGTCTTGGGTGAACTGTCCGGAGCAGAAGGGATCGATCCGAGCCTGAGTAACAGCGGCTGCGCTGTAATCGAAGGTGGCAAAATCCTTGTGATGCGGGAACTTTGCAATCCGCATTTGATACTCGATTGAGCGGACCTGACGTTCTACGGTCTCAGCGTCGATCAGTTGTTTTATCGCAGTGGTCAGGCTCGGCGACTTGCGCGCGGACAGCAAATCATGTGCGCAAGCTGCCATTCCATGCAATCTAAGGCCAGCCAATTGATCAATGAGGGCATTCATGCTGTCATCTCTCGGCGGGCGCACAATGTCTCATATCGTTTGCAGTTGGCCTCCGGGCGCATCGTCAGCATGGGATAGTCATAGCTTTGTGCCAGTGGGGGGATGATCGGTTCGACCAACTGATTGATCAAGTTGATGACGGCAGGCAAGCGTAGGGTGTTTTGCGCGACAGCCAGATCACAGGCCGTTTCCACAACGTCAATCCCGTGGTCTTGCGCCAGCATAAGAAGGTCTACAAACTCCCGATCTCCACCTTTGCCCTTCATGTAATGCACCCTGATCTGGTGCATGGCATCTGGCAGGTGCCAATCCACAAAGGGCGCGCCATCACGCAGGGCTCCGGGCTTGCGTACCAGCAAAGGGACATAATGCCAGGGCTCAAAGTAACTGATATTACGGGTAAAGTGACGTTTGTGCTCGGCGATCACATCTTGACCTGCAACCACTTTGACGCAACCGGCATAGGCCCGCAACGAGACATGGTTTCCAGCAAAACAGGCCGGAACGCTGTAGCGGTTGCTGTCATATTGAACCAGGCAAGCAGAGCGCACCCGAACGGCCTTCTCAACATAGCCATCAAAAGGGCGGCCGAGAGGGCGCAGTTCAGCCTGTTCTGCAGCAAAGACAGCATCAACTGTCTGATCCTGTCGCTCTGGATGGGGGCGTGATCCAAGGGCATCACATTGCAGATACAGCCAGGCATTCAGGCCCTCCAAATCATCAAAAGCCAGTTTGGGCGTGAACAGCCGACTGCGCAAAAACTGCACCTGGTTTTCGACCTGACCCTTTTCCCAGCCCGACGCGGGCGTGCAGGCCACCGGTTCCATGACATAGTGGTTCATCAAGGCCAGAAAGCGTGGGTGAAAGATCCGGTCTTTCGAGCGCGATACATAGGTCACCATTGTCTTGGGATTATCGATGATCACACGGCGCGGAACCCCGCCATAAAAGGTCAACGCTCTCACGAAAGCGTCAAGCACCATCTCTTGAGGTTCCCCGGGGTAGGCCACAACAAAGGGCTTGCGGCTGTGGCACAGACGGAAGTGGGCAATCTTCACCTTCTGGGCAATTCCGCCCAAGACGACATGTTCTTCGCTCCAGTCAAACTGCAGCGCATCGCCAGACTGGAACTGCAACGGAATGAACGCATCTCCTGACCTCAAACCCGTGCGTTTCAGGTCTCGAACAAAACGCTGAACTGGCGAATACGACCCCGTATATCCTTCCAAAACCAGCTGCTCATAAAGCTTCACCCCTGTCCGACGTTCTCGGCGAGGGCGCTTCAGGTCCTGCTCAAACAAGGTTTGGAGCCGCTCTTCATAGTCACACAATTTGTGCCGAACCGGATCAACCTGACGATGGTAGCTCGGAGGCGAGCTGTCCTTCAGATACTTCCTGATCGTGTTCCGCGACAATCCCGTCTCCCGGCCCACAGATCTAATACTTCGCCCATCACGCAAAACCATGCGACGGATCTTCGCTGCACTTTCCATCAATATCACCTGCTCATTCTCCGCGCCAATACGCGCGGACGTTAACAAAACAAGAGGGTCAATTTTAAACGATCATAACCCACCTAAGTGGGTCAGTTTTGCATGCCGATTCACACCTTAAGGACGCCAGAAAAGGCAAGCTCGAAGACTTCATCAAAGAACACGAGGCCGACCCACCGGGCGACCTCGACAAGTTCGATGCAATCCTTAAGTCTGCAACTCAGGGAAGCGGGTCAAAAGCTCCGAAAGCATCGTCTCAGGACGAAGCCGACGATTGAAGCGGTATTCAAACTCTTTGACGTAGACTTCCAGTTGCTCGGGCGAAACGCTAGTATGCGTGCCCCTGAGCGAACATTTCAGGTGACGCCAGAAGTTCTCGATTGAGTTGACGTGTGTGCCATCTTCCTCAACAAACCAATCTTCCTTGTTCACGCGCTTCAATGGCCACTTGGGCGACAGAATGTCATAGCTCTTGTGCATGTCGGCGTGAATTTCAGTGTGCCGCTTGACGTTGCGGGCGACGTTGACCCCTAGCGACCACTTGGAAGCGTCGGGAACCACCTTGGCGATTACTTTGCCGCCATCGCCCCGCTCGATCATGCCAAGCACAACGGTTTTGTTGTCTTTGCCGGTGCCCTTTCCGCCGACATAGGTTTCATCGACCTCAACCACCTTGCCACGTCCGCCAATGGGTTCCTCGCCGTCCACAGCGGCCATGTGCTGTCGGATCAGCTTGCCCATGCGGTAGGCGGTCTTGTAGGTCACACCAAGCTGACGCTGCAATTCCTTGCCGCTGACGCCGTGCCGGGACGTGGTGAACAACCAGATCGCGTAGAACCACAGTTGCAGGGGCGTCCGCGACTTCTCAAAGATGGTTCCGACCTGGGGGTGAATATGGTTGCCGCACCATTCGCAGGAGTAGGCTTGTTCGCCGGTCAGCTTGTACCAGCGCGCCTCGCGTTTGCATTTGTGGCACTCATGGCCATGACCGAAGCGCGTGTTGAATAGATGCTCAAGGCAGGCATCGTCGGTTGGAAATTGCTGGTAAAACTGGCGGATGTTTGTCTGTTTCATACCTTCTATATGGGTATGCTAGTTCCGTATGTAAAGGGGATACACCCCCGCGTGCCGCCCCCCTCAAAACCACTGCCCCGGTTCCATCAGCCCCAGGTCCATCAGCTGGCGGCTCGACCATTCGAACGGGACCGAATGCGACCAGCTTAGATCGGCGATGTCAGACCGCGACGCCGGGTTAGTGGTCAGCGCCTTGGCGGTTCTGAAGGACGCGATTGCGGCGGTCAGATTATGGTGCCACGGGCAGGCGTAGGTATTCATCTCTTCGTCGTTCAACGTGTGATCGGGGCGTAACTCAAGCCCGGGTTTCGACTTGAAAAGCGGCACCCGGTCGATCCGGCGATTTTCAGGGGGTATGTGTTCCTCGTAGCGCCATTTTAATCCGCCGTAGAAATCGAGCTGACGTTCCAGTGGTTTGTTGCGGCCCCGGTCGCGCCGCAGGGCGTAATAGCCTGACCCGTCGAAATGCGCACTCTCAAGCGAAATCGCATCTGGTGCTTGCGTCAAATCACCAGCGTATAGGTCGAGGACATAGGCCACCATCGCGGTGCGGCGTTCTTCCTCGTGAAATGCCAGCATCTCGCGCACCGACCGGGTCTCGGAAAACGGGTAAAAAAGGTATTCGGCGTTGTAGCAATAATAGAGCCAGGTGTTTGGCGCGGCCGCTATGATCGCATTGACCGCCGCGGGCATCGCCCCCGGCGCGTGGACGTCATAATCGATCGCGCGGACTGTCTTTTCGATCGCCGGGTCCAGGTCAATGGCAACCGGCGCAAAGACCAAAACCTCGCCAAATCCCGCTGCAATATGGTGGCGAACGGTCGATGCGACCTCGACCGGGTCTTCCACGAAAATCATCGCCACCGGTCCGTTTTCCAATGCGGACCGGTCCTGACCAAGAAATTTGTTGAGGCTTGCGTAACTCATGGCCCGTTTGCGATGCACCCCGCCGATATTGCGAAAGCTGGTTGAACCAATGATTAATTGCAAGCGTTGCGGGCGCGGCGCGAAACCGGTATGACCCGGTCGGTCACTATGAGGCCCTGAATGACCGCGCCAAAGAAGCTTTTTATCAAGACCTACGGCTGTCAGATGAACGTTTATGACAGCGAGCGCATGGCCGAGGCGATGGGCGGCGCGGGCTATGCCCTGACCGACAAACCCGATGACGCTGACCTGATCCTGTTGAACACCTGCCACATTCGCGAGAAAGCCGCCGAAAAAGTTTATTCCGAACTTGGACGCTTCAAAGGCCTGAAGGCGGCAAATCCTGCCCTCAAGATCGGGGTCGCCGGGTGCGTGGCCCAGGCCGAAGGGGCCGAGATCATGCGCCGCCAGCCGATGGTTGATCTGGTTGTGGGGCCACAAAGCTATCACCGATTGCCCGAGCTTGAGGCGCGTGCGCAGGGCGGCGAAAAGGCGCTGGACACCGAATTTCCCGAAGAAGACAAGTTTGAAATTCTGAAAAACCGCCCGGCGACACGGCGCGCGCCCACAGCGTTTCTGACCGTTCAGGAAGGCTGTGACAAATTCTGCGCGTTCTGCGTGGTGCCTTACACGCGCGGCGCCGAGGTCAGCCGCCCGGCAGACCGGGTTCTGGACGAGGCGCGCGATCTGGTTGATCGGGGCGTTCGGGAAATTACGCTTTTGGGTCAGAATGTTAATGCCTATTGCGACCCACAGGGAAAGTCTCTGGCCGGGTTGATCTGGGACCTGTCCGAGATCGCCGACCTGAGGCGCATCAGGTTCACGACCAGCCATCCCAACGACATGGCCGACGATCTGATCGAAGCGCATCGGGCTTGCGAAAAACTGATGCCCTATCTGCACTTGCCGGTGCAGTCGGGGTCGGACCGGATATTGAAACGCATGAACCGAAGTCACACCGCGTCGGGCTATATCAAGCTGGTCGAGCGCGTACGCGCGGCGCGCCCCGATATTCTTTTGTCCGGCGACTTCATCGTCGGGTTTCCCGAAGAAACGGACCAGGATTTTCAGGACACTTTGGATTTGGTGCGCGCAGTCGGATACGGGCAGGCTTATTCGTTCAAATATTCTTCGCGCCCCGGAACCCCCGCTGCCGAGCGACCAGGCGTCGACCCAGCCGTCGCGCACGAACGTTTGCAGGAACTTCAAGCGCTTTTGACCGATCAGCAGCGCGCCGCACAGGCGGCGATGGTCGGGCGCGATGTTTCGGTGCTGTTCGAAAAACCGGGCCGGATGGCCGGCCAGATGGTCGGCAAGTCCGAATATTTGCAGGCGGTTCATGTCCCTGCGCCAAAGGTCGCTGCCGGGGATATTCGCAAGGTTCGGATCACCGGTGACGCGCCAAATTCGCTTGCTGGCGCGCTGATCTAGGCGTCGGGGACGAATCATTGCAATAGATCGCGCCCCGGCACACAATTTGTTGTGTAATTTGTGCTATTAAGCCGCCCAGCTATGTGGCGTCCTGGTGCGTTTGGAGAAAAATCAAGTGTTCGCGCGTGCGATAAAATTCCTCGGGTATGTGATTATTTCGGCTTTTCCTGCGATGGCACTCGCGGCGGTCGAAAACTTGGTGCTGGCGATCTGGGTTGATCCGGACGGGTGCGAGCATTGGGTGATGGACGA
The DNA here is from genome assembly GCA_965247915.1 of Paracoccaceae bacterium. Taxonomy (GTDB): domain Bacteria; phylum Pseudomonadota; class Alphaproteobacteria; order Rhodobacterales; family Rhodobacteraceae; genus JAKZRT01. The sequence goes on from OZ252048.1 coordinate 1,480,159, forward strand.
TGGGGCGGAAGGCTATATGACCCCGCATGTGCGGCGCGACGGAACCCCGGTGTGCCGCGGCGACCCGGTTTGCGGCGTGGTCAGCGCTGACATTCTGTTCGAAACCGCCTCGCACGTTGTCACAGCGATAGGGCGCGCAAAACTGCGTGATATATTGGCGAAAACGCCGGCGCGGGCCTACACGATCACCGGCCACACAGATGATCGCGGATCGGATGCATACAACATGGGCCTGGCGCGACGGCGGGCCATTGCGGCCGCGAGGGTGGCCAAAGAACCGGGCGCCCCGGTCAGCAGCGTCGTCGCCTACGGCGAACGGCACCCGCGCGCCACAAATGATACCGCCGAAGGCCGGCGGCTGAATCGAAGGGTCGAGGTCATATGCCTAAAGTGATCCGCGTTCTGCCGCTGATGGCGGTAATTTCGCTGCTCGTCGCGTGCGACAGCAGCAATCAGCAAGTGGACCAAGGCATTGACGCCCATCCACTGGCGGATCTGCAGGCCGGTATCTGGATCGACCCCAATGGGTGCGATCACTGGATTATCGATGACGGGATCGAAGGCTATCTTTCACAACGCCTCGACCGTACCGGCAAACCTGTGTGTTCGGGTATCGGGCCTGAAAACACCGTGGTTGACGACTATAAAGGCGGCACGCCGATTCCGGATGAATTGTTTTGACAAATTGCTCGGGCAGGCCGGTTTCGCCGCCCCTGACGTCAATTTGTATTCGACGCGTACCAACCGATATGCACAGATAATCAGGAGATTTGATTGCCCGCCAAAACCATGACCCCGCCGAACACGCCAGACGGTCTTTTTGAACGGCATATCGATTTCCCCGAGAATCGGCTTCTGGTCGATCTTTGCGGTGAATTTGACCGCAACCTTGCCCAGATCGAGACCACGCTTGGGGTTCAGATCGCGCGACGGGGCAACGCGTTGACCGTCATCGGGTCCGAAGATTTGGCGGCGCGCGGCGCGCAAGTGCTGGCCGAACTTTATGCCCGTCTTGAATCCGGTCGCAATGTTGAGCCCGGCGATATCGATGCGGCGATCCGTATGGGGAATTCCGATCACGACAATGCGGCGGCGGACAAAGGCCAGATTGAGATGCTCAAGGGTGGCCGGATCGAGATCAAGACGCGCAAAAAAACGGTCGAGCCGCGCACCGAGGCGCAGAATAACTATGCGCGCAGCCTGTTCGAGCGCGAAATGGCGTTTGGCATCGGGCCCGCGGGCACCGGAAAGACCTATATCGCGGTCGCGGTTGGCGTATCGATGTTCATCGAAGGCCATGTTGACCGGATCATCCTGTCGCGGCCCGCGGTCGAGGCGGGTGAGCGCCTGGGGTTTCTTCCCGGCGACATGAAGGACAAAGTCGACCCCTATATGCAGCCGCTTTATGACGCGCTGAACGATTTTCTGCCGGGCAAGCAACTGGCCAAGCTGATCGAAGAAAAACGCATTGAGATCGCGCCGCTTGCCTTCATGCGGGGCCGCACGTTGTCGAATGCTTTCGTGGTACTGGACGAGGCGCAGAATGCCACCACGATGCAGATGAAAATGTTTCTGACCCGGCTGGGTGAGGGCAGCCGCATGGTCATCACCGGTGACCGAACGCAGATCGATCTGCGGCGTGGTGCTACCAGCGGTCTGATCGATGCGGAACGTTTGCTGAAAGAGATTGGCGACATCTCGTTCAACTATTTCACCGCGCGCGACGTGGTTCGCCACAAGCTGGTTGCAAGGATCATCGAGGCTTATGACGGCGACGCCGATCAATCCAGCAGGACATGAATGCGCTGACGGACACTCTTGCCGAGTTGCCCGGATGGCGGGCGCTTGGCCTGGCCGCGATTGCGGAACGCGCGGCGGTTGCGACATTGGCCTACGCCAGGCTGGACCCGGAAGACTTTGAAATCAGCGTTCTAGGCTGTGATGACGCCACAATCGCGCGGCTCAACGCCGAATTTCGCGCCCAGGCAATTGCGACCAACGTTCTAAGCTGGCCCTCGGCAGACCGCGCAGCAAAGATACGCGGTGTCACGCCGACCGCACCGGACCCGGGCGAGTTGGGTAATATCGCAATCGCCTATGGGACCTGTCAGCGCGAGGCAGGGGCAGAAGGTGTTGAACTGGCTGACCACACCACCCATCTGATCGTTCACGCGGTGTTGCATCTTTTGGGTTACGATCACCAAGATGATGATGATGCTGCATTGATGGACGGAGCGACATCGGCGATACTGGCGACCATGGGGATCGCCAATCCCTATGTGTAGGCCTGCGGGCGCAGGTGTTTGGTTGGAAAGGGCCGATGGGCGACAACGAAGGCTCCTCTAGTGCCGCGAAACGCGCGCCAGACGAGGAAAATCACCAACGCGGATTTCTCGGCCGGATCATCGGGGCGTTGAGCCCGGGCGATGCCCGCGAAGAAACGGCGGAAGGTCAGGGTGACGCGTCCAACGGCCGGGCCGCGGCGGTGCCGCCACCGGGGATCGCCAACTTGCGGCGTTTGCGGGTCGAAGACGTGGCCGTGCCGCGGGCCGAAATCGCCAGCGTGTCGCTCGATTCGCAATTGGCAGAGTTGGTGGGGGTATTTCGCGACAACGGATATTCGCGCCTGCCGGTATATGACGGGACGCTCGACACCCCCGCGGGTATGTTGCACCTGAAAGATCTGGCGCTGAGCCAGGGATTCAACGGCGACCGGCCCAATTTTGATCTGCGCGCCATGCTGCGCCCGCTTTTGTATGTGCCCCCGTCGATGCCGATCGGTGTGTTGCTGCAAAAAATGCAATCTGACCGCATCCATATGGCGCTGGTCATCGACGAATACGGTGGCGTCGACGGTCTGGTGACCATCGAGGACCTGATCGAACAGGTGGTGGGCGAGATCGAGGACGAACACGACATCGGCGAGGCTAATCAATGGGTTCGCGAAGAGCCCGGGTGTTATCTTGCTCAGGCCCGCACACCGCTTGACGAATTTGAAGCCGAGATCGGGATGCGCCTGCAATATGGCGATGACGATGACGAGATTGACACGCTTGGCGGTCTGGTTGTTCTCATTACCGGTCGGGTGCCGGCCCGGGGCGAAGTGGTGGCGCACCCCAGCGGCGCCGAATTTGAAGTCATCGACGCCGATCCGCGCCGTATCAAACGGCTGCGGGTGCGGTTGCCAAATGCCCCCTAGTTCGGGGTTGCTGGTCGTGTTCGGCCGGCGCGTTCCCCGGTTGATACTTGCCTTGGCGGCAGGTGTTATGGCGGGTCTGGGCCAGGTACCGTTTTCGCTGGTCTGGCTGGCGCTGCCCGGGTTCGGGCTGGCGTTTTTCCTGCATCGGGCCGCGCCAGGCAAATCGGCGATATTCTGGACCGGACTTTTCTTTGGCCTGGGTTATTTCGCGCTGACGCTGTTCTGGATCGTCGAGCCATTCCAGGTGGATGCCGCCCGCCACGGTTGGATGGCCCCTTTCGCGCTGGTCGGGCTTGCCGGTGGTCTGGCCATATTCTGGGGCGGCGCGGGCGTTCTGGCGCGGCTGCTTTGCGGTGGTCAGGCCAGCGGGTTGGCGGCGGGGATCGCCTGGGTTGCGTCGATGGGGCTTGCCGAAATGCTGCGCGCCCGGATCCTGACCGGGTTTCCGTGGGCGATGCCCGGATATGTCTTCAGCGAAAGCCCGCTGGCCCAACTGGGCGCGGTGGTTGGCCCGCACGGCCTCAACTTTATGACACTTGCGCTGGCGGCGGCCCTGACCGGGATCGTCGGTCGGGGGGCGGTGCCCCGGGTAACAGCGCTGATTGCGGTGTTGGCACCGATCTCGCTGGCGGGGTTAATCTCGAATGCGACGCCACCGCCGATCGTGCCCGCCGATAGCCCGATGCTGCGCCTAGTCCAACCCAATGCGCCACAGGATCAAAAATGGCAAAGCGCCATGATCCCGGTTTTTTACAACCGGGCGCTCGAACTGACGCGGGCCAAGGCCGAGGTCGCGCCGGACATCGTGATCTGGCCCGAAACTTCGGTGCCGGTGTTGCTGGAGCGGGCGGGCGAGGTTATTGAAACGATTTCAAAAGCTTCCGGGCGGGCCGAGCTTGTGCTCGGGGCGCTCAGCCGGGACGATGGCGGTCTCAGGAACGCCGCCGTGTTTGTCGGGCGCGACGGCACGATTCGCGACATCTATCATAAGTGGCATCTGGTGCCTTTCGGGGAATACGTTCCCCTTCTGCCGCAGATTGCGGCCTTTGGCTGGGGCGAGTTGGCAGCCGGGATCGCCGGTGGCTATTCGCCCGGGCCGGGGCCACGTCTGGTCGGCCTTTCCGGGATCGGGCCGGTCTTGCCGCTAATCTGTTACGAGGCGATTTTTCCGCATGAACTGCGCACCGGGTCGGTCAGACCCGCGATGCTGTTGCAGATCACCAACGACGCCTGGTTTGGCACCTTTTCCGGCCCGTTTCAGCATCTGGCCCAGGCCCGGATGCGGGCCATCGAACAGGGGCTGCCGATGGTTCGGGTGGCAAACACCGGCATTTCGGCGGTCATAGATGCGCGCGGCCGGATCGTCGCGCAGCTGCCACTGGGCCAGGCAGGGTACCTGGATTCGCGGCTACCCTCGGCCTTGCCACCGACGCCCTACAGCAAGACCGGTGATATTCCGATGCTGTTGCTTTTGGTCCTGTGCGGTGGCGCAACGCTTGTCAAAGCCCGACGGAATAAGCATTGACCCGGTCCGGCCGGACGATTAACCCGGCCCGGTACTCCCGCCACAACGGCTTCCTGACGCGGCGGGGTCTGGATTTTTATCGGAGCGCGCCCCATGTCCCGCCAGAATTTTCTCTTTACCTCTGAATCGGTGTCAGAGGGGCACCCCGACAAAGTGTGCGACCGGATATCGGATGCCGTGCTCGACGCATTTCTGGCCGAAGACCCGCATTCGCGGGTGGCCTGCGAAACCTTCGCGACGACCAACCGCGTGGTCGTGGGCGGCGAGGTTCGCGGGCCGCAGTCGGTGATCGACCGTGTGGAAGAAATTACGCGGGCTTGTGTCAAAGACATCGGTTACGCGCAGAACGGGTTTCATCACGCCGAACTGGCGGTTTCAAACTACCTGCACGCGCAATCGGCCGATATTGCGCAGGGCGTGGATGCCTCGGGCAACAAGGACGAAGGCGCGGGCGATCAGGGTATCATGTTCGGCTATGCGGTTGACGAGACGCCCGATCTGATGCCAGCGCCGATCCAATATGCGCATGCCATCCTGCGCCGACTGGCCGCCGAGCGCAAAAGCGGTGCCGAACCGGCGCTTGGTCCCGACGCGAAATCGCAACTTTCGGTGCGCTATGAAGACGGCCGCCCGGTCGAGGTCATGTCGGTGGTCCTCTCGACCCAGCATCTGGATGAAAACCTGAGCTCGCGCGACGTGCGCGAGATCGTAGAACCCTACATTCGCGCCGAACTGCCCGACGGGTGGATTACCGGGCAGACCGACTGGCATGTGAACCCGACCGGCAAGTTTGTGATCGGCGGTCCGGACGGCGACGCGGGGCTGACCGGGCGCAAGATCATCGTCGACACCTACGGCGGCGCGGCACCACATGGCGGCGGGGCGTTTTCGGGCAAAGATCCGACCAAGGTTGACCGGTCGGCGGCCTATGCGGCGCGCTATCTGGCCAAGAACGTGGTCGCGGCGGGTCTGGCGACGCGCTGCTGCATCCAGCTGTCCTATGCCATCGGCGTGGCGCGGCCGCTGTCGATCTACGCCGACACCTACGGCACCGGTAAGGTGCACGCGGAAGCCATCGAAAGGGCGGTGGCCGAGGTAATGGACCTGACCCCGCGCGGCATCCGCGAACACCTTGGCCTCAATCGTCCGGTTTTTCAGCGCACTGCCGCTTACGGCCATTTCGGGCGTCCGCCCGAGGCCGATGGTGGGTTCTCGTGGGAAAAAACTGATCTTACCGAGGCGCTGAAAGTGGCGGTTTGACCCGGCGATGCCTGAGCAAAAACACTCTCGGGCCGAACCAGGAAGGAACTTCTACGGCCGCCGCCGTGGCAGGCATCTCAAAGACAGTCAGAAACGCTATCTTGAGGAAGATTTGGCGGCGCTTTCGCCGGGTCCGGTGAGCCGGGAAGACAATCCGGAACGTCGCCTGCTTGATCTGCGTGAATTGTTCGGTGTGCGCCCGGTCTGGCTAGAGGTCGGATTTGGCGGCGGCGAACATCTGGTCCATCAGGCGGTGCTGAACCCCGAGACCGGGATCATCGGAGCGGAAGCCTATTTCAAGGGCGTCGCAATGTTGTTGGGCAAGATCAGAAAATCTGGCGCCCAAAATCTGAAAATTCACCCCGGCGATGCGCGTGATCTGATGGATGTGCTGCCCGCAGCGTCAATATCGCGCGCCTTCCTGCTTTACCCCGACCCCTGGCCCAAGAAACGCCACCACCGCCGGCGGTTTGTAACGCCCGAGCATCTTGAGCCATTGGCGCGGGCCATGATGCCGGGTGCTGAGTTGCGGGTGGCCACAGATATTGCCGACTATGTGCGGCAGGCGCTGGAAGAGGTACCGCACGCCGGGTTTGAGTGGCTGGCAGAGGGGCGCGACGATTGGCGCAGGCCCTGGCCGGACTGGCACCGAACCCGCTACGAGGCCAAGGCGCTGCGGCAAGGGCGCATTCCTCATTACCTGACATTCCGGCGGCGCTGATCCGACCGGCAACGGCACAGACGGGCATGGACGGCTTTCCGGTGACAAGTTATCAGGGCGCGACCGCGTTTTTTGCCGAGGGCTCAATGTCACATTCAGGTCCGGCCAGCCCCATGACCTCGCGCCGCGCCGCGCCGCTTCGGGGCGTCGCTGATGTGCCCGGCGACAAGTCGATCAGCCACCGGGCGCTGATCCTGGGTGCCATGACTGTCGGGGAAACGACGATCGAGGGGCTTTTGGAGGGCGAAGATGTGCTGGCCACCGCCAGCGCCATGCGGGCTTTCGAGGCCGAAGTGGTGACCGGGGGAAAGGGAAACTGGACCGTTCACGGGGTTGGTGTGGGCGGTTTTGGCGAACCCGACGATGTGATCGACTGCGGCAACTCCGGGACCGGCGTGCGGCTGATAATGGGGGCGATGGCGACGCATCCGGTGACCGCAACGTTTACCGGCGACTCGTCGCTCAGGTCGCGGCCGATGGGTCGGGTCATTGATCCGATTGCCCAGTTCGGCGCGGTCGCATATGGGCGCGCGGGCGGACGATTGCCGATAACGATTGTGGGTGCCGGGGACCCGGTGCCGGTGCGATATGCAACACCGGTTCCGTCGGCGCAGGTCAAATCGGCGGTGCTGCTGGCGGGTCTGAACGCGCCGGGCGAAACATCTGTCATCGAGGCCGAGGCGACGCGCGACCATACCGAGCGAATGCTAAAGGGATTTGGTGCGAAGTTGCGCGTGGACGAAACCGATGAGGGTCGCGTCATTACGCTGACCGGCCAGCCCGAATTGTCGCCACAACACATCCGGGTGCCACGTGATCCGTCCTCGGCGGCCTTTCCGGTCTGCGCGGCGCTGATCGTTGAGGGGTCCGAGATTCTGGTCCCCGGTATCGGGCTTAACCCGACGCGGTCGGGCCTTTTTGAGACGCTGCGCGACATGGGGGCCGATCTGACCTATGAGAACCTCCGCGACGAGGCGGGCGAACCGGTTGCCGACCTGCGCGCCCGGTTTTCACCCGACCTGAAGGGCATCGAAGTGCCGCCCGACCGCGCGCCGTCAATGATCGACGAATATCCGGTGCTTGCGGTGGTCGCCGCATTTGCCGAAGGGCGCACGGTGATGCGCGGGGTGAAAGAGCTTCGCGTAAAGGAGAGCGACCGGATCGACGCCATGGCCCGGGGGCTGGAGGCCAATGGTGCAAGGATTGAGGAAACGGACGACCTGTTGGCGGTGGATGGCATGGGTCCGGGTGGTCTGCCCGGTGGCGCGCAGGTCGAAGCGCGGCTGGATCACCGGATCGCGATGGCGTTCATGGTCGCCGGAATGGCGTCGAAAAAGCCGATATCGGTTGATGATGCGTCGCCGATAGCGACCTCGTTTCCCGATTTCGAGGCACTTATGTCGAAGCTGGGTGCGCGTCTGGAGAGGAGCAACCGATGAACCAGGGCGGATGTTTGTGCGGCGCGGTCCGGTTTACGGTCGACGGACCGCTCAGGCCGGTGGTGGCCTGTCATTGCAGCCAGTGCCGCAAGGCAACGGGCCACCATTATGCCGCCACTTCGGCGAACCGCGAGAATATTGAGATCACCGGCGAAGTCAGTTGGTACCGATCGTCGGAATGGGCGCGCCGGGGGTTCTGCGCAACTTGCGGGTCGAACCTTTTCTGGGACGGGCCGGGCGAAAATCTGTCGATCCTTGCCGGGTCGCTGGACGCGCCGACCGGTCTGGCGCTGGTCGGGCATATCTATTGCGCGGACAAGGGCGATTACTATGACATTGCTGATGGGCTTCCCCAGGCGGCAGAGCGTGACCCGGACCTGACCACGATGATGACATGAGCTTTACCGTCGCCATCGACGGGCCTGCGGCGGCGGGCAAAGGGACGATCGCGAAAGCGGTGGCTGCGGCCTTCGGCTTTGCCCATCTCGACACCGGGCTGCTTTATCGCGCCGTGGGGGCCAAGGTGCTGGACGGGGCCAGCCCGGTTGATGCCGCGCGTTCGCTGACGGCCACCGACCTGAGGCGCGACGACCTGCGCAGCGGTCGGGCAGGCGAGGCTGCCAGCCAGGTTGCGGCCGTCCCCGAAGTCAGGTCCGCGTTATTGGAATTTCAGCGAACATTCGCCGCGCAGGATGGCGGCGCGGTTCTGGACGGGCGCGACATCGGGACCGTGATCTGTCCCGACGCCGACGTAAAGCTGTTCGTCACCGCATCGGATGATGTCCGGGCGGAACGGCGGTGGCGCGAACTTGCCGGACTGGGTGAGGCAGTGACCAGGCATGAGGTTCTGGACGACCTGCGCGCCCGCGACAGGCGCGACCGCGACCGCGCCTTCGCGCCGCTTGCCGTCGCTAAGGACGCCTTGACCTTGGACACTTCGACAATGACCTTAGATCAGGCCGCGGCCAGAGCGATTGCCTTGGTCCGCGAAAAAATGCCCGAAAGTCATGCCAGCCGGTAATATTGCAGCCCCCGGGGGGCGTCTTTTCCTTGCTGTACGCCGCCCTTCGTGATTCACTGTCGAGCAAGGCGATTTCGCAGGCGATCCAAAATTGCCACGATCTTGACGCCGGGGGGCAAGGTTGACGAAAAGTGCATAAGTTTCCGCCAATTTCAGGTGCTTCGAGGGAACCCGGGTTATGAGTTATCAACTGAGCGGCTATAAATGGGGCCCCAACGCCTATGGAACCATTGGCGATACAATTTACTGGAACGCATCGATCACAAGCGGGCTAGGCTACGACACCAATCTTTACAGCCAGTCCCAGTTTGACACGGCACTGGCGGGTGCCTTTCAGGCGTGGGAAGACATTTCGCAGCTCGATTTTGAATATACCGCGAGCGCCGCTGCGTCCGACATCGATATCTGGATGGAGTTTCTTGCCGGACCAACAATCGGCGCAGCCACGATTTCCTTTTTTCCGGACACACCTTTTGGACAGATAGTCTCGGGTGAGATCAGGCTGGACAGCAGCGAACAATGGGCACCCGTTGGCGAAACGGATCTCAATTTCTATGCGGTCGCGTTGCATGAGATCGGCCATGTGATCGGCCTTGAGCATGTACCTGACGCGTCCGAAATCATGAATGCCTCGGTGTCGGTGTCGGCGTTGGATCTTGGCGACGGTGATATTCTTGGTACGCGGGTGCTTTATGGCGGGGCACCTCGATTTATTGACATTCTGAGGGCATATTATGCCTGATTTCGGTTCTATCGGCCATCGGCACGCTGGGTTTTAGGTGGTCAGTCTCGATCCTTAATCCGCGCCGGGCATTGGTGGCGCAGATCGCCACAGCATCCTCGTGTTTTCATACCGGGAATGGGTTTAGGCGGTGCAACTGGCCAAGCCGCCGGATGTTGTAGGCAAGGTTCTTCATCCCGATCCTGGCCCTGGCCCGCGCCAGACCGATGGTTCGCACCAGCGTGCCACCCATGTCGTTCGCCTGCGCGCCGAACACATGCTCGACACGGACACGAACCGAGGATTTCGTCCTGTTGCTTTTCATTGCCTGTTCGGTCAGAGGCCTGCCCCGTTTGCCCTTGCGGTGGATGCGGCTTGTCAGTCCTCTCGCCCTGAGCTTCGCCTCGATTTCTTCCGACCGGTAGGCCGCATCTGCCCAGACCCTGGAGGCGGTGTTGCCGCGCATCAGCAACTCGTCCACCACCTGGCTGTCGTGAACGGCAGCGCCCGTGACGTGATAGCGCCGGATCAGTTTGTGCTTACGATCGACATTCACATGGTTCTTGTAGCCATAGTGGCTTTTGCCGTGCTTTTTGGTCCAGCGTGCATCAACGTCCTTCTGTGATCGCTTGGCAGGCTTGTTTTCCCAGTCTTCCGGCACCTCGCCACCCTTGATCGCCGCGTTTTCCGCGCGCGTGTTGTGGTTGCGCGGCACCGGCACGATGGACGCGTCCAGTATCTGGCCGCCCCGTGCAATGTAGCCCTGCCGCGCCAGATGTCCGTCAAAGAGTTTGAACAAATCATCCACCTTGCCCGCCTGCGCCAGCGCCTCGCGATACAGCCACACGGTCTTTGCGTCCGGCACCCGGTCACCAAGACCAAGACCCAGAAAACGCATAAACGAAAGCCGGTCCCGGATCTGGTATTCGACCTGATCGTCCGAAAGGTTGTAAAGCGCGCTCAGAACCAGGGTTTTGAACATCAGTACCGCGTCCATCGGCTTGCGCCCCGCGCGTGATTTCCGCTCACTTTCAGGCTTGCGCCAGACCTGCTCCAGAAGCGGGCGGAACTCTTCCCACGGTACAACTGCATTGATCTCGACCAGCGAGTCCTTCTTCGCATCCAGGCTCTCGTAACGATCTGAAAGATCAAAAAAGCCCATCTGTGCCTTGACTGCCATCCCTCCGCCGCATCATCCTGCAAATCTACAGCGCGTTCACGCCAGATGCAATTTATAGAGGTGCCCGGCGATGAGGAAGGTGCAGTTGTGCCGCCCGCCGAGGAAGACCCAATTGCGGCTTCGGGCGGCGGGCTCGGCTTCGGTCTGATCGCGGTCATTCTGGGCGCAATTGCCGCCCTGCTGGGACTTGGTCCGGGCGGGATACTGGCGGCAGCGGCGCTGAAGTCTGGCGACGATGATCCGGAAGACGCGGACGCACCCGAAGACCGCGTGCTTCTGACCGATCTGATCCCATCGACCGGGGCCCTGGCCGAATTTGAGCACGTTCTGCATGATATGGACGACGATGAAGACGACCAGGCGCAGGATCTTCTGACGCTGGTCTGAATTGGCGGACGAACGCTGACATCCCTTGTTCGCCCGCGACCGCAATTTATTTCGAATACCAGCGGTGCTGACCAAAGCGGCTGTAGAACGCCGTATCAGCCTCGTCCCGCGTGATCCCCATGTCCGCAAGATGGTGATCTTCGGTTCGCTTCAGTTCTTGGGCTTCGCGGTAGGCGGCGTCGTGGCGCAGCAGCCATTGAAGCGGGTGGAATGAAAAGGATGTAATCGGCCGGGTCTGCGATGCTGAATGTGCCATTTGGGTTTCCTGGGTTCATGTTGATTTGATGAGGCCACAGTGCAGGTCGGGTGTAATCACAGCGCAAAACTTTGCGGTCGCATCAACCGCGCAGCGTAAATTTTGCGTAAAATTTTGGCTCAGTTTACGAACTGTATGCATGGCGTGTGATAGCAGCGGCCAAACAGGCTCGCGGCGAGGTCTGTGGTGTGAGTTTGATGAGATGAAACCATTGCAGGTAGTTGTCGAGATATTTTGTTGCGATGCCACGGTAGCGGCGCAGGAAATCCTTCAGTTGGCTGTGGCGGCTGTTGACCGTCTGAATATGAAAGGCGCCCCGGGCCCGTTCGCCGGCTGACAGATTGAGGGCTTCGTGGCGAACGCCCATTGCTGTCGCGCAGGGCGGATAGCCGCGGTGACCGTCGGACACCAGCACGATGTCCCTGTCGACGACCGGGCTGATCGCCTGTTTCAGCGTGTCGGCATTAACCACCGGAAGAACCGTGCTGAATGTCGTGCCATTACGGTCGGCAGCCACTAGAACCGGCACCTGTTCGCACGACAGGCCGCGCTTGCCAGCCTTGCCGCCTCTTTTGCGGGGCTTGCTGTCGAGGGTTCTCTGTCCCTTGTGGCTCTCCAGAACATAGGTTTCATCGACCTCGACGATCCCTTTGAGCTTTTGCGGGGCCTTCTTTGCAGCCTCCAGAAACCGGTGACGCCAACGGAATGCCGTGTTGACGGCAAGATTACAGTGATCGGCTGACGCCCGAACCGTTTCTCCCGCAGCCAGGCATCCGCCAAAGGCCAACCATCGGTCTTTGTAGTGAAGCCCGGACAAGGGCGTGCCGGTAGCGGCGTTGAATGTGCGCCGACAGATCTTGCACTGGTAACGACGCAGGCCCCGTGCCTTGCCCCGTGACACCGCACCGGGCTTGCCGCAATGCGGACAGTGCCTATCAGCATCCACCGCAAGTTCGACCGCGGCAAGCGAGGAACCCGACCCTGTCCGCCCTGAAAATACCGCTTCGGCCTCTCTACGCTGTGCAGCGCTGAGGCTGTCTATCCCGGCAAGCCAGCACTGAAATTGTTCATTGTCCATCGACATTCGCTATCTCCCTGAATCCAAAAAGAACATACCATGAACACATACAGTTCGTAAACTGAGCCAAAATTTTTGGATCGCTGTTATTTTTTTTTGGGATAAGGAGATTCGCGACATGATCCAGATTCACTTGCTCGGACGATTTTCTGCCCAGTCAGATGACGGATCATCGCGGAACTTGCGGCGAAAGTCGGAATGTCTGATCTGTCTCATAGCACTGAGCGATGGGCTGGAAGTTACCCGCGAAATGGCCGCCGGTCTGATTTGGTCGGACCGTGGCGAAGACCAGGCCCGCGCCAGTCTGCGCCAGGAACTTGCGGTGCTGCGCTGCACCCTGGGCGACGGCGTCATTGTCACAACCAAACGATCGATCCGGCTGGACCCGGACCGCGTATCAATCGACGTTATTGATTTCCGTCTGCACGCGGTTGTGGATTCTCCGCAATCGCTGGAGGTTGCGGCAACGCTTTATGCCGGACCACTGATGGAAGGCCATGATTCCAAGTCCGAGGGATTTGAAGACTGGGTCGCGGTCGAACGGCGCGCGTTTGAAAACGAGGCGCTCGGCGTGACGATGCGCCTTGCCCAGCAACAACTGAAGGCCGGGTTTGCGGATCAGGCCGGCAAATGGGCGGAACTTGCGATCCGCATTGACCCGCTGCGCGAGAAAAGTCACCTTTTGGCGATTGAGGCGCTTGCCCAATCAGGCGACCGGGCCGCAGCGATTGCAAAATTCGCCGATTTCGAGGCGCTGATGAAAGCCGAGCTTGGGGTGGAGCCGGGCGGGCGGATCGCCGAGCTTGGGCAAAACCTGAAAAACGGCGAAGACGAAATTTGGCACGCTCCGGCGGGCGCGCGAAGCGTGCCGGCTTCGGTGCTGAAAGGTTTGTTCAGTGGCAGGGCGGCGGTGGCGGTGCTGCCATTTCGATGCCTCAGCAGCGCTGAAGGCGACACTTTTTTTGCTGATGGCGTTACCGAGGATGTGGTCAACGGGCTGGCGGCCTGGCGCTGGTTCCCGGTGATCGGTCGCTACACGACCGATCATTATCGCGAAGCATCCAATGGCCTTGACGCGCTGGCCAGCGAAACCGGCGCGCGCTATGTCATCGACGGGTCGATCCGGCGCGCCGGGTCAAAGTTCCGGGTCACCAAATTTCAGAGCGGCCATTCCTTTGGCACAAGCAAAGACAATGTCGCCGCGTTGGCGATGTTTCGCGACGCTGCGGTGCGCGACCCAAACTCCAGTGACGCGCTTAGCGGCATCGCCACTTGCCATTGGCACGACGCGATCAACAGTTGGTCGCCCGATCCGGCGAAATCCGGTGAAAGTGCCAGTCGCCGGGCCAAGCAAGCGATTGCGCTGGACAGCACAAACTACGTGGCGCTTGGCACCATATCGATCATTCAGACCTTCGGTGAACATGATATTCCCACGGCCGAGGTAACGGCCCGCGAGGCGCTGGACATGAACCCGTCGGACATCGTGACCCGGCATTATCTGGTCTGCAGTCTGGAGTTTGGCGGCAAGTTCGACGAGGCGATCGAGCAATGCAGCTATATGATGGCACTAAACCCGCGCGCCCCGGGGCTGTCGGTTTTGTACGGCGATCTGTCGACCTGCCTGCTGCTGGCCGGCAAGGCGGCAGAGGCGGTTGAGTATTCGCACAAGTCGATGGTTGCCGACCCGAGTTACGCGCGCGGCCGCCAGCGCCTGATCGCGGCGCTGGTGGCGGCGGGTGAAAGGTCGGAAGCCAAGGCTGAGCTCGAAATCTTGCAGGCGGCGATGCCGGCGTTCGGCCTGGATTATGTCAGGCGGACCTATCCGTTCGTGCATGAAAAGCATCTGAATATGTATTTGCAGAATTTCGCCGAGTTGGGAGTTAGTTGAGTTGCAAGAATGGCCGTCGAAGACGGGCGATGTGCTCGTCACAAACAATGAAAAAGGAGATTGGAACGATGACTGAGTGGAGTATTCAGGGCCAAGAAATGGTCAATTGTAACTGCAATTTCGGTTGCCCTTGCCAGTTTGGCGTGCTGCCAACCGGCGGCATTTGCGAAGCAGCTATAGTTTACGACATTGCCAAGGGCCACTACGGTGACGTCAATCTGGACGGTCTGCGCGCCGCAGGCGTTTACAAATGGCCAGGTGCAATCCACGAGGGCAATGGCCATATGCAACTGATTATCGACCCAAAGGCCGATGCCGATCAGCGGGCCGCGCTGCAGGCCATAATATTCGGCGAAGACACCGAAGAAATGGCAACGATGTGGTTTGTCTACTCAAAGATGAGCCCGAACAAGCACGAAACGCTTTACGCCCCGATTTCGCTGGACATGAACGCGACCGACCGGATCGGCAGCGCCAATGTGGCGGGTGTGTTTGAAATCGCCGTAAAACCGGTGCCCAACATTGTCAGCGGCGATCCCCATCGCGTCGGCATTAATCTTCCGAATGGATTTGAATTTACCCATGCAGAAGTGGCCAGTGGCAGAACCAAGACAACCGGCGGCGATATTTCTTTGGAGAAAAACAGCGACACCCACGCCCATTTCGCCAGCCTGCATCTGACCGGTGCCGGGGTCGTGCGCCACTAGGACAGGCACATGTCCATTACAGGCCGCAACGTTTCAGGCGACCTAAGCCTGGTCGAGCGACTGGTTCGCCGCGACCGGATGATCGTTTTGGCCGCGGTCGCCGCGATCGTCCTGCTGGCCGGGATTTACACGGTTCTGGGGGTCGGCATGAACATGTCGGCCCTCGACATGACGCGGCTGTCGCGGCCAATGCAAACCGGCGGCGCAATTTGGACCCCGGCCTACGCCGCGCTGGTGGTCTTGATGTGGTGGATCATGATGATCGCGATGATGACCCCGAGCGCGGCCCCGACGCTGCTGCTGTTCACCGCCCTGAAACGGCACGGCAAGGATAAGCCGGCGGCGGCTGTTTACGCGCTGGTATTCTTGGCCGGATACCTGCTGATCTGGGCGCTGTTCGCGCTGATTGCCAGCTTTCTGCAATGGGGGCTGGGCATGGCCGGGCTGGTTTCAGCGATGACGATCAGCGCGCGCGCGTTGGCCGGCGCCGTGCTTTTGGGGGCCGGCCTGTATCAGTTTTCCGGCCTCAAGAACGCTTGCCTGAAACATTGCCGCTCACCAGCCTATTTTCTGACCGAAAACCACCGGCCCGGTCGGCGCGGCGCGCTATTCATGGGCGCGCACCACGGCACCTATTGCCTGGGCTGTTGCTGGGCGCTGATGGCGCTCTTGTTTGTCGGCGGCATCATGAACCTCTATTGGATCGTCGGCCTGGCGCTGTATGTGATCGCCGAGAAAACTTTTCGCTGGGGCGAAATCCTTGCCAGATCCGCAGGTGCGGCATTGATCGTCGCGGGTGGGTTGGTTTTGCTGTCGGCGGGATCGTCGTGGCCATAAAATTCGCAACGGGCGACGATACCGAAACCGCGCTTGGGCGCGGTATTTTGTGCGCATGAGTGCCTGTTGATCGGTCGGCGTCTTGCCCCTTGCCAGTCTCGCGCAAACCCCCTATAGAGCGCCCGTCAACAGGCCGTCAGAGCCATGCGAGCAGGGTCGGAAAACTCCGGCCCTGATTGTTTTGGGAAAACGGTGCGAGACCAATTGAAACCAGAAAGACCTGCGGAGACAACCGCACGGCCCGAATAGATCTGAAAAAGGAAACGACAGCTATATGTGCGCGAAAACAACAATGGAGGAATTCGAAGCCCTTCTGAATGAAAGCTTCGAGATTGACACGCCCCAGGAAGGGTCTGTTGTTAAAGGCAAAGTTATCGCAATTGAAGCGGGACAAGCCATCATCGACGTCGGCTACAAGATGGAAGGCCGGGTTGATCTGAAAGAATTCGCAAATCCCGGAGAAGCCCCCGAAATCGCCGTCGGCGACGAGGTCGAGGTGTTTCTGGACCGCGTCGAAAATGCCCGGGGCGAAGCCAGCATCAGCCGCGACAAAGCCCGGCGCGAAGAAGCCTGGGACCGGCTGGAAAAAGCCTATGCCGACGAAAACCGCGTCGAGGGTGCGATCTTTGGCCGGGTCAAGGGCGGTTTCACCGTCGATCTTGGTGGGGCTGTGGCGTTCTTGCCCGGCAGCCAGGTCGATGTGCGCCCAGTGCGCGACGCCGGCCCGCTGATGGGCATGAAACAACCGTTCCAGATTCTGAAAATGGATCGCCGCCGTGGCAACATCGTCGTCTCGCGCCGTGCAATTCTGGAAGAAAGCCGTGCCGAGCAGCGCGCCGAAGTTATCGCCAACCTTTCCGAGGGTCAGTCGGTCGAAGGCGTCGTCAAGAACATCACCGAATACGGAGCCTTTGTCGATCTGGGTGGCGTCGATGGCCTGTTGCACGTCACCGACATGGCGTGGCGCCGGGTCAACCACCCGAGCGAAATCCTGGCGATCGGCGAATCCATCACCGTCCAGGTCATCCGCATCAACAAGGAAACCCACCGCATCAGCCTGGGCCTGAAACAGCTTCAGGACGATCCGTGGAACGCGGTCGAAGCCAATTATCCGCTGGAATCGGTCCACACCGGCCGCGTAACAAATATCACCGACTATGGAGCGTTTGTTGAACTTGAGGCCGGCGTCGAAGGCCTGGTTCACGTCAGTGAAATGTCCTGGACCAAGAAAAACGTGCATCCCGGCAAAATCGTTTCAACCAGCCAGGAAGTTGAAATAATGGTCCTTGAAATTGACACGGCCAAACGCCGGGTAAGCCTTGGGCTGAAACAAACCATGCGCAACCCGTGGGAGGTGTTTGCCGAAACCCATCCGGTGGGCAAGCAAGTCGAAGGCGAAGTGCGCAACATCACCGAGTTTGGCCTTTTCGTGGGCCTCGACGGCGAGATCGACGGCATGGTTCACCTTTCCGATCTGACCTGGGAGGGCCGGGGCGAAGATGTGATCGGCGACTATCGCAAGGGCGACGTTGTCCAGGCGGTAGTGACCGAGGTCGATACCGACAAAGAGCGTATCAGCCTCAGCATCAAAGCGGTCGGCGGCGACCCGTTTGCCGAGGCTGTCGGCGGCGTCAAACGTGGTGCGATCATCACGGTCGAGGTCACGTCAATCGAGGATGGCGGCATCGAAGTGACCTATGAAGGCATGAAGTCGTTCATCCGCCGCTCGGACCTCAGCCGTGACCGCGCCGAACAGCGCCCGGAACGGTTCCAGGTTGGCGACAAGGTGGACGTGCGCGTCACCAACATCGACAACAAGACCCGGCGTTTGGGCCTGTCGATCAAAGCGCGCGAAATCGCCGAAGAAAAAGAAGCGGTCAAACAGTATGGTTCGTCGGATTCCGGTGCTTCGCTTGGCGATATCCTGGGTGCAGCGCTGAAAGGCGACGAAAAATAAATTTTTGCGCTGGTGCTGAAAAGAATGACCCCGCAGCTGATCACAGCCGCGGGGTTTTTCTTTGGCGTGGCGGTCAATGGCTTCCGAAGGCAAGCGGCGACTCAATGTCAGGCGAGACCCGCGCGACGCTGATTTCTGCGGTGCGGCACAACCTGCCAGTGCCGTTTTTTGGGTTTCTTGGTAAGATTCAGCACTTTACGCCCTGAAAATCCGCAATAATCTGGAACTGCTATGTTCCGCGAGCCAGATTTTGTGCCTATAGTGCCAAAGCTGCCAATCATAGGGACCGATGGTTAACATCGGTGCGAAGGGGGATTTATCAACATGATCCGGTCGGAACTCATCCAGAAGATCGCAGAAGAAAATCCGCACCTCTACCAACGCGACGTCGAGAAAATCGTTAACACGATATTTGAAGAAATCATCGGGGCGATGGCCAGCGGCCAGCGTGTCGAGTTGAGAGGTTTCGGGGCGTTCTCGGTAAAAAAGAGGGATGCTCGGGTCGGCCGGAATCCAAGAACCGGCGAGTCGGTGGACGTGGAAGAAAAGCATGTTCCATTTTTTAAGTCGGGAAAGCTCTTGCGCGACCGGCTGAACGGTAAATAAGTATGGCGGTATGATCCGCTACATACGTTACATTTTTCTGGGCATTGTCGGCATCGCACTGGTGACGGTCGCCATGGCCAACCGCGACCCTGTCAGTTTGCGACTTATCCCAGTTGAAATGGCCGATTTTTTCGGGGTTTCGGTGGCTGCCGAACTTCCGCTTTATCTGATAATCTATGGTGGCATCGTGTCGGGGTTGCTGATCGGGTTTGTCTGGGAATGGATCCGCGAATACCGCATCCGGGCCGAGGCCGACCGCGCCAAGCGCGAAGTCTCCAAACTTGAACGCGAAGTGCAGGAACTGAAGGGCCGGGAAAAGGGCAGCCGCGACGACGTGCTTGCCCTGTTGGAGTGATCGCGACCGTGGCGCTCGTCAAAGCAAAAATTTGTGGGCTCTGCAATGCAGAAGGCGTTGAAGCCGCGCTCGAGGGCGGCGCGGCCTATGTCGGTTTTGTGTTCATTGCAAGATCACCGCGAAAATTGCTGGTCGAGGCGGCCAGCGATCTGGCTTCGCTGGTGCCGCCGGGAGTGTCCAAAGTCGCGCTTACGGTTGACGCTCAGGATGCGGTGCTGGACGATATTCTGGACCGAGTGCCCATAGACATGCTCCAACTTCACGGCAGCGAAAGCCCGGACCGGGTCCGGGAGATCAAGGCGCGTTTCGGGCTGCCTGTGATGAAAGCCATTGGCATCGCCGATGCGCCCGATCTTGAAGCGATCGAAACCTATTCCGGCGTCGCAGACCAACTTTTGATCGACGCCAGGCCGCCCCGTGGCGCAGCGCTTCCTGGCGGCAATGGGCTCAGCTTCGATTGGCGGCTAATCGCGGGTCGGCGCTGGTCTGTTCCCTGGATGCTCGCCGGCGGATTGACCCCGGAAAATGTCGCGGAAGCGATATCGCTTACCGGGGCGGCTCGGGTCGATGTCTCGTCTGGCGTGGAAACCGCGCCGGGTGTCAAGGATACCGCCAGGATAACGGACTTTCTGCGCGCAATCTGAATGCATGTAACGCGACACCTGGGTCTTAACCTCTGATTTGAGGCAGTTGGCCCAGTTCTTGGGTTATGGCTGTCCGGCAACGAACCTCTTGTATTACTGTCATAAAAGGTGGGCCGGCCGGGCTGATCCGGCCCGCGATCTGGGAACCGGGGCAGGGTGATTGCCGACAATAAAAGCCGCACCCGCGCGCGCCCGTTGATCCGGCCAGACGCGAAAGCAAATGTTTCAAAGGCTCGCCAAAACGTTTGACCGCTGTGATTTTGATTGGTGCTAAGGCGGCTGCGTGAACAAAATTCCGCGTTGTGCGGGGTCAAACAATCGGAGAGAAAGATGAGTAAAATTCTTAATATTGTCGCGGTCGCGGGCATGGTTTCGGGGCTTGCCCTGTCGGCCAGTGCCGAAAGCCATGACGGGAATCTGGCAAAGATAACCTGCGCCGATTTCACGGCGATGGACGCCGACGGCCAAATGAAGGCCATGGACGCCATGTACGCCATGGCCGATGAAATGGCGTCGGACGAGATGGCGTCGGATGATGCGACAGACGATGCGATGGCGTCCGACGATGCAACAGACGATGCGATGGCGTCCGACGATGCAATGGCGTCGGACCAGATGGCTGCCATGACGACGGCGTGTGAAAGCGCGCCGGACATGATGGCCATGGATGCCATGATGGAAATGGATGCAATGGCGTCCAATTAAGGCTAGGCTATGGTGGCACGGGCCAATAATTCGTCCCGTGCCGCCAACGGTTACTGTCATTAACCAGCCAAGGCGACAAAATCCAAGACCGGGGGCGCATCATGCCAGTTGACCAGACATCGGACCCATCGGCGCCACAGGGCGGAGATTTGGTCCGGCATCACAAGCTGTCGACGCGGATTTGGCACTGGGTCAATGCCGTAACGCTTTTGATCCTGCTGATGAGCGGGCTGATGATTTTCAATGCCCACCCGCGGCTTTATTGGGGACAGCACGGCGCCAACATGGATCCTGCTTGGCTCCAAATTGGCGCTCGCGACAACCAGGGTTATCTGCGCGTGGGTCGATTGTCGGTGACGACAACTGGGTACCTTGGCCGCTGGGAAGACGCGTCCGGGCAAATCCGCAACCGCGCATTTCCAGGCTGGGCGACGATTCCGTCAGGATATAACCTGGCGCTGGCACGGCGCTGGCACCTGACCTTCGCCTGGGTCTTTGCCATCGGCATCGTGGCTTTCGGCGTCTGGAGCTTGGTCAACGGGCATTTCTGGCGCGATATCCGGCCAAGACTTAGCGAGCTGAGCCCGCGCCATGTCTGGCGGGAGATCAAGCATCACGCGACTTTCAGATTTCCCAAGGGGCCTGCGGCCCTGAAATACAACACCCTGCAGAAGGCCAGCTATATCGGGGTTATCTTCGTGCTGATCCCGGTGATGATCCTGACCGGGCTGACCATGTCGCCGTCGATGGACGCGACCTGGCCGTGGCTGCTAGAGGTGTTCGGCGGGCGGCAGTCGGCGCGCTCGATCCACTTCATCGTCGCCGTCCTGCTGGTCGCTTTTTTCGTCATCCACATTCTGATGGTCATTCTGACCGGACCGTTCAATCAAATTCGCGCGATGATCACCGGTACCTTCCGTCTGCCCAAGGAGAAACGCTGATGGCCCGATTTCTGACACGCCGCAAGTTGCTGACCGGGTTAACCTTGGCAACGCCCGCCGTTCTGGCCGGCTGTGACCGCCTTGGCGCCAGCCCCAGTTTCCGCAGTTTCCTGTCCTCGGGCGAATGGTTGTCGTACCGGGTGCATCGTCTGATCGGTTCGGGCGCGCTGGCCAAGGAATTCGACGCCTCGGAAATGTCGCCGGTGTTCCGCACCAACGGCAACACGCAACCGCGGTCGGCCGCGTACCGCCGCCACCAGGGCGAAAGGTTCGCCAACTGGCAACTGATAGTCAGCGGCCTGGTCAAGACGCCGCGCAGCTATTCGCTGGCCGATCTTCGATCGAAGGCGGCGCGCACCCAGATTACCCGCCACGATTGTGTCGAAGGCTGGAGCGCGATCGGCAAATGGACGGGGGTGCCTTTGGCGACCTTGCTGGACGAGGCGCAATTGCAGCCCGACGGCCGCTACATTGTGTTTCGCTGCGCCGACGATTTCAGGGGCCGCGCCTATTACGAAAGCATCGATCTGATCGATGCATTTCATCCCCAGACCATCCTTGCCTATGGCATGAACGACGGCGGGTTGTCGGTTGGGCACGGGGCCCCTATCCGGTTGCGCGTGGAACGCCAGCTTGGGTACAAACAGGCCAAATACATCATGGGAATCGAAGCTGTGGCATCGCTGGACGCGATCGGCGCGGGGCGCGGCGGATATTGGGAAGATGTCGGATTTTATGATTGGTACGCTGGCATCTGAACTGGGTTTGGGACCGCCAGTTCCGTTCAAGGCACGGGACTTTTCCCGGTCCCCAGTCTTTACGGTCGAATGCCAAGGCGCTACATCCCAAACCAACGGATAGGGTGCAGGGCTATGGCCGACGATCTTTTCAACTCTTTCATGAACGGGCCGGACGAACGAGGCCGTTTCGGGAAATTTGGCGGGCGGTTTGTCTCTGAAACGCTGATGCCGCTGATTCTCGATCTTGAGGCGGAGTACGAAAATGCCAAGACCGACCGGGGCTTTTGGGACCAGATGGATCATCTCTGGAAGCACTACGTCGGCCGCCCCAGCCCGCTCTATTTCGCCGAGCGTCTGACCGAACATCTTGGCGGCGCCAAGGTCTATCTCAAGCGCGACGAGCTGAACCATACCGGCGCGCACAAGATCAACAACGTACTGGGCCAGATCCTTCTGGCGCGGCGCATGGGCAAGACCCGGATCATCGCCGAGACCGGCGCCGGACAACACGGGGTCGCAACGGCGACCGTTTGTGCGAAATTTGGCCTGAAATGCATCGTCTACATGGGTACGCACGACGTTGAACGGCAGATGCCGAATGTCTTTCGCATGAAGCTTCTGGGGGCCGAGGTTGTTCCGGTCACCTCGGGCCGTGGCACCTTGAAAGACGCAATGAACGACGCGCTCAGGGACTGGGTGACCAACGTGCGCGACACGTTCTATTGCATCGGCACGGTCGCGGGGCCGCATCCCTACCCGGCGATGGTGCGCGATTTTCAGGCGATCATTGGCAAAGAAACGCGGGCGCAGATGGCCGAGGCCGAAGGGCGGTTGCCCGACACCCTGATTGCGGCGATCGGCGGCGGATCGAACGCCATGGGGCTGTTTTACCCGTTCCTCGATGACGCATCGGTCAACCTTATCGGGGTCGAGGCGGGCGGCAAGGGCGTTGACGACCGGATGGAGCATTGCGCCAGCCTGACCGGCGGGCGGCCCGGGGTTCTGCACGGCAACCGGACCTATCTGTTGCAGGACGCCGATGGTCAGATACAGGAAGGTTTTTCGATCTCTGCCGGCCTCGATTACCCCGGCATCGGCCCCGAGCATTCGTGGCTGCACGAGACCGGGCGTGCCACTTATGTGTCGATAACCGACGCCGAGGCGCTGGAAGCGTTCCAGCTGAGTTGCGCGCTCGAAGGCATCATTCCAGCGCTTGAACCCAGTCACGCGCTGGCCCATGTCGTGAAAATTGCGCCGATTTTGCCAGCCGATCACCTTATTTGTATGAACATGTGCGGGCGCGGCGACAAAGATGTATTCGCGGTAGCCCAGCATCTTGGCGTGCGGATTGAGGGCGGATAAGTGCATAAACCTGAGTTTATGCGCCTGTGCGGAAAGTTTATGGCCTATGATTTAAAGCGGTTTGCGTTTGATGTGAATCGAAAGGGGATTCCCAAAGTGTTGTTTGTCTGATTCATTTCCCGTGAGGAGGTGGAGCATGGGCAAACCGTATTCTTTGGATCTTCGGCAGCGGATATGCGGGTATATTGCGGCCGGAAACTCTTGTCGCGCTGCGGGGCGGGTTTATGGCGTCAGTGCAGCGACGGCGGTGCGTTATGCGGCGGATCAACGTGAGCGGGGCGAGGTCACACCCAAGCCACAGGGCAGGCCAGCGGGCCGGTTTGGCAAGCTGGCACCGCATGCGGGTTTCCTGATCGAGATTGTCCGGGCTGAACCGGACATAACATTGCAGGAACTTGCGGGTGCGCTTGCGGAGACGCACGGCGTGAGCGTTCAGCTCTCCTCAATCCACCGGGCTCTGGAACGCGCAGGGTTTTCATATAAAAAAAGGACTTGTCGCGCAGGAACGTGACCGGCCCGCCCTGCATAAGGCGCGAAGGGAATGGATCAGCCGCCGCCAGCCGCGCATGCGCGCCGAACCGCACAGGCTGGTATTCATCGATGAAACCGCCGTCAAAACCAACCTCACCCGGTTGCGCGGGCGCAGCTTCAGGGGTGAGCGGCTTTATGGCACCGCACCCTTTGGAAAATGGGGCACGCAGACCTTCATCGCCGGGCTGACCCATAACGCGCTGATTGCACCCTGGGTGATCAGCGGCGCAATGGATGGATCGGCGTTCGAGACTTATATCGAGACCCAGCTTGCGCCTGCGCTGGACCCTGGAACTGTGGTCATTCTCGACAATCTTTCCACCCACAAAAGCCACCGCGCGGCACAGGCGTTGAGGGCGCGCGGATGCTGGTTCTTGTTCCTGCCACCCTACTCCCCGGATCTTAACCCGATCGAAATGGCGTTCTCAAAGTTGAAAGCTCACCTGCGAAGGGTTGGAGCAAGAACCTTCGATGCCCTCTTTGACGCCCTCAGCGACATTTGTGATCTCTTCGACCCAGACCAATGCTGGAACTTCCTCAAGGCCGCGGGATATGCCTCAGATTAAATGCAATATGCTTTAGTCCTATCGTTGAGTGTCTTCCGGCGACTTTCCCAATATTGAGACAGTCGTACGCACCTCCGGCGTGACAGGTAACGATTGGAAATAACATGCACAGGATACTTTTGGCTGCGGCCGCGATAATCGCCTTGAGCGCAGCAGACGTCTTTGCAGATGCATTTTCGGACGCTGTAATTTCCGACCTGCAGCTTAACGGATACAACAACATCGAAATCACCACCGGCCCGACCCAGTTGAAGGTGGAAGCCAGCGACGGCGTCAACAGGATCGCAATTATCTACAACCTCGCCACCGGCGAAATTCTTGTTCAGGAAATCGAGCCCTTAGGGGACGACGATATCGCCCCAGGCGTGACCATCAGCAGCGATGATGATGTTTTTTGGGATGATGACGATGATAGCGACGACGACGGAGACGATGATGATGGCGATGACGATGACGATGATGATGGCGATGATGATGATGGCAATGATGATGAAGATGGCGACAGCGATGATAACGACTAACAAGCTGCGCTTTTACTTGAGGATCGAGTAAGGCTATGGGCCGACTTTGGCTCATCACTGCACTGGCTGCGGCGTTGTCAATGACAACGCCGCAGATTACCCATGCCCAAACCATCGACCAAAAAATCGTGGCCCAGCTTCAGGAACTGGGCTACGACGATATAAAGATACGACGAACGCTTTTGGGCCGCCTGAGAATCACCGCACAAAACGGCGAGTTCTATCGCGAAATCGTGGTCAATCCGGTTACCGGTGTGATCCTTCGCGATTACTGGCGGCCTATGACGGCAGAGCAAATCGAAGTGATAGGCAACCGGGACCCTGGCAGCGGAAGTCTCGTCGAACAAGGTGATGATGGTCAAGTTGATGATGGCCAAGATGATGATAATCAAGTAGATGATGGTGGAGATGGAGACGATAACAGCGATGATGATCGGGATGACGGATCGGATTCTGATGACGATTTTGACACGTAAGCAGACCCGAAAAGTTGATATTGTTCTCTGATCCAAACTTGATGGTTACCCACCGGTGAATCGCCCCTTGGGACTTCTGATTGTGCTGATCGTGCAAGTCATTTGCGCGTTTTTCTTTGTTGGACAAATTGTTGTCACGTTGGTCGGAATACCGGTCGGGCACATAAATTGGCAAATATACGAATGGATCGAAATCGGCGCGGCACTGGGCCTGATACTGGGCGTTGTGTTAGGAGCAGCATTGCTGAGCAGGACGCTGCGACGCACGGAAAAGGCCGAATCGAAGCTGGCGGAATTGTCCGGAGCGTTCATGAAAATGGTCGCACAGGCTTTTGACGAGTGGAGACTGACACCGGCCGAGCGCGATGTGGCGCTGTTCTTGCTGAAAGGTCTTGCGACCCAAGAGATAGGACGCCTGCGCGACACATTGGAAGGCACTGTGAAAGCCCAGACCAACGCGATCTACCGCAAGGCAGACGTCGCCAATCGCGCGCAGCTGGTCAGCCATTTCATCGACGATCTGATGCAGGGCGAACTGAACGCCGCTGCGATTCAGTCGCCAGCATAATTCTTTAGAATTTCAAGGGGAAGAACGCCAAGCGCCAATACATGCGTAGCGGCCAGCCGGACCTGCGGCGCGACGCCTTCGTGATGCGCCTGCAAAAACCGCGACGCGCAAAGGCACCAATGATCGCCGGGTTTCAGGCCGGGAAAGCTGTATTCGGGCCGCGGCGTCGAAAGGTCGTTTCCCAGATACTTCGAATGGGCCAGGAACTCAGCAGTCATCAGAACGCACACCGTGTGGCTGCCCTGGTCGGCCGCACAGCTGTCGCAGGTGCCGTTGCGAAAAAAGCCGGTTTTGGGATCGGCCGAGCACGGCTCCAATGGTCCGCCCAGGACGTTGATCGAAGGGGCCGGTTCAACGCTCATTGCCGGCCTCGTGCAGGCTCATGATCGCCGCAAGCGGTTTCTTGATCTTTGCGACGGCGGGGATTTGCGCGTCGTCGGCAGGGTGGCCAACCGCAATTATCATCGTCGGTTTTTCGGATGCGGGCCGACCCAGCATCGGTGACAGAAACTTCATCGGGTTGGGCGTGTGGGTCAGACAGACAAGGCCCGCGTGATGAAGGGCCGCCAACAGAAAACCGGTGGCGATGCCGACGCTTTCGGGCACATAGTAATTCTTGAACCGCGTGCCGTCGTTAAACTGCCCCCACCTTTGCGCAAAAACCACGATCAGCCATGGCGCGATGTCCAGATGCGGTTTGCTGGAGTTTGTGCCGATTGGTTCCAGCGCCTTAAGCCATTCTTCACCGGCGCCACGTTCCTCGTAAAAGCGTTTTTCCTCGTCTTCCGCCGCCTTCCTGATCCGGTGTTTCAACGCCGGGTCGGCAACAGCGGCAAAATGCCAGGGCTGGTGGTTCGCGCCTGATGGCGCGGTCCCGCCAGCAAGAATTGCGGTCTCGATGACCGCGCGCTCGACCGGGCGGGCGCTGAAATCGCGAACGCTGTGGCGCTGGCGCATGCGTTCCAGAAATGCATCAGCGGCCGCGCGCATCTGCGCGTCGGTTAATTCCGCCCGGTGCGGCAAGTCGACGGGCCTGTATTCGATGGTGTCGCGGCTAAACATAAATCTCGGCTCCCCGGTCAGTTTATGCCGAAATTAGCGGCGCACGCCAGTCGGTCCGGCGGACGAGCAAATTGTTGCGTCCTGAACAAGAGGCGGCACCGTGAAGGGCATCCATGTGTTTCGCAATGCCGCTGTGACCGCATTGGGTTTGGGTCATCCTCACCGAAATCGGTCCAGCAAGCGTTGCAGGGCGCTGCGTGGTGCTGCATCCGGTTCGGCCGTTGCCGCCGTTTCGGGCCGCTCGCGCCCCTCGGCGGGAGTTTTTCTGTCCGACGACCGTGGCGGTGCTGTCCGCAACGCAACTGCATTCATAAAACGGCCCGCATCACCGGTGGCAAGCGCGGGCGCGCCGTCGGAAATGCCGCGCAGCAGATCGTCCAGCCAGTCCGCATCGGCCTTGGGAAAATCTCGCAGAACATAGCCGGAAACTGCATCCTTATGGCCCGGGTGCCCGACGCCCAGACGCACCCGTGTGAACTCGGCCCCAATGTGATTGTGCAGCGATCTCAGACCGTTGTGGCCGGCATGGCCGCCGCCGGTTTTGACCCGCAGCTTCGCTGGCGCGAGGTCGATCTCATCGTGAAAAACCGTCACGTCGTCCGGTGTCAGCTTGAAGAACCGCATCGCTTCGCCCACCGACTGGCCCGAGTTGTTCATGAAGGTTTCGGGTTTCAACAGCATCACCTTTTCGTCTGCCAGACGACCTTCGGCGATCACGCCCTGAAATTTCGAGCGCCACGGACCAAATCCATAGTCACCGGCAATCCGGTCCACGGCCATATAGCCGATGTTGTGGCGGTTCATCGCATATTTGGCCCCGGGATTCCCAAGACCGACAAATAGACGCATGGCGTCGTCCAGTTATCCAACCTGGCACCCTGTTGCACCAACGCTGCGCAAAATTCCAGATGACTGTCACGACGCCCAACAAAAAAGGGGCCCGCTGGGGGCCCCTGAAATTGGTGATGCCCGACGACCTATTCTTCGGTCTCTTCGATCTCGGTTTCGGTATCGTCGAGCGTCGGAACCTCGTCGGCGTCGGGCGCGCCCTCTTCCTCGTCTTCGTCGTCAGCCGTAAGTCCGGACGGGGCCGAGACCGAGGCGATGATGAAATCGCGGTCAATCGTCGCTTTGGTGCCTTCGGGCAGGGTCACCATCGAAATGGTGACCGCGTCGTTGATGTCGAGGCCGCTGAGGTCAACCGAGATGTTCTCGGGGATCTCGCCGGCCGTCACGATCAATTCAACTTCGGGCCGCACCACGGTCAGAACACCGCCGCGGCGCAGCCCTGGACAGTCTTCGTGACCGGAAAATTCGACCGGGATATAGAGGTTGATCTTGGTCGTTCTGCGCAGACGCAGAAAGTCGACATGCATCGGCAGGTCTTTGACCACATCGCGCTGAACATCGCGGCAAATGACCCGCACGTCATCGTGGCCGTCGACTTGCATGTTGAAAAGCGTGGTCAGAAAGCGGCCTTCTTTCAGGCGCTTGAAAAGCACGTTGTAGCGGAGGTTGATCGCCAGCGGGTCAATGCCGCTGCCGTAGACGATGCCGGGTACCATGCCATTGCGGCGTGCTTGTCGGGCGGCCCCCTTGCCTGTCCCCGTGCGTACCTCGGCCTGAAGATCTGGGATCTCGCCAGCCATCGGAATTCTCCTTTGAGTGAAGGGCATCCTCCAAGGGTGTGTGCCCGTGAAGCCGCCCCTTTAGACGACATCCGCGGTCTTGGAAAGGGCCGGGGGGCGCTTTTCGCACTGGACGCCGCGCAGCGCTTTGTGGCACCCGAGGGAATGTCGGTTCTCAGGGCGATTTCCATCTCGCAGAAACCTGCCCGCGCATTTTGGGTGCTGGGTATGTTCTGGGGCACGTTTGCCGCCTATATCCCCGAATTCAAAACCAATTTGGGTGTCGATGACGCGGTGTTCGGAACCCTTTTGCTTTTCACATCATTCGGGCTGGCCACGGCCATGTGGCTGGCCCCCCGCGTTGACCGCCGATTTGGCGCATTAGCCATGCCGGGGGCGATGATGACCCTGGGGCGCGCGTTTTTGCTGCCCGGGTTTTCTGCAAGCCCGACAACGTTCGCCGGGTCAATGCATGTCGTCGGCATGGCGGCGGGTTTGACCGATGTCACGATGAATGCGCGCGTAAGCGATCTGGAGAACTATCACTCGCGGCCCTTGATGAACGCCAACCATGGAGTGTTTTCGCTGGCCTATGCCTGTGCCGCCATAGCAGCCGGTTTTGCGCGCGAATTGCAGGTGCCCCCGAATGTGATGTTCGCCGCATTGGGCGGTCTGGCCATCGTCATGGCGCTTGGCGCGCGGATGGACACATCTGCGTCCGAGCCGTCTGGCGTCGGGGCGACATCGCTTCCCTGGCGTCCGATTCTTTTGTGCGGTCTTTTGGTCCTGATCGCATTTCTGGCCGAGGCTGCGGCCGAAAGCTGGTCGGCGATTCATGTTGAGCGAACCCTTGGCGGCAGCGCCGGCGAAGGCGCAATGGCGCCCGCCATGCTGGGGCTGACAATGGCATTTGGTCGGTTTGCCGGGCAGGCAGTGACCGAGAAATTCAACAAATTCAACGTGATGGGGTGGGCGGGTCTATTAGCTGCTTTCGGAGCTATCGTTGCCGCAGCGGCACCGACACCCATGGTCGCCTATCTGGGGTTCGGGGCGCTCGGGCTTGGCGTGTCGGTGATCGGGCCGCTTGGGCTGGCGCTTGCAGGCCAGATTGTGCCCGCGGCCGCGCGGACCCGCGCCATATCGGTGACCGCGGTCGTCGGATTTGCCGGGTTCTTCTTTGCGCCGTTCGCCATGGGTGGCCTTTCGCAACTCTTTGGCCTGCGCGTGGCTTTTGCGGCGGTTGTGGTATTGTTTCTGGCGCTGGTTTATCTGCTTCCCGCGCTGCGGCGACGCACGACCTAGCCGGGACCGCCCATAAACCCTTGGGGTATCTGCAATATGTCGCGGTCAACCGCGCCAATATCGGTGTGCCCGCAAAGCGCCATCGACACGTCGAGCTCGTTATGGATGACTTCAAGCGCCTTGGTCACGCCCGCCTCGCCCATGGCCCCCAATCCATAGACGAACGACCGCCCGATGTAGGTGCCCTTGGCCCCCATCGCGAGCGCTTTCAGCACATCCTGGCCCGACCGAATGCCGCTGTCCATGTGAACCTCGATCTGGTCGCCAACGGCGTCAACGATAGGGCCGAGCGCCTTGATCGAACTGATCGCGCCATCCAGTTGCCGTCCGCCATGGTTCGACACGATGATCGCGTTGGCCCCGACATTCAGGGCCGCCTTGGCATCGTCCACATCCTGGACCCCTTTCAGGATCACCGGACCATCCCACATGTCACGCAGTTTCTTGACCCGCGCCCAATCAAGCGCCGGGTCAAACGCCTCGGCCGCCCATGCCGACAGTGACGAGGGGTCCGATATACCGCTTACGTGACCGATGATGTTGCCGAATGACCGGTGTTTGGTGCGCAGCATTCCCAAGCCCCAACGCACCTTAGTCATCATATTGGCCACGGATTTTACGGTCAGCTTAGGCGGTGCCGAGAGGCCGTTTTTCAGGTCTTTGTGGCGCTGCCCGAGAACCTGAAGGTCAAGCGTAATGACCAGCGCCGAACAGGCCGCATCTTTGGCGCGCGCCATCAGGCGGCGCATGAAGTCGTCGTCTTTCAGCGTATAAACCTGAAACCAGAACGGCTTTTCGTTGTTCTCGGCGACGTCTTCGATCGAAGCGATCGACATCGTCGACAGGGTATATGGCACACCGAAACTTTCGGCCGCACGCGCCGCCTTGATCTCGCCGTCAGCGCATTGCATTCCGGTCAGCCCCACGGGTGCCAACGCCACCGGCATCGCCACATCCTGACTGATCATCTTGGCGCGCGTGCTGCGGCCCGACATGTCAACCGCAACCCTTTGGCGCAAGCGGATGGCTTTGAAGTCTTCGGTGTTGTCGATGAATGTCTGTTCCGAATAGCTGCCGGATTCAGCATAATCGTAGAACATTTTTGGGACCCTGCGCCGGCAAAGACGCTTGAGGTCGGCAATTTCGGTTATCACGGGCATGATCTGCTCCGTCGGTTGGGGACGCTCAGGCCCGATGCGCGCCCTCGGCAAGCGAGGCCACAAATACAAGAACATCCGCCACCGCGTCGCCGCGACCGATGCGTTGGACAATCGCCGAGCCCACGACCGCGCCGTCGGCGATTTTGGTGATGCTTTCAGCCGCCTCGGGGGTCTTGATGCCAAACCCGACGACCACGGGAATGTCGGTCGAGCCTTTGATGCGCGCGACCTCGGGCCCCACCTCGCCGGTGACGGCGGCCGCAGCCCCGGTGATGCCGGTGATCGAGACGTAATAAAGAAATCCGGATGTGTTCTGCAGGACTTTTGGCAGGCGATTTTCATCGGTCGTCGGCGTGGCAAGCCGGATGAAATTCAGACCGGCGGCCTGCGTGGGCAGGCAAAGCTCGTCATCCTCTTCGGGGGGCAGATCGACGATGATCAACCCGTCGATCCCGGCGGCCTTGGCCTCGTCCAGAAACCGGTCGACGCCGCGGCTGTGGATCGGATTGTAATACCCCATCAGGACAATCGGCGTATCAGCGTCGACTTTGCGAAATTCGCGTACCATTTCCAAGGTTTTCGCAAGGGTTTGACCGGCCGCCAGCGCCCGCTGCCCGGCCAGCTGAATGGTCGGCCCGTCGGCCATCGGGTCGGTAAACGGCATGCCCAGTTCGATGACGTCAACCCCGG
This sequence comes from Paracoccaceae bacterium, assembly GCA_965247915.1. Classification (GTDB taxonomy): domain Bacteria; phylum Pseudomonadota; class Alphaproteobacteria; order Rhodobacterales; family Rhodobacteraceae; genus JAKZRT01. The sequence goes on from OZ252048.1 coordinate 1,512,195, forward strand.
CGTCCGGCAGCCCCTTCATCAGCTCAAGCGAGGTCTCATAACCCGGATCACCGGCCATGATATAGGCGACAAAGGCCTTTTTCCCCTCGGCAGCCAGTGCTGCAAACCGGTCGTCGATACGGGTCATTGAATTCCCTTTTTCCACCGCTTCGATGTGCCGGATCGGGATGTCTGGGTCAATGGGAAGGTGCGTCCGGCTTATCAACGTTGACCATCCACGAGACGCCGAACTGATCGGTGCAGATGCCGAACGCTTTGGCCCAGAACGTCTCGGCAAACTCCATCGTGACCTCGCCGCCTGCGGACAGTTTTTCAAACGCAATTCGGGCCTCCTCGACCATGTCGAAGCCAAGCGACATTGAAAATCCGCCGTGCGACACGCGTTGCCCCGGGAAGCTGTCGGATGCCATGATAACCTGCCCGCCCAGAGACAGCCGCCCGTGCAGGATGCGGACTTCAGCGCCTGGCGGAAGATCCCCGCCGGGCATGCCCGAAATTCGGCTGAGCATCAGAATTTCGCCATCCAGCGCCTGGGCATAGAAATTCAACGCCTCTTCGCAGGTGCCGTCGAATGTCAGATATGTATGAATGTCCATTTCGCCCTCCGGCCGGTATGGTAACTGGTTGCTTGCCTTGCGCCACTGGACCCCCTAAGGGAAGCGCGGATCAGCAAACGGGTGACCAGCAATGGGTTTTCGGATGGGTATCGTCGGGCTGCCGAATGTCGGCAAGTCCACGCTTTTCAACGCGCTGACCCGAACCGCGGCGGCGCAGGCGGCGAATTTCCCGTTCTGCACAATCGAGCCCAACGTAGGCGAGGTCGCGGTTCCCGATGCGCGGCTGGAAAAACTGGCCAAAATCGCCGCGTCAAAGCGGGTCGTACCGACCCGTATGACATTCGTTGATATCGCCGGTTTGGTGAAAGGCGCGTCCAAGGGCGAAGGGCTGGGCAACCAGTTTCTTGCCACTATTCGCGAGGTCGACGCCATCGCTCATGTTTTGCGGTGTTTTTGGGACGGCGGTGTGACCCACGTCGAGGGCCGCGTTGACCCGCTGGCAGACGCCGCAACCATCGAGACCGAGCTTATGCTGGCCGATCTGGATTCGGCCGAGAAACGGCTTGCCGGGCTCAGCCGCAAGGTTCGCGGTGGCGACAAAGAGGCGCTGAGACAGGAACGCCTGCTGAAAACGGCTCTGGCGGCGCTGGAAATCGGACGCCCGGCGCGCCGGGTTGATGTGGCGTCTGAGGATGCCAAGGCTTGGAAGATGCTGCAGCTCTTGACGGCCAAACCGGTGCTTTACGTGTGCAATGTTGACGAATCCGACGCGGCGACAGGCAACGCACTGACGCAAAAAGTCGAAGCCCAGGCCCGGCAGGAAGGTGCCGCTGTGGTCGTCATCTCGGCGCGCATCGAAGAGGAAATTGCGCAACTTGATACCGGCGAGGCGGCGATGTTTCTGCAAGAAATGGGTCTGGCCGAGGCGGGTCTGGACCGGTTGATCCGGGCCGGATACGGTCTTTTGAACCTGCAGACCTATTTTACCGTTGGTCCCAAAGAGGCCCACGCCTGGACAATCCGCGCGGGCACACTGGCCGCCAGGGCCGCAGGCGTGATTCACGGCGACTTTGAGCGTGGGTTCATTCGTGTCGAAACCATCACCTATGACGACTTTGTTGCGCAAGGCGGCGAGAACGCCGCCAAAGACGCCGGAAAGATGCGCGTCGTGGGGAAGGCGTATCGGGTCAAAGACGGCGACGTTCTGCATTTTCTGTTCAATACCTAGTCGGCGCGCCGCGTTCAAAAACCGGCCGGGCCGCAGAAATGGCATTCGCAGCGATTTTGACCATCAAAACCTGCGGAATTCCGCCGTTTTGGGCGGCAATGATCCAGCCTTCAAGGCGTCCGTTGCCCCAAAAATGCCACTTTGATTGCCTAACAATGCGCTGGAAAATTGCGTGAAATGCGCGCAAATGGCATTGGAGAGAGAAATGTCTCGCATGTATAAATTGTTGAAGTTGAACGGTAAATTTGACACAGACGAGAACGGTTCAGCTACAATTGAATCGGTTTTGTGGATGCCGATATTTATCCTGATATTCAGCCTGATTGCAGATGCGAGCCTGCTTTTCCACGCACAGGCCAATCTGACCCGGATCGTTCAGGACGCCAATCGCAACTATTCGATCGGGCGCCTGGAAACGAACGCCGAAACCGAGGCCTACGTATTTGCGCGCCTTGGCAACGCCGCCGGCGATCCCGATACGACAATCGACACATCTGTCGATCTTGGCGTCATCACCACGACGGTTTCGGTGCCCGCCTACAACTTTGTCGCCACCGGGTTCTTCACCTCGCTGATGTCACTCGACCTTTCGGTAACTGCACAACACCTGATGGAGAGCTAACGATGAAAAAGCTGCCAGAGACTCTGAGTAATTTTTCGGGGGAAGAAGACGGCGGTATGACCGCACTGGGGCTGTATTTGACCGTGGCAATGCTGGTGCTGGGTGGGCTGGCGGTGGACGTGACCAGCCTGATCGCGGCAAGAACCCAGTTGCAGGTCGCGGCTGACTTTGCCGCGCACGCAGCCCTTTACACGCGCGAAATGAACAACGAATTGGAAGCGAAAGCCAAGGCGATCGAACTGACCGAAGCAAGTTTCCCGACGCTGGCCTTTGGCGACTTGCTGTCCGACGACAGCATCCAGTTTGGCACTTATGATGCAGACACTCAGACGTTTACGATGGATTCAGCGTCCAAAGAGGCTGTCTATGTCGAGACCGCGCGCCTTTCGACCCAGGCCAACCCGGTCACCAGCTTTCTGATGCAGTTCGCCGGTTTTGCCGAATGGGATGTCATCACGCCCTCGGTTTTCGAAGTGTACCGGCCATGGTGCCTGCGTGACGGATGGGTCGGCGAAGGCATCGTAGACGCCCAGTCGAACAATACGTTCACGTCCGGGTTCTGCGTTCATTCCAATACCCACGTTGAATTCAACAGCAATGGGACGTTCGAGAACGGCGTGACGGTCTCAATGCCCGACATGGCCAACATCGTTCTGCTGGCAAGCGGCTTTGAATCAAATATCGGGCTCGAGGACGCGCTGACAGATTCGTACATCAACCTGCGCATCCTCAACCAGCTTCCGGCGATTCAGGCCGGCCTCTACGATCCGGACTCCGAACATTACCGCAGCTATATCACCGATGTGACGCCAATTTTGCTGAACGGCTCGAAGTTCACAACGGCAGACTTCATGCCCGGCCGCATTCACACCCTGATTTGTAGCGGCAACAAGACCATAACAATTAACTCCACGACCACGCTCAGCCAGATCGTGCTGGACACAAGCTGTAAGATCAAGTTTGCCAACAATTCGTCGCTGGAGGACGTCGTTGTCTTCACCACCAACACGGACGCCAAGTCGATCAATTCGCCCCAGGGTTTGCGGCTTGGTGCGGTTGATGAATGTGATCCGGCGGGTTCGGTCCGGCTTGTGACCTATGGCGGCTTCGAAGTGGCCGCGGCGCTGGAGATTTATTCGAGCCAGATCATCGCCAGGGGCCCGATCAGTTTCACTGCTCAGGCAGACGGCGTTTTCGGCGGTTCGTTCATCAGCGGTGAATTCATCGATGGGACGTCAAATACGGATATGGGCGCCTGCCCGAACGACGCCGGCGAGGTTTTCCAAGTCGATTTGTTCCGCATGGCGGGCTGACCGGACCACAATCCCGCAAAATAAAGGCGCGCCCGTCGGCGCGCCTTTTTGCTTTTAAACCGCCAAATTTTAGACAAATTTGTATGCAATTTATCACGATGTGTTCTCGGTCAAGGTGGCCGAGTTGTAGCGAGTGGAGTAGTACCATGGACCGTATCCAGGAACCGTTTGGGGCATTTTCAAAAAGCGAAGATGGTGGCATGACCGTGCTGGGTCTTTATGTCACGGTTGCGATGTTCATTCTTGGTGGCCTGGCCGTCGATGTATCCAGCCTGATCGCATCGCGCACCCAGCTTCAGGTCGCGGCTGATATGGCAGCCCACGCAGCGCTTTATTCGCGCGAAATGAATTCGGCCAATGTTGCGCGCGAACAGGCTCTTGACTTGGTTCAAACCAGCTTTCCATCCGGCGGTTTCGGAGAACTTCTGAACGCATCCAGCATCAGTTTCGGCACCTACGACAAAGAAACCCAAACCTTTACAGTGGACAACACGTCGCGGCAGGCGGTTTATGTTGAAACCGGCCGCCTGTCGTCGAAAGGCAATGCGGTGACCAGCCTGCTGATGCAGTTTGCCGGCTTCAGCGATTGGGACGTTATCACACCGTCAGTGTTCGAAGTTTATCGGCCCTGGTGTCTGCGCGACGGATGGGTCGCCGAAGGCGTGGTGGATTCGCAATCCAACAACATGTTTGAAAGCGGGTTCTGTGTGCATTCCAATACCCATGTCGAGGTCAATTCCGGCAGCATTTTCGAGGACGGCGTGACGGTTTCGGCCTCTAATGGCTATGAACACATTGTCTTGCCGAACTCGGGCTGGGAATCGAACGCCGGGCTTCTCGATGCGGTCACCGACGCCTACATCCCGATGCGTATCCTCAGCCAGTTGGACACGATCCACGACGGGCTTTACGACGACACATCCGAGTATTTCCGCGACTATATCACCAACGTCACGCCGATCGCGCTGATTGGTATCAAGTTCACACCCGCCGATTTTACCCCCGGCCGCATCCACACTTTGACCTGCGACCCGGGCACATTCGTGACAATCAATGCTTCGCTCGATGTTTTAAGCAATGTTGTGATTGATACCGACTGCCAGATCAAATTCGGGAAAAAGTCGGTGCTTGAGAACGTAGTCATTTTCAACACGAATACTTTGGACGATTCCTTCAAATCTGCCAGGGGTCTGCGTCTGGGAGCTGACGACAATTGCAACTCCGATGGATCGGTGCAACTGGTCACTTTCGGCGGATTTTCTGCCCCCGCAGATTTGGAAATCTACGGCAGTCAAGTTCTTGCCAAGGGCCCGATCCAGTTTGCCGCGAAAGCCGACGGGGTTCAGGGCGGATCGTTCATCAGCGGCGAATATATTGACGCTACATATATTGACGCTACGTCGAATACCACGATGGGGGTCTGCCCCAACGATGCCGGCGAAGTGTTCGAGGTCGATCTGTTCCGTTTGGCCGGCTAAGACCCCAAAAAAATAGCAGCTTGATCCGGGCTTGCCAAAGGGCAGGCCCGGATTTTTTTTGGGCTTGCCACAGTTTCTCCACAATTTTGACAAAATGTTGAGGCAAAAATATGTCGTATTAGTGTCCGTCGTCATATAAAATGGGACATCAGAGCGGTTTGAGTTTTGGAGGCTCTGGTTCGTTTGTGTGATTGATTATGCCGCGAGTTTTTGATGTTGCAAGCGGCGTTGTCGGATTGTCAGTTTCTTGATCTTTTCCCTTTCTCTGATGATGGCCTTGCCGCGCCCGAAGTAGACGTCGGCGGGTGTGACGTTGTTCAGGCTCTCGTGGTAGCGCTGGTTGTTGTAGTAATCGACGAAGGCCCCGATCTGGCGTTTAAGATCGCCGGGCAGATAGTAGTTTTCCAGCAAAACCCGGTTCTTCATCGTCTGATGCCAGCGCTCGATCTTCCCCTGGGTTTGCGGATGGAACGGCGCACCGCGAACGTGGTCCATCTGTCGATCCTCGAGCCATTCGGCCAGGTCGCCAGAGATGTAGCAAGAGCCGTTATCGCTCAGCAGACGGGGCTTGTGTCTCACAACCGCCTGATCACAACCTGACGCCGCCAGGGCCAGCTCAATCGTCGCCGCCACGTCCTCGGCCCGCATGTTTGTGCAGAGCTTCCAGGCGATAATGTAGCGGCTGTAATCGTCCAGGATCGTGCTGAGATAATACCAACCCCAGCCAATGATCCTGAAGTAGGTGAAGTCGGTTTGCCACATCTGGTTGATAGCGGTGGTTTTGTCCGTGAACTCGTCGGCAGCTTTGATCACAACATAGTCGGGCGCGGTGATCAGATCAGCTTCCTTCAGAAAGCGGTAAACCGATGATTCAGAGATAAAATACTGCTTCTCATCGGTATACTTTACCGCCAGTTCCCGGGTCGTCAGCGCCTCGTGCTCCAGTGCAAATTCAATCAGATCGTCTCGCCGATCTTGGGGAATGCGGTTCCAGACCGACTTTGGGCAGGGTGAGCGATCCGCCAGGGCGTCAAAGCCGCCTTCGACATAGCGGTCATACCATCGGTAGAATGTGGTGCGCGGAATGCCCAGCATATCCAAGGTTTGCTTCGCAGGCAGATGGGACCCCTCAACGGTGCGGATGATTTCCAACTTCTCTGACGCTGGATACCTCATTCCTCGTATCCCCCATCCCCTGTCATGCTTTTTTTGAGCAGACGGTTTTCCAGGATCAAGTCGGCCACACATTCTTTCAATGCCAAGGCCTCAGAACGTAGCTCCTTCACCTCGGGTGACGTCGCCTGACGCGCCGTATCGCCGGACAGACGGCGTTTCCCTGCTTCGGGGAACTCCTTGGACCAGCTGTAATACAGACTCTCTGAGATGCCCTCGCGGCGACACAGTGCTGAGATGCTTTCCTCGCCCCGAAGACCCGCCAAAACAATGCGGATCTTCTCCTCGGCTGAATACGTTTGCCGGGTCTTGCGGCGGATGGTTTTGACCAGCCTGTCAGCCGAGGCTTTGCTGGTTCCGGATTGCTTGTTCATCTTCACTCCTTGACGGTTGCGATGAACCAGAAATCCTCCTGATGCTAAACCCTCATATCTGTCCCAAAGGCGCTGACGTCAGACACTCCATTTAGAATTTCCAGGCACATGTTGCCCACCAAGTGAGCCAGACCGACGCATACCGAGTTTCCCAGAAGTCGATACTGCTCAGTCGCGGATATATTCGGAAAGAGATCATCTGAGCTGTCAAATCCCTGTAGTCGCGCCACCTCATCGACGCTTAATCGGCGAATACCCCAAGCGTCCCGAACAAACGGAACATTGTGCCCGCCGATTCCCATGTTCGCTGTCAAAGTCGGACACAGACCCTGTCTCCTTTCCCGGACGTATGAACGCCGCAATTGATAAATGTTTCCGTCCGAATCGCCGTCAGACATCGCTCTCTCGATCATCTTGTAGTAGCGGTTGTCAGGAGGCAGATAGTCATCGTCCGCGCCACGCCGCGTGCGGTCAATAAACACGTCAATGGGGCGAAGAACCGCGCCAACCTGGTTGGACGCGGGAGGCGGTGAGAATGGATTGAATGTGAAGCGCCTTCTCGACGCTGCGACCAAAAACAACCGCTCACGGTTCTGCGGCACATCAGTTGCGTCTTTGACGTTTACCGTCCAGCACGATTCCTCTCTGAACCAATACCCCGCCCGACGCAATGCACGCCGCACTTCGTCAAACCAAGTCCCGTCAGCTCCGTACAATAGATGGGGCACGTTTTCCAGGATGACGAGCGAAGGCCGCTCATCCGGTTCGTATTCCTCAATTAGCCGCGGAATCTCGAAAAATAATCTGCCTCGGGGGTCTTCAAACCCTTGCCGGCTTCCGGCCTGAGAAAAACTTTGGCAAGGGAATCCCGCCGCCAATACCTGAACCGGATCCAAGTCGTCCGCCTGCACGGATAATTCGTTCACGTCCTTCTCGACCAAGGGAACACCGGGAAAGCGGTGCCGAAATGTGGCACACGCATGCTCATTGTTGTCGCTGGCCCAGCGGATCGAAAGGCCCGCCCTGGCAAGGCCCGACGCAAAACCACCCATGCCGCTGAACAAGCACCCCACTGTCCCCTGCAACCCCCCTTCAACCAAAACCATCGCGATATCTCTCTGCAAGCTAAAAGCGGTTGCACCATCCGAGGGGAATGTCCCAGTCTGTGTTGAAACTCGCCTGAGCGGCGCAGCTTGATGGGAGATTATGCTGCGTCCTTCAACGTGGAGTCAAGTATATAATTCCCTTTCTTGGATTTTTCTATGGTACTTTAAAGTATATCGCCTGTTTCCTATAAAGTGGAGGTTTAAGTTGCAAGTTTCTTTGCACGTTTCTCTTCTCCTATGCAGCAAGTTAGCAGATATAATTCCCCTATTTACCGGTTGACGTTTGACGCTTTAGAATTTCGCCGGTCAGGTGGCGCTCGTGAAATTCCAGGTAGTGGGTCACTTTGAATTTCGTTTCTTGTAAGACCCACGCTTCTTAGGCGCAGTCTCATTTGCATCTACCAGCGCAACTAAATCGGCAACATCCCAAAGACGATTTGTCAGGCCAGCTTCAATTGCAGGCGTGACTTTCAACGTCTACTGAGCACGGCTTTTCGCAAGTCGCCGCAAAGGACCTTTTGGCGCAATATAAGCAAACCGCAGACTATTCTGAAATTTATCAGCCTCCAAAAAATGTAGACAAACCGGACGATTCGATAGATAATGAGGGCGATGAAAACGAACCCCCGCAAGTTTCGGTTGGCGACAAAGTTCAGTGCACAGTTTTTGGCCAAGACTTTGGGTCTGCCTGTTATGAGTATGGAAAAACCGACTACAAACCTGGCGAGTGAAAAGCGGCTTCGCATACCGGATGTTTGTGTCCTTGAGAAAGTAATACATCTGAATTTCAATGACTTCCTTAGAGCGGAGGGTATAACGTCATGATATCGCTATCTCAGGCAATCAGAGAAGACATGCTGGAAAAGTTCATTGAGCAACAGGAAGCCGCCGGCACTGGCCCGATCAGCGAGGCGGAGTTCGATGAAACCGCCTCGACCGTGATCAAAACGCCGCTACCAGACGATCAAACATCAGGTTTACTTCGTCGCGATGATGAAGATATCGAAGGAGAAGAATGATGGTGAAAGTAGTCGAGACGATCCGCCGCCGCCGCCACCACCAAAGCGGATAACGGAGATTCAAATGGGCGAACGCGAGTTAACAACCGGGCTTCTATCCAAAAGCGCTGGATTCCGGCTGATCGTCAACGGCAAGATAGGCGCAAAAGAAATTGACCGTCTTATTGCCAAGTTAGAGTTGGACAAAGAAATTCTCTCTGATCCGGACGCAGACGATACACAAGATGGTTTGGGCGACCGGCAGACCTAGCTGCACCACCTAGCCTTCGCCGCCCTCTTGGCAATAGCGGTGCGTTCTTCCGGCGAGAGTTTAACGGCTCGCGCCTTCCCGCCCTTCAAACCGCCCCTGCGCTGCCCCTCGGCCTTTTCGGGCACAATATCTGCGGTCTCGCCCGTGGCTTACGGATTACCGACGCCGGACGGGAACTCCTTTCGAAGCTGAACGGCTAATTAAAAGCCTTCTTGTAGCCAGGCTTAAACCAGTAAAGCCGGGTGTCACCCGAATGGTCTTTGTCCCAGACATACCAAGCGTATGCCGTTGTGCCTGACCCAGCTCGCTTCGCACCTTTGGCGTAGAAAGTAATACGCTCGCTGAAAACCCAAACCCGGCTTGGTGGAGCTACGTGAAAGATGGTGTTTGCGCGGTTGGCGCTTTCAAGGAATGCCAGGCGAAGAAGTAGAGCAAATTTTTTGTCCGCTTTCCGAAGCGCAGAATGCACGAAACCTTCTGCGCTATGAAACGGCGGATTGGTGATGATATTGGCAGCACGCCGCCCGGTCTCAAGAAAATCGATGCCTATTTCGCCAAATCCACGATCGTAGAGGTCGCTGCTGTCTACTTTGGGAGCATACTGAGAAATCAAGTCAGACATTGCACCGTCGCCACAGGCACACTCCCATACGTTACCGCTGAAACGCTCATTTTCCATCAGAGCACATGTCGCCCATGGCGGTGTCGGATAAAAGTCCGGTCCATCAAGATCGGCATTACGTTTGATTGTCGGCTTGAAGCTGCCATTTAGGTTGTATGTGGCGGCCATCTTAACCTCCATAATTTCCAGAAAATGTATCAGAATCCGTTGGTTATGGAAGTCAGCTTGAGTCGATTGTGAGCATTTGGAATCAAAATGTCACAGGTTTCCACTCTGATGGGTCACACACATATATAATTGCCATAATTCCCGGCGTCGTCGATGCCTTCAACCGTTGGCTCAACGTGGAGTCAAGTATATAATTCCCTTTGGAAAGCAATAGACCGAGATGTCTACGAGGGCCGCAATCCTGAGATGGTGAATATGTATGGGGCGATGGCCCATGCTGGTTGGTGGAGTTCCGAACTTGTGCTCGCGTTATGGTTTCTGTAGCAATCGAACTGAATACTTGAACTTTCGATGGAATCTGGCGAGTGATAACAGTTTATGTGGAGGTGGTGTTTTGAAACAGAGGGCAAGAACTGGCCTTTTCAATTTCTGCGTCGCAGTTGGGTTTGCGGCTGCGGCAAGCCGGTTGTATGCGCAAGAATCACCTCAAGATATCGCACTGGACATCTTATTTCCTGTGAGAATCGCAACTGCTGCTGATACACACTGCGAAGAAATTCAGATTAATTCTAGGGCTTTGCGGGTCTACCTTCTGCAATCCGAGCAGAGATTCATTGATATCGGGGAAAATGCGAACTTGTGGCTAGGGGTGAGGTACTCAGAAAGGGACTTTGCCCCATATTACGAAATCTTTTCGAACACATATGCACTGTCAGCAGAAAGTTCTCGAGAGGAGTTTTGTGCTGCTGTGTTGCGCGAGATTGGCGAAAGGACTTCTCTGAATCAGTTGCTTTTCTCCGATGAGGAGGAATGAGAACTTTTATGACTTCTAGGAAAACCGTTAGGCGTAGTGGTACTATTGGTCTGGGATGCCTTTTCGCTTCCGTCCCATTGTATTTTTTCTATAGGACCAATTTTGAATACGAGTGGATCTTCAATCTCGTCACATTCGTCGGGATGTTCTTACTGATTTTTCGAGTTTTTGGACCACTGGTGTTCACATATTTCTCAAGGCATGTGCCAGGTTTCCTTCATGGTGGACTAAATGAGCACCCAATGTTTCGAAGTATATTCATTATCGAAGACGGAGATGAGCTATGAGTGAGTGGGGTGGCTACGGAGAATTAACCGGGTACGGTGTCGCCGTGGGTTGGGACACCAATGAGGGATTAACCATAAGTGGGTTTAAGTCTTCATCTGTGGGAATTGCGGGCGACGCATGGGTGGCTATCAACTTTGGTGGTGAAGACGGCTTCAATATTGAAACCCCATCAGTCTATGTCGGCGTTTCAGACTGGGGCGGTGTAGGTGTTTATGGCGAGTGGTCAGGCCATCAATATTCCGGGCACGGCTACAATGAATTCAACCAAATCCAAGCTGATAGGGCGGGAGTTGATATTGGAACTTACCTCGATCCGCGCGGATATGGTGGAAACTGGGGCTACAATGCACCAGAGTTTGATCGAAACCATTATCAAGAGATATCTGTTGATGGGCAAGTGGTTACAGTCGCGACTGATGGAACCCGGCTTGAGCACGCTGGCTCCAGTTATACAGATAATTGGGCTAACTCGGACGGGACGATAGCTGTCGAAACCACAAATGCTCAGACGGGGGTAACGACCGAAACGACTTTTGTGCAGGCTTCGAACGTTGAGGCTCGTGCCGGGCTTCTCTGAGTGCTAGAACATTGCCGGAACCGGTTTGCCAGATTCTTGCCACTTAGTGGTGCATGTTCTTGCGGTGTTCTGCGGACTAGGCCTGGATCGGTCCACGCGAAAAAGTTCTCTGAGGCCTTATATTTCGCTTGTTTTCCATAGCATTTGAAGGCTATCCCGGTCAGCGGAGCTGTGGCCGAGTGGTCGAAGGCGCTCCCCTGCTAAGGGAGTAGACGGGGAACCGTCTCGAGGGTTCGAATCCCTTCGGCTCCGCCACCCCAAAATTGTCAATCGGTGCTCAGGGCCAAAGGCAATGCGCCGCACTCAGGCTGGACGCGCGTCGCTGAACCACAGGCAGTCTTCGCTTTTGGCGGTGCTCGTCACAAACTTGCGGGTGCCGGTCCAGGCCACCGGCTGTGCCGCTGGCACGTTGATCGCCTGAAACTTGTGGGCCAGACTTGTCGCGATCTTTTCGATATTGGTGCCCGTTGCCGCGATGACCAGCTTGGCAATCGCCGCAATGATCGACCCCAGGATGCCCTTGCCGACCACTTCGTGTTTGATCTTGGGTTTCGGGTCCGGTTTCAGACCAACATTGCCCGAGGCGTCAACGAACATTTTCATCTTCAGGGTCATGCGGACGATGATCGTAACACTTTGGTTGACGGGAGTGTGGGATTCCAGAGTAATTCCCAGGCCCCCGACATTGGGCCCGGCACGCATCGTTTGAATGGCGGGTGTCAGCTTGCTGACCACCGTGTTGATCTTGGGCAGGCGCACCGGGCGGGCAAGGCGGGCGAAATTTCCATCGGGCGTGAACGTGCCCTTGGGCCGAAAATTCCCGGTCAGCCAGGGCACCAGAATGTTGCTGGCATAGATGCGGCGCGAACAGGCGAAATAGGCCGCCCCCACCCCGGCGATCAGGTCGGGGTCGATCTTGCCGGGAACCATGGCCGGCGTGGGCTTGGTCAGCGCGCCAAAGACGGCAAGATAGTTCCGCCCGTCGCCGGTCGAAAGCGACGCCCAGTCCAGATGCGGCGTGTACATCCAGGCCCCGGCCTGCGCAGCGCCGGGTGCCACTTCGGCAAAGACGAACCCGATCTTGTCGCGGTTTTTCGACAGGCAGTCGCAGAGCGCCAGTTGCACCAGCTCGGCGTCAATGTCGGTCAGACGCCCGTCGGGATCCTTAAGATCCAAGGGGACAATGGCCTCGGCAACTTCGGCGCCACCGTCGCCAAGGTCAAACCGCAGTTCCGCCGGGGCCACGCCGTCGGGCGAGGGTACAAGACCCAACGGAATTTCAACCCGCAGGGTCATTCCAGACAGATCGAACGGTCTGAGCGCGCTTTTGGTCAGCCCCCGCGCGGTGCCCTGGCGAATATAAAGCTCCATATGCAGCTTTCGCATGGCGCCCCCACCTAAAATTCGCCAGGGCCCGAAACGGCCTTTTAGTCGCAGGCCGTCGCGTTTGTGATCGAAACTCGTGACCAAACTGTCTTCACCGGCCTCCAACGCCTGATTGGCAAGATCGATGCCGATTGCCGAAATGGTGTCCCAGCCAAGAAGTTTCATGGCGTCTGGCCGGTGCGCGATGCCATGAGGCTGGCAAACGGTGCCTGAAACTGCCGCTGCGCTTGCGCCGGGTCTTCGGCGCCCAGCAACCCGCGCTCGCCGGTAATGCCGCCGATCTGCAGACCGCCGTTGAGACCGGCAAAGATCGGGTCAAAACGGCTGGCGGTCGACCAGCTTACCGCCTGACTGGCGTTGGTCAGCATCAGGTCGATCGGCGGGCCGTCATTGCCAGAGATCAGTTTGATCGCGTCGCGGGTGATGGTGCCGATCAAGAGCGCGGCGACGATGGCCGCGACCACGATGGCAACGCCACCGGTGACAAAACCCAGAACCACCATGCCGACCAGTGCAAGCCCGCGCGCGATCCATTCGATGATCGTGGCGTCTTTGTCCTGTTTGGTCTGCTTCTTGTCGTCGTGACTGAGTTGTTTGAAGGCAATGGTCTTTTGCTTTTTCGTATTCTCGGTCAGGCCATAGGTGTAGGTGTCGATGGTGTTGATGATCGACCAGACGCCCTTGGTGATCTCGGTATGGGTTTCGCTTTCAAGCTTCACCTCGGTCTCGCCGACATGCACCATCATGCGTTGCAGATAGGGCGAATATGACTTGCCCTTCTCGTCCTTCACGTTGTCCAGCTTCAGGCGTTTCTTGACCGACACCGCCGTGTCTTTGGACGAATAAAGCAGATCCGATGCCTCCAGCCCATCAAAGGCCAGGGGCAGACCCCGGCCGATCATGTCGTGTGCAATGCGCTGGCGCGATATGCACAGGGCCGCGTTGGCACCTTGGGGGATCATGTCGGCCTGGGCCTGGGCGATCAGCCCGTCTGCTTTGCGGCCCCAGGTCATGCAGAGGATCGCGAGAGTGCTGTCTTCGGGCGTCTCGCTGTTGTGCCCAAAGGCATAGGACACCGTCGAGGGCACCAGCCAGTCAAAGCCGCCTGTCGTGTCGTCGTGCGCCGTCTTGACGATGTTTACGGTGGCAAAGACGTGCTGGAACGCGGCAAGATTGTCGTTGAACCACTGGTCCAGCCCGACCTTCAGCACCGGATAAAGCCGGGTCGGTATCGCGCGCCCGCCATCGACCGACAACACCTGCGCCACGCGCGCGTCTTCGCCCGCTCCCAAAACGCCCTTGTCGGGGGCCACTTTCAGATCCAGCAGGTGCGTCTCGTATTCCTGCTCGCCGCCGCCGGGCGCTGCCATCATGCGCGGACCGGCGGGCATGTATTGCAGTTGCACCCGCACCTGCGCCACGCCCTCGGCCAGCACCGCGTCCATGCCGCGATAGCTGACTGCGACATCTCTGATCGGCACCGCCAGGTTTATCAACAGGCCGTTGCCGTCGGGCGAGATCGCCCAGGGGTCAAAGCTGCCTTCAACAGTCGCGCCCTCGACCGGCTTGGCCGAGAAATTTGTCGGCGACGTGCCGGCGTTGCGGATCACAGTATTGATGTCACCGATCCGCACCGCCGATACCACATCCCAACCGATCGGGTCGACCGGTCGCGTGTTTGACGGGATCGTCGCCAGCGCCGCGTTGCGGGGGTTTTCAAGTTCTATTGTGTCAAACATGTCATGCTCCTTTTGGCTGGCGTCAATCGGCAAAAGTCGGGTCGCCGCCCATCTGTACGCCGCCGTTGAACGCCGCCGATGTCAGGTCAAAGCCGCTGGTGCCCGGCCAGGCGATCGGCTCCATCACCAAGCTGGCGAATACGACGACGTCGGGGATGGTGTCCTTGGGGTCATCGCCGGAGTTGATGATCTCCTGCATGACGTTTTCCAGAAGGCCCAGGGAGCTGAGGCCGCCAAATCCCGCCAGCGCGCCATAATAGACCGAGGTCAGCACGCGCACCGCGGTATCCTGCGCCCGTGTGACGCCAGCGATGGACCCCGAAACGATTTCGGTCCCTCCACGCGCGATGGCCACCGAATTGGTCGCGGTCGCTTCGCCGACCTTGATGGTGACGGTGGCGGCACCCTGCAGGGCGGCATCGGTGGTCTCTGTAGCAACTGCCGCCGTGGCGGATTTGAACAGCACGCCGACGGTGACCAGCAACAAGAGGACATCGACCACCAGAATGGCCCATTCGACGCCCTTGGCCAGATCGGTTTTTTCGATCGTGGCGTAGTGGGTTGGCGGGTTCAGGTCGTTGCCGTCCGGGTCAACTTCGCCCGACCCGGGGATCAGCACCAACTGCTTTTTGTCCTCGGAAAGCCCGATGTGGGCGTCAAGCCGGATGTCGTGATAAACATCGTACCAGCCCTTCCAATAGGTGTGCATGAACCGGTCCAGGTTGATCGTCAGCCAGTTGTCTTCCAGATCGGCCTGAAATTGCCGCGCCTGGATCGAGGCCGGTTGGCTCTTGCCGTCGATCTCGAACTCTTCGATCCCAAGACCGGCGGTGTTGGTGATCCGCGTACCGTTGCCGGTGATCTCGAAATAATCGTCCGGCCAGACTTTGCCGGGCGTTTTCGGATCATCGAACATCAACGCCAGGCCCGGCATCAGCATGTTGGCCATGTACATCGCCTTCGAGATCAGAAAACCAGTGCGCGCGCCTGCGGGCAAAAGTTCCGATGTGACGTCCTGCTGGGTCGGCTTGGCGCGGTTTTCCGTCATGCAGAGGATGGCCAGAATACCGTTGCCCGCGCCGTCTGCGGACACGCCGTAAGCCACAGCCGTGGGCGCAAGCCAGGCGAATGCGTCGGTCGCGGCGCGCGAATTCAGGTTGACGGCCGCAAAGGCGTGATTGACGGCCGCAAAGGCGTGATTGAATTCCTGCAGGTTGGTGTATTCGCCCGGAGCGGTCTGAAAATTGATCCAGTTGCTAAAAAGCAGCCCGATGTCGTCGGGTGTCAGCCCGTCGGCGGCCGAGGCCGGCTGCCCCGGAAACCCGCCGTCGGGCGGCAGCGCCGGATAGCTGACCGTAAGCACCGTGCCGGGATCGCCCAGAATGTTGCTGCCTTTGATGCGAAACTCGACCACGTTGCCGCGTTTAGCTTGCACGTTGGCGGCGGGCTGCGGGATCTGATCCAGCTGAACCTCGATCCGGATCGCAACCTGCCTGCGCTCGGTGTCAGGGTCGGCGCCGAAAGCAAAAAACAGCGCGTCAACCGGCAGGGTCATCTGCAACAACTGCCCTGAACCGCCGGTGACCATCCAGTCGCTGAAAGTTCCGTTGATCTTTTGAACGCCGGGATCGTCATATGTGAAATTGGCCGGGCTCGAGCCCGCGTTCACGATCGCCTGGTTTACGTCGCCAAAGCGAATACCAAAGACCGTGTCCCAGCCAAGCGTGTTGGCAGTGGTGAAATTTGCTGAGGCGAGTTTGGGGTTTGTATCAAGCATGGGGTATCGCTCCCTCTCAAAAGGTTGGATTGGGGACAGTGAAAGAAGTTGGTCGCTGGGGCGTCAGGCGCGTTTTCGTCGGAAGAAGGCCAGGCAGGCCAATCCTGCCGACGAAAGCACTAACCCGGCTGGTAAGGGCACACTCGTTACTGGGTCACCTGCCGTAAGCGAGCCGTAGATTTCATTTTTGAGCTGGTTGAAAACCGGATCACTGAAGGTCGTAAGGTCCTGAAACGGTGCCTCGATAACGAAATTGTTGTTGGCATTGACCGACGTGTAATTTGCGCCGGGCGTGATGTAGGTGGCATCCCAAGTGGCCGCAAAACTTGCGTGCCAGGAGCCGGCCCCTTCGGTGATTTCCAGCACCAGCGTATAGGTCGTTCCGGCCAACAGCGTCAGGCTCAGGTCGCTCACCCGCACATTTTGGGTGATGATCTGGTTCAGATCCAGATCGGCGACGGTAATCGCAGTGTTGTCGAAATCCACCTGATCCAGCCGTGCGATCACCGGAACATTTGCCGCCGGTTCACGGTCAAACAAATAGACCGTGCCTGCACACGATAAGCAGTGAACAGTCATGCCAAGCGTGGCGTCATAGATGTCCTGGTTCGGTGTGAAAGTTGCAGCAGTAGCGTAATAGCCGAAGCTGGGCCCAAGCAGGACCTGACCGCCGATCGGCCCGTCGACATCCAGCAATAGGGTCGAGGCCGCTGACGGTAAAACGGAAATAACGAGCACCGTCGCGGCGGAAGCGATGAAAGACCAGATGCGTGCAAACATGACAGCAAACCCAAAGTTTTCGTTGCGTTAACCAGTTTATGGGGCGATTCTAGCACGCCGCGCAGTGACGACCGTCACAGGTGGGCAAAAGTATTTATTGACCGCAACCACGCGAAACGGCCAAAAAACCCCATGAAACCCACCGAAATTCAAGGCTTGGTCTTTCCCGCCCTGACCGACACGCAACGAAAAACCCTTTTGTCGCGATGCACCCCGCGCGCTTACGCGAAGGGCGAGACGATATTCTCGCGCGGCGAGCCCGGGTCGCTGATATTCGTGATCGAAACCGGCCGGGTCGAGGTCAGCGTGACTTCAAGGCGCGGACGCCGGACGATCCTCAACCAGATGGGTCCGGGCGAAGTGCTGGGCGAACTGGCCATGCTCGACGGCGATCCGCGCAGCGCCGATGCCCGCGCCGCGACCGAGGCCACGGGCCGCATTCTGACGCGCCAGCATTTTCTGGTGTTCCTCAGTGATTTTCCGGAAATGGCGGCGGCGATCATTCAGGAAATTTGCCGGAAACTGCGAAATCTCAGCGATCTTCACGCCGACCAGCTGGCGACAGACGGGGCCAGACGTCTGGCGCTGGTGCTGTCCAGGCTGTTCTCAAAGTGGGGCGAAAAAACCGCAAACGGCGAGGTCTATCTGGACCGATCCTTCTCGCAGTCCGATCTGGTTGATTTTGCCGGACTGGCGCGCGAAAACGTCAACCGGCGCCTGCGCAGCTGGACCCAGGACGGGTTGCTGCGAACCGATGGATCAAGACTGGTGCTGACCGACCCGGCGCGGTTGCAACGGCTGGCAAACGATTAGTCGCGCAGTTCCACCGCCTCAACCGGTTCGGTCGGCCCTTTCAGATCATAGCGGCTGGCGGTTCCGCCGGTTGGGATGGCGGCTGACACCAGCGCGCGACCGGCAGGCGTGTTTTTTCCTGACCTATGCCTATATCTTCGCGCTTGAAATGGCCCAACCGGCGGCGGGTGATCTGAAAACGCGGCTGATCGGATATGGGCGCGAGGAATAGTTTTCACGGTGAGAAATCATCTAAAGCACTTCACCTGAACTTGGAATCAATGGGGATTCCCAAAGGGATTGATTTGTGATTCACGCTATTTGGAGGTGAATTATGAGCAATACTTATTCTTTGGATTTGCGCACGCGGGTGATTTCACAGGTTCGGACGGGGTTTTCCCGGCGCGAGGTTGCGCGGCGTTTCGGAGTGAGCCCGAGCTTTGTCATCAAGGTCGTTCAGCGTTTTGAGAAATCCGGCTCAGCAGCATCAGCAAAACAGGGGCGACCGAGCGGCAAGGGCAAGCTGGCGGCTTTCAGAACGGCGCTGGTGGCACAAGTTGCAGCGCATCCCGATCTGACTTTGGCGGAATTGAGGGACTGGCTCGCGCGCAAACATCGGGTGGGTGTGCATCTCTTCTCGATCAGCCGAGTCCTGAAATCCGCAGGCTTCACATATAAAAAAATCGCTTCTGGCAGTGGAGGCTGGTCGCGCGCGGGCGCGCCGTAAGCGCTATATCTGGCAGGTTCATCGCCAGCCGTTCATGCGCAAAACCCCGCACCGGCTGGTCTTTATCGACGAGACCAGCGTGAAGACCAACATGACGCGGATGCGGGGCCGGTCGCTCAAAGGCCAGCGCCTGCGCGCCACAGCACCTTTTGGATATTGGCGCACACAAACCTTCATTGCCGGGCTCAGATGCGATGGCCTGATCGCACCCTGGGTGCTGGACGGGCCGGTCAACCGAGCTGGTTTCGAGGCCTATGTCGAAACCCAGCTCGCGCCGGCGCTGAACCAAGGTGATGTTGTCATCCTCGATAACCTGTCCTCGCACAAGAGCGCGAAAGCCGCCGCGATCCTGCGCAAATGCGGCGCTTGGTTCCTGTTCCTGCCACCCTATTCCCCGGATCTAAACCCGATCGAAATGGCGTTTTCAAAGCTCAAAGCCCATCTCCGGCGGATCAAGGCCAGAACAATCGACGCCCTGTGGCGGGCGGTAGGAGAAATCTGTGACCTCTACGACGAAACTGAATGCTGGAACTACTTCAAGGCAGCCGGTTATGCGCACGACTAAAAGTGAAATGATTTAGATCGCGCCGCGATGCAGGCCTACGCCCACCTCCAGCGGCGGACCGTCGCCGGTCGGAACTTTCATCGCAACGAGCGCTTTCGCCGTGGTCAGCGCCTTTTGCGCGAAGTTGGCTCCGACAAACCCCGGCGGCCAGACAGCCACCACGCAATCGCCGTAAAAGGCCATGATGAACCCGTCGTTGTCGGTGATTATTTCGGTCGCCGCGTCCAGAAACGCCGTCACCCGTTCTGAAACCTGCTGCGGCTTGGCCCCCTCGGCGAAGGCGGTGGAATTGCGGATGTCCACGAAAAGCACGGCCATATCGACCTCGGCCCCGCCCGGGAATGCGTTCAGAAACCCGTCGCAGGCCGCGCAATAATGGTGATTTCGGTTGGACGGCGCTCGGCCCCTGCGCCCGAACCACCAGCCGCCGATACCCTTGAACGGAACCAGACAGAGCCGACAGCGTGGCGGGCTGGGAACAACTCGGTGCAATTTATGTTGTTTCATCAGGTCCGGATGCCCGTCCGCAAAAATTGTGTACCAAAGTTCGGCCACTTATCCTGACAGTCAAGGTTGATTCATGCTGTTTTAGTCTTTCCGGACATTCGTGCTGGGCGCGGCGAAATCACCACGTGAGTCGTATTTGTTGACCAACACATGCGCCAACAGACCGGGTCCTGGACGACCGCGTTCGATGGGACGCGATGGCAATGCGGCCTGGCTGATCTTCTCGCAGCAGGTACAGGCCATGCGCGGACGCACGATCCGGTTCACGACAAAACGCCCCGGCTTGTATTCCAGCTCTTCGGTCACATCCTCGCCGAGTCGGCGCAGTCTGCCGCCGCAAGATGCGCAGTCTTCGCCGATTCCAATTACGGTCTCGTTGCGCGGCAGGTGATCGGGCAGTGGGCGGCGCTTTGGCTGCCGTTTCTCATCGGCATCGTCGGACGACGGCTCGGGGGGCGGGCTTTCCGCCGCCCGTGCGATCTCTTGCTCTTCCAGTTTCAGTTCAAGCTGATCAAGGCTTTCTGAACGCGAACCGAACTGATGACGACGCAGGCCCGCGAGTTGATGCTTCAGCTTCTCGATCAACACATCGCGGCTCTTCAGCCCGGCATTCCGGTTCGTCAGTTCTGACGCCATGGAAGCGATCAACGCCTTCAATGCCGACGGGTCATCAGGCAGCTTTTTGATGTCATCGAGCATGGCTGATACCTACCACTTATCCGAGACGGTGGGAATCCCACAACGGCATCAATCCTTTGGAAATAAATGGTTTACTCAGCCTGCTGTCAGCGGGCGCCATGTCCTCTTGGGCATACGCCAGTCAATGCCTTCAAGCAGCATCGCCAACTGCGCCGGCGTCAGCGCGATCTTCCCGTCCTTAGCGGCTGGCCACACGAACTTTCCCTTCTCCAGGCGCTTGCTGAACAGACAGGCTCCTTGGCCATCCCACCAAATGACCTTGATCAGATCGCCACGGCGCCCTCGAAACACGAACATATTGCCGGTGAACGGGTTCTGTTTCAGGGTCTGCTCTGCCTGGGCAGCCAGCGTGGCAAAACCCCGGCGCATGTCCGTCACTCCAGCCGCCAGCCAGACCTTGGTGCTGGACGGAACAGGGATCATCCGGACAGGACACGGATCAGATGTGCCAACGCCCCGGGATCGTAGGCACCGCTGATCCGGAGCCGGTGTCCACCAGCATGCTCGATCTCGATCGTGCCCTTGGCAACGCCAGCTTCAACGACAGGCGGTTCATCCTTATCCAAGGCCTGATCCACGATCTCAACCGGAAGAAAACATGGCACACCCGCCGTTGCCAGTTCCGGGTCGGGCGCAAAGCGAGGGTCATGTAGCCATTTGAAGATCAGATTCGCATTCATCGCATACCGGCGCGCGACCTGCGCGACCGATACGCCCGGCGCCACCGTCTGAAAACAGATCGACCGCTTCTCGTCGTCTGTCCAAAGCCGCTTCGTTCGACGCGCCACCCCAAACCCCGTAGTGTCCACTATCCGTGGTGGACACTATCCGACCCCTCCACGGCGCGGCAGAGCGGTCAGGCCGGACGGTTACACTAGAGTCTCTCCAAGTGCGCTTTGATTGAACCGGTTGCCGCCAGAGCCGTGCGACAAGATCACGAGCGGCCACCGTCCGGGAGCGATCGGCGCGCCACGCGCCGCGTGCCCAGGTTGCGCCCGGCTGTAAGAGAGCATCGATTCAGCTGTCGTCGTCGGATACCAGAGCGCGAGCGCAATGGTGCGCCCTCTATGAGAATCCGTCAGCACCGATTCGTCGAAACCAGCACGATGGGTCACCTGTACCGCATTGGCTCCTGGCACTACCACCAAGAGCATGGCCACCACGCCGACACGGAATAGATCCGGCTTGAGTGCCATGCCGCTTCATCCTGGCCGACTATTTGTGGCAACCGTGGCAGGTCAGTTGAACCGCCATCTCTGATCCGTCGAGCCGCCGTTGCGCCATCATTGCGTATGGCGACCCGGGCAGCTCGGCAACCATGCGCTGCAGATACGGCCTAGCTTCGTCGCGCCTTCCCAACTGCCATAAGACATCCGCGATTCCGCCGAGAAGCTCGCCACGACTGTGGATCGAAAGATACTCGAACAAATGCTCTTGCAATGAGTGGACCTTCTTATAGTCGCCGATCGCAATTTCCAGCATCATGTTGCGTGTCGGCGCGTGTGACACGAACTTTGCGGAAGCTGCGTAGTTGGCGGCTCTCGGGATGAGAACACCGAGATCGTCGGGAGCCAGCGACACCGCGCGTTCGAACTGGGTGAGGCTGTTACCGAACAGCGTCATGCCTTTGCCGGTATCACCTCGCTGGAAAGCCAGACCCGCTTGAAATTGCCAGCCCGCCGCTTGCCAGGCCAAGGCTCCCGGGTGATCCGGCTCGGCTTCCAACGTGTAGGAGGCAATCGCCATTCCCTTTTGCAGCGCATCAAGATTGCCTTCGAAACCCGCGAAAAAGAGATCTCGAACCCGCTCGTCGAACCTCTCGGTCTGCTGCGCCGTAGCGGCGACTGCCAACAAGAGCATCGTTGCCAGCCCGACGATACCCAGCGCTTGTCCAATCCTAAGGCAGTACGTCACCATGTTGTTCATCCCCCAACCCCAATCCGCTTCAAGAATTTCTGCCGTCGCCTTCCAGGATCTCGTGCAGGTAGACGACATGGTTGTGAAAGGCCCGCCGTCCCGTTTCCGTCATGCCGACACGGGTTCGGGGTTTTCTGCCCTCGAAATCCTTGACGATCTTCACGTAGCCTGCCTTTTCCAGTGCCGTCAGATGAGCCCCCAGATTGCCGTCCGTCGCACCGCTGACGGCCCTGAGCCGCACGAATTCGAGCATTTCCCGGCGTGGCAAGGCGTTCAAAGTGGCCATGATCTTGAGGCGCGTCGACTGGTGAATGATCTCGTCGGGCGCATCCACTCACGTTCTCCTCATCCACAGGCCGCCGAGGATGAGAGCGCTGCCGCCGAGGATCGAACTCAACGAGTGGTAGGCCGGTGCCAGATGAAAGGCACCGAGGGCAAGGGCCGCCAAGATCGCGCCAAGGGCGGTGAATTTATGACCCATCCATATCCCGGCGATCATGTAGATGGCCGCGATCAGCAAGGTGATGAATGTCTGAACCTCGGCACCAGACACCGGCGCAAAGATCATGAAAACCATCGCCGTGAGTGCGCCAAGCACGGCGGCCGTCGCCGCGAAACGCAATCCTTGGCTGCGCGTGCCGTCTCTGGCATAGCGTCGCGCGTTACGGACGACGAGATATCCGGTGGCAACGATCCCGATTGCGTCGACGACAAGCCATCCGAAACCAGTGTTGTCGGGTGATACCGTGCCGTTGACACCGGCAACGATCCAAAGCAACCCCCAAAGCAGGAGATAGGGACTTGCAAGCCCGTATTGGAAGAGTGTCAGGCTGTGCCGTCTCGCCGCATCGACTTCCTTCAGCGCCGTTTCGGCATCGTCTTTGGTCACGTTCATGGCGTCTTCCATACCCAAGGCCACTTCGAGCGCATAGAGTAGCGCAACCAGATGACTCTGTCAATAAGAGTACTCTGTAATTATTTGGCGCCACTACCGTGTGGGCTGTGTTCGAGCGGTTGGTCCGGCAGGTCCTAAATCGAGCGGTTAACCGTACCAAATCGCCCCGTGGTCAATCAGAGGGACAAAATAACCGTATCAAATCAGACCGAGGTTTAGTTGTGTAGAGAATGTCGGTCCCCAGAGAATGAAAAACGGGTCAAATACGGCCGAATCGGGGGATCGGTGGTTTACACGATCTGTCCGAAACGTCCAAATACCGCGCTATTCGGCGGCCGCTCGTTACGGATGGAGAATTACTCTAGAGTCGAGATTGGCGGAGGGAACGAAACCCGGTTCGAACCCTCTCCGATTCAGCGACCGCTCGGTCGGAGATGGTTTGTGATCACGAGCGCGTGGCGATCGAAACCCGGATCAAATCAGCGGATCTACCGCAGCAGCATCATGAGGCAGATATGGCCCGGCCTGTCTGGCATGCTCACGTGATCGGCAAGCTGCCTCGGTCGTGCCACCCTAGAGGGTTACCACCCGTAGACAGCCTCGACTATTGTATTTTCGGCCAAATTAGCCAAAACTATCGCTTGGTAATATGGGGAGTGCGATGAAGACCCTGACGGCGAAGGATGCGAAATATAGCTTCGGACGGCTGATCGACCTTGCCCGTGCCGAGCCGGTGACGGTGGCCAAGCATGGACGTCCTGTGGTCGTGGTCATGGCGATTGAAGAGTTTGAGCGGCTTAAGGCACTAGATCGACGCGGTGCCACGCCAAATAAGAGTAGTGAGTACCCGAGCCAATGATTGCTGACCACCTGACAGGCACTAGGAATTCCGACCTGGATCTCTGGAAGATCGCCGATACCTGCAGCTCCAGACGGGCCAAGCCATGAACGTCTTCGACACCCACAAGCAAATCGTCGACGACTATGCGCAGTACATTCGCAGCTTCATCAACATCTCCGATCCAGAGATCGCGCAGACGGTCGAAGACACGCTCTCCGAGGGGCGTCTCTGGCCGCAGCCCCTACTGCAGTTCAATCCTGCGTACGAACAGGCCGGCACCGTCGAAGAGGTTATAGCCTCTGGATTGCTGCACGAAGACGTTCGACACATCTTCGACGGCTACTCCCTGTATCGCCATCAATGCGAGGCCATTCAACTGGGCGTCGGCGGCACCGACTTCGTTGTTACTTCGGGAACCGGTTCGGGCAAGTCACTGACCTACATCGGTACGGTCTTCAACCACCTGCTCGCCAACCCGGGTACTGCGGGAGTAGCCGCGGTAATCGTCTATCCGATGAACGCGCTGATCAACTCGCAGACCAACGAATTCAACACCTACAAAGGCAACTACGAAAAGAACACGGGGCGCGAATTTCCCATCACCTTCGGCCAGTACACCAGCCAGGAAAAGGAGGAGCGGCGGCAAGCGATGCGCGAGGATCCCCCGCAAATCCTCCTCACCAACTACATGATGCTCGAACTCCTGCTCACCCGGCTGCAGGAGCGGCCCATTCGCGATGCCATCTTCGAAAATCTCCGGCACCTCGTTTTCGACGAGCTTCACACCTACCGTGGGAGACAGGGTGCGGACGTCTCCATGCTCATCCGCCGCATCCAGGCTCAATGCAAGCAAACGGTCTGCTGCATTGGCACCTCAGCAACCATGGTCTCGGTGGGTAGCGAGGAGTCTAAGCGCGCGGAGGTCGCGCGTGTTGCGAGCACGGTGTTTGGCCGATCGTTCGAGCCCGATCAGATCATAAACGAGACGCTGGCGCGCTCGCTGGACGGCGCTGGGAAACAGCCTTCAAAGCAGGAACTCCGTGATGCCATCACAGCTGGAATCGACACCGATGCAGATGAAACCGAACTCCGCAAGCATCCGGTGGCGGTGTGGCTTGAAAACCGCATAGCCCTCGAAGAGCTTGACGGGGAACTGGCTCGGCGGATGCCGATGGGGTTCAGTCATGTCGTCGCGACATTGGCCGAGGACTCAGGCGCACCGGAAGACAGATGTCGGTTGGTTCTCGAGGCGACCCTGCAATGGGTAAGTGCCGTCAACCAGCGCATTCAGGAAGGAGGTTCGCTCTATACGCTCCTGCCCTTCAAGCTCCATCAGTTCATCGCTCAGACCGGGTCCGTTTACACGACACTCGACCAGGGTGAGGAACGGTTCATCACCCTTGAGCCGGGTATCTACAAACATGACGACAGCAACAAACCCATCTTCGCCAACGTCTTCAGCCGGGCCACGGGACACCCCTTCATCTGTGTTTCTCTGGCGAATGGCCAGCTCGCGCCTCGAGAGTTTCGCGCGACTGGGGATGACGATGACGACGCCACGGACGGGTATCTGATTATCGGTGACGAGATCTGGGATCCGGATCAGGATCTCGACTACCTGCCGGAAGCCTGGGTACGGACACGCGCGAGCGGCGAGAAGGTTCCGGATTCAAAGAAGCGAGCATACTTCCCTCGGAAGCTGTATTTCGACGAATACGGAACCTGCTCAGAGACGGATCCGCTGAAGTACTGGGGCTGGTTCATGCAGGCACGTCTTCTCTTCGATCCGACAGCAGGTGTGTTCTATGACGCCAAGGCGAACGAGGGCACGAAGCTCACGCGTCTCGGAAGCGAGGGCCGAAGCACCTCGACGACCATCACCGCCTTTTCGATCCTCAACCGCTTGCGGGACGGCGGACATTCTCCGCGCGACCAGAAGCTCCTGAGCTTCACCGACAACCGGCAGGATGCAGCACTGCAGTCCGGTCACTTCAATGACTTCGTCCAGGTGGTTCGCCTGCGCGCCGGGATACGGCAAGCACTCGAGACCGAAGCGAGCGGCATACTCGACTATGCGACACTCGGCGAGGCGATCTTCAAGTCGCTGTCACTGCCTTTCCGCGACTACGGCAACCGCGATGCAGAGCCGGAACTGGCCCCGGTCAAGCGAAAGTACGAAGAGGCACTCCAGGACTACTTGTTCTTCCGTGCTCTCGCGGATCTCCGCCGCAGCTGGCGCATTGTCCTTCCAAACCTGGAACAGTGTGCTCTTCTGAATGTCGACTACCTGGACCTCGCCGAGATCGTGGCCGAAGACGGATTCTGGGCGGACCTCGAGATCGCGAACAGCCTCTCCCATCCGGAGCGCCGCGAGTTCTTGGCCACCGTCCTCGACTACTTTCGCCTCGAGTACGCCATCCACAGCGAAAATTACCTGGTCCCGAGCCGTCTCAAGGAGTTCGAGAAACGGATTCGCGAACAACTGAAGGCGCCGTGGACGCTCGACTCGGACGAGGAGCTGCCGGCTCCGTCCGTCATTCGCCTCGATCCGCTGCACCGAAGTGCACGCCTCTCCAACAAGAGCATGGGGCCAGCGAGCTCGCTCGGGAAGTATATCAAGCACTTTGCGAACCAAACAGACGTCGACCCGAATGTTCTTCGGGGTGACCACTACCGTGACTTCATCTTGCGGCTGATGCGCAAGTTGAAGGACGCCGACTACCTTTTCGAGGAATCCGCCAGGAACGCGAACAACGAGGAGGTTCCGGTATTTCGGCTTCGCATCGAGAAGATCCTGTGGAAACTCGGAGACGGCAAGACCGTCAGGCCGGATCCGATCAAGCGGCGCTCTTACAAGGACCACAAGCCAACCCCCAATGCCTTCTTTCGGGAAATCTATCGGCGGGACTTCACTGAGAGCAAGCGGTTGGCCGCAGCCGACCACACTGGGCAGCTTGGTGTGGACGCGAGACAAGACCGCGAGGATCGCTTCCGGGCGGACTGGTATCGGATCGGCGGGACTTCACTGAGAGCAAGCGGTTCGCAGCTTGGTGTGGACGCGAGACAAGACCGCGAGGATCGCTTCCGGGCGGACTGGTATCTCGATGAGTCAAGACAGACTCCCGACGAAAGCAAGATTCGGAGCGAGTCGATCAGCGCGCTGTTCTGTTCACCGACCATGGAGCTGGGGGTGGATATCGGTGGCCTGAGCGTCGTTCACATGCGAAACGCACCGCCCAACGCGGCCAATTACGTGCAGCGCTCAGGCCGGGCGGGCCGAAGCGGCCAGGGAGCCCTCGTGTTCACCTACTGCTCGGGTTTTTCCGCCCACGACCGTCACTACTTCCAGCATCATGTCAATGAGCGTTCAGTTGCCGTCAAGCGCGACAAATGCCGGCGAGTATTCAAAGTCGTCCCGCCCGGCCTTGGGCCGGCCCACAACGTCCCAAAGATAAGGTCCGACCGTGACCTCCCGCCTCTGATCTTTTTGCAAATCGTGGCATGCCGTGCACCTGGCAAGTGCTGCCTCGGCTTCGTCTGCCGCGACCCAGGCCAACAGGCCGGATATGGGCTTTACGGGCGGCGGCGACGCACCATTTTCGACCAGCAATGCCGTGAAATCGGTTTCCTGATTGATGCCGGCCATGTGGAGGGGCGTTTCTCTTTCGTTAGCAACCGCGTTAACGTCCGCGCCTGCGTTAATCAATAACTCTGCAACGCCAAGACGACCCCGCTGGCCGCGAGGTGCAAAGGCGTCAGGCCAAGGCCATCCCGAGCTGTGACATCTGCGCCGTTGGCGATCAGCAAGGATGTAATGATCGCCGATCCTTTGAGTGCGGCCACATGCAACGGCATTCCAAATGTGGACGACACTGCATTGACGTCGGCGCCATTGGCGATGAGAAACTCCACGACTTCCTGGCGATCGGCCAGAATCGCCACATGAAGCGGTGTGCCGTTGCGGCTATTCCGATTGATGTCCCCGCCTCGATCCAGAAGCTCGCGGACCTTGTCGACATCGCCCTCTCGCGCTGCGGTGTGTATCGGGGCCGCGTGTGCCGCTGAGATTCCGAACACAAGCAACAGCGCCAGGATGGTAATAGGCGCGCGCCGCGCTGTGGCCCCTGCGAGGACGGCACTCGGTAATCCGAATTTGCTCATGGCTCTCCCTCCCCTTGATCCTTGGGATCTCGGGAAGATCGTACACCTTTCGAGAACAAGCTCGGATAATTTCTTCGCGACACACGCGGCTTGCCTAGCTTATGTTCGCTTACGGTCTATTCTGTTGAAAAAGTCTTCTTGATTTTAGATCATCTCGCTGATTCAATCTCTGCATTGATGCGGGGGATTGGCGGCGATGTTGGGACCGAAGCAAGAGGCACAGAGCGCGCTTTTCTATGACTTCTCGATAGAAGACCACGTCCCGCAAGATCATCTGCTGCGGTCGATTGATCGCTTCGTCGATCTGTCCTGCATCCGCCAGCATCTCGCGCCATTTTACAGCTCAACCGGCCGCCCTTCGATTGATCCTGAGCTGCTGATCCGCATGCTGCTGGTGGGCTACTGCCTGGGCATCCGCTCGGAGCGGAGGCTGTGCGAGGAAGTGCATCTCAATCTGGCGTATCGCTGGTTTTGCCGCCTGGACCTGACAGATCAGGTGCCTGACCACTCGACATTCTCAAAGAACCGGCATGGCCGTTTCCGTGACAGTGACCTGCTGCGTCATCTCTTTGAGACGGTCGTGGCGCGTTGCATTGCCGAGGGGCTGGTCAGTGGCCAGCGCTTTGCGGCGGATGCCAGTCTCATTGAGGCCGACGCAAATAAACAGAACTCCACCGCCAAAGAAGATTGGGATCACAGCACGATTGACCCCGATGACGCACCTCGTGCGGTGCGGGAATATCTCGACGTTCTGGATGACGCGGCCTTTGGCGCGGCGACGACCGTTGAACCGAAGTTCACGTCTCACTCCGACCCATCCAGTCAATGGACAGCGGCCCGCAAAGGTCCTGCGTTCTTTGCCTATTCAACCAATTATCTGATCGATACTGATCACGGTGTCATCGTGGACGTGGAAGCCACACGATCAATCCGACAGGCGGAGGTCGGGTCTGTGCGTACAATGCTGGATCGGGTCAAAGAAGGGTTTGGCCTGCATCCAGAGCGCATCATTGCTGACACGGCTTATGGTTCAGGCCCCATGCTTGGATGGTTGGTGGATCGCGGCATCGCTCCGCATATCCCGGTAATCGACAAAGCTGGCCGAACCGATGGCACCTGGACACGAGCCGATTTTGAATGGGACGCTGAGAACGACCAGTACATCTGTCCCGAGGGACAGGCGTTGAAGCAGTTCCGCCGCAACTACTCAGACCCCAAGCGTGGCCCGTCCGACAAAGGCACTGCCAAGTATCGCGCGCTGAAACTGACTTGCCAAAGTTGCCCGTCCAAGGCGCGCTGCTGTCCCAACATGGATGCCCGATCCATCACCCGCGAAGAACACGAAGATGCCAGACAAGTTGCCCGAGACATCGCAAAAACCAGGCAATATGAAATCTCGATGAAGCTGCGGAAAAAAGTCGAGATGCTGTTTGCTCACCTCAAACGCATTCTTGGCCTTGGACGGCTCCGATTACGCGGCCCATGCGGCGCAAACGATGAATTCCTCCTCGCTGCCACCGCCCAGAACCTTCGGAAACTGGCCAAGATCTTTCCTGCACCGCAGAAACCGCGAACAGCCTGACCAGAAAGGTGTTCGGGCTCACATACAACGGCCACTTTCTGCACCTGCAACACGTTGTTTTTCAACAGAATCGGTCAGAACCGGTCGTCCAAACTACCCCCTTGAATGCCTGCTATGTCCCGCTGAGCTACCGTCCGACTGCCTGCGCGACTGATGTTCAGGTTTCCTGTGGTGGAGCAATGAATGTTCCTGATAGCTCTTGTTCTTCAAGCGGTCCAAACTACGTCTACCAGTCTCCAGCAGGTTTCCCTGCCAGATCAGCATCTTAACCCAATATCTCACTGTGATAGCCCTCAGCGCATCGCCTAAACCATCACCGCCCCGGACGACCCGATGGCCCCCTCTGTCGAGGCCCCTTCGCCCAGCAGCATCTTGTTGTGCGGCGCGCCCGACGGGATCATCGGGAAACAGTTTTCGTGCTTTTCCACTACACAGTCAAAGATCACCGGCCCGTCGTGGGCCAGCATCTCCAAAATCGCCGCGTCCAGATCGGCCGGATCCGAACACCTGATCCCCTTGGCCCCGAAGGCCTCGGCCAGCTTGACGAAATCGGGCAGGGCTTCGGACCACGAATGACTATAGCGCTCGCCGTGCAGCAATTCCTGCCACTGCCGCACCATACCCAGCCGTTCGTTGTTCAGGATATACTGCTTGACCGGCAGCCGGTATTGGGCCGCGGTGCCCATTTCCTGCATGTTCATCAGCCACGATGCCTCGCCCGCGACGTTGATAACCAGCGCGTCCGGGTGCGCCATCTGCACCCCGATCGAGGATGGAAACCCGTACCCCATGGTGCCCAGCCCGCCCGACGTCATCCACCGGTTCGGCTCGTTGAACCCCATGTATTGAGCGGCCCACATCTGATGCTGGCCGACCTCGGTGCAGATATAGCGGTCGGGGTGATGCTTGGTCAGCGCCTCCAGCCGCTCGACCGCATATTGCGGCTTGATGGTCTTTTTCGAGGGCGTGTAATCCAGGCAGCGCACCGATTTCCAGTTGGCGATCTCGGCCCACCATTTGTCCAGCCCTTTGGCGTTGGTCTTCGCCCCCCGCGCCGTCCATTCGCCCATCAGATCGTCCAGCACTGACCCCACATCGCCGACAATCGGCATATCGACATGGATCACCTTGTTGATCGACGACGGGTCGATGTCGATGTGCGCTTTACGCGATTTGGGGCTGAAATCCTGCACCCGCCCGGTGATCCGGTCGTCAAACCGCGCACCGACGCAGATCATCAGATCGCAATCGTGCATCGCCAGATTGGCTTCGTAAAGCCCGTGCATCCCCAGCATCCCCAGCCAGTTCTTGGCCGTAGCCGGATAGGCCCCCAGGCCCATCAGCGTCGAGGTGATGGGAAAGTTGGTGGCCTTGACCAGCGCGCGCAGCGTCTCGCTGGCCCCGGGTCCTGCATTGATGACCCCGCCGCCGGTATAGAAAAGCGGCCGCGCCGCCTTTTCCATGGCGCGCGCCAGCTCGGCAATCATCGCCGGGTCGCCTTTCGTCTGCGGCTGATAATGCGACGTGCGGGACTTTTCCAGCGCCGTATAGGTGCCGCTGGCGAATTGCACGTCCTTGGGGATGTCGACCAGCACCGGGCCGGGGCGACCGGTCATGGACACATGAAAGGCCTCGTGCAACGTGCCGGAAAGACGGTCGGTTTCCCGCACCAGCCAGTTCATTTTGGTGCAGGGCCGGGTGATGCCGACCGTGTCGGCCTCTTGAAACGCATCGTTGCCGATCATGAATGTCGGCACCTGACCGGTCAGCACCACCAGGGGGATCGAATCCATCAGCGCATCGGTCATGCCCGTAACCGCGTTGGTGGCCCCCGGCCCCGAGGTCACCAGAACCACGCCGGGCCTGCCGGTCGACCGCGCATAACCTTCGGCGGCATGCACCGCGCCCTGCTCGTGGCGCACCAGGATGTGACGGATGTCGTTCTGCTGGAATATTTCGTCATAGATCGGCAGCACCGCGCCGCCGGGATAGCCGAACACAACATCGACCCCCTGATCCTTCAGCGCCTCAACCACCATCTTGGCGCCGGTCATCGTTTTCTTCGTCATCGCCTCACCGCGTTAGATGCGTACCGGGCGGTCGCCCGCCATAAAAAAAGCCCCCGATAGGAATTTCGGGGGCGGGATGAATGACGCTTGGTTTCCTCAGCCGGCCCTTATGCGAACCACCACAGCCAGCCCAAGAAAATCAGACACTTTCCATCCCTTCCCATTTTCACCGCAGCGACCCTATGAGCGAGCGTCGGGGCCGTCAACCGGCATTTGGCGGAATATTATGTCGTGTGGCAAGTATTTCTGCACTAATATTTCAAAAACATCTCCGATATTGAAATTTACCGACATCCCAACCGGTCGATCTGACATTCCCGCCAAATCACTGGCCTGTCACTTTTTTTCGCAAAACTATTCCCAACACCCACAAGGGCGGCTAGCCTAGGCCCACCATTATTGACCCGCGCGACGGCGGGCACGACAAACGTGAGGGAGGTAACTCAATGGATCGTCGTTCATTTCTAAGAAATTCTGCTCTTGGCGGCACGGCTGCCGCGGCAACGGCTCTTGCCGCGCCGGCTTATGCGCAGGGCAAGCGGACCCTGACCATGGTAACATCATGGGGCCGGGGACTGGCTGGTGTTTTCGACGCCGCGCAAAAAGTGGCGGATAACGTAAATGCGATGTCGGACGGGTCGTTGACCATCGAGGTCAAAGCAGCCGGCGAACTTGTGGGGGCATTCGAGGTTTTCGATGCTGTCACCGCCGGTCAGGCCGACATCTATCATGCGGCCGACTATTACTTCATAAACCAGCATCCGGGTCTGGCGTTTTTCACCGGCGTCCCCTTCGGCATGACCGCGACCGAGCTGAACAACTGGTACTACCACGGCAACGGCATGGCGCTGCACGACGAGGTTGGTCAGATCTTCGGGCTCAAATCCTTCCTGGCCGGTAACACCGGCACCCAGGCGGGTGGCTGGTTCCGCAAGGAAATCAATGGCCCCGAAGACTTCAACGGCCTCAAGTTCCGCATGCCGGGTCTTGGCGGCAGGGTGCTTGGCAATATGGGCGCAAGCGTTCAGAACCTTCCGGGGTCCGAAGTTTACCAGGCGCTGGCCTCGGGCGCGATCGACGGCACCGAATGGATCGGTCCCTGGGCCGACGAAAAGGCCGGTTTTCAAGAGATCACCAAGTTCTATTACACCGCCGGTATGCACGAACCGTCGGCCGGATTGTCGCTTGCGACGAACCGCGATGTGTTCGACGGCCTAGCCCCGAACCATCAGGCGATGATCGAGATCGCGGCGGGTCACGCAAACGTCTGGAACCTCAGCCAGTACCTGAACAACAACGGTGCGGCGCTGCGGCGTTTGCAGGCCGGTGGTGTGAAAGTGCTGGAATTCCCCGATTCTGTCTGGGATGCGATGTTCGAGGCGTCCAAGCCGGTCTACGCCGAGTTCATGGGCGATGATCTCTTCAAGAAGATCAACGACGATTACTTTGCCTCCATGGAGGAAAGCTCGGGCTGGCTGACCAAATCAATCGGTGCCTACCGCGCCCAGCGCGACCGCGTTCGCGGCTGATCTAGCTCGGACAACGATGCCGTCCCGCCCCGAGCCGCTCGGGGCGGGGCCGGATCATTAAGGGCAACCGCTGAAGTGGGGGAGGGGGCGACATGGACGCGCTGATCTGGTTTTTCCAGAGCGTCGGCATGGCCTTCGTGAATATTTTCAACGCGGTGACCCATCCGGGCCTCTGGTTGTCCTGGGTCGGCGGTTTCCAGACGCTGGAAGACAAACAGGCATTGATGCGGGTGATCTATTACGGTGCCTCGTCCGAGCTGTTTTTCGTGGTCTTCGACATCTTTGTCATCGTCACGATTGTTGGCCTATGGCGCAATTCGTTCATGTGGGCCTGCGTGCGTGGCCTGGAAGGCATCGCCAATTTTGTCGGACGGTTTTTCGCCTGGGCCGGGCTGTTGATGGTCCTGCAACAGATCGTCATCATCTTCACCCAAAGGATTTTCACCCAGGCCCAAATATCGTTCGGATTTGGATCAGCCTTGACGTTTGATATTAGCTGGTGGGCCGAAGAATTGAAGTTTTACAACGCCTTGATCGTCACGCTTTGTGCAACCTACACGTTCGTTCAGGGCGGCCATGTGCGGGTTGATCTGATCTATTCCGCCGTGGGCTTCCGCACCAAGCGGATCATCGACATGTTCGGTTCACTGTTTTTCATGATGCCCGCCGCGATCCTGACTTATCTCTATGGCTGGTACTTCATGTGGCGGCATCTGGTGGTGCCCAATCCCTCGGCGTCCGACACGCTGGAGCGTTTGCTGCTGAAGGCGCGGGCGCTGCGCTGGAACGTCGAAACCATCGGGTTCAGCCCCAACGGGTTCAACGCCTACATTCTCTTCAAGGTTCTTCTCGTGCTCTTCACGGTCATGGTCATGCTTCAGGCCGTCGCGTTCTTTTACCGCTCGTATCTCGAGCGCAAAGAGGGCGAGGCCAGCGAAGGCAAGTTCCTCGACAAAGACGTGCTGGGCGATGACGACGCCGAGCTTGTGCATGCCATCGAAGAACACCACTAGGGGGCGCGGGTATGCTGTTTGGTCTTGATGGCGTCGAAGTTGGCCTGATAATCGTTTTCCTGTGCCTTTTTGCGGGCATCCTCTCGGGGTTTCCGGTGGCTTTCGCCATCGGCGGCGCTGCTGTTATTTCCTTTGGCATCATCGCCGCGCTCGACAGCGCCGGGTTGTTGTTGCATCAGGCCATCGACACCTCGTCGACCGCCTATGGCACGCTGATCGCCGACGGGGTGAAGGCCGACAATATATCCGTATTCCGATACCCCGACCTGCCGCGCGCGGCGCAGGCCATTTTCGTCAACGGCTGGGAACAGGCGCTGGACCGCAACGTCAGCTTCATCGTTAACCGCATGAACGAGCGCGTCCTAGCCGGGCAATCCATCGAGACGCTCTTGGCGGTGTTGATGTTCGTGATGATGGGCATCACGCTGGAACGGTCGAAAATCGCCAACGACCTGCTGACCACCATGGCCCGCGTCTTTGGACCGCTGCCCGGCGGTCTGGCGGTCAGCATCGTGGTCGTGGGGGCGTTTCTGGCGGCCTCGACCGGGATTGTGGGTGCCACCGTGGTGACCATGGGGCTGCTGGCGCTGCCTACCATGCTGCGGCACAATTATTCTCCCGAGCTGGCCACTGGCGTGATCGCCGCCAGCGGCACCCTCGGCCAGATCATCCCGCCCTCGATCGTCATCGTTCTGCTGGGCACACTTGCGGGCGATCTTTATTCGGCGGCGCAAGAGGTGCGGGCGCAATCGGCGGGTTGTTCTGACGCGCTGACCTATCTGGGTGCGCCCGCTGTGGTCTCGGTCGGCACGCTGTTCCAGGCGGCGCTGCTGCCGGGCATCCTTTTGGCCATGCTCTATGCGCTCTATGCATTTGGCTATGCGATGCTGAATCCGTCGAAGGCACCACCGGTGACTTTGGGCGCTACAAGCTCCGAGGTGGTGACCCGGGGCGAGGCGCTGACCTGGTTCCTCGCGGCCCCCGCCGGGCTGATCGCGGCGATGATCGTCGCGGTCCAGCTGGGCCTTATCGGCACGCAGGACGTGACCGTCGATACTTTCTCGGACGCCGGTCAGACGGCGTCGCTGCGCACCAGCGTCGGCGACGAATGCGCGGCCTCAATGCTCGATTTGCACGGGGTTGAGGCGTGGGAATCCGCGCTTGCCGAACAGGCTGCAATTAACGACGCGGGCGGGGTTCAGGAAAGCCGGGCGCTGAGCGACGGCGAACAGGCCGAGCTTTTGCTGGGCAAACTGGCCGCTGCGGCGCCGGTGGGAACCGGCATCGCGACGCTGTTTCTGCTTTTGTCACTGACGCTGATCGTGGCCCGGGGCATTTCACCCTCGTCGTCGCCCGTACCGCTGCTGCTCGGCGGCGCCGGCGTGGGACTGGCGCTGATCGTCGACGCGGCGCTGATCTCGCCGCTGACCAGCCCCGGCGCGACCGTGATCCTGCTGGCCCTACCGACCGTCATCACGCTTTACGGCGCCCGCGAGGCCGCGACCCGGCTGGGCCGGAACGAGCTGTTGCGCGTGGTCTTTCCGCCGCTGGTGCTGATCGTCGCGGTGCTGGGCTCGATCCTGGGCGGCATCACCAACCCGACCCCCGCCGCCGCCCTGGGCGCGGGCGGGGCGATCATGCTGGCCGCCTATCGCAAGCTGCAGGACGAAGGCCGCACCGGGCGCATCGTGATCCGCGCGACCTTCGCCATCGTGATTATGATCCTTCTCGGCGTGAACTTTGACCTGCGCGTCAATCTCAAAGATGTCAGCTTTGAGAACTGGCTGGCCTATCTGGTGGCCCAGGCGACCTATCTCTTTGCGATGTATGGAATTCTCTTCAGCTGCTGGACGCTGCTGCGCACCGGCGTGCTCCGCCCGGTGGTGCGCGCGACCGCCAAAGTTACCAGCATGGTCTTCACCATCCTGATCGGCTCGCAGCTATTAAATCTGGTGGTGATCTCGTTCGGCGGTGAACATTACATCCAGGACTTCCTGAAAAGTTTCGACAACGAATTCAAAGTGTTCCTGATCGTGATGTTGGTTCTCTTCGTGCTCGGCTTTGTGTTGGATTTTCTCGAGATCATCTACATCGTCATCCCCATCGTCGGCCCGGTGATCTATGGCGGCACCATGGACCCGAAATGGGTCACGATCATGATCGCGGTCAACCTGCAAACCTCGTTCCTGACCCCGCCCTTCGGGTTCGCGCTCTTCTATCTGCGCGGGGTGGCCCCCAAAGAGGTCACCACCGGCCACATCTATCGCGGCATCATCCCGTTCGTGCTGATCCAGGTCCTTGGCCTGGCGCTGCTGGCGCTGTTCCCGCAGGTCGTCACCATCGTGCCCGACCTGATCGGGCGCTGAGCGGATAAAACCTTGATTTCATCGTTTCAAAAGTACTTCGGGGGGTGCGGGGGGCAGCGCCCCCCGCTCGTTGCGCGACGCCGCAGGCGGCGCAAAGCCGCTCGGACACCGCGCTTGCGGCCCCCAGTTTGGCGTGACTCCGG
Organism: Paracoccaceae bacterium; assembly: GCA_965247915.1. Taxonomy (GTDB): domain Bacteria; phylum Pseudomonadota; class Alphaproteobacteria; order Rhodobacterales; family Rhodobacteraceae; genus JAKZRT01. The sequence goes on from OZ252048.1 coordinate 1,549,272, forward strand.
CGGAATATTGGCGGTACATTTGGCCCGGAACCAGAGGCATATGCAGCACGAGGAAACGCGATGACGGAAGACCGTCAGACCTGCCACGCGCCCCGATCCCCGGCGGCCCGCGCCGCGCTGGCGCTGCTCTTCGCGGCTCTGGTGCTTGCCGGATGCGCCGCGGCGATGATGCGCACACCGTCGCCCGACATCGCCCGAAATCAGTACCTTGACGGGTATCCCTATTCGCCGCTGGTCTATCACCTCGATCTGTCGGTTTTGGCCTACCAGCTTTACGCCCAGACGCTGATCTGGCCCTTTGATCCGTTTTACGAGGCATTCGCCGGCCTCGACAATGACCGGAACCGGGTCATGCAAAATGTCCGCGCCTGGGCGCGCGCCACTGGGGCCCGGCAGGTGCGGACACCGCCAAAGCTTGGCGGCTACCGGGGGCCGGGTTTGCTGGCGGGCTTTGCCGACAACCCGCGCAGCGACCCGATTATCCATCGCTACGACCAGCTTTTTCCCTGGCGCCCGGCGATCTCCAACCCGGCGGACCGCTGGACCGAATACACCAGCCCCAATGCGATTACCGGCGCGATGCGCGATGTCTAGATGTGTTACCGCCGCACCGGGCGGCCGCAAGGCGATGTCGCGGTCGAACATGTGACCTCGGATCAGGGCGCGGCGCGGCCAGGCGCGCGCGACGTGCTGCTGGCCTTCGAGGGCTGCACCGGTGACAAGGGCGAACCGGGCCAGGTGGCGTCGCAAAGCCTGTTGGGCTTTGTGCTGATGCGCTACCTGTCGGGCAGCGATGACTATGATCTGCACATCACCTTTCGCGGCAGCCGCAGCGGCTCGGCCCTGCGCGCCGCGGTCAAGGCCAATTTCACCACATCTGCCAGCGGCAATCCCGACTGGGTTACCGACCTGGGCTAGTACCGCATCGGCGCGGGCGAAGGGGCCTCGGTGATTTCCACGACGGGGAAGGTGCATCGCGGTTTCGCCACGGCCATGGCCCAGAGCCTGCCGCAAATCTTCGCCTGCCTCGACCGTGGCGCGCGGCTGGCGCGCGGGCGGCCCCCGCGCACTATCTTCGTGACCGGCCACAGCTTGGGTGGCGGTCTGGCCCAGCATTTTGTCAGCGCGGTGCTTTTGGGTGATCGCTACGGGCCCGGTGGGGCCGGTCCGGCGATGCCGGCGCGGCTCGGCGCCTGGCCCTGGACCAACCTAAAACTGATCAGCTTCAGCGCGCCGACCGCGGGCGATGAGCTCTGGGCCGGGGTGCTGACCGAAGAGGCGCTGCAATCCGAGGCCTTCAACACGCGGATCGAACCGATCGACCTGACCGCGCTGGCGGTGCACGACCCGTCGATCCTGCCGCGTCTGGCCGATACGGGGCGTCCGGCGGGCTACCGGGTGCTGATCTCGACCGACCCGATCACCACCGAGAAAGTCAACCAGGGCAAGCACGTCGGCAAGACCATCTATGCCAACAAGCTCGGGCCGCTGGCGCCCTTCGCGGTCGCCAAACTGAAATCGCACGAGCCCGAACACATCCGCAACCTGCTCACGGCGACGCTCGATGACCCGCGCATCCCGCCCGGCCCGGTCCGCTACCGCGCCATGGCCGCGTTCAACCCCGGCCACGTTCCGGGCGCGCAAGGCACCATTGCTGAATTTTCCAAGCTGCGAATTGCCATCGAAGATTTCGCCGCCACAACCGGGCTGCCCTACGACCCCGCCCGCCCGCGCCAGGATTTCGATATTTTCACGTCGTTCGTGGGTCCGGGGTAGTCGGCGCGGCGCACTGGGAACTATGGCGAATTACCCATGTTAACGCTTTTATCCTGTTATTACAAAGACTTGACCACCTGTTCAACCTTGAGCACTCTTCCTCAGGTGGTCCTCAGCCTGGCCGGCTGTCCGGCAGGCTGATTTTGGCCACCTGCTCGGCGATCGGATCGATTGAAACCGGGCTCAGATCGACGCCGTGATCGGCCGCCGCGCCGAGGTCGGCCCAGGCGCCGTTTTTGTAGATCTCCACGGCAGCGAAATTGGCCTTGTAGTCCATCTTCGGGCTGCCGGGCACCCAATAGCCCAGATAGACGTAGGGCAGTCCGGCCTCCAGGGCGATTTTCACGTGATCGAGGATCGCGTAAGTTCCCAGACTGGCGCGGGCCAGCGCCGGGTCAAAAAACGAATAGACCATCGACAGCCCGTCATCGAGGACATCCGTCAGACAGACCGCCGCCAGGGTGCGGCGGCCGCCCGGATTTTCCGGCGCGGCCGAATATTCGATCACCCGGCTGCGGATCGGGGTTTCCTCGATCATCGCGGCAAACTCGAAGAGATCCATATCGGCCATGCCGCCCTGGGCGTGGCGGCTGTCCAGATAGGTGCGAAACAGCTTGTACTGGTCCTCGCTGGCCCAGGGGCTGGTCGCATCGCGGGTGATATTGGCGTTCTTGCGCATCACCCGGCGCTGGCTTTTCGATGTGGTGAAATCGGCGACCCGGATGCGCGCCGAAAGACAGGCCGAGCATTCGGCGCACGAGGGGCGGTAAAGCACGTTCTGCGACCGGCGGAAGCCCTGCTTGGAAAGCGAATCGTTCAGCTTGCGCGCATAATCGCCCTGCAGCGCGGTGAACAGCTTGCGCTCCATCCGGCCCTCAAGATAGGGGCAGGGCTGGGGGGCGGTCACATAAAACTGTGGCGCAACTGGCAGCGAATGGCGCATGGTCCAAGAATACCTCTGGACCCCAGACTAGCAAGCGAATCTCAGGCCGCCAAGCTTTTGCCGCCGGGCGGCCCGAAGTGTCAGACCTCGCGCCGGATGGCGGCGGTGCGCAGCATCATGTCGTGCAGACCCTGATGCCGGGCCGTGGACAGCATCAACACGATCGAGATCATCTGCAAAAGAAACATCGCCATGAGCTACTCCCCAACCGTTGGACAGTATTTGGCGCAATCTAAGCTACTTTTTGCTCCTGCTGATCGGGTTGCGTTGTTTCATTTCTCTGCCAATAGACCACGGCTGGAGGCTGGCCGCCAAGTGCGGAATGCGGCCGCTTCTGATTGTAGAACTCCATCCATTTGCCGACGCCGGCCTTGGCCTCCGATCCAGTCTCCCAGGCGTGCAGATAGACGCACTCGTATTTCAGCGAGCGCCACAGCCGTTCCACAAAAATATTGTCGAGGAACCGGCCCTTGCCGTCCATCGAGATATGCACGCCTGTCCGCTTCAGTTGGCCCGTCCAGACAAAGGATGTGAACTGACTGCCTTGGTCAGTGTTCATGATCTGGGGCGGGCCAAACTTGTGGATTGCCTCGTTCAACGCCTCGACGCAGAAGTCCGCTTCCAGCGTGTTCGAGATGCGCCACGCCAGCACTTTGCGCGTGTGCCAGTCCATGATGGCCAGGAGATACAGGAAGCCGCGTCGCATTGGCAGATAGGTGATATCAGAACACCAGACCTGATTGGGGCGGGTCACACGAAGCCCACGTAGCAGATAGGGGTAAATCTTGTGGCCCTTCGCGGCCTTGCTGGTGTTGGGCCTCTGGTAGATCGGCATGAGGCCCATCAACCGCATGAGCCGTCGGATGCGCTTCTCGTTCACCAGATGACCTTCGTTCCGAAGATGCCACGTCATTTGGCGCACACCGTAAAACGGCGTTTCCAAGAACTGCTTATCTATCAGGCGCATCAGGTCGAGGTTCATCGCGGTCTCACCCTTTGGCTCATAGTAAAAGGATGACCGTGAGATCGACAGCAAGGCGCATTGTTTGCCAACAGACAGGTTTGGAAGGCCTGGCTCAATCATCTTCCGCCTCACTTGCCGGCCCAGGGCTTGAGCTTTCTGGCCAAAAAATCGTTGGCGACGGCCAGCTCCCCTATCTTGGCGTGCAAGTCTTTAACCTGTTCTTCGTCAACTTCAGCCGCTTTCCTGCTGCCGCGCTCGAACACGCCCGACGCGCCTTCAAGCAACGCACGTTTCCATTGATGGATCATGGTAGGATGCACGCCAAACCGGCTCGCCAACTCTGAAACCGTCGCCTCCCCCTTCAGCGCCTCCAATGCCACCTTGGCCATAAACTCTGGGTGATGTTGCTTTCGTTTCGACATTTCTGATCTCCTTCGTGTTGAAGATCAGCAGACTACAAATCGCAGCTTACGTCAGTGTCCGAATTTCGGGGGGTAGCTCACAGTGCATACCAATGGTCATTCTAGAGTGCGGTGGCGCGGCAATAGCTACTCCTTTTGAGGCAGTTAACGGCCGCAAAGGCACTTTACCGGGTGAAAAGCCAGATTTTGGCTGCTCCCGCAATCCCCCCCTCACCCCTCCGTCGCCGCCCCGAACCGACCGATCATCCGCGCGCAGATCTGATCGCGCGCTTGCCGGTAAGTGGCCAAATTGTCGTCGCGGCTCTTCCCCAGGCCGGTGGGGTCGAGGATCGCCCAGACTTCGACCTCGGGTTGACAGACCCGCGCCAGGCCCTGCGGCCCCCCCTCACATCACCCAGGGCAGGAACCAGTAGGGGTGGGTGAGCCAGACGTGCCAGTCGTGATTGAGGAACTGGGCGATATATATCTGGGCGGCGAGCACGAACCAGACGATGAGCAGAAGCACGAAGCGGATCATCCGGGTGGCGAACGAGCGACGATACTCGGTGTCCGGGGCTGCGGCCAGAGGGCTCTTGGCCCAGAGGTGCTCGTCTGTTCCGGCTTTCGCGCGCAGCACGGCGGCGGCGTATATGCGCCCGCTCCAGCGCCGCAGAATTGCCAGCGACACCACGATATAGGCGCCGGTGACCAGCGATATGACGAACGTCAGGGATTGGATTTCATCGGGTGAATAATTGTCGAGCCCGGGAACGATATCATAAGCCAGGGCGATCAGGCCGCGGCTGGCAAATATCGGCAGCGCGAAAAAGACGGTGGTGAAAGCAAGGAACAGATAGCCCCAGCCCGAATGGCGCATGGCGCTGCGCACCCGCCTGAGTTCAAAGAGTGCAAAGCCGCGTGATTGCACCGCTTGGTGCGCCAGCGCCATTGGCAGGTGGACCATGATCGCCATGAACGTGGCGACCCCAAAGAGCCCCAGCGACGGTCCCACGAAGGCCTGCTCATAGCCTTTGGAGAATGAATTTTCCCAGCCGGCCCACCACGAGAGCAGCCAGATCGACGAAAACGGCAGGGTGGCGAACAAAAGGGCGATCGCCGCTAGGATGCCCTCGCGCACGTTTTGGGCAAGCCCGCCAAACATCCGCCGGATGAACCCGCTGCCGCGGGCGCCCAGAACCCAGCCAACACTCTCGGCGGGCAGGCCGGCGCGCGCAAGCGCTGCGGACCGGGTCTGGCGCATCAGCCAGCCGAGAAGCAACAGCGAGGTTGGTGGTGAAAGCGCCAGCAGCGTGCCGAATGCTAGGTTTTTTAGGCGGGCGAATTGCCGCCACACCCAGCGGCTTTGCGCGGCTGGCTGGACCTCATCGGCAATCATGATGCTATGCCGCTCAGGGCATCGCCTTCTGATCTGGCGGCGCGAAAGCCCATGATGGCGGCGATGGTCGGTGCGATGGCGCTTTGGTCCAACACCCGGTCCAGAATGCGGTTCCGGGCAATCCCCGATCCAAAAATCAGCGCCCAGATCTCATGCGCGGCGCGGCTGTTGAAATGGTGCTGGAAAGGAACGGTCTTCAGCGCGTTGGCATCGCGCCCGCAATCGGGGACGATGACGAACACCGTGTTGTCGCGGTAGAACGGGTCAGCATCGACGGCCCGGACGATCTGGGCGATGCCTTCGTCGATGACCGAGATCGCGCGGGTATAATGCGAGGCATTCCCCCAGTGCACATAATCGGTGTCCTGATAGTTGACCATCATCAGGCGCGGGTGCAGATCGGCCAATGCGCGCAGGGTCAGCGCCGTCAAGAGCCGGTCGCCGCGCGGGTTCTTGAACCCGCCGTCCCCGTAATGGGCGCGCCAATTTTGCCAGAACGTCTCGATCTGAGGCGATTGCGTGGGCGCGAAGGACCGCTCGTCGATCGCCTGCAATCTGGCGTATTCCTGACCGGCCTTTTGGAGGGCGGCCTCGTCCAGCGTGCCTTCCGCCAGCATCTCCCTGAATTTATAGAGCTTGAAGCGGTGCAGGCTGAGCATTTCCGAGCGATAATTGATGCCATAATGGTCGTGCAGGCCGTAGGTGAAAAATTCCTCCTGGGGCCGGTCTTCGCCGTTTATCAACAGGACCTGGTGCGAGGGAATGCCAAAAGCGTCGCGGAAATATTCGAACAACGTCGGCTCGGTCGGCTCCAGCCGGTCGGACAGAAATTTGGACCCGGCATCGCGGTAGGCCAGGTAGCGGCCGGTCAGGATGTTGAGCGTGCCTTCGGCATGTGACGTGTTCACGCCGTCCAGCTTTTCGATGCGCAGGTCCGGGACAAGAACCCCGCTCGGCACCAGGACATTGGTAAGATAGGGCGCGAATGTGCCAATTGGGTCGATGGTCTCGAGCCGCCGCACACCGCCGCCAAATCTTATCAAAATGACATTTGGCCCAGAATACGTCGGTTGCGCTTGCGCCGGTCCGGGGATGGCGGTTGCGGCTAGCGTTGCGCTTACGCCTGTGCTGAATGATCGGCGGGTAATCATGCGCTTGCGGGGTTCCCTACTGGTTACCTTGCGAAACATAAGCATTACATGCCGTTGGCCCAAATTGGTTAGGCGGGTCGTTGCCGAACGGGGGGGCAGACGTGCGACCAGAGCCGCCAGTTTTCGGGCCTGAAATGGGGGGGCGGCGATCACTGGCTAGTCGGAGGAGGCCGCGCCGCCCGGATGATAAAGTGTCTCACAGTGAGAAAGTTGTTAAGGTGTTGGTTTTGCTGAGGAAAGGGGGTGGCGGGGGCGTGAGAAAGGGGGATGTTTGGTGTAGCGGAGACGGGTTGCAGTGCGGATTTCTTTTGCTCCTGCTTTAACGACGTGTTTCGTGAAATTCTGACATTGCATCCGGCAGTTTTTCGGGCAGACAGCGGTCGCGCGCGACGATCTGAATCTTAGTGCCCAACTGCGGAAAAGCGGACATTGTTCCGCGCAACGGTAAATAGTTTCTGAGTCTCGCCGACTTGCCATTTTGTATATTCTATGATACATCTCATCCTGAAATGTAAACTTGAGTATACAAATGGCTGCATCCGTGAAGATTACACCGGCAAGCAAACGAGAGTTGCGCAAGCTTGGCATCAGCCTGAAGCAGGCCCGCATTCGGCGGCGCCTCTCGATGGAACATATTGCCGAACGCGCGGGTATGACACGGGTCACACTCGGACGCATCGAAAACGGTGACCCCAACGTACGTATCGGGGGATATGCGTTGGTGATGCAAGCCCTTGGACTGTTGCAGGGGTTTGGTGAGATTGATGACGTCGAAGGGGAACAACTGGCGTATGCGCAACTTCCCAAACTGATCCGGCCCAAGAAGGATGAATAACATCGAAGTCTTTCTCAATGCCTACGGCAAGCTGCGCAGAGTGGGTATTCTCAGACGCCATGCGGGCGCTCGCCACGAACGGGTAACGTATGCGCACGACCCAAATTGGCTTGCTGCACCGGAAGCATTCCAGTTCGATCCAGCACTTCCTCTGGTTCAGGGTACCATTGCGCCTCCGGGTGGCAGAGAGATGTTTGGAACACTTGGCGACAGCGCGCCGGACACTTGGGGAAGAGAACTCATGCGGCGCAGTGAGCGGCGTTTGGCCGAGCAGGAAGGCAGACAGGTCCGCACGTTACACGAAGCCGATTTTCTTCTGGGGGTCTCAGACGAAACCAGACTTGGGGCATTACGTTTTCGTTTCGAAGGCGAGAAGCTCTTTCAGGCCCCCCAGACGCGGGGAGTGCCAACGACAATGGCCCTTGGTGGCCTCCTGCAGGCCTCGCAGCGCATCTTGCGCGACGAGGAGACAGACGAAGACCTGATGCTCATTTTCGCACCCGGCTCTTCACTTGGTGGTGCGCGTCCGAAGGCGTCGGTATTCGATCAGCACGGCAATCTTTCTATAGCCAAGTTCCCAAAAGAGACAGACGCCTATTCGATCTCGCGGTGGGAAGCCATTGTGCTCGACATGGCGAAGGACGCTGGCATCGAAACAATCGAATACGACCTCATGCCAAGTGGACACGGGCCGATTTTCATTACAAAACGATTCGACCGCATTGACGGCCAGCGCATTCCATTCATCAGCGCCATGGCAATGACTGAACACGATGACGGTGATGATGATTGCAGCTATCTGGAAATCGTTGATGCGCTAGCTGTTCGAGGTGCTGATCCTGCCCATGATCGCTCCGAACTATTTCGCCGGATCGCTTTCAGCGTCCTAATCAGCAACACAGATGATCACCTGCGCAACCATGGATTCGTTGGGCGGGGAATATCAGGATGGGCACTGAGTCCCTGCTATGACCTCAATCCGGTTGCGCACGGACCCCGCGTATTAAGAACGCGAATTGACTATGATGACGCCACCGCCTCTCTGCGTTTGCTCCAAGATAATGCGGATTTTTTTGCCAAGCGCGCAATTACTGATGAGATCATTCGGCGCTGCGCCGGTGTGGCTCGGAACTGGCGTCGATATGCTCAGGATCGACAGGCACCGCAATATGAAATCGCGCGTTTGGCCCCGGCATTTGAACACGAAGACCTAGAGTTCGGGCTGTCCCTCTGATTTCCCCTCACGCCTCCGTCGCCTCTCCAAACCTCGCCAGCATCCGCGCGCGTATCTGGTCGCGCGCCTGGCGGTAGGCGGCGAGTTTGTCGTCGCGGCTGGTCCCGAGATCGGTGGGGTCGAGGATGGCCCAGTATTCGACCTCGAGGTGGTAGAGGCGGGTCATGTCCAGGGCGCGGCGCTGGCTAGCCGGGCTGAGCGCCACCACCAGGTCGAAGCCCGAGAAGTCGTCGCCCCATTGCTGCATCTCGTCGAACGACCGCGAGCGGTGGCGCTGCAGCTCGATCCCCGCTTCGGCGCAGACGGCGATGGAAAAGCCGTCGATGTCGAGGTCGCTGAAGACGCCGGCACTTTGCACGTAACAGGCCTGGCCGTAGAATTTCTTCATCATGCCCTCGGCCATCGGCGAGCGCACAGCGTTGTGGTCGCAGCAGAAAAGCACCGACTGGGGGAGGCCGGCCACGCCTCAGCCCCCGAAATGCAGCACGCAGATCAGCGTGAAAAGCCGCCGCGCCGTGTCGATGTCGATCACCGCTTTGCCGGTCAGCCGGTCCTGCAGCACCCGCGCGCCTTCCATGTGGATGCCGCGGCGGCCCATATCAATGGCCTCGATCTGGGCCGGGGGCAGGCGCTTGACGGCGTCGAAATAGCTTTCGCAGATCTGGAAATAATCCTTGACGACCTGCCTGAACGGGCCCAGCGACAAGTGAAATTCCGCCACCGTTTTAAGCGCTTCGGTGCGGATGTCAAAGACCAGACGGCCGCCGCGGATGGCCAGCGTCAGGCGGTAAGGGCCACCCGGCGCGGTGCGGTCGCCGCGCGGTGGCAGGCCAAAGGAATTATCCTCGATCAGGTCGAAAATGGCGACCCGCCGTTCCTGCTCGATCTCGGGCGTCGGCGCGGGCAGGCCGCTGTCGTCGATCTCGACATGGGTCAGGCGGGCGCCGGTCAATTGTTGCCCTCGTTCAGGCGGTCGAGCCGGGCGCGCACCGACAGTGCGTGCGCTTCAAGGCCTTCCGAACGGGCGAGACGCTCTGCCGCCGGGCCGATGGCGGCGAGTGCTGCGGGGGTCATGCGCGCCAGCGTGGTGCGTTTGAGGAAATCCAGCACGCTGAGGCCCGACGAGAACCGGGCCGACCGGGCCGTGGGCAACACATGGTTGGGGCCGCCGACGTAATCGCCGATGGCCTCGGGCGTGAAGGCCCCCAGAAAGATCGCGCCAGCGTTGCTGATCTGGTCAGCCAGGGCTTGCGCGTCGGCCACGCAAAGCGCCAGGTGTTCGGGGGCGATCCGGTCGGCCAGTGCGGCGGCTTCACCCAAGTCGCGCACGGTGATGATGGCCCCATGCGCGGCCCAGCTGGCCCCGGCAATGGCCCGGCGGTCGAGCGTTTCCAGCCCTGCCGCCACCGCATCGGCAACGGCAGTTCCAAAGGCCGGATCGTCGGTGATCAGGATCGACTGCGCGCTTTCGTCGTGCTCGGCCTGGGCCATGAGATCGAACGCGATCCAGTCGGCATCGTTGTCGGCGTCGGCGATCACCAGGATCTCGGACGGCCCGGCGATCATGTCGATCCCTACATGCCCGAAGACGTGGCGTTTGGCCGCCGCCACGAAAGCGTTGCCGGGGCCGGTGATCTTGTCGACCGGCGCAATCGTCTCGGTGCCGTAGGCAAGTGCGGCAATCGCCTGGGCGCCGCCGATGCGGTAGATGGTCTCGACGCCCGCAAGCCGCGCCGCCAGCAGCGCCAGCGGGTTGAAGCGGCCGTCCGGCGTTGGGGCCGCGATCACCATGTTTTTGACGCCCGCCACCGCCGCCGGAATGGCGTTCATCAGCACCGAAGACGGATACGACGCCAGCCCGCCGGGCACATAGAGCCCGGCCGAGCCGACTGGCGTCCAGCGCCAGCCCAGCGTCGCCCCGGCCGCGTCGGTCCAGACCTCGTCGCCGGGCATCTGGCGGTCGTGAAAGGCCCGAATTCGCTCTGCCGCCAGTTTGAGCGCGGCGCGCTCGTCGTCCGGGACCTGCGCGCAGGCGGCGTCGATCTCGGCGGGCGAAAAGGCCAGGGTCCCGGGCGTCAGGTCCAGGCGGTCGTATTTGGCGGTCAGTTCGATCAGGGCGGCGTCGCCGCGGGCGCGGACATTGTCGATGATCGCGGTCACGGCGGCATCCACGTCGGGCGCGGCCGCGCGCTCGGCGCTCAGCAAAGCCTGAAATCCCGCCTCGAAATCCGCGTCGCTGGTCGCGAGATATACCGGCATGCCGCCCTTCCTTTCGCCGCCGGTCACATAGCCCCGTGCGCGGCGCGCGACAAGCGGTTAGGCGGGCGCGCCCAGAATGAGCGCCGCCGAAGGCGGCGCAAGTCGTTTCGCAAGTCACGCAGATCGGGGCGCTGCGCCTTGTCGCGCCAGCGCGAATTCACCCGCGAGTATTTGATGAAAAGTGATAAATCATCATCTTTCCGAAAATACTTCGGGGCGCTCGAGGGTTGCAGAGCGTCTGGCGTTTTGTCCAGTGGACAAATCGAGCGCTGCACGACCGGTGCGCACCGCCGGTCCGGGTTGGACCCCATCGTTCGGCGCTAAAATCGGTCCACTGGACCGATTTCCTAACGCACCTCACCCCTCGCCCGTCGCGACGCGCGTAGCGCGGCGTAAACCGGGGCAGGCGCGACTATTCCGGATGCGCCGGGCGCTGACCGGAAGGGGCCAGGTAGGGCCGCGTCACGTCGGTCAGGGTCGCGTTCAGGCATTCGACGTCCAGCGCGATCGCCCCGTCGCCCGCGAGTGTCAGCGTCATCCGCCCCAATCCGTCGCCTTTCTGCTGCCACTCGACCGACATGAGCGACAGCACCAGGTCTTTGTCTTTGCGGTCAATACCTTGCGATCGCACCGCAATGACGTCCGAGATCTCCAGAACCGCCTGCACGCGCTCCGGCGCCCGCCCCGCAACGGCCGCGTCTTCCCATCTGAACCGGTTGAGCAGCAGCCCAAACCGGCGTCCGGCCGGTTGCCACGACATTTCGGACGACGGAAAAACCGCGTCCTGCACCATGGTCGAGATCACCGCGAGATCACCAGCATCTTCGGCGATTAGCCGCAAAGGGTGCCCGGACGCATCCTGAAACCGTGCGTCGCCCATCAGCCCGGCACCCGTTCGATCTGCGCGCCGACGCCGCGAAATTTGCGCACCACCTGCTCGTAGCCCCGGTCCAGATGGTAAACCCGGCTGACAGAGGTCTCGCCCTCGGCGGCCAGGCCCGCCAGGATCAGCGACACGCTGGCGCGCAGATCGGTCGCCATCACCGGCGCGCCTTTCAGGCCCTTTACGCCGGTCACCGTCGCCGTACCGCCGGATATGTCGATCTCGGCGCCCATGCGCACCAGTTCGGGCGCGTGCATGAACCGGTTCTCGAAAATCCGTTCCTCCAGAACGCTGGTGCCTTGCGCCGTGCACATCAGCGCCATCATCTGGGCCTGCAGATCGGTCGGAAAGCCCGGGTAGGGGGTGGTGACCACGTCAACGGCTTTCACCGGTCCGTTCCTGCGCGCCACGGTGAGGCCGCCTTCGGTTTCGCTCACCGCGATCCCGGCGGCGTCCAGGCGTTCGGCGAAGGCCTCGACCAGAGACAGACGCCCGCCCAAAAGCTCGACCTCGCCGCCGGCGATGGCCGGGGCCAGCATGTAGGTGCCAAGCTCGATCCGGTCGGTCTCGACCTGGTGTGTGGCGCCGCCCAGCCGGTCAACGCCTTGAATTGTCAGGGTCGAGGTGCCTTCGCCGTCGATCTCGGCCCCCATTTTTCGAAGGCAGGCCGCCAGATCGACGATCTCGGGTTCGCGGGCGGCGTTTTTCAAGACCGAGGTGCCTCTGGCCAGCGTCGCGGCCATCAGAAAGTTCTCGGTGGCGCCGACCGAGGCAAAGGCAAGCTCGAACGTGGCCCCCTTCAGGCCGCGCGGCGCGCGCGCATGCAGATAGCCGTCTTTCAGCTCGATCTCGGTGCCGAGCGCTTGAAGCGCTGCGATATGCAGGTCCATCGGCCGCGCCCCGATAGCGCAGCCGCCGGGCAGCGACACCACCGCCTGCCCGTGGCGCGCCAGCAGCGGCCCCAGCACTAGGTTCGAGGCGCGCATTTTGCGCACGATGTCATAATCAGCGGTGAAATTGTCCGCCCCCCGGCTGGATAGCGCGATAACCTGCCCGTCCTGCAGGACCGTGGCCTCGGCCCCCAGCGAGCCGAGCAGCGCCGACATGGTGGTAATATCGTCCAGGCGCGGGGCGTTCATCAGCGTCAGCGGCTCGTCGCTGAGCAGCGTCGCGGGCATCAGGGCAAGGCAGGCGTTTTTGGCCCCCGCGATGGGGATTTTCCCGTTGAGTTCGCCGCCGCCCTTTACGATGATACTATCCATAACCTGCTGTTGCCTTATGGTTTTTTTGCTGTCTTGACCGCCCGCGCCCGGGCCTGGGCCCTGCGCCGCCCGAGGTTGGCCTTCAACGCCGCCTTCAGCCGCTGACCGCGGTCCGGTTTGGCCGATTTTTTGGCGTCTTTGTTCTGCGGGGACGTCATTTCACACTTCCTATCCCAGCCCCCGACCAGGGTCCAGATTGGCCTTGCGTGAAAGCGCGATAGCCGCTAAGTGCCGCCAGACCCGCCCCGTGCCGCAGTAGCTCAGTGGTAGAGCGCACCCTTGGTAAGGGTGAGGTCGGGAGTTCAATCCTCCCCTGCGGCACCAGATTTTGCGGTATATGCTGTGTTTCCAATCGATTGGCCGGGTAAAATTGGTCCGGGCGCTGGCCGCCATGTGTATCACTGGCCGGGAGTAAATCGCCCGGCGCGGGGATACCGGTAAGGTTTACGCCGCCTTTGGCGCCGCCCGAGGCGAGGGGCCAGCCCCTCGTCGTCCATTGGTTGCTCGGACCAATGGCGCAACCAATGACGACCCCCGGAGTAACAGTGTTTATATTGCGTAGAATTTCTGATCGCGTTCCATTGCATTCAGGGTAACGACCATTTTTCGCATGACGGCGGTGATGGCCAGTTTGGGTGGTTTTCCTGCATCGACGAGCCGCTGGTAGAGGGCAGAGAACGGGGTTCTTTTGGCGCGTGTCGCCGACAGCGCCGCCATGTAGAGGGTATTTCGCAGGTCTTTTCGCCCGCCGCGGCACACCCGTTTGCCCCGCCAGCGACCGCTTTGCCGCGCGAACGGTGCCACGCCGACCAGAGCGGCGATTTCCCCGCGTGTGACGCGGCCGAGCTCGGGAAGCCCGGCAATCATCGCCGCACTGGTGACCGCCCCGATCCCGGGAAGGCTGGTCAGGCGGCGGGCGCGATTGCGCCAGGCCGTGTCCGCTTCGATCAGGGCATTGATCTGCGCGTCCAGCGCCCTGATATCGGCCTCCAACCGGGTCAGTGCGTGGCGGATCATGGCGCGGATATCTTCAAACGCGGCTTGTTTGAGCTGGCATTTTTCGGCAATGCGGCGGGTCAGAAGCGCCCGCCGTCGCGTGGTCAAAGCCTTGATGTAGCGCTGACCTGCTGGCTCATCGAGGCTTGGTGCGGGGCGCATCCGCTGGCCGAACAGCGCCAGAATATAGGCATCGATCCGGTCGGTCTTGGCCAGTTGCCCGCCTGCATAGGCGAATTGCCGGACCCGCTGGGGCAGCAGCCGCGCCACCGGAACTCCGGCGCCCTGAAGGGCCTCATACAGCGCCGATTCATAGCCGCCACTGGCCTCCAGAACGACGAGCTCAGGCGATGTTCCGGCCAACTTCTCAAGCAGCATCGCATGGCCCTGCGGCGTGTTCGGCAAACTGAAATGACGCTCGCTGTCGCCCTGCAACAGGCAAATGTCCAGGCCGTCCCGCGAAATGTCGCATCCCGCGAAGTAAGGTGTTAAGGTCACGTTATCCATCCTTATCTGCGGCCTTGGCGACAACAGCGCCGGGCCAGTCAACAGTTCGGTTTGGGTGGTTACCCAAGGGGCTGGGGACCCGGCTCCCAGACGACCTCAAAGCGGGTCAAGTATTTGCCGGCCTCCCGCCCGCCAACAAAATAGCAGACCGCGGACAGATAAGTATTTATGGAAATGTGATAATGGCCAGGGTTGGGCGCTTGGGGTCAGCCCGCGCCTACATCTGCGTTGTAAGCCCTGATCAATTCGGCCAGTTGGCCTGGCGTATGTGCAGTTCCAAACACATAGCGGTCGGGGCGCAGCAGCACAGCGCGGGTCTCAACCGCTGCCAAATGCCGCTTGGCCAGCGGTGCTTGCTTGGTGGACAGTCGCGCGATGTCACCAGACGGCCTGAAACCGACGATCAGGTCTTCATCGGCAACGACAACCGGTCGATAGGCGCAAAGGTCGTCCATCCGCGTGCCGTCGGGCAGGCGCGGCTGGCCGAATTGGCGACCGGCAGCGGGTCCCGATCCAATACCGGGCCCCAAAGGCGGATAGATCGATGCCATTTGCGCCGACCCGTCGGCACGGCGCACGGCGGCGCGCAGCGCGCTTTGGGTGTCGGCGGCGTTAATCAGATGGCCCAGACGGATTGCCGTCTCGATAAACGCCTGCGCGTTCGGCGCCCGTTCCGAGCCATAGCTGTCAAGCAGGGCGTCACCCGCGCGTTGGTGAACCGCTGCCGCCAGCTTCCAGGCCAGGTTGGCCGCGTCGCGGATGCCCGCGCACATGCCCTGACCCATGAAGGGCGGGGTCTGATGGGCGGCGTCGCCAGCGATGAACAGCCGGCCGCGTCGCCAATTTTCGGCGATCAGCGAATGGAACGAATAGACCGCCGCGCGCTCAAGCTCGGCGTCTTGCGGCGCCAGCCACCGTGACAGGAGGTCCCAGACCCGCGACTTGTCGGTTATTTCATCGTCTGGCTCTTCGGGCAGAGCCGCAATCTCCCACCGCCGCCGGCGTCCTGGGCCGCGGACATAGGTGGCCGGGCGGTCGGGCGTGCAATATTGCACGGTGTGGTCGCCGAGATCGGGCCGCTCGCGGTTTAGCAGAACATCCACCACCAGCCAGCGTTCGTGGAAGCCCAGGTCGTGCATCGCGGTACCCATGGCTTGCCGCACCAGCGACCGCGCGCCGTCGCAGCCGACGACATATTGCGCGCCTATCTGGCGGACCGCATTTGTGCGCCGATCTAAGTAAGTCACGCAGGCATGGTCACCGACCCCGGCAACTTCGGCCACTTCGCAATGCGTGCGAACGGTAACGCTTTCGCGGTCATTCAGGGTTTGGCGCAACAGGCGTTCAAGGTCGGGCTGGTGAAAGCGCCAGCTTGGGTGCCAGGCATGCGCGCCCTCGTCCTGGGGTCGGGGCCAGTCCAGGAGCAGGGCGCCATCGCGGTCGACAAAACGCATGCCTGGATTGATGCGGACCAACGGCAAAAGCGCTTGCGTGATGCCAATCCATTGAAAAACCCGCATAATCTCGTCATCGAAATGCACTGCGCGGGGCAGGGTATAGGCGTCTGGTTCGCGCTCCAGAACCAGAGTCCTGACGTTACCAAGACCCAGCAGGTGCGCCAGAGTGGCGCCGACGGGGCCGAGGCCCACGATGACGACGTCAAAGCTCTGCGCGGTGCCGGGCACCGCCTAGCGCGCCGCCCGCGCCAGTTCGCCGTAAAGCCAAGGGCAATCGGCCACCGGCGGCGCCCGGTGCCCGTCAGCGGCGGCCTTCAGGCGCAGTTCGCGCAGCGCTTTGCGCCCGCCGTCCTCGGTCAGATAAAGCCGCTCGTGGCCCCAGAAGCTGGGGCCGAGGGTGGTCTCAACCGGCTCCCAGGTCGCCGGGTCGATCACCCGCCCGCCCCAGCCGCTTTCGACAAAAAAGCCCGACGGCGAATGCGCGTAATACGAGGTCATGTAATCATTGGTGTGGCGTCCGATCGTATAGGCCACCCGGCCTCTGTCGGCTTGCGCCAAGTCAAAGCCTTGCCCCATATCGTCGAGGTTCGCAAATTCGACCATGAAGTGATGGAACCCGGCTTGGCCCGAGCCCACCATGGCAAAGCTGTGGTGCCGGCCGTTGACGTGGAAAAAGTAAAGGGGGTAAGGGGTCAGCCCATAGTCCGAGACGCGAAAATCCAGGATGTCGCGATAAAACGGCAGCATTGCCTCGATGTCTTCCACATGCAGCACCGCGTGGCCCATTCCATATGGACCGGTCAGAAAGCCGTCGATCGGACGGCCGGGGCGAAACGGATCGTCGGTGGTCATCGGGTCATAGAACAGCTCGACCCGGTTGCCCGCCGGGTCAGCGAACCAGATCAGATCGCGCACATACCGCCGGTCGGCCAGCGCGGCCTTGCCCGGCGTCACCTGCACCCCGGCATCCTCCAGCCGCGCGCCGTAGCGATCGAGGTCGTCGCGCGCCGCAACCTCCCAGCCCATGAAGGCCAGCGTTTCGCCCGGCTCATCCGACACCAACAGCCGCTGCACCTGATTGTCCATGCGAAAGGCCACCGCCTTGCCGCCGCGGTCCAGCCGCTGCATCCCCAAAAGCGACCCGGCGAAGTCGGACCAGTCGTCCAGCCGGTCCGAGCGGACGCCAAGATAGCCCAACGCGCAGATTGCCATTCATCCGTTCCCTTCGGTCTGCCCCGTGCCCAGTCTTGGCGCGAAACGGTGCCGGGTCAAATCGCCGCTCCGGAGCCTGATCCAATTCGGTCACGCGGGTCGCGGCGGCGCTTGCGAATTTGGCTTGAATTATTGATATAGAAGGCTGGCGCGGCTAACCCGGTACCGGAAGGTGCCAGAGGGATCGAGACATTGGATGTTCTAAAGACCGCGCTCGCGGGGGTTTTGATCCTGACACCACGGCGTCTTGCCGACGCCCGGGGATATTTCAGCGAGGTCTGGAATGCGCAGGTCCTGGCCGAGGCCGGGATCAACTCGGAGTTTGTGCAGGACAACCATTCGTTTTCAGCGGCGCGCGGCACCATACGCGGGCTGCATTATCAGGCACCTCCACATGCTCAGGCCAAGCTGGTGCGCTGTGGGGCCGGGGCGGTCTGGGATGTTGCGGTCGATGCGCGGCGCGGCAGCCCGACGTTCGGTCGGTGGGTCGGGGCCGAGCTTTCGGCCGAAAACGGCCGCCAGCTTTATATTCCGCAAGGGTTCTTGCACGGGTTTGCCACCCTGACGGACAACGCCGAGCTTTTGTATAAATGCACCGATTACTACGCGCCCGCATCCGATGGAACGGTGCTCTGGTCGAGCCGGACGCTGGGCATCGACTGGCCTCGGCGCGCGCCACCGCAGCTCTCGGACAAGGATGCCGGCGCACCCGATTTCGATGATTGGGCCAGCCCCTTTGACTGGCATGGCTAAGCCCGGTCGCGTAAGTACGGGACAACCGCCGCAATTTAGGGATTTGGGTCAATGAAACTGCTGGTCACCGGTGGGGCCGGATTTATCGGATCGGCGGTGGTGCGTCTGGCCGTGGCGCGCGGGCACGCGGTGGTGAACGTCGATGCGCTGACGTATGCCGCTTGTCTGGATAACCTGACCGAGGTCGCGGGCAGCGACCTTTACAGCTTTGAAGAAGCGGACATCTGCGACCGCGCGGCGATCGACGCGGTTCTTGCCCGCCACCGCCCCGACGCGATCATGCATCTGGCCGCCGAAAGCCACGTCGACCGGTCCATCGATGCCCCCGGCGCTTTTGTGCAGACCAATGTCATCGGCACTTACATTTTGCTCGAAGCCGCGCGTGCTTACTGGACGGCATCAGGATGCCCGGAAGAATTCCGCTTCCACCATATTTCAACCGACGAGGTTTTCGGGTCGCTCGGGCCGGAGGGTCGGTTTTCCGAAGCGACGCCCTATGATCCGCGCAGCCCCTATTCGGCGTCTAAGGCGGCGTCGGATCATCTGGTTCGCGCCTGGTCCGCGACCTATGGCCTGCCGGTGGTGCTGTCGAATTGCTCGAACAACTACGGGCCTTTTCATTTTCCCGAAAAGCTGATCCCGGTGGTCATCCTGAACGCGCTTGCCGGTCAGCCGATCCCGGTCTACGGACGGGGCGAAAACATCCGCGACTGGCTTTACGTCGAGGATCACGCCGAGGCGCTGTTGTTGGTCTGCGCGAATGGCAGGCCGGGCCGGTCGTACAACATCGGCGGCGGCAACGAGGCGCGCAATATAAACGTTGTGGCCAAGATCTGCACGATCCTCGACGACCGTTGCGCTGCGGGCGCACCGCACGACCGGCTGATCACCTTCGTCGATGACCGGCCTGGCCACGACCGGCGCTATGCCATCGATGCGGGCCGGATCCGCGACGAGCTCGGCTGGCGGCCATCGGTCTCCCTCGACCAGGGGCTGGCGCGCACCGTGGACTGGTATCTTGCCAACGAGCCATGGTGGCGCGCTTTGCAGGATCGCGACGGGGTCGGTGAGAGGTTGGGGCGCGGTTAGGCTGGGTGCGGCTACCGCATTCCAGCGAACTTTTGCTGCCATGCATCCCGATCATCATCTGAAATTTTGGCAAATAGGTTTTCCGGCACGTCGAAGGCGTGGCCAGGTTCAAGTCGGCAAAGCGCCGTTTCAACTTCATCCGGCCACACCGGGTCGGCCTTCATCGCGGCGGCCATCTTTTCGGATGTGAACGGGATGAACGGGGCCGAAATGGCGGCGTAGAACGGGATCAGGTTCAGCGCAAAGCGCACGATCGCCGCGGCCCGCGCCGGGTCGTCCTTGACCACCGCCCAGGGGGACGCGGCTTGCAGGTATTCGTTGCCCGCCACCCAGATCGCACGCAGCTCGGCCGCCGACTTGCGGACTTCGATCGCATCCATATGCGCCTGATAGGCGGCCAGCCTCTGGCCCAGTTCGGCAATCACGCGGGTCTCGTCGGTGCCCCAGGCGCCGCCCTCGGGCACCATCTCGCCAAATTTAGACCGGCAAAACTTGGTGACCCGGCTGACGAAGTTGCCCAGCACATCGGCCAGATCCTTGTTCACCCCGGCCTGGAAATTGTCCCAGGTGAATTCGGCGTCCGAGGTCTCGGGCGCATGGCTCAAAAGCCACCAGCGCCAGTAATCGGCGGGCAGAATGTCCAGCGCCTGATCCTGGAATATCCCGCGGCCCTGGCTGGTGGAAAACTGGCCGCCGTCGTAGGTGAGAAAATTGAACGACTTTATCATATCGACCAGCTTCCAGGGCTCGCCCGACCCCATGATCGTGGCCGGGAAAGAAAGGGTGTGAAACGGCACGTTGTCCTTGCCCATGAATTGCACATATCGGACATCTTCGGCCCCCTTGTCGGTGCGCCACCAGCGTTCCCAATCGGCATCAGGCCGGCCATGCGCATGGGTCCATTCGGCCCCGCAGGCGATATATTCGATCGGCGCGTCGAACCAGACATAGAACACCTTGTCCTCCATCCCCGGCCAGGGATCCTGGCCTTTTCGAACCGGAACCCCCCAGCTGAGATCGCGGGTAATGCCCCGGTCCCGCAAGCCGTCGCCATCGTGCAGCCACTTCTTGGCAATCGACGTGGTCAAAATGGGCCAGCCGGTCTGGGCGTCAATCCAGGCGTCCAGATCGTCGCGCAAGGCCGACTGCCGCTGGTAAAGATGCCGGGTCTCGCGGACCTCGAGATCGGTCGCGCCCGAAATCGCCGAGCGCGGGTCGATCAGATCGGTCGGATCGAGCTGTTTGGTGCAGTTCTCGCATTGGTCGCCGCGGGCGCGCCCGTAGCCGCAATTGGGGCAGGTGCCTTCGATATAGCGGTCCGGCAGAAACCGGCCATCGGCATGGGAATAGACCTGTTTTTCGGTCACTTCCTCGATCAGCCCGGCCGCGTCCAGGCGGCTTGCGAAGGCTTGCGTCAGCGCGTGGTTCTCAGCGCTCGACGAGCGCCCGAAATGATCGAAACTCAGGCCAAAGCGCGCGCCGATGTCGGCCTGGACTTTGTGCATTTCGGCGCAGAACTCGGCCACCGGCTGGCCGGCCTTGGCGGCGGCCAGTTCCGCCGGGGTTCCGTGTTCGTCTGTCGCGCAGAGAAACAACACTTCGTGCCCACGCGCCCGGCCATAGCGCGCATAAAGGTCGGCGGGCAACTGGCTGCCCACCAGGTTGCCCAGGTGCTTGATCCCGTTGATATACGGGATCGCCGAGGTGATGAGGATACGCGCCATAAACCCGTCCGTCTTGCCGTCGCGCCGCTTTAACGGGTTTCGCGGGGGCTGGCCAGACGGCGATCTCGCCCGTTGGCAAGGGATTGCGCCGCGCCGGCGCGCGTCGCGCCGGGCGAGGGGCCAGCCCCCCTCGCGCACCCCCCCGGAGCAACAGTGTTTATATTGCGTAGAATTTCTGATCGCGTTCCATTGCATTCAGGGTAACGACCATTTTTCGCATGACGGCGGTGATGGCCAGTTTGGGTGGTTTTCCTGCATCGACGAGCCGCTGGTAGAGGGCAGAGAACGGGGTTCTTTTGGCGCGTGTCGCCGACAGCGCCGCCATGTAGAGGGTATTTCGCAGGTCTTTTCGCCCGCCGCGGCACACCCGTTTGCCCCGCCAGCGACCGCTTTGCCGCGCGAACGGTGCCACGCCGACCAGAGCGGCGATTTCCCCGCGTGTGACGCGGCCGAGCTCGGGAAGCCCGGCAATCATCGCCGCACTGGTGACCGCCCCGATCCCGGGAAGGCTGGTCAGGCGGCGGGCGCGATTGCGCCAGGCCGTGTCCGCTTCGATCAGGGCATTGATCTGCGCGTCCAGCGCCCTGATATCGGCCTCCAACCGGGTCAGTGCGTGGCGGATCATGGCGCGGATATCTTCAAACGCGGCTTGTTTGAGCTGGCATTTTTCGGCAATGCGGCGGGTCAGAAGCGCCCGCCGTCGCGTGGTCAAAGCCTTGATGTAGCGCTGACCTGCTGGCTCATCGAGGCTTGGTGCGGGGCGCATCCGCTGGCCGAACAGCGCCAGAATATAGGCATCGATCCGGTCGGTCTTGGCCAGTTGCCCGCCTGCATAGGCGAATTGCCGGACCCGCTGGGGCAGCAGCCGCGCCACCGGAACTCCGGCGCCCTGAAGGGCCTCATACAGCGCCGATTCATAGCCGCCACTGGCCTCCAGAACGACGAGCTCAGGCGATGTTCCGGCCAACTTCTCAAGCAGCATCGCATGGCCCTGCGGCGTGTTCGGCAAACTGAAATGACGCTCGCTGTCGCCCTGCAACAGGCAAATGTCCAGGCCGTCCCGCGAAATGTCGCATCCCGCGAAGTAAGGTGTTAAGGTCACGTTATCCATCCTTATCTGCGGCCTTGGCGACAACAGCGCCGGGCCAGTCAACAGTTCGGTTTGGGTGGTTACCCAAGGGGCTGGGGACCCGGCTCCCAGACGACCTCAAAGCGGGTCAAGTATTTGCCGGCCTCCCGCCCGCCAACAAAATAGCAGACCGCGGACAGATAAGTATTTCTGGAAATGTGATGACAGAATGGGCGCGACCGCCTGCCATCTTTGGCTTGAAACTATCCCCGCCGGAGGCCAAGCGACTGCAGCAGGCCGTCGCAAAACATCGCCTGCGCCGAGGCGTTCAATTTGGTGGCGGTTGGGCGAAATTTAAGGATTCATCAACCTTGGGCGGGCATCTTCCGGTCCAGTGAAACGGAACCGGGAGCGACGCGATGGCCGACGGCGAAACCGGGGCGGCTGACAGCATTCTGCGGCGCATGGTAGGGGCCCGGCGCGACGACGCGCCGCTGCCTTTGACCGTGCATCGCGCGCTGCGGCTGGCGCTGTCGCAGCTGGCCGACGAAATGTTCGAGCTGGATATCGAGGTGCGCGGCATCGAAGATGATGAGGTCAATCAGTCGGGCGCCGCGCAGACGGTCCTGGAGCATGCGGTTATTTTCCTCATTGAAGGTCCGAACGGCGGAACCGGGATGGCGGTCGTCTCGCGCGACCTGGTGGCGGCGCTGATCGAGATTCAGACCGTCGGCGAAGTGACCTCGCGCGCCGCGCCCGAGCGCGACGCGACGCCGACCGATGCGGCCATGGTCGAGACCTATGTCGATGCCGCTCTGGTCCGGGTTGGCGGCATGCTGGCCGAGGTGTCCGGCGAGGAATGGACCGGCGGTCAGCGGCTGGGGCGGGCGGTTTTTGATCTTCATCAGATCCCGCTGGAACTGCCCGATATAGGTTACCGCCGCTTGCGCGTGGCCATCGGATTTGGACCTGACAGCAAAGAGGGCGAGCTGGTGGTCATTCTGCCGGCGCGCCTTGTGGCGCCCGCCGGGGTTGACCTGGGACGCCAGGCGGCCGAGGCGGCGCGCGACTGGCAGGACAAGGTCGAAACCTCGGTTCTGGCCAGCGAGGCGCAACTCAGCGCCATCCTTTGCCGCCTGTCCAAAAGCCTCGCCGGGATACGGGGCTTACGGCCCGGCGATCGCATCAACGTACCGGCCAAGTCGATCGCCAACGTGCGCCTGGAGGGGCTCGATCGGCGGCTGGTGGCGCAGGGCAGGCTGGGCATGGCCAACGGGCACAAGGCGATCAGGCTCGGCCAGGTCGGCAAGGATGGGCAGAGCGACCTCCAGCCGACCGAGATCGACGGCACCGCAGAGGCCGTGGAAGATCAGATCGACCTTGATGCGCTTGGTCTGGGCGACGGGCCCGCGCCCGATCTGGAACCGGCGACATTGGGGCTAGGTCCGGGTCTGGGGGTGCCGCTGACGCCGATGGACCTGCCCGACATCGGCGAAGATGATGGGGCCAGCGACCTGCCTGACCTGCCCGATCTGGGGAACCCGTCGCCGATGGACACAGCGGCATCTGATGTCGATGCCTTGTCCGAAGGGGTGAATGCAGACGGGACTTTGCCGGTAGACGACCTGCCGGATCTGGGTATCAAACCGATGACCGTCGATATTGAGTAGCGAGTTGTGCGCGGCGCGCGCTGCGAATTTGGGGCTGTCAGCCGATGATCGGCGGCTCGGCTTCAGGACAAGACGCGCTCGCCCCCTCGGGGGGGCAATTCAATCGGCGGTCTCGCCATGCTGTATTGCCTGGTGCGCCAACGCCTCGATCTGGGCGCGCAGTCCGGCAAGATCGTATCCTGCCGCCGTAACCGCCGCCAAAATATCGTCGGTCGTCATCCTGCCGGACTGGCTCAGCGCCCAGGCTGTGGCTGACCGCGTGCCCGACCGGCAATAGGCAAAGACCGGGCCATCGGCAGCAGCAGCCAGCGCGCCTTGGGCAATGACGTTATCCATAGTCATGCCGCCGCCCGAGATGATGTTTTCGGCCCAGGTCAGCCCGGCGGCTTCGGCGGCGGCCTTGACCGCCGATGCGCACATTTCCGGCCCAATTTCGGTGTCGGGCCGGTTGCAGATCACGCAAGCGAAACCCGCCGCCGCAAGCCCGGCCATGTCACCGGGCTCAATCTGCGGCGAGACCGCGAAATCGGGGGTCAGATGGCGAATGTCCATGGCCCCCGATTATCCGCTCTGCCCGACTGCGTCCAGCCGTCCGCGGATCGGTGGTGCGGCCAGCATTCCGGCGAGCATCGCCGCTAGGAATACTAACCCGCCAGTACCGCCAAAGCTGAGCGATGCGATGGCCGGGCCGGGACAAAGGCCCGAGAGCCCCCAGCCGGCGCCAAACATGACCGAGCCGATCACAATGCCGCGCCCGATCCTGGGGTCAGCGGGCGCCGGGAATGCGCCGCCCAACAGCGGTGCGCGTCCGCGCGCCCAGACCCAGGCAAGGGCCATCGGGAGTATCGCGCCGCCCAGAACAAACGCCAGTGTGGGATCCCAGTCGCCGAAAATATCCAGCCACCCTTGAATTTTGCGGGTATCGGTCATGCCCGAGATCAAGAGCCCGGTCCCGCCAACGGAACCAGCCAAGAACGCTGCTATCATACGCATCAGATGACCCCCAGACCGTGCCGGAACAGAACCACGACGATCCCGCCAGCCAGAATGTAGAAAACCGTCGCGACGATGCCCCTCAGGCTGAGACGCGATATGCCGCAGACGCCGTGACCCGACGTACAGCCGTTGGCGATCCGGGTGCCGACACCCACCAACAGGCCCGCAACAATCAATATTCCCAGATTGCCGGTCACATTGGTTGTGGCCCCCCCCATGGCCACCGCGATCAGCGCTGGTACCACGAAAATGCCCGCAAGAAACGCCGCGCGTTCGGTGCCGTTCGAGCGGCCGGACCCATCGACCAGCCCGCCGATGATCCCGGATAAGCCCATGATCCGGCCGTTGATCAAAAGGTACATGGTTGCGGCCAACCCGATCATCAGCCCGCCGCCCAGGCCCCAAATCCATTCAATTTGCATGGCATTTCCCTTTAGAGTTTATTCACCGGCACTTTCAGAAAGACGGTGCCATCGTTTTCGGGCTCGGGCATCTGACCCGCCCGCATGTTCACCTGGAACGAAGGAACAATCAACTTTGGCATGCCAAGCGTCGCGTCCCGGTCCTCGCGCATTTTCACGAATTCCTCGCGGCTTTTGCCCGCCACATGCACGTTCATCGCTTTTTGCTCGCCCACCGTGCTTTCCCAGGCAAATTCGTCCCGGCCTGGCGCCTTGTAGTCGTGGCACACAAATATCCGCGTTTTGTCGGGCAGGGCGAGAATGCGCTGCACGCTGGCATACATCACCTCGGCCGAGCCGCCGGGAAAATCACATCGCGCGGTGCCGAAGTCGGGCATGAAAAGCGTGTCGCTGACAAATGCGGCGTCGCCGATGACATAGGTCATGCAGGCCGGCGTGTGGCCGGGCGTGTGCATCACGTCACAGCGCAACTGCCCGATCATGACGCTGTCGCCCTCGCCAAAGAGCTGGTCAAACTGCGACCCGTCGCGCTGAAATTCGGTGCCTTCGTTGAAAACCTTGCCAAAGACATCCTGCACGATAGTGATATTCTTCCCGATCCCGATCCTGCCGCCCAGTTGTTCCTGAAGATAGGGAGCCGCCGAATGGTGATCGGCGTGAACGTGGGTCTCAAG
The DNA here is from genome assembly GCA_965247915.1 of Paracoccaceae bacterium. Classification (GTDB taxonomy): domain Bacteria; phylum Pseudomonadota; class Alphaproteobacteria; order Rhodobacterales; family Rhodobacteraceae; genus JAKZRT01. The sequence continues at coordinate 1,574,945 of OZ252048.1, forward strand.
TATCCATTCTATTTTCAGTCCCAGATCGCGGACATGGCCGATCAGCGCGTCGGCGGATGTGGTGTTGGTGCGGCCGCTGGCATAGTCGAAATCCAGAACCGAATCGATAATTGCCGCCGATGATCCGTTCGGGTCGCGCGCTATGTAAGATATTGTGTTCGTGTCATAATCAAAGAACGACTGGATTATCGGGTCCATGTTTTACCTTCGCTTCGGCTGGAATATAAAAAATCGATTATGGCATCACAAGACCGGCGGCTTTGACCGGTTTCACGGTGGATTATCCGAGTTTCGCTCAAGGCCATCTTACACTCGCGCAGGCGCAGGATGCCACGAAAGATCGGCCAGCGCCGAAAAACATGGGTTTGAATCGGCGCGCGGCGTTGATTTGCCGGGCCGCGGCTGGAACTATGGGGCCATGTCAGTGGCGCAGGATATTGGCGATCGGACCGGCGCGAGCGGCATCGACCTCAGCCGCGACGGACCGATCCAGGTGTTGTGCCTTGATGCGCCGCCGGTGAATGCGCTGGGCCGGGCGGTGCGGCAGGGGCTGTGGGATGGGGTTGCCCGGGCGCTGGCGGACGACAGCGTCAAGGGCATCCTGATCGAAAGCGCGGGCCGGTCGTTTTCGGTCGGGGCTGATATCCCGGCAGGCCGGGCGCCAGCCAGGGAATGCCGGCCCTAGCCTGCCCGACAGCACTCGCGGCCCGAAGTCCACCGGGCCGATCAACATCTCGGCGAACTTAGGGCGGCCCGAAGCACCGGGGCTGGACATTCATCGAAAATAGCCCCAAGCCGGTCTTGGCGCTTGTCCATGGCCAGACCCTTGGCGGCGGGCTGGAACTGGCGCTGGCGGCCCATTACCGCATGGCGGTTCCGGGGGCGCAGCTTGGTCTGCCCGAGATCAGGCTTGGGCTATTGCCGGGCGCCGGCGGCACCCAACGGCTGCCGCGGCTGACCGGGGCCGACCCGGCGCTCGAGATGATGGTGTCGGGAAAGCGGGTCAGCGCCGCACGGGCGGTTGAACTGAAGATCGCCGACCGCTTTGCCGGGGACGATCCCCATGCCGATGCGCGCCAATGGCTTTTGCAGATTATCCACAAAGGTCTTGGCCCGTGACCGACCCGCGACCGACGTCGCGGTTTCAAGGATGCGGCGGCCTATCAAAGCGATTGCAATACCTGGACCGGGGCGCTTGAAGGACGCAAGCCGCAAGCGCTGTCACGCATCGTTGCCTGCGTGCAGGCGGCTTTGCTGTTGCCGTTCGAGGCCACGGCCTTTGCCGATTGCCTGAAATCCGACACCTCGCGCGCGCTGCGGTATATGTTTCTGGCCCAACGCGCGGCAGTCAGGGCGGTTCGCGCGTCGCCGCCCGAAGACCTGAAGCGCGTGGGTGTCATCGGTGGCGGACGCATCGGGGCCGGTCTGGCGCGCGCCTGCCTCGATGCGGGCTTGTCGGTCACGCTGCTGGAACAAGACAGCTATGCCGCCGAAAAGGCCGAACGCAGCGTTGCTGGCGGGTTTGACCGCCACGTTGCGCGCGGCAGGCTGACGTCCGAGGTGCGCGCCAAGCGCCTGGGCCGGCTGAGCTGCGAGATCGTGGCTTTTTCGCTGAGCGGTGCGCAAATTGTAGTCGAATGCGTCGATGAAGACATGGCGCTGAAACGGCGCGTGCTGCGCGATGCAGCACAGAGCGTCGGCGAGGCAGTGCCGCTGGCTTCGGCCAGCTCGTGGCTTGATCTTGCCGCACTTGGGGCCAGCATTCCCGTCGCCGAGCGCTTTTTGGGACTGCATTTTTTGGCCCCCTCGGAAACCGTTCGGCTGGTCGAACTGGTGCCAACATCGGCCACCAGCGACGCCGTCGCCGCCGCCGCGGCCGCCTTGGTGCGCCGGTTGGGCAAAGTCGCGGTGCGGACCGGCGCGCGGCCGGGATATATAGTCAATCGCCTGATCGGTGCGCTGCGCCAAGCGGCGGACATGATGGTCGAAGACGGCGCCGAACCAGCGACGGTCGATGCCGCCTTGACCGGCTATGGGTTTGCCTTGGGTCCCTATCAGGCGCTGGACCGCGAGGGGCTGGATGTCACCTGGCACCACCGACAGGCGCTGGCTGATCAGCGCGACCCGGGCGCGCGCTATGCCCCGCTGGCAGATCGCATGGTCGAGGCCGGCTGGATCGGACAGGCAGCGGGGCGGGGGTTTTATCGCTATGGCGAGGGCGCCAAGCCAGCGCCCGATGCGCAGGTTCTGGACCTGATCGCGCAGATACGCCGCGAAAAGGGCCTCAGCCCGCGCGCCTTTTCGCCCGCCGAGATCGTGGCGCGTTCGATCGATGCGCCGGCCAACGAAGGCGCGCGGACCATCGCGAACGGGACCGCCCGGTCGGCGTCTGACATCGACGTGGCGATGGTGCTTGGCGCCGGTTTTCCGCGCTGGAAGGGCGGGCCGATGTTTGCTGCCGATCTGGGCGGGCTCGTGGGTCTGAGAAAGCGCTTGCAGGGCCGGGTGCCCGAGGCAGCCGAATTCTGGACCCCTGCGCCATTGATCGAGCGGCTGGTCCGCGAGGGGCGACGCTTTGGCGACGACATCAACGCCGAGCGATAAAGTGTTGAGTTTTCACCGGTATCCGGTTTGCCGGGCTACCCCAGAACAATACCCAGCACCACCATCATAAGGCCGATCGCCGAGACCGCCAGCGCCCCCATGTTCACCGCGGCAAGGCGTTGCAGCCGCGCCTTCAGCGCCGCGTCGTCCTCAGCACCGCGGCGCGCCCGGACGGCGGCAAGGATGCAATAGACCAGCAGCGCCACGCCGCCAAGCGCCACCACCGCGCCCGACCAGATCAATACGTCCATAACCGTCCCCCTGGCCCCGAAATTGGCTGCGCATCCGATAGGCGACGCCGGGCCCCTGCGCAACCCCTTGCGGTCGGCCCGCGCCGCCGTTAGGGACGACGCCCGAACGCTGATGCAAAGGCCCAGTGATGACCGACCAGACTTACCGTGTGACCGCTGACGAACTTCGACAGTTTATCGAGCGTTTTGAAAGGCTTGAGGCCGAAAAGAGAGACATCGCGGACCAGCAGAAAGAGGTGATGGCCGAGGCCAGGTCGCGCGGCTATGACACGCGGGTCCTGCGCAAGGTCATCGCGCTTCGGCGTCGCGACGCCACAGATCTGGCCGAGGAAGAGGCGGTTCTGAGCCTTTACAAGGAAGCGCTTGGGATGTGACCCTGCGCCATGAAATTGCGTAGGGGCGATCATCAGTGACCCGCACCGCATCATCACCGCCGATCCCGCGCGCCGGGGGCCTTTGGCCCGGTGCTCTGGCGCTCGGGATCGCGGCCCTGGTATTCCTGCCGATTGCAGCGGTCATCTGGCTGGCCTTTTTCCCGCAGGAAAACATCTGGCCGCGCCTGATGGCCACTACGCTGCCGCGATACTTGGGCAATACGCTCTTTCTGATGATCTTTGTGGGGTTGGGGACGGCGATGATCGGCTCGGCCACCGCCTGGCTGGTGACGCTGTATCGCTTTCCGGGGCGGGCCTGGCTGCAATGGGCGCTTTTGACGCCGCTGGCGATCCCGGCCTATGTGGGGGCCTACGCGCTGGTGGATTTCCTCGAATTCGCCGGACCGCTGCAGACGGCGTTGCGCGATTGGTTTGGGTGGGACACGTCGCGCGATTACTGGTTTCCGCGCGTGCGCACGCGCGGGTTTGCAGCGCTGGTTCTGACCGCGGCGCTTTACCCATACGCTTATCTGCTGTCGCGCGCCGCGCTGCGCGAACAATCCGGTGCCGCCTTCGAAGTTGCACGGGCGCTTGGGGCCGGGGGCGCGCGGCTCTTTTGGCGCGTCGGCCTGCCGCTGGCGCGGCCGGGGCTGGTGGCCGGCGTGGCGATTGCGATGATGGAGACCGTGGCCGATTTCGGCGTCGTCGATTATTTCGCGGTTCAGACCCTGACGACCGGCATTTTCGCGACCTGGCTCGAGGCCGGAAACGCCGGTGGTGCTGCGCAAATTGCGCTGGTGGCGCTGGCGGTGATCTTTGTGCTGGTGGCGCTTGAAAAAATCAGCCGCCGCAACATGCGGTTTCACCAGACCGGACGCCATCGCCGCCCGCTGCAGCCGATGATGCTGACTGGTGGGCGCGGCTGGCTGGCGGCGCTGGCCTGCGGCCTGCCGGTTCTGGCGGGGTTCGTGTTGCCGGTCAGCGTCATGGCGTCGCACGCGCTTGCCAACGCCCAGGAATGGCTGGACCCGCGATTGCTGCGGGCCCTGGGCAACACGCTAGGGGTTGCCGGCGCTGTGGCGGTGGTGACCACGCTGGCCGCCGGTGCGCTGGTCTACGGCGTGCGGCAGAGCGGGCGTGGCCTGCCGCGGCTGGTGCTGCCCGCCACCGCACTTGGCTATGCCGCCCCGGGCGCGGTTCTGGGGCTCGGGGTGCTGATCCCCATGGCCGCCGCCGATCACGCGATTGCCGACTGGATTGTCGCCGCCACCGGGTACGAGCCGGGACTGTTGATGACCGGCACCGCATTTGCCATCGTATTCGCCTGTTCGGTGCGCTTTTTCGCCATTGCCCAGGGGGCCGCGGACGCCGCCATGGGGCGGGTCCCGCCCAGTCTGCCAATGGCGGCGCGGACCCTGGGCCGCACGTCAACGGGGGTTTTGTGGAGCATCTATGTGCCGCTGATGCGCAGTTCGGTCGGTACTGCGCTGTTGCTGGTCTTTGTCGATACCGTGAAAGAGCTGCCCGCCACCTTGCTGCTGCGCCCGTTCGATTTCAACACGCTGGCCACGCGCGTCTACGAAAAGGCCTCGCTTGAGCATATCGGACAGGCAGCCCCGCCGGCGCTTTTGATCTGCGCCGTTGGGCTCGGCGCCGTGGTTTTGCTGGCCCGGTCGCATCGCTGATATTCGGGCCGGGGCTCTGGAACCTTGTGCAAGCGCGCGCGGGCCGATATGTCGGCCACCGTGCCGGTATAGCTCAGCTGGTAGAGCACGTGATTTGTAATCTCGGGGTCGGGGGTTCGAGTCCCTCTGCCGGCACCAATTGGAGCGATAAGACGCTTAAAATCAATGGCTTGAAAAAAGTAGCCATTCGATCACCCGTATATTCCCCAATAATCGGGTTACATCGTGCAATTATTTTTGAAGGTCGGCCTTCGGGATTCCCAATTCTTAGTTACACTCTCGAACGGGGTGTGCGACCGTTTGAATCGTTCGAGCGGGGTTTGCTGAGCCAGAAAAGATCCGACCCAGGCAGGTCCTCCTGCCGAGCTTGAATCACGTCTTCGGCGAGGAGTGAATCGCTTAACTTCGACTCGCCGAGATGCGGACAAAGCGCCAATTCGCTGCGGATGCACAATTCTCGGACCTGTTGCTCTGTGCTTCTACACAAGGGTCGTATTCTGTTGAAAAAGTCTTCTTGATTTTAGATCATCTCGCTGATTCAATCTCTGCATTGATGCGGGGGATTGGCGGCGATGTTGGGACCGAAGCAAGAGGCACAGAGCGCGCTTTTCTATGACTTCTCGATAGAAGACCACGTCCCGCAAGATCATCTGCTGCGGTCGATTGATCGCTTCGTCGATCTGTCCTGCATCCGCCAGCATCTCGCGCCATTTTACAGCTCAACCGGCCGCCCTTCGATTGATCCTGAGCTGCTGATCCGCATGCTGCTGGTGGGCTACTGCCTGGGCATCCGCTCGGAGCGGAGGCTGTGCGAGGAAGTGCATCTCAATCTGGCGTATCGCTGGTTTTGCCGCCTGGACCTGACAGATCAGGTGCCTGACCACTCGACATTCTCAAAGAACCGGCATGGCCGTTTCCGTGACAGTGACCTGCTGCGTCATCTCTTTGAGACGGTCGTGGCGCGTTGCATTGCCGAGGGGCTGGTCAGTGGCCAGCGCTTTGCGGCGGATGCCAGTCTCATTGAGGCCGACGCAAATAAACAGAACTCCACCGCCAAAGAAGATTGGGATCACAGCACGATTGACCCCGATGACGCACCTCGTGCGGTGCGGGAATATCTCGACGTTCTGGATGACGCGGCCTTTGGCGCGGCGACGACCGTTGAACCGAAGTTCACGTCTCACTCCGACCCATCCAGTCAATGGACAGCGGCCCGCAAAGGTCCTGCGTTCTTTGCCTATTCAACCAATTATCTGATCGATACTGATCACGGTGTCATCGTGGACGTGGAAGCCACACGATCAATCCGACAGGCGGAGGTCGGGTCTGTGCGTACAATGCTGGATCGGGTCAAAGAAGGGTTTGGCCTGCATCCAGAGCGCATCATTGCTGACACGGCTTATGGTTCAGGCCCCATGCTTGGATGGTTGGTGGATCGCGGCATCGCTCCGCATATCCCGGTAATCGACAAAGCTGGCCGAACCGATGGCACCTGGACACGAGCCGATTTTGAATGGGACGCTGAGAACGACCAGTACATCTGTCCCGAGGGACAGGCGTTGAAGCAGTTCCGCCGCAACTACTCAGACCCCAAGCGTGGCCCGTCCGACAAAGGCACTGCCAAGTATCGCGCGCTGAAACTGACTTGCCAAAGTTGCCCGTCCAAGGCGCGCTGCTGTCCCAACATGGATGCCCGATCCATCACCCGCGAAGAACACGAAGATGCCAGACAAGTTGCCCGAGACATCGCAAAAACCAGGCAATATGAAATCTCGATGAAGCTGCGGAAAAAAGTCGAGATGCTGTTTGCTCACCTCAAACGCATTCTTGGCCTTGGACGGCTCCGATTACGCGGCCCATGCGGCGCAAACGATGAATTCCTCCTCGCTGCCACCGCCCAGAACCTTCGGAAACTGGCCAAGATCTTTCCTGCACCGCAGAAACCGCGAACAGCCTGACCAGAAAGGTGTTCGGGCTCACATACAACGGCCACTTTCTGCACCTGCAACACGTTGTTTTTCAACAGAATCGTCGGATTGATGACGTTCGCTGCAGGAGCGAAGACTGATAAACCGTTCCCTAAACCGGCCATTTATTCTGGAATTTGTGACGTGGCCGATCAACGCCCGCTGCGCGGACATTTCTGCCTATCGGTCAATGGGTAGTTCGCTGTGAAAATGTGACCAGATGGCGCACAAATATCAACGAGCCAAAGCTAACCGCGCAATGACAGCTTGCAAACGAGCACATTTACTTCGATTTGCGCGCAGCAAAGCGCTGGCTTTTCGATCCAGACCAATCGATTCTAAAAATGCACCGTCGGCGGAATTAGGCATGAATATTCTACCGGGATAGGTGTAGCCGTGAGGTGATATTGTGAGCTACTCCCCAACCGTTGGACAGTATTTGGCGCAATCTAAAGCGGTTTGCGTTTGATGTGAATCGAAAGGGGATTCCCAAAGTGTTGTTTGTCTGATTCATTTCCCGTGAGGAGGTGGAGCATGGGCAAACCGTATTCTTTGGATCTTCGGCAGCGGATATGCGGGTATATTGCGGCCGGAAACTCTTGTCGCGCTGCGGGGCGGGTTTATGGCGTCAGTGCAGCGACGGCGGTGCGTTATGCGGCGGATCAACGTGAGCGGGGCGAGGTCACACCCAAGCCACAGGGCAGGCCAGCGGGCCGGTTTGGCAAGCTGGCACCGCATGCGGGTTTCCTGATCGAGATTGTCCGGGCTGAACCGGACATAACATTGCAGGAACTTGCGGGTGCGCTTGCGGAGACGCACGGCGTGAGCGTTCAGCTCTCCTCAATCCACCGGGCTCTGGAACGCGCAGGGTTTTCATATAAAAAAAGGACTTGTCGCGCAGGAACGTGACCGGCCCGCCCTGCATAAGGCGCGAAGGGAATGGATCAGCCGCCGCCAGCCGCGCATGCGCGCCGAACCGCACAGGCTGGTATTCATCGATGAAACCGCCGTCAAAACCAACCTCACCCGGTTGCGCGGGCGCAGCTTCAGGGGTGAGCGGCTTTATGGCACCGCACCCTTTGGAAAATGGGGCACGCAGACCTTCATCGCCGGGCTGACCCATAACGCGCTGATTGCACCCTGGGTGATCAGCGGCGCAATGGATGGATCGGCGTTCGAGACTTATATCGAGACCCAGCTTGCGCCTGCGCTGGACCCTGGAACTGTGGTCATTCCCGACAATCTTTCCACCCACAAAAGCCACCGCGCGGCACAGGCGTTGAGGGCGCGCGGATGCTGGTTCTTGTTCCTGCCACCCTACTCCCCGGATCTAAACCCGATCGAAATGGCGTTCTCAAAGTTGAAAGCTCACCTGCGAAGGGTTGGAGCAAGAACCTTCGATGCCCTCTTTGACGCCCTCAGCGACATTTGTGATCTCTTCGACCCTGACCAATGCTGGAACTTCCTCAAGGCCGCGGGATATGCCTCAGATTAAATGCAATATGCTTTAAGCTACTTTTTGCTCCTGCTGATCGGGTTGCGTTGTTTCATTTCTCTGCCAATAGACCACGGCTGGAGGCTGGCCGCCAAGTGCGGAATGCGGCCGCTTCTGATTGTAGAACTCCATCCATTTGCCGACGCCGGCCTTGGCCTCCGATCCAGTCTCCCAGGCGTGCAGATAGACGCACTCGTATTTCAGCGAGCGCCACAGCCGTTCCACAAAAATATTGTCGAGGAACCGGCCCTTGCCGTCCATCGAGATATGCACGCCTGTCCGCTTCAGTTGGCCCGTCCAGACAAAGGATGTGAACTGACTGCCTTGGTCAGTGTTCATGATCTGGGGCGGGCCAAACTTGTGGATTGCCTCGTTCAACGTCTCGACGCAGAAGTCCGCTTCCAGCGTGTTCGAGATGCGCCACGCCAGCACTTTGCGCGTGTGCCAGTCCATGATGGCCAGGAGATACAGGAAGCCGCGTCGCATTGGCAGATAGGTGATATCAGAACACCAGACCTGATTGGGGCGGGTCACACGAAGCCCACGTAGCAGATAGGGGTAAATCTTGTGGCCCTTCGCGGCCTTGCTGGTGTTGGGCCTCTGGTAGATCGGCATGAGGCCCATCAACCGCATGAGCCGTCGGATGCGCTTCTCGTTCACCAGATGACCTTCGTTCCGAAGATGCCACGTCATTTGGCGCACACCGTAAAACGGCGTTTCCAAGAACTGCTTATCTATCAGGCGCATCAGGTCGAGGTTCATCGCGGTCTCACCCTTTGGCTCATAGTAAAAGGATGACCGTGAGATCGACAGCAAGGCGCATTGTTTGCCAACAGACAGGTTTGGAAGGCCTGGCTCAATCATCTTCCGCCTCACTTGCCGGCCCAGGGCTTGAGCTTTCTGGCCAAAAAATCGTTGGCGACGGCCAGCTCCCCTATCTTGGCGTGCAAGTCTTTAACCTGTTCTTCGTCAACTTCAGCCGCTTTCCTGCTGCCGCGCCCGAACACGCCCGACGCGCCTTCAAGCAACGCACGTTTCCATTGATGGATCATGGTAGGATGCACGCCAAACCGGCTCGCCAACTCTGAAACCGTCGCCTCCCCCTTCAGCGCCTCCAATGCCACCTTGGCCTTAAACTCTGGATGATGTTGCTTTCGTTTCGACATTTCTGATCTCCTTCGTGTTGAAGATCAGCAGACTACAAATCGCAGCTTACGTCAGTGTCCGAATTTCGGGGGGTAGCTCAGTTGTCGGCACCGCCTTATTTGTCGGCCAGACAAAAATTGAAGCACAAACAAATGTTATTGCATCTTCATTGGATGCACTACGACGAAAACATACTTTTCCGGTTCGAATCTGGGTGGATCGTGGCGTATGGCACTACCGGGTTATTAGACGCTGATTTCACAGAGTTTTGCGCCAACGGTTGGTTTGTTTAGAATGTGCCCTTCACAAAATTCGAGCTAAGGTTATTTGCGACCAAGGCAGACCAATAATTGGCCGAACCACTGGGCGCACCTTCATGTGGCCCGGTTCTTTCATCCCTTCAATTCATCCAGCAACCGGCCCATCATCGCGTCACAGGTCGCGAGTTGATCCAGCGTTATATATTCATCGGGTTTGTGCCCCTGTCCTTCCATCGAACCCGGGCCGCAGACCACTGTGGGTATGCCGAGCGCATCGAAAAAGCCGGCTTCGGTTCCAAATGGCACTTTGGTGCTGTGGTTGGACTGCGACAGGCGTTTGGCAAATGCGGTGATTTCGGCGGCCTCATCCACATCTAGACCCGGATAGGCGTTATACTGTTCGACGTCGATTTTTGCGTCTGGGAAACGTGTTAGGTGGGCCGCTTCAACTTTGGCCGCAGCCCGCATTATTCGTGCCAGAATATCTTCGGCCCGGTCAGCGGCCAGATGGCGGTATTCAAAGATTAATTCAGCCTGATCCGGCACAATATTCAGCGCCATGCCTCCAGACAGCTTCCCAACATGGACTGTCGAAAAGGGAATGCCGTAGGCAGAATCGTGGTTGCCGTTCTTAGCCAAATCATCCTGCAGAACGCGCAACTCACCCATGAAATCGCCCGCCAAATGCAGTGCATTCAAAAACTGCGGGGCCAGTGCGGAATGACCATTCTCGCCGTGGCAAACCGCACGTAATGCGGCCTTGCCCTTGTGCCCGACAGCAACTTGCATTTCGGTGGGCTCGCCCACAAAACAGGCGCGCGGCAGCCCGATGGTGCGCTCCAGATCGCCGATCATGTGCTGAATGCCGACACAGCCGATTTCCTCATCATAGGAAAAGACAATTTTCAGCGGCTCTTTCAGGGTCGTTTGCGCGGCCCTGTCAGCCAGCGCCATTACGCTGGCCAAATAGCCCTTCATATCAGTGGTGCCACGTCCATAAAGCCGACCGTTCTCCTGCGTCAGTTTGAACGGGTCTCTGGACCAGTCTTGCCCTGCGACCGGGACCACGTCGGTATGGGCCGACAGCATTACCCCCGCGCCAGCCGGGCCAAGCGAGGCATAAAGGCCTGCCTTTTGACCACTTGCGTCTGGAACACGGTGAATTTCAAACCCTCGCGATCCCAGAAAGCCCTGAATGTAGTCGATAATATCGAGATTACTGTTGGCGCTGACCGAGTTGAAACCGATCAGACGCTCAAGAATTTCCAGAGTTTGCGCCATTTCAATCCACAGCCAATTCAGTGATTTCGCGACGGAACGGCAGATCGTCACCGATATCCTTGCCATCCAGTTCCCGCGCATATCGGTGCCCGGCGTAGGTGGCCCAAGCGATCGGGCCGGGTGCTTCTGCATCGCCGAACAGTTTCACCGATTTTATTCCGGCATCGGTCCAATCGGCTTCGCGTTCCTTCAGTGCATGGAAAATCGTATCATTGCCGCTGCGAGAGGCAACCATCACCACTGCGTCGGCCGCGTGGTTCTGAGTGCGTCCGGTGTAGACGCAATTGCTGACAACGTGATCGGTCGCTATTTCGGACACACCACGGTTTAGTACAATTTCCACGCCGATTTCGGCGAGCTTGGTGTGAATTGCAGCCTGTTCCAGTGTGTTGTTGGTCCAATCCGACACGTAGGCCGACGGCGTGATCAACGTTACCGTTGCGCCGTTCTTGATCAGAAGTTCAGCTAGAACACCGCCCATGTAATAGTGATCATCATCGTAGATAACGACGTTACCACCCGGAACGGTGCCATCCATCAGATCATCGGGTGTATATATCTTGGCCCCATCACCAATTGGCATCGGCACCACATGCTGGCGGGATACACCATCTCTTCGCCAGCTCGCACCCGTCGCAATCGCCACGTTTTCAAATCCAAATTCCAGAATGCTTTCGGCATCAAGTTCGCTATCCAGATAGATTTCAACATCTGGTCGCTGAGACAGCTGGTACTGGCGGTAGTCCACCACGCGCCCCCAGGCTGCCAAACCCGGAAGCTTGCATTCGCGGGTCACGCGACCACCGATTTCGGTCTTCGATTCAGCCACGGCCACGTCATACCCGCGACGGCAGAGCGCCCAAGCGGCTTCCAGCCCAGCAGGACCAGAACCAACAATCAGCACGTTTTCGCTGTCACCTTTGGCGTTCATAATTTCGGGATGCCAGCCTTTGCGCCATTCTTCCATAAAGGTTGGGTTTTGCGTGCAGCGGCTGATTGACATGGTCATGTCACCAGTGATGCAAATATTGCACCCGATACATTCGCGAATATCCTCGATCCGGCCCTCCTCGATCTTTTTGGGCATGAAAGGGTCGGCGATGGACGGGCGTGCGCAGCCAATCATATCCAGAATTCCGGATTTGATCTGTTTGACCATCACATCTGGCGAAGTGAAGCGACCAACACCTACAATCGGCTTGTCTGTCAGGTCGTGAATGCCTTGAACCAATTCCTGCTGCGAGGCCTCTTCCTTGAAGCGGCTAGGCCCAGAGCAGTCTTCCCAGGTGCCGCGTGCCAGATCCCAGATATCGGGCAAGTCCTTATTCATCTCAACAAAATCGCGAACCTCGGCGTTGGAAAATCCCAATTCGCCGATGGTTTCATCCAATGAAACCCGCAACGCGATAGCGACCTTATCACCCACAGCATCGCGAATGTCGCCGATAACTTCGTTGGCAAAGCGTGATCGGTTTTCCAACGAACCGCCAAATTCGTCTGTTCGTTGGTTGGTTGCACGGCTCAGGAAGTGTTGGAAAATACCAAACCCATGGGCACCATACAGATTGATCAGATCGAAACCGGCCTCTTTCGACCGCATTGCCGCAGTCACAAACCAGCGGCGTAGGTCCGTAATATCAGATTTCGACAGGGCACGGGCCTGAATGGGGTCATTTGTGAACGTCCGGATCGGCAGTGCGGACGGTGCTAGCGGCACCTCTTTTGTATAAAGGTTTGGCCCGTTGATGCCGGAATAAGCCAGCTGAATGCCTGCGAGTCCACCATGTGATTTCATTCGCTCAGACATCTTGCGAAGCTGCGGGATATCCTTGTCTTCCCACAGGCGCAGTTCGATGAAGGGTGTGATTTCAGATGTATGGTGCATCTCGCACTGTTCGGTGAATATAACGCCCCAACCGCCCTCGGCCTTGACCCCGCGCATTTCTGCGGCCGCAGATGGGTCACGGTATCCGCCGCCATTACAATGCGGAACCTGATAAAACCGGTTTTTCGATGTGACGGGTCCAATTTTCATCGGTTCGAAAAGGATATCGTATCGTGGGTCACGCATATCAAAAGCTTCCTTCGGCTGAATAGAGTCGTCCCAGAATCGTCTAAATCAACACATTTTTAAAGTCGGCTTGCGTAAGCTTGGCTTAGAGCAATCCTAATCAGAGAGGCTAGGATTTTCCCGAGCCGAGATGCGGTCCATGTTAAGACCTGGCACGCTTTGTTCGGTTAACTGTTCGCGGCAATGGTCAACAAAAGCCTGAACCGTAAGAGAGTTTGTTGCACCATCCACTAAGACCAACCCCAGTTTCATGGGCCGTACGTCTCCGGTCAGTGGAATGAAGCGCAGTTTTTTGCCATCCGGTGAAAGCTCATTCAATGGGCGAATATTGGCAATAGAGTAGCCATATCCGTTTGCAACAAGGCTGCGCATGACAGCCATGTCGCGGGTGCGTTCTGCAATGATTGGCGTTTCTCCGATTTGGCCAAAAAACGAAGTGAAATAGGTGCTGCTATGGGGCAGGTCCAAAAGCACCATCGGATGCTCCTTCAGCTGATCCACCGAAACAGCCGGCAGATGCGCCAGTGGGTGCGCGTCGCTTACAAGCGCGTAGGGTGGCAGCTCGACCAATGGCAGAAAGGTCAGATCAGACGGTATATCAAGGTCATAGGTTAAAGCTATGTCCAGTTCTGCCCGTCTCAGACGATCAAATATTTCCAACTGATGTAGTTCATATTGAATGATCCGAGTTTCGGCGTACTTTTCTTCAAACTGCCGCCTAATGCTCGGGACGATGACCTGCGCAAAAGTGAGCAGACACCCAAGCGAAAGCGGACCGCGCACAATTCCGGATATATCCCCCGCCATGCTGTTCAAAAGCTCTGCTTCCTGCAACAGCTTGTTGGCTTGGGCTTTCAGTTGGTGCCCGGCCTTTGTCAGGCTTAAACCATGTGCATGTTTTCGCACAAATAGCGGAAGCCCGAATTCCTGTTCTAGTTGAGAAATTGCCGCCGAAATCGACGGAGAAGACACATTTACATTGTTAGAGGCAAGCGCGATTGACCCCACCTCGCCGACGGCGACAAAATATTCAAGCTGGCGAAGAGTGAATCGTAAGGGCATGGGCAATCATCCCTTACGATGAAAGGCTTATCAAGCCTGATACTTTATCCAGGTAGTCTTAAGAGCGGTATATTTGTCGATACTGTGTAGTGATAGATCACGGCCAAATCCCGATTGCTTCATGCCACCAAAGGGTGTCTGGGCTGACAACGCATCCATTGTGTTGACAGAAACTGTGCCAGCCTGAAGCGCATCAGAAACGCGCAAAGCCCGGCTTAGATTGTCAGTCCACACGGATGCCGCCAAGCCATAAACCGAGTCATTGGCCATCCGCACCGCGTCTGCTTCTGCATCAAACGCAATGACAGACAATACAGGACCAAAGATTTCATCTCGCGCCAGCGGATCATTGTGATCCACATCGTCAAATATTGTAGGTTGAACGAAACACCCTTTGCCATTTACCGTAACGCGTTCACCCCCGGAAACCAGATTTGCGGTTTTCTTGCCATCACCAACGGCACGCATAATACTTTGGGTTTGGGTTTCATCCACAATAGCACCAGATTTTGACGCAGGATCAAGTGGATCACCCGGTTGCAACCCTTGTGCGCGCTCAATCAAACGCTCAACAAGTTCATCCTTGATCGAGCGTTCGACATAAAGGCGCGAATTCGCCGAACACACTTCGCCCTGGTTAAAGAAAGGCTCAGTTTACGAACTGTATGTGTTCATGGTATGTTCTTTTTGGATTCAGGGAGATAGCGAATGTCGATGGACAATGAACAATTTCAGTGCTGGCTTGCCGGGATAGACAGCCTCAGCGCTGCACAGCGTAGAGAGGCCGAAGCGGTATTTTCAGGGCGGACAGGGTCGGGTTCCTCGCTTGCCGCGGTCGAACTTGCGGTGGATGCTGATAGGCACTGTCCGCATTGCGGCAAGCCCGGTGCGGTGTCACGGGGCAAGGCACGGGGCCTGCGTCGTTACCAGTGCAAGATCTGTCGGCGCACATTCAACGCCGCTACCGGCACGCCCTTGTCCGGGCTTCACTACAAAGACCGATGGTTGGCCTTTGGCGGATGCCTGGCTGCGGGAGAAACGGTTCGGGCGTCAGCCGATCACTGTAATCTTGCCGTCAACACGGCATTCCGTTGGCGTCACCGGTTTCTGGAGGCTGCAAAGAAGGCCCCGCAAAAGCTCAAAGGGATCGTCGAGGTCGATGAAACCTATGTTCTGGAGAGCCACAAGGGACAGAGAACCCTCGACCGCAAGCCCCGCAAAAGAGGCGGCAAGGCTGGCAAGCGCGGCCTGTCGTGCGAACAGGTGCCGGTTCTAGTGGCTGCCGACCGTAATGGCACGACATTCAGCACGGTTCTTCCGGTGGTTAATGCCGACACGCTGAAACAGGCGATCAGCCCGGTCGTCGACAGGGACATCGTGCTGGTGTCCGACGGTCACCGCGGCTATCCGCCCTGCGCGACAGCAATGGGCGTTCGCCACGAAGCCCTCAATCTGTCAGCCGGCGAACGGGCCCGGGGCGCCTTTCATATTCAGACGGTCAACAGCCGCCACAGCCAACTGAAGGATTTCCTGCGCCGCTACCGTGGCATCGCAACAAAATATCTCGACAACTACCTGCAATGGTTTCATCTCATCAAACTCACACCACAGACCTCGCCGCGAGCCTGTTTGGCCGCTGCTATCACACGCCATGCATACAGTTCGTAAACTGAGCCTAAAGAAAATACCAAAGGCTGCCATATCTGCGGCCGCGTCCAGGTTTTCACAATCGGCAAACACCAAATTTGGCCTTTTCCGCCAGTTTCGGGCCAGATAGATTTAAGATTTGACTGACCCGAATACTGCATGAAAATTTTGCCGACATTGGTAGAGCCGGTAAATGCCAGCGTGTCCACGTCCATATGCAAACCCAGCGCTTTACCAGCTGTAACGCCAAATCCGGGCACAACATTCAGCACGCCATCGGGCAAGCCCGCCTCGGCGGCCAATTCTGCCAAACGCAGGGCCGACAACGGTGATTGTTCCGCCGGTTTTAGTACAACCGAATTGCCAGCCGCCAGCGCCGCAGCAGATTTCCATGTGGCCATGTCCTGCGGAAAATTCCATGGTGTCACTGCGCCCACAACGCCCAAAGGAACTCGTCTAATAAACGCAAGATCGCCAGGACCGGTTGGGGCAACCTCGTCATAAATTTTGTCGATCGCTTCAGCGTACCACTGAAAGAAATGCGCTGATCCAGGGGCGTCTACCGTGGCTGCGTCTGTGACCAGTTTTCCCATGTCCAGACTATCCAAAAGGGCCATTTCTTCCAGATTTTCACGGATCAGATTTGCAAGTTTCAGCAAAACCGCCTTGCGTTCGCTCGGATCGACGTATGACCAGCTGCCTGCGTCAAAAGCCTGGCGTGCGGCAGTAACCGCCCGGTCCACGTCTTCCCCGTCACAGGACGCAACTTGGGTTAGCACTTCGCCGGTTGCCGGGTTGATGCAATCAAAGGTTTCGCCTGACGCCGCATCAACAAATTTACCACCGATAAACGCCTGATGGCGAAAGCTCAGCCCGTCCGCGCGCGATTTCCAGTCTTCATAGGTATTGTCGAGCATTTTAATCTCCGTAAATCACTGATCGCCGGGAACGCCGTACGACGGTGCCTCGCGTGGATCGAGGGCACGCTGGATATAAGCGCCGAGTTGAGGTTTGTAGACATCCCAGGCAGTTGCGATATTTTCAATCGGGCAGTCTTCAGACCAGTCACAACGCAGATCGGCAACCGGCCAGCTGACCTTGTCCACAATTTTCATCCCGGCTGAATGAATTGGCCCGGCTTCGCCACCAGCTGCCATTGCTGCACGCATGGCTGCGATTAGGCGATCGCCAATATGTCCCCCGACAGACAGAAATCCATCGACAATCGCTTGTGGAACCGCATCATTAGCTAACAAATCGCCACCCGACGCTACGTTTTCACTGCTCGCTTGTGTCCAAATGCCCAGCGAATTCGGGCCCGAATGGATAGCCGTGCCGCCGGCCTTGTCTACAGCCAGCACCTGACGGTAATCTAAGAACCTTCCGCGCCGCTGGACCTCTTCGATGGTTTCCGCTGCGGTTAGCCCACTTTCCATCAAATCTAACGCCATCGGTCCCAGCGATGGGTCAGTAATATTCTGTGATGCAACCGCCCCGACACCTGCGCGGGCGAAAGAACAACGCGCCGCAACGGCGGGTGAAGAGGAAGAAATCGCCAGACCGAACATTCCGGTTTCTTCACATCGTGCAACAAGGGAGAAAGTCATTGCCGATTAATCCGGAATAACGGCAGTGCCGTCGATTTCGACCAGCCAGTCGGGCCGCGCCAATGCTTGAACGACCAAACCCGTCGAGCATGGGTGAACGCCTTTGATATATTCGCCCATAGTGCGGTAAACATCTTCGCGGTGACGGACGTCTGTGATGTAGACCACCACTTTGACCAGATGCTCCATCTGGCCACCAGCCTCTTCGATCAACTGCCTGATATTTTGCATAACCTTGTGGGTCTGCTCAACCGGATCATGGCTATCGATATTGACTGCGTCATCGAGGTTTTGTGGGCACTGGCCGCGCAGATATACGGTTTTGCCACCCTGCGTTATCATCGCCTGACACAAGTCATTGTCGAGGTTCTGTTCCGGGTAGGTAACGCCGGTTTTGAATTTGCGAATACGGGTGTGGGCCATCTGGCTCGTCCTTTTGTCAAATATGTTGTGATTGCTCTCAGCCCTCGCCGGGGCCACGGTATTCCAAATATTTACGCTGGTTGGCAATCTGGTCTGCCACATGCTTGGCATCATGCCAGACGCCCCAGATAAAAGTCGACCCACGGCGCGATTGCCAAGGCAGGCCGAGAAAGTAAATTCCAGGCTCCGACGAAACTCCGCGCTGATGTTTCGGCGCGCCTTTTTCATCGAAGGCATCGACCTTCATCCAGCTGAAGTCCTGACGAAATCCCGTCGCCCAAATGATTATTAAAATTCCCGCGTCCGCCAGATCCAATGAGCGAAGCGGGCTACTGAGACATTCCGGATCGGGATGCGCAACGCGCGCTTCAGGTTCTTCCGGCAAATTTATTCCGTTTCGTTTTATGTAAGCATCCGCATCATCTAGCATCGACAAATAACTGACGTCGCCAACGGCGATATTCTCTTGCAGATCACCCGCGAAAGTTACGACACCCCGGGAGTATGTTTCGGTCATGCCGACCAATGTAACACCTTCGTTTCCAAGGCGACGGAAATCCATGGTCTGGCCACCATAAGCGCCGCTGACAGAAATCGTGACATGCTCTGTTCCCGGCTTCATCGCCGCGACATCCCACAGGCCCAGCACCCCCAGCCACCAGCAGAAATCGCGCGCCCGATAGGTTCGTGGCGGACGGTCATGCGGACCCATCGACAGGTAAACTTTCCTGCCCGAACGGCTGAGCTCATCGGCAATCTGAGCCCCTGAAGAACCCGCGCCGACAACCATCACTGCGCCATCGGGCAATTTTTCTGGATTACGGTAGTAAAAGGAATGCATCTGTTTGACACCAGCCTCCTTGGGAACAACCGGCGGGATCACCGGATGCTGGAAGGCGCAAGTGGCAGCAACAATTGTTTTGGCTTCAATCACACCGTCCGAAGTTTCGACCGTGAAACCCGGACGACCCGTATATCGCTCAGCTTTCAGCACCTCAATGCCGGTACGGATCGGCGCTTTGATCATTTTGGCATAGTCATTCAGATACTCCGCCACACATTCCTTGGGCGCAAAGGCATTGGCGTCGGTCTCGACAAACTCTAAACCCGGAAACCGGTCATGCCACGCAGGACCGTTGGCAACCAGAGAATCCCAACGCCCGGTGCGCCAGGCCTCGGCGATCCGGTTCTTTTCCAGAACAAGATGGGGTACGCCGTGGTTGCTCAGATGCTCGCTCATGGCCACACCTGCCTGTCCGGCACCAACAACAAGCGTATCTACTTTTTCAATAGGCATTTCCGTGTACCCTTATTGCTTGGTCAGATGTGTAGTCGACGTTAAGGACTTGTTGTGAAACGCCATCGACACAAACTGTTTTGAGACATCCAATGCGTATTCGCCAGTCACAAATATCTCTTGGATTTGGTGGCTTGGGATTTCAATTTTTATGCCGATACAGACCATCCTGACGCTCCTGAATACTAAATATAGGGCTGCCAATTCGCAGTCCGCTTCCACCTCACGGTTTCATAACAAGCAACGTCAGAGAAAGAACAGTCTTGCTTACTATAGCTTTGGCATGTCCTAACTCATGCCAAAGCTATAACGCCGACTGGTGCACGCACAACAAATTGGGCGTATTGGTGTCCGTCGTCATATAAAATGGGACATCAGAGCGGTTTGAGTTTTGGAGGCTCTGGTTCGTTTGTGTGATTGATTATGCCGCGAGTTTTTGATGTTGCAAGCGGCGTTGTCGGATTGTCAGTTTCTTGATCTTTTCCCTTTCTCTGATGATGGCCTTGCCGCGCCCGAAGTAGACGTCGGCGGGTGTGACGTTGTTCAGGCTCTCGTGGTAGCGCTGGTTGTTGTAGTAATCGACGAAGGCCCCGATCTGGCGTTTAAGATCGCCGGGCAGATAGTAGTTTTCCAGCAAAACCCGGTTCTTCATCGTCTGATGCCAGCGCTCGATCTTCCCCTGGGTTTGCGGATGGAACGGCGCACCGCGAACGTGGTCCATCTGTCGATCCTCGAGCCATTCGGCCAGGTCGCCAGAGATGTAGCAAGAGCCGTTATCGCTCAGCAGACGGGGCTTGTGTCTCACAACCGCCTGATCACAACCTGACGCCGCCAGGGCCAGCTCAATCGTCGCCGCCACGTCCTCGGCCCGCATGTTTGTGCAGAGCTTCCAGGCGATGATGTAGCGGCTGTAATCGTCCAGGATCGTGCTGAGATAATACCAACCCCAGCCAATGATCCTGAAGTAGGTGAAGTCGGTTTGCCACATCTGGTTGATAGCGGTGGTTTTGTCCGTGAACTCGTCGGCAGCTTTGATCACAACATAGTCGGGCGCGGTGATCAGATCAGCTTCCTTCAGAAAGCGGTAAACCGATGATTCAGAGATAAAATACTGCTTCTCATCGGTATACTTTACCGCCAGTTCCCGGGTCGTCAGCGCCTCGTGCTCCAGTGCAAATTCAATCAGATCGTCTCGCCGATCTTGGGGAATGCGGTTCCAGACCGACTTTGGGCAGGGTGAGCGATCCGCCAGGGCGTCAAAGCCGCCTTCGACATAGCGGTCATACCATCGGTAGAATGTGGTGCGCGGAATGCCCAGCATATCCAAGGTTTGCTTCGCAGGCAGATGGGACCCCTCAACGGTGCGGATGATTTCCAACTTCTCTGACGCTGGATACCTCATTCCTCGTATCCCCCATCCCCTGTCATGCTTTTTTTGAGCAGACGGTTTTCCAGGATCAAGTCGGCCACACATTCTTTCAATGCCAAGGCCTCAGAACGTAGCTCCTTCACCTCGGGTGACGTCGCCTGACGCGCCGTATCGCCGGACAGACGGCGTTTCCCTGCTTCGGGGAACTCCTTGGACCAGCTGTAATACAGACTCTCTGAGATGCCCTCGCGGCGACACAGTGCTGAGATGCTTTCCTCGCCCCGAAGACCCGCCAAAACAATGCGGATCTTCTCCTCGGCTGAATACGTTTGCCGGGTCTTGCGGCGGATGGTTTTGACCAGCCTGTCAGCCGAGGCTTTGCTGGTTCCGGATTGCTTGTTCATCTTCACTCCTTGACGGTTGCGATGAACCAGAAATCCTCCTGATGCTAAACCCTCATATCTGTCCCAAAGGCGCTAACGTCAGACACGCCCAGCTGTTCCGAGGCGTGTTCGGTGATGCCGACAACAACTACATCGCCATCGACGCGCAGCCATTCGTGTTCTTCGGTGAAGCGCATGATGTCTCTCCTGTTAGCGTTGGTAATTATGGGGGTGAAAGGGAAGGGTGGCGACATCTGCCGCCAGCCGTTTGCCGCGCACCTCGCCCCAAAGACGGGTGCCAGGCGCGGCGGCGTCGATGGCAACATACCCCATGGCGACGGGGCCACCGACCGAGGGGCCAAAAGCGCCCGAGGTAACTTCGCCGACCGGTTCGGTGGCGGTCTCGGAGGCGAAAATCAAGGTGCCGTCGCGCATCGGTGCGCGGCCTTGCGGGCAGATGCCGACGCGCCGGCGGTCGGCACCGGTGGCAAGCTGGGGCAGGATGATCGCCGCGCCGGGAAATCCGCCCGCGCGCGCCATCCGCGCGGCGCACCTTCTGGATCGCCCATCCGATGGCCGCCTCGACCGGGGTGGTGCCGTCGTCGATGTCGTTCCCGTACAGGCAGAGACCGGCCTCGAGCCGCAGGCTGTCGCGGGCGCCAAGGCCGATCGCCTCGACCGCATCTATGGCCAAGAGCGCCTGCGCAAGCGCCAAGGCATTCGCTGACGGCACCGATATTTCGTATCCGTCTTCGCCGGTATAGCCCGACCGCGAGACGGTCAGCGATCCGAAACCGGTGTCGACGTCGCGGACATCCATGAACGCCATGTCGGCGACGCCCGACGCGATCTGCGACAGCGATGCAGCGGCTGCCGGTCCCTGAAGGGCGATCAGTCCGCAGTCGGTGATTTCCTCAAGCACGCAGGTCCCGCCCAGATGGTCGGCCATATGCGCCAGATCGACCGCTTTTCGCGAAGCGTTTATGACCAGATGGAGGTGATCGGCGCGCCGCGCGATCATCAGATCGTCAATGATGCCGCCCGCATCGTTGGTGAAAAACCCGTAACGCTGCCGCCCCTCGGCCAATCCGGCGACGCTGACCGGAACCAGCCGTTCCAGCGCCAGAGCAGCATCGTTCACATTACCCGAGCGCGCGGTCAGGCGAACCTGGCCCATGTGGCTGACGTCAAACAGCCCGGCCGCGGCGCGCGTATGTTGGTGTTCTTTCATCACGCCCAGGGGGTAACTGACCGGCATCGAATAGCCCGCAAAGGGCACCATCCGGGCCCCCAGGGCCTGATGCAGCCCAAAAAGCGGGGTCTGGTGAAGTTCTTGAAGATCGGTGTCGCCCATAATCTCTCTGTCCGTAGGTCCGGTTCGATTGGCCGACCGGCATCGCCCAGGGGCGTCTGCCCCAGCTTACGATGCCCCTCTGTCCTTTGGCCTGAGATCGTTATCCCTTCGGCGCCCCGGGTACGATCGGGGGTCTCTCCAGAGTTTATTCCTGCGGCGGTCCTGAAGCCTGAGAGTTTACCGGGGCGGTTGCTCCTTCGGCATCGATTTCCCGAATTCTCCCGTCGCTGGCACCTTGGCTAGATCAATTCTTGGACCTGCGCAAGGGATCGGCGCAACCGCGTTTTGCGCGCGGCAGATGCGGCGATGGATCGGGTGCGCTTAAGGCAAGTTTCATGCCTGCGCCGGATGATCCGGCGAAGCCAGACATGCGAACAAACAGGGTGCCGGAAATGACTGCAGGACCGCAGCGGGTGATGATCGTCGATGACATGGAAAGCGTCCGCCAGATTGTCCGCGTGCTCTGCAAGACGATCCGCTGATCGACGTGGTGGGCGAGGCGGGCGACCCTTATGAGGCGCGGGCCGAAATCAAACGTCTGAACCCCGACGTTTTGACCCTGGATGTCGAGATGCCGCGCATGAACGGCGATCAGTTTCTTAGAAAAATCATGGAATTGCGCCCCATGCCCGTGGTCATGCTGTCGCATTTGACCAAGCGGGGCAGCGACATAGCGATCCGGGCTTTGGCCGATGACGCGGTGGATTGCATCGAAAAACCGCAACGCATCGAGGATATGAGGACGGGCCGATTTGCGGCCAACCTGCGCCGCGCCATACATGCCGCGCGCCACGTCAATCTGCACCGCCGGCGCCGCCCCTATTGTTATCATTTTTTCAGAAATACTTATCTGTCCGCGGTCTGCTATTTTGTTGGCGGGCGGGAGGCCGGCAAATACTTGACCCGCTTTGAGGTCGTCTGGGAGCCGGGTCCCCAGCCCCTTGGGTAACCACCCAAACCGAACTGTTGACTGGCCCGGCGCTGTTGTCGCCAAGGCCGCAGATAAGGATGGATAACGTGACCTTAACACCTTACTTCGCGGGATGCGACATTTCGCGGGACGGCCTGGACATTTGCCTGTTGCAGGGCGACAGCGAGCGTCATTTCAGTTTGCCGAACACGCCGCAGGGCCATGCGATGCTGCTTGAGAAGTTGGCCGGAACATCGCCTGAGCTCGTCGTTCTGGAGGCCAGTGGCGGCTATGAATCGGCGCTGTATGAGGCCCTTCAGGGCGCCGGAGTTCCGGTGGCGCGGCTGCTGCCCCAGCGGGTCCGGCAATTCGCCTATGCAGGCGGGCAACTGGCCAAGACCGACCGGATCGATGCCTATATTCTGGCGCTGTTCGGCCAGCGGATGCGCCCCGCACCAAGCCTCGATGAGCCAGCAGGTCAGCGCTACATCAAGGCTTTGACCACGCGACGGCGGGCGCTTCTGACCCGCCGCATTGCCGAAAAATGCCAGCTCAAACAAGCCGCGTTTGAAGATATCCGCGCCATGATCCGCCACGCACTGACCCGGTTGGAGGCCGATATCAGGGCGCTGGACGCGCAGATCAATGCCCTGATCGAAGCGGACACGGCCTGGCGCAATCGCGCCCGCCGCCTGACCAGCCTTCCCGGGATCGGGGCGGTCACCAGTGCGGCGATGATTGCCGGGCTTCCCGAGCTCGGCCGCGTCACACGCGGGGAAATCGCCGCTCTGGTCGGCGTGGCACCGTTCGCGCGGCAAAGCGGTCGCTGGCGGGGCAAACGGGTGTGCCGCGGCGGGCGAAAAGACCTGCGAAATACCCTCTACATGGCGGCGCTGTCGGCGACACGCGCCAAAAGAACCCCGTTCTCTGCCCTCTACCAGCGGCTCGTCGATGCAGGAAAACCACCCAAACTGGCCATCACCGCCGTCATGCGAAAAATGGTCGTTACCCTGAATGCAATGGAACGCGATCAGAAATTCTACGCAATATAAACACTGTTGCTCCGGGGAGCGCGAGGGGCAGCGCCCCTCGCCCCTGGCGGCGCGCGCCAGCGCGGCGCAATATCTGTGGTCCGGATTACACCGAACAACTGGCCCCGCCCAGCACGCAGAATTTGGCGCAATGGGGGTGGTTTAGCTGCACTGGCTTTTCGGCCTCGGCCAGCGTACCGCCCATCTCGAACTGGGCGTCATAGGGTAGAAGTGTGCACGACAGCACCACCGGCCGGTCGGCGCCTTTTCTTTTGACCACCATCCGCGACGAGGCGCACATCACATCCGCCGGGTTTTTACCGAGAATGTCCCAGCATGCGGTGGTAATCTCCGGCACTGGCGCCTTTGCATCCATCTCGGGAAACAGCACTAGGCCGCCCGGTTTCTGCGCGTCGATATCGAGGGCATTCCGCGCAAACAAATCGCCAAACCCGGCCCGTGTCGCGGCCTCGTCCTCGCCCCACATGGTGCGCCCCGCAACCGCCATCGGCACGCTCTGATCGCGCAGCCACGCCATGCCCTTCAGCGTCGCTGCAAAACTGTCAGCGCCGCGTTCCTGGTCGTGGCGGCGGGCACCGTAATGGTCCAGCGACACCCGCAGGGTCATTTGCCCGGGATACCGCGCGTTCAGGCCGGCAATCCCGCCGCGCACCCGGTCGCGCATCATCGGGCGCATGGCGTTGGTCAGAACCAACAGCCTGAAACCGGCGCGCAACGAGGCCTCGCATATCTCGATGATCTCGGGGTTCATGTAGGGCTCGCCACCGGTCACCCCGATCTCGGTTATCGGCCAGCCCCGCGTCTTGATCTGGTCCAGAAACACCTGGACTTCGCTGGTCGACAGATAGACCAGCCGGTCGTTGGCGGGTGAACTTTCGATATAGCAGTTCCGGCATTCGATGTTGCACCGGGTCCCGGTGTTGAACCACAGCGTCTGCGGATTGGTCAGGAGCACGGAGGCGCGTTCGGACCCGTCAGCGGTGACATAGGGGTCAAAAAATTTGGGGATCTGGTCCCCCGGTCCACTGTGATCTTTCATGGATCGCCTATTGTCAGTCTTGCAACCAGTGCTATCCTGACCTGATCGCGTAGAATAGCCCGGAAAAAAGGCATTTACGGCTTTGTGAAGCTGCGTCATTCGGCTGGACTTCGGTGCCGCGCGGGCTTATGGGGGCCGCAGTTAGCGCTAACATCGGCGCGGGAGAAGGGGGGGGCGAGCCATGGTTTCACGCGTCATTCCGGTCAAGACTTTTGATCTGGTGATATTCGGCGGAACCGGCGATCTGGCGCGCCGGAAAATCCTTCCCGGCCTGTTTCTGCGCTATCTCTCGGGCCAGATGCCCGAAGACGCGCGCATTATCGGTGCGGCGCGCACCAGGCAAAGCGAGGATGAGTATCGCCAGGTCATCGCAGCGGCTTTTCAAGAATTCTTGCCGGAAAAGTCCAGTGATCGAGAAATTATCAATTCGTTCCTGCAGCATGTCCGCTATGTGGCCATCGACGCGACCGGCGCTGACGGCTGGAAAGATCTGGCCGCGGTGGTCCGCGAGGACATCGTCCAGGCCTATTATTTCTCGGTCGGTCCGGGGCTGTTCGGGGCGCTAGCCGAACGCCTGCACGAACATGGTATCGCCAATGAACGGTCGCGCATTGTCGTCGAAAAACCCTTCGGACGCGACCGGGAAAGCGCCTGCGCGCTGAACGCCACGCTGGCCGAACATTTCGACGAAAGCCAGATTTATCGCATCGATCATTATCTGGGCAAGGAAACCGTCCAGAACCTGATGGCGATCCGCTTTGGCAATATCCTGTTCGAGCCGCTCTGGAACGCCCAGTATATCGATCACGTCCAAATCACTGTCGCCGAAACCGTGGGCGTGGGCGGGCGCGGCGAATATTACGACCGCGCGGGGGCGATGCGCGACATGGTGCAAAACCACCTGATGCAGCTTTTGTGCCTGACCGCGATGGAGCCGCCGTCAAAGTTTGACCCCGACGCGGTGCGAGACGAAAAGTTGAAGGTTATCCGCGCGTTGGACCCGGTCGAGCCCAAAGAGATCGTGCGCGGGCAATACGCACCGGTCGCGGGCCACACCGGTTATCGGCAGGATGTTTCGAATTCGGACAGCACCACCGAAAGCTATATCGCGCTCAAGGTCCATGTCGCGAACTGGCGCTGGAACGGCACACCGTTTTACCTGCGCACCGGCAAATGCCTCAAGGCGCGCAGTTCCGAGATCGTGATCTCGTTCAAAGAACCGCCGCATTCGATCTTCGGGGCCGAAAACATGGGGGCACCCAACCAGCTTTCGATCCGTCTGCAACCGAACGAAGGCATCGACCTGCGCGTCACCATCAAGGAACCGGGGCCGGGCGGAATGCGCCTGATCGACGTGCCGCTGGACATGACATTCGCCGAAGCGCTCGGCCCCGAGGCCGGCGATGTGCCCGACGCATACGAGCGGCTGATCATGGATGTGGTGCGCGGCGACCAGACGCTTTTCATGCGCGGCGACGAGGTCGAAGCCGCCTGGGCCTGGACTGACCCGACCATCGCGCGCTGGACCGACCGGGGCGACAAGCCGCAGGCATATGATATTGGCAGCGTGGGGCCAGATGACGCTATGATGCTTCTGCACCGCGACGGGCGGCGCTGGCGGGAGATACGCCCATGAAAATCGTCGAATACCCCGACGCCGATATGATGCTGATCGATCTGGCCGACACGCTGGCCAGCGATCTGAACTCGGCGCTGATGACCCATGACCGGGCCAGCTTTGCAGTGCCCGGCGGCACCACGCCCGGCCCGATCTTCGATGTGCTTGCGGCGGTGCATCTGGACTGGGATCGGGTCGATGTGGTTCTGACCGACGAAAGATGGGTGCCCGGCGACCACGAACGGTCGAACACATGCATGCTTTACCAGCGGCTTCTGACTGACAATGCGGCGCGGGCCAATTACATTTCGCTTTATACCGGTGACGCGACGCCCGAAGCCGGGGCCGAGGCGATCCGCGACCAGGTTCACGCGCTGCGACCGATTTCGGTGCTGCTTATGGGCATGGGCGCGGACATGCATTGCGCCTCGCTCTTTCCAGGCTCGGATCATCTGGCCGCGGCGCTGGCCGATGATGCGCCCGAAGTTCTGGCCGTGTCGGGCGGTGAAATACCCGAGCCGCGTGTTACCCTGACCGCGCCGGTGCTGAAGGGCGCATTGTCGCGGCATCTGGTCATCACCGGGGCCGAGAAACGCCAGGCGCTGGATCGCGCGGTGCGGCTGGCCGACCCGATGCAGGCCCCGGTTGCCGCGATGCTGCCGGGCATGATTGTGCATTGGGCGGCGTGATGGCCAGCGACCTCTGGCAAAAGCTGGAAGATCACCGGGCCCAGACCGCTGACCGCCCCATCCTCGCGTATTTCAACGATCCCGCGCGGGCGGCTGAGTTTTCGGTCAGCGCCGACGATATGCTCTTTGATTATTCAAAGACAAATATCGAAGCAGTTGCCCGCAAACTTTTGATAAATCTGGCGGAAACTGCCGGAGTGGCTGACTGTCGCGATGCCATGTTTTGCGGCGACAAGATCAATGAAACCGAAGGCCGCGCCGTGCTGCACACCGCTTTGCGCGCCAAGAGCGGCCCGATCATGGTTGATGGTCAGGATGTGATGCCGCAGGTCCGGGAAACGCTTGGGCGCATGCGGGCTTTTGCGACCGAACTGCGCGGATCGGACACCACCGACGTGGTCAACATCGGTATCGGCGGGTCCGACCTTGGCCCGGCCATGGCGACGCTGGCGCTGGCCCCCTTTGCCGATGGTCCCCGTTGTCACTTTGTCTCGAACATCGACGCGGCGCATATCGCCGACACACTCGGCGGGCTGGACCCGAAACGCACCTTTGTCATCGTCGCCTCGAAAACCTTCACCACGATCGAGACCATAACCAACGCCGCCACGGCGCGCGACTGGATGGCGACGGGCGGCGGTGATCCGGCAGCGCAATTTGCGGCACTCAGTTCGAACCTTGAAAAGACCGCGGAATGGGGCATCCCGCCCGCCCGGGTCTTTGGGTTCGAAGACTGGGTTGGCGGGCGATATTCGCTGTGGGGGCCGATCGGGCTTGGCCTGATGATCGCCATTGGTCCTGACGATTTTGACGTTTTTCTTGGCGGGGCTGCGGCGATGGACGCGCATTTCCGCACCGCGCCGTTGGCCGAAAATATGCCGATCATGCTGGCGCTGGTTGGCCTCTGGCACAACCAGATCTGTGGCCATGCCACCCGCGCAGTGCTGCCCTATGACCAGCGGCTGGCGCGATTGCCCGCCTATTTACAACAGCTTGAGATGGAATCGAACGGCAAGCGCGTCGGCATGGACGGTTCGGACCTGACCCGAAACTCGGGCGCGATTGTCTGGGGTGAGCCGGGCACGAATGGCCAGCACGCATTCTATCAGCTCATCCACCAGGGCACCCGCGTTGTTCCTTGCGAGTTTATGGTCGCGGCCCAGGGTTCTGAGCCCGACCTGGCCCACCAGCATCACCTGCTGGTCGCCAATTGTCTTGCCCAGTCCGAAGCGCTGATGCGCGGGCGCAGCCTTGATGCGGCCCGGGCGCTGCTGGCTGCCACGGGCCTGACCGGCCCCGAGCTTGACCGACAGGCCCGCCACCGGGTGTTTCCCGGCAACCGGCCCTCGACGACGCTGATCTACGCCAAGCTCACGCCCGAACGCCTGGGCGCCATCATCGCGCTTTATGAACACCGGGTCTTTGTCGAAGGGGTGATCCTGGGGATCAATTCGTTCGACCAATGGGGCGTGGAACTGGGCAAGGAGCTTGCCAGCGCTCTTGGTCCCGTCGTCGCGGGCGAAAGGGATACCGAGGGCAAGGATGCCTCAACTGCCCAGCTTGTGGAATTTGTGCGAAATTACGGTAGTTAGGGGCTGGAGCGGGTGAAGGGAATCGAACCCTCGTATGCAGCTTGGGAAGCTGCCGTTCTACCATTGAACTACACCCGCCAGAGGGTGTCAGATAGGCCGTCAGCGGCTTTGGGGTCAAGGCCCGTTGCCCGGCCCCTATCCGCGCCGCCGCCGCCGGCGCCCGCCGTTTCCCCCGCCGCCGGTGTTGAAATCGACCTCGGGCAGGTCGACCACCGACCGCAATATCGTGAAGGGCTCGACCGAATTCGGAATCGCCGAGGCATTGACAAAATGCTCCTGAAATCTGGGCTCAACCGCGGTTTCGACCTTATGGATAAGGCGCACCGTGGCCTCGATCTCGGCCCGCGCGGCGGTGTTCAGCAGGGCAATGCGCGCGCCGGTCCCCGCCGCGTTGCCCGCCGAATAAACCTTGTCCAGCGGCACATCAGGGATCATCCCCAGCACCATCGCGTGTTTGGGGCTGATATGCGCGCCGAATGCTCCGGCCAGAACCACGCGGTCCACGCTGTCCACGCCACGCTTGTCCATGAGCAGCCGAGCACCGGAATAAAGCGCCGCCTTGGCCATTTGTATCTGGCGTATGTCGGTGTTTGTAACGGTAATTCTGGGCCCGCCCTCATCGGTTCCGTCCCATACAAGATAGCTGAACGTTCGCCCCTCGAGGACCATCCTGTCCGATCCCGTAGCCTCGGGCGACCCGATCAGACCACTGGCATCCAGCAGCCCGGCAAGGCGCATATCGGCCACCATTTCGATGATCCCCGACCCGCAGATGCCGGTGACCCTGGTGCCCGCCGTGGCCTCGGCAAAGCCATCGTCATCGGACCAGAGATCGCAACCGATCACCTGAAATCGCGGGTTTTTCGTTGCAATATCAATCTCGACCCGCTCAATCGCTCCGGGTGCGGCGCGCTGGCCCGAACTGATCTGCGCCCCTTCAAAGGCGGGCCCCGTGGGCGACGAACAGGCCAGAACGCCGCTTTTGTCGCCCAGCAATATTTCGGCATTGGTCCCGACATCGACGACCAGCACCAGATCTTGCGACTTGTCAGGGGCTTCCGACAGGGCCACCGCCGCCGCATCGGCACCCACATGGCCGGCAATACAGGGCAGGATATAGGCGCGCGCCGCCGGATGGGTCTGAATGCCCAGATCTGAAAGCCGCATTCTGAGCGCGTCTGCGGTGGCCAGGGCAAAAGGCGCCTGACCCAGCTCAAACGGGTCGATCCCCAGAAACAGGTGGTGCATCACCGGGTTGCAGACAAAGACCGTGTCGAGGATCAGCGCTGGGTCAACCCCGGCTTCGGCCGCCGTGTCGGCGAAAAGCTGGTTTATGCCCTCGCGCACAGCCCGGGTCATTTCCGCGTCGCCGCCGGGGTTCATCATCGAATAAGAGACCCGGCTCATCAGGTCTTCGCCAAAGCGTATTTGCGGGTTCATCACGCCCGAGCTGGTCACCACTTCGCCGGTGCGCAGGCTGGTCAGATGCGCGGCGATGGTGGTCGACCCGAGGTCCACAGCCATGCCGTATAACGGCCCGTCGTAGAGGTCTGGCCACAGGCGAAGGACCGTCATCGCCGTGTCACCGGGCTCAGAGTGCAATGCGCAGGTGACCTTCCACTTACCCTTGCGCAGCACCGGTTGCAGATCGCGAATAAGCGTTTGATCCAGATCGATATTCTCGAAGTCCCATTGATCCGCAAGCGCGGCCTTCAGCCGCTCCAGATCGCCCGAAGGGTCGTGCATATCGGGCTCGGCAACCTCGACATAGGCCAGCCGGATCGACGGGTTCAGCGTGATGTCGCGCGCCTCGACGCGCTTGCGAACCACCTGACGGTGAACCTGGCTTTCGGGCGGCACGTCGATCACCACATCGCCCTGAACCAATGCCTGGCAGCCCAGCCTGCGCCCCTTGGCCAGACCCCTGATCCGGTCGTACCGCGCCTCGACCTCGTTCCAGTCCGACAGCGCATTTTGGGCAACCGTCACGCCGTGCTTGGGAAATTCACCAAACGACGGGGTGATCTGGCATTTCGAACAAATACCGCGCCCGCCACAAACGCTGTCCAGATCGACGCCCAGCTGGCGCGCTGCGGTCAGGATCGGTGTGCCGGGCGCAAACCGGCCGCGCTTTCCCGACGGGGTGAAAATGACCAGGGGTTGGTCGGACATGGTGCCGATCCTTGAAGCCGTGTAACTGGCCGCAGCATAGGGGGAATTCGGCCGGTGAAAAGCCGATGCGCGGCCAATTTTGGCACGCTTGCGTCAAGTGCAACACGTGCTGGTGGTCAGAGTGCCCCGAAAAACAGAAATGCCAGCGGCACGGGTGCCACCGCAATGATCAGCGTTAGCACCAGAAGCCGCGCGTCAAACAGCCGGCTCAGGCCCGCGATCAACAGAATGCCGCCACCGCCACCGACAATCGCGTTGCCGGGCAGATTGAGCAACAGCGCAAGCGCCAGATAGCGGTAATCGACCAGCAGCCACCGCAAAAACCCCGGCAGCCGCGCGCGCAGCAGGTCAAGTTTCGCGCCCCTCTCAAGTCCGCCAAGCGTCTCCAACCGGGCCGATGTCCGCACCATGCCAAAGTCAGACAGCCACCGGGCCATCACCGGGTAGGGAACGTAGCGCCCGACCAGATAGGCGAGCGTCAGCCCGGCAATGGTGGCCAGATAGACCGGCAGGGCGGCATCGGCGCCCCGGATCATCATCATCGAAAGGCCAATCTCGACGCCCGGCACGAAGGGTATCGCCAGAACCAGCGCATAAAGCGCGGTCATGCCCAAGAATGCGGCCTCCATGGTGGCCGGGTCAGGGGCCTTGCCCGCGTCCGACAGGGCCTGGATTGCAATTTCGATCGCTTGCAGCGACGCCCAAACGACGGCAAAAACCAACGCGACGCGCAGAATGGCCCGCAGGACGCGCCGTGTCGCTGGTAGCTGCCATTCCGACATCAAAAACCCCTCCGGGGGCCAACATGGCCGCCCTCCGGGCGCTTGCCAAGGCGGGGCATGAAAAGATTACCGTGCGTGACATCCCATCAGAATCTATCGCATGATGACGTTGATGTGACCGGTGGCGCAGACAATCACCATTTGGCTTTCGCATTCGATCAGGTGAAAGCCCCGTTGGCGCACCTCAAGCTCCAGACGCTCGCGACCGACCTTGCGCTCGACGTCCCGCACACTGCGTTGGATGACGCCGCAATTTTGCGCAGCACGGCTCGCAAATATCTCATCGAGCCAAATATCGCTGGCAGCAAGTTGCGAAGCGAATACAATCGCCCCGCAGCCGAACGCTGCTTGGTTATTTCGGGGTTAAGCCCGACGCCGTCGCCGCCCCTCGCGTCCGCCACGCCCGCTGCTTTTGGCGGCTGCGGCCGAGGCCTCGGGGAAGGGCGTGCCTTGTTTGGTGGCGTCCAATACCCGGGCGAACCTGATCCAGGTGCTGCCGTTTGCATCGTGGTTCATCAGGAAATTCGCAGCCCGGATCGCCTCCATTTCCACCGGACGCACCGGGTTCATGATGGCGCTGGTCATGCCGGCGCTGATCGCCATCGGCAGGAAGGCGGCGTTGATCCCGTGCCGGTTCGGCAGGCCAAAGCTGATGTTTGAGGCGCCGCAGGTCGTGTTGACCCCCAGTTCTTCGCGCAGCTTGCGCACCAGCGCAAAGACCTGACGCCCGGCAGTGCCCATGGCCCCCACCGGCATGACCAGCGGATCGACCACGATGTCATGCGCCGGAATGCCGAAATCGGCGGCGCGTTCGACGATTTTGCGGGCCACGGCAAAGCGCACTTCGGGGTCTTCTGAAATGCCGGTGTCGTCGTTCGAGATCGCGACAACGGGCACGTTGTACTTCTTGACCAGCGGCAGGATCGCCTCGAGCCGGTCTTCCTCGCCGGTCACCGAATTCAACAGCGGCCGCCCATGCGCAACCGCCAGACCGGCCTCCAGCGCGCCGGGAACCGAACTGTCGATGCACAAAGGCACATCGACCAGCCCCTGCACCATCTCGATGACCTTGGTCATCAGCGGCGGTTCGGTAATGTTGGGATCGGGGTTCGAGTTGTAGACAACGCCAGCGTTGATATCCAGCACCATCGCCCCGCAGGCGACCTGTTCCAGCGCGTCCTTTTCGACGGTCGAAAAATCGCCCGCCTCAAGTTTGGTGGCCAGTTTCTTGCGGCCGGTGGGGTTGATCCGTTCGCCGATCACGCAAAACGGTTCGTCAAATCCGATGGTGACGGATTTGGAGTTACTCTCGACGACGGTGCGCACCATTTGCGGTGGTTCCTTTTCAGGTCAGGTGTTAGCGGCGGGTTGGGTTGCCGGCCCGCCGTTTGTCATGGCCCATTTAGCATTGGTCTTGATACCGCCCAAGGGGAAGAAATGCACTTTCTCGATCAGGCTCTTGGGGTTGGCCGCCTTGTAGGCGGCAAGATCGTTCAGCACCTCGGTCGGCTCGAAGGGAAGAATCAGCTTGGTCACATCGCGGGCGCGTTTTTGCAGCACCTTCAACGACGGGCCGATCCCGCAGGCGATGGCAAACTTGATCAGCGTTTGCAGCTTGGCAGGCCCGGCGATACCGATGTGGATCGGCAGGGTGATGCCTTCGGCCTTCAGCCGGTCCGCCCAGGCCGCAATCGGTCCGGCCTCGAAAGCAAACTGCGTAGCCATGGCCACCTGGGCGTCGGTGCGGTCCGAGAACGCCTGTTTCCAACGCAGCGCCTCCATGACGCCTTTGTCCGACCCATCCGGGTCAATGTCGCGGTTGCCTTCGGGATGGCCCGCCACATGCAGATGTGTAAACCCGGCATTGTCGAAAAACCCGGTTTCCAGGAGCTGCATCGAGGAATGAAGATCGCCATAAGGTTGGGCCACACCGCCCGCCAGCAACAAGGCCTGGGTCACGCCCGCCTCGCCCTGATAGCGGGCGACCCAGTCGGCCAGCGTTTTGTTGTCTTTGATGATGCGGGCCGGAAAATGCGGCATCACCTGAAAACCGTCTGCGGCGAGGCGCTTGGCCGTCGCCACCATGTCCTCGATCGGCGTGCCCTCGATATGCGCAATGTACACGCGCGTGCCTTCGGGCAGCAGGGTGCGGAAGTCGTCCACCTTTTCGGCGGTGCGCGGCATCACCTCGATCGAATAACCGTCGAGCAACGCCTCAAGCTCGGCCTGGCTTGCCGCCGGGGCCGCGACCTCTTTCCTGCGAAAACTCAGAAGCGCCAATGCGGCCTCCTTCAAATTGCGGGGGCTCAGGCCCATCCGCCGTTGTCGATCAGCGCCTTGATGCGCGCCTGGTCATAATCTGTCTCCAGACGTGCGGCCTCGGTCGCGGCAATTTCACCGGCGTCACCATCGACGCTATATGGGGCGGCCTTACGCCATTCGGCAAGATAATCATCGGTCTGGTCAGCGCCGGATTTCATCGCCGCCCGGTCAATCGCCGCTTCAAACCGCTCGGCCAGCTGCTTTTTGGCGCCCTTGCGGCCCCGGCCCACAATCACCTGGGCCGGGATGTCGCGCCAATAAACGATCGTGACGTCGGGCATGGGCTGATTCTCCTTATTCCCGGCACCTCATACGCCCTTGGGTCGGGAAGTTTGAGCATATTTTCGACCTGCCGAATGACACAAGCGACGCGGCGTCTCAACGTCTGCGCCCTTGTCAGCCCTGCCCCCCGCCCGTAGAGTCACACCAACTCGAAATGGAGGGCGATATGACGCCCGAGCGTCCCGATGGTGCGGGCGCGTCCCTGAATGCGGTCGACCGCCCCGCGCTGGTCGTGCCTGACCCTGCCGGTCTTTACGCGGCGCTGGATCTGGGCACCAATTCTTGTCGCATGCTGATCGCCCAACCGGCGGGAAGTCAGTTTCGCGTCATCGACAGTTTTTCCAAATCGGTCTCACTGGGCAGGGGCCTCGAGACGTCGGGGTATCTGTCGCGCAATTCGATTGAACGCGCCGTGCAGGCGCTGCGCATCTGCCGGCAGAAAATTGAAAGTCATCAAATTCACAAAAAGCGCCTCATCGCGACCGAGGCCTGCCGCCGCGCCAAGAACGGGCAGAAATTTCTGGACCGGGTTCGCCGCGAAACCGGCCTGACGCTTGAGGTTATCCCGCCCGAAGAAGAGGCATGGCTGGCGGTTGTCAGCTGCGCGCCGCTGGTCAACCCGCAGACCCAACAACTGTTGGTGGTGGACATCGGCGGCGGGTCGACGGAACTGGTCTGGATCGACCTTGGCAAAGTGCCAAGCGGCGAACGCACGCAGTCAATCATGCGCCTGCGCAGCCGGTTTGACGCCGGGAACGCCGATGCGGGCCGGGCGCGCGTGGTCGACTGGATCTCGGTGCCGCTTGGGGTCGCGACCTTGCGCGAACAATACGAAGATGTGGCGGACGATGCGGCGCGATTTGCGCTGATGAGCTGCTATTTCGAGGAAGCGCTGACCGATTTTATCCCGTCCGGGTTCGAACAGCGCCGCGATGGATTTCAGATCATCGGCAACAGCGGCACGGTAACAACGGTAGCGGCGTCGCATCTGGGGTTGAAGCGCTATGACCGGAACAAGGTCGACGGGCTGCAAATGACCTCGGATCAGATCGACGCAGTGATCCGCGAGTATTTGGCCATGGGGCCTGCCGGACGCCGCCGCGACCCGCGCATCGGACGCGACCGGCACGCTCTTATCATGTCGGGGGCGGCGATATTGCAGGCGCTGCTGCGGCTTTGGCCCACGGACCGGTTGTCGGTTGCAGACCGGGGGCTGCGCGAGGGGCTCTTGTATTCGCAGATGAACGCCGACGGCGTTCTGACCGATCAGGGGCGCTAGGCGCATGGCGGGCAATAAACCCGGCGGCGGTTCGGGGCGCGGCCAGCGCGAATTGCGCGAACGGGTGAAAACCGCGCGCGGCCGCAAGCTCAGCTCAACCCGATGGCTGGAACGACAGCTCAACGACCCTTACGTCAAACGGGCGCGCGCCGAAGGCTATCGCGGACGCGCGGCCTTCAAAATTCTCGAAACCGACGACAAATACCGGTTTCTGGTGCCCGGTGCGCGGGTGGTCGATCTGGGGGCGGCTCCGGGAGGGTGGAGCCAGGTCGCAGTTGCCCGGGTCAACGCTCTGGGCGACAGGCCAGGCAAGGCGCAAGGAACAGTGCTGGGCGTCGATCTGCAAGCGATCGACCCGGTTCCCGGCGCAGTCTTTCACGTTCTGGATTTTCTTGACGACGGGGCGGACGACCGGGTCCGGGCCTGGCTGGGCGGGCGCGCTGACGTGGTGATGTCGGACATGGCCGCGGCAAGTTCGGGCCACAAACAGACCGACCACATTCGCATCATCGCGCTCTGCGAGGCTGCGGCCGAGTTCGCCTTTGACGTGTTGGATGATGGCGGGACATTTGTTGCCAAAGTGCTGGCCGGAGGGGCCGAAGGGAGTCTGCAGGCGCTCTTGCAGCAGAAATTTTCCGGGGTCGCGAATTTCAAGCCACCGGCAAGTCGCTCTGACAGTTCAGAAAAATTCGTGGTTGCGACGGGGTTTCGCGGTAAAGAACGCCGCTAGAACCCGACCCGGTCGCCGCCTTTCAACCCCAGCCGCGCGCGCGCCTCATCGGGCGTGGCCACGCTCAGCCCCAGGTTTTCGATGATGGCGCGTATCCGCTCGACCTGCTGCGCGTTCGAGGTCGCCAGCTCGCCCTTGCCGATGTAAAGGCTGTCCTCCAGCCCGACCCGCAGGTTGCCGCCCAGCATCGCGGCCCGGGTGGCAAAAGGCATCTGGTGCCGCCCCGCCGCCAGCACCGACCATTCGTAGTTTTCCACGCCGAAGAGTCGGTCCGCAACTTTATGCAGATGCATCAGGTTATCCAGATCAGCGCCCATGCCGCCCATGATCCCGAACACCATCTGGATGAAAAACGGCGGCGTTATCAGCCCCTGATCGACAAACCATTTGACATTGTAAAGATGGCCCAGATCATAGCATTCGAACTCAAATTTCGTGCCATGCGCCTGGCCCAGATTTTTCAGCGCATATTCGATGGTGGCGAAGGTGTTGGGAAAGATGAAATCGTGGGTCATGCCCAGAAATTCAGGCTCCCAGTCGTGCTGCCAGCTGGAATATTTGTCCAGGAGCGGGAACAGCCCGAAATTCATCGACCCCATGTTCAGACTGGCCATTTCCGGGCTGGCGGTTGTCGCCGCCAACAGGCGCTCGTCCATGCTCATGCCAAGCCCGGCGCCGGTCGAGATGTTGATGATCGCATCGGTCGCCTGTTTGATCACCGGCAAGAACTGCTGAAAGGTCTCGGGCCGCGGGTCGGGCTTGCCGGTTTCGGGGTCGCGGGCGTGCAGGTGGATGATCGAGGCCCCGGCTTGCGCCGCCTCGATGCTGGCGGTGGCGATCTCGGCCGGGGTCACGGGCAGATGCGGCGACATGGTGGGCGTGTGAATGCCCCCCGTCACCGCGCAGGTGATGATGACTGGCCTGCTCACAGCCGCATCTGCTGGATTTGCGCGCTCAAGCCCCCATCCAGCACCCAAAGCTGGCCGCTGGCATTGCGCGCCTCGTCCGAGGCCAGCCAGTTGGCCAGATTGGCCACATCTTCGGGTCTACCCATGGTGCGCAACGGATGCACGTCACGCGCGGCCTGACGGCGCTCGGCCTCGGTGCGGCCCGCTCCGCCGGTGCCATCGCCCTCAAAAAACGCCTGCATCATCGGCGTGTCGATATAGCCCGGACAGATGGCGTTGACCCGAATGCCGTCAGGCCCGTGATCCACCGCCATCGCCCGAGTCAGCGCATGCACCGCGCCCTTGGTGGCGCAATAAGCGGCAAGGCACGGATCGGCGATGAACCCGTCGTAGGAGCCGAAGTTGATGATACTGGCGCTTGGCCCGCCCTCGGCCGCTGCCCGCATCAGCGGCAGCGCATATTTCGACACAAGGAAGGTGCCGGTGACATTCACCGCAAACGCAAGGTTCCAGTCGTCAAGGCTGGTGTCCTCGATGGTCTTTTCGATCTCAATCCCGGCGGCGTTGACCAGAATATCCAGCCGCCCGTGTTCGGCCATCAGGCGGTCCATCGCGGCGCGAACCTGATCTTCGCGTGTTACGTCGATCTCGATGAAACCGGCCGCGTCATCGGGCGCACCGATCGACCCGCCCGCGCCGCGATCGCTGGCGTAAACTACCGCGCCTTCGTCCCGAAACCGCGCGCATATGGCCCGCCCGATGCCGCCGCGCCCGCCGGTGACCAGGGCGATCTTACCGGCCAGCGCGCTCATGGTGCGGCGGTCGCGTAGGCATCCAGAACCAGCCCGTGAAAAAGATGCACCGCGTGTTCGGACTTGCCCGAACCGCTTGGGTCAAAGACGATCCGCCCCTGATCGAAGGCGGACGAGGCCATGCCCTTTTGCACGCTTTCCACCAGCGCAATGTCCTCGACCTGCAACACTTCGTCCAGATAGCGGATCGCATCCAGCTCCATGGCATCGGGCTCGGGGGTTTCAAGGTAGAAATCATAGGTCTCTAAGGTCCGGTCGGGACCTGCCGGGATGATATTCAGCACGATCATCGACGACCGGCCCGGATAACGCATCAGGCAGGTCGTGGGCCACAACCACCAGACCGCGTGGGTGCGCACGGTGGCGTTGGAAACATCATAAGCGGTGTTCGTGCCCTTGCCCGCGTCGGCCATATGACTGGAATAAATGCCATAAGTGGTGACCTTATAGGTATCCATATCCACCAGGTCGCAGAAATCCTTGTGCGCGGTGGGGCAATGATAACATTCCAGAAAATTGTCGACGACCACCTTCCAGTTCGACTTGACCTCATAGCTCAGCCGGTGCCCGAAAGTAAGCTTGTCGATGTCGGGCGCCCAATGGCGGATTTCGGTTTCCAGATCCTCCGATTGCGCGGCCAGCGGTCGCGCCGAGGGGTCGAGATTGACGTAGATGAAGCCGGCGAAGTCCTCGACCTGCACCGCGTGCAGGCAGATGTCCGCCAAGTCGAAGTCCTTCAGATGATCGGTTTCCGGGGCGCGCACCAACTGCCCGTCCAGGCGATAGGTCCAGGCGTGATAGGGGCACATGATGCGCGTGGTCACGCCTTCGCCCTTCAGCAATGCGTGCCCCCGGTGTTGGCAGACGTTGTAAAACGCCCGCAAGATACCGTCGCGGTCGCGAACAACGACCACCGGCTGGCCCGCAATCTGAACCGCCAGATAAGCGCCGGGGTTGCGCAGCTTTTCCACATGGCACACCCACTGCCAGGTTCGCGCGATGATCCGGTCGATGTCGGCGCGATACCAGGCCGGATCGACGTAGGCCGCAGACCGCAGCGACAGCGACCGCGAAGGGTCGGGGTCGTACCCGGTGCGGATGTCTGCAAAATCTGCTTTGGTCGGTCGCATAGGCGGCCCCTCAACGGCTCGGAATTTTCCGATTTGTCGGCCCAAACCGAGGCAGGGTCAAGCGCCGCATCCTTGCGCGCGGACGTTGCCCCTTGTTGGCAGCGACCCAGCCCCCGCGGCTTTGGGCAGGCAAAATCTGGGGGTGACAGAACGCGCCAATCCCTTAATACTAATACTCGCGCAAGAACAAAATCAGGGAGAAAGTTCATGAAATCACTGGGCTATGGCCTTGCGCTTGGCGCCTTGGCAGGGGCGGTTCACGCCGCCGAACTTGGCGACGTGAACGAACCAATCAGGTTGGCGGTCAACGAATGGACCGGCCAGCATGTGACCACTCACGTCGCGGGCTCGATGCTTGAGGCGGCCGGATACACCGTCGAATACGTAACCGCTGGCTACATGAACATGTTCCAGGCCATCGAGGACGGCGAAATTCACGCCGCACTCGAGCTTTGGTCGTCGAACGTGTCCGATGACTATGCCAACCGTGTCGCCGCTGGCGGGGTCGAAGAACTGGGCGATCTGGGCCTAGCTGCCAAGGAAGGCATCGCCTATCCGGCTCATGTCGCTGATCTGTGCCCGGGACTGCCGGCCTGGGAGGCCTTGAAAGACTGCGCGATGGCTTTTGCGACGGCGGAAACCATTCCGGCCGGGCGGCTGGTCGATTATCCGGCTGACTGGGGCACGCCGGGGTCTGACCGGATGGTCGGGCTTGACCTGCCGTTCAAAGCGGTTCCGGCGGGCTCCGAAGGGGCGCTGATCGCCGAGCTGCGGGCCTCGACCGAGCGCAAATCGCCGCTGCTGATTACCTTCTGGCAACCGCACTGGGCGACGTCGGCCTACGACGTTCAGTTCGTCGATCTGCCCGTGGGCAACGAAGAATGCTTCAACGATCCGGCCTGGGGTCCGAATCCCAATGCGGTCAACGATTGCGATTTCGCGCCGAGCCGTATCTTCAAAGCGGGCTGGCCCGGCATCAAGGACAAATGGCCGGCGGCGCATGAGATCCTCAGCAACTACGAACTGGCCGTGGGCGAACAGCAGCCGATGATGGGCGCGATTGATGTCGACGGCGGATCGGTCGAAGACGTGGTTGCCGCCTGGATGACCGACAACGAAGGTATTTGGCGCCCGGTCGTCGACGCGGCGACCAACTGAGCGTGAGCGACGCCGACGCGCCAGCCATATCCTGCCGCAACGTCTGGCAGGTGTTTGGCGCCAACGCACCCGAGCGGCTGGCCGTGGCGCTGGTCGCTTCCGGCGGCGACCCTGTGGTCGCCGCCAACCGCCTGACCAGCGAGGGGCTGATCCCGGCCGTGCAGGATGCGTCTTTCGACGTGGGCCGGGGCGAGCTTTTCGTAATTATGGGGCTCAGCGGGTCGGGCAAATCAACCCTGATCCGCGCCATTTCACACTTGATTGCGGCCACGGCGGGCGAAATTCGCATCGACGGCGAAGAGATCGTGAACGCCACCAAGGCGCGGATGATCGAGCTGCGCCGCAAGAAACTGGGGATGGTGTTCCAGCACTTCGGCCTGTTCCCGCATATGAAGGTGCTCGACAACGTGGCGTTTCCGCTGCGGGTCCAGAAAATCGCACGCAAGGCACGTCACGCCAAAGCGCGCGAGGTGCTTGATCTGGTCGGCCTTGGCGACCGCGCCGATGCTTATCCACGCCAGCTCTCGGGTGGGCAGCGCCAGCGCGTGGGGATTGCCCGAAGTCTGGTCGGCGATTGCGAGGTTTGGTTACTGGACGAACCCTTTTCGGCGCTCGACCCGCTGATCCGGCGGCAGTTGCAGGACGAATTTCTCGACATTCAGGCCAAGCTGAAAACCTCGATCGTGTTCATCACCCACGACATCACCGAAGCGCTGAAACTGGCTGACCGCATCGCCATCATGCGCGACGGGCGGATTGTGCAGATCGGCACCCCGACCGACATCGTGTTGAACCCGATCGATAATTACGTGCGCGAGTTTTCCAAGGACGTGGCCAAGGGCAAACATGCCCGCGTCGCCTCGGTGATGGTGGCGGGCGAGGGGGCTGAGGGCGACGGTCCGTCGCTCCGGCCCGACATGACGCTGGATGCGGCGCTGGCGGCCTGCATTCAGTCATCAGCCCCGGTGCCGGTGCACGATGAGGCTGGCGCAGTGATCGGGGCGGTGCGTCCGCGGGATCTGGCGGCAGCGCTTCAGGTCGACGACGGATGAGCCTGGCCGAGGCGCAGCCGACCGCTTGGCCCGGCCTGACGACGGGCACCAAGGCCGCGATGGTCGCGCTGATCGTGGGCGCGGTTTGCCTTATGTTGGCGCCCTCGGCGCAATGGCTGGTCAAGTTTCCGGTCGCATGGACGCTACCTGCCAGCGATTGGATCGGGACGGTCCTGCGCGCGCTGCTGGGGTTTCTGAAGCCCGCGGCGCGGGGGTTTTCGGCGGCGATGGAATACCCGATGACCGGGGCCAATTTTCTGTTGGGCCAGACCCCCTGGCCATTGGTGATTGGCGCGGTCACAGCACTTGGCTGGGATCTTGGCGGTCTGCGCATGGCGCTTTTGGGCGCGATTGGCCTCAGCTTTGTGCTGACATCGGGCTATTGGGCCGAGAGCATGAACACCCTGTCGCTGGTCGCGGTCTCGGTGCCATTGGCCCTGCTCAGCGGGCTGGGGATCGGCATTGCCGCCAACGAGGTGCCGCGCATCAAGGCGGCTTTGCAAACTCTTTTGGACATTATGCAAACCGTCCCGACCTTCGCCTATCTCACGCCGTTGCTGATTCTGTTTGGCTTTGGCCCGGTGGTCGGTCTGATCGCCAGCGCCATCTACGCGGCCCCACCGATGGTGCGCAACACGATCCTGGGTCTGGAACGGGTTGATCCCGAAATCAAGGAGGCCGCGGTAATGTCGGGCGGCACGCGACCGCAACAGCTGTTCCTGGTCGAGATCCCCGCCGCCAGCCCGCAGATCATGGTCGGCGTCAACCAATGCCTGATGGCGGCGCTCAGCATGGTGATCATCGCCGCCGTCATCGGCGGATTCAACGACATCGGCTGGGAGGTGCTATTGACCATGCGCAAAGCGCAGTTCGGGCAAGCTTTTCTGGCCGGGCTGGTGATCGTCGTATTCGCCATCATCATCGACCGGATGAGCGCCACGCTGGCAACCGAGCGAAAATCCTACGGCGGCCGCATCGCACTGGCGATCCTGGGCGCGGCGGCCTTGTTGGCCGTCCTCGCCTGGGCGGCACTGCCCGACCCTGCCACTTATCGGTATTTCGATGGTATCGCCGATACCGTTGACGACGCGCTCGGCAGCTTTACCGCCAGAAACGGCGCGTCGCTGGACGCGATCAAGAACGGCGCCATGTTCTACGGGCTGCTGCCGCTTCGGATCGGGCTGGACGATGCGGTTCTGCCCTTCACCTGGGTCTATTCGTGGACCCAAGGGATGAGCCTGATCCTTTTTGCCCTGGCTGCCCTTGCCGGACTTGGGCTGGCGCT
This sequence comes from Paracoccaceae bacterium, assembly GCA_965247915.1. Classification (GTDB taxonomy): domain Bacteria; phylum Pseudomonadota; class Alphaproteobacteria; order Rhodobacterales; family Rhodobacteraceae; genus JAKZRT01. The sequence goes on from OZ252048.1 coordinate 1,618,033, forward strand.
GCGCGGTTCGCCGACCCTTGGCATCATGGTGCTGATCGCGGCGGGCGTGATAGAAACCGGAGTTTCGCATCTGCCGTGGCCGTTTGTGTTGACCGGTGCTGGCGCGCTTGGCTGGGCGGCCGGAGGCCGCAGGCTGGCCACATTCGCGGTGCTGATGCTGGGCGCGGTGCTGGTATCGGGCCTGTGGGACCGGGCCTTGTTGTCGCTCTATCTCTCGGGCGCCGCGGTCTTTGCCTGCGCGGTGCTCGGCGGCGCGCTTGGCCTTCTCAGCGCCGTCAGCCCGCTGGCCTAGCGCATTATTCGCCCAGCCTGCGACATGCTGCAAACGATCCCGCTGTTCGTCTTTCTGATCCCGGTTCTGATGTTCTTCCAGATCGGCGAGTTCTCGGCATTTCTGGCCATCATCGCCTATGCCATCGTGCCGATGATCCGCTATACCCGCCACGGGCTGATTACCACGCCGCCCGAGATGATCGAGGCGGCGGTTTCGTTGGGCGGAACCGGCTGGCAGATCATGCGCGACATCCGGGCGCCCTATGCCGCGCCGACCATCCTTTTAGGGCTGAACCAGACCATCCTTTACGCATTCGCCATGCTGGTCATCGCGGCGCTGATCGGCACCACGGGGCTGGGTCAGTCGATCTATCTGGCGCTCGGGCAGGCCGACGTGGGCCTGGGCATCGCCTCGGGGGCGGCCATGGCCATTCTGGCGCTGGTCGCCGACCGGCTGGTGCAGGGTTTCGCCGAGGAACGGCGTCGGGCGCTTGGGCTTTAGGGGCTGGCCGGGCGTGGCCCCCCTCACGGCTTGTCGTTGCGCGTGATCCTCCACCTGGAATAGCCGCCGCCGGTCCAGCAACAGATGCCGATCAGAAAGCCCAAGTCGTACCAGAGGCCCGAGTTTGGATAGCCGTAAATACGCACGCCGTTGCTGAAGAACGAAATGACAAACGAGATCGGCGCGACGGCCCCGTCAAAATCCCCCAGAAAAACCCACGCGATCCGGGCGTGATCAGCGGCTGACCGGCGCATCCGGCAAGCAGCAGCAGGGCGGTGAACACGGCAAGGGTGCGAAGCAGGGTCATGCCCGAAGGCTATCCGCGCCGGCACGGACAGGCAAGGGCGCGTCATGGTTGCCGGCGCGCGTCCCCGGGGGCGGCACGCGCGCCGCTCCCGGACGTCTGCCGGTCATGCATCCTGGTCGGCGCGAGACCCGAGCGTCACGTCAATGACGCGGCGCTCGCCGCCGCGCAGGATGGTGAGCGCCGCACCGCTTTGGGGGGACAAGGCGGCCACGGCGCGGGGCAGATCGCGCAGCGATGTAATTTCGGTCCCGTTGAATTCAAGGATGATATCGCCGGTCTCAAGGCCCGCTGCCGCGGCGGGGCTGTCGGGAAAGACCCTTTCGACGACCGCACCGCGTGGTGCGTCGAAGCCAAGCGCCTGGGCGACCTCGTCGCTCATGCGCTTGATCTGCACGCCCAGCCAGCCGCGCTCGATAATGCCGTCATCGGCCAGGTCGGCGACCACGTCGCGCACCAGATCGGACGGTACCGCAAAGCCGATGCCGACCGACCCGCCAGCGGGCGAGAAAATCGCTGTATTGACCCCGATCACCTCGCCGTCTTCGTTGAACAGCGGCCCGCCCGAGTTGCCCCGGTTGATCGCCGCGTCGGTCTGGATGAATTCGTCAAAGGGGCCGGAATTTATGTCGCGCGACAGCGCCGACACGATGCCCGAAGTTACGGTGCCTCCCAGCCCAAAGGGGCTGCCCATGGCGATCACCGCCTCGCCGACGCGCAGCGCATCGCTGTCGCCGAATTCAACGGTTGGCAGGTCTGTTCCAGCTTCGATCTGAAGCAACGCAACGTCAGTCATCGGGTCGGACCCTACTACCTGCGCCTCAAACGTCCGCCCGTCCGACAAGCGCACTTCGACCGTGTCCGCGCCGTCGATCACGTGATGGTTGGTCACGATCTGGCCGTCGGTCGAGATGATGAACCCCGACCCGACGCCCTGACGCGGCGCGGGCTGGCGGGGCAATTCGGGAAGATCGCCAAATCGGTGACCGAAGCGGCGTTCAAACTCGCGCATGAACTCTTGAGCCTCTTCGTCGGTACTTGCTGGCGAAACCGTCGATGTCACTTCGATAAAGACCACGGCCGGGGCCACCGCCTCGACCAGATCACCATAGCCACCCGGCGGCGCGGCGAGCGCGGGCAGGGCGGTAACAGAAAGCGCGGCGGCCAGCGCCAGCGACGATAGGCGGGTCTTGGTCATTGCTCGAATCTCCAATTTCGTTGAAAAACCTTGTTGAGCCAACAAAATCACTCCCTCTGACGCATGCATTGCCGATGGATTACAAAATTGTAATCGCCCGTGTTCTGGCGCACGCGCCGATCTGCACTTATCTTGATGGCGACCTGTGTCTCAGGAGTGCGTGCCAAACCCATGAAAATATTGGTGATCGAAGACGACCCGACCACCGGCGCCTATGTCGCCGAAGGCCTGCGCCAGGAAGGGCACAGCACCGATCTGTTGGACGATGGCCGCGACGGGCTGATCCGGGCGCAGACCTGCGCCTATGATGTGATCGTGCTCGATCGAATGCTGCCCGGTCTTGACGGTATGGGCGTGATCCGCACCCTGCGCGCGGCGGGCAACGCGACCCCGGTCCTGTTTTTGACCGCGATTGGCGGCGTTGACGACCGGATCAACGGGTTGAACGCGGGCGGCGACGATTACCTGGTCAAACCCTTCGCTTTCGGCGAACTATCGGCGCGCATAGCGGCGCTGGCGCGCCGGCCGAAAGTGCAGGTGGAAACGGTCACTCTGACGGCGCGCGACCTGGAACTGGACCTGCTGACGCGGCGCGTGACCCGCGGCGGCACCGAGATCGACCTGCTGCCGCGCGAATTTTCACTGCTCGAACACCTCATGCGCCGCAAGGGCCGCGTCCAGACCCGCACCATGCTTCTGGAACAAGTCTGGGACCTGCGCTTTGACCCGCAGACCAATGTGGTCGAGACCCATGTCTCGCGGCTGCGCGCCAAGGTTGACAAACCTTTTGGCGCCGATCTGATCGAAACGGTGCGCGGCGCGGGCTACCGGATCAGGGCCTGAACTTGGCGCGCGGTCCGTTTCGTTCGACCCCGTTTCGCTTGTCGCTGGCGCTGGTGGGGCTTTTCACGGCTGTCAGCCTGGCCTCGTTCACCGTCAGTTACTTCGTTGTCCAGGCCGAGATCGAGCGTTCGATCCGCGCAACGCTGGTCCAGGAAATGACAGGGTTTCGTGCCGCCCCCAGCCCGGTTGCGCTGGCCGCCCTGGTCGAGGCGCAGGCGCGGTCGACCGACCCGGCGGCGAAAATTCTGAGCTACACCGACATCTTCGGGCGGCACAGCGGCAATGGCGCCGTTGTGCGCACCAGCGAGGGGTTCGAGGCGGTGGCGCTGGCAGGCAGCGGCGACGCGGTGGCGCGCACCTATTTCGCGCTGACAGAGCGGCTGCACGGTGGCTATCTGACCCTTGCCGTCTCGGGCGACGCGCGGGCGGCGCTGCGCCGCACATTTACTACCATACTGCTGGTCAGCCTGTTGCCGACAGTGGCTATCGCGCTTGGCGGCGGATTGCTGCTGGCACGGCGGTCGGCGTGGCGGCTGGCGGCGGTCGAGGCGACGCTTGGGGCGCTGACTTCGGGTGATCTGGCCGCGCGGATGCCGGCGCTGCCCGGTCAAGCCGACGATCTGAGCCGCATCGCCACTCGGATCGACGCCATGGCGCAGGCCCATCAGGCCAGTGCCGAGGCCTTGCGGCAGGTGTCGGCCGACATCGCGCATGACCTGAAGACGCCGATCCAGCGGGTCGCGGTTCTTTTGGAAAAGGCAGCGGGCGGCGGCAGCGAAACGCAGACGCTGGTCGAAGCGGCGTCGGGTGAGGTGCGGCAGATATCGACAACGTTTCAATCGCTTCTGTAAATTGCCCAGATCGAGGGCGGCGGTCCGCGCGTCGGCTTCGGTCCTGTCGATCTGGGGGCGCTGGTGCGCGACATGGCCGATATTTATGCGCCCGCTGTCGAAGAAGGCGGGCACAGCCTGTCGCTGGACATCCGGGATGGCGCAGTTATCGACGGTGACCGTGCGCTGCTGGCGCAGGTATTGGCCAATCTTATCGAAAATGCGCTGCGGCATGGCGGTCCGGCGGCGAGGGTGACGCTGAGCGTTGACGGTGCAAGGGTTTTGGTCGCCGATTGTGGCCCCGGCGTGCCTTTGGCCGAACGCGACAAGGTGCTGCGCCGACTTTACCGGCTCGAAGCCAGCCGCACCACAACGGGTAGCGGGTTGGGCCTGAGCCTGGTCAGGGTCATCGCCGAACTGCACGGCGCGGATTTACGTCTGCGCGACAACGCTCCGGGGCTGCTTGTGGAACTTGACTTTGCGCCTCATGATGGTGGCCAGTCCTGACCCGAACCGATTATCAACCTTCATGCCGACCGCCGACGTCACCGAATGCTATCCGCAAGTCCGCGACATCGGCCTGAGCGGCTTTGTGGTGCGCTTTTCCGGCGCGATGAGCGCGGCAGCCAATCGCTCCGCCCTGACTTTTCGTGCAGTTCTCGAGGCGGCAAGCTGGGACGCCGTCGAGGAAACCTCGACGGCGCTGACCTCGGCGTTGGTGCGGTTTGATCCGCTGGCGATCGACTATGATGCGCTGCGCGCCCGCGTCGAGGCACTTTTGGAAAGCCGCGACTGGGCGACTGAGCAGTTGCCGAAGGGCCGCCGCCTGTGGCGCATTCCCGTGGTGCTCGGCGGCGAGGCGGGACCGCAGTTCGCCGAGGCGGCGCGGCTGGCAGGTCTTGACAAGGCGCGGGCGCGCCAGGCCATCGCGTCGGCGCGGGTGCGGGTGCTGGCGCTTGGGTTTGCGCCGGGCCAGCCCTATATGGGCGAATTGGCGCCAGCCTGGGACATCCCGCGCCAATCGGGTTTGACGCCAAAAGTCCCGGGCGGGGCGCTGGTGGTGGCGATCCGGCAGCTGATCATTTTCGCAGGCCCCACGCCGACCGGGTGGCGGCAGATCGGGCTGACGGCGTTTCGGTGTTTTCGTCCCGAAGCCGAGGCCCCGATCGCATTGCGTCCGGGCGACGAAGTAACCTTCCGGCTGGTCGAAGCCGGTGAGCTGGCGGAAATTGCCGCCGCCGACACCACCGGCGACGGTGGCGCGACCATTGAGACTTTGCCATGACCGTTCCCACGCTGATCGTTGTGGCCGCTGGTCCGGGCCTAACGGTTCAGGACCGGGGCCGCCCCGGTTATCTGGCTCAGGGTCTCAGCGTCGGCGGCGCGGCCGATCAGCGCGCCCTGTCCGAGGGCGGGGCCCTTCTTGGTCAGGCGGGTGACTTGGCGGCGCTGGAAATGGCCGGGCTGGGTGGCAGCTTTGCCCTTGAGGGCGGGTCCACCACGTTTGCCCTGACCGGGGCGCGCATGCGCGCAACGCTTGACGGAGCGGCGCTGCGGTGGAATACAAGCTACCCCTTTGCCCCCGGCCAAAGCCTGAAATTCGGTCCGGCGCTGGCTGGCACCTTTGGGTATCTGACCCTTGCCGGCGGCATTGCGACCGACCCCTTCATGGGCAGCCGCAGCACCCATCTGGCGGCTGGCATCGGCGGCGCGCTGGAAGCGGGCGAGCGCCTGCCTCTTGGCACCGGCAGCGCGCCGCCGGGCCTGACGCTGGACGTTTCAGACCGGTTTTCGGGGGGCGAGGTGCGGGTGCTGGAAGGCCCGCAATCCACGCTCTTCCCGGCCGAGGCCCGCACCCGCTTCGCCACGACCGCCTTCAGGCGCAACCCGCGCGGTAACCGCATGGGCGTGCAACTGGCCCAGGATGGCGGCCCTTTCGAGGCCCGGGGCGGTCTGTCGATCATCTCCGAGGTCATCGTGCCCGGCGACATTCAGATGACCGGCGCCGGTACGCCGTTCGTGCTGGGCCCCGAATGCCAGACCACCGGCGGTTATCCCCGCATTGCGACCGTGATCCCCTCGGACCTGCCGAAGATCATGCAGGCCGCTCCCGGCGCAGGTCTGCGATTTCGTTTCGTCACCCGCGATGCGGCGCTGGCGGCCTGGCGCGCCGAGATGGCCGAGCGCCGCGCGCTGGCGCCCTATCCACTGGTTCGCGACCCCCATGACATCGGCGATCTTCTGGCCTACCAGTTGATCGGCGGGGTGACCGCCGGAGGAGACGAGCCATGAGCAATCGCGTTGATCTGAATTCGGATATGGGCGAGGGCTTTGGCCGCTGGAAGATGGGCGATGACGCGGCGCTGCTGGAAGTGGTGACTTCGGCCAACATCGCTTGCGGGTTTCACGGCGGCGACCCGGACCAGATGGCCAAATGCATGGCGCTGGCGGTGGAGAACGGCGTCGGCATCGGCGCGCATCCGGGGTTTTACGACTTGCAGGGTTTCGGGCGGCGGCGCATGGAGGTGCCCCATGATACATTGGCCAATTGGTGCCGGTACCAGCTGGGCGCGGCGCAGGCGATGGCGCGTGCGGCGGGTGGTTCGGTGCGGCATTTCAAACTGCACGGGGCGCTTGCAAACATGGCCTCGACCGACAAGGGCCTAGCGCGGGCCTGTTTCCGGGCGGCGCTGGATGTAGACCCCGACATCATCATCATGGTGCTGGCGGCCACGGCGATGGAGGACGTGGTGCGCGATCTGGGGTGCAACTGGGCCGGGGAAATTTTCGCCGATCGCGCCTATAACGACGACGCCACGCTGGTCGATCGGTCAAAGCCGGGTGCGGTGATCCAAGATGCGGAATTGGCTGCCCGGCGGATGGTCGAGATGGTGCGCGCTGGCAAGATCATCACCGAGACCGGAAAAACGATTGCGACGAGGATCGACACGATCTGTCTGCACGGCGACGAGCCTTCGGCGGTGGCGGTGGCGCGGGCGGTTCGAGGGGGGCTGGAAGGGGCCGGGATCGAGGTCCGCGCTTTTGCGGCCAGAAAATAAGCCCTGATTGGTAATTCGGCAAAGGAAATGCGTGCATGGCGCTGGAAATTTCGCCATCAACGGGCGGTCGCCAGATCAGGTCGTTGCCCTAGCGCAGGACGTCCAGGCTGCTGCCGGCTTCGGCGGCCTTTTCGGCGGCTGCAATGACCGCGACGGGGGCGCTTGCAGGTAGGTTAGCTTCGCGTGGTTCGGGGCTGGGCGCGGCTGGCCGGGCATCGGTGTTCGCAAGCAACAGCTTGGCCAGATATTTCATCGGCACTGGAGGCACCAGCGGGTTGGGTTCTGCTACGGGCTCATGGCGCGCCGCTCCTTCGGCCGGTTTGTTGGGCGGCGCCGGTTGGTCGGTGCTGCGGGCCGTGACCACGGTGTCGGGCCGGGCCTTGGCCGGTTCGGGCGCGCGCGGACGGTCGGGCGTGTACCGCTCGGTCCGCTGGGTCTTTTCCGGCGCGGCGGCAGGGCGCGCGGTCTCGGGCGCCTTGGCCGGCTCAGAGCTGCGCGCCGAGGTCGCGTGATCGGTTCGGTCCGACCCGGTGCCGCTGACCGGTGACGGCGGCAGCGGCGCGCTGACAGGATGTATCGCATGCATAGCAGGCTCCACTTCTCACAATTGCCCCCGACGGACTGGCATTATTATGGGACCTGATTAACAAAGTTTTTACGAGGGTTGAGAATCGCGGCCCGTGGTTAACCGATTGCCGGGGTGCTCAAGGTTGAGCACGCTATCAAGTAGTTGTAATCATTAGGAAACAGGTGTTGAGCGCGTGATCTCGGATATTAGAACTGCCCGGCAGGGTGCGCCATGAATGCGCACCCTACGGGGGTTCCGCCTAGTCTTTCTTGCAGAAATAAAGCGCGATGTAGGGGGGCATGTTGTTGTGAGGTTGGTCGTCTCCGACGTTCTCTGAGCTACCCCCCGAAATTCGGACACTGACGTAAGCTGCGATTTGTAGTCTGCTGATCTTCAACACGAAGGAGATCAGAAATGTCGAAACGAAAGCAACATCATCCAGAGTTTAAGGCCAAGGTGGCATTGGAGGCGCTGAAGGGGGAGGCGACGGTTTCAGAGTTGGCGAGCCGGTTTGGCGTGCATCCTACCATGATCCATCAATGGAAACGTGCGTTGCTTGAAGGCGCGTCGGGCGTGTTCGAGCGCGGCAGCAGGAAAGCGGCTGAAGTTGACGAAGAACAGGTTAAAGACTTGCACGCCAAGATAGGGGAGCTGGCCGTCGCCAACGATTTTTTGGCCAGAAAGCTCAAGCCCTGGGCCGGCAAGTGAGGCGGAAGATGATTGAGCCAGGCCTTCCAAACCTGTCTGTTGGCAAACAATGCGCCTTGCTGTCGATCTCACGGTCATCCTTTTACTATGAGCCAAAGGGTGAGACCGCGATGAACCTCGACCTGATGCGCCTGATAGATAAGCAGTTCTTGGAAACGCCGTTTTACGGTGTGCGCCAAATGACGTGGCATCTTCGGAACGAAGGTCATCTGGTGAACGAGAAGCGCATCCGACGGCTCATGCGGTTGATGGGCCTCATGCCGATCTACCAGAGGCCCAACACCAGCAAGGCCGCGAAGGGCCACAAGATTTACCCCTATTTGCTACGTGGGCTTCGTGTGACCCGCCCCAATCAGGTCTGGTGTTCTGATATCACCTATCTGCCAATGCGACGCGGCTTCCTGTATCTCCTGGCCATCATGGACTGGCACACGCGCAAAGTGCTGGCGTGGCGCATCTCGAACACGCTGGAAGCGGACTTCTGCGTCGAGGCGTTGAACGAGGCAATCCACAAGTTTGGCCCGCCCCAGATCATGAACACTGACCAAGGCAGTCAGTTCACATCCTTTGTCTGGACGGGCCAACTGAAGCGGACAGGCGTGCATATCTCGATGGACGGCAAGGGCCGGTTCCTCGACAATATTTTTGTGGAACGGCTGTGGCGCTCGCTGAAATACGAGTGCGTCTATCTGCACGCCTGGGAGACTGGATCGGAGGCCAAGGCCGGCGTCGGCAAATGGATGGAGTTCTACAATCAGAAGCGGCCGCATTCCGCACTTGGCGGCCAGCCTCCAGCCGTGGTCTATTGGCAGAGAAATGAAACAACGCAACCCGATCAGCAGGAGCAAAAAGTAGCTTAGATTGCGCCAAATACTGTCCAACGGTTGGGGAGTAGCTCAGTTGTCGTTAATCCGGCGACCGATGCCGAGCGAATAGTTCACGGTGTCGTTGTTGTAGCTGACCAGAGAGCCGCCAGATGACAAGGTGAAGTAGTCCGCTGGCGTAAAATCAAAGGCCGTCCACTCGACCCAGCGCACTGACCCGAACAATAGCGTGTCCTTGGCGATACCGGATTGCGCACTCAAATTGATCGAGCGCGGCGTTTTGACGGTTGTCGTTGATACGTTGCCGACACCAAGGACTGATGTTTCGGAGGTCGCGATGTCATGCGTGATGGGCGAATTAGCCGACAGGGCCACGCGCAGCGCGATCTCGGGAACCTCGTATGCTGCGCCTACAACATAGCCGTAGCCCTAGGCGTCCGTGGCAATCACCGAATAGGCCCCGACAAATGGTACAGCCGCATCACCGCCCAACGACTGGGCCCGGACACCGCCGAAAACGCTGAAGCCATCCATCCGGTATTTGATCAGCCCGGTGACGGCTGTGGTGTTCAGATCGGCCATTGAACCTTCCGCGAAATAGAGACTTAAAGGAGCGGCTGGATAATCCACATCGGCACCGAACGGGCTGTCGATGATGATTGCGTAGGACAGCGTGTCGTTCAGATCGGCTTTGTAAGCCCCGGCAAACTGGGTGTAGGCGGGCGCCATGTCGCCCGACGCTGCGCCAGGTGTGGGAGTCACCGGAGTGATAAGAACGCCAGCGCCCACCCCGGAAACGTCCGGGTTGACCATTCCGATCGAGAATTCCAGATGCCGTCCTTCTTCGAACAGAACGTCGATGGATTGCCCGGACCGATCGATACCGCCCGCGAATGCAGACCCGGCAAGACCCATTGCCGCCGCTGTCATGATAAGTTTTTTCATGTCACTCCCCCTGAGTGGACCCCTGTCGAAACGGTCCTTGAGGGCAATCTGAACGTATTTTCCTGAAAAATCCAGCTTTACTCTGGGTCCGGCAAATCACTGTGCAGTTGGATCGTGTTGATGAAGGGTTTCAATGGGTTCCGGCCGCTGTGCGGGCCGGCGCGGGTTCGGAACGGATGTTGAGGTAATTGGCCCCCAAAATCAGCAGCGCGCCGAGGACCACGTAGATGCCGACGGGCTCGGCGAAGAGCAGATAGCCGACCAGCGCGATGAACGGCAGGCGCGCGAAATCGAGCGGCCCGACGATGGTGGCCGGCGCCAGGGTCAGCGCCTTGGTGATCGAGAAATGCGCCACCAGGCCACTGATGCCTATCACGATGACCCAGGGCCAGGCGCCCGCCGAGGGCCAGGCGATGTCTCCGTCAAAGCCCGCAATCGCCAGGCCCATCACCGCCTGGGTGGTGACAAGGTAGAAAAGAATGCAGGTGATCGACGCGGTTCGGGTCAGAATTTTGGTGAAAATGAACGCGCCCGCAAAGCCTACGGCGCAACCGGCACCGGCGAGAAGCCCCAGGTTCAGGGCCGCGAAATCAGGACGCGCCACGATCAGGATGCCGGCAAACCCCACGACTACGGATATGCCGCGCGCCAGACTTATCCGCTCGGCCAGCAACAACGGCGCAAACAGGATTACCCACAGCGGGGTGGTGAATTCCAGGGCCACAAGTTGGGCCAGCGGGATAAGGCTGACGGCAAAGAACCAAAGGTTCTGCCCGGCGAAATGAAAGATGTTGCGCAACAAGTGCAGATGCAGTTTTTCGGTGTTGATCTGGCTCAGGGTGCCGCTGGGGATTGCCACCAGAACGACGATCGCGATGCCGAGCAGCGAGCGGTAGGTCATCACCTCGAATGTATCGAGCTCGACCATGACATAGCGGCCGGCGACGGCCATGGCGGTGAACGAAAAGATCGCGCCGGTCATCCAGGCGGCGGCCAGAAACGGGCGGTTCTGGTTCATTCCAGGGACCGGCAACAGCCGGTCAGAAAGATCGGCGACTGGCCGCGCTGGGTCAGAACCTGGGCGCTCAAGGCGGCGTCGGGGTCGGCGGCGCACTGGCGCGGGTCTAGGATAACGATCGCGGTGTCGCGCTCGCCGATCAGGGTCAGCGCCCGAGGCCAGTCGGCGCCTTCGGCGCGCGTTTCGTGCACGACCTCCATCTGGGTCGCGGTCCCGATAGTCATTTCAGCAACCGCGCCGTCAAGCGCGAGCGACCAGCCAAGAACGTCGCCCGTGCAGAACAATTGCAGGTCCTGGGCCTGCGCCGAGGCGGCCACAAGAAACGCAAGCGTGGATATTGCCGTCGACGGTCTGGGCATTCCGCTCTCCCTCAACCGCCACAGCGTTAACAGGTACTTGGGCGCGAAGCGAGCGCCACGGTGAGTTTGCGCGAGAGCCTGAACTCGGCGGCCTCCCCCCTGACCCCCCTCCCCCCTTGCCCCCCTCCTCCCCCCTGACCCCCTCCCACGGGAGGGGGGAAAGCGCATCGTCCGCGACTTGCGGCTCCCCTCTCCGTGTCGGAGAGGGGATGGGGGAGAGGCCGCCCCGGCTATTCCCATTCGATAGTGCCGGGTGGTTTCGAAGTGATGTCGTAAGTCACCCGGTTGATCCCGCGCACCTCGTTGATGATGCGGGTGGCGGTCTCGCCCAGAAACTCGTGGCTGAAGGGATAATAATCCGCCGTCATCCCGTCGACGGAGGTCACGGCGCGCAGCGCGCAGGCAAAATCATAAGTCCGCCCGTCGCCCATGACACCCACTGTGCGCACCGGCAGGATCACCACGAAGGCCTGCCAGATGTCGTCGTAAAGCCCGTGCCGGCGGATCTGGTCGATGTAAATCGCGTCGGCCTGGCGCAGGATGTCGAGTTTTTCGCGGGTGATCTCGCCCGGGCAGCGGATCGCCAGCCCGGGGCCGGGGAAGGGATGGCGGCCGATGAAAGCGTCGGGCAGGCCAAGTTCGCGGCCCAATGCCCGGACCTCGTCCTTAAAAAGCTCGCGCAGGGGTTCGACCAGTTCCAGCCCCATCTTCTTTGGCAGGCCGCCGACGTTGTGGTGGCTTTTGATGGTCTCCGAAGGCCCGCCGCCGAACGACACGCTTTCGATCACGTCGGGGTAGAGCGTGCCCTGCGCCAGAAACCTGGCCCCGCCAACCTCGGCGGCGTGTTGTTGAAAGACCTCGATGAAGAGCCTGCCGATGATCTTTCGCTTGGTCTCGGGGTCGGATTGGCCCTCCAGCGCGCCTAAAAACCGCTCAGCCTCGTCGGCGTGGATCAGGGGAATATTGTAGGCGTCGCGGAACATAGTAACGACCTCGTCTGCTTCGCCATGCCTCAGCAGCCCGTGATCGACAAAGACACAGGTGAGCTGGTCGCCGATGGCCTCAAAGATCAGTACCGCCGCGACCGAACTGTCGACCCCACCCGAGAGGCCGCAGATCACCTTGGCGTCGCCCACTTGCTGCCTGATCTTCTCGATCGCCTCGTCGCGATAGGCACCCATGGTCCAGTCGCCGGTAAAGCCTGCCATGCGGACGAAGTTTTGGTAAAGTTCGGCACCCTTGGGCGTGTGGTGAACTTCGGGATGGAATTGAACCGCGTAAAAGCCCCGGTCTTGGTCTGCGGTGATGGCAAAGGGGGAATTGGGCGAGGTGCCGAAGACCTCGAAACCCGGTGCGACCTTTGCGACGTGGTCGCCGTGGCTCATCCACACCTGTTCGTGGCCTTCGGCGAACCATCCCTCGAGCAAGGGTAAATTGCCCTTTGGTGTCACAAATGCGCGGCCAAACTCGGCAGTGCCGTGGCCGCGTTCAACGCGCCCGCCGAGCATCGCCATCATCACCTGCTGGCCATAGCAGATGCCCAGGACCGGCACCCCAAGATCGAAGACCTCGGCGGGCGGGCGCGGCGAACCCGCGTCGATGACACTGGCCGGACCGCCCGAGAAAATCACCGCTTTGGGCGCGAATTTGGCCAGAAATTGCGCTGTTACTTTCTGGTAGGGGTGAATTTCGCAATACACGCTCGCTTCGCGCAGGCGGCGCGCGATCAGCTGCGTCACCTGGCTGCCGAAGTCGATGATTAGAAGGCGGTCGTGGGGCTGGCGCGTCATGGCAACCCCTTATGGCGCTGGCGCGGGCGAGGCAAGTGGGGCCGATGTCGCTTTTTCCCCGCAAGGGGCGCAATCCTTGTAATCGGCGGCGCGCTGGCGCGTTATGACCGGTTCAACGGAGTTTCCAGTGAGGGAATAAGCGATGTCAGAGCCACACAAGCGCGGGCGGTTAGGCGGCGGTGCGGCGCGCCGGGCCGAGCGCACCGCGATCAAGATCGAAGCGGCGCGGTATATCGAGCGCAACATTCCCAATTTTGAAATATTGGACGACGAGGCGATTGAAATCATCGAGGCCAACGCCGAAACGGTGCTTGAAGAAATCGGTGTTAACTTTATCGACAATCCCGGCGCTCTGGACCGATGGCGCAAGGCCGGGGCGACCATCGAGGGCGAACGGGTGCATATCCCGCCCGGGCTGGCGCGGCAGCTCTGTTCGACGGCACCGTCGATGTTCACCCAACACGCCCGCAACCCCGCGCGCAATGTCGAGATCGGTGGCCGGAACCTGGTGCTGGCCCCGGTTTATGGGCCCCCCTTCGTGCGCGATCTGGCCGGTGGCCGGCGCTATGCCACCATCGCCGATTTCCACAAATTCGTAAAACTGGGCTATATGGCCAAGTGGCTGCACCATTCGGGCGGCACCGTGTGCGAACCGACCGATATTGCCGTCAACAAGCGGCATCTGGACATGCTGCTGGCGCATATGACCCTATCGGACAAGCCCTATATGGGGTCGGTGACCGAACCCGAACGCGCCCAGGATTCGGTCGATATGTCTGAGATACTGTTTGGCGGGCTGGCGGGGCGCACGGTGATGACCTCGCTTATCAACATCAATTCGCCCCTGACCTTTGACTCCACGATGATGGGCGCGCTGGAGGTTTATGCCGCGGCCAATCAGGCCACGATCGTTTCGCCGTTCATTGTCGGTGGCGCGATGGCGCCGGTGTCGGTTACCGGGACGCTGACGCAGGTTTTGGCCGAAGTGCTGGCGGGCGTTGCCTATAGCCAACTGATCCGGCCCGGCGCGCCGGTAATCTTTGGGGCTTTTGTCACTTCGATCGATATGAATTCGGGCGCCCCCACGTTCGGCACGCCCGAGGCCAGCCAGATCATCTCGGGCGCGGGACAAATGGCGCGGCGGCTTCGGCTGCCGTTCCGGTCGGGTGGCGGGTTTACCGGCTCGAAAGTGCCCGATGCGCAGGCCGGGTACGAGACCGCGCACTCGCTGAACGCGGCGCTGCTGGGCGGGGTGAATTTCATGCTGCACGCCTGCGGCTGGCTGGAAGGCGGGCTGGTCAGTTCGATCGAGAAGTTCGTCATGGATGCCGATCAGCTGGGCATCCTGCACAAATTCGCCGCTGGCGTGACGACCGACGAAAGCGCCCAGGCGATGGACGCGATTCGCGAGGTTGGCCCGGGCGGTCATTATCTGGGCTGCGCGCATACCCAGGAAAACTTCAAATCGGCGTTCTGGCGGTCTGAGGTGCTGGATTACAAACCCTTCGAGACCTGGGCCGACGAGGGCGCGCGCGATACGCAGACCCTGGCCAGCGCAAGGGCGGCCAAATTGCTGGCGGCCTACCAGGAACCCGGTATCGACCCCGGTATCCGCGAGGCGCTGAACGAATTCGTCGCCAAAAAGAAAGCGGCGGTTCCCGACGCTTTCGTCTAGCTGGTGACGGCGCGGGGTTTTCTGCCTGCGAGGGCCAGAGCCGCCTCGCCCATCAGAGCGATCATCACTTCGACGTGGCGCACGACGCTATAGCGCCCTTCGCCCAGCTTGCGCGCCTCTTCCAGGCCGGACTCGATCTGCAAGAGATGCATGATGGCCCGCCGAGGCCCCGGCACGCGGGTGGTTTTTATCAGTCGTTTCAGATCGCGCTCGCGGCGATAATCCTGCACGCCCAGACGCGCGGCACTAATCAATAGCCGCGACCGGCGCAATGATTCCAACATCGTCATGCAATCGTTCATGTCATGGTCTCCGGTCGAACTTTCCCAAAGTGATACATGCAACCACAGCGTGTTGCAGAACCGCCGCCCTCAGAGCGCGATGCTTTCAGAAACCTTTATCTTTTCTGAGCAATTCTCTGGTTTCGGAACAATGTTAACCCACTGGTAACTTGTTCTTCTTTAGGTTGAGGCGGGCGGCAGGACATCCTGTGCTTGCAATCTGATTTTGGAGGGTTTTGGTGAACTGGTTGGGCCGGATATCCGACGGCATCGCAGCGACATTTCCCAAGTGGCTTCCCAAGGGTGCGCTGAATTATCTCAAGCACATCGAGGGCGGGCATTCGATCAGATCTTTGGCCCGCAGCCAGGGCTGCCATGCATCGACCGTTCTGCGCCAGGTTCGGCAGGTCGAGCGCCGGCGCGACGATTTTCTTATTGATGAGGCACTCAAGGTTTTGGGCAGCGGCGTAAGTCGCCTGCATCAGTCCGAGCCGGGTTAGGAGAGAGCGAACATGACTGCGCATTTCGATGCCGAGACGCCGCCCGACGAAGCCATGATCGAGCGCGAGGGACGCCGGATATTGCGCAGGCTGGCCGAAAACGGCGCGGTTCTGGCCGTGGCCCGCGATATGGACAGGGCCGTGGTGGTGCGCGAAACGCCGGATGGTCGTGCCGTGCGCACCGGCACCGTTGACCGCGCCGTGGCCCAGGCAATGGCGCTGAAAGACTGGATTTCCTGCCGGACCGAGGGGCGAATATCGCGCTATGGCATTTCTCAGGCCGGGCGGTCGGCGTTGCAACGGCTGATGGCAGCAGACCAATCAGCGCCCCACGGGCTTGCCGAAGCGTCCGCGCAATTTGGCGACCAGCATCGCATCTGGGGCAAAAAGAATGTCACCGAACCGGGGTCATCCAAGCCTCGCCGGGTTCGCTATAACGTTGCCGAATCGCCGATTGCCGCGCTGGCGCGCCGCAAGGGCCCCGGCGGCAAACCGTTCCTGGACGACGATCTGGTGGCCGCGGCCGAACGGCTGCGCGAAGATTTTGAGCTGGCGCAGATGGGTCCGCGGGTTGCGCAGAATTGGGAAAATTTCTTGACCGGAAGCGATCACAGCAGTTTCGGCCATGGCGCGGGACCGGCCAGCGGACCCGAAGGCGCACGCGCCAGGGTGTCAGGGGCGATGCACGACCTGGGGCCGGGGCTGGCCGACGTCGTGCTGCGCTGCTGTTGCTTTCTGGAGGGATGGAGACCGCCGAGCGGCGCATGGGCTGGTCGGCGCGGTCGGGCAAGATCGTGCTCAGGATAGCCCTGCAGCGGCTGAAACGGCATTACGACGAGAACGGGAAATCCGCCCTGATCGGCTAGGGGCACCGGCGTGGTGCCCCCTATGGTGTCAGTTCGAGGTGATACCGGCTTTGTGCAGCATTCCGGCCAGGCCACCGCCAACCAGCGGCGCTATGATGTAAAGCCAAAGCTGCCCCGCCGCACCCGCATCAAAGATATTGGTGGCGATCGACCGGGCCGGGTTCACGCTGGCGCCGCTGATGGTGATGCCGGCCAGGTGGATCATAATCAGCATCAGGCCGATGGCCAGACCGGCGATGGCGTTGTCGTTGCCTTCCTTGGTGACGCCGAGGATGACGGTCACAAAGAAAAACGTCGCAACCACTTCGAATATCAGCGCCGCCAGAACGCCGCCGCTGCCGATCACGGTCACCGCGTTGCTGACCGTCCCGCCCATGACCATCAACAGCACCGTGGCCGCGACCCCGCCGACAAGCTGGGCGGCCCAGTATTGGATCATCTCACCGGTTTGCATCCGCCCCGCCATCATCGCGCCCAGGCTGACGGCCGGGTTCAGATGCGCGCCCGAAATCGGCCCCAGCCCGTAGACCATCGCGGTGACGGTCAGGCCAAAGGCCATGCCGACGCCCAGCAAGCCGACCTCGCCCGCCATGTAGATGATTGTCGCGCATCCAAAGAATACCAGCGCAAAGGTGCCAAGCGCCTCGGCAATGAATTTGTTCATGGGTCTATCCCCGTTTGGTTGTGATCTGGCCCGCAAGCTACACTATATGTTGGGATTGTTAAGCGGATTATGCATGGCCGTCATGCGCCGAAATTTGCCGGGTGAAACCTCTGCCGGGCTGCGGTATAGAGGGCCGCGAAAAGGAAGATCACATGGCACCACGCGACCTGAAGCTCCCCGCTCAGCGGCACCCGGAAAAGGCGCATCGCCCCGACAACGATCAGCCCAAAAAGCCGAGCTGGATCAGGGTCAAAGCTCCGACCAGTGCGGGCTACAAGCTGACCCGCGAGGTGATCCGCGAACATCGGCTGGTGACGGTCTGCGAGGAGGCCGGCTGTCCGAATGTCGGCGAGTGCTGGAGCCAGGGTCACGCCACGATGATGATTATGGGCGACATCTGCACGCGCGGCTGCACGTTCTGCAACATCGCGACCGGCAAGCCGTATGCTTTGGACGTGTTCGAACCGGGCCGGGTGGCGGATGCGGTCAAGAAACTGGGGTTGAGGCACGTGGTGATCACCAGCGTTGACCGCGATGACATAGGCGACGGCGGGGCCGAGCATTTCGCCCAGACCATTCGCGCGGTGCGGCGGCAGGCGCCGGGGACGACCATCGAGATCCTGACGCCCGATTTCCTGCGCTGCGGACCCGAGGCGCTGGAAGTTGTGGTGGCGGCGCGGCCGGATGTGTTCAACCACAACCTTGAAACCGTGCCGGGGCTCTACCCCGAGGTGCGGCCGGGTGCACGGTATTTCCACAGTCTGCGGCTGTTGCAGCGGATCAAAGAGCTCGACCCGGCGATGTTCACCAAATCGGGGATCATGGTCGGACTGGGCGAGGACCGGCAGGCGGTCGGACAGGTGATGGACGACATGCGCGCGGCGGATGTCGATTTTCTGACCGTCGGGCAATATCTTCAGCCGACGCCGAAGCATCACCGGGTCGCCCGGTTCGTGACGCCCGAGGAATTTGCAGCTTTTGAAAAGGCGGCCTGGGGTAAGGGCTTTTTGATGGTCTCAGCGACGCCGCTGACCCGGTCATCCTATCACGCCGGCGAGGATTTCGCGCGGCTCCGGGCGGCGCGTGAGGACAAACTGGGGCAGGCGTGAGCGCCTAGCGCGATTCTGGCCGGTCGCCGGTCAGATACCGCGGACCGGCCCCCAGACGCGCCGCCCGGTCTTCGGGGTTCAAGAGCGCGCATTTGTCCATCGACAGACAACCGCAGCCGATGCAGCCGTCAAGATTGTCGCGCAGACGGGTCATGGTATCGATGCGGCTGTCCAGCTCGGCGCGGAAGCCTTCGCTTATCTTCGCCCAGTCGGCGGTGCCCGGCACCCGCCGCTTGGGCAGCGCGTCCAACTCGGTTCGGATGCGGGCGATTGTAAATCCCAGCCCCTGGGCGACCAAGACAAAAGACAGACGCCTGATGTCGGCGCGCAGAAATCGCCGCTGCCCGGCGGCGCTTCGCTCAGAATGCACCAACCCTTTGGTCTCGAAGAATCGGATCGCCGAGGCGGCGAGGCCGGTGCGCGCCGAGAGTTGGCCGATGGTCAGGAATTCCCTTTTGTGAGGTCCAAGAGGCATTTGATAATAAACATTTCTTTCTTCTTGCCTTAAACTATACTTGAGCATCTAGTCTGGACCGTGTCAATCAATCAGACGAGGATATCGGGACATGTCAGCATTTCTGGAACACGCAAATATCACCGTCACCGACCCGCAAAAGACCGCTGATACGTTGTGTGATCTGTTCGGCTGGCGCATCCGCTGGTCGGGCGGGGCTATTGACGCTGGCCATTCGATCCACGTGGGTAGCGAGACAAGTTATCTGGCGCTGTACAACAAGGGCGAAAAGCCCAGTCCCAGGCCAGACCCCTATACGACGGTCGGCGGCCTGAATCATCTGGCGGTGGTCGTCGACGATTTTGAGGCCACCCGCGACAAGGTTATTGTGCGGGGGTACACGCCGGGGCAGATACACGACTATGAACCGGGACGGCGGTTCTATTTCCACGACGACGACGGCATCGAATTCGAGGTCGTTTCCTACGACTGACACCGGGGGTTCTGGAACTCGCGCGGCAGGCCGGTTACGTTCGGGCGACCGGAGTGGATCATGGCCGAGAACAAGACCCAGGCGACAGCCCAGGATGTGACCGCATTTCTGGAAAGCGTCGAGCATCCGACACGGCGCGCCGACGGATTGGCGCTGGACCAGTTGTTCCGCCAAGTCACGGGCTTTCGCCCGGTGATGTGGGGGCCTGCGATTGTGGGCTATGGCCGGTACCACTACAGATACGCCAGCGGTCGACAGGGGGATTTTCTGGCCACCGGGTTTGCGCCGCGCAAGGGCAATATGTCGGTCTATATCATGCCCGGCTACGGTAACTTTCAGCCGATCCTTGATCGCCTTGGCAAGCACAAAACCGGGAAATCCTGTCTCTATATCAACAAGATGGCCGATATTGACACCGAGGTTCTGGCCGAATTGGTCACCGCGGGACTGAAGGACCTGAACACGCACTGGCCGGTTCAGCCGACCTAGGGTGCCGCAACCGGATCGCCGCCGACCGGTCTTGCCCCCTTCGCGACGCGCCACGCGGCGCAATCGCTTGGCGCAGGGGCGCGCTGAGGCCGGGCTTTAATATGGACATTTCCGCAACCTTGTGAAAAGCACCGCCGATCCAACGAGGCCCGCCATGACCGTCACCCGTTTTGCCCCGTCGCCAACCGGCTATCTTCATATCGGCAATCTGCGCACCGCGCTGTTCAATTTCATGATTGCCCGCAAGACCGGCGGCACTTTCATTCTGCGCATTGACGACACCGACGCCGAGCGGTCGAAAGCGGAATATGTCGATGCCATTTGCGCAGACCTCGAATGGCTGGGGCTGACCTGGGACCGGATCGAACGCCAGTCAACCCGCTTTGACCGCTATCACGCGGTGGCCGACAAATTGCGCGGGAAGGGGCGGTTTTACGAGGCGTTCGAGACCCCGGTCGAGCTGGATCTCAAGCGCAAGAAACTTTTGAACATGGGCCGCCCGCCGGTCTATGACCGGGCGGCGCTGGAACTGTCAGAGGCCGAAAAAGACGCCCTGCGAACCGAGCGCGGCCCCGGTGTCTGGCGCTTTAAGCTCGACCTGGAACGTGTTGAATGGGCTGATGGAATTCTTGGAGACCTTTCGATAGATGCGTCCAGTGTGTCCGACCCGGTGCTGATCCGCGGCGACGGTCAGCTACTCTATACGCTGGCTTCGGTGGTCGACGACACCGATATGGGCGTGACCCATGTGGTGCGCGGGTCGGACCATGTGACCAACACGGCCACGCAAATTCAGATCATTGGCGCGCTCGGCCAGGCGCTGCCGGAATTTGCCCATCATTCGCTGTTGACCGGTCCCGGCGGCGAGGCTTTGTCAAAACGGCTGGGCACCCTCAGCTTGCGGGATTTCCGGGCCAAAGGCATTGAGCCGATGGCCATTCTATCGCTGATGGCGCGGCTCGGGTCGTCGCAACCGGTGGAAATTGCAAGCAACATTGACGACCTCGTGGCGGGCTTCGAGATCAGCACATTTGGCGCCGCCCCCACCAAATTTAACGCCGCAGACCTTGGGCCGCTGACGGCGCGGCATTTGCAGGGGCTGGAGGTGGATGAGGTGGGGGCCGATTTGCAGGAAATCGGGGTCAGCGCAGACCTGGCGCCGGCCTTTTGGGACGCGATCCGGGGCAACGTCACAACGCGCGCCGACATCGCCAAATGGTGGGCGGTGGTGCGCGATGGGGCCGTGCCCGAGATCGCCGACGACGACCGGGACTTTGTCGCCCAGGCGCTGGCGCTGCTGCCGCCCGCGCCATGGGGCCCCGAGACCTGGAGCGCATGGACGGCCGAGGTGAAAGACAAGACCGGGCGCAAGGGGCGGGCGCTTTTCATGCCGCTGCGGCTGGCGCTGACCGGCGAGCGCGCCGGGCCCGAGATGGCGGCGCTGATGCCGCTATTGTCGCGGCCCCGGTCACAAAACTAGCGCGATGGCCCAGCAAGCGACATTTCTGGAAGGCAGCCTGTTTCGCCACATCACGGTGATGTCCACCACCGCTGCGCTTGGCATCATGGCGATCTTTCTGGTCGATTTCGTCGACATGGTCTTCATCTCGATGCTGGGCAAGGCCGAACTTGCGGCGGCCGTCGGCTATTCCGGCGCAATCCTGTTTTTCACCGCCTCGGTCGGGATCGGCATGGGCATCGCCGCCGGGGCGATGGTGGCCAAAGCGATCGGGGCCGGTGACGAGGCTGAGGCTGGCCGGCGCGCGGCCTCGGCGTTGATTTATTCGGTTTTTTTTTAGGCAGTCATCGCGCTTGTCGTTTGGCTGAACCTCCGGCCTCTGGCGGCGCTGGTCGGGGCCACGGGTGCCACGCTGGACCTGTCGGTCGGCTATATGGCGATCATCATTCCCAGCCTGCCCATGCTGGTGATCGGTATCGTCGGCTCGGCGATTTTGCGCGCCCATGGGGCCGCAAGAAAGGCGATGATGGTGACCATTGCGGGCGGGGTTGTGAATGCCATTCTGGACCCGATCCTGATTTTCGGGCTTGATCTGCAACTGACCGGCGCTGCCTTAGCGTCGGTCGCCGCGCGTGTGGCTATCGGTACGGCTGCGATTTATTTTATCCAGCGCGATCACGGCGGTCTTTCGCGCCCTACCGTGCCGGAATTGAGCACCGATCTGCGGCCGTTGCTTGCCATCGCGGTCCCGGCCACGCTGACCCAACTGGCCACGCCCTTCGGGCAGGCCTATGTCACCCGGTCGATGGCCGAGTTTGGCGAGGCGGCGGTGGCCGGGATGGCGATCGTGGGGCGGCTGACCCCGGTGGCATTTGCGGTGATATTTGCACTGTCGGGCGCGATCGGGCCGATCATTGGCCAGAACTTCGGGGCCGGCAAGACCGACCGCGTGGCGCGCGCTTATCGTGAAGGCCTGATCTTCACCGCTATCGTCACGCTTGGGGTGGCGATCATCCTGTTTGGGCTCAGGGCCCCGATTGCGGACCTTTTCGAGGCCGAGGGCGTGGCCCGCGATCTGGTTTATCTCTTTTGCGGCCCGCTGGCGCTGCTCTACTTCTTCAACGGCGCGATATTCGTGGCCAATGCGGGCTTCAACAACCTTGGCCATCCGTTTTATTCGACGGGGGTCAACTGGGGCCGCAACACCGCTGGCACGATCCCGTTTGTGGCGCTTGGGGCGCTTTGGTACGGGGCCGAGGGCGTGTTGATCGGACAGGCGTTTGGCGGTGTGATATTCGGGCTCTTTGCGATGTGGCTGGGCGCGCGCGTTGTGCGAAATCCGATCCTGGGGGCCAAGCCCGCCCACCAGCACGGAGCGTTTCACGTGCGGCTATTTCAGATCATGCACATCCGCCGATAAGGCGCGCAGGGCCGCATCGACGAACGCCGTCAGGGCGCGGTCCTGCGCTTGGTGGCGCGGGTACCTCGGCGCGGCCCGGTCGTTCAGGATCGGTGTCTCCCAGCCTTTGGTTGTCTGGAAAAACCGGGTCGCACCCCCGCGCCCGTATTCGGCCATGAAGCCTTGGGCGACCACGTCGATGTAGCTGAGCAGGATCGGTTGATCGGGGTTCGGGGGATTGGCGTTTTCGACTGCGTAAACATGCACCTGCGGGCGCGGGACAAGCCCATGATCTATGTCGGCCTCGTCAACCGGGTGGCGGCTGTAAGCCCGTTCCCGGACATCAAGATCGGCCCAGCCCTGATCCGGCACCGCCGCAATCACGCCGTCGATGACACCATCTGGGTCGGGAACCGCGGTGAGATAGGCCACCGGGCGCAGCGGGCTGGGCTGCCAGAGCCGCCGCCAGCCACGAATGCGCGCCGGCGCGAGCCGCTCAAAATCATGCGTGCGCCGGTTCACCAGGCTGCCATATCCGAAAAAGAACCGGTCTTTCATGGCCCCCGATCCCGCAAAAGCCCGCGCTTGACAAGACCCAACGGTTCGCGAAAATCAGCGCGCAATGGGGCCGTAGCTCAGTTGGGAGAGCGCGTCGTTCGCAATGACGAGGTCAGGGGTTCGATTCCCCTCGGCTCCACCAATTGCTAATCGCGCGCCCGCAGCACCTGGGCAGGCCGCGCCGCCAGGGGACGCCAGGCGAAAGCAAGACCGGCCAGCATCGTGGCCACGATGCCGCCCGCGACGATGGTCAGGGCCGAACCCCAGGCGACGGAAAACTCCGCATCCATCACATAGACCATGACCGCCCAGCCAGCGGTTATGCCGGCCACCAGCGCCACGCCGCCCGCCGCCGCCCCCAGAATGGCGGCGCGCAGGGCGAAACTGAGAAAAATCTGACGCCGCTCGGCACCAAGCGTCTTGAGCACCGCCGCCTCGTAGACCCGCGCCCGTTCGCCCGCCGCCGCCGCCCCGATCAGCACGATGAACCCGGTCAAAAGCGTGGCCCCGGCCCCATAGGTCGTCGCCGCAGCGATGCCGTTCAGCACCCGGGTTACATTCTCGATGGCGTCGCGGACGCGGATCGCGGTGATGTTGGGATAGGCCCCGGCAAGATCGCGCAATATCGCCGCTTCGGCCCGTTCTTCCGCATAGACCGTGGCGATGTGGCTGTGCGGCGCGGCGGCCACGGCGGCCGGGTTCATCGACAGCACAAATCCGATGCCGGCGCTGGAAAAATCGACCTCGCGAAAACTGGTGATGGTGCCGGTCACGTCGCGGCCAAGAATGTTGATGGTCAGACGGTCGCCAAGCGAAAGGCCCATCTCGGCGGCCTCGTGGGCGGAAAAGCTGATCTGGGGCGGGCCGGAGTAATCTTCCGCCCACCATTTGCCTGCGGTGATCGCGGTATTCGCGGGCGGCGCAGCGGCATAGGTGATGCCCCGGTCGCCCTGCACGACCCAGTGATTGCCCGAGGCCTTGCGCGCGTACTGGCCGTTGATCCGAGTGATGACGCCCCGCAGCATCGGGGCGGTCTCGACCCGGCTTACATCGGGATCACCGTCAAGGCGCGCCCGAAAACCGGGCAATTGGTCGGTCTGGATATCGACGAAGAAATACGACGGTGCCACGGTGGGCAGATCGCCCTCGATGGCGGTCAGAAGATTGCGGTCGATCTCGCCCACGGCGGCCAGCACCGAGAGGCCCAGACCCAGGGACAGGACCACCGAAGCGGCTTCCTCGCCCGGTCCCGCAACTGCACTAAATGCCAGCCGAATGGCGGTGCGCCCGCGCAGGGCGCGCGCCTGCGCCGCGCGGCGCGAAAGCCAGCGCACCGCGAGGGCCGCCAGCACCAGTACCGCTAGCGCCGCGACAATCGCCGCCGCCGTCCAGAGCGCCAGTTCGGGAATGCCGCTGAGGGTCGCGGCCAGTCCCACAAGTGCTGTCAAAAGCCCCGCGCTGATCGCCAGATAGCGCCGGCGCGGCCACCCGCGCACCCGCGCGAAAGCGTCGCGGAACAGTGCTGCGGCGCGCACCTCTTCGGTCTTGGCCACCGGCCAGAGCGCGAAAAGAAACGCCACCAGACCCCCGTAAATCGCCGCTTCGATCAGGGGGCGGGGGTGCAGGGCAATCTCGACTGGCACCGGCAGACGCGCCGCGATCATTGGACCGGCGACCAGCGGCAGCGCAGCACCGATGGCCAGACCAATGGCCAGGCTGAGCACGGTCAGAACCGCGATCTGGATCAGGTAGATGGCGATGATCAGACCCCGGCTGGCGCCCAGGGTCTTGAGCGTGGCGATGGTGGTGATCTTGCCGGCCAGATAGGCGCGCACCGCCGCCGACACGCCGACCCCGCCAACCGCAAGGCCAGCGAGGCCGACCAGCACCAGAAACGATCCGATCCGGTCCACGAACTCCTGCACGCCGGGGGCGCCGCGGCGGCTGTCGCGCCAGCGGGCGCCGGCGTCGCGGAAGCGGTCAATCGCCTCGACCTTCAGGCCTTCCAGGTTGGTCTCGCCGGGCAGGCTCATCCGGTATTTGGTTTCAAAGAGGGTGCCGGGGGCCAAAAGCGCCGACCCTTCAAGGTCGCGGGTCCGCACGATGGTGCGCGGGCCAAGCGCAAAACCGGCGCTGGCGTTGTCGGGCTCGAAGGTCAGAAGCGCCATCAGGCGGAAATCCTTGGTGCCGAGCCGGATCACATCGCCGACGGCAAGTCGAAGCCGGTCGACCAGCACCCGCTGCATGACCACACCGGGCAGTCCGCCGTCGCCGTCAAGCGCCCGGGCCAGCGGTATGTCGGGCGCCAGTTGCACCTGACCCTTCAGGGGATAGAGGTCATCGACCGCCTTGATCTGGGTCAGCCCGCGGCGGTCACCACCCAGATCGGGCACCACCGCCATCGAGCGGAAATCCACGACCTCGGACACCGACCGGGCGACGCTGTTCATCCAGGCGCGCTCAGCCGCATTGGCATAGCGATAGGTGAACTCAAGCTCGGCGTCGCCGCCCAGAAGCACCGCGCCTTCTCGCGCCAGCCCGCCCTCGATCGACGATTTTACCGATCCGACCGTGGCGATGGCGGCGACGCCAAGCGCAAGGCAGGCGACAAAGACCCGAAACGCCCCCAGCCCGCCGCGCAATTCGCGGCGCGCCAGACGGGCGGCCAGGCCAAGGCTCACTGGGCGGCCTGGGCGGCGGCCGGCGGGTCGATCCGGCCGTCGGCAAGCTGTACGATCCGGTCACAGCGCGCCGCCAGGTCAGGTGCATGGGTCACCAGAACCAGGGTTGAACCATGCCGGTCGCGCAGGTCGAAAAGCAGATCCATGATCGCGGAACCATTGGCGGCGTCGAGGTTGCCGGTGGGCTCGTCGGCCAGCAATATTGCCGGTCGCGGCGCGGCGGCGCGCGCCAGCGCGACACGCTGTTGCTCGCCACCTGACAACTGCGTTGGATAATGATGGATACGGTCCGTCAGCCCCATTTTGCCGAGTTCGGCCTCGGCCCGGTCGAAAGCGTCGCGGTGACCTGCAAGCTCCAGCGGGGTTGCAACGTTTTCAAGCGCGGTCATTGTTGGGATAAGGTGGAAAGATTGAAACACAACGCCCATATGATCGCGGCGCAAGCGGGCCAGCGCGTCTTCGTTCATCGCGGTCAGATCGTGCCCCAAAGCCCGGACCGATCCGGCGGTGGCGCGTTCAAGCCCGCCGATCAGCATAAGGAGGGTTGATTTGCCCGATCCTGACGGTCCCACTAACCCGAGCGTTTCGCCGCGTCCGACATCGAGCGTGATGCCGCGCAAGACCTCGACCGCGCCGGCGTTGCCGTCGAGCGTCAGTTTTGCTTCGCGCAGTGAAATTATCGGCTCGGTCATATTCGGTTTCGCCAAATGGGCCCTGTCACTGGGATATGGGGCACTTGGGGCCTTGCGCAACCGAATGTCGGGCATTGGCCTGGTTATTTTGGTGTCGCTGGCGGCCGGGCAGGGCCATGCCGAGCCGCTGCGGATCACCATGCTGGGCGACAGCCTGACCGCGGGCTACGGGCTTGGCCCCGGTCAGGGACTGGTGCCGCAGTTACAGGTCTGGCTGAACGCGCGCGATGCCGGGGTCGAGCTGATCAACGCGGGCGTGTCGGGGGATACAACCGCAGGCGGGTTGGCGCGGCTTAATTGGACGCTTGCCGATGTGCCGGCGGCGTTGATCGTCGAGCTTGGCGCCAATGACATGCTGCGCGGCATTGATCCGTCAGAGGTACGCACCAACATAGCGCTGATTCTGCAACGGGCGGTACAGAAAGGACTGCCGGTTCTGTTGATTGGCTTTCAGGCACCGGCCAACTTCGGCCCCCAGTACAAAGCAGAATTTGATCGAATTTATCCTGAGTTATCAGAGGAATACGAGACGCTCTTGATGCCATCATTTTTTGCGGCGCTGGCCGAGTCGGGCGCGACAAATGCGGCCGTTCGTTTTCTTCAGGCGGACGGGTTGCACCCAAATCCGGAAGGCGTCGAACGACTGGTCTCGGCCCTTGGTCCGCTGGTTCTGAAGCTGGCGATTACGGCACGGTAAGATAGTGCGAGGTTTTGGCGGGCTTGGGCGATCTAGCCGCCGTTGTGCGTATCGACCAGCCAGCCGCCGGGGCCAGCAACCGCATCAGGCAACACCCAGATCATTCCGTGGCGAACGAGGAAAAGCGTCAGAAAGCTCAACGCAAGTTTGTCTGCGGAAAGAATTTCGACCAGATCCATGTCACGGCTCCTCGCGTTGCGGTTGAAGTCTTGCCGGGAAGTGGGGCGAAAACGTGGCGAATTTTCAGTAATTTTGGTCCATCGCGTGTGACAGTGAAAACAGAGTGTTTTCGTTTTGCGCACAATCGGCTCTGATTTTCGATCCCAGAACGCAAGGTGCCGCCGAGCTTGCCCGGCTGAGCTTAAATTCCAGGCGGGCGTTCGGGGCCTTTTGTTTATTGCGTCCGATCCACATCGTCGCGCCAGCGCAAAATCCGCTTGCCCCGCCCGGCGGCGCCAGAAATAGTTGGGCGCGATGAGGGCCTTGCTGAAATATCTTCTGTTCGTAGTCACGCTCGCGGTGTGCGCGCAACCTGGGCGGGCGGATGGAGTGATTGTGTTCGCGGCATCCAGCCTGACAAACGCGCTGGACGCGGCGAACGCCGCTTATGCGGGGCCGCAACCGCGCGTGGCCTATGCCGCAAGCTCGGTGCTGGCGCGACAGATCGCGCAGCGCGCACCGGCCGAGATCATCATTTCAGCGAACCCCGACTGGATGGATTATCTAGAGGGCGACGGCGCAATCGACGCAGCGTCGCGTGTCGATCTTGTCACCAACCGGCTGGTGGTCATCGCGGGTGCAGACGACGCCGAGGTTATGGACGGTCTGGGCGCCTTGCCCGAGCGCCTTGGGTCGGGACGGCTGGCGCTGGCGCTGACCGAGGCGGTTCCGGCGGGCATCTACGCCCGGGCGGCGCTAACCTCGGCAGGAATTTGGCCCGAGATCATGGGAAAAACCGCGCAAACCGACAACGTGCGCGCGGCACTGCAGTTGGTGGCGCGTGGCGAGGCCCCGCTTGGTATCGTTTATGCCACGGATGTCGCGGCCAGCGACCGCGTCGCGGTCATCGCCGAGATTGACACGGCGTTGCACGCGCCGATCGTGTACACTGCGGCACTGACCAGCTGGGCGACACCACAAGGACGGACCTATTTCGACTATCTTGTCTCGCTCCAAGCCGCCCGGATTTTTCGCGAACATGGTTTCGGGGTGAGCCGATGAACGGCGGTTGGCTTGGACTTGGTCCGGCAGAATGGGAAGCGGTGCGCCTGTCGCTGAAGGTCTCGCTGGTGGCGACGCTGGTCAGCTTGCCGTTCGGGGTCTGGATCGCCTTTCTGCTGGCCCGGCGCGACTTTTGGGGGCGTCAGGTGCTCAACGGCCTGGTGCATCTGCCGCTGATCCTGCCGCCGGTGGTCACCGGCTATGTCCTGCTGCTGGCTTTCGGGCGTCAGGGGTCCATCGGCCGGTTGCTTGACGCCTGGTTCGGCGTCACCCTTGCCTTCAGTTGGACCGGGGCCGCCCTGGCGGCGGCGGTCATGGCGTTTCCCCTTATGGTGCGCGCGATCCGGCTGGCGATCGAGGCGGTCGATCCGGGGCTTGAAGAGGCCGCCGCGACGCTTGGCGCGCGGCCGGTCGCGGTGTTTCTGACAATCACGCTGCCGCTCAGCGTACCGGGGGTTCTGGCCGGTGCGATCCTGGCTTTTGCCAAGGCATTGGGAGAATTTGGGGCAACGATCACGTTTGTTTCAAACATTCCGGGCGAAACCCGCACCATCCCGTCCGCGATCTACACGTTCCTGCAGGTGCCGGGCGGCGAGAATGCGGCGCTCAGGCTGGTGATCCTGTCTGTGGCCCTCGCCATGGCAGCGCTGGCAGCGTCCGAGGTTCTGGCCCGGCGCGTGCAGCGCAAGTTGCGTGGGCGATGAACATTCGGGTCGATATCACGCATCGGTTTCAGGATTTCACGCTTGATGCGGCGTTCGAGGCCGGCGGCGGTGTCACCGCGATATTCGGGGCCAGCGGTGCCGGCAAGACCACGCTGGTCAATGCGGTGGCCGGGCTTTTGCGCCCGGATCGCGGGCGCATCGAGGTTGGGGGTCGGGTTTTTCTGGACACCGAGGCCGGTATCGATGTGCCGGTGACGCTGCGGGATCTGGGATATGTCTTTCAGGACGGGCGTCTGTTCCCGCACCTGACTGTGCGGCAAAACCTGGCGTATGCGTCGCGGTTCAAACGCCCGCCTGCCAAACCTACGGATATCGAGGCAATCATTGCGCTGCTCGGGATCGAGGACATTCTTGGCCGGCGGCCTGCGGCGCTTTCCGGCGGCGAAAAACAGCGGGTTGCCATAGGTCGCGCGCTTTTGGCCAAACCGCGTCTCTTGCTG
The DNA here is from genome assembly GCA_965247915.1 of Paracoccaceae bacterium. Taxonomy (GTDB): domain Bacteria; phylum Pseudomonadota; class Alphaproteobacteria; order Rhodobacterales; family Rhodobacteraceae; genus JAKZRT01. The sequence goes on from OZ252048.1 coordinate 1,647,657, forward strand.
CTCGACGAACCGTTGGCATCGCTGGACATGGACCGGCGGGCCGAGGTTTTGCCCTATCTCGCCCGCCTTCGCGACGAGGCCAGGCTGCCGATCCTTTATGTATCGCACGCGCGTGCCGAGGTGCGGGCGCTGGCGTCCACCGTGGTGGTGTTGGCGGCCGGGCGCGTGACCTCGCAGGGGCCGGTTGGTCAGGTGCTGGGGCGCGGCGGGGCCGGGCCGGGTGTTACGCTGCCGGTGTCAGGACAGGGGCCGGTATCTTCGGGTCTGGTGCGCCTGTCTACGGCGGCGGGCGATTTTTTCAGCCTCGCAGACCGGGTTCCGGTGACTGGCGCGCGTTCCGTGACCGTGATTGCGTCGGACATCGTCCTGAGCTCGGCGCCGCGCGACATGATCGCCGCACCGAATGTTCTTGAGGTGACGATAGGCGAGCCGTCAAAGGCCGGGCCAGGCACTATGGATGTGCCGCTGAGCGCCGGTCAAGCGAGGCTGATCGCGCGCCTTGCCATCGCCGAGGCCGCACGGCTGAAGCTGGGGCCCGGGCAAAATCTGCGCGCGATAATTGCCCGGTTTACCGTGGCCTGAGATTGCGCCGGGCGCGGCACCTTCGGATTGCCCGGCAAACCCCATCACACACCGCGACCATACACCTGGCCGCCTGACCAGGAATTGCCACAAAAAAAGGCCGAGCTTTTGGCTCGGCCAAGTCCAACAGGGAGGTAGAAAGCCGCGCAGTTGAGCGCTGCCTTCGCCTAAAAGATATGTCCGTCACCGGCACCGTTCAAGCACATTTGTCGACAACCGGCGAAAAGCACCTATGTAGCGCGCGCATGGCTTCAGGCGGCCTCGTCGCGCAATCTTCGGCGATAGGCGATAACCTCGTCTTTCACAAAATCACGAAACACTTCTATCCGTTTGGAATGGCGCAATTCTTCGGGATAGGCCAGAAAAACCGGGACCTCGGCGCTTTCAACCTCGGGAAGCACGCGCACAAGGTCGGGAAAATCCTGCATGAGGTAATCGGGCAACACCCCGACGCCGAGGTTGTTTATCACCCCCTGCAACACGCCATAATAGTTGTTGACCGTCAGAAGCGACGGAACGTCATGACTTAGCAAGTGCTGGACCAGCCGCGCGCCGGCGGCGACCTGGGCCGACGATGTGTTCTGGCAAATCAGCCTGTGCCGGCCGATCTCTTCAAGGGAATTGGGGGCCCCGTGATTTTCTATGTATTCGGGCGACGCGTAGAGCCGCATCCGGACAGACATCAGCCGTTTTCGGATAAGATCGGCCTGACTTGGCTCTTTCATTCTGATCGCCAGATCGGCTTCGCGCATCGGCAGGTCGAGAACGTGCTCTTCGAGCATCAAGTCAATTTTCAGGTCGGGGTATTTTTCGTACAGCTTGGGCAAGCGCGGCGCCAGCCAAAGGGTCCCGAACGCGATTGTCGTCGTCACCCGAATTTCGCCGAAAACCTCTTGCTCGCTGTCGCGAATTCGTGCCGCCGCCGTATCCAGACGCCGGACCATGGCCGAGGTCGCGTCGAACAACAATTCACCCTGTTCGGTGAGAATCAGTCCGCGCGCGTGGCGGTGAAAAAGCGTGGCGTTCAGGCTTTCTTCCAGCGCTCTGATCTGTCGCGAAACCGCCGACTGGCTGAGGTGCAGCGTGTCGCCGGCATGGGTCAGGCTGCCCGCGTCAGCGACCGAGTGAAATATTCTTAGCTTGTCCCAGTCCATTTCAACTCGCCCTAATCGCGCTGACCGCTCAGTTTGAAACCTTGTTACCGGCTAACATGTCGGCGATGCAAACGCTTCATCGCACGCAAATTTAATTTGTGGGTCAGAAATTATGACCTATAATCGCACTATTCAATAACACCCCGGATACCGCCCATGACCCTGCAGGATATTTCGCTCAGCGACCGTTATGATCTTGAGAAATCGCCGGTTCTGTTGAACGGCACGCAGGCGCTGGTGCGGCTGGTCCTGACCCAGGCGGCGCGCGACCGGGCGGCCGGTCTGAACACGGCCGGATACGTCACCGGGTATCGCGGGTCGCCCTTGGGGGCGGTAGATCTGCGGATGGCGCAGGCGCAAAGCGAATTGCAGGCCGCCAACGTCAGGTTTCAATCGGGCCTGAACGAAGATCTGGCCGCCACCGCGCTCTGGGGCACGCAACAGGCCGAACTGCGCGGCGAGGGGCGTTACGACGGCGTCTTTGGCCTCTGGTACGGCAAGGGACCGGGCGTTGACCGGACCGGCGACGTGATGCGGCACGCCAACATGGCGGGCAGCTCGGCCCATGGCGGCGTTCTGATGGCCATGGGTGACGATCACACCGGCGAAAGTTCGACCACATTGCACCAGTCTGACTGGGCGATGGTTGACGCTTATATCCCGGTGGTGTCGCCCGCAGGCGTGCAGGAGATGATTGACCTGGGGCTGTACGGCTGGGCGCTTAGCCGGTTCGCAGGCGTCTGGGTTGGCCTCAAAACGATGAAAGACACGGTCGAGGCGACGGCGGTGATCGATGGCTCGCCCGACCGCTTGCAGTTTATAAGTCCCGACTTTGCCCTGCCCGACGACGGCTTGAACATTCGCCTGGTCGACACGCCGGTGGCGCAGGAAGCGCGGATGATCGATTACAAGAGGTTCGCCGCCGAAGCCTTTGCGCGCGTTAATAAAATAGACCGTCGCGTTTGGGGCAAACCGGGCGCCAAGATCGGGCTGGTTGCAGCCGGGAAAAACTGGCTGGACCTGACCCATGCGCTCAGCCTGCTGGGCATTGATGAGGCCGAGGCTGATCGGTTGGGGATCACCACCTATAAGGTGGCCCAGACCTGGCCGCTGGACATGGACAGTTTCCACGAATGGGCCGAGGGGCTGGACCTGATCGTCGTCGTCGAAGAAAAGCGCAAGCTGATCGAATTGCAGGTCAAAGAGGCGATTTTCGACGACCGGCGCGGACGGCGGGTTTACGGCTGGCACAAGGGCGACAGTTGGGAAAACGGGCGGCGGGTCGAGCTCTTCCCGACCCGGTTTGCGCTGGACCCGAACCAAGTGGCCCAAAGACTGGGCGAAGTTCTGATCGAGGAAGGGCGCGGAACCGACCGGGTCAAGGCGTCGCTGGCCCGCATTGACGATGTCATGCGGGCGGACAACACGCCCGATGCAGCGGCCAGGTTGCCATATTTTTGTTCCGGCTGCCCGCACAACAGCTCGACCCGGCTACCAGAAGGCGCGCGCGCCTACGCCGGGATCGGTTGCCACTACATGGTTCAGTGGATGGACCGCGAGACCGTCGGGTTCACCCAGATGGGCGGCGAAGGTGCGAACTGGATCGGCGAAGCGCCGTTTTCAAACCGCGAGCACGTTTTTCAGAACCTTGGCGACGGCACCTACAACCATTCGGGCGTGCAGGCGATCCGGGCCGCGTTGGCGGCGGGCACGACGATCACCTACAAGATACTCTTCAACGACGCGGTGGCGATGACCGGCGGTCAGGCCAATGAAGGTGATCTCAGTCCCGGCAGAATTGCGCGTGAGATCAGCGCTATGGGTGTGGCGCATGTAGCGGTCGTCTACGACGAAAAAGAGGATTTCGATCTTACCGGGTTGCCAAAAGGTGTGACAACCACGCGGCGCGAGAACTTGCCGAAAATTCAGGAAGAATACAGCAAGATCAAAGGTGTGTCGGCCATAATTTATGTTCAGACCTGTGCCGCCGAGAAACGGCGCAAGCGCAAGCGCGGACTTTTCCCGGACCCCGATGCGCGCATTTTCATCGACACCGACGTCTGCGAGGGCTGCGGCGATTGCGGGGTGCAGTCGAATTGCGTTTCGATCGTGCCGGTCGAGACCGAGCTGGGGCGCAAGCGCGCCATTGACCAGTCATCGTGCAACAAGGATTTTTCCTGTGTCCAGGGCTTTTGCCCGTCGTTTGTGACCGTAAGAGGCGCGAGAGGCGCGAAAATCCGCAAGTCCGAGGGGGTCGAGCTAGATCTGGGTAATCTGCCGGAACCCAAAATGAACCCGATCGAAGGCACGCATAACATCGTCCTGACCGGGGTTGGTGGCACCGGGGTAGTCACCATCGGCGCGGGTCTTGCTATGGCCGCCCATATCGACGGCAAGGCGGCGGGGATGATGGAAATGGCCGGGCTGGCGCAAAAGGGCGGGGCGGTTCACATCCACCTGCGGCTGGCCGAAAAGCCCGAGGCTATCACCGCCATTCGCGTGGCAACCGGCGAGGCGCACGTGCTTATCGGCGGCGACCTGGTGGTCAGCGCCGGGTCGAAAACGCTTGGCCTCATGCGCCCCGAAAGCGCGGCGGGCGTCGTCAACAGCCACGAGATCGTGACTGGCGAGTTTACCCATAATACCGAGTTTCGATTGCCGTCCGAACGGCTGGCGCTTGCGCTGCAATCCCGCCTTAAGGATGGCCTGCAAGTTTTTGATGCAACAGCGCTTTCGGTACTGGTGCTTGGCGACAGTATATTCACCAACCAAATCCTATGCGGGGCCGCTTGGCAGCGCGGATTGATCCCGGTCTCACTCGGCGCAATGCGCCGGGCGATCGAGTTGAACGGTGCCGCGGTGGCGCGCAACACCCGGGCCTTCGACATCGGCCGATGGGTGGTGGTCAATCCTAATAGGGTCGCGGACATTCTGTCATCGTCGGACGGAAGCGCGCCGCAGACGACCGGTGAGGTTATTGATTTCCGCGCCAGGCATCTGACCGCGTATCAGGGCGCAGCACTTGCCGCGAAATACCGGCGGACGCTGGAGCGGGTCGATGATCCGCGCTTACAAGCGGCGGTGGCGCGCGGCTACCACAAGCTCTTGGCCTACAAGGACGAATACGAGGTTGCGCGGCTGTTGTCGGCGACCGCGAAAAAGGCGCGGGCCGAGTTTGATGGGGACATTTCGCTGACTTACCATCTGGCCCCGCCGGTCCTGGCGCGAAAAAACCACGCCGGACGGCCGGTAAAACGCGCCTTCGGTCCCTGGATCGGCCGGTTGTTCCCGCTGCTGGCGCGGCTCAAGTGGCTGCGCGGCACGGCGTTTGACCCGTTTGGATTGAGCGCCGAACGGCGGATCGAACGGGCGTTGATCGCCGAATACGAGGCCGGTTTGGACGAGGTGCTGACGCTGGCGACGCCTGAAACGATGGATGCGGCAGTGGCCTGGGCCGAAGTGCCCTTGCATATCCGGGGCTTTGGGCCGGTCAAAGCCACCGCCATCGCAGCGGCGGCCAAGCGCCGCGAAGAGGCGCTGGCCGCGCTGCGTCGCGGCCCGGATGCAGATATCAGCCGCGCGGCGGAATAATCTGTCTGAGCGCCAATCAAGCAGTGGAAATCAAGCCGTTTCCGCCGTAAGTACAGCCCCAACTTGGAACCAGCAGGGGCCGCAACCAATGGCGGTTGGCATTTTTGACAGTGAATTGGGCGGTTTGACCGTCTGGCAGGCGGCAACGCGCCGGTTGCCCGATCAGGCGTTCGTCTATTTCGGCGATTCTGCCCATGCGCCGTACGGGGTGCGCGATGCCGATGATGTCTATGCCCTGACCTGCAAATCTGTCGAACGGCTGTGGGAGGCGGGCTGCGACTTGGTGATCCTGGCCTGCAACACGGCCAGTGCGGCGGCGCTGCGGCGCATGCAGGAAAGCTGGATACCACCCGACAAGCGGGTGCTGGGCGTTTTCGTGCCGCTGATCGAGGCGCTGACCGAGCGGCAATGGGGCGACAACTCGCCGCCCCGGCAGGTGGCGCTCAATCAGGTGGCGCTGTTTGCCACCCCGGCCACGGTCGCGGCCCGGGCCTTTCAGCGCGAACTGGCGTTCCGGGCCATCGGCGTCGATGTCGAGGCGCAATCGTGCGGCGGCGTGGTCGTTGCCATCGAGGAAGGCGACCAGATATTGGCCGAGGCCCTGGTGCGCAGCCATGTCGATGCGCTCTTGCGCAAAATGCCCAGGCCCGACGCGGCGATCTTGGGCTGCACGCACTACCCGCTGATGGAGGCCCAGTTTCAGGCGGCTCTGGGGCCAGAGGTCAAGGTTTTCAGCCAGGCATCGCTGGTGGCCGACAGCCTTGCCGATTACCTGGACTGGCACCCGAACATGATCGGTCCGGGGCAGGCGTCGATGCATCTAACCACCGGCGACCCGGGCCGGGTGTCTGACAAGGCGACCCAGTTCTTGCGACGAAAGATCACCTTTCAGGCGGTCTGATTGCAGGCGGCCACAGAACGCCTTAAGTGATCCGCAACGTCCATGAGGTCCACATGACCCATAATGTCGCAATTCTTGGCGCGTCGGGATACACCGGCGCCGAACTTGTCCGGCTGATTGCCACCCATCCGACGATGAAAATTTCTGCGCTCAGCGCCGAGCGCAAGGCCGGTCAGGCGATGGCCGAGGTTTTCCCCCAGTTCCGCCATCTCGATCTGCCGGGTCTGGTCAAAGTGGGCGATGTCGATTTTGGCGGGCTCGATCTGGTCTTTGCCGCTCTGCCCCATGGGCTGAGCCAGGCGATCGTCAAAACCCTGCCCGAGGTCGTGAAAATCGTTGATCTGGGCGCGGATTTCCGGCTCCGCGATCCGGCCGACTATGAAAAATGGTACAAGCGTCCCCACGACGCGCCCGAGCTTCAGGACAGGGCCGTCTACGGCCTGACCGAGTTTTACCGCGACGACATTCGCGCCGCGCGTCTGGTCGCCGGAACCGGATGCAACGCGGCGGCAGTGCAGTTTGCGCTGCGCCCAGTAATCGAGGCGGCGCTGATCGAGCTTGACGACATCATCTGCGACCTGAAAAACGGCCCCACTGGGGCCGGGCGGTCGGCGAGGGAAAACATGCTTTTTGCCGAGCGCTCAACGGACGTTGTCGGCTATGCCCAGGGCGGCAAACACCGGCATCTGGGCGAGTTCGACCAGGAATTCAGCGCCATCGCGGGCCGCGAGGTGCGGATCATGTTCACCCCGCATCTGGTGCCGGTGAACCGGGGCATTCTGGCCAGCGTCTATGTTAAGGGCGACGCTGCGGCTATTCATGGCGCATTGGCCAGCGCCTATGCCGACGAGCCGTTTCTGCACGTCCTGCCGTTCGGGGCCGCACCGGGCATCGGTCACGTCATGGGTTCGAACTTTTGCCATATCGGGGTAATCGGCGACCGGGTGCCGGGCCGGGCAATGATCGTCGCCACACTCGACAACTTGTGCAAAGGCTCGTCGGGCCAAGCGCTGCAAAACGCCAACCTGATGCTGGGCGAGGCCGAAACCGCCGGCCTGATGGCCGCGCCCGTGTTCCCGTGAGGGGGCTGAAGAAACGACGCCGCAAACAAGTAATCACGCTTGCGTTTGCCTCATTGGCCGCCAGTTTCGCGGCATTCTATTTTGCAGCTCCAGACGCTTTTCAGTTTTTTCGCAGTCCAAGCGACATTGCAACTGATCCCCCTGAGTTAGACGAGATTTTCAGGCTTGGCGGGCTAGTGAAGGAAGGCTCTAGGACGCCCACTGTGGACGGTCGGTTCAGTTTCATTGTGACCGACTGCATCGAGAGTGTTGCGGTCGACTACATTGGTACAGACTTTCCTCCCGATCTATTTTCGGAAGGGCAGGGGACAATCGCTACTGGAAAAATGTTCGGCGAACGGTTTCAGGCAACCAATTTATTGGCCAAGCACGACGAGACATATCAGCCGAAAGAAGTGACAGAAGCGCTCCAAGCTGAAGGCGCCTGCCAGCACCCCGAGGGCTGACGCAACGCGCGCTTTGGTTTGAATTTGTAAAGAAACTTCGCATGAACTGCGCTCGATTTGGGCAGATTCAGGCAGGCGGTTGAGACACTCGGTACCCGATATTGCACGCGAGATTGTGGCGCGCGAGGGCGGTTTTGTCGATGATCCTGACGACCCCGGCGGGGCCACCAAGCATGGGCTCACGATCCATACGCTGCGGCGGCTTGGGCTGGACCTGGACCAGGACGGCGATGTCGACAAGGCCGATGTACGAAAGATCACGCCCGCGCTTGCCGAAGAAATCTTCGTCAAGAATTACTTCGATAAGCCCGGCATCGCCCAGCTGCCCGAGCCGCTTCAGGCGTCGGTTTTCGATATGTACGTCAACGCAGGATCGAACGCGGTGCGCATTTTGCAGCGGCTTCTTGCGCGGATGGGCTTTGATGTCTCAGTGGACGGTCGCATCGGCCCGCAGACCGTCAAAATCACCCAGGCCGCCCTGTCCGGGGCACCAGGTCATCTGGTCGACGCCTACGGAATCGCGCGGCGCAATTATTACTACGTTATCGGCGACCGCCGCCCGGCAAGCCGCAAGTACGCGCGGCGCAGGAACGGCTCCAAGGGCGGCTGGATCACCCGGGCCGAGGAATTTATCTCGCCCCGGTTTCATCTGAGCGAAAACGAACATTCTGAGAGGGTGTCATCATGGGCATAGGTGCTTTTTTGGGAACTTTGCTGGGCGCCGGGGGCGCGGGCCGGAATGTGGTCACCCAAACTATCGGCGCCTTTCGACCGAACGCCGAAGCGCAGGCACAGCGCGAAGCCGAGCATCGCAATGCCGCGCTGACCCAGTACGCCGCCGAATTTTACGCCCGCGAAAACCGGTCTTGGCTTGATATTCTCGCTGACGGGTTGAACCGTCTGGTGCGTCCGGTGGTGACGATCACCCTGCTTATTCCCATTCCGGCGACGGTTTATAATCCGCAAGGGATGGCGGCGGTGTGGCTGGCGATGGCGTCGCTTCCTGCGGGATATTGGGCGGTCGTGGGCGTTGTGCTGCCGTTCTAATTCGGCGGGCGGATGCAGATGAAAGCGCTGAATTCGGGCAAATGGACGGCGGCGGCGACCGCGGCCGCCGCGCTGGCCCGAACGACCCCGGCCCGCGAGGCTAGGGACGGGCAGCGCCAAGGGCCGAATGCGGCGCTGGACGATTGGGCGAAATCGGCGCGCCGGTCGCGACGGCCATGACGCGCTGATCAATTCACCGGGACATCCGGTGATTTGAGCGCCCCAGACCATTGGCGCTTTGCCGGCCTTCAACTATGGTTGCGCCATGTTGGTCGAACTTGGACATTTTGCCCTGATCCTGGCGTTCTTTGTGGCTGTGGTGCAGGCAGTGCTGCCGATGGTGGGCGCGGCGCGTGGCTGGCACGGCTGGATGGCGGTTGGCGAACCAGCGGCTACGGCGCAAGTGGTGCTGATCGGGTTTTCATTCGCGGCCCTGACCATCGCTTTCGTCACCTCGGACTTTTCGCTGGCGCTGGTAGTGGCCAATTCGCACACCGCCAAGCCGATGCTTTACAAGGTCGCGGGCGTCTGGGGCAATCACGAGGGCTCGCTTTTGCTTTGGGTGCTGATCCTGGCGTTTTTCGGGGCCTCCGCGGCCTGGTTTGGCGGCGCTTTGCCACCCAAGCTGAGGGCGCGGGTACTGGCGGTTCAGGGGTCGATCTCGGTGGCGTTTCTGGCCTTTATCCTCTTGACCTCCAACCCTTTTCTGCGGCTCGAGGTGCCGCCTTTCAACGGCGAGGACCTGAACCCGTTGTTGCAGGACCCGGGCCTGGCGTTCCACCCGCCGTTTCTCTACCTCGGCTATGTCGGCCTTTCGATGAGCTTTTCCTTCGCGGTCGCGGCCCTGATCGAGGGCCGGGTCGATGCGGCTTGGGGCCGGTGGGTGCGGCCCTGGACGCTGGCCGCCTGGCTGTTCCTGACCGTCGGCATCGCGCTCGGGTCATGGTGGGCTTATTACGAGCTGGGCTGGGGCGGGTTCTGGTTCTGGGACCCGGTTGAGAACGCCAGTTTCATGCCCTGGCTGATCGCCGCGGCGCTTTTGCATTCGGCGATTGTCGTTGAAAAGCGCGAGGCGCTGAAGGCCTGGACCATCCTTCTGGCGATCCTCGCCTTCGGATTCTCGCTGATCGGCACCTTCATTGTGCGCTCGGGGATCCTCACCTCGGTTCACGCCTTTGCCAACGACCCCGAGCGCGGGCTTTTCATTCTGCTGATACTGGCGGTCTTCGTTGGCGGCGCGCTGACGCTTTTTGCCGCCCGTGCCAGCAGGCTAGAGGCGCGCGGGGTGTTTGCGCCGATCAGCCGCGAGGGCGCGCTGGTGGCCAATAACGTGCTGCTGGCGGTCGCGGCCCTGGTAGTTTTCATCGGCACCCTCTGGCCGTTGATCGCCGATCTTTTCTTCGACCGCAAGCTCAGCGTCGGAGCGCCGTTTTTCAATTCTGCGTTCACCCCTTTCATGGTGGCGCTGGCGGTGCTGTTGCCGCTTGGCGCGATCCTGCCCTGGAAACGCGCGCGCCTCAGCCGCAACCTTCGGCCACTGGGCGCCGGTGCCGTTTTGGCGCTGGCCGTGCTCGGGCTGGCATTCGCCTTGCAGACCGGGCCATCGGCGCTCGGGCCGATTGGCGCGGGGCTCGGGGCCTGGGTGGTTGCCGGCGCTCTGCTCGATCTTGCGCAGCGCACCGGCCGCGGCGGGGTTGCACAGCGTCTGGGGCGGGTCGCACGCCTGCCGCGGGCCGATCTTGGCAAGACAGTGGCCCACAGCGGGCTGGGCGTCACCATCCTGGGCATCGCGGCGCTGACCGCCTGGACGACCGAAGATATCCGGGTGGTCAATATCGGCGAGACCTATTCGGTTGGGGCTTATCAGCTTACTCTGGACGCGGTTAAGGGCGTGCAGGGACCAAATTACGCGGCGGCGCGGGCGGATATTTCGGTGCGGCGCAATGGCCGCGACCTTGGCGTCATGCACCCTGAAAAGCGCGTTTATCCCGTTGCCGGCATGGCCACGACCGAGGCGGCGATTCGCAATGGTGTGCTGCGCGACCTTTATCTGGTGATCGGCGACCAGCAGGCGGATGGCAGCTGGGCGGTGCGCAGTTTCATCAAGCCCTTCGCCAACTGGATCTGGGCCGGGGCGATTATCATGGCGCTCGGCGGCGCGCTCAGCCTTTCGGACCGGCGGTTCCGTGTCGGTGCGGCGGCGCGCCGCGACCCAAAAACGCAAGCGGCGGAATAGGCGATGTGGCGCGCGGCGATTTTCCTGATCGTGATAGGGCTTGGCAGTGCTGCGCAGTCTGTCGAGCCCGGCGAAATGCTGGACGACCCGGTGCTCGAGGCGCGCGCGCGCGCCTTGTCCAAGGGTCTGCGCTGTCTGGTCTGCCGCAATGAAAGCATCGACGAATCCAACGCCGATCTGGCCCGCGATCTGCGGCTTTTGGTGCGCGAAAGACTGGTGGCCGGCGACAGCGACGCTGCGGCGATTGCCTTTATCGTCGCGCGCTACGGCGAGTATGTTCTGCTTCAGCCCAGCCGCAGCGGGGCGAACATCATCCTTTGGGCGGCGGGTCCTGCGATGCTGGTGCTTGCCGCGGGTTTCGGAATTTCCTATCTGCGCAGGCGCGCGGTGCGCGGCGCCGGAACCGATGATGCGCTGACCGAGGACGAGGCGCGCCGCTTGCGCGAAATACTGCGCGACTAGGCTTGTGGCCTTTTCTTGGTGGCCCGGACATCCTATCTGGGAGGCGAACAACAGGTAGGGACCATGGACTACGAAACCATCCTTTTTGAGCTGCGCAACGATGTCGTGACCGTGACGCTGAACCGGCCCGACCGCAAGAACGCGCTGAACACGCAGATGCGCGCCGAGCTGCTGCACGCGGTGCGCGCCGCGCCGAGCCAGGCGCGGGTGCTGGTGATGACCGGCGTGGGCGATGCGTTCTGTTCGGGCCAGGACTTGAGCGACCGCAGCAATGCCGCAAATTTGGACCTCGAACGGACCTTGCGCGACGAATACGAGCCGCTGTTGCGCGCTATCTTTGACTGCCCGATCCCGGTGATTGCCGCGGTCAATGGTGCGGCGGCGGGGGCGGGGGCCAATCTGGCGCTGGCCGCCGACGTCGTGATCGCCGCCGAATCCGCATATTTCCTGCAGGCGTTCACCCGCATCGGGCTGATCCCCGACGCCGGCGGGACCTATTGGCTGCCCCGGCAGATGGGCTTTGCCAAGGCCATGGGCGCAGCCCTGTTCGCCGAGCCGATCTCTGCCACCCAGGCCGAGGCCTGGGGGATGATTTGGGAGGTCATGCCCGATGCCGATTTTGCCGATTACTGGTGGGGCACGGCGCAAAAACTGGCCAAGGGACCTACAGCCGCCTACGCGGCGGTCAAAGCCGCAATTCGCGGCAGTTTTGACAATGGCCTGGATGACCAGCTGGCGCTGGAGGCCAAGCTCCAGGGCCAAATGGGCAAGACCAGGGATTTTCAGGAAGGCGTGGTGGCGTTTCTGGAAAAGCGCCGCGCGGTTTTCGAGGGGCGCTGACCCCGAGCGTCGAATTTCGACAATGTGACGTTGCCAGACGCGTCGGTTTCGTTAAGGTTGCTCAATTGCAAAGTGCTTTGGGGTAACGGGGTGATTTCACAGCGTCTGCTTCTTGGTCTGGCCGAACGGCTGATTAGATCCGGCACGATCGAACTTACCTTGCCCGATGGCGAAACCCGCCGGTTCGGCGACGGGTCGGACCCGCGCAACGCGATTCACATCCACGACCGCCGTTTTTTCTGGCGTATCCTGCGCGATCCCGAGATTGCCCTGGGCGAAGCCTATATGGATGGATCGCTGACCGTGCCCGACGGCGGCCTGAAAGCGGCGCTGAGCGTTTTGGCGCGAAATGCAAATGCCGGGAACATGCCGCCTTTGCAACGGCTGCAGCGGAGTATCCGCCGCGCGCTTCGCCATTTTTCCAGCCTAAACACCCGGCGCGCATCGAGGCGCAATGCCAAGGCGCATTATGACCTGCCGGTCGCGCTTTATGACCTCTTCATGGAAGAAGACAAACAATATACCTGCGCCTATTTCCGGCGCGGTGACGAAACTTTGGAAGAGGCCCAGTCAAACAAGAAACACCACATTGCGGCCAAGCTGCTCTTGGAACCGGGCATGGAGGTGCTGGAAATCGGGTCGGGCTGGGGCGGGCTGGCGATCACGCTGGCGCGCGATTACGGGGTCAGGGTCACCGGTGTGACGCTGAGCCCGGTGCAGCTGCAGGACGCAAAGCGCCGGGCCCGGGCCGCAGGTGTCACAGAAAACATCGACTTTCGCCTGCAGGATTACCGCGAGGTCACCGACCGCTATGACCGGGTCGTGGCGGTTGGCATGATGGAGCATGTGGGCAAGCCGCAGTACCCGGTGTTTTTCAACAAGATCAATGATCTGCTGACAGATGAAGGCGTGGCCGTTTTGCAATTCATCGGTCGATCTTCGGCGCCCGATATGACCTCGCCCTGGATGGCGAAATATATCTTTCCCGGAGGGTACACGCCGTCGATGTCCGAGGTTGCGCCGTCGGTCGAGGCGTCGGGCCTGGTGATGACCGATCTGGAAGTATGGCGCGGGCAATACGAACGCACCCTGCAACATTGGCAGGCGCGGTTTGAGGCCAATATCGATGCGGTGCGCGCGCTGGTCGATGAGAAATTCGTGCGCATGTGGCGCTATTACCTGACCGCCGCCGAGATCGGGTTTTCCGAACGCCAACAGGTGCTCTACCAGATGCAGCTGGCGCGCCAACCCTACACAGTGCCCAGCACGCGCGATTATCTCTACAGCGAACCGCTCGCGGCGGAACCCGTGGCGTCGCCCGACGAAAGCGGCGCCAAAAAATCCACCGCGAACGCGCTTACCTAATTGTCATATGGCTGCGGCATGTGAAATATTTCGATCAGTGTTTCTTCGCTCACTCTGGCTCTGTCGACTGTCATATTGCGGGTGCTGCCGAGGCTGAGATAGGGATTTCCGAGCGATTCCCACCCGGCGTCGTGGTCAAATTTGATGAGGCCTGGGCTCCCCTGCCACCGGTCTTTGTGCAGACTGCGAAACATTTCAAAATTCACAATAATTGTCGTTCTGTTTAGAACTGTCTTTCCTTTGCGATCCTTACACTTCATGTGCAAGAATTCGTTCACGCGATGGACGGTCAGAATCAAACTGGCGGTCGGCTTTGGCGGATTGGCGGCTGCTTCGTCGCTCAGGTACTTGCTGGGCGGAATATTGATGGTCGCGCCCGGAATCTCCAGCCGCGAATTTTCGCCACTCCAGGTTCGTTTGCAATTCTTGGCCCGAGCCTTGGTTGTAGTTTTTATCGAGATGAAATTCAGCACTTCGCGGTCGCCTTCCCACATCCCAATCGAGCCGTTGATTTCTGGCGGCACCAAAAAGACGGTGCCCGAAACCGTGCTGGTGATTTGTTGTTTTTTCAGACTAGTAGTGATCACCGAATGAAACGTCATGCGAAAATGCGCGCAGGTGTTATAGCGCGCGTTCAACTCGCCATCATTTTCCAGTGTGATGCCATAGCCTTGGGCCAAACTGTAAAGTACTAGAATATTGCCCGCTTCACCCGGATCACGGTTGGTCACACAATCGGCCGATGCCGCCATGATCGCATTGTCGATGGCCACGCCGATCAGGTCTTGGCCGTAATCAACTTCGAGCATGTCGTCTTCGTAACCGCCGACCTGAACGGCCTTTAGCCACGAATTGTAAGAACTTATTGCGCCCATCAGCGCGTCTTCGGATTTGGTGGCGGTTTTCAGCTCTGGTTCAATTTCGCTCTTATACTGATCGGTCAGCGCTTGCTGGTCCTGGGCGGTGGCTGGCAAGTGAGCTACTCCCCAACCGTTGGACAGTATTTGGCGCAATCTAAGCTACTTTTTGCTCCTGCTGATCGGGTTGCGTTGTTTCATTTCTCTGCCAATAGACCACGGCTGGAGGCTGGCCGCCAAGTGCGGAATGCGGCCGCTTCTGATTGTAGAACTCCATCCATTTGCCGACGCCGGCCTTGGCCTCCGATCCAGTCTCCCAGGCGTGCAGATAGACGCACTCGTATTTCAGCGAGCGCCACAGCCGTTCCACAAAAATATTGTCGAGGAACCGGCCCTTGCCGTCCATCGAGATATGCACGCCTGTCCGCTTCAGTTGGCCCGTCCAGACAAAGGATGTGAACTGACTGCCTTGGTCAGTGTTCATGATCTGGGGCGGGCCAAACTTGTGGATTGCCTCGTTCAACGCCTCGACGCAGAAGTCCGCTTCCAGCGTGTTCGAGATGCGCCACGCCAGCACTTTGCGCGTGTGCCAGTCCATGATGGCCAGGAGATACAGGAAGCCGCGTCGCATTGGCAGATAGGTGATATCAGAACACCAGACCTGATTGGGGCGGGTCACACGAAGCCCACGTAGCAGATAGGGGTAAATCTTGTGGCCCTTCGCGGCCTTGCTGGTGTTGGGCCTCTGGTAGATCGGCATGAGGCCCATCAACCGCATGAGCCGTCGGATGCGCTTCTCGTTCACCAGATGACCTTCGTTCCGAAGATGCCACGTCATTTGGCGCACACCGTAAAACGGCGTTTCCAAGAACTGCTTATCTATCAGGCGCATCAGGTCGAGGTTCATCGCGGTCTCACCCTTTGGCTCATAGTAAAAGGATGACCGTGAGATCGACAGCAAGGCGCATTGTTTGCCAACAGACAGGTTTGGAAGGCCTGGCTCAATCATCTTCCGCCTCACTTGCCGGCCCAGGGCTTGAGCTTTCTGGCCAAAAAATCGTTGGCGACGGCCAGCTCCCCTATCTTGGCGTGCAAGTCTTTAACCTGTTCTTCGTCAACTTCAGCCGCTTTCCTGCTGCCGCGCCCGAACACGCCCGACGCGCCTTCAAGCAACGCACGTTTCCATTGATGGATCATGGTAGGATGCACGCCAAACCGGCTCGCCAACTCTGAAACCGTCGCCTCCCCCTTCAGCGCCTCCAATGCCACCTTGGCCTTAAACTCTGGATGATGTTGCTTTCGTTTCGACATTTCTGATCTCCTTCGTGTTGAAGATCAGCAGACTACAAATCGCAGCTTACGTCAGTGTCCGAATTTCGGGGGGTAGCTCAGTACATGCATCAAGCGGGGACTTCCCATTGCCGCCAAGGCATTCATCTGCACATCAATGACATTTTTTACCAGCGCAGCTAAGTGAGGTGCGCCCCGCTCCATAACCGCTTCCGGTATCACAGGCACAATATACCCGTGGCTCGCCGCAATGGCATTTTGAGAAACAATCTTTGTAGCGGGTGGGCAATCAAAGATGATGTAGTCGAATTCCTCGTTAACACCTGTTTCTTCCAGCCATCGGCACATCAGTGTGCGCTTGTCCCATTCAGATTGGATAGCATTCCCGTGATGAGATGAAGTTAGTTCAATCTCCACATCATCCAATTGTAGACTTGCGGGGACAATTTTGAGTTTGCCATAAAGATATTTATTCAATTGTGTCGATGCAACGATCTCAATGCCAGGCATTTTCTGTACCTGCACAAATGGCTTGAATACCTCTGTGACGGTTTGCTTTGCAGCTACATGGCTCTGCCAAGTCTTGGCACCCAAACAAACAATAGAAAGGCTGCTTTGGTGGTCCATATCCACGACCAAAACACGGGCCTTATAGTAGCGGACAAGCCCCGCAGCGAGATTGAAGGAAAGAGTGGTTTTGCCAACGCCGCCCTTGAAGTTGATGATACTTACACGCTTTGCCATTAAATATTCTCCAATGTTTTCTGACTAAAATTTGCTGATAAGCCTATTTTTGAAAAATTTTGGCAATTGTATACTTGACAAACCCAATTCCATAACACACACCCCTTCGAAAGGGGGATGCTATGCTTGATCTATACTCCAAAGTTGTTCTGACGGTTATCGCAGTTGCGCTATCTGCAATCGCCTACAGTGAATTCGCTCAGCCTGCTTTTGCGATTGGTGATGCGTGCGGGTCCAGATTTGATCCCTGCTATGTCGAGGTCTCAGAGGCGATCGAAGTCCGGGGGTATGTCGGTATTAATGGCATAGTTGAGGCCGAAGTAACCAACTGGCCCTAGTCGTCATTTTTCGGCTCCGGCTTCTTGGTCGCCAGCTTCTTCAGCTTCTTGTTGAACCGTTCTTCATCGTCGTCCGTTTCGAGTTTACGGGCGGCTTCTTTGAACTTGTCGAGTTGGGTTTTCGATGTCTCAGCCATCCAGCAGTTCCTCCTGCAGGTATTTTCCGGGCAACGCATCAGTTTTCGAGGGCATCCTAACCAATAACCCTCGTTGCTGCAGAACATCACTATGCGCATCGACACAAGAAAAACGACCATTCATCGACAAAAATTCGGAACATCTACGGTCCAGCGCAGAGGCAAGATGCACACCATCGGCCCCTTTTAGCGTGATGCCGTCCTTCCATCGAAGATTCCGTGCAGCCATGCAGATAAACGGATCGGGCTGAACAAGGTGGACATATTGCCCAGAGGTGAGCAATGAATCAAATGCCGCTTGGACGCGAGGCTACCGGCATCAACGGAACCCCCTCTTTTTTGGTTTGATGTGCCCTGTCATTTTGGCGCGAGGCTACCGGATTGGTGGCTTGTGACGGGAGATTTGAGTTGAGCGAGAAGAATGAGGGCCGCGTGCCCAAATACACGGATGTGTTTAAAACGCAGTTGGTTGCGGAGAGCCGCGCGGTTGGGGCAACCGCTCCGATGATATCCAAGCGCCACAATGTTCCGGTCAATCGAATATACGCTTGGCGACAGGATGAACGGTATCAGAGCGCGGCCTCTGAGGAGCCTGGCTTTACAGCCGTCGAAGTGGCGGCTGACAGGAACGGGCGTGATCAATCTCAAACCACCTGTGAAGGCCGCATTGAGATCACGCTGGAGAACGGGTGTCGGATCAGCATCCGCGACGATGTTGATGCTGGCTTTGTTTTGGAACTGGCCCGAGGTCTGGCAGCATGATCCCCTTTTTAGCGGATGCGAAGATCTGGCTGGCGGCAGGCGTGACGGATATGCGGCGAGGCTTTAACGGGCTGGCGGCGCAGACGGAGCAGGTTCTGGCAGGTGATCCCTATTCGGGTCATCTGTTTTTGTTTCGCGGACGGCGGGGTGATCAGATCAAGATAATTTGGTGGGATGGACAAGGGGCCTGCCTGTTCACCAAGCGTCTTGAGCGGGGTCGCTTCGTGTGGCCCTCGGCCAAAGAAGGTAAAATCAGCCTGAGCCGCGCGCAGCTTGCCATGCTGCTGGAAGGCATAGACTGGCGTATCCTCAAGAAGACATGGCGGCCAAGTATGGTCGGGTAGCGGCCATGTTTTATGGGACTATAGGCTATTCAGGGATTCACAAGGCCCCCTGATTTTGTTATAAAACGCCATGACTAAGGCTCTTCCAAATCTGGCTGATTTGCCCCCTGATGTGCAGGCTTATATCGCCGCGCAGTCGGCGGATATGCTGGGGTTGAACCTGACCCATGCGGCAGCGCAAAAGCGCCTCAAGTCAGAGATGGAAGCAACGCGAGCGACACTGACTGAGGAACGCGCGGCTTTTTCCAATGCTCTCCAGAGCCGCGACACCATCATCGCGGATCTGCGGATGCAGTTGGACGGTCATAAAAAGCACCGCTTTGGATCCCGCTCGGAAAGCAGCGCGCAACTGGCGCTGGAGCTGATCCTTGAAGAGCATGAGATTGAACAGGCGGCGGCCGCAGATGAGGATGCCTCTGACGCAGAAGCCAAACCTCCGCGTAGCCCGCGTGTGCGCAAGCCTTTCCCCAAAGATCTCAAGCGCGTGCAAAAGCGGATCATGCCCAGTGACGCCTGCACAGATTGTGGCGGCAGCTTCAGAGAGCTGGGCGCTGACGTTATGGATGAGCTGGAATATGTGCCGGGCCACTATATCGTCAATCAAATCATCCGCCCACGTCTGGCCTGCACCTGCTGCGAGAAAGTCACGCAAGCCGAGATGCCAAGCCGCCCCATTCCCAAGAGCTTTGTTGGCCCCGCGTTGATGGCACATATCTTGTGCTGCAAATACGGCTATCACTTGCCGCTGTACCGCCAAAGCCAGATGTTTGAGAACCAGGGCATTGATCTGAGCGGATCGCTTCTGGCCTCCTGGGTGGGTAAATCCACAAAGCTACTGGAACGACTGTCCGATGCCATTCGCGATCATGTGTTTGCCGCGCAAGCCATCTTTATGGACGACACCACGGTCAAGCTGCTGCAAAAGGGCCAAGGCAAAGGGCGCAACAAACCCAAGACCGCGCGGCTGTGGGTCTATGCCAGAGATGAGAAGCCTTGGGGCAGCACCTCACCACCCGCTGCCTGGTATCAGTTCTCCACCAGCCGGGGGGCGGAGCATCCCAGCAAACATCTGGAAACCTATACGGGCTTTGCCCATGCGGATGCCTATGCAGGGTATAATGACGCTTATCGCACGGGGCGGGTAACGGAGATGGCCTGTATGGCGCATGTCCGCCGCGAGTTTACGAAGGTGTATGAAAGCACTAAATCGGCCACAGCCCGGGAAGCCATCGAGCGCATTGCCGAGCTTTATGAGGTCGAGAAACGCGCCCGGTTTAAATCGCCCCGGCAGCGCGTGGCCCTACGACAGGAATACGCCAAGCCGATCTTTGATGATCTGGAGACATGGCTGAGGGCCCAACTGAACAAAATCTCCGGCAAGACGCCGCTGGCCAAGGCGATCAAATATGCGCTCACCCGGCTGCCCAAGGCGCGGCCCTATCTGGATCACGGCGTTTTGGATCTGGACAACAACACAGCCGAGCGGGCGGTTCGTCCGGTGACTCTAGGCCGGAAAAATTACCTATTCATGGGGTCTGAGGCAGGTGGAGACGCCGCTGCCATTGCCTATACGCTGATCGAGACCTGCAAGATGAATAACGTCAATCCTGAAGCCTGGCTTGCTTGGGTGCTTGAGCGCATTCAGGACCATCCCGTCAAACGCATCAACGAGCTGTTGCCGTGGACCTATCAGGCGATGCTCGATGAGCAGAAAGCCGCGGCTGCATGACAGGTCGGCCTGCTTCCCTTCAAAATCCGCCCGAACAGTGGGATTTGTTTGGGGAGCGTGGGACCGGGTGCAGCACTATCGCGCCGAGCAGCGCCGAGGTTGACCCAAAAGACCTTGATGACCAGAAGCTCATTGAGCAGATACCCAAGGCAAATCTATCCAATATCCACACCCTCTGCACCCAGATTGTCGAACGGGACTTGGGAGATGAAGCGGTCCCCGGGCTCGTGGCCCTCTGGAACCGGTTCAAAGGCTTTGGGATCATAAGCCCTTTGCCCGAGCAGCGACTTGCCTTGCAAACTCTGGGAGAAATCGGAACTCTCGCTGCACAAACTGAAATCCGAAAGATCCTTGCCGGGCCTCCGCTGCCCGATAGCTTGCTGCCGGTCGCGCTACACGCCGCTACAACTGCAAAGCTAAACCTGCCACTACGCTACATCACGCCATGGCTGGAACATGAAGCGCCCCTCGTACGGGCGCTGGCATTCACTCTGATACAAACGGCAAATCCGTCGCTGAACATTTTGGAAACAGGGCTCTCTGATCCAGAGCCTTCAGTACGGTGCGCCGCTTTGATCACGGCGGGAAACATGGGCCTTCCCGTCGCAAAAGCCGGATTGCTAGGGGAGCTCCGTAAAAACCCGACCAGTCAGATACTTCAGGCGCTGTTCGCCATAGCCGATGAGGAAATCATCGTCATAACCGGTCGCTTTGCGCTGGAAAACACCCGCTTCCATGATCTCATCATTAACGAGCTCACCGAACTGGAAGACCCCAAAGCTTCAAAAATAGTGCGGCGCATCAAAAAGCACATGAAACAGCGGTAATGCTTGTCTTATGACAGGTCACATCAAACCAAGAGGGGGTTCCGTTGATGCTTACTCGGAAGGAACCGGCGTTGCGCCAATATGCATGGATTCGGCAATTGTTAAGGCTGACGTGAATACCGTGATTTCTTTGTCCCGGTGCGCTTGCAACAATTTCTTGATATACCAAACCTTATTCTGCCGACCACTTTCCACTTGGGCCGACATATCCACTTTCACCACATCAAGGAAACAGCACGCGTCCAAATACACAGCAACGGGATCGGCCATCTAACCAGCGCCCTCCCAAAACTCCTCGGTTTCGAACTCTGGAAATGCGCCAAATAGTTTATCAAAATCTAACGGAGTCAGTGTCCTGGTTTTTTCCAAGCGATCCAGCCTTAATCGCATCATGCCGTGCGTAAGCCGATCATAAGAGCAAGCGCCGGATACAAGTATCACGGTATTCTTTTCCTGTACGGCTGCTGCGATGGTGCCATACTGGTGCTTTTGATACTCAACCCGCACCAGATTGTTGGTTGAAAGCTCGCGAACATGAACGTAAGGTGTAGCGCCTTCCTTTATCCACGAATGAATGATGCCCTGCACCGAACCGATAGCCGGAATTGGGTTTTCAACTCTCGATTTTAGCTGTTGCGACCCCGAGTAGGTAATCTTGCGCCATTTTGGGTCGCCGTCGCGATGGGAAATGATCCCAATATCTATTTCTTCATCGGGATCAATGAGGCTCCCGATCTTTGCATACTCAAGTGCGGTGATCTCTCTCACAACACCATTCAAACCGTCTCGATCCGGGTCAAAATCCGCCAACAGGGCTGCGTTATTCTCGAATATCTGCGCTACGCCTTCATTGACCGCCCCTTGGTATTCGGCGTCGAACTGAACCGAGGAGTTTTCAAAATCGGCCGCAATCCACTCTCCGGGTTTAGGTTCAACGCCGCTGTCGATCGATAGCGCGCGGAGGAATTTTTCTGCTTGCTCAGATATTTTTCCGAGTTTTCCCAACGGTGCGCCTCGACGCCCCTTATTCAGGACAAACCTGATCTTTAGCTTGGCCACAGCAACCTCCTGCTGGTCAGAATCTACGCGCCGGATGAGTCCCGGTAAAGAACTCGTTTCCCAACAATACCGGACAGTGCCACGGCTGCCCTTTCCAGATCATCAACGCCGTTTGCGATCCGGTTGTTGTAGCGAAACTCAAACTCAGTCGCGTAGCGGTGCAGATGCTTCTTGCTACAATGCTGATAAACACCCTTCATGCCACGCTTGAAGATGGAGAAATAGCCCTCGATGGTATTCGTGTGGATGTCGCCACGTCCATATTCGCCACGACCGTGTTCAACGTGATCGTGAGCGGCAAACTCATTCTTGAGCGTGCGATACCAAGACGCTTCGTCGGTCATCATATGCGCTTCACGGGCAACATTTTCGCGAATAATCGGCAGCAAGGTATCGCGATGCACTTTATCCACGACGAAGCTGCGGGCGCGGCCCGAGGTGCGGTCAACAAGACTTAGAACCTTCATCTTGTGGCCATATCCACGTTGTTTCTTGCGGCCCGGTTCACGGCCAATGAACGTTTCGTCGGCTTCAACCACACCACCACCGGAGCCAAAGTTCACACTTCCGTCCGTCCGCATGGCTTCTCGGATGCGGTGAGACATGAACCAAGCGCTTTTGTGCGTGATTTCCAGAACCCGGTGAAGCTGGTGACTGCTGATGCCCTTCTTGCTGGACACCATCAAATGGATGGCTTGTAGCCACTTGTGCAGCGGAATGTGGCTTTCTTCGAAGATCGTTCCAATGCGGACAGTGAATTGCTTGCGGCACTCTGCACACTTCTTGAGCCCGTGACGCTCAACGCCTTCCGGGTTCTTCTTGGACGCCTTGGAGCGAACGCCTTTGAGTTCATACACCTTGCCGCAGTTGCCACAATTCGGACAGACAGGTCCATCCGGCCAAAGCATGGCTTCGACGTGCGCAAAAGCGGCGGCTTCGTCGTGCATATATGGTTTGGACAGAACGGACATTGTGTGGTTTCCTTAACTCTATGAGTTATATATAGGAATCACACTTGGGTTTGTCAAGTATACAATCGCCAAAATTTTGCACGAATAGGCAAGCACCTTGTCCGGTGTTGTAGAACGACTATCAGGCCGGGGGCGAAATTGCTAGGATGCGGGTCCCTCCATCGCCTTGGTTCGGAGCCGCCTGTGGTTCGATCGATGTCCACTTTTAGCGATTTGCGACTGAAAGTGCGCGACGTAGCGCCGGGATTTTTGGACTCAAACTAGTCATCTGACGCTTTTTGCCAGTTTATGGTTTCTGACACAATTTCGGACCGGTTCTGACGACAAAATCCGGATGCTCAACTAAGCAATGCTCTCACATGGCATATTTACTTTTTTACGGTGATTTAACAATGGGTTAGATTACTGCTCAACCTTGAGCACATCTGGATTCCCCCAACCCCACTTTCCAACCCGCCCGCCTTGCGCTAGACGGCGACCGACGCAACGGAGCGCCCCATGGCCTACGAAAAACCCGGCCCGGTCGAGATCGACTGGCGCGACGCGATCTCGCCGGTGGACGAGATTATCGACGCCGCCCGCAACGGCCGGATGTTCATCCTGGTCGACCACGAAGACCGCGAAAACGAAGGCGATCTGGTGATCCCGGCGCAGATGGCCACGCCTGATGCGATCAACTTCATGGCCACCCACGGGCGCGGCCTGATCTGTCTGGCGCTGCCCGCCGAGCGGATCGCCGCACTCGGCCTGCCGATGATGTCGACCTTCAACTCGTCGCGCCACGAAACCGCCTTTACAGTATCGATCGAAGCCCGCGAAGGCGTGACCACCGGCATCTCGGCCCACGACCGCGCCCATACCGTGGCGGTGGCCATCGACCCGACCAAAAGCGACGTCGATATCGCCACCCCGGGCCATGTCTTTCCGCTGCGCGCCCGCTGCGGCGGGGTTCTGGTCCGCGCCGGCCATACCGAGGCCGCGGTTGACCTGGCGCGGCTGGCCGGGCTGACCCCGGCCGGCGTGGTCTGCGAGATCATGAACGAAGACGGCACCATGGCGCGGCTGCCCGATCTGATCGGCATCGCCCAGAAACACAGGCTGAAGATCGGCACAATCTCGGACCTGATCTCGTACCGGCGGCGCTACGACAACCTGGTGCGCGAAACCGCCTCCGACACCGTGGTTTCGGAATTTGGCGGCGAGTGGCAGATGCGGATTTTCACCGACCAGACCCACGGCGTCGAACATGTGGTGCTGACCAAGGGCGACCTGACGACCCCGGAACCGGTTCTGGTGCGGACCCACGCGCTGGATGCGGCGGCCGATGTGATGGGACTGGGCCCCAAGCCGAACGACCTGCTGCCGCGCGCCATGGAGATCATCGCGGCCGAGGGCCGGGGCGTCGTCTGCCTGTTCCGCGAACCGCGCAAAAAGGTCTTTACCGAAGAAGAGGAAGGCCCGCGCACTGTGCGCCAGACCGGTCTGGGCGCGCAGATCCTGTCAACGCTTGGTCTGAGCAAGATGATCCTGCTGACCGACAGCCCCGAGGCGCGCTATGTCGGCCTTGACGGATATGGTCTGACCATCACGGGCACCCGCCCGATCCATCCTGAGTGACGCCATGGCTGGCCCCACCCACCACGACCTGCCGCGCCCGCGCCTTGATACGCCGCTCAGGCTCGCCATCGTCGTGGCGCCTTACAACAAGGACATCGCCGACAACCTGATCGCCGGTGCCAGCGCTGAACTGACAGCGGCAGGTGCGGAATACGAAGTGATCGAAGTGCCCGGCGCGCTGGAAGTGCCGACCGCGATCGCCATCGCCGACCGCAAAGGCGACTTCGACGGGTTCGTGGCCCTTGGCTGCGTGATCCGGGGCGAGACCACCCATTACGATACTGTCTGCAACGACAGCTCGCGGGCGCTGACCATGCTGGGGTTGGCAGGCGTCTGCATCGGCAACGGCATTCTGACCGTTGAGACCTACGATCAGGCGGCGGTTCGCGCCGATCCGGCGGCTCAGAACAACGGCGGCGGGGCGGCGGCGGCCGCGTTGCACCTAATTGCGCTGTCGCGAAATCTCGGCAAACGCGAAAAAGGCGTCGGGTTCAAACCGGCATGAGCGCGAAACCCTCCCGCCAGAAGAAATCCGCCGCGCGGCTTTACGCTGTTCAGGCGCTGTTTCAGATGGAGGCCTCGGGGCAGCCCGCCGAAG
This sequence comes from Paracoccaceae bacterium, assembly GCA_965247915.1. Classification (GTDB taxonomy): domain Bacteria; phylum Pseudomonadota; class Alphaproteobacteria; order Rhodobacterales; family Rhodobacteraceae; genus JAKZRT01. The sequence continues at coordinate 1,672,636 of OZ252048.1, forward strand.
TTGTGACGGCCGAGTTCGAAGACCACCGGTTCGGCGCGCACTACGAGGGTGATGAGATGGCCGGGGGCGATCCGGCGCTCTTTCGCTCGCTGGTGGACGGAGCGGTAAACATGCAGGCCAGTATCGACCAGTGCACCGACCGCGCGCTGGTGGCCAAATGGCCGATTGCCCGGATCGACCCGACCCTACGCGCGCTTTTTCGCGCCGCCGGGGCCGAACTTGTCGCAGGCGAAACGCCGCCGCGCGTGGTAATCAGCGAATTCGTCGATGTGGCGCATGCGTTTTTCCCCGAAGGCCGCGAGCCCAAGTTCGTCAACGCGGTGCTCGATCAAATGGCGCGCGAGCTGCGCGCGGACGAATTCTAGGCGATGACCACCGACGTCCTGTGCATTTGACGCGCTGCTGGTGCGAGCGACATGCAACGCAGAACTCGTGGCGCTTTGGTCACGACTTGAAAGACGGCTGTCAAAGTGGCGGGTCCGCGACATCCGTGGGGGTGTGTCATTCCCGAGGACCTGAAGATACAGGTGGGCGCCGGGTAACCGGACCACGATCCGGACAGAGCCAGCTCCCTCGGAGTTGATTAAGGCCAACGGAATAGTACCCGTCACGCAAAGCGCAGAGCCCGCCAAGGCCCAAAATAGGCGCGATCGCCCCTCCGCGCAAGCGACGCCGGCTCGATCTTCGGCAAATTGTTCTATTCCGCCAACAATGTCTCAACCAGCGAACTACGTTCAAGCGTCTGGTGAACCGGGCATTTATTGGCAATTTCCAACAGGCGCTGGCGTTGCGCATCATCGAGATCACCCTCCAGCACAATTTCGCGCCGAAACCCGTCAACTTTGCTCGCTGAACTCTCGCCCGCGTCCTGGGCGTGAACCTTGTCGTGAGTGACATCGACCCGCACATGGGTCAGCGGCCAGCCCTTGCGGCGCGCGTACATGCGGATCGTCATCGACGTACAGGCCCCCAGCCCGGCGGCAAGAAACCCATAAGGCGTCATGCCCCGGTCGGTGCCGCCGTAAGCCGCCGGCTCGTCGGCCAGCGCGTGATGGTTCGGCCCGCCGTTCACGTCCTGCAGGAACCCATCCGGGTCGGCTTCGCTGACGCGCACCACGCCCTCCGGAGCGCCGGGGGGCGGGGCCGGATGCTTGAGATCAAGGTACCGCGCCGCCCAGGCGGCAATCACCTCGGCGGCATATTCAGCGTCATCGGCGCGGGTGATCAGATGATCGGCGTTATCGAGCGTCACAAAACTTTTTGGGTGGCGCGCGGCGGCAAATATTCGCGCCGCGTTTTCGATGCCCACGGTTGCATCTTGGGGCGCGTGCAGCACCAGAAGCGCGCGCTTGAGCGCTGCAATATCGGGCGCAAGGTTCGCCCCGGCAACGTCACGTAAAAATTCGCGGGTGATCGTGAATGGCCGCCCACCAAGATCAACCTGAGCGGTGCCTTCGGCCTCGATTTCATCAAGCGAATTGGCGAAATTAAGGGTTACGTGATCGGGGTCAAAAGGCGCGCCGAGCGTGGCAACCGCCTTGACCGAAGCAATCTGCCCGGCCGCCTTCAAAACCGCCGCACCGCCAAGCGAATGGCCGATCAACAGCCCGGGGCCCATATTTCGCCCCGCCAGATATGCGGCGGCGGCCACCAGATCGTCGACGTTCGAGGTGAAATGCGTGTTGGCAAATTCGCCCTCGGAATGGCCGAGCCCGGTGAAATCGAACCTGAGAACGGCAATCCCCATGGCGCAGAGCCGCCCGGCAATGCGCCGCGCCGCCGGAATATCCTTCGAGCAGGTAAAGCAATGGGCAAAGAGCGCGGTGGCCAGATGCGGCCCCTCGGGGCGATCGAACCGTGCAGCGAGCAAGTCGCCGGAATGGCCGGGAAAAGTGATGCGTTCTGTGGTCATGTGGGTCCCCTTTGGGTGTGCGCCCAAAATGGCGGCGGGTGACTATACTTCAAGGGCAAGGACCCCGCCGTCACGCGATGTTGAGCGGCGGCGATGCGCCGGGATCGGCGGGCGTCAGACTTCGCCCATCAGGCCTGCGTCAAACGGATATGTCGTGAGGTTCTCGAAACCGTCCTCGGTTACCAGCACCTGATCCTCCAGCTTGATCGAAAAATCGCCACCTTGCGCGCTGACCAGCGCCTCGACGCACAGAACCATGCCCGCCTCGATCGGATAGTCAAAGGCCCCCGCGACCGACTGATCGGGGTACGAGACCAGCGGCCATTCGTCACAAAGCCCGACCCCGTGCATCTGGCATCCATACTTCTGGCGCTGGTACTCGGGTGCCAGACGGTGCGACATTTCAATAAGCTCGGGGATCATCAGGCCGGGTTTCAGGTACGACATGTTGGTGGTGATGTGCTCGTGCGCGTGGCGCATCGCCGCCACCATGTCCGGGCGCGGCTTCGCGTCGCCAACCCACCAGGTGCGCGAGATGTCAACGCAGATGCCATAGCTGCCGACCAGATCGGTATCAAAGGCCACAATCTCGTTTCTCTGCACCACGCGCGGCCCGCATTCCTGGAACCAGGGGTTGGTGCGCGGCCCCGAGGTCAAAAGCCGCGTCTCGATCCATTCGCCGCCGCGCCGGACGTTTTCGGCGTGCAAAATCGCCCAGATATCATTTTCGCAAGTCACCCCGTCGCCGGCGCTTGCGCGGGTGAAATCTTCCATGGCGCGCACCGCCGCCGCGCAGGCGTTACTGGCACAGCGCATGGCCCTGATCTCGTCGGGGCCTTTGATCGACCGGGCTTTCTCGGTCACCTCTTCGCCGTCAAAAATCGTGAAACCTTGCGCCTCGAGCGCGCGCAGCCCGTGCAACATGACCTTGTCGACCGCCAGCCGCAAGTTGCCCTGCCCGTGCTCGGCGACCAGGTCCCGCACCTGGCCCGACAACCGCTCGGCGGCAATGTCCACCTTGTCGCCACGGTCAAAATAAAAGAGGTCAGCACCGGCGCGGGCCTCGCGCACCAGTGGGTTGAATGCGGTAAGAAACGGCGAATTTTTGTAGTCCCAGATCACCATATAACCATCGGCGCAGACCAGAACGGCGCGAAACGGGTTGTGGGTGTTCCAAAGCTGCATGTTGGTGCTGTCGGTCGCATAGCGGATGTTCAGCGGATCAAAGACCAGCAACCCGCCATAATCGCGTGCCGTGATCCCTTGAACCAGCCGCTGGTGCCGATAGGCGCGCATCGCGGGCAGATCAGGCAGTTCCAGCCCCGCCGCCGCCCATTCGCCAAAGGCCAGCCGGGTTGGCCCGATCTCCATCCGGTCATTGTCGTTCGGCGAGCCGTCGCCCAGAGTGGCGCCGCCCTTGGGGTCGATCTTGCGATGCTCGCGATAATGGCTGTCCATTGGGCGCTCCTGGTCTTGGCGCAGCATGAGCGCGCGCGGCGTCTGGCGTCCTGCCTGATAACGACATAGGCGTGTCGCGGATTGCGGGCAATTGGTCGAATTGCGAAGCCCGGCGCGCCCGTGCTAGCCCGGTCCCATGACCGTTACGCCCGATTATTCCAATGCCAACATGGGCCTTGGCCCGATCCTGCAAGACCAATTGCGCGAACCGCCCTGGATGGCCCCCCGTACACGCCGTCTGCCCGGGGTCGAGCCGCTGAATATGGACGACTGGCTGCGCGTGGACGAGGCTTTTGCGGCCCAGATGGCCCTGCGCAAAATCTTGATTACCGAGCAGAACGACAAAGTCCGGGCGGCGCTCCCAGGCTCCGAAGCGGCTGCAGCCGAATTGTTCGATTTCGTGTTGGCGACGCTGGCGATTAGCGACGACTATGCAATCTCACAAGATCAGGTGACGCGCCCCGATGGTGTCAAAGTCTCAGCCGATGGCGACCCGCTTACGGTTCTGGGGCATTTGGTTGTCGAAGATTTCAATATTCTGCAGCGCGCCCCGGGCGACAACCGGCACCGGCTCACCGCCGCGATCTTGTGTTTTCCGTTTCAATGGTCTTTGGCCGAAAAACTGGGCCGCCCGCTGACCGATGTGCATCGCGTCGTTGCGTCCTATCAGGGCGACGTCGCGGCGCGGGTGCAAAGGCTTTTTGACGGGCTCAGGCCGGGCATGGGGCTTTGCCGGACCAATGGCGTGACGGCGCAGGGTGTCGAATTGTTCACGCCCCGACTGGAGGCCGAGCGACCGCCGACGCGCCCCAAAGCCGACGTCGCGCCCTTTATCCGATCCGAACGGCAATGCCTGCTGCGTTTGCCCAAAACCGGTGCGGTGGTCTTTTCGATCCAGACGCGGCTGGTGCGACACTCATCGCTGAGCGATGACGAGGCCGCGATGCTGGCCCAATATTCCATCCACCGCGAGGCCGGATAGACGTTCGAGCCGGGCCGATTGAGCAAGATGGGTCATCTTGCTCTAGCGCCGCGGATTTGCCGTTTTGGGCCGCAGCGAATCCAGGCGTTGGTCGCTTTGGTCAAGCGCGGTCCGGTCGGCGTGTTTGGTTGCAAGCACGTCCGCAGGAAGCTCGGACCCGCCGGCGCGCAGTTCGCTTTTCTGAATGCTCTGCGCATCTCTGAGGTCTACCGACGTGACCATACGGCGGGCAGCGGAAAATCTTTGCACGAAATCAGGCAATATGCGCGGCACGCGGTCCTTGCGTTTCATCTCTTCGCGCGCCGCGATCTGATTGCGCGAAGCGGTCACCGCTTTGCAGGCGGTTTCTTCGGGCGTCGCCACTGGTTGCGACCGTTCGCTGGCCTCGGCTTCGACCAATGCAATCAGCCCAAACTCGGATCCCTCGCCCGGCGCTTGTTCGATCACACGCACCCGGTTGCCGTCCCGGTCGCGGAATATTGCACCGCCAATTGGACGGGCTTCCGCGTCGAGCATGCATTCGACAAAGGCCGTGGCCAGCGCCAGCGTGGTAGGCCGGTCCAGCGAGGTTGTCATCACATGCAGAGGCCTGCCCAAAAGGCCCTGCGCGCCTTCGATGCTCTGGCTCATGTTCACAACAGTTGTGTCTGGGATCAGCGCCGATGTACACCGCATGCGCAGGCAGATCGGCACGTAGAGCTTGCCCGGTTCGGCCTCGGCCAGCACCGCTGGCAAAACCAGCTGGTTCGACGGGTGCCAGTGCAGCGCCAAAGGCGGCATCTGCGACATTACGGCCCGCGTGACGTCCTGGCCAATGACAAGGTCGGTCCGATTGCGTTTTGGTTCGCCGCTTTCATTTTCCGGGGCAACAACAGTGGCACAGGCTGTTTCGCTGGTGTTGCGAACTGCAATACGCAAATGCGCCCGGTGATCGGCGATGAACTTTCCCAATGGCCCCCGATGCGCGGCTTTTGCACATCCGAGCGCCCCGTTGAAGGTTGCGGCGGGCAGCGCTGCATCGCTGACCTGGATGGTGATCTCGTAGGGCAGCGCGCTCAGCCGAAAAAGATCGCCGCTCTGATCGGCGGCACTCGAGATCGTCAGACCGTGTTGGCCTGCAAGGTCACGAAGCGAGGCGTGCAACGCCTCGACCGGAAGATCGGGAATATCGTGGTAAAGCAGTGTCGCCTGAATGGTCGAGCTCTGAGCCATGTTTGCCACCTGTCACCGGCCGATTGCGCCATCGGATTTGCGGATGGTCGAAGATTAAGAGGCAATCCCGCCATCAATATGGCGATCAGTGCCGGTGATTGTGGCTTTACTACGGCAGAGCGCCAGGCGAACTCTTTGATATATTAAATAAAAAATGTGGTATTGATAGGCCGCGCCAAAAATCTGTGGATCGGCGGTCTGACCAGGTCAAGGCAACGAAAAAGGCGCTGACAGGTGCCTTTCTGTTGCCAGGAAATGCTGCGGTCAGCAGCTGTAGTACATCTTGAACTCGACCGGATGCGGGGTGTGCTCGTAGGCGTAAATTTCTTCCCACTTCAGGTCCATATAGCCCTCGATCTGATGTTTGGTGAACACGTCGCCGGCCAGCAGAAACTCGTGATTTGCGGCAAGGCTGTCCATCGCCTCGCGCAAGCTCGCGCAGACTGTCGGGATACCGGCCAGTTCCTCGGCGGGCAGATCGTAAAGATCCTTGTCCATTGCCGGGCCCGGGTCGATCTTGTTGCGGATGCCGTCAAGACCGGCCATCATCAGCGCCGAGAAACACAGGTACGGGTTTGCCGCCGGATCAGGGAACCGCGCTTCGACCCGCTTGGCCTTTGGCGATTCCGCCCATGGGATGCGCACGCACCCCGACCGGTTACGCGCCGAATATGCCAGCAGCACCGGCGCCTCGAAGCCCGGGATCAGGCGTTTATAGCTGTTGGTCGCCGGGTTGGTGAATGCGTTCAGCGTCTTGGCGTGCTTGAGGATGCCGCCAATGAACCACAATGCCTCGTCGGAAAGATCAGCATATTTGTCGCCGGCAAAGATCGGCTTGCCGTCCTTCCAGATCGAAATGTTCACATGCATTCCGGTGCCGTTGTCGCCCAAGACCGGCTTGGGCATGAACGTGGCTGATTTTCCGTAAGCGTGGGCCACGTTGTGGATGACGTATTTGTATTTCTGCAGCTCATCGGCCTGCTTGGTCAGACTGCCGAAAATCAGCCCCAGTTCGTGCTGGCACGACGCCACTTCGTGATGGTGTTTGTCGACCTTCATGCCCATGGCTTTCATCGTGCTAAGCATCTCGGACCGGATGTCCTGACCGTCGTCAATCGGGTTCACCGGGAAATAGCCGCCCTTGACGCCCGGACGGTGGCCGGTGTTGCCCATCTCGTATTCGGTGTCGCTGTTCCAAGAGGCATCAAGCGCATCGATCTGATAGCTGACTTTGTTCATCTCGACCGAAAAACGCACGTCGTCGAACAGGAAAAACTCGGCCTCGGGCCCGAAATACGCGGTATCGCCGATGCCGCTTGCCTTCAGATACGCCTCAGCCTTTTCTGCCGTGCCGCGCGGATCGCGCTCGTAGTGTTCGCTCGTGTCCGGCTCGACCACCGAACAATGCACGGCCAGAGTTTTTTCCGCGTAAAACGGGTCGATGTAGGCGCTTTCGGTGTCGGGCATCAACTTCATGTCCGACTGATCGATCGACTTCCAGCCAGCGATGGACGAGCCGTCGAACATGAACCCTTCTTCCAGAAAATCTTCGTCAACCTGATCGGCCATGACAGTGACGTGTTGCAACTTGCCGCGCGGGTCGGTGAAACGGATATCGACATAATCGACGCCTTCATCGGAAATGGTTTTGAGAACGTCTGCGTTGCTCATCGGACTTTGTTCCTTCGTCTGGTCGACTGCGGTCTGTTAAAGCGCGTCTTCGCCGGTTTCACCGGTGCGAATACGCAAAGCCGCTTCGATGGTCGAGACAAAAATCTTCCCGTCGCCGATCTTTTCGGTCTTGGCCGCATCGCAGATCGCGGTGATTGCCGCATCGACCTGATCGTCGGACAGCACCACCTCGATCTTCACCTTGGGAAGAAAGTCCACCACGTATTCGGCGCCGCGGTAAAGTTCGGTGTGGCCTTTCTGGCGGCCAAAGCCCTTGACCTCGATCACGCTCAGGCCCTGAACGCCGATGTCCTGCAAGGCTTCTTTCACTTCGTCGAGCTTGAAGGGCTTGATGATGGCTTCGATCTTTTTCATCGCGCGGGCTCCTTGGTGTGACCTTTGTTTCCCGCGCGTCTGACCACTTCTCATCCTGTGGGGCAATCGGTAAAGGTTGCAGGGGCAATGTGCGCCTTCTGATTTGCACGGCACTGCACAGTTTCGGGGCGTGTTGCCCATTTTTTGAGCGCTTTGAAAACTTTGAGGCCAAGACCTATGACCGAGCTTTTGACCGCCGCCCAGATGCGCGCCATTGAGGCGGCCGCTATCGCTTCGGGCGAAGTAACCGGCCTTGAGCTGATGGAACGCGCGGGCCGCGGCGTGGTCGAGGCGATTTTCGAGGAATGGCCCGAGCTTGCCAAGACCTCGCACCGCGCCGTTGTCCTCTGCGGCCCCGGCAACAACGGCGGCGACGGGTTTGTGGTTGCGCGGTTGCTGAAGGAACAGGGCTGGGAGGTGGAGGTGTTTTTGTATGGGGACGCCGGGAAGCTGCCAGCGGATGCGCGGGTGAATTATGAGCGGTGGGGGGAGATGGGGAAAACCCGCAAACTTTTCGAGGGCAGTGACGCCGACGACGACGATTTGGATCAAGGTCTTTTCTATTCAGACGTGGTTATTGATAGTATTTTCGGAACCGGGCTAGCTCGGCCCATTCCCAAATTCCCGCCGCTTAGGACGTTCATGGCCAAATCATTTGGAAATAACTATCTTGGAACACGCGACGATGTTCGACCAAGGGTCGTTGCAATAGACTGCCCTTCGGGCCTTTGTTCGAACTCTGGAAAGATGTTGAGGCCGCTAGAAAAAATGAAAAATCGCGACCACTTTGCCGATTTGACAGTTTCATTTCACGTTCAAAAACTCGGTCATGTCTTGAGTGAAGGCGAAAAACATTGTGGCAAAGTTTTTGTCGCCGATATTGGTATCACCGGTCAAACGCCACAAGCCGTTTGTGAAACGCACCCACTGCCGGGGACCGCCTTAAAGGCCGCGGCAAGCCACAAGTACAACTATGGCCACGCGCTGGTCTTATCCGGCGGTCCAGGCAAGGGCGGCGCGGCGCGGCTGGCGGCGCGCGGCGCGCTCAGGATCGGAGCCGGGCTGGTGACCGTGGGCTGTCCGCCGGAGGCGCTGGCGGAGAATGCGGCGCAGCTGAATGCGATCATGACACGGCCCTTGGACGGGGAAGATGAATTAGCATTAATCGAAGTATTGAGAGACGCACGGATCAATGCACTGTGCCTTGGTCCCGGTCTGGGGCGCGGTGAAGCGACGCGGGCGATCGTCGCCGCCGTGGCGTGGTTGGTAGCGGCGGTGCTGGACGCGGACGCGTTGACGTCGTTTGAGGATGACCCGGAGGAGTTGTTTCGCTCGCTTCACCAAAACTGCATCCTTACGCCGCACGCCGGGGAATTTGCACGGCTTTTCCCCGACATCGCCGAGAAACTCGCCGCTCCCGCCACCACAGGCCCGGCCTATTCCAAGGTCGATGCAACGCGCGAGGCTGCCGCACGGGCAGGCTGTGTTGTTCTCTTCAAAGGCCCCGACACCGTCATCGCAGCCCCCGATGGCCAATGCGCCATCAACTCCGCCCACTACAACCGCGCCGCACCGTGGCTGGCCACTGCCGGGTCGGGCGACGTGCTGGCGGGGTTCATCACCGGGCTTCTGGCGCGTGGCTTCGCGCCCATGGCCGCAGCCGAAACCGCAGCCTGGCTGCATGTCGAATGCGCCCTGAATTTCGGCCCCGGCCTGATCGCCGAAGACCTGCCTGAGGTGCTGCCTGCGGTGTTTCGCGATCTGAATATTTGACGCCGATCCAGCCCCAAAAACGATCTGAATCGCAGGTCATGTTTGACAGGGCCTTCGATTTCGCAAAGTGATCCCTAAATCTCCTTCAGGCAATTGAAAATCGCAGAGGGACCGATGGCCAAAAAAGACGAAAAGATCGAAGAATTTCTGGACGCCCGCGAGGCGGCCGAGAACGGCAATGACGACGCTGGTGGCGGCGATAATGGCGGGTCAGATGATGGGGCAGACACCGGGACCGACGACATCAACATCTGGATGCGCGGCCTTTGGATGCTGATCCTGGCGCTCTTGTTCGGGCTTGCCGAAACCGTGCTGGTGGCCTTCGCTTTCCTGCAGTTCCTCTGGATGCTGTTTTCCAAGGAAAAGAACGGCTTTCTGGCCGACGCGGGCGAGACCATCGGCAGATGGCTGCACGCGGTTGCCCGGTTCCAGACCGGCACGACCGAGGAAAAACCTTGTCCCTGGCGGCGGCTGGACTGAACCGATGCTCTCACAGTGAGAAGTAAGGTTAAGCCATTGAAGTAATGGTGTTAAACTCGTGAAAGGAGTCGGGTCCGTGCGCGACAAAGGGCAGGGTGCCGGTGCCGGGCTGCGTTCACCCCTGCATCGCCACATAGGCATGACACTTATCCCGGAATGCTAGATCTCTGGCATCGGGTCCGAAGCCAGCAATAGAGGCGAAGGACCGCTTTGAGCCGATTCTGTTGAAAAACAACGTGTTGCAGGTGCAGAAAGTGGCCGTTGTTTGTGAGCCCGAACACCTTTCTGGTCAGGCTGTTCGCGGTTTCTGCGGTGCAGGAAAGATCTTGGCCAGTTTCCGAAGGTTCTGGGCGGTGGCAGCGAGGAGGAATTCATCGTTTGCGCCGCATGGGCCGCGTAATCGGAGCCGTCCAAGGCCAAGAATGCGTTTGAGGTGAGCAAACAGCATCTCGACTTTTTTCCGCAGCTTCATCGAGATTTCATATTGCCTGGTTTTTGCGATGTCTCGGGCAACTTGTCTGGCATCTTCGTGTTCTTCGCGGGTGATGGATCGGGCATCCATGTTGGGACAGCAGCGCGCCTTGGACGGGCAACTTTGGCAAGTCAGTTTCAGCGCGCGATACTTGGCAGTGCCTTTGTCGGACGGGCCACGCTTGGGGTCTGAGTAGTTGCGGCGGAACTGCTTCAACGCCTGTCCCTCGGGACAGATGTACTGGTCGTTCTCAGCGTCCCATTCAAAATCGGCTCGTGTCCAGGTGCCATCGGTTCGGCCAGCTTTGTCGATTACCGGGATATGCGGAGCGATGCCGCGATCCACCAACCATCCAAGCATGGGGCCTGAACCATAAGCCGTGTCAGCAATGATGCGCTCTGGATGCAGGCCAAACCCTTCTTTGACCCGATCCAGCATTGTACGCACAGACCCGACCTCCGCCTGTCGGATTGATCGTGTGGCTTCCACGTCCACGATGACACCGTGATCAGTATCGATCAGATAATTGGTTGAATAGGCAAAGAACGCAGGACCTTTGCGGGCCGCTGTCCATTGACTGGATGGGTCGGAGTGAGACGTGAACTTCGGTTCAACGGTCGTCGCCGCGCCAAAGGCCGCGTCATCCAGAACGTCGAGATATTCCCGCACCGCACGAGGTGCGTCATCGGGGTCAATCGTGCTGTGATCCCAATCTTCTTTGGCGGTGGAGTTCTGTTTATTTGCGTCGGCCTCAATGAGACTGGCATCCGCCGCAAAGCGCTGGCCACTGACCAGCCACTCGGCAATGCAACGCGCCACGACCGTCTCAAAGAGATGACGCAGCAGGTCACTGTCACGGAAACGGCCATGCCGGTTCTTTGAGAATGTCGAGTGGTCAGGCACCTGATCTGTCAGGTCCAGGCGGCAAAACCAGCGATACGCCAGATTGAGATGCACTTCCTCGCACAGCCTCCGCTCCGAGCGGATGCCCAGGCAGTAGCCCACCAGCAGCATGCGGATCAGCAGCTCAGGATCAATCGAAGGGCGGCCGGTTGAGCTGTAAAATGGCGCGAGATGCTGGCGGATGCAGGACAGATCGACGAAGCGATCAATCGACCGCAGCAGATGATCTTGCGGGACGTGGTCTTCTATCGAGAAGTCATAGAAAAGCGCGCTCTGTGCCTCTTGCTTCGGTCCCAACATCGCCGCCAATCCCCCGCATCAATGCAGAGATTGAATCAGCGAGATGATCTAAAATCAAGAAGACTTTTTCAACAGAATAGGCCCGCCTTACCGGAACGTCTGGTAGACACTGGCGCCTTTCGCAACCGCGGCGAATTGGAGCTTTGTCACGCACAGCGGACTACCACATGGGCTGGCGTAGTAAAGAGGGGCGGCGCCTACCCCTCCATCGCCTCCAATTCATCAATCAGCCCGGCAATCATGCCCAGCCCCTTGTCCCAAAACGCGGGGTCCGAGGCATCCAGCCCGAAGGGGGCCAACAGCTCTTTGTGGTGCTTAGACCCGCCGGCGCGCAGCATGTCGAAATATTTGTCCTGAAAGCCCGGATCGCCGTCGCGGTAGACCGCATAAAGCGCGTTCACCAACCCGTCGCCGAAAGCATAGGCGTAGACGTAGAACGGCGAGTGGACAAAGTGCGGGATGTAGGACCAGAACACTTCATAGCCATCGCGGAATGTGAACGCAGGCCCCAGGCTTTCGGCCTGAACCGACATCCATAGTTCGTTGATCGCGTCCGGCGTCAGTTCGCCCGTGGCACGCGCTGCGTGCAGTTTGCATTCAAAGTCATAGAACGCGATCTGGCGCACCACGGTGTTGATCATATCCTCGACCTTGCCGGCCAACAGTACCTTGCGCGCCTGAGGCGTTTCGGCCTGATCCAGAAGGCGGCGGAAGGTCAGCATTTCGCCGAACACGCTGGCGGTTTCGGCCAGTGTGAGGGGGGTTGAGCTCAACAGCTCGCCCTGACCGGCGGCCAGCACCTGATGCACGCCGTGGCCTAACTCGTGGGCCAATGTCATGACATCGCGCGACTTGCCCAGATAGTTCAGCATCACGTAAGGATGCACCGCCGTCACCGTCGGAAGGGCGAAAGCGCCCGGCGCCTTGCCCGGTTTGGACTCGGCGTCGATCCAGCCGCGGGTGAAAAACGGCGCGGCAATCTCGACCATGCGCGGATCAAAGTCGTTATAGGCGGCCATCACGGTGTCGCGCGCCTCAACCCAGCCGATCTTGCGGTCGTCTTGCATCGGCAGGGGCGCGTTGCGGTCCCAGGTCTCGAGCGTCTCCAGCCCCAGCCATTTGCGTTTCAGCTCGTAATACCGGTGGCTGAGGCGCGGATAGGCCGCGACCACCGCTGCGCGCAGGGCCTCGACGACTTCGGGCTCGACGTGGTTGGCCAGATGCCGCCCGGTCTGCGGCGTCGGCATCGACCGCCAGCGGTCTTCGATCGCTTTTTCCTTGGACAGCGTGTTGTGGACCCGGGAAAACAGTTTGATGTTTTCGCCCAGAACCCGGCTGATTTCGCCCGACGCGGCTTCGCGCGTCGGGCGGTCGCGTTCCATCAAGAGCGTGGTCGTGGCTTCCAGCCCACGCGTCTCATCATTTACAGTGAATTGCAGCGCCGCGATGGATTCGTCAAACAGCTTGTTCCAGGCGCTTGAGCCCACAACCGACTGATCGTGCAGAAACTTTTCCAACTCATCCGATAATTGATAGGGCTTCATGGCGCGGATGCGGTCAAAGAACGGTCGATAGCGCCCGAGGTCTGCATTGGCCTGCAAAAGCCCCTCCAGATGATCCTCGTCCAGCCGGTTCAGTTCCAGCGACCAGAACACCAACTGCGTTGAATAGGTGGTGACCCGGTCCTGGCAATCGGACAGAAACTTGGCCCGTTCGGCGTCGGTGGTGATCTGATAATACCGCAGCCCCGCGAACGACATGATCCGACCGGCGATGCCCGAAATTTCTTCGTCGCGCTCAACCGCGCCCAACATTGCATCGGCGTCAAGCGTCGCAAGTTTGCCGTCGTAATCGGCGGCGAATTTGGCGCAGGCCTGTTCCAACCACGCCAGATCGCGGGCAAGTTCGGGGGCATCGGGCGCCTCGTAGAGATCGGACAGGTCCCATTCGGGAAGAATGCCAAAGGGCAAATTGCCAGCGTTTTTTTCGGCTTCGACAACGGGTTCTGCCATGAAATGCTCCTGAAACTGGCGCGTGTTGGACTGAGTTAGGCCTGTGTAGGTGCGGCGGCAAGGGGGGGGGCTGATGCGCCGATCTGGTCCAGCCTTAGGGGTGGGCGTCGAAAAAGGCGTTGGCGGCTTCGAAAAAGGCGCGCCTCAGGTCGGGGGTTTCCATGACAATCTCGTGTCGGGCGCCCGCAACCACCGCCAGCTTTGCACCTTGCCAGCGCCTGATCCCTTCGTGGACCGCGCGCGGGTCAACCACATCTTCCTCGTCGCCAAGCGATACCCAGACCGGAACGTCGGGTTTTGGAGTTGCGGCGAGGGCACGACATTCGCGCATAGCCAGATAGACCCAGTTATAACTCGGTCGCCCAAGCCCGATGCCAGGATGATCGCGCAGCGTGTCAACCATGAAATCCCACATTTCGCGATCACTTGTCAGGGTATTGATCGCAAAATCCGTGTTCAGTACATAGTTATCGACGCCGCTTAGCGGCATCGGCGCGCCGCCGAAGCCCGCGATGCGGGCCGCGCTTGCAGCGGCCCAGGCAATGGGCCGCAACATCGGGCTCATCAGCATGTCCCACATCGGTGCCGAAAACACCGCCGCCCGCACATTCAGCCCCCGGACCAGCGCCCTGAGCCCGATGGACCCGCCCATGGAATGGGCAAACAGATAATACGGTTCGGGCAATTGTGCATTTCGGACCGCTTGCATCAGGACCGCCACATCGCGTTGGTAATCGGAAAATCGCCCGACATGCCCGACCAGGGGGGCGCGCAACAGGCGGTCCGACAGCCCCTGACCGCGCCAGTCGATCGTTGCCGAGGCATAGCCATGGGCCGCAAACTCAAGCGCTGCGGGCCCGTATTTTTCAATGTATTCGGTGCGGCCCGAAAAGATTAGAACGGTGCCCTTAACGCCCCCGAGCCACAGGGCCAGACGCAGATTGACACCATCATCGGCATTGGCCCAAAGAACCCCGCCGCCTTCGGGCCTGAATTCGGGCCCGGTCAGAAACTTGGTAGACCCCACGCGATCAGCCCAACATCGATCCCAGGCGCATCGCCAGTCCCATGTTGCCCTCGATGCTCAGCCGACCGGTCATGAACGCCGCCGTCGGGTCCAGATCGCCGGCAAACATCTCCTGAAACACGTCCGGGTCGGCGGTCAGGGTCACATCAGCTTCGCCATCGTCAGCCCGGACACCGGCGTCGTCGGCAATGATCGCGCCCTCGCCGTTCAGGACAAACTTGACCGATCCATCCAACCCATCCGACAGCCGATCTTTCAGGGCCGCAATGGCCTGATTGATCACATCGCTCATTTTTGAACTCCTTTTGACCCCGCACGGGGTTTTCGTCTTGGCACATTCGGCGCTAACGTAGGGTTTATGACAATCTTCGCAAACTATCTCAATCGTGCCGCTGCGGCAATCACGGTATGCCTGTGCCTTACCCTTGCTGCTGTAGCTGACGAGGCTGAACTTGACGCGCTTTTTGAGCGGTTGAGAACGCCCGAACTTCCCGAATGGCAAGAGGTCGAACGCCAGATCTGGACCGAATGGTCGAAATCGGGCTCGGATACCATGGATTTGCTGCTGGAACGGGGGCGGGCCGCCATGGTCGAGGGCGACCATCTTGCCGCGATCGAACATCTGACCGCCTTGACCGACCACGCGCCGGATTTTGCCGAGGGCTGGAATGCGCGGGCAACCGCTTATTTCAACGCCGGGCAATACGGGCCGTCGATCAAGGACATCGAACGCACGCTGGCGCTCAATCCCCGGCACTTTGGTGCTATGTCGGGGCTGGGCCAGATATTGGCCGAACTGGGATTCGAGACAGAGGCGCTGGACATTTTGCGCCGGGCCATCGCAATTCACCCGCACCGGCCCGATCTGAAATCGAGCATCGAATTTCTTGAGGCCCGGGTTGACGGCACCGACCTATGACTTGACGTCGGGCGCGACCAACTCGATATCCGTCGAAACAGCATCAGACAGGACGGCCATGGCCGAACACGCGACAATCACGGCGGTTCTGGGCCCCACCAACACTGGCAAGACGCATTATGCGGTTGAGCGGATGCTTGCGTATCGGACCGGCGTGATCGGCTTGCCGCTCAGGCTTTTGGCGCGCGAGGTTTACGACCGCATTGTTGCCCTGCGCGGCCCCTCGGTGGTGGCGCTGGTCACCGGCGAGGAACGCATCGTGCCGCCGCGCGCCCAATATTGGGTCTGCACGGTCGAGGCGATGCCTGTGGGCATGGCCAGCGACTTTCTGGCGGTCGATGAAATTCAGCTCTGTGGCGATCCAGAACGCGGCCATGTCTTTACCGACCGTTTGTTGCGCGCGCGTGGCCTGTTTGAGACCTTGTTTCTGGGCTCGGACACCATGCGCGGGGTCATCGCCGACCTGGTCCCGCAGGCGCGGTTCCAGCGCCGCGAACGATTTTCGCAACTTGACTATACAGGTTCGAAAAAGATAAGCCGCATGCCCGCCCGATCGGCGATTGTCGGGTTTTCGGTTGAAAATGTATACGCGATTGCCGAACTTTTGCGTCGCCAAAAGGGTGGCGCTGCGGTGGTTATGGGCGCGCTTTCCCCGCGCACCCGCAATGCGCAAGGGGCGATGTATCAGGACGGTCAGGTTGACTATCTTGTGGCCACCGACGCCATCGGTATGGGCCTGAACCTCGATGTCAAACATGTTGCTTTTGCGGGACTTTCCAAATTCGACGGGCGGCGCATGCGGCCGCTGGCCCCCAACGAACTTGCCCAGATCGCCGGTCGCGCCGGGCGGTTTCAAACCGACGGCACTTTCGGGGTCACTGCCGAAGCACCACCCTTGGCCGACGAAGTGGCCGAGGCCATCGTCAACCACCGTTTTACGCCCTTGAAACGCGTCAACTGGCGCAATGCCGATCTTGAATTCGGGAGTGCAGAACAATTGATGGCTTCGCTTGAAACAGCGCCCGACCACACACGGCTGACCCGCGCCCGCGAAGCCGACGATCAGGCTGCGCTGCGAATGCTTCTGGATGATCCGACCGTCAGCACCCGCATTGACGACGCCCGCACGGTCTCGCTTTTGTGGGACATCTGCCGCATCCCCGATTTCAGGGACATTTCACCAGGCGAGCACGCGACGCTTCTGACCCGGATTTTCGGCTTTCTGATCGACGGCAATACCATCCCTGACGATTGGTTCGCGCGTCAGATATCGCTGGTCGACCAGCCTGCGGGCGATATCGACACATTGTCGAAACGGCTGGCCTATGTCCGCACCTGGACTTACGTGACGCAACGCAGCGGCTGGCTGGCCGACGAAAACCATTGGCGCGAGGCAACGCGCGCGGTAGAAGACCGCCTGTCAGACGCGCTGCACGAGGCGCTGACAAAACGATTTGTCGATCGTCGCACGTCGGTGCTGCTGCGGCGGTTGAGTGAAAAGGAGAGGCTGGTGGCCGACGTGAACGACAAGGGCGAAGTGACCGTCGAAGGCGAATTCGTCGGGCGGCTGGAGGGCTTTCGGTTTCGCCAGGACGAAAGCGCCAGCCAAGGCGAGGAAAAGACCTTGCGCCAGGCCAGTCTCGCCGCCCTCGCCCCCGAATTTCATCTGCGCGCCGACCGGTTCTACAACGCGCCCGACACCGAGATCGATTTCACCGAACAGGGCGGGCTGATGTGGGGCGAACACGCAATAGGCAAACTTGTCAGCGGGGCCGACCTGTTGAAGCCGGCAGTCGAGGCTTTTGTCGACGAGGCCGCAGGCGACGAAATTGCCGCCAAGGTCACCCGCCGCCTGCAACATTTCATCGATCGCAAGATCGCCATTCTGTTCGAGCCGCTGACCACGCTTTCGCGCGACGAAAACCTCACCGGCCTGGCGCGCGGCTTTGCCTTTCAACTGGTCGAAGGCTTTGGCCTGCTGCGCCGCGAGGGCGTGGCCGCCGAAGTCAAGGCGCTGGATCAGGACGCGCGCGGGGCTTTGCGCAAGCACGGGGTACGTTTTGGGCAGTTCACCATTTTCATGCCGCTGCTTCTCAAACCCGCGCCGACACGGCTGCGGCTGGTGCTGTGGTCGCTGAAGCAAGGGTTGCATGAATTTCCCGAAAGCCCGCCGCCGGGTCTGGTCACGGTTCCTGTTTCGGTCGATGACCCGCCCGGCCACGATACGATGTCGGGCTACCGGGTTGCGGGCGAGCGCATGATCCGCGTCGATATGCTCGAGCGTCTCGCCGATCAGTTGCGGGTTGAAGACAGCCGGGGGGGGTTCGAGGCCAAAGCAGATATGCTGTCGATCACCGGCATGACGCTGGAACAATTTGCCGTGCTGATGACTGGTTTGGGTTACAAGGCCGACCGCGGCGAGCGCCCGAAGGAACGGTCCCTGCCGGCGGTCAGCGACGAGGTCGATACGGTGCAAGTTGCCGAGACTGCAGCGGCTACCGCCGTGGCACCGGAAACACCGCCCGAAGCCGGGCAGCTGAGTGATGTGCCCGAAGAAACTGCTGATGAGAGTGCCAAGACCGACGATGCCGCGCCCCAAGAAGTGGTTGCAGACAGCCCGAAGGAATTTGCGGAACCTGAAACCCCCGAGATAGAAGTTTTCTACACCTTCACCTGGGCTCCGCGTCGCCGGCCCGGCCCGCCGCGCCAGGCGCGATCGGACGACACGCCGCGCAAGGGCAAACCCAAGGGCAAAAAGGGCGCACCGCAGCCCAAGAGCCGCGAATTTTCGGCCCGCCCGCCCAGGAGAGACAAGATCGACCCCGACAACCCCTTCGCTGCAGCGCTGATGGGGTTGAAGGACAAATCCTGACGTGGCGACCGCGCCCAAGGACCTTTCGCAGGGCAAACTCCGCCTGGACAAATGGCTTTACCACGCCCGGTTTTTCAAGTCGCGCAGTCTTGCGGCGGCGGCGGTCGAAGGCGGGATCAGAGTGAACGGAACCCGCGTGACAAAACCTGCGCGGACGGTGTCGTCCGGCGACACGCTGACATTCGCGCAGGCGCGGCGCGTTCGCGTGGTGCGCATTGCGGCACTTGGTCACCGGCGCGGTCCGGCACCCGAGGCCCAAGCGCTCTATGAAGATCTCGGCGAAGATCTCGGCGCGCCTGAAACACTATCCGACCGCCCGGGCGACAATGTTGCCGCTGCACCTAGATACGATCGCGGAGGACGGCCTGGGAAAAAGGACCGGCGAGCCATGAAAAAATCTGCGGCTGATTCGCTTGATTGACCTTTGGCAAGCGACTAACTAAGCGATAACGCGCGAAGGCCCCCCAATGACCTATATCGTCACCGACAACTGCATCGCCTGCAAGTACACCGACTGCGTCGAGGTCTGCCCGGTCGATTGCTTTTACGAAGGCGAAAACATGCTGGTCATCCACCCTGATGAGTGCATCGATTGTGGGGTGTGCGAGCCCGAATGCCCCGCCGACGCGATCCGCCCCGACACCGAGCCGGACATGGAGAAATGGGTCACATTCAACCGGAAATATTCCGAAGATTGGCCGGTAATAATCACCAAGAAAGACCCGCTGCCCGATGCCGACGACCGCGACGGCGAAGACGGCAAAATCGAGAAATATTTCTCGGAAAACCCCGGCGAAGGCGGGTAAACCGAATCACTGGACCCTTTTATCTTCCGCCATGGCCGATTTTTTGGGCATAATGCAGGGTAAAGCATTGAAAGTTAACCAGCAAACTCCATTGCGGCACTGCAGCACTTTCATGAATGCGATTTTTGTGATACACTCGCGCGCATGTAGTTGAATACTTGCCGATCACCCGGGGAGCGATATGTCTTTCGGGTGATTTTTTGTCGCGCATGGCAAAGTCGGCAATATTGGGTGCAAGCCTGCATCGACGCCGCCCCGGGGAAGGGCGCCACCACGGACCATGAAGGATACCTGCCTAGTGAGCAAAACCAACAAATACGATTTTCGGCCTAACGATTATGTCGTCTACCCCGCCCATGGCGTGGGTCAGGTCGTGTCGATCGAAGACCAGGAAATTGCCGGCATCAAGCTCGAGCTCTTTGTGATCGCGTTTGAGAAAGACAAGATGACGCTGAAGGTTCCGACCAAGAAGGCCACCCAAGTTGGCATGCGCTCGCTCAGCTCGCCAGACGTCGTCTTGCGCGCTATGACCACGCTGAAAGGCAAGGCGCGGGTCAAGCGCGCGATGTGGTCGCGGCGCGCCCAGGAATACGAGCAAAAAATCAACTCGGGTGATCTGATCGCGATTGCTGAAGTTGTGCGTGACCTGCACCGCACCGACGATCAGCGCGAACAGAGTTATTCCGAGCGCCAGCTTTACGAGGCGGCCCTTGAACGGCTGACCCGCGAAGTCGCCGCCGTGGGCGGCACCGACGAGATGAACGCGCAGCGCCAGGTCGGCGACGTTTTGATGTCGCGCGCGGCGGCCTGAGCCGAAGCACTATAGCGTCGCAACAATCGCGGCCAGCACCGCTACTTCGCTGATTTGCTGGCTCGCGCCCAGAATATCGCCGGTCTGACCGCCGATCCGGGCGCTGGCGATCTGTGCCAGAGTGCCACCGGCCAGCACTAGCCCGATGACAGCAGCAAAGAGCGCGCCGCCCAAACATACCAGCCCGATTACCGCCCCGACTGCAAGTGCGGCCCAGACCGCGCGGTCGCCGGGTTGGCCGACCCGATCCGACAGACCGTCCGCCCGCACCGGGGTCAGGCTTTGCATCAAGACCACCATCGGCACCCGCGACAGGGCCGCCGCCGCAACGACCGGTGCGAAGATCGAGCCCGTGGCGATGATTGCGCTCAGCGCGCTCCATCGCGCCAGGGTGACCAGTACCAGCGCCAGCACTCCGTAGGCCCCGATCCGGCTGTCGGCCATGATCTTGAGCCGCGCCTCGGCCGTCGCCCCGCCCCACAATCCATCGGCGCTGTCGGCCAGCCCGTCCTCGTGCATCGCGCCAGTGCTTGTGGCGAGGGCAACCAAAACCGCGGCAGCACCCAGCCCCGGTCCCAGGCCCAGCCCAAGCGCCACCCAGCCGGTGGCCCCGGCAATCAGCCCCACCACCGCGCCGGCAATCGGAAAGGCCCAGGCCGCGCGCGCGCCGCGTTCGGCGGCGGCTTCGGGGTTGACGCGGACCGGCAGGCGGCTGAGAAGGCCTATTGCCGCGGGTATATCGTCGGCCCGGAATGTTTCGGTGTCGTTTCCCTGCATCCTCTGAGACGCCTTGTCTGGAATAACCGCGGCAGCGTTACTGCAACAGCGCCGGTCTGGCAATGAAAGAGACAACAATGAGCCAACGCTTTGCCTCGCTTGACGATTTTCGCACCGCGCTGCGCGACCTTCCGGGCCCGGATCTGACGGCTATCGAGGCCGCGCGCGCGCGCGATGTGGCGCTGACCAAACCCCCCGGTGCTCTTGGTCGCCTGGAAGATCTTGCCATCTGGTACGCGGGCTGGCGTGGGGTTGAACGGCCTTACATCGAGACCCCTCAGATCATCGTTTTCGCGGGAAATCACGGCGTGACCGCACAGGGTGTGTCGGCTTTTCCGCCCGAAGTGACGGCGCAGATGGTGGCCAATTTTACCGCTGGCGGCGCGGCGATCAACCAATTGGCCAAGGCCGCCGGAGCGCGTCTTGATGTGTTGGCTTTGGAACTGGACCGGCCAACCGGCGATTTCACCCAAGGACCGGCAATGACCGCGGCCGAGACAGCTTTGGCGTTGTCACAGGGGTGGGCGGCGGTTGATGCGGACGCCGATCTGCTGGTGGTGGGGGAAATGGGTATCGGAAATACCACCGCAGCCGCGGCGCTGGCCTGCGCGCTTTATGGCGGTCAAGCGGCCGATTGGTGCGGACGCGGCACCGGGCTGGATGCGGACGGCGTGGCCCGCAAGGCGCGCGCGGTGGCCGCCGGGCTCGCGGCGAACCCGAGTGCGAGGACCGACGCCTTGGCAGCGCTGGCGGCGGTTGGCGGACGCGAGCTGGCGGCCATGGCTGGAGCGATCGCGGCGGCGCGGCACCGGCGTATTCCGGTGCTTCTTGATGGCTTTATCGCAACTGCAGCGGCGGCGGTTCTGGACCGAAGCGCGGCGGGGGCGCTCGATCACTGCGTGGCCGGGCATTTGTCCGACGAAGCTGCCCACGGGCGGCTTTTGCGGGCGCTCGGCAAAAAGCCGCTGTTGGCGCTCGGCCTGCGGCTGGGCGAGGCGTCGGGCGCCACGCTGGCGATCCCGATCCTGCGCGCGGCACTGGCCTGTCATTCGAACATGGCGACATTTGCCGAGGCGGGCGTGGCGGACGCTTAGGCCTTGCGCCGCCGCCGCGTCTTGCGCACGGGCAGCACGTAGTCGCCGGTGCCGTCGTGGGCCGAGGAAAATCCGCCAAGCGTGGCCGCGATGACCTCCAGCGCCGGGGCCGCGCCGCGCGGATTATCTTCCAGCGCCGTGCGCATCAGTTTCAGATGCTCAGGAGTGGTCCCGCAACATCCCCCGATAATGGTCGACCCGCAGTCGCGCGCCAGCACCGCATATTCGGCCATCAGTTCGGGCGTGCCGTCATAGTGAATATGGCCGTCGACATATTTGGGAATGCCCGCGTTACCCTTGGCGATCAGCGGCAGGGACGGGGCTTCGCCCGCAAAGCCAAGAACGGTGCGCAACAGGTCCGAGGCCCCGACGCCGCAATTTGCGCCAAAAGCCAGCGGCGGGTTCGGCAGGCCGGCGATCAATTCGGCCATCCCGGGCGATGTCAGGCCCATCATCGTGCGCCCGGCGGTATCGAAGCTCATGGTGACGCACCAACTCATGCCAGCCAGCGCTATGCCTTCGGCGGCGGCGCGCAGTTCTTCTGCAGCCGAGATGGTTTCCAGCCAGACCACATCGGCACCGCCGTCGCGCAGCCCCTCGGCGGTTTCGTGGAATATCTCGACGGCGCGCGCATGGGTCAGGCTGCCCATTGGCTGCATGATCTCGCCGGTCGGGCCCATGGACCCGGCAACAACCACCGGATGGTCGGAGCCATCGGCGACCTCGCGGCCCAGTTCGGCGGCGACGCGGGACAATTCATGGGCGCGCGCTTGTGCTCCGTGCAGTTTTAGCCGCGACGCGTTCGAGCCAAAACTGTTGGTCAGGAAAATGTCCGATCCGGCCTCGACCGTGCCCCGGTAAAGCGCCCGGATTTTGTCGGGCGCATCGGTGTTCCAAAGCTCGGGCGGATCGCCCGGTCCCAGCCCCATGTTGAAGAGATTGGTCCCGGTGGCCCCGTCGGCCAACAACCAGTCGCGGGTCTCCATGAGCCGGGAAAGCGCGTTTGTCATGGTGATCATCCGTCCGTTGGGGCATTCCGGCCCCGATCAGTCGAACGACTATGCCTCAGACCGGGTTATGAAACAATTTCATGTTCGTCATAATGATTATGAAAGTTGTTCAACTTTATGCGAAATGGCTTCTGCGGCGGGATGGCCCGGCGAATGTCGAGCGTCGCCAGCACAAGCGTGATCCAGCCCCGGGGCCGCGATGTAGAGCGTCTCGAAGTTCGGATCGGAGGCGTTTTTGAAGCGTGACAGCCCTTGGGTCGCGCAGAGGCGGTTCAGATGCTGACGCAGCCAGCCGCCGGGTTCGGGCAGAGCAGCCAGCGACAGCCGGCGCCGCCCTTGCGTGCGGGCCGTGTCGATGGCGGTGTGAACCAGCATGTGCATGGTGCCGTCGGGCGCGTCGCTGGTGCGGCGCATCAGGTCCAGCGTAAGTTCGGATCGGTTTTCGTGAAAGCTGATCCAGGCCACCAGATCGGGCCCGCGCCAGGCCAGCCAGACCTGTTGCCGGGCAATGTAGTCCGGGTTGAAACGACCCGTGGAAAACCCCCTTTCGCCGTCTTTGCGCGCCGCCCAGCCGACCGAGACCCGAGCCATATCACGCATCGGCAGCGCGTTGCCTGCCGAAGTAACCCTGATCCCGGCCCTGGCCGCACGGCGAAGCTGGCGGCGCAGGCCCGCTTTCGCGGGTCCGTCGGTGGTGAATGTCTGCGGATCGATCCAGGCCTCGCGCGCCAGCGGCCGGGTGCGCAGACCTTGGCGGCGCGCGGCGCAGGCAACCCCGGCCCCGCATTTGTAAAGCACCGGTTGCCGCGCCCGGACGCGCGCGCTCCGCATCAGCGCGCCGATCAGGTCGGCAGTCTAGCCCCGTGCGCCGATCGGGTCGCCAAGGGTGATGGTGCATTGGGCGAGCTCGGTCCCGATCAGGGCGGCCTGCCGGTCCGGGGACATAATCAGGCTCAGATGCCCCTGCCGCAAAAGACCCGCCTCGGCCCGTGGTGCCGCGGCCAGCCAGCCTTCCAGCGGATGGCCAAGGAATGCCGCACTGCATACGCGCGCGTATGCGGTGGAACGATCGGATTAGGCAGCGTCTTCCGTGGCCGTCCCGATCACCGCCCAAAGCCCGCCAATGACCGCCGTGACCCCGAAATAGATCAGCCGAAAGGCCACAAGGGCGGCGACAATCGGTGACATTGGATCAACCGGCAACAGCATCAGCAAGGTCGCGTCAGTCGCCCCCAGACCGCATGGCATCCCCGACAGATACCCGGCCGCAAGCGCGATCAGAATCGCCGGCAACAGGACCGTCAGGGGCACCATCACATTGCCCGGGATTAGGACGATCAGCGCCCCGGCGGCGGCCAGACTGTCAACCGATGCCAGCAGAAACAGGAAGCCCAATGCCCGGAGCGGCAGCACCCGCGCAATCCAGCCCGAGATCGCCGAGGCGGGTGCGACAACGGCCAACCCGATCAGGCCCGCCACGATGCAAATTGCAGCAAAAGCCAACGGACGCGCCCACTCAAAACCCGGCAACGGAAAAACCGACACGACCAATACCGAAAGCTGCCCAAGCCCCAGCAGAAACGACAGCGCCACAACCAGGGTGATCTGGGTCGCCCGGACCAGCCTGACCCCCGACTGCAGCCGCCAGCGCATCATGGCTCCGACAAGCAGCCCCAAACCGGTTGTCTGGGCAACGGCCACCGATGCCATGCCGGTTCTCCAGGCGTGACCGCGACCAAGACCGGTGCCGAAATAGCCGTGCCAGAACCGGTCGTAATGGCCCACGGCGCAAAAACTAATCAGCGTGAAAGCCCCGGCCACCGCCCATTCCAAAGGCGAGATCAGGGCAAAAGTGCGTGACACCTGGGCGAGGTCAAGTTCGTGAAAACGTTGCCAAAAGATCAGGATCAGCGAGATTGCCAAGGCTGGCGGCAGCACCTGCCGCAGGATCACCTTCCAACAGAACAGCGGTCTGAGCGCCGCTGTCCGTACCACCGTCCCTCGCATCACACACTCCGCGTGTACCCCACACGAAGGATTGCGGACCAGGGTTCAGGTGGTCTTAACAAATCAAATGGTAGGTGAATAATCCGGGTGCTGGAGGGCCCTGCGGGGCCGGCTATCAGGTCTCGCTCAGGATCTGGGCTTTGGCCTCGGACAATATCGTGATGAATTTTTCGCGGATCGTCGTTTCGTCGGCCAGCCCGCCCAGATCCCCAACCAGTTTGCGGATCACATCCTCGTGGCCGGCCTCTTCGAAATCAGACCGCACGACCTCGATGGCGTAGTTCTCGGCCGCATCGCCCGATTTGCCCAGCAGCCCGGCCGCCCAGAGCCCCAAAAGTTTGTTGCGCCGCGCCTCGGCATTGAACTGCATTTTCGCGTCGTGGGCGAATTTGTTCTCAAACGCAAGTTCGCGCTCGTCGAAAGTGGTCATGGATGAACTCCGTAAGCAGCGTCTGCGTTAAGATATGGGCGAATGCGGCGCGCGGCACAAGCCCTGCGCCGCTGGGCCGCGCAACGTTCCTTGCCCTCTCGGCATGGCTGCTCTAAGACAGCCGCGACCGCGCCGAACCCCTTGGCGCGGCGTCTGGAGTTCATATGGCACGGCGTAAAAAGATTTACGAGGGCAAGGCGAAAATCCTTTACGAGGGCCCCGAACCGGGGACCTTTGTTCAGTATTTCAAGGACGACGCCACCGCGTTCAACGCCGAGAAAAGGGATGTGATCGACGGCAAGGGCGTGTTGAACAACCGCCTCAGCGAATATTTCATGCGCGGGCTGGCGCAGATCGGCGTGGCCACGCATTTCATCAAACGCCTGAACATGCGCGAACAGCTGATCCGCCAGGTCGAGATCATTCCGCTGGAGGTCATCGTGCGCAACGTCGCCGCTGGGTCGCTTTCCAAGCGTCTGGGCATCGAAGAGGGCACAGCGCTGCCGCGCCCGATCATCGAATTTTGCTATAAGGATGATGCGCTGGGCGACCCGCTGGTTTCCGAAGAACACATCCTGGCGTTTGGCTGGGCCAGCCAGCAGGACCTGGATGACATCTTTTCGATTGCGGTGCGGGTCAACGATTTCATGTCCGGGCTGATGCTGGGCGTCGGGATCAGGCTGGTCGATTTCAAGATCGAGATCGGGCGCGTCTGGGACGACGATTTCATGCGCCTGATCGTGGCCGACGAGATCAGCCCCGACAGCTGCCGCCTGTGGGACATCGAGACCGGCCAGAAGTTCGACAAGGACGTGTTCCGCCGCGATCTGGGGTCGCTTTCGGATGCCTATACCGAGGTGGCGCGGCGTCTGGGCGTGCTGCCCACGAATGTGACGCACGCCCCGAAGCCGACGCTGATCAACTGAGCCTTGAACAGTGCTCAAGGTTGAGCAATACAGTAAGGCGCTGTTTTTGAAGCGAAAAGCGGGTAATGCGTGCTGTGGCGCCGCCTCTGGCCGATCAGAACAACTGAGCGCGCGCGCGCCTTGATTCCGGGCCATTGGCGTCTCTGGATTCGGTCCGCAATGCGTGCCAAGCCGCCGTTGCTTTTGTCAGTTTGCTCCTGTCGCGGCCCCGAAGGTCGGTGGGAGCCAAGTTACATTCTTGCCCGAGCGCAACGATGCCCCCTGCGCGGCGTTCCGGCGCTTGCCGCCGCGCTTGGCCCCCGGTATGGGGAGGCAACTGCCGGATGGAGGGCCCGATGAAAGCGCGTGTCACGGTCATGCTGAAAGAGGGTGTGCTCGACCCCCAGGGCGAAGCGGTGCGCCACGCGCTTGGCGCGCTTGGGTTTGATGGCGTTAGGGGCGTGCGGCAGGGCAAGATAATCGAGCTTGAGCTGGCCGAAGGCACCACCGAGGCGACGGTGCAGGACATGTGCGAAAAGCTGCTGGCCAACACGGTGATCGAAAGCTACCGGGTGGAGCGGCTGGCGTGAAAGCGGCGGTGATCGTGTTTCCGGGCTCGAACTGCGACCGCGATCTGGCCGAAGGCTTCCGCCGGGCCGGGGCGGCGGTCACGATGGTCTGGCACAAGGACTCCGACCTGCCCGCGCGCACCGATGTTGTCGGCCTGCCGGGCGGGTTTTCCTATGGCGATTATCTGCGCTGCGGTGCGATTGCGGCGCGGTCGCCGATCTGTCGCGCGGTGGTCGATTTTGCCGGGCGGGGCGGCTATGTGCTTGGCATCTGCAATGGCTTCCAGATATTGACCGAAACCGGGCTTTTGCCGGGCGTGCTGATGCTGAACGCGGGGTTGAAGTTCATCTGCAAAACCGTTGAAATGAAAGTGGAAAACTGCGCTACGGCCTTCACATCCGGGTATCGCCGCAGACCCCTGATCTCGGTCCCGGTCGCCCACCACGAAGGCAATTATTCGGCTGACGACGCGACCCTGGACCGGCTGGACGGCGACGGGCGTGTGGCGTTTCGCTATGCCGATAATCCGAACGGTGCGGCCCGCGATATCGCCGCGATCCTGTCCGAAAACGCCCGGGTTCTGGGCATGATGCCGCATCCCGAACGGGTGGTCGATCCGGCCCTGGGCGGCACCGACGGTCAGCCGCTGTTCGCATCGCTGGTCGGGCAAATGGCCAGCGCTTGAGCGCACCCGGCCCGCGGCGTAGACTGGACCCATGGCAGGTCAGGATCTTCAGGCGTCCCGAACCGTTGGCACCGGGCTGTCCTGGCGCATTCGGCTGGCGCTGGTCCTGTTGTCGTTCGTCGCCTCAGGCGTGGTCTGGACCACCAACCAGCTTCTCACTCAGCGCTTTACCGAGACCACCCAGACCCGCGCCCAGGTTCGCCAGGCGCTGCTCACCGGCAACCTGACCAGCGAGTTGCAGCGGTCGTCGATCATCCCGCTGGTCCTTGCGCGCGATCCCAAGCTGATCGGCGACCTGAACGCCGGCGATTTCAGCCAATCCAGCCAGCGTCTGATCGGCTATACCGAAGAGATCGGGTCGGGCCAGCTGTTGCTGATGGACGAAGGCGGTCGCGTTGTCGCCGCCAGCGACCGCAACCGCATCGGCGAGAACCGTCGTCAGCACAAAGCCTTTGTCGAGGCGCTGCGGTCCAACGACACGGTTTTTTCTGTTAGTTCCGGTGATACCGCTGCGGCGCAATTCTTCTATTCGCGCAAGATCGAAAGCACCGGCCAGAACATCGGCGTGATCGCGGTCCAAGTTGACCTGCACAAGTTCGAACGCACCTGGGCGGGAATTTCCGACGCGGTGATCGTGACCGACAGCGCCGGCATCATCCTGCTCAGCACCGAGCCGATGTGGCGCGGTAAGACCGAAGAAGCAGCCCTGGCCAGAACGTCGCCTGTCTCGGCGATCCGGCGCGCCATCGAGGCGACGATCGACTGGACGCATCTGCCGGTCGATCCGTATCTGTCCGGCAGCGGTGTTTTACGGTCCGAAGTCCGGGTGCCGTTCCGCGGCTGGAAGATGGTGACGTTCACTGCCTATTCGTCGGTGCGCGAACGGGTGAATTCGGTTCTGGCGCTCGAAATCATGGCGTTTGCAATATTTCTGGCGCTCACCTTCTATTTCCTCAGCCGCCGCGCCCAGTCGCGGTCGGTTTTCTTTCAGCGCGAATCGGCAGAACTTCGCCAGTTGAACGAAAGATTGCAGCGGGAAATCGCCGAACGGCAAAAAATGGAAAAGACCCTTCAGGTTGCCGAACAGACGCTTGCGCAAAGCTCGAAACTGGCCGCCCTGGGCGAGATGTCGGCGGCGGTAAGCCACGAATTGAACCAGCCGCTTGCGGCGATGAAGACCTACCTGGCGGGGGCGAAACTTCTGCTGTCGCGCCGGCGCCCGGACGAGGCGCTTGCCTCGTTCCAGCGCATCGATGATCTGATCGAACGAATGGGGGCGATCACCAAGCAGTTGAAATCCTACGCGCATAAGGGCGGGGACGAGTTCCGGCCCTTGGATGTAAGGGCTTCGGTGCTGGCCTCGGTGCAGATGATGGAGCCGCAATTGCGCCAGCAGGCGCTTCGGATCACCACCGGGCTGCCCGATAATCCGGTGATGGTGATGGGTGATAACGTGCGCCTTGAGCAGGTCATCATCAACTTGCTGCGCAACGCCGCCGACGCCACCGGTCACGTCAGCGATCCGGCGGTCGATATTCTGCTGGCGGTCGGCGATACCGCCACATTGACCGTGCGCGACAACGGCGACGGGATTGACGACCTCGACGAGCTGTTCGAGCCGTTCTTCACCACCAAGGCCCCCGGCGAAGGGGTCGGTCTGGGGCTTGCGATTTCCAGCGGGATTATTAACGACCTAGGCGGGCGGTTGACCGCTCGTAACGCCGACGGGCGGGGCGCGGTGTTCGAGATCAAACTGCCGCTGATGGAAGAAGACGAAGACATGAAAGCAGCCGAGTAGAGTACCATGGCCCAGGCAATGAAAGTCGCGATTGTCGACGACGAAAAAGACATGCGCCAGTCGATCAGCCAGTGGCTGGCGCTGAGCGGGTTCGATACCGAGACCTTCGCCAGCGCCGAAGAGGCGCTGAAATCGCTCGGGCCCGATTACCCCGGCGTGGTGGTCAGCGACATCCGCATGCCGGGCATGGACGGGATGCAGTTTCTCAAGCGCCTGATGGGCGTCGACAGCGCGCTGCCGGTGATTATCATCACCGGCCACGGCGATGTGCCGATGGCGGTTGAGGCGATGCGCGTCGGGGCGTATGATTTTCTGGAAAAACCCTTCAACTCCGACCGGATGACCGAACTGACAAAAAACGCCACCCGGTCGCGGCGGCTGACGCTGGACAACCGGGCGCTGCGGCGCGAGCTGGGCGACGGCACCACGATCATGCGAAAACTGATCGGGTCGTCGCCCGATATGGAACGGATGCGCGAAGACATCCTCGATCTGGGCCAGGCCGACGGGCATGTGCTGATCGAAGGCGAAACCGGCACCGGGAAAACCCTGGTCGCGCACGCGCTGCACGCCGTGGGGGCGCGGGCCGGACGCAAGTTCGTGCTGGTCAGTTGCGCGATGCACGACGAGGCGACGCTTTCGCAAGAACTTTTCGGCGGCGATGCAGACAGCGGCGACGTGCCTGCGGTCGAAGCGGCGCGCGGCGGCACGCTGGTGCTGGAAGACATCGAAGCTATGTCCGGCACGCTTCAGGCGCGGCTTTTGAGCGTCATCAACGCACGGGGCACGCCGTCCGAGACCCGCATCATCGCCATCTGCAATCTGCAGGAGGCCGGCAAAACCTGCGAAGACGCGCTGCGCCCCGATCTTTTCTATCGATTGGCCGCCATGCGCATTGTCCTGCCGCCGCTGCGGCAGCGCGGCGAGGATATTCTGACGCTGTTCACGCGCATGACCGAGGAATTTGCCGAGGAATACGGCTGTGACGCGCCCGGCGTCAGTGCCCAAGAGGCGGCCCAGCTTTTGCAAGCGCCATGGCCCGGAAATGTCCGCCAGCTGATCAACGTCGCCGAACGCGCGGTGCTGCAAAGCCGCCGCGGATCGGGCACCATCGCCTCGCTTCTGATGGCCGACAACGACGAAGCTCAGCCGGTGATGACTACCGAAGGCAAGCCGCTGAAAGAATACGTCGAAGCTTTTGAGCGGATGCTGATCGACAACACCATGCGCCGGCACAAAGGCTCGATTGTCAATGTGATGAAAGAACTGTCACTGCCGCGCCGGACGCTGAACGAGAAAATGGCCAAATACGGGCTGACGCGGTCGGATTATCTGTGACGCAAGCGCCGCGCGCGAGACACGCCAGTGGGCGTGGCAAAAATACAGGATTGTAATCCACCGCACCGCGCCCTTATGTTACAGCCATGCGGTTGGCCCAAAATATGGTGCGACCGCGTTGATAGTTTTGCCGTTTCAGCGAATTTCGGGTTCAACCCGCGCCGCTGACCCGGCACCCGGTCCCACGGATCGTATAATTGCCCGCGCCGCTTAGTTTGATGAGCCGGGCCTTGAATGGGCGTCGCGTTGCGCGGCGTCGGAGAAGAAACGCGATGCAACGCGCGCAGTACTCGGGCATGGCTTGCGACACCTCAGGTGCCGCCCCCCGCCCGTGCGCCGTCGGTATTGCCCCAATTGAACATTCCGTTTGTGCACTCGAGCCTCCTGGGTCCGGTTCCGGACGGGATGAGATGAGTTATCATGCCCAAAAAGATGCTAATCGACGCGACCCACGCCGAAGAAACCCGCGTGGTGGTCGTGGACGGAAACAAAGTCGAGGAATTCGACTTTGAATCAGAAAACAAACGCCAGCTTGCCGGAAACATATATTTAGCCAAAGTCACGCGGGTGGAGCCGTCGCTGCAGGCTGCCTTTGTCGACTATGGCGGCAATCGCCATGGCTTTCTGGCGTTTTCGGAAATTCACCCTGATTACTATCAGATCCCGGTTGCCGACCGCGAAGCGCTGTTGGCCGAAGAACGGGCCTATGCCGCGTCGCTGGACGACGACGAGCCGGAAAAGCCCAAGCGCGGGCGCCGCCGCCGGACCAAGGCTGCCGCAGCCAAATCGGACGATCAGATCGTCGCGCAGGAGGTCGATACAGCGCCCTCGGATATTCCGGGAATGGATTTGGTCGATCTGGAGGCCGACGCCGATGATGCGCTGATCGATCCCGATGCTGATCCGGCGGTGACCGCTTCGCCGGCCGAAGAACCCGATCGCGACGCCGCTGGGGACAGCGCCGAGGCTGCAGCCGCCGCCAGCGACGAAAATACCGACGCAGCCGCTGAGGATCGGACTAACGAAAGCGCCGAGGACGGCGACGACAACGACACCGAAAGCCTGAGCGACGCCAGCGCTCGCGACACGGATATCGAATCGGTCGCCGACGAAGATGTGACCGAGGAAATTCGCCAGCGCCGCAAGCCACGTCCGCGCCGCTACAAAATTCAGGAAGTCGTCAAGGTGCGCCAGATCCTTCTGGTGCAGGTCGTCAAGGAAGAACGCGGCAACAAGGGCGCGGCGCTGACCACATACCTCAGCCTCGCAGGCCGGTATTGCGTGCTGATGCCAAACACCGCGCGCGGCGGCGGCATCAGCCGCAAGATCACCAACGCCGCTGACCGCAAGAAGCTGAAGGACATCGCAGGCGAGATCGAGGTGCCCGAAGGCGCCGGCCTGATCGTGCGCACCGCCGGGGCCAAACGCACAAAATCCGAGATCAAGCGCGACTATGAGTACCTCCAGCGGCTCTGGGAACAGACCCGCGAGCTGACGCTGAAATCCACCGCGCCGGCGAAAATCTACGAGGAAGGCGACCTGATCAAACGCTCGATCCGCGATCTTTACAACCGCGAGATCGATGAGGTGTTTGTCGAAGGCGAGGCCGGATACCGCACCGCCAAAGATTTCATGAAAATGATCATGCCGAGCCATGCCAAGAACGTGAAGCACTACACCGAAGGCCTGCCGATTTTTGCCCGTTTTCAGGTCGAGAGCTATCTGGCGGGGATGTTCAACCCGACGGTTCAGTTGAAATCGGGCGGCTATATCGTGATCGGCGTGACCGAGGCGCTGGTGGCCATCGACGTGAACTCGGGCCGCGCCACCAAGGAAGGCTCGATCGAGGAAACTGCGCTGAAAACCAACCTCGAGGCATCGGACGAGGTGGCGCGCCAGTTGCGGTTGCGCGACCTAGCCGGTCTGATCGTGATCGATTACATCGACATGGAAGAAAGGCGCAACAACACCGCTGTCGAAAAGCGCTTGAAAGACAAGCTGAGAACCGACCGGGCCCGCATTCAGGTGGGCCGTATCTCGGGCTTTGGCCTTTTGGAGATGAGCCGCCAGCGGCTGCGCCCCGGCATGCTCGAGGCCACCACCGGACCGTGCCCGTCGTGCCACGGCACCGGGCTGGTGCGGTCCGACGACAGCCTTAGCCTTTCGATCCTGCGTCAATTGGAAGAGGAAGGCGTGCGTGGCCGCGCCCGCGAGGTTCTGATAAAGGCCCCGGTCGGCATCGTAAATTTCCTGATCAACAGTAAGCGCGAACATATCGCCCAGATCGAGGCGCGTTACGGGATTTCGATCCGGGTCGAGGCCGATCCGTTCATGATCTCGCCCGATTTCACCATCGAACGGTTCAAGACCCAAAGCCGCGTCGTGGCGGCAGCAGCACCGGTGGTATCGCTGGACACAGCCTCGATCCCCTACATCGATGAGGCCGAGGAAGACGCGCCGGTTGCCGAAGCCCGTCCCGAGGGCGACGAAGGCGCGCCGAAAAAGCGCCGGCGCCGGCGGCGGCGTGGCGGCGGCGCGGGCGACGAGGCCCAGGCCGAGAGCGCTGCGCAAGCGGCGGACGAGGCGCGCGTTGAACCTCAGCCTGAGGCCGAAGAAAAACCCAAGCCCAAGCGGACGCGGTCGCGGTCGCGCAAGAAGGTCGAGGAAACCGCCGACGCCGCAGAACCAGCGGCCGAAGTGGCTGAAGTTCCTGTCGAGGTACCCGCCGAGGCCGAAGAAAAACCTAAGCGCAAGCGCACCCGGACCCGCAAAAAGCCCGAGGCCACAGCCGCCGAGGCGGGCTCTGACGGGGCCGCAGCGGCACCGGTGCCCGACCCGGCACCCGCCAACGACCCGGTGCCGGCACCCGAACCGGTCATGGCCGGTGCTGCGGCTGAACCGGCCCCGGCCGTACCGGCGCCCGACCGCCCCAAACGGCGGGGATGGTGGAGCAAGGGCGCTTAGACGCGCGGGGCGCTCGAACCAGTTGAAACGAACAATCAGACCTGCGGCCTCAATCCCTTGCGGGGGGTTGACGTGGCTGGACGCTGGCCCCGACAATCGGAGCCAACAATGGGGGTAGGGATGGGCGATTTTTCCGGCTTTCTGCGTCAGGCCAATCTGATCGGCGGAAATTGGGTCGGGGCCGACAGCGGCACCACCATCGCGGTGACCAACCCGGCCACCGGGGCGGTGCTTGGGACCGTCCCGCGCGGCGGTGCGGACGAGACCAAGCGCGCAATTGCCGCGGCCGCTGCGGCCTTCGAAAGTTTTGGCCGTTCGGATCTGAGCACCCGCGTCAAACTGCTGCGCGATCTGCACGATGCGATCCTGGACAACGTTGAGACGCTGGCGCAACTTCTGACTGCCGAACAAGGCAAACCGCTGGCTGAGGCTCGCGGCGAGATGGCCATCGGCGCGGCTTATATCTTGTGGTTCGCCGAAGAGATTCGCCGCACCAAGGGTGAGATTATTCCGCCCCCCGTTGCCGACCGACGCCTGATGGTCACCCATCACCCGGTAGGCGTGGTCGGCGCGATCACGCCGTGGAATTTCCCGTCGTCGATGCTGGCGCGCAAGCTCGGTCCGGCGCTGGCGGCGGGTTGCACGGTGGTCGCCAAACCGGCCACCGCTACGCCCTATTCGGGGCTGGCCTGGGGGGTGCTGGCCGACGAAGTCGGGTATCCGGCGGGCGTGGTGAACATCGTCACCGGCTCGGCGAGCGCCATCGGCGGCGCGATCATGGCCTCGCCCGAAGTGCGCAAGGTCACCTTTACCGGGTCCACAGCCGTGGGAAAGGAACTGATCCGCCAGTCGGCAGACACGGTCAAGAAACTGTCGATGGAACTGGGCGGCAACGCGCCATTCATCGTCTTTGATGATGCCGATATCGATGCGGCGGTCGAAGGCGCGATGGTCGCCAAATACCGCAACATGGGTCAGACCTGCGTCTGCACCAACCGGTTCTATGTCCAGGCCGGGGTCCATAATGCATTTGTCGCAAAACTCACCTCCGCGACCGCGGCGCTCAAATTGGGCGACGGAACCAGCGAGGGCGTCACCCAAGGCCCGATGATCGACATGTCAGCCGTTGAAAAGGTCGAGGAGTTTATCAGCGATGCCACCGCTAAAGGTGGCGAAGTCGTGCAGGGCGGCAAGCGGTCATCGCTTGGCGGCACGTTCTTCGAGCCGACCGTTCTGACCGGGGCCAGCGCCGACATGTCGTTTGCCACAGAAGAGATCTTCGGCCCCCTCGCGGCGGTCTTCAAATTCGAAACCGATGACGAGGCCATCGCCGCCGCCAATGCCACCGATTTCGGGCTTGCGGCCTATGCCTATACGCGGGACGTCGGCCGGGTGTTTCGCCTGAACGATGAACTGCAATACGGGCTGATCGGGATCAATACCGGCCTCGTTACAACGGTCGAAGCTCCGTTCGGGGGTCTGAAGCAAAGCGGTCTGGGCAAGGAGGGCGCCAGCCAGGGGTTGGCCGATTACCTCGACACCAAATACATTGCCATCGCCGGGCTGCGATAATGGACAAGCATATGGCCAAGGAAATCGATCACCAGATCGTGCGCGACCTGATCGACGCTCGGATCGAATTCGTCACCTCGGTGCCCTGCAAGCAACTTGCGGGCGTTCTGGAAGTGCTGGATGCGACTCCGGATATTCTGCACGTGCCGTCGAACAAGGAAGACGAAGGCATGGGGCTCTGCGCAGGGGCGTACATGGGCGGCAAACGGTCAGCGATCATCATGCAGAACACGGCACTTGGGGTGGTGGTGAACACGCTTGCGACGCTGATCCAGTTTTACCAGATCCCCCTGCCGATGCTGATTTCCTATCGCGGTGAAGTGGGCGAACCGGTGGCCTGTCAGGTCGAAATGGCGCTGCACACCAAAGCCATTCTGAACCAGCTTCATATCCCCACCTACCACTTCCACGCGCCGCAGGACGCCGCCGAACTGCCGGGCATCCTGGCCCACACCCAGATGATGAAGAAACCCTGCGCGATACTGACCGACGCCACGTTTTGGAGGGCCGCATCATGATCCGCAACGAGGTGCTGAAAACGCTGCTGCCGATCCTTGACGACGTTCTGGTGGTCTGCAACATCGGCGCGCCCAGCCAGGAATTGCACGCGCTGGCGGACCGCCCGGGCAACTTCTACATGCTGGGCACCATGGGCCTGGCCTCGTCGATCGGTTTCGGCGTGGCGCTGGCCCAGGATAAACCGGTGGTCTCGATCGACGGCGACGGGTCGGTCCTGACCAATCTGGCCACGCTTGCGACCATCGCCAATAACCCGGCGCCGAATTACGTGCTGTTGATCATCGACAACGGCTCATACGGCTCGACCGGCGATCAGATCACCTATACGGGGCGCAAAACCTCGCTCAGCGCGGTTGCCCAGGCCTGCGGCTGCGAGAACGTGGTGGAATGCGCGGCGGAAGATACGGCGGATGTGCTGCGCGCCGCGGTCGCCTCGGATGAGATGACCATCATCGTTTCCAAATGCGACAGCGGCAATGTGCAAGTGCTGGTGATCGAGTTGAGCCCGGTGACCATCCGCGACCGCTTCATGGGCGCGGTTCGCGCCTAACTATAGGCCAAACGCGCCCCCGGACCCTGATCCGGGGCTTCGCCCGTGACCAAGAGGTCTCGGATCGGGTCCGGGACGGGTGCTTATCAGGCCGGCGTCGCGGTCTTGGCGCCGACGTTGCCGTAGACCTCTTGGTAATGGTCGAACTTGGTCTCGGCCCAGGCGGTGCCGCGCGTGGCGCTGCCAAGCGACCGGAACAGGTCGTCGCGCGATGCCGCGGGCAAAAGCGCGCTGAAAATGTCCCATCCTGCCGCTTGCGGGTTGGTCTCGAACCCCAGAACCTGACCCTTGAGACCGGCGATCTTGGGCGTCAGGCCGCCGGCGTAAATTGACGGCACATGGATATCGACCCGCTCGATGGGCTGCAGAACCAGCGGCCCGGCCTCGACCAGCGCCTCGTTCATCGCGAACTTGCCGGCGCTGCGGAAGGCATAATCAGAACTGTCGACCGAATGGTGCTTGCCGTCGAGCAGTGTCACGGCCAGATCGACCACCTTGTGGCCCTTAGGCCCTTTGACCAACGATTCCTCGACACCGTGCTGGACCGCCGGGATATAGTTGCGCGGCACCGCGCCGCCCTTGACCACATCGTTGAACTCAAAGCCCGACCCGCGCGCCGTCGGTTTGACCTCGATCACCACATCGGCAAATTGCCCGGCGCCGCCCGATTGCTTGCGGTGGCGATAGCGGCGCTGGACCTTTTTCGAGATGGTCTCGCGAAACTCGGGCGGCACGTCTTCTTCGTGGATCGGCACCCCGAAAGTGTCGGCCAGACGCTGGCTGATCTCGCGCGCATGCAGCGGCCCCTGGGCCGAGATCACCGCCCGGCCCGTGGTTTCATCCTGCGCAACACTCAGGCCCGGGTCGATCTCGGCCAGCCGACCCAGGGCCGCGGAAAGCCGGGTTTCGTCGCGTTCGTTGTCGGGCACCACGATACGGCGATAGCTGGGCGCGCGCATTCCGGCCCAGTCGGGCAGGGGCGATGCGCCGCTTTCGGAATAGGCCTGGCCCACGTTCAGATGGTCGGATTTCAGCGCCAGCGCGATCGATCCCGCGGCCACATCGGCCACCTGGGTTTTGCCGTCGATGGCGGTCAGGCTGCCCAGGTTGCCGCCGCCCAGCTGGCCGCCGGTCTTGACCCCCGCCGCCATGGCCCGGATTACCACCACTTTTCCGGCGTGTTTCTTGACATCGGCCAAGGCCGCCACCGCCCTGATCTCGCCCCCGCCGAGCCGCGCCAGCGTGGTCTCGACGTGCGGCACCTCGTGGCGCAGGCCCTTCATCAGGCGAAAGACGCCGTTGCCGGGCTCGGCCGCGCCCAGGAACGCTGGTGTCAGCGCGTGCAGTTCAGCGAGCCGGGCGGTGATGTCAAAAAGCTCTTCGGTCGGAGGGCGCTTGTCTTCGATCAGTTCTTCGAGCAGCCCGTCGTCGAAATCGGCCAGCGATTCCAGCAATTCGGTCCGCGCGCTTTCCTCGCGGTCGGCCGAGGCGGCGGGTATTTCGATCAGGTCTGATGGTCCGCCCTCGCGGTATTTCCAGGCCCGTTCCGAGATCAGGTCGATCGAGCCGACGATCTCGGCGCCATCGCGCATCGGCACCTGGCGCAGCACGATGCCGGCGCCTGAATAGGTTTGAAGTGCGGCCACGATATCGCGCACCCGCTCGGCCGCCTGATCCATGCGGTTGACAAAAATAAAGGCGGGCACACCCGCCTCTTCGACCAGCCGCAGGCATGATGCGGCCAGAACGGCGGCCTCCGCCTCGGGCGGGACGACCACCAAAGCCGCGTCCGAGGCGGCCAGGGCCGGCCCGGCATAAGCCGCATGATCGGCGCCCCCGGCAATGTCGATGGCGGCCCAATCTTCGTCCAGAAACCTGAAGCGATGCAGCGCCACTGCCGATGATATCTCAAACTTTTCCGCTCGCCCTTCGAGCCCGCCCATGGCGGCGACGAGCGTGGATTTTCCTGATCCTGTTGGTCCAATGACTGTTACGACGCGCATATTTCCCCCTTTGGGTTCGCCCCGACTGGCGATGTCTGACGCTCAAAGGGACCCTTTGCCGTGGGCGCGGGTGCGCCACGATCCTGCCTGCTGATGATCCTGCCAACCGGGCTTTTCACGGATGCCGGCAATAACCCGACACCTATCCCTTGGTCTCAGCTTCCCCAATCGCGGGCGTCGCGTCAAGATTTGATCGTAAAAACCCAAGGTTAACCCCAATCTGGCATTCTTGCTGAATGCACAAAAAACCGCCGGGCCAGAAGAATCCGGCCCGGCGGTGCAATGGATTTGGGTTTATTGCAACAATTCGCCCATTTTGGCAAAGATCGCCTGGTCGCTTGCGATCCGGGCGGCTGCGTCGTCGGCACCCTGCCAGTAAACCAGCGCGCCGGTGTTGGCCGCAACTTCCTGCGCACGATCGGACATGACGGTTTTCGAGGCCACCGCGATGATTTTGTCGCGCACGTCCTGCGGCGTGTCCTTGGGGCACCTCTATAAAATGCATCTGGCGTGAACGCGCTGTAGATTTGCAGGATGATGCGGCGGAGGGATGGCAGTCATGGCACAGATGGGCTTTTTTGATCTTTCAGATCGTTACGAGAGCCTGGATGCGAAGAAGGACCCGCTGGTCGAGATCAATGCAGTTGTACCGTGGGAAGAGTTCCGCCCGCTTCTGGAGCAGGTCTGGCGCAAGCCTGAAAGTGAGCGGAAATCACGCGCGGGGCGCAAGCCGATGAACGCGGTACTGATGTTCAAAACCCTGGTTCTGAGCGCGCTTTACAACCTTTCGGATGATCAGGTCGAATACCAGATCCGGGACCGGCTTTCGTTTATGCGTTTTCTGGGTCTTGGTCTTGGTGACCGGGTGCCGGACGCAAAGACCGTGTGGCTGTATCGCGAGGCGCTGGCGCAGGCGGGCAAGGTGGATGATTTGTTCAAACTCTTTGACGGACATCTGGCGCGGCAGGGCTACATTGCACGGGGCGGCCAGATACTGGACGCGTCCATCGTGCCGGTGCCGCGCAACCACAACACGCGCGCGGAAAACGCGGCGATCAAGGGTGGCGAGGTGCCGGAAGACTGGGAAAACAAGCCTGCCAAGCGATCACAGAAGGACGTTGATGCACGCTGGACCAAAAAGCACGGCAAAAGCCACTATGGCTACAAGAACCATGTGAATGTCGATCGTAAGCACAAACTGATCCGGCGCTATCACGTCACGGGCGCTGCCGTTCACGACAGCCAGGTGGTGGACGAGTTGCTGATGCGCGGCAACACCGCCTCCAGGGTCTGGGCAGATGCGGCCTACCGGTCGGAAGAAATCGAGGCGAAGCTCAGGGCGAGAGGACTGACAAGCCGCATCCACCGCAAGGGCAAACGGGGCAGGCCTCTGACCGAACAGGCAATGAAAAGCAACAGGACGAAATCCTCGGTTCGTGTCCGTGTCGAGCATGTGTTCGGCGCGCAGGCGAACGACATGGGTGGCACGCTGGTGCGAACCATCGGTCTGGCGCGGGCCAGGGCCAGGATCGGGATGAAGAACCTTGCCTACAACATCCGGCGGCTTGGCCAGTTGCACCGCCTAAACCCATTCCCGGTATGAAAACACGAGGATGCTGTGGCGATCTGCGCCACCAATGCCCGGCGCGGATTAAGGATCGAGACTGACCACCTAAAACCCAGCGTGCCGATGGCCGATAGAACCGAAATCAGGCATAATATGCCCTCAGAATGTCAATAAATCGAGGTGCCCCTTGGTGACAAAGAGGCCATTCCAGAGCGCAATGTTCAGATCAGGGGCCAGTTCACCAACCGTCGGCGCGCCGGGCACCAGGCTGATGCGCTGATCGGTGATCGCCATCAGCACCTTCACGTCTCCCAGGCACGGCAATATCAGCTGCAGAGTGGTGTTGATGACATCGGCGTCGCCGCTGGCCAACGTGTTGCAGTCGAGCGCGTCAAACGCCGCGTCCGAGCTGTAGTTGATACCGGCCAGCACCGCATGCGCCTTGGTCACGCGGGTTGGCACCAGCGGGTCGCCAAAGTGGCCAAGCGCCACATCGTTCGACTGGCTGTGCGCGGCCAGTTCCTCCATCGTTGAATAAGGCGCATCGCCTGCCGCCGCGACCACAAAGGGATAGGTCAGGAATATGCCAAGCGGGTCGAACTTTGCCGGTGCCAGCTTGTCGATGCCGATCACATGGCCGACCACCGGCACGCCGATTACAAACGACCCGATAGTGTAGCCATCGGCGGGCGCAGTCGCCACGTCGATGGCCCCGGGGAAGGGTCCGCCGCCGCCGCCGGGCTTGTTCACCACCGCAGCGCTTACACCGTATTCGGCCTGAAAGTCTTCGGCGATCATCCGCGTCAGCACATCTTCCAGATCACCCGGTGGCCAGGGCACGATAAAGCTCACCGGTTTTTCGGGGTATTCAGCCCATGCCGCGCCAGCGGCCAGAACCGCAGCCCCAGCAACTGCAGCAGCAAGGATATTTGTTTTCAACACGTCAGCACTCCCTGTGTTTTGGTTCATTATTCGAACCTTTGGTTCTGATTTAGATTGACTTTTCAAAACCCGCCCGTCAACCAATAACGCTATATATCCGGTTCGCAAACGGGCTTCCGATCCAGCAGGAGTGCAAATAAATTCGATGGGGACAGTAGCCAAGGCTCTGAAACTGATGGGATATTTCAACAGGTCGCGGCACGAGATCGGGCTCAGCGAGCTATCGCGGCTGGCCGGAATGAACAAGGCGACCACGCTGCGTCTGCTGCGCGAGCTCGAATCAGAAGGGCTGGTCGAGCAGCTGTCAAAGAGCCGCGCCTACCGGCTGGGTCCCGGCCTTCTGCGACTGGCAGCACTGCGCGAGGCCACCGTGCCGATGCGCCGGATCGTGCAGCCCGTGGTCGACCGGCTGGCCGGCATGACCGGCGAGACCGCGCATCTGGGGCTGCTGCAGGGCGACCGGCTGGTGGCCTTTGCGCACGCCTATTCCACCGCCCACGCCACGCGGGTGATGATGGACGACATCGACGAGCTTGCCTTTCACGCCACCGGATCGGGTCTGGCGGTGCTCACGTTCTCGGCAGCGGCGTTCCAGGATCGGGTTCTGGCCAGTGACCTGCATGTGTTTACCGGTGCCACTATGACCGATCCCGCCGAACTGCGCGCCGCGATGGCCCGGTTTCGGCTGACCGGCGTGGCAATATCTGTGGGTGGGGTCGAGGTCGATGTCCACGCCCATTCCGCGCCCATCTTCGACACCGGCGGGGCGCCCGTAGGGGCCATCACCGTGGCCGCACCCGTCAGCCGCATGACGCGCGCGCTGAGCGTCGAACTATCCGCGATGGTGCGCGCCGCGGCGGCCGAACTGACGGCGGCCATCGGTGGCGAGGCGCCCGCCGCCTATCCGGTCGAGGCCGCGGCATGAAAGCGCGTGCCGGAAACATCCTACGCCCGAGCGCTGGATCCACTGAGCCTGAGTATCAGGGAGCAACCCCATGAAAGATGGTAACTTTCTAAAAGAGATGAACGCCCGGTCGCTGTGGCACCCGATGGCGCATCCTGCCGACAGCCTGGCCAATCCGCCGATCATTCTGACCGGTGGCGAGGGGGTTCGCATCAAAGATGTGGACGGGCACGAGGTCGTGGACGGGGTAGGGGGCTTGTGGAATGTCAACTTGGGCTATTCCTGCGACCCGATCAAAAATGCCATCGCCGAGCAGCTTGACCGGCTGCCCTATTATTCGATTTTTCGCGGCACGTCGAACGACGCGGTGATCCAGCTTTCCGAAGAACTGCGGCGGTTTTTCGAACCCGACGGTCTGAGCCGCGCCTTTTACACCTCGGGCGGGTCCGACAGCGTTGAGACCGCGCTGCGTTTGGCGCGCCAGTATCACAAAATCAGGGGCGACGAAGGCCGGGTCAAATACTTCAGCCTGAAAAAGGGCTATCACGGCACCCACTTTGGTGGCGCCTCGGTCAACGGCAATGCCAATTTCCGCACCGCATACGAGCCGCTTCTGGCCGGCTGCCACCATATTCCGGCCCCTTATGCCTATCGCAACCCCTTCGACGAAACCGACCCGGCGCGGCTGGCCGGGAAATGTCTGGCCGCCCTGGAGGACGAGATCGCGTTCCAGGGCGCGGGCACCATCGCCGCGTTCATCATGGAACCGGTTCTGGGCGCGGGCGGCGTGATCGTCCCGCACGAGACCTTCATGCCCGGCGTTCGCGACATCTGTTCGCGCAACGGCATCCTGCTGATCGCCGACGAGGTGATCACCGCCTTTGGCCGCACCGGATCGTTGACCGGGTCGCGGCACTGGGGCGTACAGCCCGACATGAACTGTACTGCCAAAGCGATTACCAACGGCTATTTTCCCTTCGGCGCGGTGATGATTTCCGAAGCCGTGGCCGAAGTGTTTGAACGCGACGAAACCGGTAAAGCGTCTATCGGTCATGGCTATACCTATTCCGGGCATCCGGTAGGGGCAGCGGCGGCGCTGGCCTGTCTGGCCGAGACCGAACGCCTGCGGCCCCATGAAAACGCCGCCGCGCGCGGTGCCCAGCTTTATCAAGGATTACAGGCGTTTGGCGAGAAATACGAGGTGATCGGCGACGTGCGCGGCGGGGCCGGGCTGATGTGCGCGGTCGAACTGGTGTCGGACCGCAAAACCAAAGCCCCGATCGACAAGGACCGCATCGGATTGTTGCACCGGGTGGCTTACGAGAACGGCGCGATGATCCGCATCTCGGGGCAAACCATCCTTCTGTCGCCACCGCTGGTGCTGAGTGCCGATGATGTCGATGTGATCCTGATGGCCATCGACAAAGGGCTGGCCGCGATCTGAGCGAAGGGGCGCGAAGGGCGCAGATAGTGCGCGAACCACTTTGATTCAAATAAAATAAACGTAGAAGTCCCGCAGCGCATCGCCTTCCAGTTCGCGGGTTTTCTTGACTTCCTCAGTTTTCATGAAGACGTGGTTGGCGACCAGTTCGGCCCCAACGGCCTCGGCCAACGCCGTATCCGCGGCCAGATCGGCCACTGCCTCGGCCAGCGATCCGCCCACGCCTTCGGTGGCATCGGTCACTTCGAACCCGTCCCCGGTTTCGATCGGCGGCAGCGCCAGGCCAGACTCAACGCCCAGCCGCGCCGCCTGCAGGACGGCGGCAACGGCGGTATAGGGGTTGGCCGAGGCGTCGGCCATCCGGTGCTCGAGCCGCGCCTTGGTGCCGCCTTCGGAACTGACCCGCGTGGTCACGTTGCGGTGATCGCCGCCCCAGTTCTGCCAGTACCCGGCCAGCGCCCCGGGTTGCAGCCGCTGGTACGACGTGGCGGTCGGCGCGATCAGCCCCGCCAGCCCCTTGTGGTGGTGCAAAAGTCCGGCCAGACAGCCGCGCGCCAGCTCGTTCAGATGGTCCGGTCCGCCGCGGTCGTCATCCGCCAGCGCAATGAGACCATCAGCGTCGGTAAACGAGAAGTTGATGTGCATCCCGGCGCCGCCGGCCGCGGCGATCGGTTTCGGCATGAAGGTCAGGATCACCCCGTGATCGAGCGCTATCTCACGCGCCATAAGGCGAAAAAGCACAATGTCGTCAACGGCTTTGACCGCGTCGTTAAAGGTCAGCGTATATTCAAACTGCGGCGTGTCATATTCGCCGGTAATCATGTCGAGCGCAAAACCCAACCCGTCAGCGACCTCCCAGATCCGGTCGTTGAAGCGCAGCGGATCAGTGAACGGACCGGTCCCGTTAACCACGCCGCCCGGCGCGTCGTAGGGGCGTAAGCACCCGGTGTCGTCGGCCACCAGCGCGAAGGCTTCCAATTCGATCCCCACCTTGGGGGTCAGCCCGCGTGCTTGCCAATCGGCCACCGCGCGCCTCAAGGCCCCGCGCGGGCAGAGTGCCAGCGGCTCGCCCGCGTCGTCGTAAAGATCGCCCAGCACAATTTTGGTCGCAGGCTCCCACCCATCGCGGATGTCCTCGGCCTGCCAGCGCAATTCCATATCGGGCAGGCCCTCCATCATCATCGCCCTCGGCGCGGGCAACAGATCGCGGTCGTAATGTACGCCAAAGGTCGACCGGCAGAACCGCGTCGCATCGGTGCCGATTTTCGAGCCGGGCAGGTATTTGCCCCGCATGATGGAAAGGTGATCGCAGAAAAGCGCGCGCAGCCGGTCGTTCAAATCAGTTGTCCCCTGTCATGCCATGCGAACCGAAACCGGCAAATATTTGATCCCGCCGACGAAGTTCGAGCGCAGAAATCGCTGCGGCCCGTCCGGTTCTATCTTTTCGATCCGTTTCGATAATTCCTCGAACAATACGCGCACTTCAAGCCGCGCCAGCCACATGCCCAGACACAAATG
Source organism: Paracoccaceae bacterium (assembly GCA_965247915.1). GTDB lineage: Bacteria > Pseudomonadota > Alphaproteobacteria > Rhodobacterales > Rhodobacteraceae > JAKZRT01. Next base: position 1,717,215 of record OZ252048.1, read on the forward strand.
CGGCCCGCCGTGACCGAAAGCCAGATGCTTGTTGGGTGTGCGGTGCAGGTTCACGCGCAGGGGCGCGTCAAACTGGGCCTCGTCTCGATTAGCCGAAGCGAACCAGTAAAGCACTTTGTCGCCTGCCCGCAGGGTTTTGCCTTGCGCCTCGATCTCCTGCGTCACCGTGCGCCGGAAATAAAGCGCTGGCGTGGCCCACCTGATGATCTCGTCGGGCGCGGTCTCCCAGACCGCGCCGCCGGCCTTCATTTGGTCCAGCAGTTCGGGCTGATGCGCCATCGCCTGTATGCCCGCCGCAATCGAATAGCGCGTCGTGTCGTTGCCGGCGGCCACCAGCAGGCAGAAGAAATTGCGGAACTCCTCCTCGGTGATGGTGTTGCCGTCCGCATCGGGTTGCAGGATCAGGTGCAAAACGCCGCCGGTGTCGCCCGCCGCATTTTTCGCGGCCATCAGGTCTTTGGCGTAATCATAAAGCTCGGCCCCGGCGGGCGAATTGAACGGCATCATCCGGTAGTCGTCGGTGTCGAGCCGGTCGAGTACATGATCGGTGAAATCCGGGTCGGTGTTGGCGATCAGAGCATCGCCCTTGGTCACAAGCCACGGCAGGTCTTCGTCGGGCGTGCCCAGAATGCGGCCCAGCATGCGCATGGGCAGTTGCCGGGCAATCTCGTGCGTGGCGTCGAAGCGCCTCCGCGGCAGGGCTTTGTCGAGAATTTCGACCGACAGGGCGCGAATGTCGTCCTCAAACCCGGCCACCACGGCCTTGGAAAACGCCCGCGCCACCATGATGCGCACCTTCATATGCTCGGGCGGATCGGTTTCCTGGAAGGTGCGCCGCGCCAGGTACTCGGCGTGGGTCTGGTCCTCCATCCGAATGCCCTGGGCCGAGGAAAACACTTTGAAGTTGCGGTTCATCTCGACGATGTCGCCGTAGCGCGTGATCGACCAGAACCCCTGACCGTCGGCGTAATCTGTCCACGAAACCGGATCGTCGCGGCGCAAACGGGCAAAAGTGTTGTGCGGCGGGCCGTCGACAAAGGCGTCGTGACTGGTCAGATCGGCGTGGCCATCATCGGTAGGGGTCCAAACGGTCATAGGCACCTTGGTCTTGGCTTGAGGCAGGTTAGCGGGCGGCCTATATCTGGCAAGCGAATTCTTTGGGAATTATATCCCTGACTACGCAAGCGCTGAGTGGCGGGTCAGTTTGAAGTGGTTGGCGCCTGAGCCATGTACTTGCCGTCACGAAGCAAAGGCCAAGCCTCTTCGTACGGCATGATGTCTTCATGCTTGGATCGCCAATGAGTGTCAACGCCATCCCATCCATTGCCCTGGAAGACGTGGCCGCATTCAGGGCACACCTTTTGGGACTCGCCTGATTCCACGGCCTTTGGCTTCTTCAGCGGTGGCCTCTGGAACAGCGCCTGGGCGATCTCCTCTGGCTCCGCGTCGATGGGCGGGAGCGTGACGTTGGACGGAGGCGAACCCTTATTGGGTTTCTTTGTTGTTGTTTTGCTGGATTCTACAACCTCTGTCATTCCTCATCTTTCGGGCCGAACTTCGCGCCGTGGATTTGCACTTCATCCTGATCGTAGGAGTACAGAACCCAGATCTCTAGCGTTTTGGCGAGTTGATTCGCTGGAATGACCTGCTCCCCGAAAACTGGTCCATTTGAAAGGAGGATCTGTTCGCTTAATGTTCACGAGAACGAGGAGAACAGAGAATGCGCAAGTCACGGTTTAGCGAAGAGCAGATTGTTCGGATCATTCAGGAGTATGCGGCGGGTGCGAAAGTGTCCGAGTTGTGCCGTAAGCACGGTATGTCGGATGCCACCTTTTACAAATGGAAAGCCAGGTATGGCGGCCTTCAGATTTCCGATGTCAGGCGGCTGAAAGACCTGGAATCGGAGAACGGCAAGCTGAAGAAGCTGCTGGCCGAAACCATGCTTGATAATGCTGGCCTGAAAGGGCTTCTGGCAAAAAACTTCTGAAGCCTGCAAGCCGCCGGGAAGCAGTCATGGTTCTTTGCCGTGACTATCAGTTTTCAACTCGGCGGGCCTGTGGGCTGATTGGGTTTTCCAGATCGAGTAATGAATACAGAGGAAGGCCGGATCGCCATGCGAGGATACGGGAACGGCTGGTACGCTTTCCGGCAAACACCGACGCTATGGCTATCGCATGTTGCATGCCAAGCTTGGCCAGGAGGGTTTCAAGGTGAACGTGAAAGTGGTGGAGCGACTTTACCGAGAGGAGCGCCTGACCCTGCGCCGCCGCAATCGCAAGAAAATCCCCAAGGGCGTGCGCGAAGGCGCCTGGTGCCCGATCGCCGCCAACCAGCGGTGGAGCCTGGACTTCACCATGGATGCGCTCGCCAACGGCAGGAAGTTCCGCACCGTCAATCTGAAAGACGACTGCACACGGGAATGTCCGGCGATTGATGTGGCCCTGTCGATCCCCGGCTCCCGCGTGGTGGAAATGCTGGAACGGGTGGCTCGTGAGCGGGGGTACCCGGATGTTCTGACCGTTGACAATGGGCCTGAACTACGAGGCCGCGCGCTTGATGGCTGGGCAGATGATCACGGCGTGCAGCTCTACTTCATCGACCCGGGCAAGCCGACCCAGAACGCCTACATCGAAAGTTTCAACGGCCGGTTTCGCGAAGAATGCCTGAACTTGAACTGGTTCACCTCGCTGGCCGAGGCAGAAAGGATCATCGAGGACTGGCGGATCGATTACAATCAAAACCGGCCCCACTCTTCGCTGAACTATCAAACCCCGGAAGAATTTGCCGCAAACAGGCCTTTCCATAAACCGCAATGGGCAGCGACGCTTGAGCTATCTGAAGGCTCCGCGCCACCGCCCATTGCTCACGCCGCCGAATAATGGCAAACAAAAGAGGAACAGAGTCTACCTAAAAGTGGCCCTCAAATTGGGGGCAGGTCAGGAATAACGTATACGAGATGGTTCTGATGGCTGGTGCGCTTCCGCGGCACGCCAGCCTCCGGGGTGCGTGCAAGCAGCCATTCCACGCCGCGCCAATGATCGTCGAACCTCGGCGGTTGATTTTCTTCTCGATCAACGAATTCTTGAGCGCGGCGGTCAAGAACTACAGTGCGATATTGAGGCCAATACGGGCCATTCGCCATTATGCACTCGCTTTCTCACCCTCAAGTTCCTGAACAATGGACTCTGCCCATTTCTTGACATCGTCCGTGATCGTCCCCTTTCCGGTGGCGAGTGTGGCGTACAGAGGAATCTCCTCTCCCTCCTTGGCAGCACTCCACACCTCATCATGCGTGGTGTCGCTGATCTCATTCGCCGAATGTCCGCAGACAAAGTCGATCACCTCTCTGGCGAGGTTACGGTCACTCTGCGAAAGGCAGCTGGCGTCAGGGTCGACCAAAGAAACGTAGCGATAGGGGTCATAGTAAGTCTTGCGCCCTCGCACGACGATCTTGCCTTCTTGTTCGAGTTCTCGAATCGTGCGCAGTATCGTTGCGGGGACCGGCCCCATCTTGCGCTTCACATACTTCTCGCTCGTCACAGACGCGCCTGTCATCTGATAGGAAGTCATATCGGTGAACCAGAGCACCTTGTTGAGCCTCACAGACCCCAGCCTCCCCGGATTGCTGAGGCACTCGTGCACTATGAAGTGCACCAGGGCCTTGAACCTTTCCGTTGCCATAGTGTTCTCCTTCATCGCTCTAAAGCGGTTTGCGTTTGATGTGAATCGAAAGGGGATTCCCAAAGTGTTGTTTGTCTGATTCATTTCCCGTGAGGAGGTGGAGCATGGGCAAACCGTATTCTTTGGATCTTCGGCAGCGGATATGCGGGTATATTGCGGCCGGAAACTCTTGTCGCGCTGCGGGGCGGGTTTATGGCGTCAGTGCAGCGACGGCGGTGCGTTATGCGGCGGATCAACGTGAGCGGGGCGAGGTCACACCCAAGCCACAGGGCAGGCCAGCGGGCCGGTTTGGCAAGCTGGCACCGCATGCGGGTTTCCTGATCGAGATTGTCCGGGCTGAACCGGACATAACATTGCAGGAACTTGCGGGTGCGCTTGCGGAGACGCACGGCGTGAGCGTTCAGCTCTCCTCAATCCACCGGGCTCTGGAACGCGCAGGGTTTTCATATAAAAAAAGGACTTGTCGCGCAGGAACGTGACCGGCCCGCCCTGCATAAGGCGCGAAGGGAATGGATCAGCCGCCGCCAGCCGCGCATGCGCGCCGAACCGCACAGGCTGGTATTCATCGATGAAACCGCCGTCAAAACCAACCTCACCCGGTTGCGCGGGCGCAGCTTCAGGGGTGAGCGGCTTTATGGCACCGCACCCTTTGGAAAATGGGGCACGCAGACCTTCATCGCCGGGCTGACCCATAACGCGCTGATTGCACCCTGGGTGATCAGCGGCGCAATGGATGGATCGGCGTTCGAGACTTATATCGAGACCCAGCTTGCGCCTGCGCTGGACCCTGGAACTGTGGTCATTCTCGACAATCTTTCCACCCACAAAAGCCACCGCGCGGCACAGGCGTTGAGGGCGCGCGGATGCTGGTTCTTGTTCCTGCCACCCTACTCCCCGGATCTTAACCCGATCGAAATGGCGTTCTCAAAGTTGAAAGCTCACCTGCGAAGGGTTGGAGCAAGAACCTTCGATGCCCTCTTTGACGCCCTCAGCGACATTTGTGATCTCTTCGACCCAGACCAATGCTGGAACTTCCTCAAGGCCGCGGGATATGCCTCAGATTAAATGCAATATGCTTTAGGATGGAGATATAGCACTTGACTCTTGGGGATGCCAGTGATGGTCCGCGCGCCCTTTGCGGCTCCGCAAGCCTTGGGGGCGTCTCATGCGGCTGACGTGGCTACTAAGTCCTTGTACATCAACCGTTTCCCGACCATCCGAGCGACGGTCTCGGCCATCATGGCCTCGGTGGCCTTCGGGCGCATGTTGTGGCGCGTCGCGAACTCGTTGACGTACCGATGCAGGTGCTTCGGCGAGATGTGGTGGAACGTCCCGTGGTATCTGCGCTTCAACGTGGCCCAAAAACTCTCTATTCCATTGGTATGCGCTTGGTCTCGGACGTACTCGGAGACTGAGTGATTGACCGCCTCGTGCTCGAACAGCATGCCCTTGTAGCCCGCCGCTTGGTCCGTATAGACGGTGGCCCCCTCGGCCGCGCGGGACGCAACGAAGCCCTGTAGCGTCCTGGCGTCGGTAGCCTCGACCACGGCGGCGCTGATAGTGTTCGTGGCGCGATCCCGAGCACCGGCAACGGTAGTCTTGCCCACAGCGCCCCGACCGGCCCGCAGCTTCTTGTGCACGTGCTTGTTCTTCTCCTTGCCGCCGATGTGGGTTTCGTCGATTTCGACCGGGCCAGCCATGCCGCCATGACCCTCGGTCCACGCCTCGCGCAACCGCTGGGCCATGAAGTATGCCGACTTCTGCGTGATTTTCAGATCGCGATGCAGCCGCATGGACGATACGCCCTTGAGTGACACCGACCACAGGTAGATTGCGATGGCCCATTTCTGAAAGCCGATATGGGAACGGTGCATCACGGTGCCGGTCTTGACGCTGAAATTGCGCCGACACTCGCCGCACCAGTAGGGAAGCGGCCTGCCCGAGGGAACTGGCCTTAGTTTCTCGGCAGAACCGCATATGGGGCAATACGAGGGATTGCCAGCCGCGCCCCAGCGCTGTTCCTCGAACCACCCTTCGGCGGTCGCGTCATCGGGAAATGTCGCGATCACCTCGACCAGCGAAATTCCCTCTCTGTAGTGCTTGCCGGGTGCGTTCTGTGCCATTGTGTGCCTCGTTTCCTATGCCTCGAATTATAGGAAACATTGGCCGCATAGTCAAATATATAAGTCCCAATTCTTTTGGGGTGCGGGCGCATGCATCTGGCCATTCTGATGACCAACACCGACGAAAGCGATTTCGCGCGGGCGCATCCAAAAGACGGCGAGAAATTCACATCGCTCGTGCATCTGGTGCGGCCTGACTGGACCACCGAAGTGTTTTCCGTAAAGGATGATGTCTTCCCCGCTGGCCTGGAATGGTTCGACGGGGTCATGATCACCGGCAGCCCGGCCTCGGTACACGACGGCGCGCCCTGGATCGCCCGTCTGACCGACCTGATCCGCGACATCGCGGCATGCGGCAAGCCGATTTTCGGGGCCTGTTTCGGGCACCAGGCGGTTGCAATGGCCCTGGGTGGCGAGGTCGGGCCGAACCCGGGTGGCTGGGTTCTCGGGCTGACGCAGATGGACGTGGTTGACCGGCCGGCCTGGGCTGCCGACCTGGGCGCGCATCTCGCAATACGCTGCACATATCGAGCAGGTGACCAGGTTGCCCGAAGGCGCACATCTGCTGCTTGCCTCGCTGGCGTGCCCGCTGGCCGGTTTTGCAATTGGCGACCGGGTTTATACAACACAAAATCACCCCGAGATGGACGGCGCCTTTGTGGCGGATCTGATCGCTGCATTTCGCGATGATTTTCCGGAAGAGGTTGTCCTGGGCGGGCTTGCTTCGCTCGCTCGCGAAGCCGACACCCGGGACTATGCCGAAACGATCGCACGGTTCTTCGAGGCAGCTCAGACCGCGCCGCACGACTGACCCCTATATCACATTTCCCCAAATACTTATCTGTCCGCGGTCTGCTATTTTGTTGGCGGGCGGGAGGCCGGCAAATACTTGACCCGCTTTGAGGTCGTCTGGGAGACGGGTCCCCAGCCCCTTGGGTAACCACCCAAACCGAACTGTTGACTGGCCCGGCGCTGTTGTCGCCAAGGCCGCAGATAAGGATGGATAACGTGACCTTAACACCTTACTTCGCGGGATGCGACATTTCGCGGGACGGCCTGGACATTTGCCTGTTGCAGGGCGACAGCGAGCGTCATTTCAGTTTGCCGAACACGCCGCAGGGCCATGCGATGCTGCTTGAGAAGTTGGCCGGAACATCGCCTGAGCTCGTCGTTCTGGAGGCCAGTGGCGGCTATGAATCGGCGCTGTATGAGGCCCTTCAGGGCGCCGGAGTTCCGGTGGCGCGGCTGCTGCCCCAGCGGGTCCGGCAATTCGCCTATGCAGGCGGGCAACTGGCCAAGACCGACCGGATCGATGCCTATATTCTGGCGCTGTTCGGCCAGCGGATGCGCCCCGCACCAAGCCTCGATGAGCCAGCAGGTCAGCGCTACATCAAGGCTTTGACCACGCGACGGCGGGCGCTTCTGACCCGCCGCATTGCCGAAAAATGCCAGCTCAAACAAGCCGCGTTTGAAGATATCCGCGCTATGATCCGCCACGCACTGACCCGGTTGGAGGCCGATATCAGGGCGCTGGACGCGCAGATCAATGCCCTGATCGAAGCGGACACGGCCTGGCGCAATCGCGCCCGCCGCCTGACCAGCCTTCCCGGGATCGGGGCGGTCACCAGTGCGGCGATGATTGCCGGGCTTCCCGAGCTCGGCCGCGTCACACGCGGGGAAATCGCCGCTCTGGTCGGCGTGGCACCGTTCGCGCGGCAAAGCGGTCGCTGGCGGGGCAAACGGGTGTGCCGCGGCGGGCGAAAAGACCTGCGAAATACCCTCTACATGGCGGCGCTGTCGGCGACACGCGCCAAAAGAACCCCGTTCTCTGCCCTCTACCAGCGGCTCGTCGATGCAGGAAAACCACCCAAACTGGCCATCACCGCCGTCATGCGAAAAATGGTCGTTACCCTGAATGCAATGGAACGCGATCAGAAATTCTACGCAATATAAACACTGTTGCTCCGGGGAGCGCGAAGGGCTGGCCCCTCGCCCTTGGCGCCGCGCGAAAGCGCGGCGCAACCCTCGGGTTTCTAATCCCGCCGCCACTGGCATCCTGCCCCACAAGCCCGCGAAAGGTCGCGATGCTTTGGGCCGTGGCCGTGGCCATGTTTTTCACGTCGCTGCCAACCGTAACCAGGTCAAATCCCCAGCCGATGGCGCGGGCCGCATATTCGGGTTTGCCGGTGTGAATACAGGCGGCTTTGCCTGCGTCTTTGGCGGCCTTCAGGATGGTCTTGATCGCCGCGACCATTTCGGGCTCTTCGCGGTCCATCCCCGGCGGCAGACGTCCGTTGGTCACGCCAAGCGTCAGGTCGGCGGGGCCGATATAGATCGCGTCGATCCCCGGCGTGGCGCAGATCGCATCGACGTTGGCCACGCCTTGCGCGGTCTCGATCATGGCGATCACCAGCATCTGGTCATTGGCGTCGGCAGCATAGTCGGACCCGTGGGCAAAAAGCGCGCGCGTGGGACCAAAGCTGCGGGTGCCACGCGGCGGATAGCGGCAATAGCTGGCCAGTTCAGTGGCCTGATCGGCGGTGTCGACCATCGGGCAGATGATGCCCATGGCCCCGGCGTCCATGGCCTTCATGATGTCACCGGGGGCCAGCCAGGGCACGCGCGCCATAGGTGTCACCCCCGAGGCGCGCATCGCCTGCAGCATCGCCAGCCCAGCCTGATAGCCAATGGCCCCATGCTGCATATCGACCGTCAGGCTGTCATAGCCCTGGGCGGCCATGATCTCGGCCACGAACCCATTGGCGATGCTGAGCCAGCCGTTAATCGTCGGCTGGCCCGCCCGCCACTTCTGCCTGAGTGTGTTTTCCTGCATCGATGTGCCCCTTCATCTGCACCCGATCAAAGCGCGAATGGGCGGCACCGGCAACCCCTTGGCGGTCTGCCTGCCGGGTAACGCTTGCAGTGCCCGGGCGCGTGGGCGGCGATGCTCGCGAAAAACGCCTTTTGGCCTGGCCAAACCAATGTCGCCAGCACGCCTCGCCAGCCGGGCGATTGGGTTTGATCTTTGCGGCTGCACGGGTGAAAACCCCGCGCAGGCCGGACAACGGCGGTGTGGCGGCAACGCGAGGCGCAGATGGACGGACCGGTGACACTGACATTGAACGCGAACGTCGCGCTGATCGGCATCGACAATCCGCCCGTCAACGCGCTGGGTCTTGCCGTGCGCGAGGGGTTGCAGGGCGCGCTGACCCGAGCCGAGGCCGACGCGGGCATTGCGGCCATCGTGATCATCGGGCGCGGACGAACCTTTCCGGCGGGCGCCGATATTCGCGAATTTGCAGCCCCACCTGTCGATCCGTCGCTGCCGGATGTGGTGGACCGGGTCGAGGCCTGCGCCAAGCCGGTGATCGCGGCGTTGTCGGGCAATGTACTGGGCGGCGGATTGGAACTCGCGCTTGGGTCGCATTACCGGATCGCGCTTGCGGGCACCCAAGTTGGTCTGCCCGAAGTGCGCCTTGGCATCCTTCCGGGTGCGGGCGGCACACAGCGCCTGCCGCGCATTATCGGGGCCGGACCGGCTTTGGAGATGATACTGACCGGCAAGCCGCTCACGGTTGAAAAGGCGCGCGTGATGGGGCTTGTTGACCGGATATCTGGCGCGAATCTCGAGGCAGAGGCGATTGAATTTGCCAAGGAAATGATCGGTACAGGTCCGCGCCGGACCGGTGAGAGGACCGAAGGTCTGGCCGACCGTGATGCTTATCTCGCAGCGCTGGAGATGGCGCGCCAAGAGTTGAAAACCACCGCCCGGGGACTGTTTTCGCCGTTTCGAATAGTTGATTGCGTTGAACAGGCACTGATCGCAGAATTCGCCGAAGGCCTGGCCTTTGAGCGCGCGCGATTTCTGGACTGCAAAGCGACCCCGCAGGCGAAGGCGCTGATCCACGCGTTTTTCGCCGAACGCGCGGCGGCGAAGGTGCCCGAGGCGGGGCGGGCGCAGCCGAGGCCGTTGACCAAACTCGGCGTGATCGGCGGCGGCACCATGGGGGCGGGGATCGCCATCGCCGGGCTTGATGCGGGTTTTGAGGTTTTGATGGTCGAGCGCAACGCGCGCAGCATCGCGCGCGGGCGCGCCTCGCTCGAAAATATCTGGGACCGGCAAATCGCCAAGGGCCGGATGACCGAGGCTCAAAAGCGTGGCGTTCTGGACCGCTTCGCGACCTCGACCGACATCGCCGATCTTGGCCAGGCTGATCTGGTTATCGAGGCGGTTTTTGAAGATTTGGAGGTTAAAAAGGCGGTTTTTGCACAGCTCGACGCGGTGGCCAAGCCCGGCGCGATTCTGGCCACCAACACGTCGTATCTGAACATCGAGGCGATTGCCGCGGCGACCAAACGCCCGCAGGATGTTCTGGGCCTGCACTTTTTTTCGCCTGCTAACGTGATGAAATTGCTTGAGATTGTGGTGACGGATGGCGTGGCCGACGAAGTGGTGGCGACCGGTTTCGCGCTGGCCAAGCGGATGCGGAAAATTCCGGTGCGGGCCGGGAACGCCGACGGGTTTATCGGTAACCGGATATTTGCCAAGACCCGAAATGTGGTCGCGCATATGGTCGATGACGGCGCTTCGCCCTATGCCGTCGACCGCGCGATGTTCGACTTTGGTTATCGCATGGGGCCGCATGCGGTCTTTGACCTTGCGGGCCTGGATATCGGCTGGGCTAATCGCAAGAAGGACGCGCCGACCCGCCCGGCGCACCAGCGATACGTCGAGATTGCTGACCGCATTTGCGAGCGCGGCTGGTTCGGGCGCAAGACCGGGCGCGGTTTTTACCGCTACGACACCGGCAACCGGCGCGGGTCCGAAGACCCGGATGTGCTGGTGATTATCGAGGCCGAACGCGCAGCCAAAGGAATTGCCCCGCGGGAAATTACGGACGAAGAGGTCGTCGCGCGTTTCATGGCGGCGATGGTGAATGAAGCCTGCGAGGTTTTGCGCGAAGGCGTGGTGCTGAGGCCGTCGGACATCGATGTGGTGCTGCTGCACGGCTATGGGTTCCCGCGCTATCGCGGCGGGCCGATGCACTATGCCGACACCCTTGGGCTGGACCGCGTTCTTGCCGATATTCGAAGTTTTGGAGCCGAAGACGAGGACTTCTGGAAGCCCTCGTCGCTGTTGGTCGACCTGGTCGACAATGGCGGGTCGTTTGGTGATCTGAACTGACGCACGGCCCTAGTGCACGAACCGACGCGGGTTCAGGCCGGCCTGAAACCACGTGACCAGGTCGATCATCGAAAACACCGGCAGCCCGGTTTCTTGTTGAATGTCATGCGCATAAGGGCACATGTTCGTGCATTCTAGGACGATTGCGCCCAGATCCGGATGCGCGGCGGCAAGGTCTTTGGCAGCCGCGACGTTGTCAGCACGGGCGAGATCGACATCCAGCGCCTCTTGGTTACCGAGAATGACGCGCGAAAACTCCCGACCGCCTTCGGTGGTACCGATCGGCGTGTCCGGCGGGACGCCTGCACAGGCCAGGTGGTCGCCGGTCAGGGTCGATGCCGAAATGGTAAGGATACCGGCGCGTTTGCCCTTGGGAAGAATGCGGTTGACCATCTCGACCTGCATCAGCGACGAGGCGATGACCGGCACCGGCAGGGCGGCGACCAGTTCAGCCTGGAACAGCGACAGGAACCCGCAATTGGTGGTGATCCCGTCAACGCCATCGGCCACTAGGTCGCGGGCGGCGTCGATGAAAGGGTCCAGCAACCCTTCAGCACCCTGGCGCACCACCCGGTCGGGCGACGCCCCGCGCACGATCTTGTAATGCACCGGAAACGGCCAGCTTCGGGCGTTGCCCATGTCGCCGGGAATGCGGGGGAAACGGGCGTCGAGCATCAGGATGCCGACCGACGCGCCATAGATCGATTTGCCGCCCCGGGCGATCATGGCGCATCCTCCGCGACGATCTGCTCGGAAAGATCGCCGCCCATGTCCATGTAGATGTTGGATATTCCGTGGCGGACCACTTCGGTCACCTGGTCCATGCGCTTGCCGATATGGGCGTTGACGATGGCTGCTGCCTGGTCGGCGTCGCGGTCCAGAAGCGCCTGCATCAGTGCCACATGTTCGTCTTTCGACTTGCGCAGGCGACCCAAAGACAGACTGACCCACCGCACATATCGGATGCGTTCGTTGATGCGGGACAGTTGCGTGACCAGCACCGCGTTGCCGCCGAGCCTTGCCACGCCCATATGAAACGCCTCGTCGCGGGCGCAGGCCTCGGCAACGGTCAGGCCAGCGGTGGCGATGCCGCGCGCCAGCAGATCGTCGCTGAGGCTTTGCAGATCGGCGTCGGTGGCGCGTTCGCAGGCCAGCCGCGCGGCGGCGGCCTCGGTGATTTGGCGCATCTCGTAAAGGTCAAAGACGGTTTGCGGGTCCAGAGGGCGGCAGAAAAACCCGGCACCAGGGCGAAAATCAAAGAGGTTCTCGGCGACCAGCCGGTTCAGCGCCTCGCGCAGCGGCGTGCGGCTGACGCCCAGTTGGCGCGACAGGGCAACCTCGTTCAGCCGGTCGCCGGGGCGCAGGCGATAGGCGACAGCCATCGCCTTGAGGCGATCATAGATGTCTTCGACGCGACCTTCGGCCATTCGCTTTTCCCCGGTTTCGATTTCTCTTGCCACAGGGCGGGCGGAAATGCAATCTACAGTTCTGTATACAGCATTGCATACCAATCGATTCTGAGCCACCGATGACTGAGACTGGAAATTCGCCGAACGGGGCCGAGGCCATGGTGGGCATGTTGGCGGCGCATGGAGTTACGCATATTTTTGGCCTCTGCGGTGATACGACCTTGCCGTTTTACGACGCGATGGCGCGGCTGGATCACGGCATCACCCATATTCTGACCCGCGACGAACGGTCGGCGGCCTATATGGCCGACGCATATGCGCGGGTCACGGGCCGGGTTGGCGTCTGCGAGGGGCCGTCGGGCGGCGGCGCGACCTATATTCTGCCGGGGCTGATCGAGGCCAACGAAAGCTCGTTTGCGGTGCTGGCGATAACCACCGACATTTCGGTCGCCTCGTACGGGAAATACCCGCTGACCGAGGTCGATCAGGAGGCGCTGATGCGGCCACTGACCAAGTTCAACACGGTGATCAAAATGGCCGACCACATCCCGCGTATGGTGCGGCAGGCGTTTCGGGCGATGACCACCGGGCGGCCGGGGGCGGCGCATCTGGGGCTGCCTTATGACATTCAGTACGATCCGGTTGACCCGTCCGACATCTGGGGCGACGCGACCCATGCCGCCTTTCCGGCGCGTCGCACGGGGCCGGAGGCGGTAAATGTTGAGGCAGCGGTTCAGGCGATCCTGTCGGCCAATCGCCCGCTGATCGTGTGCGGCGGTGGCGTGGTCATTGCCGGGGCGATGGACGAACTGGCGCGGCTGGCCGGGCGGCTGGACATCGCGGTGGCGACCTCGATCTCGGGCAAGGGCGCGCTGGCCGATACGCACCCCCTGTCGCTGGGGGTTGTGGGGTCGAATGGCGGCACACCCGAGACCTGGGAGGCGATGGAAGGGGCCGATCTGGTGGTTTTCATGGGGTGCCGCGCCGGGTCGACCACCACGTCGCGCTGGAGCGCCCCGAAACCCGGCGCGCGGATCGTGCATTTCGACAGCGATCCGATGGTGGTGGGGGCGAATTATCAGACCGAGGCTGGCGTGGTCGGTGATCTGCGGCTGAGCCTTGCCATGGTGAATGCGGCGCTGGATGGGCGCGACCCGGTGCCAGGATTTGGAGGGGCGGCGCAGGTGGCGGATATCAAGGGCCGGAAATTTGCGCGGTTCGCTGAGTTGGCCGACAGCGAGGCAAGCCCGATCCGCCCCGAACGAATCATCGACACGCTCAATCGGCTCCTGCCCGAGGATGGCATCGTGGTCAGCGATCCGGGGACAAGCTGCCCCTATTACAGCGCCTATTCGGATCAGAATTTGCCAGGGCGGCAGTATATCACTAACCGGGCGCATGGGGCGCTGGGCTATGCGATGGGGGCCGCACTGGGGGCCTGGTACGGGCGGCCGGGGGTCAAAGTGGTGGGGCTGATGGGGGACGGGTCGTTCGGGTTTTCCTGCGGCGAGCTGGAAACGGTGGCCCGGTATGGGGCCAACATCACATATATCGTCTTTTCCAACGCCAGCTTCGGGTGGATCCGGGCCAGCCAGAAGGACGACACCGAGGGGCGGTATTATAACGTCGATTTCAATCGCACCGATAATGCGAAGATCGCTGAGGGGTTCGGGGTGACAAGCTGGACGGTGGAGGATCCGGGCGATCTGGACCGGGTGATGGCCGAGGCCTTCGCCCACGATGGCCCGACCCTGATCGACGTGATCTGCCAGCCGCTGGAAGAGGCCGCCGCCCCGGTGATGCGGTGGATGGGGTGAGGCGGCGGGCCATGCTCTCAAGGTTGAGATCGGGGTTAAGATATTGATTTAGAACAGTAAATGATGCCTACCCCGTCAAAACGCGTATTGGCCTCTCCCCCAGCCCCTCTCCGGGGCGGAGAGGGGTGCCGCATCTGGGCGTCGACGCAGATTGGCGGGGCGAAAAATTCGGCGCGCCGCTCAGGGTCCGCGGTACGGAACAGAGCAGACGATGGCAAATACAAGCAACAGAGGGTCGCGCCCTGCCTCGGGTGGGCGCAGTGCGCTGCGTGCTATGCGCTTTATCGTGCCAAATTCGAACGGCCTGCCCGCGATGAGCGGCATCGCAAAAGCGCCCTCCCGTCGCACCGAAGGTGCGCCGCTCATCGTAGGCTCGCCTCCGGCGAGACGGGAGGGAGGGCGCGGCCCGGCGGCGCTGCGCGCCTTGATTCCGGACTAGTGGTGTCTCTGGCATGGGACCGACAAGGGCTTGAAGCCGCCATTTGACGGATTTGACTGGACCGAGACGCCCAACCCTAGTCACTGTCGAACCCACTGACCGTATAGGGCCGTATCTCGCCTAAAAGCAGCTCCAGAAACTCCTGCCCCAGGGCCGAGATCGGCCGGGCGCGCGAGGTGATCACCGCCATGTCCATCAGCAGGCGCGGGCGGAACTGCCGCGCGACGAAGCCGCCTTCGCGGTCGAAATCAAGCGCGAAAGGGTCGAGGATGGCGACGCCCATGCCCTCTTTCACGAACCCAAGGATGTTTTTGAAAAGATGGGTGTGGATGCGGATGCGCCAGGGCACGCCACGCTCATGAAACGCCTCGCGGGTGCGGCGGTGAGACATATGCTCAGGTCCCATGACGATGAACGGCTCGCCCTGCAACAGTTCGGGCGTCAGAACCTCGTGCCGGGCCAGCCGGTGGCCCTCGGGCAGGGCCAGAAGAAACTCGATCTCGAACCGGTGCGCGTTCAGGCCCTGGTGGAACATCGGCAGTTCGCTGACGCCGATCTCGAAAAGCCCGGCCAGCACCCATTCCTGAATTTTCGCCGAATACTGCGACTGAAAGCTGATCGACATATCGGGGCGACCTTCGGCGAAACGCGCGATCAGCCTGGGCATGAAGCCGAACGACATCGAATGCTG
The DNA here is from genome assembly GCA_965247915.1 of Paracoccaceae bacterium. Lineage (GTDB taxonomy): Bacteria > Pseudomonadota > Alphaproteobacteria > Rhodobacterales > Rhodobacteraceae > JAKZRT01. The sequence goes on from OZ252048.1 coordinate 1,732,560, forward strand.
CGAGGCGACCTGGAGCTGGCCGGCCTGTTTGTTGCGCAGATCGTCGACGGCCTGCGTCACATGGTCGAGACCGCGCACCACGGTATCGACCTCGTTATACAAAAGGCTGGCCTCGGGTGTGGGCACCAGACGCCCCTTTTCACGGCTGAAAAGCCTGACGCGGGTCTGCGCCTCGAGCTGGGCCAATAGGTTCGACACGGCGGGTTGCGAGACGCCCAGCTGATCGGCGGCCCCGGTCACGGTGCCGGTCTCGATAATCGAGTGAAAGGCCTGAAGCTGGCGGAATCGGATTGACATGGGGGCACCCTATCACTTTTTCTTATGGGCTTGCGATAAATGAATATTGGAAATGATATTATGGCTTTGGCAGTCTGGACCTGTCGACTGGCCCCGGGGGATTACTGTTTTGCTGTCACAGACCATCCGGTCCATGGATGTGTGGCACCTCGCCGTGTCGATCAACGCGCGGCGCGATCACGGGATCGGGTCGGTGGAACATGCGGTCGACATCGTGGTGCTGCGCCTGACCGCCGAGGATGGGGCGCAGGGCTGGGGCGAGGCGTCGCCCTGGTCGGTGTTCACCGGGTCGGCCGAGGCGAACTTTGCGGCGCTCGACCGCTATATCCGGCCGCTGGTCGTGGGTCAGCGGCTGTGCGATCGGGCGCGAATTATGGAGCGTGCGGCCAAGGCCGTGGCCCATTGCTCTGAGGCCAAAGCGGCGCTGGAAACGGCGCTGCTCGATCTGACCGGGCGCATCGCAGGGCTCCCGCTGCACGCGCTGATCGGCGGCAAGTGCCGCGACCGCATCGCGCTGTCGTGTTCGATCGCCGACCCGGATTTTGACAAGGACCTGGCGCTTATGGAGCGGCTGCGCGACGATGGCGTGCGCATCATCAAGCTGAAAACCGGGTTCAAGGGCCATGCGTTCGACATCACAAGGCTGGAGCGGCTGCGCAAGGATTTCCCCGAGTTTGCCATTCGCATCGATTATAATCAGGGATTGCAGCCCGATACCGCCGCGGCGCGCCTGCGCGATGTGGCCAGGTTCGAGCCCGATTTCATCGAACAGCCGGTGCCGGCGCATATGCGCGGTCTGATGTGCCGGTTGCGCGACGCGACCGAAGTGCCGCTTCTGGCCGACGAAGCCATATTCGGGCCCGAGGACATGCTGGCCGCTATTGCCATGGGGCTGGCCGACGGCGTGTCGGTCAAGATCATGAAATCGGGCGGTCTGAGCCGCGCGCAGACCGTGGCGCGGATGGCCGGGGCGGCGGGGATGAGCGCCTATGGCGGCGATATGTTCGAGACCGGGCTGGCGCATCTTGCCGGCACCCACATGATCGCCGCCACGCCCGAGATCACGCTGGGCTGCGAGTTCTATCAGGCAAGTTACTTCCTGACCCGCGATATTCTCAGCACCCCGTTTCCGGTCGAGGAGGGCCACGTCATCGTGCCCGATACCCCCGGCCTGGGGGCGGTCCCCGATCCGGCGGTTTTGCACGACGGCCAGATAAGGCACGCCGCATGAGCGGCCATGTGGTTGTCATAGGGGCCGGCATCGTCGGCGTGTCGGCGGGCATCTGGCTGCGCCGGATGGGGGCCGAGGTGACGATCGTCGATAAGGGCGCGCCCGGGTCGGGCACGTCGTTTGGCAACGCCGGTGTGCTGGCCGCCTGCTCGATGGTGCCGGTAACCACGCCGGGGCTGATGCTGAAAGCGCCGGGGATGCTGTTGGACCGCGATTTCCCGCTGTTCCTGCGCTGGTCGTATCTGCCCAGATTGTTGCCGTGGCTGGTGAAATATCTGGCCAACACCAGCGAAAGCGCCACCCGGCGCATCGCGCGCGGGTTGACCGGTATCGTCGGGGATACGGTCGATCAGCATCTGGCGCTGACCGATGATTTGCGGTCGCGCGACTTCATCACGCTTGGCGATTACAATTTCGCCTATGCCGACCGCGCCGCCTTTGCGGCCGACCAATACGTGTGGGATATGCGCGCGGCCGCCGGTTTCATCCCCGAGGTGATCGAAGGCGTCGCGGTGCAGGACTATGACCCGGCGTTTGGCCCCGCGATTGGCCTGCTGGCGCAGATGCGCGACCATGGTTTCGTGGTTGATCCGGGCGGCTATGTCACCGCACTGGCCGGGGATTTTGAGGCCATGGGCGGGCGCATCCGGCAGACCGAGGTCAGGGACGTGACCCTAGAGGACGGGCGCATCACCCAAGTTCTGACCGGCGACGGCGCGATCGATTGCGCGGGCGCGGTGCTGGCGGCGGGGGTCTGGTCGGGGCCGTTGATGAAGAAGCTGGGGATCAGGGTGCCGATGGAGTCCGAGCGCGGTTATCACATCGTTTTCAAGGAGGCGACCGGCGGCCCGAAGGCGCCCACGATGATCGCGGCGGGAAAATTCGTTGCCACGCCGATGGCGGCGGGGCTACGCTGTGCGGGTATTGTTGAATTCGGGGGGCTTGAGGCCGGACCTTCGGCCGCCCCGCTTGAGCTTTTGAGGAGGCGGGTCCGCGAGGTGTTTCCGGCGCTGGAATTTACCGGAGAAGAGCCCTGGATGGGCCACCGGCCGGCGACAACCGACAGCCTGCCATTGATTGGCGAGGTCGGCAAAACCGGCGTCTTCGCGGCCTTCGGGCATCAGCATATCGGTCTGACAGGCGGACCAAAAACCGGGCGTCTGGTGGCGGGTCTTGTCACCGGGCAACCGACCAACATGGACCTTTCACCCTATGCGCCAGGGCGGTTCAGCCACTAGGCGCCAATAACAAGAGCAATCAATTACATGCGACCAACAAGGAGAAGAAAATGAAGACACTGCATAAAACTCTTACAGCCACCACAGCGGCGCTGACGCTGGCTGTCGGCTTTGCGGCCCCCGCCGCGGCCGAGAAATGGGACATGCCGATGGCCTATTCGGCGTCGAACTTTCATTCGGCGGTAGGCGCGGAATTTGCATCCTGCGTGACCACCGGCACCGGCGGCGACATCGAGATCGTGACGCATCCGTCGGGATCGCTGTTCCCCGGCGCGCAGATCAAACGCGCGATCCAGACCGGGCAGGTGCCGATCGGCGAGCGGCTGCTTTCCGGCCACCAGAACGAAAACGCGCTGTTCGGGTTCGATTCGATCCCCTTCCTGGCCACGTCGTTTGATGACAGCGCCAAGTTGTGGGAAGCGGCGCGAGGCCCGATGACCGAGCTTTTGGCGAGCCAGAACCTGACGTTGCTTTACGCGGTGCCATGGCCGCCGCAGGGCTTGTATTTCAAGGATGAGGTGACTTCGGTCGCCGAAATGAAAGGCATCAAGTTCCGCAGCTATAACAACGCCACCTCGCGGCTGGCCGAGCTGACCGGCATGCTGCCGGTGACCATCGAGGCCGCCGAGATCAGCCAGGCATTCGCCACCGGCGTGGCCGAGAGCATGGTGTCGTCGGGATCGACCGGCTATGACCGCAAGGTTTGGGAAAGCCTGAATTACTTCTATGAGGTCGATGCCTGGCTGCCGCGCAACTATGTCATGGTCAACTCGGACGTCTGGGGCGGCACATCTGACGCCAACAAGAACGTAATCCGTGGCTGTGCGACGCTGGCGGAATATACCGGCAACTGGCGGTCGAAGGAATACACCGGGTTCACGCTGCAAGGTCTGCGTGATGGTGGCATGACCGTGGGTCCGGCATCGGCGCAGATGGTCGACGAACTGAAGGCGATCGGGGTCACCATGACCGGCGAATGGCTTGATGCGGCTGGCGCCGAGGGCGCGGCGATCGTCGAGGCTTTCCGGGCCAAGCAGTAGGCTGTTCCTGACCGCCGGAACCGTTTTCTTGAAAAGAAAACGGGCCGGAAATTTTTGAAAATTCCGGTCTGTAGCGGCTGAAACAATGATCACGCCCCGGATATTTTCCGGGGCGTGGCAAAACAAAAGGGGCAAGCAATCCATGTCAGTTTTACGCCGAGCACTCGACCGGCTCTATCTGGTCTCTGGCATCCTGGCCGCGCTTTGCCTGATCGCCATTCTGACGCTGATCGTCCTGCAGATGCTGGCCCGCTGGACCGGTGAGATGTTTCCCGGCGTGCCGGAATACGCGGGCTATTTCATGGCCGCCGCGTCGTTTCTGGCTTTCGCCAACGCGCTGAATCGTGGCAGCCATATCCGGGTGTCGATTCTGATCAACGCGGTTGGGCCGCTGCCGCGGCGCATCCTCGAGATATGGTGCTTTTCCATCGGCGCGCTGATGATGTGGGTCTTCGTCTATTGGGGCTGGGACTTTGTGCAAACTTCGATCAAGCTGGGCGATATCAGCCAGGGCCAGGACCGGACGCCGCTGTGGATACCGCAGTCTTTCATGCTTTTCGGCGCGGCGATCATGGCGGTGGCGCTGACCGATAACCTGATTCACGTCCTTGTCTCGGGCCAGCACCGGATCAAGCGCGATCTGGTCGATCAGAGTTTCGGGGAATAGCACCATGGAAGACCTCTCGATCATTACCCTCTTTCTTTTCGTGCTGTTCCTGCTTTTGGGCACCGGGGTCTGGGTCGGCCTGGCGCTGATGGGCGTCGCCTGGGTCGGTATGGAGCTTTTTGCGCCCGGAACCACCGGACCCGGACCCAGAATGCTGACTACGATCTGGACGTCTTCGTCATCGTGGACCCTGACGGCGCTGCCGCTGTTCATCTGGATGGGGGAAATATTATATCGCACGCGATTATCCGAGGACATGTTCAAGGGCCTGGCGCCGTGGCTGTCCAAACTGCCGGGCGGGTTGGTGCATACCAACATCGTCGGTTGCACCGTCTTTGCCGCCGTTTCGGGATCATCGGCGGCGACCCTGACCACGGTCGGCAAAATGTCGATCCCGGAACTCAGAAAACGCAACTACCCCGAGCCGATGATCATCGGCACACTGGCAGGGGCCGCCACATTGGGCCTGATGATCCCGCCGTCGCTGACGCTGATCGTTTATGGGGTCACGATCAACGAGTCGATCTCGAAGCTGTTCTTTGCCGGTATCCTGCCGGGATTGGTGCTGGCGCTGATGTTCATGACCTATGTTGCGGTCACATCGCGGCTCTCGAAAAACTGGAATCCCAGCAAGGAACCGCCGATGACATTTGGGCAAAGGGTTGCCAATTCGCGGTTCTTGATCCCCGTCCTGCTGTTGATCACGGTGGTGATCGGGTCGATGTATCTGGGCTGGGCCACCGCGACCGAGGCGGCGGCATTCGGCGTGATCGGCGGGCTTTTGCTGGCGGCAAGCCAGGGGTCGCTGAACTGGTCGACGTTCACCGAGTCGCTGATGGGCGCCACGCGCACCAGCGCGATGATCGCGCTGATCCTGGCGGGGGCGGCCTTTCTGTCGCTTTCGATGGGGTTCACCGGCCTGCCGCGCGGGTTGGCAGACCTGATTGCGAGCTTAGAGCTGAGCCGGTTCGAGCTGTTGATGGTGCTTTTGGTTTTCTACATCATCCTGGGCATGTTCCTGGACGGTATCAGCTCGGTCGTGCTGACCATGGCGGTGGTCGAGCCGATGATACGCGAGGCCGGGATCGACCTGATCTGGTTTGGTATTTTCATCGTTGTCGTCGTGGAAATGGCGCAGATCACGCCGCCGATCGGGTTCAATCTGTTTGTGCTGCAGGGCATGACCGAACACGAGATGAACTATATTGCGCGGGCCGCGATCCCGATGTTCCTGATCATGGTGGTGATGGTTTTTGTGCTGATCATTTTTCCTGAACTGGCGACATGGCTGCCGGAGAACCTGCGACAACGACCGGGCTGACGGCCTGAGCGGTGTAAATGGCGGAGAGACAGGGATTCGAACCCTGGGAAGGCTTGCACCCTCAACGGTTTTCGAGACCGCCCCGTTCGACCACTCCGGCACCTCTCCGCGGGGAGTGACAGGGGCGGGGTCTAATGGCATGCAGGCCGCTTCGCAACCATTTTTCGCTGGTGTTTCCTGACCCCTTGGATATGCCGGAAATCGGCGTAATCTGACCCGTAACAATTGCGAAGGGCGCGAATGATGAACCGGTTGTCGGGTGTTTTGGTCGGGTTGGTCCTGGTGCCTTTGGCGCTGCAGGCCGACAGCGCTCGGACGGATGCGATCTGGGCGGCGATGCGGGTCGATGAGTTTATGGCTGTTATTCGCGAAGAAGGGCTGGGATATGGCGCCGACCTCGAGGCCGATCTTTTCGATGGCAAGGGGGGTGCGGCCTGGCAGGCCGAGCTTGAAGCGATCTACGACGGCGACCGCATGGTGCGGGGCCTGCGGCTGGCGCTGGAAGACGCCGTTGCCAACAAGGACATTGGCCCGGCGACCGCGTTCTTTTCCACCGGCCTGGGCGCGCGGGCGATCGGTCTTGAGCTGAGCGCCCGGCGCGCCTTGCTGGAGCCCGGGATCGAAGCGGCCAGCCATGCAGCACTGGACGACATGATCGCCAGCGGCGACCCGCGGCTTGAGCTGATTACAAGATTCTCAGACGCCAACGACCTGGTCGAAAACAACATTGTCGGCGCGTTGAACGGGAATTATGCGTTCCTTAAGGCCATAACCGCAGGCGGGCAGGGCCCTTACGTTGGCAATTCCTCGGCGATCCTTGGCGATGTCTGGGCGCAGGAGCCCGAAGTTCGGTCGGACACGAAAAGGTGGGTGTTGTCGTATTTCGGATTTGCCTATGGGCCGCTGAGCGACGCCGAGCTGGAGGCGCTGATCGAGTTTTCAGAATCGGGTCCGGGGCGGGCGGTAAATGCGGCTTTTTTCGCAGCTTTTGATGTGCTTTTCACCGAAATGTCGGCGCAACTGGGCGCGGCGGCGGCGCGGTTTATGGCCAGCGAACGGCTTTAGCGGAGCGCCTTGGGGGACAGAACCTCGACCGCCGCCGCGGACACGATCAGGGTTGTGCCCAGCACCTCGCGCCAGCCGAAGGGTTCGCCCGACAGGATGGCGGCGGATATGACCCCGACCAAGACCTCGCTGAGCAACAGGATGCCAACCCGCCCCGGCGTCAGGATCGTGGCCGGCCAGACGGTCAGGGCCAGCATCGGGATTACCAGAATTCCGATGATTACCGCAGGCAGAATGCTTTTGGTCACAATCTCGCGGTCCGGCACTGCGCCAAGTGCGTCGCCAGCGACCCAACGGCGAAGGCCAGCACCAGGTCCCAGATGCCAGCCCGCGCCAGGCGGTAGAGGCTGAGCGACCCGAACGCCCAGCACAGGCCCGAGGCCAGCGCCAGCGCATCGCCGATGTTGGGCGGCCTTCGCGCCATGCCGCCGATGCCGATGACCGCAACCAGGCCGGCGATAGCCAGAGCGATTGCCAAAACGCGGGCGCGCGACTGCCGTTCGCCCAGAAAGATCATGCCCAGGATCGTGCCCCAGATCGGCGTGAGGTAGAACAACAAGAGCGACCGCACCACCTCGGTCATCATCAGGCTGGTCGAATAGAAACTGAACGCGCGCCCGGTCAGCAGCCCGGCCAGCGCCAGTGGCCGCCAGATCGCGGCGAGGTTGCGGGCCCGCCAGAAAGCCACCGGTAGCACCACAAGAACCGCGCCCGAAAATATCAGCACACCCGGCCAGGGGCCATGCAGATCGGGGCCGCTGAGAAGGCGCAGCGGCAGCCAATACAACCCCCAGAGCGCACCGCCAAGAATGATCGCCACCGTGGCCAGACGGGTCTTGTCGCGGCCAATGGTTTCGGTGTTATCTGCGGGTCCCTTGGGCATGGCCGAGACATGCCTTTGGTTGCCGTTGCTGTCCATCGAATTCGGCCCGACAAAAAATTGGCGAACGCCGCCCTGCGCGACCGGGTGATATTACAGAGAATTCGGCCAGGTCATGCGCCGCGAATGAGCAATCCGCGGCGCAAGTTTTGCAAAAACCCGGTTGGCCCGTTCAGTTGGCCGTTGCAGGTTCGCGCTCGGTCCTGAGCAAGCCCGAAAGCGCCATCAGGCCGCCGACCACGAAAATCGCGGTACCGGCATAGATCGGGCCGATATGCGTTACCCAGTTGTGGTCGAACTCGCCCAGATAGTGCTTGGGCAGGGCGACAACCAGGCCAACCACCGGCGAGATCATCGCGGTCCACTAGGCCCACCATTGACCACCACGCACGCCAAACCAGCAAAGCGCAATCACCGCGATGCTGGTCGCGGCGATAAAGCCGGAAAGCGCCAGGTTGGCGTGAATGATAAATGCCATGATAGCCGGGTTCAGCGCGTCCAGATCGGCGGGCGTCACGCCGTTCAGGGTCGACACACCGATTTCAAACCCGGTCCCTGACAGGCTGGAGAAAAAATACACCACAGCGAAGGCCAGAAAAATCTCGGCACCCGCAACCATCAGATTGCCGCCTTTTCCCAGGGCTTCATTTTTCGGAGACATATTGTGTCCTTTCAAGTTGTGTTTCTGCGTATTTCGGCAACTTGACCGCTAACCAGCCGCCATCTGTTTGACGTCTTCGGTTGACAGCGCGTGGCCGCCGATGCCCCAGGTCCGTGAGGCGAATTCGCTGACCCGGACCCAGGTGACGCCGCGCAAGTTTTCGCCTTCGATTTCGACCATGGTGTCGGTAACTTTGGCAATCATGTCGGCTTTCTGCTTTGGGGTGAACACGCCTTCGATGACTTGGATATCTACCAATGGCATGATGGTTCCTTTCCCGATTTTGGTGCCCGGCCCAATTTGTCGGGGCCCGAATCAAGCATTAGGGGGCGCGCATCGGCGCTGCTTGAGCGTCCCCTGAAGATTTCGTGACGTTTTCCTGAATTTTGGGTAGATTCCGCGCGTGAAGTACATTTTTGGCGATTTCGAACTGGATACCGGGCGCGCCGAATTGCGGCGCGGCGGTCGCGATGTTGCGCTCGAGCCGAAATCCTATGCGCTGCTGTGTTACCTGGTGGGAAACCACGATCGCCTGGTCACGAGAGACGAGATTGTTCAAAAAAATCTGGGACGGGCGGGCGGTTTCAGACTCGGTGATGTCCACCGCGATCAAGATCGTCCGGCAGGCGCTGGGCGACGATGGCAAAACCCAGGAATTCATCAAGACCATCCGCGCGAGGGGGTTTCGGTTTGCCGCGCCGGTCAAGTTGATGGCCGCCGCTAAGGCGGTGACAACCTCAGACGCGCCGAATGCCACCGCGCCGGAAAAATTGGACAGCCCGTCCAAGCCTTCGATCGCGATATTGCCGTTCAAACTGGTTGGATTTTCCAAAGATTTCAGCGCCATAGCCGATGCGGTTCCGAGCGAGCTTATATCATCGCTGTCGCGCCTGCGTTGGCTGACTGTGGTCGCCCGGGCGTCGAGCTTTCGGTTACGCGGTCAGCAAACAGAGCTTTCGTCGGTGCATGACTTGCTGCGTGCTGCCTATTGTCTGTCGGGCATTGTCGAAATATTCGGCAAGAACATAACTGTGTCCGCGGAACTATCGGATGCCCGCACCGAGACCGTGGTCTGGAGCGAACGGTTTCCGTCAAAAATCGACGAAATTCACGAGATCAGATCGCAGATCGTTGGCAGCACCATCTCGGCGATGGAATTGCACATCCCGCTTCACGAGGCCAGCAAGGCGCGCCTGCTGGCACCGGAAAGCCTGGACGCCTGGGGCATTTAACATCTTGGTTTGCAGCACATGTACCGTTTCAATCGGGTCGATAACGATATTGCTGCGGTGCATTTCAAGCGCGCCAGCGAGCTTGACCCGTACTTTTCGCGCGCCTTTGCGGCGCGATCATTCACCAGCTTTCAAAAGGCGTTTTTGAAAAGAACCAGCGATGTGGAGCGCGACAAACGAGACGCCCGCCGATTTGCCGAAAAAAGCGTCGAGCTGGACCCGGTTGATCCGTTTGGAAACTTTACGCTTGGCCGTTCGTTCTGGTTGGAGGGCGATCCCGATGGCGCCGTAGATTGGCTGGAGCGGGCGGTGGTTCTGAGCCCGAGTTTTGCGCAAGGGTATTATGCCCACGGCTGGACCGATGTCATGGCAGGCCGAGGCGCCGAAGCCCTGGGGCATCTGGCCAAGGCGATCGAGTTAAGTCCGCTGGATCCATTCATGTATGCAATGCAATCGGCCCGCGGCATGGCCTATGTTCAGGAAGGCGATTACGCGAATGCCGCGATCTGGGCCGACAAAGGCGCGCGCGCGCCGGGCGCACATTATTTGATCGCCACCATCGCGGCGGCCGTGCATGCATTGAATGGCGACCAACGATCGGCAAAGTTCTGGATCGACAATGTTCATTCAATGTTCATTCGCGCAGGCCCGACGTGTCGCCCGAGCATTTTTTCACGGCTTTTCCCCTTAAGAACAGCGCAGTGCGCGAGGTTTGGCGCGCGGCGTTGGTGAAATCAGGGTTGTGACGGCGCGCTTTTCGGCGCGGGCAAAAATTTCGTTCGTTGCAACTTGGGTAGTGCATCACTTTGAAAATTGACCTCGCGCGTTCCCGTTCCTATGTTGTGCTTAGCGGAAAGCATGGAGATGGAGAATGGCAAAAAAGATATTCAAGCGGGCTGTCAGCGAGGATTTCGATATCGTTGAAGATAGTAAGGTCGTGGGGTCGATCAGGTTGAAGCCTAGTGGTATCCTGTGGAAAGCCAAAGGCAAGCATAGCTGGAAGGGTGTTTCTGTGGAACAGTTCGCGGATTTTGCTGACGCGAGCGGCAAAGATCAGATGAAGTAAATCATGCCCATAGGACCAAAGGGCCAGAAACGCCCCGCAGATGTTATCGGCAACGCCGTGCACGTGATGCAGATCGCCACGGGCGAGGCTGAGGAAGAATTTGTTGATGATGGCAAAGACCCGGCGGCAAAGGCGCTTGGCAAGAAAGGCGGGAAGGCACGGGCTGCGAAGTTGACGCCGGAACGGCGGTCGGAAATTGCGCGTAAGGCTGCGACTAAGCGGTGGGCTGAAAAATAGCGCTTGCGTGTTGATTTTTTTAACCCCACGGTATGGGAAAGAAAATCAACACGCAGTAGAGGCATGAGCAACAAAGTCCAAACACAGTTCTGGCGCGAGCCTTGGGACGCTTCCCGGCGGCTCAGCGAAATGGATTTGAAATTGGATCGGCTGCTGAATGTGATCCGCGCTGTGTTGTCGGCGGGTGCGGATGCGACCCCATTTCACGCGTCAAATGCTAGCGGAACATATCGTTATCAGACCGGTGTTTGGGCATTGCGCAACTTCCACGTTGGGGATATTTGGTCCGTAGATCGCGAAAACGGCATTGAGACGATCAAGAACGAAAAATTGAAGATCAAGATTGCATTTTAAAACGTTGATATTGCCTGTGACGACGAACACGATCCGAAACCGCGTTCAAAAAAGGGCCGGGGCGCGGAGATTGCTTGTTCTGGCAATCTGTTGCCGATGGACCTTCCCCGATACGCCCCTCGTACAGATGAGGAATGGGCCACGTATTATCTCATGGTGGACGAAAATGGCGCTTCCGAACTGTCCCGCCCGATAGTTTCCGGTGAAACATTTGAGGCTTTCGTCGAGCGTATCTATCTTTCTGACGGTTCCGACTTTGATCCTGAGCGCATGCCGCTCGATGATGACGAACCTGCACAAGAGTTTGACCCGCTGGTTTCGCGGAAATAATCGCGATGGTTACCATGTTCAATCATACGAGGCTCAGCCTCGCCCGAATGAGGCGACGGCTGACAAATAAGGGACTCGCAGAGCAAGCTGGTGTAGCTGCGCTCACGATCACGCGCTTGGAAAAGGGCGAGAATGAGCCTGATGAAGAAACGATCGCAAAAACCGCTGCGGCTCTTAGTGTCTGATTCAAAACTCTACGCATGATTACAATGCCTTGCAATTTTACGCGTGAGGGTTCTGATATGTGCAACGAGTATCCATGCCTGTGAACTTGCGATGGATTTTTCCCAATCTTTGGCCAATCGCCGGCAGCGGTTGAGCCATGCGAAGGTGCGCTCGACGACCCATCTTCCGGGAATGACTTCGAAGCCTTCCGCAGTGTCGAAGCGCTTGACGATCTGGATTGTCCAGTCACCGATGCCTTCAAGAGCGTCGCGCAGCTTTGGTCCGGCATAACCGCCATCCGCAAAGATATGGCGCAAGTTTGGATGGGAATACCGGATGGATTTCAACACTTCCGGTGCGCCATCACGGTCTTGAATACCGGCGCTATGCACGACCAACCCAACCATAAACCCGAGCGTGTCGGTGACAATGTGGCGCTTGCGGCCCTTGGTTTTCTTGCCCGCGTCATAGCCCGAAATGCCACCGCTTTCCGTTGTTTTTATGGTCTGGCTATCAATGACACCAGCGGTGGGGCCGGGCTTCTTGCCATGAAACTCGCGCGCCGTCGCCACCAGAAAATGGCTGATCACTTCAAAGATGCCATCGTTGCGCCAGCCATAGAAATAGTAGCGCACGGTGGACACTGGCGGGAAATCATTGGGCAGCATACGCCACGCACACCCGGCGCTGGCGATGTACAAAATGGCATCCAGAACATCGCGCATCGCCGTGCTGCGCGGACGACCAGTTGTTTTAGGCGGCGGCAGGAATGGCGCGATTAAACCCCATTCCTGATCGGTTAAATCGCTTGCATAGCGTCCCGAATGCCGTTCATATCGGGCGCGAGTGGTTTCAGTCCAGGCCATTGTGATCTCCCTCGAATCTTATCAATCCGATTGAATCACAACTCGCTGAAATCACTCAATTAGTTTTGGATCAGACACTTAGATACCCGCCCGAGTTCTTCTATGGCGAAGACTTGGATGTGATGCCGCCCGATGCCGTCAGCTTTCGGAGTCTGACTAAGATGACGGCCAAGGAGCGCAATGCCGCCATTTCAGCAGGCTCTTTGGGCCTGCACTTGAGCCATTGGGTAGAGGAACGATTTTCTCTACCTGATAATCGCCTACTTGATCTAAGCCACGAAACCGACCCCGAGGCGGCTGCCACGTCACAACGCCAGCACTGGTCGCTTGGCGTGAAACCGATTGGGCATATGATTAGGCTGCTTGAGGCGCACGGCGTCCGACTATTTTCACTGAGCGAGAATACTGCCTCAGTCGATGCTTTTTCGTTTTGGCAGGACGATAAGCCCTTTATTTTTCTCAATAATTTCAAAACTGCCGAGCATAGCATTTTTGACGCGGCGCACGAACTTGGACACCTGGTCATGCACAAGCATGCGGGCAACAAGGACGCGTGCGCGGCGGAGCGAGAAGCTAATGCGTTTGCCTCTGCGCTTCTTATGCCGAGCGACGACGTGCGGCCCCAAATGCCTCGGCTTATCACCGTCTCAACTGTATTGAGGGCCAAAGCGCGCTGGCGAGTGTCGGCAATGGCTCTTGCATACCGTTTGCGTACCCTGACGCTGTTATCCGAATGGCAATACAAGTCGATGTGTATCGAACTAGGGCGGCGTGGATATCGAACAGGAGAACCGGATGGGATCGAGCATGAAAAGTCCGCTGTTTGGTCCAAGATACTTTCGCAGCTATGGTCCGAGCGAGTAACTAAGAGCGAGGTCGCTGCGGAATTGCATCTTCCATTGGACGAGTTGGAGGGTTTGGTGTGGGGCGTGTCCAGTGCGGCACCACCAGTCCCAGCGCAAGGCTTTGACCGATTGCGCGCAGTCAAGTAATTGAACTTTATGCTTGAAAGTAAGCATAAAAGTTCATATTTTATTGGCATGAGACAATTGCCCTTAGAATCCCGCGCGATGATCCTGAAAATGCTTAGCGAAGGCATGTCCATGCGCGCCACAGCAAGGCTTGCTGACGTGTCCTTCAACACAGTTGCAAAGCTGCTGATTGACGCTGGCAAGGTTTGTGCGGACCTGCATGATGAGCTGGTCCAAAACGTTACCGCGAGCAAAGTGCAGTGCGACGAGATTTGGACCTTTACTGCCGCCAAGCAAAAGAACGTGTCTACAATGAAAACCCGTGTCGAAGGCGCTGGTGACACATGGACCTGGACCGCGCTGGATAGCGACACCAAGCTGATTATCTCTTGGCTGGTGGGTGGGCGTGACAGCGAATACGCAATGGCCTTCATGGACGATCTGAGGGGCCGTCTCGCCAATCGGGTGCAACTGACCACAGACGGTCACAAAGCCTATCTGGAAGCCGTAGAGGAAGCCTTTGGCGGTGATGTTGACTACGCCCAGCTAATCAAGATGTATGGCGAACCTTCAAAGCCTGGACCGGAGCGGAAATATTCTCACGCCGAATGCACTGGCACCAAAAAACGGATGGTCGCGGGGTATCCGGTCAAAGAACTGGTCAGCACGTCGCACGTTGAGCGCCAGAACCTGACGATGCGGATGCACATGCGACGTTTCACCCGTTTGACTAATGCGTTCAGCAAGAAGTTCGAAAACCACATGCACATGGTTGCGCTCTATACCATGTTCTACAACTTCTGCCGGGTTCACAAAACGCTGCGTGTCACCCCGGCGATGGAATCTGGTTTGACCGATACAGTTTGGGACATGGAAGACATTGTGAAGGTGATGGAAGAACGTGCGCCGAAGCCAGGTCGCCCGAAGACCTACAAGAAAGATATTTCGAAGTGATGCACTACCGCAACTTGACTTGCCGTCGTAATTCCCAGATAAGCCGCCAGTCCTGACCGGCGTGTGCCTGGCGGGTCCTCTTGAATGACGCCCAGTACGGGGCGCGCAGTTTGACGGCGGCGCTTGCCACAAACTCCGGGGGACCGGGGCCACAGGACGCGGCATAAGAAGGAAAGACGAAATGTTTGCGGTCCTCAAGACCGGTGGCAAGCAATACAAGGTTCACTCGGGCGATGTGCTCCGCGTTGAAAAGCTTGCGGCCACGCAGGGCGATAAAGTCCAGTTCAACGATATTCTGATGATCGATGCGACCGTTGGCACGCCTTTGGTGGCGGGCGCGACGGTTCAGGCCGAGGTCATCGACCAGATCAAGGGCGACAAGGTCATCCACTTCGTCAAGCGCCGCCGCAAGCACGGCTCGCAGCGCACCAAGGGTCACCGCCAGCAGCTGACATTGCTGCGGGTCACGGACATTCTGGCGAAGGGTGCCGAGAAGTCGGGCGTTATGGCCGCCATCGGGGCGGGGTCGGCCCCGGCTACGCCTGCGCCCGCGCCGAAGAAAGCCGCCAAAAGGGCAGCGCCGAAGGACGAAGCCAAGGCCGCGCCGAAAAAGGCAGCCAAAGCCAAGGCCCAAGCCCCAGCCGCTGCTGACGATCTGTCGGCAATCACCGGTGTCGGCCCTGCTGCGGTCAAAAAGCTGAACGCGGCGGGCATCACCACCTTCGCGCAGCTTGGCGGCATGAACGATGACGACATCGCCGCGGTTGACGCGATCAAGATTAAACCCGAATGGGTGGCCCAGGCCAAAAAGCTGGCCTAAGGTTAAGGAGAGAACGCATGGCACATAAAAAAGCAGGCGGATCATCCCGAAACGGGCGTGACAGCGCCGGGCGTCGTCTGGGCGTGAAGCTTTACGGTGGTCAGGCGGCCATCCCCGGCAACATCATCGTGCGGCAGCGCGGCACCAAGTTCTGGCCGGGCGAAGGCGTTGGCATCGGCAAGGATCACACCATCTTTGCCACCGCCGAAGGCGCTGTGACATTCCACCGGGGCCTGAAAGGCCGCACGTTCATTTCGGTGCTTCCGCAACCGGAGGCAGCCGAGTAAGCCGAAAACCAGATCAAGTTTTCATGGGGATCGGCAGCGCCGGTCCCTTTTCCGTATCAGAGGTCACCCATGGCCGTTGCGACATTGTCATTTCTGGCCTTCGGGGCCGCGCAGGTGGGCACGCCGGGACCCGCCAACATGGTGCTGTTGGCGACCGGCGCGCGGCACGGGTTGCGCGGGGCATGGCCGTTCGTGGCCGGTGTGGTGCTGGGCAAGCAGCTGATTATCTGGCCGATAGGCTTTGGGCTTTCCGGGCTCGCGGAAACCGCGCCGGTGCTGTTTGAGGCGATGAAATGGGCCAGTGCGGCCTATATCATCTGGCTGGCCTGGCGGGTCGCGGGGATGGGCCTGGAACTTGGTCAGGTGGGTCAGGTGCCGGGGTTCTGGGCCGGGCTGATCGTGCATCCGCTGAACCCCAAAGCCTGGGCGATGATCCTGGCCGGGTTCACCGGGTTTGTTGAGCCCGGAACGCCGGCGCTTTTGGCCACCGCGACGATCGCGGGCGTGTTGCTTGGCTGCCAAATAGTTTTGCATCCGATCTGGACACTTGGCGGTGAACGGATCGCGCGGTCTCTGGCAGGAACGCAGGGCGAGGCTTATCTGATGCGCAGTCTGGCCGCCCTGACGGTGGCAAGCGTTCTTTTCGTTCTCGTCGGCGGAGGATTTTGATGAAACACGGTTCTGTCACCACCCAGGCCACGATCAGCGCCGAGCGGTTCGTTCTGCGGCCGGTGCGCCCGTCGGACCAGGGCATGATCGAGATGCACGCGGGCGACGCGCGCGTGGCGCGGATGACCCGGAGCATTCCGCATCCGTTGCCCCCCGGTGCGACCGAGGCCTTTATCGCGCGGGCGCAGGACCCGGAGCGCACCGAGGATGTCTGGATCATGGATGGATCGGCAAGCGGATTTGGCGAACTCTTGGGCGTTGTCGGGCTGGAACGAATGGACCGCGACCAGTGCGAAGTCGGCTTTTGGGTGGTTCCGGGGCTGTGGGGCAGCGGCATCGCAACCGAAGCGGTTGGCGCGTTGATCGAGGCCAACCCGTTGGAATGCAAGACCGTTTTCGCGTCGGTATTTCAAGATAACCCGGCCTCGTCGCGGCTGCTGACCAACCTTGGCTTCAACTTTATCGGCGCTGCTGAATATCGCTCGGTGGCGCGCGGCGGACTAGTGCCGACCTGGACCTATATCCGGCGGATGGAGCGGCCGTCCGAGACGGGAAAAGCTTGAGACCCGCCCAAATTCGCCCTATCGCCTAGTCCCGATGATCCGAAAGCGCCCGACATGAAGTTCCTAGACCTTGCCAAAGTCACGATCCGCTCAGGCGCGGGCGGCAACGGGTGCATCAGTTTCCGGCGCGAGAAATACATCGAATACGGCGGGCCCAACGGTGGTAACGGCGGGCGCGGCGGCGATGTGGTGGTCGAGGCGGTAGACGGGCTGAACACGCTGATCGACTTTCGCTATCAGCAGCATTTCTTTGCCCAGAACGGGCAGGCGGGAATGGGCCGTCAGCGCACCGGGCGCGATGGTGACGGCAAATTGTTGCGAGTTCCTGCCGGCACGCAAGTGCTGGACGAAGACGGCGAGACGGTGCTGGCCGACCTGCGCGCGATGGGTGAAAAGGTTGTCATTGCCCAGGGCGGCAACGGCGGTTTTGGCAACCTGCATTTCAAATCCTCAACAAATCGGGCGCCGCGCCGCGCCAATTCGGGCCAGGAAGGGGTCGAGCGCATGATCTGGCTGCGGCTGAAATTGATCGCTGATGTCGGGCTGATAGGCCTGCCGAACGCGGGCAAATCAACTTTCCTGGCGGCCACGTCGAACGCGCGGCCCAAAATCGCGGATTACCCTTTTACAACATTGCACCCCAATCTGGGCGTGGTCGGCGTGGACGATGCTGAACTGGTTGTGGCCGACATTCCGGGACTGATCGAAGGCGCGCACGAGGGCCGTGGCGTCGGCGACCGGTTTCTGGGTCATGTCGAACGCTGTTCGGTGCTGTTACATCTTGTTGACGGCACATCGCAAGACATCGCCGGCGATCACGCCACGATTATTCGCGAGCTTGAGGCCTACGGCGGCGCTTTGGCAGACAAACCGCGGATCACCGCGCTGAACAAGGTCGACGCGCTGGACGCCGGCACCCGCGCGGCGCGGTTGGCCGACCTGCGCGCTGCGGCTGGGGGCGATGTGTTGGAAATGTCAGGCGTAAGCCGCGAGGGGCTGAGCGAAGTGCTGCGGTCGCTGCGTGGCCATGTCGAAGCAAAACGACGGTCCGAGCGCGAAGATGTGGCAGAGGTCGGTACATGGCGTCCGTAAGCTCTGCAAAACGGCTGGTCGTCAAGATCGGCTCGTCGCTGCTGGTCGGGCGCGACGACGGGGCGCTGCGGGCTGATTGGCTGGCCGGGCTGGCCGAGGACGTGGCCGCGGCGCGGGCGCGCGGCACCGATGTGATCGTGGTCTCGTCGGGCTCGATCGCGCTTGGCCGGGCAGCACTTGGCCTTGCGGGCCCCGATCTGTCGCTGGAACAATCTCAGGCGGCGGCGGCGGTGGGGCAGATCAGGTTGGCGGGGGCCTATCAGGCGGCACTTTCGCCGCACAGGATCACCGCCGCTCAGGTTCTGGTGACCCTGGAAGACAGCGCCAACCGCCGCCGGTATCTCAACAGCCGCGCAACGCTGGAACAGCTTTTGCGGTTTGGCGTGGTACCGATCGTCAACGAAAACGACACGATCGCCACCGACGAGATCCGCTATGGCGACAACGACCGGCTGGCCGCCCAAGTGGCGGTCACAATCGGGGCCGATCAATTGGTGTTGTTGTCGGATGTCGATGGCTTTTACTCGGCCGACCCGGCCACCGACCCCCAGGCGCAACGGTTTGATGTCATTGAGAAAATAACCCCAGAGATCGAAGCGATGGCGGGAGACACGGCCTCGGGCCTGTCGAAAGGCGGCATGAAAACCAAGCTGATGGCGGCGAAAACGGCGACCGGCGCCGGATGCGCGATGGTGATTGCCAAAGGCAATGTTCTGCGGCCCCTGCAGCACCTGGAAATCGGCGCGCCCGCCACTTGGTTTGCGGCCCATACCGACCCGCAGGCGGCGCGCAAGCGCTGGATCGCGGCGATGAAGCCACGGGGCGATGTGCGGATCGACGCAGGCGCTGCGCGAGCGCTGATGGGCGGCAAATCGCTGCTGCCGGCCGGTGTGATCGGGGTCGCGGGCGACTTTGGCCGCGGCGATCCGGTGCGTATCCTGGATGCTGTGGGAAATCAGCTGGGCCAGGGGCTGGCACGCTATACCGGGGCCGAGGCGCAGGCGATCAAGGGCCGCAGGTCGGGTGACATCGAGGCCGTGCTGGGCTATGCCGGACGCGCCGCGCTGATCCACCGGGACGATATGGTGCTATGAAAGACTTATCCGATATTCCCGCCGTCATGGCCGAGATCGGCGCGCGCGCGCGCGCCGCTGCGGCGGGTCTGGCCTATTCCAGCGCCGAGGCCAAACACGCCGCCCTGATCGGGGCGGCGCAGGCCGTGTGGACCCGCCGCGCCGAAATTTTCGAGGCCAATGCGCAGGACATGGGCTATGGCCGCGACAAGGGGCTGAGTGCCGCCATGCTCGACCGGCTGATGCTGGACGAGGACCGGGTTCGCGGTATCATCGACGGGCTGAGGGCGGTGGCCGAACAACCCGATCCGGTTGGCGAAATCATGGCAGAATGGGACCGGCCCTCGGGGCTGCACATATCCCGCGTCCGCACACCGCTGGGGGTGATCGGGGTGATCTACGAAAGCCGCCCGAACGTGACCGCTGACGCCGGGGCTTTGTGCCTGAAAGCCGGAAATGCCGTCATTTTGCGGGGTGGTTCGGAAAGTTTCCACTCGTCAGGCGCGATCCACGCCTGTCTGGTGGATGGGTTGCGCGGTGCCGGTCTGCCCGAGGATGCGATCCAGCGCGTGCCGACCCGCGACCGAGAAGCCGTTTCCGAGATGCTGCGCATGACCGACCATATCGACGTGATCGTGCCGCGCGGCGGCAAGGGGCTGGTGGGATTGGTGCAGGCCGAGGCGCGGGTGCCGGTCTTTGCCCATCTGGAAGGAATCGTCCACATCTATGTCGATGCGGCGGCGGATGCCGATAAGACCCGGGCCGTGGTGATGAACGCAAAGACCCGGCGCACCGGCATTTGCGGGGCCGCCGAGTGCCTGCTGATCCATTCGGGTGCGCTGGCCATTGGCACAGCGGTGATCGCCGACCTGGTGGCGGCGGGGGTCGAAGTGCGCGGTGATGCGCGGCTGCAGGGCGAAATGGGTGTGGTAGTGGCGCAGGAAGACGATTGGGGCCGCGAGTTTCTCGACATGAAGATCGCTGCGAAAGTGGTTGATAACATTGATGATGCGATCGCCCACATTCGCCAGTACGGGTCCGATCACACCGATTGCATCATGACCGAGAATGCCAACGCGGCTGCGCATTTCTTCGAACGGCTCGACAGCGCCATCCTGATGCACAACGCCTCGACCCAGTTCGCCGATGGGGCAGAGTTTGGCATGGGCGCCGAGATCGGTATCGCCACCGGCAAGATGCACGCGCGCGGCCCGGTGGGCGCGCGCCAGCTGACCAGCTTCAAATATCTGGTGACCGGCGCGGGCACGATCCGCGACTGATTTCTTGCAACGAAGTCCCGCGCAGCCGCGGGTCTCGGGCGGGGATATCTTGCCAAGAAGGAGATAAAGACGCCGCGCCCCTCGTACTATCACATTTCCATAAATACTTATCTGTCCGCGGTCTGCTATTTTGTTGGCGGGCGGGAGGCCGGCAAATACTTGACCCGCTTTGAGGTCGTCTGGGAGCCGGGTCCCCAGCCCCTTGGGTAACCACCCAAACCGAACTGTTGACTGGCCCGGCGCTGTTGTCGCCAAGGCCGCAGATAAGGATGGATAACGTGACCTTAACACCTTACTTCGCGGGATGCGACATTTCGCGGGACGGCCTGGACATTTGCCTGTTGCAGGGCGACAGCGAGCGTCATTTCAGTTTGCCGAACACGCCGCAGGGCCATGCGATGCTGCTTGAGAAGTTGGCCGGAACATCGCCTGAGCTCGTCGTTCTGGAGGCCAGTGGCGGCTATGAATCGGCGCTGTATGAGGCCCTTCAGGGCGCCGGAGTTCCGGTGGCGCGGCTGCTGCCCCAGCGGGTCCGGCAATTCGCCTATGCAGGCGGGCAACTGGCCAAGACCGACCGGATCGATGCCTATATTCTGGCGCTGTTCGGCCAGCGGATGCGCCCCGCACCAAGCCTCGATGAGCCAGCAGGTCAGCGCTACATCAAGGCTTTGACCACGCGACGGCGGGCGCTTCTGACCCGCCGCATTGCCGAAAAATGCCAGCTCAAACAAGCCGCGTTTGAAGATATCCGCGCCATGATCCGCCACGCACTGACCCGGTTGGAGGCCGATATCAGGGCGCTGGACGCGCAGATCAATGCCCTGATCGAAGCGGACACGGCCTGGCGCAATCGCGCCCGCCGCCTGACCAGCCTTCCCGGGATCGGGGCGGTCACCAGTGCGGCGATGATTGCCGGGCTTCCCGAGCTCGGCCGCGTCACACGCGGGGAAATCGCCGCTCTGGTCGGCGTGGCACCGTTCGCGCGGCAAAGCGGTCGCTGGCGGGGCAAACGGGTGTGCCGCGGCGGGCGAAAAGACCTGCGAAATACCCTCTACATGGCGGCGCTGTCGGCGACACGCGCCAAAAGAACCCCGTTCTCTGCCCTCTACCAGCGGCTCGTCGATGCAGGAAAACCACCCAAACTGGCCATCACCGCCGTCATGCGAAAAATGGTCGTTACCCTGAATGCAATGGAACGCGATCAGAAATTCTACGCAATATAAACACTGTTGCTCCTGGGGGGTGCGAGGGGCAGAGCCCCTGGCCCGGCGCGACGCCGCAGGCGGCGCAATCCTCCGGTCTGAGGTATCAAGGTGGATCAATTGTGCGGATCAAACATTTAAAATGTCAGAGTTATTTCGGTTTTAGTGAATTCGACCACAAGCGTGCGGCCTTGCGCGCGCAATTGCGCGGCGGCCAGGGGAAAGTGAACATGGGCGGCCGAAAATTCCTTGCCGGCGACCGCATTTCGGGCGATTTCCCAAAGGGCTTTGTCGGCCCGAACCCGCTCGGCCCGGGCCCGCATGATCCAGGAGCTGCCGCGCTTCGTGGTCGCAACCTCACCACCGTAAGGCAACGAGGTTTCCAGGCATTGCAGCATAAGAAACGCAAGTTTCGCCTCGCCCCGGTCGATGGCCTCGTCAACGCCCCAGATAAAGTCAACTTTGCCGTGCCTTGAGATGTCACCCAGAATTCTGAACTACTCCCCAACCGTTGGACAGTATTTGGCGCAATCTAAGCTACTTTTTGCTCCTGCTGATCGGGTTGCGTTGTTTCATTTCTCTGCCAATAGACCACGGCTGGAGGCTGGCCGCCAAGTGCGGAATGCGGCCGCTTCTGATTGTAGAACTCCATCCATTTGCCGACGCCGGCCTTGGCCTCCGATCCAGTCTCCCAGGCGTGCAGATAGACGCACTCGTATTTCAGCGAGCGCCACAGCCGTTCCACAAAAATATTGTCGAGGAACCGGCCCTTGCCGTCCATCGAGATATGCACGCCTGTCCGCTTCAGTTGGCCCGTCCAGACAAAGGATGTGAACTGACTGCCTTGGTCAGTGTTCATGATCTGGGGCGGGCCAAACTTGTGGATTGCCTCGTTCAACGCCTCGACGCAGAAGTCCGCTTCCAGCGTGTTCGAGATGCGCCACGCCAGCACTTTGCGCGTGTGCCAGTCCATGATGGCCAGGAGATACAGGAAGCCGCGTCGCATTGGCAGATAGGTGATATCAGAACACCAGACCTGATTGGGGCGGGTCACACGAAGCCCACGTAGCAAATAGGGGTAAATCTTGTGGCCCTTCGCGGCCTTGCTGGTGTTGGGCCTCTGGTAGATCGGCATGAGGCCCATCAACCGCATGAGCCGTCGGATGCGCTTCTCGTTCACCAGATGACCTTCGTTCCGAAGATGCCACGTCATTTGGCGCACACCGTAAAACGGCGTTTCCAAGAACTGCTTATCTATCAGGCGCATCAGGTCGAGGTTCATCGCGGTCTCACCCTTTGGCTCATAGTAAAAGGATGACCGTGAGATCGACAGCAAGGCGCATTGTTTGCCAACAGACAGGTTTGGAAGGCCTGGCTCAATCATCTTCCGCCTCACTTGCCGGCCCAGGGCTTGAGCTTTCTGGCCAAAAAATCGTTGGCGACGGCCAGCTCCCCTATCTTGGCGTGCAAGTCTTTAACCTGTTCTTCGTCAACTTCAGCCGCTTTCCTGCTGCCGCGCTCGAACACGCCCGACGCGCCTTCAAGCAACGCACGTTTCCATTGATGGATCATGGTAGGATGCACGCCAAACCGGCTCGCCAACTCTGAAACCGTCGCCTCCCCCTTCAGCGCCTCCAATGCCACCTTGGCCTTAAACTCTGGATGATGTTGCTTTCGTTTCGACATTTCTGATCTCCTTCGTGTTGAAGATCAGCAGACTACAAATCGCAGCTTACGTCAGTGTCCGAATTTCGGGGGGTAGCTCAAACCTCTCGCTCGCCGTGTCGCTTGGCTACGAGGCTACGCTTGGTGGTTTTGCCTCCAACCTTGGACCAACCGACGGCAACCGCAGCGTCGGCTTGGGCGCGACCTATACCAGCGGCAATGTGAAAGTTACCGGTGGGGTCCGTTACATCAAAATCGGTGACGCCCAAACGACGCTTGGCCTGGGCGTTCCCGCCTCTGATTTCTCCGGCAACTCGGGCATCGCTGCGGGCTTGAAAGTCGCGATAAGACTTAATTAGGGTTCGGCACTCGTCTTTTCCCCGAGCTTCGGCGCGGCGTGTGCTCATTTTTTCCTACCCCGTCAGAATCTTTTTCGCTACCACTTCGCGGCAGGTGACGACGGGGTTCGGCAATGATCTACGAAACCAAGCAAGGCTGGCTGGACGCCCCCCATAAGCGCGTGCTGGTCTTTGGCATGTCGGGCCTGGGCAAGACCCATATCGCCAACCTGCTGCGCCAATCCGGCGGCTGGTTTCATTACTCGGTCGATTACCGGATCGGCACGCGCTACATGGGCGAGCACATCACCGATAATTTCAAGGCCGAGGCGATGAAAGTGCCGTTTCTGGCCGGGCTTTTGCGATCCGATTCGATCTATGTCGGCTCGAACATCACCTTCGACAATCTGGCGCCGCTCTCAACCTATCTGGGCAAACCCGGCGATCCGGCCAAGGGCGGCATCGCGTTCGCCGAATACCTGCGCCGCCAGGACCTGCACCGCCAGGCCGAGATCGCGGCGCTGATCGACACCGGCCACTTCATCGACCGGGCCCAGCGGCTTTACGGCTACGGCAATTTCATCTGCGACAGCGGCGGCTCGATCTGCGAGGTGGTCGATCCGGACAACACGGACGACCCGGTCATGGCCGAGCTGGCCAAAAACATGCTGCTGATCTGGATTGAGGGCAGCGCCGATCATACCGCCAAACTGGCCCGCCGCTTCGTTGCGGCGCCCAAACCGATGTATTACCAGCCCGCTTTCCTGGCCCAGGCCTGGGAAGACTACCGCGCCGAGACCGGCGAGCACGAACTGAAAGTCGACCCTGACGATTTCGTCCGCTGGACCTATGCCCGCGCGCTGGCGCACCGGCATCCGCGCTATCGGGCGATGGCCGAAAACTGGGGCGTCACTGTCGCCGCCGACGCCGTCTGGAAACTCAAATCGCCCAAGGATTTCAACGCATTAATATCAAAAACGTTGGAACGGAGGGGGCGTTAAAGCAGCGTCTTTATCGCTGTCACCATACCGGTAATTTCTTGCAGAACATTTGCAACCCGATCCAGCGACCGCGCGACTCGCCTCACGTTTCTGGTCAGGCTGTCCGCGGCCGCGGTCCCATCGGCCAATTCATTTTCGGCTGGGCTTGGGTCCAGGTTAGATTGGGAAAATGCCAGTTCGGCGGCATCGATCTGATCGTCAATTTCATTGAGCTTCTGACTGATGCGAATAAAGTCATCCAATTCGCTCGCGACCGCGTCTTCGATTGCGCTTTCGTTTTCCTCCTTCAGAGCACGGTTATTGTTGCGAAGGGTCTGGAAATTGGCAGTTCTCTGAGGCGTGTCATTCGGCATTCTAGCCCACCAGCAGTTTCTTTAATTCTCCAAGTGAAATCAAATAGTCGGTAATATCTTCGGGCGACCCGGGCGATTTCAGCGCGCGCGCAAGTGCCGCGTGATTTCTGGCAGCAACGGCGAGTTCATAGATGAGCGTCGTTTTGTAAAACTCGCTAAATCTTTTGTGCCCGCTTTCCAAAGCGACCAAGTTGGCCTGGTGCCCCTCGCCGCTCAAAGCGCTGGCTCTGGCGGCCTTGTTGGCATTATTCAGCGCCTCGGCCCTTGTCGAAAATTCGGGGACCAGACCTAGCGCAATCAGACCAAGCTGAATTTCGCGGATCAACTCGGTGACCGCCGCGTCAGACGAAATCACGACCTTTTTCAGCTTGTGATAACGCATAATGCAATAGCCCGCTCAACGATGGCATCAGTCTTGTCCTGTCGCGCCGCCTGCCGGTCCAACATTTCGACCAACTGCTTGGATTCAGCGACCGATCCAAGATCCTTCAATGCCCCAAGCGCGGCCCCGAAATTCGCTGTAACTTCGGATTCCGACTGTGCATTTGCCAGCCCGTCCAGAGCCGTCACATAGGCTGTAAGAACGCCCAATTTTCGCGCCACGGCTGCGGCGGGTTCCTTATACGGCTGATCGGGAAAGCGCACTTTTCGATTGATCTGACATGCTTCAATCGGGAACATTGCGGTCCCGGCGATAACATCACGGCATTCTCCGCTGAGTTGCCAGAAATCCCTGTTCTTGCCCGCCTGCACCAGGCGCGTTTCGGCCTCACTCGCAATCCCGGGTTCCAGCAAATTCTCAACGTCGAAAGAAGTGGCGCGGACCGCGCTGCTGAACTGATCCAATTTGGTTTCAACGCGCTCGGTCGTACAGGCCGAGACCGCCACAACCACTGCAAAAGCAGTCCAACGCACCATTAAATCCCCGTCAAATACAACCAGCAGGTTAGGCACCGGGTTGTGCCAAGTCAAATCTGTGAATAGATGAACGTCTTGACATTTGGACTTATATAAATGCCGATCAAAATCCCCTCGGACCTGCCCGCCTTCGACGTGCTGACGCGCGAAGGGGTGATGGTCATGTCCGAACGGCAGGCCGCGCGCCAGGACATCCGGCCGCTGAAAATCGGGCTTTTGAACCTGATGCCGAAGAAAATTCAGACCGAGAACCAGTTCGCGCGCCTGATCGGCGCGACGCCGCTGCAGATCGCGCTGCACCTGATCCGCATGTCCGAACATCAGACCAGGAACACCGCATCCGAACATATGGCCGCGTTTTACCGTCCGTTTCAGGAGGTCAGGGGCGAGAAATTCGATGGCCTGATCGTCACCGGCGCCCCGATCGAACACCTTCCCTTTGAAGAGGTGACCTATTGGGACGAGCTGGTCGAGGTTATGGAGTGGTCGCAGACCAATATCCATTCGACCTTTGGCGTCTGCTGGGCCGGCATGGCGATGATTAAGCATTTCCACGGGGTCGACAAACACATGCTGGACGTCAAGGCGTTTGGCTGTTTTCGTCACCTTAACCTCGCCCCGCAAAGCCCTTATCTCAGGGGGTTTTCTGACGATTGCGTGATCCCGGTCAGCCGCTGGACCGAGATGCGCCAGACCGAGATTGACGGCGCGCCCGGACTTCGAACGCTGTTGGGGTCGGGCGATGTTGGCCCCTGTCTGGTCGAAGACACGGGCCACCGGGCGCTTTATATCTTCAACCACTTCGAATACGACAGCGGCACCCTAAAAGAGGAATACGACCGCGACATCGCCAGCGGCACACCGATAAATGTGCCGATCAACTATTACCCCGGCGACGACCCCGCGCAACCGCCGCAAAACCGCTGGCGCAGCCACGGGCATTTGCTTTATGGTAATTGGATCAACGAGATATACCAATCGACACCCTATGACATCGAGACCATTGGGGACAGCGGATGAGCCGCAAGCGATCAGCCCCCTGGCCCGCCAGATCCGCGGGCGATGGCCCCATGGCCAAGCGCGGTTATCACCACGGCAATCTGCGCGCTGCCCTGGTCGAAGCGGCGCTGACGCTGATCGAAGAAAAAGGCCCGACCGGGTTCACGCTTTCCGAGGCCGCCAAACGCGCCGGGGTCACCCCCGCCGCCGTTTACCGCCATTTCGCGGGCCGCGACGACCTGATCGCCGAAGCCGCGCGCCAGGGCTATGAGATTTTCGCCGATCTGATGGAGTTTGCCTATTCTTCCGGCCAGCCCTCGGCGCTGGCCTCGTTCGAGGCCACGGGGCGGGCTTATCTGGCTTTCGCCAACCGCTATCCAGGCCATTACGTGGCGATGTTCGAAAGCGGTATTTCAATTAACCGCACGCCGGAACTGGCGGCGGTCTCGGGCCGGGCGTTTGCGGTGCTGGAACGCGCCGCGATGGAACTTTCCAAGCACATCCCGCCGGAAAAACGCCCGCCACCACAGATGTTCTCGGCCCATATCTGGGCCATGAGCCACGGCGTCGTCGAATTGTTCGCG
The DNA here is from genome assembly GCA_965247915.1 of Paracoccaceae bacterium. Classification (GTDB taxonomy): domain Bacteria; phylum Pseudomonadota; class Alphaproteobacteria; order Rhodobacterales; family Rhodobacteraceae; genus JAKZRT01. The sequence goes on from OZ252048.1 coordinate 1,759,979, forward strand.
CGCGGCTCGCCCGGCACCAAGGCCCCGTTCCCGCCCGAGGACCTGCTTGAGTCGGGCATCGGGGTCTACTTGCGCGGTCTGGGGCTGATTGATCCGGATGAATGAAGGGCGGCAAGATTGACGCCTTGCCTAACCCTTTGTTTTCATGAAATTCCTGAATACCCAAGAAAATTCGAGGCGGACCTAGAATGCGCCAGATCAAGGCCGTTGCAGGCCGGGTGCGTCATCGATCTTTGCCCGGAATTAAGCCGAAGGCGCCGGGCGAGCGCCTGCCCGTTCCGGCGGGCTGGCGATTTGGGTGTCGTATTGCGCAGCGGGTATAGAAGATGTTTTTGGCTGCCATAAAGCGCGCCGACCAAAAGAAGCTGCGCCACCCCACGGGCAAGCGCCCGCCCGGCTTGGTCCGCGCCATTTGGCGCCAAACTTTCAGACCCTGGCACCAATGGACTAAAAAGGCCGGCAAAGTGGCGGCCTTTCTGGTCATCTGAACCCAGATCAGCGCTTCGAGAACTGGAAGCTGCGGCGCGCCTTGCGCTTGCCGTATTTCTTGCGTTCCACCACCCGGCTGTCGCGGGTCAGAAACCCGGCGGCTTTGAGCGCGGCGCGATGCGACGGCTCGTAAAGCTGCAGCGCTTTGGAAATACCATGCTTGACCGCACCGGCCTGGCCCGACAACCCGCCACCCTTGACCGTCGCGTTAACATCGAACTCGCCCACGACGCCGGCCACCTGGAACGGCTGGCGCAGGATCATCTGCAGCACCGCACGCGCGAAATAGACGTCCATCGCCTTGCCGTTGACCGTCACCTTGCCCGAGCCGGGCCTGATCCAGACCCGGGCAACCGCGTCTTTGCGTTTGCCGGTGGCATAAGACCGGCCCAATGCGTCGCGCTGCGGCTCGGCGGGGGCCGCGGCAACAACAACCTCTTCGGTGCCCGCGGCGACGGTTTCCAGTTCATCGAGAGATTTGATCTCGTCGGCCATCTTCAGACCCTCGCGTTCTTGGCGTTCATGGACTTCACATCCAGTATTTCGGGTTTTTGCGCTTCGTGGCTGTGCTCGGCCCCGGCAAAGACGCGCAAATTGGTCATCTGAACGCGGGCCAGTTTGTTACCCGGCAGCATCCGTTTGACGGCCTGCATGACCACGCGCTCGGGGTGTTTGCCTTCGAGGATCTGGCCGGTGGTGCGCGACTTGATCCCGCCCGGATAGCCGGTATGCCAGTAATTCGGCTTGTCGCGCTTTTTGCCGGTCAGCTGAACCTTGCCCGCGTTAATCACGATCACATTGTCACCCATATCCATATGCGGCGTAAAGCTCGGCTTGTGTTTGCCGCGCAGTCGCGTGGCGATGATCGCAGCAAGACGGCCCAGCACCACGCCCTCGGCGTCGATCAGTATCCACTTCTTGTCGATGTCCGCCGGGGTGGCGGTAAAGGTTTTCATGGTCTCACCCGTTGTCGTGGGATCTGGATTGGGCTGTTCTACGCATTTAATCGCGCGGGTCAAGGGGATTTTTCTCAATTATCTCCTTGCAAAACAACGTCTTACGATTGTGGTATCAATTTACCCCCTATTCTGGCGGTATGGAATAGGTCATCGATGCCCGCGCCACCGGCTCGGCCCCGCCATCTGAATAAATCAGCACATCGCCGACCGCCAGCGACCGGCCGAGTTTCAAAAGGCGACAGCGTCCGATCAGATCGGCTCTGGCCACGGGTTTGCGCAGGAAGTCGATCGAGACATTGGTGGTGACCGTCAGCGCCCGGGGACCGATCATCGCCAGGATCGCCAGATAAACGGAAACATCGGCCAGCGAAAACATTGTCGGCCCCGAGACGGTCCCACCCGGTCTGAGATCGTCATCGCCGACCCGCATCCGCACTTCGATCTCGCCCGGCGCTACCGACACGACCTGAAAATCATCAGCGACCTGCGCAAACGACCGGGCCAGAAAGGCCTGCAATTCGTCGCGATCCATCTTCAACGTTATGGCCTTCCCCTGCCGCCGGTCTCCGCGCCTAGAGATCGTAAAGCGCGCCGAACTTTTCTTCCAGATAGGCCAGCAATGGCCCCTCGGTCGGCTCGAACCCCGCCGCCCGCGCCACTGCCTGGCGCGGCTCGTAAAGCCCGCCGTGAACCTGCAGGTTCTCGCGCAGCCATTTGGTCGCCGGACCGGCGTCGCCCGCCGCCAGCGCCGCCTCGTAATCGGGCACCGCCTTGCGCAGCGCTTCAAAGAGGCACCCCGCATAGACATTGCCCAGGGTGTAGGTCGGAAAATACCCAAGCGCGCCGACCGACCAATGCACGTCCTGCAACACGCCGTTCGAGGGCTTGTCGACTTTGACACTGAAATCTGACGCGAACCGGTCGTTCCAGGCGGCCTCAAGGTCGGCAACTTGCAGGTCGTCCCCGATCAGCGCCCGCTCCAGATCGAACCGCAGAAGAACGTGCAGGTTATAGTGAACTTCGTCCGCTTCGGTGCGAATATAGCCCGAAGCCACGCGGTTGACGGCGGCATGAAAGGCATCCGCATCCGGTGTGCTGAGCGCCCCGAACCGGGCCACCATGCGATCGTAAAGCCAGCCGGTAAAAGCCCGGCTGCGCCCCAGTTGGTTCTCGTAAATCCGGCTTTGGCTTTCGTGGACGCCCATCGACACGCCCCGGCCCAGGGGCGTCAGCAGATAAGCGCGGTCGATACTCTGCTCGTAAGTTGCGTGCCCCACTTCGTGGATGGTGGAATAAAAGCAGTTGAACGGGTCGCTGGCCGAGGTCCGCGTGGTGATCCGCACGTCAAGACCGGACCCGGACGAGAACGGATGCACCGCCTTGTCGATCCGCCCGTGGTCAAAATCATACCCGAAAGCCGCCGCAAGCCGCGCCGACAGCGCCAATTGCCCGTCCTCGGCAAAGTCACCGCGCAGCGCTGCGGGCGCCGGCCGGTACAGTATCTTGTCGCGCAGCGCCACCAGACGCGGCCGCAGCGCGCCGAACATCTCGGCCAGACCATCGCCGGTGGCCCTCAGCTCGTAGCCCTGCAAAAGCGCGTCGTAAAGCCCGCCACCACCCGCAAGTGCTGCCGCCAGCTCGCGCACCAAGCGCACAACCTTTTCCAGCGTCGGCACGTAAGCGGCGACGTCCTCGTCGGCCCGCGACTGGGCCCAGATGCCTTGCGCCAGCGAGGTCGTCCGGGCAATCTCCGCCGCCAGTTCGGCGGGAACTTTCACCGCCCGGTCGTGCCCGTGGCGGATCAGCCGAAGCTGAGCCCGCGCCACCGGGCCGGCCTCCGCCGCCTCGGCCTCGGCCAGCCAACCGGCGACGCGGCTGTCGGTCCTGCGGCCATGCAGAACGCCCTCGATCGCCGCCATCTCCTCGCCGCGCTGCTCGGCGGCACCGCGCGGCATCATGGTTTCCTGATCCCAGCCCAGCCGCCCGGCGATACCGGCCAGCGCCTGGGTCTCGCGCTCGAAGGCGATCAGATCGTCAAATGCGCTCACTTTTCAGCTCCTCAGCGATTGGCTGGCCGGGTAACGCGCGTAAAACCGCGCCCGCAGGATCAGCGACCAAAGCGCGACCGCACCAAGCTGATGGACAATCGCCCACCCCAGAGGCGCCGCAAAAATCACCGTGCCAATGCCCAACACCACCTGACCAGCGGTCATCACCATGACCCCGTCAAAGGCCCGCCGGATGGTGCGATTGCCGCTTTGCCGCGACCGTCGCCAGACCACCAGAGCGACAATCAGAACCGCATAACCAGTCAAGCGGTGCATGAATTGCACCGTCCCCGCGTTCTCAAAAAAATTCACCCAGAGCGGGCGCAAATCGAACGGTCCGGGCGGAAAAAAGCCGCCCGCCATCAACGGCCAGTCGCTGAACCTGCGGCCCGCGTCGATGCCCGCAACCAATGCGCCAAGAAGCACTTGGGCAAACGCCAGATGCATCAGCCCGGTGGCGGCGGAAAAAAGCCGCGGCTCGCCGGCGCGCCGCGCCTGCATCAACGCCCCCTCGCCGCGCGCAAGGGTCAGAAAATACCAGACAATCAGTCCCAATATTGCGAACGCCAACCCAAGGTGGATGGCCAGCCGGTACGAGGCCACGTCGACCATGCGCCCGCTCAGCCCCGACGCCACCATCCACCAGCCAATCGCGCCTTGCAGGCCGCCCAAAGCCCCAAGACCCAGAAACCGCCCGGCCCAGCCGCGCGGCATTCTTCGCGCCGCCAGCAGGCCAAAAAAACCGACCGCCCAGACCAGCCCGATGATCCGCCCCAGTTGCCGATGCCCCCATTCCCACCAATAGATCGACTTGAAATCCTCCAGCGTCATGGCGCTGTTTTGCAGGGCGAATTCGGGAATGTCCTGATACTTGGCAAATTCGCTCTGCCATTCGTCCTGCGAGAGCGGCGGCAGCGCCCCGGTCACCGGACGCCATTCGGTGATCGACAGGCCAGCGTCGTTCAGCCGGGTCAGCCCGCCAACCACGATCATCGCCACCACCAGCCCGAACAGCACCGCCAGCCACAGCCGCGCAAAATTTCGCGGGGCAGTGCTTTCATCGGAAATCAGGCCGCCCGACGGCGCGGCTCGCGGTGCCTGCTTGCCTTCCGGGACCTCTTCAAAGATCGGACGTTTGTCGGCCACTCGGGACCCCCTTGATGGCTTTGGGCCTTCCTAGAGCAAGATGACCCTATATTGAACCGCTCAGCGCCGGCGCAGCAGTTGGCGCAGCATGCCATGCAGGATCTGCACGTCGGCGCGGGTCAGCGCCATGCGGCTCCACAAGTTGCGCAGGGTGATCTTCATGCCGGGGGCCTTCTCAGATGGGTGGAAAAATCCGGCGTCGTCCAGACGATCCTCGTAATGCTGGGCCAGCTTTTCCACCTCCAGCGCGGTTGCCGCCTCGGTCCCCGCCAAGACCGCAACTTCGCCCGGACCGTCGTCGGCCACGCGCCGCCATTCGTAAGCCATCAGCAACACGCACTGGGCAAGGTTCAGCGATGGAAAGTCGGGGTTCACCGGCACGCTGATCAACGCATTCGACCGTGCCACCTCATCGTTTTCCAGCCCGGCGCGCTCCGGCCCGAAAAGCACCGCAACCTTTTGGCCCTGCGCCGTCAGTTCAATCGCCCTAGCCATCGCCGCTTCGGGCGAGAACACCGGCTTGGTCAGGTCGCGCGGCCGCGCCGTGGTGGCAAAGACGAAGGTGCAATCGCCGACGGCCTCGGTCAGCTCATCGTGGTGCTGGGCCGCGTCCAGCACCCGCCCCGCCCCGCTGGCCAGCGCCACCGCGCGCGGATTGGGCCAGCCGTCGCGCGCATCGACGACGCGCATCCGGTCAAGCCCGAAGTTCCACATCGCCCGCGCCGCAGCCCCGATGTTCTCGCCCATCTGCGGGCGCACCAGCACGAAAACCGGTTGCCGTCTGTCTTTGGCCCCGTCACCCATAGTCATTCCCCGGCTGCGGTGCGCGTGATAAGCCGGTGGCGCGCGCAGCGCAAGGAGGGGACCATGGCCTATGACGAAGGACTTGCCGAAATATTGCGCGGCGATCTGGTCGATGTGCCGGGCATTTCGGAAAAGCGCATGTTTGGCGGTCTTTGCTTCATGCTGAACGGCAACATGCTGTGCGGTGTCCACCAGGGCGGCGGCATGTTCCGGGTCGGCAAAGCCGCCGAGGCCGCGGGCCTGGCCATCGACGGCGCAGCGCCGATGGCGTTTACCGGGCGGCCCATGGGCGGCATGATCGATGTCGCCGATACTGCCCTGTCCGACGACGTCCGGCGCGCCCGGTGGCTGCGCCCGGCGATGGATTTTGTCGGGGCGATGCCGCCCAAGTAGCAACGGCGGGTTTTCCCCGCTATAGCCTCGGCGACGCACCGCACAGGAGCCAACAATGGCCCAGCCCGAGCAGCCGCAGATTTATCTGATTACCCCGCCCCAGTTCGAGCTGTCGGTGTTTCGCGATGTTCTGGCGGGTCTGCTCGACGCGCATCCAGTCGCTTGTGTCCGCCTGGCCCTTGCCGGATCAGATGAAGACACAATCGCGCGCGCCGGCGACGCGCTGCGGGGCATCGTCCATGCCCGCGACGTGGCGCTGGTGGTGGCCGATCACGTTGGTTTCGTTGACCGGCTCGGGCTCGACGGCGTGCATCTGACCGACGGCGCCCGGTCGGTGCGCAAGCTGCGCGCCGATCTTGGCGGCGACGCGATTGTCGGCACCTTCTGCGGGGCTTCGCGGCACGACGGGCTGAACGCGGGCGAAGCAGGGGCAAATTACGTCTCGTTTGGCCCGGTGCGCGAAACGCCGCTTGGCCACGCCACGCCGGCCAAGCCCGACCTCTTTGCCTGGTGGTCCGAGGTTATCGAAGTGCCGATTGTCGCCGAAGGTGCGGTTGACATCGACACTGCGCGCGCGCTGGCGTCGGTCACCGATTTTCTGGCGCTCGGCGACGAGATTTGGGCCGCCGACGACCCGTCCGCGCGGCTCGGCGATTATCTGGCCGCGATCACCTGACCGGTGTCGAAACCTTCGCGCGTGGCCCGGCCAAGGGCTGTGGCCAGCGCTTTGCGGTCTGCAAAATCAGCCACGCGCAAAGGATCGTGAAACATCACCTCGACCGATCCCTGGCGCGGGGCCGCCAGAACCTGGATTAAATGCGGGACTAAATAGGTTTGCCCCCAAAATCCGTAAAATCTCGGGTCCGCCGCCTCGGGGGCGGTATAGCGTACCGAAATCGGCTGCACACAGAGATCTTGCCCAATCTCCACATCGAAAAAAGCAGCCAGAAGCGCTGACTTGAAATCCAGCACCCGCAGCCCGTCGGTGCTGGTCCCTTCGGGGAAGAACAAAAGCCGGTGGCGGTTTTTCAGACGCCCCAGAATTTCCTGCCGCTGATCGTCCGCCGCGCCGCCACGCCGTTCGATGAACATCGTGCCAGTCGCCCGCGCCAGCCAGCCCACGGCGGGCCAGGTCGAAACCTCGGCTTTGGCGACGAAATAGAACCGGTCGCGCGCGTTCAGCGCAAAAATGTCCAGCCACGACGAATGGTTGGCCACCAGCGCGCCAAAGCCGCGCATCGGGCGGCCAGCCTGGCTGCACCAAATGCCGATCACCATCAGGTCAAACTTGCACACAAATTGGGTGATGAACGGCGTCACTGGCAGGCGCGCGCCGAACAGCGGCCATTCGATCAGTCGACCCAGCAACAAGAGGCCAAGACCGCCAAAGGTCACGACGCCGATCAGGCTGCCCTTGATCGCCACACGAAGCCAGCCACCGGGTGTAATACGGGCCTGGGTGGGCGGTTCCCCGGATACCCAAGTTGGGCTCACGCGCGCGCCCGGGCGTAATAACGGTGGTATTTCTCGTTCATCGCGGCGGTGTCCATGACCAGGCACACGTCGGTGGTGTTGAACGCGTGGTCGATATAAGCGCCCTCGCCCACATAGCCGCCGTGCCGAAGATAGGCCTTGATCAGCGCCGGCGTGGCCACCATCGCGCGCCGCCGGTCCAATTGGTCGGCGGCGACCAGGTCCATAGTCTGGAAATATTTCGGCTGAACCCGGACCCGCAGCGCAGCGGGCGCCAAGTGGTGGTGATGAAGATAGGCAAGCGGCTCGGACAACGCGCCCACTTCGGTGCCGTGGAAACTGGCCACGCCAAATAGAATTTCGACCTCGTGATCCAGCACATAACGGGCCAGCCCGTTCCAAAGATGATACATCGCAGCCCCGCCACGATAATCTCTATCGACACAGGACCGGCCCAGTTCCAAAAGCCGGCGGCCCGAGGCCTTCAGCGTGCTCAGATCGTATTCATCCTCGGAATAAAACCGCCCGCCTTTTCGCGCCTGATCGTCGCGCATGACCCGGTAAACGCCCACGGCACTGTCGATATCGTCATGGCGCTTGGTGCGGTCAAACAGCACGAGATGACCAAAATACGGGTCGAACTGGTCGCGTTCCAGGCGGTTTTCGTGGTCCACCAGCGGACCATCCGCGCCAAGTTCCTGAACAAACACGCGATAACGCAGCCTTTGCGCGGCCCGGCGGTCAAATTCCGAGCTGGCGATTTTCAGCTCGAATTTGGGCGCGTGTCCGGTCAATTCGGTCCCCTGATCGTCCTGATCGCGCTTCTAAACGCGGGCTGGTATTTTAGCAACCTGACGCCCTAACCGCTTGGTTTCGCGCAATGGTTGTGCTAATTCTCGCAGAGGCGCCGGTGAATTTTTACGGATCCAATACCTCGATGAGATCGATTCTAGCAGCATCGACGACGACTTTGCCCGCGTGTTCAAAATTGACCGTAATCTTGCCCGCGATGTTCGATTGCACCTGGCCAAGTCCCCAATCCGGCTGGCCCGGGTGCCGCACGAACATTCCAGGCGTTAACAAAGTATTCATCACTTTTCGCAATCTTCACTTATTTGGGTTCGCTTAGCATGCCGACCGATGACCTTGACCTGACCGCCCTGGTCGGAAACCGCATATGCCACGATCTTATCAACCCGATCGGGGCAATCGGCAATGGGGTCGAATTGCTGGCGATGGCGGACGGGTCACCGAGCGCCGAATTGGCGCTGATTTCGCAAAGCGTCGACAGCACCAAGGCGCGGATCGCTATGTTCCGGGTGGCCTTCGGGGCGGCGTCCGACACCCGGCAGATGGGCGCTAGCGAAATCCGCGGAATGAGCTACCCCCGAAATTCGGACACTGACGTAAGCTGCGATTTGTAGTCTGCTGATCTTCAACACGAAGGAGATCAGAAATGTCGAAACGAAAGCAACATCATCCAGAGTTTAAGGCCAAGGTGGCATTGGAGGCGCTGAAGGGGGAGGCGACGGTTTCAGAGTTGGCGAGCCGGTTTGGCGTGCATCCTACCATGATCCATCAATGGAAACGTGCGTTGCTTGAAGGCGCGTCGGGCGTGTTCGAGCGCGGCAGCAGGAAAGCGGCTGAAGTTGACGAAGAACAGGTTAAAGACTTGCACGCCAAGATAGGGGAGCTGGCCGTCGCCAACGATTTTTTGGCCAGAAAGCTCAAGCCCTGGGCCGGCAAGTGAGGCGGAAGATGATTGAGCCAGGCCTTCCAAACCTGTCTGTTGGCAAACAATGCGCCTTGCTGTCGATCTCACGGTCATCCTTTTACTATGAGCCAAAGGGTGAGACCGCGATGAACCTCGACCTGATGCGCCTGATAGATAAGCAGTTCTTGGAAACGCCGTTTTACGGTGTGCGCCAAATGACGTGGCATCTTCGGAACGAAGGTCATCTGGTGAACGAGAAGCGCATCCGACGGCTCATGCGGTTGATGGGCCTCATGCCGATCTACCAGAGGCCCAACACCAGCAAGGCCGCGAAGGGCCACAAGATTTACCCCTATTTGCTACGTGGGCTTCGTGTGACCCGCCCCAATCAGGTCTGGTGTTCTGATATCACCTATCTGCCAATGCGACGCGGCTTCCTGTATCTCCTGGCCATCATGGACTGGCACACGCGCAAAGTGCTGGCGTGGCGCATCTCGAACACGCTGGAAGCGGACTTCTGCGTCGAGGCGTTGAACGAGGCAATCCACAAGTTTGGCCCGCCCCAGATCATGAACACTGACCAAGGCAGTCAGTTCACATCCTTTGTCTGGACGGGCCAACTGAAGCGGACAGGCGTGCATATCTCGATGGACGGCAAGGGCCGGTTCCTCGACAATATTTTTGTGGAACGGCTGTGGCGCTCGCTGAAATACGAGTGCGTCTATCTGCACGCCTGGGAGACTGGATCGGAGGCCAAGGCCGGCGTCGGCAAATGGATGGAGTTCTACAATCAGAAGCGGCCGCATTCCGCACTTGGCGGCCAGCCTCCAGCCGTGGTCTATTGGCAGAGAAATGAAACAACGCAACCCGATCAGCAGGAGCAAAAAGTAGCTTAGATTGCGCCAAATACTGTCCAACGGTTGGGGAGTAGCTCACTCAGTCTCGCTTTGATTATCCTCTCGAATCGCCTTACGATCGCTTGCGAATGTCCATTGCGAGAATTCGCCCTCTTCGATCGGACCTTCCTGGCCAGTAAAAGTGAAAGAGCGGCTACCTTCAGCATTATTGTAGACATAATGCAGTTTTAGCCGATGGAAGTGCTCAGGCAATTGGGCAATTGCCATCAGTTGGGTCTCAGAACCGCCATGTTCTCCAAGTTTGCGAAGGGACAGGTCTTTTTCAAAACTATCCAACGTGAACTCCGGAACGAAGTCCGCGCCTTGGGTCGCACCAATGATGACCCTTGAATGGGCCTTGGCATATCGAGACCACCCGTCGGGACAGCTATCAGTGTCGAAAGCGACTACGGCGCCCGTAGGAATGCTGGCCGCCTCGATCCTCTGATGCGGGTGGCCGGCCAGAGACTGAAGCTCGGATTCCGGGACGCCGCCCAACAATTTAATCATAGTCCCGTCTGAAAAGGTCTGCCACAATAGCGCCAAGGCTCCAAGAATAACTGCGCTCAGGACCGCTACGCCGACTTTTTCTCCAATATTCGTAAACATCCAACCCTCCATCTTCGAAATATCCGGCACCATAGCACGGTTTCGGCGGCTTGGGTCAGCGACTCTTCTCTGTGAATTGCCCGATCGACCTTTCTTCCCGGGGCGTCAGCCCCGGATCGCGCCTGCCCGCCCCATGGCGGGCGCGATTCTCGCTCTCGCCCGGGCAGGTACGATCCTCAACGCTTTTGGTGATCGGTAGAAAAAAGGGCGGTCCGGAGACCGCCCGGTCTATCAGGGAGATGGGATCAGGTGAGGTCCCGGATCAGGTCCGGGACGCGAAGGGCTATTTCAACCGGTTGGCAATCAGATCATCGACGACGGCGGGATCGGCCAGCGTTGAGGTGTCGCCTAATGCGCCATAGTCATCCTCGGCGATCTTGCGCAGGATGCGGCGCATGATCTTGCCGGAGCGGGTTTTGGGCAGGCCGGGGGCCCATTGGACGTGGTCGGGCGAAGCGATCGGGCCGATCTCCTTGCGGACATGGCCCCTGAGTTCGAGTTTCAGGTCGTCGGTATATTCCTCGCCGGCCATCAGCGTGACATAGCAATAGATGCCTTGCCCCTTGATGGCGTGCGGGAAGCCCACCACCGCCGCCTCGGCCACTTTTTCGTGGGCCACTAGCGCGCTTTCAACCTCCGCGGTGCCCATGCTGTGGCCCGAGACGTTGATTACGTCGTCCACCCGTCCAGTTATCCAGTAATAGCCATCGGCATCGCGGCGGCAGCCGTCGCCGGTGAAATAATAGCCTTTGTAATCAGCGAAATAGGTGGCCACGAAGCGGTCGTGGTCGCCATAGATGCTGCGCATTTGTCCCGGCCACGAGGCTTTCATGCACAAAACGCCTTCAGCTTGCGTCGTGGTGATCGCGGCCCCGGTGGTGGGGTCCAGGATCGCCGGTTCGACGCCGAAGAACGGCAGCGTGCAGGAGCCGGGTTTGGTTGTCGTGGCCCCGGGCAGCGGCGTCATCAAGTGGCCGCCGGTTTCGGTCTGCCACCAGGTGTCGACGATCGGGCAGGTGCCGCCGCCGACGACCTCGTTGTACCAGTTCCAGGCCTCGGGGTTGATCGGCTCGCCCACGGTGCCCAGCACTTTGAGCGCCGAAAGGTCGTGTTTGGCCACCCATTCGGGGCCCTGCGCCATCAACGCCCGGATCGCCGTCGGCGCGGTGTAGAACTGGTTGACCGAATGTTTCTCGCAGACCGCCCAGAACCGGCCCGCATCGGGGTAGGTCGGGATGCCCTCAAACATCAGCGTGGTGGCGCCATTGGCCAGCGGTCCATAGACAATATAGCTGTGCCCGGTGACCCAGCCGACATCCGCCGTGCACCAATAGATATCGCCGTCGTGGTAGTCGAAAACATATTCATGGGTCATCGCGGCCCAGACCAGATAGCCGCCGGTGGTGTGAACAACCCCCTTGGGCATTCCCGTCGAGCCCGAGGTGTAAAGGATGAAAAGCGGATCTTCGGCGTTCATCGGCTCGGGCGGGCAATAGGCGCTGGCATCGGCCATCAGCGCCGCGTAGGAATGATCGCGGCCCGGTTTCATGCCCGGCCCGCCGCCGGTGCGGCCAACCACCAGCATCGGGACGTCGCCGCAGATCTCCATGGCGCGGTCGGCGTTGGCCTTCAGCGGCGTCGCTTTGCCGCCGCGCGGGGCCTCGTCAGCGGTGACCAACAGTGCGGCGCTGCACCCCGCGACCCGGGCGGCCAGCGCGTCGGGGGAAAAGCCGCCAAAGACAATCGAATGAATGGCCCCGATGCGCGCGCAGGCCAGCATGGCGTAAGCAGCCTCGGGGATCATCGGCATATAGAGCACCACCCGGTCGCCCTTCTTGATGCCAAGGCCCTTCATAACGTTGGAAAGTTTGTTCACCTTGCGCGAAAGTTCGTTATAGGTGATGTGCTTGTCGATGTTTGGATCATCGCTTTCCCAGATGATCGCGGTCTGGTCGCCGCGCGTCGCCAGATGCCGGTCGATGCAATTGGCGGCGACGTTCAGGGTGCCGTCCTCATACCATTTGATCGACACATCGGGGTGGGCAAAGCTGACGTTCCTGACCTTGGTGAACGGCGTGATCCAGTCGATGCGTTTCCCATGCTCAGCCCAGAAGGCATCGGGATCGGTGACCGAGGCGGCGTACATCGCATCGTATTTCGCGGCATCGATGTGGGCGTTGGCTGCGAATTCGGGCGCGGGGGGGTAGGTGGTGTCAGTCATGTCGGTTCCGTGGTCAAAAAAAGCGGCTTTCGCGCCGCATTGGATCAAGCCAGAGGCCGCGGATCAAGTCCGGAGCACAGATTTCGGACGGATCTCAGATGGCCAGATACTCGGCGCGCAGCTTTTCGTCGTCCAGCACTTTCTGGGCGCTGTCGTCATAAACCACCTTGCCGGTGTCCAGAATAACCGCGCGGTCGGCCAGCTTCAGCGCCGCCACAGCGTTTTGTTCGACGATCACCGTGGTGATGCCCTGATCGCGGATGTGGCTAAGCGTCTTGGCTATTTCCTGCACGATCACCGGCGCGAGGCCTTCATAAGGCTCGTCGAGCAACAGCACCTTGATGCTGCGCGCCAGCGCCCGGCCGATGGCCAGCATCTGTTGTTCACCACCCGAAAGTGTCACGCCTTCTTGCTTGCGGCGTTCGCCCAGTCGTGGAAAGAGGTCATAGATACGATCCAGCGACCAGCCGATCGGCGGGGCGATTTGCGCCAGTTCGATGTTTTCCTCGACCGTCAGCCCGGCGATGATGCGCCGGTCTTCGGGCACCAGCGCCAGCCCGGCCTGCGCGGCCTCAAAGCTGGCCATGTTGTGCAGCGGCTGGTGGTCGAGCCAGATCTCGCCACGCGTGACCTGGGGGCTGCCGGTGCGAGCAATCGCTCGCAGGGTCGAGGTCTTGCCCGCACCATTGCGGCCCAGAAGCGCGAGAATCTCGCCTTCGTGGATGTTGAACGACACGCCTTGCACGATATAGCTTTCGCCGTAATAGGCATGCATGTCGTAAACCGAGAAAAACGCCGGTGCCGTGGTGGCGTTGTTGGCGTTTCTGTTGAAGGCTTGGGATTCGACGTTCATCTCTGGCACCCCCTAATGCGCCTGGCCGAGATAGGCTTCCTGAACTTTCGGATGGCCTTTGATGTTGTCGGGTGTGTCCTTGACCAGCGGTGAGCCCTGGGCCAGCACGGTGATGCGCTCGGCCAGGCTGAAGACCACGTGCATATCGTGCTCGATGATGACCATGGTGATGTCGCGCTGGTTGTGGATTTCTTTGAGCAGGTCGATGGTGTTGTTGGTGTCGGCGCGGGCCATGCCGGCGGTCGGTTCGTCCAAAAGCAGCAGCTTGGGGTCCTGGACCAGGCACATCGCCATCTCGAGCCGCCGTTTGTCGCCGCGCGAAAGCGACGCCGCGTTGATGTCGCGCTTTTCGATCATGCTGACGTCTTTCAGAAGCGCAGGCCTTTTCGCGAAGCGCCTTTTCGTTGGCGACCGATCCGAAGGCATGCAGCCGGAACGCCCCGTCGCGCTTGGCAAAGCAGGGTATCATGACGTTGTCGAGCACGCTGAGGTCGCCGAATATCTCGGGCGTCTGAAACACCCGGCTGATGCCCATCTGGTTGATCTCGTGCGGTTTGCGGCCCAGCACCGACTGGCCCATGAACATGACGGAACCGGTGTCGGGGATCAGCTTGCCGATCAGACAGTTCAGCAGGGTCGATTTGCCGGCCCCGTTCGGGCCAATGATGGCGTGAAGCGAATTTTCCTTGACGCTGAGGTTGACGTCGCCAAGCGCTTGCAGACCACCGAACCGTTTGTTCACGCATTTGACTTCAAGAATACCCATATCCGGTCTCCTTATTCGGCCACGTGGGGCGCGGGTTTCGGGGCGTATTTCTTGGCGGCATCCCTGACGCCGTGGTCGCGGCGGAAGAGGCGCGCGATACGCTGGCCGCCTTCGACCAGACCACCAGGCAGGAAGATGACGACGGCCATGAACAACTGCCCGAGCGTCAGGTGCCAGCCCTTTCCGACAAAGGGATGCACGATGGTGACCAGAAAATCCTCGATCCCGTCGGGCAGGAGTGCAAACCAGCCGTGCAGGACATTGTCGTTGATCTTGGAAAAGATGTTCTCGAAGTATTTGATGAAACCGGCGCCAAGGATCGGCCCGATCAGGGTGCCGGCGCCGCCCAGGATGGTCATCAGAACCACTTCGCCCGAGGCCGTCCACTGCATCCGCTCGGCACCCGCAAGCGGGTCCATCGACGCCAAAAGACCCCCCGCAAGCCCGGCGTAGGTGCCCGAGATCACGAAGGCCGCCAGGGCGTAGGGGCGCGCGTTCAGCCCGGTGTAACTCAGGCGCTGCTGGTTCGATTTGATGGCGCGCAACATCATCCCAAAGGGCGACCGGAAAAGACGGATGGCGAAGTAAAACGACCCGAGCATGACGACAGCCGCCAGATAGTATCCGGCATTGAAGTCAAACGACCACGCGCCCGCATCCAGCCGATAGGTCGACCGCATCGACAGTCCGAAAAGGTGCGGCAGGTTCGGCAGGTGGTCGCCGTGGAACCACTGAGGGTCGTTGGCATAGACCTGAAGCCCGGTCTCGCCATTGGTCAGGTTGAACTTGGGGTTCGACAGCACCGAATAGGCCAGCGCGAACATCATCTGGGCGAACGCCAGCGTCAGGATCGAGAAATAGATGCCCGACCGGCGCAGCGAAATATAACCGATTGCCAGCGCAAAGATCGCCGTGACGATGACCGAAAGTGCGATAGCGGGGATCACGTTGTAGGTGAGCAACTTGAAAATCCACACCGCCGAATAGCTGCCGATGCCCAAGAACGCCGCGTGCCCGAAGGAAAGGTAACCGGTCAGTCCGAAAAGGATGTTGAACCCTATGGCGAAGATGCCGAAAATCACGAACCGCTGCATCAGGTCGGGATAACCCGCGTTGAACTGGGCCATGCCCGACTCGGTGGGGAAGGGGTTCAAGAGGAACGGCGCGAGCAAGGCCATCGCCGCCACAATCACCAAAAGCGTGGTGTCTTTTTTGTTGAGACCCAGCATGGCTTAATCCTCCATCACGCTCTTGCGGCCCATCAGGCCACGGGGGCGGGCAAGCAGCACGATAATTGCGACCAGGTAGATGATGATCTGGTTGATCCCGGGAATGGTGGTGGTGGCCCAGGTCGTAGAGGCGAAACTTTCCAGTATGCCCAGCATGAACCCGGCCAGCACTGCCCCCGGCAAAGACCCCATGCCGCCGACCACGACCACAACGAAGCTGAGAACTAGAAAGTCCATGCCCATGTGGTAATTGGGCGGGCTCACGGGCCCGTACATGACCCCTGCCAGACCGGCGACCCCGGCAGCGACGCCGAACATGATGGTGAACTTCTTGTCAATGTCGATGCCCGGCAGGCCCACGGTTTCGCGGTCGGCCATGCCGGCGCGGACAACCATGCCGAAGGTGGTGAATTGCAGGAACCCGAAAATACCGGCAATGACCACAAGTGCGAAGGCGAAATAGATTATGCGCCAGATCGGATAGATGATCGCGTTGGCGTTGAAGCCAACCATGACCCCGAGATCCAGCGACCCTTTCAGTGCGTCAGGCGCCGGAGTCTGGATCGGGTTGGCGCCGAAATAGTATTTGATGATTTCCTGCAGCACGATGGCCAGGCCAAAGGTGACCAGGATCTGATCGGCGTGCGGACGCTTGTAGAAATGCTTAATCAGCCCGCGTTCCATGACGAACCCGATAGTGACCATGATCGGGATGGCGAAAAGAATCGCCAGCGGCACCGACCAGTCGATTATGCTCGACCCGACTTCGGGACCGAACCATTTTTCAAGGTAGGGCGTATAAACCTTCAGCGGTTTGCCCAGAAAATCGGTCTGGGTCGGGTCAAGCGTGACAAAGCTGAGCGACAGGATGCGCTGAAGCGCGACCGCGCAGAACGCGCCGATCATGAAAAGCGCGCCGTGGGCGAAGTTCACCACACCGAGCGTGCCAAAAATCAGGGTCAGACCAAGGGCGATCAGCGCATAGGCCGAGCCTTTGTCCAGACCGTTCAGGATTTGCAGTAAGAATGCGTCCATGGTCCCACTCGCAGGTTATCTGGGCGTGATCCGCCGTCGCTGACGGAAGATACCGGTTGTCGCAGTGTGCTGGCCGCGCGAACGCGACCAGCGTTTTTTTGGAGCGCGGCTTAGGCGCCTGTGTTACAATCGCCCAGCTCGCCACCGGCGAACATCGGGTGGTCAGGCGCATATTCGACCTGCGCACGCGGCGTAATCTCGACGACTTCCAGCGTGTCGTAGGCGTTGGTCGGGTTTTCGTTCCCGCGCACAACCAGAACGTCCTTTAAGCACTGGTGGTCGGCGGCGCGGTACAGCGTCGGACCGTTGCCAAGACCGTCAAACTCGAAGTCTTCCAGCGCTTCGGCGACCGCACAGGGGTTGAACGAACCGGCGCGTGTAACGGCGTCGGCGTAAAGCAGCGTCTGCACATAGCAGGTGTGCGCCGAGTTCGACGGCGGACGACCGTGGATTTCACCGAAGGATTGCACGAAGGCTTTGGTGCCCGTGTCCTGCAGCTGCCAGTTCCAGTTCATCGAGCCCAGAACGCCTTTGATGTTCTCGCCAGCACCGGCGGCCATCAGTTCGGAATACAGCGGCACGATGATCTCGAAGTTCTTGCCGTTAACCTGCTTGTCGCGCAGGCCGAACTGGATCGCGTTGGTCAGCGAGTTGACCATGTTGCCGCCGTAGTGGTTCAGCACCAGAATGTCGGCACCCGAGTTCAGAACCGGTGTGATGTAGGCCGAGAAGTCGGTCGAGGCGAGAGGGGTCAGCACGTTGTTGACGGTTTCCCAACCCTGGCTTTCGGTCACGGCCTGGATCGATTCCTGCTGGGTCCAGCCCCAGGTGTAATCGGCGGTCAGGTGATAGGCGCGACGATCAGCACCATAAGCTTCCTTCAACACGGGTGCCAAGGCGGCGCCGGACATGTAGGCGTTAAAGAAGTGGCGGAAACCGTTGGCTTTCTTGTCTTTTCCGGTGGTGTCGTTCGAATGCGTCAGACCGGCCATGAAGATGATGCCAGCCTCTTGGCAGAGGCCCTGAACTGCAATGGCGACGCCCGAGGACGACCCGCCATTGACCATGACAACACCGTCTTTTTCGATGGCTCAGTTTACGAACTGTATGCATGGCGTGTGATAGCAGCGGCCAAACAGGCTCGCGGCGAGGTCTGTGGTGTGAGTTTGATGAGATGAAACCATTGCAGGTAGTTGTCGAGATATTTTGTTGCGATGCCACGGTAGCGGCGCAGGAAATCCTTCAGTTGGCTGTGGCGGCTGTTGACCGTCTGAATATGAAAGGCGCCCCGGGCCCGTTCGCCGGCTGACAGATTGAGGGCTTCGTGGCGAACGCCCATTGCTGTCGCGCAGGGCGGATAGCCGCGGTGACCGTCGGACACCAGCACGATGTCCCTGTCGACGACCGGGCTGATCGCCTGTTTCAGCGTGTCGGCATTAACCACCGGAAGAACCGTGCTGAATGTCGTGCCATTACGGTCGGCAGCCACTAGAACCGGCACCTGTTCGCACGACAGGCCGCGCTTGCCAGCCTTGCCGCCTCTTTTGCGGGGCTTGCGGTCGAGGGTTCTCTGTCCCTTGTGGCTCTCCAGAACATAGGTTTCATCGACCTCGACGATCCCTTTGAGCTTTTGCGGGGCCTTCTTTGCAGCCTCCAGAAACCGGTGACGCCAACGGAATGCCGTGTTGACGGCAAGATTACAGTGATCGGCTGACGCCCGAACCGTTTCTCCCGCAGCCAGGCATCCGCCAAAGGCCAACCATCGGTCTTTGTAGTGAAGCCCGGACAAGGGCGTGCCGGTAGCGGCGTTGAATGTGCGCCGACAGATCTTGCACTGGTAACGACGCAGGCCCCGTGCCTTGCCCCGTGACACCGCACCGGGCTTGCCGCAATGCGGACAGTGCCTATCAGCATCCACCGCAAGTTCGACCGCGGCAAGCGAGGAACCCGACCCTGTCCGCCCTGAAAATACCGCTTCGGCCTCTCTACGCTGTGCAGCGCTGAGGCTGTCTATCCCGGCAAGCCAGCACTGAAATTGTTCATTGTCCATCGACATTCGCTATCTCCCTGAATCCAAAAAGAACATACCATGAACACATACAGTTCGTAAACTGAGCCTTTTCGATCATCGACTTGGCGGATGCGCGGGCGGCGTCGGATTTGGTCTGGGTGTCGCCGGTCACGAACTGCGCCTGCTTGCCTAGGATGCCGTTGCCTTGCAGCGCTTTCGAGCTGAAGGTGTTCAGCATGCCGCCGTCGCCCATCCCATTGAGGTGCGCTATGGCCAGTTCCTGCGCGCGCAGTTCGTCCATGCCTTCTTCGGCATAGGGGCCGGTTTGCGGCACGTTGAAGCCGAGCGTTACCGTCGAACCGGTCGGCTCGTTGGTATAGGCCGCGGCGGAACCAGCGGTAAAGATCGTCGGCACGGCAAGGCCTGCCCCGGCAATCGCGCCGGTTTTCAGGACACCGCGACGGGTGAGTTCTGTAGACATGGAAATTCTCCCAAAGATGAAAATCGGCGGCGTATATGGTCACCGCACCTATTTTACTAGGCGGTTGGATTATCGTACCGGGTTAGAAAATTACGCAATAAGTCATTTTGACAAAAGAAAAATTTTGTAAAGAAATGGACAAAGAATGCCGAATATAGTAAAGTCCTGTCAATAACTGCAAGAAAAAACTGAGATTTCACACGTTTGTCCCAACCCCGATCCTCGCTGGCCGGCACGCGCATCCGCGAGCGCCGGCTTCAGCTTGGGGTCAAGCAGGTCGATCTGGCGCGGCGCGTCGATGTGTCGGCTTCGTATCTCAACCTGATCGAACACAACCGGCGCAGAATCGGCGGCAAGCTGATGCTGGACATCGCCGCAGCGCTCGAGACCGATCCGGCGCTGTTGGCGCAAGGGGCTGAAAAGGCCGCAGTTCAGGCCTTGGGCAAGGCCGCCGCCAAGCTGCCCGGACACGCGCCCGAGGTTGACCGCGCCGACGAACTGGCGGGCCGCTTTCCCGGGTGGGCAGCACTGGTCGCGGCGCAGACCCGGCGTATCGAGGACCTGGAGCAGACCGTCGCGACCCTGTCGGACCGGCTGACCCACGACCCGCATCTTGCCGCGTCGCTGCATGATGTCATCTCGACGGTCACGGCGATCCGGTCGTCGGTGTCGATTCTGAGCGAAACCCCCGATCTGGAACCCGAATGGCGGGCGCGGTTTCAGCGCAATGTATTTGAAGAAAGCGAACGCCTGGTCGACGGCAGCCAGCGCCTGGTGGCCTATCTGGACCGGGCGCGCGACGCCGGTCAGGCGGTCGCTTCGCCGCGCGAGGAGTTTGAAGCGTTTCTGGCGCAAAATGACTTTCACTTCGAGGCGCTCGAGGGCGAGGCGGGCGGCGACCCTGGATCGTTGGTCGAGGGCTCAGAAGTGCTGGGGTCCGCCACGGCGCGGTCGCTGGCGCGGAAATTTCTGACCCGATACCGGCAAGATGCGCTGGCGCTGGCGCTTGAGCCATTTGCCAAAGCGGCGCAGTCAAAGAATTTCGATCCTGGTGCGCTCGCCGGGCTGTTTTCGGTGGATATGGCCACCATCCTTCGGCGGCTTGCGGCGTTGCCGCTTGGTCTGACCTCGCGCGAGATCGGGCTGGCCATCTGTGATGGGTCGGGCGCGCTGACCTACTCCAAGCCGGTCGAAGGCTTTGCCTTGCCGCGTCTGGGGTCGGCCTGCCCGCTCTGGTCGCTTTATCAGGCGCTGGCCCGCCCGATGGTGCCTTTGCGCAGGCTGGTAGAGACACCCGGAGCCCCGCCACAAAGGTTTCTGACCTACGCGGTGTCGCAGCCAACCTATCCGGGCGGCTTTGACGGGCCGCCGGTGACCGAGGCCTCGATGCTAATCCTGGGCGATCCCGAGCCCACGATCGATGCCCGGGCCGAACCGGTCGGTATTGCCTGCCCGATATGCCCGCGAACCGACTGCCCGGCGCGGCGCGAACCGGCGATCCTGTCGGGCGGCCTTTGACAGCGCCACAGGCATTGGCAATAGTGGCACCCGTACCGGCGGGGAGGGGCCGACATGACAAAACGGGTTCTCCTGATCGAGGACGAGCCGAATATCATCGAGGCGATCCGCTTTATCCTCAGCCGCGACGGATGGGCAGTGGACATTCATTCGGACGGGGCAACGGCGCTGGACGCGATCGCGGCCAAGGCGCCCGATCTTATCATCCTCGACGTGATGCTGCCCAACCGGTCCGGGTTCGAGATCATGCGCGACCTGCGCAAATCAGCCAGTCACGCGGACACGCCGGTTCTGATGCTGACCGCGCGCGGTCAGGACAAAGATCGCGCGATGGCCGAAGCCACCGGCGTGTCACGCTTTATGACTAAACAATTTTCCAACGCCGAGGTGCTGGAAGTGGTGCGCGAACTGGTGGGGACATGAAGGAACCGGCACCGCTTCCGTTTCGGGCCGAAGCGGGCTATCGCCGCCGCCGGTTGATCGAGGCGATGCGGCTCTTGCCGGTGGTGGGGCTGTTGTTGTTTATCCTGCCGGTGCTGTGGGCTACCGGCGGCCCCGACAGCACCGGCACTACATCCGGCGGGGGCATATACATCTTTGTTATCTGTGCGTTGCTCATCATCGTTGCCGCCA
This sequence comes from Paracoccaceae bacterium, assembly GCA_965247915.1. Lineage (GTDB taxonomy): Bacteria > Pseudomonadota > Alphaproteobacteria > Rhodobacterales > Rhodobacteraceae > JAKZRT01. The sequence goes on from OZ252048.1 coordinate 1,781,257, forward strand.
TATTCTCGCGCGTGGCCGGAAAAATTGACCAGCGCGACGGCGCGTCGGATGATGCTGCCGCGCCCGACGACGCGGCCTGATGGTTGACTTCAACTTATTTATCGCGATTGCACTGGCTTATGTCGCGTTCCTGTTTGCCATCGCATTTGTTGCCGAAAAGCAGGCCGAGCGGGGTAACGTCGCGTGGCTGCGCAGCCCATGGGTCTATACCCTGTCACTGAGCGTCTATTGCACCGCCTGGACTTTTTACGGCGCGGTCGGTTACGCGGCGCGGTCGGGGCTGGAATTTCTGACCATCTACCTTGGTCCGACGCTGGTCATGGTCGGCTGGTGGGTCTTATTGCGAAAACTGGTGCGGATCGGCCGGGCGCAGCGGATCACCTCGATCGCCGACATGATCTCGTCGCGTTAAGGCAAGTCGCGGACGCTGGGGATCATGGTCACGATCCTGGCGGTCATCGGAACCACGCCCTATATCGCGCTGCAGCTGCAGTCGGTAACACTGTCGCTCGAGGTTTTCAGGGCGGCGACGGGCGAGGCGCATTCCGCCGAAGAGGTTCGCCTGTCCGCGCTCTGGATCGTGGCGGGCCTGGCGCTTTTCACCATCATTTTCGGCACCCGGAAGCTGGACGCGAACGAACGCCACCACGGCGTGGTCGTAGCCATCGCGGTCGAGGCTGTGGTCAAGCTGGTCGCCCTGATGGCGGTCGGGGTTTTCGTTGTCTTTTACCTGGCCGACGGCCCGCTGGATATGGCGCGCCTGATCGACGAAAGCCCGATCGCCGCCTGGCAGATGGATACAAGCCGCTGGTTCGGGCTGATTTTTCTGTCGGCGGCCGCGTTTTTGTGCCTGCCGCGGATGTTTCAGATCATGGTGGTCGAGAACGCCGACGAACGAAACCTGAGCGTCGCAAGCTGGGCCTTTCCCCTGTATCTGCTGCTCATAAGCCTCTTTGTAATCCCGATCGCGGTTATGGGTCTGTCGCAGATGCCAGAAGGTGCGAACCCCGACATGTTTGTACTGACGCTGCCCCTGCAATTCGGCCAGGACGGGCTGGCGATATTCGCCTTTATCGGCGGGTTTTCTGCGGCCACGTCGATGGTGATCGTGGCGGCGATTGCGCTGTCGACGATGGTGTCCAACAACATCGTTATGCCGATCTGGCTGAACCTGCGCGCCCGGCCCATGATGGCGGGCGATGTGCGCGGGCTGGTGCTGACCACGCGCCGCCTGTCGATTGCGGGCATCCTGTTATTGGGGTTCGTCTATTACACCGCCTTGGGCGGCGGCTCGGCGCTGGCGGCGATCGGGCTGATCAGTTTTGCCGGGGTCGCGCAGGTGCTGCCGGCGATGATCGGCGGCATATTCTGGCGTGGGGCCACGCGCGTCGGCGCCGGGGCCGGGGTGATGACCGGGTTTCTGATCTGGGGCTATACGATGTTCCTGCCCAGCTTTGGCGACGGCCTTCTGATGTCGCCCGAACTGTTGGCGCAGGGGCCCTGGGGCATCGGATGGCTGCGTCCGCAGGCACTTTTCGGGATCGAGGGGATCGACCCGGTGATCCACGCGGTGATCTGGTCGATGCTTTTCAACACCAGCGCCTTTTTTCTCGGCTCGTTTTTCAGCTTTCCGCTCCCCTTGGAGCGGTTGCAGGCGGCGCAATTCGTTCAGGTCTGGGATCACGCCCCGCGCCCGCAAACCCAGAGCGGCGGCAGCGGGGTCGAGGCCGAGGACCTGCTGGTGATGACGCAGCGCATTCTCGGACCCCAGGAAGCCTAGGAGATGTTCGAGCGCGAAGCCGCAGCGCAGGGCAAAACCGGGGTTCTTCCAGACCCCACGCCGGCCTTTATCGAGACACTCGAGCGCGAGCTTGCCGGATCGGTCGGTGCGGCCACGGCGCATGCGATGCTGGGCCAGATCGTGACCGGCGCGCGGGCCACGGTCGAGGACCTGATTAAGGTGGCTGACGAGGCGGCGCAGATACTGGAATATTCCAGCCAGCTTGAGGCCAAGTCGGCCGAACTGGAACGCACCATGCGCCAGTTGACCCATGCCAACGAAAAACTGACAGCGTTGTCGGTGCAAAAGGACGCGTTTCTGAGCCAGATCAGCCACGAATTGCGCACCCCGATGACCTCGATCCGGTCGTTTTCCGAGATATTGATGGACGGCGGCGACATTGCGTCCGGCGAGCGGTCCAGATATTCGCAGATCATTCACGACGAGACCCTGCGCCTGACCCGGCTCTTGGATGATTTGCTGGACCTCAGCGTTCTGGAAAACGGCCAGGTGTCGCTGAATGTCGGTAAAGGCAGTCTGCGCGATATTCTGGACCGCGCGTTTCATGCGACCCGGTCGATCGAGCCGACCCGGAACCTGGCTATTCACCGCGACCTCGCGCGCGAGGATGTGGTGGTCGAGACCGACGCCGACCGTCTGGCGCAGGTTCTGATCAATCTCATCGCCAACACCAAGAAGTACTGCGACGCCGAAGCGCCCCTGTTGCGGGTTGTGGTGCGGGTCGACGGCCCGGATGTGGTGCTGGATCTGATTGACAACGGCTCGGGCGTACCGGCCGCCGGGCAGGCGTTGATCTTCGAGAAGTTTTTGCGCCTCGGCGATCAGTCCAAGGCGGGCGGGGCGGGCTTGGGTCTGGCGATCTGTCGCGAGATCATGGTCAACCTGGGCGGCGCAGTGTCGTATCTGCCGGGCCAGGGCGGTGCCGCGTTTCGGCTGCGGATGCCGGTCAAATTTGCGCTGACCGCGAGTTAGGGCCCCGGTCCGATGATCTGATTGTCCGCCGAGCGGGGCGCGCGCGTCGTGACCGTCCGGTGAAGGTGCTCTGGCGAGGATAAGCTGGTCGCTGTTACGCTGCCGGGGCAGCGTAACACCAAGGCAAAAGTTCATCGATGCGGGTGATCTTGTGATCGGCGATGCGGCTCAGAACATCTGTGAGCCAGCCCTGAGGGTCAACGCCGTTCAGCTTGGCTGTCTCAATCAGCGTGTAGGCAATGGCGGCTGATCGGCCGCCACGCTCGGACCCGGCAAAGAGCCAGTTCTTGCGGCCTATGGCGATGGCCCGCATTCCCCTTTCGGCTGTGTTGTTGTCTATCTCCAGCAAGCCGTGATCAAGATAGGGCCTGAGCCGTTTGATGCGGGTGATGGCATAGCGGATTGCCTGCGCCAGCGGCGTTTTGCCAGAGATGCGCGTGAGCTGTGCACCGAGCCACGTGTCGGGATCATCGAGAACCTGCTTTGCCTTTGCCTGCCTCAACCGCACCCGCTCATCCGGCGGCGATCCACGGGCTTGCTTCTCGACCGCGTAAAGTTCGGCGATGCGCCTGATCGCTTCTTCGGCGATGGCAGAGCCCTGGGATTGCTGCACATCGACGAACTTGCGCCGGATATGCGCCATGCAGGCCACCTCGTGAATACGGCCTGAGCGGTACAGCTCTTCAAATCCAGCGTAGCCATCGGCGTGCATCCAGCCGGTGTAGTCCTTGAGATGGCCGATTGTACGTATGCCCTTTCGGTCGACACTGAACTGATACCAGGCCGCCGGGGACGCATCGCCAGCCCATGGCCGTTCATCTCTGGCGTATGTCCAGAACCGTGCCGTCTTGCATTTGCCGCTACCCGGCGCCTGCATCTTCACGGGCGTATCATCAGCGAAGATTGCTTGTCCGTTCAGGACATGACGGCCAATGGCATCAGCCAGGGGTTCGAGCAGCGCCGTGGAGTTGCCGACCCAGTCAGCCAAAGTTGAGCGTTCAAGGTCGATCCCGTCGCGGTCGAAGATTTGCGATTGGCGATAGAGCGGCAGATGATCCGCGTATTTGTTGACCAACACATGCGCCAACAGACCGGGTCCTGGACGACCGCGTTCGATGGGACGCGATGGCAATGCGGCCTGGCTGATCTTCTCGCAGCAGGTACAGGCCATGCGCGGACGCACGATCCGGTTCACGACAAAACGCCCCGGCTTGTATTCCAGCTCTTCGGTCACATCCTCGCCGAGTCGGCGCAGTTTGCCGCCGCAAGATGCGCAGTCTTCGCCGATTCCAATTACGGTCTCGTTGCGCGGCAGGTGATCGGGCAGTGGGCGGCGCTTTGGCTGCCGTTTCTCATCGGCATCGTCGGACGACGGCTCGGGGGGCGGGCTTTCCGCCGCCCGTGCGATCTCTTGCTCTTCCAGTTTCAGTTCAAGCTGATCAAGGCTTTCTGAACGCGAACCGAACTGATGACGACGCAGGCCCGCGAGTTGATGCTTCAGCTTCTCGATCAACACATCGCGGCTCTTCAGCCCGGCATTCCGGTTCGTCAGTTCTGACGCCATGGAAGCGATCAACGCCTTCAATGCCGACGGGTCATCAGGCAGCTTTTTGATGTCATCGAGCATGGCTGATACCTACCACTTATCCGAGACGGTGGGAATCCCACAACGGCATCAATCCTTTGGAAATAAATGGTTTACTCAGCCTGCTGTCAGCGGGCACCATGTCCTCTTGGGCATACGCCAGTCAATGCCTTCAAGCAGCATCGCCAACTGCGCCGGCGTCAGCGCGATCTTCCCGTCCTTAGCGGCTGGCCACACGAACTTTCCCTTCTCCAGGCGCTTGCTGAACAGACAGGCTCCTTGGCCATCCCACCAAATGACCTTGATCAGATCGCCACGGCGCCCTCGAAACACGAACATATTGCCGGTGAACGGGTTCTGTTTCAGGGTCTGCTCTGCCTGGGCAGCCAGCGTGGCAAAACCCCGGCGCATGTCCGTCACTCCAGCCGCCAGCCAGACCTTGGTGCTGGACGGAACAGGGATCATCCGGACAGGACACGGATCAGATGTGCCAACGCCCCGGGATCGTAGGCACCGCTGATCCGGAGCCGGTGTCCACCAGCATGCTCGATCTCGATCGTGCCCTTGGCAACGCCAGCTTCAACGACAGGCGGTTCATCCTTATCTGCGGCCTTGGCGACAACAGCGCCGGGCCAGTCAACAGTTCGGTTTGGGTGGTTACCCAAGGGGCTGGGGACCCGGCTCCCAGACGACCTCAAAGCGGGTCAAGTATTTGCCGGCCTCCCGCCCGCCAACAAAATAGCAGACCGCGGACAGATAAGTATTTTGGGAAAAGTGATGAAGAAATGCGGCTGGGCGTCCGGGTCTTAATACCGGGTCGTCATCCGGTGGCCGCGCTGGAAATACAGCCGCACGTAGGTGATGGCTTGCGCCTGCCACCAGGTTGACCGCTCGGTCAGAAAAAGCGCGTCGCCGGGCGCGCAGCCAAGGTGCCGCGCCAGACCCGCGTCGGCGGTGGTCGCCGAAAAACTAATCTCGGCGTCTGAATACGGCACCGTGGCGATCAGCCATTCGTTGGGCCCGGTCTGCGAGAAATCCGCCTGCGTCGCCTGCGGCAAGGCGGCAAGATTGATCCAGCGATCCTCGAACTGATAGGGGCTGCCGTCGCCGAAATGCACGCACGCCAGGTGCAGAACCCGGCTGTCGCCCGCCAGGCTCAACCGCGCCCGCAGCCAGTCCGGCGTCGCCGCAATGTCGCGGCTGATCAGCGCATAGCGATAAGCCAGCCCGCGCGCCTCGATCTCTTGGCGCACCAGCGGGATCTTGAACCTGGCGTGCCTGACCGGCGACATGCGCACCCGCGTGCCGGCCTTGCGCTTGCGCTCGACCAGGCCCTCTTCGGCCAGCTCGCGCATCGCCCGATTAACCGTGGCCCGGGCACAGTCAAACTCGCGGGCCAGATCGACCTCGTTCGGGACCAGGTGGCCGGGCGCCCAGTCGCCGGCCACGATCCGGCACCGGATATCCTTTTTCACGTCGCGAAACGCGGTTTTCATGGCGTTGCTCCAGCTTTGCCATCTGGTCATTAAGTTTGCACTTAATGCCATCAACACTGGATTTAAACAATTGGACCGGCGGGTCATTTTGCTCTACCGCGCCACTTCCATCTCGGTCGCGATCCGCGCCGCCCATTCGCCGATCACCGGGATGAAATCGATCGAGCCCAGCATCAGGACCAAAAGCGAAAGCAGGATAGACCCGCCCAGCACCGTGCCCAGACCGAACATCAGCCCGCCGGCAAATCGAAACGCCAGCAACCGCGGCACCGAGTTGTGGAGCCGCACAAAGCGGTGTTGGTTCAGCCGCGCGACCTCGGCTTTCAGCGCCTCGATCTCGCCTGCCAGCTTTCCGTCTGATCCATATGTGCAACTTTCGCTTGCGGTCCCTGGTTCAGCCCAGACTAGCCGCCCGACCGCCCCGGGTTCAACTGTGCAGCACGTACAACGGGCCACAGTTAATTTTTCCTTCGTATCTGACGCTTACGGTTGTGCACCAGGAAAAACGGCGATGAAGCACAGATCTCAACGTTGGCCCCACGAGGTCAGAATAAAGCTCGTCACAAAGGCGGGCAGCATTCCTGCGGTCACACGCAACGGAAGTCGGGGCGGGCTGAGCGTACTTTGTGACACGCGGCTCCGCCCGGATGAAAGGGCCACGGTGGTTATCCTGGGCAGGTCACTAAGCGGCACAGTTGCCTGGATCCGGGCGGACCGCGCCGGAATTGCCTTTGACCAAGAACTGAGCGCCAATGAACTTAGGATGATCAGGAAAGGCATCGTGGACATGAATTCTCCTGCTTTCAAGCAGGCCAAAACGCTTCCGTCGCACGGATTTCGGGAAATGTCCTGACAGACAAGTGCGACGTTTGTCTCGCCGGATTGTGCCGCCAATAAAACGGCAGGTGCGGCCCAGTCCCCTTGCAAGCTCACCAAAATGCCCCTCGACAGAGTCAATTGGTGTCCATTGTCTGACGTCAGCGCCTTTGGGATAGATATGAGGGTTTAGCATCAGGAGGATTTCTGGTTCATCGCAACCGTCAAGGAGTGAAGATGGACAAGCAATCCGGAACCAGCAAAGCCTCGGCTGACAGGCTGGTCAAAACCATCCGCCGCAAGACCCGGCAAACGTATTCAGCCGAGGAGAAGATCCGCATTGTTTTGGCGGGTCTTCGGGGCGAGGAAAGCATCTCAGCACTGTGTCGCCGCGAGGGCATCTCAGAGAGTCTGTATTACAGCTGGTCCAAGGAGTTCCCCGAAGCAGGGAAACGCCGTCTGTCCGGCGATACGGCGCGTCAGGCGACGTCACCCGAGGTGAAGGAGCTACGTTCTGAGGCCTTGGCATTGAAAGAATGTGTGGCCGACTTGATCCTGGAAAACCGTCTGCTCAAAAAAAGCATGACAGGGGATGGGGGATACGAGGAATGAGGTATCCAGCGTCAGAGAAGTTGGAAATCATCCGCACCGTTGAGGGGTCCCATCTGCCTGCGAAGCAAACCTTGGATATGCTGGGCATTCCGCGCACCACATTCTACCGATGGTATGACCGCTATGTCGAAGGCGGCTTTGACGCCCTGGCGGATCGCTCACCCTGCCCAAAGTCGGTCTGGAACCGCATTCCCCAAGATCGGCGAGACGATCTGATTGAATTTGCACTGGAGCACGAGGCGCTGACGACCCGGGAACTGGCGGTAAAGTATACCGATGAGAAGCAGTATTTTATCTCTGAATCATCGGGTTACCGCTTTCTGAAGGAAGCTGATCTGATCACCGCGCCCGACTATGTTGTGATCAAAGCTGCCGACGAGTTCACGGACAAAACCACCGCTATCAACCAGATGTGGCAAACCGACTTCACCTACTTCAGGATCATTGGCTGGGGTTGGTATTATCTCAGCACGATCCTGGACGATTACAGCCGCTACATCATCGCCTGGAAGCTCTGCACAAACATGCGGGCCGAGGACGTGGCGGCGACGATTGAGCTGGCCCTGGCGGCGTCAGGTTGTGATCAGGCGGTTGTGAGACACAAGCCCCGTCTGCTGAGCGATAACGGCTCTTGCTACATCTCTGGCGACCTGGCCGAATGGCTCGAGGATCGACAGATGGACCACGTTCGCGGTGCGCCGTTCCATCCGCAAACCCAGGGGAAGATCGAGCGCTGGCATCAGACGATGAAGAACCGGGTTTTGCTGGAAAACTACTATCTGCCCGGCGATCTTAAACGCCAGATCGGGGCCTTCGTCGATTACTACAACAACCAGCGCTACCACGAGAGCCTGAACAACGTCACACCCGCCGACGTCTACTTCGGGCGCGGCAAGGCCATCATCAGAGAAAGGGAAAAGATCAAGAAACTGACAATCCGACAACGCCGCTTGCAACATCAAAAACTCGCGGCATAATCAATCACACAAACGAACCAGAGCCTCCAAAACTCAAACCGCTCTGATGTCCCATTTTATATGACGACGGACAGGCAGCCTGTCGGCAGACGGTATGCAGGAACCGATCGTCCAGGTCGCGGCGTCGGCGGGCCGGGGGTTGCGAAGGGCCAAAGGCCCCGGTTGGCTGTCGGCCGATGCGCAGTTGCATTACCGGACCGAGACCGGCGAGATCGTCAAAAAGCTCGATCTGACCTATGGGGCCACGCTCAGCAACCGGACGCGCGCGCTATTTCAAATACAGAGCGGAGATTACCCCGGATCGGACCCTTATCTGCGGTTGGCCCCGTCGGTGGTCTATCGCCTGAGCGAGGGGTCGATGGTCGAGGTCGGAGCCGCATTGGGGCTGAGCGGGGGCGACACCTTTGGTCTAAAGATCGGCACCTGGCTGGAATTCTGATCGCGGGCCGTCAGAGACGATATCCGGTCTTCAGCAACACCGGCACGATCAGGTCTTCCTCGTTGGTCAGATGACGGTCGAGGGGGCGGTCAACCAGCGCTTCGGGCAAACCGGTGCGCCGCCCAAGCGAAAGCGCCCCGCGAACCGGCGCCGGGCCGGTCAAAACGTCGCGGCGACGTCATACATCACTGGCTCGAAGGCCCGCACCAGAGCCGCGAAGCGCCGGTTGCGTTCGCGCATTCCCGGGCTGCGCAGCATTGCCAGAAAGTCTTCGCGGCGGGTCCACTGGCTGTAACTGGCGATCCGCGTCTGGGCGTCGTTGACGTGAAAGGCGGCGGCGATGAACCCCGGTTGTTTGCTGATGAATTCCGCGTAGGCCTCGGTCAGTTCGTCGAGCAGGTCCTGACAGGTGCCGGGTGTCATCTCGAAAGTGGTGATCACGGTCTGGTGGTCGTTGTTGGCGGAAATGGTTGGCATCTGGCGCTCCGGTTTTCCGCCAAGCATAACACGCGGGGCCTTAAGCGAAACCCGGCTTGACAGGGCGCGCTGATCGCTCAGGTTGGCGGCATGGCCGATCAACACAGCCCGCCCTTTCGCCCGACCGACGATCAGGCCCGTGCCCTGGCGCGCGGCCTTCTGGACGGTGCGAAACTAGGGGCTCTGGGCGTGCGCGAGGCGGGAACCGGCGCGCCGATGGTCACGCGTGTCGGCGTCGGGCAAGATCAGCGCCGGCGTCCTGTGTTGTTAATCTCGGAATTGTCGCAGCACACTAGGGCTCTCAGGGCTGATGCCACCTGTTCGTTGCTGCTGGGCGCGCCTGTCGAAAAAGGCGATCCGCTGAATGCGCCGCGTCTGACGCTGATGGGGCAGGCCGCGTTCATCGGCAACGGCGACGCAGGCTATGGGTCCATGGCCGCGCGCTATCTGAAAACCCACCCGAAGGCGAAGCTCTATATCGGGTTCTCCGATTTCAGCTTCGCGGTTCTGACCGTTGACCGCGCCTATCTGAACGGCGGGTTTGGCAAGGCGTTCTTGTTGACGGCTAGCGACCTGGGGCTTTGACGTCCGGGCACCCGCCCGGCGTCGCCGGACAGGTTCCAGGTCGATCACCCCGCCTCAGTTCGGGTTGTCGATCCGCGCCGTGACGGTGATCCGGCCCCGCACGGGCTCGGGCCAGACCACCTGAACCTGATCCAGATTGACGCCCTGCTGGCCGTTGATATAGGGCGCGTGATGCACGGTGGCCGAGGCCGCATTCAAAATCGCGCCGTCCGCCTGCACCGACGTGGTGCGCCACGACTGTCCGCCAAAGGGAAACTTGTCGCCAAAATCCAGCGTCCAGACCGATTGGTCCGAATTTATGTCAAAGCGTTCGATGACCGGGTTCGAGACCGGGTAGGTGACGGCGTTGAACGTATTGCCGGTAAACTCGACCCGGCGACACAGCGACATATCGAGCGTCGCAATCGAGGTATCGACCTTCTCGATCCGGTCGATCGACCCGTTGAGCGACTTGAAGACATTCCCCGTGACATTCAAACCTTGGATGAAATGCCCGCTGCCGTAGGGTTTGATCACCAGCCAGTTGAAATAGCTGGCCACATCGTTGGCGGTAAAGGCATTGCCGGTGATCGTCAGCCCGCCGAACGAATACTCCGCCGAAAAATCCGGGGCCGCGTCGTGTTCGTTGGTCCATTCGATGAATGAATTGTCGATGTAATTGGCGGTGATCGTCGATTTCATGTTGGGATAGGTCAGCACCAGCCCGGCGGTGCGCGCGCCGTCGGTCACCTCGTCGCCCTGGAACCAGTGGTTGCCCAGCACCGTGTGCCCGTTGCCATAGATCACGCCGGTGTGCAGGAACCGCACAAAGCGGCTGTTGCGGTTCATGACGTCGTTGGCGTTGACGTTGAAGGCAATGGTGGTGCGCGCCGTGGCGGCGGTTGATTGTTCGTTCGACCGGAACTGGCTGCGGTCGATGTGCAGGTCCTGACAGCCCAGCCCGTGGCTGGTGATGCCGCGGTCCTTGGGTTTGGTCAGCGAACAGTCGCGAAAGTGGAAGAGCTTGCCAGCCGGCGGCAGCAAAATGCCGCTGCCATAGCCGTTGCACTGAATTTCCACGGCTTCCAGCTCGAACTTGTCGAGCACGGTGAAGCCCGAGAAATCGAGCGCGTACTGAAACCGGGTGAACGTATAGGTCTGGGTGCCCGGTGCTGCATAAAGCGGCTGGCTGAGAGTGACCGTTGCCGCCCCGATGTTGACGTCCAGCACATAAACCTCGCGCCCGACGCCGGTACCGGTGATCAACGCGCCGACAGGCACGTTGGCCACGTTGGCCACAGCGGTCAGCGTGTCGGGGTTGCCCGCCGAATAGCTGGCGGTCGACGTGACCTGCACGTCGTCCCAGTTCGCCGACGGCGTCAGGTTGATCTGGCCGTTGCGCAGAACCCGGCGGATCTGAAAACTGGCCTGATTGGCCACGGCGGCGGCCATGTCGATCGGGCCATCAACTTCGATCCGGCGGCCACCCATATCCAGGCTGTCGTGGTCCGAGAAATTCATCAGCGCCTGAAAGGCCTTCTTGAACCCCAAAAGCTCGTCACCGAAAGCGTCAACGTAAGCCGGCAGATCGAAATTCTTGGTCAGCGCCAAGAACTTGTCGTCGGGCATGGTGATGGTGCCTTCGAACCGCGCGGGCGTGGTCAGCGTCACCGTATCGGCCAGAAAATAGGTCCCTTCGGGCACCAGAACCTCGCGCCCCAGCGCCGCGGCGTCTGCCGCTTGAAACGCGGATGTGTCGTCGGTCACACCGTCGCCGGCCGCGCCAAAGTCGCGCACGTCGACCCAATCCATCATCTTGCGGTGGAAGAACACCGTCACATCATCGATCTCGATATCGTCGATGCGGATCACGCCGCCATCGGGGCCGGTCAGGTCCAGGCCGAAATGCCCGAACGCCGCCGTGGTCCCCCAGGCCATGTCCACACCGGTGCGGCTGCCGGTGCCGACGATGGCGCTGATGGTGACCACTTCGCCGCAAGCATCCAGCGTAACCGAGGGCCCGGTGGTGACAACGCCGGGCACCGCAGCACCCCCCGTTTGGCCGGCGAAGGCGGCGATGCGGACCGTCGGAAACGCGCCGCTGATAGCTTTGACCCGCGCCCTGATCTGCAAATAACAGCCGGGCAGAATGGTGGTTTCGCCCATATACCGCAGGGTCTGGGTGGTTTCGGTCTTTTGCAGTTCCAGACAGCCGCTGAAATCCTGATCGGCCGATATTAGCGCCGCGTCGGCTGCGCCATCATAGGTGGGCGTTCCCGCCGTGCCGTCGGCGCGTGACCAGACATCCAGCCCATCAGCAAATTCAGGCGGGGTCAGCACCAGACCATCTGTAACTGCTTTGTTCATTGATAAATCCTCGATCAAATCCTGCTTGGGCGCATTCGGGCGGCGCGCACGCTGGCGGCGGTCGCCGGGAAAACGACTCGAAATTTTGCGTCTTGGTGATGAAGCGGCGTAATTGCCCCTCGCGCGGCCAATTTCCTAAAGCGCGGGCGTTTCAGGGCCGTAAAGCATCCGAGCGCAGCCACAGCGTCGGGCGCAACGGCTCAGACGTTGGGGGCGGGGGCTTCCACCGGAAAAACGCCGTTGATCCGCCAGTCCAGGCCGATCCGGACCATCTCGTAAGCGAACCAATGGTCCGCTCCCGCGCTGTCGGTCACTTTGACCAGTTGCATCACCGCATCGGCGCGCGCGCGTTGGTCAACATAGTCCACAGCGCTTGGCCGCCACACCATCGGAAAGCTCGACTGCACCATGCGCCCAAAGTTCTCCGGGGTGCCAAAGAGCCGCTGGATCGTGGGCGAGGCGATGGCGAAGGCCGTATTGACATCCTCGGCCAGAAACGCCTCGATCTGACGTTGAATCGTGGCCTCGATCCCCGGCGCTTGGCCGGATTCCTGAGCGGCAACGGTACCGGCCCAGACCAGACATAGGATCGCAAGAAGGTGTTTCATCGGGTCACCATGCCCAACCCTAGTCTGAAAACCCGCTGCGCGTCGTTAAAGATTGCGTGATCGGGGTCAACTGCGCTTTGTCGCTTTGGGCTTCAGCCCCCTTGCGTGGCCCACAACCTCCGCAAACAGCGCCGCCAGCGCGCTCGGATCGCCCAACACGGTCTCGGGCAACCGAACATAGCCGCGCATCACCGCCCCGTATTGGCGCACATCATCGAGCCCGTGCGCGGCATTGAACCCCGCCCTTCGGTCTTCGGACAGCCGCAGGCACAGCTTCCCGCCATCATCGACAAAGGCAAACATATTGCCATTCACCGCCAGATAGGCGGTCTTTTTTCCCTTGACCTTCAGGTCAGCGTGCGTTGCCGCCAGCGCATCAAGGACCGCGCGCATATCGCCCATAACTTGCCCTTTGTTCAGGCGCTCAGGCTGCCGTCCAGGCCCTTTTCGATCAAAGCGACGGTCTCATCCACCCCGTAAAGCGCGATGAACCCGCCAAAACGCGGCCCCTGACTGGCCCCCAAAAGCACCTCGTAAATGGCTGTGAACCAGTCGCGCAGCGGCTCGAACCCGTGGTCCTTGCCCACGGCAAAGACCATCGACTGCAAATCCACCGCATCCGTTCCACCCTCCCAGCTTCGCAGCCGCGATGCCAGATCGGCCAGCGCCGCGTGCTCGGTCGCGTCGGGTGCGCGGAAATTTCGGAAGGGCTTCACGAAATCCTGGAAATACCGCACCGCAAAACCCGCCGCCGCATCGAGCCCCGGATGCGTGTCGGGCGCGGCATCAGGCGCATAGCGGCGGATAAACCCCCAAAGCGTGTCGGTATCTTCCGCCGAGGCCACCGCGGCCAGGTTCAGAAGCATCGCAAAAGTCACCACCATGTCCGAGCCCGGAACGTTGTGCCCGTGGATGTGGAAAACCGGGTTGGCCAGCCGCTGCGCGGCGTCTTGCGCCCCATAGGCGCGCAGCTGCTGGTGATATTCATCGACCGCTCTGGGGATCACGTCAAAATGCATCCGCTTGGCGGTCTTGGGTTTGAGGTACATGAAATACGACAGGCTTGTCGTCGCCGCATAGGTCAGCCACTCGTCGATGGCGATCCCGTTTCCCGCTGACTTTGAAATCTTCTGACCCTTTTCATCGAGAAACAGCTCATAGGTAAAAATCTCGGGCGGACGCCCGCCCAACAGGCTGCAAATCTTCGAATAGATCGGCGTGTTGGGCGCGTGTTCCTTGCCGTAGGGCTCGAAATCCACCCCCAAAGCCGCCCATCGCGCCCCAAAATCGGGCTTCCACTGAAATTTCACGCGGCCTCCCGTGACCGGCAGTGTGACATCGGTGCCGTCTTCGTCGGCGAACGTAATCTCGCCCGTAGACCCGTTGACGTCTTTCAGCGGCACGTACAGAACCCGCCCCGTGGTCGGGCTGATCGGCAGGAAGATCGAATAGGTTTTCTGACGTTCTTCGCGCAGGCTTTTCAGCATCACCGCCATCAGGTCGCCGTAGCGTTCGGCGGCCCGCAAAAGTGTCGCATCAAACTGGCCCGACCGGTAAAAGTCGCGCGCCGACTGGAACTGATAATCAAACCCGAAGGTATCGAGAAACCGCCGCAGCATGGCGTTGTTGTGGTCGCCGAAACTGTCGTGGGTGCCAAACGGGTCGGGCACAGCAGTCAGCGGCCGTTGCAAATGATCGGCCAGCAAGCCGGGGTTGGGCACGTTGTCGGGAACCTTCCTGAGCCCGTCCAGATCGTCCGAAAAACAAATCAGCCGGGTCGGAATGTCCGAGATCACCTCGAAAGCCCGCCGCACCATCGTGGTGCGCGCCACTTCGCCAAATGTGCCGATATGCGGCAGACCCGACGGCCCATAACCGGTTTCAAACAGCACATAGCCCTTTTCGGGCGGTGCGTTTTCATACCGTTTGAGGATCCGGCGCGCCTCTTCAAAGGGCCAGGCCTTGGAATTCATCGCCGCCACGCGCAGATCGCTCATGGTCACACTCTTTTTTTCGCGTGCGCCTTCTTCAATGCACGCCGGATCGCCGCTACCTATTGCCGGGGCGCTGCTGCGTCAATATTGTCGGGCGAACTCGAACGCCGCAGCGCGGCAAAAAGGGACATTGAATGAACCAGCAACCGCATCCGCTGTCGCCGCAGGATTGCCTGATCGCGGTGATGATCGCGGTCTCGGCCTCGGACGCAAACATGCGCACCGCCGAACTCGTCACCATCGAGGCGATGGTCAACCACCTGCCCGTCTTCGCCGAATACGACTTTGACCGGATTGGCGTGGTGTCGCAAAGCGTGCTGGACTTGTTCGAGGAAGAAGATGGCCTGGATGTCCTCTTTGGCCTCTTACGCGAGGACATGCCCGAGGCCCTGAACGAAACCGCTTACGTCCTGGCCTGCGATGTGGCGGCGTCCGACGGCCACCTTGGCGAAGCCGAACTGCGGCTCCTGGAAGAAATCCGCTACGAGTTGAACATTGACCGCCTGCACGCCGCTGCCATTGAAAGGGCGGCCCGCGCGCGCCACATGACCCTCTGACATGGCCGACACCGAAGACATCCGCAACATCGACCGCCCGACGTCCAAACGTGTAGGCGCTTTGTCGGGGTTGCTGCCGTTTCTGGCACCCTACCGGCTTTTGGTCAGCGCCGCGTTTCTGGCGCTTCTGGCCACGGCCAGCGTTTCGCTGGTTCTGCCGCTTGCTGTGCGCCGCGTGGTCGACGAGTTTGACACGGGCAACGCCCAGCTTTTGGACAGTTACTTCGCCGCCGCCCTCGGCCTTGCCGGGGCCTTGGCCATCGGGTCGGGCCTGCGGTTCTATCTGGTCACCCGGCTGGGCGAACGGGTTGTGGCCGACATCCGCAAAGCGGTGTTCGCGCGCACCATCGGCATGAGCCCGGCGTTTTTCGAATCCATCATGACCGGCGAAGTGGTCAGCCGCATCACCACCGATACCACGCTGGTGCAATCGGTGATCGGGTCGTCGGTCAGCTGGTTCCTGCGCAACATGCTGCTGTTCTTCGGTGGCCTTGCCCTGATGATCTGGACCGCGCCGAAACTGGCGGCACTCGTGCTGCTGGCCGTGCCTGCGGTGATCATCCCGATCGTTTTTCTGGGGCGCCGCCTGCGCGGGCTCAGCCGCAAGAACCAGGACTGGATCGCGGCCAGCTCGGGCAATGCGTCCGAGACGCTCATGGCCGCGCAAACCGTCCAGGCTTTCACCCACGAGGCCGCCAGCCGCAGCGCTTTTGACGAACTGACCGAACAATCGTTCGAGACCGCCAAGCGCCGTATCCTGACCCGCGCGGCCATGACAACGATTGTGATATTCATGGTCTTTTCCGGTATCGTGGCGGTGCTCTGGAGCGGCGCGCACGATGTCCGCTCCGAGACGATCAGCATGGGTGTGCTGATCCAGTTTGTCATCTATTCCGCGATTGTGGCCGGGTCGGTTGCGGCGCTTTCCGAGATCTGGGGCGAGATCCAGCGCGCCGCAGGGGCCACCGAACGCCTGGTCGAACTTCTGAACCTGGATGACGCTGTGCAAGACCCGGAAATTCCCCTGACGCTGACCGACGACGGACGCGCGCCGGTGGTCTTTGACAACGTGGTGTTTCGCTATCCGGCGCGGCCCGAAATCGCCGCATTGAACCGGGTCAGTTTCACCGTGAACCCCGGCGAAACCGTGGCACTTGTCGGGCCATCGGGTGCCGGAAAATCGACCATCATCCAGCTTTTGCTGCGGTTTTACGACCCGACGACAGGCAAGATCACCATTGGCGGCACCGCGCTTGACGCGATGGCGCGGGCTGAGTTCCGCAAGGGCTTTGCGCTGGTGCCGCAGGAACCGGTGATATTCGCCGCCTCGGCGCGCGACAATATCCGTTTTGGCCGCCCCGATGCGACCGACGCCGAGGTCGAAGCCGCCGCCCGCGCCGCCGCCGCGTATGACTTTCTCAGCGCGCTGCCGAAGGGCTTTGACACCTACGTCGGCGAACGCGGCGTCATGCTTTCGGGCGGCCAGCGCCAGCGCATCGCCATCGCCCGCGCCATCCTGCGCGACGCCCCGATCCTGCTTTTGGACGAAGCCACATCGGCGCTCGATGCCGAAAGCGAACGCGCGGTTCAGGCGGCGGTTGAAGAACTGTCGAAGGGCCGCACGACGCTGGTCGTGGCGCACCGTCTGGCCACCGTCAAACGCGCCGATCGCATCCTGGTGCTGGACGAAGGCCGCATCGTGGCCACCGGAACCCACGTCGAACTGGTTGCCCAGGACGGGCTTTATGCCCGCCTCGCGCGGCTTCAGTTTATCGGCGGTTTGGTCGCCGCGTGAGGCCGAAGAATATACCCGAGAATTCTTAGGCCCCAATAATCTTCGCAAAGATTTTTCCCTGATCCGACAGGCTTGCCACAGTGGCCGCAACCGGCCATCCTCGCGGTAATCTTGTTGTGCCGCCAAGCAAAGGTCAGATCATGCCCATCTTCAGAAACAAGGCCGATATCACCGCGATTGAAGACCAAATGCCGTGGGAAGACCGGAACCTGCCCGCGACGATGTACGGGTTTCTGACCAGCACCCGCGACCGGTTCCCCGACCGGCCCGCCATCAGCTACCAGCTTTTGTCCGGCCCCAAAGACAAAGCCGAAACCCTGACATGGACCGAACTGCACGCGCTGACCACGCAAACGGCGAACCTCATCCGCTCGCTTGGGGTGGGCGAAGGCGATGTGGTCGCCTATCTTATGCCCAACTGCAACGAGACCGTTCTGGCGCTGGTGGGCGGCATGGTCGCGGGTATCGTCAACCCGATCAATCCGCTTTTGGAACCCGACCAGATCGCCGCCATTCTGCGCGAAACAGGTGCCAAGGTTCTGGTGACCCTCAAGGCCTTCCCCAAGGCCGAGGTTGCGGGCAAGGCGGCCAGCGCATTGACCATGGCGCCCAATGTCACGACTGTGCTCGAGGTTGACCTGAACCGCTATCTGACCCCGCCAAAATCATGGATCGTGCCGCTGTTGCGGCCCAAGATCACGGTCACGCACAAGGCCCAGGTGCTTGATTTCAACGCTGAAATTGCCAAACACCCCGGCGACCGGCTAACCTTTGACGACAGCGCCGGTGACCGGGTCGCGGCGTATTTTCACACCGGTGGCACCACAGGCATGCCCAAGGTGGCCCAGCACAGCTATCAGGGGATGATCTATAACGGCTGGCTCGGCCATACGCTGTTGTTCGACGAGACCGACAACATCATCTGTCCATTGCCGCTCTTCCACGTATTCGCGGTGCATGTGATCCTGATGGCGATGATCGCCTCGGGCGCGCATGTGGTCTTCCCGACGCCTGCGGGATACCGGGGCGAGGGCGTTTTCGACAATTTCTGGAAGCTGATCGACCGCTGGAAGATCAGCTTTATTATCACTGTTCCGACCGCGATAGCGGCGTTGATGCAACGTCCCGTTGATGCCGATGTGTCGTCGGTCAAGAAAGCATTTTCCGGATCGGCCCCGCTGCCGTTGGAATTGTTCCGTCGCTTTGAAAAGGCGACGGGAGTCGAGGTTATCGAAGGTTACGGCCTGACCGAGGCCACTTGCCTGGTCTCGGTTAACCCGGTCGATGGCGAAAAAAGAGTCGGTTCGGTCGGGCTGCCGCTGCCCTATTGTGACGTGCGGATTCTCATGGAAACGCCCGAAGGACCGCGCGACTGCGGCGTCGATGAGGTCGGCGAGATATGCGTTTCGAATTATGGGGTTCTGCCCGGCAACACCTATACCGAGGCCGACAAAAACCGCGACCTGTTCTATGACCAGAAATACCTGCGCACCGGCGATCTGGGGCGCATCGACGAGGACGGCTATCTCTGGATCACCGGCCGCGCCAAGGATTTGATTATCCGGGGTGGGCACAATATCGACCCGGCGCAGATCGAAGAGGCGCTGATGGGGCACCAGGCCATCGCCTTTGTCGGGGCCATCGGCCAGCCCGACGAACACGCCGGCGAACTGCCCTGCGCTTTTGTCGAGCTTGTCGACGGGGGTGATATCACCACCGAAGAATTGATGAAATATGCAACCGAAAACGTCAGCGAACGGGCCGCGCAACCCAAATATATCGAGATCATGGAGGAATTGCCGAAAACCGCCGTCGGCAAGGTATTCAAGCCCGACCTGCGCCGCAGCGCCATCACCCGGGTCTTTGACGCCGCGCTGGCGGGCGCTGCCGTTGATGCTCGTATCGCCCAGGTGATCGAAGACAAGAAACGCGGCCTGGTGGCCCAGGTGGCGCTGAACGGCGCGACATTTGACAGGGTCAACGAGGTCCTTGGCGGCTTCATCCCGGCGTGGGAGGTTGCGCCCTAACCGGCCTTCGGGCAAAGCCTGCGGCCATGACCCCGCCGCCAACCCCGTCGATGACCTATCCCGCCCATGCCCGCGCGCTGCTCAGACTCGGGCTGCCGCTGGTGGGCGGCAATCTTGCCTTTGTTGCCATCGGGCTGACCGACACGATCATGCTGGGCTGGTATTCGGTCGAGGCGCTGGCGGCGGTGGTCCTGGCCACGTCGTTCTTTTTCGTCGTCTTTCTGGTCGGCACCGGCTTTGCCTGGGCGATCACCCCGATGGTCGCGGGCCACGCCGAGGCCGGCGACCATGTTCAGGTGCGCCGCGTCACCCGGATGGGCATCTGGGCCTCGATGGTCTTTGCCTTCGGCGGCGTGCCGCTGCTCTTGTCGGCGCCGGTCACGCTGCGGTTGCTTGGTCAGAGTGCCGATCTGGTTGCGCTGGCCAGCGCCTATCTTCAAATCGCCGCCTGGGGGCTTTTCCCGGCGCTGGCCGGGATGGTGTTGCGCAACTACCTGTCGGCGCTCGAGCGCACCCAGATCGCGCTCTGGGCAACGGTCGGCGCGGCGCTCTTGAACGGCGTTCTGGATTATGTGCTGATCTTCGGAAAATTCGGTGCGCCCGAGCTGGGCATCACCGGCGCCGCGATCGCCTCGGTGGTGATGCAGATCGCCATATTGATCATCCTGATGGTTTATGCCCGCATGGTCGCCCCTGAACACCGGCTGTTCGCGCGGCTCTGGCGCATCGACGCCGACGCGCTGGCCAGCGTTTTCCGGCTGGGCTGGCCAATTGGTTTGACCCTGCTGGCCGAAGTCGGCCTCTTTTCCGCGACAGCGATCATGATGGGCTGGCTGGGCACCATCCCGCTGGCGGCACACGGCATTGTCCTGCAACTGGCGTCGCTGACCTTCGTCGTGCATCTGGGCCTCTCGAGCGCCGCCACCGTGCGCGCCGGTCGCGCCGCCAAACGCGGCGACGCCCAGGGGCTCAGGCGCGGCGGTATCGTCGCCACCGGCCTGTCGCTGGCGATGGCGGCGATCGCCATCTCCGCCTTTGTCCTGATCCCCGAGGTTCTGAGCGGGTTTTTCGTCGACCCCGACGATCCGGCGCGCGAAGCGATCATCGCCACCAGCGTCGTGCTGTTGTTGATTGCCGCGCTCTTTCAGACCTTTGACGGTATTCAGGTCATCGCCCTCGGTCTCTTGCGCGGCATTCTGGATACCCGCACGCCGATGATCTACGCCGCCGTCAGCTATTGGCTGGTCGGCGCGCCTGCCAGCTACCTGTTGGGCTTCGTCGCCGGGTGGGGCGGGGTCGGGGTCTGGTCCGGGCTGGTGCTTGGGCTGGCCACCGCTTCGGTTTTGCTGACATTCCGCTTTTGGCGCAGCGTCTGATTGCGCCACGCGCGACTTTACAATCCGCCGCCGCTGATCCGCTCGGCTTTCTTGCGCACCAGCACGCTGCGCAGATCGTGCATCGCCATCAAAAGCTCGTCGGTTATGGCCTCAAGCTCGTCGGCGCTGGCCTTTGACTGAGCCCAGGCGGCGGTCAGGTTCAGATGATCGACCGCGCGGTGGATGTCGTCGATACGGCGGCCTTCCAACAGGTCCGTCCGCTGTGCAATCCAGTCCGCAATCGCGGTCTGATCCGGCGCACTCAATTCGACATCGCCGTGCGGCCTGACCTCGCCTTTGCGCAGGTTCACCACCGCAATCTGCGCCATCTCGATCCGGCCATGGCGGTTTTCGGTATCGACGCGAAAAACCACCGCGCCGTTCTCGCGGATACGGAAATAATAGGGCGGCAGCGGGCTGGTCATGCCAGGCTTTCGCAGAACCGCGCGATCCGCGCGCAAGCCTCGCGCAGCAGGTCGTCCGATGTGGCATACGAGATGCGGAAGTTTGGTGACGCGCCGAAGGCCGCCCCGAAAACCACGGCGACGCCGGTGTCTTCCAGCAACGTCGTGGCGAAAACCTCATCGTTTTCAATGACAACGCCCTTTGGCGTGCGCTTGCCAATCAGTCTTTTGATCGACGGATAAACATAGAACGCGCCGTCCGGGACCGGACAGTCGATGCCCTCGATGGCATTCAGCGCCGCCACAACAATATCACGCCGCCGCTCGAACAACGCGGCATTTTCGGCCAGAAAATTTTGCTGTCCGTTCAGCGCTTCCACCGCCGCCCACTGGCTGATCGACGACGGGTTGGTGGTCGACTGCGACTGCACCTTGCGCATCGCCGCGATCAGGTGCTCAGGGCCGCCTGCATAGCCGATCCGCCATCCGGTCATCGCATAGGCTTTGGAAACCCCGTTTACCGTCAGCGTGCGGTCGTAAAGCCCCGGCTCGACTTGCGCCGGGGTTGAGAACCGGAAATCGCCGAACCTTATGTGTTCGTACATGTCATCCGACATCATCCAGACATGGGGCGAGCGCATCAGCACCTCGGTCAGCGCCTTCAGGGCCTGCTCCGCATAGCCCGCGCCGGTCGGGTTCGAGGGTGAATTGAAGATCAGCCACTTGGTCTGCGGTGTGATCGCCGCTTCAAGGGCTTCGGGGGTCATGCGAAACCCGGTCTCGATGCCGGTTTCCACGATCACCGGCGTGCCGCCGGCCAGCAAAACCATATCGGGGTAGCTGACCCAATAGGGGGCCGGAATGATAACCTCGTCGCCCGGGTTCAGCGTGGCCACAAGCGCATTGTACAAGACCTGCTTGGCGCCGGTGGAGACCGACACCTGGCGCGGCTCGTACCGCAGCCCGTTATCGCGCAGAAATTTCGCGCAAACCGCCATTTTCAGCTCGGGAATGCCGTCGGGCGCGGTGTATTTGGTGTGGCCCGCGTCAATCGCGGCCTTAGCGGCTTCCTTGATGTGATCGGGCGTGTCAAAGTCAGGCTCGCCCGCACCCAGCGATATTACGTCGCGTCCGGCGGCCTTCAATTCGCGGGCCAGGGTTGATACAGCGACGGTCGGCGACGGCTTTACCCGAGCAAGTGTCGCAGACAGAAATGACATCGCGCGTCTCCGCTGTGTATGAGCGGTGCATGATTAGGCCACGCTGTGGCCGCGTTCAACCCAAAGCGGGGAAAGAGATTACATGCCTGACACCGACACCATTCTTGCTGCCGACTGGTTCAGCGAAACATCGGCCACGTTCGGAGACCGCGTATCGGGCGCGCGCGAGGCCCTGGGGCTGAGCCAAAAGGAACTGGCCGCGCAGCTGGGCGTGAGCGCGAAAACTCTGCGCGATTGGGAAGATGACCTCAACGACCCGCGCGCCAACAAACTGCAGATGTTGTCGGGGGTGCTGAACGTGTCGATGACCTGGCTTTTGACCGGCCAGGGCGAAGGGGTGTCGCCCGGCGACGACAGCGACAGCACACGCGAAGAAATGCTGGCCACGCTGGCCGAAATGCGCGCCCTGCGCGGCGAAATATCCGAACTGGGCACGCGGCTTGGCGCGCTGGAAACACGGCTGCGCGCAACGCTGCAAAAATGACCGAAGCGGCGCAGGTGCAGCTGAAACGCCTGCGCATCCGCGCCTGGCGGCGCGGCACCAAGGAAATGGACCTGATCCTTGGGCGTTTTGCCGATGCCAACCTCAATCGGCTGGACGACGCAACGTTGGGGAGGTTCGATGCTCTTCTCGATGAAAATGACCAGGACCTCTATGCGTGGATCGCCGGAATACTGACGCCGCCCGACATTCACGAGGCGATCATCAGGACAATTGCCGACAGCTTGCAACTCGATCTCTGACGGGCGGCCAAATTGCCGTTGGCCCGCCGTGCCGTCGCTGAAAATCGGCGGCGAAATTTTCTGTCGATCAACCGCCGCTGAGTGCCAGAATCATTCAATAATTCACCTCACGACGACAGGATGTATCGCCCAGTTTTCATCTGGGTACGACGCTGGCGCGTGCATAATTTTATTGCCGGCAGTTGTTGCGCTTCGGGCAAGCCGAGTTTGGAAACGCGGCAATCTTTTTTCACGAATAGGTTGCAACTTCCGAGCCTGAATGCTACGTTAACGAGTAAGACGTTAGCGCTAGATCGCACTGTTTTGTTGTGCTTTCGGCGCGCAATTCCAGAAATCGGCTACCTTGGCGCAAGGCTTTTGAGCGATGCCTAATTCCGACGTATTTCGTACTAATTTTGAGTCATCGTGGCCCGAACACATCCCGATGGATTTGCATCTGCGCCTGCTTGACGTCCTCAGTTATCGCACGACTGGGCCTAAAGCGGTTTGCGTTTGATGTGAATCGAAAGGGGATTCCCAAAGTGTTGTTTGTCTGATTCATTTCCCGTGAGGAGGTGGAGCATGGGCAAACCGTATTCTTTGGATCTTCGGCAGCGGATATGCGGGTATATTGCGGCCGGAAACTCTTGTCGCGCTGCGGGGCGGGTTTATGGCGTCAGTGCAGCGACGGCGGTGCGTTATGCGGCGGATCAACGTGAGCGGGGCGAGGTCACACCCAAGCCACAGGGCAGGCCAGCGGGCCGGTTTGGCAAGCTGGCACCGCATGCGGGTTTCCTGATCGAGATTGTCCGGGCTGAACCGGACATAACATTGCAGGAACTTGCGGGTGCGCTTGCGGAGACGCACGGCGTGAGCGTTCAGCTCTCCTCAATCCACCGGGCTCTGGAACGCGCAGGGTTTTCATATAAAAAAAGGACTTGTCGCGCAGGAACGTGACCGGCCCGCCCTGCATAAGGCGCGAAGGGAATGGATCAGCCGCCGCCAGCCGCGCATGCGCGCCGAACCGCACAGGCTGGTATTCATCGATGAAACCGCCGTCAAAACCAACCTCACCCGGTTGCGCGGGCGCAGCTTCAGGGGTGAGCGGCTTTATGGCACCGCACCCTTTGGAAAATGGGGCACGCAGACCTTCATCGCCGGGCTGACCCATAACGCGCTGATTGCACCCTGGGTGATCAGCGGCGCAATGGATGGATCGGCGTTCGAGACTTATATCGAGACCCAGCTTGCGCCTGCGCTGGACCCTGGAACTGTGGTCATTCCCGACAATCTTTCCACCCACAAAAGCCACCGCGCGGCACAGGCGTTGAGGGCGCGCGGATGCTGGTTCTTGTTCCTGCCACCCTACTCCCCGGATCTAAACCCGATCGAAATGGCGTTCTCAAAGTTGAAAGCTCACCTGCGAAGGGTTGGAGCAAGAACCTTCGATGCCCTCTTTGACGCCCTCAGCGACATTTGTGATCTCTTCGACCCAGACCAATGCTGGAACTTCCTCAAGGCCGCGGGATATGCCTCAGATTAAATGCAATATGCTTTAAGGATATTTGGGACGAGCTGAGAGAGTGGCTCACCGACCACGACGTTCATGACCTGCTCCCCGAAAACTGGTCCATTTGAAAGGAGGATCTGTTCGCTTAATGTTCACGAGAACGAGGAGAACAGAGAATGCGCAAGTCACGGTTTAGCGAAGAGCAGATTGTTCGGATCATTCAGGAGTATGCGGCGGGTGCGAAAGTGTCCGAGTTGTGCCGTAAGCACGGTATGTCGGATGCCACCTTTTACAAATGGAAAGCCAGGTATGGCGGCCTTCAGATTTCCGATGTCAGGCGGCTGAAAGACCTGGAATCGGAGAACGGCAAGCTGAAGAAGCTGCTGGCCGAAACCATGCTTGATAATGCTGGCCTGAAAGGGCTTCTGGCAAAAAACTTCTGAAGCCTGCAAGCCGCCGGGAAGCAGTCATGGTTCTTTGCCGTGACTATCAGTTTTCAACTCGGCGGGCCTGTGGGCTGATTGGGTTTTCCAGATCGAGTAATGAATACAGAGGAAGGCCGGATCGCCATGCGAGGATACGGGAACGGCTGGTCACGCTTTCCGGCAAACACCGACGCTATGGCTATCGCATGTTGCATGCCAAGCTTGGCCAGGAGGGTTTCAAGGTGAACGTGAAAGTGGTGGAGCGACTTTACCGAGAGGAGCGCCTGACCCTGCGCCGCCGCAATCGCAAGAAAATCCCCAAGGGCGTGCGCGAAGGCGCCTGGTGCCCGATCGCCGCCAACCAGCGGTGGAGCCTGGACTTCACCATGGATGCGCTCGCCAACGGCAGGAAGTTCCGCACCGTCAATCTGAAAGACGACTGCACACGGGAATGTCCGGCGATTGATGTGGCCCTGTCGATCCCCGGCTCCCGCGTGGTGGAAATGCTGGAACGGGTGGCTCGTGAGCGGGGGTACCCGGATGTTCTGACCGTTGACAATGGGCCTGAACTACGAGGCCGCGCGCTTGATGGCTGGGCAGATGATCACGGCGTGCAGCTCTACTTCATCGACCCGGGCAAGCCGACCCAGAACGCCTACATCGAAAGTTTCAACGGCCGGTTTCGCGAAGAATGCCTGAACTTGAACTGGTTCACCTCGCTGGCCGGGGCAGAAAGGATCATCGAGGACTGGCGGATCGATTACAATCAAAACCGGCCCCACTCTTCGCTGAACTATCAAACCCCGGAAGAATTTGCCGCAAACAGGCCTTTCCATAAACCGCAATGGGCAGCGACGCTTGAGCTATCTGAAGGCTCCGCGCCACCGCCCATTGCTCACGCCGCCGAATAATGGCAAACAAAAGAGGAACAGAGTCTACCTAAAAGTGGCCCTCAAATTGGGGGCAGGTCATTCAGACCAACAGGGAAATCTCTGAACTACCTACGGAAGTCGACAAGCGAAAGGTTGGTTCGACAAAGTACTCGCTTTGAATTCGATTCTGCACGGTTGAGATCGCACGATGCAACGACGACCAACAGTCATGTTCCTACTACCGTCCGCCTGGCGCTTTAATAATTCGGACGGGCTGATTCCGTTTTTGCCCGATGTCGAGAAGATCGGAATTTGCAAGCTGCTTTTTTGCGGGCGCCGGTCACAAATTGTTCGAGAGGATTAAGATTTGAGCCTGAAGCGCGAGAAAGATCTTGAAGAGGCGCTGATCGAATACGTAGGCCTTTATGGTCTGACGACCAAGGCAAGACGTCTTGTCCTTGCGAGAACGCGATCAGTTGAATTATCCGACGAGGACAAAGTTGGTCAGCCCCAAAATGATGCTGACCAAGAACGCAAGGGACGGTTGGCACGGCCATACCGTTAATCGACGGGCGGCGTTGTCCATCAGCCAGATTATTGGCTTAGAAAGCTTGACCGAAAAACCAACATCGAAAGTCATCCAGGAAAGTTCGACCATAACATCGCTCACCAGTTTCGAACGATTGTCTTGGGGGCGGTTGATCCTTGTTCGTCCTACTTAACGGAATTTTGGGGAATTCATCCGAGTGTTCCGCAAGGTGATCAACAGGCGGAGCAGGTGATGAGCATACATTCAACGATCGGCGAAAGCACACGGCCGGGTTTCGTGTCCGGCTACCTCGATGCGCTGGCGTTGATCGAACGCCTGCACCGGCTGCTGCTTGATGTGATTAAGGACGAATTCGAACGTGTCGGCATCCTCGAGATCAACGCGGTTCAGGCGCTGTTGCTGTTCAACATCGGCGAAAACGAAGTGACCGCGGGCGAGTTGAAATCGCGCGGCTATTACCAGGGCTCGAACGTCTCCTACAACCTCAAGAAACTGGTCGAGGCGGGCTATATGCACCACCAGCGCTGCGAGGTCGATCGCCGCTCGGTGCGGGTGCGGCTGACCGAAAAGGGCCGCAATATTCGCGATGCGGTTGGCGAGCTTTTCAACCGCCACGCCGATGGTCTGATCTCGCGCAACGTGCTCACCGCCGAGGCGGTTGAGGACATCAACTCATCGCTGAAACGGGTCGAACGCTATTGGTCCGATCAGATCAGATACATCTACTGACGGGCGCCCGGCTGGGGCCAATATTGCGCAACCCGAAATAGTTCAGCCCGATAATTTCGCGGGGGTGGACGCTGCCGATCCGAACCGATAGCCACGCTGGCAAGTTCGCGCAACAGCTTGCGGCGCATCGCGGTGGCATAATCGGTATAACCGACCGCAATTTCCACGAACGCGCCTGGCCCCGAAATTACATTTTCCCGGAAATATGTGCTGAGGTCGGCGACGTTGTCCTGACGCACCGTGTCGCCGCGCATCTGATCCTGCCCGATAACCAGCGCGTTGACCGTAACCCCCGCCATCTGCCCGCCCCGGCGCACGTGCCGGGGCTCGGGCCAGTCGTTGTTTTTGCCGTCGCCGGATATGTCCAATGTTGCCTGCGCGCAGGCTGGCGCGCGGGCCAGCAATTCGAACCCGAAGGCCATCGCGCCGCCAAGCCCCGTGACTTCGGGCGCGGGCATGCGCCGGCGCGCGCGCAAACTGGCGGCAACATCCGCCAGTACCGCCTGCGACGCGAGCGCGGTCCAGCCGACAATGACCCGTTGATACGCCGTCGCCGACCATTCAAAAACCGCGAGATATACCGGCGCCTCGGGCATCGCCAGGATATGCGCGGCGACGTCCGGGTCCGCCAGCGCCTCGGCCAGCCCATCCAGTTGCAGCCGGTATTCCACCGCATCGACCGACCCCGAGACGTCAAGCCCAAGTGCAAGCGCCTGACGGCAGGCAACCGCAGGCAGGGGCGCCAACATGAGCGCGGCCAAAACCGCAACCAGCGCCCGTCTAGCCATTGCCCGGCGCCGCCCGGTCCGGGCCGCCGCCAATTGCCAGATGGCCAATCTCGCGCAGCAGTTTCCGCTTCATAGCGGCCTCGAAATTTCTGTACCCGCGCGCGATCTCGACAAAGGCCGCCGGGCCGCGGATCACTTGCGCGCGGTAATAGGCCGAGATCGTGTAATCGACCGCCAGAACCAGACCGTTCACGGTGACACCTTGAAACGGAAAGCTGCGATAGGCGGCCTCGGGCGCGAACCCGTCGTTGGTTATGCCATCTCCCGACACGTCGATGGTCTGCCGGTCGCAGCGCGGCGCGCGCGCCAGCAACACCGCCCCGTAGCCCAGCGCGTAGCCCAGCGCCGTCGGAAATTCGTCGTAGGTTCGCTGGGATTCCGATATGCGCCGCACCACGCCCGCCAGTACCTGCGGGCTGGTCAACAGCGTCCAATCCAGCACCAGCACCTGTTGGTTGCGCCCGCTCCATTCGTAAACCGCGATCGCCACATCGCCGCTGCCGGAAAAGAGCGCGCTCTGAACGTCCGCCGACATCAGCGCCACCGCCAGCCCGTCGCGCTGCAGCCGGTATTCGCGCCCGTCCACCGAGGATGACACATCCAGCGCCAGCGCCAGCGCCAGCTGGCACCCCGCCGCCGCCGGACCGGCCAGCAGGGCGATCAATATTGCCGCCAGCCTTACCAATGGCCGGTGTTTTCCATGCTCGCCCAGGGCTCGGCCGGGGCCAGCGCCGCGCCGCTCTGCAACAATTCGACCGAGATATTGTCGGGCGAGCGCACGAAGGCCATATGCCCGTCGCGCGGCGGCCGGTTGATGGTCACGCCCATCTCCATCAGGCGCTGGCACAGCGCATAGATATCCTCGACGCTGTAGGCCAGATGCCCGAAATGCCGGCTGTCCGACGGCAGGCCTTCGTCGCCGTCCCAGTTCCAAGTCAGCTCGACCGGGCACTCCTCCTGCCCCTCGGCCGCCATGAACACCAGCGTGAACCGCCCGGCATCGCTCTCCATGCGCCGCGTCTCGCGCAGGCCCATGGCGCCATAAAACGCCATCGACGCCTCCAGGTCTTTCACCCGCACCATGGTATGCAAATATCGAACCTTCATCATTCCCCCATTCCTAACCCATATCTTGTTGTCATCGCCCCCCAACCCGCAACATACTGACCCACACAGAATCAGCCACGTCGGGGGCCCATCCAGGTGAATGATATGTCGCAAACGCCGGAACTACAGGACCAAATCGCTGATCTCAGGGCACAACAAAACGTGACCCGCCGGGTGGTGTCGCCCGGCATGGAAGCAAGGCTCTACACACCGCTCCCGGTGCTCGACCACGGCTTTGTGCGCGTCATCGACTATATGGGTGATGATGCGGCGATCTGTCAGGCGGCGCGCGTCAGCTACGGGCGCGGCACCAAATCGGTCTCGGGCGACGCCGGGCTGATCCGCTATCTCATGCGCCACGCGCATTCGACGCCGTTCGAGATGTGCGAGGTCAAGCTGCACGTCAAACTGCCCGTCTTCGTGGCCCGCCAGTGGATCCGCCACCGCACCGCCAACGTCAACGAATATTCGGCCCGCTATTCGATCCTGGATCGCGAGTTCTATATCCCGGCGCGCGAAGACCTCGCGGCGCAATCAGCGGTCAACAGCCAGGGCCGGGGCGAGGCTTTGACCGGGGCCGAGGCCGCGCGGGTGCTGGAAATTCTCAAGGCCGATTCTGAGCGGTGCTACGACAACTATGAGGCGATGATCTCCGACGACGG
This sequence comes from Paracoccaceae bacterium, assembly GCA_965247915.1. Lineage (GTDB taxonomy): Bacteria > Pseudomonadota > Alphaproteobacteria > Rhodobacterales > Rhodobacteraceae > JAKZRT01. The sequence continues at coordinate 1,810,710 of OZ252048.1, forward strand.
TCAGGCTGGCCTTGCGCGCGAACTGGCCCGCATGAACCTGCCCGCCAACGTCTATACCCAGTGGTACTGGAAAGTTGACCTGCACAACCTCTTCCACTTTCTCCGCCTGCGCGCCGACGCCCACGCCCAATACGAGATCCGCGTCTACGCCGAGATGATCTGCAAGATCACCGCCGACTGGGTGCCAGCGGCCTACGGCGCCTTCGAGGATTATCGGCTGGGCGGCGCGACTTTGAGCGGCAAGGCTCTGGACTGCGTGCGGCGGATGCTGACCGGGGAAGAGGTGACGCAGGAGACCTCCGGCATGTCCAAGGGCGAATGGCGGGAGTTTCAGGGGGTTGTTGGGTTTGACTCTGAAAACAGTGCTTAATGATGTAGTAATGTCTGGTAAGGCATTTGTCAGGAGTTGATTTATCAATGGATACCCCAGAAAACGAGATAACTGTTCAGAGTACAGATGGAAGCCGAGAAGTTAGTTTTCAGGTCTTTCAAGACATCTATAACAGTCTCACTTGAGAAACTGAAAGGATAGTCCGCACTTATTTCAATCAATATCATACTCGCCTTTCCGATTTCGAGGACCTTCATCACCGAATTAGCCAGATGATGGAGCAATATGACTGTAAATTGTCAAATATTGCAATAACTGTTCGGTACAGTAACTCAAGAAGTGAAAGGCACAGTAGTTTCGAGCGATTTAAAATGCAGGCGCCAGGGCGAAATAGCTGTGTTGAAACCATTGAGTTCGAATATGGCTTTTTAATTATTTTGCCCAAAACACGCGAGGCGAAAAACTACAAGCTTGAAATTTTCTTGGTAAGCGGTGTCGGGCTAGAGGATCGTTTGAGCAAATTACATGCCGATCGCACAGAGATGCTTATCATGAGAAGTATTGGGCGCGTCACGGGTCGAATCGACGTTGATTACATTGATCTTGCGGTTGGGCGAAACATAGAGAGCCAAGTAGACGAGTGGTTTCTAAGTTTAGCAAAGATTGGCCCGAACTGGTTCTCGAAATTTACTCTAGCTATATCCGACAATCTCACGATCATTACTCGATTTCTTTTCCTGTCTGTGTTGTCGGTGGCAGGAATTTGGTACCTTTCACCCATAATTATTGATATGAGATCGCTTTTCTTGGGACTTTCTGCTATCATTGTCTTTGGGATATTCTTAAATTCATTAGCGTTCTCTGTTTCAGCTAGTTTTGAGCAAAAATTTAAGAGATTCTCGCCAAAGTCATTAATTGAGTTGAGTGATTGCGATAGACGGACGGATTCCGCGAATGGAGGGTCAAAGATCGCGGCGTGGGGAGGTTTTCTTGCTGCGACAATATTCACCTCAGTTGTCGGACTTGCTTTGACTTATGCAACAAGATTTCTAATTGGAGAGTGAATAACAAGTGTAGGGTGGGCATTCATGCCCACCGTCTCGCCCGGCCTCAGGCCGGGCAGCGCCCGGACCTCCCCCACGGGGAGGGCGCTTTGCACCCACCCCGAGGTCCGTGCGCTGCCCTTTGCGCTTTATCGCAACGTCGTAGGGCGGGGTTTCACCCCGCCGCCGCCATCACCTTGACAAGCCCAATCATTTTCGGTACATGGTACGTACCGCGTACCAAAAATGATCAAAACCTTCGCCTGCAAACGAACGCAAGCCCTGCGCGAGAGGGGCGAAGTTCACCGCCAAATCCGCGCCATTGGCAGGCAAGCCAAGAAAAAGTTCATGATGCTGCACGCCGCGACCGAGTATCGGGACCTGCAAAGCCCGCCCGGAAACCGGCTGGAAAAGCTCGGGGGCGACCGCAAAGGCCGCTCCTCGATCCGCATCAACGACCAGTGGCGCATTTGTTTTCGCTGGCAATCAGGAGACGCAACGCATGTCGAAATCTGCGACTATCATTGACCCGATCCATCCGGGCGAAGTTCTGAAAGAGGAATTTCTTGATGAACTCGGGCTTAGTGCCACGTCTTTTGCGAAATCCCTTGGTGTACCTGCAAACCGGGTCACGCGACTGATTGCCGGGGCGTCCAGCGTCACCGCCCAAACCGCGCTGTTGTTGTCGGTGGCGCTGGATACAAGCGCCGAGTTCTGGATGAACCTGCAATCCCGGTTCGATCTGGAAACGGCGCAGCGGCAGCCCGAGACAATCGCGCGGCTGGCAGCGCTCGCTGAAATGTCGCCGGGCGGCGAGTTCGCGCAATCGTAGAGACCGCGCCGGATTCGCCCGCTGATCGCGCCAGAGTTGCGGGTGCGGCCTTGGATGCAACCAAATTAATGCCGGGTCCCGGCATTTCACTTCAGTTCAAGCCTCCACCAAGTTTATGTAAATATTTCAGTAACTTAGATAAGTGCTCAACCTTGAGCAGCCACACCCCCAACAACCAAAATGCCACACTTTTGGCCCCCCGACTCCGCCCAATCTATGAAATGTGGCAAAAATTGGGCAGCCTCATGGGCCTGAGCTAACGAAAACCGGGTAAAATTCCGGGAAAGTGAGGCAGATATGAGCGAACTTACAAACGATGTAAGCTGGGCCGCGGTTTTCGCGGGCGCGATTGTAGCGTTTCTGGTCGGCTGGTTCTGGTATTCGGTGCGCCTTTTCGGCAAAGGCTGGGCCGAGGGCGTCGGCGTCGAACTGGGCAAGGCCGACGCCATGCCGATGGGCGCGATGGTCATGCAGGCCATCGGATTGCTGCTGATGAGCTGGTTTGTTTCCGTAACCGCCGCCTCGAACCTGCTTCTGACCGTGATCCTGGCCACCGTGGCCATCACGGTGCTGGGCATGGGCGGCGCGTCGTTTCGACGACAGTCGGATTATTCGCGCAACGTGGACGCGGGCTATTGGGTGGTCGCGCTGGTCATCATGATCGTGGCCAACGCTATCTTCTGATCCTTTGCCAGGGCGTTATTATCTGACGCACAATGCGGCGGAGCTGCGCCAGATGCTCGGCTTCGCCCCGCCTGATTTACCGCCCCGCTGACCTGCTCCCCGAAAACTGGTCCATTTGAAAGGAGGATCTGTTCGCTTAATGTTCACGAGAACGAGGAGAACAGAGAATGCGCAAGTCACGGTTTAGCGAAGAGCAGATTGTTCGGATCATTCAGGAGTATGCGGCGGGTGCGAAAGTGTCCGAGTTGTGCCGTAAGCACGGTATGTCGGATGCCACCTTTTACAAATGGAAAGCCAGGTATGGCGGCCTTCAGATTTCCGATGTCAGGCGGCTGAAAGACCTGGAATCGGAGAACGGCAAGCTGAAGAAGCTGCTGGCCGAAACCATGCTTGATAATGCTGGCCTGAAAGGGCTTCTGGCAAAAAACTTCTGAAGCCTGCAAGCCGCCGGGAAGCAGTCATGGTTCTTTGCCGTGACTATCAGTTTTCAACTCGGCGGGCCTGTGGGCTGATTGGGTTTTCCAGATCGAGTAATGAATACAGAGGAAGGCCGGATCGCCATGCGAGGATACGGGAACGGCTGGTACGCTTTCCGGCAAACACCGACGCTATGGCTATCGCATGTTGCATGCCAAGCTTGGCCAGGAGGGTTTCAAGGTGAACGTGAAAGTGGTGGAGCGACTTTACCGAGAGGAGCGCCTGACCCTGCGCCGCCGCAATCGCAAGAAAATCCCCAAGGGCGTGCGCGAAGGCGCCTGGTGCCCGATCGCCGCCAACCAGCGGTGGAGCCTGGACTTCACCATGGATGCGCTCGCCAACGGCAGGAAGTTCCGCACCGTCAATCTGAAAGACGACTGCACACGGGAATGTCCGGCGATTGATGTGGCCCTGTCGATCCCCGGCTCCCGCGTGGTGGAAATGCTGGAACGGGTGGCTCGTGAGCGGGGGTACCCGGATGTTCTGACCGTTGACAATGGGCCTGAACTACGAGGCCGCGCGCTTGATGGCTGGGCAGATGATCACGGCGTGCAGCTCTACTTCATCGACCCGGGCAAGCCGACCCAGAACGCCTACATCGAAAGTTTCAACGGCCGGTTTCGCGAAGAATGCCTGAACTTGAACTGGTTCACCTCGCTGGCCGGGGCAGAAAGGATCATCGAGGACTGGCGGATCGATTACAATCAAAACCGGCCCCACTCTTCGCTGAACTATCAAACCCCGGAAGAATTTGCCGCAAACAGGCCTTTCCATAAACCGCAATGGGCAGCGACGCTTGAGCTATCTGAAGGCTCCGCGCCACCGCCCATTGCTCACGCCGCCGAATAATGGCAAACAAAAGAGGAACAGAGTCTACCTAAAAGTGGCCCTCAAATTGGGGGCAGGTCAATCTCGCCCGGCCAGATGGTGCCGGTTCTGACGGCGTCGGGCTGGGCCGACATGCGCTGGGGCATCATTCCCGTGGGCCGCAAGAACGCGCGCGGCCGCCCGGTGATGGAGACCATCATCAACGCCCGCTCTGAGACGGCTTTCACCAAATCTGCGTTTGAGGGTCTGCGCCGGGCCGTGGTTCCGGCCTCGGGCTGGTACGAATGGACCGGCGAGCGGCGCCGCAAAACCGCCTGGGATATCTGCCGCACCTCGGGCCCGTTGCTGTTCGCGGCCCACTGGGACGACTGGCAGGCCCCCGGTGGCCAGAGCCTCAAACAGATCGCAACCCTGACCTGCGAACCAAATACCGACGTGGCACCCATTCACCACCGCATGGGTGTGATCCAGGACCCCTCAGAAGTGCCCGCGTGGCTCAGCGGCGCCGACCCCGCGCCGCTGATGGTGCCCTTGCCCGAGGGGATGTTGCGGATAAGCGAAGCCCAGGGCGTTGACTGGGACGCGCCCTAGCGCCGTATGAGCCAGCGAATGAGCGCGGCAAGCGCGATGCCGACCCAAAGAACCTCGATCATGATCGCGCCGGCGTTCGGGCGAAAGTAGAGCGACAGCAATATCATGCCCGCGCCGGCAAGGTTCAGCAGGTTGAACGCCGGACGCTCGGCCGCCACCCAGTTGCGGGTCGCCGAGAGGTACGCTCCGGCGATCACGAACGACCCCAGGACGCCGATCCAGTCGATGAATGTCATCTCAGCCATGGGTGTCCTCGGGTTTCAGGGCGGAAAAATCTCCGGCCCCGGCAAAGGCCGCAATCAGAGGAACCGCCAGGGCCGCCGAGCTGACGGTCACGCTGACCCGCACCTGTGGGCCTTCGGCGTCTGTCTCAGTTATCAGGCCCAGCCCCCGGTCAATCAGGAAATCAGCAAGGCCAGCAAGCCAGGCTTTGACCTCCACGGGATCACCCGGAAGCTCGGAGGCGGGCGCCGTCAGCGCAACTTTCACCGCTGTCTCAAAGGCGTCCAGACGCGCGTAGCCTTCCTCCAACAGCTCGTCGATCCGCGCCTGGATGTTGTCGCGGATGGCGACCGGATGCTGCTGGCGGGGGCTGGGCTGGCCAACGACCCCGTATTGTTCGATGATCTTGTCGGCGTGGAATGCCACGGCCATGAAGTGGATGATTGGCCCCTCGGCCATCAGGATCAGGACCCGTTCGGGGCCGGGGGGTTTGGGCCTGGCGCCGCTTGTCCGGCGCTTGATCCACATCACCGCACTCTGAATGCGGGCAATAAAGTGGACCAGCGCCAGAAGTATCCGCCCCTTGAATGTCATCGGTCCCGGCCGTTGATAGTTCGGGTCTTTCTGCCAGAGAACGCGCAGTGGGTCGAGCCGGGTTTAGGGGGTGTTGATCGCACGCAGATCTTTAAGGGCGCAGAAATTATTCTGGCGCCAGTGACGGGCGTCACAGGAATTGCATGTCAGAGCCGATAGTAGTCAGAGCACAGATTTGAAGGAGAGGCCTCATGACCCTGACTGCTGCCAAAACCACCGATTTTGACTGTGCCAAACCCGGCCAGAATTCATTTGCCCTGGCCAGGGGCGGGCGGGCGATGCCGATCTATGCCGACATGGCCATCAACGGATCGAAGGACCTGTCGAGGATCGTCAAAGGAAAATCCGGGGCTTGCGTGTACGGCGTGACCCTGACCAATTCGTCGAACCCGATCTACAAGTATCAGGTGCTGGTCGACGCCAAGGGGCCCAAGGGGCTGGGCAGCGGGTCGTTGCATCTGGTCTTCGAGGACGAGAGCCGCGACTGCTATAACCTGGCCATCACCTCGAGCAGTCGCAAGCGGCACACGGTGAATTTCAACTCGAAAAAGCCCGGGCTCGTGCGGTTTGACTGGAAGAATTGAGGCGGCTCTCACAGTGAGAAAAGTGGTAAAGTGTTGAGATGGCTACTTAATTGTAATGTTACGCGGTCAGTGGCTCGATATGGCTGAGGCCGATGTCGAGGTTGGCGAGGTCGTAGTTCACCTGCATGTTCAGCCAGAACTGGGGTTTGGTGCCGAAGAAATGGGCCAGACGAAAGGCGGTGTCGTGGTTAGGCTGGTGCCCTGTTTTTTCTAAATCATACGTAACCTAGTACCAAACCCGGTAGTTGAGAATTTGGGCATTCATGCTGATGCGATCTGCCCCTTCGACCCTCGCTATTAGAGGGTCGAGATCAAGAATGGACTGATTGGATTTATAAAGGCCACGGGGCCATGAAAGTTCAACTTGTCTGACCAGCGCAGGAATTATCCAGGAAACATATGTGGGGCCTCGGCGGTCCTCGGTCTCCCAGCCGCGAGCTATGACACCGATGATGTGCCCCGATGGTAGAAATGCAGCGCCTCCGCTCTTTCCGCCGCGTGTGCCTGCCGCGATTTCGATGGTGGGGAAGGGCAGGTGCGGTAGCTCATGCCGTTGAGGGTACACCGCGGTCACACGGCCCTTCGACAACAGCATGTTTGCGCACAGGGTATGTTGATCCTCTGGAACTGTGTCACCCTCACGAAACCCTAACAGGTGAATCTCGGTTTGGTTCCGCGGCGCTCGAGTGGACAATGGGAATTGTGTGCTACTCCCCAACCGTTGGACAGTATTTGGCGCAATCTAAGCTACTTTTTGCTCCTGCTGATCGGGTTGCGTTGTTTCATTTCTCTGCCAATAGACCACGGCTGGAGGCTGGCCGCCAAGTGCGGAATGCGGCCGCTTCTGATTGTAGAACTCCATCCATTTGCCGACGCCGGCCTTGGCCTCCGATCCAGTCTCCCAGGCGTGCAGATAGACGCACTCGTATTTCAGCGAGCGCCACAGCCGTTCCACAAAAATATTGTCGAGGAACCGGCCCTTGCCGTCCATCGAGATATGCACGCCTGTCCGCTTCAGTTGGCCCGTCCAGACAAAGGATGTGAACTGACTGCCTTGGTCAGTGTTCATGATCTGGGGCGGGCCAAACTTGTGGATTGCCTCGTTCAACGCCTCGACGCAGAAGTCCGCTTCCAGCGTGTTCGAGATGCGCCACGCCAGCACTTTGCGCGTGTGCCAGTCCATGATGGCCAGGAGATACAGGAAGCCGCGTCGCATTGGCAGATAGGTGATATCAGAACACCAGACCTGATTGGGGCGGGTCACACGAAGCCCACGTAGCAGATAGGGGTAAATCTTGTGGCCCTTCGCGGCCTTGCTGGTGTTGGGCCTCTGGTAGATCGGCATGAGGCCCATCAACCGCATGAGCCGTCGGATGCGCTTCTCGTTCACCAGATGACCTTCGTTCCGAAGATGCCACGTCATTTGGCGCACACCGTAAAACGGCGTTTCCAAGAACTGCTTATCTATCAGGCGCATCAGGTCGAGGTTCATCGCGGTCTCACCCTTTGGCTCATAGTAAAAGGATGACCGTGAGATCGACAGCAAGGCGCATTGTTTGCCAACAGACAGGTTTGGAAGGCCTGGCTCAATCATCTTCCGCCTCACTTGCCGGCCCAGGGCTTGAGCTTTCTGGCCAAAAAATCGTTGGCGACGGCCAGCTCCCCTATCTTGGCGTGCAAGTCTTTAACCTGTTCTTCGTCAACTTCAGCCGCTTTCCTGCTGCCGCGCCCGAACACGCCCGACGCGCCTTCAAGCAACGCACGTTTCCATTGATGGATCATGGTAGGATGCACGCCAAACCGGCTCGCCAACTCTGAAACCGTCGCCTCCCCCTTCAGCGCCTCCAATGCCACCTTGGCCTTAAACTCTGGATGATGTTGCTTTCGTTTCGACATTTCTGATCTCCTTCGTGTTGAAGATCAGCAGACTACAAATCGCAGCTTACGTCAGTGTCCGAATTTCGGGGGGTAGCTCATTGATAGTATGTCTTATCCCGGGGAATCGGGGAGCGAGCTTCCACTGAGAGAATGCAAATGTCATCTCCTGAATTCCGGTGAATGTGCCTAATCAGCCAGTATTGGGCTTCGTCGTCTCTTATGCCTACACAGAATGCAAGAAGTGCGTCATTTCTCAGATCCGATTCATGTTGGATTAAAACGTGACTCGCCGAAATCAGCACGCCCGGCGCTACAAAAAATGCTGTCCTGACAATCCGAGTAGAACATTCATCGTTCAGACAGATTGCAACTACAGCGCCACTCAGAAGGCCCCAGTTATCAACCGTATCCACTGTTTCGTCAGCATCAGAAAAAAAGGGAGGCAATATCGCTGCACGAAACTGAGCACCAACTGTAGCGACAGGATCACCAGAAATTACCGCCTTGGCAGACTTTCTTTCGCTAGCCATTTCTTCAATCCGTTGGTCAGTTGGTTGCAGTGTTGGCGCAATAAACTTCTAATAGATAGTCCGCTTCAGTTCTACCGCATCTGCGCCAAAACCTCGCTTCTTATCTCTTCGTAATCCTCGAAGTTGCTTTCGAGCCCAGCCACAAGTCCCTACCCTAACCGCTCGGCGATCCACATCTTGATCAGCGACTGGCGGGTGATGCCGAGATGGGTGGCGCGGGCGTCCAGGCCCTCGACCATCCAGGCCGGGAAATCGACGTTGACTCGCCGCGCGGCGATGTTGGGGCGGGTTGCGCGTGAGAGGTCGAGGGCGTGGGTGATGTCCTCGCCTTCGTCAAATGCGCGGTCCAGTTCATGGGCTTTCATAAAGTGCCACCTCCTCGGTTCGGGCACGGCGGGCGGAGATCAGGCGGATCGCCTCGCCGCGCAGGGTAAATATGGCGGACCAATTATTGTTCCCGATCCGGCTTATGGCGACCCATCGCGGCTCGCTGTCGCTTCGCGCTGGGATTACAAGAAGGCGCGGATCGGACCAGAGCGCCTGAGCGTTTTCAAAGTCGATCCCGTGTTTGTCGCGGTTCGCAGCGCTTTTACTTGGGTCGAATTCGAACAGCATTACATGTTATGGTATAGAAATAGGATAATTTCAACCCCTTTAATACACCATTACCGCACAAATTTCTTATACTTGATCCGTTTCGGCTCCACCGCATCCGCCCCCAGCCGTCGCTTCTTATCTTCTTCGTAATCCTCGAAATTGCCCTCGAACCATTCCACGCGCGCTTCGCCCTCGAAGGCCAGGATGTGGGTGCAGATGCGGTCGAGGAAGAAGCGGTCGTGACTGATGACCACGGCGCAGCCGGCGAAATCGACGAGGGCGTCCTCTAAGGCGCGCAGGGTTTCGACGTCGAGGTCGTTGGTGGGTTCGTCGAGCAGCAAGACGTTGCCGCCGCGGCGCAGGAGTTTGGCGAGGTGGACGCGGTTGCGTTCGCCACCTGACAACTGGCCGACCTTTTTCTGCTGGTCGCCGCCCTTGAAGTTGAAGGCCGAGCAATAGGCGCGGGAGTTCATCTCAACGTCGCCGAGGCGGATCACGTCGAGGCCGTCCGAGACCTCCTCCCACACTGTCCTGCCGCCGGCCAAAGCGTCGCGGGACTGGTCGACATAGGCCAGATCGACCGTGTCGCCAAAGGATATTTCGCCCGCGTCGGGGGTTTCCTGGCCAGTCAGCATGCGAAAGAGCGTGGTTTTGCCGGCGCCGTTCGGGCCGATCACGCCGACGATGCCGCCGGGGGGCAGGGCGAAGGTCAACCCCTCGATCAACTGCTTGTCGCCGAGGTGTTTGGCGAGGCCTTTGACCTCGATCACCTTGTCGCCGAGCCGCGCGCCGGAAGGGATGATGATCTGGGCGCGGTCAAGCTTTTCGCGCTCGGAGCGGCCCGCCATTTCGTTGTAATTGGCGATCCGCGCCTTCGATTTGGCCTGCCGGGCGCGGGGGCTGGCGCGCATCCACTCCAGTTCGCGCTCCAGGGTCTTTTGTTTGGATTTGTCCTCGCGGGCCTCTTGCGCCAGACGGCCCGCTTTTTGCTCCAGCCAGGCCGAATAATTGCCCTCGTAAGGGATGCCGCGGCCACGGTCCAATTCGAGAATCCAACCCGTTATATCGTCGAGGAAATAGCGGTCGTGGGTGACAATGAGGATGGTGCCTTTGTAGGCGATCAGATGGGCTTGCAGCCAGGCGATGGTTTCGGCGTCGAGGTGGTTGGTGGGTTCGTCCAAGAGCAGCATTTCTGGGGCTTCGAGCAGCAGTTTGCAGAGCGCCACCCGGCGGGCTTCGCCGCCCGAGAGTGTGGCGGGCATGGCGTCGTCGGGGGGGCAGCGCAGCGCCTCGAGGCTGACGTCGATCTGGGCGTCGAGGTCCCAGAGGTTTTCGGCGTCGATCTGGTCCTGCAGGGCGGCCATTTCATCGGCCGTTTCGTCAGAATAATTCATCGCCAGGTCGTTGTAGCGGTCGAGGATGTTCGTCTTGGCCGCGACCCCCAGCATGACGTTTTCGCGGACTGTCAGAGCGTCGTCGAGCTGCGGTTCCTGGGGCAGATAGCCCACATTTGCACTCTTCGCCGCCCAGGCTTCGCCGGAAAAGTCCTTGTCGAGCCCGGCCATGATCCGCATCAGCGTCGATTTGCCCGAGCCGTTGACGCCGACGACGCCGATCTTGACGCCGGGCAGGAAGCTGAGGCGGATGTTTTCAAAGCATTTCTTGCCACCGGGATAGGTCTTGGACACCCCATCCATGTGATAGACGTATTGGTAGGCTGCCATGCGGTTCTCCGGGTTCTCGTCAGCGGCTCTCTAGCGGCTTGGCGGGGGCACGGCAATTGCCGCGTTGCGCCTTTTGCCACCGGACCCCGAAAGCGACGCCGCCATTGACAAGCGCCGGGCCGGACGGAAGACATGAGGCGCGAATATCGGGGCAGAGTGTTGAACCGCATTGGTTTTCCTAGCGCCCGGGCCGGTCAGGCGGTCGGGCTTTTGGGCGGGTCGTTTGACCCGGCGCACGCAGGCCATGTGCAGATCACCCGCGAGGCGATGCGGCGGTTCGGGCTGGACCGTGTCTGGTGGCTGGTCAGTCCCGGCAACCCCCTGAAGGCGCGGGGACCACAGCCGATCGGGCGGCGGATAGCAGCAGCGCGCGATCTGATCCGGGACCCGCGCGTCGAGGTCAGCGACATCGAGGCGCGCCTGGGCACGCGCTATACCGCCGCGACGCTGGCCCGGCTGCGCGAGCTTTACCCAGGCGTGCGGTTCGTGTGGCTGATGGGGGCAGATAATCTGGCCGGGTTTCACCGCTGGCAGAACTGGCGCGACATTGCCGCGCTGGTGCCGATCGGGGTGGTGGCGCGCCCCGGGGTGGGTCTGGCGGCGCTGAGCGCCCCGGCGGCGCGCGCCATGCGCCACGCGCGGCTAGGGGCCGAGGGTGCGCGGACATTGCCCGGCGCGGCGGCCCCGGCCTGGTGCTATGTCCAGCTGCCGTTGCGGCGCGAATCGTCGTCGGTGCTGCGGGCGGGGGGCGACTGGCCCGGGTAGGCTTGTCTGCGGCGTCGGTGCGGATATACCTGAGCGCTATGACCCGCCGACCGATCAACCGACCGATGAACCGCCGCATGATTCTGGCCGGGCTGGGGGCCACGCTGGCCGGGCCGGCGCTTGGACGCGCACCGGAAACGGCCATTCGTCCGGCGTTGCGCCGTGGTGCGGCGCGCGCCGCCCAGGCGGCCGAAGTTACGGCCCTGATCGAGGCTGCCGGGCTGGGCGGCAAGGTGGCCTATGCGGTTGCCGATGCGCGCAGCGGTGCGCTGTTGGAAACCCGGTCGCACCTTGCCGCCCTGCCGCCGGCCAGCGTGACCAAAGCGGTCACAGCGCTTTACGCGCTGGAACACCTTGGCCCGGGCTATCGCTTTCGGACGCGGCTGATCGCCACCGGACCGCTGGTTCAGGGCCGGATCGAAGGCGATCTGGTGCTGGTGGCCTCGGGCGACCCGACGCTGGACAGCGATGATCTGGGAGCCATGGCCGAAGCGCTGAAGGCGGCGGGCGTGGTGTCGCTGCAGGGCCGGTTTCTGGTGGCGTTGGCGGGTATCCCCGAAACCGCCGCGATTGACCCCGGCCAGCCCGATCATGTGGCCTATAACCCCGGCGTGGCCGGGCTGAACCTGAACCTGAACCGGGTGCATTTTGAATGGCTGCGGGCAGGCAGCGATTACACATTCACGCTGGCGGCGCGGGCGGGCAGGTACCGGCCTGCAATCACCACTTCGGTGATGGAGATCGTCGAACGACCGGCGCCGGTCTTTGACTACGTGCGCAGCGGCGGTATCGACCGGTGGAGCGTCGCGAAGTCGGCGCTGGGGGCCAAGGGCGCGCGGTGGTTGCCGGTGCGCCGCCCGGTGGCTTATGCGCTGGACGCGCTGATGACAGTGATGCGCAGCCAGGGAATTTCGTTACCCGCCCCGCAGATCGTGGCCCGGGCGCCCGACGGGCTGGTGCTTTTCGAGGCGGTCAGCCGGCCGATGGCCGATCTCTTGCGCCGGATGCTGGACCGGTCAACCAATCTGACGGCGGAAGTGGTCGGGCAGACGGCGACGCTGGCGCGCGGCGTCAGCCCGCTGACCCTGCGCGCATCGGCCAGCGAGATGGCAACCTGGCTGCGCGAGGAAACCAAGGCGCGCAGGCCCCGGTTTGTCGATCATTCGGGGCTGGGTGAGGCCAATGATCTGACCCCGCGAGACATGGTCGCCGCGCTGAGCTTTGCGGGGCCTTCCGGTGCGTTGGCGGGGCTGATGAAGCCCTGGTATTTCCGTAATTCTCAAGGCGGTTACGACCGCGCATCGCCCATTCGGATGGCGGCCAAGACGGGAACCTTGAACTTTGTCTCGGGCCTGGCCGGGTTTGTTCTGCCGCCGGACGGGCGGGCCCTGGCGTTTGCGGTATTTGCCGCCGACGAGGACCGGCGGCGGACCATACCGCGCGCAGCGCGCGAAAAGGTGCCGGGCGCAAGAAGCTGGGGCCGCAAAGCCCGTGTCTTGCAGGACAAGTTGCTGAAGCGCTGGACGGCGCTTTACGCGTAGCGCCGCCCGCCGATCACGGGAACGGAATTTGCCGGTAGTTGACCAAAGGGGGATCGACCGCGGATACGCGTCTCGAGCACCCGCAACATGCGCAATTCTTCCGCCAGCGAAAAGCCGGTGCGGCCATAGGTGTCGGAAACCGACAGGTCGGCCAGCCGGTAATAGCAGTCAACCAGGATCTCAACCTCGGCCGGATTGGGTGTAACCGTCCGGCCTGACCGCTCTGCCGCGCCGTGGAGGGGTCGGATAGTGTCCACCACGGATAGTGGACACTACGGGGTTTGGGGTGGCGCGTCGAACGAAGCGGCTTTGGACAGACGACGAGAAGCGGTCGATCTGTTTTCAGACGGTGGCGCCGGGCGTATCGGTCGCGCAGGTCGCGCGCCGGTATGCGATGAATGCGAATCTGATCTTCAAATGGCTGCATGACCCTCGCTTTGCGCCCGACCCGGAACTGGCAACGGCGGGTGTGCCATGTTTTCTTCCGGTTGAGATCGTGGATCAGGCCTTGGATAAGGATGAACCGCCTGTCGTTGAAGCTGGCGTTGCCAAGGGCACGATCGAGATCGAGCATGCTGGTGGACACCGGCTCCGGATCAGCGGTGCCTACGATCCCGGGGCGTTGGCACATCTGATCCGTGTCCTGTCCGGATGATCCCTGTTCCGTCCAGCACCAAGGTCTGGCTGGCGGCTGGAGTGACGGACATGCGCCGGGGTTTTGCCACGCTGGCTGCCCAGGCAGAGCAGACCCTGAAACAGAACCCGTTCACCGGCAATATGTTCGTGTTTCGAGGGCGCCGTGGCGATCTGATCAAGGTCATTTGGTGGGATGGCCAAGGAGCCTGTCTGTTCAGCAAGCGCCTGGAGAAGGGAAAGTTCGTGTGGCCAGCCGCTAAGGACGGGAAGATCGCGCTGACGCCGGCGCAGTTGGCGATGCTGCTTGAAGGCATTGACTGGCGTATGCCCAAGAGGACATGGTGCCCGCTGACAGCAGGCTGAGTAAACCATTTATTTCCAAAGGATTGATGCCGTTGTGGGATTCCCACCGTCTCGGATAAGTGGTAGGTATCAGCCATGCTCGATGACATCAAAAAGCTGCCTGATGACCCGTCGGCATTGAAGGCGTTGATCGCTTCCATGGCGTCAGAACTGACGAACCGGAATGCCGGGCTGAAGAGCCGCGATGTGTTGATCGAGAAGCTGAAGCATCAACTCGCGGGCCTGCGTCGTCATCAGTTCGGTTCGCGTTCAGAAAGCCTTGATCAGCTTGAACTGAAACTGGAAGAGCAAGAGATCGCACGGGCGGCGGAAAGCCCGCCCCCCGAGCCGTCGTCCGACGATGCCGATGAGAAACGGCAGCCAAAGCGCCGCCCACTGCCCGATCACCTGCCGCGCAACGAGACCGTAATTGGAATCGGCGAAGACTGCGCATCTTGCGGCGGCAGACTGCGCCGACTCGGCGAGGATGTGACCGAAGAGCTGGAATACAAGCCGGGGCGTTTTGTCGTGAACCGGATCGTGCGTCCGCGCATGGCCTGTACCTGCTGCGAGAAGATCAGCCAGGCCGCATTGCCATCGCGTCCCATCGAACGCGGTCGTCCAGGACCCGGTCTGTTGGCGCATGTGTTGGTCAACAAATACGCGGATCATCTGCCGCTCTATCGCCAATCGCAAATCTTCGACCGCGACGGGATCGACCTTGAACGCTCAACTTTGGCTGACTGGGTCGGCAACTCCACGGCGCTGCTCGAACCCCTGGCTGATGCCATTGGCCGTCATGTCCTGAACGGACAAGCAATCTTCGCTGATGATACGCCCGTGAAGATGCAGGCGCCGGGTAGCGGCAAATGCAAGACGGCACGGTTCTGGACATACGCCAGAGATGAACGGCCATGGGCTGGCGATGCGTCCCCGGCGGCCTGGTATCAGTTCAGTGTCGACCGAAAGGGCATACGTACAATCGGCCATCTCAAGGACTACACCGGCTGGATGCACGCCGATGGCTACGCTGGATTTGAAGAGCTGTACCGCTCAGGCCGTATTCACGAGGTGGCCTGCATGGCGCATATCCGGCGCAAGTTCGTCGATGTGCAGCAATCCCAGGGCTCTGCCATCGCCGAAGAAGCGATCAGGCGCATCGCCGAACTTTACGCGGTCGAGAAGCAAGCCCGTGGATCGCCGCCGGATGAGCGGGTGCGGTTGAGGCAGGCAAAGGCAAAGCAGGTTCTCGATGATCCCGACACGTGGCTCGGTGCACAGCTCACGCGCATCTCTGGCAAAACGCCGCTGGCGCAGGCAATCCGCTATGCCATCACCCGCATCAAACGGCTCAGGCCCTATCTTGATCACGGCTTGCTGGAGATAGACAACAACACAGCCGAAAGGGGAATGCGGGCCATCGCCATAGGCCGCAAGAACTGGCTCTTTGCCGGGTCCGAGCGTGGCGGCCGATCAGCCGCCATTGCCTACACGCTGATTGAGACAGCCAAGCTGAACGGCGTTGACCCTCAGGGCTGGCTCACAGATGTTCTGAGCCGCATCGCCGATCACAAGATCACCCGCATCGATGAACTTTTGCCTTGGTGTTACGCTGCCCCGGCAGCGTAACAGCGACCAGCTTATCCTCGCCAGAGCACCTTCACCGGACGGTCACTATGTTTGCCACTGGCACATCACTCCTTCTCCCCCCTTGCGCGGATGGCGGTGGCGAGTTCTGGTGGCGAAACAATTTTGCCGTTTTGGCCGTGCCAGGTAAGGCGACCAAATTGGTGGTGAACCCGGTCAGACTCAAAAAGCGCGTCTCGCGGCGAGTCCATAAACCCCGCAATCATCTCAGGGTGGTTGCATAAAATTGAAACGAACAACCCTGCCGTTTCACACCCCCCGACATTCGCCATCTTCGCAAAGTTCTCTGCCGCGCTGGCGATTGTCATAACGCAGCGCTCGACAGCCTCAGCGATACGGGCTTCGACAAGGTCAGTACGGGTGTATTCGCGCGCCCTGTCATGGAAATTGCCGGCCAAACACCGCCAGCCATGATCGTAAAGCGCCCATATCGTCTCTGGCATGTCAGTTGCGGGAGAGTCAATCATTGGGGCGACTCCCCGTACAGCTTCTTAGGGTCGCGGCAAGAAACCAATGCCCACAAATGCTCGTTATATCCTACGGCGTGAAACCACCGAACGCGTTCACGCCAGCCTCCTGAGTCACGATAGACCCACTTAATGATCCTGTTTCTCTGCCGGTAGGTTCTTTCGTTACACACCAGCAGCCAAACCGACACTGCAATCGTCAAACCCATCAAGAATATTACAACTGTCATCCCAATATCCTATCCTGCGTCTGAGCCACATATTCATGGTCAGCCCCGTAGCGTTCGCGCCAAAGTTGCTTGGCTTGGTGAATGGCAAGTTTGGACTTATCGAACAGTCCTTGATGGTGCCCGCAACACAACGGAATCGCCATTCGGTCGGGTGTTTTCCATCCTGAGAAACGGTCACGGAACACATGGTGTGCCTGGGTGGGGCTAAGTTGAACTTCCCCGAAGGCTTCACACATGCAACATGGCAGGTCGTGTCCGTCGTCATATAAAATGGGACATCAGAGCGGTTTGAGTTTTGGAGGCTCTGGTTCGTTTGTGTGATTTATTATGCCGCGAGTGTCTGACGTCAGCGCCTTTGGGACAGATATGAGGGTTTAGCATCAGGAGGATTTCTGGTTCATCGCAACCGTCAAGGAGTGAAGATGAACAAGCAATCCGGAACCAGCAAAGCCTCGGCTGACAGGCTGGTCAAAACCATCCGCCGCAAGACCCGGCAAACGTATTCAGCCGAGGAGAAGATCCGCATTGTTTTGGCGGGTCTTCGGGGCGAGGAAAGCATCTCAGCACTGTGTCGCCGCGAGGGCATCTCAGAGAGTCTGTATTACAGCTGGTCCAAGGAGTTCCCCGAAGCAGGGAAACGCCGTCTGTCCGGCGATACGGCGCGTCAGGCGACGTCACCCGAGGTGAAGGAGCTACGTTCTGAGGCCTTGGCATTGAAAGAATGTGTGGCCGACCTGATCCTGGAAAACCGTCTGCTCAAAAAAAGCATGACAGGGGATGGGGGATACGAGGAATGAGGTATCCAGCGTCAGAGAAGTTGGAAATCATCCGCACCGTTGAGGGGTCCCATCTGCCTGCGAAGCAAACCTTGGATATGCTGGGCATTCCGCGCACCACATTCTACCGATGGTATGACCGCTATGTCGAAGGCGGCTTTGACGCCCTGGCGGATCGCTCACCCTGCCCAAAGTCGGTCTGGAACCGCATTCCCCAAGATCGGCGAGACGATCTGATTGAATTTGCACTGGAGCACGAGGCGCTGACGACCCGGGAACTGGCGGTAAAGTATACCGATGAGAAGCAGTATTTTATCTCTGAATCATCGGTTTACCGCTTTCTGAAGGAAGCTGATCTGATCACCGCGCCCGACTATGTTGTGATCAAAGCTGCCGACGAGTTCACGGACAAAACCACCGCTATCAACCAGATGTGGCAAACCGACTTCACCTACTTCAGGATCATTGGCTGGGGTTGGTATTATCTCAGCACGATCCTGGACGATTACAGCCGCTACATCATCGCCTGGAAGCTCTGCACAAACATGCGGGCCGAGGACGTGGCGGCGACGATTGAGCTGGCCCTGGCGGCGTCAGGTTGTGATCAGGCGGTTGTGAGACACAAGCCCCGTCTGCTGAGCGATAACGGCTCTTGCTACATCTCTGGCGACCTGGCCGAATGGCTCGAGGATCGACAGATGGACCACGTTCGCGGTGCGCCGTTCCATCCGCAAACCCAGGGGAAGATCGAGCGCTGGCATCAGACGATGAAGAACCGGGTTTTGCTGGAAAACTACTATCTGCCCGGCGATCTTAAACGCCAGATCGGGGCCTTCGTCGATTACTACAACAACCAGCGCTACCACGAGAGCCTGAACAACGTCACACCCGCCGACGTCTACTTCGGGCGCGGCAAGGCCATCATCAGAGAAAGGGAAAAGATCAAGAAACTGACAATCCGACAACGCCGCTTGCAACATCAAAAACTCGCGGCATAATCAATCACACAAACGAACCAGAGCCTCCAAAACTCAAACCGCTCTGATGTCCCATTTTATATGACGACGGACAAAGGGCAAGGTCGAGGGGTTGGTCGGCTTCATCCGGCGGAACTTCCTCGTGCCGGTTCCGCGGGTTGAGAGCATCGAGGCGCTGAACGATGATCTCGCGGGACAGTGCCGTCGCCGCCAGGCCGCACGGATGCGGGGGCACAAGGAGACGATCGGCGAGCGCCTCGCACGGGATCGCCAAGTTCAGCTACCGCTACCCCCGGCTCCCTACGATGCCTGGACCTGTCGCGGATTTATTCCGCTCCTTTAAGAGCATATTCTGCCACAAAGGAGATAAACCATGGCATCTGCACATTCCGAAGAATTCAAACGCGACGCGGTTCGCATTGCGCTCACCAGCGGTCTGACACGACGGCAGGCATCATCTGATCTGGGCGTCGGCATGTCGACCCTGAACAAGTGGATCAGGATCTATCGCGATACGGATGTTGTTTCCAAAGAAGATCAGAAGCTGGCGAAGGAAAATGAACACCTCCGCAAAGAAAACCGTCTTCTGCGAGAGGAGAGGGAGTTGTTAAAAAAGGCAACAATCTTCTTCGCGGAGAGAAGCAAATGAGATTTGCCTTCGTCGAAGAACACCGCAGCCAGCTACCGGTCAACCGGCTTTGCCAGATCATGAACGTCAGCCCGCGAGGCTATCGGGCATATCGCAGTCGTCCCATGAGCCGAAGGCAACGCAAAGACCTGATTGTTCTGGCACATATCCGGGAACAGTTCCGCCTTTCTCTGGGGAGCTATGGCAGGCCAGGAATGACCGAAGAGCTGAAGGAACTGGGGCTGGGTGTCAGCCACCGGCGTGTCGGCAGATTGATGCGCCAGAACGGCATATCCGTTGTCAGAACCCGCAAACACAAGGTTACGACGGACAGCAATCACAAGTTCAATATTGCTCCAAACCTGCTGAACCGAAATTTTGTGGCGGATCATCCCAACCAAAAATGGGTTGTCGATATCAGTTATGTTTGGACACAAGAGGGTTGGCTGTATCTGGCCGTGGTTCTGGACCTCTACTCGCGGCGGGTCATTGGCTGGGCTGTCAGCAATCGTATGAAGCGCGACCTTGCAATACGTGCGCTGGACATGGCTGTGGCCTTACGCAAACCACCCAGGGACTGCATCCATCATTCAGATCGAGGCAGCCAATATTGTTCGCATGATTATCAGAAACGCCTGCGCCAACACGGGTTCAAAAGCTCCATGAGCGGTAAAGGTAATTGTTATGACAATGCAGCAATGGAAACCTTCTTCAAAACCATCAAAGCAGAACTGATCTGGCGGCATCCGTGGCATACGCGCCGTGCTGCAGAACTGGCGATCTTTGAATACATCAACGGCTTCTACAATCCACGCCGAAGACACTCGGCGTTAGGCTGGAAAAGTCCCTCGGCTTTCGAACGAAGGGCCGCTTAAATGAGCACCCGGAGCGGCACGAAAGCGCGACAGGTCCATTCCACCCAACAGTCGGATCAATTCCTGCTTTTTGGTTTTTCGACCCGATGTTCTGCCCTCGCTCTTACCTCCGCGGGCTGGGTCATCAACCTTGCGGTGGCCGAATGGATAATTCGAAGACGGCCGACCGTAAACGTAGCGTCTAAATTCATTCCTGCCCATACCAAGCCTTGAACTGCAGAGCGAACTTCGCAGCGTATGCACGCTTGCGCTAATGTGCGACGCAGAAGACACTTGCGGCGCTGTAAGCGCCCCACAAGGCTCGGTTTGTCAATGAGCGTTTAAAAGTGACCCGGCTTCAGCGTTTAAAAGTGACCCACCCGTGATGAGGCAAAGCCAGCAGGCGAGATGCCCTCAAATAGCGAGCTCGTCTGCTGGCTTTGTTTGCGCTGCGGTTTATTGTTTTCGGGCCCTTTTACTCTGAGCGAACCGGTAGGATGTGTTTCCGGTTTCGATTATGGAGCAATGATGTGTCACCCTGTCGAGGAGCGCGGTTGTCATCTTGGGATCGCCGAAGACGGAGACCCATTCACCGAACTCCAGGTTGGTGGTGATGATGACGCTGGTTTTCTCGTAGAGTTTGCTTATCAGATGGAACAGCAGCGCGCCGCCGGACTTTGGGAACGGGATGTAACCCAGCTCATCAATAATGACGCAATCCAGTGGCGTCAGTTGCCGGATGATCTTCCCGACATTACCCTCGGCCTGCTCCCTGATCAGGGCGTTGATCAGATCCACAGCATTGAAGAAGCGGGCCTTTTTGCCCTGATTGATCAATGTGGTTCCCAGAGCAATGGCGATGTGGGTTTTGCCTGTGCCAGTTCCGCCCACCAAAATGAGGTTGTGGGCGTCTTGGGTGAACTGTCCGGAGCAGAAGGGATCGATCCGAGCCTGAGTAACAGCGGCTGCGCTGTAATCGAAGGTGGCAAAATCCTTGTGATGCGGGAACTTTGCAATCCGCATTTGATACTCGATTGAGCGGACCTGACGTTCTACGGTCTCAGCGTCGATCAGTTGTTTTATCGCAGTGGTCAGGCTCGGCGACTTGCGCGCGGACAGCAAATCATGTGCGCAAGCCGCCATTCCATGCAATCTAAGGCCAGCCAATTGATCAATGAGGGCATTCATGCTGTCATCTCTCGGCGGGCGCACAATGTCTCATATCGTTTGCAGTTGGCCTCCGGGCGCATCGTCAGCATGGGATAGTCATAGCTTTGTGCCAGTGGGGGGATGATCGGTTCGACCAACTGATTGATCAAGTTGATGACGGCAGGCAAGCGTAGGGTGTTTTGCGCGACAGCCAGATCACAGGCCGTTTCCACAACGTCAATCCCGTGGTCTTGCGCCAGCATAAGAAGGTCTACAAACTCCCGATCTCCACCTTTGCCCTTCATGTAATGCACCCTGATCTGGTGCATGGCATCTGGCAGGTGCCAATCCACAAAGGGCGCGCCATCACGCAGGGCTCCGGGCTTGCGTACCAGCAAAGGGACATAATGCCAGGGCTCAAAGTAACTGATATTACGGGTAAAGTGACGTTTGTGCTCGGCGATCACATCTTGACCTGCAACCACTTTGACGCAACCGGCATAGGCCCGCAACGAGACATGGTTTCCAGCAAAACAGGCCGGAACGCTGTAGCGGTTGCTGTCATATTGAACCAGGCAAGTAGAGCGCACCCGAACGGCCTTCTCAACATAGCCATCAAAAGGGCGGCCGAGAGGGCGCAGTTCAGCCTGTTCTGCAGCAAAGACAGCATCAACTGTCTGATCCTGTCGCTCTGGATGGGGGCGTGATCCAAGGGCATCACATTGCAGATACAGCCAGGCATTCAGGCCCTCCAAATCATCAAAAGCCAGTTTGGGCGTGAACAGCCGACTGCGCAAAAACTGCACCTGGTTTTCGACCTGACCCTTTTCCCAGCCCGACGCGGGCGTGCAGGCCACCGGTTCCATGACATAGTGGTTCATCAAGGCCAGAAAGCGTGGGTGAAAGATCCGGTCTTTCGAGCGCGATACATAGGTCACCATTGTCTTGGGATTATCGATGATCACACGGCGCGGAACCCCGCCATAAAAGGTCAACGCTCTCACGAAAGCGTCAAGCACCATCTCTTGAGGTTCCCCGGGGTAGGCCACAACAAAGGGCTTGCGGCTGTGGCACAGACGGAAGTGGGCAATCTTCACCTTCTGGGCAATTCCGCCCAAGACGACATGTTCTTCGCTCCAGTCAAACTGCAGCGCATCGCCAGACTGGAACTGCAACGGAATGAACGCATCTCCTGACCTCAAACCCGTGCGTTTCAGGTCTCGAACAAAACGCTGAACTGGCGAATACGACCCCGTATATCCTTCCAAAACCAGCTGCTCATAAAGCTTCACCCCTGTCCGACGTTCTCGGCGAGGGCGCTTCAGGTCCTGCTCAAACAAGGTTTGGAGCCGCTCTTCATAGTCACACAATTTGTGCCGAACCGGATCAACCTGACGATGGTAGCTCGGAGGCGAGCTGTCCTTCAGATACTTCCTGATCGTGTTCCGCGACAATCCCGTCTCCCGGCCCACAGATCTAATACTTCGCCCATCACGCAAAACCATGCGACGGATCTTCGCTGCACTTTCCATCAATATCACCTGCTCATTCTCCGCGCCAATACGCGCGGACGTTAACAAAACAAGAGGGTCAATTTTAAACGATCATAACCCACCTAAGTGGGTCAGTTTTGCATGCCGATTCACAGCTCGGTTGGAGACGTAGGACTTACCGCATTTGAGAAGGACCGGTGTTGGCACATTACGGACGTGTTCGCTGCCGCAGCGCCGGTCCGCATTGGGCTTATTCTGTTGAAAAAGTCTTCTTGATTTTAGATCATCTCGCTGATTCAATCTCTGCATTGATGCGGGGGATTGGCGGCGATGTTGGGACCGAAGCAAGAGGCACAGAGCGCGCTTTTCTATGACTTCTCGATAGAAGACCACGTCCCGCAAGATCATCTGCTGCGGTCGATTGATCGCTTCGTCGATCTGTCCTGCATCCGCCAGCATCTCGCGCCATTTTACAGCTCAACCGGCCGCCCTTCGATTGATCCTGAGCTGCTGATCCGCATGCTGCTGGTGGGCTACTGCCTGGGCATCCGCTCGGAGCGGAGGCTGTGCGAGGAAGTGCATCTCAATCTGGCGTATCGCTGGTTTTGCCGCCTGGACCTGACAGATCAGGTGCCTGACCACTCGACATTCTCAAAGAACCGGCATGGCCGTTTCCGTGACAGTGACCTGCTGCGTCATCTCTTTGAGACGGTCATGGCGCGTTGCATTGCCGAGGGGCTGGTCAGTGGCCAGCGCTTTGCGGCGGATGCCAGTCTCATTGAGGCCGACGCAAATAAACAGAACTCCACCGCCAAAGAAGATTGGGATCACAGCACGATTGACCCCGATGACGCACCTCGTGCGGTGCGGGAATATCTCGACGTTCTGGATGACGCGGCCTTTGGCGCGGCGACGACCGTTGAACCGAAGTTCACGTCTCACTCCGACCCATCCAGTCAATGGACAGCGGCCCGCAAAGGTCCTGCGTTCTTTGCCTATTCAACCAATTATCTGATCGATACTGATCACGGTGTCATCGTGGACGTGGAAGCCACACGATCAATCCGACAGGCGGAGGTCGGGTCTGTGCGTACAATGCTGGATCGGGTCAAAGAAGGGTTTGGCCTGCATCCAGAGCGCATCATTGCTGACACGGCTTATGGTTCAGGCCCCATGCTTGGATGGTTGGTGGATCGCGGCATCGCTCCGCATATCCCGGTAATCGACAAAGCTGGCCGAACCGATGGCACCTGGACACGAGCCGATTTTGAATGGGACGCTGAGAACGACCAGTACATCTGTCCCGAGGGACAGGCGTTGAAGCAGTTCCGCCGCAACTACTCAGACCCCAAGCGTGGCCCGTCCGACAAAGGCACTGCCAAGTATCGCGCGCTGAAACTGACTTGCCAAAGTTGCCCGTCCAAGGCGCGCTGCTGTCCCAACATGGATGCCCGATCCATCACCCGCGAAGAACACGAAGATGCCAGACAAGTTGCCCGAGACATCGCAAAAACCAGGCAATATGAAATCTCGATGAAGCTGCGGAAAAAAGTCGAGATGCTGTTTGCTCACCTCAAACGCATTCTTGGCCTTGGACGGCTCCGATTACGCGGCCCATGCGGCGCAAACGATGAATTCCTCCTCGCTGCCACCGCCCAGAACCTTCGGAAACTGGCCAAGATCTTTCCTGCACCGCAGAAACCGCGAACAGCCTGACCAGAAAGGTGTTCGGGCTCACATACAACGGCCACTTTCTGCACCTGCAACACGTTGTTTTTCAACAGAATCGGCTCATTGCAGCCGTTTGCTACACCCGGGACCAACGGCGGCTCTACGCCGTATTACTTTTCGACCCTCGACGATTGAACGGCCGGTTCAGCGCGCTATCCGGCTATTGACACCGGCCCCGGGTAACTTTTCAGGTCCAGCATCTTCTGGATCATGTCGATGATATGTTGGGAGTGGGCAATGTCGTCTTCGATAATGGTGCGAACCGCAGTTTCCTCGGTTGTTTCCAAATCGGCTTTGAGCAGCTCCACATCCTCCTTAAAGTCGTCTCTTTTTCTGACCCATTCGTCGAGTTCGGCCTTTTCGTCCTTGGTCATTGGGCCTTCAACCCAGGCATTCCCCGTGTTCATATCGATCTTCACCTGATCAGGATGGGGCAGTGGGGGCGGCAAATCTGTGATGCCGTGGCGTTCGCGGCGCGAAAGTTCACGATCCCATTCGATCTTGTAGTCCATCGCAGTGTTGAGCCACTCGTCCGCGAGTTGCTTGTTTTGCCGCTCCGTCGTGGTCAACATTTCGGCAAAGAGACGCTGGGCACGATGCTGAACCTTGGCTGCATTCACGGCCAAAGCGCGCACTACCGCCTGCGCCATTGGCATCGACACGTTGCGGTTCCCGTCCCGCACGAAGATGTCGCGATAGGCCTCATCCAGAACAATATCTTTCAGACGTTCCTTGTTCAGCGCAGGCCGCTTGTTCTTGGCCCCCTTGGGCCGTCCTTTTGGGTTGCCTGATTTGCCGGGGCTGAACTGCGTTTGTTTTGGCGGTTTTCCGTAGCCGACGTCATAAGACGCATCGGGCCTGATGGCAGGCAGCCCACCCTTGCCGCCGCTCATTCTGCTGCCTCAAGCACTGGGTTCGCGCGCGGAGTCAAGCCACAAACCAATTGCTCGGCGTCGTCTTTGGCGAAGGCCTCCCACCGCGCGATGATCCGGTCACAATAGATCGGATCCAGCTCACACAGATACCCGCGCCGGCCGGTTTTTTCTGCTGCAATCAGGGTCGATCCTGACCCGCCGAACAGATCGAGCACAATGTCGCCGCGACCGGACACATCCCTGATCGCGTCCGCAATCATTTGCACCGGCTTGACCGTGGGATGCAGTGCAAGCTCGTCCATGCGGCCTGTGCGCATGGTGTTCACACCCTTGTACTGCCAGACATTGGTGCGGTAGCGCCCGTGCTGGCCCAGCTCGAACGTGTTGACATGCGGTGCACCGCCTTTATTGAAGATAAAAATCAGCTCATGGCGAGACCGGTAGAAGGTGCCCATCCCGCCATTGTCCTTGACCCAGACGATCAGGTTCTTGAGCTCGCTATAGACCCCCTGCCCGGCTGCCAGCATTTCGCCCATATGGCGCCAGTCCATGCAAAGGAAGTGAATGGAACCGTCGACGCTGTAATCGGCCATATTCTGTAGAGCTGTCTGGAGGAAAGTCTGGAACTCGGCGGCACTCATCTCGCCTGATGCCATGGCAAATTCCCGGTGCTTGGTCTTACCGGAGTTACCGACATGGCCGTCGATCGGAACGTTGTAAGGCGGATCGCTGAACACCATCCGCGCCGTCTCACCACCCATCAGGCATTCGGCAACCTTCGGATCGAGCGCATCGCCGCAGATCAGCCGGTGCACCCCGAGTTGCCAGAAATCGCCGGGCTGAACCCGCGATGGCACGTCGACCGGCAATGCCTCGTCTTCTGGATCGCCCAGCTCTTCCGGTGCGACTGCCTGCAGAACGCCGTCAATCTCGGGTATAGAAAATCCAGTCAACGAGACGTCAAAGTCAAGATCTGCCGACAGGAGCGCACCCAGTTCTGCCGCAAGCAGGTCTTCGTCCCAGCCGGCATTCAGCGCCAGCTTGTTGTCAGTGAGCACATAGGCGCGTTTCTCTTGGGACGTCATGTGCGCAAGTCGGACACAGGGCACCTGCCCCATACCAATCAACCTTGCCGCCTCAACCCGACCGTGGCCGGCCAGGATCGTCCGGTGCTCGTCAATCAGCACCGGGTTGGTAAACCCGAAGGCCACGATGCTGTCGGCAATCTGCCGGATCTGTTTCTTCGAATGGGTCCGGGCGTTAGTCGCCCATGGCTTTGGTCGCTCAAAGCGATCTGTTGGACATCATAAATCATTCTTGTATGCCTGTTCTTACGGCCCGCAAAAAAGACGTGCATAATGGGTTTGCCGATATTGTTTATGGGCGCCCCCTTGCATTTCATTCTAGGATTGGCGCGGGCCGCTACTTTGTAGCGATGCCTTACATGCAAGGGTCCCACCGGAGCTGCCATTTTTTCCAAGCAGACTTTACCAGGACCAACTCGTGGCGCCGATGCACATCACAGAATCACCCACTTGGAACATAACATGAACATCAATACCCGGCAAGACGTGCCAATCCGGTTTGGCCAATGTTCCCTGCTCGTTCGTGAGAGTTCCCTGTTATTGAGATTTTGATCCCTGTTTACCAAACTAAATTCCCTGTTAATCAAGGAACAGGGAATTGGCGTTTAACGCACTGTTATGACGCGGCTAATCCGGGCATGAATCGCCAAAATCAGCTCAAACCGTACGGAAAATCGCGAATTTCCCTGTAAATCCCCTGTAAACAGGGAATCTGGGCCCCAGACCAGCTAGCTTGAGACTACTTCCACTACCAATTCCCTCTCGCCAACCCGCAGCGTCTGCTTCATAAAGCGGACTGACGCACGCAAAACCGTCCGGGGAACAAACATATGTCAGCACTGAAGATCAAGAAAGGCACGTCGCGCCATTCGGCGTATGATCTGCGGTCGGGGTTTTCGGACGTGCAGGAGACCCACACGCTGGCAGTGGTGGTCGATAACGAGGCCGGGGTGCTGGCGCGGGTGATCGGGCTATTTGCGGGGCGGGGCTATAACATCGAAAGCCTGACCGTGGCCGAAACCGACCACGAAGGCCACCGCAGCCGGATCACTGTGGTGACGACGGGTACGCCGCAGATCATCGAACAGATCAAGGCCCAGCTGGGGCGGATCGTGCCGGTCCACGAGGTGCACGATCTTACCGTCGAAGGGCCGGCGGTTGAACGCGAACTGGGTCTTTTCAAGGTCGCCGGTCAGGGCGACAAGCGGGTTGAGGCGCTGCGGCTGGCCGATATTTTTCGCGCCAATGTGGTCGATTCGACGCTGGAAAGTTTCGTGTTCGAGATCACCGGAACCTCGGAAAAAATCGACGCATTCGCCGAGCTGATGGTTCCTTTGGGCTTGATGGAAGTGGCGCGCACCGGTATTGCGGCGCTGTCGCGGGGCGAATAAGGCGGCGATTTTTGTCGCAGTGAGAAAAGTCGCGTCGCATTCCGTGTTTTCCGTTGCGCGCTTGCGGGCGTAGTCTCGGGGCCGATTGTAGTCCCTGAGAGTGCCATCATGCCCAAGGATCATCTGACCGACCTTTCGCCGGTTTTGCAGGACATCGAGAACGCGCGCGGCCTGCCCAACGCCCATTACACCGACGCGGCGGTCTGGGAAGAAGAGCGTCAGGCGCTGTGGTTCTCGACCTGGGCCGGGATCGGGGTCGGGGCCGATATTCCCGAACCCGGTGACGCCAAACCGGTGGATTTCCTGGGCGTGCCGCTGTTCATGCTGCGTGGGCGCGACGGGCAGATCCGGGTTTTCCAGAACATCTGCCGCCACCGGGGGATGAAATTGGTCGCCGAGCCCCGGAAAATCGAAGGTGCGATCCGCTGTCCCTATCATTCGTGGTGCTATTCGCACGAGGGACGGCTGGTCTCGACGCCGCATGTGGGCGGGCCGGGGCAGAACACCCACGCGGCGATCAAGCGCGAAGAACTGGGCCTGATGGAGGTGCGCAGCCACGTCTGGATGGACACCATTTTTGTCAATCTCTCGGGCGCCGCGCCCGAATTTGCTGACCTGCACGCCACATTGATCGAGCGCTGGTCGGAGTTCGATGTGCCGATCTTTCACGGCGGCGCCGACAGCAAAATCGAGCTTTTGTGCCGCACCAACTGGAAACTTGCGGTCGAAAATTTCTGCGAGAGCTATCATCTGCCCTGGATCCATCCCGGGCTGAACAGTTATTCGCGGCTGGAAGATCACTATCACATCGAAAGCCCCGGAGAATTCTCGGGGCAGGGCACGTTGGTTTATCGGCAGCTTGCTGGTGCAGACGGTGCGGTCTTTCCGGATTTTGCGGGGCTGAGCGAAAAGTGGGACACGTCGGGCGAATATCTGACCGTGACCCCGAACGTGATGATCGGGGTGCAGCGCGATCACCTTTACACGATCATCCTGGAGGCGAAATCAGTGGGCGAGACGCTGGAACATGTGAATCTCTATTATGCCTCGCCCGAGACCTCGGACGCCTTGCGAGAGAAGAATACCACGCAGTGGCGCGGGGTCTTTGTCGAGGATATCGGTGTGGTCGAAGGCATGCAGGCGGCGCGCGGCACGGTCGGCTATGACGGCGGCCGGTTTTCGCCGGCCATGGACGGGCCGACGCACCTGTTTCACAAGTGGGTTGCGTCGCGCGTGCAGGACTTGCGCGCCTCTTCATGAGCGATCTGAACGCCACCATTCTGGACGCCCATGCCCGCGATGATCGGCGCGCGTTGGTCAGGCTATATACCAAGGCCGCCGAGGGTGCCGAGGGTGTGGACGAGGCGTGTTTTTTCCTGACCTATGCCTATATCTTCGCGCTTGAAATGGCCCATCCGGCGGCGGGTGATCTGAAAACGCGGCTGATCGGATATGGGCGCGAGGAATAGTTTTTACGGTGAGAAATCATCTAAAGCACTTCACCTGAACTTGGAATCAATGGGGATTCCCAAAGGGATTGATTTGTGATTCACGCTATTTGGAGGTGAATTATGAGCAATACTTATTCTTTGGATTTGCGCACGCGGGTGATTTCACAGGTTCGGACGGGGATTTCCCGGCGCGAGGTTGCGCGGCGTTTCGGAGTGAGCCCGAGCTTTGTCATCAAGGTCGTTCAGCGTTTTGAGAAATCCGGCTCAGCAGCATCAGCAAAACAGGGGCGACCGAGCGGCAAGGGCAAGCTGGCGGCTTTCAGAACGGCGCTGGTGGCACAAGTTGCAGCGCATCCCGATCTGACTTTGGCGGAATTGAGGGACTGGCTCGCGCGCAAACATCGGGTGGGTGTGCATCTCTTCTCGATCAGCCGAGTCCTGAAATCCGCAGGCTTCACATATAAAAAAATCGCTTCTGGCAGTGGAGGCTGGTCGCGCGCGGGCGCGCCGTAAGCGCTATATCTGGCAGGTTCATCGCCAGCCGTTCATGCGCAAAACCCCGCACCGGCTGGTCTTTATCGACGAGACCAGCGTGAAGACCAACATGACGCGGATGCGGGGCCGGTCGCTCAAAGGCCAGCGCCTGCGCGCCACAGCACCTTTTGGATATTGGCGCACACAAACCTTCATTGCCGGGCTCAGATGCGATGGCCTGATCGCACCCTGGGTGCTGGACGGGCCGGTCAACCGAGCTGGTTTCGAGGCCTATGTCGAAACCCAGCTCGCGCCGGCGCTGAACCAAGGTGATGTTGTCATCCTCGATAACCTGTCCTCGCACAAGAGCGCGAAAGCCGCCGCGATCCTGCGCAAATGTGGCGCTTGGTTCCTGTTCCTGCCACCCTATTCCCCGGATCTAAACCCGATCGAAATGGCGTTTTCAAAGCTCAAAGCCCATCTCCGGCGGATCAAGGCCAGAACAATCGACGCCCTGTGGCGGGCGGTAGGAGAAATCTGTGACCTCTACGACGAAACTGAATGCTGGAACTACTTCAAGGCAGCCGGATATGCGCACGACTAAAAGTGAAACGCTTTAAAGTACTAATTTTGCACGATAAAACAAGTAAAGATGTAAATAGAGCGCCGCGCGGGCGCCAGCGGCCCACGCCCGTTAGGGGCGCAAGCCGCGCGAATTGTCCTGCTTCAGCCGCCCATCTGCATCAGGACAACCACCGCGATAAAGATTATCGCAAAGTTCGCCAGACCCCAGGCAGGGACGCGGATGAATGGACGCCGCTCGATGCGAATGTTCGCGTCGAGCGCTGGTTGGAACCTTTGTGAAAGCGAATGGATAGTGGCCGATCAAGCGAAAGCGCATGACAGCGGACCGATGCGCGCGGTCTGTTATGCGCGGGCGTCGATACCGCCATGCTGACCGGCACGATCCTGGACCGCACCGGCCGCCAGGTCATTTACGCCGGGGGTCTGGTCGAATTGACCGGCGCAAGCGTTCTGAGCGATGACGATTACAAACGCCGCTGGGTCAAAGCCAATGTCGATATGATCCTGAACGGATTGCTGGCCGGGGTGGCCGCCGCCGGAGTATGAATGCGCACCCGATGGTGGCCTCAGAAAAGAAAAGCGGGGGGCGCTGGGGAGGCCCCCCGTTTAGTTTCGCCGTCCAGGCTCTGTTCATTATACCGCTCGGTTTATTGCCTGCGGCCTGAACGTCGTCAGGGGCGAGCGTACCCGCCCCATGTTGACGTGGGCAGGCGATGCCGACCCACTATTTGCCATCAACTACACCCGTTGGTTCCCCCGCAGGTGTTGCATTTCATGCAGGTGCCGTTGCGCACCAGCGTGTAGTTTCCGCATTCGCCGCAGGGGTCGCCCTCGAAGCCCTGCATCTTGGCCTTGACGCGCACATCCACGCCGGCACTGGCGGTCCCGGTTTCGGGCACCAGCGTGGCCAGGGTGGTGGCGGGGTCAGCGCTCAGGTCCAGCGCCAAGGCGCCGCCAACACCGCCCTGCAGAACCACGAGCTCACGCGGAACGCGCTTGCGCAGATATCCGGTCGAGCTGATCTGCTTCAGCACCTCCAGCGATTTTGAGGCGGCGGTGTCGGTCACTTCCGAGAAATTCCGAACCCCCTCTTCTTCGCCGCGACCCAGATCGTCAAAGCTCTGCCCTTCGGGCGTAACATGCGCGAGATCGGTGCGGTCAAGGTAGCTGACCGCAAGTTCGCGGAAGATGTAGTCGAGGATCGAGGTCGCGTTCTTGATGCTGTCGTTGCCCTGAACCATGCCCGCTGGTTCGAACCTTGTGAAGGTGAAGGCATCGACGAATTCCTCAAGCGGGACGCCGTATTGCAGACCTACGGAAATGGCGATGGCGAAATTGTTCATCATCGCGCGGAAACCGGCGCCTTCCTTGTGCATGTCGAGGAAAATTTCGCCCAGCTGCCCGTCTTCGTATTCGCCGGTGCGCAGATAGATCTTGTGATTGCCGACAATCGCCTTTTGGGTATAGCCCTTGCGGCGTTCGGGCATGCGGTTGCGGTGGGTGCGAGTGACCTCTTTGATGACAATCTTCTCGATCACTTTCTCGGCCAGCACCGCGGCCTTTTCGTGGGGTGTGCCGGTTTCCAGAACTTCCGCCGCCGCGTCGTCGTCCTCGACCAGGGCCGCGGCCAGCGGCTGGCTGAGTTTCGACCCGTCGCGGTAAAGCGCATTGGCCTTGATGCCGAGAGACCAGGACAGCGCGTAGGCCGCTTTGCAGTCTTCGATCGTCGCGTCATTTGGCATGTTGATGGTCTTCGAGATCGCGCCCGAGATGAACGATTGCGCCGCCGCCATCATGCGGATGTGGGCGTCGACCGAAAGAAACCGCTTGCCCTTTTTGCCGCAGGCGTTGGCGCAGTCGAAGACGCTGAGATGTTGGTCCTGCAAATGCGGCGCGCCTTCCAGCGTCATGGTCCCGCAGACATGGTCGTTGGCCGCATCCACGTCGGCTTTCGAGAAGCCCAGATGCCGCAGCATGTCAAAAACGGTGTCGTTCAGTTTTGCCGCCGGGATGCCGAGGACGCCAGTGCAGAAGTCTACGCCAAGCGTCCACTGGTTGAACACAAATCGGATATCGAAGGCCGAGGGCAGGGCGGATTCGATCTTATCGATCTCGGTCGGCCCAAATCCGTGGCCCAAAAGCGAGGTATGGTTGATGCCGGGTGCATTGTCGAGGGTGCCGTGGCCGACGGCGTAGGAAACGATCTCGTCAATCAGGGAGGAGGAATATCCGAGTGTCTCCAACGCCGCCGGCACTGACCGGTTGATGATCTTAAAGTAACCCCCACCGGCCAGTTTCTTGAACTTCACCAAGGCGAAGTCCGGCTCGATCCCCGTGGTGTCGCAGTCCATGACCAGCCCAATGGTGCCGGTCGGTGCGATCACGGTGGATTGCGCATTTCTGTACCCGTGTTTTTCCCCCAGCGCTAAAGCCTCGTCCCATGCGGCCTTGGCCAGTGCAACAAGCCCTTCGTCCGGGCAGTTTCGGTGGTCAAGCGCAACTGGCCTGACCGCCAGATCCTCGTAACCGTCGGTTTCTCCGTAGGCGGCGGCGCGATGGTTGCGCATCACCCGCAGCATGTGTTTGGCGTTGCGATCATAGCTGGGGAAAGCCCCCAGTTCGCCCGCCATTTCGGCCGAGGTGGCATAGGCCACGCCGGTCATGATCGCGGTCAGCGCGCCGCCAAGCGCGCGGCCCGCGTCGCTGTCATAACCCAGACCCATATTCATCAACAGCCCGCCGACATTGGCGTAACCCAGACCGAGGGTGCGGAAGCCGTAGGAGAGCTGGGCGATTTCCTTGGACGGGAACTGCGCCATCAGCACCGATATTTCCAGCGTGATGGTCCACATCCGCGTGGCGTGGACGTAATCTTCGGACTGAAATTTGCCGTCCTTCAGGAAGGTCAGCAGGTTCATCGAGGCCAGATTACAAGCGGTGTCATCGAGGAACATGTATTCCGAACAGGGATTTGACGCCCTGATCTCGCCGTCGGCGGGGCAGGTGTGCCAAGCGTTGACGGTGTCGTGGAACTGGATGCCCGGGTCGGCACAGGCCCAGGCGGCGTGGCCGATCGCTTCCCAGAGGTCGCGGGCCTTGATGGTCTCGGAGATCGAGCCATCGACGCGGTTTTTCAGGTCCCAGTCGCCGTCGTCCTCGACCGCCTTCAGGAAGGCATCGGTGACGCGGACTGTGTTGTTGGAGTTTTGGCCCGAGACCGAATTATAGGCTTCGCTGTCCCAGTCGGTGTCGTAGGTCGGAAATTCAATCGAGGTGTATCCTTGGCGCGCGTAATCCAGCACCCGCTTTACGTAGGTCTCGGGAATTGCCGCCTTTTTCGCTGTACGGATCGCCGTTTTCAGGGTCTCGTTTCTGGCAGGATCAACGGCATCGGCCAGATCGCCGTCCCAGGCTTTGATTGCAGCGAAGATCGCGTTCAGCCGTGCTTCGTGCATCTTTGACCCGGCCACGATCGAGGCGACCTTTTGTTCTTCGATGACCTTCCAGTTGATGAAGGCCTCGATGTCGGGGTGATCGGCGTCGCAGATCACCATCTTGGCGGCCCGGCGCGTTGTCCCGCCTGATTTGATGGCACCCGCCGCGCGATCGCCGATCCTGAGAAAACCCATGAGACCGCTCGACCTGCCACCGCCCGAAAGGCGTTCGCCGGCGCCACGAAGCGAGCTGAAATTGGTGCCGGTACCCGAGCCGTATTTGAACAGCCGCGCCTCGCGCACCCAGAGGTCCATGATGCCGCCGTCGTTGACCAGATCATCCGAGCACGACTGGATGAAACAGGCGTGCGGCTGGGGATGTTCGTAAGCCGATTTCGACCTGGTCAGTTTTCCGGTCTTGTGGTCGACATAGAAATGGCCCTGACCTGGGCCGTCGATGCCGTAAGCCCAGTGCAGACCGGTGTTGAACCATTGCGGTGAATTGGGTGCGGCGCGTTGAGTGGCCAGCATGTGGCGCATTTCGTCGTAGTACGCCCGCGCATCGCCCTCGGTCGAGAAATAGCCGCCCTTCCAGCCCCAATAGGCCCAGGCGCCCGCCAGCCGGTCGAAAACCTGGCTCGCCATGGTTTCGCCGATAAAACGTTGGTCTTCGGGCAGATCCCTCAGCGCCTCGGCGTCAGGAACCGAGCGCCACAGAAACGCGGGCACGCCCTTTTCACGGACCTTTTTCAGCCTTGCGGCGACCCCGGCCTTGCGGAAGTATTTCTGTGCCAGAACGTCCGAGGCCACCTGGCTCCAGCTGGCCGGGATCTGGATATCGTCGAGCTTGAAAACGATGGTGCCGTCGGGATTGCGAATTTCAGACGTGGTCTGGGTAAATTCAATGCTTGCGTAAGCGCCGCTGTCTGAACTCGTGAAGCGTCTTTCGATTTTCATTCTCTGCCCTGTAACCGGTTTGGTTTTTTCTTAGGCGCCGATCTATGGCCCGGCGCGCGCGCCAGCTTTCGCGCCGACTAGAGCGTTGCGCGGAGCCATCCTGTCTGAGGACGCGACCGCCCTCTGCACAGCCTTTCAAGCTGAAAGACCTCTGTGATCCTTAGATGCCCCGCCTTAGATGCCCCGCCTTTCTCCCGACCACAATATGTTGTGGCCCTCCGGCCAGCTCATACAAAGTGACGTGTCTGGGGCCACTTCGTCAAGCCAAAAATTTCGCTTCGGCGCAATTTTTTCGATTGACTATGCGTGGATACTGGGGCGCGGGCAGGGAATGTGATTCACATAGTTAACGCGCCGGTTGTGGGGCGAAATCGGCTTTCCGAAAAATACTTCCAAAGCGCGGGTTTGTGGGGGGAACTTCAGGTTCGTGGCAAACGCCAAGTGTTAACGAACTGGCCCGGAGTCGTTAACGAGGCCGATTCTGGCACAGCGCGCCTGTGGCCGCAGAACTGCGTCCGGAGCTGTATTTCGACCGCTCGGCCGCGATGTCTGGTTGCATCTGGCCCAAGATTGGGCCGTCTGCTGCTGCATAAAGGTAGCCGTCAATCGATTTGATGTGGTGGTCGGGGCGGAGAGATTTGAACTCCCGACCCTCTGTTCCCAAAACAGATGCGCTACCAGGCTGCGCCACGCCCCGACTGCGGCGCTTCCTAGCGGGGCCCAAGCGGTTTGAAAAGACCCAAGATCACCGGCAGGGCCAGATGGCAGTATCGGGCGCGATTGCCGGGTGGCGCAATTCGCTGCCCTCGGTGACGCCCAACAGCCCGGCCATGCCGCCCTTGATCTCGAGCACAAACTGAACGCTATCGCCGCCGGGGATCGGGGTTTCATCCAGCGGCACCGCGTTTTCGTGGATGCGGGTGACGCGCCCGGTGGCGTCGGCAAAAATCATGTCGAGCGGGATAAGCGTGTTGCGCATCCAGAACGCAACGGCGCGCGGCGTTTCATAAACAAAGAGCATACCGGCGCTGGCCGGCAACGCAGCGCGGTCCATCAGTCCCTGGGAACGGGTGGCATCGGTATCGGCGACTTCGGTCTGAAAAGCGGCGCGGCCCCAAGGCCCGCGCAGGTCGGTCTGATCGGCGCTACACGCCGCCCAGCCCGAACCAAGCGTAGCAAGCCACAGCAGGGTTGCCGAGAAAATCCTGGCCATCAGTCGCCGGCGTTCAGCGCAAATTCCCAGGACGATACGAATGTGGCCATCCGGCCGCGTTCGGCGTCTATCACCCGCAGCGCGACGGCTTCGCCGGGTTGCAGATCGGCAAACCCGCAGCGGCGCAGCACTTCGACATGGACAAACACGTCTTCGGGCTGGCCAAAGACATTGGCAAAGCCAAAGCCCTTGTTCTTGTCAAACCATTTGACCCGGGCCGGTTCCAGCGGCAGCGACGGGTCGTCCTGATGCATGGGTTTGTCGGGCTCGATATCGTCGCCTTCGGGGGGCGCGATCGACAGAACTTCAACCGCCTGCATGCCGCGCTGGGTCTGCTGAACGTCGACCGTGATCCCGGCGCCATCGGCGACCGAGCTTTGGCCGAAATTCCGCAAAACATTGGCGTGCAACAGGATATCCGGGCCACCGGTTTCGGCGACGACAAACCCAAATCCCTTAGTGGGATCAAACCACTTTACCCGGCCTTCGATGGTCTCAAGGCCGTCGCATTCTTCCGTCATTTCACACGTCTTTCGCGCGTTTGTTCCCCGTTCGTAAACATTTGTGACAGACGGGCCATGCTTTGCCTAGAGACTAGTTGCAAAGAATTAACCATTTGCCCGCGGCTTTCCGAACCCGACGGCGAGATACCGCTTACCGCAAAAGGCCAGTTAAACTAGGGATTGAGTCGGTCTATCGTCCACGGCTGGTCAAGGCCGTCGCGACGCCAGCGGAACCGGTCGTGCAGGCGATGCGCGCCGTTGGCCCAAAACTCGATTTCCAGCGGGCGGATGCGATAGCCGCCCCAATGCGGCGGGCGGCGCGGGTTGGTGCCATGGCGGGCGGCCATGCGCGCAACTTCGGCCATCAGCGTTGCGCGCGATTTTAGCGGGCGCGACTGGGCCGAGGCCCAGGCCCCGAGCCTGCTTTGCAGGTCGCGCGACCTGAAATAATCGTCGGCCAGCGGCCCGTCTTCGCGCTCGACAAGTCCGCGCACGCGAATTTGCCGGCGCAGGCTTTTCCAGTGCATGACAAAAGCGGCTTTGGCCGCACTATCTAGTTCAACCGCCTTGGCGCTTTCATAATTGGTATAGTAAACAAAGCCTTCCGGCTCGATCTCTTTCAAAAGCACCATGCGCGCGTTGGGCAGCCCGGCTGGATCAACGGTGGCAAGCGCCATGGCCGTTGGGTCGTTCGGCTCCGCCGCTTCCGCCTCGGCCAGCCAGTCCCGCGCGATCTGAAACGGGTCGTCGCCTGCGAATATTCCGATGCGTTTCGCCATTCGCGCCTCCGCCGCTTGGCTAACGCCTTGTGATCCCTGCGGCAAGCCCCGGCATCAGCCTTGAAGGCCGGGGGGTGATGGCGTAGAGCAAGCCCTAGAAAAAGACGGCGAGGGGCACCATGGCAAATGGGCTTATGCAGGGCAAACGCGGGCTGATAATGGGGCTGGCGAACGAGCGATCAATCGCCTGGGGTATTGCCAAAGCGCTGGGCGGTGCCGGGGCGGAACTGGCGTTTTCCTATCAGGGCGATGCACTCTTAAAGCGAGTGACGCCGCTGGCCGCTGAGCTGGGATCGGACTTCGTGGTGCCCTGCGACGTGGGTGACGAGGCGTCAATCGACGCGCTTTTCGCGGCATTGTCGCAACAATGGGGACGCCTGGATTTTGTGGTTCACGCCATCGGATTTTCCGACAAAAACGAACTGCGCGGGCGCTATGTCGAAACCAGCCGCGATAATTTCGCGATGTCGATGGATATTTCGGTCTATTCCTTCACCGCCGTGGTGCAGCGGGCGGAAAAGATGATGGCGGGCGGCGGGTCGTGCCTGACGCTGACCTATTACGGCGCTGAAAAGGTGATGCCGCATTATAATGTGATGGGCGTCGCCAAAGCCGCGCTCGAGGCCAGCGTGCGGTACCTGGCCGAGGATCTGGGCAAGGACAACATCCGCGTGAACGCGATCTCGGCGGGGCCGATCAAGACGCTGGCCTCGTCTGGAATCGGCGATTTTCGCTATATCATGAAGTGGAACGAATATAATTCGCCGCTGCGCCGCAACGTGGACATCGACGATGTGGGCCGGTCGGCGCTTTACCTGCTTAGCGATCTGGGGTCGGGCGTGACCGGCGAGGTGCTGCATGTGGACGCGGGCTATCACGTGGTGGGGATGAAGGCGGTCGACGCGCCGGATATGTCGAAAGGGTAATGTCATGAACGACCGACTGCCGCACGAAAAGGGGTTTCACGTCAGCTGGGACCAGATCCACCGCGATGCGCGGGCGCTGGCGTGGCGGCTGGACGGGCACGGGCCCGACAATGGGGCCTGGAAGGCGGTGGTGGCGATCACGCGCGGCGGCATGGCCCCGGCGATGATTGTGGCGCGCGAGCTGGACATCCGCACCGTCGATACGATCAGCGTTAAATCCTACGACCACCAGACCCAGGCCGACGCCGAGATCATCAAAATGCCGAACGCCGTGGTCGTCGGCGACGGCACCGGTATTCTGATTGTCGACGATCTGGTCGATACCGGCAAGACCCTGGAGGCGGTGCGCAGGGTGATGCCGAACGCCCATGTGGCCACGGTTTACGCCAAGCCACTGGGTGAGCCTATGGTCGATACCTTCATCACCGGGGTCAGCCAGGACACCTGGATATTCTTCCCCTGGGATATGGCGCTGCAATATGTCGAGCCGTATCGCGGCAAGGACTAAACCGCGCATCGCGGCCTTGCCCCGCTGCGCCCGACGCCCTAAAGATCACCGGCGGGCAGACGAGGGTAAGCGATGGCTAAAGCACTGAGGCGTAAGGCGTCAAGCACGCTGGTTTGGATTTTGATGGGCCTCTTGGTCGTGGGTCTGGCCGGATTTGGCACCGCGCGCTTTACCGGTGGCGCGCAGAGCGTTGCCTCGGTTGGCGACCGCGAGGTCAGCGCTAATGAATACGCGCGCGCTCTGAACCAGGCTCTGGTCAATCTCGAACGGCAGTCCGGGCAGCGGCTGACGTTGCAACAGGCGCGGATGTTCGGGGTCAGCCAACAAGTTCTGGGCGAGCTGATGATTTCCGCCGCACTCGACAATGAAACCGACAGCATCGGCTTTTCGGCGGGCGACGAAAGGCTGGCGCGGATAGTTGGCGAATTGCCGGGGTTTGTGGGTATCGACGGCAATTTTAACAGTGTGGTCTATCGATCGACGCTGGACCGGGCCGGGCTGACCGTGGCCGAGTTCGAAGCGCAGTTGCGCGACGAGCTGGCGCGCAAGGTTCTTGAAAGCGCGGTGACCGGTGGCATCGACGCGCCGCGCGTCGCGACACGGGCCTTTCTCGGTTACCTGGCAACCAAACGCGATGTGAGCTTTGTCGTGCTGGACGAAGGCGATCTTACCACGCCGGTTGCGCCCCCCGATGACAGCCAGTTGCGGGGTTATCACAGCGCCAACGCGGATCAGTTTTTTGTGCCGGAAACCAAAGTGATGACCTATGCGTGGCTGACCCCGGATATGCTGGTCGATGGTATCACGGTGGACGACAATGTTCTCCGCGCCGCCTATGAGGCGCGGTCGGACGAGTTTATCCGCCCCGAGCGGCGGCTCGTCGAGCGTCTGGTCTTTGGCGACCAGGCGCAGGCCGAAGCGGCAGCGGCGCGGATTGAGGCGGGCGAGATCGATTTTCCCGGCCTGGTCGCCGAACGCGGGCTCGATCTGGGCGACATCGACCTGGGCGACGCCACCAAAGCGCAGCTAGGGACCGCCGGAGATGCGGTTTTCGCGCTGACCGAGACCGGCGTCAGCGGGGTGATCACCAGCGATATCGGACCGGCGATTTTTCGGCTGAACGCAATTCTCTACGCCCAGACCACGCCTTTCGACGAGGCGCGCGAACGATTGCACGACGCTTATGCACTGGATGAGGCGCGCCGGCAAATCGCCGATATTTCGGGCGAGGCCGACGATCTTTTGGCCGGTGGTGCGACGATCGAGGACCTGACCGACGAGACGGCGCTGGTCCTCGGGCAAATTGATTATGCGCCCGGTTCGATCGCCGACATCGCGGCGTTCGGCAATTTTCATACGGTCGCGGGGCAGGTCGCCCCCGACGACTTCCCGCAGGTTGAGGCGCTGGATGATGGTGGCATATTTGCCCTGCGTCTGGACGTGGTGCGCGACCAGCGTCCGCAGAGCTTTGATGAAGCGCGGGCCGGGGTCGAGGCCGCCTGGCGGGCCGGGGCTGTGGCCGCAGCGCTGACGGCGCAGGCCGAAAGCCTGGCGAGTGACATCGGCGCCGAAACCCCGGTGGCCGAGTTTGGCCTCAGCTTTTCCGCGACAACCGGTCTGACCCGGCAGGCCGCTTTGCCCGAACTGCCCGCCGCGGCGCTGGCGGCGATTTTTGAGATGGCGCCGGGTGAGATAAGGGTTCTTGGCGAGGGCGGCCAAGTGGCGTTGATCCGGCTTGATGCGGTCACCGCCCCCGACATCACCGACGAAGCCACCGCCGCCCAGTTGCAGGAAATTCAGCGACAACTGGCGCGCGGCATCGCGCAGGATATTTTTCAGCTCTACTCAATCGCACTGCAGATCAAAGCCGGCATCACGTTGAACCAGGCTATGATCGAGGCTGTTCATACGCAGTTCAATTAGGGACTGCAAAATGCGTCTCACTCCCAGTTTTGAGACTTTCGCGGCGGGCTATGGCGCGGGCCGAAACCAGGTGATTTTCACCCGGCTGGCCGCCGATCTGGATACGCCGGTGTCCTTGATGCTGAAACTGGGCGGCGCGCAACGTGATGCATTCCTGCTGGAAAGCGTGACCGGCGGCGAGGTGCGCGGGCGCTATTCGATCATCGGCATGAAACCCGATGTAATCTGGGACTGTCGCGGGACCGGGTCCCGGATCAACCGAAACGCACGCTTTGACGCGGACGCATTTACGCCCTGCGCGGGCGATCCGTTGGCCGCGCTCAGGGCGCTGATCGAGGAAAGCCGGATCGACCTGCCCGACGGGTTGCCGGCGGCGGCGGCCGGGCTGTTCGGGTATCTGGGGTATGACATGATCCGGCTGGTCGAGGACCTGCCCGACATCAACCCCGACCCGCTCGATCTGCCCGATGCGGTGCTGCTGCGGCCTTCCGTGGTGGTGGTTCTGGACGGGGTCAAGGGCGAGGTGACGGTGGTCGCCCCGGTCTGGGCGCGCGACGGTCAAAACGCCCGCGCGGCCTATGCGCAGGCCGGTGAACGGGTGATGGACGCGGTTCGTGACCTCGAGCGCCCGGCGGCAGTCGCGTCGCGCGGGCTTGGCGAGGCCGCCGAGCCGCCCGCGCCGGTGTCGAATTTCACCAAATCCGCCTATCTTGCGGCGGTTGAGACGGCCAAGGACTATATCCGCGCGGGCGACATATTTCAGGTCGTGCCGTCGCAGCGTTGGTGCCAGGAATTCACTCTGCCGCCGTTTGCGCTGTACCGCTCCTTGCGCCGCACCAACCCGTCGCCGTTCATGTTCTTTTTCAACTTCGGCGGATTTCAGGTGATCGGAGCCAGCCCGGAAATTCTGGTGCGGGTCTTTGACGGCGAAGTTACCATCCGCCCGATTGCCGGGACCCGGCCGCGCGGCAAGACGCCCGAGGATGACCGCGCGCTTGAGGCTGAATTGCTGGCCGACCAGAAAGAGCTGGCCGAGCATCTGATGCTTTTGGATCTGGGCCGCAACGATGCCGGCCGGGTGTCGAAGATCGGCACGGTGAAGCCGACCGAGGAATTCGTCATCGAACGCTACAGCCATGTGATGCATATCGTGTCGAACGTTGTCGGCGAGCTCAGCGATGACCACGACGCGCTGTCAGCGCTGTTGGCGGGGCTGCCCGCGGGCACCGTTTCGGGGGCGCCCAAAGTGCGGGCGATGCAGATCATCGACGAGCTGGAGCCGGAAAAGCGCGGGGTTTACGGCGGCGGGGTGGGGTATTTCGCCTCGAACGGCGATATGGACATGTGCATCGCGCTCAGGACGGCGGTTCTGAAGGACCAAAGGTTGTACATCCAGGCCGGGGGCGGCGTGGTTTACGACAGCGATCCGGAAGCCGAATACCGCGAAACCGTCGACAAGGCCCGCGCCATTCGAGCCGCTGCCGCCGAGGCGGCGCGGTTCCTGGATCACGGCAACTGAGGCCCCCGGTGTTTGCGCCGCGTTCCGCGTCGCCCGTGGCGAGGGGCGCTGCCCCTCGTCGTCCATTGGTTGCTCGGACCAATGGCGCAACCAATGACGACCCCCGAAGTATTTATGTAACCGTCCGGCCTGACCGCTCTGCCGCGCCGTGGAGGGGTCGGATAGTGTCCACCACGGATAGTGTCCACCACGGATAGTGGACACTACGGGGTTTGGGGTGGCGCGTCGAACGAAGCGGCTTTGGACAGACGACGAGAAGCGGTCGATCTGTTTTCAGACGGTGGCGCCGGGCGTATCGGTCGCGCAGGTCGCGCGCCGGTATGCGATGAATGCGAATCTGATCTTCAAATGGCTGCATGACCCTCGCTTTGCGCCCGACCCGGAACTGGCAACGGCGGGTGTGCCATGTTTTCTTCCGGTTGAGATCGTGGATCAGGCCTTGGATAAGGATGAACCGCCTGTCGTTGAAGCTGGCGTTGCCAAGGGCACGATCGAGATCGAGCATGCTGGTGGACAGGGCGATTCAGAGAAAATGCATTTTTGTGTTTCCTGCGATGAAGGCGGCGGCCTTCCCGCGATTATCCTGAACCAGTTCAATGGCTCTGGTGGGTGATTTTGATATGCGTTTTAGCAGGGTGATGGCTGCGCTGGTGAGTGCGAAGATATTTCCGGGCGCATGGTCAGAGCGGTTCGTGTAACGGTCTTCACCCAATGTGACGTCCTTGTTGCGATGCATGGTCTCTATTTGCCAATGATTACGGTTCAGGCGCAAAATGGCTTCCGGAGTGGCCGTTTCCAGGCTGGATATAAGGTAGGTGGTCTCCGTTTCACTTTTCATGATGTTGCCCGCCCTGACATGCTGACGATTGCGCGTGATCCGGGCGATGCACCGTATTGTGGGCCAGGCACTTCGCATGTATTCACTGAGTGCGTTAGCGGGTAGAAGTTCGATATGGCGCTGATCAATTCGCCCGTGACCGGGTTGCGGCTGTTCGTGCCATTGTGCGAGGGGAAAAAACCGGCTCGTTGAAGGCCGATTTGATTTCTTCGTTCAGGTCTTTTTGGTTTTTCTTGACAGGCAAGACATAGTCGCCGCCTTTCTCCACGATCAGGGACGTGATTGTTTTTGGCTCAGTTTACGAACTGTATGCATGGCGTGTGATAGCAGCGGCCAAACAGGCTCGCGGCGAGGTCTGTGGTGTGAGTTTGATGAGATGAAACCATTGCAGGTAGTTGTCGAGATATTTTGTTGCGATGCCACGGTAGCGGCGCAGGAAATCCTTCAGTTGGCTGTGGCGGCTGTTGACCGTCTGAATATGAAAGGCGCCCCGGGCCCGTTCGCCGGCTGACAGATTGAGGGCTTCGTGGCGAACGCCCATTGCTGTCGCGCAGGGCGGATAGCCGCGGTGACCGTCGGACACCAGCACGATGTCCCTGTCGACGACCGGGCTGATCGCCTGTTTCAGCGTGTCGGCATTAACCACCGGAAGAACCGTGCTGAATGTCGTGCCATTACGGTCGGCAGCCACTAGAACCGGCACCTGTTCGCACGACAGGCC
This sequence comes from Paracoccaceae bacterium, assembly GCA_965247915.1. Taxonomy (GTDB): domain Bacteria; phylum Pseudomonadota; class Alphaproteobacteria; order Rhodobacterales; family Rhodobacteraceae; genus JAKZRT01. The sequence continues at coordinate 1,854,043 of OZ252048.1, forward strand.
GCGCTTGCCAGCCTTGCCGCCTCTTTTGCGGGGCTTGCGGTCGAGGGTTCTCTGTCCCTTGTGGCTCTCCAGAACATAGGTTTCATCGACCTCGACGATCCCTTTGAGCTTTTGCGGGGCCTTCTTTGCAGCCTCCAGAAACCGGTGACGCCAACGGAATGCCGTGTTGACGGCAAGATTACAGTGATCGGCTGACGCCCGAACCGTTTCTCCCGCAGCCAGGCATCCGCCAAAGGCCAACCATCGGTCTTTGTAGTGAAGCCCGGACAAGGGCGTGCCGGTAGCGGCGTTGAATGTGCGCCGACAGATCTTGCACTGGTAACGACGCAGGCCCCGTGCCTTGCCCCGTGACACCGCACCGGGCTTGCCGCAATGCGGACAGTGCCTATCAGCATCCACCGCAAGTTCGACCGCGGCAAGCGAGGAACCCGACCCTGTCCGCCCTGAAAATACCGCTTCGGCCTCTCTACGCTGTGCAGCGCTGAGGCTGTCTATCCCGGCAAGCCAGCACTGAAATTGTTCATTGTCCATCGACATTCGCTATCTCCCTGAATCCAAAAAGAACATACCATGAACACATACAGTTCGTAAACAGAGCCTTGTTTTTTGGCAAAACATGGCATCTCCAGTGACAATCAAGCCCTCAAGGTCGATCTTTTCCAGTAAATTCATAGCATCCGGGATTTCCCTGCCTTTGCCTCGTGAGGAGCTATGGCCCACAGATTGCTCAAGCGCCGCGCAGAACGCCGACAGGACATGCTCGGCATTGCCATCTGCGTCCTTACTGCCACGTAGGGTCTTGCCATCAATTGAAAGCTGGCGAAGGATCATGTCATGACCCTCGCAATCCTGTTGATCGGTGGTGAACTGGGCGAATATCTGTCCCATAGCGTTCGGGTCAAGGATTCGTAGTGTTTCGGTCAACGTTGCATGGCACGGAGAAGAGCGGTCTCGACGAAAGCCCAGGCGCGTAAGCTGTTTGCGTGAAAGGCGGCGTCCCAAACGGAACGCCGCTCGCATACCTTGGCGACCACTGAGTATCGATAAAAGGATCAACCCCAACAGTGCGGCAAGTGGGTGTTGACGGCCTTGTTTGCCGCGCGGGTCAGGAACCTGACGTAAAACTGACTGAACTGAAACCATGATAAAAATCTCCTCGCCTCTCATTTAGGACAGAGATTCAGATACTCATATGATTTGCAACAATTTTTTGATCTTTAGTAAATCGCCTTGGCTGGTGGACACCGGCTCCGGATCAGCGGTGCCTACGATCCCGGGGCGTTGGCACATCTGATCCGTGTCCTGTCCGGATGATCCCTGTTCCGTCCAGCACCAAGGTCTGGCTGGCGGCTGGAGTGACGGACATGCGCCGGGGTTTTGCCACGCTGGCTGCCCAGGCAGAGCAGACCCTGAAACAGAACCCGTTCACCGGCAATATGTTCGTGTTTCGAGGGCGCCGTGGCGATCTGATCAAGGTCATTTGGTGGGATGGCCAAGGAGCCTGTCTGTTCAGCAAGCGCCTGGAGAAGGGAAAGTTCGTGTGGCCAGCCGCTAAGGACGGGAAGATCGCGCTGACGCCGGCGCAGTTGGCGATGCTGCTTGAAGGCATTGACTGGCGTATGCCCAAGAGGACATGGTGCCCGCTGACAGCAGGCTGAGTAATACCAACGGCCCCCAGATTTGACTCAAGGGGATTCCCACGAGCGGCGTGATCTGTTTCAGTGGCATCAAGGCAAGGGAGGCTTTGATGGCAGTAAGGATTACGCGAAAAGACAAGTCCGCAGGCGAGCTTCGCCAGGAAGCGGCGCGGTGCCGGGATGGGAAAGCGGCGCGACGGATGTTGGCGATTGCCCTGGTTCTGGATGGGGTTGACCGCAAGACGGCGGCAGAAAACTGCGGCATGGATCGGCAGACGCTGCGGGATTGGGCCCACCGTTACAATGCGGAGGGCGAGTCGGGCCTGTTCAACCGTCGCCCGCCGGATCCACCCTGTCTGCTGAGCGCGGCACAGAAGGAGGAGTTGGCGGAAATGGTTCGGGCGGGTCCCGACCCCGAAACCGATGGGGTTGTGCGCTGGCGGCGCATTGATCTGAAACGCAAGATCGAAGAGCGCTTCGGCGTCACCATGCATGAGCGAACTGTTGGCAAACAATTGGCAAGCCTGGGCTTTCGGCGTCTGTCGGCGCGCCCGCAGCATCCGAAATCCGACCCGGATGCACAGGAGGCTTTTAAAAAAACTTCGCCGCAGAGGTAGAAGCAGCCTTGCCGGAAACAGCCCGCAGCAAGCCCCTGGAGATATGGTTTCAGGATGAAGCGCGGGTTGGCCAGCAGGGCACGCTCACCCGTATCTGGGCCGAGCGTGGAACACGCCCCCGTGCCCCGCGCGACACCCGCTATATCTGGAGCTACATTTTCGGCGCCGTCTGCCCGGAACGGGCTGAAGCGGCCGCTCTGATCATGCCACATGCCGACACACAGGCCATGAGCGCGCATCTCGCCGAGATCGCTAAAACCGTCGCATCGGGCGCACATGCCCTTCTCATTCTGGATGGCGCTGGCTGGCACGGTTCGGCAGAGCTGGAGGTACCCGACAACATCACCCTGCTCAAACTCCCGCCCTATTCCCCTGAACTCAACCCGATGGAAAATGTGTGGGCTTATCTGCGTGCCAACAAGCTCGCCATATCCGTCTTCGACAATTATGAGCAGATCGTCGACAGGTGTTGCGAAGCATGGTACTTCTTTGCAAACGACAAAACCGCAATCACGTCAATCACTACCAGACAATGGGCCAAAACGGTCAACGACTAGGGCCGTTGGTATAAACCATTTATTTCCAAAGGATTGATGCCGTTGTGGGATTCCCACCGTCTCGGATAAGTGGTAGGTATCAGCCATGCTCGATGACATCAAAAAGCTGCCTGATGACCCGTCGGCATTGAAGGCGTTGATCGCTTCCATGGCGTCAGAACTGACGAACCGGAATGCCGGGCTGAAGAGCCGCGATGTGTTGATCGAGAAGCTGAAGCATCAACTCGCGGGCCTGCGTCGTCATCAGTTCGGTTCGCGTTCAGAAAGCCTTGATCAGCTTGAACTGAAACTGGAAGAGCAAGAGATCGCACGGGCGGCGGAAAGCCCGCCCCCCGAGCCGTCGTCCGACGATGCCGATGGGAAACGGCAGCCAAAGCGCCGCCCACTGCCCGATCACCTGCCGCGCAACGAGACCGTAATTGGAATCGGCGAAGACCGCGCATCTTGCGGCGGCAGACTGCGCCGACTCGGCGAGGATGTGACCGAAGAGCTGGAATACAAGCCGGGGCGTTTTGTCGTGAACCGGATCGTGCGTCCGCGCATGGCCTGTACCTGCTGCGAGAAGATCAGCCAGGCCGCATTGCCATCGCGTCCCATCGAACGCGGTCGTCCAGGACCCGGTCTGTTGGCGCATGTGTTGGTCAACAAATACGCGGATCATCTGCCGCTCTATCGCCAATCGCAAATCTTCGACCGCGACGGGATCGACCTTGAACGCTCAACTTTGGCTGACTGGGTCGGCAACTCCACGGCGCTGCTCGAACCCCTGGCTGATGCCATTGGCCGTCATGTCCTGAACGGACAAGCAATCTTCGCTGATGATACGCCCGTGAAGATGCAGGCGCCGGGTAGCGGCAAATGCAAGACGGCACGGTTCTGGACATACGCCAGAGATGAACGGCCATGGGCTGGCGATGCGTCCCCGGCGGCCTGGTATCAGTTCAGTGTCGACCGAAAGGGCATACGTACAATCGGCCATCTCAAGGACTACACCGGCTGGATGCACGCCGATGGCTACGCTGGATTTGAAGAGCTGTACCGCTCAGGCCGTATTCACGAGGTGGCCTGCATGGCGCATATCCGGCGCAAGTTCGTCGATGTGCAGCAATCCCAGGGCTCTGCCATCGCCGAAGAAGCGATCAGGCGCATCGCCGAACTTTACGCGGTCGAGAAGCAAGCCCGTGGATCGCCGCCGGATGAGCGGGTGCGGTTGAGGCAGGCAAAGGCAAAGCAGGTTCTCGATGATCCCGACACGTGGCTCGGTGCACAGCTCACGCGCATCTCTGGCAAAACGCCGCTGGCGCAGGCAATCCGCTATGCCATCACCCGCATCAAACGGCTCAGGCCCTATCTTGATCACGGCTTGCTGGAGATAGACAACAACACAGCCGAAAGGGGAATGCGGGCCATCGCCATAGGCCGCAAGAACTGGCTCTTTGCCGGGTCCGAGCGTGGCGGCCGATCAGCCGCCATTGCCTACACGCTGATTGAGACAGCCAAGCTGAACGGCGTTGACCCTCAGGGCTGGCTCACAGATGTTCTGAGCCGCATCGCCGATCACAAGATCACCCGCATCGATGAACTTTTGCCTTGGTGTTACGCTGCCCCGGCAGCGTAACAGCGACCAGCTTATCCTCGCCAGAGCACCTTCACCGGACGGTCACGTATTTATGGAAATGTGATAATGCTAAGGGCGGTCCACATTTGGGGCCTCAAGCGCAGGGGTGCGTGCCGGCCTTGGCCTCCAGCGCGATCAACGCCTTGAGCCGTGGCGGCGCAATCTGGCCGATCACCAGCGTGCGGCCGACCACCAGCGCCGGCGTGCCGGGGATGCCAAAGACCCGCGCCAGGGCCAGCGCGTCGGTGATCCGGTCTCCGACCACGGCGCCCTCCATATCGGCGATCAGGCGATCGGGATCGATGTTCAGGTCGCGCGCCAGCACCGCGAGATAAGAGGCATTGGGCACGAACCTTGTGCGCATCAGACGCTGATGAAATTCAGCGTAAGCGCCCTGGGCGTCGGCGGCGAGCGCAGCGCGCGCGGCGACCTGCGAAGTTGGTCCCAAAAGCGGCAATTCGTGCCAAGTGACAGTGATCGGCGTGCGGCTCGTGGTCTCGATCGCGCGCAGCTGGGCGGTCAGGATGCGGCAGTAGGGGCAGTTATAATCGGAAAACGACGCGACCGGCACCCGGTCCGCAACAACGCCCTTAGGAAACAAAGCGGGGCAGGGGTTGTGGCCCAGATCACGGGCGCGGATCGCCACCGCTGCGTCACCGGTGCCGTTGCTGGCAAGGCCTGCGAACACGTCCAGCGAACCGCTGGTCTGTCCGCGCGCGATGCGGCGAAAACCGGGCACATTTTCCAGCGGCTGGAAGCTGAACCCCGGGGTCCGCCTGGACCAGAATGTCGCCAAACCGCCACTAAGCGCCGCCGCGCCGAGGCCCAGAACCACCGCGCGGCGCGACGTCAATGCGCTGGCCTGATGAAAGTGCCGTTGCGCAGGTCGGACATCGCCGTCACCAGCTCGTCGCGGGTGTTCATGACAATCGGCCCGTGCCAGGCGATCGGTTCCTGGATCGGCGCGCCCGAGATCAGCAGGAACCGCACCCCCGCGCCACCGGCCTGAACCACGATCTCGTCACCGGTCCCGAATTGCACCAGCGTCCGGTTACCCGAAAGGTCGCGGATGGTCAGCTCTTCACCCATCACCGCTTTTTCCAGCAATATGCCTTTCGGCGCGGCAGCATCGACGAATGCGGCCGAACCTTCAAAAACGTAAGCGAAAGCACGGCGGTCCGTGTCGATCCTGATCTTCTTGCGGAACCCGGATGGCACCGAGATATCAAGATATAGCGGATCGGCGGCGATGCCGTCGACCGGGCCCTTGCGGCCCCAGAATTCGCCCACGATCACCCGCACGCGGGTGCCGTCATCGTCGGTCACTTTGGCGATATCGCCAGAAGTGACGTCCTGATAGCGCGGCGTGGTCATTTTCAGAGATGACGGCAAATTGGCCCAAAGTTGGAACCCGTGCATTTGGCCCTTGGCGTTTCCGGTCGGCATCTCCTGATGCATGATCCCCGACCCGGCGGTCATCCATTGCACGTCACCTGCGCCAAGCGTGCCCGCGTTACCCAGCGAATCTTCGTGCTCGACGGACCCCGACAGTACATAAGTTATGGTCTCGATGCCGCGATGCGGATGCCAGGGAAAGCCGCGCGCGAAGTGTTCGGGCAGATCGTTGCGAAAATCGTCAAAAAGCAGGAACGGATCCAGCATATCGGGGTCCTGAAACCCAAAAGCGCGGTGCAAATGGACGCCCGCGCCTTCCACGGTGGGCATGGCCTGCGAGGTCGCTTTGACCGGTCGGATCGACATCATGTGGCCCCTTTCTCCGGCAAGATAGGCGTCCTGTCCCATGTTTCCAGTCACATTTCCGGCAGTTGCGGCGCGATTGTTGTGCGCCTGCGCACCCTTACCCGCGCCACCAGCCCCCCGGCCTCACGCGACCACCGCGCCCGCGGTCGAGCCACAGTGCCAGCCCGCGCAACGGCGACAGCGCCAGTCGCAGCCACAGCCGGTGCCAGCGCGCAGAAAAGTCGCGGTTGAACGGGCAAACGCGCATGCAGATCGCGCAATCGGTCTTGAGCTGGGCCCAGAAGCCAAAGCACTTTTCGGCGTCCGAGGTCCATTTCCGCACGCCTTTGATTGCCGACCGGTTGGCGCCACCGACCCTTGGCGGGCCATAGGGCAGGGCCTTAACCGGGCAGGCGTCGGCGCATTTGGTGCAGATGTCGCAAAACGCCCGCACGCCTAGGGGTTTGGGCGCGTCATGGGTCAGCGGCAGGTCGGTGAAAACCTTGGAAAACCGCAGGCGCGGGCCAAATTCGGGGGTGATGACCAACCGGTTGCGCGCATATTCGCCGAGGCCTGCCTTCAGCGCGTAAGGTATGACCAGTGCCGTGTCGTTCATCGATGCCACCGCGCGGAAGCCGAGATTGCGGATATAGGCGGCCAGTTGCATGACCACAGCCGCCTCGTGGCTGTATTCGCGGCCAGTTGCGGCCCCGGCCAGCGCCGAAGGGTATGTGGCCACCAGGCTTTCGTCCATCGCATGGCCCATGACGATGACCGAGCCCAACCCATCGGGCAGATCGTTCGGGGCGGGCGACATATCGCGGGCATCGACGCGGGCGGTGTAATGCCAGCGCTCATCAACCCCGGTGATACCACAGAGATCGGCCCCAAAGAACCGCGCCACCCGCTTGATTTCACGCGACATTTCGCCGGGCTCGTCAACCGGAAGCACTTCTTCCGCCACGGGCGTGTCGGGGCTGATCGCGGCCTGAAACCCTTCGCGCCGCCCCTGATCGGCAAAGCGGTTGGTGATCACGTCCGAGATCAGCCAGCTGGCGTTGCGAAGCGCAAAGTCGCGCAACGAGAACCCGTCGCCACGGCGTGGCGCTGCTGCCATCCGGTAGCTGGCGAAAAAGGCGTCGGTGTGTTTGGTTCGGACCCGATCGTCCCAAAACGCCCGGGTGAAGATGTCGTCGCGCTGATCGAAGCGCTCGAAACCATCCGTCACCTCGATCCCGGCCGCACTGTCGCCGGGTTGGGGGCCTGATATATTGCGTCGGTCGTCCACCGGCCCAGACTATCGGCCTTGCGGTGGACCGGTCAACGCATGACCGGTCGCAAACAGAGGCGACGCGCCGCAAATCGACTGCCAGCAAAGGGCAAGTCCAACCAGCAGGGGTGCGACATGAAAATCGGGTTTATCGGGCTCGGCAATGTCGGCGGCAAACTGTCGGGCAGTCTGATCCGCGCCGGTCACGACGTGATGGTCCACGATCTGAACGCGGAATTTGTCGCCGGAAAAGTGGCCGATGGGGCCTCGGACGGCGGCTCGGCGGCGCAATTGATGCAAACCTGCGAGGCGGTCATCACCTGCCTGCCCAGCCCGGCGGCCAGTGCGGCGGTGATGGACGAGATGCTGCCGCACGCCGGCCCCGGCAAAATCTGGATGGAGATGTCGACCACCGACGCGGCCGAGGTCACGCGGCTGGGCGCAATGGTCATGAGGCGCGACGGGGCGGTAGTCGACTGTCCGGTGTCGGGCGGCTGTCACCGGGCGGCGAGCGGCAATATATCGATCTTCGCCGGGGGCGACCGCGCGACCTTTGAACGGGTGCTGCCGCTGTTGACCACCATGGGGCGGCGCATTCTGCACACCGGCGCCCTGGGGTCGGCCAGCATTCTGAAGGTCGTCAGCAATTATCTGGCCACCGCCAATCTGGTCGCCGTCGCCGAGGCGCTGGCGACCTGCAGGGCCGCCGGGATCGACCTGGGAACCGCCTATGACGCCATCGCCATTTCGTCGGGCACGTCGTTCGTCCACGAGACCGAAGGCCAGGTCATTTTGAACGGCTCGCGCGATATTTCGTTCACGATGGACCTGGTGGCCAAGGACATCGGGCTGTTTCAGGACGTGGCCGACCAGGCCGGGGTAGAGCTGGAGCTGAGCCCGCTTCTGATCGAGATATTCAAGGATGGGATCGCCCGCTTTGGCCCGCGCGAATTGAGCCCGAATATTGTCCGCAGACTGGAGGAGGCCCACGGGCTCGACGTGCGTGCGCCGGGGTTTCCGGCCGAAATGGAAGACGATGAGCCCGAAGAACCAGGCTATGAGGTGGTGCCGCGCAGCCGTCAGCGCTAGAAACCGGCCATGACTAACCGCGAAAATACCAAACGCCCGGGCCGCGTCTTGATCCGCCTTGATCCGTCGCGCGGGCGGCGGGTAATGGGTGCGGCCGTCTTTGTCATGCTTGGCGGGCTTTTGGTCTGGTTGGGTATGTCGACATCGCCAACGTTGGGCTGGCAAGTCATTTTGGTTGCCGGCGGCGCGCTGGCGGTGTTCTTGGGGGTGCGCATTTGGCGGGTCAGCGCGGTCGCTTTGGAATTGACCGAGGTCGAACTGCGCGAGGTTGATGGCCGGCGGCTGGCCTTAGTGAGCGAAATCACCACGGTCGAGCGCGGGGCTTTCGCCTTCAAGCCGTCGAACGGATTTCTGGTGCGCCTTCGCGACCCCGCCGCGCGGGCCTACGTGCCCGGCATTTGGTGGCGGATAGGGCGAAAAGTCGGGGTGGGCGGCATGACCAATGTCAGTCAGGCCAAGGCGATGTCGGAAATCCTGACTGCGTTGGTCCACGAACGCGGCGATTGAGGGACGTCGATTTTCAGAATTGACGGATTTTTGCTTTTTATCAACCTTCTCGCTTCACAGAGGGTCAAACCGCGCTAAGGTTAACGTCAGTGGGCGCTGCCGCCCTTATCTCTGGATTTTGAGGTTTTTCATGTCAGCCAACAAAGAACCATCGTTCCGCGATTCCGTCGATCTGATGTTTACCCGCGCCGTGGCGCTGTTGGACCTGCCGCCGGGGCTCGAGGAAAAAATTCGGGTCTGCAACTCGACCTACACGGTGCGGTTCGGGGTTCGGCTGCGCGGCGAGGTCAAGACGTTCACCGGCTACCGGTCGGTTCATTCGGAACATATGGAGCCGGTCAAGGGCGGCATTCGTTTTGCGTTGTCGGTCAACCAGGACGAGGTTGAAGCGCTGGCCGCACTGATGACTTATAAGTGCGCGCTGGTCGAAACCCCGTTCGGCGGGTCAAAAGGCGGGCTGCGCATCGACCCGCGCGAATACGACGAACACGAGATGGAACTTATCACCCGGCGCTTTGCCTATGAGCTTGCCAAACGCGATCTGATTAACCCGTCCCAGAATGTGCCCGCCCCCGACATGGGCACCGGCGAACGCGAGATGGCCTGGATCGCCGATCAGTACCGGCGGATGAACACCACCGACATCAACTCGAATGCCTGCGTGACCGGAAAACCGGCGCATGCGGGCGGTATTCAGGGCCGGGTCGAGGCGACCGGGCGCGGCGTGCAATATGCGTTGCAGGAATTTTTCCGCCACCCCGAAGACGTTGCGAAAACCGGCCTTGGCGGCACGCTGGACGGCAAAACTGTGGTGGTTCAGGGCTTGGGAAATGTGGGGTATCACGCCGCCAAATTCCTGTCCGAGGAAGACGGGTCCAAAGTGACCGCGATCATCGAACGCGACGGGGCGGTTCTGAACCCCGCGGGCCTGGATGTTGAGGCGGTGCGCGAATGGATTGGTGATCACGGCGGCGTCAAAGGCTGCCCCAACGCCGAATATATCGAAGACGGCGCGCAGGCGCTCGAATTGGGATGCGACATTCTGGTCCCGGCGGCTCTGGAAGGCGTGATCAATCTGGGCAATGCCGCCCGGATCAAGGCGCCGTTGATAATCGAGGCCGCAAACGGCCCGGTAACGGCGGGCGCGGATGAGATATTGCGGAACAAAGGCACGATCATCATTCCCGACATGTTCGCCAATGCGGGTGGTGTGACGGTCAGTTATTTCGAGTGGGTCAAGAACCTCAGCCACATCCGCTTTGGTCGCATGCAGCGCCGCCAGGAGGAGGCGCGCCACCGGTTGATTGTCGACGAGTTGGAGCGTCTGGACAATGCGATGGGCGATGCCTGGTCGCTGTCCCCGAGTTTCAAAAGCAAATATCTGCGCGGCGCGGGCGAGCTGGAACTGGTGCGCTCGGGGCTGGAAGACACAATGCGGGCTGCTTATGGCGCCATGCGCGAGGTCTGGCATTCGCGCGGCGACGTCGAAGATCTGCGCGTCGCGGCCTATCTGGTGTCGATCGGGCGCATTATGACGAGTTATAGTGCAAAGGGGCTGTAACGGCCTCTGAAGCTGAAAACATTTTCCGTCGCCAAGTCCGGTCAGCCGGGTGCTTGGCGGTTCTGGGTCTGAATTAACCATCTGATCCGGAACAGATTTTCGCGAGAGGGGTGGCATGCGGCTTGGACCAGGTGCCGACAACGACCCGCGCCCGCCCTGAAACTTCCCTTGGCGGGTGACTTGCCAACCGGGGGCGACCCGCTGTGGCTGGTTTCGCGCGGCGACCCGTCCGCGATTTTTCTGGATTTCAGGCGCGACCTTAATTTGACGGCCGCCAGGCCTTCGCGGGCACTAAAGCGGTTTGCGTTTGATGTGAATCGAAAGGGGATTCCCAAAGTGTTGTTTGTCTGATTCATTTCCCGTGAGGAGGTGGAGCATGGGCAAACCGTATTCTTTGGATCTTCGGCAGCGGATATGCGGGTATATTGCGGCCGGAAACTCTTGTCGCGCTGCGGGGCGGGTTTATGGCGTCAGTGCAGCGACGGCGGTGCGTTATGCGGCGGATCAACGTGAGCGGGGCGAGGTCACACCCAAGCCACAGGGCAGGCCAGCGGGCCGGTTTGGCAAGCTGGCACCGCATGCGGGTTTCCTGATCGAGATTGTCCGGGCTGAACCGGACATAACATTGCAGGAACTTGCGGGTGCGCTTGCGGAGACGCACGGCGTGAGCGTTCAGCTCTCCTCAATCCACCGGGCTCTGGAACGCGCAGGGTTTTCATATAAAAAAAGGACTTGTCGCGCAGGAACGTGACCGGCCCGCCCTGCATAAGGCGCGAAGGGAATGGATCAGCCGCCGCCAGCCGCGCATGCGCGCCGAACCGCACAGGCTGGTATTCATCGATGAAACCGCCGTCAAAACCAACCTCACCCGGTTGCGCGGGCGCAGCTTCAGGGGTGAGCGGCTTTATGGCACCGCACCCTTTGGAAAATGGGGCACGCAGACCTTCATCGCCGGGCTGACCCATAACGCGCTGATTGCACCCTGGGTGATCAGCGGCGCAATGGATGGATCGGCGTTCGAGACTTATATCGAGACCCAGCTTGCGCCTGCGCTGGACCCTGGAACTGTGGTCATTCTCGACAATCTTTCCACCCACAAAAGCCACCGCGCGGCACAGGCGTTGAGGGCGCGCGGATGCTGGTTCTTGTTCCTGCCACCCTACTCCCCGGATCTTAACCCGATCGAAATGGTGTTCTCAAAGTTGAAAGCTCACCTGCGAAGGGTTGGAGCAAGAACCTTCGATGCCCTCTTTGACGCCCTCAGCGACATTTGTGATCTCTTCGACCCAGACCAATGCTGGAACTTCCTCAAGGCCGCGGGATATGCCTCAGATTAAATGCAATATGCTTTAGTTCATCGAATTCCGTCAGGTCATAGCCCGCATAAATAAGAGTGCTGCCGCCGAGCGTTTGGTGCAACAGCCGCGCCCCGACGAAAATAAAGTCCAGCCCCGCCGCAGATGCCGCGCCAATCCCGCCCCGCAGCTCGATGCTGGTACGGGTCCCGAGCGCCAGGATGCCCTCGACGCCGACCGCGGCATAAGTCACCGCTTCGCCATCCACATCGGCCAGCATTCCGAATATCCCGTACTTCTGGGCGGAATTCGGCGTCATGAAAAGATGCCCCCCAGCCGTCCGATGGCGCCGTCCGGCGTTTCCTCCAGCACTGCATCGCCCTGCAGGCCATGGTGCCGGGTCAGCGCAACATTGACGGCGGCAAAGCCAAGCGAAATGTCCAGATCGTCACCGGGGTTCTTGATCGGGCCCAGGCTGCCCGCCGCGGCACCGCTGTCCTGTTTGACAAATCCAATGCTAAACTCGGCCCCGGTGATGCCCAAAGGGGTGTCGGCCCAAAGCAATGCCGGGGCAACGGCGGCGAGAAGAAGCGATAATAAAAAGGGGCGCATCGGGGGCCTTTCACCTGGAACTCGAACTTCACCGCCGGCCCCCAAGGGCGATGGACAACGAGATACCCCAATTCGGATATTTAAAGAAAGTTTTAACTTAACAGATAGTTAACGGGATTATTGGTCAATGGATTGCGCGCCGCATCGCGCGCGTCGCTGCGACATTTCCAATCAACCGAATAACTCAATCCGACGCAGGGTCCCTGTCATCGTCACCCTGATCGGCGATGCGCGCGACCGAGACGACATATTCGCCGTCAGCGGTGTCGAATACTTTGACGCCCCCGGCGCTGCGCGAGCGGAACGATATGCCCTCGATCGGGACCCGGATCGATTGGCCGGTGGAAGTGGCGAGCATGATCTGATCGCCCTCGGCTACCGGGAACGAGGCCACCAGCGCGCCACCGCGCATCGCCTTGTCCATCGCCAGGACCCCCTGACCGCCGCGCCCGCGCACCGGATAGTCGTGACTGGCGCTCAGCTTACCCGAGCCACCGGCGCTAATCGTCAGGATCAGGTCTTCGGTCGTCTTCATTTCGTCGAACCGGTCCTGGCTGATGTCGCTGGCTGGTCCTTCGTCTTCGTCGATCTCGGCATCGTCATCCAGACCTGCCAAAGCGCGGCGCATTTTCAGATAGGCCACACGCTCGCCATGCGTGGCCTCGAAATGGCGGATCACCGACATCGACACCACGCGGTCGTCCGCGCCCAGCCGCACCCCGCGCACCCCGACCGAATCGCGGCCCTTGAAGACCCGCACCTCGGTAGTGGGAAAGCGAATGGCCCGCCCGCCCGCCGTGACCAGCATGATGTCATCGCCGGGCGTGCAGATGCGCGCGTCGACTAGGTTGACGCCCTCGGGCAATTTCATCGCGATCTTGCCGTTGCGCATAACGTTGGTGAAATCGCTCAGCGCATTGCGCCGGACGCCACCGGCCGATGTGGCAAAGAATATCTGCAACGATTTCCAGTCGTCCTCGGGCGCATCCACGGGCATGATTGCGGCCACGCTCACACCCTGCGGAATCGGCAGGATGTTGATGATCGCCTTGCCCTTGGCCGTGCGTCCGCCCAGAGGCAGGCGCCACGTCTTGAGCTTGTAGACCATGCCGGCGGTGGTGAAGAACAAAAGCTGGGTGTGCGTGTTGGCGACAAAGAGCGTGGTGACCACGTCGTCTTCCTTGGTGGCCATACCGGAAAGTCCCTTGCCGCCGCGCCGCTGCGCGCGGAAGTCGGCCAGCGGCGTGCGTTTGATGTAACCGGCGTCCGTGACCGTCACCACCATGTCTTCGCGTTCGATCAGGTCTTCGTCTTCCATGTCGCCCGACCAGTCGACAATCTCGGACCGGCGCGGCACCGCGAAAGCATCGCGAACCTCGCGCAGTTCGTCTGAAATAATCGCCAGAATACGCTCGCGCGACCGCAGGATGTCAAGGTGGTCGCGAATGCTGGACGCCAGCCCGGTAAGTTCGTCGGTCACCTCTTTCACACCGAGCGCGGTCAGACGTTGCAGGCGCAATTCGAGGATCGCGCGCGCCTGGGTTTCGGAAAGGAAATAGGTTCCGTCGTCGTTCAACTTGTGGGTCGGGTCGTCGATCAGATTGATGTATTCGGCGATGTCGGACGCGGGCCAGCGCCGGTCCATCAGCCTGACGCGCGCCTCGGCCGGGTCGGCGCTGGTGCGGATGGTGGCGACAACTTCGTCGACGTTCGACACCGCAACCGCCAGACCGCACAGGATATGGCTGCGTTCGCGGGCGCGGCGCAGAAGGTAAGCCGTACGGCGCGCCACGACCTCTTCGCGGAAATCCAGGAACGCCGTTAGGAACTGGCGCAGGGTCAATTGTTCGGGCCGCCCGCCGTTCAGCGCCAGCATGTTGCACCCGAACGAGGTCTGCATCGGCGTGAACCGGAATAGCTGGTTCAGCACCACTTCGGGCGTCGCGTCGCGCTTCAGCTCGATCACCACGCGGACCCCGATCCGGTCGGATTCATCCTGAACATGGGCGATGCCCTCAAGTTTCTTCTCCTTGGCCAGTTCGGCGATCTTCTCGATCATCGTGGACTTGTTGACCTGATAGGGGATTTCATCGAGCACGATGGCATAGCGGTCTTTGCGGATCTCTTCGATGCGCGTTTTGGCCCGAATGATCACGCTGCCGCGCCCCTCGAGATAGGCCTTGCGCGCGCCGGACCGGCCCAGGATCACCCCGCCGGTCGGGAAATCGGGGGCGGGGATGTAGTGCGTCAGTGCCTCGGAACTCAGGTCACGAGATTCGATCAGCGCCAGCGTGCCTTCGATCACCTCGCCCAGATTGTGCGGCGGAATGTTGGTGGCCATTCCGACAGCTATGCCGCCAGCACCATTGACCAGCATGTTGGGGAACCGCGCCGGCAGGACCGTGGGCTCGCGGTCTTTGCCGTCGTAATTGTCCTGAAAATCGACCGTGTCCTTGTCGATGTCGTCAAGAAGCGCGTTCGCAACGCGCTGCATCCGCACCTCGGTATAGCGCATGGCGGCGGGCTTATCGCCATCCATCGAGCCAAAGTTACCCTGACCGTCAAGAAGCATCAGCGACATCGAAAACGGCTGCGCCATACGCACCAGCGCGTCATAGATCGCCCCGTCACCATGCGGGTGATACTTGCCCATTACATCGCCCACGGGCCGGGCGGACTTGCGATAGGCCTTGTCGTGGGTGTTGCTGGTATCATGCATACCGTAAAGAATGCGCCGGTGAACCGGTTTCAGCCCGTCGCGCAGATCGGGGATCGCGCGCGACACGATCACGCTCATCGCATAGTCCAGATAGGACGTGCGCATTTCATCCGTGATCGAGATCACCGGGCCATCGTAGGGCGGGCGTTCCGGCGTATCTTCGCCCATTTCCGGGGTATCTGGGGTGTCGCTCACAAGGCCTCGGGGGTCACAAGATATTGTTATACTTAGTATACATGAAGGAAGATATGCCCTGCAACCCAATGGTTCAAGGCGTTAGCAGCCGGGCCATTCGGTTGCTAACACGTTGATATTGTTGATATGTTAATCACGATCTGGCATTCTGGCAAAAACGGTGGTGTGAGAGGTGAAAATGATGGGCAACGAGACCGAGCTTATTCTCAAAGGCTACGGGCTGACGACGGCCGAATTTTTCTACCGGATGCCCGATTATCAGCACGTTCTGAACAGCTATATCTGGCAGGACTACGACCTTGCGCCAGACTATCCGCGGCTTTTTGAATTCATCGAGTTTTGGGAACGCGACATCGAAGGACCGCTGCATTCGGTGCGGTTTTCGCACCGCAAGCTGATCGCGCCGGGCGAGTGGCGCAATGTGGTGGGCGAGCTGCGGCTGCACTGAACTTGGCGGTCAGGCCCTGGCGCGCGCTGCCGCAATCCAGATCAGCGCCAGACCAGCCGACAAAATGCCGTTCCAGGTGGCCATCGAAACACCTGCCATCGCCCAGGCAACCTCGTCACAGCGGATCAGGGGTGCGGCGGTGATCGCCTCCATCAGCTCGGCAGGGCTCAGGTCGGAAATGTCGAATCCAGTGCATCCCGTGGGGCCTTCCCACCATTTGCGCTCGACCCCGGTGTGATACAGGCCAACAGCACCTGTCGCCAGTGCCGCGAACGCGCCCAGCAGCAGCAGAAACGGGCCGCGCGGCGCGACCGTCAATGCCAGGACCCCGATCAGCACGGCGACCCCATGCGGCCAGCGCTGCCAGAGGCACAGCTTGCAGGGTGCCAGACCGCCCAGATATTGGAAGGCCAAGGCCCCCAGCAACAAAGCCACTGAGCCGCCTGCTGCAAGAATTATCAATGACTTACGGCTCATAGGTAACGCACCACATAGAAGCCTCCGGCAAGCAGGGCGACGAATAGAATGAACATCATCCCCAGCCGACGCTCGATGAATTTGCGTATCGGTGCGCCGAATTTCCACAACAGCCCAGCGACGATGAAAAACCTCAGACCGCGCGCAATCACCGAAGTGACGACGAATGTGGCGAACGGCAGGCCGGTCCAGCCCGACATGATGGTGATTACCTTGTAGGGAAAGGGGGTCACGCCCGCGATCAGCACCGGCCAGAATCCGAAATCGTTAAAGCGTGTGTTGAACTCGGCCATCGCTGCCTCTTTGCCCATCGCCGCCAGGATCGGCTGGCCGATGCTGTCATAGGCAAAGGCCCCGATGGCATAACCCAAAATCCCACCCAGAACCGAGGCGGCCAGCGCCACACCCGCAATAACCCAGGCTTTCGACGGGCGCGCGATGATCATCGGGATCATCAGAACATCGGGCGGGATCGGGAAAACCGAGCTTTCGGCAAAGGCCACAATGGCCAGTGCCCACAGGGCGTGGGGCGTCTCGGCCAACTGGATCGTCCGGTCGTAAAGCGCGCGCAACATGGGCGTCATGCACCATGGGCCGGGGCCGAGGTCAAGCGCGTTGACCCGGCTGAATTGGTCGAATACCAAGCGGGTCGTGCCCAAGTGGCGGAATGGTAGACGCAGGGGACTCAAAATCCCCCGCCTTCACGGGCGTGAGAGTTCGAGTCTCTCCTTGGGCACCAACGCACCGCCAACGAAAAAGCCGCCCACGGCGGCTTGATCGGTTGGTACGGATGGTCCGGTCAGCCGTTCCAGGTGCGAATATCGCCGCAATCCATATGGACGAAATTGGCCCGGTGATATTTGCCGACGCCACCGGCATTGCACGAAATGGCCGCGCGCGCGATCTGGGCAACCGACCGGCCGCGCAAACGAAGGTCGGCGGCCTGTCCCTTAACATGAAGCGAATTGCGCGCCACGCTGCGCGACCGCGATCGCAGCGCCCGATTGGTCGCCGCAGTGCGATAGCCCGACAGCATCGAAAACGCCTCGTCGCTACCCAGCAGCTGGTGCGAGGCGGCGATGATATCGACCGTGCGCCGGTCAATCAGCTTGACCGAGCCCGACCGCCAGTCGCGCATGAAATAGCTGATCTCGTCGAAAGCCTCGGGAATATAGTGGCCGTCGATCCAATAAATGGCGTCAATGCTTTCGCCGCTGCGGCCCGAATACATTTTGACGCGGCGAATATCGCCGGCGCCGAGGATCAGGCTGAACGCATTGGAATAGGTGGGGGCAGCGACAACCACACCTGCCGCAAAAAATCGCAGCAGGTTGCGCCGGTTCAAAGTCGCAAGTGAGGGTTGCGTCATGAATCTGCCTGTCCGCCGTCCGTTTCGCTGCCGCCTTTAGGCGGTCATTTCCCGGCTCCCCAAAAACCGCATCGAACTTGTTACACGGATACACAGCAGCGCCTAGTTTAGGATAATGAGATTCTTAATGGAAGTCCCCCGCTAGGCGGATTTCCGCCAAGGCGTTATAAAGGCCCGAAATTGGCCGCTGTGATGCACCGAATGCGCCCAATTTGGCCGCTACCAGATGGATAAGATGTGAGTGGACATCCTGGCGTTTTCGGCCAATGTCTCGTCACTGTCAGCAAGTGTGACAAAAGGTTGAGCGAATGCGAGGTTTGGCGCAGTTTTTTGGGCGAACGCTGTTTATTCGATGTTTGGCCGTTGTTCTAAGTTCAGTGGTCCTTGTGCCCGCGGCGGCGCATGCGCAATCGACACCTCTGAAACAGGCGATCGCCGAAGCGGCAGCGGGCGACCGGGTGCTGACGGCCTTTTACCGTGACAATAATTTCGAAGCGCTCTGGACCGGGCGCACGCGCAAGCACCGATTGCGGCGCGAGGCGCTGTTGCTTGCATTGCGCCGCGCCCCGGATCACGCCCTGCCATCCGTGGAATACTCCGCCGGCAAGGTCGCCGAACGAATGAAAAAGGCAAGGAAGGCACCGGATCGCGGCACGTTGGACGTCGTTCTCAGCAGACTTTATCTCGCCTATGCGGCCGACATTGGCAGCGGCATACTGGACCCCAGACGGATCAATTATCAAGACGAAGATAAACAAGGCGAAATCGCCCGCAAGCGCCCGATCCGCGACCCGCGCGCCTTGCTCGATGGCATTCTGGCGTCGCATGCGAAGTCTTACTTTTCGCTGCTCCCGCCCAAATCACCCGAATACAGCCGCCTGATAAAAGCCAAGTTCGATCTGGAAAAGATCATCGCGCGTGGCGGATGGGGTCCGAATGTTCGGGCCAGACGATTGGAACCCGGCGACACCGGTGCGCTGGTGGTTGCCCTGCGCGACCGGCTGATCGCTATGGGGTACCTCAGGCGCAACGCGCGCGCATCCTATGACGCCGAACTGACCCGCGCCGTACAGGTGTTTCAAACCGCACACGGGCTTTTTGCCGACGGCATCGTGGGGCCGGGGACATTGAGGATGCTCAATGTGTCCGCGCCAACGCGCCTTGCGCAGGTTGTCGTAGCGATGGAACGCGAGCGCTGGATGAATTTCGACCGTGGCGCACGGTTTATCGAAGTGAACATCCCTGATTATTCGGCCAAGATAATCGATGATGGTGTGGTGACATTCCAGACCCGGGCGGTCGTTGGCGCGGCCAAGGACGAACAGCGCACGCCCGAGTTTTCCGACGAGATGGAGCATCTGATTTTCAATCCGGGCTGGTATGTTCCCCGCGACATCGCCACGGCTGAATACCTGCCGCTGTTGCAGGAAGACCCATTTGCCCTGGCGCATCTTGAATTGATGGACGAAGAAGGTGAACCGGTCGAGCGCGAGACGGTCGATTTCGCCTCGCTCGACGAAGAAACATGGCCGTTCCTGATGAAAGAGCCGCCCAGCCAAGTCAACGCGCTCGGGCTGGTCAAGTTCATGTTTCCCAACCGCCACAACATCTATCTGCACGACACGCCGCAAAAGGCGTTGTTCGGCAAAGAGGCGCGCGCCTTCAGCCATGGCTGTATCCGTTTGGGCGATCCCTTTGATTTCGCCCATGCAATCCTGTCGCGCCAGACCGATGACACGCAAAGGATCATTGCCGACGCGCTTGCAGAGGAAGACGAATATCAGCTCGACTTGGACGAACACATTCCGGTCCACCTGATCTATCGCACCGCCCGCGTCGATGCCAAGGGGCGCCTGCAATTTCGGGCCGACATTTACGGACGCGATGCCGACATCTTCAAGGCGTTGCGCCGGGCCGGGGTGGTGCTTGGGGGGCAGCGCAGCTAAGTCTTTTGACGCGGACCATTGGTTCGCGGCAGATTAGGGCCAGCGCCATGACCTACACAATTGCCGAAATAGCCCGGGCGCTCGGGGCCGAGGCGGCGGGCGACGTCGCGCTCGAGGTGACCCACGCGGCAGAACCGGCAGATGCGGCGGACGATGCCATTGCACTGGCGCTTGATTCGAAATTCGCCGAAGGTCTGACACGAGGAAACGCCCGCGCCGCGCTGGTCTGGCCCGGCGCTGACTGGCAGGCGATGGGGTTGAAGGCGGCGGTTTTTGTGGGTCGCTCGCGCTTTGCAATTGCCGATCTTACCGGGCTTATGGACCCAGGCCCCGATATTCCGCGAGGCATTCACCCGACCGCCCTGATCGACCCGGCCGCCCAGATCGGCGATCACGCGGCCATCGGCCCGCTTGCAGTGATCGGGACCGGTGTCCGGCTGGGTCCGCGCGCGCGTATCGGGGCGCATGTCGTGATCGGCCGTGGCGCACAGATCGGTGCCGACGCGCTGATCCACGCCGGTGTACGTATTGGTCACGAGGTGCGCATCGGCGACGGCTTTATCGCACAGTCAGGTGCAATCATTGGCTCGGACGGATTTTCGTTCGTGCCGCCCGACGGCATGGACATCGAGGCCACGCGCCGGTCGCTTGGGGCGACGCGTGAGGTGGCCGTGCCCGACGGGCCAAGCGAATGGCGGCGCGTGCATTCGCTCGGGAGCGTCGAGATCGGCGACGACGTCGAGGTTGGCGCCAACACCGCAATTGATCGCGGCACCATCCGGGCGACCCGGATCGGGCGCGGCACCAAGCTCGATAACCTGGTGCATATCGCCCATAACGTTGTGGTCGGCGAAGACACATTGATCTGCGCCAGCGTCTCGATTGCCGGATCGACGGTGATCGGCAACCGCTGCGTGCTTGGCGGTCAGGTCGGGGTGAACGACAACATCATCGTCGGCGACGATGTGATCGCCGCCGGGGCGTCCAAGATTTACACCAACGCGCCGTCGGGCCGGGTTCTTATGGGATCGCCGGCCACCAAGATGGAAACAAACATCGAAAGCTACAAGGCCCTGCGCCGCCTGCCACGTCTGATGAAACAGGTGGCGGCGCTGCAAAAAGCGGTTTCAAAGCTCACCGAGAGAGACTAGATTTTCGCTAGGTTCATGGGGTGGCACATGGCAAGCGAAATATCGGACCGGGTAATTGCGATCATTGCCGAACAGGGGCTGCTGGACATCGCCGATGTGCGCCCCGACCGCAGCCTTGACGAGCTGGGGATCGACAGTCTTGGTCTGGTAGAATGCATTTTTGCCATCGAAGAGGCCTTTGACATCTCGGTCCCTTTCAATGCCAACGACCGCGCCGCGGGCGGATTTGACATAACGACCGTGGCCAGCACCGTGGCGGCGGTCGAAAGGCTGGTGGCAGACCAGACCGCATGAGGCGTGTGGTCGTAACAGGGCAGGGAACGATCAACGCGTTGGGGCACAATGTGACCGATACGCTGGCCGCGTTGCGCGCCGGACGCTCGGCCATCGGCCCGCTTGACATCCCCGATGTCGATCGCCTTTCGATCCGCATCGGTGCGCAGGTCCGGGGCTTCGATCCCGTAGCGCATTTCGACCGCCAGCAACTGACGCTTTATGACCGGTTCACCCAGTTTGCCCTGATCGCGGCGGATCAGGCTGTGACCCAGTCGGGGCTGCGCTTCGAGGGTGGGCTGGGCGACCGCAGCGGGGTGACCATTGGCACCGCGGCGGGGGGCATTCACACTTGGGAAGACGCTTACCGCGCAGTGTTCGAGGACGGCAAGAACCGGGTGCATCCTTTCGTCGTGCCGAAACTGATGCTGAACGCCGCCGCTTCGCACCTGTCGATGTGTTATGGGCTGCGCGGGCCTGCGTTCACCGTCCCGACCGCCTGCGCCTCCTCCAACCACGCCATGGGTCAGGCGTTTCAGATGATCCGGACCGGGTGCGCCGATGTCGTGCTGACCGGCGGCTCGGAGGCGATGCTGTGTTTCGGGGGGATCAAGGCCTGGGAGGGCCTGCGCGTCCTGTCGCCCGACGCCTGCCGTCCGTTTTCCAAAGACCGCAATGGCATGGTCATCGGCGAAGGCGCTGCAGTGTTCGTCTTCGAGCACCGCGAAAACGCCCGCGCACGCGGGGCCGAAATTCTGGCCGAGGTGGTAGGCTTTGCAATGAATTCGGATGCCAGTGACATTGTCATGCCGTCGCGCGAAGGTGCTGCACGGGCCATCGCCGGGGCGCTTTCCGACGCGCGGTTATCGCCCGGCGAGGTGGGTTACATTAACGCCCATGGCACCGGCACCACCGCTAACGACACGACCGAATGCGCCGCCATTGGCGAGGTTTTCGGGGACCGATGCCCGCTGGTCTCGTCCACCAAATCCATGCACGGCCACCTGATTGGCGGTACCGGTGCGGTCGAGCTTCTGGCGGTGATCATGGCGCTGCGCGAGGGCGTGATCGCCCCGACCGCAGGCTTTGGCCGACCCGACCCCGATTGCCCGCTCGATGTGGTGCCCAACCAGGCCCGCGAGGCCCAAATCGGTGCCGCCCTGTCCAACGCTTTCGCATTTAGAGGTCTCAATGCGGTGCTTGCCCTCAGGAAAGCCTCCTGAAGCCTGCCCGAGCTTAATGTCTGCGCCGCGGTGAGCTGCGTGAAGAAATCGGCCCATTTGACCGAATTCCGCGTCGACACCCGTGAACTTCACTTCGACAGGGTTCGTCTCAAATCGTGCTGACCACAAGCCGGTCGAGCCCGCGGAAGTGATAGACATCGGCGTATTGCGGCGCGTCGACCAAGCCGAGATTGGGATGCGCGGCAAAGAGCGCGGGCAGCGCGATTTGCATTTCCAACCGCGCCAGCGGGGCACCGACGCAGAAATGCAGACCCGCGCCGAAGGCAAGGTGCTGGACCGGTGCGCGCGAAGGGTCGAAGCGGTCGAGGTCGGGGCCGAGCGCCGCATCGCGACCCGCTGAGCCCAACAGAACCGCAATTTCGCTGCCTGCGGCCAGAGGCTGCTCGAAGAGCCGCAACGGCTCATAGACCCAACGTGTGAACATGTGCAGCGGCGGATCAAAGCGCAGGATCTCTTCGACCGTGCCGGGCACCCGATCGGGCGACAGGCAGTCACGCCTGGCTTCGGTTTCCAACAGCGCCTTGATGCCGTTGCCAAGCGAATGCACCGTCGCTTCGTGGCCCGCGTTCAACAAGAGGATGCAGGTGGTGATCAATTCGTCGGTGCTGAGCTTTTGGCCGTCTTGCTCGGCGGCGATCAGATGGGTAATCAGGTCGTCAGCGGGGCGCTGGCGTTTTTCGCGCACATAACCGCGCAGGAAATCCGCGAACTCGAGCGCGGCGCGATTGGCGGCGTCTTCCATGGCCCGGGTCCGGCGTGCCTGATACATGCCGACCATCGCATGGCTCCAGTTCAAAAGCTGGTCCGCCATTGTATCCGGCACGCCCAGCAGGCGCGCGATCACGGTCACCGGCAACCGCGCGGCAAATGCCGGGATCAGGTCGACCGGCCCTTCGGGCAGGCCGCGCGCCAAGTCTTGCGACAGCGCGGTGATGTCAGGCGCCAGCTCGCCGATGCGGCGCGAGGTGAAGGCCCGCAGCACCAGCCCGCGCAGGCGGGTGTGGCGCGGCGGCTCCAACTCCAGCATCGAATGCGCATCAACCGCGTAAAAGCCTTGCGTATGCGGGTCGGTCCGCGGACCCTTCCCCGGTGGCGGGTCCCGCCCCATGCCCCGGTCGCGCAGCACCGCGCGCGCGGCGCGGTGGCTGGCAGCGCAGATCAGGCCATAATCTTCCCAGAAAAAGAAATCACCCGCCGCCCGGGCGCGGGCATAGAACGGATAGGGGTTCTGAACGAACGCGCGCTCGGTCGGAGATTGCGCAAGGCTCTGCACCGCTCAGGCCGCTGACAGCGCGGCCACGATCGGGCCGAAATCACCGGCTTTCAACGATGCGCCGCCGACAAGGGCACCATCGACATTTGGCACGGCGAATATCTCGGCAGCATTTCCGGCCTTGACCGAGCCGCCGTAAAGCAATGGGATTTCAGCGCCGTCCTCGCCCAGTCGACCGGTCAGCGTGGCGCGGATGTCGGCGTGTACTTCGGCAATTTCCGCAGGCGTCGCGGTGCGCCCGGTGCCGATGGCCCAGACCGGCTCGTAAGCGAGTATCGTGTTGACAGCACTTGCACCATCCGGCAGCGAACCGGCAATCTGCCGGCGCACGACTTCCAGTGTCGCTCCGGCATCGCGCTCAGCTTCGGTCTCGCCGACGCAGAGAATGGCGACAAGTCCGGCGCGCCAGACGGCGGCGGTTTTTGCGGCCACGACGGCATCGGTTTCGCCATGATCGGCGCGGCGTTCGGAATGGCCGGTGATGATGTGGCTCGCCCCCGCATCGGCCAGCAGTTCGGCGGCAATATCGCCGGTATGCGCGCCGGACACCTGATCGTGGCAATCCTGGGCGCCGACGCTGACCGAACTGCCCGCGCAGGCCGCCGCCAACGCGGCCAACAGCGGGGCCGGCGGGCAGATGATCACTTCGCACCCCGGTTCAGGCTGCGCTGCGGCCAGCGCCTGAACTTCGGCTAGGTCGGCGCGCCGCCCGTTCATTTTCCAGTTTCCGGCGGCGATCTTGCGGGGCATGGACCCTCCTGCGTGGCGGCAAGTGCGATACCTATCGCGCCCTCGGTCCGCGTCAAGGCCGGGGGCCGGCCTTTAGAGAACCGCCAATGCGCGGCGGGCCCAGTCGCAAGCCAGATCGGGGTCGTCCAGTGCGGCATCGGGCAAGCGCCAATAGGGCATCCCGGTTGGTTTCTTTCCGTCGCGTGTATAGGTCCATTGCGGGCAATTTTTGCGGGCAATTTTCGGCTTCAAGCGCGGTGATCACCTCACTACGCGCTTTCAGATAGACGCCGCCGTCGGCGTGGATGATCGCGAATATCGTGCCGTCGCGATAGAGGCACAGACCGCCCATCATCTTGCGCGTGGTCAGGCCGCCGAGGCCCGAGAAAAGTTCAACAGCATGGGCCGCGTCGGCGTCCGAGACGCTCACGTCGCGCCGAGGCCGTCGTCGAATTTGATCGATTCACCGCAACCGCAGGCGTCAACTACATTGGGGTTCTTGAACCTGAAGCCCGATTCCAGCAGACTGACCTCGTAATCAATCTCGGTGCCGAACATGAACATCTGCGCCATGGGCGCGATCAGCACCCGGGCGCCGTCCTGCTCGACCACTTCGTCGTTCGGATCGGGCGCATCGACGTATTCCATGGTGTATTCCATGCCCGCGCACCCGCCTTTTTTGAGACCGATCCGCAGCCCATGGCGGCCATCGCGCGCCATCAGACCCGCGATCTGGTCCGCCGCGACCGGGGTCATAGTGACCGCTGTTTTGCCTGGAATTCCGAACATAGGACATATCTAGGCGCGATTATCGCCCGGCTCAAGCCTTTGCCGCAGCCGCGCACAAATTCCCGAGCTTGATTTGGGTCAGTTCGCGGCCCAGAAAACCAAGCCCACAGTCCGGGGCGCCAATAATGCGGTCGCCGGGCAGCACCTCGCGGATCTTCGTTATTCGCGCGACGATTTCTTCCACTGGTTCAATTCGCGACACCGCGACATCAATAAGGCCGATTATGGCTTTGGTTTTGGTGAATTTTTCGAATAGAGACAGGTCATTCTTGCAGTGGCAATCTTCGATCGACAGCGCCTCGATGCGGCCATTCAGCGCCGCGACAAGGTCATGATAAACCCGGTGATCAGCCTTCGGGAAATCGGGGTTGTCGAGCCGATCAGGATATCCGCAACACATATGCGCCGTGCGCTGAACTCCCTCCGCGCCATGAAAACACCGATCCAGCATCTCGACGCCGTAATCCAGCGCCTCGACAGGGCGGCGCGCAAAAACCGGTTCGTCGATCTGAATGTGTGTACAGCCTGCCTCGGCCAGCGCCAGAACCTCGCCGTTCAGCGCGTCAGCCAGATCGCGGGCCAGACGCTTCGGGTCGTCGTAATGGCAATCGGCGGTGGTATCCATGATCGTCATCGGACCGGGCAGGGTGATTTTCACCGGGCGGTCGGTGGCGGCCTGGGCGACGGCATAGTCGCGCGGCAGGACCGACGTGCCTTTGCGGCGGATCGGCCCCCTGATTGCCGGGAGTTCGGTGTCATAGGCGCCGCGCCGCATTACCCGGCGTTCGAGGTTTTCAAAATCGAACCCCTCGAAGTGACGGCATTGATAATGCACGTAATTCTCGCGCCGCTGTTCGCCGTCGGTCGGGATGTCGATACCGCAATTGACCTGCGCGCGCACCACCTCGTGCGTGGCCCTGACGAAAGCCGCCTCATGCGCGGGGTCGTCAGACCAGGCGTCCACCACATCTTGGGAATAGTGATCTTCGGCCAGGTCGATTTGGAACCAGTCGCGGATCGGCACATAGTCGGGCTTGGGAAAGGCCCCAATGCAGGTGGTATTGATGGGCATTGGGGGCCTCGTGCGCCTGAGTGTCGTGTCCGACGTTAGGACCGGGACAGCGGACGCTCAAGAGTGATTTTCACATGAACCCCAGTTCAAGGCGCGCCTCGTCCGACATCATTTCCATCCCCCAAGGCGGATCGAATGTCATTTGCACGTTGACCGTTCGCACACCGGGCAGGGGCTCGACCGCTTCGGCCACCCATCCGGGCATTTCACCGGCCACCGGGCAGCCGGGCGCGGTCAGGGTCATAACTACGCTCACATCGGATTCCGCACCGATAGCGATCGTATAGATCAGGCCAAGGTCATAGATATTCACCGGAATCTCAGGGTCATAGACCGACCGGCACGCAGCGACCACATCCTCATACAAAGGGTGATCGGTGGTTGACGGCGCAATCAGCGGCGCGCCTTCCATCGGGGTTTCACCATCCATCTCTGGACCCTTTTTGCAATACCTGAGCATTCATATAAGGATTAGTGTCGAATGCGTCCAGTCCGGTCAATCGTCCTCAGCTTCGCCGCCGGGCGGCGGCAGCGGGGCGCATGCAGTTTGTCGCGGCTGGCAGTGATGCCGTACGACCCGTTCACGCAGAAGGTCCCGACGGTCTCGAACTGCCGGATCACCGCCGTGCCATAAGGCGTGATTGACGCGCCAATGCGCGGGATCACGGCGTCGAACCGGGGCAGGCGCTCGCCGTCGTAATGCATCCCGGGCGAAGCCGCGTTGATCGCCATATAGGCGCGCGCGGTGTCGATCACCTCAACAGTGTGGCCGCGCTTTTCGCCTTCCTCGACCAGTCGGCGGGTCGAATAATTGTTTTCGCGGCTCAATACCGCGATGCGCAAAGGCCGGTCTGGTGCGCCTTCGCGGAAAGATTTGGATTCGTAGACCTTGTAACTCAGTCGTGGCTGACAATGGCTTTCGGTCGGGCTGATGATCACGTTTTTCAGCGCCTGCCGGCCCAGCAGCATTCGATAGGAAAGCTGTTCGCGGTCCGCCAGCGTGATCTCGATCGGCCAGCTGCGATTGCCGATAAATATATTCGTCTCAATCACATAGCGCATTTCGCTGACCCCGTTCGACGAGGTGACTTCGCGGTGATCCAGGATCGGGGCCGCGCAGGGGATCCCAATGTCGTCTCGTTTCGGGTTTGGCTCAATCGTGAACCGCACCTTGCGTCGGCCCGCTGGCCCAAAGGCCTCGATGTTCTTGGCGTGCAAGGCCGATGTCTTGGCGCCGGTATCGATCTTGGCTTCCAGCGCGGGCAGGCCCAGATCGTGCAATGCCACCCATTCTTCCCACCCGAGCCGGAAATCGGTAAAGGCGTTGTCCATGCGGTCCCCCGTTTCGTACCTTCGTGTTTTGCGCGATTAAGGGCACGAACTGGCGGGAAAAGGCAATTGCAACGAAAGGGTCCGAATGTCGGGCAGGTTTTCATTCGCGGTGACGGGTCACGATGGCGGGGCGCGGCGCGGCGCGATCACCACCCCGCACGGGGTTATCGACACGCCGGCCTTCATGCCCGTCGGCACCGCGGCGACGGTCAAGGCGATGCTGCCCGAAAACGTGGCTGCCACCGGCGCGCACGTGATCCTTGGCAACACGTACCATCTGATGCTGCGGCCCGGGGCCGCCCGGGTCGAAGCCCTGGGCGGTCTGCACCAATTCATGAACTGGTCCGGACCGATCCTGACAGACTCGGGTGGTTTTCAGGTCATGAGCCTAGCCGAATTGCGCAAAATGTCCGAAGACGGGGTGCGGTTCAAAAGCCATATCGACGGGTCGGACCACATGATTTCACCCGAAATCAGTATGGAAATTCAGCGCGCGCTCGGCTCCGACATCGTCATGGCTTTCGACGAATGTACGCCCCATCCGGCCGAAAAATCCGTGGCCGCCGATAGCATGCGCTTGTCGATGCGATGGGCGGACAAGTCGCGCGCCGCCTTTGGCGACCGGCCCGGTCACGCGCTGTTCGGCATCCAGCAGGGCAGCGTCTATCGCGACCTGCGCGCCGAAAGCTCCGAGGCTCTGACGGCCATCGGGTTCGACGGATACGCCATCGGCGGGCTGGCTGTGGGCGAAGGACAGGATGCGATGTTCGAGGTGCTGGATTTTGCGACCGATATGCTGCCCGCCGACCGCCCGCGCTATCTGATGGGGGTCGGCAAGCCCGCGGACATCGTTGGCGCGGTGGCGCGCGGTGTCGACATGATGGATTGCGTGCTGCCGTCGCGGTCGGGGCGCACCGGCCAGGTCTTCACCCGGCGCGGCGTGGTCAATCTGAAAAACGCCCGCCACCGCGACGACCCGCGCCCACTTGACCCATCCTGCACCTGCCCCGCCTGCCGGTCCTACAGCCGCGCCTATCTGCACCATGTGTTCCGGTCGAACGAGATCATCGCCTCGATGCTGATGACCTGGCACAACCTGCATTATTATCAAGAACTTATGGCCGACATGCGCGCGGCGATTGCGAAGGGACGATTTTTGGCTTTTGAAAAAAAATTCGCAGACAACCAATTGCTTGGCGACGTCGCGCCAAACTGATCGTTTCAGCGCAGATTTTCCGAACTGAAACCCAATAATGCCAGCCAACAAAGATTAAGTTGCGTACTTTGCGGCAATTTGTACCTTTGTCGGGCATCCGGGGGGAATGCACCCCCCTATCGTTCAATAACTGTCTTAAAGCATATTGCATTTAATCTGAGGCATATCCCGCGGCCTTGAGGAAGTTCCAGCATTGGTCTGGGTCGAAGAGATCACAAATGTCGCTGAGGGCGTCAAAGAGGGCATCGAAGGTTCTTGCTCCAACCCTTCGCAGGTGAGCTTTCCCTTCGCAGGTGAGCTTTCAACTTTGAGAACGCCATTTCGATCGGGTTAAGATCCGGGGAGTAGGGTGGCAGGAACAAGAACCAGCATCCGCGCGCCCTCAACGCCTGTGCCGCGCGGTGGCTTTTGTGGGTGGAAAGATTGTCGAGAATGACCACAGTTCCAGGGTCCAGCGCAGGCGCAAGCTGGGTCTCGATATAAGTCTCGAACGCCGATCCATCCATTGCGCCGCTGATCACCCAGGGTGCAATCAGCGCGTTATGGGTCAGCCCGGCGATGAAGGTCTGCGTGCCCCATTTTCCAAAGGGTGCGGTGCCATAAAGCCGCTCACCCCTGAAGCTGCGCCCGCGCAACCGGGTGAGGTTGGTTTTGACGGCGGTTTCATCGATGAATACCAGCCTGTGCGGTTCGGCGCGCATGCGCGGCTGGCGGCGGCTGATCCATTCCCTTCGCGCCTTATGCAGGGCGGGCCGGTCACGTTCCTGCGCGACAAGTCCTTTTTTTATATGAAAACCCTGCGCGTTCCAGAGCCCGGTGGATTGAGGAGAGCTGAACGCTCACGCCGTGCGTCTCCGCAAGCGCACCCGCAAGTTCCTGCAATGTTATGTCCGGTTCAGCCCGGACAATCTCGATCAGGAAACCCGCATGCGGTGCCAGCTTGCCAAACCGGCCCGCTGGCCTGCCCTGTGGCTTGGGTGTGACCTCGCCCCGCTCACGTTGATCCGCCGCATAACGCACCGCCGTCGCTGCACTGACGCCATAAACCCGCCCCGCAGCGCGACAAGAGTTTCCGGCCGCAATATACCCGCATATCCGCTGCCGAAGATCCAAAGAATACGGTTTGCCCATGCTCCACCTCCTCACGGGAAATGAATCAGACAAACAACACTTTGGGAATCCCCTTTCGATTCACATCAAACGCAAACCGCTTTAGTGTGGGGGTTTAACATGAGAAAATTCATTATCGCGGCGGCTTCATTATCGTGGCGGCCTTGTGCCTGGTGGGCACCATGGTTTCTGCGGCGGCTGTGAACGTTGATACTTATTACAGCTATGGGTTCAGTGGAATTGGAAGTTCGCTTGACGGTGGCACAGGGCACGTCCCTTGTACCAATCCGGACTGTACTGTTGCTCCCGGGTCAACTTGGGATTTCACTTTGTCCGGCACCGCCACATTGACTTTTTTGGACTTGTTCCTGTCGGTTGATGAGTTCGAAATTTTTGATGGCGTCACTTCACTCGGTTTGACATCCGTCTCCACTGCTGGCGGCACCTGTGTTAGCGACTGGACCTGTGCGTTAAGCTGACGCGAAATACTCGCGCGGCGTATTTTTGCTGGGCCCAGGTAACTACTCGATCACCGGTACCCAAACTGCCGGCATTCCGGGATTCCGGGCGCGGGCGCGTTTGTTATCCAAACTCCGCTTCCGGCCGCATTGCCGCTTCTTGGCTTTGCTCTGGGCGGACTGGTCTTCGCAGGCCGTCGCAGGAAAAAAGCGCAAGTCTGATCGGCTTTGAAAATTTAGGGCATTTTGCCCGTGCCCCGCGCCGGATCACCGGCGCGGGGCATAATCGATTCCGGTTGACGGATTGATCCAAAGCCTGCGCACGTTCAAACCGGCGCCACTGATCGGGCTTCAAACCGGCGAAGCACCGGCAGCGGTGCCTTGGTGCCTGAAACCAGAAGCCCGTGCGACCGCAGTTCTTCAAAGACTGCATTACCCAGAGCCTCCACCGCACGCGGCCCCCGCGACAGGCTTTCGCATTCGATACCGTGACAGCGCACCAGGCGGTGACTGTCGAGCAGCAGATGGAAATATTCGACGCCCTCGGGCGGCAGAACTCTCTGAATGCCGGGCCAACCAACCAACAGCTTGGCCGCACACAGCGCCCGCGGCATGCCAAGAGCAAGCTCCACACGGGCGCCCTCGACGACAACCCGGTGGTCCGGCGACAAAAGCACTGCACTTTCGGGCGCACCGGCCGACAAAGCCCCGGGCGAGATACGCACCGGCCACAAAGCCGGGCGCATCAGCAGCTCGGCAAACCGCCACCGTTTCGATCCGACCCATCGCACCGGCATCGGCCCGCGATCTGTCACCACCAGATCGCCGGTCTTCAACGTCTCGATTTTTTGCGCGCCGGTCGCAGTGTCGATCTCAGTTCCCAGGGCAAAGCAAATTTCCACCGGGATCGTCGTGTTTAGATTATGGGGCACCTCTATAAATTGCATCTGGCGTGAACGCGCTGTAGATTTGCAGGATGATGCGGCGGAGGGATGGCAGTCATGGCACAGATGGGCTTTTTTGATCTTTCAGATCGTTACGAGAGCCTGGATGCGAAGAAGGACCCGCTGGTCGAGATCAATGCAGTTGTACCGTGGGAAGAGTTCCGCCCGCTTCTGGAGCAGGTCTGGCGCAAGCCTGAAAGTGAGCGGAAATCACGCGCGGGGCGCAAGCCGATGGACGCGGTACTGATGTTCAAAACCCTGGTTCTGAGCGCGCTTTACAACCTTTCGGACGATCAGGTCGAATACCAGATCCGGGACCGGCTTTCGTTTATGCGTTTTCTGGGTCTTGGTCTTGGTGACCGGGTGCCGGACGCAAAGACCGTGTGGCTGTATCGCGAGGCGCTGGCGCAGGCGGGCAAGGTGGATGATTTGTTCAAACTCTTTGACGGACATCTGGCGCGGCAGGGCTACATTGCACGGGGCGGCCAGATACTGGACGCGTCCATCGTGCCGGTGCCGCGCAACCACAACACGCGCGCGGAAAACGCGGCGATCAAGGGTGGCGAGGTGCCGGAAGACTGGGAAAACAAGCCTGCCAAGCGATCACAGAAGGACGTTGATGCACGCTGGACCAAAAAGCACGGCAAAAGCCACTATGGCTACAAGAACCATGTGAATGTCGATCGTAAGCACAAACTGATCCGGCGCTATCACGTCACGGGCGCTGCCGTTCACGACAGCCAGGTGGTGGACGAGTTGCTGATGCGCGGCAACACCGCCTCCAGGGTCTGGGCAGATGCGGCCTACCGGTCGGAAGAAATCGAGGCGAAGCTCAGGGCGAGAGGACTGACAAGCCGCATCCACCGCAAGGGCAAACGGGGCAGGCCTTTGACCGAACAGGCAATGAAAAGCAACAGGACGAAATCCTCGGTTCGTGTCCGTGTCGAGCATGTGTTCGGCGCGCAGGCGAACGACATGGGTGGCACGCTGGTGCGAACCATCGGTCTGGCGCGGGCCAGGGCCAGGATCGGGATGAAGAACCTTGCCTACAACATCCGGCGGCTTGGCCAGTTGCACCGCCTAAACCCATTCCCGGTATGAAAACACGAGGATGCTGTGGCGATCTGCGCCACCAATGCCCGGCGCGGATTAAGGATCGAGACTGACCACCTAAAACCCAGCGTGCCGATGGCCGATAGAACCGAAATCAGGCATAATATGCCCTCAGAATGTCAATAAATCGAGGTGCCCTATGGATCGACGTCGCGCCGTTCGGAAACGCCGCCATGATGGCCTGGGTGTTGAGATTGGGGTCGGATGTGAAGAAATATCGCTGCCCGGTCAGATCGTCGGTGATGATCACAACCTCGGCCCCGCGCAAATCTTGGCCACCAATGTTGGAATATTTCTGCGTGGTCGGCAGGGTTCCGGAAAATTCAACTGTGAAGGTCCGCGACACTCCGCCGATGATCAGAACGGTGTCCGGGTCCGACTGACCGCCGTTGAAATCCAGCAGAATATCGCCGCCCGGACCAGCCGCTTCGAAAGTCAGTTCGGTCGTGGGAACCTGCGATTGAGGCTGCGCGTTGATCTCATCGTTATTGGCGTTCGAGCTATCGCCGCGTGCCCAGAATATTACTGCCATTTGCCTGTTTTCATCGTTCTTTTGTAGCTTTCGTATCCGGTTTTCGCGGGGCCGCCAAGCAATATTGCCAAGCGCCGATCCGACGTTATTCGGTCAATTTTATCTGGTTGTTGCACATCAGGAAACGCCAGCCCCGCATGGGCTGCCTAAATACCCCTAAATTTCGGGGGAACCGCTTTCGTTGCTTGCCCCGGCCTCGCTGGCCGTGCATTCTGACATGAAACGGGCAGCGGGTGGTTGAACACCGCCAGATTGCCCCCCAGTTAAAAGGCCAACCAGGGGAAAGGGCAGGGCTGCCGATGGCGGGGCCAACCCTTTTGCTCGGGGCTTAGGAGTAGCCATGCACGAAGAGCTGAATTCGTCTTATCCGGTGCTGCCGTTGCGCGATATTGTGGTGTTTCCCCACATGATCGTGCCGCTTTTTGTGGGCCGGGAAAAATCAGTCCGGGCGCTCGAGGAAGTGATGCGCGACGACAAGCAGATATTGCTGTCCAGCCAGGTTGATCCGTCCATCGACGACCCGGAATCGGACGGGATCTACAAGGTCGGGGTGTTGGCCAACGTTCTGCAATTGCTGAAACTGCCCGACGGCACCGTCAAAGTGCTGGTCGAGGGCAAAAGCCGGGTCCGCATCACGCGATACCTGGAAAACGACGATTATTTCGAAGCATCAGCCGAATATCTGACCGAATTTGCAGGCGACGCCGAAGCGGTCGAGGCGTTGTTGCGTTCGGTCGGCGAAGAATTTGAACGCTACGCCAAAATCAAGAAAAACATCCCCGAAGAAGCGCTGGATGCGGTGTCGGAAACCCGCGAACCGGCCAAGCTTGCCGATCTGGTGGCGGGCCATCTGGGCGTCGAGGTTGACCAGAAGCAAGAGCTTCTGGAGACGCTCAGCGTCGCCGAGCGGCTGGAAAAAGTTTACGGCCTGATGCAGGGCGAAATGTCGGTGCTGCGGGTCGAGAAAAAGATCAAGACGCGGGTGAAAAGCCAAATGGAGCGGACCCAGCGCGAATATTATCTGAACGAGCAGATGAAGGCCATTCAAAAAGAGCTGGGCGACGGCGAGGACGGGTCGAACGAGATCGCCGAACTGGAGGGTAAGATTGCCGAAACCAAGCTCAGCAAGGAGGCGCGCGAAAAGGCCGAGGGCGAGCTGAAAAAGCTCAAATCGATGTCGCCGATGTCGGCCGAAGCGACCGTTGTGCGCAACTATCTCGACTGGATGCTGTCGATCCCTTGGGGCATCAAGAGCCGGGTCAAAAAAGACCTTGGCCGGGCCCAGAAGGTGCTGGATGACGACCATTACGGGCTCGAGAAAGTCAAAGAACGCATCGTCGAATATCTGGCTGTTCAGCAGCGATCGAAGAAACTCAAGGGTCCGATCCTCTGTCTGGTCGGCCCACCGGGTGTCGGCAAAACCAGTCTCGGAAAATCGGTGGCGCGGGCCACGGGGCGCGAGTTTATCCGCATCTCGCTTGGCGGGGTGCGCGACGAGGCGGAAATTCGCGGCCACCGGCGCACTTATATCGGGTCGATGCCCGGCAAGATCATCCAGTCGCTGAAAAAGGCCAAAACCACCAACCCGCTGATCCTCTTGGACGAGATCGACAAGATGGGGCAGGATTTTCGCGGTGATCCGGCATCGGCCATGCTCGAAGTGCTTGACCCGGAACAGAACTCGACCTTCACCGATCACTATCTCGAGGTTGAATACGACCTCTCGAACGTCATGTTCATCACCACGGCCAACACCTATAACATGCCGTCTCCTTTGCTGGACCGGATGGAGATCATTCCGCTGGCCGGTTACACCGAGGACGAAAAGCGCGAGATTGCGCGTCAGCATCTGATTGACAAACAAGTCAAAAATCACGGCCTGCGCGCGCATGAGTTCGTGCTGACCGACGCGGCGCTGCAAGAGATTATCCGCACCTACACCCGCGAAGCGGGGGTGCGGAACCTCGAACGCGAGATCGCCAAGCTGTCGCGCAAAGCGGTGACCCGGATCATCAAGAAATTGGAAGACAAGGTGGTTGTGACGCCCGAAAGGCTGGAAGAATTTTTGGGCGTCAAACGCTTCCGCTATGGGCTGGCCGAACAGGAAGATCAGATTGGCGTCGTCACCGGCCTGGCCTGGACTTCGGTCGGGGGTGATCTTCTCAGCATCGAGGCGCTGAGCCTGCCGGGCAAGGGCCGGATGAAGACCACCGGCAAGCTGGGCGATGTGATGAAGGAAAGCATCGATGCCGCGTCAAGTTTCGTGCGCTCGATCGCGCCCGACCTTGGCATCAAGCCGACCAAATTCGAAAAGGTCGATATTCATGTTCATGTGCCCGAAGCGGCCACGCCCAAAGACGGGCCGTCGGCGGGAGTGGCCATGGTCACGTCGATTGTCTCGGTGCTGACCGGCATCCCGGTCAAGAAAGACATCGCCATGACCGGCGAGGTCACGCTGCGCGGCAACGTTCTGGCGATCGGTGGTCTGAAAGAAAAGCTTTTGGCCGCCCTGCGCGGCGGCGTCAGCACCGTGTTGATACCGGAAGAAAACCGCAAGGATCTGACCGAGATCCCCGACAACGTCAAAGAAGGGCTGGAGATCATCCCGGTGGCTCACGTGCGCGATGTGCTGAAGGCGGCACTTGTTAAATTGCCCGATGCTATTGAATGGGACGAAGCCGCCGAGGAAGCCGCCGCAGCGGCGGCCAAGCTGGTCGGCGACGAGGCGGCCAGCCCCACGGCGCATTAGGCTTATGGGCACCTCGATTTATTGACATTCTGAGGGCATATTATGCCTGATTTCGGTTCTATCGGCCAT
The DNA here is from genome assembly GCA_965247915.1 of Paracoccaceae bacterium. Taxonomy (GTDB): domain Bacteria; phylum Pseudomonadota; class Alphaproteobacteria; order Rhodobacterales; family Rhodobacteraceae; genus JAKZRT01. Next base: position 1,889,754 of record OZ252048.1, read on the forward strand.
CGGCACGCTGGGTTTTAGGTGGTCAGTCTCGATCCTTAATCCGCGCCGGGCATTGGTGGCGCAGATCGCCACAGCATCCTCGTGTTTTCATACCGGGAATGGGTTTAGGCGGTGCAACTGGCCAAGCCGCCGGATGTTGTAGGCAAGGTTCTTCATCCCGATCCTGGCCCTGGCCCGCGCCAGACCGATGGTTCGCACCAGCGTGCCACCCATGTCGTTCGCCTGCGCGCCGAACACATGCTCGACACGGACACGAACCGAGGATTTCGTCCTGTTGCTTTTCATTGCCTGTTCGGTCAGAGGCCTGCCCCGTTTGCCCTTGCGGTGGATGCGGCTTGTCAGTCCTCTCGCCCTGAGCTTCGCCTCGATTTCTTCCGACCGGTAGGCCGCATCTGCCCAGACCCTGGAGGCGGTGTTGCCGCGCATCAGCAACTCGTCCACCACCTGGCTGTCGTGAACGGCAGCGCCCTTGACGTGATAGCGCCGGATCAGTTTGTGCTTACGATCGACATTCACATGGTTCTTGTAGCCATAGTGGCTTTTGCCGTGCTTTTTGGTCCAGCGTGCATCAACGTCCTTCTGTGATCGCTTGGCAGGCTTGTTTTCCCAGTCTTCCGGCACCTCGCCACCCTTGATCGCCGCGTTTTCCGCGCGCGTGTTGTGGTTGCGCGGCACCGGCACGATGGACGCGTCCAGTATCTGGCCGCCCCGTGCAATGTAGCCCTGCCGCGCCAGATGTCCGTCAAAGAGTTTGGCTCAGTTTACGAACTGTATGCATGGCGTGTGATAGCAGCGGCCAAACAGGCTCGCGGCGAGGTCTGTGGTGTGAGTTTGATGAGATGAAACCATTGCAGGTAGTTGTCGAGATATTTTGTTGCGATGCCACGGTAGCGGCGCAGGAAATCCTTCAGTTGGCTGTGGCGGCTGTTGACCGTCTGAATATGAAAGGCGCCCCGGGCCCGTTCGCCGGCTGACAGATTGAGGGCTTCGTGGCGAACGCCCATTGCTGTCGCGCAGGGCGGATAGCCGCGGTGACCGTCGGACACCAGCACGATGTCCCTGTCGACGACCGGGCTGATCGCCTGTTTCAGCGTGTCGGCATTAACCACCGGAAGAACCGTGCTGAATGTCGTGCCATTACGGTCGGCAGCCACTAGAACCGGCACCTGTTCGCACGACAGGCCGCGCTTGCCAGCCTTGCCGCCTCTTTTGCGGGGCTTGCGGTCGAGGGTTCTCTGTCCCTTGTGGCTCTCCAGAACATAGGTTTCATCGACCTCGACGATCCCTTTGAGCTTTTGCGGGGCCTTCTTTGCAGCCTCCAGAAACCGGTGACGCCAACGGAATGCCGTGTTGACGGCAAGATTACAGTGATCGGCTGACGCCCGAACCGTTTCTCCCGCAGCCAGGCATCCGCCAAAGGCCAACCATCGGTCTTTGTAGTGAAGCCCGGACAAGGGCGTGCCGGTAGCGGCGTTGAATGTGCGCCGACAGATCTTGCACTGGTAACGACGCAGGCCCCGTGCCTTGCCCCGTGACACCGCACCGGGCTTGCCGCAATGCGGACAGTGCCTATCAGCATCCACCGCAAGTTCGACCGCGGCAAGCGAGGAACCCGACCCTGTCCGCCCTGAAAATACCGCTTCGGCCTCTCTACGCTGTGCAGCGCTGAGGCTGTCTATCCCGGCAAGCCAGCACTGAAATTGTTCATTGTCCATCGACATTCGCTATCTCCCTGAATCCAAAAAGAACATACCATGAACACATACAGTTCGTAAACTGAGCCAAGAGTTTGAACAAATCATCCACCTTGCCCGCCTGCGCCAGCGCCTCGCGATACAGCCACACGGTCTTTGCGTCCGGCACCCGGTCACCAAGACCAAGACCCAGAAAACGCATAAACGAAAGCCGGTCCCGGATCTGGTATTCGACCTGATCGTCCGAAAGGTTGTAAAGCGCGCTCAGAACCAGGGTTTTGAACATCAGTACCGCGTCCATCGGCTTGCGCCCCGCGCGTGATTTCCGCTCACTTTCAGGCTTGCGCCAGACCTGCTCCAGAAGCGGGCGGAACTCTTCCCACGGTACAACTGCATTGATCTCGACCAGCGGGTCCTTCTTCGCATCCAGGCTCTCGTAACGATCTGAAAGATCAAAAAAGCCCATCTGTGCCATGACTGCCATCCCTCCGCCGCATCATCCTGCAAATCTACAGCGCGTTCACGCCAGATGCAATTTATAGAGGTGCCCTTATGAATGCGCTCTAAACGGGGCCTCCCCCCTAGCCCCCCTCCGGGGCAGAGGGGGGAAGAGCGCCATTGGTCCGGGGCGGCGGCCCTCTCCGTTTCGGAGAGGGGATTGGGGGAGAGGCCGTCGGAAACCTGCTCGACACTCAGGCCCAATTGCCTTCCCGAAACACCGGCGTCCGTGATCCGTCCGCCCCGATGCCGTCAATCTCCATGTCGGGCGTGCCGATCATCCAGTCGACATGGATGATGCTGTCGTTGCCACCGCGCGCCGCGATCTCGTCCTTGCTCATCGCCTGACTGCCGTCGATGGCGGTGGCATAACAGCGCCCCATGGCGATATGACAGGCGGCGTTTTCGTCAAAGAGCGTGTTATAGAACAATATCCCGCTTTGAGAGATCGGCGAGGCGTGGGGCACCAGCGCCACTTCGCCCAGCCGCGCGGCCCCATCGTCGCGGCTTATCAGTTCGGTCAAAAGCGCTTCACCGGCGCTTGCCGAGGCCTTGACCGCGCGGCCGCCCTCAAATTTCATTTCGATGTTTTCGACCAGGTTGCCTTGCAATGCCAAGGGCTTGCCGAACCGAACTACACCGGCCACCCGGGTCGAATGCGGCGTGGTGAAAACCTCCTCGGCTGGGATGTTAGGAATGCATGTCACGCCGTTCTGCGCCGTGACCGATCCGCCCAGCCACCTATGACCCTCGGCCAGACCGACGACCAAATCGGTGCCCTCGGCCCGGAAGTGCAGCGCGTCGAAGGCCTGACCGTTAAGCCAGCCGACGCGTTCGGCCAATGCCGCGGCATGGGTCCGCCACCCGGCCACCGGATCGTCGCCCGTTATGCGCGAGACCGCGAATATCGCCCGCGCCAGTTTTTCGGTCGCTTGCGCCTCGGGCAGCTCGGGAAACACCCGCGCCGCCCAGGCCGGAGCTGGGTACGATGTGATGGACCAGTTCACTTTCATCGACGAGATGTAATCTGACGCCACCTTGTAGGCCACTGCATTCGCCTTGGCCGCGCGGGCCACATGATCGGGGTTCTGGCCCGCCAAAAGCTGCGGGTCTTCGGCATAGATCGCCAGCCGCGCGGCGTTGGACGCATATGCATCCGCCATCCCGCGATAAAGCCAGTCAGCGGCCCGGTCGAAACCGGCGTCCGTGCTATGTTCGTACCGGGCCAGCGTTATGCCATCGTCGGCCAAAAGCGGCGTCACCAGGGCAGCACCGGCGCGGTAGGCCTCGGACGTTATGGCGCGGACCAGCGGCAATGCCACCACTGGTGCTGTCAGCACCACATCCTGCCCCGGCTGCACGTTCAGCCCGGTGCGCACCGCCACCTTCGCCAGACGCTTCAGCATTTCGGGGTCGGGAACATAGGATTTGGGTTCGGACATTCGGCGGCTCCGGCGGGCTGGAATTGCGTAATGCTGGGTGATCGGCGCGGCAGGGTCAACCGCCCGCCATCGCCCTTGCGGAATAATTTGCCAGGCGCAAGACAGCGCGCCGACCCGGGTGATTAGCTCAGTGGTAGAGCGCTTCGTTCACATCGAAGATGCCGGGGGTTCAAATCCCTCATCACCCACCAGAATTCTTTATTTATCAGCCGATTGAGACCACGACCATGAATACGCCTGAGCTCCTGATCATCCGCCACGGCGAAACCGAATGGAACCAGGCGGGCGTAATGCAGGGCCATCTGGATTCGCCCCTGACCGATCTGGGCCAACAGCAGGCGCGCGATCTGGCCACTCTGCTGGGGCAGGCGGGTCTTGGCCCCCAACACCGCGCCTGGGTCAGCCCGCTTGGCCGCGCCCAGGCCACCGCGCGTCTGGCGTTGGCCGGCCACTTCGACGAATGGACAACCGATGTCCGCCTGTCCGAGGTCTGTGTGGGCCAGGCGCAAGGACTGACATACGAGGATATGCTGGCGGCCTTTCCGCAACTGGCCGAATATCCCGGACGCTTTGCGTGGCAATGGCAGGTGCCGGGGGGTGAAACCTTTGCCCAGTTCTCTGGGCGGATCGGCGATTGGCTTGCCGGGCTCGACGCGCCCGCTGTGGTGGTGACCCATGGCGTCACCAGCGCGGTGATGCGGTCGTTGTTGCTTGGTTTGGCGGCGGATCGGCTGGACAACCTGCCAGGCGGGCAGGGGGTTATTCACCGGTTCAGGAACGGCCGCGCCGACGTGATCGGACCTCTTGCGCGAGCGCCCGCAAGGGGTTAGAGGGTGCCTCGGTTTCGGGTGATTAGCTCAGTTGGTAGAGCGCTTCGTTTACACCGAAGATGTCGGGAGTTCGAGCCTCTCATCACCCACCAATTCACGTTCACATGCCGCTCGTCGGGGCCCGCGACTGGCCGCGCCAGAGCTGCAACAATATCACCTAACGCGCCTGCGCCAGACGCTTGACGGGGTCGGCGCTTGGGCCTAGAAGGCCGGTCACGCCCGGGCTTGAACCGGGTTGGCAGTGGGCGGTTGTAGCTCAGATGGTTAGAGTACCGGCCTGTCACGCCGGGGGTCGCGGGTTCGAGCCCCGTCAACCGCGCCACCGCTGCCGAGATCTCCATATCAAATTCCCGAAACCGCATTATCGAATTCCCGAAACCGCGTTGGCGCGCTGGTGTAAAATTTTGTTTTAGAGCGGCAATATCCGCCGACAGGCGCGATCTCTGGGAAACGGCGGTGGCCGGTCTCGGACCAGCAACGATGAAACGCCGTCTGGCAGGTTTCAAGCCGCTTCAGCCCGCGATCCGGTCCAGCACCCGCGCCCAGCTTCGGATGCCTTTGTGAAAGCTGTCGACGTTATATTTTTCGTTTGGCGAATGGATCTGGTCGTCGTCCAGTGCGAACCCGATCAGCATCGAATCCATTCCCAGAATTTCTTGGAAATACCCGGCGATCGGGATCGACCCACCACAGCCGACATAGGCCGCCGGGTTCGGCCATTCGTCGGACAAAGCCAGGCGGGCGGCCTCGAAGGCGGGGTTGTCGGTGGCCATGACGCTGGCGGGGCTGCATCCGTGGTCGAAAAATTCGACGGTGCAATCCGGCGGCAGCGCGGCGCGCACCATCGCGCGCAGGTTTTCACGGATTTGCTCGGGGTCCTGCGTGCCGACAAGCCGAAAGCTGACTTTGGCCGAAGCTTTCGACGGCAGCACAGTTTTGAAGCCGTCGCCGGTATAGCCGCCGGTGATCCCGTTGATCTCGCAGGTTGGCCGCGACCAGATCATTTCGAGCGCGGTTCGGTCCGTCTCGCCCGCCGGGGTGTTGAGATCGACATCGCCCAGAAACGCGGCCGCGTAAAAGCCCAGCCCTTCCCATTGTGCGCGCAAGTCGTCGGTCAGGTCCGGTACGCCGTCATAGAAACCGGGGATGGTCACGCGCCCCGCATCGTCGTGCAGCCCGGCCAAAATGCGCGCCAGAACCCTGATCGGGTTGATCGCAGCCCCGCCGTACATACCCGAATGCAGGTCGCGCGACGGCCCGGTTATGACGATCTCTTCGCCCAAAAGGCCGCGCAGCATCGTGGTGATGGCTGGCGTCTTGGGGTCAAAAAGTCCGGTGTCGCAGATCAGCGCAATCTCGGCCTGCAATTCGTCAGCATTGTCACGCAGGAACGGCACTAGCGAGGGCGAGCCCGATTCCTCTTCGCCCTCGAACAGGAAAGTCAGATTGCCGGGCAGGGTCCCGTGCACCGCCTGCCAGGCGCGGCAGGCCTCGATGAACGTCATCAACTGCCCCTTGTCGTCGCTGGCACCCCGCGCCCGGATCACCCGTCCGCCGGGGGTTGCCTCGATCCGGGGCTCAAACGGCGGGTAGTCCCACAACTCAAGCGGATCAACGGGTTGCACGTCATAGTGGCCGTAAAACAGCAAATGCTGCCCCGGACCCTCGGCCCGGCCGACGACCATGGGATGTCCCGCTGTGGGCCGCGCTTCCGCCTGAACCCCAAGCGATCTGAGGTCGTCAACCAGCCAGTCCGCAGCGCTCTGGCAATCGCCGGCATAAGCTGGGTCGGTGGAAATCGATGGGATGCGCAAAAACGCCGAGAGCCGGTCAAGCGCCTGGGGCAGGTTGTTGTCGATCTGGGTCAGAACAGCATCAAGGGTCATGGTCGGCCTCCAATTTGGGTGCCAAAGTACCATTGACCTCGCCGCTGTCGAGCGTCAAACGGTTCGCCCCGGCAGCCACGCCCGCCTCACAATCGCGTCATTTTGGACAGTGCTATTTGCCCGACATGGTGTTACATGGCAGGTCAGACTTATAGAAACCGGACGTTAACCTTGACCCATTCCGATGCGTTTGACCGTGCCCTTGCGCGCCTGCACGAAGAAGGCCGTTATCGGACCTTTGTTGATATCGAGCGCCGGCAGGGTCATTTCCCCCATGCGACATGGCAAAACCCCGGCGGCGCTGAGGCTCCGATCACGGTCTGGTGCAGCAACGATTATCTTGGCATGGGCCAGCACCCGGTTGTTCTGGGGGCGATGCACGCAGCGCTTGATGCGGCGGGTGCCGGGTCGGGCGGGACCCGCAATATCAGCGGCACAACGGTCTATCACAAACGCCTCGAGGCCGAACTGGCCGACCTGCATGGCAAGGACACGGCGCTGTTGTTCACCTCGGCATATATCGCCAATGACGCCACGCTTTCGACGCTGCCGCGCATTCTGCCGGGCTTGATAATCTATTCAGATGCGTTGAATCATGCCTCGATGATCGAAGGCATCCGCCGCAATGGCGGCGCCAAGCGAATTTTCCGGCACAACGACCCCGATCACTTGCGCGCGCTTCTGGCCGCTGACGACCCGCATGCGCCCAAACTTATCGCTTTCGAATCCCTCTATTCGATGGACGGCGACTTTGCGCCGGTTGGCGCGATCTGCGATCTTGCCGACGAATTCGTCGCGCTGACCTATCTCGATGAGGTTCACGCGGTCGGCATATACGGACCGCGCGGTGGCGGGATTGCCGCGCGCGACGGACAGAGCGACCGCATCGACATCATCAACGGCACGCTGGCCAAAGCCTTCGGAGTGATGGGCGGCTACATCTCGGCCAGAGAGAATATCTGTGACGCGATAAGGTCTTACGCGCCGGGGTTCATCTTTACGACCTCGCTGCCGCCTGCTGTTGCCGCCGGTGCGGCGGCCTCGGTCGCGCATCTGAAATCCGACGACGCGCTGCGCCAAATCCATCAGTCCCGCGCCGCGATCCTGAAAGCGCGGTTCAAGGCCCTAGGCCTGCCCCTTATCGACCACGGGTCGCACATCGTGCCGGTCCACGTGGGCGACCCGGTGAAATGCAAGATGCTGTCCGACAAACTGCTGAACGAGCACGGTATTTACGTGCAGCCGATAAATTTCCCGACCGTGCCGCGGGGCACCGAGCGCCTGCGGTTCACACCGTCGCCGGTTCACAGTCTGGGCCAGATCGACGCGCTGGTCCGCGCCATGGACGATCTCTGGTCGCAATGTGCGCTCAGCCGAATGGACATCTCGGCCTGAACCGGCCCGCAGAATTCCGCGTATTTGACCGGAAATTCCGCCTTTGAGTGCAAAGGTTAAGCCGATGTGCTAGGTTGCCCGTTAAGGTGGGTTTGAATCGAATCGGTTACCACTGGGGACAACGATTGACGACGAGGACGGGCAGATGACGAACCGGCGCGATAAGCCGGTCGTTGATAGACCGGCAAAGCTGAAAAGCTTTGACGACTATCAGACGTCGCTTGGCGACATCATGCGCGGCGAACGGGCGACATTGGGCAAATCGCTTCTGGATGTTCAGCGCGATCTAAAGATCAAAGCCGCCTATATCGCCGCTATCGAAAACTCCGACCCGACAGCTTTTGAAACGCAGGGGTTTGTGGCCGGATACGTCCGGTCCTATGCGCGCTATCTGGGATTGGACCCTGAAGAGGCCTATCGCACATTCTGCGGCGAAAGTAATTTTGCCACTGCCCACGGGCTGGCAGTCGGCAACGCAAAGCCAGCGCGCGCGCGGCGTGCGCGGGTGCGCGGCAACGGCGACCCGCTGGTCAACCCGGCCGCCCCTTATCTGCCCGCAACTGCAAGCCGGCTGTCCGAGATCGAGCCGCGCGCGGTGGCCTCGGTTGCGGTGCTGGCCGCGCTCGTTGTCGGGCTGGGTTACGGCGGCTGGTCGGTTCTGCAGGAAATTCAGCGGGTGCGCGTGGCACCCGTGGCCCAAGTCCCTGGCGTGATCAGCACCGTTGATCCGCTGGCCGAGGTCGCCACGGGCCCCGAGGCGGTCGAGGTTGCCTTGTCGGATACCGGCAACGCCGCTACCGCCGAGGCGCTTGACCGCCTTTATCGGCCTCAAGCGCTTGATCTTCCGGTGCTCGTCGCCCGCGACGGCCCGATATCGGCGGTTGATCCCAATGTTGTCGGCGCGCTGGCCTCGCTGGTGCCCACCGCTCCCGAGATTGACGCATCGCCATCGACGCCTTTGCTGGCCGAGGCTACACCCGCCGAGGATACTGTGCAGGTGGTGGCCGACGCCCCGCACGAAGTGGTGCTTTTCGCTGTGCGCCCCGCCTGGGTCCGCGTTCAGGCCGCCGACGGCACCGTTCTCTTCGAAAAAATTCTCGACGCTGGCGAGCGGTACGTCATCCCCCAATCCGACAGTGCCGCGCTTCTCAGGGCGGGCAATTCGGGCTCGGTCTATTTCGAGATTGACGGCCAGACCTACGGTCCCGCGGGCGACAGTGCGCGGGTAGCCAAGAACGTCGCACTTGGGGCCGAGGACCTGACCAGCACCTATGCCGTGGCCGATATCGACGCCGACCCGGCGCTCAAACGCATCATCGCGCTGGCCCAGGGCGAATAACCGACCACCGGTTGAACGGATCCGTCGGCGGCGTTATCTATCTCCTGTCACCCTGACCCCCGGAAGCCCATGTCGCTGAACCCGATCCGCCCCTGGCGCAACATCTATCGCCGAAGATCGCGCCAGATATTCGTGGGGCCGGTGCCCATTGGCGGCGACGCGCCGATCTCGGTGCAGACCATGACTAACACCGACACCACCGCAATTGCCGCGACCCTTGCCCAGATCACTGCCTGCGCCGAGGCCGGGGCTGACATCGTGCGGGTCTCGACGCCTGATGCCGCCTCGACCGCCGCGCTCAAAGACATCGTCGCCGAAAGCCCGGTGCCGATTGTCGCCGATATCCACTTTCACTACCGCCGCGCCATCGAGGCGGCCGAAGCCGGTGCCGCCTGCCTGCGCATCAACCCGGGCAACATCGGGTCCGAGACCCGGGTGCGCGAGGTCATCGCGACGGCGCGCGACCACGGGTGTTCGATGCGGATCGGCGTCAACGCCGGGTCGCTGGAAAAGCATCTGCTGGAAAAATACCGCGAACCTTGCCCCGAGGCGATGGTCGAAAGCGGGCTGGGCCATATCCGAATTCTTGAAGACAACGACTTTCACGACTTCAAGATCAGCGTGAAGGCTTCGGATGTGTTCCTGGCCGCTGCCGCCTACCAGTCGCTGGCCGATGCCACCGACGCCCCCATTCATCTGGGCATTACCGAGGCCGGCGGCCTGACCACGGGCACCGTCAAATCGGCCGTTGGGCTGGGTAATCTGTTGTGGATGGGCATCGGCGATACCATCCGCGTCAGCCTCTCGGCCGATCCGGTGGAAGAGGTGAAAGTCGGCTACGAGATCCTCAAATCTCTGGGCCTGCGGCACCGGGGCGTCAGCATTATTTCCTGCCCGTCCTGCGCGCGCCAGGGGTTTGATGTGATCGCCACGGTCACCGAGCTGGAAAAGCGCCTGGAACACATCAAGACGCCGATGAGCCTGTCGATCATCGGCTGCGTGGTCAACGGCCCCGGCGAGGCGGCGATGACCGACATCGGCTTTACCGGCGGCGGGGCGGGGTCGGGCATGGTCTATCTGGCCGGCAAGCAAAGCCACAAGCTGTCGAACGAGGCGATGATCGAACATATCGTGGAACAAGTTGAAGCGCGCGCAACCGCGATCCAGGCTGAGGAAATGGATGCGGAAACGGATCAATTGGCTTTTACGGGCCTTCAGGAACCAAACCTCGGTCCCTGATTTCACAGCGGCACATGTGAGAGCAAGATCAACTTTTCTGTCAGTTGCGCGCTCCAAATGTCGGCAATATCCGCAGAATTATTGACAGCTCGCGGATTCCCTTTGAAAACAGCGACACTGATTGCGAGCGGAGAATCAAGAATTGTCGTTGTCAAAGCAGGCAATCGCCACTTTTCTAATAGTGTGCACGTTCCTGATTATTGCGCCGCAGGTTTATTTCCAAGGATCGTCGGGTGATCTTTTGGCGGTGTGGCTGGCGGCATCGTCGTATCAGGATGGATTGGCGCACATTGTCTATCCAAACCCGGATCACCTATTTACGGTCACGGCGCCCGCCGGATGGGTGCAGGCCGCCCAGGACCTTGGATACGAAGGCCCGATCTACCCGTATGTGTATCCTCCACTGGTTGCCGCGGGCATTGCTCCGTTAACCGAGGCGATCGACTATTCAAGTTTTGTGTTGGGTGCCGGTATTGCGAATGCGGCGTTGCTGGCCGGAATGGTGCTGCTGGCTGCCAGCATCTCGACCCCGCGCCCGCAGTATCCGGTTTTCGTTGTCGTATCGCTTGGTCTGCTGAGCCTCTCGAAAATCGGATTGCTGGCCATGCACGAGAACCAGCCGCAAATTCTGGTGGCGTTTCTGCTGGTTCTGGTGATTGAGCGAAGTCAGGCAGGCCGGTTGGGTCAGGCCGGCATCGCGCCGGCGCTGGCGGCGGCGATCAAAGCCTTCCCGGCCATCTTCATCATTGTTTTCATCGTTCGCGGACAATGGCGCGCGGTGCTCGCGTTCGCTATTGGCGGTGCCGCCCTCGGTACGGCGTCGGTTTTTCTGGCCGGTTGGCCGCTGCATGCCGCGTTTCTCGATCAGCTTAGCGCCATCAACAACTCGGTCATTGTCGGAATATACAGCTACAACATCAATTCGGCGATCGCGGTTTTTGGCTGGTCGGAAACGCTCACCATTGTCGAGGGCACTTATGCCGGCATCCCAAACCCCGAGCCGCCGAAGTGGCAAGTCTTGGCCAGACCGGCGGCCTGGAGTTTCCTTGGGACGGTGGCCAATGTGACCGTGGTTTCCGGCCTGGCTTTGGTCATGCGATTTCAACCGCGCGCCGCCGTTCCGGCCTGGGCACTGCTGATCGCGGCAAGCGCGCTTTTGATGCCCCTGGCCTGGCCTTACTATTATATCCCGAGTTTGGTGTTCATGCCGATTCTGCTGGTTGCGCTTGGGCCATTTGTCGGCGGAACAATCATCGCGGGAACCCTGTTGGCGACAACGATCATCCTGCCCGAAAAAGTGGCGGAGATCCTGAATATCCCTCACTTGGGACTTTTTCCGGGGCTGGTCGGCATCCTGGTCCTCATACTGGGGTACGCTCTGGCAGTGGCCCGATTAGGAAGGCATCCAAGTTGAAAACCGCAAATTGGCTGGCAGGATATCCGCATGTCGCCAATAAGTCGGCACAAAACGCAGTTGCAAATACGAATATTCGATCCGGTCAGCCACCCCTCAGCCGCGCCACAATTTCCCGCATCCCGTCCAGCGGCACGTAACCGCGCAGCATTTCGGACTGGAAGACAAAGCTCGGTGTGCCGTTGATTTCCAGTTTCCGGCCCAGATCGCGGTTGGCGGCCAGCTCACGGTCAACCGCGTCGCTGGTCATGCGCGCGAGAATCGCTGCCGGGTCCAGCCCCAGATCCACTGCGATCCGGTTCAGCGACGCCTGATCGACCGCGTTTCGCATCGTCATTAGCCGATCGTGCGCGTCCTTATAGGCCTCGGCCCCCGAGACCTGCCGGACCGCAATCGCAAAGCGCGCGGCCAGGGTCGATTGCTCGCCCAGGATCGGAAACTCTTTCAGAATGTACCGGATGTTGCCATCCGTCGCGATCAGCTCGTGAACTTCGGGAAACGCGCGGCGGCAATAGGCGCAGCGATAATCGACAAATTCCACCACCGTCAGATCACCCTGCGGGTTGCCGCCGATCCAGGAAAACCCGTCATCGAATATCAGCGCCGCATGCGCGGTGATCATCGCCTTGTCGGCGCCGGCCTGCGCCGTGTTCTGGCGTTGCTCGTATATATCGACCGCCTCGAAAATCACTTCCGGGTGGTCCAGCAGATAAGCGCGGACCTCTTGGCGGAATATTTCGCGCTCTTCGGGTGTCATCGCGCCGATATCCAAAGCCCAGACCGGCGCGGCCACGAGGACCCCAATGATCACGGCGGCAATACGGTTCATCCCTGTTTCCTTTTTGATTTGGCAAGTTTGGCCGCATGTATCACATCGCGGGCCCGACGCCATGCGGTCGATCCCTCGGGCAGCGCACCTGCAGCGCGCCCGGCGTGCAATATCGCGTCATCCGGACGGCCCAAAAGCGCGTAACGTTCAGCCGTGGCCAGCGAGGCCATGGCATTCTGACCGGCCCGCGCATAGGCCTGAGCCAGATCACGTAAGAGGCGCGCATCGGATTGGTCACGCGCCCGCGCCTCGATCAGGATTGCCAGCGCGCGCCGGTTTGATCTGGTCGAGCTTTCGGCCAACAGGGCGCGCCCCAGACCGGCCAGAATCTGCGGGTGGTTCGGGCGCAGGGCATTGGATTTTTCGTAAGCCCGCACCGCACCGCCGAAATCGCGGGATTCCAGAAGTATCTGGCCTTTCAGATCGTAATAATAGGCGTCATTGGGCCGCGCCGCCAAAGCGCGGTTCATGTGGCGCAGCGCCCGGTCGGGGTCGGGCTGGCGGTGGTAGGCAACCGCGCGCGCCAATTCCGCCAGGTCCGACTTGTCGCCCTTCTTGACCTTGCGCAGCGTCGATGACGGCGCGCTCAGAAAAGCCCCGAGTTTGGCGCGCGTCCGGTCAAACCAATAAGCAGCTTCGGGGTCGGACGGGAACATTTTGACACCCGCTGCTGCGGCCTTGAGCGCCCGCATTCGGTCTGCAGTCAGCGGATGGCTGCGCACATACGGGTCTTGCCGCTGAACCGACAGGGTCTCTTGCCCGCGAAACAGTTCCAGAACGCCTTCCATGGCGCGCGGATCGATCTCTGAGCGCGCCATATAGCGCACCGCAGCGTGATCGGCCGAGGCCTCTTCGGCGCGGGTGTGGGCCAGCAACACACCGGTTGCCGATCCGGCAACACCGGCGACGATGCCGCCCGCAACCTCGGCGCTGCCGCCGCTTACGGCGCTGATAAACGCCAGAAGGAAGCCCAGCGAAGCCGCACCGCGCGCGGCCTGCATATTCGCGGCGCGGCGGGTCAGATGGCCGCCCGAGATATGCGCCAGCTCGTGCGCCAGAACCGCCTGCAATTCGGCAGCATTATCCAGTCGCAACAATAGCCCGCTGTTGATGAAAACGTGGCCTGCATCAACGACAAAGGCATTCATCGTGGTGTCTTTGACCACCAGAACCCGCACCCGATCCGGGCTCAGCCCCGCCGCGTCGATCAGCGGTCGCGCGATCACTTTCAGCGCGTGTTCGATGTCGGCATCCCGGATCAGGGTAACCGCATGCAGCGGTGCGGCAAACGCCAATAGAAAGCCGAAAACCGCCGGGATCAGCACCGGGAATTTCCACATACCGTTACCATTGACCTCTGGGTCATCCTTCGTTCAGGTGGGCCAATCCACCGGGCCTGAGCATAGGGAGGAATGGGTGCGACGTTCAAGCCGATCAAAGGTCGATCCCTTTATCGTGATGGACGTCATGGATGCCGCCGCGCGGGCCGAAGCCGCGGGTCGGCACATCATTCATATGGAGGTCGGGCAGCCGGGCACCGCCGCCCCGGCCGGGGCGCGTAAAGCGCTTGCCAAAGCGATGAAGGCCGACGCGCTGGGCTATACCGTCGCACTTGGCCTGCCAGCCCTTAGGGCGCGCATCGCGACGCTCTATAAAGACCGGTATTCACTGGATATTGACCCGGACCGGGTGGTGGTGACACCGGGCTCGTCGGGGGCGTTCATTCTGGCGTTCACGGCGCTTTTCGACGCTGGTGACCGCGTCGCCCTAGGCGAACCCGGATACCCGTCGTACCGGCAGATACTGCGCGCGCTCGACCTGGAACCGGTCGGGATCGAAACACGGGCGACAAATCGCTTTCAGCCGGTTCCGGCCGATTTTGAGGGCGCCGGCAATCTGGCCGGTCTGATCGTGGCCTCGCCTGCCAACCCCTCGGGCACCATGCTGGACCGCTCGGCGATGGCGGCGCTGGTCGGCGCGGCATCGGTCCGCGACATGGCCTTTATCTCGGACGAGATTTACCACGGTATCCAATACGACCGGCGCGCCGTCAGCGCACTGGAAATTTCCGACGATGTCTACGTCATCAACTCGTTCTCGAAATACTTCTCGATGACCGGCTGGCGGGTCGGGTGGATGGTGGTGCCCGCAGAGCATGTGCGAACCATCGAACGGCTGGCGCAGAACCTGTTCATCTGTCCGTCCCACGCCGCCCAGGTCGCGGCATTGGCGGCGCTGGATTGCTCCCGGGAACTGGAAGCCAATTGCGCCGTCTACGCCAAAAACCGGGCGCTGATGATCGCGGGTCTGCCAAGGGCCGGGTTCGACCGCATCGCGCCGCCCGACGGGGCGTTCTACATCTATGCCGATGTCAGCGAGATGACCGGCGACAGCCATGCATTTGCGACCGAAATTCTTGATCGCGCCGGTGTCGCGGTGACACCGGGGCTCGATTTTGACAAGCGGCGCGGGCATCAGACCTTGCGGTTTTCTTATGCCCGATCCACCGGGGACATCGTCGAAGGCCTGCGCCGCCTGAGCGAATTCATGGCGCGCCGCGGGCAGGGTGGGGACTGAGGTGCGGTGGCTTCAAATCTGTTTGGCAACGGGATTCATGGCTGCGTCGGCGATTGCCGGGCCGATGGCGGCTCAGGCGGACCGACCGGTCATCGTGCTCGACCCCGGTCACGGCGGGATCGACCCGGGTGCGGTGCGCGGCGAGCACCGCGAAGCCGACCTGATGCTGGCCTTCGCGCGCGACCTGGCCGACGCGCTGGTCCGCTCGGGCCGCTTTCAGGTGCGGCTGACCCGCGACGCCGACGATTTTCTCCGCCTTTCAGAGCGGATCGGAGTTGCCCGCGAAGCCAAAGCCTTCGCGTTTTTGTCCTTCCACGCCGACGCGCTGAGCGAAGGCAGGGCGCGCGGCGCGTCGGTCTATACGCTTTCCGATCAGGCGTCCGATGCGACCGCGGCCGAGCTGGTCGAAGCACACGACAGGGCCGACCTTTTGGCCGGTCAGGACCTGAGCGGCACCGACGATGTCATTGCCGGAATTCTGGTCGATCTCGCCCGCACAGACACCCGGCCCAGATCGCGGGCCCTGGCCGGTCATCTGCTGGGCGCGCTCGCGGGCGAATTCGGCCATCTCCATACCGAGCGCGTCGTTCGGCCGGGTTCAGTGTGCTGAAGTCGCCCGACATTCCCTCGGTGCTGATCGAATTGGGTTCATGTCGGATGCGCGCGATCTGGAAACCTGACCTCGGATGACTGGCGCAAGACCGCAGCGATGGCGATCCGAAACGGGCTGATCACATGGGCCGACGCTGATATGCTGGCCGCCGAGCAGCGGCGAAATTGAACGGTCCAGGGTGGTTGCGCCGCGCTTCGCGCGTCGCCACGGGCGAGGGGCCAGCCCCTCGCGCTCCCCGAAGAATTTCTCAAACGATGAATTGCACTAGGTCGGGACGGCCGGCCAGGACGCTCTGGGAAGGGCGATCGCATTCGGTGGATTTCCGCAAACGCGGGTTTTGACGAAGCTGCGCGAGGGGCTTATAAGCGGGTGGTTCGGTTCGCCGGGAAGGCCATGCTGAGGTTCGTTCTTTCCATCTTCGGAGGTATCGCCAGCGCGCTGACGCTTGGCGTGTTCTTTGGCGCGTTTACGCTTGGCGCGGTGTTCTGGATATACGGACGCGATCTGCCCAACCACGAGACCCTGGCGCGTTACACGCCGCCGACGATCAGCCGGATCTATTCGACTGAAGGCCGGATCATCGACGAATTTGCGCGCGAGCGGCGGCTTTTCGTGCCTGCGGGCGAAATTCCCGATATGGTGAAAGCGGCCTTCATATCGGCCGAAGACAAGAACTTCTATCAGCACGCCGGCTATGACGTGCGCGGCATCATCGGGGCCGCGGTCGAGGCGGCGCGCGGCGGGCGGCTGCGCGGCGCCTCGACCATTCCGCAACAGGTAGTAAAAAACTTTCTGCTGTCCTCGGACCGGACCGCCGAGCGCAAGATCAAGGAACTGATCCTGTCGGTGCGTCTGGAAAACACGCTGGAAAAGGAACAGATCCTCGAGCTTTACCTCAACGAGATCTTTCTGGGCCGCAATTCCTATGGGGTCGCGGCGGCGGCGCAGACCTATTACAACAAGACATTGGATGAACTTGGCCCGGCCGAGGCCGCTTATCTGGCGGCCCTTCCCCAGCGCCCCGGCGCCCTGCATCCGGTCCGGCAAAAAGACGCCGCCACCGCCCGGCGAAATTTTGTGCTGAAAGAGATGTTCGAGAACGGCTATCTTGATCGCGCCACCTATGAGGCCGAGAAAGCGCAGCCGCTTTTGACCGTCCAGAACGGCGATTTCGTCAGTTTTCGGGCGGCGCTTCCGGCGCGCGACTATTTCACCGATGAAATTCGCCGGCAGCTGAGCCGCGATTTTGGCGAGGATGAATTCTTTTCCGGGGGCCTGGCGATCCGCGCCACGGTGTCGCCCGAACTGCAAAGCGAGGCCGCGGCGACGCTGCGCATCGGGCTGGCCGAATACGACCGGGCGCAGGGCGAATGGCGCGCGGCGCGCGTGGTTCTGGCGCAAGAGCAGCTCGAGACCGAAGCGACGTGGCGCGAGGCATTGGCCAAGGCCGAGATTGCGCGCGACATCGCCGGTTGGGTGGCCGCGGTGGTCCTGCGCATTGGCAACACCCATGCGCGGATCGGCATTGATGGGGTCGCCGACGACGAAGACGGACACTGGATCGCACCCCAAGATGTGACCTGGGCGCGGCGGCGCGAGCGCGACGGGACGCTCGGGCGCAAGGCCCGTGTGGCGGGCGACATCCTGACGGCGGGCGAGGTGGTGCATGTCACCGCCATTCTCGACGACGACGGCGAATTCGCCCGCTGGTCGCTTCGTCAGGTCCCCGAGGTTCAAGGCGCGTTCATGGCCATGGACGTGAACACCGGCCGGGTTCTGGCCATGCAGGGCGGGTTTTCGTACCAGCACTCGGTGTTCAATCGCGCCACCCAGGCAACCCGCCAGCCCGGCTCGGTCTTCAAGCCCTTCGTCTATGCCGCCGCCCTCGACAGCGGCTACACGCCCGCGACCATCATCGTCGACGCGCCGATCGAGATCGAGATGTTCGACGGCGAGATCTGGCGGCCCTCGAATGCGTCAAACAGGTATTACGGGCCGACGCCGCTCAGGACCGGCATCGAGCGGTCGCGCAACCTGATGACCGTCCGTCTGGCCCAGGACGTCGGGCTCGAGGTGGTGGCCGATTACGCCGAGCGCTTTGGCGTCTACGACGATATGAATCCGTTTCTGGCCAACGCTTTGGGGTCCGAGGAAACCACGCTTTTCCGCCTGGTCGCGGCATTCGCGATGTTCGCCAATGGCGGCGAGCGGGTCGAACCGACGCTGGTTGACCGGGTGCAGGACCGGTGGGGCAGCACGGTCTACCGCCATGACCGGCGGCTCTGTCTGGATTGCAGCAACCGGGGTCTGGTGATCGGCGTGTCGCCAGCAATCTTGAGCAACCGCGAGCGCGTCATGGACCCGGTAACCGCCTATCAGCTGACTTCGATGTTGCAGGGCGTGGTCGAACGCGGCACCGCCAGCGCGACGGTGGCGCTTCCGGTGCCCACGGCAGGCAAGACCGGCACAACCAACGACGCCAAAGACGCCTGGTTCATCGGCTTTACGTCGAACATCGTGGCGGGCTGTTATATCGGCTTTGACCAGCCCCGGTCCCTGGGCAAACGGGCCTCGGGCGGACGCCTGTGCGGGCCGGTTTTCAACCGGTTCATGAACCGGGTGGTCGAAACCTATGGCGGCGCCGAATTCGAAGTGCCCGCGGGCGGCGAATTTATCAAGATCGACCGCTATTCGGGCGAACGCCTGAACCCAGATGCGACAGGCGAATGGGTGGTCGCCGAATATTTCCGCGAAGGCGAAAAGCCGGTCTTCGGCCTTGGCGCGATGATCGACGGCGGCTTTGCCATGGGGTCGAATTTGCCCTTGTTCGCACAGGGCGAAGGCGACATTGAAACCGACGACAACCTGCTGACCGCCACCGGGCAGGTCAAGAAGATCCCCAAAAAGGCCAGCTTTGGGTCGCTGAGCTCGGGTGGGCTTTACTGATCCCGCCGGGAAATGGCGATGTGGTACACGGTGGATTTCCAATAGTTGTTTGTCCTTGCCTTAATGTATGCTTGAGGTCCTAGACTGGTTGCCCTGATCCGCGACAACTGGAGAAAGCGCATGATCTATCACGTCACCGCGCGCCTGCGCGAAGACACCGCCGCGGCGTTGTTGGAAAAACTGACCGATGGCACGATCGCCGGGCAGCGGCCCGATGGCCCCGAACTGGTCGCCTCATTGAGGCGCGCAGTGGTCAATTCGGAAGGCCAGATCGAGTGGAGCGAAATGTGTTTCTGTCCAAGCCCGCTCTATCACGAACGCACGACGGTTCTTGATCGGCACTTTGACGACCTCAACACCGCGCCAATCGACGCGCATCAAACCTACGCGGGGCGCCCGTTCATGGATCACCTTCGCGAAATCGCCTGATCGGGGGTGCCGACGCGTAACCGAGCCACACCCGAAGTCCCGGCGCAATGGCCGGGCCACGCTTGCTGACCTGCCCGGGCCTTGGTATCAGCAAGCTCGGTTTTCATGCGAGGCCAAGCGATGCGCGCCGAGGCGGCAAATCACGCGGAAGCGATCACCAGGTCGCTGGAACTGCTCAAACAGCGGATGAATTGGGACACCGCCCGCCACCGGCTTGAGGAGTTCAACGCAATGATCGAAGACCCGGCGCTCTGGGACAATCAGGAGCGGGCGCAAAAGCTGATGCGCGACCGGCAGGCGCTGGTGGACGGGATCGAGACAGTCGAGGCCATCGCGCGCGATCTTTCGGACAATGTCGAGTTTATCGAACTGGGCGACATGGAAAACGATGCTGAAGTGGTCGCCGAGGCCGAAGCGGCGCTACGCACACTGGCTGCAAAGGCCGCGAAATACGAGCTCGAGGCGCTTTTGAGCGGCGAGGCCGACGGCAACGATACGTTTCTCGAGATCAACTCGGGCGCCGGCGGCACCGAAAGCTGCGACTGGGCCTCGATGCTGGCGCGGATGTACGTGCGGTGGGCCGAGGCGCATGGGTATAGCGTTGAACTGATGTCCGAAAGCGCCGGGGAAGAGGCCGGGATCAAGTCGGCGGCTTATAAGATCAGCGGCCAGAACGCCTATGGCTGGCTGAAGTCGGAATCGGGCGTTCACCGGCTGGTGCGCATTTCGCCCTACGATTCAGCGGCTCGTCGGCACACTTCGTTCAGCTCGGTCTGGGTTTATCCGGTGGTTGATGAGAACATCGAGATTGACGTCAACCCGGCCGATCTGCGCATCGATACCTACCGTTCATCCGGGGCCGGGGGCCAGCACGTCAATACCACGGATTCAGCGGTCCGGATGACGCACCTGCCGACCGGAATCGTGGTGACAAGTTCGGAAAAATCCCAGCACCAGAACCGCGACATCGCCATGAAAGCCCTGAAATCCCGGCTTTATGCGATCGAGCTGGAAAAGCGCACCGCGTCGATTCAGCAAGCCCACGACGCCAAGGGTGACGCCGGCTGGGGCAACCAGATCAGGAGTTACGTTTTGCAGCCTTACCAGATGGTCAAGGACCTGCGCACCAACTTTGAAACTTCCGATACCGCGGGTGTGCTGGACGGCGATCTCGACGGGCTGATGGCGGCAACGCTGGCCATGGACGTCGCCGGCAAAAGCCGCGCCGAGGCTCAGGCTGACGACAACTAAAGCATATTGCATTTAATCTGAGGCATATCCCGCGGCCTTGAGGAAGTTCCAGCATTGGTCTGGGTCGAAGAGATCACAAATGTCGCTGAGGGCGTCAAAGAGGGCATCGAAGGTTCTTGCTCCAACCCTTCGCAGGTGAGCTTTCAACTTTGAGAACGCCATTTCGATCGGGTTTAGATCCGGGGAGTAGGGTGGCAGGAACAAGAACCAGCATCCGCGCGCCCTCAACGCCTGTGCCGCGCGGTGGCTTTTGTGGGTGGAAAGATTGTCGAGAATGACCACAGTTCCAGGGTCCAGCGCAGGCGCAAGCTGGGTCTCGATATAAGTCTCGAACGCCGATCCATCCATTGCGCCGCTGATCACCCAGGGTGCAATCAGCGCGTTATGGGTCAGCCCGGCGATGAAGGTCTGCGTGCCCCATTTTCCAAAGGGTGCGGTGCCATAAAGCCGCTCACCCCTGAAGCTGCGCCCGCGCAACCGGGTGAGGTTGGTTTTGACGGCGGTTTCATCGATGAATACCAGCCTGTGCGGTTCGGCGCGCATGCGCGGCTGGCGGCGGCTGATCCATTCCCTTCGCGCCTTATGCAGGGCGGGCCGGTCACGTTCCTGCGCGACAAGTCCTTTTTTTATATGAAAACCCTGCGCGTTCCAGAGCCCGGTGGATTGAGGAGAGCTGAACGCTCACGCCGTGCGTCTCCGCAAGCGCACCCGCAAGTTCCTGCAATGTTATGTCCGGTTCAGCCCGGACAATCTCGATCAGGAAACCCGCATGCGGTGCCAGCTTGCCAAACCGGCCCGCTGGCCTGCCCTGTGGCTTGGGTGTGACCTCGCCCCGCTCACGTTGATCCGCCGCATAACGCACCGCCGTCGCTGCACTGACGCCATAAACCCGCCCCGCAGCGCGACAAGAGTTTCCGGCCGCAATATACCCGCATATCCGCTGCCGAAGATCCAAAGAATACGGTTTGCCCATGCTCCACCTCCTCACGGGAAATGAATCAGACAAACAACACTTTGGGAATCCCCTTTCGATTCACATCAAACGCAAACCGCTTTAGGCAACTCCGGCGATGCGACCGAGTTGCAGGCGCTAGCCGATCTGCTTGGAATTCCGGTTGCGTTGCTGCAAATCGAGAATAAATATGAATCCGGCCATCCGATCATTGCGGGCAACGACACCGGCGAGTTCTATATCGATGTCACGCCGGACGAACCGGGATGGTTCATTCTCAAGTTCGGTGGCGGCGGTTTGGTCGGCGACGACACTTTCTTTTTCGAGAACATCCACGATCTGACCAAACTCGCCTGGCTAGTACCAGCACAGGTAACAGCCGAAGCTTGGGGGGATTGCGTCGTCGGCGACGAACTTGATCAATGTCGGCTCAGCCACGTAACCACTGTCGTACCAGTTCCCGCGGCTGGTTGGCTGATGATCGCCGGCATTGGTGGACTGGCGGCCTTGCGCCGCCGCAAGCGCGCCTGATCTGAAAAACATGGATTGAATCGGCAAAGTGGACCTTCGGGGCCGCTTTTCATTGTCGTGCCCGAAATTGGCCGCGCCGCCACATGCGACCGCACACCGCCCGTTTTCTCATTTGCCCACCCTTGTGCTAGACTGGCGCAGTAATGGTCTGATCGCGGTTGATTGAGCAAAGTTATTTGAAACAGGGGGATTATTGATGGCCAAAACACTGGCGGTTGCCGTCGTTCACGGAATGGGTGCACAACGCAAGGACAACCCGGACGCTTCAGCCGATCTTTCTTTTTCGGCCGGCATTCACCGGCAGGTGCGCAAGATCATCGGCGCAAACGATTTCGACGAAAAGATCGCGTGGCGCGAGGTCTATTGGGCGAACGTCCTGCAAGAACGCCAGGACGCCTATTTTGCCAAGATCGTCGGCAAGACCGATTTCGATATGCTGCGTCGCTTCGTGATGTTCAATCTGTCCGACGCGGCCTCGTATCGCCAACTGCCCGCCAACAACGCCGACGAGACCTACAAACTGGTCCATGCCCGCGTGGATGGGGTGATTGGCGAGTTGAAGGATGACGCGGGTGACAAGGCCCCGCAGGTCGTCATCGCGCATTCGCTCGGCGGACACGTCATGTCGAACTACATCTACGACGCCCAGCAGAAAAACAAGGCAGGCAAGGGCGCAAAGACACCGATTCAGGCGATGGAGACGGTGGCGAAATTCATCACCTTCGGCTGCAACATCCCGATCTTCGTCTTTGCATATCCGGAAAATGCCGTGGTGCCGATCGCCTATCCGGGCTCAAAATTGCCGACCCGGCTGAAGATGAAGCCCTGGTGGTACAACTATTATGACCGCGACGATGTGCTTGGCTTTCCGCTGCACGATGTCTCGCCCAAATACCGGGCGCTGGCGACGAAAAACCAGTTGGCCGATGTCGAGATCAACGCAGGCAACATCCTGACTTCGTGGAACCCGCTATCGCACAATGCCTATTGGACGGACGAAGATTTCTACCGCCCGGTCGCGCTCAGGTTGTCCGCGCTGATCTGAGGTCAGGTGTCCGCCCGATCAGTCCATGGCCCCGAAATGAAACTCGCCGCCTTCCTTCAGACCCGACGGCCAGCGCGCCGTCACGGTCTTGGTGCGGGTGTAAAACCGGAACCCGTCCGGCCCGTGCTGGTTCAGGTCTCCGAACATTGATTTCTTCCAGCCGCCGAACGTGTGATAGGCCAGCGGCACTGGGATCGGCACATTAACGCCGACCATTCCGATGTTGATTCGATGGGCAAAATCCCGAGCCGTGTCACCGTCGCGCGTGAAAATCGCCGTGCCGTTGCCGAATTCGTGGTCCATCGCCAGGCCTAGTGCCTCTTCATAGCTCTGCGCACGCACCGTGCTCAGGACCGGCCCGAAGATCTCGGTCTTGTAGATGTCCATATCCTTAGTGACCCGGTCAAACAGATGCGGGCCGACGAAAAACCCGTCCTCATATCCCTGCAACGAAAAGCCCCGGCCATCGACCACCAATTCGGCGCCCTGGTCGATGCCCGTCTGCACCAGCCGTTCGATATTGGCCTTGGCGGCGGCGGTCACGACGGGGCCATAATCCATGTCTTCGCCAGCGGTATAGGGTCCGACCTTCAGCTTCTCGATGCGCGGCACCAGCTTTTCGATCAGCGCATCCGCGGTGGCATCGCCGACCGGCACCGCCACCGAGATCGCCATGCACCGCTCGCCCGCCGCGCCAAATCCCGCCCCGATCAGCGCATCCGCCGCCTGATCCATGTCGGCGTCGGGCATAATTATCATGTGGTTCTTGGCCCCGCCAAAGCACTGCGCGCGTTTGCCCGCCGCCGTGGCGCGGGCATAGATGTATTGCGCAATCGGCGTCGACCCGACAAATCCCACGGCCTGAACAATGTCACTGTCCAAAATCGCATCAACCGCTTCCTTGTCGCCATTGACGACCTGCAACAGACCATCGGGCAGCCCGGCCTCGGCCATCAATTCGGCCAGCATGATCGGCACCGTTGGGTCGCGCTCGGACGGCTTCAGGATCATCGCGTTGCCGCTGACCAGGGCCGGGCAGAACTTCCACATCGGGATCATCGCCGGAAAGTTGAACGGGGTGATGCCCGCGACCACGCCCAAAGACTGGCGCATCGAATACATGTCGATGCCGCGGCCGGCGCTGTCGGTGTAATCGCCCTTCAGGTGATGCGGCGCGCCGATGCAAAACTCGGCCACCTCCAGCCCCCGCTGCACGTCGCCGCGCGCGTCGGGCAGGGTCTTGCCGTGCTCGCGGCTCAGCGCCTCGGCCAGCTTGTCCATGTCGCGATTGAGAAGCCCCACGAACTTCATCATCACCCGCGCCCGGCGCTGCGGGTTGGTGGCGGCCCAGCCGACCTGCGCTTGCGCCGCCCCGGCAACCGTATCTGCAACCTCGCCGGCACTGGCCAGCGCCACTTGCGCCTGAACTTCGCCGATTGCCGGGTTGAACACATCCGCCGTGCGCCCGGATGCGCCCGCCACCTGTTTGCCATTAATGAAATGTCCGATCTGTTCCATACCCGCCTCCCCGCATGGCTACGATTTCGCGCGCAACCTATCCCCGCAACTTGGTGGGCGAAAGGGGCAGTTGCCGGGTTTGGCGCGAATATTCCCGAAATCCGCGTCGCGCCCTGCCAGCGCTGCAGGCGGGCGCAAAACACGTCCTGCGCCGGGCGCGCGCAAATTGAAATCGCCCGGCACTTGACAGCCGCGCCACTTCAGCGCGACGGTGGGGACAAGCACTTGGTTTTTATGGAGGTGACGATGCTGGTTCAAACGATGTTGAATGCCAAACCGTCGAATACGGTCATCACCATCAGCCCCGACGCCAGTGTTTCGGACGCCACCGCCATTCTGTCGGAAAAACGGATCGGCGCGATCATCGTCTCGGCCGATGGAACGACGCCGGACGGGATCTTGAGCGAACGCGACATCGTGCGCGAACTGGGGCGACGCGGAGCGGCGTGCCTGAATGACAAAGTGCGCGACCTGATGACCTCGTCGCTGGTGACCTGCTCACCATCCAATACCGTCGACAAGATCATGGCCGACATGACCGCAGGCCGGTTTCGCCACATGCCGGTGCTGGTCGATGGCGCTATGGTCGGGCTGATCTCGATTGGCGACGTTGTGAAAGCCCGCATCGACGATCTGGCGCACGAAAAAGACGCCTTGCAAGACATGATTATGGGCCGCTGATCGCCAGGACCCCAGTAACGCTTCCTTAATCTCTGCCTGTTCCAACTGATCCGTACAATTTTAGTTGAAATGTTCTCGTTTTGATCGCATAGTGCGAAAAGAACAAGGCAGGAACATCGCGGGGCGTTGCCGGGTGGCGGGCTCTGTGGAATAAGGAGAGTGGTACTCATGTCGGCAAACCTACTGGAGCTTGACGGGAAGCGGAAAATGGACAAGCAAAAGGCGCTGGAATCGGCGCTGGCGCAGATCGAACGGCAGTTCGGCAAGGGCTCGATCATGAAGCTCGGCGACGAAGGCGCCATCCAAGAGATCGAAGCCACGTCAACCGGCTCCATCGGGCTCGACATCGCGCTGGGGATCGGCGGTCTGCCCAAGGGCCGGGTGGTCGAGATTTACGGGCCCGAATCCTCGGGAAAAACCACGCTGGCGCTGCACTGCGTGGCCGAAGAACAGAAAAATGGCGGCGTTTGCGCTTTTGTCGATGCCGAACATGCGCTTGATCCGCTCTATGCGCGCAAGCTCGGTGTCGATATTGAAGAGCTTTTGATCTCGCAGCCCGACACCGGCGAGCAGGCGCTGGAAATTACCGACACGCTGGTGCGCTCGGGCGCGATCAGCATGATTGTGATCGATTCCGTGGCCGCTCTGACCCCCAAGGCCGAACTGGAAGGCGATATGGGCGACCATCAGGTCGGGGCCCAGGCGCGGCTGATGAGCCAGGCGATGCGCAAGCTGACCGGCTCGATCTCGAAATCGAAATGCATGGTCATCTTCATCAACCAGATCCGCATGAAAATCGGCGTAATGTTCGGCTCGCCTGAAACAACTTCGGGCGGTAACGCCCTGAAATTCTACGCATCTGTGCGTCTCGACATCCGCCGGGTCGGGGCGATCAAAGACCGCGACGAAGTAGTCGGCAACGCCACCCGCGTCAAGGTGGTCAAGAACAAGGTCGCGCCGCCTTTCAAGCAGGTCGAGTTTGACATCATGTACGGCGAAGGCATCTCGAAGATGGGCGAACTGGTCGATATGGGCGTCAAGGCCGGGATCGTCGAAAAGTCGGGCTCTTGGTTTTCCTATGGTGACGAACGCATCGGGCAGGGCCGCGAAAACGCCAAGAACTATCTGCGCGAAAATACTTCCGTGGCGGTCGAGATCGAAGACAAGATCCGCGCCGCGCACGGGCTGGATTTCGACGGCTCCGAAAACGACGACGTGCTCGAGGCGTGAGCGGACGCTGAAAGCGTGACACAGGGGCGGTCCCAGGGCCGCCCCTTGACGTTGTCAGGGTCCGCGCTGTGGCGTTGCTGAAACTTTAATTCTTTAAGATCAAAGGCTAAACCCCCTGTCTCTATGGCGTCGCTTCAAGGCTGGGCGGCATCAACGGCTGTGGACACCCGCTTTGACCCCGCATAATACCAAGCCTGACCAGTTTTTTCCGAGCCCGAATATGACCAGCCTCAACGACATCCGCCGGACCTTCCTCGACTACTTTGTCAAGAACGGCCACCAGGAGGTCGCTTCGTCGCCGCTGGTGCCGCGCAACGACCCGACGCTGATGTTTGTCAACTCGGGCATGGTCCAGTTCAAGAACCTCTTCACCGGGCTGGAAACCCGCGATTACAACCGCGCCACCACCAGCCAGAAATGCGTGCGCGCCGGCGGCAAGCACAACGATCTCGATAACGTCGGCTATACCGCCCGCCACCACACGTTTTTCGAGATGCTGGGCAATTTCAGCTTCGGCGATTATTTCAAATCCGACGCGATCCCTTTTGCCTGGAACCTGCTGACCCGAGACTTCGGCATCGACAAAACGCGGCTGCTGGCCACGGTTTATCACACCGACGATGAGGCTTACGAGATCTGGAAGAAAGTCGGCGTGCCGGAGAGCAGGATCATCCGCATCGCCACCCACGACAATTTCTGGCAGATGGGTCCGACCGGCCCCTGCGGACCGTGCACCGAGATATTCTACGATCATGGGCCGCAGATCTGGGGTGGCCCGCCAGGATCACCCGAAGAAGCGGGCGACCGGTTCATCGAGATATGGAACCTGGTTTTCATGCAGAACGAACGCTTTGAGGACGGGTCGATGGTCGAGCTTGAGTTGCAATCGATCGACACCGGCATGGGGCTGGAACGCATCGGCGCTCTGTTGCAGGGGTCCTATGACAATTACGCCACCGACACCATGCGCGCCCTGATCGAGGCCTCGGCAAGCGCCACCGGCGGCGACCCGGACGGCCCGGGCAACGTCCACCACCGTGTCATCGCCGATCACCTGCGGTCAACCTCGTTCCTGATCGCCGAGGGGGTGCTGCCCGCCAACGAAGGCCGCGGTTACGTCCTGCGCCGGATCATGCGCCGCGCCATGCGCCACGCCCATCAATTGGGCGCGAAAGACCCGGTGATGCATCGCCTGGTGCCGGCGCTGGTGGCAGAGATGGGCCAGGCCTACCCGGAACTTGGTCAGGGGCAGCAGGTGATCGAAGCCACGCTGGAAGCCGAGGAAACCCGGTTCAAGACCACGCTCGAGCGTGGTCTGAAGCTGCTCGATGACGAATTGGACCGGCTCGCTGATAGCGCCGACCTGCCGGGGGCCGCCGCCTTCAAGCTCTACGACACCTTTGGCTTTCCGCTGGATTTGACCCAGGACGCCCTGCGCGAGATGGGGCGGGGCATCGACGTGGCCGGGTTTGACGCGGCCATGTCCGAGCAAAAGGCCAAGGCCCGCGCCGCCTGGGCCGGATCGGGCGAGATGGGGGCCGAGGCGGTCTGGTTCGATCTTGCCGAAAAGCACGGGCTCACCGAATTTCTCGGCTACGAGACCGAGGCCGCCGAGGGTCAGGTATTGGCGCTGGTCGCAGACGGGGCCCGCCGCGAGGCTGCATCCAAAGGCGAGAGCGTATCGATCGTCGTCAACCAGACGCCGTTTTATGCCGAGGCTGGCGGCCAGGTCGGCGACACCGGTTTGCTGACCACCGACACAGGCCGAGCCCGCGTCACCGACACGCGCCAAGCGGCCGGGGTCGTTGTTCACCAGGCCGAAGTGGAAGAGGGCCAGATCACGCCGGGGCAGGGCGCCAGTCTTGCGGTTGACCCAGGCCGTCGCACAACGATCCGCGCCAACCATTCGGCCACGCATCTGATGCATGAGGCGCTGAGGGGCACGCTTGGCGACCACGTCGCCCAGCGCGGGTCGCTGAACGCGCCCGACCGCCTGCGCTTTGATTTCAGCCATGCCGCGGCACTCAGCGCGGATGAGCTTGCCAAGGTCGAGGCCGAGGTGAACGCGATGATCCGCCAGAACTCGACCGTCGAGACCCGCATCATGACCCCCGACGAGGCCCGCGCCATCGGCGCACAGGCGCTTTTCGGTGAAAAATACGGGTCAGAGGTTCGCGTCGTGTCCATGGGCCGCGCCGAGGGGTCCCAAAAAGGCGCGGCGGGCGACACCTATTCGATCGAGCTATGCGGCGGCACGCATGTGACGCGCACCGGCGATATCGGCGCCTTTGTCGCACTTGGCGACGCCGCCTCGTCGGCGGGCGTGCGCCGGATCGAGGCGCTGTCCGGGCAGGCGGCGCTGGACTATCTGCGCGCCCAGGATCGCCGCGTGTCGGCTCTGTCAGCGGCCCTCAAGACCCAGCCGTCCGAGCTTGAGACGCGGGTCAGGGGACTTCTGGATGAGCGCAAGGCGCTGACCGCCGAGCTGGCCCAGCTGCGCCGCGATCTGGCGATGGCGGGTGGTGGATCAAATGGCGCGCCTTCCGAACAGATCGGCGACATCAGCTTTGTCGCGCAATGCCTTGATGGCATTGCTGGAAAAGAACTTCCGGCCTTGATCGACAACCACAAGGCCCGGCTCGGGTCAGGCGTTGTCTTGCTGATCGCCGACGCGCGTGGCAAGGCCGCAGTGGCGGCGGGTGTCACCGATGATCTGACAGCCCGGCTCTCGGCGGTCGATCTGGTGCGCGCCGCGGTGGCCGAACTCGGCGGCAAGGGTGGCGGCGGCCGGCCCGACATGGCCCGGGGCGGCGGGCCCAGCACCGAAAACGCAGCCGCGGCGATCGATGCCGCGCGCAGCTTGATAGGAGACGCCTGATGACCGCGCTTTGGATCGCCCATGTCACCGTGACCGACGCAGAAACCTATGCGAATTATGCCGCGCTTGCCACCGAGGCGATAACCGCCCACGGCGGCGTCTTTCTGGCGCGCGGCGGGACATACGTGCAGCTCGAAGGCCGCGATCATGCCCGCAACGTGGTGACGCGGTTCCCGTCGCTTGCGGCCGCCCAGGCCTGTTACAATTCACCGAAATACCAGCAAGCGCTTGAGTTTGCCAAGAAATCATCCGAACGCTCGGTGGTTCTGGTCGAAGAAATCTGATCAGACCGGTGCCCGCGCCGCGCGTTTGCGCGCGTGCGGGTCCAAGAGCCGCTTGCGCAGCCGCAGGGCACGCGGCGTGACCTCGACCAGCTCATCGTCATCGACATAAGCGATGGCCTGCTCCAGGCTCATGCGCACCGGGGTGGTCAGGCGCACCGCCTCGTCGGTGCCGCTGGCCCGCACATTAGTCAGCTTCTTGCCCTTCAACGGGTTCACTTCCAGATCGTTCTCGCGGCTGTGTTCGCCGATAATCATGCCGGCATAGACCGGTTCCTGCGCGCCGATAAACATCCGGCCCCGGTCTTCGAGGTTAAAGAGCGCGTAGGCCACCGAAACCCCGTTTTCCATAGAAATCAGCACACCAGCACGACGCCCCGGAATAGCACCTTTATGCGGCGCCCAGGCGTGGAACACCCGGTTCAGAACCCCGGTACCGCGCGTGTCGGTCAGAAATTCGCCGTGATAACCGATCAGCCCGCGCGACGGCACCAGCGCCACGATGCGGGTTTTGCCGGCACCGGCGGGGCGCATTTCGGTCATCTCGCCGCGCCGCGGCCCGGTAACCTTTTCGATCACCGCGCCGGTAAACTCATCGTCGACGTCGATGGTGACCTCTTCGACCGGTTCGTGGCGAACCCCGTCGATGTCGCGGAAGATGACCTGCGGGCGCGCGATCGAAAGCTCAAAGCCCTCGCGGCGCATGTTTTCGATCAGCACCCCCATCTGCAGCTCACCGCGCCCCGCCACCTCGAATGCCTCGCCGCCCGCCGCGTCGCTGACCCAGATCGCCACGTTCCGCTCGGCCTCGCGCATCAGCCGCTCGCGGATCACCCGGCTTTGCACCTTCTTGCCGTCGCGCCCCGCAAGTGGCGAAGTATTAATCCCGAATGACACCGATATTGTCGGCGGATCAATGGCTTGGGCGGGCAGGGGGGTATCGACCTCCAGGGCGGCGATGATGTCCGAGACCGTGGCGCGGGACATGCCGGCAAGGGTCACGATATCGCCTGCCTGCGCCTCGTCAATCGGTTGCTGCGACAGCCCGCGAAACGCCAGTATCTTGGACACGCGAAATCGCTCGATGCGCTCGCCCAGGCGCGAAATGGCCTGAACATTGGCCCCAATTTTGATGCGCCCGGTCTCGATGCGACCAGTCAGCACGCGCCCCAGATAGGGATCGGCACTGAGCGTGGTGACCAGCATCGAAAAGTCCTCGCCAACCCGCGCCGCCTGACGCGGCGGCGGCACATGCGCCACCACCAGGTCAAAAAGCGCCGCCAGATCGCGGCGCGGCCCATCCAGCCCGGCATCGGCCCACCCGGTTCGCCCCGAGGCGTAAAGATGCGGGAAATCAAGCTGATCGTCGTCGGCATCAAGTGCCGCGAACAGGTCGAAAACCTCGTCCAGGGCGCGGTCGGGTTCGGCGTCGGGCCTGTCGACCTTGTTCAGAACCACGATCGGGCGCAGCCCCAGCGCCAGCGCCTTTGAGGTGACAAACTTGGTCTGCGGCATCGGTCCCTCAGCCGCATCGACCAGCAAGACCACGCCGTCGACCATCGAAAGAATGCGCTCCACCTCGCCGCCGAAATCGGCGTGGCCGGGTGTGTCGACGATATTGATCCGGGTGCCCTTCCATTCCACGGATGTGCATTTGGCCAGAATGGTGATCCCGCGCTCGCGCTCTATATCATCGCTGTCGAGCGCGCGTTCGGCGATCGCCTGGCCTTTGCGAAAGGCACCGGACTGGCGCAACAGCGCGTCGACCAGCGTGGTTTTGCCATGGTCCACATGCGCGATGATCGCGATATTGCGAAGGTCCATTTCGATGCCTGTGATTGCCTGGCGCGCGCATAGCCCGTGGCGGTGCCAATGGCCAGCCCTAAGAACACCTAACGCAAGATGCCGGATAATTGATTCGCGCCGTTCCCACGTTTCGCCGGGGCTTCAGCCCCGGATCGCGCCTGCCCGCCCCAAGGCGGGCGCGATCCGGAGTACGATGCCGAGCGTTTCAATCAAGGGTCAATTAACTCAATGCGTGGCGGTCGCCGAAAATAGCTGAATGATCACGATCCCGACCAGGATCAGCCCGATCCCCAGAACCGCCGCCCAGTCCAGCCGCTGACCGAAGACCGCAAAGCCGATAATTGCGATTAGCACGATGCCCAGGCCGGACCACATGGCATACATGATGCCGACCGGCATCACCTTTAGCGTCAGCGCCAGCAGATAGAACGATATTGCATAGGCCACTACGACAACGACTGCGGGGGCCAACCGCGTGAACTGGTGGCTGGCCTGCAGCGCCGTTGTGCCGATGGTCTCGGCGATCACAGCCAGGATAAGAAAGATGAAATGTTTGGGCATGGGTTCCCCCGCAACTCATCTGCCCGGTCATGTACCGGCCATTCACGGCAATCCTGTCGCCCGACGCACGCCGAAATTCAATCAAAAACTGACGCCGCGCGGGCCTTGCGCATGCGGCTCAGTTTCCCCGGTTGTGGGTCTGCGCATACATGCCCGCGATCATCCGGCTGGCGGTCTTTTCAAAAAGGGCGGGAATCAGCGCGTGGATCAGGGCCGCCAAACCTGCCCCGAACAGTCGTGCAGCAAAACTGCCGGCAAAAATCAGGTGCTCGACATAGCTCTCTTCAACGCTGCGGGGGTGATCCAGAAAAACGCGGGTAATCATTTCGGGCCTCATCATGTTTGGTTGGGTTCAGGTAACCTAGCCCTATTCAGGGTCAATACTTTCCCAATATTAGCGCGATTTTGCTTTTCTTTGTGATTATATCCCCTATTATCCTCTGCATGGTGGATATTGATGCATTCGATCAGAAAATCCTGCACCAATTACAGCGCGACGCGACCATTCCGCTCGAGAAACTGGGCGATGCGGTCGGGCTGTCGCGCAACGCGGTCTGGCGCCGCGTGCGCGCGCTCGAGGCGACAGGTGTCATCGCCCGGCGCGTGGCGATTCTCGACGCAGAAAAACTTGGCCTTGACCTTAGCGTCTTCATCTTTGTGCGCACCCGCGCCCACGACCCGGACTGGCTTGGCAAATTCGCCGCTGCCACCCGCGCCATGCCCCAGATTCAGGGCGCCTACCGGATGACCGGTGATCTCGACTATCTGATCCGGGCCCGGGTGCGCGACATGGCCGATTATGACGCGCTTTATCAGCGGCTGATCCGCAAAGTCGAAATGTCGGACGTGTCGGCCAGCTTTGTGATGGAAGAGATCAAGGAAACCACCGCGCTGCCGGTCTAATCAGCTACCGGTTCGCGCCCTTTGTATTCCGGGTATTTTCACTTTATCTAATAACTACAATTAGTTACAAGGTTGCTCATCCTTGAGCACAGTCAATTCAACGCCCGATCCAGATTTTCGTTGATCTTTTCCATGAACCCCGTCGTGGTCAGCCATTTCTGGTCGGGCCCCACCAAAAGCGCCAGATCCTTTGTCATGTCACCCGCCTCGACGGTCTCGACGACCACCCGTTCCAGGGTTCCGGCAAACCTGGCCAGTGCGGCGTTGTCGTCGAGCTTGGCCCGGTGCTTCAGCCCGCCGGTCCAGGCATAGATCGAGGCGATTGAATTGGTCGAAGTTGCCTTGCCGGCCTGATGCTGGCGATAGTGGCGGGTGACCGTCCCATGCGCCGCTTCAGCTTCGACGATCTTGCCGTCCGGCGTCATCAACTGGCTGGTCATCAATCCCAGAGAACCAAAGCCTTGCGCGACGGTATCTGACTGGACGTCGCCATCATAATTCTTGCAGGCCCAGACGAAGCCCCCCGACCATTTCATCGCCGCGGCCACCATGTCGTCGATCAGCCGGTGTTCGTAGGTGATCCCGGCTTGCGCGAACTTGTCTTTGAATTCCTCGTCGAAAACCTTCTGGAACAGGATCATAAACTGACCATCGTATTGCTTCAGAATGGTGTTCTTGGTCGACAGATAGACCGGCCAGCCAAGCAACAGACCGTAATTCAGCGACGCCCGCGCAAAATCCATGATCGAGCCGTCGAGGTTGTACATGCCCATGTAAACGCCCGACGACGGCGCCTTATAAACCTCGTGTTCGATGACCTCGCCATCGTCGCCGACAAACTTCATGCTCAGGGTGCCGGGGCCTGGAAATTTCATGTCGGTGGCGCGGTACTGGTCGCCAAAAGCGTGGCGTCCGATCACGATCGGCCGGGTCCAGCCCGGCACCAGCCGCGGCACGTTGCGGCAGATGATCGGCGCGCGAAACACCACACCACCGAGGATATTGCGGATCGTGCCATTGGGGCTGCGCCACATCTTTTTCAGGCCAAATTCCTCGACCCGCGCCTCATCCGGCGTGATGGTCGCGCATTTGACGCCGACGCCGACTTGCTTGATCTTTTCGGCCGCATCGATGGTGATCTGGTCTTCGGTGCGGTCGCGTTCCTCGATGCCCAGGTCGTAATAAATCAGATCCACGTCCAGATAGGGCAGGATCAGTTTTTTCTTGATAAAGTCCCAGATGATGCGGGTCATTTCGTCACCGTCGAGCTCGACGATCGGGTTTTCGACTTTGATCTTGGTCATAAAGGCCCCCTTGGCCGGCTTCGGGTGAATCGGATTTGGTGCCCGGATACCCTATCCGTATCAGCGGCGAAAGGGCTGTATACGTTTGTATACAGTTTGGTGCGGAGGTGGGTCGGCGGATGCCTCAGGTGGTCGGCGTCACGTCGTCGGAAACGTCGGGCTTGGGCGGTGTTTTCACCGCGCCCATTTCGACGACCTCGCGCCCGCGCGCTTCGGCCCGATAATATCGGATCGCAGTCAGATAGGCCTCTTGCATAGTGGTCGAGGTATCGCCCAAAACCTTGGATACCTGGGTGACAAGGTCTTCGTTGCCGGTCTGTTTGGCCTTGGCCAAAGTGTCGCGGGCCAGTTCTTCGGCAAGACGTTCCAGCAACAACATCTGCGGTCCTATCGTGTAGTTTCGGTCAGCCGGCGCCGGACATAGCCGTCAACGGTGCCGATCATGGTCTCCATATGCGGGTCTTCAAAAAAGTGCCCGGCGCCATCAATCTCAGTATGGGTGACGATAATACCCTTTTGTTCGTGCAGTTTATCGACCAGCGCATATGTGTCTTTGGGTGGTGCGACGCGGTCGGCCGATCCGTTCAGAATCAGACCCGACGACGGGCAGGGCGCCAGGAACGAGAAATCGTACATGTTGGCCGGGGGCGAGGCGCTGATAAATCCGGTGATCTCGGGCCGCCGCATCAAAAGCTGCATGCCGATCCAGGCCCCGAACGAAAACCCCGCCACCCAGCAGTGTTTCGAGTTCTGGTTCATCGACTGCAGGTAATCCAGCGCCGAGGCTGCATCGGAAAGCTCGCCGATGCCCTGATCGTATTCGCCCTGGCTGCGGCCAACGCCCCGGAAATTGAACCGCAGCACCGTAAAGCCCATGTCGAAGAACGCATAAT
This sequence comes from Paracoccaceae bacterium, assembly GCA_965247915.1. Lineage (GTDB taxonomy): Bacteria > Pseudomonadota > Alphaproteobacteria > Rhodobacterales > Rhodobacteraceae > JAKZRT01. The sequence continues at coordinate 1,924,719 of OZ252048.1, forward strand.
GCAGGTTATAGACAACGCGGTTGTTCATGGTGCCGCCGAACTGGGGATGCGGGTGCAAAATGATCGCAATCGGCGCGTCTTTTTCCTTCTGTGGGTGATAGCGGCCTTCCAGCCGGCCTTCGGGGCCGGGAAAAATTACCTCGGGCATATGGTCTTCCGGTCCTTCATGCAGGTATCATCCGGTCCGGCGTTGACCGGTTTTGGCGAATACCTTAGAACTATTCTAATCTCTGGCGGCCGTGCGCCACCGGGGCCTTCGTGAGGTAATGAACCTCTGGCGCGGCGTCAATAACTTAAGGGACACAATGAAGCTGAGCACCAAGGGACGTTACGCCATGGTGGCGTTGACCGATCTGGCGGGGCAACCCGACGGTGCCCTGGTCGCGCTGTCTGAAATTTCGCGCCGCCAGGACATATCGCTGCCATACCTGGAGCAGTTGTTTGTCAAGCTGCGCCGCGCAAATCTGGTCAAAAGCGTGCGCGGTCCGGGGGGCGGATACCGGCTGGCACGACCTGCCTCGGACGTGCGGGTGGTCGAGATAATGGAGGCGGTGGATGAAACCGTGGATGCGATGCACAAAGGGGCTGGCGCCTCGGGCGGGGCCAGCGGATCGAAAGCGCAATCGCTGACCAATCGCCTGTGGGAAAGCCTGTCGGCGCATGTCTATGTGTTCTTGCACCAGACCCGGCTTTCTGACGTCACAGGAAACGAGCTGGCACCTTGCCCTGCGGTGCCCTCGCTTTTCGAGGTGGTAGACGAATGAGCGACCGGATTTATCTGGACTGGAACGCCACCGCGCCTTTGCGCGACGAAGCGCGCGCGGCGATGATCGCGGCGATGGACGCGGTCGGCAATCCGTCGTCGGCGCATGGCGAAGGGCGGGCCGCAAAGGGGATCGTCGACCGCGCCCGCGATTCTGTGGCTGCCGCTGTCGGTTGCAAACCCAAAGAGGTTGTCTTTACCTCGGGCGCCACCGAGGCCGCGTCGGTCTTGGGGCGCGTGCCGGACGGCACTGCGGTCATGGTCGATGAGACAGCGCATGACGCGCTTTGGGCGCATATCGACTTGACCGGGTCAAACCAGCGCCCCACGGGGCCGGGACATGTCTTGGCCATGGGACTGGCCAACGGCGAAACCGGCATGATTACCGCGCCGCCCGAGAAGATCGACGGACAGTTCGCCTATGGGGCGCTGAAGGCCGACAGCCTTTTTCTGGACATCACCCAAGCCGTCGGGCGCGTCCCGTTCGCATTCTCGTGGTGTGACGCCGATCTTGCGGTGCTGTCAGCGCACAAATTCGGCGGCCCAAAGGGCGTAGGTGCGCTGATCGTTCGCGACGGGTTGGATATCGTGGCCTTGTCGAAAGGCGGCGGCCAGGAAATGGGCCGCCGGTCGGGGACAGAAAATGTGATCGGGATCGCCGGATTTGGCGCAGCGGCGGCGGCTGCAATGCGTGAATTGGACGCCGGTGCGTGGAAAAAGGTTGCGCAACTTAGAAATATTCTAGAAAGCACTCTCGCATCCCGGTCAAAAATGACTATTTTTGTCGGGAATAGGTCTGATCGCCTGCCCAACACGTCGTGCTTTGCCACGCCGGGCTGGAAGGGCGAGACCCAGGTGATGGCGATGGACCTTGCCGGATATGCGATCAGCGCCGGGTCGGCCTGTTCCAGCGGCAAGGTGCGGACAAGCCGCGTGTTAGGGGCCATGGGGTATGACGGTGACACTGCACGGTCTGTCGTCCGGGTCTCGCTAGGAGTGACGACGACCGAGGCCGAAGTGCTCGGGTTTGCCGAGGCTTGGATAGGGGCTTGGGAAAAACACTGCCAGCGGGCAGCGTGATGGAAAAGGGGGACCGATGACGGTTCTTGAGACGGGCATCCGCGACGTGGTTGATCGCGAAACGGTGGCAACCGTGCAGGCCATGGCTGGCAAGTACAAGCACGGCTGGGAAACCGAGATTGAAATGGATTACGCGCCCAAGGGCGTGAACGAAGATATTGTGCGCCTGATATCGTCGAAGAACGAAGAACCCCAGTGGATGACCGATTGGCGGCTGGCGGGGTTTGCGCGCTGGAAGGCAATGCGCGAACCCGAATGGGCGATGGTCGATTACCCCAAGATCAACTATCAGGACATCTATTACTATGCGCGGCCCAAGAGCATGGAGGTCAAGCCAAAATCGCTGGACGAGGTGGACCCCAAGCTGTTGGCAACATACCAGAAATTGGGCATCCCTCTGAAGGAACAGATGATTTTGGCGGGCGTCGAAGGGGCCGAAGACGCCCCCGCCGAAGGCCGCAAGGTAGCGGTCGATGCGATCTTTGACAGCGTCAGCGTGGGGACCACGTTTCAGGCCGAGCTGAAAAAGGCGGGGGTAATTTTCTGCTCGATCTCCGAGGCGATCAGCGAACATCCTGATCTGGTTCAGAAATATCTGGGATCGGTGGTGCCGCAGTCCGACAATTTCTTTGCGACTTTGAATTCGGCGGTGTTCTCGGACGGCTCGTTCGTTTATGTGCCGCCCGGCGTGCGCTGCCCGATGGAGCTGTCGACCTACTTCCGCATCAACGCCGAAAACACTGGTCAGTTCGAACGCACATTGATCATCGCCGACAAAGGCTCTTACGTCAGTTATCTGGAGGGCTGCACCGCGCCGCAGCGCGATACCAATCAGTTGCACGCGGCGGTTGTCGAACTGGTGGCGCTGGAAGATGCCGAGATCAAGTATTCGACCGTCCAGAACTGGTATCCGGGCGACGAGAACGGCGTCGGCGGGATTTACAACTTTGTCACCAAGCGCGCCGATTGTCGCGGCGACCGGTCCAAGGTGATGTGGACCCAGGTCGAAACCGGATCAGCGATCACTTGGAAATACCCCTCGTGCATCCTGCGCGGGAACGAGTCGCAGGGCGAGTTCTATTCGATCGCCATCGCCAACAATTACCAGCAGGCCGACACCGGCACCAAGATGACCCATCTGGGCCGCAACACCCGCTCGCGGATCGTCTCGAAGGGCATCAGCGCCGGGCACGCGCAGAACACTTATCGCGGGCGGGTGTTCATGCATCCCAGGGCGAAGGGCAGCCGCAATTACACCCAGTGCGACAGCCTGCTGATCGGCGACAAATGCGGGGCGCACACGGTGCCCTACATCGAGGTCCGGAACAACTCGAGCCGGGTCGAACACGAGGCGACGACCTCGAAGGTAGACGACGATCAGTTGTTTTATTGCCGTTCGCGCGGGATGGACGAAGAAGAAGCGGTGGCGCTGGTCGTGAACGGGTTCTGCAAAGAGGTGCTGCAGGCGCTGCCGATGGAATTTGCCATGGAAGCACAGCAACTGGTGGCGATCAGCCTCGAAGGGTCTGTGGGCTAAGCAATGTCTGGCAACGCGTTAGAAGAATGGCTCATGACCCGGCTGGACCATCCGAGGCATCTTGATCCGACCCGGATCGGTGGTTTGGCGGGCCTGGCTGCCGGCTTTTTTACCGGGCTGATTCTGTATGCCTATTTGGGTCCTGTGGCCGGCGGGGTCGGCGGTATTGTGGTGGCCGTGGTTATGGGAAGCCGTGTGTCCCAGCGCCTGTTGCGGCGTTCCGAGGCAAAGCGCAGTGCTGCGATGATTGCGAAACGCGCGGCCCAGACGCGCCAGCAGGAACAGATGATTGCCGCGATGAAGGGAGAGGAAGAAGAATGACTCGCGCCCTTAATAACCCCGTTGTCACGCTTGCTGATTTGCCGGTTCAGCCGTTTTCGCCGCACGGCGATGAACACGATAAATTCGGGGCGCGGATATCATCCATCACCGCGGATTCCGAGGAATTCGGTCTGGGCGCGATGTACGTTCGCGTCGCGCCCGGCAAGCGCGCTTTTCCGGTTCACAACCATCTGGCCAACGACGAGATGTTTATCGTTCTCGAGGGCGAAGGCACCTATCGGTTTGGCGAAGATGAACACGCCGTCAAGGCAGGTGATGTTTGTCTGGCCCCCAAAGGCGGCAAGGAAATGGCGCACCAGTTGATTAACTCTGGCGCGGAAGACCTTGTTTATATTGGGCTTTCAACGATGTCCGACCCGGATATCGTTGAATACCCCGACAGCGGAAAATTTGCCGCAATGTCCATCTGGCCCGGAAAGAGCTTTTTCCAGGCGCACCTTCGGCATATCGGGCGTCGCGAGGACACCCGCGACTATTGGGAAGGCGAGCTTTGATGCAACAACATGTGAAATACGGTTTGGTGGTTTTTGGTGCCCTGTTGTTTGTCGGCTGGATCACCGGTATGGGCGGCAGCCTGGTGCCCAACCTGGTATTCAGCGCCGCAATGGGCGTTATGGCGGGCGGATGTTTTTGGCTGGTAATAAAGTACGTGGGAAAACGCGGCAAATAGCTTGGCCTAATAGGCGAGTAAGGAATAGGAATGTTAGAAATCAGTAACCTGCACGTCAAACTTGAAGAAGAAGACAAGGCGATACTGAAGGGTGTCGACCTGACGGTCGAGGCGGGCAGCGTACATGCTATCATGGGTCCGAACGGGTCGGGCAAATCAACCTTGTCCTACGTGCTGTCGGGCCGTGACGGGTACGAAGTGACCGCGGGCTCGGTGCGCCTGGGCGGCGAAGACCTGCTGGAGCTCGCGCCCGAAGAACGCGCCGCGGCCGGACTTTTCCTAGCCTTTCAATACCCGGTCGAAATTCCTGGTGTGGGCAACATGACCTTTCTGCGGACGGCTGTGAATGCGCAGCGCGCGGCGCGCGGCGCGCCCGAGATCAGCGCCGCTGAATTTTTGAAAGACATCCGGGCAAAGGCCAAGGAACTGAAAATCGACGCTGATATGCTGAAGCGTCCGGTCAACGTGGGTTTTTCGGGTGGCGAGAAAAAGCGCAACGAAATATTGCAGATGGCCATGCTCGAGCCCAAGATGTGCATCCTCGATGAAACCGACTCGGGTCTTGACGTTGACGCGATGAAGCTGGTTGCGAAGGGGGTAAACGCGCTGCGCGATGCGGGCCGGGCATTTCTGGTGATCACCCATTATCAGCGGCTTTTGGACCATATCGAACCGGATGTGGTGCATATCATGGTCGATGGCCGGATCGTTCAATCCGGCGGGCCGCAATTGGCGCTGGAAGTCGAGACCAACGGCTATACCGGATTTCTTGAGGAGACCGCCTGATGGCGTTGGCCGAGGCCATTTTGGACACGACCGACGCCCGGATTGCGGCGCTCGACCTTCCGTCTTTGTCCGGATGGGCCGGTCCGGCGCGTCGGGCGGCGCTGGCGAGGGTTCGCGCAATGGGTCTGCCCATGCGCCGCGACGAATATTGGCGGTTCACGCGCCCTGACTTGCTTGTCGCGCCGCATCCTCAGCCGGCGCAAGTGTTTCAACACGACGAAGCCCCGCTGTTCGACCAGATCGATTGCCTGAAAATCGTCTTTGTCGATGGCGTCTATTCCCCCGAAGCCTCGGACAATCTGGTGAGCGCGGGCGCGACCGTCGAGCGGCTGGCGGATGTGGCTGACCGAGACATTCATTGGGCGAGCGATATTTACGGGGTTCTGGAAACCGACGGTCAGAGCCCAGTAAACAGGCCATTGGCCGCGCTCAACACGGCCGCAGCAACCGATGGGGTTCTGATTAGGGTTGCTACCAAGGTCAAGCGACCGATTTCGCTGATTTATGTCCATTCCTCTGAATGCTCCGACGCCATTCTGCACCATATTGTCAAAGTCGAGGCGGGTGGCGATGTGACGGTCCTGGAAAACGGCCCCGCCGCCGCGCGATTTAACAATGTAATCGAGATCGATGTGGCCGAAGGCGGTACTTTTCACCACATCCGTGCCCAGGGCCGCGACCACCAACGCCTGGCCGCGACCCACATATTTGCGCGCCTCGCACGCGAGGCAGTGTTCAAATCGTTCACGCTGTGCGTCAACGGTGTCTTGACCCGCAATGAGGCGGTCATTGATATCCAGGGCGATTTTGCCACCGCGCACATTGCCGGGGCGGCGGTCGGCGACGGCGAATTTCACCATGATGATACCATTTTCGTGACCCATGACGCGGTGGACTGCGAAAGCCGTCAGGTGTTCAAGAAGGTGCTGCGAAATGGCGCCGCCGGGGTTTTTCAGGGCAAGATTCTGGTCAAGCGAGGGGCGCAGAAAACCGATGGCTATCAAATCAGCCAGTCGCTTTTGCTGGACGAAGACAGTGTCTTTCTGGCCAAGCCCGAGCTTGAGATCTATGCCGACGATGTCATCTGTTCGCACGGCTCGACCTCGGGCGCGATTGACGAAAGTGCCATGTTTTACCTGCGATCGCGCGGCATTTCGCAGGCAGCGGCGCAAGACCTGCTGGTCTTGGCGTTTCTTGCCGAAGCGATTGACGAGGTCGAAGCACCGGCAATTTCCGGCGAGATATTGCGGGTACTGACCGGCTGGCTGGAACGCAGGCGGTAAGTCGGATGTCTTTGGTCGCTGATATCGCAAAAAGCTACTGGGCACCGGGTGCTGTGGTTGCGACACGCCTGCGCGCCGTCAGCGAACCACAGGCCCTTGCCACGCTAATGGGCGCCTGCCTGTTGATTTTTGTCGGCCAATGGCCGGTGCTCGCGCGCGCCGCATTCCTTAACCCTGAGATCGAGCTTCAGGCGCGGCTTGGCGGCGCTATGCTGGCCTGGATATTTATCATGCCGCTGGTCATTTATGTGGTCACGGCGGTAATCTGGGCCGCGACGCGGACGCTCAGGCTTAGTATCTCGGGGCTTGCGGTTAGGTTTGTGGTGTTCTGGGGGCTGTTGGCAGCGACACCGATTTGGCTTTTGCACGGACTGTTCCGCGGATTTGCCGGCAACAATTGGGCAACCGACATTTTGGGAATTTCAGTTTTGGCCGCGCTTGTCTGGGTCTGGTTCGGTGGTTTTCGGGCGGCGCTGCGGCAGACCGCGGGGCTGGGCGAATGAAATTCGACACCCGAACGCTGACTGCGCTGGCGCTCTATTCGGTGCGCAATCCCCAAGACGGGGCCGCCCTTTTGCTGGGGCTGGGGCTGACCCGCGATGTGGTCTGGCCGCTGATGTTGCTGGTTGCCGTCGTATCGACACTGCTGTTCGCGATTCAGAATGCTATCCTGCCGCAGCAGGCGGCGCTGGTCACGCTGTCGCCGGTTGGCGCCGCAGTGCTGACGGTGGCCTGGATGATTGCGATCGCGGGCAGCATTCACCTGATTGGCAGGTTGCTGGGGGGCGCGGGCCGATTTTGGGACGCGGTTCTGTTGATTACCTGGATGCAGGCTATTCTGATCGTCCTGCAACTGCTGCAAAGCTTTGTGAGCTTTTTCACAGCAGCTTTCGGAGGTTTCTTTTTGGTGGCCGGATTGGGCCTGACTTTGTGGCTGCTGATCAATTTTACCGCGGCGCTGCACGGGTATTCGTCAAAGGCCAAAGCTTTCGGGGTTGTAATCCTGGCATTCTTCGCGACCATTTTAGCGCTGATGCTGCTTTTCTTCCTGGCCGGCGTGGTGGTTAGGGGGCTTGGGGGATGATGGACGTATCGACCCAATCCCTGGATATTTCGGCAATCCGCGCCGACTTTCCGATCCTCGGCCGCGAGGTCAACGGCAAGCCTTTGACGTATCTCGACAATGGCGCGTCGGCCCAGAAACCGCAGGTGGTTATCGACGCGGTCACGCGCGCTTATTCCCAAGAATATGCCAATGTGCACAGGGGCTTGCATTACCTTTCTAATCTTGCGACGGACAAATACGAGGCGGTCAGGGGAACCATAGCACGGTTTCTTGGCGCGCCCGACCCGAAGACGATCATCATGAACTCGGGCACGACCGAAGGCATCAACATGGTCGCTGCGGCCTGGGCCGCGCCCCGCATTCAGCCCGGTGACGAAATCGTTCTGAGCGTAATGGAACACCATGCCAATATTGTGCCCTGGCATTTTCTACGCGAACGGCAGGGCGTGGTGCTGAAATGGGTCGCGCCGGACGGCACCGGCCACCTGGACCCTCAAAAGGTGATTGACGCCATTGGGCCCAAAACTCGCATCGTCGCAATTACCCATCTTTCCAATGTTTTGGGAACCAAAGTTGACGTGAAATCTATTTGCCAGGCAGCGCGCGACCAGGGCGTGCCGGTGCTGGTTGACGGCAGTCAGGGTGCCGTTCACATGCCAGTCGATGTGATGGACATCGGCTGTGATTTTTACGCGATTACCGGGCACAAACTTTACGGTCCCTCAAGTTCGGGCGCGATCTTTGTGCGCCCCGAACGTCTGGCCGAGATGCGTCCCTACAGGGGCGGCGGCGACATGATCCGCGAGGTCACAATGGAAAATGTGACCTATGCCGACCCGCCGATGAAGTTCGAGGCCGGGACGCCGGGGATCGTTCAGCAGATCGGGTTTGGGGCGGCTCTGGAATATCTGATGACTATCGGGATGAACCGAGTCGCGGCCTACGAAGACGCTCTGGCGGCCTACGCGGCGCGGCGGCTGAATGGTCTCAACTGGCTGAACAACCAAGGCACGACGGCCACCAAGGCGGCTATCTTTTCGTTTACGCTCGACGGGGCGGCACATGCCCACGACATATCCACCGTGCTCGACAAAAAAGGCGTTGCGGTCCGCGCCGGCCACCATTGTGCCCAGCCCCTGATGACCCATCTCGGCCTGACCGCCTCCTGCCGGGCCTCGTTCGGGCTCTATAACACCACCGGCGAGGTCGATACGCTGGTCGAGGCCCTTGAACTTTGTCACGAATTATTCGCCTGAAGTTCGCGCAGGCTGGCAATTTGGGACAGCGCGTGGCGCGGGCACCGGACTCTTTCTGCGGCGCTAAATAGAGATTGATGCCAGCAATCGAACCCCCTAAAAAGCGGCCAGGCACCCGTAGCTCAGCTGGATAGAGCGCTGCCCTCCGAAGGCAGAGGCCACAGGTTCGAATCCTGTCGGGTGCGCCAACTAAAACATTTCCTTTCAGTTGGTTGCGGGATTTGTGCAATAATTGCACTCTTTGAGTTTCTTTGCACCTGGCAAGAAACCCCCTATTTTCGCCCGTCCATGGCGTCCGCTGTTTCCCGCTGGAAATCAACATGGTGATGGAAATAGACACGTTCGAGTGTTTGGATCGACGTGCCAAAATATCCCGCCGCATCGGCCAATGGAACGCCAGCAAACATCGCCCAAGTCACGGCGGTATGCTTCAAGGTGTGCGGTGAGACGCCCTCGAGTCCTGCATCACGGCAGGACCGGGCGAAGGCGCTCTTCACACTTGAGACCGGGTGTCCCCTGAACTCAACCGCCCAATTGGCCCCGTTGGCCTGCCTTCGCTTCATGTGCCCAAGCAGCTTGCGCGGCATTCTCACTGGCGGTTTGCGTTTGGTCGTTTTGCGATCATTCTGACCGGCGCGATAGATCACACCCTTTTGGCAGTCGATCCAGCCGCCCCTTGTCTGTGGAACGAAACGAAGGCCCAGAACCGTCTGTGATCTGGTGCCGGTATAAAGCGCAATGAGAATGAACCATGCGACGTGCCGTGATCTGGAATCGGACCTGGCTGCGCGGATCAAGTGGGCGACTTCGTCGCGGGTCAACCAGCGATCTTTCGCCACTGGTCTGTCCGGCAGGTGAACCCTTGGTGCGCGGGTGATGTAACCCTCAAGCAAGCAGTATTCCACAGCCGCCCTCAGAACCCCCAGTTCGCGCCGCACGGTTCCATCTGATCTGCCCCGGTACTTGGTGTAGCGGCGGCAGGTGTTGCCGGTAATGGCGGAGACGGGCAGGTGGCCCCAGAAATCAATGAGCGGGACCATGGCGTAGCCTATGCGCTCCGGGGCGGCGGTGTGAGGCGCATGTTCCTCGCCGTACTTTTGCAGAACGTCCGCGACCGTTACTTGTTCTGGTTCATGCGGACCACCTGGGCTGTCCCGTTCGATGGTATATTTCGCGAGGGCCGTTTCAGCATGGCGGCGTTTAGTTGTGCCTGTTCGGATTTGCTTTTTGCCGTCGAGGATGACCCACTTTTGGTTGTCTTTCCGCCAATAGAGCCTTGCTCCTTTGCTGGGACGCGGCATTTTTTCACAAGCTCCTGAAAAGAATCTGTTTCGAATAAAGCTGATCTGCCCATCCGTATCAACAGTCCGTGTTCTTCGACGGCGGTGCGGAACGATTGTTCCTTCACGCTGTCTGACGTCAGCGCCTTTGGGACAGATATGAGGGTTTAGCATCAGGAGGATTTCTGATCTCCTTCGTGTTGAAGATCAGCAGACTACAAATCGCAGCTTACGTCAGTGTCCGAATTTCGGGGGGTAGCTCACATAGAACTTTGGCCAAACTGCACTGGTTGCCAGTTCAATGAACTCCGCCTCGTCGTTTTCAGGGTCCATGATTTCCATGCCTTTTTCGATCAAACTAGCTTTGATTGCAGCCTCTTGATCGCGCAGGAACTGGGCCGACGCTGCGGTTGCCGCTTTACACGCATCCAACACGATCGCCTGACCCTCGGCGGACAAGTCCTGGAAAACCGACTCTGACACGATCAGCGGTTCGATCGAGAAGATGTAACGGATGTTAGTCACATACTTTTGGACTTCATAAAACTTCATCGCGTTGATCGTCGTGTAGGGATTGTCCTGACCGTCAACAACTTTTGTTTGAAGACCGGCAAATGTTTCCGACCACGCCATCGGCGTTGGGCTGATGCCCCACGATTTGTAAGTATCGATCATGATTTCGTTTTTTGGCACTCGGATCACTAGACCCTTCAGATCGGCAACCGAACGGACCGGTTTTTTCGAGTTGGTCAGAACGCGAAAGCCGGTGTATGTCCAGGCAATGATGCGCACGCCGGTGTCGTTGATCGTGTTTTCAGTAAGTTCCTGCCCGATCGGGCCTTGTGTCAGTTTCTCGGCGTCTTCGAGGCTGAGGATGACATACGACAAAGTGAAAACACCGACAGATGGCGAAAACGGTGTTATGTTCAGGGTAGGCTAACGGACTGGCCCGCCGCCGCTGCGTTATATGGAGACTACGCAGCAACGGGCCAGCTCAGCACAAAAGGGGGGTCATTTTTGGGCGCCGATAGGGGGGTCAACATTCAATGCCGATTGACAGCCCAGAGCAGCAACGCGAGGGCGTCGGCCTCGTTGTCGTCGGCCGGTGCGAATCCCCGCGCGCTCACGGCCTCGATTACCTCCTGCTTCGGCGCGTTGCCGCGTCCGGTGACGTGGCGCTTGATGGTGCCCATCCTCGACGGTCGCCAGCCGCCCGCGCTCACCCTGGCGCGGCTGATGAAGCCGTTTCCAGCGGCGTGGGAAGAGAAGCGCGCGGCATGGGATCGCTAGGAGGCGGGGCGGCTTCCGAACCACGGGTTTGCCACGATTTGCGCTCACCCGAGCGATCGGGTCTCGAACCCTCGGCCGACAAACGCTTGCTAACTCCCTGATTCTTTGTAGTATAGTTTAACCGCACCAAAACGCCGTGGTTCGCTTGTGTTGGAGAATGTGGGCTAACGGAGAACGAAAAGGGCAAATTCTGCTGCACTCGGCCAGCTGGAGCTCGGGTATGCCGGCCGAAACGCGCAAATTTCGCGCCGGTCACCATACCCAAACATTCAAACTGGACCTGTCACTGGGGGCCGGTCTCCACCGCCCGAGCGGCACGGGCGACGCCGGTTGTAACCGATGGCGATCGACGACCTGATGACTCTAAAATGGGTTGAGCCGCCACCGATCTGTGAAGATGTCACGGAGCTTCACGACGAACCGGCGCGCCTCGCCGTCAGCGGCAAGACCCGCAACCTGTGGGCGCTCGGCGATCTTGCGGCGCTCGAAGCGCTCTGGGTATTCGACATCAACGAACGCCAGTTCGCAGAACTGCTGCCGGGCGTCGATCCGCTCTACCTGAGATTTTGCGGCCTGCGGGTCGCCGACCTGTCGGGGCTCGGCCGTCTTGACCGTCTTCGGGCGCTGGAGATCGATTGGAACACCAAGGTCACGGAGGTCGATTTTCTGCGTCAGCTCGGCGGCCTCGAACTCCTCGCCCTCGTCGATTGCTGCAAGGTGCACGACATCGGCGCCATCGCCGATCTCGGCGGTCTCCGCTTCCTCGAACTCTCCGGCGGCATGTGGACAACCTTCCGCCCTAAGACCCTGGCGCCGCTCGCCAGCCTCACTCAGCTCGAACGACTGTCGATGACGTCGATCCGGGTGAGCGATCAGTCCTTGGTGCCTCTGGCCGATCTCACCAGCCTCCGGTGGATCGGCCTCTCCAACCAGTTCCCGACCGAGGAATTCGCCCGCCTCTCCGTCGCCCTGCCGGAGACCGAGTGCACCCACTTCGCGCCCTATCTGGAGCACCGTGTGGACGACGACGGGTCGCGACAGGTGATGGTGATCGGTAAGGGCAAGCCATTCCTTACGCTGCCCTAGGACACTGCGCACCTCAATCGCTACGTGGCGCAATTTATGGCCATGCAGAAACGCTTCCGCGAGCAAGGGGGGAATGTCGCGTGACGACGGGGGAGCATCCCAAGATCTGCCTCCGTGTCGAAACGACACTCACCTCCCAAATAGCACACTTGTTAAATTCTTAGGCTCAGTTTACGAACTGTATGCATGGCGTGTGATAGCAGCGGCCAAACAGGCTCGCGGCGAGGTCTGTGGTGTGAGTTTGATGAGATGAAACCATTGCAGGTAGTTGTCGAGATATTTTGTTGCGATGCCACGGTAGCGGCGCAGGAAATCCTTCAGTTGGCTGTGGCGGCTGTTGACCGTCTGAATATGAAAGGCGCCCCGGGCCCGTTCGCCGGCTGACAGATTGAGGGCTTCGTGGCGAACGCCCATTGCTGTCGCGCAGGGCGGATAGCCGCGGTGACCGTCGGACACCAGCACGATGTCCCTGTCGACGACCGGGCTGATCGCCTGTTTCAGCGTGTCGGCATTAACCACCGGAAGAACCGTGCTGAATGTCGTGCCATTACGGTCGGCAGCCACTAGAACCGGCACCTGTTCGCACGACAGGCCGCGCTTGCCAGCCTTGCCGCCTCTTTTGCGGGGCTTGCGGTCGAGGGTTCTCTGTCCCTTGTGGCTCTCCAGAACATAGGTTTCATCGACCTCGACGATCCCTTTGAGCTTTTGCGGGGCCTTCTTTGCAGCCTCCAGAAACCGGTGACGCCAACGGAATGCCGTGTTGACGGCAAGATTACAGTGATCGGCTGACGCCCGAACCGTTTCTCCCGCAGCCAGGCATCCGCCAAAGGCCAACCATCGGTCTTTGTAGTGAAGCCCGGACAAGGGCGTGCCGGTAGCGGCGTTGAATGTGCGCCGACAGATCTTGCACTGGTAACGACGCAGGCCCCGTGCCTTGCCCCGTGACACCGCACCGGGCTTGCCGCAATGCGGACAGTGCCTATCAGCATCCACCGCAAGTTCGACCGCGGCAAGCGAGGAACCCGACCCTGTCCGCCCTGAAAATACCGCTTCGGCCTCTCTACGCTGTGCAGCGCTGAGGCTGTCTATCCCGGCAAGCCAGCACTGAAATTGTTCATTGTCCATCGACATTCGCTATCTCCCTGAATCCAAAAAGAACATACCATGAACACATACAGTTCGTAAACTGAGCCAATTCTTACGCTGACACAACTTCATAGAGCCCATATAGCTTACCTTCAAATTTAGTCTTACTATATAGATGTAGCTGAACGGTATCTGTTGCTTCAGGCCCTTCAAGTAAGGCAGATACATTAATGATGTGTTGATCTCCAAGCTCTTCTTCGAATGAGAGACGGCCAAGACCAGTAAATACAACTCGACACCAATCATCTGAATACCCTCCAGCCGAAAATAGCTCAAATTTGAGCCCCTCTGTACTTGGTAGTTGCCCTGAATATACAGCTAACTCACAGGTTACATAAATATTTTTGTCTTCCTTTTTTGCTAAGGAAACTGGTCCACCAGCAGAAAAACTGACCTGCTCCCCGAAAACTGGTCCATTTGAAAGGAGGATCTGTTCGCTTAATGTTCACGAGAACGAGGAGAACAGAGAATGCGCAAGTCACGGTTTAGCGAAGAGCAGATTGTTCGGATCATTCAGGAGTATGCGGCGGGTGCGAAAGTGTCCGAGTTGTGCCGTAAGCACGGTATGTCGGATGCCACCTTTTACAAATGGAAAGCCAGGTATGGCGGCCTTCAGATTTCCGATGTCAGGCGGCTGAAAGACCTGGAATCGGAGAACGGCAAGCTGAAGAAGCTGCTGGCCGAAACCATGCTTGATAATGCTGGCCTGAAAGGGCTTCTGGCAAAAAACTTCTGAAGCCTGCAAGCCGCCGGGAAGCAGTCATGGTTCTTTGCCGTGACTATCAGTTTTCAACTCGGCGGGCCTGTGGGCTGATTGGGTTTTCCAGATCGAGTAATGAATACAGAGGAAGGCCGGATCGCCATGCGAGGATACGGGAACGGCTGGTCACGCTTTCCGGCAAACACCGACGCTATGGCTATCGCATGTTGCTTGCCAAGCTTGGCCAGGAGGGTTTCAAGGTGAACGTGAAAGTGGTGGAGCGACTTTACCGAGAGGAGCGCCTGACCCTGCGCCGCCGCAATCGCAAGAAAATCCCCAAGGGCGTGCGCGAAGGCGCCTGGTGCCCGATCGCCGCCAACCAGCGGTGGAGCCTGGACTTCACCATGGATGCGCTCGCCAACGGCAGGAAGTTCCGCACCGTCAATCTGAAAGACGACTGCACACGGGAATGTCCGGCGATTGATGTGGCCCTGTCGATCCCCGGCTCCCGCGTGGTGGAAATGCTGGAACGGGTGGCTCGTGAGCGGGGGTACCCGGATGTTCTGACCGTTGACAATGGGCCTGAACTACGAGGCCGCGCGCTTGATGGCTGGGCAGATGATCACGGCGTGCAGCTCTACTTCATCGACCCGGGCAAGCCGACCCAGAACGCCTACATCGAAAGTTTCAACGGCCGGTTTCGCGAAGAATGCCTGAACTTGAACTGGTTCACCTCGCTGGCCGAGGCAGAAAGGATCATCGAGGACTGGCGGATCGATTACAATCAAAACCGGCCCCACTCTTCGCTGAACTATCAAACCCCGGAAGAATTTGCCGCAAACAGGCCTTTCCATAAACCGCAATGGGCAGCGACGCTTGAGCTATCTGAAGGCTCCGCGCCACCGCCCATTGCTCACGCCGCCGAATAATGGCAAACAAAAGAGGAACAGAGACTACCTAAAAGTGGCCCTCAAATTGGGGGCAGGTCAAAACCAACAATGGGAGTGATCGTATCATCGTCCAATTTTCCGAATTTTCGCTCTAGCGGCACAAAGAGCTCTTCATAGAATTTTTGATAATCCATAACGGTTCTTCACACGAATGTATGCACGGTCTGAGGTAGACGCAGGTTGCCCTGACAGTGATAGAGATGGCGCTTCAGGAATTCGTGTGGAAGGGGGAGTCTCTGCTCCACCATGACTTCCTCCCCTCAGACGTTTCCCGGACGGACGATCGGCCGGTGCCAAAGGATGGTAGCAGTGGCGGTCGGGCGTTGGGAAGCTGTCTCGACGGGGCCGGCGCCCCTCCGCCGAGGGCGCGACACCGCCGTCGAAGCGCGCCGCGCTCCAGCGCTCCCTTCCGGAAATCGGCGGCCGGACGGTTGAGCGCGCCAATCAGGCCGACGCACGCCGGCGCCGGTTCGCGGCCGTACCGGCGCATCGGAAAAACCCAATGAACTCAATGCCCGGGTTGGAACCCGGTCTCGCCCGCCCGAGCGAACGAACTCCGAACTTCGGAAATCTGAAATCCCGCTAACCCTTTGTAACTTCTACGGTCTGAAATCCCGTACCGAATTGGCGCAGTCAACAGTCGCGGAGAATACGGGCCGAGAGAGAGCGGATTCGGGCCGAATCGCGGGGCCGCCGGTCAACGGTCGCCGGCCGAAACCCGCGCGGATGCCGGGCGTTTCGGCCCCACCCGGCGCGGCGGGAGAAAGTTCGGCTGTGGGGCTTGGCGGTGGGAAGGCGACTGGGTTTTAACACTCTCTGTTTCCAGACCTGAGACAGCAACGATTTGAGGATTTTCTTGCTTACCTCTAATCGTCGGCAACACATTACGTGCAATCGATACATCTCCGATAGGACTTCAGCCACCATTGGTCATTCCATAGCGGCGCGGTCAGATGAATTGATCGAATGGCACGATCTCGCTGACAGTGGCCAACAGCCCCTGCGCCCGCAGCGTGTCGAGATACTCCTCGACCGATTTCGGCGGGTTCTCCAAACGCAAACGCACCGTCTTCACGGCCTTGAGGAAGATTGGCTGCGACAGGTGGAACTGATGCGTCAGGAACTCATCGGGGTGCTGCGCCTCTATCCCCCAGCGCGTCAGGACGTCAGCCGGAAAGTCTTTGAGATTGGCCGTGACGATGAGATCGGCGCGCCCTTTGATCGCTGCTGCCAACACATGGCGGTCGTCGGCGTCGGGCAGCTTCAGGACGTCGATCAGGTCCTCGAAATCCACGACCAAGGTGTCGCGGACGTGCGCGTTCATCAAGTCGCGCGTCCGCTCCAGCCGCTCCCGGGTCAGATCATCGCGCGTTCGAAGCAGCGCGTTGATCCACTCGGCAAGGACGGCGTTCGACCACTTGGCCCGATAGAGATCGGACACAGCGAGCTCCAACAGGAGGTCTCGCAGCGATGCCGGGCAGATAGTCCAGCAGGTCATGCACAGAGAAAACCAATCATCGAAAGCGCGTCGATAATATGTTTGGTAACCGTCCGGCCTGACCGCTCTGCCGCGCCGTGGAGGGGTCGGATAGTGTCCACCACGGATAGTGGACACCACGGGGTTTGGGGTGGCGCGTCGAACGAAGCGGCTTTGGACAGACGACGAGAAGCGGTCGATCTGTTTTCAGACGGTGGCGCCGGGCGTATCGGTCGCGCAGGTCGCGCGCCGGTATGCGATGAATGCGAATCTGATCTTCAAATGGCTGCATGACCCTCGCTTTGCGCCCGACCCGGAACTGGCAACGGCGGGTGTGCCATGTTTTCTTCCGGTTGAGATCGTGGATCAGGCCTTGGATAAGGATGAACCGCCTGTCGTTGAAGCTGGCGTTGCCAAGGGCACGATCGAGATCGAGCATGCTGGTGGACACCGGCTCCGGATCAGCGGTGCCTACGATCCCGGGGCGTTGGCACATCTGATCCGTGTCCTGTCCGGATGATCCCTGTTCCGTCCAGCACCAAGGTCTGGCTGGCGGCTGGAGTGACGGACATGCGCCGGGGTTTTGCCACGCTGGCTGCCCAGGCAGAGCAGACCCTGAAACAGAACCCGTTCACCGGCAATATGTTCGTGTTTCGAGGGCGCCGTGGCGATGCTGCTTGAAGGCATTGACTGGCGTATGCCCAAGAGGACATGGTGCCCGCTGACAGCAGGCTGAGTAAACCATTTATTTCCAAAGGATTGATGCCGTTGTGGGATTCCCACCGTCTCGGATAAGTGGTAGGTATCAGCCATGCTCGATGACATCAAAAAGCTGCCTGATGACCCGTCGGCATTGAAGGCGTTGATCGCTTCCATGGCGTCAGAACTGACGAACCGGAATGCCGGGCTGAAGAGCCGCGATGTGTTGATCGAGAAGCTGAAGCATCAACTCGCGGGCCTGCGTCGTCATCAGTTCGGTTCGCGTTCAGAAAGCCTTGATCAGCTTGAACTGAAACTGGAAGAGCAAGAGATCGCACGGGCGGCGGAAAGCCCGCCCCCCGAGCCGTCGTCCGACGATGCCGATGAGAAACGGCAGCCAAAGCGCCGCCCACTGCCCGATCACCTGCCGCGCAACGAGACCGTAATTGGAATCGGCGAAGACTGCGCATCTTGCGGCGGCAGACTGCGTCGACTCGGCGAGGATGTGACCGAAGAGCTGGAATACAAGCCGGGGCGTTTTGTCGTGAACCGGATCGTGCGTCCGCGCATGGCCTGTACCTGCTGCGAGAAGATCAGCCAGGCCGCATTGCCATCGCGTCCCATCGAACGCGGTCGTCCAGGACCCGGTCTGTTGGCGCATGTGTTGGTCAACAAATACGCGGATCATCTGCCGCTCTATCGCCAATCGCAAATCTTCGACCGCGACGGGATCGACCTTGAACGCTCAACTTTGGCTGACTGGGTCGGCAACTCCACGGCGCTGCTCGAACCCCTGGCTGATGCCATTGGCCGTCATGTCCTGAACGGACAAGCAATCTTCGCTGATGATACGCCCGTGAAGATGCAGGCGCCGGGTAGCGGCAAATGCAAGACGGCACGGTTCTGGACATACGCCAGAGATGAACGGCCATGGGCTGGCGATGCGTCCCCGGCGGCCTGGTATCAGTTCAGTGTCGACCGAAAGGGCATACGTACAATCGGCCATCTCAAGGACTACACCGGCTGGATGCACGCCGATGGCTACGCTGGATTTGAAGAGCTGTACCGCTCAGGCCGTATTCACGAGGCGGCCTGCATGGCGCATATCCGGCGCAAGTTCGTCGATGTGCAGCAATCCCAGGGCTCTGCCATCGCCGAAGAAGCGATCAGGCGCATCGCCGAACTTTACGCGGTCGGGAAGCAAGCCCGTGGATCGCCGCCGGATGAGCGGGTGCGGTTGAGGCAGGCAAAGGCAAAGCAGGTTCTCGATGATCCCGACACGTGGCTCGGTGCACAGCTCACGCGCATCTCTGGCAAAACGCCGCTGGCGCAGGCAATCCGCTATGCCATCACCCGCATCAAACGGCTCAGGCCCTATCTTGATCACGGCTTGCTGGAGATAGACAACAACACAGCCGAAAGGGGAATGCGGGCCATCGCCATAGGCCGCAAGAACTGGCTCTTTGCCGGGTCCGGGCGTGGCGGCCGATCAGCCGCCATTGCCTACACGCTGATTGAGACAGCCAAGCTGAACGGCGTTGACCCTCAGGGCTGGCTCACAGATGTTCTGAGCCGCATCGCCGATCACAAGATCACCCGCATCGATGAACTTTTGCCTTGGTGTTACGCTGCCCCGGCAGCGTAACAGCGACCAGCTTATCCTCGCCAGAGCACCTTCACCGGACGGTCACCCATTACCGCGATGCCTACTGAGTTAAGATCGACGACAAAACCCTGCGCATTGAGGCGATCGAATGGCAGGCCACGCGCGGCGCGCGGTCGGGCCGGGTCGCCTGGCAGTATTTCACCGATCTTGCCGGGCGTCGTGGCGTTCGGCTTTAAAGGCCCTCAAGCAGACGATCATAGCCTTTGATAAAGCCGTTCAGCGACAGTTGCGCCTGGATCGGCTGATCGGGGGCGGCAAGCGCGAAAATCGTCAGCGTCGCAACGCTGCCGCGCTCAAAGGCCAGAAGATCCGCCGCGGTAAACCCGAGCCGCGCCATACATCCTTCCTTGTTGCAGAACGAATAGGGATAGATTTTTCCGGTCTGCCCGTCGATGGAAATGGTCAGTTGCCGCTGTAAAAGCGTCTCAAGCGGCGTCATAATGTTTGCGCCCGCTACCGCCTGCTGACCGGGAGGCAGCGCAAACAGCTGAATTTCCGCCACCGCATTGCCGTTGGCCTGGAACATTAGTTGAAAAAGATGACAGGGTTCCTTGCCCTCGGCCTGTTTCACACAGCGCACCGACCAGTCGCCGGTCTCTTCCTTGACATACATTTCGCCCGGCCGCGGTTCGCCGGCGGGCTGACCAAGCGACAGATCGCTGGTGTCGCTTTGCTGGGCGTACCCGGGCACAGCAAGCCCGAGAGCGGCGGTACAAATCAAACTGGCAAAAAGGCGCATTGCGATCCTCGCATCGGGCTGTCAGCGGAAGGTCTAGCATGGGGCTTTTGGACTGTCAGCGCCGGTATCGGGCGACCAGCGGAAGTTTGCAAGAGCCCACGCAACGTTCGCAACTCTGCCATGAAAAAAGGGGGAATTATATCCCTGACTACGCAAGCGCTGAGTGGCGGGTCAGTTTGAAGTGGTTGGCGCCTGAGCCATGTACTTGCCGTCACGAAGCAAAGGCCAAGCCTCTTCGTACGGCATGATGTCTTCATGCTTGGATCGCCAATGAGTGTCAACGCCATCCCATCCATTGCCCTGGAAGACGTGGCCGCATTCAGGGCACACCTTTTGGGACTCGCCTGATTCCACGGCCTTTGGCTTCTTCAGCGGTGGCCTCTGGAACAGCGCCTGGGCGATCTCCTCTGGCTCCGCGTCGATGGGCGGGAGCGTGACGTTGGACGGAGGCGAACCCTTATTGGGTTTCTTTGTTGTTGTTTTGCTGGATTCTACAACCTCTGTCATTCCTCATCTTTCGGGCCGAACTTCGCGCCGTGGATTTGCACTTCATCCTGATCGTAGGAGTACAGAACCCAGATCTCTAGCGTTTTGGCGAGTTGATTCGCTGGAATAACGTATACGAGATGGTTCTGATGGCTGGTGCGCTTCCGCGGCACGCCAGCCTCCGGGGTGCGTGCAAGCAGCCATTCCACGCCGCGCCAATGATCGTCGAACCTCGGCGGTTGATTTTCTTCTCGATCAACGAATTCTTGAGCGCGGCGGTCAAGAACTACAGTGCGATATTGAGGCCAATACGGGCCATTCGCCATTATGCACTCGCTTTCTCACCCTCAAGTTCCTGAACAATGGACTCTGCCCATTTCTTGACATCGTCCGTGATCGTCCCCTTTCCGGTGGCGAGTGTGGCGTACAGAGGAATCTCCTCTCCCTCCTTGGCAGCACTCCACACCTCATCATGCGTGGTGTCGCTGATCTCATTCGCCGAATGTCCGCAGACAAAGTCGATCACCTCTCTGGCGAGGTTACGGTCACTCTGCGAAAGGCAGCTGGCGTCAGGGTCGACCAAAGAAACGTAGCGATAGGGGTCATAGTAAGTCTTGCGCCCTCGCACGACGATCTTGCCTTCTTGTTCGAGTGTGACCGTCCGGTGAAGGTGCTCTGGCGAGGATAAGCTGGTCGCTGTTACGCTGCCGGGGCAGCGTAACACCAAGGCAAAAGTTCATCGATGCGGGTGATCTTGTGATCGGCGATGCGGCTCAGAACATCTGTGAGCCAGCCCTGAGGGTCAACGCCGTTCAGCTTGGCTGTCTCAATCAGCGTGTAGGCAATGGCGGCTGATCGGCCGCCACGCTCGGACCCGGCAAAGAGCCAGTTCTTGCGGCCTATGGCGATGGCCCGCATTCCCCTTTCGGCTGTGTTGTTGTCTATCTCCAGCAAGCCGTGATCAAGATAGGGCCTGAGCCGTTTGATGCGGGTGATGGCATAGCGGATTGCCTGCGCCAGCGGCGTTTTGCCAGAGATGCGCGTGAGCTGTGCACCGAGCCACGTGTCGAGATCATCGAGAACCTGCTTTGCCTTTGCCTGCCTCAACCGCACCCGCTCATCCGGCGGCGATCCACGGGCTTGCTTCTCGACCGCGTAAAGTTCGGCGATGCGCCTGATCGCTTCTTCGGCGATGGCAGAGCCCTGGGATTGCTGCACATCGACGAACTTGCGCCGGATATGCGCCATGCAGGCCACCTCGTGAATACGGCCTGAGCGGTACAGCTCTTCAAATCCAGCGTAGCCATCGGCGTGCATCCAGCCGGTGTAGTCCTTGAGATGGCCGATTGTACGTATGGGCACCTCTATAAATTGCATCTGGCGTGAACGCGCTGTAGATTTGCAGGATGATGCGGCGGAGGGATGGCAGTCATGGCACAGATGGGCTTTTTTGATCTTTCAGATCGTTACGAGAGCCTGGATGCGAAGAAGGACCCGCTGGTCGAGATCAATGCAGTTGTACCGTGGGAAGAGTTCCGCCCGCTTCTGGAGCAGGTCTGGCGCAAGCCTGAAAGTGAGCGGAAATCACGCGCGGGGCGCAAGCCGATGGACGCGGTACTGATGTTCAAAACCCTGGTTCTGAGCGCGCTTTACAACCTTTCGGACGATCAGGTCGAATACCAGATCCGGGACCGGCTTTCGTTTATGCGTTTTCTGGGTCTTGGTCTTGGTGACCGGGTGCCGGACGCAAAGACCGTGTGGCTGTATCGCGAGGCGCTGGCGCAGGCGGGCAAGGTGGATGATTTGTTCAAACTCTTTGACGGACATCTGGCGCGGCAGGGCTACATTGCACGGGGCGGCCAGATACTGGACGCGTCCATCGTGCCGGTGCCGCGCAACCACAACACGCGCGCGGAAAACGCGGCGATCAAGGGTGGCGAGGTGCCGGAAGACTGGGAAAACAAGCCTGCCAAGCGATCACAGAAGGACGTTGATGCACGCTGGACCAAAAAGCACGGCAAAAGCCACTATGGCTACAAGAACCATGTGAATGTCGATCGTAAGCACAAACTGATCCGGCGCTATCACGTCACGGGCGCTGCCGTTCACGACAGCCAGGTGGTGGACGAGTTGCTGATGCGCGGCAACACCGCCTCCAGGGTCTGGGCAGATGCGGCCTACCGGTCGGAAGAAATCGAGGCGAAGCTCAGGGCGAGAGGACTGACAAGCCGCATCCACCGCAAGGGCAAACGGGGCAGGCCTCTGACCGAACAGGCAATGAAAAGCAACAGGACGAAATCCTCGGTTCGTGTCCGTGTCGAGCATGTGTTCGGCGCGCAGGCGAACGACATGGGTGGCACGCTGGTGCGAACCATCGGTCTGGCGCGGGCCAGGGCCAGGATCGGGATGAAGAACCTTGCCTACAACATCCGGCGGCTTGGCCAGTTGCACCGCCTAAACCCATTCCCGGTATGAAAACACGAGGATGCTGTGGCGATCTGCGCCACCAATGCCCGGCGCGGATTAAGGATCGAGACTGACCACCTAAAACCCAGCGTGCCGATGGCCGATAGAACCGAAATCAGGCATAATATGCCCTCAGAATGTCAATAAATCGAGGTGCCCGTATGCCCTTTCGGTCGACACTGAACTGATACCAGGCCGCCGGGGACGCATCGCCAGCCCATGGCCGTTCATCTCTGGCGTATGTCCAGAACCGTGCCGTCTTGCATTTGCCGCTACCCGGCGCCTGCATCTTCACGGGCGTATCATCAGCGAAGATTGCTTGTCCGTTCAGGACATGACGGCCAATGGCATCAGCCAGGGGTTCGAGCAGCGCCGTGGAGTTGCCGACCCAGTCAGCCAAAGTTGAGCGTTCAAGGTCGATCCCGTCGCGGTCGAAGATTTGCGATTGGCGATAGAGCGGCAGATGATCCGCGTATTTGTTGACCAACACATGCGCCAACAGACCGGGTCCTGGACGACCGCGTTCGATGGGACGCGATGGCAATGCGGCCTGGCTGATCTTCTCGCAGCAGGTACAGGCCATGCGCGGACGCACGATCCGGTTCACGACAAAACGCCCCGGCTTGTATTCCAGCTCTTCGGTCACATCCTCGCCGAGTCGGCGCAGTCTGCCGCCGCAAGATGCGCAGTCTTCGCCGATTCCAATTACGGTCTCGTTGCGCGGCAGGTGATCGGGCAGTGGGCGGCGCTTTGGCTGCCGTTTCTCATCGGCATCGTCGGACGACGGCTCGGGGGGCGGGCTTTCCGCCGCCCGTGCGATCTCTTGCTCTTCCAGTTTCAGTTCAAGCTGATCAAGGCTTTCTGAACGCGAACCGAACTGATGACGACGCAGGCCCGCGAGTTGATGCTTCAGCTTCTCGATCAACACATCGCGGCTCTTCAGCCCGGCATTCCGGTTCGTCAGTTCTGACGCCATGGAAGCGATCAACGCCTTCAATGCCGACGGGTCATCAGGCAGCTTTTTGATGTCATCGAGCATGGCTGATACCTACCACTTATCCGAGACGGTGGGAATCCCACAACGGCATCAATCCTTTGGAAATAAATGGTTTACTCAGCCTGCTGTCAGCGGGCACCATGTCCTCTTGGGCATACGCCAGTCAATGCCTTCAAGCAGCATCGCCAACTGCGCCGGCGTCAGCGCGATCTTCCCGTCCTTAGCGGCTGGCCACACGAACTTTCCCTTCTCCAGGCGCTTGCTGAACAGACAGGCTCCTTGGCCATCCCACCAAATGACCTTGATCAGATCGCCACGGCGCCCTCGAAACACGAACATATTGCCGGTGAACGGGTTCTGTTTCAGGGTCTGCTCTGCCTGGGCAGCCAGCGTGGCAAAACCCCGGCGCATGTCCGTCACTCCAGCCGCCAGCCAGACCTTGGTGCTGGACGGAACAGGGATCATCCGGACAGGACACGGATCAGATGTGCCAACGCCCCGGGATCGTAGGCACCGCTGATCCGGAGCCGGTGTCCACCAGCATGCTCGATCTCGATCGTGCCCTTGGCAACGCCAGCTTCAACGACAGGCGGTTCATCCTTATCCAAGGCCTGATCCACGATCTCAACCGGAAGAAAACATGGCACACCCGCCGTTGCCAGTTCCGGGTCGGGCGCAAAGCGAGGGTCATGTAGCCATTTGAAGATCAGATTCGCATTCATCGCATACCGGCGCGCGACCTGCGCGACCGATACGCCCGGCGCCACCGTCTGAAAACAGATCGACCGCTTCTCGTCGTCTGTCCAAAGCCGCTTCGTTCGACGCGCCACCCCAAACCCCGTAGTGTCCACTATCCGTGGTGGACACTATCCGACCCCTCCACGGCGCGGCAGAGCGGTCAGGCCGGACGGTTACGTTCGAGTTCTCGAATCGTGCGCAGTATCGTTGCGGGGACCGGCCCCATCTTGCGCTTCACATACTTCTCGCTCGTCACAGACGCGCCTGTCATCTGATAGGAAGTCATATCGGTGAACCAGAGCACCTTGTTGAGCCTCACAGACCCCAGCCTCCCCGGATTGCTGAGGCACTCGTGCACTATGAAGTGCACCAGGGCCTTGAACCTTTCCGTTGCCATAGTGTTCTCCTTCATCGCTCTAAAGCGGTTTGCGTTTGATGTGAATCGAAAGGGGATTCCCAAAGTGTTGTTTGTCTGATTCATTTCCCGTGAGGAGGTGGAGCATGGGCAAACCGTATTCTTTGGATCTTCGGCAGCGGATATGCGGGTATATTGCGGCCGGAAACTCTTGTCGCGCTGCGGGGCGGGTTTATGGCGTCAGTGCAGCGACGGCGGTGCGTTATGCGGCGGATCAACGTGAGCGGGGCGAGGTCACACCCAAGCCACAGGGCAGGCCAGCGGGCCGGTTTGGCAAGCTGGCACCGCATGCGGGTTTCCTGATCGAGATTGTCCGGGCTGAACCGGACATAACATTGCAGGAACTTGCGGGTGCGCTTGCGGAGACGCACGGCGTGAGCGTTCAGCTCTCCTCAATCCACCGGGCTCTGGAACGCGCAGGGTTTTCATATAAAAAAAGGACTTGTCGCGCAGGAACGTGACCGGCCCGCCCTGCATAAGGCGCGAAGGGAATGGATCAGCCGCCGCCAGCCGCGCATGCGCGCCGAACCGCACAGGCTGGTATTCATCGATGAAACCGCCGTCAAAACCAACCTCACCCGGTTGCGCGGGCGCAGCTTCAGGGGTGAGCGGCTTTATGGCACCGCACCCTTTGGAAAATGGGGCACGCAGACCTTCATCGCCGGGCTGACCCATAACGCGCTGATTGCACCCTGGGTGATCAGCGGCGCAATGGATGGATCGGCGTTCGAGACTTATATCGAGACCCAGCTTGCGCCTGCGCTGGACCCTGGAACTGTGGTCATTCTCGACAATCTTTCCACCCACAAAAGCCACCGCGCGGCACAGGCGTTGAGGGCGCGCGGATGCTGGTTCTTGTTCCTGCCACCCTACTCCCCGGATCTTAACCCGATCGAAATGGCGTTCTCAAAGTTGAAAGCTCACCTGCGAAGGGTTGGAGCAAGAACCTTCGATGCCCTCTTTGACGCCCTCAGCGACATTTGTGATCTCTTCGACCCAGACCAATGCTGGAACTTCCTCAAGGCCGCGGGATATGCCTCAGATTAAATGTAATATGCTTTAGGGTACGCAACGGGTGATCCTGCGGTGGTCAGCCCACAAAGGCTTTTTCCACCACATAATGCTTGGGGTCGGAATTTGCGCCTTCCTCCAGCCCGAGGCCTTCCAAGATCGCCTTCATATCGGTGTTCAGCCCGATCGAACCGCAAACCATGGCGCGGTCGTTTTCGGCGCTGAAGTCCTTTATACCCATTTCATCGAAAAGCGACCCGTCCCGCAACTTGTGGGTGACGCGGCCCATCCTGGCGCTTTCTTGCTGGGTGGTTGTCGGTAAATACGTCAGCTTGTCGCTCACAAATTTACCGATCAGCGGGTCCTCCGCCAGACCAGCCACCAGATCGCGCGAGTAGGTCAGCTCGGCCACATCGCGGCAGGTGTGGGTGACGATCACCTGGTCAAAGGCCTCAAAGGTCTCGGGGTCGCGCAAGAGCGAGGCAAAGGGCGCAAACCCGGTGCCGGTCGCGAATAACCAAAGCCGCCTGCCGGGCAGTAGCGCGTCGTGGACCAAAGTGCCAACCGGTTTGGGGCGCAAAATCACCTGATCCCCGGGCCCGATGTGCTGAAGCTTTGATGTCAGCGGCCCGTCGGGCACTTTGATCGAATAAAACTCCAGCTCGTCGTCCCAGCTTGGCGAAGCGATGGAATAGGCGCGCAAAAGCGGCTTGCCGGTAACGCCCAACAGCCCGAGCATCACAAACTCGCCGGACCGGAACCGCAAACTTGCGGGCCGGGTCGTGCGAAACGAAAACAGCCGGTCGGTGTAATGGCGCACCTGGGTCACGGTTTGCGCGTCAGGCAGGGCCGGTTTGGCTTTGGTCTCGGGCAACGCTGTCATCTGATTCATTGGTCTTTCGGCGGCATTCCGCCCCTTCTAACGAGTGCGTTTGTTGGTGAGAAGCCCCGGATCAACCCCGAAGCCGTGACTGATAGTCGTGGCCGCGCCAGTTTGCGCGGCGCAGCCACTGCTCCTCGGGTTGGCGGGCCGCAAAGGCGTCGTCGATCTCGACCTCGTCAAAGCCCGCGCGGCGCGCCATCGCGTACTGGTCAGCGATCACATGACCTGTCGCGCGCAGCCGCCCGTCAAAGCCCATCAACCGTAGCCGCCGCGCAATGGTCAGGCCGCGCCCATCGGCGAACGTTGGAAAATCGACCCGGATCAGGTCGATCTCGTGCAGCCGCTCGGCCAGCACGGCGGGGTCCGCGTCCGAGGCCAGATCCACGCCGACCTCCAGTGCCCTTTCGTTGGCGGGCAGGCTGTCGGGGCCGGTAAACCCGTGCGTCCAATCGTCGGCCTGAAACCCGTCATCGGTGACAAGAACGCTCATGGGTGATCTTCCTGCGGCAGGGGGCCACGCAGCGGCCGCCCATTGACGAAATGGATGCCGCATTCGTCTTTGTCCTGCGCGCGCCAGCGCCCGGCGCGCGGGTCTTCGTCAGGCGCGGCCTGGGTGGTGCAGGGCGCGCATCCGATCGACGGGAACCCTTGCTTGACCAGCGGATGCCGCGGCAGTTTGTTGTTCAGCATATATTCGGCAACATCGTCGCGGGTCCAATGGGCCAGCGGGTTGATCTTGATGCGATCCGGTCCGGCCTCGAAGAATTCCAACGCTTCGCGTTCGCCACCGTGAAACCGTTTGCGACCGGTGATCCAGGCGTCAAAGCCGCTCAGCGCATTTTCCAGCGGCTCGGTCTTGCGCAGGGCGCAACAGGCGTTGGTGTCGGCCAGGTGCAGAATCCCGTCGACATCGCGTTCCAGAACGGCGGCGCGGTCGGGCCGGATGATCCGCACATCGGTCAGGCCGAGCGTTTCTGAGACTTCGGCCTGATAGGTCAGCGTCTCGGGAAACAGCATCTCGGTGTCGAGAAAAAGCACCGGCGTCGTGCGATCAGCCGTCGCGACCATGTGCAACAGCACCACCGCCTCGGCCCCGAACGACGACACCAGCGCCACCGGTCCCAGCATCGGGTCGGTCAGCGTATGCGCGACAACATCCATCGCCGAATGGTGACGGAAGCCTGCATTCAGTTCCGCCGCGCGAACCCCAAGCGGCATCATTCCAGTTTCAAGCGGCATTGGCTTTCGCCTCCGGATAAAGGGCCGCTTTGAACGGGGCGAGCCCCAGACGGCGATAAGATTCAAGAAATGTCTCATCTGCGGCCTGGCGCAGGTCGAGATAGGCAAAGACCAGGCGCTCAACGGCGGGCACGATCTCGTCGGCCGAAAACCCAGGCCCGGCGCGTTCGCCTATGGCGGCGGTCTCAGTACCGTCGCCGCCAAGCGTGATCTGATAGTTCTCAACCCCGGCGCGATCCAGACCCAGAATGCCGATATGCCCGACATGGTGGTGCCCGCATGCATTGATGCAGCCCGAGATCTTGATCTTCAGCGCGCCGATGTCGTGTTCCAGCTTCAGCTCGTCAAACCGCGTCGCGATCTCCTGCGCGATCGGGATCGACCGCGCCGTGGCCAGCGCGCAGTAATCCATGCCGGGGCAGGCGATGATGTCCGAGATCAGGCCGACATTGGCCGTGGCCAGCCCGGCCTTGAGCAGTTCGGCATAAACCGATGGCAGGTCGGATTTGTGGACATGCGGCAGGATCACGTTCTGTTCGTGGCTGATCCTGAGCTCGTCGTGACCATAGCGTTCAGCCAGATCGGCAAGCACGCGCATCTGATCGGCGCTGGCGTCACCGGGCGTGGCACCATGCGCCTTCAGCGACACGGTGACAATCGCATAGCCCACGGCGCGATGCTCGGCCAGATTGGTATCGGTCCACGACCGGAAACCGGCGCTGGCGGCGCGATTGGCCTCAAAAGTGATGGTCTGGGCGACCCTGAAGTCCGGGGCGGCGAAATCGGCCTCAAAACCCGCCAGCATGGCCTGATCGACACCCGAAATGCGGGCCTGATTTCGGCAAACCGCGCCTCGACCAGATCGCGGACCTTTTCCAGTCCGTTTTCATGCACGGTGATCTTGATACGCGCCTTGTATTTGTTGTCGCGCCGACCCAGCAGGTTATAGACCGAAACGATCGCCTCGACGTAAGGCAGCAGGTCTTCGCGCGGCAGAAACTCGCGGATCACTTTGCCGATCATCGGCGTGCGTCCCAGCCCACCACCGACGATTACCTCGAACCCCGGCTGACCGTTCTGTGTGACCATGCGCAGGCCGATGTCATGCGCCCGTGTCACCGCCCGGTCATTGGGCGACCCGGTGATGGCGATCTTGAACTTGCGCGGCAAAAACTGGAACTCGGGGTGGTCGGTCGACCATTGCCGCAGCAATTCGGCCACCGGGCGCGGATCGGCGATCTCGTCCGCCGCGGCGCCTGCGAAATGGTCCGAGGTTATGTTGCGGATGGTGTTGCCGCTGGTCTGAATGGCGTGCATTTCCACATCGGCCAGTGCCTCAAGCATGTCCGGCACATCGCGCAGTTTGGGCCAGTTGTACTGGATATTCTGGCGCGTGGTGAAATGGCCATAGCCCTTGTCCCAGCGTTCGGCGATCATCGCCAGTTGGCGCATCTGACGGCTCGAAAGCGTGCCGTAGGGGATCGCCACCCGCAGCATATAGGCGTGCAGTTGCAGATAGAGCCCGTTCATCAGGCGTAGCGGCTTGAACTCGTCCTCGGTCAGGCTGCCGTCGATGCGGCGTTCGACCTGGCCGCGAAACTGGGCTACGCGCTCGCGCACGAAGGCCTCGTCGAATTCGGTGTACTTATACATCGCTCAACTCCACCTGCTTGCCGTGGGCGTAATTCGACGGCCCGCGACGGCGGAATTCCTCGCGGAAATGGGTGGGTTCGGGGCCGGATGCGCCGCCGACGGCATCGGCCAGATAGGCGCCGACAGCGACCGCTGGTTGGCTCTCCGCCCGCGCCAGCCCTTCGTTTGCCTCACCCTCGTCGCTAAACAGCGCGGCGGCGCGCAAATTGCGCGTCCAGGCACCCTTTGGATCAAGGTAGATCACGTCACCTTCGAGCAGGTCATTGGCGGTGACGACTTTCGGCGTAAAGGAGCGGGCCATTACGCGAGCTCCTGTTCTTTGAGCGACACCAGCGTCTCGGCGGTGCGACGCGGGCTCAGCCCGTGGAAAATCAACGCGGGACCGGTCAGACCGGCGCGGCTCAGCGCCGGTTCCAGGTCGGCCAGTGTCGTGGCCAGAATGCGCTGGTCGGGGCGGCTGGCGTTTTCGACAATGCTCAGCGGCGTCGCCGGATCAGCCCCATGCATCAACATCCGGCCCAGCCAGAACCGAGCGCTGCGCTTGCCCATGTAGATCGCGGCCACTTCGCCGGGGCGGGCCAGCGCCCGCCAGTCGTGTTCGGCAAAGCCGCGCATGTCGTGGCCGGTCAGCAAGCGCACCGACGAATTGCGCCCGCGCTTGGTCAGGCTTTGTCCCAGAGCCGCCGCAGCCGCCGAGGCGGCAGTGATGTCCGGCACGATCGCCCAGCTAATATCGGCGGCCTCAAGGGCCTCGATTTCTTCATCAAGACGTCCAAAGACCGTCGGATCGCCCGATTTCAGGCGCACCACCTGGGCGCCCTTGCGGGCGTGGTCGACAACCAGATCATTGATCGTGGATTGTGGGGTCGAGGGGCCAAATCCCGCTTTGCCGACGGATATGATTTCGGCCTCGCGGCGCGCAAGCTCCAGAATTTCCGGTGCAACCAGCCGGTCGTAAATGACCACGTCTGCTGCATCAAGGGCTGCGCGCGCTTTCAGCGTCAAAAGCTCCGGATCGCCAGGTCCGGCACCGACCAGATCAACGTGGCCGGTCTGGGTTGCCGTCCGGAATTTTTCGATCAGATCGGCCAGCGCATCTTTTGCCGCGGCCGTTCCGCCCCGGGCCAGCGCCCGTGGTCCGTGTTCAAAGTAAAACGCCTGCCAGAACGCCCGGCGCAGCCCGCCACCCGGCAATGCCTCGGCGGCACCGCGCGCCGCTTTGCCGATACGCGCCAGAATCCCGAGCCTGGCGGGCAGACGGGCCTCAACGTCGCGCTTGATAGCGCGCGCCAGAACCGGGGCCGCACCTTCGGTGCCGATCGCCACGGTCACCGGATCGCGGTCAACAATCGCGGGCGTTATAAAGGCACTTTGGTCGAGGTTGTCGACGACATTGACCAGAACCCCGGCTGCGCGCGCAAGCGCGGCGACGCGCGCATCCTCGGCTTCATCCCCGGTCGCGGCATAGACCAATGCAGCGCCGTCAATGTCGGCTGCGCCCACGGTGCGGTCGTGAAGCGTAATAAGTCCCTCGGCGGCCATGTCTGCGATCTCGGTGTGCGGGGCGGTTGCAAAGACTTCGACGCGCGCGTTGGTTTTCGCGATCAGGCGCAACTTGGCCAACGCCGCCGCGCCGCCACCCGACAGAACGACGCGCTGGTCGTCGAGGTCTATGAAGATCGGAAAATGCCGCATGTCATTCGTTCCTTGATCCTGATGTTATATATAGAATAAAGTTCCAAATAACTGCTATACTCCACGGCAAATAAGAACATATGTTCTAGACACGCGCGAAAACGGAACGAAACAGTGGGGAAAACAGAGGTTAAGGAATGTCGATCCGTATTGATGACATAGACCGGAAAATTCTTTCGGAATTACAGGTAGATTCAGCCCGTTCGCTGGATGAGATCGCCAAACACGTGGGGTCATCAAAGACCCCGGTCTGGAACCGCATCCGCAAAATGCGAGAGGCGGGTGTGATCCGGCAGAATACGGTGCTGCTGGACGCCGATATGCTCGGGCTCGAGGCCTGCTTTTTCGTACTGATCCGCACATCGGAACACGAAAAGGACTGGCAGGACGGTTTTCTTAACGCCTTGAATTCACGTCCCGAAGTCATGGAGGCGCACCGTTTGGCGGGCGATATTGATTACATTCTGAAGGTCCGGGTTGCTAATGCGCGCGCCTATGACACCTTTTACCAGGCACTGATCTCCGAAGTACGGATTTATAACGTCACAGCGCTTTTATCGATGGAAGAGATCAAGTCGACGACGATGTTGCCGCTCTGATAGTTTGCGCCGGGTCTGGCGCGACGTCGGCTGAAACCAGGGCCGAATGTTTCGATCAAGATGAGTTCGTTTTGAACCGCACTGATTTTGCCCTTCCCGGGGCTTCAGCCCCGGATCGCGCCTGTCCGCCCCATGGCGGGCGCGATTCTCGCCCCCGCCCGGTCAGGCGCAATCCTCGGTGCGTTGCGGCGGCGTTTCAGTCCAAAGTCATCATTCGCTAGCCCCCCTCAGGGGACAACCGCGTCACACCGACCGCGGCGGCGCGCGCCAGCGCCGGGTCCAGCGTCATGGGAATGTATTCGCCGCGCCGCCACAGCGCGCCCAGGTCGTCGTAATAGCGCGACAGCGGGTGGCCGGATTGCCCGGTCGAGATGATAAACACCGAACTTTCCGGGTCGGCGAAATCATAGACCGCGCGGAAAACCGCCGCGTGAACGTTCAGGAACGGGTCCGGGTCTCGGGCCAGGGTCCGCCCGCGCAGCAACGTGTTGTCGCCGCCGCTGGTCGATTGCCGCACGTTCACCAGCCAGCCCAGCAACGGCACGCTTCCCAGCACCGGGTGATCGGCGCGGGTCTCATGCGCGTCACCCCAGCGCAAACTCTCCACCGATCCGCCATGGCGCTGGCCCAACCACTGCAACGCATCGTCCAAAGCCGCACGCGCGGTCTCAGAGCAGGTCTCGACCGCCGCCGATTGTTTGACGTTGCACCAGACGCTGGCGTGATCGATATCGCGGAACACCCGTTCGATGAACAACGGTCGCAGATGTGCGAACTCGTCGCTCACATCGGCCAGATCATCGCGCAACAACCGGTCCTGCAGGGCGCGCATCCAGGCCGCATAGATCAGCGGCTCGGGCAGATGTTCGTTCATCTCGCCATTCCAGGCCGCCAGCAGTTCCAGCGCGCGCTTGCGCCGGCCCTGGGCGCTGTCGGGCGCGGCGGCCTCTTCGGTAAAGAACAGATCGCCACCCACCAGCGGCAACAGGGTGCGCGCCGTGACCGACACGGTATCAAGCTGCGCCTCGATAAAGCTTTCGCGGGTATGCACCTCGCGCCCCTGCATCAGCCCCTGCCAACGCTGCACGCGCTGGCTGTCGCCCCAGGAATGGCTGACGTGAAACGGGAATGGCCGGTCGATGATTTTGTTGTTGGTATTGCCCACGATGCCGCCCTCGGGGTCGATGAAGAGCGGATTGGCGGCATAACTCAACCGTCCCTGCCAGCGGTTTTCGGGCAACCATCCGGGCGCCGGTATGCGGCCCTGACTTTGATGGCGGGCGCTGCGCCGGGGCATCGCGCCCAGCACCACCATGCCGATGGATGTGCGGTCGGCGACGATCATGTTGTGGGCCGGTGCGACAATGCCCGCGCCGGCCGCAATCGCGCCCTCGACGTCAGCCGCCTGCATGATCTTCAAGAACGCCGACATCGAGCCGTCGTGCGTGCTGAGCGCCGTCCAGGCCAGCACCGGCACATGTCCGGGCGGGGTGATCTTTTCGAGGCCCCAGGTTCCGTCAGGCAGAACCGGGCCATTCTCGGACCACTGCAATGTGACCGTCTTCGGCGGCGCGCCCTTGATCTGGATGATGCTTTGGCGCTGGGTGAACGGTTTGAAACCCTCGGGCGTCAGATACAGCAACGGGTCGTCGGGGTTCAGCTTTTCGATCAGAATGTCCTGATCGTCCAGATAGGTGGTGGTCAGACCCCAGCCGATCTTGTCGGTGCGTCCGATGAAAACGGCGGGCATTCCGGGGATAGTGCCGCCGATGATCGGACCCGCCGCCAGGTCGAGACGCGCCAGGTAAAACGAGGCCGGGGCGCTGAGCCCCATATGCGGGTCGGTGGCCAGAAGCGATCCTTGCTTGGCCGACCGGGCCGGGGCCGCGGCCCAGGCGTTCGAGGCCCCGGCAAGCCCGATACCGGGCACCGCCAGGGCCAGGGCCTGGCGGCTTGCGGGGGGCGAAAGGTCGGGGGTGATTCCGGGAAAAAGCGCCGCGAAATCGGGCAGGGCGGCGACCCCGGCGCTCGGGTCATCGGGCAACAGATCGGCCAGCCGCTCGGGCGGCAGGATCAGCGACGCCCGCGCCCGCTGAACCTCACGTTCCAGATGCGTGGCCAGTTGCAGCGACAGCAGCTTGCCCACGGCAATCGAATCGGCGGGCGTCCAGGGAGCGATGGCCGTGGGAAACAGGAAAAACTCGGGCGCGCCGCGGCCCAGGGCTGCGTCGTTCACCCGCGCCATGCGGGCGTTCACCCCGCGCGCATAGGCCGCCAGCGCGTCGCGGCCGTAATCATCCTGCGCCGCCACCGACGCCACAGCGATATTGTAAAGATCGAGCCGCCGCAAAAGCCTGTCGACGGCCAGGGTGCGGAGCCCGAAAAGTTCGCTCAGCCGCCCTTGCGCGGTGCGGCGGAACAAAAGCATCTGCCACAACCGGTCCTGGGCATGCACATAGCCCAGCCCGAAATAGCTG
The DNA here is from genome assembly GCA_965247915.1 of Paracoccaceae bacterium. Lineage (GTDB taxonomy): Bacteria > Pseudomonadota > Alphaproteobacteria > Rhodobacterales > Rhodobacteraceae > JAKZRT01. The sequence continues at coordinate 1,959,194 of OZ252048.1, forward strand.
TCGGCATCGGTCGCACCGAAGATATGGGGGACATTGGCGTTGTCGCGCACGATCTCAAGCGGCGCGCCGAGGCCCGCGGCGCGGTGCGCGGCGCCGTAATCAGGCAGCGACCGGGCGGCCAGATAAAAAGCCAGCGCCGCCGCCAGCCCGGCCAGCACCAGACCGGCGGAAAAAATCCTCAAAAGCCAGCGGAATATCCAAGCCATCCGGGTGCCTGTGGTTGACGGGAAGGACAATGGCGGTACTTATCGCGATTGCGCGGGCAAGAGCAACCGGAAGGGATATGTCATGACAAAACTGGCGTTTTTGGGCCTGGGTGTAATGGGCTTTCCGATGGCCGGGCATCTGGCGACAGCGGGCCATGACGTGACTGTCTATAACCGCACGCAGGCGAAGGCAGATGCCTGGGTGGCGCAGCACGAGGGAGGCTCGGCCCCGACGCCGCGCACTGCCGCCGAAGCGGCCGACATGGTCATGGCCTGCGTCGGCAACGACGACGATCTGCGCAGCGTCTGTCTGGGCGATGACGGCGCGTTTGCGGGCATGGACGCGGGCAGTGTCTTTGTCGATCACACCACGGTTTCTGCCCGCGTCACCCGCGAGCTTTGCGCCGCCGCCGGCGCGCGTCAGATCGCCTTTGTCGATGCGCCCATTTCAGGCGGGCAGGCGGGGGCCGAAAATGCAGCACTCAGCGTCATGTGCGGCGGCGATCAGGGGGCATACGACCGCGCCGCGCGCGCGATCGGTGTCTATGCCAAAATCTGCCGCCGGATTGGTGGCAGCGGCGCGGGACAGATGACCAAGATGTGCAACCAGATCGCCATCGCCGGCCTTGTTCAGGGGCTTTCCGAGGCGCTGCATTTTGCCGAAAAAGCCGGGCTTGACGGGCGCGCGGTGATCGAGGTCATCGGCCAGGGCGCTGCGGGATCGTGGCAGATGGCGAACCGGTACGAGACCATGCTCGACGACCACTTCGAACACGGGTTCGCGGTTAACTGGATGCGCAAGGACTTGGGCATTTGCCTCGATACCGCCAACGAGACCGGCGCCAGCCTGCCGGTCGCAGCACTGGTCGATCAGTTCTACAAGGACGTGCAGAAAATGGGTGGTGGCCGGTGGGATACTTCTAGCCTTTTCAAGCGGTTGCGGGCGCTTGGGTGACTCGACAACACCATAAGAAGTCGGTTTGGCGACCCCGGCTGTTTGGCGGCTTTGAGCCCTCTACAGATGTCGACACCAAAGACACAAGAGCCGGGCCAGCGCCTGTCCGTGGGATGGCGCTCGGGCGGTTGATCTGCGCGCTTTATGGTGCCAAATACATCTTCATTCAAAGGTCAGTGCGACCGCGAAAAAGCGCCTGCCCGCCGGGACGGGCAGGCGCTGGCCCGGCGCCTTCGGCTTGATTCCGGGCAAAATGCGCGGTCATAACCAATGTCGGCTTCGTCCCGCATTTCTGCCGTTGCATATTACTCAGGCCAAACACACAACCGACCCCGTTTCCTCATGCATGAGTTGCACTTCGCAACCGAATCGGTTTCGACTGGCACTGCAATATTTGGTTTTTTATCAATAACACCAAATATTTAGCATAGTGTCTCACTGTGAGAGCACCCAAGAAATTCCACATTCGCGGTCAGCTCAGGGAATGATCCGCGTAAATTTCGTGCCTTCAATTGTCGCCCCGGCGATCAGACCCGACTGGGCGAATATCAGCGCCTCAATCGGAAACAGCACTTCGTTGGTATCCAGCCCCAAAGCCGCCGCGTCCGAATTCAGCGCATAGCGCGCCCCGGCCCCGGCCGACCAGCCATCCGAGGCCCGGAAATCGGCCAGCGCCTGATCGGTCATGAAAAACAGCACCTGGCTGTATTGCTGGGCCCCAAGCTGAAGGCCGATGCTGGCCTGCGCCGCCGAATAATAATCGACCGATATGCCGCCTATCCGCAGCACCCCGCGCCCGAACCCGCCGCCCAGCCCGAACCCGGCCTGGGTTATCTGCGGCATGATCAGAATACCACTGGCGCGGTCGGCCAATTGCCGCATACCGGGCGCAGTTCCGAAAAGAAAGTTCAGTGCCGCATCGGCCGAGGCGTCGATTTTTCCAGCCCCGTCACCGCCAATACCGTTGCCGCAGGCGCCAAGCGCTGTCAGGCTCAGCCCGCCGGCCAGAAACACGCGCCGCGATTTCATTGATTTCAGCCCCATGTGCTCACCCTCAAATGCCAGTTGATCCGGCCTTTTCTGGCCGGTTTGAGCGGCAGTATAGATGAGATTTGCAGGTCCGTCACGGGGGCTTGGTAACCCGCCGTGGCTGCGCGAATTTCAGCCCTGACGGCGGCGCAGCACCCGCGCCACATCAGGCGCGAAATAGGTCAGGACCGCATCACAACCGGCGCGTTTGAACGCCGTCAGGCTTTCCATCATCGCCGCCTCGCCACCGATCCAGCCAGCATCCGCCGCGCCCTTTATCATGCTGTATTCGCCCGAAACCTGATAGGCCATCGTCGGCACCCCGAAGGCGTCTTTCACGCGCCTCACCATATCGAGATAGGGCATCCCCGGCTTGACCATGACCATATCCGCGCCCTCGGCCAGATCGCGGGCCACGCAGCGCAGCGCCTCGTCGGCGTTGGCCGGGTCGATCTGATAAGTCTTCTTGTCGCCCTTCAGCGCCCCGCTGGCCCCGACGGCGTCGCGGAACGGCCCGTAAAAGGCACTGGCGTATTTGGCGGCGTAACTCAGGATCGCCACATCCTGGTGGCCTGCGTGTTCCAGTGCGTCGCGCAATGCACCGATGCGGCCATCCATCATGTCCGAGGGCCCCAGAATATCGGCCCCCGCCTCGGCCTGGGCCAGCCCCATTTTTACCAGCGCCGCGACGCTTTCGTCGTTCACGATCACCCCGTCCCGCACAATCCCGTCATGGCCTCGGGCGTTATAGGGGTCCAGCGCGACGTCGGTCATCACCACGATCCCGGGCACTTGGGCCTTTATCGCGCGAGTGGCGCGGTTCGACAGGTTTTCCGGGTTCCAGGCCTCGACACAATCGTCGGTTTTCAACGCCGGATCCGTGTAGGGAAAAAGGCAGATCGCCGGAATGCTCAGATCGACCGCCTCGGCCGCTGCACGCACCACCCGGTCGATGCTCAGCCGCTCGACCCCCGGCATCGATGAAATTGATATTGCCGCGTCCTTCCCGTCCATCACAAAGATCGGCCAGATCAGGTCATCCGTCGAAAGCTGCGTCTCGCGCACCAGCGCCCGGCGCGCCGGCGTGGCCCGCATCCGGCGCAGCCGGGCAAGGGGAAATGGGGCGGGCGTCTGGGGCATGCGTGGTCCGTGGCGGTGAATTTCCCTGTCCGTGCCATGGAATTGTTCCTTTCTCAAGGGTAGGAATTGTCAGCGCCCGGCGCTAAAGAGCGTCAAAGCCGCCCCGCCAGAGGGCCGAACGCGAGAAAAACCTTGGACCTGCAGCAGTCAATCTTTGAACTTATCGACACCCGCTCGTTTTCGAACATGTGGTATTGGATCGCCTTGGCCGTGGTCTGGTCGACCGCCAGCCACTGGGTTCTTGGCGTCCCTTTCGACATGGTCCAACGCGCCCGCAAACACGGCGGTCAGGCCGAAACCGATGTCGAGGATATGGTGCGCATCCACTGTAGGCGGCTTTTGTATATCGGTAAGGTTTCGGGGCTGTGGATCATCGGCATCGCCTGTTTCTTTCTGACCGGGCTGGCTGGTATCGGGTTCTTTTATCAAGTCGAATTGGCACAGGCTGTATTCCTGATAGCACTTCCCCTGTCGATCGTGGGCGCGATGTCGCTATCGACAGCGCGTCTGATCGCCGATCAGGGGTTGGAGGGCGACGCGCTTTATAACCGGCTCGCGCGCCACCGCGTCTGGGTTCAGGTTCTGGGTATCGTCGCGATCTTTGTCACGGCGATGTGGGGCATGTACCAGAACGTCGCGCGCGGCGGTTTTTTTGCCTGAACTCTGCGGTTGACTTGGGCGAGTAGAACGCTAGGTCACGCCCCCATGCAGGACACCCGGAAAATAATGGCCGGCGGCGCGCCCGAGGGCTTTGACGCCCATCTTGTGCTGCGCGAACTCAAGCGCTCGGGTCGCGCCGTTCTTCACATCGCGCGCGACGACAAACGTCTCGCGGCGATGCGCGCCGCCCTTGCGTTCTTTGCCCCCGATGTACCGGTGCTGGATTTTCCGGCCTGGGACTGTGTGCCCTATGACCGGGTGTCGCCTAACCCGGATGTCTCGGCGGCGCGCATGGCCACCTTGGCCGCGCTTGCGCAGGGGATGCCGGAAGGCATTGTCGTGCTGACCACGCTCAACGCCGCGACCCAGAAAGTGCCTACGCGCGAAATTCTGCGCAGGTCGGCGTTCACGGGCCGGGTGGGCCACCGTATCGACGAGGCGGCGTTGCGTACTTATCTGGCCCGCATGGGGTTTGCCCAATGCCCCACGGTAACCGAGCCCGGCGACTTTGCCATTCGCGGCGGCATCATCGACATCTATCCGCCCGGTGACGGCGGTCCGGTGCGGCTGGATCTCTTTGGCGACGTGCTGGACGGCGCGCGGCGGTTTGACCCGGCGACGCAGCGCACGACCCAGAAACTCGATTTTGTCGAACTGGCCCCGGTCAGCGAGGTCATTCTGGACGAGGCCGCGATTACCCGGTTTCGGCAAACCTACCGGATTGAATTCGGCGCAGCGGGCACCGATGACCCGCTCTACGAGGCGATATCAGCGGGCCGCAAACACGCCGGTGCCGAACACTGGCTGGGGTTTTTCCACGATCGGCTTGAGACTTTGTTCGACTACCTTCCGGGTGCGGTGATCACGCTCGACGATCAGGTCACGCGCTCGCGGCTTGCCCGGTGGGAGGCAGTCGAGGATGCGTATCAGACCCGGCTGCACGCGCTCGAACAAAAGGCGCGGCTCGACACGGTTTACAAACCCGCCGCCCCTAAGCTGATGTATCTTGATGACGCCGCGTTTTGCCAGGCCACAGCAGGGCACCGCATCGTGGCCTTTCACCCTCTGGCGCAGGCGTCGGGGCCGGGGGTGGTCGACGCCGGCGGCCGTATCGGGCGGAATTTTTCGCCCGAACGGCAACTGGAGGGCGTGAACCTGTTCGGCACGCTGGCCGATCACATCCGCGCCCGCATGGCCGACGGGCCGGTGGTGGTGGCCAGCTATTCGCAAGGCGCGCGCGAGCGGCTCGAGGGGCTTCTGGCCGACCAGGGGCTGAGCGGCGGGCGACGTGTCGCACAGGCGGGTGATGTTACGGTGGGGCTGAACCTGGCGGTCTGGCCACTCGAGGCCGGGTTCCAGACCCGCGATCTGACGGTAATCTCCGAACAAGACGTGCTGGGCGACCGCCTGATCCGCGCCCCCAAACGCAGACGCCGCGCCGAGAACTTCCTGACCGAGGCGCAATCCCTAAGCCCCGGCGATCTGGTGGTGCATGTCGATCACGGCGTCGGGCGCTTTGCAGGGCTCGAAGTGATCACCGCCGCCGGGGCCGCGCACGAATGCCTGGCGCTGGAATACAGCGAAAAGGCCAAGCTCTACCTGCCGGTTGAAAACATCGAACTGCTCAGCCGCTTTGGCCACGAGGAAGGCCTGCTTGACCGCCTCGGCGGCGGCGCGTGGCAGGCCAGGAAGGCCAAGCTGAAGGACCGCATCCGCGACATGGCCGACCGCCTGATCCGTGTCGCCGCCGAGCGCGCGTTGCGCACCGCCCCAATCATGGAGCCGCCGGACAGCAAGTTCGAGGCATTCTCGGCGCGCTTTCCCTACGAGGAAACCGAAGATCAGCTGGGCGCGATTGCCGATGTGCTGGATGACATGGCGCGCGGCACGCCGATGGACCGCCTGGTCTGCGGCGACGTCGGCTTCGGCAAGACCGAGGTCGCCATGCGTGCCGCCTTTGTCGCCGCCATGTCGGGGGTTCAGGTGGCGGTGATCGCCCCAACCACGCTGTTGTCGCGCCAACACTACAATACGTTTTCCGAACGGTTCCGGGGTTTCCCGGTCGAGGTCCTGCAACTCAGCCGCTTTGTCGGCAGCAAGGAAGCGCAAGCCACCCGCGACGCCGTCGCGCGCGGCACCTGTGACATCGTGATCGGAACCCATGCCCTGCTGGCGCAATCGGTGCGGTTCAAAAGCCTCGGCCTGTTGGTGATTGACGAGGAACAGCATTTCGGGGTCACCCACAAAGAGCGGCTGAAAGCCATGCGCAGCGACGTGCATGTCCTGACCCTGACCGCCACGCCGATCCCGCGCACGTTGCAACTCAGCCTCTCGGGGGTGCGTGAACTCAGCATCATCGGAACGCCCCCGGTCGACCGCCTGGCGATCCGCACCTACATCAGCGAATTCGACAGCGTGACCATCCGCGAAGCCCTGCTCAGGGAACATTATCGCGGCGGACAGTCGTTTTACGTGGTGCCCCGCATCAGCGACCTGCCCGGGATCGAAGAATTTCTGGCCGACCAATTGCCCGAACTGACCTACATCGTGGCCCACGGGCAAATGGCGGCGGGCCAGCTCGATGACCGGATGGACGCCTTTTATGACGGCAAATACGATGTTCTTCTGGCCACCACCATTGTCGAATCGGGGCTGGATATTCCAACTGCCAACACCATGGTGATGCACCGCGCCGACATGTTCGGCTTGGCCCAGCTTCACCAGATCCGCGGCCGGGTTGGCCGGTCGAAAATCCGCGCTTATGCCTATCTGACCACACGCCCGCGCAAACCGCTGACCATCGCGGCCGAAAAACGCCTGCGGGTTCTGGGGTCGCTCGACGCGCTCGGGGCCGGGTTCTCGCTGGCCGCCCAGGACCTGGATATCCGCGGCGCCGGCAATCTGTTGGGCGAGGAACAATCGGGCAATATCCGCGAGGTCGGCTACGAACTATACCAGTCCATGCTCGAAGAGGCGATTGCCAAGATCAAGGCCGGCGGGATGGAGGGCCTTTCCGAGGCCGACGGCCAATGGGCGCCGCAACTGAACCTGGGCGTGTCGGTTTTGATCCCGGAAAAATACGTGCCCGACCTGGACGTGCGCCTCGGGCTTTACCGTCGCCTGTCGGGGCTGGCCAAAAAGGTCGAGCTGGAAGGCTTTGCCGCCGAGCTGATCGACCGGTTCGGGGCGCTTCCCAAAGAGGTCAATACGCTGCTGACCGTGGTGCGCATCAAGGCGATGTGCAAACGCGCCGGCATCGCCAAGCTCGATGCTGGCCCCAAGGGCGCGACCATCCAGTTCTGGAACGATAAATACGCCTCGCCCAAGGGGCTGGTCGATTTCATCGAGGCACAGCGCGGGCTGGCCAAAGTACGCAGCAACAAGATCGTCATCCGCCGCGATTGGAGACAAGACAGCGACCGGATCAAAGGTGCATTCGCCATCGCCCGCGATCTGGCGGTTCATGCCAAGGTGCCGGGTGACGCCGATACTGGTCATGCCCGCATACGCGGCCTATAAGCGCGCCAGCAAGAATGCGGGCAGCAAGCGATGACGTGGCTTTCGAAATTCGGCTGGGGGATATTCTGGTTTCTCAGCTTTCTCGGCGCGCTGCTGGCGTTTCGCTTCGTTCCTGCCGGGTTTTCCAACGGCTTTCTGCCCAACCTTGACCGGGGCCTGGGCCAGGCGCTTTACGATGGCGTTTACGTCGGGATCAGGCAGGATTTCAGCCACATCTTCTATCATGTGCAGGACCGGATGACGCCTTTGCTGGTGCATATGCTGATTGGCGTTATTGCGATTACGATCGTGCCGTTTCAGCTGTGGCGGCGGTTTCGCAACCGGCACCTGAACTGGCACCGCTGGATGGGGCGCACCGCGGTTGTGGCGGTGATATTTTCCGGCTTGGGGTCGATGCGTCTGGCAGTGAACATGGATATTCCGGTCTGGGGGCAGGTCGGCTTTGTCACCGGCGCGTTTGTCTGGCTCGGCTCGGCGATTTGGGCGACCTGGGCGATCTTGCAGTATGACGTGGCGCGCCACCAATGGTGGATGGTTGCTGCTGCCGCCATGACCTTCGGTGCAGTCATGATCCGGCTCGAATTTCCGATCTGGCGCCAGTTCTTTCCGTTCGACGTCGCCTATGCCTGCGTGGCCTGGTCGAGCTGGGTGCTGAACCTGGTGGCGGTCACGTTCTGGCGGCTCGGGCGCGGATGGTCGCGGCAGCGACGGGCGCGTGCCTGAGAAATTCGCCGCTGTTACGCGATCGTTTCGGCTGTTTCTCCACGGGTGAATTGCATCAATAACGCAGCGACAACGGCAAGACTGAAAACACCGATCGCCAGCGGAAGGGGCGTGCCATCGAAGGCCAGACCAATCGGCCCGGCCAACAGAACCCCGGCCACGGTGGAGATCGACGAGATGATCGAGGCCGCAAGCCCGGCGATATGCCCCATCGGCTCTAGCGCCAGCGCGTTGAGGTTTCCCAGCGTCATGCCGGTCATGAAAAAGATCGAGGTTGTCCACGCGATATAGCCCGCAAAATAGAGGCCGTCGGGCCAAAGCCCCAGACCCGTCACCAGCGCCATCGTGCCCGACAGGACCACTTGTGCGGCGAGCACGCTGAACACCATTTTCCGCATTCCAAGCCGCACCACCAGCCGCGCGTTCAGGATCGAGGCGGTCGCGGCTATGAGGGCGATGATGGCGAACCAGCGCGGAAATTCTGCGCCCCGGTCGAAGTGCAGATCAAAGATCGGCTGGGTCGAGACCTGGACCGCAAAAAGCATCCCGATGCTCAAGGACTGAACCGCGACCGTGACCATCACCACACGGTTGCCGAGAACTTCGCGAATGCCTGCAGCGATGCGCCCGGTACTGAGCGGGCGGCGGCTTTCACGCGGCAGCGTCTCGCCTTGACGCAGCCCAAGCCAGGTGGCAGTGATCAATTCGAAACCCACGAAGGCCAGAAAAATCGCGCGCCAGCTCCAGATGTCGATGATGAGGGCTCCAACCAGCGGCGCCATGGCCGGGACAAGCGAAAAAACCAGCATCATGAACGACACGATCCGCGCCATTTCGCGGCCCGCGTAAAGATCGCGCACCATGGCCAGCCCGACCGTGCGCGGCCCGGCGGCGCCCTGCCCTTGCAGAACCCGGGCCGCGATGATCAATTCCAGGGTCTCGGCGCGCCACGCCAACAGCGCGCCCAAAACATAGATCGCCGCCGACACCAAAATCACCGGCTTGCGCCCGAGGTGGTCCGACAAGGGTCCCATGACCAGCGTCCCCACGCCCATCCCCAGCACAAAAGCCGTAATAACTCGAATTCGCCGGCGACGGGGACAATCCTCGACAACGCGGAGGACGCGGCGACGGCGCGGATCGGCCGGGTGAACGAGGAGATCGTGCCTCGGGTGGCGCAGGCGATGGCGGCGAGCACGCTGACAGCGATCACCGGGCGCATCGATGCGGTGGCGTCCGGCGTGCCGCCTGCAGGCGCCGTCAACCTGGCCGATCAGTCCTCTATTTATCGCTTGCTTAAGGCCAACGAGCGCTCGCTTGAGCAAGGCACGTTCGACCTGAAGGCGCTGCTGGATGGCCGCTCCTTCGTGCTACCGCTCCATGCCGCCGAAGACGGGAACAATGTGCCGGGCGGTCTCGGCGGCCTGGCGATCTGGGGCAGCGGCGATTACACCAGCCTTAAGGGCCGTCCGGACAGCCTGGTGGAATGGGAAGGCAATATAGTGACCGCTCATCTGGGCGCGGACACACGGCTGAACGAGAAGGTTCTGGCCGGGATGTCGGTATCATGGTCCCGGGGATCGTTCGACTATACCGACCGGACCTCGACGGCGCAGGGAGGCGGCTTGCCGGTGAGCGGCGACTATAAGAGCCGCATGACCAGCGTGCATCCCTATCTCGGCTGGACCTCACCGCAGGGTCTCGGTCTCTGGGCGACGGTCGGCTACGGCCAGGGCGAGATCGAGATCGACGACGATCTGCTGGCGCCGCAGTCGAGCGATACGACGCTGAAGATGGTGGCGGCGGGCGCGAGCGGCACGCTGCTCTCCGACGATGGTCTGATCGCGGGCGGCACGACAACGCTGAAGCTCAAGGGCGAGGGCGCGCTGTCGCGGATCGAGCTGGAGGGCAACGGCCTGCAGATCAACCCGCTGACCGCGGATATCCAGCGGCTTCGGCTGTCGCTGGAGGGCAGCCATGCGCATGAGCTGGCCTCGGGCGCATCGCTGACGCCGGCGCTGGAAGTTGGCGTTCGCCATGACGGTGGCGACGGAGTGACCGGGAACGGGTATGAGCTTGGCGGCAGCTTGCGTTACTTCGACCCATCGAACGGGGTGACGCTGGAAGGCCACGGCCGGGTTCTGCTTGCGCATGAGGACGAATACGAGGAATGGGGCGTTGGCGGACTGGTCCGGGTTGATCCCGGCCCCAGCGGCCACGGCCTGTCGTTGAGCATGGCGCTGGTTTACGGCGATGCGACGAGCGGGACTGCGCGGTTGTGGGATCAGGACGTCGCCGAACTGGCGACCGACGATGGGGCGGTCAATGACAACGTCCCGCAGATGCGGCTGGACGGCGAGCTTGGCTATGGCTTCGGCGCGCTCGGCGGGCACGGGCTACTGACGCCCTATGGTGGGTTCTCGCTGGCCGGCGAAGGGTCGCGACGTTACCGGATCGGTATTCGCTTCGAGATCGCGCCTGCGTTCGACCTGAGCTTCGAGGGCGCGCGGCGCGAGCCGGCCAACGATGCGGCAGCGGAGCACGGCGTGATGCTGCGCATGCAGGCAAGCTGGTAGGGCCGAGGCGGAAACCGGTCGCGCGGCGGACGCTGCCGCGGCCGGCGAAATGCTCCCCATTGCCGGACCCGGGTGGTACGACACGAGGAGCGGCGGTCCGACGGGTTGTCGAAAGGGTGCTCCCTGTATGGGCACCTCGATTTATTGACATTCTGAGGGCATATTATGCCTGATTTCGGTTCTATCGGCCATCGGCACGCTGGGTTTTAGGTGGTCAGTCTCGATCCTTAATCCGCGCCGGGCATTGGTGGCGCAGATCGCCACAGCATCCTCGTGTTTTCATACCGGGAATGGGTTTAGGCGGTGCAACTGGCCAAGCCGCCGGATGTTGTAGGCAAGGTTCTTCATCCCGATCCTGGCCCTGGCCCGCGCCAGACCAATGGTTCGCACCAGCGTGCCACCCATGTCGTTCGCCTGCGCGCCGAACACATGCTCGACACGGACACGAACCGAGGATTTCGTCCTGTTGCTTTTCATTGCCTGTTCGGTCAGAGGCCTGCCCCGTTTGCCCTTGCGGTGGATGCGGCTTGTCAGTCCTCTCGCCCTGAGCTTCGCCTCGATTTCTTCCGACCGGTAGGCCGCATCTGCCCAGACCCTGGAGGCGGTGTTGCCGCGCATCAGCAACTCGTCCACCACCTGGCTGTCGTGAACGGCAGCGCCCGTGACGTGATAGCGCCGGATCAGTTTGTGCTTACGATCGACATTCACATGGTTCTTGTAGCCATAGTGGCTTTTGCCGTGCTTTTTGGTCCAGCGTGCATCAACGTCCTTCTGTGATCGCTTGGCAGGCTTGTTTTCCCAGTCTTCCGGCACCTCGCCACCCTTGATCGCCGCGTTTTCCGCGCGCGTGTTGTGGTTGCGCGGCACCGGCACGATGGACGCGTCCAGTATCTGGCCGCCCCGTGCAATGTAGCCCTGCCGCGCCAGATGTCCGTCAAAGAGTTTGAACAAATCATCCACCTTGCCCGCCTGCGCCAGCGCCTCGCGATACAGCCACACGGTCTTTGCGTCCGGCACCCGGTCACCAAGACCAAGACCCAGAAAACGCATAAACGAAAGCCGGTCCCGGATCTGGTATTCGACCTGATCGTCCGAAAGGTTGTAAAGCGCGCTCAGAACCAGGGTTTTGAACATCAGTACCGCGTCCATCGGCTTGCGCCCCGCGCGTGATTTCCGCTCACTTTCAGGCTTGCGCCAGACCTGCTCCAGAAGCGGGCGGAACTCTTCCCACGGTACAACTGCATTGATCTCGACCAGCGGGTCCTTCTTCGCATCCAGGCTCTCGTAACGATCTGAAAGATCAAAAAAGCCCATCTGTGCCATGACTGCCATCCCTCCGCCGCATCATCCTGCAAATCTACAGCGCGTTCACGCCAGATGCAATTTATAGAGGTGCCCGTATGATGATCACGGACCGGGGACCACTGGCGAGGTCCGCGGCCGGCGAAGAGTAGAGCTTGACCACAAGCAGACGAGCATGAATAACGACATTATCCGACATTCCCTAGATGACATCCAAATTCGCGGAAATCGTACCACGGCCCCATCTCCAAGGGAACTCTGTTCCCATTGCAGCCATCCGATGACATGATTTCCGATGACATGATTTTGGTAATCGGCCAGCGCGTGGAAGGCCATTTGGTCGTTTCTCTTGCCATCCGGACACACCTCTCGTGTCGCAATCTCCTTGCCGTCGATTCCCTCGGCCTACGCCGGAGCGGGTCTTCGTCGTAGATCATCAATCAGGCTCAAGATTTTCGTCGTAGATCATCAATCAGGCTCAAGATTTTCTGGAACAAGCTTCTTGTGACTGCAGCCTCGGCCAATTGAAATGTGACGTACCGGCCATGGCTGACAACTTTCGCACCGATCTTGACCAGCTTCTCCCTCAGCGTCGTCAGCGACCATTGCTCCACGGCATCGGGCAACGCCAGGGTACGCATGAAGTTGCCGAGGTTATAGGCGAGTGCATGCAGCTGGAGCCGGACGGCATTGTTGCGTAACGAACGGCATGACAGCCGCGTCCACTTGATGGCGTTCTTGCCTTCCCTGATCCATTGCCCGGCAGTGCCGCGCTGATTGTAGAACGCAACAACCCGCTCGGCAGGACGGCTCAGGTTGGTGACGATGAAGCCGACGCGGGGATACAGTTCCCCTGAGTGCCACTCCACCCTGGCGACGACCCGGCGGGGCTCCGTCCAGCTACCGGCCCGATAGCTGAAGTTCGCGTAATACCGACGAACTTCCTTCGGCGGCCGACCGACGGGGCGCTTGAGCAGGTGCGCGATGCTGTCGTGCAGCACCTTGTTGGCCGGAAGCCGGATGGCGTACTTGAAGCCTTCCGCTTCCAGAAACTCATAAACCTCGGGCGAGGCGAAGGCGGCGTCACCACGGAAATAACGCCGGAGTGTCTTGTTCCGGTATCGAGCGACCACCGGGTCCAACACATCGCGCCATTCATGGGCGCTGTGCACGTTGCCCGGACGCAGGGCGCAACGCTCCAGATCGCCGAACTGGTTGAACACGAACAGCGGGTGATAGCACGTGCAGCCGAAGTGACCGTTGTAGGCCGTGCCCTCCTGGTCACCGTAGGTCGGGCTGACGGAGCTGTCCATGTCGAGCACGATAATCTTCGGCGGCTTGCGCTCGTTAACCTGGTCGATCCAGATGCCCAAAAGGTCAGCGAGCGCGGCGAGGTTGTCATTGGTGGCGAGTAACTCCGTCTCGAACCGGCCCATCTGGCTGGTCGATGCGCCGCCGCGCTCGACAGCCCTGCCGCCGACGATCCACCGCATCGCAGGATCGCGCCCCAGCCGGTCGGCGTCGTTCACGTCCTCGTACCCGGCGAGACGACCATAGACGGATTGGCGAAGGAGACCGATGATGCCGTGCCAACCGTTCTTGCCGGTCCGGCTGTCAGCAATAACGTCACCGGCCAGCGTGGTCAGGCCGAGGGCTTCGTCCAGTTCACGATAGGCGAGCAGACCAGCGTCTGACGTGATCCGCGAACCGTGGAACTCGAACTTCAGTCTTCGGTCGAAAAACGCCCGCAGAAGCCCCCGATCCGACTCACCCTCCAGGTTCCGCATTCGACCCACCCTCCGTCTGATCTAATCCACTGATTCTTATACAGGAATCGGACGGAAACCGCATCAGATGGATCGGTCACTTGGGGAATGCGGGAATAATGTAATGGGCGCGGTTCGGCGCATGCGGGGTCAGGCTCTGCCCGATCTCGGTCAGGGCAGGCAGCATGGTATCGACCGAAAATGCCACCATGGCGAAATGCATCGCCATCAGCACGATGAACTCGGGCTGCGAAAGGCGCTTGTGGCCGGTCATTCAGGGGCCTCGGGCTGGTCCTGCATTGACCGCACGGCCTCGTCTATCACCCGGTCCCACAATTCGGGCGGCTGCGCGCCCGGAACCACATGCTGGTTGCCGACAACAAAGGTCGGCACCCCGCTCACGCCCCGTTCGCGCGCGTTTCGGTCGCGGGCCTTGGTGTCGTCGATGTCGGCGTCCGACGCGATCAGCCGCCCGGTCAGTGCCCGGTCCAGCCCTGACGCGGCGGCAATATCCAGCAGCACCTCACGGTCGCCAATATCGCGGCCCTCGACAAAAAAGGCCCTGAACAGCGCCGAGACCACCGCGCTCTGCCGCGCCTCGAGCCCGGCCCAATGGATCAACCGGTGCGCGTCGATGGTGTTCGGCGTCGTCTGGATGGCCCCAAAGTCAATCGCCAGCCCGGCGGCTTCGGCAGTCTCGGCGATCCGGGCATAGGTTTGGATCGCGGCCTCGCGCCCGCCGAATTTCGCTTCCAGATACTCGCGCCGGTCCATGCCGCCCGGCGGCATCTCGGGGTTCAGCTGATAGGGATGCCACTCGATCTCGAACGGATGCTCGGGGTGGCGCTCCAGCGCCCGATCCAGACCGGCCTTGCCGATATAGCACCACGGGCAGATCGGGTCCGAGAGGATATCAAGTTTTATCATGACCGCCTCGGTACGCCGCTCTGAGCTGGCGGCGCAAGAGCTTTCCGTTGCCGCCACGCGGCAGTGAATTGATGTGAATGAAGATACGCGGGGTCTTGTACCGCGCCAGACGGGTCGCTGCATGGGCGGCAAGCTTTTCGGTATCAATCTCTGCGGCCCCCGTGTACCAGGCAGCGATCACTCTCACACCGGGCTTGACCTCGACTTCGCTCACCGCGGCCTCGTCAACGCCCGCGTGCTCGGCCAGCGCGGCTTCGACTTCGACGGGCGAGACGCGAAAGCCGCCAGCGTTGATAATATCGTCGTCGCGGCCAAGATAGGTGATCGCGCCGCCTGCGGACATCGACACGGTATCACCGGTCAAAAACCAGTCGCCGGTGAGGGGCAGGGTCACGCCATCCGCATCGGAATATCCCAGCATCAGTCCGGGGTCCGATGCGTGAACCGCCATTTTTCCGGCCTGACCCCGCGCCACCGGGTGACCGTCGCCGTCCAGAACCGCAACGCGGCGCCCCGATTGCGCATACCCGACCGTCCCCGTTGGCGCAGGGCAGTCGGGCGCGCCCGAGACGAACGTCGAACATTCCGACTGGCCATAAGCCTCGTGCAGCGCGGTCCCGCTGGCGCGGTCCCAAGCCTCCCGGATCGCCTCGTGCAGCTTTTCCCCGGCGCTAAGGCCGTGCCGCAGGCGCGGCAGATCGAGCGCGCCACCAGACGCACGCAACAGCTGCCGAAAAACCCCCGGTGCGGCCGCAAATATCGTGGCGTCGTGCCGGCGCAAAAGCCCCGGCAGCGCTTCGACGCCGGTGCCCGGCACCTGGATCAGCGCGGTCGCGCCTGCGGCCCAGGGGTCCATCAGCCCGGTGCCAAGCGTGTAGGTCCAGTTGAACGCGCCCGCGTGCAGCAGCCGGTCGTCGGGCGCGAGCCCGTACCACCCGGCCCACATCATCCGCCGCGCCCAGACCGCCCGATGCGCATGCATCACCGCGCGCGGCGCACCGCCGGTGCCCGATGTCAGAATGATATAACCGGGCCGGTCGGCAGCGCCCATGCGATAGGACGCAGGCGGATTTTTTCGCAGGCCGGTGAGATCGGCCTCGCCCATAACCTTGGCGCCATCCGGCAGCGCCACGCCGTCGCTGGCCAGGGTCAGACGCGGGCACAGCATTTCGGCCACACGGGTAATCTCGGCGCGGGTCAGCTGCACCGAGGTCGGGATCGGAATGATGCCCGCAGCAATCGCCGCCAGATAGGCGATCGGAAATCCAACCCCGTCACCAAGCCGCAACAGCACCCGGTCGCCAGGCCCCAGCCCGGCCGCCAAAAGCCCCGTCGCGGTGCCGAGAACCGCGCGCTCGAGACGGGCGTAGGACCAATTATCGGCGCCGTCCGGCCGCACCAGCGCCAGCGCGATCTTGTCCGGCGTGGCGCGCCCGGCTGCCAGCACATAATCGGCCATGTTGAACGGCTCGGGTGGTGGCGGAAATGGCGCGGTTTCAATGATCGACGGCATGGACCCCTTGGCTAGGACAGCACCGGAATGGTTGCAAGGGGGCCACTTGAAAGGATAAGTTGCCGAAATGCCTGGTGAAAACTATCCCACCCTGACCTTGACCCGCGATGGCGACAACGGTGGTGGCCCCGAGCCCTTGAACCTTGGTCAAAGGGTGCGCGCCCTGCGCAAGGAACGCGGGCTATCGCTGAACGCAGCGGCGAAACAGGCGGGACTGGCGCGGTCGACGCTATCCAAGATCGAAAACGGCCTGATGTCGCCGACCTATGAGGCCGTCAAGAAACTGGCGACGGGCCTTAAAATATCGGTGCTGCAGCTTTTCACGCCGCCGACGGCGTCGCGGGTGTCGGGCCGGATGGCGGTGACGCGCGGCGACGAAACGGGCCAATTGATCACCTCGACCTACGAACATGCTTTGATGGCCGGAAAGCTCAGCAAAAAGGCGATGCTGCCCTATCAGACCCGCGTGCGCGCCCGGTCGATGGACGAATTCGACGGTTGGGTGCGCCACGACGGCGAAGAGTTTCTTTACGTCCTGACCGGCGTGGTGCGGCTTTTCACCGAATTCTACGAACCCGTCGAGCTGCGTCGCGGCGAAAGCGCCTATTACGACGCATCAATGGGGCACAACGTGATTTCGCTCAGTCAGGAGGATGCGACCCTGCTTTGGGTCACGTCGCTGACCTGAGCGGGGTGGGGGCGGCACCATCGCGCCGCCGCCCGGACCCGATCAATTGCTGGCTGCGCCTCCGACGGCATCGGTACCGCTGGAGATATCGGATTTAAAGCCTTCCCAGGTGGCGCATCCGGCAAGCGCCGTCAGGACCAGTAACAATGCAATTTTCTTCATTTCGTTTCTTTTGCTCTTCAGATTGCCAGCTTATAGTTCATATCAGTCTTCATACCACCAAACGTCCGGCTGCCAACCGATCCAGTCGCCGTACATCGGGATATTTGCGGGAAATTTTAGCTGCCGCGCGTGGGCGATGCGGCTGATGTTCCACTGATAGATCGGAATGACATAACGACCGCTGGTCAACACCCGGTCCAGCGCCCTGGCGGCAGCCAGAAAATCGTCGCGGCTGGTCGAATTGACCAGCCGGTCGATCATCGCCTCAGCGGCAGGCGAATTCATGCCCATCCAGTTTCGCGTGCCCGGGTCTTCGACCCCCTTCGCCCCCCAGTAGAGGTACTGCTCGTTGCCGGGGCTCAAGGATAGGCCGCGCCGGTAATAGGCCATGTCAAAATCATAGACCTGGGTGCGTTCCTTATATTGCGCGCCGTCGATGAGGTTGATCGAAGGCGTGATCCCAAGCCGTTCGAGCGCCTGAGCATAAATGTCGATGATCGCCTGGTTTTCGTTGGACCCCTGACGCAGCAAGATCTCGAACCTGAAGGGCGCGCCCGCGCCATCGACCAGCTTGCCGTTAACGACCTGCCATCCGGCGTCTTCCAGCAGGGCGGCTGCGCGCGCCAGATTGGCCCGGTTGCGTTCGGATCCATCGCCCCGGGGCAGGGCGTAACCATCCATTGCCCCCGGCAAAAGCTGATCGGCGAAGGGGTCCAGAAATTCCTTCACGCGACCTGATGCCGCGCCGTCGGCCATGCCGAGCACCGAATTCGAGTAATACGAGGTTATGCGCGGCTGCACCCCGCCGTTCATTTTTTCGTTGATGAACTCGAAGTTGAAGGCGTGCAGCATCGCATCGCGCACCCGCCAGTCGGCAAACACCGGGCGGCGGGTGTTCATCACGAAGCCGGTGATACCTGACGGGCGCTGGTGCGGGATGATCGACTTGACCACTTCACCGGCGCGGACTGCCGGAAAGTCATACTGCGCCGCCCATTTGGCGGCGTTGAATTCGCGCTGCGAGCGGGTCTCGCCGGCGCGGAACGCTTCCAGCGTCACCGCCCCGTCAGCGAAGTAATCGATGCGGATTTCATCAAAATTGGCGGTGCCCCGGCGGAACGGGATGTCCTTTCCCCAGTAATCCGGGTTGCGTTTGAAGGTGATAAACCGCCCAAGTTCAAAATCGCCGACCACATAGGGCGCGCTGGCAATGGGGATGATATCAATGCCGCTTTGGTCAAACTCGCGCCCCTCCCATTGCGCCTTTTTCAGGATCGGTCGCAGGCCGATAATCAGGGCCAGTTCGCGGTTTTCGACGTTGAAGGTGAATTTGATCGACCGGGGCCCGGTGATCTCGGCGGTCTCAACCTTCTTCCAGGACCCCAGATACCGGGGATGCCCGATGGTGCCGAGCGTCTCGTACGACCACAGCACATCCTCGATGGTCACCGGCGAACCATCGGAAAACCGGGCCTCTTTTCGCAGCGTGAACTCGACCCACGACCGGTCGTCGGGTGTCTCAATCGATTCGGCCAACAGCCCGTAAAGCGAAAACGGCTCGTCCCAACTGCGGCCCATCAGCGACTCGTAGGCCCAGAACCTCAGCTGCCACGGCACCCGCCCCTTGCGAATGTGCGGATTGAGGCTGTCAAAGCCGCCGGTCTCGCCAAAGATGATCCGCCCGCCTGTGGGCGCTTGCGGATTGGCATAGGGCAGGGACACAAAATCTGGTCCCAAGGCGGGTTCGCCATACATAGCTATGCCATGTTTGGGTTCGGCGGCGGCCGAATTTCCCAGGCTCAGCGCCACGATAAGGGGTCCAACCATCCCGAAAAACGGGAAACATTTTGGTGCCATTTTTGGAATAATCCTCCTGCTCCCTTATTTGTTTGGGGCCGAGCCTAGCTATGGCTTTCAACGTTTTCAAACTTTTAACTTGGCGGGCGGCGGGATGTTGCGTATAAACAGGTTACTGCTCGATAGGTTTCTTGCCTGTATGAAACCTGCCTCAATAACTTAACGCCGGCCTCGTGCCGGCGTTTTTTTTTGCGCCGCCGTCGCTTGCCCGGAATAATTCCCGGCAAGCCGCCGGGAATGAACTGGCCCTCATTGCTGCGCCTGCTATGCTGCGGTGCAACATGGCGGAAAGGGTCGGGCGATGTCGCTGAACGGGAAAACCGCGGTGGTCACGGGGTCGAACTCGGGCATCGGGCTGGGCATCGTGCGGTCGCTGGCCGAAGCCGGGGCCGATGTGGTTCTGAACTCCTTCACCGACAACGCCAGTGATCACGATCTTGCCGCCGCCATCGGACAGGAGTTCGGGGTCAAGGCCCGCTATGTCAGCGCCGATATGTCCGACGGGGCCGCGGCGCGCGCCTTGATCGGCGCCGCCGGCGCCTGCGATATCCTGGTCAACAACGCCGGCATCCAGCATGTCGCCCCGATCGAAGACTTCGCGCCCGAGATGTGGGACCGGGTGATCGCCATCAACCTTTCCTCGGCCTTCCAAACCACCGCCACTGCCCTGCCGATGATGCGCGCCGCCGGTTGGGGCAGGGTGGTCAATATCGCCAGCGCCCATGGCCTGACCGCCTCGCCTTTCAAATCCGCCTATATCGCCGCCAAACACGGTATGGTGGGCTTGACCAAAACCGCAGCGCTTGAGACGGCGGAGGAAAGCATCACCTGCAATGCCATTTGCCCCGGCTACGTGCTGACCCCGCTGGTCGAGGCGCAGATCCCCGATCAGATGAAGGCGCACGGCATGGACCGCGACACTGTCATCCGCGATGTGATGCTGGCCCGCCAGCCATCCAAGGAATTTGCCACCGTCGAACAGATCGGCGGCACGGTGGTTTTTCTGTGCTCGGATGCCGCCGCGCAGATCACCGGCACCACGATCAGCATCGACGGCGGCTGGACCGCGCTATGAGGCGTTGCGGGGCCGTCCGCGCCCGCCTGGTCGGGCTGGATCCTGACCGTTCGGATAGACAAGCCCGGCCGAGATCACCAGTTTGGCGGCCTCTTCGATGGTCATGTCAAGCTCGATCACCTCGGATTTGGGCACGAACAACAGATAGCCCGAGGTCGGGTTCGGCGTGGTCGGTAGAAAAACGCTGATCATCTGTTCGTCGCCGACGCGCGCGTTGACCTCGCCCTTGGCATCGGTGGAAATGAACCCGAGCGCCCAGATGCCCTTGCGGGGATATTCGATCAGGCAGGCTTTCTCAAACGACCGCTCGGTCTGGGCGAAAACCGTCTCGGCAATCTGTTTGACGCCCGAATAGATCGACCGCACGACCGGCATGCGTTCGACCAGACCCTCGCCCCAATAGATCAGCGACCGCCCGATCAGACCCTTGGCGACCCAGCCGACAAGAACGGTGAAGATCAGGAACACGATCAGACCAGAGCCGCGCAAATTTATTCCGAAAAACCGTTCGGGCAGCAGGTCGTCGGGCACGAACGGCAGGACCCAACCATCGATCCAGCCGACAAAAGTCCAGATAAACCAGGCGGTCAGCCCAATCGGGGCCACAACGACCAATCCGGTCAGAAAACTATTGCGCAGACCTGCAATCAGGCTGCGGCGGCGCGGCTCGGGGGGATGCGTCTCCAGCGGATCGCTCATGGATATGTTCCGTAAACCATTTGTTAACGATGTAGGCGAGCCAGGACAGGGTGGCAAGTCCTTGGCAATTATGGGGTATCGCTAAATCAAGATGATACTTGATTGAACCGCCCAGCAACGCACCGAGGATTGCGCCTGACCGGGCGGGGGCGAGACTCGCGCCCGGCGTCGTGTAGCAAGCACGCCCATGGCGTGACGGGCGGGCTGGCGCGATCCGGGGCTAACGCCCCGGCGAAGGAATAAATTGTGCGATTCAACCGTCCGGCATCATTTTCTAGCACAAATCCGCCGCGATCAGCGCGGCAAGGCGGGCGTTGTTCTTGACCAGCGCGATATTGGCGCGCAGCGATCGCCCGTCGGTCAGCGCCTGAATACGGTCCAACAAAAATGGGGTCACCGCCTTGCCCTGAATGCCCTTCTCGGCGGCCTCGGCCGTTGCCCGCGCGATAATTGGCACTAGGTGGTCGGCGGGGATCTCGGCGTCCAGCGGGATCGGATTGGCGACCAGCTGGCCGCCGGGCAGCCCCAGGGCGGCGCGCATCCGGTGCGCCTGGGCGATCTCGTGCGGGTGATCGGCGCGCAGCGGCGCGCGCAGGCCGGAGGTACGCGACCAGAAGGCCGGCATCTCATCCTGGCCATAGACAATGACCGGCACCCCGAGGGTTTCCAGAACCTCAAGCGTCGCCGACAGATCGAGAATCGCCTTGGGCCCGGCCGAGACCACGGTAACCGGCGTTTGCGCCAGTTCCTGCAAATCGGCAGAGACATCAAAGCTCGTCGCCGCGCGCGGGTGCACACCACCGATTCCGCCGGTGGCGAAAACCGCGATCCCGGCGGCGCGGGCGGCAATCATTGTCGCGGCAACGGTTGTCGACCCGGTGCCGCCACTGGTCAGGCATTGGGCCATGTCAGCGCGCGACAGCTTGGCGACATGTCTGGTGGCCGCCAGCGCGCCCAACCCGTCCACGCTCAGCCCGATATGTATCTGCCCCGCCATCACCGCGATGGTGGCCGGAACCGCGCCTGTGGCGCGCACCTCGGCAGCGACGCCAAGTGCGGTCTCAACGTTCTCGGGCGACGGCATGCCGTGGGTGATAATGGAGCTTTCCAGCGCCACGACGGGGCGATTTTCGGCCAGAGCGTCGGCAACTTCGGGCAACAGGGCAAGCGGCGGGGTCATGTTGCCTCGATCCGTGAAACATAATTAGCAGCAGCCGCAAGCGCTGCATCCAGCGCGGCCTGCGGATCGGCCCCGGCCGCCTCGGCCGCGATATGGGCTGCCATCAGGGTATCGCCCGCACCGGTGATGCGCCGGACCTCGACCGGGCGGGGGGTGCCGGCGATGATGGCATCCTGCGTGGCAACTGCAGCAGGCGCTTCGCCGTCCGACACCACCGCCCGCCCAACACCAAGCCCGATCAGTGCGGCCGCCGCCGCGTGCGCCGTCGCAAAATCCTGCCCGCACAGCGTCTGCGCCTCGCCCCGGTTGACATAAAGCGTCAGGCGCGGGTATCCGAAAAGCGGCGCTAGGCGGTGCGCCTTGCCGGGCGAGGCCGGGGCCACGCGCAGATCAGCCGCCCCAAAGGCGCGGCTTTGCGCAATTTCGGCCAGCAGGTCTTGCGTCAGATTGCCATCCAGAGCGATGCGCCCGGGGTAGGGGTGGCGCGCGTCCCCCAGCCTGCCATCGAAAAGCGGGGCGAGGATCGCATCGCCCGCCGCCTCGAGCGTGCGCGCGTCGGCGATCGCCGCTACCGGCCCCTGCGCGCCGCATTCGATGGCCATATAACGGTCGGTCGGAAGATCGGGGGCAATGTGGATATACCGGGTCTCAAGGCCCAGCCGTTCGGCCTCGGCGATCAGTTCGCGCCCCTCTGGGTCTTGGCCCACGGCGGTCATCAGGGTCGGGCGCATGCCAAAACCGGCCAACGTCATGGCGATGTTCATCGCCACCCCGCCAGGCAGTCGGCGGATGCGCCCGCCCACGTCGCCGCCCAGCCCGGGGTGGGTCGGCGCGCGCCCGATGATGTCCCACAGAACCGACCCGATGCACAGAATTTGATCCGCGTCGCTCATGGCCCGTTATGGTCCGTGCCCTTCTCCAACCGCAAGTCCGGAAAACTGAATCCGGTCACGATTATTTTAATCAATTATATTCAATAGGTTATCCGTTTGCTCAACTTGAGCGCTTTTGCGCGGAGCATTTCGCTTGCGATAAGTCGAGCAATGGGATAATTCCCCGCCACTTCACAGGCAGGGTTTGGGCCCGAGGGGGAGACATCCCCGAGGGTCCGCCGGTTGTCCCGGATCAAGTCCGGGATCGCGTGACCCCGCCGAGGATTGAAACCGGAAAGGAATGATCATGGCGCTGCCTGATTTCTCGCTGCGTCAGCTTTTGGAAGCTGGCGTTCACTTTGGTCACCAGACCCAACGCTGGAACCCGCGGATGGCCGAATTTATCTACGGCGCCCGCAACGGCATTCACATCATCGACCTCACCCAGACCGTCCCGATGCTGGACGCGGCCCTGAACGCGGTGCGCGACACCGTCGCCAAGGGCGGCCGGATTTTGTTCGTCGGAACCAAACGCCAGGCGCAGCGCCCGATCGCCGAGGCGGCCGAGAAGTGCGCGCAATATTATATGAACCACCGCTGGCTTGGCGGCACGCTGACCAACTGGAAAACCGTGTCGAACTCGATCAACCGCCTGAAGGCGCTCGACGAGGCGCTTTCCGGGGACACCGAGGGCCTGACCAAAAAAGAGCGTCTGGGCATGGAGCGCGAGCAGGCCAAGCTGCAGGCCTCGCTTGGCGGCATCCGCGAAATGGGCGGTGTACCGGACCTGCTGTTTGTGATCGACGTCTCGAAAGAGGATCTGGCGATTGCCGAGGCCAGGAAACTCGGCATTCCGGTGGTGGCTGTGGTCGACACCAATTGTCCGCCGGAGGGAATTGATTTCATCATCCCCGGCAACGATGACGCGGCGCGCGCCATTGCCCTTTATACCGATCTGGCCAGCCGTGCGGCGCTTGACGGCATGTCGGCGCAATTGGGGGCTGCTGGCGTTGATCTGGGTGCCAGCGAAGAAGCTCCGGCTGAAGCGGCAATCGCCGCGCCGGAAGCATCCGAACCGACCGCCGAAAAAGCGACCGCCAAAGATGTTGATGGCAAGGCCAAGACAAAAGCGGCGGCCAAGGTTGGCGGTGCCAAGACCAAGGCGAAAGCAAAAGCCGAACCGGTCGCCGAAGATGATGACGCTAAGGCAAAAGCAGAACCGGAAACCAAAGATGATGGCGCCAAGGCAGACGCCTGAACCGCCTGAAATTCACCACTCGTGGCGCGGACTTGTCGAGGCCGCGCTGCGATCCGAGAAAATTTGAGGGGTGCTTGCAATGGCAATCACAGCTGCACTGGTAAAAGAGCTTCGCGACGCCACCGGCGCGGGCATGATGGACGCCAAAAAAGCGTTGACCGAAACCGACGGCGACACGGCGGCCGCCGTTGATTGGCTGCGCACCAAAGGGCTGGCAAAAGCGGCCAAGAAATCAGGCCGCACCGCCGCCGAGGGCTTGGTGGCCGTCGAAGTTATCGACGGCACCGGCGTCGCGGTCGAGGTCAATTCGGAAACCGATTTTGTGGCGAAGAACAAAGACTTTCAGGACATGGTTGCAGCAATTGCCAACGCGGCGATGAGCGTTGGCGATGTCGAAGCGCTGAGAAATGCTGATCTTGGCGGCAAGTCGGTTGCCGACACCGTGACCGGCAAAATCTCGACGATCGGCGAAAATATGAGCCTGCGTCGGATGTCCGTTATCAAGGGCGATTGCGTGGTGTCATACATCCACAACGCCGCTGCGCCGGGTATGGGCAAAATCGGCGTTCTGGTGGCTTTCACGGGCGATGACCAGCAGACCGCACGGGGCATTGCCATGCATATTGCGGCGATCAACCCGGCGGCGCTTTCTGAGGATGATCTGGACCCTGCGGTTGTCGAGAAGGAAAGAAAGATTCAGATGGATATCGCGCGCGATTCCGGCAAGCCCGAGGGCGTGATCGACAAGATGATCGTTGGCCGCATGAGAAAGTGGCTCGCCGAAGTGACGCTTCTCAATCAGACCTATGTTCGAAGCGACGATGGCCAATCCGTCGGCGCGGCTGCAATGGCCGCCGGAATCAAGATTACCGCCTTTGCACGGCTTGAAGTCGGCGAGGGGATCGAGAAAATCGAAGAAGACTTTGCGGCCGAAGTTGCCAAAATCGCAAAAAGCTGACCTTCATAACGGCGAAAAACGGCGCAGCCCACGTTGGCTGCGCCGTTTACTCATTACGCTCCGGCTAAGATTGGGGAAAAGCCGGAAAATACACGAGCCGACCTTGACGGAGGAGAATAATCCGCCAAGGCCAGCGCCCGGTTTCCCGGTTTGCGAAACGCTTGGTGCCCGAATATAATGGACAATCGACCCCCCGCCGTTCCCTGTCCTTAAAGCGGTTTGCGTTTGATGTGAATCGAAAGGGGATTCCCAAAGTGTTGTTTGTCTGATTCATTTCCCGTGAGGAGGTGGAGCATGGGCAAACCGTATTCTTTGGATCTTCGGCAGCGGATATGCGGGTATATTGCGGCCGGAAACTCTTGTCGCGCTGCGGGGCGGGTTTATGGCGTCAGTGCAGCGACGGCGGTGCGTTATGCGGCGGATCAACGTGAGCGGGGCGAGGTCACACCCAAGCCACAGGGCAGGCCAGCGGGCCGGTTTGGCAAGCTGGCACCGCATGCGGGTTTCCTGATCGAGATTGTCCGGGCTGAACCGGACATAACATTGCAGGAACTTGCGGGTGCGCTTGCGGAGACGCACGGCGTGAGCGTTCAGCTCTCCTCAATCCACCGGGCTCTGGAACGCGCAGAGTTTTCATATAAAAAAAGGACTTGTCGCGCAGGAACGTGACCGGCCCGCCCTGCATAAGGCGCGAAGGGAATGGATCAGCCGCCGCCAGCCGCGCATGCGCGCCGAACCGCACAGGCTGGTATTCATCGATGAAACCGCCGTCAAAACCAACCTCACCCGGTTGCGCGGGCGCAGCTTCAGGGGTGAGCGGCTTTATGGCACCGCACCCTTTGGAAAATGGGGCACGCAGACCTTCATCGCCGGGCTGACCCATAACGCGCTGATTGCACCCTGGGTGATCAGCGGCGCAATGGATGGATCGGCGTTCGAGACTTATATCGAGACCCAGCTTGCGCCTGCGCTGGACCCTGGAACTGTGGTCATTCCCGACAATCTTTCCACCCACAAAAGCCACCGCGCGGCACAGGCGTTGAGGGCGCGCGGATGCTGGTTCTTGTTCCTGCCACCCTACTCCCCGGATCTTAACCCGATCGAAATGGCGTTCTCAAAGTTGAAAGCTCACCTGCGAAGGGTTGGAGCAAGAACCTTCGATGCCCTCTTTGACGCCCTCAGCGACATTTGTGATCTCTTCGACCCAGACCAATGCTGGAACTTCCTCAAGGCCGCGGGATATGCCTCAGATTAAATGCATTATGCTTTAGGCCACCACTCACGGAACAATTTCAAAGTATCGTTAACCATCGTGAAGTGAAGTCGGGAATTCCTTACCCGCAGGTCAGGTATTCCATACCCGGTCGCATACAACGTTGATAAAATAGAATATATCAGGCTTCGATCACGTACATCTGATTGATGACCGACGCCTTCAGAACCGCCTGAGCTGTTGTTTCGGCATCCAGTGCATCGCGCGAAAGGCGAAGGTGCTTTTCAATAGTTGCCGGCGTAAGTCCCATAAGCAGGGCAATGTCCTGGGTTGTCTTACCATCGCCGACCCACTGAAGCGCTTCGCGCTGGCGACTTGTCAACGCCCGTGTCGCTTTGGCCTGCGGCAGCGAGATCATCGTCAGATGTGCAACCTGGTTCATGACCCAAATTTCGCGACCGTGTTCTTCCCAGACCGCGTCAACTTCGCCTTGAACAACGCCGCGCCGCGCAGTCAGTGCGATGCCACCCTTCGACCTTGAAGATCGCCCCGGAAAACTGAGTGAGTAGCCAGCCGTAACGCCCATTTTTCGGTTGAATTCTAAGACGTTAAGTTCGGACTGTGAAAACGATTCTAAATTTTCCTCCATCCAGCTCCACGAACACGAGCCGACATTTTCTCGCGCCCATCGCACCATCGGGGCATGGTGGTAAAGACCGCCGTTCACAAAACCCTCCAGATATTCCGGCGACTGGTTTGAAAGCAGCAATACGTCCTGGATGTTGCCAAAAGAATTGGCGGTCTTGTAGCGCGTAAAACCGTAAATCAGCCGGTCAAAACCGTAGGTCAGCATTTTCGCAGTGTGCTGGGCCCAAACTTCTTCGACCGATTTGGCCCGCATAACGCTTTCGAGATAGCTTAGCATCGCTGCCGATCCCAATCTTTTCAAGCCTTGGAAGCATCAAGCGTGAACCGGCCTGACTAGGCCGTCCAAAATCAATCCAATCTCGCTTCCCGTCCAAAGCACCATCAATGTGCCGAATACCGTGATGGTTTAACTTTGGCTCAGTTTACGAACTGTATGTGTTCATGGTATGTTCTTTTTGGATTCAGGGAGATAGCGAATGTCGATGGACAATGAACAATTTCAGTGCTGGCTTGCCGGGATAGACAGCCTCAGCGCTGCACAGCGTAGAGAGGCCGAAGCGGTATTTTCAGGGCGGACAGGGTCGGGTTCCTCGCTTGCCGCGGTCGAACTTGCGGTGGATGCTGATAGGCACTGTCCGCATTGCGGCAAGCCCGGTGCGGTGTCACGGGGCAAGGCACGGGGCCTGCGTCGTTACCAGTGCAAGATCTGTCGGCGCACATTCAACGCCGCTACCGGCACGCCCTTGTCCGGGCTTCACTACAAAGACCGATGGTTGGCCTTTGGCGGATGCCTGGCTGCGGGAGAAACGGTTCGGGCGTCAGCCGATCACTGTAATCTTGCCGTCAACACGGCATTCCGTTGGCGTCACCGGTTTCTGGAGGCTGCAAAGAAGGCCCCGCAAAAGCTCAAAGGGATCGTCGAGGTCGATGAAACCTATGTTCTGGAGAGCCACAAGGGACAGAGAACCCTCGACCGCAAGCCCCGCAAAAGAGGCGGCAAGGCTGGCAAGCGCGGCCTGTCGTGCGAACAGGTGCCGGTTCTAGTGGCTGCCGACCGTAATGGCACGACATTCAGCACGGTTCTTCCGGTGGTTAATGCCGACACGCTGAAACAGGCGATCAGCCCGGTCGTCGACAGGGACATCGTGCTGGTGTCCGACGGTCACCGCGGCTATCCGCCCTGCGCGACAGCAATGGGCGTTCGCCACGAAGCCCTCAATCTGTCAGCCGGCGAACGGGCCCGGGGCGCCTTTCATATTCAGACGGTCAACAGCCGCCACAGCCAACTGAAGGATTTCCTGCGCCGCTACCGTGGCATCGCAACAAAATATCTCGACAACTACCTGCAATGGTTTCATCTCATCAAACTCACACCACAGACCTCGCCGCGAGCCTGTTTGGCCGCTGCTATCACACGCCATGCATACAGTTCGTAAACTGAGCCTTAACTTTTGCCGGGTTCATTACTAAATGGCAAGTGGCAGCAACGATGGGGCGATTGTTCGGGTCATGGCAAACCACGGGCCTAATTCAAGAATGGACGAAGTCTTACAGGTAACAGTCTGTAATAAAACCACTTATCGCCGGTCAGTTCTTGATAATATTGGTCCTTAGCCGACTGGTCTGTCGGGTCAGACAGATATTTTGCACATAATACTGATTATGCGAAATTTATGCCTTGTGTCGGCGGCTGGACTTCGCAGTTTTCAAAGTGACACCCGATGGCAATCTTGAGCTGACCTAACCAGACGCAGCCCCGATACCGCGCGCGAAATCGGCGATCAGTTGGTCGATATCTTCGACACCGACCGAGACGCGGAAAAACCCTTCGGAAATTCCCAGTGCGGCGCGTTCAACTGGCGAAAGGCCGCGATGCGATGATGACGGCGGATGCGAAAGCGTCGTGTTGATGTCACCCAGTGTTGGCGCGAAGGCAACCGGCGCGACAGCCCGGGTCAGGCGCACGGCGGCCTCGCGCCCGCCGTCAATTTCAAAGCTGACCATTGTACCGCCACGCCCGTCAAGAATTTCGGCGCGGTCCGCATCTGGGTGATCGGCGCGCGTAGGGAAGATAACGCGCTTCACGCCCCGCATGTCGGCCAGCGCATCTGCCAACGCGGCTGCGTTTTTTGACGCCCGCTCATAACGCAGCGAAAACGACAAAAGTCCCCGTTCGGCCAGCCAGCAGTCAAACGCACTTGGCATCAGGCCCCAGGTTGCTGCCGCATCGGATATCGCCAGACCCAGCACCGGATCGCGGGCGGCGATATAGCCAAGGGTCACATCCGAATGACCGGCGAGCAGTTTGGTGACTGAATGAATGACAATGTCCGCCCCGGCTTGCCAGGGGCTGAAGCCAAGTGGCGTCGTGAAGGTATTGTCGATCACCAATAGAATTCCGCGCTCCCGCGCAAGCCGGGCAATGCCGTCGACATCGGCAATCCGGATCGTGGGGTTGGCCACGACTTCGATCAGAATCATTCGGGTTTCGGGTCTGATGGCTGCGGCAATCGCACTTGCATCGCAGGCGTTTGCCAGATCACATGCCACACCCAGGCGCGGCAGGTCCTGGCGCAAAAGTCTCAGCGAACGCCCATAAAGCTGGTCACCCCCGACCACGTGATCGCCCGCCTTCAGAACCCCCAAAAACGCTGCACCGATGGCCGCCATCCCTGACCCGGTGATAACACCGCCCGGTTGCCCTTCAAGATCGTCGATCATGCCGGCCAGGATGTCAGCGTTCGGATGGGCCTCGCGGGCATAGGTATAGCCTTGGTCCCTGCCCTCGTAGATCGCATCCAGCGCATCGGGGTCCAAAGCGGTGTAAGCCGCAGAACTTTGGAGGGGCGATACCAGAGGCCGCCGCGCCGCGTCAGGCCAGATCGGACGGCGGTCTGTAGGGGGCCGGTTTGCGGTCATCGCATCTGGATCCCGGCTGCAAAACGCCGGGCATTCGCCTGATAATTCACCGCCGATCGCACGAGCCTTTCGCGGGCCTCGGCATTGAGCTTGCGAACTACTTTTCCCGGCGCGCCAATAACCAGCGACCCGTCGGGTATTTCTTTGCCCTCGGTTATCAGCGCTCCGGCACCAATCAGGCAACCCCGACCGATGACCGCACCGTTTAACACGGTTGCGCCCATCCCGATAAGGCTGCCAGCACCGATGGTGCAGCCGTGCAGCATTGCCCTGTGGCCAATCGTGCATCTCGCACCAATGGTCAGCGGAAAGCCCATGTCGGTGTGCAACACGCAGTTTTCCTGAATATTCGACCCTTCGCCTAGGTCAATCAATTCATTGTCGCCGCGCAGGGTCGCGCCATACCAGACCGAGGCCCCTGCCCCGATCCGAACACTGCCAATCAGATTGGCGTCGGGCGCGATCCAGGCATCTGGTGCTACCTCTGGCTCGACACCTTCGAGGATGTAAATCGTCACTTGTCGTCCCCGAATTCGGTTTGCAGGCCGCGTACGGTATCGACCAGCCCCGGCTGTTGCGGGCGGCGCAGGCGTTCGGCGCTGACGATCGTGCGCAAGTTTTCCTCGGTCGCGGAAAGGTCGTCATTGACCAGCACATAATCATAGCTGTCCCAATGGCTTATCTCGTCCCAGCTTTTCTGCATTCGGCGCACGATCACGCCCTCGTCGTCCTGCCCGCGCCTCTCCAGCCGGCGGCGCAGTTCGCGAATCGTCGGTGGCAGCAGAAAAATCGACAGCACATGATCGCTGAGCTCGCTGTTCTTGATTTGCTGCGCGCCCTGCCAGTCGACATCAAAAAGCACGTCCTGACCGGCCTCGATCGCCGCATTGACCGGCCCGCGGGGTGACCCATAGAAATTACCAAATACGTCAGCATGTTCCAGCATCTGCCCCTGCGCCACCAAGGCTTTGAACTCCGGGTCTTGCAGAAAAACATAGTCCTTGCCGTCCACCTCGCCGTCACGCGGCGCTCTCGTCGTGGCCGAGACCGAAAATCGGATGGCTGGGTCCCATTCGCGCAATCGGCGGGCCAACGTCGATTTTCCGGCCCCCGAGGGCGACGAAAGAATGATCAAAAGACCGCGGCGCATGGTCATCTCTATTCCAAGTTCTGGACCTGCTCGCGCATCTGGTCGATAACGGCTTTCAGGTCAAGGCCGACCCGCGTCAGGTCGGTCGACCCGGCCTTTGAACACAATGTGTTGGCCTCGCGATTGAGTTCCTGGGTCAGAAAGTCGAGTTTTCGACCGATCGGTCCGCCCGCATCCAAAAGCGCCCGCGCCGCTGTCACATGTGCGCAAGCGGTCAAGTTCTTCAGTGACATCAGCCTTAACGGCTATCATCGCCAATTCGGCCTCAACCCGACCGGGGTCCAGCGCGTCGCCCAGGTCGCTGATCTGTGCCAGCGCCGACCGGATGGCGTCTCGGGTGCGCTCGGTCCGGTCGCCGGCGGATTGGGTCGCGGCGTCAGCCAACACGGCCACCCGATCAACCTGTCCGCGCAAAAGCCGCTCGACCGCGCTGCCTTCATCGGCGCGCATACTCAGAAACTCGCCTAAAGCGCTTTCGAACCCAAGTATGATCGGTTCGAGCAGCGTTGCTTCTGCCTCGCCTTCGCGTCCCGTGTCCGCAACGCCGCGCATTGAAAGAATGTCAGCAGCGCTGAGCGGTTCCAGCAACTGACCGCGCGCCGCGGCAATCTCTTCAACTTTGGCTATCGCGTCGATTGCGGCCTCGATCCGCGCAGGATCGATTCCCAATCCCGCGACCGCATCGTCGCGCCCGACCCGTATCGAAACATTCACCGACCCGCGCGCAATAACCCCCGCAACCCGGGCACGGACCGTCTTTTCAAGCCCCGGAATGCCATCCGGCAGCCGCAAACGAACATCCAGCCCGCGCGCATTTACCGACCGTATTTCGATGGTCCAACGATGCCCGTCAGCCTGCCCTACAGCCGCGCCCAACCCGGTCATCGAGTTAATCACTTGATCCTTTTTTTTTCGCTCGACGGCATTTTGTGGCATCTTTACGAAGTGGTAATCATTGTGAAGCTAGGGTTAACAGACCCGTTCATTCACCACAATGAACCGCAGCGTAACAAGTTGAGGTTTGGAAAATGACGGATATTAAACCGTTAGGCCGCGCAGATGTGGTTTCTTTGCGAGGGTACAAAAAGTCCATGAGCTACGATCCGATCGCGGATATCGAGGCATATTGGGAAGACCTGCGCGGCGTTCGCGTGGTTCCCTTGTGGTCCGAAGTTGACCCCAGGAAATTCGAGCGGGCGCTGGACTGCACGTTTCTTTTGGAACGCATCGCGCCTGCGCTGGCACGTTTCCGGCTGGCGGGCATGAAGTTTACCGAATTGATGGGCATGGAGGTGCGGGGGATGCCGGTGACATCGCTTTTGACGCCCCCTGCCCGTGAAGAAGTGCGCGAAGCCCTGAACATGCTCTTCGAGGGTCCCAGCGCGGTGACCATTGGTTTGCGCGCCGAAAGCGGGCTGGGGCGGCCCAAATTGCATGGGCGCATGGTCTTGTTGCCTCTGAAAAGTGACCTTGGCGACATCAGCCGCGCGATCGGCTGTCTTTCATTGGACGGAAAAATTGGCCTGACGCCGCGCCGGTTCGACATGTTGTCGATCAACTATCGCAGCGTCGGTCCGTTCCGGACTGAACAGCCTGCGGTTGACATTTAAAAAGTAAAAGCCTTGGCAACCGAGGGATTTGCTGAACCTGCCGACGGATTTCGGCACAAGCGCAAAGGACCTCGTCCGCAACTGAAGTTGATCAAGAACGAGGCGCTGGTGAAGGCCGACGAAAAAAGCGAAATTTGACCTACCGCCTGATGCCGGCAGCGAGCGTCCCCTTAGACCGCTGCTGCTGCCCGGCTTGGGTTCGACGCGAGTTCTTCGGCAACCAGAAAAGCCAGTTCCAGCGACTGGCTGGCGTTCAGCCTAGGATCACAGGCCGTGTGGTACCGATCTGACAGATCCTCATCGGTCACGGCCCGCACGCCGCCGGTGCATTCGGTCACATCCTGGCCGGTCATCTCGAAATGGACGCCACCCGGAACGGTCCCCTCGGCGCGATGGATCGCGAAAAACTCGCGTACCTCGCGCAGAACCGAATCGAACGGTCTGGTCTTGTACCCTGTTGACGACTTGATTGTGTTTCCGTGCATCGGGTCGCAGGACCACACAACAATGGCGCCCTCTTCACGAACGGCCTTGATCAGTCTCGGCAGGTGGTCGCCCACGGCCCCTGCCCCAAAGCGCGCGATCAGGGTCAGGCGCCCGGCTTCATTCGCGGGGTTGAGTATGGCCATCAGCGCTTTCAGGTCCTGGGCCGTGGTTGTCGGGCCGCATTTCATGCCAATCGGGTTCTGAACGCCGCGCGCAAATTCCACGTGGGCCCCGTCGGGCTGGCGCGTTCTGTCGCCGATCCAGATCATGTGACCCGATCCCGCGATCGGAAGGCCGGTGGTTGAATCGATCCGGCAAAGCGCCTCTTCGTATTCAAGCAGCAAGGCCTCGTGGCTGGTATAAAACTCGACCGTGCTCAGCTCGTGGTTATTTTCCCCTGTCAGACCGGCAGCAGCCATAAAGTCGATACTGTCTTGTATTCGGTTGGCCATATCGCGAAACTTTTCGGTGTCGTCGCGATCAGTAAACCCAAGCGTCCAGGAATGAACCCGGTGGATGTCGGCAAACCCGCCTGTCGAAAACGCGCGCAACAAATTCAGCGTTGCCGCGGCTTGCGTGTAGGCCTGCAACATCTTGCTTGGGTTCGGGCTGCGCGCCTCGGGCGTGAAGGCCAATTCGTTAATGATATCACCACGGTAGCTGGGCAGTTCCACGCCGTCCAAAGTCTCGGTCGCGGCCGAGCGCGGCTTGGCGAACTGGCCGGCCATGCGACCGACTTTGATCACCGGTACCTTGGCCCCAAATGTCAGGACCATGGCCATCTGCAGCATTACTTTGAACGTATCGCGAATGTTGTCGGCCGAAAACTGGGCAAAACTCTCCGCGCAATCACCACCCTGCAAAAGAAACGCCTGCCCGGTGGATGCATCGGCCAGCGCGCGCTTAAGCCGGCACGCCTCGCCCGCGAAAACCAGCGGCGGATAGGTCGCAAGCTGCGCTTCGACCGCATTCAGTTCGGTCAAATCATCGTATTCCGGCATCTGAATGCGCGGCTTGTTGCGCCAGTCAGATTTGGACCAGGTTCCAGCCATCGGATTGCTCCGCCTGTAAATTTCGGTTTCGAGCGCGGTTTATAGCAGGGTTACAAGGGCTTGCCACATCAAAATCGACCGCCACCGGCTCTTTTGGGTCAAGATGCTCTTGAACGTGCCCGAGAATCCTGTTTCCGTCATTTTGAGTTTGTATTCGGAGACGAATATGTCTGATTACCAGATCATCGCTTCGACCAGTGCGATGTCCGCAAAGCCCAAGCGGTTTGTCTTTGTTTTGCTTAATAACTTTACGTTGCTTTGCTTTGCCAGCGCGCTTGAATCACTGCGCATCGCAAATCGGATGTCCGGGCAGAAGTTGTACGATTGGGTCATTACAGGCGAGGGCGGCGACACGGTGTCGTGTTCGGCGGGCACCGCTTTTGGGCTCGACCATGATCTGAGCGAGACCTCCCGCGATGACGTTGTGCTGGTTTGTGGTGGGATCGACGTGCAGGCGGCCTCGACCAAGAAGTTACTGAACTGGCTCAGGCGCGAGGCGCGCCGCGGTGTCGTCATTGCGGGGCTATGCACTGCTGGGTACACGTTGGCCAAAGCAGGGCTTTTGGACGGCAAGAAAGCCACGATCCACTGGGAAAACCAGGACAGTTTTGCCGAGGAATTTGACGAGGTCGAGCTGACCAAATCGGTTTTTGTCCAGGACGGCAACCGGCTGACCACGGCGGGCGGCACATCGTCGATTGACCTGATGCTGAAAATCATCGCCGACGATCATGGTGAAGACCTGGCCAATCTGGTTGCCGATCAACTGATCTACAGCTCGATCCGAACCGATCAGGACACACAGCGGCTCAGCATCCCGACCCGGATCGGGGTGCGCCACCCCAAGCTGTCAACCGTTATTCAGATGATGGAAGCCAATATCGAAGAACCGATCAGCCCGTCGAAATTGGCGCGTGACGTGGGCATGTCGACCCGGCAGCTGGAACGGCTTTTCCGCCGCTACCTGAACCGCAGTCCAAAACGGTATTACATGGAGATTCGCCTGCAAAAGGCGCGCAACCTGTTGATGCAGACCGATATGAGCGTGATTAACGTCGCGCTGGCCTGCGGATTTGCCTCGCCGTCGCATTTCTCAAAATGCTACCGGTCGCAGTACAACACCACGCCCTACCGCGAACGCGGCGCGCAGGCCGCGCGGTTGTCGGTTTAGGGCGCAATTCGATAAACCGCGCCGTCGATCACGCTGAGAAACCAGATTGATCCGTCCGGGGCCTCGCGAATATCGCGGACGCGACCGGTCTCGGGGCTTCTTAGCTGCTCGACCTCGCGCATCTTCCCTGCCCCGTTCAACCGGCTGATATAGTCAAACTTCAGCGACCCCACGAAAATATCGCCGCGCCAGTCGGTCCAGAGCTTGCCGGAATAGATCATCATCCCCGAAGGCGCGATGGAAGGATCCCAATAGAAATCAGGTTGTTCCATACCGTCTTTGTGCGTCCCCTCACCAATCTTCAACCCGGTGTAATGGCGGCCATAGGCGATCACTGGCCAGCCGTAATTGGCACCTTTGCGAATGCGGTTAACCTCATCCCCGCCGCGCGCGCCGTGCTCGACCACCCAAAGATTGCCCTCAAGATTAAACGCCATGCCCTGCGGGTTGCGATGCCCGTAAGACCGGATTTCCGGCGCCGCGCCGTTCTGATCTGCAAACGGATTGCCCGGCGCGGCGCGGCCATCCCGCGTCAGATGCAGGACCGAGCCGTTGTGCCGCGACAGGTCTTGGGCGGAAGGCCGGTCGCCCCGTTCGCCGATTGTCATGAAGAGCGTGCCGTCAGGGGCTTCGATCACCCGGCTGCCGAAGTGTCTGCCGCCGCGCGACCCCGGCGTCATTTCGAAGAGTGTCAGAAAGTTCAACAGTTGCGTACCGTCCGTGGCCAGCGTCCCGCGACCGAGCGCTGTTCCTTCACCGCGACTTTGCACCTTTGAAAAGGTGAGATAAATCTGCCGTGTTCGCCCAAAATCGCGCGGGATCATGACATCCAAAAGGCCGCCCTGCCCTTTGGCCACGACCTTTGGAACGCCGCGCACCTCGCGCCGCTCGCCGTTTTTGAACAGCCAAAGGCGACCGGCGCGTTCGGTGACCAGAAAGCCGCCACCAGGCAGAAAACCGAGCCCCCAGGGCTCGTCCAGCCCATTGGCCATGGTCGTCACAGAAAGCCGCCCCTGGCTGCTTTCCATAGCTGCCAATGTCGTCGCAGACAGGCAAAACCCGATGAGGATCGCCATCGCTCGAATAATCATCGCAGCACCCGATTCAGCGTTGCACGGCGCGGCCATGGTAATCGCAATTTGGGGTTGATGCCACTTCGGTTGCCTCAGCGTCGGTGGCAGCGCCAAACAAATGCGGGCTTTTCAAACGCTTCGTGGCACATTAGCGTGGCTGAAGGACGCTTAGATCCAACAAGGGAGAGAATGATGAAAAAGCTTCTGGCGGCGACCGCCGCAATGGCACTCATGACGGGCACCGCTTTTGCGGGCGCGCATTCTGAAATCAAGATCGGAATTATCTTTGGCTTCACCGGTCCGATCGAATCCTTGACGCCACCAATGGCGGATGGGGCAGAACTGGCTATGAAAGAAGTCACCGATAGCGGGCTTCTGCTGGGTGGCGCGTCAGTGACGCCTGTAAGGGCAGATTCGACTTGTATCGATTCGGGTGCGGCCCAAGCCGCCGCCGAACGTCTGATCACTGGTGACGGTGTAAAGGCGATTGTGGGCGCAGATTGCTCGGGCGTTACCGGCGCGATCCTGCAGAACGTCGCCTTGCCAAATGGCATCGTGATGATCTCACCTTCAGCCACGTCACCCGCGCTTTCAACCGCCGAAGACAATGGTCTGTTCTTCCGTACATCACCGTCCGATGCACGTCAGGGCGTGGTGATGACCGAAGTTCTGATGGAAAACGGGATCAACGAAGTTGCGGTCACCTATACCAACAATGACTATGGCAAGGGCCTTGCCGACGCCTTCCAGGCGGCATACGAGGCCGCTGGCGGATCGGTCACCATCAACACGTCGCACGAAGATGGCAAGGCCGACTATTCGGCTGAAGTTGGTGCGCTGGCTGCTGCCGGTGGCCAGCGTCTGGTGGTTGCCGGATATGTCGATCAGGGTGGTTCGGGCATCGTTCGTGCAGCACTTGATTCGGGCGCTTTCGACACCTTCCACTTCCCCGACGGGATGATCGGCACGAAGCTTGAAGAAAACTTCGGGTCCGAGATTGACGGATCGACCGGTCAGCATCCGGGCACCGACAGTGATGGCGCTTCGATGTACACCGAAATGGTCGGCGATGCGTTTGATGCGACGTCCCCCTTCACGCCCGAAGCCTATGATGCGGCGGCATTGATTATGCTGGCGATGCAGGCGGCTGGGTCAGCTGACTCGGGCGATTTCAAAGGTAGCGTCATGGACGTGGCAAACGCACCGGGCGAACAGATCTACCCCGGAGAGCTGGCCAAAGCTCTGCAGATCCTCGCTGATGGCGGTGAAATCGACTATGTCGGCGC
The DNA here is from genome assembly GCA_965247915.1 of Paracoccaceae bacterium. GTDB lineage: Bacteria > Pseudomonadota > Alphaproteobacteria > Rhodobacterales > Rhodobacteraceae > JAKZRT01. The sequence continues at coordinate 1,996,867 of OZ252048.1, forward strand.
CACGGCGGTCGAGCTGATCGGACCGGGCGAAAGCGCCGGGAACTACCGCCAGATCGAACTCAAAGGCGGCCTGATCACGACGGTTCAGTACCGCTGATCTGACCCAAAACCAATTAGACAGCCCGGGCAAACCCCGGGCTGTCTGAGTACGGGGGGGTGTGCGGCATGATCGAGGTTCAGAACCTGCACCGGCATTTTGGCGGCTTTCGCGCGGTCGATGGGTCCAGCCTGACCATCGCCGAAGGGTCGATCACCGGCTTGATCGGACCTAATGGCGCGGGAAAAACCACGCTTTTCAACGTGGTCGCCGGCGTTCTTAAACCGACATCGGGCCGTGTATTCATGAGTGGCGAAGACATTACCGGTCTGCCGCCGCACGAGCTCTTTCGCAAAGGGCTGCTGAGAACATTTCAGATTGCCCACGAATTTGGCACCATGAGCGTGCGCGAGAACCTGATGATGGTGCCGTCGGGCCAGTCGGGCGAAGCGCTGTGGAATGCCTGGTTTCAGCGCAAAAGGATCGAAACCGAAGAAGCGGTCTTGTTGAAGAAGGCCGATGAAGTCCTTGAATTTCTTACAATAGATCATTTGAAAGATGAAAAAGCCGGCAACCTTTCGGGTGGCCAGAAAAAGCTGCTGGAACTGGGCCGGACCATGATGGTCGATGCGAGGGTCGTGTTCCTGGACGAGGTTGGCGCGGGTGTGAACCGGACGCTTTTGAACACGATCGGAGATGCAATTCTCCGGCTAAATGCTGAAAGAGGTTACACGTTTTGCGTGATCGAACATGACATGGATTTCATCGGGCGTCTGTGCGACCCGGTCATCTGCATGGCCGAAGGGCACGTTCTGGCCGAAGGCACAATTGCCGAAATCAAAGCCAACGAACAAGTGATCGAGGCCTATCTTGGCACCGGCCGGAAGAACAAAGCCATGGCGGCGGAGGACGCGGTATGAGCGGGCCGTTTCTGATCGGCGAAGTTATGACCGGCGGTTACGGAACCGGTGCTGATATCCTGCACGACTGCACTGTGGCAGTCGAGGAAGGCGAGATCGCGGTGATCGTCGGCCCTAATGGCGCCGGGAAATCGACGGCTATGAAGGCCGTGTTCGGGATGCTGGACCTGCGCGGCGGCGCGGTGCGTTTGGGCGGCGAGGATATCAGCGCGCTGAGCCCCCAGGACCGTGTCGCCAAGGGCATGGCGTTCGTGCCGCAGAACCAGAACATCTTTACCTCGATGACCGTCGAGGAAAACCTGGAAATGGGGGCGTTCCTGCGGCGCGACGACATTTGGGCCACGATGGAGCAGGTTTTCGAACTGTTTCCCATCCTCAAAGACAAGCGGCGGCAGGCCGCGGGCGAGCTTAGCGGCGGGCAACGGCAGCAAGTAGCGGTCGGTCGAGCGCTGATGACACAGCCCAAAGTGCTGATGCTGGACGAACCGACCGCGGGCGTCAGCCCGATTGTGATGGACGAGCTTTTCGACCGGATCATCGAAGTGGCACGGACCGGTATTTCCATTCTGATGGTGGAACAGAACGCCAGACAAGCGCTTGAGATTGCTGACAAAGGGTATGTTATGGTGCAGGGGCGAAACCGCTATACCGACACCGGCAGGGCGCTGTTGAACAACCCCGATGTCCGCAAAAGTTTCTTGGGCGGCTGAGCGCGATGGAATCGCCAATTACCCCCAGAGTCGAAAACAAACTGTTGCCGCGCATTGTCTGGTGTTCGAGCGGTACTGCTCTAAGTTGCAAGTTGGCGCCATGGGCTGTTGGCGCCGGGCTGTCTGCGGTTATTTCGTGCAGGTCAGCCAAAGCGCAATTGGGTGGGGGAGCGCATGGGGGCGGTCTCGGTACTGATATTGGCGGCGCTGGATGCCGCGCCAACGGGCGGCGCGGCGGCGATGGAATGTGGATTTCCGTCAGTTCGAACGGACGAACCGGCAATTCACGCAGAGATCGCGATCAGCCAGGACATCTACAGCATTCCCGGTATTATCGGGGTGCAAATAGTTCTGAACGCTGGCGCTCGCCTGTCGGCACGCGCCCAGTATATTGGAACGCAGGGTCAAAGCACGATAATGATCGCGGGATCACCCGTCGATCGCATCTATTACACGATTGCACTGCATTCAGACGGCACAGCGGCGCTGACTATTCAGGATATGCGCCAGGAAACCGGGCCAAATCCAGGGGTCACGCGGCGCGGCACCTGTCGAAATCATCAGGCTCTGATGGAACGGGTGCAGACCTACTGATCCGAACTTCGGGGGGCCGGGCATGGACGCATTGAACGCGATCGTCGCGCTTTTGAACTTTGTGGTGATCCCGGCCACGGCTTATGGCGCCCAGCTGGCATTGGGCGCGCTTGGCGTGACGCTGATCTACGGCATCCTGCGGTTCTCCAATTTTGCCCACGGCGACACCATGGCCTTTGGCGCGATGATCACCATTCTAGTCACCTGGTGGCTACAAAGTCTTGGGGTCAGCCTGGGCCCGCTGCCCACAGCGCTGTTGGCTTTGCCCGTTGGCATCGCGGCGACAGCGGTGCTGCTTTTGTTCACCGACCGCGTTGTCTATCGGTTTTATCGCGCACAGCGCGCCGCGCCGGTCATTCTGGTGATCGTGTCCATGGGCGTCATGTTCATCACCAACGGCCTGGTCCGGTTCGTCATCGGGCCGGGCGACCAGCGATTTGCCGATGGTGTGCGCTTCATTATCTCGGCCCGCGACTTCAAAACTATGACGAGCCTCAGCGAAGGGCTGGCCTTCAAAACCACCCAAGGCCTGACGATTGTGACGGCGGTCATCGTAGTCGTGGCATTGTTCTGGTTTCTCAACCGGACGCGCACCGGCAAGTCGATGCGCGCCTATTCCGACAACCGCGATCTGGCGCTCTTGTCAGGCATCAACCCCGAGCGCGTGGTCTTGGTGACATGGCTGCTCGTGGCGACCCTGGCGACGATTGCAGGGGTGCTCTACGGGCTCGATAAATCTTTCAAACCCTTCACCTATTTTTCGCTGCTGCTGCCAATTTTCGCGAGCGCGATCGTGGGCGGGCTGGGAAGCCCGCTAGGCGCAATTGCCGGCGGATTTGTCATCGCGTTCTCCGAGGTCACAGTGACCTACGCTTGGAAGAAAGTTGCCAATTACCTGCTGCCCGAATCCTGGGAAATTTCGGGCTTGGCCCAGCTTTTGAGCACCGATTACAAATTCGCGGTCTCGTTCGCGATTTTGGTGATCGTCCTGCTTTTCAAACCCACAGGCCTTTTCAAGGGGCAAACCGCATGAGCGATCGCCTCAGAACCCCGCTTTTGTTTGCTCTTGTCGCGGCGCTTATAGCCGGGGCCGGTTTTGTTCAGGGCCCGAACACAGCGCTTCTGCTGGTCAACATGGGGCTGATATCGGCGATCATGTCTTTGGGCGTGAACCTGCAATGGGGCTATGCCGGGCTTTTCAACATCGGGATTATGGGGTTTGTGGCGCTTGGCGGGTTGGCCGCGGTGATCGTCGGTATGCCGCCCACGGTTGATGCCTGGGCGGCTGGTGGGCTGAGGGTTCTGCTGGGCCTGATGCTGGGGGCCGCGACGATTATGGGTGCGATCTACCTCTGGCGCAGGATGGAACCCGGGCGGCTGCGTTCACTTGCGATGCTGGGCTTTCTGATTGTTGGGTTTTTCATCTATCGCGGGGTTTTTGACGCCGGGGTTGCGGCGGTTGAAAAGGTCAATCCGGCGGGCACCGGGTATCTGGGGGGTGCCGGATTACCGATTCTGGTGGCCTGGCCGGTTGGCGGTGTTCTTGCGGCCGGTGCGGCCTGGGTGATTGGCAAGACTGCCCTTGGCCTGCGGTCGGATTACCTGGCGATCGCCACGCTCGGGATTGCCGAAATTGTCATCGCGGTTCTCAAAAACGAAGAATGGCTGAGCCGGGGTGTTAAAAACGTCAACGGTATCCCGCGGCCCGTGGCCTACGAGATCGACTTGCAGAACGACCCTGGATTTGTCGAGACGGCGGCATCCTTGGGGTTTAATCCGGTGACCGCCTCGACGCTTTATATAAAGGCCAGCTATGGCATTCTTTTCGCGGTAGTGCTGTTGATCCTGCTTGTGCTCGCGCAACGCTCGCTGAAATCGCCGTGGGGCCGAATGATGCGCGCCATTCGCGACAACGAGGTCGCGGCCGAAGCCATGGGCAAAGATGTTACCGCGCGGCATTTGCAAGTATTCGTCATTGGTTCGGCGGTCTGCGGAATTGCCGGGGCGATGATGACCTCGCTCGACGGGCTGTTGACGCCGGGCACTTATCAGCCGCTGCGCTTTACGTTTCTGATCTGGGTGATGGTCATCGTTGGCGGGTCCGGCAACAACTGGGGATCGGTCCTTGGCGGGTTTGTGATCTGGTTTTTCTGGATCGAAGTCGAGCCGATTGGCCTGTGGCTGATCGACCTGGTGACCTCGGGCCTGTCCGAGGACAGCGCCCTGCGCAACCATCTGATCGACAGCGCGGCGCATATGCGGCTGCTGACCATGGGGCTGATCCTGCTTCTGGTGCTTCGGTTCAGCCCGCGCGGGCTTATCCCGGAACGATAGCCGCAAATCGGCCCTGCAAAGCCCATGAGCGAAGTGTTCGATGTCGCAATCTGACATGCCAATCCTCTGACCCGGCGCAATGGTCGCCAAAATTGATACAGGCAAGGGGAAGGCAATGAAATCCTCGACTCGCGTTTTGGTCATCGGCGGTGGCGTCGTCGGTTGCTCGGTCGCTTACCACCTGACCAAACTTGGCTGGTCCGACGTGATGCTGATCGAACGCTCTGAGCTGACCAGCGGCAGCACCTGGCACGCGGCGGGCGGGTTTCACACGCTCAACGGCGACACCAATATGGCAGCACTTCAGGGCTATACCATCGGGCTTTATGACGAGCTGGAAGAAATCACCGGCATGTCCTGCGGCTTGCATCATGTGGGCGGCTTGACGTTGGCCGACACGCCCGAGCGGTTGGATATGCTGAAGGCTGAGCGCGCCAAGCACCGGTACATGGGGCTGCATACTGAGATCTGGTCGCCCGCCGAAATCGCCGCCCGCACCGATTTTGTGAACACCAAAGGGGTTCTGGGCGCACTTTACGACCCTCTGGACGGGCATTTGGACCCGTCGGGCACCACCCTTGCCTATGCACGCGCGGCGCGGATGGGCGGGGCCGAGTTTGTGACCCACAACCGGGTGCTAGAGTTGAACCCGCGCGCCGATGGAAGCTGGGATGTGGTGACCGAAAAAGGCACGATCCACGCCGAGCATGTGGTCAACGCCGGCGGGCTGTGGGCGCGCGAAGTGGGGGCCATGGCGGGGGTCTATCTGCCGCTTTTGCCGATGGCGCACCAGTATCTGCTGACCGACGACATCCCCGACATATACGAACGTGAAACCGAAATTCCTCATGTCATCGACCCCGGTGGCGAGAGCTATCTGAGGCAGGAGGGCCGGGGCCTGTGCATCGGGTTTTACGAACAGAACTGCGAACCTTGGGCGGTTGACGGCACGCCGTGGACTTTTGGGCACGAGCTTTTGAACGACAATCTGGAAAAAATCGAAGACTCGGTGGCCTTCGCGTATGAGCGGTTTCCGATCCTTCAGACCGCTGGCGTAAAGCGTGTCATCCACGGCCCTTTCACCTTTGCGCCCGATGGCAACCCGCTTGTCGGCCCGGTGCCGGGATTGCGCAATTACTGGTGTGCCTGCGCGGTGATGGCCGGATTCAGCCAGGGCGGCGGCGTCGGGCTGAGCCTGGCGCAATGGTTGATCCATGGCGAGACCGAGCGCGACCCGCGCGCCATGGACGTAGCGCGGTACGGGCGGTGGACCACGCCGGGCTATACGGTGCCGAAGGTGATTGAGAACTATCAAAAGCGCTTTTCGGTCGCGTTTCCAAACGAGGAACTGCCCGCCGCACGCCCTTTTCGCACCACGCAGATGTACGACATCTGGGACGGTATGCGGGCGGTTTGGGGGGAATATTACGGGCTTGAGATGCCAAATTATTTCGCCCTCGAAGGCGAACCCCGGTACGAGACCCCCAGTTTCCGCCGCTCAAACGCCTGGAAGGCGACGGGCCAAGAGGTGCGCGCAGTACGCAGCGGCGTTGGTATCAACGAAGTTCATAATTTCGGAAAGTTCAAAGTAACGGGTGCTGATGCGCGGGCCTGGCTGGACCGGGTCATGGCTGGACGTATCCCGCTTCCCGGTCGGCTGGCGTTGACGCCGATGCTGGCGCCGTCAGGCAGGCTGGTGGGTGATTTCACAGTAACTTGCCTCAGCGACACCGAGTTTAACCTGACCGCATCCTACGGAAGCCAGGATTATCACCTGCGCTGGTTCGAAAACCACCTTGAGGGCGGCGTCGAAGTCGATAATATCTCGGACCGGTGGACCGGTTTTCAAATCGCCGGACCGAAAGCGCGCGAATTGCTGTCGCGGGTCACCAAAGCCGATGTCGGACCGGATGCATTCCGCTTTCTCGATGCGCGGCGCATGACGGTCGGCATGGTCGATGCTTTGGTCCAGCGGGTCAGTTATACCGGCGATCTGGGCTTTGAGATATTCTGCGAGCCCACGTCGCAGCGGGCATTGTTCCGGGCGCTTTGGGACGCGGGCCGCGACCTTGGTCTGCGCCCCTTCGGCATGCGCGCGATGATGAGCCTGCGGCTGGACCGGTTTTTCGGGTCGTGGCAGCGCGAGTATTCGCCCGACTACACCGCTGCCGAGACCGGGCTGGACCGGTTTATCTCGTTCAAGAAGAACGCTGATTTTATCGGCCACGCGGCGGCCGAGGCCGAACGGGCCGTGCCGCCTGCCCGCAAATTGGTGGCGTTTGAGGTCGATGCTGATGATGCTGATGTGGTGGCCTACGAGCCGATCTGGCTGGATGGCAAGGTTCAAGGGTTCTGCACCTCGGGTGGCTATTCGCACTGGGCGCGGAAATCGGTTGCCCTGGGGTTTCTGCCCCACGAACGGGCGGTTGAAGGGACCGAGGCGCAGATCGAGATACTGGGCGACCTGCGGGCAGCGCGGGTGATTACGCGCCCGCTTTTCGACCCGGAATTCAGCCGCATGCGCGACTGAAATCGGATATTCCACTGGCCCGAAATTTGGTTATATCTGGCCCATGCGGATTGCAATAATCATCCTTGCCGCCGGTGCGTCGGCGCGGATGCAGGGGACCGACAAGCTTTTGGAAGACATTCGCGGCGTCCCGTTGCTGCGCCGGATGTCGATGCACGCGCTTGGGGCGTGCAACCTTGTCGGTGTTACCCTGCCCGAGGGTCCGCTTGGCCAGGCGCGCCGCGCGGTGCTTGATGACCTCAACGATCTGGCCCGACTTACCGTCACCGACACCGACAAAGACATGGCGGCGTCGGTGCGTCGCGGTGTTGATCATTTTGTCACCTGCGACGCGCTGGCCATCGTTCCGGCCGACTTGCCCGAGATCACCCAGCAGGATTTCGCGACTTTGATCGGCGTCGCGCGGGCCAACCCGGCCCGGATCGTGCGGGCAATCGATGTTGACGGTAAATCAGGGCACCCGGTCATATTTCCCGCACGGTTTTTTCCCGACTTGCAGCGCCTGCGCGGGGACCATGGCGCCAGAGCGGTTCTGCACGGGGAACTTACGTTGGACGTGACGTTGCCCGACCGGCACGCGACGACCGATCTGGACACGCCCGAGGATTGGGCCGCCTGGCGCGCGGCACGCGACGGCTTTGCCAACTGGTAGTGTGCAAGAAGGCAAATTCAGTGGCGTCACCCGGGCAGCGAGAATTATCGTTTGACAGTAACCTCGATCGGAAAATTAATGCGCTGAAAACGACTGGAAATTGAGAGATCGGCAACGCGGGAACACGGACGTTTGGCGCCCATGCGCCGCCAGAAAGTTTCGACAATATCGCGCTCTGAAAGGAGCAAGGTTTTATGAATGCTTTGAAAAGTTGAGTTTGACTGTTGCCGAAGCCAGAGTCCATTCTGCGCAAGATCGGACAATGGGAATTCGGATGACCGATACAAAGCTTAATCTGATTTCGGGCGACTGGGCCGCCGGCGGTGGCGAACGCGGCGACAGTTCGTACGGGCCCCGCGCTCAAGGCAAGGCGGCGGTCGAGTTTAATACCACCATCAAAACCGCCTACATCAACGCCGGAACACCGGCCTGATGCGCATCGACAACCTGCAATACGCGAACTGGTCCGAAAAAATCTTCCGCCAAATGCGCGAAGGCGGCGTGGACGCGGTGCATGTCACCATCTCGTATCACGAGAATTTCAGGGAAACGGTTCTGAACTTTGAGAAATGGAACCGTTGGTTCGAACGCTTGCCCGATCTGATCGTAAAAGGGCAATGGGCCTCGGACATCGACAAAGCCCGCGAGACCGCGCGCACCGCGATTTTTTTTGGATTTCAGAACCCCAGCCCGATTGAAGACGACATTGGCCTTGTCGAGATTGTCTATGCGCTCGGTGCCCGGTTCATGCAGCTGAGCTATAACAACCAATCACTGCTGGCGACGGGGTGTTACGAGGCCGAGGACCCGGGCATCACCCGCATGGGCCGCCAGGTGATCCGCGAAATGAACCGTGTCGGACTGGTGATCGACATGAGCCATTCCGCGGACCGGTCAACCATCGAAGCGGCCAATCTGTCGGAACGCCCGATTGCCATCACCCACGCCAACCCGCACGACTGGCAACCGGCACTCAGAAACAAGAAAGACGACGTGATCCGGGCGGTCACGGAAAACGGCGGCATGTTCGGTTTTTCGCTCTATCCCCATCATCTGAAAGACAAATCCGACTGCACGCTGGAAAGTTTCTGCGAGATGATAGCGCGGACGGCGGATAAGTTTGGCGTCGAACATCTGGGGCTAGGATCCGATCTTTGCCAGGACCAGCCCGACAGCGTCGTCGAATGGATGCGGGTTGGACGCTGGACCAGAGAAATTGACTATGGCGAAGGCTCGGCGGCGGCACCGGGGTTTCTGCCGATGCCGCAGTGGTTCCGCGACAACCGCGATTTTGGCAATATCGAAACGGGCTTGCACGCCGTTGGTATGAATGACGACGAAGTTGCCGGCATTATGGGCCGCAATTGGTATCGTTTTTATGCCGACAGTTTCGGGCCACAGGGGTAGCAATATGCAAGATGGCGCCACGGTTCCGCGCCGCGACCCGGCCCAGGTGATGCGGCTGTCGCGTTTGGGGTCGCTGCATCAGTGTCGGTTGAGTTTCATGCGCCAGTTGACGCGGCGCATGGCACGCGAGGCCTGGGAATTTACCAGGCCAGTGTTTCAGATCGATCAAAACGGTGTTGGACATGCGGTCTACACCGTCAAGACGCCCGGTCACGCCTATTCGCTGGTCGCATTCGCCCATGATCTGCCCGATGAAATGCGCTCGGACCGGGTGATTGCCGAGGCGTGGGACGCAACCTTCACGCTTTTTGACGGGGTGCCGTCTGAGGCCGACATCGAACGGTTGTCGCAAAATGTGCCGTTGCAGGAGGCCGGGCGCGTCAGCGAAAACGAGCTGTCGCTGTCGCGCGCCAACCGGTCGGCGCGTCTGTGGGCACGGGTGGTCAACGCCCTGGCAGCGGGCCAGCAACCCGACCCCGATCAGATCGAAAAGATCGGCTATCTGATGCGCACGACGGCGGTTTACGGGTCGGGAAAATTCGGGGCTGCGGACCGCCAGAAAATCGCGGATCGACCAGAGTTGGCCTCGCCGTTTCAGGCCGAGATGCTGTCGGTCTATCTGACCCGCATATTTGTCCGGGACCTGGTCCAACACGCCGCCAACGCAAAGGGCGGCGATAGGGCTGTCAAGCTCAGCTCCGCCACCGCAAAAAGGCTGGGCATCGGCAATGCGACCGGGCTGGGCATGGCGCCTTTCATCGTCAATCATCCGGTGCTGTTCAACAACTGGATCGCCGCCCGCGAAGAGGCCATCGCGCGGGTCCGGTCGGTTGAAAAGGCAACGGCAGATGAAATCGCCTGTTTTCTGAAACTCTACCGGCAAAGCGAGATTTCGGTCACGCGGTGGAATTCGATCCACGAGATTCAAGTCGCCAAAATCGCCAGTCTCAAGGCCGACATGGCAGCACTCGGGGAACATCTGTCCGGCGATATCCTTGTTTGCTCCAGACCCTGGAACGCGCTTGTTGATTGGGCCGACCAAGCCCTATCTGAGGAAGGTCAGGAAATGCTGGCCTCGCTGATCCTCGAACCCTACGGCGATCTGGTCGATGATCTGGCCTCGCAGATGTCGGACAGCAACGCCGACGCGTTTCGAATTGACGGCGAAATGCCGGTTGGTCAAGTTGGCGCGCTGATCGAAGAGAGCTTTGGTTGGGCGCTGCCGATTGACTGGACCGCCAAGCCAAATTGCGCGCGGGCCTGGTATGTCTCCGAAGAAAAGCTCGAGCCGCGTTTGGGCGAACGTATTGACGAGCCGGTTGCCGATTACGAACAGCCCCTCGCCCCGGCCCGCGACGCGGCGGCGGCCCATGCTGCTATGGCGCATTGGCAACCGGATCGCCCGGTGGCGGAATTTCTGCTCAAGCACCCCGAACACCGCCACACGGTGCGCCGCGCCCAGATCAGCGCTATCGCCCCCTACGGCGAAATAAGGGACAACACGGTCAGCGCAGCGGTCCTGCCGATAGATATGCTGCGGGCCAAATTGTCGTTCTTTGGGGCGACGCATTTTGACCCGCGCTCGGACCGGTGGGTTCGCATCTGTATGTACGCGGGCGCGCCCTATCCCGAAGATCTGACCAATGCCACCGCCGATCTCTGGGTCTACCCCGGGACGGCCTCGTGACCAGAGCGCTGAACGAGGTCGATGCCACCACCAAGAAAGCCGCGCGTGGTGCTGGGTACAGCTGGGGCATGGCCGAAGAGGCGGGAAAGGCAACCAGCTGGCTTTGCGCGCATGGTTTGGACGGATGCGGGGCCTTGTCCGCATTGCTGGCGCGGACCGATGGGAAAGCCTTGGCAGACCTAGCACCCGCTCAGCTTTCAGGCGAATGGCGCGCGGCTTCAAAATTGATGTGCCCGATATTGGCGGGGGCGACCCTGTCGGATTGCGCTTATCGTCTGAATGCCGGGGACATTGGGTTGGCGAATGTTGCCGAACCGCTGATTATCCTGGCTTTCGCCGCATCCGCAGCCCGGCAGGTTTCGACCAGCATTACCGTGAAATGGGACGGTTTAACCGCCATCACTGACGGCAATGGGATCAGCGTCAGCGCGTCACGCGATGCGTTACGTGCGCCGCTTGCAGATCGGGTGGTCATTCACGCTGGTGGTGATCTGGGATCGCCACAACCGCGCCAGTCGCGCACGACACCACATGCCGCCGCCTGGAAACGGCTCGCGCATCTTGCGCACCGCACCTATGCCCCGGCAACCGAGGAATCGCGCCTGAAAGGTGCCGGTTCGGGCCTGATTGACGCCGACTGACGTTACGTTGGCGCGCTGGACCCGGTCACGATCAATTCCCGAGTATACCCGGCAATCGCAGCCCGTGCTCTTTCGCGCAGTCGATGGCGATCTCATAGCCCGCGTCGGCATGGCGCCAGACGCCTGACGCTGGGTCGTTCCAAAGCACGCGCTCAATTCGCCTGGCGGCCTCAGGCGTGCCGTCGGCGCAGATCACCACGCCTGCGTGCTGGGAAAACCCCATCCCGACCCCGCCGCCGTGGTGAATACTGACCCATGTCGCCCCGCTGGCGGTGTTGACCAGCGCGTTCAAAAGCGGCCAGTCGCTGACCGCGTCGGACCCGTCTTTCATCGCTTCTGTCTCGCGGTTGGGCGAGGCGACCGAGCCGCTGTCCAGATGGTCGCGCCCGATCACGAGGGGCGCTTTCAACTCGCCCGATACCACCATGTCGTTGAACGCCAGCCCGGCGCGGTGCCGGTCGCCCAGGCCAATCCAGCAGATGCGCGCAGGCAGTCCCTGAAACACAATGCGCTTCTGGGCCAAGTCCAGCCAGTTATGCAGATGGGTGTTTTCGGGAAACAGCTCTTTCATCTTGGCGTCGGTTTTGTAGATGTCCTCTGCGTCACCGCTGAGCGCAACCCAGCGGAACGGGCCGATGCCCCGGCAAAACAGCGGGCGAATGTAGGCCGGAACGAAGCCCGGAAAGGCGAATGCGTTCTCAAGCCCCTCGTCCAGCGCCACCTGGCGGATGTTGTTGCCGTAGTCCAGCGTCGGCACGCCGTCGTTCCAAAAATCCACCATCGCGGCCACATGGACCTTCATCGACGCGCGCGCGGCTTTTTCGACCGCTTTCGGGTCACTCTCGCGCGCCTCGCGCCACTGCCCCATGGTCCAGCCCTGCGGCAGATAGCCGTTGACCGGATCGTGTGCCGACGTCTGGTCGGTCACCATGTCGGGGCGCACACCGCGCCGGTATATCTCGGGGAAAATGTCAGCAGCATTGCCCAAAAGTCCGACCGATTTCGCCTCGCCCGTCTGGGTCCAGCGGTCGATCATCGCCAGCGCGTCGTCCAGCGTCTCGGCCTTCTCGTCCAGGTATTTGGTGCGCAGGCGAAAGTCGATGCTGTCGGGGTTGCATTCTACCGCCAGACACGAGGCTCCGGCAAAAACCGCTGCCAGCGGCTGGGCCCCGCCCATGCCCCCAAGCCCGCCGGTCAGTATCCAGCGCCCGGTCAGATCACCGCCATAATGCTGTCGCCCGGCCTCGGCGAAAGTCTCGTAAGTGCCCTGAACGATGCCCTGGGTGCCGATGTAAATCCACGACCCGGCGGTCATCTGGCCGTACATCATCAGGCCCTTGCGGTCGAGTTCGTTGAAATGGTCCCAATTGGCCCAATGCGGCACGATGTTGCTGTTGGCGATCAAGACACGCGGCGCGTCGGCGTGGGTCTTGATGATGGCAATTGGTTTGCCGGACTGCACGATCAGGGTCTCGTCGGCCTCGAGGTCTTTCAGGCCCGCAACGATCCGGTCAAAATCTTCCCACGTTCGCGTCGCGCGCCCGATCCCCCCGTAGACCACCAATTCGTGCGGGTTCTCGGCCACATCCGGGTGCAGGTTGTTCATCAGCATCCGCATCGGCGCTTCGGTCTGCCAGCTTTTGGCGGTGATTTTTGCGCCGGTTGGCGGATAGACGTCGCGGGTGTTTTTTCGGGGGTCGGTCATCGGTCAGCTCGCAGGGTGCAGAATGGGGAATTCGGGCCCACCGAACGGCGCGCCGGCCTCAAAGTCAAGATCGGGAAACGCTGGCGACGTGGTGCCCAGACGCTTGGTAAACACCGCGTCGTCGCCGACCCAGCGGACCGAGATAACCCGTCTTCGGCTGGGCGAGGCATTGGCCGGGGCCCCGTGCAGGGTGCGGAAGTTGAAGGCGACAGCGTCACCCGGCTGCATCGCCCAGCCAAGAATATCCAGATCGTCGCGCGCCGCGTCCACGTCAGGCACCGCTTCCGCCCCGTCGCCGGGGAAAAGATCGGTTCCGTCAAACCGTTTGGGTTTGAAATCTTTGCCCCAGCGGTGCGACCCCGCCACATATTCGATTGTGCGGTCGCGCGGAATCGCATCGAGCGGCACCCAAAAGCTGACGCTCTGGCGGCCATCGACGAGGTAATAATGCTGGTCCTGATGCCAGGGGGTGACAACCGAATTGCCGGGCTCCTTGACCAGAATGTGGTCATGAAAAATGCGCGCGGTCCTCGATTTCATCAGCCAGGCCGCCAGTTTGGCCATACCCGAGTTTTTGACCAGGTCGCGGTAGCCGTCAAACTGGTCCCACACCACGTAATCCTGAAAAAACGCCGCCCCGCCATCGTCAGGGCGATAGGTGCGTTCGCGCCAGCTCGGGTTGGCTTTGTTCTGCTCGATCGCGGCGCGCGCGCCGTCGACAAAATCGCCAAATACGCCTTGCAAAAGCACCGCGCCGGCGGTTCGGAACGTGTCGATCTGAGCCTCGGTCAGCATACAGTATTCCTTCGAATATTTGCCGCCCGAACCCGGGCTTTTGGTTTTGCCGCCATCAAAACGCGCCCTCCAGAACCAGCCTTTCAAGCCCGCTCAGCACCCTCGGCAAAACCGGCCGCAGCCGATCGGCGCAGTCTTTGCGATAGCCCCACGGCGCGGCTTCGTCCATATAGGCGCGTTGCGCAAGTTCCATCTGAATGGCGTGGATGCCGGTTTCCGGTTTTCCGTAGTGCCGCGTGGCCCAGCCGCTTTTGAAACGGCCGTTCAAAACCGTGTCATAATGCGGCGCGGCAAGGCAGGTATCGGCGACCATTGCCTCGATCCGGGGCGCACAGGTCTCAGTGTTGATTGTGCCGATTGAAAAGACCGGCAGAACGCCTTCGAACAGAAAAGAAATTTCCGACCGGATCGAGTGGCAGTCGAAAAGAATTGCCTTGCCGTGCCCGGCCTTCACGCGCCCGAGCTCCTGGTTGAGGGCCGAGTGATAGGGCGTGTGGAAGGCATCACGGCGCGTGAGAATTTCATCCTCTGACGGTTCCTGGCCGCCCCGCCAGATCGATGCGCCGTCAAAGTCGGTCGTCGGGCACAGCGCGGTGGTGTTCTGACCGGGGTAAAGCGACACGCCTGCCGGATCGCGATTGGCGTCGATGACATAGCGATGGATATGCGCGCGAACCACCGTGGCTCCGGGCATGAGACCGTCATAAAGGCGATTGATATGCCAATCAGTGTCATCCAGGCCCTGCCCGCGCGGGTTCAGCCGCGCGAAAATCTCGTCGGGAGCATGGGTTCCGCCATGGGGCTGGCCCAGCACAATCGGGCCGTCGCCCCGGGTGACCGAAACCACATTCATGCGTCCAGTTCCGGCAATTCGACGCGGCAGGCGGCGGTCAGCATTCCCGACCCAACCAATTCGGCGGCGCGTTCCAGGTCCGGCGCCAGAAAGCGATCTTCATCAAGCGTCGCCACCTCGGCGCGCAGCTCATCCAGAACCCTCACCAGCGGTCCGCTGGTCGTCAGCGGGGCCCGAAATTCGACCCCCTGCGCGCCGCACAACAGCTCGACGCCCAGGATGCGGTTGAGGTTTGTCACCATCTGCGTCAACCGCCGCGCACCGTGCGCCGCCATGCTTACGTGATCTTCCTGATTGGCCGAGGTCGGGGTTGAATCGGTCACGCAGGGGTTGGCCAGATGCTTGTTTTCGCTCATCAAAGCGGCGGTGGTCACTTCGGCGATCATGAAGCCGGAGTTCAGCCCCGGATTGGGGGTCAGGAACGGTGGCAGGTCGAAACTCAGCGTCGGATCGACCATCAGGGCAATGCGGCGCTGGCTGATTGCCCCGATCTCCGAGACCGCCAGCGCGATCATGTCGGCGGCAAAGCCAACCGGTTCGGCGTGAAAATTGCCGCCCGAGACAATCAAGTCCGGATCGCGCAGCACCAGCGGGTTGTCGGTGGCGGCATTGGCCTCGATCACCAGCGTCGCCGCCGCCTGCCGAAGCACGTCCATCGCGGCCCCGGTCACCTGCGGCTGGCAGCGGATGCAATACGGGTCCTGCACACGGGTATCGCCGGTCCGGTGGCTTTCGCGGATCACCGATCCATCCAGGATCGCCCGCATCGCCGCTGCCGCTTCGATCTGGCCGCGTTGTCCGCGCAGCGCGTGAATTTCCGGCAGCAAGGGCGCTGTTGAACCCATGATCGCGTCGGTGGACATGGCCGAGATCACCAGCGCGTTTTGCGCCGCCCGCCAGGCCCCGAACAAACCGGCCAACGCGAATGCCGTGGAAAATTGCGTGCCGTTGATGAAAGCCAAGCCCTCCTTCGGGCCAAGCTGGATCGGCGCCAGACCCGCGTGCGCCAATGCCTGCGCCCCTGGCATAACCACGCCGTCGTATTCGGCCTCGCCCTCGCCGATCAACACGGCGGCCATATGCGCCAGCGGGGCCAGATCGCCTGAGGCCCCGACCGACCCCTGGCCCGGGATCACAGGCGTCACGCCGTGCGCCAGCATCGCTTGCAAAAGCTCGACATAGTTCCACCGCACCCCCGAAGCGCCGCGCCCAAAGCTGAGCAACTTCAGCGTCATTATCAGCCGCGCCATGGCGGTGCTGATCGGCTCGCCGACACCGCAGCAATGGCTGAGGATCAGATTGCGCTGCAACGTGGCGGTGTCGTCTTTGGCGATTTTGATCGAGGCAAGTTTGCCAAAGCCGGTGTTAACACCGTAAACTGGCTGATCGCCTGCGGCGGCAGCAGCGATGCGTTCGGCCGCGTCCTCGACGCTAAAGCGTTTCACTTTTAGTCGTGCGCATAACCGGCTGCCTTGAAGTAGTTCCAGCATTCAGTTTCGTCGTAGAGGTCACAGATTTCTCCTACCGCCCGCCACAGGGCGTCGATTGTTCTGGCCTTGATCCGCCGGAGATGGGCTTTGAGCTTTGAAAACGCCATTTGATCGGGTTTAGATCCGGGGAATAGGGTGGCAGGAACAGGAACCAAGCGCCGCATTTGCGCAGGATCGCGGCGGCTTTCGCGCTCTTGTGCGAGGACAGGTTATCGAGGATGACAACATCACCTTGGTTCAGCGCCGGCGCGAGCTGGGTTTCGACATAGGCCTCGAAACCAGCTCGGTTGACCGGCCCGTCCAGCACCCAGGGTGCGATCAGGCCATCGCATCTGAGCCCGGCAATGAAGGTTTGTGTGCGCCAATATCCAAAAGGTGCTGTGGCGCGCAGGCGCTGGCCTTTGAGCGACCGGCCCCGCATCCGCGTCATGTTGGTCTTCACGCTGGTCTCGTCGATAAAGACCAGCCGGTGCGGGGTTTTGCGCATGAACGGCTGGCGATGAACCTGCCAGATATAGCGCTTACGGCGCGCCCGCGCGCGACCAGCCTCCACTGCCAGAAGCGATTTTTTTATATGTGAAGCCTGCGGATTTCAGGACTCGGCTGATCGAGAAGAGATGCACACCCACCCGATGTTTGCGCGCGAGCCAGTCCCTCAATTCCGCCAAAGTCAGATCGGGATGCGCTGCAACTTGTGCCACCAGCGCCGTTCTGAAAGCCGCCAGCTTGCCCTTGCCGCTCGGTCGCCCCTGTTTTGCTGATGCTGCTGAGCCGGATTTCTCAAAACGCTGAACGACCTTGATGACAAAGCTCGGGCTCACTCCGAAACGCCGCGCAACCTCGCGCCGGGAAATCCCCGTCCGAACCTGTGAAATCACCCGCGTGCGCAAATCCAAAGAATAAGTATTGCTCATAATTCACCTCCAAATAGCGTGAATCACAAATCAATCCCTTTGGGAATCCCCATTGATTCCAAGTTCAGGTGAAGTGCTTTAGCGCGACAAGACGGGTTCAGTGTGACCGGTGACCCGTTCCAATACACTTCGGCCAGATCGGACAGGGTGACGTTACCGGGTGTCAATTGCAGGTTGCTCACAGCCGACCCCCAAATATCCGCGCGTGAAGGGGATTGAACCCCATACGATAGGCCAGTTCTGCCGGGTGCCCGACATCCCAGACTGCCAGATCGGCGCGCTGGCCAACCGCGATAGTGCCGCAATCGTCCAGCCGAAGAGCGCGCGCCGCGTTGCGGGTCACACCCGCCAGCGCCTCTTCCGGGGTCATTCGAAACAGCGTGCAGGCCATGTTCATGGTCAGAAGCATCGAAGTCAGGGGCGACGACCCGGGGTTGGCATCGGTGGCCAGCGCCATGGGCACGCCATGTTTGCGCAAGGCATCAATCGGCGGCGCTTGAGTTTCGCGCAGTGTATAGAATGCCCCCGGCAGGAGAACCGCCACCGTACCTGCATCGGCCATCGCCGTCACGCCATCCCCGTCCAGGTATTCAAGGTGATCGGCGGACATCGCGCCATAGCTGGCGGCCAGTTTGGCCCCGCCCAGGTTTGACAATTGTTCGGCATGCAGCTTGACCGGAAGCCCCAGTTCGCGCGCCACATCAAAGACCCGCGCGATATGACCCGGCTGAAAGGCGATGCCCTCGCAAAAGCCATCAACCGCGTCGACCAGCCCCTGCGCATGCGCGGCCCGAAGCGCCGGGATGCAGACCTCGTCGATATAAGCGTTGTCATGGTCGGCAAATTCCGGTGGCAACGCATGCGCCCCCAGAAAACTGGTCAAAACCCGCACCGGACGGGCCTCGGCGATCCGCCGTGCGGCACGCAGCATCCGAAGCTCGGTGTCGCGGTCCAGCCCGTAGCCCGACTTGACCTCGATCACGCAGACCCCCTCGGCGATCAGCGCGTCAAACCGCGGCAATGCCCCGGCCAGCAGCGCATCTTCGGTGGTGGCGCGGGTGGCCTTGACCGTCGAGACGATCCCGCCCCCGGCGCGCGCGATCGCCTCATAACTCGCACCCTCAAGCCGCATCTCGAACTCGCGCGCCCGATTGCCGCCAAAGACGATATGTGTGTGACAATCGATCAGCCCCGGCGTGACCAGCCGCCCGCCAAGATCGACCTCGTCATGGCTGGAATATTGGGCAGGCACTTCGCTTGCCGCGCCGATCCAGCATATCCGGTCGCCCTCGGCCACGACGCTTGCGTTTTCGATCATCCCGTAGGATGCCGGCATGGCCATTGTGGCGAGGTTCGCGTTGGCAAAGATCATCCGAAATCGGCCTTGTTCAGCCACTTTTGATATGCTTTATGTCTGCACATAATAAATTGTCAAGCAGGGAATCATAATGTCCATGATCTGGGCCAAACAGGCGCTGACCGCGCGCGGTTGGGAAGCGGATATCCGGGTCGGGATCGGCCCGGACGGGCGCATCGCCAGTATCACCGCCGGAACCAAACACGAAGGCCACAGGCTTGACGTGTTGCTGGCTGCACCCGCCAACAGCCACAGTCACGCCTTTCAGCGCGCTATGGCCGGTCTGACCGAACGGCGCGGAAAAATCCCGACCGACAGCTTTTGGACCTGGCGCGAGCTGATGTACCGGTTTCTTAACCAGATCACCCCCGACCAGGTGCAGGCCATTGCAGCGCTCGTGCAGATGGAAATGTTGGAGGCCGGGTACGGCACCAATGTCGAATTTCACTACCTTCACCACAGCCCGGACGGGACACCGTTCAGCAAACTGAGCGAAATGTCCGACCGGATTGCGGCCGCAGCCGAGGCGACCGGCATCGGCCTGACCCTGTTGCCGGTTCAGTATCAATACAGCGGCTGCGACAAGCGCCCGCTCGGGGCCGGACAGCGCCGGTTTGGCAATGATCCGGACCGCTATGCACGGTTGCTTGACGAGGCGCGAACGACATTGCAAGCGTTGCCCGCCGACACCAATCTTGGCGTCGCGCCACATTCGCTGCGCGCGGTTGCGCCCGAGCAATTGAGGGGCGCGCCAGGGCTTGCCCAGGGCGGCCCGGTGCATCTGCATCTGGCCGAGCAAATCGCCGAGGTCGACGAGGTTCAGGCCGCCTGGGACGCGCGACCGGTCGAATGGGTGCTGGATAATCTGCCCCTCGACGGGCGGTGGTGCATGATCCATTGCACCCAGATGCAGCCGCACGAGACCGAAGGCCTGGCCCGGTCCGGGGCCGTGGCCGGCCTCTGTCCGATCACCGAGGCCTCGCTTGGCGACGGGATATTCGACGGCGTTCGCTGGATGGACGCAGGCGGCAAGATTTCGGTCGGGTCCGACAGCAACATTCTGATCTCGCTCTCCGAAGAACTCCGGGTATTGGACACGACGCAGCGCCTTCGCGATCACACCCGCGCGGCGCTGGCCGACGGCAGCCGCTCGACCGGGCGGCGCCTGTTTGACGGTATCTGCACCGGCGGCGCGCAGGCAGCCGGGCGCGGCAGCGGCACCCTGGCGGTTGGCGAATGGGCCGACTTGTTGGCGCTCGATATGGACCATATCGATCTGGCGGGCCTGCAAGGCGACACCATCATCGACGCTTTTGCCTTTACCGGCACCCGCGGCATGGTCGCCGATGTCTGGTCGGCGGGGCGGCACATGGTCCGGAACGGCGCGCATATCCACCATGACCAGATCACCCGCGCCTACGGTCAGGCGGTCCGGGCGCTGCGCGACGGGGCTTGACGTTCAGCACTGCGAGCAATTCCAGTCGACAAAGGCGGTCACGGTCGGGTTTGGCCGCGCTCCCGATTTATGACCCCGAAAAGACCCGGCCTCACTGACAAGACCAGCTCGCGCTGTCAGCCAGCCGTAGCGACCGCGCGTCCGGTCAGAACTTTAACCAGATGCGCGCGGTATTCGGGCGATCCGTGCAGATCCTCCAGCATTCCCCGCGCCGACACGGCGAGGTCCGAGATTGCATCGGCGGAAAAGTTGGCCGACAAGGCCGCCTCGGCCTCGGTCCAGCGATAGACGCCTTCGTCGGATGCACCGGTCACGGCGACGCCGACACTATCCGCGAATTGGGCCACGAAAACGCCGACCAGCGCAAAGCGCGACGCGGGCTGATCGAACTTCTGGTAATTCGCCGATTGTGGCACCGGGAACCTGACGGCGGTGATAATCTCGCCCTCGTCCAGAACCGTCGCAAACAACCCGTCGAAGAAATCGTCAGCAGCGACCTCGCGCTTGTTGGTGACCACCGTGGCGCCCGATGCCAGCGCCGCCGCCGGATAATCCGCCGCGGGGTCGTTGTTGGCAAGCGACCCGCCAAGGGTTCCACGGCTGCGCACCGCCGGGTCGCCGATGGCGCCCGCCAACGCGGCAAGTGCCGGGTAGGCACCGGCATTTGCAGCCACCGCCGCGTGGGTGGCGGCACCGCCGATGGTGACGACGCCGCCGGCCTCGCTGATGCCGGTCATTTCGGCAATGCCGGTAAGGCTTACCAGTTTGGAAGGCGCCGCAAGGCGTTGTTTGAGCACCGGGATCAGCGTCTGCCCGCCGCCCAGTGCCTGGGCGTCCTCGGTCCCAAGCGCGGCCACTGCATCGGCGACCGAACCGGGGCGTTCTATTTCGAAATTGTACATGGGGTAACTCCTGTTCTTTCGCCTTAGCCTTGAATCGCTGCCCAGACACGCGCCGGGCTGACCGGCATGTCCAGATCGGTGACGTTGTGGCCGCCGCGCTGCAACGCGTCGATCACCGCATTCACTACCGTTGGCGGCGACCCGATCGCCCCGGCTTCGCCGCAGCCTTTGACCCCAAGCGGGTTGTGCGTGCAGGGCGTTTGGCTGGAATGGTCGACATTCATGAACGGCAGGTCGTCGGCCCGCGGCATCGCGTAATCCATATACGACCCGCTGGTCAGCTGCCCGTCGCGGTCGTAAACGCAGTTTTCCAGCAATGCCTGTCCAACCCCTTGACCGATACCACCGTGGACCTGACCGGTAACGATCATCGGATTGATCACATTACCGAAATCGTCGGCTGCCGTAAACGAAGCGATCGTGACCTTGCCGGTTTCGGGATCAACCTCGACCTCGCAGGCATAGGCGCCCGCAGGATAAGTAAAGTTGGCCGGGTCGTAAAACGCGGTTTCCTCTAGGCCGGGCTCGAGCTCGTCGTGCGGGAAGTCGTGCGGGACATAGGCCTTGAACGCGACCTCGCCGAAGCCGACCGCCTTGTTGGTTCCCGATACCGAGAACTGGCCGTCCTCAAAGTCCACTTCGTCTTCGGTCGCTTCCATCATATGGGCGGCAATCTTTGTCGCCTTCACAATGATCTTGTCGGTGGCCCGCACCACCGCTGATCCACAGACCGCCAGCGACCGCGAGCCGTAAGTGCCCATCCCGAACGGGATTTTCGAGGTGTCGCCGTGCACGATCTCGACCGACGCGGCATCGACACCCAACTTTTCGGCAACGATCTGCGGAAACGTCGTTTCGTGGCCCTGGCCGTGGCTGTGTGCACCGACCATCACCGAAATGCTGCCGGTGGCGTTCACCCGAACCGTCGCCACGTCGTAAAGGCCGACCCGCGCGCCCAGAATGCCCACAAGGTTGGACGGCGCGATGCCACAAGCCTCGATATAGCTATTGATACCGAGCCCGCGCAGCATGCCGCGCGACGCACTTTCGGCGCGGCGGGCTTCAAATCCCTCCAGATCCGCAATCTCTTCCATCTTGTCCATGACCGCGTCGTAATTGCCGCTGTCGTATTCAAGACCGGCAGCGGACGCGAATGGAAACTGATCGGGCTTGATAAAATTCTTGCGCCGGATCGCGATCGGGTCAATCCCAAGCTCGCGGGCGCATTTGTCGACAACCCGCTCGATCGAAAAACACGCCTCGGGACGCCCTGCCCCACGATACGCATCGACCGGCGCGGAGTTGGTGAACACCGCCTTCAGGTTCACATAGACGTTGGGAACCGTGTAATTCCCCGCCATCAGTGTCCCGTGCAGAAACGTTGGCGTGACGGTGGAAAAGTTCGACAGATAAGCTCCGACGTTGGCCATGGTTTCCGTGCGGAAGGCGATAAAGTTGCCTTCCATGTCGGTTGCCAGTTCAATCGTGGTCACGTGGTCGCGGCCATGCGCATCGGTCAGAAAACTTTCCGAACGGTTGGCGGTCCATCGCACCGGGCGGCCCAACTTCTTGGCCGCGGCCAGAACCAGCGCTTCTTCGCCATAGTGGTAGATTTTCGAGCCGAAACCGCCACCCACGTCGGGCGCTATCACGGTCAGCTTGTTTTCCGGAATGCCCATCACGAAGGCCGCAATCAGCAATCGGGTCAGATGCGGGTTCTGCGACGTCGTGTAAAGCGTATAATCGCCGGTCCCCGGATCGTAATTCGCGGTCGAGGCACGCGGTTCGATCGCGTTGGGGATCAAACGGTTGTTGATCAGTTCCAGCGTGGTCACATGCGGGGCCGCCTTGATCGCGGCGTCGGTGGCTTCGCGATTATCCTCGATCCATCCCCAGTCGAAACAGACGTTGGTGCCGATTTCGTCGTGGACCAGCTCGCCACCGGCAACCGCCTTTGACATGTTCACGACTGCGGCAAGCTCCTCGATATCGGCCTCGATCGCCTCGACCGCGTCGCGCGCCTGGGCTTCGGTTTCGGCGATGACGGCGGCGTAGGCGTCGCCGACATGGCGCACCTTGCCGTGGGCCAGAACCGGACGCTTGGGTTCTTTCATCGGTTCGCCGTCGCGGCTGGTGATCAGCCAGCCGGCGGGGTTGCCGCCGACGTCGGCGAAATCCTCGCCAGTGAACACCGCAAGAACGCCGGGCATCGCCTCGGCCGCAGCAGTGTCGATCGAATTGATCCGGCCATTGGCCACATCCGAGCGCGCAAACACCGCGTGGGTCTGCCCCGCCAGAACGATGTCATCGGTGTATTTTCCGCGGCCCGTCAGGAACCGCACGTCTTCGCGCCGCTTGGTGCTAGCGCCAATGCCTCCGTCTTTCGGCATGATATATTCCTCCCTGGATCAGCCTTGCACGGTCTCTGCTTATTCGGCTGCGATATTGGAAACTTCTTGTCCGCTGGCCGCCATGATCGCCTTGACGATATTGTGGTAGCCCGTGCACCGGCAGATATTGCCGTTCAGATAGCCGCGAATTTCCGCCTCGGTCGGCGTCGGGTTTTCGGTTAGCAACGCCGCCGCGGACATCACCATGCCGGGCGTGCAAAATCCGCATTGAAGCCCGTGATGATCCTGAAACGCCTGCTGGATTACCGACAGTGATCCATCCGGATTGGCCATGCCTTCGATGGTGGCAACCTCGGCGCCCTCGGCCTCGGCCGCGAACATCGTGCAGGATTTCACCGGCGCGCCGTTGACATGCACGACGCAGGCACCGCACTGGCTGGTATCGCAGCCGACGTGAGTGCCGGTCAGACCCTGCCCCTGGCGCAAAAACTCGACAAGCAGGGTGCGGCCTTCGATTTCACCGGAAACGGCCTTGCCGTTCACGGTCATACTCACGGTTGCCATATGAACCTCCCTTGACAATCGTTGGTCGGACTTCACCCCGAGAACAGGCGTTTCAGCCAACCCTTCTTCTTCACTTCGACAATTTCTTCGTCAGACCTATCAACATTGGCAACCGCCGCCGCTTCGACGGCCTCCTTGAAGAGGGAAAAAAACTGGTCAGCCATCTTCTTGGCGAAACCGTCGATAATACGGCTGCCCAGTTGGGCCAGTTTGCCACCGACCTTGGCCTGAACGTCGTATTCCAGCAGTGTGCCGCCATCCTGATTCGATAGTGTCACATCGGCCCCTCCCTTGGCAAACCCGGCCGGGCCGCCCCTGCCCTCGCCGCTGATCGTCAGACGTTCGGGGGCGATCAAATTTTCAAGTTCAACATGACCCCTGAAAGTCGCCTTGACCAGCCCGACATTTTGCACGACTACGGCATCAAACCCGTTCTCGAGCGACCCGGTCATTTCCTTGCAGCCCGGAATACAGGCTTTCAGAACCTCGGGATCGATCAATGCCGCAAAAACCGCGTCGGGCGCGGCGTTAATTCGGCGCTGACCTTTAAGTTGCATCGCTGGCTCCTGAGATGTGATTTTAGAATAAGCGTTTTCAATGGCAGTGCCCAACAAGATTTTGGCTCACTGCAGCAAACCACCGCCGCGATGGTCGGATTATCGGGCCGGACACTAACACGGGTAGCGGTGCAGGCAGACCAATGCGAACTCGTCTATACAAGGACGGTGAAGCTGCCTCTCATGCCGCGCTATTGCCGCGCCACTCGGCGAGAGCGGCGGCGCGGTTGGTCTTGAAGATGTTTCGGCTGGAGAGGCTGCGTTCCCGGTTGAAGTGGTTTGACACGAATGCGTGAACGGCGGCGAATTTCTGCAAACTTCGCATCCGGCGGAACCGGAACATTGCCCTCTCGCGTCGTCCGGCGGAACCGGAACATTGCCCTCTCGCGTCGTCGAAATGGGGTGCATTCCTTTTTCCTCGGAAATGTACGCAAAAATCGGCCAACAGATCGGACCAGATTCAAGGGCCAAGATCAGTCTTATTGCCCGATGACATCGGGTCCTGCCGCTGCCGCGCCGAGCACGCGAAATTCTACGGCTACCTCGCCTGCTTTCTCAAATACCAGCGTCATTGGGAAACTTGTTCCCTCCTGCAGTTTGGATTCGATACCCATCAGCATCAGATGCATGGTGCCGGGGGTCAGTGACACCAACTGCCCTTCCGGCAGTTCGAGCGTCTTAACGTGACGCATTCGACTAATTCCGTCCTCACCAATTTCGACCGCGTGGATCATCACTTTGGCGGCTATTGGCGTGCTTAGTTCAATGAGCCGGTCGTGTACCGTGCTCTGGATTGTGAGGTAGGCGGCAACGGGCCGCGCCGCCAGGATCGACGCCCGCGCCCAGGGATCGGTCACCGAGACGTCGCCCCAGGCCGGCGCGGTCAATAACATTGCCAGCGTAAATAGCGCTCCGGTCCTCATCCTGATCCCCGTTCCTTCTTAATCCGCACTAGGATTTCTTCCGCGAGCCGCTCGGGTTCCTGGTCACTTTCCCGAAAGACCGCCTCGAAGCGCCCATCAGGTCGCATCAGATAGATGGCGCCCGTATGCGCCATGAGATAGCCGTCCGGCGCACTGTCATCTTCAAGTTTCGCGTAGTAGACTTTGAATTCTTCCGCTGCCACCGCGATCTGCGCGGGACTTCCGGTCAGTCCGATGATCCGAGGATGAAAGGCCGCCACGTACTCCGCTATAATCTCGACTGAATCGCGCTCTGGATCAACTGAGATAAAGAGAGGCGCGACGCGCTCAACGTCAGGACCAAGCAGGTCAAGGATAGTCCCGACAAAAGCAAGCGTCGTTGGGCAAATGTCAGGGCAATAGGTGAAACCGAAAACGACAAGCTGCCAGCGGCCAGTATAATCGGTTTCGGTCACATCGCGGCCAGTGTGGTCTGTCAGCGAAAATTCAGAGCGGACGTCGGCCTCGCCCGAGCTGCTGGCTGTGTAGGACGGCGGGTCAGACAAATTTATCCATAGAAAACCGCCGACCAGCCCCAAATTCGCAACAATAGCGACTGTCCAAATTGCCATGCGGAGTTTTCGAGGATCGCGTTGAGCCATTCTGTTCCCCGGTTTCATAGTCCTTGCGGCGGCAGTCAAGGCGGCCACCTGGGGGTCTCCGCTAAGCCGGATAGGTTAGACGCCGCGATGACGAAGGTAGGCGCCATCGTCACATCGCGCTTAGTCGGTCGCTTCTGCGTTTTCCCCGGCCTCGGCCACTGGTGCGAGACTTGCCAGGAATGCGCCGAGGTTCACTGCATCCTCTTCCTCGCGGACCTTATACGACATCTTGCTCCGCGCCCGCTTATCGTCGAGAAATTCCTTAAGGAAGTCCTTCGGATCCTGGGCATAGATCGCGAAATTTTCCAAGTCCCAGATCAGCCCCGCTTCCCCGGCCGCGATGATCGACTTGCCATAGCGGAAACCCTCAATGCTGCCTGCTTGACGACCGATTATTCCGTATAAGTTCGGACCCGTCTTGGTTTTCTTGCCGGCCAGTTGTTGGCCTTCGTCATCGATCACGACGTGGCAGGTGGCGCACTTCTTGAACGCCTTTTCTCCGGCCGCGATGTCGCCGACGATATGGCTTTCCGCGAAAGCCGGAGCTGCTAACGCGGCGCTGAATAGAAGTGTGGCAATCGTCCTGATCATTGTATTCCTCTTTAGCTACTATCTGTTGGCTTTGCGCAGGGGATAGGCAGATGTCGGACCCAAACCCACGATGTGATAGCACGCCGTTAACGCGCGGAAGCGGAAGATTGTCAAGTTTGCCGATCGGCGCCGAATGAAATGCTGGGCCCCTTTGGGCACCGCTAAGATCCCTTCCGCAGCATCGTCAATTATTCAAGAGACAGCATTATCTACACGATGTTGAAGACGAAAGTCGGACGGCGCGATCAATGCGCAAGTCGGACCGATACGCGCAGCGAGAATCGTGACGCGTCCCGCGCCCTGCGGCATTTTCCCGCACCGATGGCGAAGGGTGATAAACCCCGATGAAAGAACTGGATTTTCTGGAAAGGCTCGCTATCATCCTCGCAATCTGCCGTCGGGAACAGACGATCTTCCGTCGGTGACAGCATGTCCGAAGGGCCATTTCCCTCGGGTTTCTTGGGAGGGACACAAGTATGTGGGTTGGCCTATTGTTGGTCGCAGTGGTCGTCGGCTCAGTATTGTTTCACGCTTTCAGCCCCTGGTGGTGGACGCCCATCGCCTCGAATTGGGGTTATATCGACACCACTCTCGTCATCACGTTCTGGATTACTGGCGCGGTGTTTTCAGCCGTTGTGCTGTTCATGGCCTATTGCGTGTTTCGCTTCCGCCACAAGGAAGGAAGGGTCGCGGCTTTCGAGCCGGAAAATAAGAAACTCGAACTTTGGCTAACGATCATTACCGGAATTGGCGTCGCGGCTATGCTGGCCCCGGGGCTGATTGTTTGGGCGCAGTTTGTCACGGTTCCCGACGACGCCACCGAGGTCGAAGTTGTCGCCCAGCAATGGCAATGGAGCTACCGGCTTCCGGGCGCGGACGGTATGCTGGGTAAAGCCGACAACCGATTGATAAGTGGTGACAATCCTCTCGGTATAGACCCCAGGGATCCGAACGGTGCCGACGATGTTGTGGTGGACGCCGAAGATCTGCATCTACCGATCGGCAAACCGGTGGTGATGCTGCTTCGATCCATCGATGTCCTGCACGACTTTTACGTTCCCGAGTTTCGCGCCAAGATGGATATGGTCCCCGGTTCGGTCACTTATTTCTGGTTTACTCCGACGCGGACCGGAGAGTTCGAGGTCCTCTGTGCTGAGCTGTGCGGCGTTGGGCATGGGTTCATGCGTGGCTTCGTGCTGATCGATAGCGAAGGCGACTATCAGGACTGGCTTTTCGAGCAGCTGACATTTTCGGACTTGGCCGGCCATCTAATAAATAGTGGCGCAACCAGGTTGGCCAGCGAATGAGTTTCTGCGTGGCAGTGGAAACGAAATTGCGATACCAAGCGGCAACGGGTCAAAACCGGCCGCGCGCAAAAGGAGGATCATGAATGGTCGATGTCCCAACTCCGCTTCCGCCGGATGTTCCATCCGCAGAGGTGCCCGACGTTGAACTTTATCATGCGAAGACCTACTGGACCAAATACATCTTCTCGCAGGATGCCAAGGTCATCGCAATCCAGTACTCCGGCACCGCGATCGCGATCGGGCTGGTGGCGCTGGTACTTTCGTGGCTGATGCGTCTTCAGTTGGGTTTTCCCGACTTCTTCGATTTTATCACCCCCGAGACCTACTACCAGTTCGTCACGATGCACGGGATGATCATGGTGGTCTATCTTCTGACAGCGCTGTTCCTCGGCGGCTTCGGCAATTACCTTATTCCGCTCATGGTTGGCGCCCGGGACATGGTGTTCCCTTATGTCAACATGGTGAGTTTTTGGGTCTACTTGTTGGCAGTGTTGGTGCTGGTCACAAGCTTTTTCGTACCCGGCGGTCCGACCGGCGCCGGATGGACGCTCTATCCGCCGCAGGCCATACTTGGCGGCACCCCAGGTGGACAAGACCTGGGCATCATACTCATGCTCGTTTCGCTTATTCTGTTCATAATCGGTTTTACCATGGGCGGCCTGAATTATGTCGTCACGGTATTGCAGGCGCGCGCCCGCGGAATGACGTTGATGCGGATGCCGCTGACCGTTTGGGGCATCTTTACCGCAACTGTGATGGCGCTTTTGGCGTTTCCGGCGCTGCTGGTCGCCTGTGTCATGATGCTGTTCGACCGACTTCTTGGGACCAGCTTCTTTATGCCGTCTCTGATCGAGTTTGGCGAACAGCTGCAATACGGCGGTGGCAGCCCGATTTTGTTCCAGCATTTGTTCTGGTTCTTTGGCCATCCCGAAGTTTACATCGTTGCCCTGCCGGCTTTCGGAATTGTATCGGATCTAATCTCTGTTCACGCCCGGAAAAACATTTTTGGGTATCGGATGATGGTCTGGGCGATTGTCGGCATTGGCGCGCTTAGCTTCATCGTTTGGGCACACCATATGTATGTCAGCGGCATGCACCCCTATTTCGGCTTTTTCTTCGCCACGACCACGCTGATTATTGCGGTTCCGACGGCGATCAAGGTTTATAACTGGGTGTTGACGCTTTGGCAAGGCGACATCCATCTGACGATTCCGATGCTGTTCGCGCTGGGCTTTATCGTGACCTTCGTCAACGGCGGTCTGACCGGCCTGTTCTTGGGCAACGTGGTGGTCGACGTTCCCCTGTCCGACACGATGTTCGTGGTGGCGCATTTCCACATGGTGATGGGTGTGGCGCCGATCATGGTGATCTTGGGGGCGATCTATCACTGGTATCCGAAGATCACCGGACGGATGCTGAACAACACCCTGGGCCAGGTCCATTTCTGGGTCACCTTCGTGGGCGCATATGCGATCTTTTTCCCGATGCATTATGTCGGGCTGGTTGGTGTTCCGCGGCGATATCCTGAACTGGGAGATCCCGCGTTCGTCACCACGAGCGTTGATGGGCTGAACGCATTTATCAGCCTCGCGGCCTTCGCGGTCGGTTTTGCGCAGCTTGTGTTTCTGTTCAATCTCTATTGGAGCCGCCGCCACGGCGTCGATGCCGGCAGCAACCCCTGGCGCGCGACGACCCTGGAATGGCAGACGGCGACAACCCCGCCGGGGCACGGCAATTTTGGCGACGAGCTGCCGGTGGTCTATCGCTGGGCCTATGACTATAGCGTTCCAGGCGCGGCCGAGGACTTTATCGCGCAAAACGATCCGACCCCGGTCAACCAGCACGAGCACTCGACATGACCGTCATTCTGATATTCCTGCTTATCGTCGCAGGCGTAGCTTTGTGGTGGCTTCTGCGGCAGGGATTGATGTCGAAGCCTTGGCTGGAAACCGGTGTCGATTCGACGCAACCGGGCAGCGACCGGATGGGCCCGCCTCTGGCGAAAATTGGTCTGGGCGTATTTCTTGGCGTCGTTGGCAGTCTATTCGCGTTATTTCTTAGCGCCTATTTCATCCGAATGGCGTATGCCGACTGGCGGCCCGTGCCGCTGCCGCAGTTAGTCTGGATCAGCACCGGTCAGCTCATCGTTAGCAGTGTCCTGCTTCAAATCGCGGTTGCCGCCGCGCGCAACGGCGACCGCGCCGCACTTAGGCTGAGCCTTCTGTTTGGAGCCATTGCCGCCGTGGGTTTTTTGACCAGTCAGTTGCTGGCGTTCGCTGAACTGTCGTCGACCGGCTATGCGTTGACCAAGAACCCGGCAAACAGCTTTTTCTACATGATCACAGGGGCACACGGGTTGCACATTCTCGGCGGACTTGTCGCTTTGGGGGTGCTGATAGCCGATGCCTGGAACGACGGACCGAATGAACGGCTCATTCTCAGATCGGAACTTTGCGCGACTTACTGGCACTTCCTGCTTTTGATCTGGATTGTCATATTATTCGTTTTGATCGGCTGGGCGGACAGTTTCATCGCATTCTGCGGTCAATTTCTGAGTTAGAGGGACGAACAGATGACTGAAACCTCAACAACGACATTGCCTGATCGGCCTGACGGGTTGCATGGAGTGGTCTCTGACTGGGCGTCCGACCAGCGCGCATTCAAGGGCGTGTCCTGGGGCAAGGCGATGATGTGGATCTTCTTGCTCAGCGATACATTCATATTTAGCTGCTTCCTTCTCAGCTACATGACCGTTCGCAGCTCGACGAAGACGAATTGGCCCAATGCTAGCGAAATATTCTCGCTTCAAATCGGCGGTTCTGACATTCCGCTGATCCTGATCGCGATCATGACCTTTGTTCTGATCTCAAGCAGCGGAACAATGGTGATGGCGGTGAACTTTGCCTACCGGCGCAACCGCAAGATAACCACTGCATTTCTGGTAGTAACAGCGCTTCTTGGCGCAACCTTTGTGGGAATGCAAGTCTTCGAGTGGTCAAAACTCATCTCAGAAGGCGTGCGTCCCTGGGGTAATCCATTTGGCGCCGAACAATTCGGAGCCACTTTTTTCATGATCACTGGGTTTCACGGCACGCACGTATCGATCGGTGTCATTTTCCTGCTGATTATGGCTCGAAAATCTTGGCGCGGCGATTTTGATACGGCCCGGCGGGGGTTCTTCACCAGCCGAAAAAGCCACTACGAAGCCATCGAGATCATGGGGCTGTACTGGCACTTCGTCGATCTCGTCTGGGTATTTATCTTTGCATTCTTCTATCTTTGGTGAGGTTCGAACATGGAAAGTACAGCAGCCACGGCACAGGCGGCGACAATGCAAGCTGACGCATCTCATGACGAAGGCCAACACCACCCGTTGAAGATTTACTTTATCGTTTGGGGGTGGCTGTTCGTCCTGAGCGCTGGCTCTTACATGGTCGATTACGTCGGCTTTCAGGGACTGCTCAGGTGGACACTCATTCTGATATTCATGATGGCGAAGGCCAGCCTGATCGTCGCCATCTTCATGCATTTCCGCTGGGAGCGGCTGGCGCTTACCTATGCTATTTTGCTGCCGACAGTGGCGGTGTTGGCGTTTGTAGCAATCATGGCGTTTGAATCCGACTACACGCTGTTCACGCGCGTGGAATATTTAAGCCCGGCAGAACAGCCGACCGGGCACGATTAATTCTCACAGCTTGCATCATGCAGTTTTGGTCATAAGCCCCCGGTCAGGCGTTCGCTTCGTCAATCGGTTCGACGACTTTGCGGTAAATATGCCAAGTGGCATGACCCAACACTGGCAGAGCGACCAACAGCCCGGCAAGTACCGGCAAAGCGCCTAAAAACAGGCAGCCAACAACCGTCAGCCCCCACGCGATCATCGGAATGGGATTCAACACAGCAACCGATATCGAAGTCTTTATTGCCGATATCGCGCCAACGTCACGATCCAGAAGGATGGGAAAGGCGACGACGCTGGTGCAAAGCACCACCACGGCAAAGCAAAACCCTATACCGTTTCCAAGCAGGATAAGCGTCCAGCCCCGCCGAGTGCTGATCATGTCATAGAGAAGTTCAAATGTAACATCTTTTTGAGCGTCGCCGTAGAGCCAGAGAAATAGTCCATGGGCAGCAGCCAACCATAACACAAACAACGCAACCAACATCGCGCCAACCGCGAGGATCGCAGGAACTGCCGGCGACTTCCTGACACCGAACGCATGCCTCCAGGACGTGTCCATATTATTTTCCATCCTTCGGCTAATCTCGTAAAGACCGATCCCGGCGATAGGTCCAATCAGCGCAAATCCGGACATAAGCGGAAACAACAGAAAAAAGGCGTTTGCACCAGACGCCAAACTAATAAGGAGAAAACCGATGACTGGGTAAATCATGGCGAGAAATATGTAGTGCGAAGGCTGCTTCATAAAGTCGCCATAACCCTGCCTAAGCGCGTCAACGACATCCGACACCTCGATTTTTCGCACTTTTATATTTTCCGTGTCCCCGGAGCCTGAGGAAAATATATGAAACGCTTCCATTAAGTCTCTCCTAAGCCTTGCCAAGTCTTACAACACAGCAATGCAAAGACAATATCGTCCCGACACCACTAAGTCGTCTACTGCGGCTTCAGTATATTTTGATCCGAAGCATTTGTCGTCCATTTTTCGGTGGTGTCAGACGAATGCAAACCAGTCTTTACAAGGACGGTGCCGGTGTCCGTTATGCCGCGCCAAGTTGACGCCACTCAACGAGAGCATCGGTACGGTTGACCTTGAAATTGCAGCGTGAATAGAGATGCCGTTCCTGATTGAAATGATTGTGGACGGAGGCGTGAACGGCGGCGAATTTCTGTAAACTTCGCATGCACCGAAACCGAAGCGCAGGATGCATGCCGTAGAGACCAGGCTCTAAATTGAGGCAAACAGCGTCTCCCACTCGCGTCTCTCGATGCAATAAAGGTGTGTAACCCGCGTGAATTCCGAGCGAAATTTACGCTGAATAATGACACCGGAAATTTGAAGCGGTGACTGGCGGAGAGACAGGGATTCGAACCCTGGAGACGGTTCCCCGCCTACACACTTTCCAAGCGTGCGCCTTCGACCACTCGGCCACCTCTCCGGTTCGCGCACTTTATAACGGCGCCGGTCCCGCCTGCAAGTTGGTTTCATAGGGCTAATTGGCCTTCATACGTAGGTGCGCGCGTGCTCGCGACCGGGAATGTCCAGGTGCGGAATGGCATTGAAAGTGGTCAGACGGCGCTCGTCAAATTCGACCTCGTAACGGTGAATCGACGCGTTGTTGGTTTGCAAAAGAACATGCGAGAAGGCGCCGAGTTCAAGCGACAGCACATGCCTGATTGCCATGCCGATGACCCCGCCCGAGGTGACCAGCAATGTACCGTCCCTGGCTTCTGCGTCGTCAAGCGCCCCAAGAACACGGGCCTGGAAATGATCAAAGGTCTCGTCGGGATTTTCGATCGCGCCGTCGTGCCAGGCCGCCATGACCAGCGGAAGGTGGGCCAGAAACCCGCGCCGGTCGGTTGGCAGGCCAATCGAGCGGCGGCGCTTGAGTGACTCAGCCATCGAAAAATAATTTATTTCGATCAACCGTTTATCTTGGCTCACAGGCAGTTCCAGTGCGCCACCGATAATCTCGGCTGTCTGTCGTTGCCGACGCATCGGACCCGATATGACGCGTGTAATCCCGCTGGAGGTCGCGGCAAAATACGCACCCAGCCAGGCCGCCTGCTGATGACCTAGTTGGCTGAGGCTGTCGTAGCTTTCCTCATCGCTGGCCCCGGTTTGGGCCTGACCGTGGCGAACCAGCGTTACCCGGGTCATTTCCCCTCCTGAAGGGGCAGACCGGTGCGCCGGTTCCATTTGCCTGATATCACGATTCTACCATTGCGCACGCAGCCGGCCTTGCTGTCAGGATCGCGCCGCAACCATGGCCGCACTCTGGCGCACATTAGTCTTCGAAAACCTTGGGCAACGCCCTTGGCAGCGCATCCAGCCAGTCCGGTACCGGAAGGCCTTTTTCACGCAGGAATTCGGGGTTGAAAAGCTTGGATTGATAGCGATTGCCATAATCGCACAGGATCGTCGCAATCGTATGGCCGGGGCCCATTTCGCGCGCCATCCGTACCGCACCGGCAAGGTTGATGCCGGTTGATCCGCCCATGACCAACCCCTCATCCATCGCCAGATTAAAGATGATCGGCAGCGCCTCGGTGTCGGGAATGCGCCAGGCCATATCGGGCGTGAACCCTTCAAGGTTTTCCGTGACCCGGCCCTGTCCGATGCCTTCGGTGATCGATGATCCATCGGCCTTTAGTTCGCCTTCAGCATAAAGACCATAAAGCGCCGATCCTTCTGGGTCCGACAATGCCATCTTCACCCCTTTGGGCTGAAGGACGTCGGCCACCCCGGCCAGCGTACCGCCCGTACCGACCGAGCAAACGAAGCCATCGACCTTGCCGCCGGTCTGCTCCCAGATCTCCGGCCCGGTGCCTTCGGCGTGGGCGGCGCGGTTGGCAATGTTGTCGAACTGGTTGGCCCAGACCGCGCCATTGGGCTCGGTCTTATTCAATTTTTCCGCCAACCGCTGCGAATAACGAACATAGTTGTTCGGATTTTTGTAAGGAACCGCAGGCACTTGCACCAATTCGGCGCCAGCCAGCCGGATCATGTCTTTCTTTTCCTGGCTCTGCGTTTCGGGGATCACGATGACGGTTCGAAACCCCATCGAGGCCCCGACCAACGCCAGACCGATACCGGTATTTCCCGCCGTCCCTTCCACGATCGTACCGCCCGGGCGCAACGTGCCGCGGGCCATAGCGTCGCGAATGATCCAGAGGGCTGCGCGGTCCTTGACCGATTGACCGGGGTTCAAAAACTCGGCCTTGCCCAGGATGGTACAGCCGGTTTCTTCACTCAGCCTGCGCAGCCGGATCATTGGCGTCTTGCCAATCGCGTCTGCCAGATTGTCCGAGATGCGCATATCCGCCCCCTTTGCCCCCCATTTCGCCCATCTTTAGGCTGGGGCCAAGACGGATTCAACCGGCACCGCATCGCGGCTTTTGCGGGGGCTTGGGGCGGCTAATTCTAGCGGTATCTTCGGCTGGCCCATTCGGCGGCCAGGCCACCAATCACACCGCCGAAAAGCAGCGCCTGAACCACCGGTAGCGACAGAATTGACAACGAATAATCCAATGCGATTCGGAATACGTCGACTGTGGCCTCGGTTGCCCCGCTGTATTTCATCTTCGTGGATTCCAGGATCATTTCGTATACCGAGAACACCAGAAGGCTCCAGAACAGGATCGCAACCGACGTCAGCAGTCCCCCCGACACCGAAAACTTCAGCCCTTCGCCGACTCTTTTGCCCATGACGATCCAACCGCAAAGCCCGCCGATGGCTGCAACCGACTGGGGCATCATCCCAACCTGGAGTGTATAGCCCGCTTCGGCTTCCAGCGCCGCATGCGCCAGTTTGGCCGCCACAAAGGCGACGATTGCAAAGACAATTGCGGACACCAGACGCGCGCCGGTCGGCATTTTCATTCACCGTTATCAGACGTTTTTCTGCTCGTGGGCACAATAAACTGTGCAGATGCCGCCAAGGCAAGTCATAGCTGTAAAATCAGATCGGGCGCGTTGTATCCCTGCACCTTTGATGGGCCGACCCGAGGTCTACAATACCTGATCCAGAGCGTCGATCAGCCGTTCTACGTCCTCGTGGCCGGTGTAATGGACCAAGGACATCCGCAAGACGCCGTGGCCGGGGTCCAAGCCCATGCCTTGCAGCGGCCGCACGCTGTAAAAGTGGTCGCCGCCCGCCATGATGCCGTGGTCCGCCAGCGCGACCGCCAGATCTTCACCGCGTCGGTCCGAATGGACTGCAATGGTTGGGGCGCGCTTGGCCGCGTCCAAGGGGCCAATAATTCTCAGGGAATTACGACGTGCAAGATAGTCAAGCAGCGGCGGCGCCACGGCAATTTCACGGTCGCGAAACAGCTTGTGAACCAGCTTGGCGCGTGCGCGCGGCGCTGCGTCGCCGCCAAAGTGATGCGCATGAAGGGCGTCGAAATAATCGGCAATTCCGGCCGACGCCGCAATCTGGGCGTGGTCCGGACCGGCCGGAGTAAACCGTTTTTCCAGCGATCCGGCGTTGAAATGATGCCCCTGATTTGGCAGCGCCATGCCCAGGTCGCGGCGGATCGCCATGATCCCCTGATGAGGGCCGTAAACCTTGTAGGCCGAAAACAGATAAATGTCGGCCCCCAGTTCACCTACATCCGGGATGCCATGGCGCGCGTAGCTGACGCCATCAACACAGACATATGCGCCAGCCTGATGGGCAATCGCCGTGATCTCAGCCACCGGATTGATCTCGGCGATGACGTTGGAGCAATGCGGAAAACAGACCAGCCGCACCTTGCCATCCAAAAGCCGCGACAGCCGGTCCAGCGGCAAGTGCCCCGTGTCAGGGTCGATCCGTCATTCGCGTATCTCGACGCCCCGCGCCGCCAGCCGCCGCTAGGGCCCCGAGTTGGCCTCGTGGTCCTGGTTGGTCACAATGATCGCGTCGCCATTGGTCAGCCATTCGCCGAACGCCTGCGCCAGTACATAAGTGTTTTGCGTGGTCGAGGGTCCAAAGCTGACATCGTCGGTGTCGACCCCCATCATCGCCGCCAGACGCGCGCGCGCTTCGTCTATCTCGGCCCCGCCATCGCTGGACGGCGGATAGGGCCAATAGGGTTGCATCTTGCGTACGCGATAAAACCGCGACAGCCGATGCTGGACAAATCCACAAACGAACGAACCGCCCGCGTTCTCGAAAAACGCCCTGTCTTTCAGGGCCTGCACCTCGAAGGCGGGAAACTGAGACCTGACAAAATCGAGGTCAAAGGGCCGGGCGGGTTCACCCATTTACATCGACCAGAACGCGCCCTTTGATCTCGCCTTTCAGAATGCTCCGTCCCAGCGCGGGCAGATCGGCAAGCGTCGCCGGGTGGATCATCGCCTCGAGCCTGTCCATGGGCAGGTCGCGCGCGATGCGCTTCCAGGCCCGCAGCCGGTTCTCGAAAGGCTGCATCACGCTGTCGATCCCCAGCAAATTCACGCCGCGCAAAATGAAGGGTATGACCGTGGCCGGAAGACCCGCGCCACCTGCAAGCCCCACCGCCGACACCGCCGCCCCATATTTCATCTGACCGAGAACCCGCGCCAGCATGGCACCACCGACCGCATCAACGCAGCCCGCCCAGGTCTCGGATTCCAAAGTGCGCTTTACAGTCTCGTTCAGGTCTTCGCGCGGCACAATCTTCGCCGCCCCCAAACTTCTCAGGTACTCCGCCGTTTCCGGCCGTCCGGTCACGGCGGCAACGTCGTGACCCAGATTGCCGAGAATTGCCGTCGCCACCGACCCCACACCGCCCGCAGCTCCGGTGACCAGAACCGGCCCGTCACCGGGGGCAAGCCCGTGATCTTCCAGCGCCATGACTGCCAGCATGGCCGTAAGACCTGCGGTGCCGACCGCCATCGCCTGGCGCGCATCCAATCCTTCGGGCAGCGGCACCAGCCAATTGGCCCTGACCCGCGCCCGGGTGGCAAAGCCGCCCCAATGCGCCTCGCCGACGCGCCAGCCGGTCAGAACCACCCGGTCGCCGGGTTGGTATCGGTCGTCTTGGCTGTCTTCGACCGCGCCGGCAAAATCGATGCCCGGCACATGCGGATAGGTACGCACCAACCCGCCGCCCGGACCGATGCAAAGCCCGTCTTTGTAATTCACCGTCGAATATTCAACCGCCACGGTCACCTCACCGTCAGGCAACCTGCTATCTTCCAGCTCTGCGACCGCGGCGTGGGTCTTACCCTCGTCGTCTTTTTCAACCAACAGCGCTTTGAACATTTCTTCGCCTCGTCTCATCCGCCAGTCACGCCGGTCCTGGCACTTGTGCCTACCAATTTTCCCGCAAATGCGCGGGCGGAAACACAGCCGCCATATGGTGGGCAATCGCGATTGTGGTCAACCGCGAACGCGCCCGGTCAAATGACAAAATGACACCATCCATCGAGCCAATCGGGCAAAAAAAATAGGGCCGCCCGTTTTCAGGGCGGCCCGAATTTGTTCGTCGTTAGACGATTAGTAGGTCCAGACGTCCGTCGACTGGATTTTGGTCGAGATTTTGTCAGCCAGACCGCTGGTCGAGTTACCGACCGACAGCATAACCGCAATACCCAGACCAACGATGTGAGCTACCCCCCGAAATTCGGACACTGACGTAAGCTGCGATTTGTAGTCTGCTGATCTTCAACACGAAGGAGATCAGAAATGTCGAAACGAAAGCAACATCATCCAGAGTTTAAGGCCAAGGTGGCATTGGAGGCGCTGAAGGGGGAGGCGACGGTTTCAGAGTTGGCGAGCCGGTTTGGCGTGCATCCTACCATGATCCATCAATGGAAACGTGCGTTGCTTGAAGGCGCGTCGGGCGTGTTCGAGCGCGGCAGCAGGAAAGCGGCTGAAGTTGACGAAGAACAGGTTAAAGACTTGCTCGCCAAGATAGGGGAGCTGGCCGTCGCCAACGATTTTTTGGCCAGAAAGCTCAAGCCCTGGGCCGGCAAGTGAGGCGGAAGATGATTGAGCCAGGCCTTCCAAACCTGTCTGTTGGCAAACAATGCGCCTTGCTGTCGATCTCACGGTCATCCTTTTACTATGAGCCAAAGGGTGAGACCGCGATGAACCTCGACCTGATGCGCCTGATAGATAAGCAGTTCTTGGAAACGCCGTTTTACGGTGTGCGCCAAATGACGTGGCATCTTCGGAACGAAGGTCATCTGGTGAACGAGAAGCGCATCCGACGGCTCATGCGGTTGATGGGCCTCATGCCGATCTACCAGAGGCCCAACACCAGCAAGGCCGCGAAGGGCCACAAGATTTACCCCTATCTGCTACGTGGGCTTCGTGTGACCCGCCCCAATCAGGTCTGGTGTTCTGATATCACCTATCTGCCAATGCGACGCGGCTTCCTGTATCTCCTGGCCATCATGGACTGGCACACGCGCAAAGTGCTGGCGTGGCGCATCTCGAACACGCTGGAAGCGGACTTCTGCGTCGAGGCGTTGAACGAGGCAATCCACAAGTTTGGCCCGCCCCAGATCATGAACACTGACCAAGGCAGTCAGTTCACATCCTTTGTCTGGACGGGCCAACTGAAGCGGACAGGCGTGCATATCTCGATGGACGGCAAGGGCCGGTTCCTCGACAATATTTTTGTGGAACGGCTGTGGCGCTCGCTGAAATACGAGTGCGTCTATCTGCACGCCTGGGAGACTGGATCGGAGGCCAAGGCCGGCGTCGGCAAATGGATGGAGTTCTACAATCAGAAGCGACCGCATTCCGCACTTGGCGGCCAGCCTCCAGCCGTGGTCTATTGGCAGAGAAATGAAACAACGCAACCCGATCAGCAGGAGCAAAAAGTAGCTTAGATTGCGCCAAATACTGTCCAACGGTTGGGGAGTAGCTCAAAAAGCTTGAACAGTTTCATCTGATGTTCCTCCGAATGATGAAGTCGTTTTCAAAACTTGACCCCGTCACAGGAAGAGCACGAGGGCTCTCAAGCGACTTGGCTGGCATCGGTTAGACAGATGAATTCCGGCAAGACTATGTCAGGACTTCTGCAATAAGGGGGTCTTTAAAGGATTTGCTTACTCTCATTTTTGAGGAATTTTTCGGTGCCTGGTGGGATGAATTTTAGCAATTTGATCGCAAATGTTTCGTCTGCACACTGGAATTTTGTGGCCGGGGCGCGTATATCTGCCCCGTTCCTTCGGGAAATATGGCGATAAACGCGCCCGTAATAAGCGGATCGGACCCGGGGGCGGTACCCGGCGGCTCCACCAATTTCCTTCATTTGGGGATCATGGGGCCGAAATAGGATCGACGGACGTCTAAAGGGGTTAGCTTTTGCTCGGTGAGGTACCACCGTTATCGGTCCGCAAAGCATAATTGCAAATGACAATCATGCTCCGGCAATGGCTTTGGCTGCGTAAGCAACCTAAGTCGCCGAAACTAAGCCCTTGCGCCTAGCCGCGTAAGGCGGGGTTCGCAGGCACCTGGCAACAGAAGCCTGCACTTTTCCGGCAATTGATCGAAGTCCAAAATGCTCAGGCGGGGATGCCCAAGCCCCTTTCCATCAGTCCCAATTCCCTTATGCTGACGGAGATTTTGAAAAGGCTCGCGCCAATGGCGACCCACATCGACTACGGCAACCTGATGCACCAGGCCATGCGCGGCCTGATCCGAACCGTGCTGACCCAGGTATCCAAGGATGGCCTGCCGGGCGCGCACCACTTTTTCATCACTTTCGACACCCAGCACCCGGACGTCGAAATGGCCGACTGGCTGGCCGAACGCTACCCCGCCCAGATGACCGTGGTGATGCAGCACTGGTACGAAGACCTCGAGATCGGCGACGAGGGTTTCGGGGTGACGCTGAGCTTTGGAAACGCGCCCGAACATCTTTATATCCCCTACGATGCGCTTGAAACATTCGTGGACCCGTCGGTCGAGTTTGGGCTGCGATTCGAGACATCCGAAGATGACGACGACGCTGACGACGGCGAAGCGCCGATGGCAGAGGATGTGGAACCGGACGAGAAATCCGGCGACGCCGACGTCGTCAGCCTGGACAAGTTCCGCAAATAGCCCGGCCGGTCTCATTGTGAAACGCGGCACCGCCCGATAAACGACATCATTGCATATTTCTGAGAGATGACTATGACCGACACCCGCACCGAGTCCGACAGTTTTGGCCCGCTCGAAGTTCCCGCCGACCGGTATTGGGGGCCCCAGACACAGCGATCGCTGATGAACTTTCCCATTGGCTGGGAACGCCAGCCGGTCGCGATTGTGCGCGCGCTCGGGGTGATCAAAGCGGCCTGCGCCGAGGCCAACAAGGCGCGCGACGCGCTCGACCCGGCCCTGGCTGACGCGATCATCGAGGCGGCGTCCGAGGTTGTGGCGGGCCATTTGGACGATCATTTCCCGCTGGTGGTCTGGCAGACCGGGTCGGGAACCCAATCGAACATGAACGCCAACGAGGTGATCGCCAACCGCGCCATCGAAATATTGGGCGGCGCGATCGGATCGAAAGACCCGGTCCACCCCAACGATCATTGCAACATGGGCCAGTCGTCGAACGACACTTTTCCGACCGCCATGCATATCGCCACGGCCATGACCGCGCGTGACGTGCTGCTGCCGGGGCTGGAAAAACTACACGCGGAGCTCAACGAAAAAGTTGCGGGTTTCGACGGCATTATCAAAATCGGCCGCACCCACACGATGGACGCAACGCCCCTGACACTGGCGCAGGAATTTTCCGGCTACGCGCACCAGGTGGCCATGTCGATCGAGCGGGTCAAGGCGGCCCTGCCCCGTATCTATGAACTGGCCCAGGGTGGCACCGCCGTAGGCACCGGCCTGAATTCGCCAAAAGGCTGGGGCGAGGCGGTTGCCGCCAACATGGCGCGCATCACCGGCCTGCCCTTCGTCACCGCCCCCAACAAGTTCGAGGCGCTGGCCGCCCACGACGCCATGGTCGAGATCTCGGGCGCGCTGCGTGCCACCGCCGTCAGCCTGTTCAAGATCGCCAACGACATCCGCTTTCTCGGGTCAGGCCCGCGCTGCGGCCTGGGCGAACTGATGCTGCCCGAAAACGAACCAGGATCCTCGATCATGCCGGGCAAGGTCAACCCCACCCAATGCGAGGCGCTGACCCAGGTCTGCGCCCATGTAATGGGCAATGATGCAGCGGTCGGGTTCGCGGGGTCTCAGGGACATTTCGAGCTGAATGTCTTTAAGCCGATGATGGCCTATAACGTCTTGCAATCCATGCAGCTTCTGGGCGATGCCTCGACCGCGTTCAGCGACAAGTGTGTGATCGGGATCGAGGCCAATCGTGACCGTATCGACGAGCTGATGCGCGAAAGCCTGATGCTGGTCACCGCCCTTGCCCCGCATATTGGCTATGACAACGCCGCCAAGGTGGCCAAGACCGCGCACAAGAATGGCACCACCCTGAAGGAAGAAGCCATTCGGCTTGGCCTTGTCGATGAGGAAACATTTGACCGGGTGGTGCGGCCCGAGGCGATGATCGGCCCGCAGTGACCCGTTACAAATTTGCTAACCAAATCTGTTCAGCCTGCGGGCCATGTTCGATCACCGGATGCCGCTGTCGCCCGAGCGCTGGACGGAAAGCCTGTTCAATTCAAGATCGGTGAACGATGGCGCCGTGATTCGTCGCAAGGTCCGCGATATCGCGCGGCATGTGGGCCGTGAAAGGCTTCGCCATGAGATTGCGCGCCGCGGTTATCAAGCAGTCCAGCGGGTCATGATGTCGTTGCCAAGTACACGGGTTTCCACGTGATCAAAGCGTGGCGCATCAGCCAGCCGGTCAATCCCAAACGCCCCGATACCGGGCGTCCCTTCGGCCCCCAAAG
Source organism: Paracoccaceae bacterium (assembly GCA_965247915.1). Lineage (GTDB taxonomy): Bacteria > Pseudomonadota > Alphaproteobacteria > Rhodobacterales > Rhodobacteraceae > JAKZRT01. The sequence goes on from OZ252048.1 coordinate 2,039,292, forward strand.
CCACGCCGGCGTGAAATACCACCAGCTCGTCAACCAACCCTGCACTTAGAAGCGAAGCCGCCAGTGCCCCGCCGCCTTCGCAGAAGACACGCGTCAGACCCTCGCGCCCCAAAGTTTCCAGCATGGCCGACGGCGATAGCTGCTGATCGTCGCCAGCCGCCACTTCAATCGTCCGGGCGCCGACACCTCGCCAGGGTCCGCTGTCGGCCCCGGCCCCATGCAGCAGCCAAAGCGGCACTTCACGCGCGGTCTTTGCAAGCCTGCCATCGCGCTGCAGATCCAGGTGGCGCGAGGCAACAACGCGCACCGGTTGGCGCACCTGCCCCATGCCGCGCACCGTGAGATCGGGGTCGTCGGCGCGCACTGTGCCAGCCCCCACCAGAACCGCGTCATGGGCCGCTCGATGCGCATGCACAACCCGGCGCGCCGCCTTGCCGGTTATCCATCGGCTCTCGCCGCTGGCGGTCGCTATGCGGCCATCGAGACTGGCCGCCAGTTTTAGCGTCACCATGGGCCGCCCGTCGCGGACGCGCCGCAAAAACCCGCGATGTTCGGCCCGCGCCGCCACCTCTTCGACGCCTTCGTTGACATCAATGCCGGCGGCGCGCAGCCGCTCCACCCCGGTCCCGGCCACGCGCGGGTCAGGGTCGCGGATCGCAACGACAACGCGCGCCACGCCCGCGGCGATCAGCGCGTCGGCGCAGGGCGGCGTCTGGCCATGATGCGCGCAGGGTTCCAGCGTGACATAGGCGGTGCCGCCGCGCGCGCGCGGGCCAGCCTGGTCCAGCGCCTCGGATTCGGCATGGGGCCGCCCGCCAACTTGCGTCCAGCCGCGCCCGACGACGCGCGCGCCCTGCACGATAATACAGCCGACCGCCGGATTTGGCCACACCGCGCCGCGCCCGCGACGGCCAAGCCGCAGCGCCCGCTGCATCCATCTGCAATCCGAGCCCCTTTGGCTCACCCGTCTTCGGAACCGGCGTCCGGTCGCAGCTCGTTGACGAATTTGTCGAAATCGTCCGCTGCCTGGAAGTTCTTGTAAACGCTGGCAAATCGCACGTAGGCCACGGTGTCGATCCGGGCCAGCGCCTCCATCACGATCTCGCCAATTGTGTGCGACGGAATGTCGGTCTCGCCCATGCTTTCCAGACGCCGCACGATGCCGCTGGTCATCTGATCCACGCGTTCGGGGTCGACAGGGCGTTTTTGCAGCGCGATGCGGATCGACCGTTCCAGTTTGTCGCGGTCAAAGTTTTCGCGCCGTCCATTGGATTTGATGACAACAAGATCGCGCAGCTGGACGCGCTCATAGGTTGTGAACCGTCCGCCGCAAGCGGGACAGAACCGCCGCCGCCTGATCGCCACGTGGTCCTCGGCGGGCCGGCTGTCTTTCACCTGGGTGTCGATATTGCCGCAAAACGGACAGCGCATGGTCTCTCCTCGGTGGTGGGTCCGATCTATCCACAGCGACTATAGGCGACCCGCCAGTGATTGTGTAGACCAAATTGCGCGCCACCAGATAAGCGTCAGGCCGACGGGATCCACCAGTCGCGCCCACGCGGCGTTTCCACGTATTCCGGCCAGGAAAATCCGGTCGGGGGCGGATAATCCGCCAGCGGGGCGATCCATTTGCTGCCGCCCACGCCGCCTCCGGTTCGCTGATCGAATTCGGCGCGGGCGGCGTGCCGCAGCCCGTCATCGGTCAGAACCCGAAGCGCCGCCCGACCCAGAATACGCGCCGATGTGACCACGGTCGGGTCAATCGTCGCCCGAATACCGCCTAGGGCGTTCATCACCCAGGCGGGCCAGGCAACGCCACCCGCGCGCGGCGCCAGGGTCGGCCGCGCCACGTAAAACCGGGCCGTGGGCGCATGCCAGCACATGTCGGTGTAATCGTCCGAGGTCGAATTGGCCTGCGACGGCGGCAATTCCTGGCGCAGGATCGTCTCCGCTTCATCCGGATCGGTCAGTTTTTGGGTCGCTGGCAGAAACGGGTCATCCACGGGCACGTCTCCAACCGAAGCCATTAATTCCTTTGCAATTTCCACAGCATCCTGGCCCCATCGGGGCGGGCCCACATATTTAATCGCGCTCCAGACCGCCCGTGCCAGCGCGTGATTGGCCAGACCTGGCCGCGATTTCGATACCCAATGGCGCTCAAACCGACAGCCGGTCAATTCCGCAACATGACCCGCCACGCGCATCAGCGCCGCGCCAGCGGCTTCGGCCATGGCGATGTCGTGCGTGCGGATCATGTACTGAACGTCGGCCTGCCGGCCAGGCAGATTATCCGCTGTCGCCTGGCCCGCGTTCAGGATCGCCTCCGAGATCGACCAGCCGCGCACATGCGGCAACATCGCGTCGCGGATCGCGCGGGCGTTTTGGTACATCAGCACCAGCGCATCGGTCGCCCCCGGCGCTCGAATGTTCGAATGCGCCTGCGGGATCGGGGCATCGCGCGCCGCCGCCCAGGCTTCGGGCGCGTCGCAGATAAAGCGGAAGATCATCGAATAGGCGGCACCGCAATGGGTGTCCAGGCGCACAGTGTTGCAAAGGGGAAGCATATAGAACGGATGCAACGACAACATCGCATCTAGTTCGTCGTAATAGCCCTTGGCCGCGTGCAGGGGTTTGGAACCGCGGACTTTTTCGGCGGGTTCCCCGGTGAAACGAAGTGTGCCGGGAATACCTTCTTGCTGCATGACCGCCTTGGTCGCCAACAGCCCGCCCAGAGCGCCGATGCCGAGGGCCGAATGCGGGTCAGTGTGTCCCGGGGCCAGGGGGCCGAACCCGTCGCGGGGGCGCTCCTGCGTATCTGCTGCCTGACAATTGGCCGGCACCGCATCATATTCGGCGTACATGCCCACCTGCGCGCCTTTCCCGTTCGACCAGCGCGCGGCAAACGCCGTGGGCCTCCCGCCCGAGCCCGCTTCAACCTCGAACCCCTCGGCGCGCAGGCGGTCCACATACCAGGCCGCCGATCGGTACTCGCGCCAAGCCGGTTCGGCCAGATCGAAAATATGCGCGCACCAGTCCGAAAGCGCCAGCTAGAGGTTTGCGATAGCGGCGTCGACTTGGCCGGAAAATGTCATTGATCCGGGCTCATATGAGCAGCAACCTCGCGGTGGCGCGGCCTGTGGCGATGTTCGAAAAGGTAAATCCCTTGCCAGGTTCCAAGCCGTAATCGCCCATTTTGGACCGGAATGGTCAAGCTGACCGGCAGCATGGCCGCCTTGATATGGGCCGGCATGTCGTCGGGGCCTTCTTGGGTATGCGTCAAATAAGCCATCGAGGCGTGATCCGAAGGCGGCACCAACCTGCCGAAAAAGGCGTCCAGATCATCGCGCACCCGGGGATCGGAATTTTCCTGGATCAGCAGGCTGGCCGAGGTATGGCGAATGAAAAGCGTCAAAAGCCCGTCGCCGCGAACCCAATGCGCGGTCTGGCCGGAAAAATCATAAAGCCCCGGGCCCGATGTCTGGATTGTGAATGTCGTCTGCATGATGGCGGTTCTTTCGGATGCGCGATGGTGGTAACATCGCCCCACGCCCAATTCCAACCAAACACAAAATAGGGAGGCCAATATGAATATCCAGTCAACCCCTGGCCGCCGCCTGACTGCTGCGGATTTCGATCAGGAACTGCTTGATTTATATGACTTTTATGTTCACGGAAAAATCACCAAGCGGGAATTTATCGACCGGGCCGGCAAATTTGCCGTCGGCGGGCTGACGGCAGCCGCACTATTCAACTTGCTGAAACCTGACTACGCGCTGGCCGAACAGGTGTCGTTCAACGATTCCGACATTTCGCCCGAATATATCAGCTATGACAGTCCAAACGGCCACGGCGACGTTCGCGGCTATCTGGTGCGGCCCGCCGATGCGGCTGGCCGGATCCCGGCCGTTGTGGTGGTCCACGAAAACCGCGGCCTCAATCCCTACATCGAAGATGTGGCGCGGCGCGTGGCCAAGGCCGGGTTCATGGCGCTGGCCCCAGACGGGCTGACCTCGGTGGGTGGCTATCCGGGCAATGATTCTGACGGGCGTGATCTGCAACGCACTGTGGATCGGGCCAAACTGATGAACGACTTCTTTGCCGCCATTGAACACCTGATGGCGCGCGACGACAGCACCGGACGCGTCGGGATCGTCGGTTTCTGTTACGGTGGCGGGGTCTGCAACGCCGCCGCCGTTGCCTATCCGGAACTGGGCGCTGCGGTGCCGTTTTACGGCCGTCAGGCGCAGGCCGCCAATGTCCCCAAAATCAACGCGCCTTTGTTGTTGCACTACGGCGCGTTGGACGACAGGATCAACGGCGGCTGGCCGGATTACGAGGCCGCGCTCAAGGCGCACGGCAAGATCTACGAGGCGCATATCTACGCCGGCGCCAACCATGGGTTCCACAACGATTCAACCCCCCGTTATGACGAAGCGATGGCGGAATTGGCCTGGGGCCGCACGATCAAATGGTTTAACGCCTACCTGACCTAGCTTGGCGGCGGCGTTTTAGTCCAAAGTCATCTTGCTCCAGGGCGATTCAGAGAAAATGCATTTTTGTGTTTCCTGCGATGAAGGCGGCGGCCTTCCCGCGATTATCCTGAACCAGTTCAATGGCTCTGGTGGGTGATTTTGATATGCGTTTTAGCAGGGTGATGGCTGCGCTGGTGAGTGCGAAGATATTTCCGGGCGCATGGTCAGAGCGGTTCGTGTAACGGTCTTCACCCAATGTGACGTCCTTGTTGCGATGCATGGTCTCTATTTGCCAATGATTACGGTTCAGGCGCAAAATGGCTTCCGGAGTGGCCGTTTCCAGGCTGGATATAAGGTAGGTGGTCTCCGTTTCACTTTTCATGATGTTGCCCGCCCTGACATGCTGACGATTGCGCGTGACGATGCACCGTATTGTGGGCCAGGCACTTCGCATGTATTCACTGAGTGCGTTAGCGGGTAGAAGTTCGATATGGCGCTGATCAATTCGCCCGTGACCGGGTTGCGGCTGTTCGTGCCATTGTGCGAGGGGAAAAAACCGGCTCGTTGAAGGCCGATTTGATTTCTTCGTTCAGGTCTTTTTGGTTTTTCTTGACAGGCAAGACATAGTCGCCGCCTTTCTCCACGATCAGGGACGTGATTGTTTTTTGGCAAAACATGGCATCTCCAGTGACAATCAAGCCCTCAAGGTCGATCTTTTCCAGTAAATTCATAGCATCCGGGATTTCCCTGCCTTTGCCTCGTGAGGAGTGACCTGCTCCCCGAAAACTGGTCCATTTGAAAGGAGGATCTGTTCGCTTAATGTTCACGAGAACGAGGAGAACAGAGAATGCGCAAGTCACGGTTTAGCGAAGAGCAGATTGTTCGGATCATTCAGGAGTATGCGGCGGGTGCGAAAGTGTCCGAGTTGTGCCGTAAGCACGGTATGTCGGATGCCACCTTTTACAAATGGAAAGCCAGGTATGGCGGCCTTCAGATTTCCGATGTCAGGCGGCTGAAAGACCTGGAATCGGAGAACGGCAAGCTGAAGAAGCTGCTGGCCGAAACCATGCTTGATAATGCTGGCCTGAAAGGGCTTCTGGCAAAAAACTTCTGAAGCCTGCAAGCCGCCGGGAAGCAGTCATGGTTCTTTGCCGTGACTATCAGTTTTCAACTCGGCGGGCCTGTGGGCTGATTGGGTTTTCCAGATCGAGTAATGAATACAGAGGAAGGCCGGATCGCCATGCGAGGATACGGGAACGGCTGGTCACGCTTTCCGGCAAACACCGACGCTATGGCTATCGCATGTTGCTTGCCAAGCTTGGCCAGGAGGGTTTCAAGGTGAACGTGAAAGTGGTGGAGCGACTTTACCGAGAGGAGCGCCTGACCCTGCGCCGCCGCAATCGCAAGAAAATCCCCAAGGGCGTGCGCGAAGGCGCCTGGTGCCCGATCGCCGCCAACCAGCGGTGGAGCCTGGACTTCACCATGGATGCGCTCGCCAACGGCAGGAAGTTCCGCACCGTCAATCTGAAAGACGACTGCACACGGGAATGTCCGGCGATTGATGTGGCCCTGTCGATCCCCGGCTCCCGCGTGGTGGAAATGCTGGAACGGGTGGCTCGTGAGCGGGGGTACCCGGATGTTCTGACCGTTGACAATGGGCCTGAACTACGAGGCCGCGCGCTTGATGGCTGGGCAGATGATCACGGCGTGCAGCTCTACTTCATCGACCCGGGCAAGCCGACCCAGAACGCCTACATCGAAAGTTTCAACGGCCGGTTTCGCGAAGAATGCCTGAACTTGAACTGGTTCACCTCGCTGGCCGAGGCAGAAAGGATCATCGAGGACTGGCGGATCGATTACAATCAAAACCGGCCCCACTCTTCGCTGAACTATCAAACCCCGGAAGAATTTGCCGCAAACAGGCCTTTCCATAAACCGCAATGGGCAGCGACGCTTGAGCTATCTGAAGGCTCCGCGCCACCGCCCATTGCTCACGCCGCCGAATAATGGCAAACAAAAGAGGAACAGAGTCTACCTAAAAGTGGCCCTCAAATTGGGGGCAGGTCAGGAGCTATGGCCCACAGATTGCTCAAGCGCCGCGCAGAACGCCGACAGGACATGCTCGGCATTGCCATCTGCGTCCTTACTGCCACGTAGGGTCTTGCCATCAATTGAAAGCTGGCGAAGGATCATGTCATGACCCTCGCAATCCTGTTGATCGGTGGTGAACTGGGCGAATATCTGTCCCATAGCGTTCGGGTCAAGGATTCGTAGTGTTTCGGTCAACGTTGCATGGCACGGAGAAGAGCGGTCTCGACGAAAGCCCAAGCGCGTAAGCTGTTTGCGTGAAAGGCGGCGTCCCAAACGGAACGCCGCTCGCATACCTTGGCGACCACTGAGTATCGATAAAAGGATCAACCCCAACAGTGCGGCAAGTGGGTGTTGACGGCCTTGTTTGCCGCGCGGGTCAGGAACCTGACGTAAAACTGACTGAACTGAAACCATGATAAAATCTCCTCGCCTCTCATTTAGGACAGAGATTCAGATACTCATATGATTTGCAACAATTTTTTGATCTTTAGTAAATCGCCTTGATCTTGCTCTAGTAGGCGGTGACAAAGCCTCGCAAAAACGGCAGCGCCAAAGCCGCGACGACGTCGACGCCGGCGCCCACGACCAGCCCGGGGGACCATACCGCCCAGCCAGGGTGCAAAGAAGCTGAGGACCCCGCAGACGACGGCATAGAAAGTGACCGAAATAAGTTCCATACACGCAGGATAGCAGGTTGCGGGGGTTAGGCCAGTGGGTCTTGTGGGGCGGCCCAGAATTTCGGGCCCGCCCAAAGGCCGGCAATGGTTTGCAAAAGGCTCAGTAATGAAAGCGGCACTGGACGATGACAAGTGTGTCCGCCGTTACCTTGTAGACCAGTCGATGTTCGCGGGTAATGCGCCGGGACCAATGACCCGATAGATCGCCCTTCAACGGCTCTGGTTTGCCTGTTCCCTCAAACAGGTGCCGCTGACATTCTTTGATCAGAGCGTTGATTTTCTTGTAAATGGATTTGTCGGCAGAATGCCAATAGATGTATTGCTCCCAAGCCGTTGGCTTGAAAGCGATGTTCACTCGCTTTCCATTGCCTCCAGTTCAGCCATCGTTTTGACGACGAATTGCTTTTCATCTGTCTCGGAAACTGCCTTTATTAGTTCCGCCTTGTTGACCGGGCTGGACAGCAAATACGCGGTCTCGTCCATCTCGTCGTAGTCTTCCAGCGAGATCATGACGACAGGCTTGCCCCCGGCCCGTGTGACCATCAGCGGTTCGTGGTCATCGTTAACGCGGTCCATCATCGCCGAAAGGTTGGCGCGGAGGTCGGTCGAGGATGTGTGTTTCATGGGGTGGGGATGTACGTGAATGCGTACGTAATGTCAATGTTTGTGGCGGGATGGCCGGCTGAAGCCCGCTCTACTATTTGCGTTCCCAAAATCTATGATAAAGGCAGCGCCCGACCCTGGGTGGGCGCGATCGATTGTTCGGATGCACTTTATGGTGCCAAGCACGTCGGACGGTTGGTCAGATCGCGACGTCGCAAAAGCGCCCTCCCGTCACGCCAGGGGCGTGCCGACATCTAACGGCGCACCTCCGGTGCGACGGGAGGGTCGGGCGCTGCCCGGGCTAGTCGCCCTGGCGGGGCGATGCGTGGCAGAACTAACTAGCGCTAGATATTGTAGTGCTTAAGCCGTCCATCCAAGAATTTGACGCAGCCAGCGACCAAAGATTCGATGACGCGGTTTTCTCCGCTGTCGGTAACGACAACAACTTGATCGGGTGATCCAAAGCGCCCCTCACCATACCGAGCTTCGCCATATGCAAGCGATTTGACTTCGGTTTGATCCGCACCTGAGACTTCAGGATTTCCTCGAACGAGTCTTACGTGTTTGTGGGCTTTCGCCACATCTCTAAGCAATCCAAAATCCGGGTGCTGGGTGGCAAGTTCAGCCCGGTACTGACTGTCGTCGCTCACCGAATCAACGTCGGGATGGTTTGAAGAGCGCAAGTGCTGGTACAGATATGCGGCAAGTGCATCGACCGAAGCGACTGCATTGAATGCCCTCCTAACGTCGTCGTAATTTTCTGAAAATTCGGCAACATTTGGCTGAACGACGGTATCGAGGAATTCCCGTGGGGTCACTGATCCAGGAAACTCCGCAGCTTCCGGCTCCTACTCGGATGCTTCAGCTTCCGCAGCGCCTTCGCCTCGATCTGCCTGATCCGCTCGCGGGTGACGCTGAACTGCTGCCCGACCTCTTCCAGCGTATGATCAGTGTTCATGCCGATGCCGAATCGCATCCGCAGCACCCGTTCTTCGCGCGGGGTCAGCGAGGCCAGCACCCGCGTGGTGGTTTCCTTCAGGTTCTCCTGAATGGCCGATTCCAAGGGCAGCACCGCGTTCTTGTCTTCGATGAAATCGCCGAGCTGTGAATCTTCCTCATCACCGATCGGGGTCTCCAGCGAAATCGGCTCCTTGGCGATCTTCATCACCTTGCGGACCTTCTCTAAAGGCATCTGCAGCTTTTCGGCCAGTTCCTCGGGCGTCGGCTCGCGGCCGATCTCGTGCAGCATCTGGCGCCCGGTGCGCACCAGCTTGTTGATGGTCTCGATCATGTGCACGGGGATGCGGATGGTGCGCGCCTGGTCGGCGATCGATCGGGTGATGGCCTGACGGATCCACCAGGTGGCATAAGTCGAAAACTTGTAGCCCCGGCGGTATTCGAATTTATCGACCGCCTTCATCAGGCCGATGTTACCTTCCTGAATAAGATCAAGGAATTGCAGGCCGCGGTTCGTGTATTTTTTGGCGATGGAAATCACCAGCCGCAAGTTGGCTTCGACCATTTCCTTTTTGGCCCGACGCGCCTCTTTCTCGCCCTTCTGGACCTGGCTCACGATGCGGCGGAACTCGGGGATATCGAGGCCCACGTATTGCCCGACCTGGGCCATCTCGGTGCGCAGGTCCTCGACCCGCGCCGTCGAGCGTTCGATAAACGCCTGCCAGCCGCGCCCGGCTTTTTCGGTCATCCGGTCGAGCCAGGTCGGGTCAAGCTCGTAACCGCGATATTCGTCGATGAAATCGCGGCGGTTGATCCGCGCCTGGTCGGCCAGTTTCACCATCGCGCCGTCGATTGACATGATCCGGCGGTTGATCCCGTAAAGCTGGTCGATCAGCGCCTCGATCCGGTTGTTGTGCAGGTGCAATTCGTTGACCAGTTCGACGATCTCGGAGCGCAGTTTCTGGTACTTTGTCTCTTCCCTGGTCGAAAACGACGCATCTTCATTCAGCGTCGCCGAAATGCGCAGGTCCTGCATGTCGGAAAGCATGGCATAGTCGGCGGCGATCCGGCCAAGGGTTTCCAGCACCCGCGGTTTTAACGCCGCTTCCATGGCCGCCAGCGACATGTTGGCCTGTTCGTCTTCGTCTTCGTCGTCGTCGTCGTCTTCGGGTTTTTCAATCGGGTTGCCGTCGGCATCCAGCTCGGGCTCGGCGTCTTCCTTGGCGGGCTTGGCGGCCTCGGTATTCAGGCCCGCAACCACCGGCGCGTCTTCGGGTTCGCCGCCCATGCCGCTACCAAACGTGGCTTCCAGATCAATTACATCGCGCAACAGTATGTCTTCATTCAGTAATTCGTCGCGCCAGATGGTGATGGCCTGGAAGGTCAGGGGCGATTCGCAAAGTCCGGCGATCATCGTGTTGCGGCCAGCCTCGATACGCTTGGCGATGGCAATTTCGCCTTCGCGGCTCAAAAGCTCGACAGTTCCCATTTCGCGCAGGTACATGCGCACCGGATCGTCGGTGCGGTCGAGCTTTTCGGTCTCGGTCGCCGAAATGGCAACTTCGCGCGACGACGACGCCGCGACCACGGCGGTTGAGGCCTCGCCAGCCTCTTCGGCCTCGTCTTCCTCGATGATATTGATGCCCATCTCAGACAGCATCGACATCACATCTTCGATTTGTTCCGAACTGACCTGCTCGGGCGGCAAAACCTGGTTGAGCTGTTCATAGGTGATGTAGCCGCGCTCGCGCGCCTCGGCGATCATCTTCTTGACCGCGGCCTGGCTCATGTCGACCATCGGCTCGTTATCGGTATCGTCTTTGCGGTCGTCGGTGTCTTTGGGGGCCATGCCATGCTCCTGGAGGAGGTGATTCGGGCGCTGATTGCTGCGAATCATTAAAGGCGAATCACTGATTCGCCCACCCGTTTACGCGATTTTGTTTAGACTTCCGTCACCAAAAGATCACTTTTGGCGTCCACCCGGCCCTTTGCCGAAGGCGATGCTGTCAAAGAGTTCATGGGCAAGTTTTCGTTCTTCCCGGTCCATGCGCGCACCCGAAGGTGCGATGTCGTATTCGGTTTTGTCGCGGCTCTGGCTGCGTTCGGCGCGATTATGCGCCTCAGCCGCTTGACCAAGCCGCCAGGTCAGCCCTTCGTCGGCTTCGCGGGTGATGTCTTCCTCGGCCTCCAGCATCTCTTTGCGACGACCGCGGCGCGCCTCCAACTTGGCAAATTCCTCGGCCAGACACATCCGACCCATTTCCGGGTCATCGCTGTGCCTGATGCCCGGCGCGATCTGCACATGGCGAAGTGCGAATAGGTTTTCAAGGGTCGCCGGCCCCTGGGCTTCGGTTAATTTCTCGCGGACGTCCGCAAGCGGCCCCAGACGCAGGATTTCAGCCGCACATGCACGGTATTCGGGCAAGTGAAATTCGACTGTTTCAAGATCGGCCTCAAATTCGGCGATCAGCTTTGGCTGCGCGATCAGCGTCGCCAGAATTACCGCCTCGTGCAGCCGGTCCTCGGCATCGGTGGCCTGCGCCAGCATTGACGCGCGCGCGCCCTGCGTTGGCAGGGCGGCGGGCTTTTGCGGGCGCCAGTTGCGTTGCGTCTGGCCAAGGCGCGCAGTTCCCAAAAGCACCCCCCTGAGACGTTTGATCTCGGCCGCGTAGTGGTCGCAGACCGACCGGTCCTGGATCTGGCGCAGCACCTCGCGAAGGCGTTTGTCCAGGCCGGCGCGGCGTTCGGGGCTGTCCAGAACGCGGCCTTCGGTTTCGCGTTGCCAGAGCACCGACAAAAGCGGCCTTGCCCCATCGACCGCAGCCGCCATCGCGGCGCGCCCGCCGTTGCGGATAATATCGTCGGGGTCCTTGCCCTCGGGCAGAATGACAAAGCGCAGCGCCCGTTCAGGCGCCAGATGCGGAAGCGCCAGGTCGATCAGCCTCTCAGCGGCCCGCTGCCCCGCCGTGTCGCCGTCAAGCGCGATCACCGGCTCGGGGTGGATACGCCACATCAAGCGCAGTTGGTCTTCGGTGATGGCGGTGCCAAGCGGCGCCACCGCGCCCTCAAAACCGGCGCGGACCAGGGCGATCACGTCCATATAGCCTTCGGCCAAGATCAGCGGCTGACGTTTGCCCGCCGCCACCCGCGCCGGACCGAGGTTGTAAAGCGTGCGGCCTTTGTCAAAAAGATCGGTTTCCGGCGAATTCAGATACTTCGCGCGCGCGTTCGGGTCCATCGCCCGGCCACCCAGCGCAATCGCCCGCCCGCGTCCGTCGCGAATCGGGAACAATATCCGCCCCCGGAACCGGTCATAAGGCGCGCCGCCGTCGCGCTGAAAGCGCGCATCATCCGTGTCGGGTCGCGCGCAAAGGCCCGCGTCGACGATAAGGTCAAGGGCAACGCCCTTGCCGGTCAGATGGGTGAAAAGCCCCTGCCGCGCGTCCGCGGCAAAGCCGATCTCGAACCGCTCAAACGCCGCCTCGTCAAAGCCCCGACTGGTCAGATAATCGCGCGCCGCGGCCGCCGCCCCGGTTTTCAGTTGCAGCCGATAGAACCGGAACGCCGCTTCCATGACCTCGGCCAACTGACTGCGCCGGTTAGCGCGCGCCGCTTCCTTCGGGTCGGCGCGCGGCACCTCCATTCCGGCCTCGGTGGCCAGAAGGCGGATGGTGTCCAAGAAATCGAGATTTTCGGTCTCGCGCACGAAATTGATCGCATCGCCCTTCGCGTGACAGCCAAAGCAGTAATAGAAGCCCTTGCGGTCATCGACGTGGAAGCTGGCGGTTTTTTCCTGGTGGAACGGGCATGGCGCCCACATGTCACCCTTGCCCTGGTTCGACTTGCGCACGTCCCAGATCACTTTGCGGCCCACCACCTGGGCCAGCGAGGTGCGGGTGCGCAGTTCATCGAGAAATCCGGGCGGCAGACTCATATCTTGGATTAGCGCGCGGGGCCGACCGGAGTCGAGTCGAGAGCTGCGATATGACGCGCCGCAATGCCGCCCTTTTCTTGCCAGTTTTCGCCCCGGTGCCGCCGCATTGCTGCCAGTTTCACCGGTCATGTTCGCCCCGGGGCGACTAGGGGATGCACGATCATGCGCAAGTTGCGGCGGATTCTTAGACGGTTCACCTGGATCAGCTTTATCACCACAATTCTTGGCACGGTGCCAGCCTACGCCGAGGTCGGATCTTACCTGGTAGGAAAGCGCCCCATCGCCCAGCCTACGGGTGCTGTGGGCCTTTGCGAACGCTATGATTGGGCCTGTGCGACCAGCAGCACCCGCGCTGGCGGCCAGTACGTTGGCTTTGACAACCAAGACCTGATGCGCGTGCGGCGAATCAATTCGGCCGTCAACCGCCGCACCCGCCAGATCGCCGATCAGCGACAATACGCCCGCGCCGAACATTGGGCCCTGCCGACCCGGCGCGGCGGCGATTGCGAAGACTTCGCGTTGTTGAAAAAATACCGGCTGATCCGCGCCGGCATCCCGGCCGAGCGGCTGTTGATCGCCACCGTTCTTGACCGCCGCTTCCGCGGCCACGCGGTGCTGGTGGTGCGCACCCATCGCGGCGACATGGTGCTGGACAATCTGACCAGCCGCGTCAAACCCTGGCTAAAGACCGGCTATACTTTCATGAAAATGCAAAGCCCCAGCCGCCCCGGCGCCTGGGATGCAATCCTGGCTGGCGGCCTGATGATAAAGCCAAACCGCGCCGAACCGACCGCGGCTGCGAGAAACTGATCCGAAAATGACATGCGGCGTGTGACCGAGGTCACACGCCGCAGGGCCCCCACCCAAATCGGCCACCCTACATGGGCTGCCGGTTCTGTCTGGGTCACTTGGTGGCGACCCTCCCAGAGCCCCCCCTCTGGGTTCGCGCCGGTTTCCCGGCACAACGGCGTAGCTGCCGTATCTCTGCGGTCACCGGCGTATGTCGATCATATGACCTCCGCCGATGACCAGTTTCCTTACCCTATCAGGGCTTACCCTTCGACTTGAACGTCTTGGGATTTGCCGGCCGATCCTGTGCCGGTCCACGCTCATTGCTTGTCGACGAAGCACCGATCGAACCTTCTTCGGTCCCACCGCTAACGCCATGGTGTATGTCGTTGGGGACGCCGGTCGGGTTCTCGGTTGCTTTGCCGACGGGTTTCTTGTTGCCCGGGTTGCCGCCTTCGACGGGCGGCTCGCAGTCGATTACGCACGGCCGCTCGCAGTTCGGGCCCTTACATGGGTCACAACCCGAGCCGACACATGGATCACAGCTTGGACCGACGCAGGTCGACGCCGTCACATCCGGACAGTTTTCCACTATCTACGCCAGTATCTCGGCGAAATCGTCGCGTTCGCGCAGCAGCACCATAATCTCCGCCGGAATATCGGCAATATTGCAGACCTGCTCGAGGACTTCCTCATGCGAGGCATTTGCGTCCGACAGAACCTCCTCGGGTGAAACCGTAAACTTGTCGTACGTCGCTTCGGCCTCGACCAGCAGCGCCTGCGACTACGCCGAAAACGCAGTGGCGAGCGAAATGATCAGAAATCCGGCAAACGCCAGAATCGTCTCGTTGATCGTTAATGTTTTCATAGCCCCATCCACCAAAACACACGGTGGCCCTTTGTTGTGAACCCAACAGAGCCTCATTTATGCCTCAATCCGGCCAAGTTGGTCAAATTTCAGCGTGTTTGACGCGCGAAGAATAGAAAATCGGTTCGAATTGTGGTGATTGTAGCACAAATTGGGGCCAAAAATACCGTGCCAGCGCCGCAATATCGCCGCAATTGCTATTATCATTAGCGCCGTTTTAACGTGGAATATGTCAATTTTTAGACGATTCCAAAATGGTTGCTGGCGCGATTCGCGCCCTAACCGCCGGTAGGATTGGCCAGAAATTAACGCGCCAGGGCGATGTCGGCGTCCGATGACGCTAAAGCACTTCACCTGAACTTGGAATCAATGGGGATTCCCAAAGGGATTGATTTGTGATTCACGCTATTTGGAGGTGAATTATGAGCAATACTTATTCTTTGGATTTGCGCACGCGGGTGATTTCACAGGTTCGGACGGGGATTTCCCGGCGCGAGGTTGCGCGGCGTTTCGGAGTGAGCCCGAGCTTTGTCATCAAGGTCGTTCAGCGTTTTGAGAAATCCGGCTCAGCAGCATCAGCAAAACAGGGGCGACCGAGCGGCAAGGGCAAGCTGGCGGCTTTCAGAACGGCGCTGGTGGCACAAGTTGCAGCGCATCCCGATCTGACTTTGGCGGAATTGAGGGACTGGCTCGCGCGCAAACATCGGGTGGGTGTGCATCTCTTCTCGATCAGCCGAGTCCTGAAATCCGCAGGCTTCACATATAAAAAAATCGCTTCTGGCAGTGGAGGCTGGTCGCGCGCGGGCGCGCCGTAAGCGCTATATCTGGCAGGTTCATCGCCAGCCGTTCATGCGCAAAACCCCGCACCGGCTGGTCTTTATCGACGAGACCAGCGTGAAGACCAACATGACGCGGATGCGGGGCCGGTCGCTCAAAGGCCAGCGCCTGCGCGCCACAGCACCTTTTGGATATTGGCGCACACAAACCTTCATTGCCGGGCTCAGATGCGATGGCCTGATCGCACCCTGGGTGCTGGACGGGCCGGTCAACCGAGCTGGTTTCGAGGCCTATGTCGAAACCCAGCTCGCGCCGGCGCTGAACCAAGGTGATGTTGTCATCCTCGATAACCTGTCCTCGCACAAGAGCGCGAAAGCCGCCGCGATCCTGCGCAAATGCGGCGCTTGGTTCCTGTTCCTGCCACCCTATTCCCCGGATCTAAACCCGATCGAAATGGCGTTTTCAAAGCTCAAAGCCCATCTCCGGCGGATCAAGGCCAGAACAATCGACGCCCTGTGGCGGGCGGTAGGAGAAATCTGTGACCTCTACGACGAAACTGAATGCTGGAACTACTTCAAGGCAGCCGGTTATGCGCACGACTAAAAGTGAAACGCTCTAAGTGTCTGATTCAAAACTCTACGCATGATTACAATGCCTTGCAATTTTACGCGTGAGGGTTCTGATATGTGCAACGAGTATCCATGCCTGTGAACTTGCGATGGATTTTTCCCAATCTTTGGCCAATCGCCGGCAGCGGTTGAGCCATGCGAAGGTGCGCTCGACGACCCATCTTCCGGGAATGACTTCGAAGCCTTCCGCAGTGTCGAAGCGCTTGACGATCTGGATTGTCCAGTCACCGATGCCTTCAAGAGCGTCGCGCAGCTTTGGTCCGGCATAACCGCCATCCGCAAAGATATGGCGCAAGTTTGGATGGGAATACCGGATGGATTTCAACACTTCCGGTGCGCCATCACGGTCTTGAATACCGGCGCTATGCACGACCAACCCAACCATAAACCCGAGCGTGTCGGTGACAATGTGGCGCTTGCGGCCCTTGGTTTTCTTGCCCGCGTCATAGCCCGAAATGCCACCGCTTTCCGTTGTTTTTATGGTCTGGCTATCAATGACACCAGCGGTGGGGCCGGGCTTCTTGCCATGAAACTCGCGCGCCGTCGCCACCAGAAAATGGCTGATCACTTCAAAGATGCCATCGTTGCGCCAGCCATAGAAATAGTAGCGCACGGTGGACACTGGCGGGAAATCATTGGGCAGCATACGCCACGCACACCCGGCGCTGGCGATGTACAAAATGGCATCCAGAACATCGCGCATCGCCGTGCTGCGCGGACGACCAGTTGTTTTAGGCGGCGGCAGGAATGGCGCGATTAAACCCCATTCCTGATCGGTTAAATCGCTTGCATAGCGTCCCGAATGCCGTTCATATCGGGCGCGAGTGGTTTCAGTCCAGGCCATTGTGATCTCCCTCGAATCTTATCAATCCGATTGAATCACAACTCGCTGAAATCACTCAATTAGTTTTGGATCAGACACTAAAGCATATTGCATTTAATCTGAGGCATATCCCGCGGCCTTGAGGAAGTTCCAGCATTGGTCTGGGTCGAAGAGATCACAAATGTCGCTGAGGGCGTCAAAGAGGGCATCGAAGGTTCTTGCTCCAACCCTTCGCAGGTGAGCTTTCAACTTTGAGAACGCCATTTCGATCGGGTTTAGATCCGGGGAGTAGGGTGGCAGGAACAAGAACCAGCATCCGCGCGCCCTCAACGCCTGTGCCGCGCGGTGGCTTTTGTGGGTGGAAAGATTGTCGAGAATGACCACAGTTCCAGGGTCCAGCGCAGGCGCAAGCTGGGTCTCGATATAAGTCTCGAACGCCGATCCATCCATTGCGCCGCTGATCACCCAGGGTGCAATCAGCGCGTTATGGGTCAGCCCGGCGATGAAGGTCTGCGTGCCCCATTTTCCAAAGGGTGCGGTGCCATAAAGCCGCTCACCCCTGAAGCTGCGCCCGCGCAACCGGGTGAGGTTGGTTTTGACGGCGGTTTCATCGATGAATACCAGCCTGTGCGGTTCGGCGCGCATGCGCGGCTGGCGGCGGCTGATCCATTCCCTTCGCGCCTTATGCAGGGCGGGCCGGTCACGTTCCTGCGCGACAAGTCCTTTTTTTATATGAAAACCCTGCGCGTTCCAGAGCCCGGTGGATTGAGGAGAGCTGAACGCTCACGCCGTGCGTCTCCGCAAGCGCACCCGCAAGTTCCTGCAATGTTATGTCCGGTTCAGCCCGGACAATCTCGATCAGGAAACCCGCATGCGGTGCCAGCTTGCCAAACCGGCCCGCTGGCCTGCCCTGTGGCTTGGGTGTGACCTCGCCCCGCTCACGTTGATCCGCCGCATAACGCACCGCCGTCGCTGCACTGACGCCATAAACCCGCCCCGCAGCGCGACAAGAGTTTCCGGCCGCAATATACCCGCATATCCGCTGCCGAAGATCCAAAGAATACGGTTTGCCCATGCTCCACCTCCTCACGGGAAATGAATCAGACAAACAACACTTTGGGAATCCCCTTTCGATTCACATCAAACGCAAACCGCTTTAGGGTTCAGCGCCTGGGCACATGACATGGTTCTGGGGGCGCGGGTCAACTTTGTGGGGCGCGGTCTCAGCGGCTTCGCCGAAATGGCGCGGTCGCGTCTGACCGGTGCTGACGCGGCCCCGGACGAAACTGTAATCCGCGCCGGTCTCACACTTTCGTTCGGCCGGATCGGCGGGACTAGCCCGCTGACCCGCCAGTTCCGCACCGCCGACCCGGTGGCCCAGCTGGTCCGTCGCGGGTTCTTCTGACCCCCCCTTCCCTCGCTTGCGCCAATGGCTTAAGTCGCGCGCATGAGCAGGCGGCTTGATATCGTGGGTGGCGGCATGGCCGGGGCCGAAGCCGCGTGGCAGGCCGCCGAGGCAGGCGTCGCCGTCACCATTCACGAAATGCGCCCGGCGCAGGGCACATTTGCCCATAAAACCGGCGATCTGGCCGAAATGGTCTGTTCGAACTCGTTCCGCTCGGATGACGACGATCAAAACGCGGTCGGCCTTTTGCATTGGGAAATGCGCGTCGCAGGTGGGTTAATCATCGAAATGGCCGATGCCCACGCGCTGCCCGCTGGTGGGGCGCTGGCGGTTGATCGTGAGGCTTTCGCGCGCGCCGTAACCGGTCGTCTGCACGCCCACCCGAATGTGCGGATCAAATCCGGCGAGATCACCGAGCTGCCGCGCCAGGGCCAGTGGATCATCGCCACCGGCCCGCTCACCAGCGGCAATCTGGCCGCCGCGATCCGGGCTGAAACCGGGCAGGCGGCGCTGGCGTTTTTCGATGCCATAGCACCCATTGTCTATGCCGAGACCATCGACATGACGCGCGCCTGGATGCAGTCGCGCTATGACAAGGGCGAAACCGAGGAAGACCGCCGCGCTTACCTCAACTGCCCCATGGACCGCAATGAGTACGAGGCCTTCATCGACGCGCTGCTGGCCGCCGACAAGACCGAATTTCACGAGGGCGAGACCGCCAGGTATTTCGACGGCTGCCTGCCGATCGAGGTGATGGCCGAACGCGGGCGCGACACGCCGCGGTTTGGTCCGATGAAGCCCGTGGGGCTGACCAATGCCCATGCGCCAGACCAAAAACCCTATGCGGTTGTACAGCTCAGGCGCGACAATGCGTTGGGGACGCTTTTCAACATCGTGGGTTTTCAGACCAAGATGAAGCACGGCAGCCAGGTTGATGTTTTCAAAATGATTCCCGGTCTTGAAAACGCCAGCTTTGCGCGGCTTGGCGGCATTCACCGGAATACGTTTATCAATTCGCCGACGCTTCTGGACGATCAGATGCGCCTGAAATCTCGACCCAATATCAGGTTTGCCGGTCAAATCACCGGCGTCGAAGGCTATGTGGAAAGTGCTGCCATGGGGCTTTTGGCCGGGCGCTTGGCGGTGGCCGAAATGGCGGGCCGGCCATTGCTGCCGCCGCCGCCCGAGACCGCCATCGGCGCATTACTTAATCACATCACCAGCGGCGCCGAGGCCAAGACTTTCCAGCCGATGAATGTGAATTTTGGCTTGTTTCCGCCGGTGGATGCCCAAGGCGGGCGGCGCAACCGCCGCGACCGGTACCGGGCTTATACCGACCGGGCCAAGGCCGCATGGCGCGCCTGGCTGGGCCAATCGCGGCTGGACGCGGCGTGATTTCCGGCTAGGGTCGGGTCATGGGCGACAAAGATCTGAGCAAAATCTGGCAGGCCAAATCGGTCGATGAGACCATCGAACTTTATGCAGGCTGGGCAGACAGTTATGACGAAGATGTCAAGGCCTGGGGCTATGCCACGCCGGGCCGGATTGCCGAGGCACTGGCCGCCGCCCTGCCTGACAAGGCAACACCGATCCTGGACTTTGGCTGTGGCACCGGTGTTTCGGGCCGCGCATTGCTGGAACGCGGGTTTACGGTCGTCGATGGCACCGATGTTTCGGCGGAAATGATCGCGCAGGCCGAGGGTCAGGGCCTGTATCGCAAGCTTTGGCAAAGCGAACCGGGGGTGCTGGACGTCAAGCCCGGCGATTACGCCGCAATTGCGGCCATGGGGGTGATCAGCTCGGGTGCCGCACCACCCGACACCTTGGCGGTCGTACTGAACGCGCTTGGAAAAGGCGGATTGCTGGCGCTGTCGTACAACGACCCCACGCTTGCTGATCGGCTTTACCTTGACGCTTTGGAAGCTGCCACCGACGGCAGTTTGGCGCGGATTGTGTTCGAGGAGTACGGCCCGCACCTGCCGCAAAAAGACATGAATTCGCGCATCTACATCCTTGAAAAGACATGATAACGCGCTTTGCGCCGTCGCCGACCGGGCCCATGCACCTAGGCCACGCCTATTCCGCATTGCTGGCTTGCGACCTGGCGCGGAATGCCGGCGGGCGGTTCCTGCTGCGAATCGAGGATATTGATGTTGCGCGGTCCCGAAGCGAATACGAGACGTTGATTTATGATGATATTGCGTGGCTGGGCATCGACTGGGAAAGACCGGTCATGCGGCAATCGGAGCGGTCTGAAGCCTATGACAAGGCGTTGCGCAATTTGTGGGACCAGGGCCTGCTTTACCCGTGCATCTGCACCCGGCGCGATATTGCCGAGGCCCTGAGCGCGCCGCACGGAAGCCCATCGGGGCCCGACGGGCCGGTCTATCCAGGCACATGCCGAAACCGGGACCGGGTTGCGCTCAAAGGCCCCCACGCGCTGCGCCTCGACATCAGGAAAGCCGCCCAAGTTGTTGAAACCCTGACATATACCGAGACCGGGGCGAAAGGGCCGGGCAAGGTGACGATGGACCCGCAGCGGTTGATTGAAGACATCGGCGATGTGGTTCTGGCGCGGCGCGATATCGGCACATCGTACCATTTGGCGGTGGTCGTTGACGATGCGGACCAAGCCATCACCACGATCGTGCGCGGGCGCGACCTCGCCCCGGCCACGCCCATTCACGTGCTGCTGCAAAAGTTGCTGGGCCTGCCAACGCCGATATATCATCACCATCGGCTGATCCGCGACCAAGCAGACAAACGCTTGGCCAAACGCAATGACGTGGCGGCGATCCGAACTTATCGCGACGCAGGTCAGACGCCCGCCGACATTCGCGCCATGGTGGGCTTTTAGGCCAGCGCGGCCAGCGTCTCGACCTCTTCACCGTCGGACACCGTTGTAAAGAAACAACTTTTCCGATTGGTATGACAAGCCGGGCCGGTTTGGTTGACCACCACCAACAGGCAATCGCGGTCACAATCAATGCGCAGATCAACCAGGTTCTGAACATTACCGCTGGTCTCGCCCTTGACCCAGAATTGCCCGCGCGACCGCGACCAATAGGTCACGCGACCGGTCTCCAGGGTTCTTGCCACCGCCTCGGCATTCATCCAGGCCAGCATCAGAACCTGCCCGTCGCTGGCCTCCTGGGCCACGACCGGGATCAGGCCGGCGTCATTGTAATTCAGGCTCAACGGATCAAAAGCCATTTCGAAACCCTTTGTCATAACCGTGCAGCGTCCCTATGTAGGGCAGGTGTGTGTGAAGGGAAAGCGATGAACGCTGAAACCGATCTGATCCGGCTCTATTCAGGGCGTATTCTGGAGCTGGCCGCCAGCATTCCGCGCACCAAACGCCTGGTGCATCCGACCGCGACCGCGCGGCGGCGGTCACCGCTGTGCGGATCGACGGTCACGGTCGATGTCGAGGTCGAGGTCGCGGATGGGCGGATTACCGATTACGGTCAAGACGTTAAAGCCTGCGCCTTAGGTCAGGCTGCGGCCTCGGTCGTGGGCAGCGTGGTGATTGGACTGACCCATGGAGATATCGCCCAGGCGCGCGATCAACTTGCGGCCATGTTGAAATCGGGCGGTCCGCCGCCCGGGGCGCCATTTGAAGCTCTGGCAGTGCTGGAACCGGCGCGGGATTACAAGAACCGCCATGCGTCGATAATGCTGACCCTGGACACGCTGTCCGAAGCGCTGTGCGAGGCCGAAAAACAGGCGGCGGGATAAAAAACCGCCGCACCCGGGGCTTTCCGGGGCGGCGGAGGAACGCGGATCACATCAGACCGGGCGCTGGCGCGGGACAGGCAATGACGCTGCTTTCTTGGGGACTTGCAGCACTACGCGCCCGGTTGGAACCGCAGGCAGAGACTAGAAAAAACCAGGCGCGTGCAGCGCCACCAGAAAGCTGAAAACAAGCGCTGCAAGGCCAATGGCATCGCCCAAGAGCGTGGGCGCCGAACGGGTGACAATGGCTTTGATCTCGGCCGACATTGGGAACCTGCCTAGTTTGCTTGTTCCCTGATTGTTCTCAAATTTTGCCCGTTCTGTAAAGAACTTTTTGAGAGCATTTGCGAACAAAAGGTAAAAATCTGGTTAACCAACTGAAATCAAACGAATTGCGCGGTCCTGCTCCATCAGCCACAAAAGAACCCGCGCCGCCTGGCCCCGATCTGATGTCAGGTCGGGGTCTTTGGTGAGCAAGGCGCGCGCATCCGAGAGCGCGGTGGCCATCAGCGCCGTCTGCCGTTCGCTGTCGGCAATGCGAAAGCGCGGCACACCCGACTGCGCGGTGCCGATCAGGTCACCAGCGCCGCGCATGGCCAGATCGGTTTCGGCGATGCGAAAGCCGTCCTCGGTTTCGCGCAGGGTCGAAAGCCGCCGTTCGCCACCCTGCGAGAGCGGCGGCTGATAAAGCAGAAGACAGGTCGAGGCATCGGCCCCGCGCCCCACCCGGCCCCGTAACTGGTGCAACTGCGCAAGTCCGAAATGCTCGGCCCGCTCGATGACCATGATGGTGGCTTGCGGAACGTCGACGCCGACCTCGATCACCGTCGTGGCCACCAAAACCGGCACCCGGCCCGCTACGAAGTCGGCCATGGCGGTGTCGCGGTCGCTGTCGGGCATCTGTCCGTGGACCAGCCCGACCACGCCATCGCCCAGCCGCGCGCGCAACCTCTCGAACCGTTGTTGCGCGGCGGTCAGGTCCAGCGTCTCGCTTTCATCGACCAGTGGACAGACCCAAAAGGCGCGTTGGCCCTGCATCACCGCCGAGCGCAGCCGTTCGACCACCTCGTCGATGCGCCCCATCGAGATCAGCGCGGTTGTAACGGGGCGCCGTCCGGGCGGTTTTTCGTCCAGCACCGAGACATCCAGGTCGCCGTATTGCGCCAGTTCCAGCGACCTTGGGATCGGTGTTGCGGTCATGACCAGCACATCCGCTCCTTGGCCCTTTTCTCCGAGTTCCAGCCGCTGGCGAACCCCAAAGCGGTGCTGCTCGTCAACCACCGCAACGCGCAGATCGGCGAAAGTGACGTCGGGCTGAAAAACCGCGTGGGTGCCCAGCAAGATGTCGATTTTTCCAGTGGCCAGATCGTCCAGCTTGACCGTCCGGCCGTGCCCTTTGTCGCGACCGGTCAAGACCTCGACGCGGACACCGGCGGCGGCACAAAGCGGCCCCAGGTTTTCCAGGTGCTGGCGCGCGAGTATTTCGGTCGGGGCCATCATCACGCCCTGCCCGCCCGCCTCGACCGCATTGATCAGCGCCAGCGCGGCCACCAGAGTTTTGCCGGACCCCACATCGCCTTGCAAAAGCCGGCTCATCCGCGCATCGCTGGCCATATCCGCGGCAATCTCGGCGTTGGCGCGGGTCTGCGTTGCGGTTGGCGTGTAGGCCAGCGTCGCCAGCACTTTGGCGCGCAGGGCGCCATCACCCTTTGTCGGACGACCCTTGCCGCGCCGCATCGCTTGGCGCGCCAGCGCCAAAGTCAGTTGATGGGCAAAAAATTCGTCGTAGGCCAGGCGCTGTCGCGCCGGCGCTTCGGCGGTTATCTCGGCCGCGCATTCCGGCGCATGCGCGGCGCGGATCGCATCCGGCCAGGCGGGCCAAGCTTCGCGGGCCAAAAGCCCGGGGTCAATCCATTCGGCTAGGTCCGGCAGGCGATCCAGCGCGCCGGCCACCGCATTGGCCATCGCTTTCTGGGCCACGCCGTGGGTCAGTGGATAGACCGGCTCGAACGCTGGAATGCCCTCGGCCTGATCCGATTTGACCATGTGCTCGGGGTGAACCATCTGGGGGATGCCGTCGAAAATTTCGACCTTGCCCGAGACCACGCGGCGTTCGCCTTCGGGCAGCATCCGGTGCAGATATTCTGGGTTGGCGTGGAAGAAAACCACCTGAAAAGTGGTCTCAGTGTCTTCAACGGTGATCCGATACGGCCGTCCTTTCTGGCGCGACGGCGAATGACGGCTTACCAGCACTTCGACCGTGGCCGTGTCCGGGTAATTCAGGCCCAGCACGCTGGCGCGACGGCGGCGATCGACAACGGCGTGCGGCAGCGTGAACAGCAGGTCGCGCGGCTTTTCAATATCGATCTGGTTGAGATGGGTGGCAGTTTTTGGTCCGATCCCGGCGAGATTTGTGAGATCGGCGAACAGCGGGAAAAGAACCTCGGGCCTGCTCATAGGTCCCCGATAAGGCGCAGCCAGGCGTCTTCGTCTAGCGTCTCGACCCCCAGATCGGCAGCCTTTTTCGCCTTTGACCCGGCCCCGGGACCGGCCACCAGAAGGTCTGTTTTGGCCGACACCGAGCCCACAACCTTGGCACCGAGCGCTTTGGCCCTCGCCTTGGCCTCGGCGCGCGTCATCCGCTCTAAGGTCCCGGAAAAAACCACTGTAATTCCTGCCACGGACGAACCGCCCGTGTCTGGCCGGGCCGCATCCTCCACGCGCAGATGGCCGATCAGCCGGTCAATCGCGGCGCGCTCGGCCGCTTGCGCGAAGGCCGTGACCACCGAGGCCGCCATTACGTCGCCGACGCCGTCGATGCCGGTCAGGTCGTTCCATTCGGCCCCCTCGCCAACCTGCGCCGCGGTCATTGCGGCCTCGAAAGCCGCCCAATTGCCGTAATGGATGGCCAGCAGATTGGCGTTGGCCTCGCCCACGTGGCGCAGTCCGAGGGCAAAGATCAAGCGGCCAAGCGCGATGGTGCGACGGCCCTTGATAGCCGCAAACAGATTTCCGGCCGATATTTCGCCCCATCCTTCGCGGTCCCGAAGCGGCGACGGCTGATCTGCGCCGTACCGCGCCGCGAGGGTGAAAATATCGGCCGGTTCGCGTATCCAGCCGTCGGTGAAAAACAGTTCAGCCTGCTTGGCCCCAAGCCCTTCGATGTCAAAGGCCGCGCGGCTGACGAAATGTTTGAGCTTTTCCACCGTCTGCGCCGGGCAGATGATGCCGCCGGTGCAGCGGCGAACCGCGTCGCCATCATCGCGGATCGCGCTCGATCCGCATTCGGGGCAGGTTTCGGGAAATTGAAAGGGCTCGGCGCCTTTGGTCCGTTTGGACAAATCCAGGTCGGCGACTTTGGGGGTCACATCGCCCGCGCGATAAACCTGAACCCAGTCACCGACGCGAATGTCCTTGCCGCCGCGGATCGCATCGCCCTTTGCGTCGCGGCCTGCGATGTAATCTTCGTTGTGCAGAGTGGCATTCGACACCACCACCCCGCCGACGGTCACCGGTTTCAGCCGCGCGACGGGGCTGAGCGCGCCGGTCCGCCCTACCTGAATGTCGATCGCTTCCAGCCGCGTCCAGGCCAGCTCGGCCGGGAATTTATGCGCGATCGCCCATCTCGGCGTCGTCGAGCGCATGCCTAGGCGCGCTTGCAGGGCAAGGTCGTCGACCTTGTAGACCACGCCGTCGATGTCATAACCGAGAGTGGCGCGCTGTGCTTCGATGCGGCGGTAATGGTCCAGCATTTCAGCGGGTCCGTCGCAGCGCCGGGTCAGCGGATTGGTGGCAAACCCAAGCTCGGCAAGCCGCGCAATGGCCTCCGTCTGAGTGTTGCCAAGCGGCACGGACAGTTCGCCCCAGGCATAGGCAAAAAATCTCAGCGGTCGTTGCGCGGTGATCCGGACGTCAAGCTGCCGCAGCGACCCGGCGGCAGCGTTGCGCGGGTTGGAAAACGTCTTGCCACCTGCCTGGGCCTGCGCATCATTCAGCGTCGCGAAATCCTGATGGGCCATATAGACTT
Source organism: Paracoccaceae bacterium (assembly GCA_965247915.1). Lineage (GTDB taxonomy): Bacteria > Pseudomonadota > Alphaproteobacteria > Rhodobacterales > Rhodobacteraceae > JAKZRT01. The sequence goes on from OZ252048.1 coordinate 2,065,079, forward strand.
CGCCGCGAACCTCGAGAATTTCGGACGCATCGGTCAGGGTCTGAGGAATGTCCGAGATGGTTTGCGCATTGGCCGTCACGTTCTCGCCGACAACGCCATCGCCGCGGGTGGCGGCGTGCACCAGCTGGCCGCCCTCGTAGCGCAGGCTCAGCGACAACCCGTCGATCTTGGGTTCGGCAGTATAGGCCAGCACATTGTCGTCGCGCAGACCGAAGTACTTGCGAATGCGGGTGTCGAAATCGGTAATTTCGTCGTCGTCAAAGGCGTTGGCCAACGACAACATGCGCACCGCGTGTCTGATTTCGGAAAAAGCCTTTGACGGCGCGGCCCCAACGTTGTCAGACGCACTGTCGGGTCGCTTGAATTCGGGGAAGCGGGCCTCAATCGCCGCGTTCCGTGCTTTCAGCGCATCGTAGGCTGCATCAGAAATCTCGGGCGCGTCTTGCGCGTGATAGGCGGTGTCGGCCCGCGCCAATTCGCCCGCAAGTCGGGTGAGCTCGGCCTGCGCCTCGGTCGCGCTCAGGTCCTGCACCGCCTTTTTTGCGCTCATCACCCAACCCCCGGGGTCACGCCGGGCTCCGCCCCCGCGCACGCTCCAGTGATATGGGGCCTGACGGCGCACGTCCAGAGATCGCGCGCCATGATTTCGGGCGCGCCAGAGCTTCCCACTGAATCAATAAATGGCGCGCCAAAACCTTGCGCGATGCGCGATTTTCACGATTTTCGAATGGACAGGGCTTAGGCGCCGATGGCGATCGGCGGCTCCATCACCGAAGGTTCCGGATCGCGCAACACGTAACCGCGCCCCCAGACCGTTTCGATATAATTGTCGCCGTCCGTCGCGGTGCTCAGCTTTTTGCGCAGTTTGCAGATAAAGACGTCAATGATTTTCAGTTCGGGTTCGTCCATGCCGCCGTAAAGATGATTGAGGAACATTTCCTTGGTCAGCGTGGTCCCCTTGCGCAGGCTGAGAAGTTCGAGCATCTGGTATTCCTTGCCGGTCAGATGCACCGTCTTGCCGCCGACATCGACCGTCTTGGCATCAAGATTGACCGAAATTTTTCCGGTCTCGATCACCGATTGCGAATGGCCTTTCGAGCGCCTGATGATGGCGTGAATGCGCGCAACCAATTCTTCGCGGTGGAACGGCTTGGTCAGATAATCGTCGGCCCCGAACCCAAAACACTTGAGCTTGTTTTCGGTGTCGTCGGCGCCGGTCAGAATAAGGATCGGCGTCTCGACCCGCGCCAGGCGCAACTGGCGCAAAACGTCGTGGCCGTTCATGTCGGGTAAGTTCAGATCAAGAAGAATAAGATCGTAATTGTAGAGCTTGGCAAGATCGATCCCCTCTTCGCCAAGGTCCGTCGAATAGACGTTCAGATTGGCATGGGTCAACATCAGTTCAATACTTTTCGAGGTTGTCGGATCGTCTTCAACCAGCAACACACGCATTTATTCATCTCCGGATTATGGGTTGTTGTTAATTCAACTTTGGCCAACAATGGTTAACTGGTCGTTACCAGCGTCAGGGATTTTAACACAAATCCAATTTTCAACCAGCGTCAATCGCCAGGAACCTGCCGAAATCGCTGAACCGCCGTCGCCTTCAACGCGCCTTCGCCATGAACGTCGACGGCGCGGAACCATGAATGAAACTCTTCTTCTGACAGCCCGTAAGTTGTCAGCGCGTCGGGCTCGGTCAGCAATCCATATCGCACGGCGCGCACCACGGCGGCCTTGCGGCTGGCGACCCAACGCCTTGTGTCTTTGGGCGGAAGGTCGGCGCGGGTCATGTTGGTCCCGTCTGGCAGTGATACGGCGCGCGGACCGTCGATCTTTTTCAAGTACATGCTCCATCCCCTTGGTGTCAGCGCTTCGACGATTTCACACGAGATTTAAGGACAGGTATATTTCAGGGGTTGAGAGTGGTTTCATTTTACCTATATTTTGCCTGATTTTCCGGAACCCTGAATACGATGGACCAGACCGTGCAACTTAATTCGCTTGGCTTTGCCAAACCGCCCGCCGAGACGCGGGTGGTTGTGGCGATGTCGGGCGGCGTGGATTCGTCGGTGGTCGCGACCGAACTGGCGCGGACAGGCTATGACGTGGTGGGCGTCACCCTGCAGCTTTACGACCACGGTGCGGCGCTGGCCAGGAAAGGCGCCTGCTGTGCCGGGGCTGATATTCACGATGCGCGCCGCGTCGCCGAAGACATGGGGTTTCCGCATTACGTGCTGGATTACGAAAACATCTTTCGCGGTGCGGTGATCGACGAATTTGCCGACGCCTATCTTGCCGGGGCGACGCCGGTGCCCTGTATCCGCTGCAACGAGCGGGTGAAATTCAAAGATCTCATGGAAACCGCGCGCGATCTGGATGCCGACTGCATGGCCACTGGCCATTACATCCAGCGCAAAATCGGCCGCCTCGGCCCCGAACTGCACGCTGCGGCTGATGCGGCGCGCGACCAGTCGTATTTCCTGTTTTTCACGACCCCCGCGCAGCTTGAGTTTCTGCGCTTCCCGCTGGGCCATCTGGCGTCGAAAGCCGAAACCCGGGCGCTGGCGGCGCGCCACGGGCTGAGCGTGGCCGACAAGCCCGACAGCCAGGACATCTGTTTCGTGCCCGACGGCAACTATGCGCGCGTCATCGAAAAACTGCGCCCCGGGGCCGCGGAACCGGGCGAGATTGTCGATATGGACGGGACTGTTCTGGGTTCGCATCGGGGGGTGATCCACTACACGATCGGACAGCGGCGCAGGCTGGGGATCGGCGGGCTGGCCGACCCGCTTTACGTGGTGCGCCTGGACCCGGATGCGCGGCAGGTCATCGTCGGCCCGAAATCTGCGCTGGCCACCGCAATGGTTCCCGTGCGCGAGATCAACTGGCTGGGTGACGGGTCGCTTGGCTCGGAGCCGGAACGCGAGGTGTTGGTGCGTATCCGATCCACCCGCCCGCCGCGTCCGGCGATTTTGCGGCCCCTTGGCGAGGCCGAGGCCGAAGTTGAATTGATGGACCCCGAAGAAGGTGTGAGCCCCGGTCAGGCCTGCGTTTTTTATGCGCTGGACAGTTCGCGGGTGCTGGGCGGCGGCTGGATCTGGCGCGGGCATTGACAGTGTCCCCCCATGGGAACGGGGGGTTAGGTATCTGTTTTTGTCGCGTTAAAGTGATGGCCCTTTGCGAACGCGTTATTCGGCCTCTCCCCCATCCCCTCTCCGACGCAGAGAGGGTGGCCGCTTTGGCGCTTCCCCCCCTCCGTCTCGGAGGGGGGTCAGGGGGGAGGCCATTAAGGCGATCAGGGGGCGAGTCCTTCGGGCACTGGCAACATCCGGAGACATGAATTGCGCGCTCAAAGATGTGAAAAATGCGCCTTTTGCACGGCGTTCCAGCGAATGCGGATGCGGCTGCCGTCGTCGGTGGCGTCTTCACCCTCGACCAGCCCTTTTTCATAAAGCCAGGCCCGCCTGCGCCCGTCGGCATGGGTCAGCGTCAGCACCTCCTCGGTGGTGTCCCCCCGCAGGCGGTCCGCTATCGCAATAGTGACAGCGCCCAGCCCTTCGCCAGTCAGGGCCGAGCCGCAGTTGACATTGTCGGATCGTTCGGCGCGGGCACGGACGGCTGCGGCATCATCCACGCTCAGAAGGTCGAACTTGTTCCAGAGCTCCAGAACCGTCACGTCACCGCTGACCCCCAGGTCGGCCATGATGCCCGCCACATCGGCGGCCTGTTCTTCGGTCTCGGGGTGGGCAATGTCGCGCACATGCACGATCAAATCGGCGCTGAGCACCTCTTCCAGCGTGGCGCGGAAGGCGGCGACCAGCTGGGTTGGCAGGGCCGATATGAAGCCCACGGTATCGCTGAGAATGATCTCGGGGCCATCGTCCATCTGCACGGCCCGCATCGTCGGGTCGAGAGTGGCAAAGAGCATGTCGCGGGCCAGCACCCCAGCCCCGGTCAGCCGGTTGAAAAACGTGGATTTGCCCGAGTTGGTGTAGCCCACCAGCGCCACCACCGGATAGGGAACGCGCGCCCGCGCGGCGCGGTGCAGGGCGCGGGTCTTGGTGACTTTGGCCAGCGCGCGTTTGAGCCGCCCGATCTCGTCGTCGATGGCGCGGCGGTCGGCCTCGATCTGGGTCTCGCCCGGACCGCCGACAAACCCCAGCCCGCCGCGCTGGCGCTCCAGATGCGTCCAGGCCCGCACCAGCCGCGTGCGCTGGTAGGCCAAGGCCGCCATTTCGACCTGAAGAACGCCTTCGCGGGTGCGCGCCCGATCCGAGAATATTTCGAGAATAAGCCCGGTGCGGTCGAGAAGTTTAACCCCCCAGTCGCGTTCGAGATTGCGCTGCTGGACCGGCGTCACCGCGCCGTCGATCAGAACCAGATCAACCTCGCCGGCCTTCATGCGCGCGCCCAGTTCAGCAATCTTTCCCGACCCGAACAGATACCCCGCCCGGGCTTTTGGCAGGCACACCACCTCGGCCCCCGCGATCTCGATACCTGGCAAAGCCTGGGCCAAAGCCACGGCTTCGTCGAGCACGCGCGCAGGGTCGCGCCGGCCGGAATTGGCGGTGAGGTCGGGATAGAGAACCCAGGCACGCGTAACCCTGGGGCCGACGGCGTGATCAGATGGCGTCACTCTTCTCCATCATAGAGATTGATCGGTTGCGACGGCATGATCGTCGAGATCGCGTGCTTGTAGACCAGCTGAGACTGGCCGTCGCGGCGCAACAGCACACAGAAGTTGTCGAACCAAGTGATCACCCCCTGCAGCTTGACGCCATTGATCAGAAAGATCGTGACGGGGACTTTGGTTTTTCGAACATGATTAAGGAATGCGTCTTGCAAGTTTTGCTTATCGCCGGCCATTTCTATCGTTGCCTTTACCTATGTTTTTTACCGCCCTTTGGCGGTGCTTCCACACTGGCGCGATTATGTCCGTTAAGATCAGGAGTTTCCAGCCCCAAAACGCCCACGCGCGACTAGCGCGACCAGAACTCGCGGTTGAGCAGAGCAATGATTGCCAGCGTCTCAAGCCTGCCCAAAATCATCGCGCCCATCAATATCCACTTGGAAATTGACCCCAAGGCACCCCAACTGACCGCGCCTTCGGTGGCGACCGGGGCCAGTGGTCCAGTGGTCGACAGCGACGCGACGGTCAAGATCATGGCATGGTCGAACCCTATTCCCGCGGCGGCCAGGGCGACCCAGATCGCTGCCACCGACAGCGCAAAGAGCATAAAGAAAACCCATGCAATATAGACCCCGCGCACCGGCACCGCCCGCGCCCGCTTGCCGGTTGCCGCCACCAGCGACGGGTGGACCAGCCGACCAAGTTCGCGCCGGCCATGGATATAAAGCGCGTAGACCCGCAAGAGCTTGACCCCGCCTGCGGTCGTGGCCACCCCGCCGCCAATCAGCGCCAGCCCGACCAGCACCAGACCCGGTGTCTCGAGCCCCGACCATCCCCGGGCCTGGGCCCAATTTTCCGACACGAATCCGGTCGTGGTCAGAAATGACAAAACCGTGAAGAGCGTCCCCCAAAGTGCGCCTGCAGCGCTTTGCCGCGCGGCCTCGGTCTCGAGGCCAAATTCGCCGGCGCCGATGAAATGCCGCAAAAAGAGCGCCGCGCTGACGGCCAAGACCAACAGGGCACCCAGACGCATTTCGGGATCGTCTACCAGCCGGGAAGAAGTTCTGAGCGCCGCTTCGGTCGCATAGGCCCGCCGCGACAGCGCAAAGATCAGAAAGAGAAAGATCAGCGCCTCGCCAGGACCGCTGCTGGGGGCATTGGCCAGACCGCCACCGGGCGAGATTCCGCTGGTCGAAAGCGTCGACATAGCGTGGACCACAGCAACCAGTGACGTGTCGCCGGCAATAATAAGGCAGACCCACAGAACCAATGTCAGCCCCGCGTAGACTGGCAATAACTGGACCGTGACACGGATCAACTGGGTCGTGGTTTCGGCGGTGCTCCCGCCATCGCTGGACGACGCCACGCCGCGTCCGGGTTCGGATGTCGCTGAAACCTCAAACCCGCCGAGATTTAGCGGTGCGAATATCGCCGCTGCGGTGATCCAGACAAAAAGCCCGCCCAGCCAGCCCACCTCGGCCCGCCAGAGGTGCATTGAGCCGTCAAGGCGGTCAGGGGCAAAAACGCTGGCACCGGTAGTGGTGAAGGACGACACCATCTCGAAGTATGCGTTCAGCCAAGTTGTGTCTCCCACTGCCTGGTGGAAGGGAACCGCAAAAACCGCAGGCAACCCAAGATAGGCCCCGACCAGCGTCAGCAGGCGGCTGCGAGCAACGTTTTTCGGACGAAAGCCGGAGAGCGCCATGGCGAGCATCACGGTCAGCATCAACAAAAGCGCGCCGGAATAGAAAAACGCGCGGGCCGAGGCGAAAAGCCCGCTTTGGGCCGCCATGATTGCCGGCGGCAGCATGGCAAGCCCGGCCAGACCCATGAGGATCACGAAAAACGGAAACCTGGCCAGGCGCGACACGGGCGGGCCTCAGAAGAAGTCGACCGAGACCTGCAACAGGCGCTCGACCTCGGGGACATCCTTGGCCAGCGAAAAGATGACGATTACGTCGCCTTCCTGCACGCGGGTCTGACCGGTGGGTTTGATGACCGCATCGCCTTTTTTGACCGCCCCGATCAGCACGCCTTCGGGGAAATCGATGTCGCGCAGCATCTTGCCGGCAATCGGCGAGGTCGAGAGGACCTGCGCCTCGATCACCTCGGCTTCGGCGTCGCCGATCGAATAGACCACGCGGACCCGGCCCTGACGCACATGGCGCAGGATCGAGCTGACGGTGGTGGCGCGCGGGTTGACCCAGGCGTCGATGTCCAAGGGCGCCATCAGCGGCACCAGCGTCGGGTCGTTGATAAGCGCCACCGCCATCGGGCAACCCGAGGCCTTGGCCCGGACGCAGGCCAGAATGTTGACCTTGTCATCGTCGGTGACCGCCAATATCGCGTCGGCCCGGTCGATATTGGCCTCGGCCATCAGCTCGGCGCTCAGCCCGTCGCCGTGCAGCACGATAGTGCGTTCCAGCTGATCGGCCGCCGCTTCGGCGCAGGCGCGGTTGCGTTCGATCACCTTGGCGTGGATGCGGTCGGGTCCCTTTTCCAGCGCCGCCGCCACCGCCAGACCGACGTTGCCGCCGCCGACGATGACCACGCGTTCCTGCTTGCGGGTCGATTTCCCGAAGATCTCCATCGTGCGTTTGACGTCTTCAATCTGGGCAATCACGTAGATCTCGTCGCCTTCAAAAAGCTGGTCGCCGGCTTCGGGTACGAAAAGCCTGCCGTCGCGGCGCACGCCGACGACGATGGCCCGCAGCGTCGAGAAAAGATCGGTCAATTGGCGCAGGGGCGTGTTGAGCACCGGGCAATCGGCATCGAGCACCACGCCCAAAAGCTGGACCTGGCCATCGAGAAAAAACTCGGTGTCAAAGGCCGCAGGCGCGGTCAGCCGCTGCAGAGCCGCCGCCGCCACCTCGCGCTCGGGGCTGATCACCACGTCGATCGGCAGGTGGTCGCGGCGGTAGAGGTCGGAATAGATGGCGGTCAGATAGCTTTCGCTGCGCAGACGGGCGATTTTGCGGCCCACGGAAAAAATCGAATGGGCGATCTGGCAGGTGACCATGTTCACTTCGTCGGACTGAGTCGCGGCGATAATCATATCCGCGTCCGCAGCACCTGCCCGTTCGAGCACGTCGGGGTGCGACGCATGGCCGGCGACGCCGCGCACATCGAGGGTTTCGGTGGCGCGGCGCACCAGATCGGGGTTTTTGTCGACGACAGTCACATCGTTCTTTTCACCCGACAGGTGGCGCGCAATCTGCCAACCCACCTGGCCCGCGCCGCAGATGATCACATGCATGGCCTGTTCCTCTCAGCGTCCAATCCTGGGATCAAACGGCAAATCTGTGACAGAGCACCAGGTCAAGGTCAATCCGCGGTCGCAGGCTCGGGCTCGGGTTGAGGATCGGGGGTTTCAACATAAGCAACCCGCCCACCCGACTTCGAAGATGTCACCACGCTGAGCGATTTGAGTTTTCGGTGAAGCGCCGACCGTTCCATGCCCACAAAGGTTGCGGTGCGGCTGATATTTCCGCCAAACCGGTTTATCTGGGTCATCAGATATTCGCGTTCGAAAAACTCGCGCGCTTCGCGCAGTGGCAAGGTGGCCAGCGACCCGGACAGGACCACACGTTCGGGGTCGCTGGAACCTTCCTCGATCTCGGGAAGCTCGGATGCTTCGACCGGTCCTTCGTCGGGGCCCATGATCAGAACACGTTCGACCATGTTCCTGAGCTGCCGCACATTTCCAGGCCAGTGCATGGTTTGCAACAAGGTCTGCGCCTCGGCACTGAGATCGCGACCCGGCAGTCCCTGGGCGTGATTAAACTCTTCGATAAACGCCAGCGCCAATTCGGGGATGTCTTCGCGCCGATCGTCCAGCGGCGGCACGCTTATCGGCACGACGTTCAGGCGATGATACAATTCTTCGCGGAAATTGCTTCCTTGAATTTCAGCTTGCAAATCTTTGGTAGTACTGGATAAAACGCGGATATCGACTGATATTTTTTCGGACCCGCCAACCCGCAAGAACTGCTGCTCAACCAGCACACGCAGTATTTTCGACTGGGTTCCAAGGGGCATATCACCAACCTGATCAAAATAAAGCACGCCACCGTTGGCCTGTTCCAGAAGACCAGGCTCGACACCGCGGTCCTGAGATTCGCGTCCAAACAGCACGTCTTCCATCCGGTTAGGTTCGATGGCCGCGGACGAGACCGTAACGAAAGGTCCTTCGGACCGCTCGGAGCCCGCATGAATGTACCTGGCGGCCAATTCCTTGCCGCAGCCCGACGGCCCCCACAGCATCACGCGGCTGTTGGTTCTGGCGACTTTGTCCAGCTTTATTGTCAAAGTCTTGAAGGCCGTACTTGAACCAATCATTTCGCTGGTTCCAGTGTCGCGGCGTCTGAGTTCGGTGTTTTCCCGCCGCAAGCGCGAGGTTTCCATTGCGCGCCCGATTACAACCATCAGCTGGTCGATGTTGAAAGGCTTTTCGATGAAGTCATAGGCGCCCTGCTTTATCGCCGCGACAGCAATCTCGATATTGCCATGACCGGAAATAATCACGATTGGCACCTCGGGATGATCGCGTTTGACCGATTTCAGAATATCGATCCCATCCATGTCGCTGTCTTTGAGCCAGATATCCAGGATCATCAGGGCCGGAAGTTCGTCCGCGATGGCCTTCATACAGGAAACTGCGCTCTCGGACAGTCGCGTGGTATAGCCTTCGTCCTTTAGGATGTCCGAGATCAATTCACTGATGTCCCGTTCGTCGTCTACAATCAAGATGTCGCCCATAGGATTTCCCTCGGTTTTCATTCCGCCGCCCGGCTTTCTGCCGGAAATTGTTGTGGTTCGTTGGTGGTTGCCAGGCGAATGCTTGCCTGCGCGCCTTTATGCTGGCAGCCATCAAAAATTGGGGCATCGCCGAGCCGCAGCGTGCCCCCATGTTCTTCGATAATTTTCCGGACAATGGGCAGACCCAGGCCGGTGCCTTTGTCGCGGGTCGTCACGTAAGGTTCAAACAGGCGCGCCCGGTCCTGCGGCAGACCGGTGCCATTGTCGGCGATTGTCAGGCGAACCTGATCGCCCTTTTCGACCAATCGCAACCGGATCTGCCCGCGATATTCTTCGCGAGAGCCATTTTCCTGATATGCATCAATGGCTTCCCCGGCGTTCTTAATGAGATTAATTACCGCCTGACTGATCATAGTCGCGTCTATATCGGCCCAGATCGGACCTTCGGGCAGATCGATCTGAATATCGATATTGGGCAGCGCGACCGCTTGAAGCGTTGCCGCGTCGCGAAGGATGATAACCATGTCCTCGGTCTTGCGCTGCGGTTCCGGCATCCGCGCGAACTTGGAAAACTCATCGACGATGCGGCGCAGATCGCCGGTCTGACGAATGATCACATCGGTGTATTGCCCGATCCCCTCGCCTTTGAACTTTTGCTTGATGCGCTCGGCCGATAGCTGGATCGGGGTCAAAGGGTTCTTGATCTCATGGGCGATCCGGCGCGCGACATCGCCCCAAGCGGCCATCCGCTGTGCGCTAACCAGGTCGGTCACATCGTCAAAAGCCACCACATAGCCCTCGAGCCCGCCGTCTTCGCCCCGCCGGGTGGCCATACGCACCATTAGCTGTTCCTGATGGCCTTTGCGCACCAGTTTCACCTGCTCTTGCGCCGTTTCATCACCGGTGCCGCGAAGCCGTTCAAAAAGCGGGGAAAATTCCGGCACTACGTTGGACAGTGGGGTAATCTCGGGGTCCGATTTCAAATCCAGAAGCCGTTTTGCTGCCCGATTGGCAAATCCGACCTGCCCGTCGCGGTCAAGACCGATAACGCCCGCCGTGACCGAGGCCAGAACCGAATCAAACAGGCGCCGACGCTCTTCAATCTGGCGGGTGTTCTCCAAAAGCGTGTTGCGCTGGCCCTTCAGTTGGCGCGTCATCTGGTTGAAAAGCCGGCCCAGCATAGCAATTTCGTCGTCGTCGGTCTCTTCGCGGACCTGCACGTCAAGATCGCCCGACCCGACCCGCTGCGCGGCCCCGGCAAGGCGTCCGACGGGTTTTGACAAACGCTCGGCGAACCAAAGCCCGAGCCAGACCGAGGCGAGGATCAGAATGACCGCAAACCCCAGATACAAAAGCCCGAATTCAAACAGAATGCGCCCGCGTTCGCTTTCAAGCTGCTGGTAAAGCTGAATGGTTTCCTGGGTTTCATCCAGCAGGTTCAGGATCGAACCATCGACATTGCGCGACACGTACAAAAGCCGGTCAAGATAGGCGTTGAGCGGTATCAACGCGCGAAATTCGTTGTTGTCCCAATCCTGGATAATCAAAATTCCGTCAATCCTGGCCTGGGTGATCTGGGCTTGGGACGGTTCTTCATAATCAAATTGATACGACCGCTCGCCGCGCGCGCGGATGGTGCCCGAACTGTCAATCACATAGGCTTCGCGCAGTCCGCGCTGGATCGAAACCTGGCCTTGGGTCAGGAACTGCCGCAACTCGCCGTCGCCGATCAGGGGTGTGTTCTGACGCGCCCGGTTCAAGGCTCCGGCCAGGGCCCGGGCATCGGTCGCAAGGTCGCGGCGATGCTCTTCTTCATAAGCCTCGGCGGCGGCCAGGGAATTTCGAACCACGCCGCCAACGCGTTCGGAAAACCAGCCCTCGAGGCCGATATTGATCGTCAGAGCCGCAAAAACAGCAACTGTAATGGTCGGGATCAGCGCAATGACTGCGAAAACCCCGGTCAGACGCAGGTGCAGCCGCGATCCGGCCGATTTCGCGCGCCGCGCTGATATCATGTGGGCAATGCGGTTCAGCACCAGCGCGGCCACAACCAGCACGTAAACCAGGTCGATCAGCAGGATAACCCGAAGCGGGGTGGTGGTCGTGGCAGCGTCAAAAGGCCCCAGCGCCAAAAGCGTACCGAGCGCCAGCACCGGACCCAGCAGAACCAGGCCAAGCGTGCCGGCGTTTTTCACACGACGCTGGCCGCAAAGCCGTAGAATCGCGTCCAGAACAGAGTGGCGCGTCAGTCCTCGCAAGGCTGCCCTTTTGTTGCTCATACCGCTCATTTTGCGGGCTTTTTCGCCCTGTCTTTATCATTTGTGGCGCACAATGGCCACGCTTCTGTTGCGCTTTTACATCAATTTGCGCCGCCGTGTCACGCGAATATTGAACTCGGTTATCTTTTTGCGAAGGGTGTTTCGGTTGATCCCCAAAAGTTCGGCGCATTTGGCCTGATTGCCGCCGGTGGCCTCGAGAGCAATTTCGATCAGCGGCATTTCGATCTCGCGTAATATGCGTACGTAAAGTCCCTGTGGCGGCAGCACACCGCCGTGCAGGTCGAAATACCTCCTTAGGTGGCGATCGACCGATGCCCCAAGTTTTTCGCCGTCGATAACGACCGCGGGCTCGGATGGCGGCTGGTTGCCCAATGCCGCCCTGACCTCATCCACGGTCACTGCATCTCCAGCCGCGGTGACGGCCAGACGACGGATCACATTTTCTAACTGCCGAACGTTACCGGGCCAGGTATAGCTGCGCATCAGCGCAAGCGCGGCAGGCTCCAGAACCTGTGCGCCCGGCCCGCGGTCGCTTTGCTCGAGGAAATGCCCGGCAAGAAGCGCAATGTCATCGACCCGCGCCCGCAGCGACGGGACCGCGATCACAACGCCGCTGAGCCGATAGAACAGATCACTGCGAAACGAGCCATCCTCAATCTGCCCGCCAAGGTCGCTTTGCGCCGTGGCCACGATCCGGGGCGCGTTATCGCCCAAATTTTCCAGCAGGCGCACGATCTGGGTCTGAGCAGAGCGCTCGATGTCGTCTAGCTGGTCAAACAATATCGTACCGCCGCGCGCGCGGGCCTGAATTGAGTGCGCCGAGTCGGGGCCGGCAAGATCACCGGCGCTTGCGGCGACAAAAGGCCGCCCGCGGCGATCGGAAAGATCGTGGATGGCCCGAACGATCAACGATTTACCGGTGCCGCTTTCGCCGGTTACCAGAACCGGCAGGTCGCTGTGCAGAACCTGCGCGATCAGGCGATAGAGGTCCTGCATTACCGGGCTGCGTCCGACAAGCGGCAGGTCTTGATCGGTGACGTCGCGGCGCGGGGTGGCCGCAATTGTCCGCGGGCCGCTGAGGCCGCGCGCGACCCGCTTCATCAGATCGGGAAGGTCAAAAGGTTTGGGGAGATAATCATAGGCCTCGGCCTCGGCCGCCTGAATAGCGGTCATGATGGTGTTCTGCGCCGAAATCACGATCACCGGCAGGCCCGGACGACGCTGACCGATTACCGGCAGCATTTCCAATCCGTTACCATCGGGCATGACCACATCGGAAATCACCAGATCGCCGCGCCCCTCGTCGATCCATCGCATCAGCGTGGTCAGCGACGACGTGGCATGTACACGGCACCCGGCGCGGGTCAGTGCCTGGGTCAGCACGGTGCGGATTGTGCGGTCGTCGTCGGCGATCAGAACGGTGCCGTCCATCAGGGATGCTCCTCGTGCGGGGCTACAGGCAGGGAAAGGCGAAAGGTTGTGCGTCCGGGAACGCTGTCAACTTCAATCCATGCGTCGTGTTCCATGACGATCTTGCTGACCAGCGCCAAGCCCAACCCGGTGCCGTTTTCTCGCCCCGAAACAAAGGGTTCGAATATTTCGGCGGCAATCACCGGCGGCACCCCGGGGCCGTCATCGATAATCTCAACCTGCAACGGCAAGGTGTTGCCCGGTCCGTCAGTGCGGCGCAGCCGCAGCGACGCGTCAAAATATGTGTGCAGGCGGATCGTGCCGCCCGCAGGCACTGCGGCTTCGGCGGCATTTTTCAGCAGGTTTTGCAGCACCTGCAGCATCTGGTCGCCGTCGATGAATGCGGGCGGCAGCGACGGGTCATAATTAACTTCAAAGCGCATATTCGCAGCCAAGCCCAGCACCGCCGACCGCCGCGCCCGGTCAATGAGATCGTGGATGTTGACGGCGCGCCTGTCCGGAGGGCGCAGGTTTCCGAACTGTTCGACCTGCTCCAAAAGCTGCGCCACGCGCCGCGATTCGCCCACGATCAGGTCGGTGAGTTCGCGATCACCGGGGGCGAGGTTCATGGCCAGAAGCTGGGCAGCACCCGTGATCCCGGCCAGCGGGTTCTTAATCTCATGCGCCAGCATTTCGGCCATGCCGATGGCCGACCGCGCCGCCGTTTTGGCCTGATGGGCGCGACCCAGCCGGTTGGCCAGATGCCGCGGGGTGATCAGCATCAGCACCTGGCCGCCGTCGCCCATTGGCCCCATCTGGATGTTGCAACGCTGTGGCATGGTCGCGCCGGTCGAAACGTCAACGTTATTGATGAAAAGCTGGGCGTGGTCGCGCCGCGCACGGGCCAGCGTATCGCCCAGGGGCGCGTCAACCATCACCCGATCCCAGACTGGCGCGCCCTGCATGGACCGGGCCGAAGCGTTCAGAAACGCCTCGCCCGCAGGGTTCAGGTGCAAGATTGCGTCGTCGTCGCCCAGCACCAGCGCCGGATTGGGCAGTGCTGCCCAAAGGACGTCGTCGGCGGTCATGCGGCGGCCCTCGGTCGCTCGGTCAGACCGGTTCGGATCAGGCGGATCACATGCGCCGGGTCCGTGGCGGTCAGGGCCAGGCGGCGCAGGTTGGCAGGGCCTCGCGCCGCATCGAAATACCACCCCAGATGCTTGCGGGCGACGCGCAGGCCAAGCGATTTGCCGTAGAACCGCAGCATTTCCCGGTAATGCGCCTCGACCATACCGGCGAATGCGTGCCCCTGAGGAATTGCCGGGGCCGGGGTGCCAAAAATGTCATGCGCGATCTGGGCCAGCGCCCAAGGCCGCCCCTGAGCTCCGCGCCCGATCATGATGCCATCGGCCCCCGATGCGGACATTGCTGCGCGCGCGTCTGTCGCGGTGATAATATCGCCGTTGGCAACGACCGGGATCGACACGGCCGCTTTCACCGCCCGGATCGCGGCCCAGTCAGCGTGGCCTTTGTAGAACTGGCACCGGGTGCGCCCATGGATGGTGATCATGGCGATACCGGCATTTTCGGCCCGTTTGGCAAGCGTGGGCGCGTTCAGGCAATCGTGATCCCATCCCAGCCGGGTTTTCAGCGTCACCGGCACCGAAACCGCGCCCACGACTGCATCGATCAGGCCAAGCGCGTGGTCCAGATCGCGCATCAGCGCCGAGCCGGAATAGCCCTGGGTCACGCGTTTGGCCGGACAGCCCATGTTGATGTCGATCACCCGCGCGCCGCTGGCCTCGACCATGCGCGCCGCCTCGGCCATCGAGCGGGCCTCGCGCCCGGCAATCTGAACCGCGGTGCCTGCGACATGAAAGCCCAGTTCGGCACGTTCCCGCACGCCGGACTTGGCCTGAACCATCTCCTGGCTGGCCACCATTTCGCTGACCACCAAACCGGCCCCGAACGAGGCCACCAGATTGCGAAACGGCAGATCGGTGATCCCGGCCAGCGGGGCCAGCAGGATCGGCGGCGTCAGGTCGGTGTGGGCCAGAGCAATGGGCATGGGTCCCTCTCGTCTCTGGTCATTACGCGGCGAACCGGCGACTGGCAAAGGAAAATTCACGGAATTCGCCTGAATAAGTGGCATTCGATGAAGATATGAGCAATTCAGCGCCAAACGCATCGCATTGCCCCCGGATTTGACTGCGCATAAACAGCGCTTATGACAGTGGCCGCCATCATCCTGGCCGCCGGGCGCGGCAGCCGCGCGGGCGGCGGATTGCCCAAGCAATGGCGGACGCTGGCCGGGCGCAGCGTGACCGAGCGCGCGCTGCGCGCCTTTGCCGATCATCCCCGCGTCGACCGGCTGGTGCTGGTCGTGCATACCGATGATCGGGTCCCTGACCACCTTGCAAACCTCCAGATTGCGATCGGTGGCGCGACGCGGAAAGCCTCGGTGCTGGCTGGCCTTTGCGCCGTTGAGGGTGCGGTTGACCACATTCTGATCCACGACGCCGCGCGACCGATTGTCAGGCATGATCTGATCGACCGGGTCCTGGACGGGTTGCGCGACTGTGCCGGGGCCGCGCCGGCGCTGACGATGCGTGACGCGCTGTGGACCGGCGCGGCCGCGCGTGTAACCGGCATCACCCCGCGCGCCGGGCTTTATCGCGCCCAGACCCCGCAAGGTTTCCGGCTGGAGGCCATTCTGGCCGCGCACCGGGCCTATCAGGGCGAGGCCGCCGATGATGTCGAGGTAGCGCTGGCCGCCGGGCTTGACGTGGCCATCGTCGAAGGGGATGAGGACAATCTGAAAATCACCACCGCGGCCGACTTTGACCGGGCCGCGCGCATTTTGGGGGCGCCCTTGGACATTCGCACCGGCACCGGCTTTGACGTGCATCGTTTCGGCCCCGGCGACCAGGTGAGGCTGTGCGGCGTGGACCTGCCCTTTGATCGGGGTCTGCAAGGACATTCGGATGCCGACGTGGGCATGCATGCGGTCACCGATGCGATCTATGGCGCGCTGGCCGAAGGCGACATCGGCCGCCATTTCCCGCCATCTGATCCGGGCTGGAAAGGCACTGACAGTGCGGTTTTTCTGGCCCATGCGCGCGATCTGGCGGCGGATCGGGGATTTGCCATCGGCAACGTCGATTGCACGCTGATCTGCGAGGCCCCGAAGATCGCGCCGCATGCGCCGGCGATGCAGGACCGGCTGGCGCATATTCTTGGGATTGACCGCGACCGGGTTTCGGTCAAGGCGACAACCTCCGAGAAACTCGGGTTCACCGGGCGCGGCGAGGGGATTGCGGCGCAGGCGGTGGCCACTCTGGTGCGGCGATGAGCCACCTGATCGCGACTTTCTTTTACGTCGGCCACGCGCGGCCCGCCCCTGGCACTTGGGGGTCGCTGGCCGCACTGCCGGTGGCCTGGGGGCTGCATCTGGCGGGTGGTCCGGTGTTGCTGGCAATCGCAGTTCTGGCGCTGTTTTGCGCGGGGCTTTGGGCGACCCGTCGCGAAACGGCGGGCAGCGAGGATCGTGACCCCGCCGAGATCGTGGTCGACGAGGTTGTCGGCCAGTGGATCGCGCTGTTGCCGGTCTCGGCCGGAGCTGCGGCTATGGGGGCCGGGGTGCTGGGGCTTTGGCCCGGCATCGTCGCCGCCTTTGTGCTTTTTCGCTTTTTTGACATCTGGAAGCCCTGGCTGGTCGGGCGCGCCGACCGGCGCGGCGATGCCATGGGGGTGATGCTCGACGATGTCTGGGCGGGGGCATTTGCCGCTCTTGGGGTTGTTTTTTTTGCTCTCATCGGGCACGGGGCCGTGATTTTATGACGAAAGCGGTCGAGGTGCTGGACCGGTATCGCGATGCCGGACGCCGGATCGCGGTCGCCGAAAGCTGTACGGGCGGGCTTTTGGCTGGTGCACTGACCGATCCGCCCGGCGCATCGGACGTGTTCGAGCGCGGTTTTGTCACTTATTCGAATGCGGCCAAGATCGACCTGTTGGGCGTGTCGCCCGAAACGCTGACCGTATATGGCGCGGTCTCGCACGAGGTTGCCCGCGAAATGGCCAAAGGCGCGCTGGCCCGGTCTGCGGCGGACACAGCGCTGTCGATCACCGGTGTCGCGGGCCCCGGAGCCTCAGATCACAAGCCCGAAGGCCAGGTGTGCTTTGGTCTGGCGCTTGCCGGTGGCAGTGTCTGGTCGGAAACACGCGACTTTGGCGCGATCGGACGCGCAAAGGTACGCGCGGCTTCGGTAGCGCATGCACTGACGCTGCTGGCCCGGGTCGAATTCTAGACCGGTTCAGTCAGGATCGAGGTCAGCGCAGCCAGGTCATCGGCCCCGCTGGCGATCCAGAGCGCTTCGGCGCGGTCGGTGCCGACCAATGCGGCGGCCTTCTCGCGAAGGCGGCGGGTCCGGACCCCGGTGTCCAGCGGGTCCAATAGATTGTGCCGCCCGCGCAGCACCCGGCCATCGGTAAGCGAGACCTCGACGCCGGCTTCGGTCTCGGCCAGACGGTCGGAAAAATCCGCGTCGATCCGGTCGCGCAACGCGCCGAGCCGCGGATCGGCCGCAGTGGCGTCGGAAAAACTTGCCACTGCGGTTGTGGAAACGCCCGACAGCGCCATCGCCGCAGCCAGGCGGAAGCTGAACTTGGCCTCGAGCCCGGTTTTTGGGGCGGCAATATTGCAGACACTTCGCCAGCGCGGATGTGCGGCAGTACGGACAGCCGTAATCAGATCTGGGTTCGGCAAAGGATCGATCGATGCAATCGATTCCAACATCGCGTGCAGCCCGTGGCAACAGGCGTGAAACTTGTGGCTGACGGTTTCAAAGCGCCAGTCGTGGCCCGTGCCGTCAAAGGCCCCGACTTTGTCCGCCCCGTGGTGCGTGGGGCCAAACCCTTGGCGACCATCGACGGCGCGCGCGTCCGAGACAAAACCTTTGGCCGCCAGCAACGCCGCCTCGACCCCGTTGGCGGCGGCGATCCCGGCATTCAGAGGTTTGCCCATGGTGCCAAACTGCGATTTCAGGCCCGAAGCGCGGGTGCTGACCACGCCCAGAGCGTGGCCTATGCGATCATGCGACAGGCCCAAAAGCCGCCCCGCTGCGCAGACGGCCCCGAAGGCGCCAGCCGTGGCGGTCTGGTGAAACCCGGCCTGATAATGGTCGCGGCCCAGCCAGATGCCGACCCTGATCGACGCCTCGGCCCCGATCAGAGCCGCATCGCGAAACGCCGGCGCGCCGGCCCCCGTGGCCTCGGCCACCGCCAGGGCCGCCGGGATTACCGCGACGCTCGGGTGGCCGATATGGGCGAAATGCGTGTCATCGTAATCGAGTGCATGCGATGTTGCCCCGTTGACCCACGCAGCCGCGCGTGCGGGCAACCTTTGCGGTGATCCCACCGCGGACGCGACGGCTTGCCCGCCGTCGCCCTCGGCCAGCAAACGTGTGATCCGCGCCACCGGCTCACCCGCCCCGGCAATTGCACATGCCGCCCAGTCGAAAAGCGACAACCGCAGCATTGCTTGCGCGGACTGCGCCGAAGCGGGCACGCCAAGAGCAAATTCAGCGAGCCGTGCCGCGAGGGTCATTGGTTACCGCCATAAAGCGCCTGCGCCCGCGCCTCGAAAGCACGGCCGACGCGCGCCATTGCCTGGCTGAAAACCAGCCCGATTATTTTTCGCAGCACCGCGTTCTTGAGTTCAAAATCCACAAAAAACCGCGCCTCGCACCCCCGATCGCCGTCCGTGAATTCCCAGTGCGACCGGAGATAGCGAAACGGACCGTCGAGGTATTCGGTGTCGATCCGCAGCGCTTGCGGCCGGAGCGTCACCCGGCTTCCGAAGCGCTCGCGAAAAACCTTGAACGAGATGACAAGCTCGGCGGCCAGGATCTCGGTGTCACCCTCAACCTGGCGCGAACGGATCCGCGCGCCCGCGCACCAGGGCAGAAATTCGGTATAGCGCTCGACGTCGGCCACCAGATCGTACATCTGTCGCCCGCTCCATGGCAGATGGCGGGAATCGCTGTGGGTCGGCATGCGCAGCCTTTTCAAGGTGACAGTTGCTGATGATGTCTTAAACTGCACCGCGGAATGCAAGTCCCCGTTTGGGGAAATCGGGGGAACCACATGCCGACCAGAAGTTACGAGATCGACAAAATGATCTCGGCCAAGACCATCGCCGCGCGCATCGAAGCCCTGTCGCGCGAAATCGAGGCGGCGTTTGCAGGCACCGACAAGCTGATTGTGGTGGGGCTTCTCAGGGGGTCGTTTGTGTTCATCGCCGATCTCGTGCGCGAACTGGATCTGCCGGTCGAGGTCGATTTTCTGGAGGTCTCGTCCTACGGCGACACCATGGAAAGTTCGCGCGAGGTGCGTATTCTGAAGGACCTGCGGGGCGAGATCGGGGGGCGCGATGTGCTGGTCGTCGAAGACATCGTCGACACCGGCTTTACGCTGAACCACGTCGTGAATTTTCTCAAAGGCCGCGACCCCAACCGGTTGGAAACCATCGCGCTTCTGGACAAACCGTCGCGGCGCGAGGTCGAGATCAAGGCAACCTGGACCGGATTTGAAATACCGGACGAATTCGTGGTCGGCTATGGCATCGACTTTGCCCAGAGAAACCGGAACCTGCCGCACATCGGCTGTGTCCGGTTCACGACGTGAACCTGCGGCATTTGATGCGTCTGGCGCGGATGGCGCGCCATCCGCCAAGCCCGAAAATGGTCAAAGTTGTGCTGGCGGTCGTTGGCGTGGTTGCGCTCGCCTGGGGGGTCGAAGTGTTGATCGGCTGGCCCGAGTGGCTGACACCGCGCAACAATTTTTCCCGTCGCGGGGGGATCTGACACGAAGTTCAGGGGCGCGATCCAAAGCTCTCACAGTGAGACGGTTTGGTAAGCTACTGATATTACCTCACAAAATGATTATCCTGGGCGACGCGGGTTATTGACACGCTCAGACGGCGTTCAGGCCGTCAAGCACGGCGCGCGCGGCACGAAGGCCCGGGCGCGCGCCAGCGCCGCCAAGCCGTTCCACGGTCAGACGCAGCGCCGCGTTCTGCGACGTGGGGGACCCGAGAAGGTCAAGCAGCGCAGGTGCGATATTTTCCGGGCGGCACTCCGCGCCCAGAAATTCGGGCACGGCGCGGGTCTCGGAAACCAGATTGACCAGCGTCACAGTGTCGATGGTGAGCATCCGGCCAATCAGGACGCGCGAGAACCAGTTCATATCATAGGCAATGACCATAGGCGTGCCCGCAGCGGCCAGCTCGAGCGAAACCGTGCCCGAGGCCGCCAAGGCCACGTCAGCGGCGGCGAAGGCGGCGCGTTTCTCAGCCGCAAAAACAGCGGCTTCAGCGCCGCGCGGGTCCAGGACGACCGGCTTGCCGGGCCAGTGCGCCAGAAACGGTGCGAGCGTGTCGGCCACGCTTTCGGTGGTGGGCACGACCACGCGCGCGTCTGGATGGCGGTCCACAACGCGCGCCAGCGTCTGGCCGAAGGTATCGGCAAGCCGCGTAACCTCGCCCCGGCGTGACCCCGGCAGCGCCAGGATCAACGGTGCGGCGGCCCCCAACCCGCGGCGCGCCCGGAAATCGGCGATCTCGGCGCCCGTAGCAACCGGATCGGCAACCGCCGGATGACCGACAAAATCGGCGCGCATTCCTGCGCCTTCCATCAATGCCGGTTCGAACGGCAACAGGGTCAGCACCTGATCGATAACCTGCGCCATCTTCGCCGCACGCCCGGGCCGCCAGGCCCAGACTGAGGGGGCGACAAAATGCACCCGGTGCAGATCGGCGCGCGCCGCCTTGACGCGGCGCGCCACGCGCAGGCAGAAATCGGGGCTGTCGATGGTGATCAGCGCATCCGGGCCGGTCTGGATCACGGCGTCAGCGCATTGGCGCACCCGCCCCATCAGCGAGCGCAATCTGGGCAACACCTCGGCAATGCCCATCACCGAAAGTTCGTCCATCGCAAAAAGGCTGGTCAGCCCCTCGGCCGCCATCGCCGGGCCGCCGACGCCGGAAAATTCGGCGCGTTCATCGAGCGATTTCAACCCGGCCATCAGCGCCGCTCCCAGATCGTCGCCCGAGGCTTCGCCGGCGATCAGAAAATACCGCATCAGCCTGCATCCTGCGCCCAGAGGCTGAGCCCGTGGACATCAGCCCGTGCCACAGTTTCCGCGCGATCGATAATCAGAATCTGACCTGCGGCGACCATGATGCCCTTCAGCCCCGCACGCGCGGCCTGGCCAATTGTATCAGGGCCGACTGTGGGCATATCGACCCGAAGCTCCTGCCCCGGTTTGGGCAGTTTAACGAGCGCGCCGCCCGGACCACCCGACCGAGTATCGGCCACGAAGGACAAAAGCGCATTGGTGCCCTGAACCGTCTCGATCCCCAAACAGAGACCACCAGCCACAACCGCCGCCTGCCCCACGTCGAGCGGGCCGAGCGCGTTCAGGATCGCGGCTGCCTTGTGTGCATCGGCGATCAGCGCGTCGTCGGGGTCTGGCCCGGCAATCTGCCCTGCCGGGGCGGCAAGCCCGGGCGCCGCCTCGTGCGCGCCGATGACCGGAAATCCTTGGTCTTCGATCATCGCGATCACCAGGCGCAGTAGAGCATCATCGCCCCGCCCCATGGCCGCAACCAAAGCCGGGGCAAGCCCGGCGGTTGGGCCGTCAAAAAGCGCCGGATCAAGGTCGGGCCGGGTCATGGCGCCTGCCAGCACCACCTCGGTCACACCGGCTGCATTCAAATCGGTGAAGAGTTTTCCAAGCTGTTCGAACCGGGCTTCAAGAACTTGCGCTCCTTTCGGGACCTCAGAGGGTACGCCCGCCAGCGTCACAACAATTGCCGAAGGATCGGCGGCAAAGACCGCGCCGGGCAAGGAGCCTGCGCCCGCGATGATCGCGCGCGTCATGGGTCAGACCGGGGTCAGGAACGACCGGTCGCTGTCGCCCAGCACAAAGCGCACGATCTCGGCCACGTATTCGCTGTCGGCCTCGTCGCCCAGCCTTCTGGCCCGATCCTGAAACGCGCCTTCACCCTGGGCCAGCATCTGGTAAGCAGCCCTGAGCGCGGTGATGTCGGACCTTGCCACGCCGCGCCGTTTCAGGCCGACCAGGTTGAGCCCGTGCAGATCGCCGCGCGGTCCCTGCACAAGGCCGAAGGGGATCACGTCGTTGGTGACCATGCTGACCGCCCCGATGATCGCCCCGCGCCCGATGCGCACGAACTGGTGGATGCCCGACAGACCGCCGATGATCACGTCGTCTTCGATAATGCAATGACCCGCCAGCGCCGAGTTGTTGACCATGATAACCCGGTTGCCGACCTGCGCGTCATGGGCGACATGGGCGCCAGCCATGAACAGGCAATCGTCGCCGACGCGCGTGACACTGCCGCCGCCTTTGGTGCCGGTGTTCATGGTCACACCCTCGCGGATCCGGTTGCGAGCGCCGATTTCCAATGTGGTCTTTTCACCTTTGAATTTAAGGTCTTGCGGAATTTCGCCGACGGTTGCGAAGGGAAATATTACGGTCTCGTTGCCGACCGTCGTGCGGCCGGTGACCACGGCGTGAGACTTGACTACGACACCGGCCCCAAGCGACACTTCGGAACCGATCACCGAGAAGGCACCGACCTCGGCGCCCTCGCCAACATGCGCGCCGTCTTCGACCCAGGCGCGATCATGAATTCGGGCAGAGGAATGGATTGCCATGCTTACTTGACCGTGGGATCGTCGATCATGGCGGTAAATTCGGCCTGGGCCGCAACCTTGCCCCCGACCGTGGCGACGCCGGAGAAGCGCCAGATTTTCGCGCCTGAACGGAGCGTGGTGATGTTGAGCCGAAGTTCATCGCCCGGCACCACCATGCGGCGGAATTTGCATTTGTCGAGCGCCATGAAATAGACCAGCACCTCGTGGTCGATCAGATCATTGGTCAGACCAACCATGGTCGACGCTGTCTGGGCCATGGCTTCGATAACCAGCACCCCGGGCATCACCGGCATGCGCGGGAAATGCCCCTGAAAATGCGGTTCGTTGGCCGTGATCAACTTGATCCCGACCGCACCTTTGCCAATTTCGATGTCGACCACCTTGTCGATCATCAGCATCGGATACCGGTGCGGAATGATCCGTTTTATCAAGTCCAGGTCGGCTTCGGTCGTGGTCTTGGTCATTTATTTTTACTCCAACCCATTTCCTTCCGTTGGGTTACCAACCCGATTCACATGAGACAAGCACCCAGGGTCGCGCCTCAGTTTTCGCCTGCCTGTGTGTTGCCGTCGCCCAAGCGCGCGTCAATTTGCGCCACGGCCAGATCGGTGACGTCGATCAGGTTGACCGAAATCAGCACGGTGCGTTTGTCCAGAATCGCGACGGCCAGTTTTTCGCGAAGAATCTCGGCCAGAACCGGCACGATGGCCTGGAAAAACTCGCGCCGCGCCTGGTTTAGCCGCTGGCCGATAGCGTCGTTTTTCTGACGTTGTTCGGCGCGGATGATTTGCACTTTCTCGTCGAAGGCGTCGGCGAGTTTGCGAAAATCGTCTGCTGCAAGCCCCGGTCGGGCTTCGGTAAGAGCACCTTCTTCGGCAATCAGTGTACTTTCGATGGCGGAGTTTTCGGCGGCCAGTTCATTTGTCGCGGCTTCGACTTCGGCCAGGATGCGTTGTCCGAACCGGCTATTTGTGAAAAGTTTTTCCTGATCGATAACCAGAAAGTTTCCGGGGCCAATTCCGGGAACCGTGCGTTGGGTGGTCTGCGGATGGGCGGCGGTCGCTATCAGCGTCAGAACCGTTGCGGCAACCGCCAATGTCCGCCGCCAGGGCATCTTAGAACTGCGCCGATATGGTCAGGTCAAAACTTTGCGTCAGGTCGTAGGACTGGCTTTGCAAAACTTCCGAGAAGTTGAACCGCAGCGGGCCAATCGGCGTTGTCCAGAAGATCGAGACCCCGACCGCCGAGCGCGGATGCATGCTGTCATCGACCAGATCCAGGCCGTCGGCCCCACCATCGGTGTTGTCCTGCCCCCAGATCGACCCGACATCGTAAAATACGCCGCCCGTAATGCCGTATTCCTCGGGCAGTCCAATCGGAAACTGCGCCTCGAACCGCAGGGCTGCATAGTAATTTCCGCCAAGCGAATCCATATTGGCAGCCACCAGATCGCGGGGGCCAAATCCGTTCTGCTGGAAGCCGCGCATGATGCGGCTGTTGGCGAAATACCTGTCGGTCACGCGGCTGGCGCCCGAGAGCATCGTCAGCGCCCCGCCTTCCAGCGTGGCGGTCAGGGTTACATCTTCGCTCAGAATATCCATCTGGCCCATCAGCAGGGCCGAGGTTTTGAGATATTTACTATCGCCGCCCAGCCCCGCCAATTCCTGCCCGGCGCGCAGAAAAATGCCGCGCGTGGGGTCGAGCCCGCGGTTGCGCGTGCTGAAGCTGTAGAAATACCCAACCACGCTGGTCAGGCCGGTGCCCTCTTCGCCGCTCAGGATCGCCGACGACCCTGCATCGACGCCAGAAATCGTGTCGCGGGACAGCACGTAGCGGGTCTCGAGCCGGGAATATTCGCCCACGGGAAATGTCAGCGATTCCTGAAGGCGCACGGTTTCGGTGTCAAAAGTGGCGTCTGCATCGTCAGAGGTGATGACAGAAAGCGACGACCTGAAACGCACGTTGCGACCCAGAAAATAAGGTTCGGAAAAGCTCGCTGAAACATTGTTGGTGTCCTGAGACGTAGTCAGAGAAAACGATAACGCCTGACCGCGACCCAGAAAATTCGCCTCGGAAATACTGATCACCGCCCCGGCACCGCTTTCGGGCGAATAACTGGCGCCGAAACTCAGGGTTCCGGTTGGTTGTTCAGTCACGCCAACATCAACGATTACCCGGTTTTCAGCCGTGCCCTGACGGGCCACGGCATTGACCTCGGAAAAGAAACCAAGCGCGCGAAGTCTTTCGGCAGCCGCGGCGAATTCACGCGGATTGAACGGATCGCCTTCAACCACCCTGAATTCGCGCCGGATAACCCGGTCGAGCGTTGTTGCGTTGCCCCCGATGTCGATTCGCTCGACAAATATTCGCGGACCACGAACCAGCACAAACTCAAGATCCAACCGGCGTTGGCGATCATTTCGCGTGACCCGCGGTTCAACCCGAACAAAACTCAGCGACAGATCGGTGGCCAGTTGCTCCAGCCGGTTGATGTTGCGGTCCACCAGCGCAGGCGAATAGACCACACCGGTTCTTAATTTCACCTCTTTTTCGAACCGCGCCGGATCGATTTCCGGAAGGTCCGAAGTGACCGAAATTTCGCCAAATCGAAACTGCTGGCCTTCCCGCAAATTGAAAGCGACAAGAAAGGCGTCGCGTTTGCGCGTCATCGTCGGCGAGACCGACAAAACCTGAAAATCGACATAACCGCGTGACCGGTAGAAGTCGGTCAACAGCTGGCGGTCAAAAGCGATACGGTCAGCCAGAAACGTGTCCGACCGAATGAGTAAGCGCAAAAAGCCCGCCTGTTTGGTTTCCAGCACCCGGCGCAGACGACGGTCCGAATAGACGCGGTTGCCGACAAAGCTGATACGCTCGATCTCGACAACGCGGCCCTCGGTCACTTCAAAGACCAGGTCAACGCGATTGTCGGACTGCCGGATAATGCGCGGCACCACGGTCGCCGCAAAACGCCCGGCAGCGGCATAGGCGTCAGCGATTGCGGCGGCATCGGCTTCGGCCTGAGCCGACGAGAACACGCGCCGCGATTCACTGGCTATCAGGGGCAACAACGCCTCGACCGACAGCCGGTTATTGCCTTCGATGGCGATCAGATTGATGGTCGGCAATTCGACCAGTCGAATGATCAGCGTCGCCCCTCTGGGCACCAGATCGACGCTTGAAAACAACCCGCTTTCGCGCAATCGCTGGCCTACAGCGTTGATCTCGCCGGCAGTGAGAAGTTGGCCAAGGTCAAGCTGGGCATAACTCAGAACGGTCGCGTTCTCGATGCGTTGATTTCCCTCGATGCTGACCGAGTCAAACGAGAATGCCTGTGCCGAAACGCGCGCCGGCGAGAGGGCTGAAAAAAGGACCGCAACAACCAGAAATACCGACACCAGCGCGGCTTTGGCCGACCTGCCACTTAGTTTCGCCATGGATGACGCCTTACACTGCTCGTTGTCCAATGTCGTTACCCACAAAGGGTTGCATTGTCAAAAGCCGTCTGGGGTATTTGGGTATGTTCGGTGTGGACGCTCGGATCACGGAAAGTCGATCAGATATGGGTCACCGCCGGAAAATACCCGATCATTGAAATCAGCCGGGCACCCGCCATCAAGGCCGCCGCCAAAGCGCCAGCGCTGATCAAACGATCCCAATTGAGATCAATCAGCAATGATGAGATCAATCAGCAATGACAATCCGCGATATCCGCTTTTGATGTTTTGCATAGCCAAAGGCCTTCTTTTCCGTGCTCCGCGAAATTAGTAGGAAAATCGGGCGCGATTGTGGCGAGATCAGGGGCAGAATATGTCGTTCGACAGGGCAAACACCATGAATGTCAGGATAATTGCCAGCCCGCCGGTCATCATGAGCTGCAACATGCGGTCGCTTGGCGCACGCCGTGTGATCGCCTCGTAGGCGTGAAAAACCAGGTGCCCGCCGTCGAGGATGGGAATCGGGAAGAGGTTCAGAAGTCCCACGGCGGTGGACAGTACCGCGATCAGCCAAACGAAATTCATCGTGCCCTGACTGGCGGCCTGGCCGCTGATCTGGGCGATCCCGATCGGACCTTGCAAATTGCAGGTGCTGATGGTGCCGACCACAATATGGTAAATCCCCGACAAACTGTTGGTGATAACGGATGTCATCTGTTGAAACCCATAGTCGAGGGCCGTGATCGGCCCGACCGCTTCGGACTGGGGGATGAAAAACAGCCCACCGGTGACGCCTATCAGCCAACGGGTCTCGAACCCGCCGTCAGCAGACGGAAGATCGGTGCGCTTGGGCGTAAGCGTTGCCACGAACACATCGCCGGTCCGCCAGACCGTGAGTTTCAAGGGGCGACCACCCGAGGCGACCACGGTTTCGCGCAGCTCGCGGAAGGCGCTGATCCGAGCGTCGTCGATGGCAAGGACAACGTCGCCCACTTGCAGATTTGCGGCCATCGCCGCCGATTGCGGTTGCAGCGCGTCGATAATCGGCGGGAAGCCGAAGGGCCCGGTGACATCCAGTTCGCGACCCGCGCGGTCAACAGTATAGGTTAACGGCCTTGGGTCTTCGAAGGCTTCGAAAAACGAATAAAGCGTTGAATAATCGTCCGTTACGGTGCCTTCTACAGCTAATATCCGGTCGCCCGGTTGCGGGCCGCCGCGCATCTCGTCAGGCATGGATTGCAGCGCGCCGATGGTCGGCACTTCTATTGCCTGACCCTGGACAAGCGCGATTCCGGCGAAGATCACCACCGTGAGGATGAAATTGAAGACCGGCCCCGCCGCCACCGTCGCCGAGCGTTTCCACAGCCGCGCGCCGTGCATGGTGCGTTCGACCCCGGATGGGTCCATCCGGTTCATCAGGTTGCTGTCGCGCGCCGAGGCGGCGTCGGCGTCGCCCAGAAATTTGACGTAGCCGCCGAAGGGGATCGCGGCCAGTTGCCATTGGGTTCCGCGCCGGTCGGTCCAGCCGAACAGGCGCGGACCAAAGCCCAGCGAAAAAACCTCGGCATGGATGCCGCACCAGCGCCCGACGATGTAATGGCCATATTCGTGCACGGCCACGATGACCGACAGCGCCACGACGAAGGCCGCGATGGTGAAAACGAACCCCCCGAGGGGCAAAGAGAGAAGAAATTCCAAACCGTTACCTGTTGTTGCGGCGCTTCGCGATGATTTGCCTGGCGGCGTCACGCGCCAGTTTGTCGGTCAGTTGGATGGTCTCAAGGCTAATATCGGGCGATTTCGCGCCCCCGCCCCCTATGTGACGCTCCAGAACCGCTTCGACAACCCCGGCCATATCGGTAAAGCCAATTTCCCCGGCGATGAAAGCGTCAAGCGCGACCTCTTTGGCGACGGTAAATGCCGCCCCGGCAAGCCCGCCCGCGTCGATCACGTCGTAGGCCAGAGCCAGTGCGGGATAGCGGGCCGGGTCGGGAGCATGGAAATTAAGCTGACCAACCTTGGACAAATCCAGCCGGTCGACCGGCAGCGTTGCGCGATCAGGCCAGTTGAGCGCAAAGCCGATGGCGTGGCGCATATCCGGCGCGCCCAAGTGAGCGATCACGCCGCCATCGGTAAACCCGACCAGCGCGTGAACCAGGCTTTCGGGGTGGATGAGGATGTCAATCTGCGCAGGTGCGAACCCGAAAAACTCATGGGTTTCAATGATCTCCATGGCCTTGTTAAACATCGACGCGCTGTCGATTGTGATGCGCTGGCCCATGGACCAGTTGGGGTGGCTCGCGGCTTGCGCCGGGGTCGCGGTCGCCAGTCGGTCAAGCGGCCAGTCGCGAAACGCCCCGCCCGAAGCGGTGAGCGTCACGGCCTCGACCGTCTTGATGTCCTCGCCCCGAAGGGCCTGGAAGATCCCCGAATGCTCGCTGTCGACCGGCAGGATCGTCGCACCATGTTTCTGGGCTTCGGCCAACAGCCACGGCCCGGCGGTGACCAGACTTTCCTTGTTGGCCAGCGCCAGGGTTTTCCCCTGGCAAAGGGCGGCCAGTCCGGGGGCCAGACCCGCCGCACCGACGATGGCCGACATCACCCAGTCGGCCGGGCGCTCAGCCGCCTCGATCAGGGCATCCTCGCCCGCCGCCACGGCGATCCCGCTGCCTGAAAGGTGGTCTTTAAGGGACTGATATTCCTCTGGAAATGCGGTGACCGCTAGACCCGCGCCATGGTCGCGCGCATCCCGCGCAAGTTGCGCGACATTGTGCCCGCCGGTCACCGCCTCAAGCGCATAGTTACCTTCGGGCGCGGCCCGTAAAAGCGCCAGTGTATTCTGCCCGATCGAGCCTGTCGCACCAAATATCGAGACCCGCCGCATCGCACCTAGCCTACCGGGGAAAGCCCGAAAACGAGCGCGACGATCATCAGCGCCAGTGCGGCGCCGAGCATCCCGTCGAACCGGTCCCAGACGCCGCCGTGGCCCGGAATCAGGGCCGAACTGTCTTTGATGTCCACCCGCCGTTTTACCCAGCTTTCAGATATGTCGCCCATTTGCGAGGCCAACGACAGGGCGATGGATGCCGCGCCGAGCGCCGGACCGGCGATGACCAGACCGAGCGCCCCGGCCCCAACCCATCCCGCCCCGGTACCGGACCAGGTTTTCTTCGGGCTGATGGCGGGCCAGAATTTTGGCCCACCTAACGCGCGCCCGGCAAAATATCCGGCAATATCCGTGACCACCACAACCGCGATCAGCCAGATGATCGTTCCCAGACCGAACCGGTCGAACGCCCAGAAAAATGCAAAAGCGCCGCCGAGCGAAATAACATGAGCTACGGCCAGCAAGCCTTTGTTGCTTGGTGTCATTCCAACATTTACCACGGCGGGTGCCAGCAGCAGTGGCAGCGCATATTGCGCGGGCAGCAAGATCGCCAGCCCCAGGCCGATAGCGGCCACAATCGCTGCCGCCACAGGAGTGTGGACCCCGGTCATCCGTGCCGCTTCCCAGACGATCAGCGCCCCCAGTCCGACGATAAGCGCAAAGAAAAACCAGCCGCCCAGCCAAATCGCGCCGCCGCAGAGCACCGCAAGTGCCGCTGCTGAGATGATGCGCACCCCCAGGTCGTGCCATTGCCCGGGGGTTTCGGTCATCCGGCCACCGCGCCGAAACGCCGCTCGCGCGCGGCAAACTTGGACAATATCCGCCGGAATTCCTCAGCGGTAAAATCTGGCCAGAGCGTTTCGACGAATACGTATTCGGCATAGGCCGATTGCCACAGCAGAAAGTTCGAAATGCGCGCCTCGCCCGAGGTGCGGATCACCAGATCGGGGTCCGGCAGCACATGGGTGTCCAGGTATCGCGCCAGGGTTTCGTCGTTCACGCTTTCGGGGTCCAGCGCGCCGGCGGCGACGTCCCGGGCCAGGCGTTTGGTGGCCCGGGCAACCTCGTCGCGTCCACCATAATTGATGGCGATGGTCAGATTGACGGTTGAATTGCCGGCGGTGATCTCTTCCAGCTCGTTCATCATCCTGACCAGCAGCGGCTCAAGCCGCAGTCGATCACCGATGAACCTGACGCAGACGCCGTTTTTAACAAGATCCGCCGCCTCGCGCCGGATATAGCGTTTGAACAGCGTCATCAGGCCCGAAACCTCGGTCTGGGTGCGTTTCCAGTTTTCGGTCGAAAACGCGAAAATGGTCAGATATTCGACCCCCGCCTCGGGACAGGCCATGACGATGTCGCGCACCCGCCGGGCACCGGCCTGATGGCCAAAAAGCCGCGGCTTGCCGCGCTGCTTCGCCCATCGCCCGTTGCCGTCCATGATGATGGCGACGTGGTTCGGAGACATGTCGTATTTCGTATCAGATTTGCTCAATTTGCCCTCGGTGCGGTCATTTAGACCTGCATTATCTCGCCTTGTTTAACTTCAAGTGCATCGTCGACGGTTTTGATGGAAGTATCGGTTATTTCCTGAACGACCTGTTCCCAAAACTTTTGGTCGTCCTCTGACATACCGTCGGCTTTGGCCTTTTTGATCTGATCCATCCCGTCGCGCCGCACATTACGCACCGCCACGCGCGCACTTTCCGAATACTGGGCGGCAACTTTGGTCAACTCGCGGCGCCGCTCTTCGTTCAATTCGGGGATCGGCAGCATGATGATGGTGCCGTTGAGTTGCGGGTTGATCCCCAGACCCGATTCCATGATCGCCTTTTCGACCTTGCCCACCAAGCCCTTGTCCCAGACATTTATCGTGACCATACGCGGTTCGGGCACGTTCACCGTGCCGACCTGACTGATTGGTGTGATCGCGCCATAAGCATCGACCGAAATCGGGTCCAGCATCGCCGCCGAAGCGCGCCCGGTCCTGAGCGCGGCAAATTCGGTCCGCAACGCCGATACCGCGCCGTCCATCCGGCGTTCGAGATCATCGGTATCAAGGATGAATTCGTCTGACATTTTCTGGTCCAGCAGTTGGTTCACGGGGCCGTCGATCCGGGCTGTCGCCGCCTTATACCGCTGAAAGGTCAGGTTTGTATAGGTCCCCACGTGGCGGGCCTGCGCCTAGCCACCGACAATCGTAAAGGTGCCCTGCCCGGCCAGAATGCCCTTGAACCCGCCCGGCTCATCGAGCGAGAAAACCAAAATCGGCAAGTCGTTGTCGCGGGCCAGCGCGATGGCGCTGGCGTCCATGACCTTCAGATGTCTGGTCAGCACTTCGTCGTAGCTGATCGTGTCATACCGGGTGGCATCCGGGTTGGTGGCCGGGTCCTTGTCATAAACACCGTCGACCTTAGTGCCTTTGAAAATCGCCTGACAGGACATTTCGGTGGCCCTCAGCGTCGCCGCGGTATCGGTGGTGAAATAAGGGTTGCCGGTTCCTGCGGCGAATATGCAGACGCGGGCTTTTTCAAGGTGACGCACGGCGCGGCGGCGTATGTAGGGCTCGCACACCTGGTCCATCGGTATGGCGCTAATCACGCGGGTGTGGACGCCGATCGCTTCCAGCGCTGATTGCATCGCCAGCGCGTTCATGACGGTGGCCAGCATCCCCATATAATCAGCGGTGGTGCGTTCAATCCCCTGATTGGAAAGCTGCAGGCCGCGAAAGATGTTGCCGCCGCCGATGACCATGCAAATCTCGACGCCCAGATCGCGAACCGATTTCACCTCGTTGGCGATGCGGTCAACCGTCGGCGGGTGCAGGCCATAGCCCTGATCGCCCATCAGGGCCTCGCCCGAAATTTTCAGCAGCACACGGTGGTAACGTGTCGAAGGATCCGATGGATTTTGGTCCGCGTTCGCCTGTTCCATGGACACCCCTAATAATCCCGGTTTTGCCTTGGCGCGCAAAATGTCGGAAAAGCGCGCCGGATACAACGGCGAACCTTGGTGAAATGGCCGACGATCTTACAATAGGCGGAATGCGGATCACGGGGGCGGCCCCGGTCTTGATCGCAGGCACGACGGCCAGCGGCAAGTCGCGGCTGGCGCTGGCGGTGGCGCGGGCGACGGGTGGCACGATCGTGAACGCCGATGCGCAGCAGGTCTATCGCTGCTGGCGAATTCTGACCGCGCGGCCTTCTGACGCCGAAGTGTCCCTGGCACCCCACGCGCTTTTCGGACATGTCGCATCTGATGAGCCTTATTCGGTTGGCGACTGGCTGGCCGAGGTCGGCAGCCTTGTTGCCACCGCAACCGGGCCGCAGATATTCACGGGCGGCACCGGCTTGTATTTTCGCGCTCTGACCGAAGGGCTGGCAGACATCCCGCCGATACCGCGCGACATTCACAACGCAGCACTGACAGGTGATCCGGCCAAACTGGCGCGAGAGCTGGACGCCAAAACAGCCGCCCGGATCGATCTGCAAAACCCGCGCCGGGTTCAGCGCGCCTGGGAAGTGTGGCAGGCGACGGGGAGGGGTCTGGCTGATTGGCAGGATGCGACACCGCCGCCGCTGTGCCCGCTCGGTCGTTGCCAGCCCATCCTTCTGGACGCTGATCGTAATTGGCTGAATGGCCGGATCGCGCGCCGATTTGCCCGGATGATGGCGGCGGGCGCGTTGGACGAAGCCCACGCCGCGCTGGCCGAATGGGATCCCACGCACCAGTCGTCGCAGGCCATCGGCGCGCGCGAACTGATCGCGCATCTCAGGGGCGATCTGACGTTGGACGAAGCCACCGGGGCGGCGATCACCGCAACGCGTCAATATGCCAAAAGGCAACGCACCTGGTTTCGCGCCCACATGGCGGGATGGGTGCGTATCGACCCGGCCACGCTCTGAGCGCAGTCGAAAAGATCGACTGCAGGCGCGCAAGCCTCTTGATCGGATTTTGCGACCGGTTAGTGTGGCCGCCGGAAAGTCTGGGGAAATCATGGTTGATGTGCTCGAAGATACGGGCGGATTCCGGTCCGTTCCGATCCCGCATCTGGCGCGCGGCGGGCGCTGGCGGGTCGAGGCGATGCGGTCTTATGACCATGCCCGGCTGATCTGGTTCACACGCGGTCAAGGGCGGATCACCGTTTCGGGTGTCACACGCGGCTATGGGCCGAACAATGCGATCTTTCTGCCCCCCGGCACGATGCACGGCTTCGAGTTAGGCCCGCAGGTTTTTGGAACCGTTATCGATTTCCCACAAAACTACGCTTTGGACTTACCAGATCGCCCGATTCACCTCAGGGTCCGCGACGCCGTTCAGCAGGGCGAGTTCATGACCCACCTCGATGCCTTTCAGCGCGAATTGCTGGGCGATCGCCCGGGGCGCGGCACAGCTCTTTCGGCGCATGCGTCCCTGATCGTCATCTGGCTCAGGCGGCAAGAGGCCCAGGGGGCCGGTGACACGCCGCCCGATGATGCCACACGCAAACTTGCGGTGCGCTATGCCAAACTTGTGGAACGTGATGTTTCTGCGGCGAAATCCGTCGCTGACTATGCTGCGGAACTGGGTATCACGCCGACGCATCTGAGCCGGGTCTGCAATTCGGCCAATGGCCGCCCGGCGCATTCGCTTTTGTCCGGACGGGTGCTGGCGCAGGCGCAGGAAATGCTGAGCGACAGCACAGTGCCCATTCAAAACATCGCCCATGAACTGGGATATTCATCGGCCGCGTATTTCACCCGCGCATTCCAGCGAGATACGGGGTTGACGCCATCGCGCTTTCGCCGCCGGTCTGGCGCCAGTCCCGAAAATTCGGCCAACTAGCAACCGGATGTCGCATTTGTGACCCCACTATGTCGTTTTTGGACCCCCAAAAGTGCCCTCGGTCGTTGACCTTTGACCGAACTTCGTGCCGAATGGCTGAAGTTGCACGAGCTGGGGACGTCGAAGGGGGAGATCCGGTCAGGAACTGCACGACGTCCGGCGTTCGACGCTGCACACAAACTTGAAAACATGTGACGACAGGGAGAATAGTCAACATGAACATCGAAACCAATAAAATCAAGCCGGTACATCACGCCGCAGAAATGTACGCCGAAGAATTCAAGGCTGGCAAACTGAGCCGCCGCGAATTTCTGACGCGCGCAACGGCACTTGGTGTCAGCACGGCTGGCGCCTATGCCATGATCGGGCTTCCTGCTCCGGCCAAGGCAGCCGCCCACGCACCGCGCGGCGGCACGCTGCGCATGCAAATGGAAGTGCGGGCGCTGAAGGATCCGCGCACCTATGACTGGACCCAGATCGCAACCTTTACTGCAGGCTGGCTGGAATATCTGGTCGAATACAATTCCGACGGGTCGTTCCGTGGCATGCTGGTGGAAAGCTGGGAAGCCAACGCCGACGCCACCGAATATGTTCTGAGCGTCCGCCAGGGCGTATCATGGAACAACGGCGATGCGTTCGACGCCAATGACGTGGCGCGCAACATCGCCGGCTGGTGCGACAAGTCGGTCGAAGGCAACTCAATGGCCGCGCGCATGGCCAGCCTGATCGATCCCGACACCGGCCAGGCCCGCGACGGCGCGATCACCGTGGTCGATAGCCACACTGTTAAGCTGGTAACCAACGCTTCGGACATCACCATCATTCCCGGCATGGCCGATTATCCGGCCTCGATCGTTCACGCCTCGCACGACCCCGACGACATGGTTGGCACCGCCGTTGGCACCGGACCGATGGTCCCGGAATTGATGGAAGTTGGGGTCAAGGGCGTGGTGGTAAAGGGCGACCACCCCTGGTGGGGCGACACTGCGTTCGTAGAGGGCGGCTTTTACCTCGACCGGATCGAGTTCATCGACTATGGCACCGATCCTGCGGCCGTTGTTGCAGCGGCTGAGTCCGAAGAAGTCGATATGGTCTGGGAAACGGTCGGTGACTTTGTCGATGTTTTTGATGGTCTTGGCTGGATTAAGTCCGAAGTTGTGTCGGGTGCCACGATTCTGATCCGTCCCAACCAGGTGGCCACCGTTGACGGTGCCACGCCCTATGCGGACAAGCGGGTTCGCCAGGCGATCTCGATGGCGGTGGACAATAACATCTGTCTGGAACTTGGCTACGCCAGCCGCGGCGTCGTGGCAGAAAACCACCATGCCGCCCCGGTGCACCCGGAAACCGACGCTACTGTCGGCCGGTTGCCCTATGACCCGGCCAGGGCTCTTGAACTGATAAAAGAAGCCGGGATGGAAGACTACGAGCACGATCTCATATCCATCGACGATGACTGGCGCAAGAACACCACCGACGCGGTGGCCGCCCAGTTGCGCGATGCGGGCTTCAGGGTCAAGCGGACGATCCTTCCCGGATCGACGTTCTGGAACGACTGGGCGAAATACCCGTTCAGCTCGACCAACTGGAACCACCGCCCGCTGGCGACCCAGGTCTGGGGTCTGGCCTATCGGTCCGGCGAAGCCTGGAACGAGATGGGCTGGGCGAACGCCGAGTTCGATGCGCTTCTTGCCGAAGCCAACAGCCTTGCCGACGCCGACCAGCGCCGCGTGGTTGCGGCCAAGTGCCAGGCGCTGATCGCTGAGGAAGGCGTCACCATCCAGCCGTACTGGCGGTCGCTCTATCGTCACCACACCGAGAACGTGATCGGCGGCGAGATGCACATCGCGTACCTGCCCCAGATCTATAAGTGGGCCATCAAGGCCTGATCTGACGATCCATATCGCCCCTTCGGGAACTCTCGGGGGGGCGGCTTTACGTCGGGATCGTCCAAGACGCCGGAAATGGCGCTGATCCTCGAGACACACCGACAGGGGCCATCATGGGACTATTCATACTGAGGCGCACCGGGGTCATGATACTCACGGCGCTGTGCCTGACGTTCGTCGTCTTTTTCCTGACCAATCTTTATCCGAACCTCGAAAAACTGGCCAAGACGCAGGGCAACATGCGGATGACCGACGACGAGGTCGTGAGCTGGCTGGACAATCGCGGCTACCTGCAGCCCCTGCCGGTCAAATACGCCGAATGGCTTGGCATACTGCCGGGGTTCAAGCACACGTTCGAGGACGGCAAGATCAGGGGCCGGTGCATTATTCCAAGCAAAGATCCGGCTGACGCGCCGAAGTTCTGCGGCATTCTGCAGGGGCAATGGGGGTATTCGACCGTCTTCAAGGAACCCGCGGGCAAGATCGTCGCCAAACGATTGGGCTTGACCGGCTGGCTGATGTTCGCGGTGATCTGCGTCATGGTCCCCGGCGCGCTGTTGATCGGTGTGCTTGCGGGCATGCGCGAGGGCAGCCGAACCGACCGGACATTGTCAACATTATCCATCACCACGACAGCAACGCCTGAATATGTCTCGGGCGTTATCTTCATCGCCATATTCTCGTCGTCCGCTGTCGGGCTGAAGTGGTTCAAAGGCACGGCAACCAGCGCCATGGACGACATCACATTCGTCAACTTCACCCTGCCGGTGCTGACCATCGCCCTTTACGGTATGGGCTATATTGCGCGCATGACGCGCGCTTCGATGGCCGAGGTGATGACCGCGCAATACATCCGCACCGCGCGTCTAAAGGGCGTAAGTTTTCGCAACATCGTGCTGAAACACGCGCTGCGCAACGCATTGATTGCACCCTTCACTGTCATCATGCTGCAATTTCCCTGGCTTCTGAACGGGGTGGTGATTGTCGAGACCTTATTCAACTACAAGGGTTTCGGCTGGGTCCTGGTGCAAGCCGCCGGCAACAATGACATCGACCTGCTGCTTGGCGTGTCGGTTGTCTCGGTCTTCGTGGTTCTGACGACACAGCTGATATCGGATATCGGCTATGTCTATCTGAACCCGCGAATTCGCATTTCATAAGGGGGCTGGCGCATGGATCCGCTTACTTGGACTGGTGGGATTGGGACTGTCATTGATCCGGTTTTTCTGCTCGCCCTTTATGTCTTCTTGTCTTTCACGGCGTTCTATTTCGTGGCCACATTCGCCGGCGACGAGCAGCTCGGCGAACTGGCGCATACGCCCTTCGCCCGCACCAAGGACTGGACCATCGGCTCGGCCACGGCATTGAGCGAACTTGTGTTTCCCGCCACCACGTTGGCCCTGATCTTATGGATTATCGACACGATCTTGTCGGAAACAACGCTGACCGGCTGGCTTTTCAGCACCGGGATGCCGCAGTTTCTGGTGACGTTCCTGGCGGTCATGATCTTCGGCGTGATCGGCATGACGCTGACCTATGCGATTCAGCGCCTGCCGGCGTCAGCCTACGAGACCGTTTTGCGCTGGTCGTTCGCGGTGCTTATGCTGCTGATTGTGATCTATATCGTGCTCGGTGCGTTGATGCCGCTGGGATCAGGCGGCATTATCGGCGGCATTTCAAAACAGCTTCTGCCGGTCTGGATTGCGCTTTTGGTCACATTCGGCCTGTCCATTTACTTCAAACGCAGCCTCGGTCTTTACGGAAAACTGTTCGACAGCATAATCGGCATGATCGGATTTGCGCTGGTGATGTTCTGGGTTTTCGCGGCAGTTCTCGGGGCCATGGACCTGATCGTCACCCACGACGCGCTCAGCCAGGTCAGCGGCATGAAGAACAAGGTCCCCGGGACACCATTGGCACGCGCCGAAGAGGGCGATTTCGCCTGGTATCTTCTGGGCGGCGACAACCTGGCCCGCGACGTCTTCAGCCGGGTGATAAAAGGCGCGTGGGTGGTTGTGCAGATCGCACCGATGGCGACGCTTTTTGCGTTCATGGTCGGCATCACGCTCGGACTTCCTGCCGGGTATTACGGCGGGCGTCTGGACACGCTTCTGTCGTTCCTCGCGAACCTCATCCTGGCGTTCCCCGTCATCCTGCTTTTCTACCTGCTGGTGACGCCGGAAATCGTGGCGACGGGCATTCCAAGCTATATGGCAACGGTGATATTCATCTTCCCGATTGTCTTTGTGGGTATCTTGCTGGACTCGCGCTATCACACCCAGCCGCGCATTCGCGCGCCGCTGTTGATCGGGGTTCTGGGGGTGATGCTTTGGCTCTATCTTTCGCTGATCAGCGAAGATGGATCGAAAGTCGATATCATTCCAAACTGGCTGGACGGCTTTGACGTGCCGGGCGGAATTCTGGTGGTCTTTGTCTCGGTGGTTTTCGTCAATTCGCCCACGGTTTTCCGGATTGTGCGCGGACTGACGCTGGACATCAAGACCCGCGACTATGTGTCTGCAGCACAGACCCGGGGCGAGCGCACCTGGTATATCATGCTGTGGGAGATCCTGCCCAATGCACGGGGACCGCTGATTGTCGATTTCAGCCTTCGGGTGGGGTACACCAC
This sequence comes from Paracoccaceae bacterium, assembly GCA_965247915.1. Taxonomy (GTDB): domain Bacteria; phylum Pseudomonadota; class Alphaproteobacteria; order Rhodobacterales; family Rhodobacteraceae; genus JAKZRT01. The sequence continues at coordinate 2,103,565 of OZ252048.1, forward strand.
GATCCTTTTGGGAACTTTGGGTTTCTTCGGCCTCGGGCTGCCGCCCGAAAGCCCCGACTGGGGATCGACGATCAACGAGGGTCGCAAACTGTTGTCGATCTATCTGCATCCCGCATTACCGCCCGCATTTGCGCTTTTGAGCCTGGTGCTGGGACTGAACCTGCTGGCCGACGGTTTGCGCGAAGAAAGCCTGAGAGACTGAGGAGAGCGCCATGAGCAAATGGGACTATGACGGCCCGATCCTCGAGATCGAAAACCTGTCGATCAGCTTTTTCACCCGCCTGCAGGAAATCCCTGCGGTGATGGATTTTTCCACGATCGTTCAGCCGGGCGAGGCAATGGGGCTGGTCGGCGAAAGCGGCTGCGGTAAATCCACGGTGGCGCTTGGGGTCATGCAGGACCTCGGCGTCAACGGCCGCATTGTCGGCGGTTCGATCAGGTTCAAAGGACGCGACCTGAACGCGATGTCCGACGAAGAGCTGCGCGACATTCGCGGCTCGGAAATTGCGATGATCTATCAAGAGCCGATGGCCAGCCTGAACCCGGCGATGATGGTTGGGCGGCAGCTGATGGAAGTGCCGATGATCCACGAGGGCGTCAGCGAGAAAGAGGCCCGCGTCCGCGCCTTGGAAGTTGTCACCGACGTGCGCCTGCCCGACCCCGAGCGCATTCTGGGTTCATTCCCGCATCAGCTTTCGGGCGGCCAGCAGCAGCGCATCGTGATCGCCATGGCGCTGATGTCCAAGCCATCGCTTCTGATCCTCGATGAACCGACCACCGCGCTTGACGTGACCGTCGAGGCCGCCGTGGTCGATCTGGTCAAGGACCTGGGCAAGAAATACGGCACCTCGATGTTGTTTATCTCGCACAACCTTGGCCTGATTCTGGATACCTGCGACCGCATCTGCGTGATGTATTCAGGCGAGGCGGTCGAAACCGGCCGCATCGAAGATGTGTTCGAGGAAATGCAGCACCCCTATACCCAAGCGCTTTTCCGGTCGATCCCGCTGCCGGGTGCTGACAAGAACACGCGGCCTCTGGTGGCCATCCCGGGCAACTTCCCCCTGCCCCACGAGCGTCCGCCGGGATGCAACTTTGGCCCGCGCTGCGATTACTTTGTCGAGGGCCATTGCGATGTCGGCGACATCAAGATGGTCGAGGTTCAGCACGGTGACCGCCACGAAAGCCGCTGTGTCAAAATTGACGACATCGATTGGGACGCCCCCATCACCGCCGCCGCGACCACCAAAAAGGCCAAGGTCGGCGATGTGGTCCTGAAAATGGACAATCTCAAGAAATACTACGAGGTTTCGGCCAACGCATTGTTCGGCGGGGCCAACAAGAAGGTGGTCAAGGCCAACGAGACACTCAGTTTCGAGGCCCGCGAATCCGAGACTTTGGCCATCGTCGGCGAATCCGGTTGTGGAAAATCCACTTTTGCTAAAGTGCTTATGGGTCTGGAAACCGCGACCGAGGGCAAAATTCTGCTCGATAACCGCGAAATTCAGGACATCCCGATCGAGAAGCGCGACACCAAGACCATCAGCTCGGTCCAGATGGTGTTCCAGAACCCGTTTGACACGCTGAACCCGTCCATGACAATCGGACGCCAGATTATCCGCGCACTGGAAATATTCGGCATCGGCAATTCCGAAGCCGAACGGCGCGAGCGGATGCTGAAACTTCTCGATCTGGTCAAACTGCCGCGCGAATTCGGCGACCGGATGCCGCGCCAGCTCAGCGGCGGGCAAAAGCAACGGGTGGGCATAGCGCGCGCCTTTGCCGGCGGCGCCCGGATTGTGGTGGCAGATGAGCCGGTCTCGGCGCTCGATGTGTCGGTGCAGGCGGCGGTCACCGATCTCTTGATGGAAATACAGCGCGAAGAGAAAACCACGCTGCTGTTCATCAGCCACGACCTTTCCATTGTGCGCTATCTCAGCGACCGGGTGATGGTCATGTATCTGGGCCATGTGGTCGAACTGGGCGATACCGATCAGGTTTTTGCGCCGCCCTACCACCCCTATACCGAGGCGCTCTTGTCTGCGGTTCCCATTGCCGACACCAAGGTCGAAAAAGAGCACATCGTGCTGGAAGGCGACATACCCTCGGCCATGGACCCGCCACCGGGGTGCCCGTTCCAGACCCGCTGCCGCTGGAAAGACCGCGTGCCAGACGGGCTCTGCGACCGCGAGGTGCCACCGTTCCGAACCCTGGCCGATGGTCACCAGATCAAGTGTCACCTTCCCGACGACGTGCTGGCCGAGATGCGCCCGGTGATCAAAGTGGCCGCCGAATAGGTCCGCGCGCCTGCCAAACACAATTTGCGCGCGTCGACGCGCTGGTACGCGCCGCGTACTATTGCCGAGACGGGGCAGCCTGATAGGGTGGCGCGATGAGCGCATTCGCCCCCCTGCCCGACCCGCCTTACTATGCCGTGATTTTCGCAAATCAGGCGTCAGGAACTGACGCTGCGGGTTACGGTCGGATGGCCGAAATGATCGAAGACCTGGCCACGCGACAACCCGGGTATCTGGGTATCGAATCCACACGCGGTGCCGGTGGTTTCGCCATCACGGTCAGCTATTGGGCCGACGAGGCGGCGCTGTTGGCCTGGTAAGCGGTGGCCGAACACGCGCTGGCGCAGAAACTGGGCAAGACCCGGTGGTACGAACATTATGTTCTGCGGATCGCAAGGGTCGAACGTCATTACGACGGGCCCGAGGGACGCTGAGCATTCTAATTTTTGCGCGAGGGGCGGCGCCCCTCGCCTAGGGCCACGCGCGACGCGCGGCGCAATAAATTTCGCGGGTGACGCTCGATATCGGCGATTCAGGCATTCTTAACCATGTTTGGGTGGTGTAGCTAATAATTCGAATTTTAGAGAATCGGAGAAGGTCCGCATGGCAGGTTCAGTCAACAAGGTCATTCTGATCGGCAATCTGGGGCGCGACCCCGAAGTGCGGACGTTTCAGAACGGTGGCAAAGTGTGCAACCTGCGGGTGGCAACCTCGGAACGCTGGCGCGACAAGAACACCGGCGAAAATCGCGAACGCACCGAATGGCATTCGGTGGCGATATTCTCGGAACCGCTGGCGCGGGTTGCCGAACAGTATCTGCGCAAAGGGTCCAAGGTTTACCTTGAGGGTCAGCTCGAGACGCGCAAATGGCAGGACCAGTCGGGCAACGACCGCTATTCGACCGAAGTTGTGCTGCGGCCCTACCGCGGCGAGTTGACGCTGCTCGACCCGCGCAGTGGCGGCGACAGCGGCAGTTATGAAAGCGCAGAGTCCGGTGGCAGCGGCAGTCTCAGTGGCAGCGGCAGCGGCTCGAACATGGACGACGAGATCCCGTTCTAGGCCGCGCGCAGAACCTCCAGCACCGCCGCGTCCGGCACGTCTGTGGCGACAAAAGCAGCCCCGATCCCGCGCGCCAGCACAAAGCGCAGTTTTCCGTCGATCACTTTTTTGTCCTGTCCCATCAGGGCCATCAGGCCTTGGGCATCGGGCAGGTCGCCGGGGATGTCGGCTATGTCCTTCATCATGCCCAGGGCGGCCAGATGCGCGCGCAGGCGGCTGGGGTCTTCCTGCGAACAAAGCCCGAGCCGCGCCGACAGATCAAACGCCAGCGCACAGCCGATCGCCACCGCCTCGCCGTGCAGCAGACGGTCGGAATACCCGGTGGCGGCCTCAAGCGCGTGGGCGAACGTATGGCCCAGGTTCAACAGCGCGCGCTCGCCGGTCTCGGTCTCGTCGCGCGCCACGATCCCGGCTTTCATCTCGACCGAACGGCGCACGGCATATGCGCGCGCTGCATCATCCCGGGTCAGGGTGGCCGCGTTGTTTTCGAGCCAAGCAAAGAACCCGGCATCGCCCAGCAGCCCGTATTTCACAACCTCGCCGTAACCGGCCAGAAAATCGCGCGGCGGCAGCGAGTCGAGCACACCGATATCGGCCAGCACCAGTGCGGGCTGGTGGAAGGCCCCGATCAGGTTCTTGCCATGGGTCGAATTGATGCCGGTCTTGCCGCCGACCGAGGCGTCGACCTGGGCCAACAGCGACGTGGGGACCTGCACCAACGCCACGCCCCGGCGCAGCACGGCGGCCGCAAATCCCGCAAGATCGCCGACCACGCCACCGCCAAATGCCACCACCACATCGCGACGCTCGACCTTTTCGCCCAGCAACCAATCGACCGTGCGCGATAACTGGTCCCAGCTTTTGGTCGCTTCGCCGGCTGGCAAAGCCAGAGCCGATGATGCGATTCCGGCCGCGCCCAATCCATCTTGCAACGCCGCAAGATGCAGGCCGCCAACGATCTCGTCGGTCACGATAGCCACGCGCGGGCGCGCCAAAAGCGGCGCCAATTCGGCCCCCGCTTGCGCCAAAAGTCCGCGCCCGATGCGCACGTCATAGGACCTTTCGCCCAGCTCAACGCGGACAGTTTCCATCGCCTCAGACCTCTTCCAAAACATCCGCGCGGGCCAAAAGTGCCGCGCGGACCTTGGCTGCCATGTCCTCAATCGCATAACCGGCCTGCGCCTGCACCACAATCTCGGCCCTGGCATAAAGCGGATCGCGCGCCGCGCAAAGCTCGGCAAGCGTCGCCTTCGGATCGGCGGTGCGCAGCAGCGGCCTGGTATCTTTGTGCCGAACCCGGGACCAAAGCAGGTCCAGATCGGCCTTCAGCCAGACCGCCACGCCTTTGGCGGCGATGATCGCCCGGTTGCGTTCAGCCAGATACGCCCCGCCGCCAGTCGCCAGTATCGAGGCGTCGGCGCCCAGAAGCCGCGACAGCACTTCGGTTTCGCGGGCGCGAAAAAACTCTTCGCCGTCGCGGTCGAATATTTCGGCAATGCTCCGGTCCGCGGCGGCCTCAATGGCGCGGTCGGAATCCATGAACGCCACGTCCAGCATGGTCGCCAGAGCCGTGCCCACAGCGGATTTGCCCGCGCCCATCATGCCCACCAGGGCAACGGTTTTTTTCAACTGCAATCTCACCCGGCACACGTCCGCCTATTTTTGCTTATTGGTGAATGGCGTGATCTTGCTGAAAATGCCATATATAAACGCGACAAGAGCGGCGAAAGACCGCGACGATGGGGCAAAAAAGGGCAGAGCGCGATGTTCCGGCTGATCAAGATATTGTTTTACCTGCTGATCCTGATGACATTCATTCTGGTGGGTTTCGCCTATCTGGGCGATCTGACACCCACCCGCCAGGATGTCACCCAACCGGTCGAGCTGGATGCGAATTAGACAATCGGTACTACTTGTTGCCTTGTGGGCGGGCGCGGTCGCGCCGGTTTGGGCGCAGCCGCTGTCGGCAATCGACTGGCTGACCGACAGCGTCGCGCTGCCCCCGGGTATCGCCAGCACCGACCCCGAGGTGAGCACCGGCAGCGAGATCGAGGTGATCCAGGTGCGCCCCCTGGATGCGCCGTCGATCGACGGCCAAGGGCTGATCGACGCGCGCGCCGCCGGGCTTCCGCACGACCTTTGGGGACCATCGGACGTGCCCCGGCTGGTGCGGCTCATTGGGCGTGAACGGGTCGATGCCCTGCCTGCGGTTCGCGATCTTTTGATGCAATTGCTTTTGGTGCGCGCCGACCCGCCCGAGACCGCAACCGAAGACGGGGTGTTGTTTCTGGCGCGGGTGGACAAGCTTTTGGAACTGGGGGCGCTCGAGGCCGCGGGCCAGATGCTCGAGGCGCTTGACCTGAGCGATCCGCGCCTGTTTAAGCGCTGGTTTGACATTCGCCTGTTGCTGGGCACCGAAGACGCTGCTTGCGACCGCCTGGCCGCATCACCCGACCTTGCCCCGACATTTCCCACGCGCATTTTTTGCCTGGCGCGCGGCGGCGATTGGGATGCCGCCGCGCTGAGCCTGGATACCGCCGAGGCTCTCGGCGTCATTAGCCCCGAGGAAGACGCGCTTTTGCTGCGGTTTCTCGACGAATCAATCGCCCAGGAAGACGGCGCGCTGCCACGCCCGAGCCGGGTGACGCCGCTGGCGTTCCGGCTTTACGAGGCGGTCGGCGAACCGATCCCGACCGACGCGCTACCGCGCGCCTTTGCCCATGCCGATCTGCGGCCGATCAACGGCTGGAAGGCCCAGCTCAGCGCCGCCGAGCGGCTGGCGTCGGTCGGGGCGATTGGCAACGACCAGATGTTTGCGCTCTACACCCGCCAGCGCCCGCCCGCTTCGGGCGGGGTCTGGGACCGGGCCGCGGCGGTTCAGGCTTTTGCCGCGGCGCTGGCTTCGGGCGACGGCGCGTCCATCGCCGAGACCCTTGCACCCGTTTGGGCGGCGATGCAGGTGGCCGAGCTGGAGGTTCCCTTTGCCGAGAAATATGCCGATGCGCTCACCGCGGCCGGACTGACCGGCCCTGAGGCATCGCTTGCCGCCAAGATCAGCCTCATGTCGCCGGGCTTGCGCGCTAATGTCAGCGTGTTCGAGTCCGCTGATCCCGATCTTATATTTCTGACCGCTCTGGCGCGCGGGACGCCCGGATCAGCTGCGGCCGGCAAAACCGTCGAAGGTTTGGTCCAGCAAGGCTTTGCCGGTGCCAGCCTGCCGCCTGCCTTGCAGGTGTTGATCGACGATGGCCGCACTGGCGAGGCCATTTTGCAAGCGACGCTGCTTTTTTCAGACGGCGCTCTGGGCGACCCCGAGGACCTGATAAATGCCTTGCGGCTTTTGCGGGTCCTGGGCCTGGAACATACGGCACGGCGCGCGGCGCTCGAGCTGTTGATCCTCGAGCGTCGCGGATGAGCGCCGCCTGGATTTCAACCTTCCTCGAAGCCCAGGCCGCCGAGCTGTCAGCGGCAAGAAACACGATATTGAGTTACCATCGCGACCTGCGCGATTTCTCGGACTGGCTTGGCAAGCACGGATCGGACCTGGACACCGCCGACCGGACGACGATTGAGGATTATCTGGTTCACTGCGACAAGCAGGGGCTTGCCCAGGCGACCCGGGCGCGGCGATTGTCGTCGATCCGTCAGCTTTACCGGTTTGCGTTTCAGGAAGGCTGGCGCGCCGATAATCCTGCCATCCAGATCAAGGGACCCGGACGGCAGAAACGGCTGCCCAAGACGCTGAGCATCGACGAGGTTGATCGGCTGCTTGATGGCGCGCGCCAGCACGGACGCAGCGGGGCCGACCGGGTACGGAATGCCTGTTTAATGGAGCTGCTCTACGCTACGGGCATGCGCGTGACCGAGCTTGTGTCGCTGCCGGTAGCGGCAGTGCGTGGCGATCCGCGGATGATTCTGATCCGCGGCAAAGGCAACAAGGAACGCATGGTGCCGCTGTCACCCCCGGCGCGCGCGGCCACCGCGGCCTGGCTGGGCCTTCGCGATCAGGCCGAAGATGCCGCGCGCCTCAAAGGCCGGGCGCCTTCGCCCTATCTATTCCCGTCGCGCTCGGCGCAGGGCTATATGACGCGGCACCGGTTCTACGCGCTGATCAAAGAAATATCCCGCGATTCCGGCGTGTCGCCCGCCAAAGTTACGCCGCACAGCCTGCGCCACGCTTTTGCCACCCATCTTTTGGCCGGCGGGGCCGATCTGCGGTCGATCCAAATGCTTTTGGGTCACGCCGACATTTCGACCACCGAAATTTACACCCATTTCCTCGATGAGCGGCTGAAATCGCTGGTGCTGGAAAAACATCCACTTGCTAAGAAAGCGCGATAGATCCGGCGGTTTTTTTGGGGGGGCACGAAGATTGGCGCCGCTTTTGGCGCCGCCCGATGCGAGGGGCGCTGCCCCTTGCGCTCCCCGGAGTATTTCTGGAAAATTGATATCAATTGCCTGCAGAAATGAATGGTGTTTGCCGTAAACCAGACCCCGGATTTCGAGCGCTCCCAGATTGTCAATTTTGTAACGCCGCCGCGCCAATTCCGCCGATCCCCTTGAAACCGGGCTGCTCTGGCCTCCATAAGGTCATTTGCAGAGCCAGTATGACACCCCCGATGGACGCCGCCGCACCTTTTTTTGATACCGCCTTCTGGATCACCGCCGGGGCCATTGCCGGGCTCTTGGTGCTGTCGGCATTCTTTTCCGGATCGGAAACCGCGCTGACCGCCGCGTCGCGCGGCAAGTTGCGCGCTCAGGCCGACAAGGGCTCGCGCGGGGCCGAGCGGGCCTTGAAGATCACCGAGGACAACGAACGCCTGATCGGGTCGGTCCTGTTGGGCAACAATCTGGTCAATATTCTTGCCGCATCGCTGGCCACCGCGCTTTTTACCCGGGCTTTCGGCGAAAGCGGCGTGGCGCTGGCGACGCTGGTGATGACCATCCTGGTGCTGGTCTTTGCCGAAGTGCTGCCCAAAACCTACGCCATAACCAACTCCGAGACCGCCGCTGCACGGGTATCGAGCCCGATCAGGCTGGTCATCCTGGTGCTGGCACCAATCGTCACCGCGGTGCGCTGGCTGGTGCGGGGCATGCTGGCGCTAGTGGGCGTGCGCGCCGATCCGGACAGTCGTATTCTGGCGGTGCGCGAAGAGATTGCCGGGGCGCTGCAACTGGGCCATTCCGAGGGGGTGGTCGAAAAGGAAGACCGCGACCGGATTTTGGGGGCGCTTGATCTGGGCGATCGCACGGTAGAAGAAATCATGTTGCACCGGTCGTCGATCGAAATGATCGACGCCGATGATGACACGCAGGCGATCCTGTCGCAATCGCTGAACTCGACCCATACCCGGCTGCCGGTCTACCGCGACGAGCCCGAAAACATCATTGGCGTGATCCACGCCAGGGATCTGCTGCGCGCGATGGACAAGCTTTTGCGCGGGCCCGACGGCAATGATGTGGCCCTGGACCAGTTCAAGGTCACGGATGTGACGATGGCACCTTATTTCGTGCCCGAGACCACAACGCTGGATGACCAGATGCGCCAGTTTCTGCACCGGCACACGCATTTTGCGCTGGTCGTCGACGAATACGGAGCCCTGCAGGGGCTGATCACGCTCGAGGATATTCTCGAGGAAATCGTGGGCGAGATCACCGACGAATTTGACCCTGAGGCCGATCATCCGCTGGCCGAAGTCGAGGGCGACGGTTATATGGTTGACGGTGGCACCACCATTCGCGACCTCAACCGCGCGCTGGACTGGAACCTGCCCGACGACGAAGCGCACACGGTCGCAGGATTGGTCATTCACGAGGCCCAGACGATTCCCGCCGAGGGCATGGTGTTCAGCTTTCATGGCTTTCGCTTCGAAGTGGCCGAACGACGCGACAATCGACTGACAATGCTGAAGATCCGCCGGCTCTAGGCCGGTATGGCAGCGGCGAACCGTTTCTTAACTACGGTGTGCAATGATGCGCCGGTGCCGGGATGAATGCTGATCCCGTGCACACTTCCTCCCTGTTAGACTGGGCCGCACTTCGGTGCGGCTCTTTTTTCGTTAACCTGTTAATTTTTCAACTGTTTTAATTATTGACCGCCACGACTATCTCGCATAGCTTGCCTGTCAATTAATAGGTCGGCCAGTCCGACAGGGAGAGTGGAAAAGGGTCTTTAGGGACCCTTTTTTGGGACTTATATATTTGACTATGCGGCCAATGTTTCCTATAATTCGAGGCATAGGAAACGAGGCACACAATGGCACAGAACGCACCCGGCAAGCACTACAGAGAGGGAATTTCGCTGGTCGAGGTGATCGCGACATTTCCCGATGACGCGACCGCCGAAGGGTGGTTCGAGGAACAGCGCTGGGGCGCGGCTGGCAATCCCTCGTATTGCCCCATATGCGGTTCTGCCGAGAAACTAAGGCCAGTTCCCTCGGGCAGGCCGCTTCCCTACTGGTGCGGCGAGTGTCGGCGCAATTTCAGCGTCAAGACCGGCACCGTGATGCACCGTTCCCATATCGGCTTTCAGAAATGGGCCATCGCAATCTACCTGTGGTCGGTGTCACTCAAGGGCGTATCGTCCATGCGGCTGCATCGCGATCTGAAAATCACGCAGAAGTCGGCATACTTCATGGCCCAGCGGTTGCGCGAGGCGTGGACCGAGGGTCATGGCGGCATGGCTGGCCCGGTCGAAATCGACGAAACCCACATCGGCGGCAAGGAGAAGAACAAGCACGTGCACAAGAAGCTGCGGGCCGGTCGGGGCGCTGTGGGCAAGACTACCGTTGCCGGTGCTCGGGATCGCGCCACGAACACTATCAGCGCCGCCGTGGTCGAGGCTACCGACGCCAGGACGCTACAGGGCTTCGTTGCGTCCCGCGCGGCCGAGGGGGCCACCGTCTATACGGACCAAGCGGCGGGCTACAAGGGCATGCTGTTCGAGCACGAGGCGGTCAATCACTCAGTCTCCGAGTACGTCCGAGACCAAGCGCATACCAATGGAATAGAGAGTTTTTGGGCCACGTTGAAGCGCAGATACCACGGGACGTTCCACCACATCTCGCCGAAGCACCTGCATCGGTACGTCAACGAGTTCGCGACGCGCCACAACATGCGCCCGAAGGCCACCGAGGCCATGATGGCCGAGACCGTCGCTCGGATGGTCGGGAAACGGTTGATGTACAAGGACTTAGTAGCCACGTCAGCCGCATGAGACGCCCCCAAGGCTTGCGGAGCCGCAAAGGGCGCGCGGACCATCACTGGCATCCCCAAGAGTCAAGTGCTATATCTCCATCCTAAAGCATATTGCATTTAATCTGAGGCATATCCCGCGGCCTTGAGGAAGTTCCAGCATTGGTCTGGGTCGAAGAGATCACAAATGTCGCTGAGGGCGTCAAAGAGGGCATCGAAGGTTCTTGCTCCAACCCTTCGCAGGTGAGCTTTCAACTTTGAGAACGCCATTTCGATCGGGTTAAGATCCGGGGAGTAGGGTGGCAGGAACAAGAACCAGCATCCGCGCGCCCTCAACGCCTGTGCCGCGCGGTGGCTTTTGTGGGTGGAAAGATTGTCGAGAATGACCACAGTTCCAGGGTCCAGCGCAGGCGCAAGCTGGGTCTCGATATAAGTCTCGAACGCCGATCCATCCATTGCGCCGCTGATCACCCAGGGTGCAATCAGCGCGTTATGGGTCAGCCCGGCGATGAAGGTCTGCGTGCCCCATTTTCCAAAGGGTGCGGTGCCATAAAGCCGCTCACCCCTGAAGCTGCGCCCGCGCAACCGGGTGAGGTTGGTTTTGACGGCGGTTTCATCGATGAATACCAGCCTGTGCGGTTTGGCGCGCATGCGCGGCTGGCGGCGGCTGATCCATTCCCTTCGCGCCTTATGCAGGGCGGGCCGGTCACGTTCCTGCGCGACAAGTCCTTTTTTTATATGAAAACCCTGCGCGTTCCAGAGCCCGGTGGATTGAGGAGAGCTGAACGCTCACGCCGTGCGTCTCCGCAAGCGCACCCGCAAGTTCCTGCAATGTTATGTCCGGTTCAGCCCGGACAATCTCGATCAGGAAACCCGCATGCGGTGCCAGCTTGCCAAACCGGCCCGCTGGCCTGCCCTGTGGCTTGGGTGTGACCTCGCCCCGCTCACGTTGATCCGCCGCATAACGCACCGCCGTCGCTGCACTGACGCCATAAACCCGCCCCGCAGCGCGACAAGAGTTTCCGGCCGCAATATACCCGCATATCCGCTGCCGAAGATCCAAAGAATACGGTTTGCCCATGCTCCACCTCCTCACGGGAAATGAATCAGACAAACAACACTTTGGGAATCCCCTTTCGATTCACATCAAACGCAAACCGCTTTAGGTTGCAGACCTGCGCGCGCCCGCCAGAATTGTCTTTTGGCGGGTTGAAAGCCGCGCGCCGCCTATATACCTTGCCGCCACTTGAAACCTTTGAAGGACAACGACCATAGCCCGCAGACCACACAACGCCCCGCCAACCCGTGACACCGGACCGCGCGTCAACTCCATGATCAGGGCCAACGAAATCAGACTTATCGGGGCAGAAGGCGAAAACGTCGGTGTGGTCACTCCGGAAGTGGGGATCGAGATGGCCGAAGATGTGGGGCTGGACCTGGTCGAAATATCGCCCAATGCCGAACCGCCGGTCTGCAAGATCATGGATTTCGGCAAATACAAATACGAGACCCAAAAGCGCGAATCCGAGGCCCGCAAGAAGCAGAAGATCATCGAGGTCAAGGAAGTCAAGTTTCGCCCCAACACCGACACCCACGATTATGACGTCAAGATGCGCAACGTGTTCCGGTTTCTGGAAAACGGCGACAAGGTCAAGGTGACATTGCGGTTTCGCGGGCGCGAGATGGCGCACCTGAACCTTGGGCGCGAGCTTTTGGAGCGGGTGGCCGACGATGTGGTCGAGCTTGGCAAGATCGAAAACATGCCCAAGATGGAAGGCCGGCAGATGATCATGATGATCGGGCCGAGCAAGTGAATCTGCGTTAGCTGCGCCACACAACATACTGCAATCCGGGATTTTTCACCGGCTGCGATTACGCCGCAGCCAGTGCCGAAAATCGCGCGCGTCAAATCCGAGCGAGATGACGTCAACCACCAGCAGCAGCCACAGGGCGGTCAGCCATGCGTCGGTGCCCTGCCCTTGGTTGATGAGCCAGCCCAGCACAGCGATCAGCGGCAACCAGAAAATCAGATGCGGGATCGCCATGCTGCTGGGAAACCCGCGTTTTGCAAACATTATCACTATGTTGGGGGCGATACCTCCAAGGGCCAAAGCGGCGACCCGCCAGGCACCAGGCTGGTCCAGAAAGGCCAGCGGTGCGAAATTGACCGGTAGCAGAACTACCATGACCCAGCCCTGGACCCAAAGCGGTAAGGCGCTGAAATCTCTCCAAATGTCGCCGATCATTCAGCCCTCATCACTTGCGTGATCTCTGCCATGATCGATATGGCAATCTCCGCCGGTGACCGCCCCTTGATGTCCAGACCCACAGGCCCGTGAATGCGGGCGATACCCGCGTCGTCAATCCCAGCCGCACGCAGCCGTTCGACCCGTTTGGCATGGGTCCGCGAAGACCCGAGACTGCCAATATAAAACACCGGAGAATTGAGGGCCGCGATGATCGCGGGATCGTCAATCTTGGGGTCGTGCGCCAGTGTCACAAGGGCGGTGCGGCTGTCCAGACCATGCTCGGCAAGGGCAGTATCGGGCCATTCGTGGCTGATCGTCAGGTCCGGAAATCGTGCGCTGGTTGCAAAGGCATCGCGCGGGTCGATGATCGTGACATCGTAACCGGCAAGCAGCGCCATGGACGACAGGGGTTGGGCGACATGCCCGGCGCCCACTATGGCCATGCGCAGCGGCGGGTTGTGAATTCCGATGAAAGTCGCGCCATCTTCTTCGAACCCGGAATTGTCGCGGGCAAAGCGGTCCGGAAAGTCCTCGTGACCCGCCAAACGCCGGGTCCAAGCTTTGGTCTGGACGACATAGGCCACCGGCGAGCGCGCCGCGCGGGCCTCGGTCAGCGCTTCCAGCAAGTCGGCAGGCATGGCCTGGCCGACCGGTTCGACCATGACCCGGATGCGCCCGCCGCAGGCAAGACCGACCGCGAAGGCCTGATCGTCGCTCACCCCATATTCCAACAGGCGGGGCTGACCGTCAGATAGCGCTTCCTGCGCCTCGATCACCACCGCGCCCTCAACACAGCCGCCCGAAACCGACCCGACAATCGCGCCGGCACCGGAAATGGCAAGCTGGGCACCCACGGGCCGGGGCGCGGACCCCCAGGTGTCAATCACCGTGGCCAGCGCCGCGCCCTGCCCGGCGCGATGCCAGTCAAGCGCGGTTTCGGGGATTTTCTCGGCAATGTCAGACAAAGTTCGGCTCCGTTCGTCTGGGTTCATAGCTGAATTTCGGCGCCCGGAAAATGCCCGCAGGCCGCCAAATTGTTCGCAAGGTCGCATCAATGGCCCCAAACCCCTGGCAATCGTCGCCAATCGGGCATCAAGCCCTTAATTTATGGACCCATCAACCCTTGTTTTGTGTCGCGATGCATGGCTATTTCAATGCAAGGGGCTGTGTTTGATGTGTGAGTATCCCGAATTCTCGATCGATTTGGTGGTCGCCACAGGCGTTAACCGCCCGCAGGTTCCGTCCCCGGAGCCCGGGCGATGAACCTTGCCACCGACATGCTAACCGAACCGCTCGGCGGCCTTGCGCGCGACGTCTGGCTGGGCCGCGTCGAGGAAATTGCCGAAGACGACGGATATTTTGAGCCCGTTGGCCCCGACCATTCAGCCATTTTCATCGACCGCAGCCCGGCGGTGCTGGTCGTCAGTTTTGAAGAGCTCGATCAGGTGCGTTTGGCTAATCCGGCCGGGCATCCGATCGGATTTCAACTTGCCGCCGACCGGGACTGGTCGCATCTGTGCCTGCTGGCGCACGGCGACACCTGGTACTGCGACCGGTCGGTTTATGGCTATTTCGACCGGCTGGTGGACGACGGATTTTTCGAGGACTTCGACCGGGTTGTATTTTATGGCTCGGAAATGGGTGCCTATGGGGCGACGGCATTTTCGGTGGCGGCACCGGGTGCAACGGTTCTGGCGATCCAGCCGGCGGCCAGCCTCAATGCAACACGCTGCCCATGGTAGCCGCGCTTTCGCGACAAGCGCCGATTGGATTTCGAGACCCGCTATGGTTTTGCCCCGGATATGATCGAAGGTGCGCAAAAAGCCTTTGTCGTCTACGACCCGCACGAAATGTTTGACGCGATGCACGCGAGTCCTTTTGACCGTGCGCTCGCCGAGACCCTGCCCTGCCCGCATATGGGCGGCCGGATCGAGGCGGAATTCGACCACATGGGCGTTCTGCAGGAACTGATTGAGCTTGCCGGCGACGGGCGTTTGACCCGCGCCAGTTTCTATACGCTCTATCGGCGCCGCCGCGAGCACGCGACCTATCTGCGCCGGCTTCTAGATACGATCGAGGCTGCGGACCGGCCTTATCTGGCGGCGCTTTTGTGCCGCAACGCGGTGGAGCGGCTGAACCGGCGGCGCTTTCACGATGGCTTGCGCAACGCGCAGGCAAAGCTGGTCGAAAGGGGTATCCCGTTTACCTGGCCACGTCTGGTCACTTCGAAATAACACTGCTGCCGCCCAGTTCATGATCTAAAACGCGCGGGTGGCCATCGGCGCGGATATTCGGTAATCGGCGGGCATGGAGACGCTGACGATCCGCCGCCCTGACGACTGGCACCTGCATTTGCGGGATGGGGCGGTATTGCAGGCGGTGCTGCCCGAGACCGCGCGTCACTTTGCCCGCGCCATCATCATGCCCAATCTGGTGCCACCGGTGGTGACCGGCGCGCAGGCCGCGGCCTACCGCGACCGTATCCTGGGCGCCCTGCCCGACGGCATGACGTTTGAGCCGCTGATGACGCTTTATCTGACCGAAGCCACTGACCCGGCCGATGTGGCTGCGGCCCACGCCAGCGGTCTGATCCAGGCGGTCAAGCTCTACCCCGCCGGGGCCACCACTAATTCGGCCTCGGGGGTGCAGGACTTTGATCGGGTCCGCGGCGTTCTCGAGCGGATGGCCGAGATCGGTTGCCCGCTCTGTGTCCACGGCGAGGTGACCGACGCGCAAATCGACATTTTCGACCGCGAGGCGGTGTTCATCGACCGGGTGCTGGACCCGATCCGCCGCGCCACGCCCCGATTGCGGGTGGTGATGGAACATCTGACCACCCGCGAGGCGGCGGATTATGTGGCCTCGGGCGGTGACGACCTAGGGGCGACGATCACCACGCACCACCTGATTATCAACCGCAACCACCTTCTGGTCGGCGGCATCCGGCCGCATTATTATTGCCTGCCGGTGGCCAAGCGCGAAGAACACCGCCAGGCCCTGCGCCGCGCCGCAAGCAGCGGTGACGGGTCGTTCTTTCTGGGCACCGACAGCGCGCCGCATATCGACCCGCTGAAAGAAAACGCTTGCGGCTGCGCGGGCTGTTTCACCGCCACCAATACGCTGTCGTGCCTGGCACAGGTGTTCGAGGACGAGGGCGCGCTGGACCGGCTAGAGGCTTTTACCTCGCTCAATGGCGCGGCGTTTTACGGACTGCCCGTCAACGAGGCGCAGCTGACGCTGACCAAATCACCACCGGCCTATCCGGGCAAAATCGACACCGGCGATGGCCCGGTGACGGTGTTTGATCCGGGCTTTGCGCTGAATTGGAGCGTCGGGGCATGATGTGCTCGAACCTCCGGCGGGGATATTTACCACCAAGAAGAAGGGGTGCTGCATGATCCCGTCTGGCTTTCCCGACAGGGGCGAAATTGCGCGGCTGACCGCGCGGATGTTGCTGGAGATCGAGGCGGTGCATTTCCGCCCCGAAGACCCGTTCATCCTGGCCTCGGGCCTGCCGTCGCCAACTTATATCGACTGCCGCAAGCTGATCTCATTCCCGCGCATCCGGTCCACGTTGATGGATTTCATGGCCGTAACGATCATGCGCGAGGCGGGGTTCGAGGCCTTTGACAATGTCGCCGGGGGCGAAACCGCGGGCATCCCGTTTGCAGCGCTGGTGGCCGAGCGGCTGGGCCTGCCGATGACCTATGTGCGGAAGAAGCCAAAGGGCTACGGTCGGAACGCGCGCATCGAGGGCGCGATGACCGAGGGCCAGCGCGTGCTGCTGGTCGAAGACCTGACCACCGACGGCGGATCAAAACTGAGTTTCGTCGATGCCATTCGCGAAACCGGCGCGCTCTGCGGCTGGACGGCGGTGATCTTTTACTATGGCATTTTCCCCGAGACCGAGAAAACATTGGGCGATCATGGGATTAAGCTGATCTCGCTCTGCACCTGGTGGGATGTGCTGGCCGAGGCCCGCGCCAGCGCGGCTTTCGCGCACACAACTTTGGCCGAGGTCGAAAGCTTTCTCGGCGCGCCCCGCGCCTGGCAAGAGGCGCGCAGTGCCAGCCAAACTGACTAGGCCTGCGAAAATAAATATTGTCTCACGCGGCCCTTGGGGCCACAAGATATAGGTATCAACGCACGCTTGACCGCGCTATATTGCGGCTATCCAGCTATGCACAGGCTGTCCACAGGGATTTCCAGATTGCCTGAAATTCGGCGATCAGACATAACATTTTAGGGGATTCGGGGCAGAGATGAATACGATTACGGTGATACCGGGCGGCGGGGCAGCGGCCGAGGCACAAGAGCCTGAAACTCAGCCCCACAACATCGAAGCCGAACAACAGCTTTTGGGCGCGATCCTGACCAACAACGACCTTTACGACCGGGTCGCGGCGATCATCAAACCAGCGCATTTCTTTGACCCGGTACATGCCCAGATTTACGAGGTCGCTGCCGCGCGCATCCAGAAAAATGCGCTGGCTTCGCCGGTCACCTTAAAAGCCTTCTTCGAAGACGACGAAGGGCTCGCCGAACTGGGCGGACCGGCCTATCTGGCGCGCCTGGCGGGGGCGGCCATATCGGCCTTTGCGGTGCGCGACTATGCCCAGATGATCTATGATCTGGCGATCCGGCGCGAGCTGATCGGGCTGGGGCGCGATATTTCGGCCAAGGCGGCGCGGGTCGAGGTCGAAAGCGAACCGGCCGAGCAGATCGTCGAGGCCGAAGCAGCGCTTTACAAGCTTTCCGAGGCCGGTGCGATCGACAGCGGGTTTCAGTCGTTCCTGAAGGCGGTGACCGACGCGGTGAACGTGGCCAACGCCGCGTTTATGCGCGACGGCGGTCTGGCGGGGCTGGCCACCGGACTGAGTGATATCGACCGCAAACTGGGCGGACTGCACCGGTCTGACCTGCTGATCCTGGCGGGGCGCCCTTCGATGGGCAAAACCGCGCTGGCGACCAACATCGGCTTTGCGGTGGCCAAGGCCTATCAGCGCGGTGCGCTGCCCGATGGGACCGAAGGTGCTGTCAACGGCGGCGTAGTCGGGTTTTTCAGCCTCGAGATGAGTGCCGAACAGCTGGCGGCGCGGGTGCTCAGCGAGGCCTCGCAAGTGCCCTCGGACCAGATCCGCCGCGGCGACATGACCGAGGGCGAGTTCCGGCGCTTTGTCGAGGCCGCCAAAACCCTCGAGGCCTGCCCGCTTTATATCGACGACACGCCGGCCCTGCCGATCAGCCAGCTGGCGGCCCGCGCGCGGCGGCTGAAACGCACGCATGGGCTCGATCTTTTGATCGTCGATTACCTGCAACTGGTGCGTCCGGCCTCGGCCAAGGACAACCGCGTCAATGAGGTCTCAGAAATTACCCAGGGATTGAAGGCCATCGCCAAGGAACTGGATATTCCGGTCCTGGCCCTCAGCCAGCTCTCGCGCCAGGTCGAGAACCGCGAAGACAAGCGACCGCAGCTTTCCGATCTGCGCGAATCGGGCTCGATCGAACAGGACGCCGACGTGGTGATGTTCGTCTTCCGCGAGGAATATTACCGCGAACGCGAAAAACCGGGCGATCACGACCCAGACGCCATGGCCAAGTGGAAGGAGGTCATGGAATCGGTCCATGGCCGGGCGGAAATTATCATCGGCAAACAGCGCCACGGGCCCATAGGTTCGGTCGAGCTCAGCTTCGAGGGCCGGTTCACCCGCTTTGGCAACCTGGCCAAGCCGTGGCAGGCCCGGCCACCCGGCGGGTTCGAATAGGGTCGCCCGTTGCCCCTTGACCTTGAGCGCGCTTGCAGGAAAACCACCCGTATGGCCCGTGGCACCCTGACAATCGACCTCGACGCGGTAACCGCGAACTGGCGGGCGCTTGACCGGCGCTCGGACGCGACGGTCCAGACCGGGGCTGTGGTCAAGTCCGATGGATACGGGCTAGGCGCGGCCCGGGTTGGTCGGGCGCTGGCCGCCGCCGGTGCGCGGCGGTTTTTTGTGGCCACCGTGGAAGAAGGCGCCGATCTGCGCCAGGCGATCGGCCCCGATCTGGAAATATTCGTGTTTGCGGGCCATATGGCGGGCGATACCGATACGATCGGGGATCTCAGGCTGGTGCCGCTTTTGAATTCCATCGGGCAACTGACGCGGCATTTCGAATCGCTGCCATCGGCGGCCTTTGGCATTCAGCTCGACACCGGCATGAACCGGCTGGGGATGGAACCCGGCGCATGGACGGCTGTGGCCGGAATGGCGCTGGAAGCCGGGCCGGACCTGATTATCAGCCATCTGGCCTGCGCCGACACCCAAGACCATCCGATGAACGCCCGGCAACTGGCGACATTCCGGGCCATGACCGACGACACCGGCGTGCCCCGGTCGCTGGCGGCGACGGGGGGGATTTTGCTGGGCGAAGATTATCACTTTGACCTGACGCGGCCCGGTGTCGGCCTTTATGGCGGCCTGCCCCACGCCGAGGCGCGGAATGTTGTCACGCTGGACCTGCCGGTGATCCAGGTGCGCGAGGTCGAGACCGGCGAATCCGTGGGCTATGGCAACACATGGACAGCCGAAACGCCGGCGCGAATTGCGACGCTGGCCGCCGGTTACGCCGACGGTCTGATCCGTGCCATGGGCGCATCGGCCCGGGTCTTTGCCGATGGTCTGGCCTGTCCGCTGGTCGGTCGGGTGTCGATGGACCTTCTGACCGTCGATGTCAGCCATCTGGAGCATGTGCCGGATACGGTTGAGATTCTGGGTCCGTCGCAAGGCATCGACGTGCTGGCCGAAGCGGCAGGAACCATCGGTTACGAGGTGCTGACGGCGCTCGGGGCGCGCTACGAGCGGCGCTATGTCGGAGGCGGGCAATGAACCCTTTCGCCGTTCTTGCCGCCATCGGCCGCTCGACGCTGGCGCTTATGGCGGCGATCGGGCGGGTGACGCTTTATGGCGTGATCGCGGTCAGCCACCTTCTGCGCCCGCCATTCTACTTTAAGGAATTTGGCCATGCTCTTCTGCACATTGGATATTTCAGCCTCCCAGTGGTCGGCCTGACGGCGCTTTTCACCGGCGGCGCGCTGGCCCTGCAGATTTTCGAGGGCGGCGCCCGGTTTTCGGCCGAGGCGGTGGTGCCCTCGGTCGTGGCCATCGCTATGGTTCGCGAGCTTGGGCCGGTGCTGGGCGGGCTGATTGTGGCGGGGCGCGTGGGCGCGTCGATTGCCGCCGAGATCGGCACGATGAAGGTCACCGAACAGATCGACGCGCTGGTAACTTTGTCCACCAACCCCATGAAATACCTCACGGTTCCCCGGGTGCTGGCGGCAACAATTTCGCTTCCGGCGCTGGCTTTTGTCGGCGACATCATCGGCATCATGGGCGGTTATCTGGTGGGCGTGACGCGACTGGGTTTCAACGGGGCGACCTACCTGCAGAACACCGCCGATTTTCTGGAACGGGCCGATGTTACGTCGGGCCTGATTAAGGCGGCAGTATTTGGCTTCATCATCGCGCTGATGGGCTGCTATCACGGCATGCATTCAGGGCGCGGCGCTCGCGGTGTCGGGCGCGCCACGACCAATGCCGTGGTCTCGGCATCGATCTTAATATTGGCCTCTAACTATCTGCTGACAGGGATTTTCTTCTCAACATGATAAGCCTTCATGGTGTCCATAAATCGTTTGGCGGCACGCCGGTTCTGGCGGGCGTCGATCTGGATGTGGCGGCCGGCACCAGCGTGGTGATAATCGGCGGATCGGGGACCGGCAAGTCGGTGACGATCAAGTGCATCCTGGGGCTGCTCCGCCACGACGCAGGCACGATTACCGTCGGCGGCCAGGATGTGACCACGGGCGACCGCGAGGCGTTTCTGGCCCAGTTCGGGATGCTTTTTCAGGGCGGGGCGCTCTTTGACAGCCTGCCGGTCTGGCAGAATGTGGCCTTTCGCCTGTTGCGCGGGGCTTTGAAGCGTCCGCATGATGAGGCCCGCGATATTGCGATAGAAAAGCTGCGCCGCGTCGGCCTCGCGTCTGAGGCCGCCGACCTGTTCCCGGCCGAACTGTCGGGGGGCATGCAAAAGCGCGTCGGCCTGGCCCGCGCCATTGCCGCCGAGCCGAAGATCATCTTTTTCGACGAGCCCACCACCGGGCTCGACCCGATCATGGCGGGTGTCATCAACGAGCTGATCCGCGAAATCGTCGTGGAAATGGGGGTAACCGCAGTCACCATCACCCACGATATATCATCCGTTCACGCCATTGCCGACACCGTGGCGATGCTGCACGACGGGGTCATTCAATGGACCGGACCTATCGCAGAAATGGAAAGCGCATCAGATCCTTACCTGGCGCAGTTCATCCGAGGGACGGCAGACGGGCCGATC
Organism: Paracoccaceae bacterium; assembly: GCA_965247915.1. Classification (GTDB taxonomy): domain Bacteria; phylum Pseudomonadota; class Alphaproteobacteria; order Rhodobacterales; family Rhodobacteraceae; genus JAKZRT01. Next base: position 2,124,737 of record OZ252048.1, read on the forward strand.
GAGGCGGTGCGGTGAGACGCGCGTTGACGCTGGCCAACCTCGCGCTGCTCATCCTCTTCCCAATCTCGTGGTTCGCACCCCTAATGCGCGCCGGGCTTTTGCCGCTTTTCGGGCTTTCCGAAATCTCGGTGATCTCGGGCCTTGGGTCGCTTTGGGAAACCGACGTTTTCCTGGCCCTCGTCGTCGCGTTCTTTGCCATCTTCGCGCCTTACATGAAAACCATCGGCCTGGCGCTGGCCCATCATGGGCTGATGCGCCGCAATGTGGTGCCGGTGCTGGGCTGGCTGGGTAGGTTAGCTATGGCTGATATCTTCTTGATTGCGCTTTACATTGTTATTGCCAAAGGCGTTGGCATTGGCCGGGTCGAAGTCGCCTGGGGCCTTTATCTCTTCACCTTTTGCATTCTCGCCTCGCTTGCTATCAGCATGGCCAGCAAGCGCGCTGGGAATATCTGAAATGGCCAAATCCGCCACCTTCGTCTGCCAGACCTGCGGTACGGCCACGTCGAAATGGTCGGGCCGCTGCGAGGGCTGCGGGACATGGAATTCCATCGTCGAGGAAGCGCCGCTGACCGAAGGCCCCAAAGGCAAGGGGCTGGGCACGCGGCGCGGTTCCGGCATCGAATTGGGCGTTCTCGCGGCCGACGACGCGCCACCACCGCGCAGCGCCTCGGGCATCGCCGAGCTTGACCGGGCGCTTGGCGGCGGGCTGGTGCCGGCCTCGGCGGTTCTGGTCGGCGGCGACCCCGGCATCGGCAAGTCGACCCTGCTGTTACAAGCGGCGGCAAAATTTGCCGAGGCTGGTCAAAAGGTTATCTATATCTCGGGCGAAGAATCCCGGGCCCAAATCGGCCTGCGGGCCGAGCGTCTGGGCTTGAAAGACGCGCCGGTGCAAATCGCTGCCGCAACCGCCCTGCGAGATATTCTGACCACGCTCGACCGCGAACGCCCCGACCTGGTGGTGATCGATTCGATCCAGACCATGTGGCTGGACAACATCGAAAGCGCACCCGGATCGGTGGCCCAGGTCCGCGCCACCGCACACGAACTGACGCGGTTTGCCAAATCGCGCGGCGTAGCGGTGGTGCTGGTCGGCCATGTCACCAAGGACGGCCAGATCGCCGGCCCCCGCGTGATCGAACATATGGTCGACACGGTGCTTTATTTTGAAGGCGAGCGCGGCCATCAGTTTCGCATTCTGCGGGCGGTGAAAAACCGCTTTGGCCCGGCCGACGAGATCGGCGTTTTCGAGATGACCGGCGCCGGGCTGGCCGAAGTTCCCAACCCCTCGGCGCTGTTTCTTTCCGAACGCGGCACGCCGTCGCCCGGGTCGGTTGTCTTTGCCGGGATCGAAGGCACAAGGCCGGTTCTGGTGGAGTTTCAGGCGCTTGTCGCGCCCACCCCGCACGCCCAGCCGCGTCGCACCGTGGTGGGCTGGGACAGCGGCCGGCTGGCCATGGTGCTGGCGGTGCTGGAAGCGCGCTGCGGCATCCCGTTTACCGGGCTTGATGTCTATCTGAACGTCGCCGGTGGCCTGCGGGTCAGCGAACCGGCGGCTGACCTTGCTGTGGCCGCGGCGCTACTTTCGGCCAGAGAAGATGCAGCCCTGCCCGCAGAGACTGTGGTTTTCGGCGAGATTAGCCTATCAGGGGCGTTACGGCCCGTCGCACAGACCGAAAGCAGGCTGAAAGAGGCCCGGAAACTGGGCTTTTCGGTCGCATTGACACCGGGGTCGGCAAAAAACGGCGCGCCAAAGGGCATCAGGGTTGAGCAAATCCCTGATCTTGCGGCATTGGTCGGAAACGTATTTGGGGCGGGTTGAGGCAGACCTAAGGAGTAGGCCAATGGAATTTACAGCGCTTGACGGTGGCGTCGCGGTCCTTGTCCTTATATCCGGGATTCTGGCCTATGCCCGCGGGTTCATTCGCGAAACCCTGGCCATTCTGGCCTGGATCGCCGCCGCCGTCGCGGCCTTTTACTTTGCTCCGCAACTGGAACCTCTGGTCAAGGAAATCCCCATTGTCGGGGAGTTTCTGACCGACAGCTGTGAACTTGCAACCATCGCCGCCTTTGCAGCGGTCTTTGCCGCCGGGCTGTTGGTGCTGTCGATCTTCACGCCACTGTTTGCAAGCGCCGTCAAAAGATCGGCCGTCAGCGGGCTGGATCAGGCGCTTGGGTTTCTCTTTGGCGTGGCACGCGGCGTTATTCTGGTGGCTATTGGCCTGGTCGTCTACGACCGGATCATCTCAACCCAGTCCACCCCAATGATCGACGACAGCCAGACCGCGCGTATTTTCCAGCGCGTCCAGGACCAACTGAACGAGAGCATTCCTGTGGAAGCGCCCCAATGGGTGCTGGCCCGCTACGCCGAACTGATGGCCAATTGCGAAGGCGGTGCATCGCTGACCGCGCCCGAAACGGCACCCGAAGCCGATAGCGGAACCTCGACCGACAAGTAACGCCAAGCGCCAACGATTTTCACCAACCGACGCCGTGACAGCCGGGGCGACAGGCAGTATGGGTGGCGCGACCGCCGCCTCAAGGATTCGTCCCGTTGACCGATACCGTGTCCGCGTTGCCGCCTGCCCACCCTTTCGACGATGACAAACTGCGCGAAGAATGCGGTGTCTTTGGCGTGATCGGCGTTGCGGACGCGGCGAATTTCGTGGCGCTCGGGCTGCACGCGCTCCAGCATCGCGGGCAAGAGGCCGGCGGGATTGTCAGCCACCATCCGGAACACGGCTTTAACAGCGCCCGCCGCTTTGGCTATGTGCGCGACAGTTTCACCAAGGCCAGTCTAATGGACTCCCTGCCCGGGTCGATATCCATCGGGCACGTGCGCTATTCCACCGCCGGGTCCAAGGGCCACACGCAGATTCGCGACGTGCAGCCGTTCTTCGGTGAATTTTCCATGGGCGGGGCCGCGATTGCTCATAACGGCAACATCACCAATGCCGAGGCGCTGCGGCGCGAGTTGATCGATCTGGGGTCGATATTTCAGTCGGGTTCGGACAGCGAATGCATCATCCACCTGATGGCGCGAAGCTTGCAAAAAACCATTCCCGAACGCATCAAGGACGCGTTGCGCCGGGTCGAGGGCGCGTTTTCGATTGTGGCCATGACGCGCACCAAACTGATCGGTGTGCGCGACCCATTGGGGGTTCGGCCGCTGGTTCTGGGCCGCATCGGCGACGCCGGTTGGGTGCTCAGTTCCGAGACCTGCGCCCTGGATATCGTCGGGGCCGACTTTATCCGCCACCTGAACCCGGGCGAGATGGTGGTGGTCGATAAAGGCGAGGTCCATTCGCACCGGCCGTTTGCGCCCGCACGATCGCGGTTTTGTATTTTTGAGCACGTCTATTTCTCGCGCCCTGATTCATTTTTGGGCGGTCAATCGGTCTATGAGACGCGCCACCAGATCGGCGTCGAACTGGCGCGCGAGGCCCCGGCCGAGGCTGATCTGGTCTGTCCGGTGCCCGACAGCGGCACACCCGCGGCAATTGGTTTCAGCCAGGAATCGGGCATTCCTTTCGCTATGGGGATCATCCGAAATCAATATATGGGCCGGACGTTCATCGAGCCGACCGAGCAAATCCGCAACATGGGCGTCCGGCTGAAGCTGAACGTCAACCGCACCCTGATTGCGGGAAAACGCGTGGTTCTGGTCGACGATTCCGTGGTCCGCGGGACCACCTGCCGCAAGATCAAGGATATGATTCTGGACGCCGGCGCGGCCGAAGTGCATTTCCGCATCGCCTCGCCGCCCACGGCCTGGCCCTGCTTTTACGGCGTCGATACGCCGAACCGCGAAAAACTGCTGGCCGCCAGCATGAGTGAGAACGAGATTCGCCACCACCTCGGCGTGGATAGCCTGCGCTATATCTCGCTTGACGGGCTCTACCGCGCCGTGGGCGAGGCCGAAGGGCGCAACAACGACGCGCCGCAATATTGCGACGCCTGTTTTTCCGGCGAATATCCGGTGGCGCCTTCTGACATGATCGCGCGCGGCTTCGAGTTGCGCGCCGCGGAATAGCGCCTCAAGACCAGCGTTGACGCCCCCCAATTGTTACGGGGCACCTGGTTGCCCTTGACCGCACGTTCCGACCTGCGAAAAGCATCGGCCATGAGCGAACGTATTGCCCTGATAACCGGTGCCTCGCGCGGGCTGGGGTCTGCACTTGCCTATGCGATGGCTGGTCATTTTCACCTGGTTGCTGTTGCCCGGACGACGGGCGCGCTGGAAGAGCTGGACGACCGTATCACTGCGGCTGGCGGCACCGCGACACTGGCCCCGATGGATGTCAGCGATGATGGTGCTATGCGCCACCTCTGCCGCGACATCCACGACCGGTGGGGCGGATTGGATTTGTGGACGCATACGGCGATTCACGCGGCCCCGCTGACACCTGCCGATCAGATCGACGCCCGCGACTGGCAAGAAAGCTGGGGCATCAATGTCGAGGCAACGCGCCGCCTGATCTCTTTTGTCGCCCCGCTGTTGCGGGCGCGACCGGGATCGCGGGCCTTGTTCTTTGACGATCCGCGTGCGGGGGAAAAGTTCTTTGGCAGCTACGGCGCCACCAAGGCGGCTCAGATCGCACTGGCCCGGTCCTGGGCGGCCGAGACTCGGGCCACCGGTCCGCAGGTCGGCATCGTCTCCCCGGCACCCATGGCGACCGCGCTGCGCGCCCGGTTCTTTCCCGGCGAAGATCGCAGCCAGCTCGGCCACCCGGCAGACCAGGCAAAACAAATCCTGCGCGAGCATGCGCTGATCTGATCCGTTCATCGTTTTTGAAATACTTTGGGGAGCGCGAGGTGTGAAACCCCTCGCTTGGGGCGGCGCGGAACGCGGCGCAATCGCTTGGCCCTTGCTCCGCCACCGGCACGGCGATACCAAGCGACCAAGAGCAGGCGGAAGGGTCGGATGCGTATTCTCATCACCAATGACGACGGCATCAATGCGCCCGGCCTCGAGGTCATGACCGCGATTGCCGCCGACATCGCCGGTCCCAAGGGCGAGGTCTGGACCGTGGCGCCCGCCTTTGAGCAATCGGGCGTGGGCCATTGCATCAGCTACATCCACCCGACCCTTCTGGCCGATCTTGGCGACCGGCGTTTCGCGGCCGAAGGTTCGCCTGCGGACTGCGTTCTGGCGGCAATCGGCGAGATCACGCCGGGTCCGCCCGATCTGGTTTTGTCCGGGGTGAACCGGGGTAACAACGCGGCCGAGAACACGCTTTATTCCGGCACCATCGGGGCCGCGATGGAGGCCGCTCTGCAAGGGCTTCGCGCGATTGCGTTGTCGCAATACTACGGCCCGGGAAACACCGTGGCTGATGGTGACCCGTTTGATGCCGCGCGGGTGCACGGCGTGGCAACGGTACGCAAACTGCTCGATCACGGCATCTGGGACGATGCCGATTACCGCCTGTTTTACAACGTCAATTTTCCGCCCTTCATGGCCGACGAAACCAAAGGTCTGCGCGTAGCTTCGCAAGGCTATCGCGAGGGCACGCGGTTTGGGGTGACGCCGCACCGCGCCCCGTCCGGTCGGCGGTTTATCTGGATCAGCGGCGGACCGCAGCATTCGCCGACCGCCCCCGGAACCGACGCGGCGGCCTGTCTTGATGGCTATATCGCAGTCACACCAATGCGTGTTGATCTGACCGCCCACGACATGCTGGCCGATCTGCGGGGCCGGTTGGAATGACCGGCGCGGCCGAGCGGACCATGCGGTTTCTCTACAGCGTGCGCAGCCACGGGGTGACCGACGCCCGGACCCTCGGCGCTATGGAGGCCGTCGATCGTGGCGCTTTCGTCACCGGGGTTTTCGCGGCGCGCGCTTATGACAATACACCGCTGCCGATTGCCTGTGGCCAGACCATCAGCCAGCCCGGTGTTGTCGGGCTGATGACCCAGGCGCTGAACGTCCAGCCACGCCACAAGGTTCTCGAGGTGGGAACCGGCTCGGGGTATCAGGCTGCCATTCTGGCCCGCCTGGCGCGGCGCGTTTATACCGTTGACCGGCACCGGCTGCTGGTCGACGAGGCGCGCGTCCGGTTCGATGCCCTGGGTCTGACCAATGTGACCGCGCTGCATTGCGACGGCAGCCATGGGTTGCCCGCGCAGGCGCCCTTTGACCGCATTCTTGTGACCGCCGCCGCCGAAGACCCGCCCGGCCCCCTCTTGGCGCAATTGCGGATGGGCGGTATCATGGTGCTGCCGGTCGGGCAGTCGGACGCCGTGCAGCGCCTGATCAAAGTGACCCGCGGGGCGCAAGGATTTTACTACGAAGAGTTCCAGGAAGTCCGTTTCGTGCCGCTGCTCGAAGGGCTGGGCGAGACCGAGTAATAAAAATAAACGACGCCCGTAGAGGGCGCGCAGCGGCGGAGGCGCATGCAATGGCCAATCGAGTAGAAAAGAATTTCGGGCGCAGCGGGTTGGCGCTGGTCGCGTGTTGCCTTAGCTTGACGGCCTGCGAAACATTGCCGGATTTTGATCGCTTTGGCACCACGCGGCCGGTGGCACAGATAGATGCGCGCCCTGACCCCGACGCGCGCGGAATAATTAGCTATGCCACATACGAGGTTGCGATTGCAGTGGACGGCGAAACGGTGCGCATGGTGGCCACGCGGCTGGGTCGGGACCCGGATGCGACGGCGCGTCTGAACGGCATTCACCCCGACACACCATTGCGGCACGGTGAGCTGGTGGTTTTGCCCGGCGCAGGCGGCGCGCTGCCAGGGCCAATCACCGGCGGCCCGATCCGATCGCCGGGCAGCGTCGACATCACTGCCATCGCCGGTGCCGCCATCGACCAGGCCGAGTCCTCGGCGCCGCAAATTCGTCGCGACGAACCCTTGCGCCACCGGGTATCCCAGGGTGAAACGGCTGCAGCAATAGCGCGCCGGTACAAGGTTTCGTTGCGCGCGCTCGTTGACTGGAACGGTCTTGGCCCGGACCTGGCGCTGCGGACCGGCCAAGTTTTGCTGATCCCGGCCCCGGACTTGGCGGTTGCCCCGCGGGTCCGGCCGCAGATCATCGATGACGGCCCAACAGCGGTTGCGATTGTGCGCCCCGGTCAGGGATCGGCAACGCCCCAACCGCCCGCAGCCGCTGCGCCAACAACCGAGCCTGCGGAAGTTCCCAAGGGCGCGACGGCACCCGAGACAACCACGCCGGCCGACGGCGGCGGGGTTCTGTCCATGCCGGTTCAGGGCAGCATTATCCGCGATTTTGAGAAAGGAAAATCGGACGGTATCGACATATCCGCGCCGGCAGGCAGCCCGGTCTTTGCCGCCGGAGACGGCAACGTTGCCGCCATTACCCGCAATACCGATGGTGTGCCAATATTGGTCTTGCGCCATGCCGACGGGTTGCTGACGGTCTATAGAGGCATCGACGCCATCACGGTCGAACGCGGCGACGCGGTCAAACGCGGTCAGAAGATCGCGGTGATCCGCGACACGACGCCCGCCTTCCTGCACTTCGAGACGCGCCGGGGGTTTGACGCGATTGACCCAATGACGCTTTTGAATTGACCCAGGTCAGGCAAGCCGCGCGCTGCGGTCGCCCAAAAGCTCGGCGCGCCGCCGCGTTATGGCCTTGCCAAGCGCCTTGCGGAACTTGCGAATGCGACGGCTGTCGCCAAGGTCGCGGTGACCGGCCACCCAAATCGGCACCCGCAGGAGCGGCGCTTTGCCGCTGAAACGGCGCAATCGCGGGTCGGCATCGCCCAGCAGGCAAGGCAGAATCGACCGGCCTGACCCGGTCGCCAGCAATTCTGCAAGAACCACGAAACTGTCGGTAACTGTCCTAGGCGCCGCGCATTTGTCGCGCAGCCAAGGCCCGGCGACCGAGCGCGTCAGCGGCCCGGTGACACCAAGCCATTCCTCCGGTGCCCCTGGGGCGCCATAGACCGACATCCCCAAGTGAGCTGCGCAATCGCCCAACAGATCAGCGGGCAAATCAAGCGCCGGTCGGACCGTGAGGTCGGCGTGACCATGGGCGAGGTCAAGATAGGCGTTGCTCGACAGCAGGGCCACCTGAAGGCCGGGGTTTTCGGCGCGCAATTTTTCCAGGACTGCCGGCAGAAACGTCGCGCAGATCATATCGGTCGATGTGACGCGCAGAATTTCACCTGGGGCCACAACAGATGCGTCGATTTCGGCGCGCGCAGCCTCGATGGCGGTGCCCGCTGCGCGCAGCGCCTCAAGCGATTTGGCCCGGTCGGGAACAACCCGGTAGCCGCGTGCCGTTCGCTCAAAAAGCCGCGCGCCGGATTCCGCCTCGAACGACGCGATACGCCTGAGAACGGTGGTGCGGGCAACGCCCAGACTTTTTGCAGCAGCCGCAACCGAGCCGGTATCGGCCACGGCCAGGACATATCGCAGGTCTTCCCAGTTAGTGTCGTGCATTAATCATCAATCGGTGTGCAAAATTGCAACCTTCACTTTACGAGGATGGCGCATAGGCTGGCAAAAGCAACCTTTGATTTGCAGGGAGGCAATTCATGAAAAAAATCATGGTTACAGCCACGGTGCTTGCGCTCGCCGCTGGCGGCGTCGTGCTGGCCGGAAGCCACGGCGGCAATCCGGCGGTAAAGGCGCGCCAGTCGCATATGACGCTTAATCTTTTCAACGCCGGCTATCTGGGATCGGTGATGCAGGGCAAGGCCGATTACGACGCCGCAACTGCCCAGGGCGCGGCGGATAATCTTGTCCGCCTGGCCAATATGGACATGGGCCAGATGTTTCCACCGGGCACCGACGCCGATTCCATTGAAGGCACCCGCGCGTTGCCTGCGATCTGGTCCGACTTTCCTGGCGTCATGGAGAAATTGATCGCGCTCAAAGAGACGACGGCGGCGCTTGCCGCGGTGGCTGGCGACGGCGAGGATGCTATGAAAGAAGCACTTGGTCCGGTGTTTGGCGTTTGCGGTGCGTGTCACAAGGCGTATCGGGCGCCAAGTTAGGCAGGCGACAGCGCCAAGATCAATGTGATACGTCGTCTGATCACCTATGCCGTGGGGCTGGCTGCTCTGGGGGTAGGCGTGGGATTGTGGCTGAGTGCGCCCGAGTTTCCAGACGACGCTGAAATCGCGGCACTGGGCCGGGCCGAGGCCGCGGTCGGGGATGGCGAGAGGATTTTCACCACAGCGGGATGCGCCTCGTGCCACGCAGCGCCGGGGGCCGAGGGGGATGCGCGTCTGATACTGGCGGGCGGGCTGGCGTTTCCGTCGGATTTTGGAACCTTTTACGCGCCCAATATCTCGCCTGATCCGGTGGCCGGAATCGGGCGCTGGAGCGCGGCTGACCTATTGGGGGCGCTGCGCTACGGGGTGTCGCGCAAGGGTCAGCATCTGTATCCGGCGCTGCCCTACACCTCGTATCAGCATATGACCGAGCCCGACGTTGCCGCGCTTTACGCTTATCTGATGACGTTGCCGCCCTCCGAAATGGCCAGCCGCACGCATGAAGTTGGCTTCCCGTTTTCGGTGCGCCGGGGGCTGGGGTTGTGGAAGCTGATCTATCTGAGACGGTCGTTTGTCGTGGAAGACGTTGCGAGCGCCGAGCTGGAGCGCGGCCGCTATTTGGTCGAGGGGCTGGTTCATTGCGGGGAATGCCACACGCCGCGCGATGCTTTTGGCGGGCTTGACCGGGCGCGGTGGCTGGCGGGCGCGCCGAACCCGACCGGCAAGGGGACGATCCCGGCGCTGACGCCGGACAAGCTGGACTGGTCGGATCAGGACGTGTTTTTGTTTCTGACCACCGGGTTGACGCCCGAGTTCGACACGGCGGGCGCGCAGATGGCCGACGTGGTCGAAAATCTGGCCAAAATTCCCGAGCAAGACGTGCGGGCGATCATCGCTTACTTGCGGGCCCTGCCGTGAGTTCTGGAGCGCAAGCGCTCAAGGTTGAGAAGGCTATTAAACTATTGATGTTAAACAACTATGTCGTTGGTACGCGTAAAAAGCACGAGCAAGCGAGATTGTCGCGCGTCAAGCGTCACCCTTCGTCGCGCCAGTGGTTGACGATCGGATAGCGCCGGTCGAGCCAGAGCGCGCGGTTGGTGATCCGGGCCCCGGGGGCCGACTGAAACCGCTTGTATTCGCTGTTGTAAATCAATCCCTCGACCCGTTTGACCAATTCACGGTCGTGCCCTTCGGCGACCAGATCGGCCACCGAAGCCTCGCGGTCGATCAGACCTTCGAGGATCTGGTCAAGCACGTCGTAGGGCGGCAGGCTGTCCTGGTCTTTCTGGTCCGGGCGCAGTTCGGCCGATGGCGGTTTGTCGATCACGCGGCTCGGGATCACCTGGCCCGAAGGCCCCTGCATCCATGGCCGGTGATTGGCGTTGCGCCAGCGGCAGGTTTGAAAAACGCGGGACTTGTAGAGGTCCTTGATCGGGTTATAGCCGCCCGCCATATCGCCGTAGATCGTGGTGTAGCCAACCGCGACCTCGGATTTGTTGCCGGTGGTCAGCAGCATTTCGCCGAACTTGTTCGAGATGGCCATCAGCAGAAGGCCGCGCAAACGGGCCTGGATATTTTCTTCGGCCAAACCGGGCTCGGACCCCCGAAACAGGTCCGCGAGGGCGGTCCCGACTGCGTCCTTTGGCCCGTCGATTGGCACATCATCAAGCCGCACACCGAGCGCGCGCGCCACCGCTTCGGCGTCTTTGTGCGATTGCGGCGCGGTGAATTCGGACGGCAACATGACGCAACGCACCTTGTCGGCCCCGAGCGCGTCGACGGCAATCACTGCAACCAGCGCGCTGTCGACGCCGCCCGACAGCCCAAGCATCACCTTGACGAAACCCGACTTGGCGCAATAGTCGCGCAGCGCTTCGACCATGGCGCGGTAATCGAGGTCCCATTCATCGGGTAGAATTTCCCTTTGACCGACCTTGGCGCACAGCCCAGCATCGGTCGCGGCAAAATCGACGTGGGTCACCACTTCGTCAAAGGCGGGAAGTTGCAGGGCCAGATCACCGCCAGGGTTCAGAATGAACGAGGCCCCGTCAAAGACCTGATCGTCCTGCCCGCCGACCATGTTCAGGTAGACCAGCGGCAGCCCGGTCCGGGTCACGCGGTGGACCATTGCATTGATCCGCCGGTCGTGTTTCAGCCGGTCGTAGGGCGAGCCATTGGCGACCAGCAGGATCTGGGCGCCGCTTTCGGTCAGTGTTTCAGCCGGATCATCGTACCAGGCGTCTTCGCAGATCGGCGCGCCGATGCGGGTGGCGCCGATACGAAACGGGCCAGAAGCCGGGCCTGGCGTAAACCACCGTTCTTCGTCGAAAACTTCGGTGTTGGGCAGATGATGCTTGAGCATCCGCGCCGCGACGCGGCCGTCGCGCAGGATGTGATAGCCGTTATAGAGCGCCCCGTCGATCATGACCGGCGCGCCGATACCAACCGCAGGTCCGTCGGCGCAGTGCTTGGCCAGCCTATCAAGAACCGCCTCGACATCGCGCAAAAACGCCCGCCGCCAGGCCAGATCCTGCAATTGGTACCCGGACAGGAACATCTCTGGCAGGGCCACCATGTCCGCGCGCGCCGCGCGTGCCTGAGACCAGGCCGCCGCCGCCTTGGCAGAATTGCCATCCAGCGCGCCCACGGTCGGGTTGAGCTGCGCGAGTGTTAGTCGAAACGCTTCGGCCATGGCCTGCCCCTGTCAATCAGAGCGATCTCTATCAGAACAAACAAAAAGGAAAAGACGGGGTGGGCGCAAAAATCCGCGCGCGCAGTTGTCACTTGGGGTTGGGTGAATTAACCTGAGCGCGTCTCAGGAGGCTCCCCAAAGAGGCGGGCGGAAATGATTTCAGGGCACAGCGCATGATCGGGCAGATTAGAATTCGGCTTTTCGCAACCGTGGCCGCCGCGATATTGGTCGCGAGCACCAGCCTGGCGCAGGAAAGCGGCGGCATCGTCACGCAGCAGTTCGAGGACGGCGGCGTCTACGAGGGCACGTTCAGGAACGGCAAACAGCACGGGCGCGGCACCTATCGCCTGCCCAATGGCTATGAATATTCGGGCGAATGGTTCGAGGGCGAAATTCGCGGCCAGGGCATCGCCCGTTTTGCCAATGGATCGGTCTATGAGGGGTCGTTCGCAGCCGGCAAACCGAACGGGATTGGCGAAATAACCTTTGTCGATGGCGGCACTTATTCGGGCGACTGGACCGACGGCAAGATCAACGGGCGCGGTATTGCGCGGTACGCCAACGGTGTCGTCTATGAGGGCGATTTTCGCAACGCGATCCATCATGGCCAGGGCAAGGTGACCAGCCCCAATGGATACATCTATGACGGCAATTGGGTCGACGGGGTCAAACAGGGCGACGGGCGGATCACCTATCCTGATGGCGCGGTTTACCAGGGCGAGCTGGTGCGCGGATTGTCCGAAGGTCAGGGGTCGCTGACGATGCCCGACGGGCTGACCTATGTCGGCACCTGGAAAGACGGGCAGATCAACGGCTTTGGCCGCCTGACGCGGCCCAATGGCGATGTTTACGAGGGCCTTCTGGTCAATGGCGCCCGGTCGGGGTCGGGCAAGGAAATCTATTCCGACGGGTCGGTTTACCAAGGCTCGTTCAAAGACGACCAGCGCAATGGCAAGGGCAGTTTTTCGGGGCCTGATGGTTATTCTTATGTCGGCGACTATGTCGCGGGCCGGATCGAAGGGTCGGGCAAGGTCACTTATCCCGACGGGTCGGTCTATGACGGCGATTTTCTAAACGGTCTCGCGGATGGCAGCGGTGCGATCGAATACCCCGACGGCAATTCTTATGACGGCAACTGGGTGGCGGGCGTGATCGAGGGCGAAGGCGTGGCGCGCTATTCCAATGGCCTGATCTATGCGGGCACCTTCAAGAACGCCGCCTTCCACGGCCACGGGGTGATGACCTATTCCGACGGCTACCGGTACGAGGGTGATTGGTTCGCCGGACAGCGCGAGGGCCAGGGCACCACCACGTTTTCGGACAGCACCGTCTATGAAGGCGAATACCTGGCCGGCCAGCGCCACGGACAGGGCAAGATCGTGCTGCCCGACGGGTTTACCTACGAGGGCGAATGGTTCCGCGGCGAGATCCAAGGCAGGGGCCTGGCCACTTACGCCAACGGCGATGTCTACGACGGCAATTTCAAGGCCGGTAAACGCGAGGGCGCCGGCACGATCCGCTATGCGCGCGGCGGCGAGGTCACCGGCACCTGGGTCGATGGCCAGCTTGATTCGGGCACGGCGGCGGAAGGGAACTGACCAGTCTTGCCGCCGAACATTGGACTTTCAATTCGAAATCGCCGACCCTATAGTCTCGCCCCATGACGACAGCAGCACAAATTTCGGTTCGCCAGCCCCTTTTCGGGCCGGTTGCCGCATCGCTGCTTCTGCTTAGCTGCCTCTGAGCGTGCCCGGAGCGTGCCCGACCGGCGCGACCGCTCAGGGGTGACCAGCGCCGAACGCAAAAGCTAAGCAAGACAAAGAGATAAGCAAGATGACCAAGACAGATGATCCGGACCGCGTCCTGATATTTGACACCACTTTGCGCGATGGCGAGCAATCGCCGGGGGCGACGATGACCCATGGCGAGAAGCTGGAAATCGCCGGGCTGCTCGACGAGATGGGCGTCGATATTATCGAGGCCGGTTTTCCGATCGCCTCGGACGGCGATTTCGAGGCCGTCACCGATATTGCCAAGGCGACCGAAGGCGCCACCATCTGCGGGCTGGCGCGCGCCAATCTGCGCGACATCGACCGGTGCTGGGACGCGGTGCGTCACGCACGCAGCCCGCGCATCCACACGTTCATCGGCACCTCGCCGCTGCACCGCGCCATCCCCGGCCTTACCCAGGACGAGATGGCCGACCGCATTCACGAGACGGTCACCCATGCGCGCAACTATTGCGACAACGTGCAATGGTCGCCGATGGACGCCACCCGGACCGAGGAGGATTACCTTTGCCGGGTGATCGAGATCGCGATCAGGGCCGGGGCCTCGACGATCAATATCCCCGACACGGTCGGTTATACGGCGCCGGTCGAATCGGCTGATCTGATCCGGATGCTGATTGAAAAAGTGCCCGGCGGGGACGAAGTTGTGTTCGCGACCCATTGCCACAACGACCTTGGCATGGCGACGGCAAACGCGCTGGCGGCGGTCGATGCCGGGGTGCGCCAGATCGAATGCACCATCAACGGGCTGGGCGAGCGGGCCGGCAACACGGCGCTGGAAGAGGTGGTTATGGCGCTGAAGGTGCGCAACGACATCATGCCGTTCTCGACCGGCATCGACACCACCAAACTCATGCATATCTCGCGGCGGGTCAGCACGGTGTCGGGGTTTCCGGTGCAGTTCAACAAGGCGATCGTGGGCAAGAACGCTTTTGCCCATGAGGCCGGCATCCACCAGGACGGGATGCTGAAAAACGCCGAGACCTTCGAGATCATGCGCCCGGAAGACGTGGGCCTGTCGTCCACCAATCTGGTGATGGGCAAACATTCGGGCCGCGCGGCGCTGCGCGCCAAGCTCAAAGAACTGGGGCACGAACTGGGCGACAACCAGCTGAAGGATGTCTTTGTGCGGTTCAAGGCGCTGGCCGACCGCAAAAAGGAGGTCTTCGACGACGACCTGCTGGCGCTGATGGCCGACGAGGCGACATCCGCCGCGCACGCCCATCTGCAAGTGAAGTTCCTGCGCGTGATCTGCGGCACCCAAGCGCCGCAATCGGCCGATCTGACGCTAAGCATCGGCGGGGTCGATCATCAGGTCACGGCCCAGGGCGACGGGCCGGTCGATGCCACCTTCAACGCGGTCAAATCGCTTTTTTCGCACGACGCGACGTTGCAGCTTTACCAGGTCCATGCGGTGACCGAGGGCACCGACGCGCAGGCCACGGTCAGCGTGCGGATGGAGGAAGCCGGGCGCATCGTCACCGGACAGGCCGCCGACACCGACACGGTCGTTGCCTCGGCCCGGGCTTATGTGAACGCGCTCAACCGGCTTTTGGTGCGGCGCACCAAATCCGACCCGAACGCCGATGTGAAAGCGGTCAGTTACAAGGACGCAGGCTAGAGCCACGGCGGATATTGGCGGCGCTGCCCCGGTTTCGCCATTAGGGGCGGATTCACCCGAGGTATTTGCCGAAACGCTGATTTTGCGCGCCCGTCCCTATTTCATCGTTTCGAAAGTACTTCGGGGAGCGCGAGGGGCTGGCCCCTCGCCCTTAGCGACGCGCGTTCCGCGCGTCGCAATATTTCACTCGTCCCCACAACGTGAATTAAGAATTACATCGCCAGATGTTCGAAAAGTGAAATTATTCGGCGTTTTCCTGCCAGAACCCGCCGCGCAGGCCGGAAAAGGTCAAAAAAGCGGGATTCCGCAGCCCTTGCAATTGGCGCTTTCGCCGCCGGGGCGCACTGTTTATATACCGGTTAACCCGCGCTTCACCCAAAGCGCGGGTTAACCGGGCATCGACACGAGGCAGGCGAAGATGGTCTTCGGCAGTTTGTTTTCGGCAGATATGGCAATCGACCTCGGCACGGCCAACACGTTGGTCTATGTCAAGGGCAAGGGCGTGATCCTGAACGAACCCTCGGTGGTGGCCTATCACGTCAAGGACGGCCGCAAACAGGTTCTGGCCGTCGGTGAGGACGCCAAATTGATGCTGGGCCGGACGCCCGGTTCGATCGAGGCGATCCGGCCCATGCGCGAGGGCGTGATCGCCGATTTCGACGTTGCCGAAGAAATGATCAAGCATTTCATCCGCAAGGTGCACAAACGCACCACGTTCTCGAAACCCAAAATCATCGTCTGCGTGCCGCACGGGGCGACACCGGTTGAAAAACGCGCCATCCGCCGGTCGGTGCTGAGCGCCGGGGCGCGCCGCGCCGGGTTGATCGCCGAGCCGATTTCGGCGGCCATCGGGGCCGGCATGCCGATCACCAACCCGACCGGGAGCATGGTCGTCGACATCGGCGGCGGCACCACCGAGGTCGCGGTGCTGAGCCTCGGCGATATCGTCTATGCCCGGTCCATCCGCATCGGCGGCGACCGCATGGATGAGGCGATCATCAGCTATCTCAGGCGCCAGAATAACCTGTTGATCGGCGAATCGACCTCCGAGCGCATCAAGACCTCGATCGGCACGGCGCGGATGCCCGACGACGGTCGTGGCGCGTCGATGCTGATACGCGGGCGCGATCTGCTCAATGGCGTGCCCAAGGAAACCGAGATCAACCAGGCGCAGGTGGCCGAGGCGCTTTCTGAGCCGGTGCAGGCGATCTGCGAGGCGGTGATGAGCGCCCTGGAGGCCACCCCGCCCGACCTGGCCGCCGACATTGTTGACCGCGGCGTGATGCTGACCGGGGGCGGGGCATTGTTGGGCGAACTTGATCTGGCGCTTCGTGAACAAACCGGACTGGCAATATCGGTCGCCGACGAACCGCTGCATTGTGTGGCGCTCGGCACTGGCAAGGCGCTGGAGTATGAAAAAGAACTGCGGCATGTCATAGACTACGACAGCTGAGATAATACAGGCATCGCCCCGGGGGACCCGTGGCACGAGACCGAAACACAAGCGACATTTCTTTGGCACCCGTCCGGCGCATCGTTGTGGCGGTTCTGTTGGCCCTTTTGGTGGTCTTCTTTCTGGTCTGGCGCATCGACAGCCCGCGCATCGAGCGGCTGAGGGCCGAGGTGATCGATGCTTTGGTGCCGGCGTTCGCCTGGGCAACGGTGCCCGTCACGCGGGTGACCCGGATGCTGGATGATTTTCAGTCCTACGCGCGTATCTACGAGCAGAACCAAGAGCTTAGACGCGAGCTGCAGGCGATGAAAGCCTGGCGCGAGGCGGCGCTGCAGCTGGAACAGGAAAACGCCAAGCTTCTGGACATGAACAACGTTCGTCTCGACCCGAAACTGACCTATGTGACCGGGGTGGTGCTGGCTGACAGCGGGTCGCCGTTCCGCCAGTCGGTACTTTTGAACATCGGCGCACGCGACGGGATCGTGGATGGTTGGGCGACGATGGATGGCATCGGGCTGGTGGGCCGGATTTCCGGCGTCGGCGCCAACACCGCCCGGGTGATCCTGCTGACCGACCCGGGCAGCCGGATACCGGTCACCATCCAGCCTTCGGGTCAGCGGGCGATGATGACCGGCGACAATTCGCTGGATCCGGTGCTGGATTTTCTGGAAACGCCCGAGCTTGTGCGGCCCCGAGACCGGGTGATCTCGTCGGGCGACGGCGGCATTTTTCCGGCCGACATTCTGGTCGGCCGGGTGGCGCAGGACCGCGTTGGCCGGTTGCGCATTTCG
Organism: Paracoccaceae bacterium; assembly: GCA_965247915.1. Taxonomy (GTDB): domain Bacteria; phylum Pseudomonadota; class Alphaproteobacteria; order Rhodobacterales; family Rhodobacteraceae; genus JAKZRT01. The sequence goes on from OZ252048.1 coordinate 2,142,057, forward strand.
CTGGCCGCCGATCTGCAGCGCTTGGATTTTTTGCGCGTGCTGCGGTCGCGGCCAAGTCCGCCGATCAAGGACCCGGGCGGGTTGGTGGCCCCCGATGCGTCGCTGGATTTGACCGGCGAGGGTACCGATAGCGCCGGGGCGGAGGGCGGCGATGGCTAGGACAACGCCGCTTCGCCACGCCGCCGGGACAGGAGGATTCATCGCCTTTGCGGTGGCGTTGATCCTGCTTGCGATATTGCCGCTTGACCGGACGCCCGGCGCGTTGCCGGGTCCCGATCTGCTGTTGGCCGCGACGCTGGTCTGGGTCATCCGGCGCCCCGATCTGGTGCCGCTTGGCGCGGTGGTTCTGGTCTTCCTGCTGGCCGATTTCATGTGGATGCGGCCGCCCGGCCTGATGACCGCGGCGGTGGTTCTGGGCACCGAGTTCCTGCGGTCGCGGGCGGTGTTGACGACCGAGGTGTCATTTGCGGCTGAGTGGAGCGTGGCGGCGGCGATTGCCGCGGCCATCGTGATCGGCGCGTCGGCGGTTCAGGTGCTGCTGGGTGTCGCCGCCCCCGGCCTCGGGATGCTGTTGCTGAAGCTTTTGGGAACCATTGCCGCCTATCCGGTCATTGTGGCCATCGCGCGGTTCGGATTTGGCGTGCGCCGCAAGGGCGTGCCTGGGCAATTGGGTTTCGGGGGTCGGGCATGAAACGCGCCGAAGAGGACCGCGCCGAGAGCATTCGCCGGGTATCGCGCCGGGGTCTGATGCTAAGCGGCGGGATGGCTGCGATTATCGGCACGCTGGCGCTGAGAATGCGGTTCATGCAGGTCAACGAGGCCGACCAGTATCGGATGCTGGCCGAAGAGAACCGCGTCAACATCCGCTTGTTGGCGCCGCCACGGGGAATTATTTTCGACCGCAACGGCGTCAAGCTGGCGGAAAATCAGCAGAATTACCGGATCGTCCTGGTACGCGAGGATGCCGGTGATCTGGACGCGGTTATTGCCCGCTTGTCCCGGCTTATCGAACTTGACGCCGAGGCGCTGGACAAGGCGCTGCGCGAGGTGGCGCGGCGCAAGCCGTTCGTGCCGGTCACGCTGGCCGACCGGCTGAACTGGGAAGAGATCAGCCGCGTCGCGGTCAACGCCCCTGCCCTGCCTGGGATCACCCCCGAGGTGGGTTTGAGCCGCGGCTATCCGCTGAAGGGCGATCTGGCGCATGTGCTGGGGTATGTGGGACCGGTCAGCGAAAGCGATCTGAACCGGGTCGAGGACGACGATCCGCTGTTGCAGATCCCCGAATTTCAGATCGGCAAGATCGGGGTCGAGGCGAAGTTGGAGAAACTGCTGCGCGGCAAGGCCGGGGCTAAGCGTATCGAGGTCAACGCGGCGGGGCGGATCATGCGCGAAATCGACCGCGACGAGGGCACGCCTGGGGCCGATGTGACGCTGACGCTGGACCACCGCCTGCAAAACTTCGCCCAGGCGCGGTTGGCCGGCGAAAGTGCCTCGGCGGTGGTTATGGACACCCGCAACGGCGATATTCTGGCGATTGCCTCGGCCCCGGCGTTTGATCCGAACCTGTTTGTGCGGGGCATTTCGGTCGCCGATTATCGCACCCTGACCGACGACGAATACGTGCCGCTTGCCAACAAGTCGGTTCAGGGCACCTATCCGCCGGGGTCCACGTTCAAGCTGGTGACGGCGTTGGCCGCGCTTGCCGGCGGTCACATCGATTTCAACGAAACGGTCTGGTGCCCGGGGCACATGCAACTGGGCCGCCGCAGGTTCCATTGCTGGAAACGCGGCGGGCACGGGCATATGGATTTTCACAACAGCCTGAAGCAATCCTGCGATGTATTTTATTATGAGATGGCGCAGCGGGTCGGCATCGACGCGATCACGGCGATGGCGCGGAAGCTGGGGCTGGGCACGAAGTTTGACCTGCCGATGTCGGCGGTGGCCGCGGGGCTGACCCCGACCCGCGCCTGGAAACAACGGCGTTACGACGAGGTCTGGGTCACCGGCGATACGTTGAACGCCGCCATTGGGCAGGGGTTCGTTTTGACCTCGCCGCTGCAATTGGCGGTGATGACGGCGCGCATCGCTTCGGGGCACGCTGTTACGCCGCGTCTGGTGCGGTCGATTTCCGGTCAGCCAAGCCGGGAGACTACGGCAAAGCCGCTCGACGTCTCGCCCGAACATCTCGAAGCCGTCCGCGCGGCCATGTACGCGGTATCGAACGAAAAGCGCGGCATGGCGCGCGGCTCGCAGATTGTCGAGGAAGGTGCGCGACTGGCTGGGAAAACCGGCACCAGCCAGGTGCGCAACATCACGCCCGCCGAGCACGCCGCGGGCGTGACCTCGAACGAAGACCTGCCCTGGAACCGGCGCGACCACGCGCTGTTCGTGGCCTTCGCCCCCCACGATGACCCTAAGGTTGCGGTGTCGGTGGTGGTCGAACACGGCGGGTCGGGCAGCCGCGCCGCCGCGCCGATTGCCCGTGACATCATCCTGCAGGCGCTGCACGGGCGTCTGCCGCCGCTGACCTCGTATCCGTCCTATCAGCGCGAGACCATCCGCGAGATGCAGGAAAGCCTGGACCTGCTGCCCCCGGCGCCCGAGGCGTCGCCGCCCGCAAAGTCGCGCGCATGACCTATCTGGAATATACCGTAAAGCGGGTCCCGGCCGGGACGTCAAAGGTGCTTTATCTGAACTGGCCGCTGATCCTACTGCTGACGGCAGTGGTTTTCATGGGGCTGGTGCAGCTTTTCTCGGTCGCCGGAGGGACGGTCAGCCCTTGGGTCGAGCCCCAGTTCAAGCGGTTCCTGCTGGGCATGGGGGTAATGTTCGCGGTCGCCATGGTGCCGATATGGTTTTGGCGCAATATGTCATTTCTGGCCTATCTGGGGTCCTTGGGCCTGTTGCTGGCGGTTGAGTTTTTTGGCAGCGTCGGGATGGGCGCACAGCGCTGGATCGATCTTGGTTTCATGCGATTTCAGCCCTCGGAAGTGACAAAAATTGCGCTGATAATGGCGCTGGCGGCGTATTACGACTGGCTGCCGATGTCCAAAGTGTCGCGCCCCTTGTGGGTGGCGCTGCCGGTCGCGCTGATCCTGATCCCGACCGTGATGGTTCTGCAACAGCCCGATCTGGGCACCGCCATTCTGCTGTTGGCGGGGGGCGGATTGCTGATGTTTTTGGCGGGCGTCAATATACTTTATTTTGCCGCCGTCATCGCCATGGCCGGCGCCCTGATCACCAGCGTCTTCGTGTCGCGCGGCACCGATTGGCAGTTGCTGCAAGATTATCAGTTTAGCCGCATCGACACGTTTTTGGACCCCTCGACCGACCCGTTGGGGGCCGGATACCACATCACCCAGTCGAAGATTGCCCTTGGATCGGGGGGATGGACCGGGCGCGGTTTCATGCAGGGCACCCAATCGCGGCTGAATTTCCTGCCCGAAAAGCACACCGATTTTATTTTCACGACGCTGGCCGAGGAGTTCGGCTTTGTCGGGGGTATGTCGTTGTTGGCGCTTTACGCGCTGATCCTGGTGTTTTGCATATCGAGCGCCTTGGCGAACCCGTCGCGCTATTCGTCGCTGTTGATCCTGGGCATTGCCGCCACCTTCTTTCTCTATTTTGCCGTCAACATGTCAATGGTCATGGGTCTGGTCCCGGTAGTTGGCGTGCCGCTGCCGCTGGTCAGCTATGGCGGCTCAGCGATGCTGGTGCTGCTTGGGGCGTTCGGGTTGATCCAGTCGGCGCATGTCCACCGGCCAAGGTAGGCGCATGGTCAATATCCTTTTCTCGGCGCCCGACGGGCTTTGGGACGACTATCGCGCGCCGCTGGCGCAGGCGCTGGTCGAGGTTGGGGTTGACGCGGACCTGCGGGTGTCGGGTTTTGCGCCTGGGGAAGTCGATTACATCGTCTTCGCACCGATGGGCCCGGTGGCGGATTTCACGCCCTATACCCGCACCCGCGCGGTGCTGGGGCTGTGGGCCGGCGTCGAGGATATCGTGACCAATCAAACCCTTACCCAACCGCTGGCGCGGATGGTCGATCCGGGATTGGCGACGGGGATGGCCGAATGGGTGTCGGGCCATATCCTGCGGCACCATCTGGGGCTGGACGCGGATATTTTGAACCGCGGGTCCGTGTGGGAGCCGCGGGTGCCGCAGCTGGCGCAGGAACGGACAGTCGGTATTCTGGGATTGGGCGCCCTGGGGTCGGCCTGCGCCGCGATGCTGGTGGCCCTGGGGTTTCAAGTGGCCGGGTGGTCCCGGCGACCCAGGAGGATGGATGGGATCGATACATATAGCGGCGACGAAGGATTTCTGTCTGTCCTTGGTCGATCTGATTTTCTTGTTCTTTTGCTTCCACTTACAATGCACACTGAAAGCATAATTGATGCGCGCGCGCTGGCCCGGATCAAAACCGGAGCGGTTCTGCTGAACCCCGGTCGCGGCGGGTTGATCGATGACGATGCGCTGTTGGCCGCGCTGGACGGCGGTCGCGTGTCGCAGGCCACATTGGACGTCTTTCGCACAGAGCCTTTGCCGCCAGATCATCCGTTCTGGGCGCATCCGAAGGTAACGGTGACACCGCACATCGCCTCGGCAACCCGTCCGGAGACCGCCGCGCGGGTGATTGCCGAGAACGTGCGCCGGGGCGAGGCTGGCCTGCCCTTCGTCAACCTGGTGGACCGCGATCAGGGCTATTGAGGCCGGAGGAGATTCTGGGATGGGCTGCGTTTCTCGCATCACGCCAGGGCCTTGCGGACCCGCGTGCGGAGGTCGGGCAAAAGCTCGGCCTCGAACCAGGGGGTTTTCTGCAACCAGGCATTGTTGCGCCAGCTGGGGTGCGGAAGTGGCAGCGTGGCCGCGCCGAAATCGCGCCAGCGCGCCATCATTGCGGTCACCCCGGCTTTGGAAGCCTGCCCCAGATGCCACTTCTGCGCATAGCCGCCGATAACCAGCGTCAGCGTCACATCGCCGATCGACGCGATCACACGGTCGCGCCAGGTGCGCGCGCAGATCGGCGGTGGCGGCAGGTCCGAGCCTTTGGCGTTGTAGCCGGGGAAACAAAACGCCATGGGTACGATAGCGATCTGGGTCCGGTCGTAAAACGTATCGGCGTCGATGCCCATCCAGTCGCGCAGCCGATCCCCCGACGGGTCGGTGAACGGACGCCCGCTGGCGTGGACTTTCAACCCGGGGGCCTGACCCGCGATCAAAATCCGCGCCTCGGCGCTGAACCATACCACCGGTCGCGGCGTGTGCGCGGTGGCGGTGGCCGCAAACCTTTCGGCGCAGATCGTGCAGCGCGATAATTCCTAGGTCAGCGTCGGGCTCATGGGCTTCAAATCCAGCAGTGTTCACCAAGTGTCAACAGCAAGCCAGCAGTCTTGCGGTGCGCTGGCGCATCCTCTAATCACCGGCGCAAGTTCAGAGGCAGGGAGCCCCGTGCATGTACCGCGTGTGGAATTTCGTCACCGACTATTCGCTGCTGTTGATTTCCGGCGCGCTGATCGCGCTTAGCTGGGCCAATCTGAGTGGCGAAAGTTATCATCACTTTGCCGAATATCCATTGATTTTCAATGATTTGATCGGCCTTCGTATGGCTGATTGGAAAGCGTCGTTCGGCCACGGGTACGAGCAATTCGTGATCGGCGAGGCGGCGCGGGTGATCAGCCTGCATTATCTGGTCAACGACATGCTTATGGCGCTTTTCTTTGCCATCGCGGGTAAAGAGGTTTGGGAAGCGATCATACTGAAAAACGGCGCGCTTCGGGGTAGAAAGTCGATCACGCCGCTGTTCGCGACGGTCGGCGGCATGGTGGGGCCGGTGGCGGTCTATCTTGGTCTGGCGGCGTTTCTGGGATCGGACGTTTACGACGCGGTGGCGCGCGGATGGGCGGTGCCGACCGCTACGGATATTGCCTTTTCGTATCTTGTCGGGCGCATCGTCTTTGGCGCCGGCCACCCGGCGGTGCGGTTCCTGTTGTTGCTGGCCATCGCCGATGACGCGGCCGGCCTGATTATCATCGCGGTTTTCTATCCCACCGGCGAATTGGCACTGGAATGGCTGTTGCTTTCGGTTGGTGCGGTGGTTGCGGTCTATCTTGTCTTCAACTGGCTGCCCCGGATCCTAGACGGGGACCGCGAGTTGCGGCCGGTCTCGACGAAGCTCCGCAAAACCCTGTCGGTCTGGCCCTATGCGGTCGCCGGGGCGCTAAGCTGGTTTGGCTTTGCCAAAGCCGAGATTCACCCGGCGCTTGGGCTGTTGCCGGTCATTCCGGCCATTCCCCACGCGGATCGGGCTTTCGGGTTTTTCTCGGAGGCCGAGACTTACCTGACTGACCTGTTGAATCAGGCCGAGCACATGCTGAAATACCCCGTCGAGGTCGTGTTGTTCATGTTCGGTCTATTGAATGCGGGCGTTGAATTTTCGGCCATATCCTCGCCAACCTGGCTGGTTGTGCTGGGCCTCATTGTTGGAAAGCCATTCGGCGTGTTGATATTCGGTTGGATTGCTGCCGTACCCTTGCGGCTTGGACTGCCCAACGGCATGCGCGTCAGCGACTTGTTTGTGATCGGTTGCGTGGCCGCAATCGGCTTTACGGTGGCGCTTTTCATCGCCGCGGTCGCCTTCCCGCCGGGCGAAATTCAGGACGCCGCCAAGATGGGCGCGTTGCTGAGCTTCTTCGCGTCGGTTATTGCAATTGTCGCAGGCCGGGTGTTGCGCGTGGAAAAGCAGACCGTTTAACCTGAATTTCCGCGCCGACCGTATGGGCCGTATCATTCACGCCTCCGCCGCAGGGTCAGGCCATAAGTGCGTTGATTAAGTTGCGGTTTTCCGCGCATAATGGGGTGTAGCTGAGGCAATTAGTACGCGTTAACCAAAAACCTCTAAAAGAGTTGCGTGCGGTCGGCAGGATCAGTTTTGGAATGCTGGAGTTTCGGAACGTCAGCAAGTCCTTTTGGACTGGCAAACAGCGCAAGGTCATTTTGGATCGGGCGTCTTTTCGTGTGGAACTTGGGAATTCATTAGGGATTCTGGCGCCAAACGGCGCCGGTAAAACCACGATTATCAACATGATGGCGGGCCTGGAAAAACCCGACGAGGGCGAGGTGCGACGGCGTTGCCGGGTATCTTTTCCGCTTGGCTTCATGGGCGGTGTCGTCAATCGCCACACGGCCCAGGAAAACGCTCGCTATATCGCCCGGCTCTATGGGCTTGACCCGGATTATGTCGAAGCGTTCAGCCGTTGGCTGTGCGGGCTTGACGAATACTATGAAATGCCGGTCGGCACCTTTAGCCAGGGGATGCGCGCCCGGTTCTGTTTTTCGCTGATGCTGGCTCTGGATTTCGACATCTATCTGATCGACGAAGGCATGCCGTCGACAACAGATGTTGAGTTCAACAAAAAGGCCGGGGCCATTCTGAAGGAGCGGTTTGAAAAGACCACGGTGATCGTGGTGTCGCATCAGCCCGAAACGCTGGAAAAATTCTGCCGGACGGCGGCTGTACTGAGGGATGGAAAACTTTATATGTTCGATAGTCTGGAAGAGGCACAATCGCTTTATGAATACCAAGCCTAAAGCCAAGAAGTTTCGGGTGCGCAAGTCGCTTGGTCTGGCCGAAAGGACTTCCCCTTCCGGCGCGACGAATCCAGAACCCGCCAAGGGTTCAGGCACCGGCGACAGCGCGCCGGTTGCGGGCAAGACCGGCACCCAGCCGGATTCAAGGACTGCTGGCGCTGGCTCTCGGACCGACGCTGGTTCAGGGTCCGTCCAAACGGCTACGCCCCCTGCCCCAGGTAACGGCGTCGCGAAACCATCGGCCCCAGAGCCCAGGACGGGCGATCCCACGGCCCGCCAAATGCGTATCGCCCGCCGAATGGCAGCGCGCCGCGGTATCAAAGCCAACACCGGCGCTGAGGCGGTCGAGGCGCTGCGCGCGCAGGGCATTGATCCTTTTGGCAAAAACCACCTGCAAATCGTACCACCCAAGTCACCGCCTGTTGTGGCCGACAGCGGCAGCGCTGCGGGTAGCGTGGCGGTCGCTCCAAATGTGCTGCCCCAGATTGCCAAGCCGCCGCCGGTGCCGGTGCCGAGCGCACCCGAAAATGCCGAAGACCGGCGCGCCGCCGAAATTATCCGAATGCAGCGAAACATTGCGGTGCGCAGGCGTCGCAATCTGATCGGCCTTGGGGCACGGATATTTGCCTTTATCGCGGTCCCGACCATCGCGGCGGGGTTTTATTATTCGGCGATTGCGACGCCGATGTACGCCACGAATTCCGAATTTCTTATCCAGCAGGCCGACGCCCCCGCGCAAAGTGCCGTCAGCGGCCTGCTGGCAGGCACCAGCCTGGCGAATTCGCAGGATTCGATTGCTGTTCAGAGCTATCTTCAGTCGCGCGAGGCAATGCTGCAGTCGCGCGAGGCAATGCTGCGCCTGGACGCCGCCCTGGGGTTCAAAGCGCATTTTTCCGACCCGGGGATCGACCCGCTGCAAAGGCTGGACGCCGACGGCACCAACGAGGCTGCCTATCGACGCTATCAGCGCAGCGCGCGCATTGGCTATGACCCGACCGAGGGGATCGTCCGAATGGAGGTTATTGCCGCGGACCCGAAGGTCAGCCATGATTTTTCGGTTGCCCTGATCGCCTATGCCGAAGAACAGGTCGATCAGCTGACCCAAAGAATTCGACACGACCAGATGGCCGGGGCAACGGAAAGCTATGACGATGCCGAGTTGAAAATGCTCAATGCTCAGCAAAGAGTCTTGAACTTGCAGGAGGCGCGCGGGGTGCTGTCAGCCGAGGCCGAGGTGAACACGCTGATGAGCCAGATATCGACGTTTGAAATTCAACTCAAAACGCAACGTCTGTCGCAGCAATCGCTGCAGGACAATGCCCGTCCCAATCAGACCAAGGTCGATGTGGCCAAACGCTCTATCGCGCGACTGGAGGCGCTGATCGCCGAAATGCGCGCCGAGATGACCCAAGGCACCGGTGGCGGCGCGTCGCTGGCGCGAATAAACGGCGAACTGGTCATTGCTGAATCCGAACTTGAAACGCGCCAGATGATGTTCGCGCAATCGCTGCAACAGCTGGAAACCGCCCGGATCGAGGCCAACCGCCAGGTGCGCTATCTGCTGCAAGGAGTGCGTCCGACCGCCCCGGACGAGGCCGCTTATCCGCGCGCGTTCGAGAACACGGTTTTGGCCTTCCTGATTTTCTCGGGACTCTATCTGATGCTGTCGCTGACAGCGTCGATCCTGCGCGAACAGGTTTCGGCGTGATGCATGAGGTTGACGTCGCGGGCGTTACATTCGGGAACGATTGCCCGCTGGTGGTGATCGCTGGTCCCTGCCAGTTGGAAAGCGCCGATCACGCCCAGATGATCGCCGGTGCAATGTCCGAGGCCTGCAAGGCCGCGGGCGCCGGGTATGTTTTCAAAGCCAGCTATGACAAGGCCAACCGTACCTCGCTGAAGGGCCGGCGCGGGGCGGGCTTGGAGGCAGGCCTCAAGGTTTTGGAAAGTGTGCGGGACGCGATCGGGGTGCCGACCCTGACCGACGTTCATGAACCGGGCCATTGTGCGGCTGTGGCCGAGGCTGTGGACATTCTGCAGATCCCGGCGTTCTTGTGCCGCCAGACCGATCTTCTATTCGCCGCGGGCGAAACCAGTGCGGCGATCAACATCAAGAAGGGTCAGTTTCTGGCCCCCTGGGATATGGTCAACGTGGTCGCCAAGGTCGAGAGCACCGGCAACCAGCGCATTCTGCTGACCGAACGCGGATCGTCGTTTGGCTATAACACGCTGGTGACCGACATGCGCGCCCTGCCGACGATGGCCAAAACCGGGTATCCGGTGGTTATGGACGCGACCCATTCGGTCCAGCAGCCCGGCGGTCAGGGCGGGTCGTCGGGCGGTCAGCGCGAATTTGCGCCGGTCATGGCCCGGGCGGCGGTGTCGCTTGGCATCGCGGCGGTGTTCATCGAAACCCACGAGGAGCCGGATCGCGCGCCCTCGGACGGCCCCAATATGATTGCGCTGGCCGAGATGCCAGCGCTGGTCGCTTCGCTGATGGCCTTTGACCGCCTCGGCAAGGCCGATCCAATCCGGGTTTAGACGCGCGCGAGAGGGGGGTTGATCCCGGGCCGCCCGGCCAGGACCAGGCGATGAACAGGCGCGGCGCATTTGCGCCATGAAAATTTAGGCTCCGGGGCTTGCGTCAAGCTATCTCAGCGCGTAAATCACCCCGGCACCTTTGGGGTGTAGCCAAGTGGTAAGGCAGCAGTTTTTGGTACTGTGTATCGTAGGTTCGAATCCTACCACCCCAGCCACGCACTTCCAGTATCTGAGACGCGGTTAGATTGCAGGGCAATTATCTCGTGTTTTAGGGGACTTGGGTACTGCCAATCCTGACAGAGACGCGTTCAGTCGCTGAAATTGGCGCGATTCAGGGCTCCAGTCTCAGTTCGGGATTTTCACGGTACGAGTTTGGAGATTCAGCGGCGCGACTGGATCAAAGGGGTGCGAACTTTTCACGCTGTTCGGACCAGATGGCGGAGAAGCCAGTCTTGATCAGATAGTCAGTGGTGAGACCATCGGGCTGCGCGCCCATTGTGATGGCGTTCACAGCATCTGGTGCAAGAAGCGCCAGATCGACAACGTCTTGGATACGGCGCTTTGAAGTGCTTTCTGCCTTAGCGATGTCAGTGAAGGTTTTGCCTTCGACGATCATTGGCAGCCAGCGCCTCGCTTTGACGATGTTCTGGACGAGCGTGTGATCAATCTCTGTGGGCGCAACACCCAGATGCAGTTTCAGCTCGACACCCCGGCGCCGCATTCGGAAGAATATCTCATAGGCGAGCTGATCCGGATCGATCTGCTCAGGTCTGAGGTGCAACACATCGGCGAGTGCGCCGTGTCCGAGATTCAGGCAAAGAGAGCCGGGCTGGATCTCAACGCGTTCAACCAGTTTCAGGAGCGCTGCATTCGGGAGTTTGCGACGATCTTGGAATGCCGCCAGACAATCCTGTGCATTTGATATCTCAGCAACCGTCGGGTCGATAAGCAGCTGGACTACGGCATCTGGTTGCACGAACCGGTTGCAAACGGCATCACTTAGCAAGGCCTCCAATTGCTCCGCCGGCAACCTCCAGGAATCGGGATGCTTCTTGCTGCGATCCACCACAAGGCGTCGGGATATGTAGTAGCGCAGGCGTTTACCGTTTATCTTGCTGTGGCTCGGTGTCAGCGGATCACCGGTTTCATCAAAGAGCTTGCCGGCAAGGGGCGATCGAGTTGCCCGCTGTTTAGTGCCGCGAGCTTTAACCGAGCCACCTTGCAGCATCCCCTGCAACTGATCCCATACCTCTGGGACGATGACCGCATCGTGCTGTCCCTCAAAGACCTTGTTTTTATGCCGAATGCGGCCCGCATAAATCGGATTGGTCAGGATGTGATGGATGTGCCCCCGGTCAAACAATCCTCCACCCGTGATCCGGCCATCCGGGCGCTCACGCCGTTTGGTTCTGAGACCCAACGCTTCGGCCCGTTCTTTCACCAGCCGGATTGCGCGATGTTCACGAAAGAGATCATAAATCTTACGGACGACTATGGCCTCAGTCTCATCAATTTTCAGGGTTCTACCGCCCGGCAGATATTCGAGAGGCACATTGCCGCCCATCCAAAGTCCCCTGCGTTTTGAAGCGGCTATCTTGTCCCGAATGCGTTCGGCTGCGACCTCCCGTTCGAACTGGGCGAAGGACAACAAAACATTAAGCGTCAGCCGCCCCATGCTGGTGGCGGTATTGAAGCTCTGCGTGACCGAGACGAAGGAGGCCCCAGCTGCATCCAGCCGATCTACCAGTTTCGCAAAGTCGGCCAAGGATCGCGTCAGGCGGTCGATCTTGTAGACGACTATCTGATCCACTCGTTTCTCATCCACCGCCTGCATTAACGCTTGCAGCGCCGGGCGATCAAGATGACCGCCGGAGATGCCGCCGTCATCATAGTGGTCAGGAAGCAATTCCCAGCCTTCATGTTTCTGGCTGGCGACATAGGCCTCGCAGGCTTTGCGCTGCGCATCCAGCGAGTTAAATTCCTGCTCGAGCCTCTCCTCAGTGATTTTGCGGGTATAGATGGCGCATCTGATCCGGCGCATCAGGTCAGCCCAAAGAAACGCGGGCCCGACCACTGAGCTCCGGTGATGTGCCGGGCGATGGCCGACAGGGACCGCCAGGTTTTGCCATCCATTTCAAAACCGCTTTCAACAGCTTCCACATGGTAGGTTCGGCCGTTCCATTCGCGGATCAGATGTGATCCGGATTTGGCTGCTGTCGCTGGCGCTTTGCCGGCCGCAATCCGACGCAGGGCACGTTCTGTCTTTGGCGAAACTCCACCTAAAGCGTTTCACTTTTAGTCGTGCGCATAACCGGCTGCCTTGAAGTAGTTCCAGCATTCAGTTTCGTCGTAGAGGTCACAGATTTCTCCTACCGCCCGCCACAGGGCGTCGATTGTTCTGGCCTTGATCCGCCGGAGATGGGCTTTGAGCTTTGAAAACGCCATTTCGATCGGGTTTAGATCCGGGGAATAGGGTGGCAGGAACAGGAACCAAGCGCCGCATTTGCGCAGGATCGCGGCGGCTTTCGCGCTCTTGTGCGAGGACAGGTTATCGAGGATGACAACATCACCTTGGTTCAGCGCCGGCGCGAGCTGGGTTTCGACATAGGCCTCGAAACCAGCTCGGTTGACCGGCCCGTCCAGCACCCAGGGTGCGATCAGGCCATCGCATCTGAGCCCGGCAATGAAGGTTTGTGTGCGCCAATATCCAAAAGGTGCTGTGGCGCGCAGGCGCTGGCCTTTGAGCGACCGGCCCCGCATCCGCGTCATGTTGGTCTTCACGCTGGTCTCGTCGATAAAGACCAGCCGGTGCGGGGTTTTGCGCATGAACGGCTGGCGATGAACCTGCCAGATATAGCGCTTACGGCGCGCCCGCGCGCGACCAGCCTCCACTGCCAGAAGCGATTTTTTTATATGTGAAGCCTGCGGATTTCAGGACTCGGCTGATCGAGAAGAGATGCACACCCACCCGATGTTTGCGCGCGAGCCAGTCCCTCAATTCCGCCAAAGTCAGATCGGGATGCGCTGCAACTTGTGCCACCAGCGCCGTTCTGAAAGCCGCCAGCTTGCCCTTGCCGCTCGGTCGCCCCTGTTTTGCTGATGCTGCTGAGCCGGATTTCTCAAAACGCTGAACGACCTTGATGACAAAGCTCGGGCTCACTCCGAAACGCCGCGCAACCTCGCGCCGGGAAATCCCCGTCCGAACCTGTGAAATCACCCGCGTGCGCAAATCCAAAGAATAAGTATTGCTCATAATTCACCTCCAAATAGCGTGAATCACAAATCAATCCCTTTGGGAATCCCCATTGATTCCAAGTTCAGGTGAAGTGCTTTAGTACCCGGCATTGTTTCTCCCAGGCCAGAACACGCTGCATGATCTGAAGTGACAGATACTTGGACGGCGAGCGCCCAAACGCACCCTGCCATCGCTCCAGACAAGCGGCCCGGTCTGACCCCTCTATCTCTGCAATGGCTGCCGGCAGCATCTCTGATACCGGCACCTTCATGGAGCAACTCCGGCGGAGACAATGCGGTACATCGATCCCTTTGCGGCATCGCTGCGTTCAACCAATTGAACTACTCCCCAACCGTTGGACAGTATTTGGCGCAATCTAAGCTACTTTTTGCTCCTGCTGATCGGGTTGCGTTGTTTCATTTCTCTGCCAATAGACCACGTCTGGAGGCTGGCCGCCAAGTGCGGAATGCGGCCGCTTCTGATTGTAGAACTCCATCCATTTGCCGACGCCGGCCTTGGCCTCCGATCCAGTCTCCCAGGCGTGCAGATAGACGCACTCGTATTTCAGCGAGCGCCACAGCCGTTCCACAAAAATATTGTCGAGGAACCGGCCCTTGCCGTCCATCGAGATATGCACGCCTGTCCGCTTCAGTTGGCCCGTCCAGACAAAGGATGTGAACTGACTGCTTTGGTCAGTGTTCATGATCTGGGGCGGGCCAAACTTGTGGATTGCCTCGTTCAACGCCTCGACGCAGAAGTCCGCTTCCAGCGTGTTCGAGATGCGCCACGCCAGCACTTTGCGCGTGTGCCAGTCCATGATGGCCAGGAGATACAGGAAGCCGCGTCGCATTGGCAGATAGGTGATATCAGAACACCAGACCTGATTGGGGCGGGTCACACGAAGCCCACGTAGCAGATAGGGGTAAATCTTGTGGCCCTTCGCGGCCTTGCTGGTGTTGGGCCTCTGGTAGATCGGCATGAGGCCCATCAACCGCATGAGCCGTCGGATGCGCTTCTCGTTCACCAGATGACCTTCGTTCCGAAGATGCCACGTCATTTGGCGCACACCGTAAAACGGCGTTTCCAAGAACTGCTTATCTATCAGGCGCATCAGGTCGAGGTTCATCGCGGTCTCACCCTTTGGCTCATAGTAAAAGGATGACCGTGAGATCGACAGCAAGGCGCATTGTTTGCCAACAGACAGGTTTGGAAGGCCTGGCTCAATCATCTTCCGCCTCACTTGCCGGCCCAGGGCTTGAGCTTTCTGGCCAAAAAATCGTTGGCGACGGCCAGCTCCCCTATCTTGGCGTGCAAGTCTTTAACCTGTTCTTCGTCAACTTCAGCCGCTTTCCTGCTGCCGCGCCCGAACACGCCCGACGCGCCTTCAAGCAACGCACGTTTCCATTGATGGATCATGGTAGGATGCACGCCAAACCGGCTCGCCAACTCTGAAACCGTCGCCTCCCCCTTCAGCGCCTCCAATGCCACCTTGGCCTTAAACTCTGGATGATGTTGCTTTCGTTTCGACATTTCTGATCTCCTTCGTGTTGAAGATCAGCAGACTACAAATCGCAGCTTACGTCAGTGTCCGAATTTCGGGGGGTAGCTCAACCCAGATTCGGCGGAAAAACCTGCGGGTGCTGCGCCAAGTATGAACGTGAAGGCCCACCTCGTCGCCCGCATCCTTGAGCGCGTCCAGCTTGTCGCCGTGCATTTTCAAGGCCCAGCCCGGATCACCAAAGCCCTCTGCGATCTGCGGATCGAGGCGGATGAGCCAGTTGAAATTGACCGGGGCACCGAACCGGTCTTCAAGTTTTGGGCGTATCGCGCCAATGTAGTCAAACATCAAAAGGAACCCCTGCCATTCCGCCTCGGATCCGGAAATGAGCCGCGCGTCGGGTTCGACGTCGATATTCACAAAAATCCTCGTAAACGAATTTTCGTTTCTTGCGGCCTGCCCTTTCACTTGCTTTCCAATCGGTTGGGCTGTCGCGCCGGACCCCTAAAGCGGTTTGCGTTTGATGTGAATCGAAAGGGGATTCCCAAAGTGTTGTTTGTCTGATTCATTTCCCGTGAGGAGGTGGAGCATGGGCAAACCGTATTCTTTGGATCTTCGGCAGCGGATATGCGGGTATATTGCGGCCGGAAACTCTTGTCGCGCTGCGGGGCGGGTTTATGGCGTCAGTGCAGCGACGGCGGTGCGTTATGCGGCGGATCAACGTGAGCGGGGCGAGGTCACACCCAAGCCACAGGGCAGGCCAGCGGGCCGGTTTGGCAAGCTGGCACCGCATGCGGGTTTCCTGATCGAGATTGTCCGGGCTGAACCGGACATAACATTGCAGGAACTTGCGGGTGCGCTTGCGGAGACGCACGGCGTGAGCGTTCAGCTCTCCTCAATCCACCGGGCTCTGGAACGCGCAGGGTTTTCATATAAAAAAAGGACTTGTCGCGCAGGAACGTGACCGGCCCGCCCTGCATAAGGCGCGAAGGGAATGGATCAGCCGCCGCCAGCCGCGCATGCGCGCCGAACCGCACAGGCTGGTATTCATCGATGAAACCGCCGTCAAAACCAACCTCACCCGGTTGCGCGGGCGCAGCTTCAGGGGTGAGCGGCTTTATGGCACCGCACCCTTTGGAAAATGGGGCACGCAGACCTTCATCGCCGGGCTGACCCATAACGCGCTGATTGCACCCTGGGTGATCAGCGGCGCAATGGATGGATCGGCGTTCGAGACTTATATCGAGACCCAGCTTGCGCCTGCGCTGGACCCTGGAACTGTGGTCATTCTCGACAATCTTTCCACCCACAAAAGCCACCGCGCGGCACAGGCGTTGAGGGCGCGCGGATGCTGGTTCTTGTTCCTGCCACCCTACTCCCCGGATCTTAACCCGATCGAAATGGCGTTCTCAAAGTTGAAAGCTCACCTGCGAAGGGTTGGAGCAAGAACCTTCGATGCCCTCTTTGACGCCCTCAGCGACATTTGTGATCTCTTCGACCCAGACCAATGCTGGAACTTCCTCAAGGCCGCGGGATATGCCTCAGATTAAATGCAATATGCTTTAGGCTGTCTGAGCCAAGAAGAGTGTCGGGTTCAACGGTCGACGCGCTGACCACCCCAGCGAAGCCGACGCCCAGCGAAATTGCCAGCGCCACAGTAAATGCCGAAAACTTTAACACAACAGCCCCTCACAGCCTACCGCCCGCCTGAACAAGGCGGGAACACAGTTAAAGCTTAACTTCGCCACAATATTTTCGCAACTCATTTCGCCGTCTGATTATTTCCCGATTGACCTTCCGCACGGTCAATTGGCAACCAGAGAAAGATATTGTCAACAATGCCCCCGTTTAACCGTGGGATTGTTCACTCTGGCGCGACATTCCGCACGCCGTCGTGATCGCGTCTCGGGACATTTGACCGCAACTTACGAATCGTTTGGTCGCACCGAGCAACATTCGCCGGTTTGATTTTTGTCTTGATCGGTGATGTTCCCGCACCCAATATGGACCGAAACCGCAGAGGGCCAATGCCGGACACTGCAGATTTCACCATTGGAATCGAAGAAGAATACCTTCTGGTCGATCCCGACACCGGCGCGCTGGCCGAAGCTCCGCAGGGGTTGATCGACGCCTGCGCGACCGAGCTTGAAGGCCAGTTCAGCCCCGAGTTTCTGCAATGCCAGATCGAGATCGGCACGCGGGTTTGCCAGAACATCAGCCAGGCCCGCGCCGAGCTTCGCCGCCTGCGCGGCACCGTGGCGCGGGTGGCCGCCGACCACGGGCTGGCCCCGATTGCGGTGTCGTGCCATCCGTTTGGCGATTGGAAATCGCAGACCCACACCAACCGCGACCGGTACAACGATCTGGAACGCGCCCTGGGCGGGGTGGCGCGACGGCTGCTGATCTGCGGGATGCATGTGCATATCGGCATCCCTTCGGAAGAGCAGCGGATCGACCTGACCAATCAGCTGAGCTATTTCCTGCCGCATTTACTGGCGCTTAGCGCCTCGTCGCCGTTCTGGAAGGGCGAAGACACTGGGCTGGCGAGTTACCGGTTGACGGTTTTCGACAACCTGCCGCGCACCGGGCTGCCGCCGCAGTTTTCGAGCTGGGCCGAGTTTCAGCGGTCGGTGCAGGTGCTGATCGACCTCGATATCATCGAGGACACGTCGAAAATCTGGTGGGACCTGCGACCGTCGGCCAAATACCCGACCATCGAGACCCGCATCTGCGACGTGGCCCCGCGGCTGGAACATACGCTGACGCTGGCGGCGCTGATCCAGTCGACCACGCGGATGCTGTCGCGTCTGCGCGCCGCCAACCAGCGCTGGCGGCTCTACGACCACTTCCTGATCGCCGAAAATCGTTGGCGGGCGCAACGGTTCGGCGCCAGCGAGGGGCTGATCGATTTTGGCAAGGGCGCCATCGTGCCGATGGCGGATCTGGTCGATGAATGGCTTGATATGATTGCCGAAGATGCCGAGGTGCTGGGCTGCGTCGAAGAGGTCGCCCTGGCCCGCGACATTGTGGCCGCCGGCACCAGCGCCGAGCGCCAGCGCGAAATATACCTAGCGACCATCGGTGCGGGGGCCACGCGCGACGAGGCGCTGAAATCGGTGGTCGATCATCTGGTCAGCGAGTTTCATCAGGACTTTTGAGCGACCCTGGCGCTTGCATTCAGACCGCACTTCCGGAAAAACAAGAGCACGTTCAATTTGAACCAGCTGGGCCGCTATGACTGACATTTCTATCCGCAAAACCGGCCGCGCGGGCCGGATCACCCTGACCCGCCCGCAGGCGCTGAATGCGCTGACGCCAGGGATGGTGAGCGCTATTGAGGCGGCGCTGGATGCGTGGCGCGATGATGCTGACCTAGCCATGGTGTTGATCGACGCGACCGGTGACCGGGCGTTTTGTTCGGGCGGCGATATCGCGCTGATCTACGTGGCGGGCCGCGCCGGGGACTTTTCGGTGGCGCGCAATTTCTGGCGCGACGAATACCGGCTGAACGCCGAACTATTCAATTTTCCCAAACCGGTGGCCGCTTTCATGCAGGGCTTCACCATGGGCGGCGGGGTCGGGGTGGGCTGTCACGCCTCGCACCGGGTGGTTTGCGAAAACTCGCAGATCGCCATGCCCGAATGCGGCATCGGGCTGGTGCCCGATGTGGGCGGGTCGCTGATTTTGGGACGCGCGCCGGGGCGGTGCGGCGAATATCTGGGTACCACGGCCACAAGGATGGGACCGGGCGACGCGATTTATGCGGGTTTTACGGACTATTACATCCCACGCGAAAACTGGGCGGGCCTGATCGCGGCGCTGGAGGACAGCGGCGACTGGGGGCTTATCGACGCGGCGGCCAAAACTGCACCGACGGGCACCCTGCGCGGTCTGCAAGCTCGGATTGACCAGCATTTTGCGGGTGAAACCCTGATCGATATCGTCAACTCGCTGGACCATGACGGCGGCGAATTTGCCCAGGCCGCGCTCGATGCGCTGGCGCGGGTCTCGCCGCTGTCGGCGTCGGTGGCGGTCGAGCTGGTGCATCGCGCCCGGGCGCGCGACACCATCGAAGCGGCGCTGGACACTGAGTTTCGGGCCACCTACCGGGCGATCGAGCGGGGTGATTTTCTGGAAGGTATTCGGGCGCGGATCGTCGATAAGGACCGAAGGCCAGTTTGGAAATATGCTGACGCAGGGTCGGTGCCCGCCGGTGAGGTGCCGGCGATGCTGATGCCGCTCGGGCCCGAGGCCCTGAAACTGGGAGATGCGAGATGAAGATCGGATTTATCGGCCTGGGCAACATGGGCGCGCCGATGGCGGGCAATCTGGCGAAAGCGGGACACGAGGTTACCGGTTTTGACACGGCGGCGCCAATGCCCGAGGGCGTGGTGGCCGGGAAATCGGCGGCGGATGTAGCGGCGGGGGCGGACGTAGTGGTCACCATGCTGCCAAACGGCGCGATCCTGCGTTCGGTTGCCGATGAGATCATCCCGGCGATGGTGCCCGGTGCGGTGTTTCTGGATTGCTCGACGGTCGATGTGGAAAGCGCCCGCGCGGTGGCTGCGGCGACCGAGGCGGCGGGTCTGTTGCCGCTGGACGCGCCAGTCTCGGGCGGCGTCGGCGGCGCGGCAGGCGGAACACTGACGTTCATGGTTGGCGGGCCTGAGGACGGATTTAAGAAGGCCATAGAATTATTTGATGTTATGGGGCAAAAGGCGGTTCACTGTGGCCCGTCCGGCAACGGTCAGGCAGCCAAAATTTGCAACAACATGATCTTGGGCACCACGATGATCGTCACCTGCGAGGCCTTTGCGCTGGCCGACAAGCTGGGGCTGGACCGGCATGCGATGTTTGACGTGGTGTCGACCTCGTCGGGCTATAGCTGGACGATGAATGTCTATTGCCCGGCCCCGGGCGTTGGCCCGGCCAGCCCGGCCGACACTGGTTATCACCCTGGATTTGCAGCCGAATTGATGCTGAAGGACCTGCGGCTGAGCCAGCAGGCGGCGCAAGCGGTGGACGCCGACACGCCCATGGGCGCGCGGGCGGCCGAGCTTTACGCGGCGTTTGTCGAGGACGAAGACGGGCGCGGCCGTGATTTTTCGGCCATGCTGCCCCGGTTCGAGGCGCGCGCGCGCGGCTGACGCCGCATTTTCGGCGTATTTCCGCGATATTTGCAGCCCCGAACCAGCGCGGCTGTCATTTGGTCCCGGTCGGGGATAGACAGCCGGAAAATCGAGCAGGAGCTTATCATGCGCCGTATTATCACATTACTTCTCAGCAGTGCCATCGCAGCCGGATTGACGATGTCGCCCGCCGTTGCAGGCAAGGGCGTTGGCGTTGGCGTCGGTCATTGCCCGCCGGGGCTGGCCAAGAAAAACCCGCCCTGCATTCCGCCGGGACTGGCAAAAAAAGGCGATTGGATCGGGGATTTCCCGTATTTTATCCTCGACAGCGACCGGTACGATCTGGATCGGCGCTTTGGCTGGTACCGGCTGGGCGACAATGTTTACGTGCGCACCGACAAGGAAACCGGCGAGATTCTGGAGCTGTTCAGCGCCATCGCCGCGGTTCTCGACTGATCGTCTCATTCTTCCAGTTTGAGCCAGAATAAGGTTACTCAGCCGCCACCTTGCGGGCGGCGAGAATTCCCTTGAGATAGCGTCCGGTGTAGCTTTTCTTGGCAGCCGCCACCTGTTCCGGCGTGCCTGTGGCCACGATGCGCCCGCCGGCGTCGCCGCCCTCGGGGCCGATGTCGATGATATGATCGGCGGTTTTGATGACATCCAGGTTGTGTTCGATCACCACCACCGAATTGCCCGCATCGACAAGTTCGTGCAGCACTTCCAGCAGTTTGCGCACGTCCTCGAAATGCAGGCCGGTGGTCGGCTCGTCGAGAATATAGAGCGTGCGCCCAGTGGCGCGTTTTGAAAGCTCTTTGCTGAGTTTCACCCGCTGCGCCTCGCCGCCCGAAAGCGTCGTCGCCGACTGGCCGACCTTGATATAGCCCAGGCCAACGCGGTTGAGCGCCTCCATCTTGTCGCGGATCGACGGCACCGCCTTGAAAAACCCGCGCGCGTCTTCGACGGTCATATCCAGCACATCGGCGATTGAGCGGCCCTTGAACTTGATCTCGAGCGTTTCACGGTTGTAGCGCGCGCCCTGGCAGGTTTCGCAGGTGACATAGACATCGGGCAAAAAGTGCATTTCGATCTTGATAAGCCCGTCGCCCTGACACGCCTCGCAGCGCCCGCCCCTGACGTTGAACGAAAACCGCCCCGGTTTGTAACCGCGCATCTTGGCCTCGGGCAGACCGGCGAACCAGTCGCGGATCGGGGTGAAGGCGCCAGTATAGGTGGCCGGGTTTGACCGCGGCGTGCGGCCGATCGGGCGCTGGTCGATGTCGATGACCTTGTCGAGGTGCTCGAGGCCCTGGATGGTTTCGCAAGGTGCGGGCGTCTGGCGCGCGCCGTTGAGCCGCATCGAGGCGGTCTTGAACAGCGTCTCGACGATCAGGGTCGACTTGCCGCCGCCCGAGACGCCGGTGACGCAGATGAACTGCGCCAGCGGGAAATCGACCGTGACCCTGGCCAGATTGTTGCCGGTGGCCCTGACCACGCGCACCGATTTGCCGTTGCCGGCGCGGCGCGCGCCGGGCACCGGAATCGCGCGCCGCCCGGCCAGATAATCACCGGTGATGCTGCGCGTGTTGGCGGTGATGTCATCCGGCGTGCCTTCGGCCACCAACTGGCCACCATGCACACCCGCACCGGGGCCGATGTCGAACACATAATCGGCGTTGCGGATCGCCTCTTCGTCGTGTTCGACGACGATTACAGTGTTGCCCTGATCGCGCAGGTTTTTCAGCGTTTCCAGCAGCCGCCCGTTGTCGCGCTGGTGCAGGCCGATCGAGGGCTCGTCGAGCACGTAAAGCACGCCGGTCAGGCCCGAGCCGATCTGGCTGGCCAGCCGGATACGTTGCGATTCTCCGCCCGAGAGCGTGCCGGCGTTGCGGCTGAGGGTCAGGTATTCCAGGCCGACGTTGTTCAGGAAACCCAGCCGTTCGCGAATCTCCTTCAGAATGGCACGGGCGATTTGGTTACGCTGGTCGCTCATTGTGGCGGGCACGGTCTCGATCCAGTCGAAGGCCTCGCGGATCGACATCCGCACCACCTCGCCGACATGCAGGCCGGCGATCTTGACCGCCAGCGCTTGCGGCCGCAACCGAAAGCCGCCGCAGGCGCCGCAGGGGCGGTTGTTCTGATAGCGTTCGAATTCTTCGCGGATCCAGGCGCTGTCGGTTTCGCGGTAGCGGCGTTCCATGTTGGGGATGACGCCCTCGAAGGTGCGGGTCACCTGATAGACGCGCCCGCCTTCGTCGTAGCGAAATTTGATCTCTTCCTCGCCCGAGCCGTAAAGGAAAACTTGCTGCACAAAGGCCGGCAGGTCTTTCCAGCGCGCGGTCTTTTCAAACTCATAGTGCCTGGCCAGGGCCTCGATGGTTTGCAGGAAATAGGGCGATTTGCCCTTGCGCCAGGGGGCCAGCGCCCCGTCCTCGATGCGCAGGGTGGCGTCGGGCACCACCAGGCGTTCGTCGAAGAACAGCTCGACCCCCAGACCGTCGCAGGCGGGACAGGCCCCGAAAGGCGCGTTGAACGAGAACAGCCGCGGTTCGATCTCGGGGATGGTGAAGCCCGACACCGGGCAGGCGAAATTTTCGGAGAAGGTGATGCGCTCGGGGGTCTCGCCGGCCTCTAGCGTGGCGATCTCGAGCACCGCGATGCCGTCGGCGAGGTCGAGCGCGGTACGCAGACTGTCGGCCAGACGGGTCTCGATCCCCGGTTTGATCACGATCCGGTCGACCACCACGTCGATGTCGTGGCGGAATTTCTTGTCCAGGGTTGGCGGATCATCCAGGTCATGGAAGTCGCCATCAACTTTCACGCGCTGGAAGCCCGCTTTGCGCAGTTCCAGAAACTCTTTCCGGTACTCGCCCTTGCGGTCGCGCACGATCGGGGCCAGCAGAAAGGCGCGGGTGCCTTCGGCCATCTTGGCGATGCGGTCGACCATGTCCTGAACCTGCTGCGCTTCGATCGGCAGGCCGGTGGCGGGGCTGTAGGGCACTCCGACGCGCGCGAAGAGCAGCCGCAGATAGTCGTAAATCTCGGTCACCGTTCCCACAGTCGAGCGCGGGTTCTTGGAGGTGGTCCTCTGTTCGATGGAAATCGCAGGACTGAGGCCGGTGATGTGGTCGACGTCGGGCTTTTCCATCATGTTGAGGAACTGCCGCGCGTAGGCCGAAAGGCTTTCGACATAGCGGCGCTGGCCTTCGGCGTAGACCGTGTCGAACGCCAGGCTGGATTTGCCCGAGCCGCTGAGACCGGTGATCACCACCAGCCGATCGCGCGGAATATCCACGTCGATGTTTTTCAGATTGTGCTCGCGCGCGCCGCGCACTTCGATGTTTTTCAGCTCGGCCATTCAACCCTCGGACACCCTTGGCATGAGACATAGTGCGTTACGTGGCAAAGGCCAATCAAAAAATGGAACATATGGGGAACAACGGCGTCGCGCTCACCCTGTCGCGGTCACTTTTCTGTGGATAACCGGCCCCCGTGCCCGCGTCAGATATGGATCGCCCGCCCGTAGGCCTCGAGCACGCTTTCGTGCATCATTTCGCTGAGCGTCGGGTGCGGGAAGACGCTGTGCATCAGGTCTTCTTCGGTGGTCTCCAACTGGCGGCCGACCACATAGCCCTGGATCAGTTCGGTAACTTCGGCCCCGATCATATGCGCCCCCAGCAATTCGCCGGAACTCGCGTCGAAGATGGTTTTGATTATGCCCTCGGCCTCACCGAGCGCAATCGCCTTGCCGTTGCCGATGAACGGGAAGCGACCGACCCTGACCTTGTGGCCCAGTTCCATGGCTTTGGCCTCGGAGTACCCAACGCTGGCGACTTGCGGGTGGCAATAGGTGCAGCCGGCGATGCTATCCGGTTTGACCGGATGCACCTTGTTCTTGCCGGCGATCAGTTCGGCCACCATCACGCCCTCGTGGCTGGCTTTGTGGGCCAGCCAGGGCGCCCCGGCGACATCGCCAATAGCAAAGAGGCCGTCGCCGCCAGTGCGGCAGAAATCGTCGGTCACGACGTGGGTGCGGTCGACCTTGGCGCCCAGGGCTTCCAGGCCCAGACCTTCCACATTTCCAACAATTCCGACCGCCGATATGACCGTATCGAAGTCGATCTTTTCAGTTTTGCCACTTTGTTCGATATGCGCGGTCACTTTATCCTTGCCGCGATCAAGTTGCTTAACCATCGCTTTTTCCATCAGTTTCATGCCTTGTTTGGCGAAGGACTTCTTGGCCAAGGCGCTGATCTCAGCGTCTTCAACCGGCAGAATGCGGTCCAGCACCTCGACAACGGTCGTGTCGGCCCCGAGCGTATTGTAGAAACTGGCAAATTCGATGCCGATCGCGCCCGAGCCGATGACCAGCAGCCTCGCGGGCATCCGCGGCGGTTGCAGGGCGTGTTTGTAAGTCCACACGCGATCGCCGTCAGCCTCGAGCCCCGGCAGTTCGCGCGCCCGCGCGCCGGTGGCCAGGATGATATTTTTGGCGGTCAGGATCTCGGTGCCACCCCCGTTTTTCGCGTCGGTCTTGACGCTGACCTTGCCCTTGGCGGGCAGGGTCGCGTCGCCCATCACCACCGTAACCTTATTCTTTTTCATCAGGTGGCCGACGCCGCCATTGAGTTGCTTGGCAATCGCCCGCGACCGGGCCACGACCGCGTCGAGGTCATACCCGATCCCCTCGGCCTTCAGGCCGAATTCCTTGGCGCGGTGCATCAGGTGGAAGATTTCGGACGAGCGAAGCAAAGCCTTGGTCGGGATGCAGCCCCAGTTCAGGCAGATGCCGCCCATGTGTTCGCGTTCGACGATGGCGACCTTCAGGCCTAGCTGGCTGGCCCGGATCGCCGCTACATAGCCGCCCGGGCCTGCGCCGATTACAACAACATCAAAGGATTGGTCCGCCATGAAGTCGCTCTCCGTCTGAGGAATAGTTTGAGGTTAAGCTATCGAGGCGAGACGGACAACGGCGGTCAGACGGGGGTCCGCCATGCGCGCGACGCATGGCGGCAACGGAAGTGATTCGCGCCTATTGATTGGCGGTCAGCGGATCAATAACTTCGGGCACCTCGGTTATCTGGGTGCACGGAATCCCGCTCAGTTCCGAGTGCCTGCGAATGTCGTCTTCGCCTTCGGCAAGATAAACACAGAAGGTCTTGTCGCCAGCAACATATGAATGCTGCCATTGAATCGAGGTTCCTATGTCGGCCAGCGCCTTGTTGGAGGCCCGCGACGCCGCGCAAAGTTCGGTCGGTGAAAATTCTCCGATCCCGGAAATCTCACGTTCGATAATGTATCTCTTTAACATCCTGTTGCTCCTTTCTTGGGTTTGGTGGTTCCAGAATTACCGGGCCAACGCAGAAACCCTAACCCAATTTTCTTTGTACTAATCAAGAATACCTTTTGCAATTATGATTGAATTTATCACCGATAAAGGTAAACTTTATCAATGACCGTGCCTTCGCACCTCCGGGCCCTGCAAGCCCTGGACATGGCGATCCGGAAAGGATCGCCAAAAAACCGCTGCTGACCAATTGGGAATCACCCCGGCCGCAGTCGGGCAGCGCATTCGATCGCTGGAAAATTACCTGGGCACCGATCTTTTGGTGCGCGGCAGGTCGGGCCTGCACCCCACCAAAGAACTTGATGCGGCGATGGCCGATCTGCGGCTTGCTTTCGACGCGCTTGGCCGGGTCAGCGAGACGCTCGATTTTCAGCGCGTCGCCGAAATTCACATCGTCGCGGACATTGACTGGGCCGAACTTTGGCTTGCACCGAGACTGCCGGCGTTTCGCGAGGCATATCCCAACATCCAATTCTGCATCAACGGTGCCGGCGATGTGCCGACCCGTCTGGGCGCCCCTGATCTGAGGGTCGAATACGGCCGCGATGCGACCGGCGAGACGCTTTTTCTCGACCAGCTGCTGCCAGTCTGCAGCCCCGACAACATTCGCCGCATCGCGGATTACGACCAGATCAACGAAATGGAAGGCATGCCGCTTTTGCATCTGACGGCGCAGCGCGACGACGATGATTACCCGGGGTGGCGGGCCTGGTTCGATCATTTCGGTTTGCGGACAAGCGGCGTCGAGCGCGGCGTGCACTATGGCAATGCCCGACTGGCGCTGGAGGCCGCTGGTCAGGACGTGGGGTTTCTGATATGCGGCTTCGCTTTGGCCGAGACATATCTGGCCAATGGCGCGCCGGTTCTTCCTTATCCGCCGGACCGCAGCCTTGCGGCCCCGTTCGCTTACCGGATGCGCATGCGCGACGGGCTGCTTGCCCGTCCGCAAATGGCGAGATTTGTGGCTTGGCTGCGCGATCAGGCCCGGCAAACCAGCGCAGCCATCGAGGCAAAATTCCGGCGCCCCGCCCTCAGGCAGTAACCGCTGCGGTGATTTCCTCGACCACCGAACGATAGCCGCCGTCGTTTATGAACTTGGATTCTGACGGTGTGTCGGTGCGCGACAAGGTTTCGTTGCGATAGGGAAAACGGCCGAACCGGCGGATCACTTCGCGGTGCGCCTTGGCGTGTAGCAAGTTCAGCGTGCTCCCGTCCATCCGGGTTTTCATCAGCCGCAC
This sequence comes from Paracoccaceae bacterium, assembly GCA_965247915.1. GTDB lineage: Bacteria > Pseudomonadota > Alphaproteobacteria > Rhodobacterales > Rhodobacteraceae > JAKZRT01. Next base: position 2,168,632 of record OZ252048.1, read on the forward strand.
CGCCCGATCCTGATCGCTGAGGCATTCAGAGTGCATCAGCGGCATATAAAAGAACTGACGCTCGGGGCACGGAATGCGCAGATCCCAGCCGCGATCGATGGCCTTCTTGGCCACCGCCCGCGCTTTGGCATCGGTCGCAAACGACCGGGGATCGCCCCGGAACATGTTGCGCGCGAACTGATCGAGAACGATCAACAGCGCCAGCGTGGTTTCGGGCGACATCATCCATTCATCCAAGCCCTTGCCGTCACAGCTTGCCACCGCAACCTGTTGCCAGGTTTCGTGAAAGCCATTTCGGATAGAATCGTCAAGTTCGGGATCGGATTTGTACCAGCCTTCGGGGCCGACTTCGTCAATCCAAAAACGCGTTACATCGGTTGGGTGAAGCATCGTCGACCCCTTCACATTGCCAGACCACCCTCTAGGCCCGCCCAGCTTTGGCACTAGTTTTCGGTTTTGCAACACTTTTTTCGCTCAACTCACTGTTTCGTCGTCGTTAGCGTTATCAATGTAGACTTCTTGCGCGACTTCCACGGCAATCGGCGACGACGAGGGCGAAAGTGGCGCATATGTCACCAGGTCATAGTCGGTGGTATCAGCATAGGGCGACGGACGTCGGGTCATTCGATACGCAATATATGCGGCCAGAAGAATCATCAGCCCCCCCATGTAGACCCAGAATCCGTCCGGCCCCATGCGCGTCATCGCGTATCCCGTCACCATCGGGCCAGCGATGGCGCCGAGCCCGTTGACAAAGATCAGCCCCCCCGATGCGGCGGGCATGTCGTCGTGGTCGAGAAAGTCATTGGTATAGGCGATTAGCAGCGAATAGAGCGGGTTCGACACCCCGCCCATTAGGAAGGCGGCAGCCAAAAGCGCCGCATAGGACCCGCCCAGCACGATCCCCAGCACACCCGCGCCGCTGCCCAGGATGGCGAGAGCGAATATCAGACGGCGGCGGTCCATCCGGTCGGACATCCAGCCGATGGGATATTGCAGCACCATCGCGCCCATGAATATCGCGCCGACAAATGCCGAGATCTGCGGGACGCTCAGGCCGATCGAAGTGGCGTAGACCGCCGACATGCCGAATTGTGCCGCGAACACGCCGCCCAAAAGCGTCATGCCGACAAAGCCGGTGGGCGAGACCTTGTAGAGTTTGCGCAGGCTCATTGGTTTGGTGGTGCCAAATGCGGGCGACGGCGAGACTGACAGAAGGATCGGCGCGAAGGAGATCGAGACCAGCACCGAGGCGATCACGAACAGCTCGAATCCAGCCGGGCTTGAGACGTTCAAAAGTGCCTGGCCCGACACGATCCCCATCATTTGGACAATCATATAAAGCGACAGCGCCTTGCCGCGGTTGTGATTGTCCGAGGCATCGTTGAGCCAGCTTTCCGCGACCACGTAAACGCCCGAGAACGAAAATCCGATGACCACGCGCAAAAGCGTCCAGCTCCAGACCTCGGCTATGGTCGGATATAGGATCAGAGCCGTCGAGATGAATGACCCGAGGGCCGCGAAGACCCGCACGTGCCCGACCCGGCGGATCAGTCCGGGGGTCAGTTTTGATCCGCCAAGAAAGCCAGCAAAATAAGCCGAGGTGATGATCGAAAGCTCGAAGGTCGTGAACCCCTCGATGCCGCCCCGAACCCCCAACAGCGTGCCCTGCATGCCGTTTCCGACCTGCAAGAACATCATGCCTAGCAAAAGCGCCCAGGCGCTGCCCAGAACCTGTAGCATTTCGCGTCTCCTGCGCTTTTTAGTAATGCACTAGGGGCTTCGAATGCCCCAATCGCGCTCAGGTCCGACTCACATGGGTCGTTATTCTTCCTCTGGCAGCAAAAGCGAGGCGTCACCATAGGAAAAAAACCGGTATTGGCGGGAAATCGCGTGGGCATAGATGGCGCGAATGCGCGCAGTGCCCATCAGCGCCGAGACCAGCATCATCAGGGTCGATTTCGGCAGGTGGAAATTGGTCATCAGGGCGTTTGCTACTCGGAACGAATAGCCCGGGTAAATGAAAATATCGGTCGCGCCGTCCCAGGCCGACACGGTGCCTGATGCGTCGGCGGCGGTCTCGATCAGCCGCAGCGCCGTGGTGCCGACCGGAATGATGCGCCCGCCGGCGCGGCGGGTTTCGTTGATCTCGGCGGCCGCCCGCGCCGTGACCACGCCGCGCTCGGCGTGCATCTTGTGGTCGCGCGGGTTTGCGACCTTGACCGGCAGAAACGTCCCGGCGCCAACGTGGAGCGTGACAAATGTCGTAGCGACACCGCGCTTGCGCAGGGCATCAAGCAGTTCCGAATCGAAATGCAGCGACGCCGTGGGCGCGGCAACGGCACCGGCGGGGTCGGCCCAGATGGTCTGGTAATCTTCGCGATCGGCTGCATCGGCGGGACGCCGGGCCGCGATATAGGGCGGCAGGGGCATCACTCCGGCGTGCGACAGGGCGGCGTCGAAATCCGCGCCGCTCAGGTCAAAAGCCAAATGCGCCGCGCCATCGGCAATTGCCGAAACTTCCGCCATCAGACCATGGGCAAATTCTATGCGGTCCCCGGCTCTCAGTTTTTTCAGCGGTCGCGCCAGCGCCGACCAGGTGGCACGGCCCAGGGGTTCGGTCAGGTTCACTTCGACGCCCGCCGTCACGGTGCCCTGCCCGGTCTGTCGATACCGCTGACCGCTCAGACGCGCCGGGATCACCCGGGTGTCGTTCAAAACCAGCCGGTCACCGGGTCGCAAGGCATCGGGCAAATCAGTGACGCGCCGATCCTCGATCCTGTGCCGCCCCGCCACCAGCAATCGCGCCGATGACCGGGGCCGTGCCGGGCGGGTCGCGATCAGGGCATCGGGCAGGTCGAAGTCGAAATCATCAAGCCGCACGGTTACTCATCCACCTTTATGTCGGTGCGGCGGAACAGGTCGCGCAGAAAACCCGGTGCCAGAATCGAAAGCGGATTTACCGACACTTGGGGGTCGCTGGAAGCGCCGTCCAACCGGTACGAGAACCCAAACAGCCCCTCGCCACGCCGCGACACAAGCTGGCCGATGCCGTTGATGATATAAATCGGAGTAATCACACCCTGCATTTTCATCTGGTGGGTGGCGAGGTCGTATACGCCGTCCATGGTCAGACCGAGCGAGGCCCCGACCGCGCGCGAGGCCGTGACGAAAACCTTGTCGGGGGTCAGCACAAATTCAGCCGAGACATTCGAAAACGCGAGACCACCACCATCCATTTGTTCCAGCAGGCCGATCACCGAAACTGCGAACAAAAGTTCGGCCAACGCCGGAGCGTCGCGGACCCGCATGTTCTTGATAGTGAGCTTGCCGTCATAATATCCTTCGCGGTTCCGGGGCGTCAGGGTCAGTTCCATGGCGCCGCCGTGGGCGTTGGCCAGAATTCCAGCGTCCCTAAGAACCGCGCCGCCGTTTTCGGAAGTCAGGAAGACCGCCGTGCCGTGCTCGGAAGGGGCCAGCCGCCCGGAAACCGGCGTGCTGCGGTTCACGCGCGCCGAAAACCGGCCCGCCAGACCGCGGTTCGGGTCGAATTGGCCGCGCAGGCCGGTGAGGCTGATGCCGTCGCTGATCACCAGCCGGTTCAGCGCCACGTCCAGCCGGCCGCTGCCTTTGCCGCTGCTGGCCCCGACATCCGAGCGGCGGATATCCAGCCGCCCGCCCAGCACCGCGACATCCATCGGTTGCGATGCGCCGCGCCCCACCAGATCGACCGGCCCGTTGAACCAGTCGCCTACCCGCACATTCGAGAACGCGGCCCGGTCAAGCGAGCCGTCGGGGTTCAATGATATGGCCCCTTCGGCCTCCAGGCCCGGCGCGCTGAGGCGTATCTCGTCGACAACCGGCGGCTCGGACAGCGTCGCCAGAACCTCAAGCTCGCCGGTGCGCCCGGCGGTTTTCGACCAGCCGAGCGGCGGGGCAGACAGGATCAGGCGATTGAGATCGGTGAAAAACCTGAGCTTTGGCGGCGCGCCCTGGGGAAAGTCGATTTCGACCCGCCCGAGGCCCCTGCCCCGGATCGTGCCACCCGGCAGCCCGAGCGAAAACGCATCGGCCCCGGCCTGAGTAATTGTGACCGCACCGGTCAGACGCGCTGGCGCGCCGGGGCTGTCGAGCGGCTGATGCCAGCCACCGTCGATGGCAACGCCGTCGATGCGCGCCTGGCCCTTCACCCACAGCCCCTCGTCGCGCGACGCCGTAACCTCGAGCCGCTTGGCCTCGATCCGCCGGCCTTCGACCAGAACCTCGGACACCACGTCCAGCACGACACCCTTGGCGTCATAAAAAATATCGTCATCTTCGGGAAATTTCACCAGCGGCACACGAATTTCCGCCTCGGCATTCCCGTGTCCCTGGGCAAGATCAACCGGTTGCCCGGCTTTTTTCAGGAACTCAAACGGTTCTTGGTCCAGAACTGACAACATGGCCGTAACCGGCCCCGAGACCTTAAGATCGATATGGCCAATTCCGGGGCGGGCCTCGACGTCGGGAACCGCAAAAACGCTGCCTGAGATATCAATGTCGCCACCTTGCGGTGCAGTGACTCGGCCGCTTTGCGCCACAATCGTCAGCCGGTCGTCGCGCAGGCTGCCGAAGCCGGCCGCATCAAAAATCGGGCGCTGCTTGGGCATATAACGGATCGTGGCGCCATCGTATTGAAACCCAACGGATATTTCGGGTTTTTGCGACCCGCGCACCCGAATGGCGGCGGTGGCGTCGGCGATGCGCCCGCTTTGCAGGTTTCGTTCAAGCCAGGCGCGGGTGTGCGGCACGATATTTCTTGGCCACAGTGACAGAAAACCCTGGTGATCAATTTCGTTCAGGGAAATGTCCATCGAGTTGATAAAAACGCCGTCCTCGACACGGGCCTCGCCGCGCGCGATCAGCCGCCGGTCGCCATCGGCCAGCGCCAACTGGCCGATCTGCACCATGAACGGGTCGAGTTGCAGACGCATGTCGATGCCACCGCCCGAGAATTGTGCCGGATGAACCAGCAGACCCGAGGGCGAGACCGACACATCGCGAAACTGCAATTGGGTTATCAGCTGCGCGGGGCGAATGTCTTCCTCGGGCTGCAAAAACATCTGGCCTTCGGCGTCGAAGCGCATTTCGGAGGTGCTGATTGATATTTCGGTGAATTCGACGGTTTGTGTCTCGGGCCGGAAGCCGAAATAGGCGCGCCCCCGATCGACGCCGATGGCGCGTTCGGTGCCCGGAACCCGCGCGAAACCGGCGCCGATGTCCAGCGCGGCGTTCAGAACCTCGAGCGAGCCATTGCCGGAAAATCCAAGCCTCAGCGAGCCTGCCACCGGGGCTTCGAGCAGGCCAAGCCATGCCAGCGACGGACCCCAGGCGGCAATGTCACCCGCCGAGATATTTTCGATGCTGGCCCCCAGGGACGCGGCCAGATCTTCGGCCCTAGTTTCGATGGAAAACGCTACTGTCGCGGGCGCGCCGTTGTGCCCAAGCGTGTCGAAACCAACCCGGAACGACGCGCCGTCGGCGGTCCGTTCCAGGCGCAGATTGCCATCCGACACCGACCAGCGCCGATGCGCGACCTGGTCGTCCAGCACCAGCGAGACATTTTGCGCCTCGATGACCTGAAGCGCGCTCAGGCCCGGCGTTGCGAGTATTTGGTCGATCTCGTCCAAAAGTGCGGCCGGGCTGCCGCCGATGCTTTCGATCCCCTCCGGATCGCCGAGGGCGATTTCAAATTCGCCTTGCGCGTTTCGGCGCAAACGCATGCGCAGCCCGTCGATCGCAACCGCCTGCGGCGAAACCGCGCCGCCGAGCAGCGCTGCGCGGTCCAGCGCGATGGTGCCGCGCGGCACCCAGGCCACGAAGCGCCCGTTTTCGTCAAAAACCCGGACCGCGGTCAGCGCGACAACCGGTGCAGCACCTTCGCGGAACGTGATCTCCAGCCCGTCCAGCCCGATCCGGGCGGGCGAAAGTTGCGCGTTGATCTGGGTCTCCAGCCGTGCCGCCGCCCAGCCCGGCAGTCTGAGCGTCTGACCGCTAAGGGACGCGACGACAAGACCGGCCAGGATCCCAAGGCCGATCAGCGTCGACCCGAACCACAAAACCAGCCGCCAAAGAGGTTGGCGATTTCCTGGTGCAGATTTTTTCGGGTTCTCGGTTTGCATGCGCGCCAATGGGGCTTGTCTCGCCCGGTTCAATACGTCCTAAGTCTATGCGAACGCAAAGACCATACTAAGGAAGGCACACGAAAGATGCCCGGTAGCGGCGAACCAGCGCCCGAAAGTTCAAGATCTGCCGCCGGAGCGGACGCGGACGGGTTAGTCCCGCTGGCCAAGATGGCGGTCAGGGTTCTTCAAACCGCCGACGGACGCGCCAAAACCGCGCTGTCGCGGCAATTTGCCCGGCAATGGTTTGCGGCACGCGGCGATGGTCGCCTTCCCGAAATCGGGGCCGCCGCGCCGCCGGATTTCCCGGCCCGGCCCGAAATGCCCGAGCTTGTGTCGCCGCGCGAGGTTCCGCGCCGGCGCACCGGCACCTTGCCCGGACGCATCGCCCTGCTGCACGCGGTCGCCCATATCGAGCTCAACGCCGTCGATCTGCACTGGGACCTGATCGCGCGGTTCACGGGCCATGCGATGCCGCCGGGATATTATGACGACTGGGTCAAGGCGGCGGACGAAGAATCCAAGCATTTCAATCTGATCTGCGACTGTCTTGAAGCGCATGACAGCCATTACGGTGCAATGCCGGCCCACGCCGGCATGTGGCGCGCGGCTGAAGATACGGCGGATGATTTCATCGGTCGGCTGGCGGTCGTGCCGATGGTGCTGGAGGCGCGGGGCCTGGATGTCACGCCGGGCATGATCGAATTGTTCAGAAAGGCGGAGGATGCCGTTGCGGTGGCGGCGCTAGAGACGATTTATGCTGAAGAAGTCGGCCATGTGGCCTATGGTTCAAAATGGTTTCATTTTCTGTGCGGGCGCGACGGTCTTGACCCCAAGCCCTTGTTCCACGAGCTGGTGCGCCGCTATTTCCACGGGCCCCTGAGACCGCCGTTCAACGAGGAAAAACGGGCCGAGGCCGGGATCCCGCCTGATTTTTATTGGCCGTTGGCTGACGGTTAGGACCAGGCGACCCATTCGGCAATTAATTGCCGGAAATCGGCGCGCAGATCAATCTGCCCAAAAGTTGCCGCAATATTGTTGCGAGATTGGCAACAGATGGGTATCCAATCCCATCAGCTTCGGTGCCAAAGCTAAATGACACCGCACGCAGAGGACCAGGCAGGCCAAGTGAAAGACCGCAAATCATCGCTTTATAAACAGATCGGGCGCGTGTTTCCCGAGAAACGGCTTTTCATCCGTTCCGACGATGAAACCCGGTACATCCGGTTGCGTCCGGCGATGCAGCTGGGCGCCTGGGTCGGGTCTTCGTTTCTGGTTGCCTGGTCGGTCATCGCCACCGCAATTATACTGATGGACAACGTCGGTGCCGGGTCGCTGCGCGACCAGGCCGAGCGCAAACAGGCGCTTTACGAGGCGCGCCTGAACGAAATCGCGACCGAGCGCGATCGCCAGATCATGGCCACCGCTGCGGCGCAGGAACGCTTTGCGGTGGCATTGGGCCAGGTTTCGGCCATGCAAAGCGCGCTTTTGGCCTCGGAAGGTCGCCGGCGCGAGTTGGAAACCGGGATCGAAGTGATCCAGGCGACGTTGCGAAACGCAATAGGCGACCGCGATGCGGCGCGCCAAGAGGTTGCCGGGCTGATGGCCGAAGCCACCCGCGATCTGACCGATATTCGCACCGATGCGGCCCATGTCGCAGATATGGAAGCGACCATCGCCTATCTTGCCGATGCGCTGTCGATTTTCGCCGTCGAAGGCGCGGAAGGCCGCGCCGAGGCCGACGAAGCGCTGCGGTTTGCGGCAGCCCTGAAGCTGGATATCGAACTGATGGAGGAACGCAACGACCGGATATACCGGCAGCTTGAAGAAGCGGTGGCCAATTCGCTGGAACCATTGGGCAAGATGTTTGCCACGGTCAAACTGCCCACGGACCGGATCATCGAAGAACTGCGGCGCGGCTATGCCGGACAGGGCGGACCGTTGTTGCCGATCTCGTTTTCCACCAAGGGGCTGGAAGTTGATGCCGACACGGTGCGCGCCAATGCGCTTTTGAACCGGCTCGACGAACTGGCGTTGCACCGCATCGCGGCGGCGCAGCTTCCGTTCGGAACCCCGGTCGCGGCTGCGGTGCGTTATACTTCGGGCTTTGGCTATCGCACCGATCCGGTGCGCGGCGGCCGGCGTCTGCACAAAGGCGCCGATTGGGCCGGGGCTTACGGTACGCCGATAATCGCCACCGCCGAAGGTGAGGTGATCGCAGCCGGTTGGACCGCCGGGTATGGCCGGCTGGTGAAAATTCGCCATGCCAGTGGTTTTGAGACCCGATACGCGCATATGGCGAAAATCCGCGTAAGAATTGGTCAAAAGGTCTCGCGCGGGGAACACATAGGTGATATGGGAAACTCTGGACGCTCGACCGGCACCCATATTCATTATGAAGTGCGTCGTAACGGTGAAGCCGTAAATCCCATGACCTATATCAAGGCAGCACGCGATGTTTTCTAAAAGCAGAATCAACGAACCCGGCCCCAGCCAGTCAGGCGACGAGGCCAAAAAGTCTCCGGAGAAAGACACAATGGCATCAGCCGATAGTACGGAATTCAAATCAAGTTCCAGCGCCGCGCCGGGCCCGAAATCGCCCGCGTCGCTTTTGTCGGCTGACCTCAATATCAAGGGCAACATCAAGACCGCCGGCGATATTCAGATCGAAGGCAAAATTGATGGCGATATCCGCGCTCATCTTGTGACCGTTGGCGAAGGTGCAACTGTCAAAGGCGAAGTAATCGCTGACGATGTCATCGTCAACGGCCGGGTCATTGGCCGTGTGCGCGGCCTGAAGGTGCGGCTGACCGCAACCGCGCGGGTCGAAGGCGACATTATCCACAAGACCATCGCCATCGAATCGGGCGCCCATTTCGAAGGCTCGGTGCTGCGTCAGGACGACCCGCTTGCCGGTGCGTCGACCAAGCCGCTGCCCGGTCCCAAGGCGGTCGAAACCGAAAAAGTCTGATCGGGACAGCCGGTTATGTTCGGCCATCATGCGCCGCGTCCCCGCGCGACGCATGATTTTCACGAAGACTTCTGCGCCGCGAGAAACCGCCGGTACATTCTGGTGGCCGCCGTTCTTGCCTCGGCGATGGGCTTTATCGACGGCTCCGTGGTGTCGATTGCGATCCCGGCGATCCGCGAAAGCCTGGATGCGTCGCTGGCCGATGCACAGTGGATTTCCAACGCCTATCTGCTGACCCTCTCGGCGCTTATCCTGGTCGGCGGCGCGTTCGGCGACCGGTTTTGACTGTCGCGGGTATTCGGAATTGGCATCGCTGTTTTCGTGGTGGCGTCGGTAATTTGCGCGCTTGCCCCCACGGCCAATTTTCTGATCGCAGCGCGCGCGGTTCAGGGGGTTGGTGCGGCCTTTATGGTGCCCGGATCGCTGGCCATCATCAGCCGCGCCTACCCGCGCGAGGAACGCGGGCGGGCGATCGGAATTTGGGCCGCGTCCTCGGCGGTGGCCATGGCGCTTGGGCCGATAATCGGCGGTCTGGCATTGACCCTTGGCGGACCCGAGATGTGGCGCTGGATTTTTGCCGTCAACCTGCCCTTTGGCCTGGTCACCCTGTGGCTGGTGTTCACGCGGGTAACGGCCGACCGGACCGTGGCCGGACGCGGTCTCGATCTTGGCGGTGCGCTGCTGGCCACCGCGGCTTTGGGGGTGATCGCCTGGTCGCTGACCGGCGTGGATGGGGCGGCGGGCAATGTCTTGGTCTGGGTTGTGGCGGGGGCGGCGATATTGCTTGGATTCGTGCTTTGGGAATGGCGGTCGGACCATCCGATGCTGCCGCTGGCGCTGTTTGCCAATCGAGGTTTCAGCGCCGCCAATCTGTCCACCTTCTTTTTGTACCTAGCGCTTTCGGCAGTGCTGTTTTTCCTGCCCATGACGGTGATCACCGGCTGGGGCATCAGCGAGCTCGAAGTGACGTCGGCCTTTGTTCCACTGACCATATTCATTGCAGCGATGTCGTCGCGCGCCGGTCAGATGGCCGATAAATACGGAGCCGGAACCATGATCGGCGCCGGGTCAGCCGTGGTGGCGATTGCTTATGCGGCGCTGGCGCTGGTTGTGCCTTACCAGAACTTTTGGGTCCATGTGGTGCCGGTTATGGCGCTGATGGGTTTTGGAATGGGGCTGGTGGTTTCGCCGCTTTCGGTAGCGGTGATGGCGGCCGCCCCCGACGCGCAATCGGGGGCCGCTTCGGGGGTCAACAACGCTGTGGCGCGACTGGCGGGTCTGATCGCGGTTGCCGCCATGGGGTCGGTGGCGGCGGTGGCCTATACATCGGGCGGCGGCACCTTAAGTTTCGGAGCCGCCTCGCAGGCCGCTGGCCACACGGCGGCGATGAACAGCGCCTTTGCCACCGTGGCCTGGATCACTGCAGCGCTTTCGGCGCTGGCCGCCGCCCAGGCCTGGTTCGGCATCCCGCGCCCGCTGCCTCAGTCGTCGGCCTGAGCCTCGGCGCGGCTTTTGCCAGCGACGTCCGTGGCGCTTGCACTGGCAATTGACCCATTGTCCAACAGATCGCAGACCGTTGAGCGGGTCGTGACCGCAATCGGCCGTCCGACATAATCATCCAGGTTTTCAACGACTTCTTTGAACCGCCTTGCAGTCTCCGGATGGGTCAGAACATCGGTGCGGCAATCGGCGCCGATCAGCGGCAAATCGGCGTTGGCTTGGCATATTATTCGAGCCTGCTCAGGCTGCATACCAAGCAAGAGCTTACGTACACTGAGCGTGCCGTCAATTTCATGCGGAACCTCTGCGCCGGCAATCGGCAATTCCCATACGTCCAGCGCATCGGGACCGGGCACCGAAAAATCTTCACGGGACGGTTTGAAGGCGAGCCTGGGCGTCCGCCGTGTGTCCGGCATCCAACCTATCGTTTTCTCGCTCTGGATTTACTTTTTCGTAGGCGCGCGCCCGGGCGTCAACGACGCATCCGATCGAATTTTCAACGGGTCAATCGCGCCGATCAATCTATTTGTCATGAAGCCGTCGCCCATGGAAATGCAGGGTGACGGCCCGCCAAAATGGCGCTGGTAGGTTTCATAGGCCATTTCAACACAATCAACGGCCCAAGCGTCATCGGCATAGTCAGCGACCCTGAGCTACTCCCCAACCGTTGGACAGTATTTGGCGCAATCTAAGCTACTTTTTGCTCCTGCTGATCGGGTTGCGTTGTTTCATTTCTCTGCCAATAGACCACGGCTGGAGGCTGGCCGCCAAGTGCGGAATGCGGCCGCTTCTGATTGTAGAACTCCATCCATTTGCCGACGCCGGCCTTGGCCTCCGATCCAGTCTCCCAGGCGTGCAGATAGACGCACTCGTATTTCAGCGAGCGCCACAGCCGTTCCACAAAAATATTGTCGAGGAACCGGCCCTTGCCGTCCATCGAGATATGCACGCCTGTCCGCTTCAGTTGGCCCGTCCAGACAAAGGATGTGAACTGACTGCCTTGGTCAGTGTTCATGATCTGGGGCGGGCCAAACTTGTGGATTGCCTCGTTCAACGCCTCGACGCAGAAGTCCGCTTCCAGCGTGTTCGAGATGCGCCACGCCAGCACTTTGCGCGTGTGCCAGTCCATGATGGCCAGGAGATACAGGAAGCCGCGTCGCATTGGCAGATAGGTGATATCAGAACACCAGACCTGATTGGGGCGGGTCACACGAAGCCCACGTAGCAGATAGGGGTAAATCTTGTGGCCCTTCGCGGCCTTGCTGGTGTTGGGCCTCTGGTAGATCGGCATGAGGCCCATCAACCGCATGAGCCGTCGGATGCGCTTCTCGTTCACCAGATGACCTTCGTTCCGAAGATGCCACGTCATTTGGCGCACACCGTAAAACGGCGTTTCCAAGAACTGCTTATCTATCAGGCGCATCAGGTCGAGGTTCATCGCGGTCTCACCCTTTGGCTCATAGTAAAAGGATGACCGTGAGATCGACAGCAAGGCGCATTGTTTGCCAACAGACAGGTTTGGAAGGCCTGGCTCAATCATCTTCCGCCTCACTTGCCGGCCCAGGGCTTGAGCTTTCTGGCCAAAAAATCGTTGGCGACGGCCAGCTCCCCTATCTTGGCGTGCAAGTCTTTAACCTGTTCTTCGTCAACTTCAGCCGCTTTCCTGCTGCCGCGCCCGAACACGCCCGACGCGCCTTCAAGCAACGCACGTTTCCATTGATGGATCATGGTAGGATGCACGCCAAACCGGCTCGCCAACTCTGAAACCGTCGCCTCCCCCTTCAGCGCCTCCAATGCCACCTTGGCCTTAAACTCTGGATGATGTTGCTTTCGTTTCGACATTTCTGATCTCCTTCGTGTTGAAGATCAGCAGACTACAAATCGCAGCTTACGTCAGTGTCCGAATTTCGGGGGGTAGCTCATTCCCCGGCTTTGCGCAAACCAGAGATGGCGGCCCGTGCCGTATGGGGTTGCCACCCGAATGCGCTCTGGATTTGCGCAATCGTTGCCCCGCTTTTTCGCGTCAGAAGTTTACGCAGCTGAGCAGGGCGTGTTGTATTGGCTGATTGTTGTTTGGCAGTCTTGGGGTGCTTATCCGTCGCCTGTGAACCTTCCGGAATATCGGTCATAATTTTCTCCGTTCATTGGGCACCGGGCAATCCAGTACCTTGTACTGAGCGGAGCCCGGGCATCCCGGGCGATGTGTCGGCTTAAAAAGACCTATTGGTTCCCTTTTTCCCCAAGGTTATGGATACCGCGTTCAATTGACGCCAGTTCCGCCACACACGCGATCAACAAAGGCCAGATGTGTGCGATGTTTTCCCTGATTAAGGCCAAATATCTCTGGCTGGACTGCCCTTCGACCGCAAGACCTGCCGCGTCTTCCAGCACGGCTGTCAGGTCTGCAAATTCCTTCGATATCCTGTCACACTCATCCATTAACCCACACACGCTTCCCGTGGCTCAGAAGTCCAGTCGGAAAGGGCGGGAAACGGCCTATTCTGTTGAAAAAGTCGGGCGTTCTTTATGGCTCAGTTTACGAACTGTATGTGTTCATGGTATGTTCTTTTTGGATTCAGGGAGATAGCGAATGTCGATGGACAATGAACAATTTCAGTGCTGGCTTGCCGGGATAGACAGCCTCAGCGCTGCACAGCGTAGAGAGGCCGAAGCGGTATTTTCAGGGCGGACAGGGTCGGGTTCCTCGCTTGCCGCGGTCGAACTTGCGGTGGATGCTGATAGGCACTGTCCGCATTGCGGCAAGCCCGGTGCGGTGTCACGGGGCAAGGCACGGGGCCTGCGTCGTTACCAGTGCAAGATCTGTCGGCGCACATTCAACGCCGCTACCGGCACGCCCTTGTCCGGGCTTCACTACAAAGACCGATGGTTGGCCTTTGGCGGATGCCTGGCTGCGGGAGAAACGGTTCGGGCGTCAGCCGATCACTGTAATCTTGCCGTCAACACGGCATTCCGTTGGCGTCACCGGTTTCTGGAGGCTGCAAAGAAGGCCCCGCAAAAGCTCAAAGGGATCGTCGAGGTCGATGAAACCTATGTTCTGGAGAGCCACAAGGGACAGAGAACCCTCGACCGCAAGCCCCGCAAAAGAGGCGGCAAGGCTGGCAAGCGCGGCCTGTCGTGCGAACAGGTGCCGGTTCTAGTGGCTGCCGACCGTAATGGCACGACATTCAGCACGGTTCTTCCGGTGGTTAATGCCGACACGCTGAAACAGGCGATCAGCCCGGTCGTCGACAGGGACATCGTGCTGGTGTCCGACGGTCACCGCGGCTATCCGCCCTGCGCGACAGCAATGGGCGTTCGCCACGAAGCCCTCAATCTGTCAGCCGGCGAACGGGCCCGGGGCGCCTTTCATATTCAGACGGTCAACAGCCGCCACAGCCAACTGAAGGATTTCCTGCGCCGCTACCGTGGCATCGCAACAAAATATCTCGACAACTACCTGCAATGGTTTCATCTCATCAAACTTACACCACAGACCTCGCCGCGAGCCTGTTTGGCCGCTGCTATCACACGCCATGCATACAGTTCGTAAACTGAGCCTTCTTTATTGTTTTCGGCCCCCTGAGATCGAACCGAAGTTGCCCTCTTTCATGCTGGGCGGGCACTTTGGGGTGGCGGGAGGAGCTTTGCGAGCTTTCGGAGGTTTTGGGCGGTGGCTGCGAGGTGGAACTCGTCGCGGGCGCCACATGGACCTCGTGGGCGCAGCCGTCCGAGACCGAGGATGCGTTTGAGGTGGGCAAATAGCATCTCGACTTTCTTTCGCAGCTTGCAGGAGATGGCGTATTGCGTGGTCTGGGTGATGGCGCGTGCGAAGTCGCGAGAAGGTTCATGGATTGATCTGGTGACCTTGCGCTGCGGCTCTTTGGGACAGCAGCGGGGCTTGAGAGCGCAGGCATCGCAGTCGGGGTTTCTGGCGCGGTAACGCATCATTCCGTATTTATCGACGCCCGAGCGAGGCTTTTTATACGTGCGCCTAAAGCGCTTGAGTTCTTTGCCGCCAGGGCAGATGTAGGCGTCGGTCTCAGCGTCGAAAGTGAAGTCGGCGCGTTCAAAGGTGCCGTCCTTGCGGCCTGACGTGTCCACGATCGGGATGTGGGGAGCGATCCCGCGTTCTTTGTCCAGCCATTCCAGCAGTGGGCCGGTCCCATAGGCTGTGTCCGCGATCATGCGTTCGGGGTGCAAATCGAAGGTATTGCGCACCCGATCTGTCATGGTCTGCATCGCGCCCAGTTCAGCCTGCCGCATAGACCTTGTCGCCTCGACATCCAAGATCACCGCATGGTCGGTATCGATCATGTAGTTGGCAGAATAGGCAAAGTACGCTGGCCCTTTGCGTGCCGCAGTCCATTGAGAGGCGGGATCGGAATGGGAGGTGTACTTGGGTTTGACCGGGGTCGCAGCCCCGAAAGCTGAATCATCAAGCGTGTCCAGATATTCGCGCACTGCGCGTGGCGCTTCCTCGGGGCTGATCGCATCGGGGGTCCACTCTGCTTGCGAAGATGAGTTTTGTCGATTGGTGTCGGCTTCGATCAAGCTGGCGTCAACGGCAAACCGCTGCCCACTCACTAGCCCTTCCTCAATGCAGCGTTCCACCACCGTCTCGAACACGTGCCGCAAGAGATCGTCATCACGGAAACGACCGTGACGGTTCTTGGAAAAGGTCGAATGGTCAGGCACCGGGTCTGCAAGATCAAGGCGGCAAAACCAGCGATACGCCAGGTTCAGATGCACCTCATCGCAGAGCCGCCGCTCGGATCGGATGCCCATAGTATAACCGACAAGCAACATTCGGATCATCAGCTCTGGATCGACCGATGGTCTGCCAGTGGAACTGTAGGATGCTGCCAGGCGTCGTCGGACACTGGACAGATCGACGAACCGGTCCATCGAGCGCGACAGATGATCCTGTGGCACGTGTTGCTCTATCGAAAACTCATAGAACAGCGCGCCTTGCGCCACTTGTTTCGGTCCCAACATCGCCATCAATCCCCTGCATCAATGGAGGAATTGAATCAGCCGGAAGGCCCCAGATCAAGAAGAGTTTTTCAACAGAATAGGCCCTTAGCGGACTCTCATGACGCTATTTAACGCTGCGGCGCAGCTTTGGCATTGCGCCATTCGTGCATCGCGCAGCGTTTTCGGGCAGCGAATGACGGCAGCGCGGGACTTTGCTGCCATTCGCAAAAAAAGGGCCACATCAGCGCTCACGGCCCTTAGGAGACATCCGCCAACCAATTACTCGCTGCGGTGCAGCTTTTGCATTGCTGCCATTAGTGCACGGCGCAGCAAAGAGAGCGCCAGAATGACGGAAGTGCCGTTAGATGTTCAACCCAAATTGGTAGTCACGGCCCATAGCGGACCTCCGGCAAGCTATCAATTGCCGCAGTGCAGCTTGCGGATTGCTGCCATTCATGCGCCGCGCAGCATTTTCGCTGGATCAATGGCAGCTGAGCGGGACGAATCTGCCGATCGCCCCGCGCAATCCAACGGCAGCTATCTGCTCATTGTAACAGCTGCGAAAAGAAGCACGGGCGGCGGGTTATCATTCACCGCAAAGGCGAACGCTCGCCCCGATAATCCCGAAAACGGACATAGGTCATTTGTCGTCGCGATCAGAATTCTAGAAGTCTGCTATGCCGAGTGAGTTCAACGGGTGGTCGCAACACTCCAGCTTTTCAAAAAGGCTAAAGTGTTGCGACCACCCGTTGAACTCACAGGAGGAAATAGACGCCAGCAGAGACCGTCTTCAGTTTTCGATTCCTTGCCTCTCCCCCATCTCGCATTCCTTGCATCCGGCTTGCCGCACTGGCATCGTTGCGCCAGCAAGAGGGCGCATGACACCGGCACAGGTCGAATCGTTGCAACGTGCAATTGCCGCCGCGCACTGGCCGGCGGCAGAAGCGATGTTGCGCCGCGCTGCCCGACACCGGGATGCGCCAGCCTCGGTGTTCTACAACCTCGGCCAGGTTCTGTCCCGCTCGGGACGAGCCGGACAGTCGGGGCCGTGGTACCGCAAGGCGCTTGCCGCCGATCCCCGCCACGCCGACGCCTGGTGCGAATATGCTGCTTGGCTCGCGGTGCGGGGCGAGATCGACCCTGCACTGGCGGCATGGAAACATGCGGTCGAACTCCGGCCAGACCACCGCGAAACGCTTCTCGGCTGCGCCCGGCTGGCGCTCCGCGCCGGTCTCTGGACCGAGGCGCGCCGCGCCTGGCAGTCATTGGCGGGGGACGACGACGCGACGGGCGAAACCGCCCTGGCGTTGTTGCGGATTGCGCTCGAGACGGGCGAACCGGAAGCCTCGGAACGCCGCCGCCGCCTGGCGGCGCAGCCCAACCTGCGTCCGGCACTTTTGAAAACGATCACTCGCACCGCCCGCGGTTCCGTGCCGATGCGCCCTGACGACCTCTAGGCACCGGATCCCATTCATCTGCTGACGCGGCAACACTCTGACGCGGATCAACATATCGCCCGCCCGTAAATTTTTCTAACAATTCCAAATAATTCTGTTAACGTTCACCCCGACTGCGTGTCGCAGGGCGCGGGTCGTGCACCGATATAATGCGCCGAATTATGCGCCAGGTCACATAGCCAAATTACTCTGCTGGGAGGAACCAAAATGCTGTTCAATCGCCGTTCTATTCTGAAATCATCCGCCGCCGTCGTTCTCGCGGCACCGCTGGTCCTGCGCGCGCATGACGCGCTCGCCGCTTCGGGGAGCGTCAAGGTGCTTGCCTGGCAGGATTATATCCAGCCCAATATCGCCGAACAGTTCGAAGCTGAAACCGGCATCACGCTCGAGCTGACGACTTTCGGCTCGAATGACGAGGCCGAGTCGACCATCCAGGCCAACGGAGGGCGCGGTTTTGACGTCGTGTTCCCCTCAATCACCAACGCTGCTGGCTACATCGCCAGCGACGGGTCGAGCTACTTCGCCGAGGTACCGGCCGAGGTGAACCTCGACTCTGTGATCCCCTCGTTCGTCCGCGACAGCGCCGCGCTCGGCGGCACCCATGAGGGTGCGCAAATCCTGGTGCCGTTTGACTGGGGCACCGAGGGTATAACCCTCAACACCGCCAAGCTGGCCATCGCCGCCGGCGACCTTTCCTATGGCGACCTCTGGCGCGACGAGGCCAAAGGTGCCGCAGCATTCCGCCAAAAGTCTGTGATCATGGGCACCGGCCTTTATCTCGATGCCACCGGCGAAGTGCCGTCAAACCGGATGCTTGACGTCTACAAGTCGGAAGACGACGCCCGGCGGGTCTGGGGCGAGATCACGCAGTGGATCCTCGAGCGCAAGGACAATTTCGGTGCGTTCTGGAACAACGCGACCGAGGCCACGAGCGCTTTCAAGGACGCCGGTTGCATCATTGGCCAAACTTGGGACACCACCGGCCTGTTGCTGAACCGCGAGGACTCGAGCTACGTCTACCGCGCGCCGACGGAAGGCATCATCACCTGGCTCGACAGCTTCGGCATGTTGAAGGCCGCCGAGAACCGCGAGCAGGCGATCGCCTTCATGAACTTCATGCTGACTCCGGCCATCGGCGGCATGTTCGCCAATAATACCGGCTACAACTCGGCCGTGTCCGGCTCGGCGGCGTATGCGACCGATGATTTCAAGCGCCAGTTCAGCGAGGTCTATACTGAACAGGTGCTCGGAAACATGTGGTGGTGGCAGGCCGACACGCCATTCTTCGCACCGGTCCGCAACGAGTTCGTCGAGATCATCACTAACGCCTGATCCGGCTCCCTCCGGGGTCGCCGTTGGCTTTCCCGGCATTGCAAGTGCGCCCGTTCTATGGGCGCATCTTCCGGGCGCACCATCAGCGGCGCGTCCGGAGCTTCATTATTTACCTCCAGCCGTCGCAAACTGCGTCAAATGGATGGCGGTCGGGACGATACAAAGGGGAGCGCGATGCACGGCAAGGATGTCGTTCTTGACGGAATGTCGATCACTTACCCAAACCGCTTCACCGCGGTGCAGCCCACCGATCTGAGCATCGCGGCAGGCGAGTTTTTTTCGATCCTCGGGCCCTCGGGCTGCGGCAAGACCACCATCCTGCGGGCGGTCTCGGGCTTTCTGGAGCCGAGCGCCGGACGGGTGCTGATCGGCACCGAGGATCAGGCCGGGCGCGGTCCGAACCTGCGCCCGACGGCGCTGATCTTCCAGAATCTCGCCCTGTTCCCGCTGATGCGGGTCTGGGAGAATGTCGCCTTCGGGCTAGAGGCGCGCGGGGTGCCGCGACGCGCCCGGCGCGATCGGGCGATGGAACTGCTGGACCTGGTGGCGCTGAGCGTGGAGGCCGAGAAGAAGCCGATGGAGCTTTCGGGCGGCCAGCGCCAGCGGGTCGCTGTGGCCCGAGCGTTAGCGGTCGAACCGGCGGTGCTGCTGCTGGACGAGCCGCTGTCAGCGCTCGACCTCAAGCTGCGCAGCCACATGCGCGCCGAGCTGCGCGCGATCCAGAAAAAAACCGGCGTCACTTTCATCTACATCACCCACGACCAGGGTGAGGCGCTGACCATGTCCGACCGGATCGCGGTGATGAATGCCGGGCGGATCGAGCAGGTCGGCACCGGCGACGAAATCTATTCGCGCCCGGCCACCGCTTTTGCCGCGAGCTTTGTGGGTGAATCCAACGTTTTCCGCGGCCGCGTGACCGAGGCCGCGGATGGCGTCGCCCGGGTCGAGACTCCGGAGGGCGCGTTCCAGGGCCAGAGCCACGCCGGTCTCGCCCCTGGTGATTTGGCGATGGTGTTCGTGCGCCCCGAACATGTGCGCATCGCAAACCGGGACGCGCCGTTCGCCAACCGGGTTGCGGCCCAAGTGGTGCGGCGCGAACTCGAGGGGCCGTTCGTCAATATATTTCTCGCTGCCGGGGAGCACGAGATCGCGCTTCAGATGCCGAACGAGGGCGATGCCGGCCGGGCGTTGACCGGCCAGGTCACCGCCGGATTCGCCGCCGAGCACACCTTGATCCTGCCGGAGGGGGATCTGGCGCGCACCGGCACTGAAATCGCCGCGGCATGAAAGCGCTGATCGCCTCATACGGGCGCGGGCTGGTTACAGCATTCATCGCGGCGGTGGCGATCTGGGCCTGCCTGCTGATCGTGCTTCCACAGTTGACGATGCTCGACAAGGCGCTAAAGCCGCCGCGACGCGCACTCGACAGTTCGGTGGTCGCCACCGTCATCCGCGATGCTCTGACCTGCGTTTCGGTGCTGAAGACCTACCGCGACGCGCCCGAGGCACCTGAGACGTCCAACTCTTCGGGCGGATTGGCTTCGCCCTCGATGGGCGTGATGGCAGTGCCGGGCGTTTCAGGCGCGACGCTGCCCTACATTCTGCAATGCGACCGCGCCAGCACCCAGTCGCGCTTCGTGCGCGACCCCGACGCCGAGCCCGAGACCCTGGTCACGCTGCACGGGCTGCCGGTGTTCAAGGTCGATCCCGCCGCGTCGATCACGGTGCAGATCGAGCAAGCCGAGGCGGTTGCCGACATCGCCAGGCCGCTGCTGGCGAAACTGTCCGAGATGGAGGCTAGGGCAGTACCGTACACCCTCAACAATTTCGGCGTCATCTTCGCCGCCCGCGCGATCCCGATGTCGCCGCAGACCAAGATGCGCGAGGACGCCGAGATCGTCAACATGGTCTATAACCTGGTCGGGCTCCGCTTCGAGAAGGACGGCGTCACCCATGTCCGCCTCACCCTGGTCACGCTGGTGCGCACGCTGTTCTTCGCAATGATGGCGACGCTGCTGGCGGTGCTGGTTTGCTACCCGGTGGCCTTCAACCTCGCGCTTGCCTCGTCGCAACGCAAGGCAACCTTGCTGTTGCTCGGTCTGATCATTCCCTACGCCATCGTCGAACTGATGCGGGTCTATGCCTGGGTGTCGCTGATCGAGACCCGCGGCCTCATCAACACGTTGCTTCACTGGGTCGCAATCATCGACATCGACGCCGGCGAATCAATCCAGTTCAAGCGCTCGCCGATCACGGTGTTCATCGTGATCGTCTACACCTACATCCTGTTCATGGTGTTCCCGATGGTGAACGTCATGTCGACACTGGACCGCAACCAGCTCGAAGCGGCGCGCGACCTCGGCGCATCTAGCCTGCGCATCCATCGCCGCATTGTGATCCCGCACGCCAAGCCCGGTATCGCGGTTGGCTGCATCACCACCTTCATGCTGGCCGCCGGGGCCTTCTCGGTGCCACGGATAATCTCGACCGGGTTGCAGGCCGAGTGGTTCAGCCAGACCATCTACAACAAGTTCTTCGAGTCCGGGAATTCCAACTTAGGTGCGGCGTATTCCTTCGCTTTCACGATCCTCTGCTTTGTCATCGTCGGCCTTTTCATGTGGCTGATGCGGGCGCGATTGAAGGATTTTGTACGATGAGGGGCGGCGTTTCCGACCGCCTGCTGAGCGTCTATACGGCGGCCTTCCTGATCTTCATGTTCGCACCCCTGATCCTGATGGTGTTGGCAAGCTTCAACGACATCTCGCCGTCTTCGGTCACCGACTGGCGTGGCACCACCGGCAAATGGTATGCGTTCTTCTGGATGCCCGAGGCCGAGCTGCGCGCCGATTCGGTGCTGCGCGCGCTCGACCGCGACCGCTTCATCCGCTGCTTCCAGAATTCGCTCACGATTGCGCTCACGGTGGTGCCGATGGCGCTGGTGCTTGGGCTGGCAGGCGCGGTGCTGCTGACCCGCTGGCGCTCGCGCTATGACGGCTTCCTCTGGTGGCTGCTGCTGTCGCCGATGCTGGCGCCGGGGATCGTGCTCGGGCTGTCGGCGCTGGTGTTCTGGGGCTCGCTTGGGGTGGACGCCGGGCTTTTCACCATCGTGATGGCGCAGCTCACCTTCATCGCGGGCTTTCCGATGCTGATCCTGATGGCGCGCCTGCAGCGCCAGCCCGTGGAGTACGAGGAAGCAGCGCTTGACCTCGGCGCCACGCCGTTCCGGGTTTTTCGGCGTATCACTCTGCCGTTCCTCACTCCGGCCCTGGCCTCGGCCGCGGTGATCGCCTTTCTGGCCTCGATGGAGAACTACAACACCACCATGTTTGCCAAGGGCAGTGCCTGCACATTCGCCACCGAGATCGGCGCGATGGTTCGCAACCCGAACGGCTTGCCGCCGGTGATCAACGCGGTCGGCGCGGTGATCATTGCCCTCACCGTGATCGCCGCAGTGGCCCACACCATCCTTAAGCGCCGCAACCGCGAGGGTGGCGAAATCTGAACGGCGACGTGCATGTCGTCGATCGGGCAGAAATCCGGGCCTTATCGAACCCTTTTACACATTGTTGTGGCGTTTCAAGTGGCGGGCAGGCCGGATAATGCGCTAGTCTCGCGGCCATGATCACCCTCACCGCCCGCTGCCACCCCGCTCTGGAGCCGATCCTGCCAAAGCCGGTGCTGGCGGCAGATGCCTTGCCGGACTGGCTGCGCACTATGCCCTCGGAAGTGGACAGTGACACCCTCGGCGGCACGCGGATCCGCACCCTGAAACACTGCCCGCCGCTGATCGACGCGCTTGGCCTGGGCCTTCTGATGCCGCTTGCCGCCGACCTTACGGTGCGCGCCGGCGAGGTGTCCTGGCACTGGGACCCGCCGCCGCTGCCTGCCGATCTGCTGACCCGGGCGCCGATCGGGCTGCATGTGCCTGAACAGGCAGCCGGCACGCCGCTTCCGGTCGCGGGTTTCTTCATCAAGTTCACCAATTTCTGGACCCTGGAAGCGCCTGAGGGGTGGTCGATCCTGTTCACGCATCCGCTGAACCGAGAGGACTTGCCGTTTCGCACCCTCGCTGGCGTTGTGGAATGCGACCGCTTCAGTGACGGGCTGGTCCATTTCCCCGCAATATGGACCGATCCGGATTTCGAGGACACGCTGCCTGTCGGCACGCCAGTGGCGCAGGCGATCCCGATCCCGCGCCAAGATACCAAGCTGGGCTGTACCATTCTCGATGATGCTGGCAGCGCACGTCTGCGCAATATGCAGCAGGCGCTGCAAGAAAAGCGCGGCGTATACCGCCGCCTGCGTCGCGGCGCGGCCTAGCGCCTTGGCCACGTACGCCCGCATTCATTACCTACCAGAGGCAGCGCGTGACTGATACATCGGCATTGCAGCGGATCCGCAACCTGCCCCTGTGGCAGGGAGAGATTGACGCCGTGCCGCTGCAAGGTGGCATCACAAACGTGAATTTCATTGTCACCGACGTTTCCGAAAAATACGTGGTTCGGCTGGGCGAGGATATCCCCGAACACCACGTCCTGCGCTTTAACGAGTTGGCCGCCAGCCGCGCTGCCCATGCTGCCGGTCTGTCCCCTGCTGTTGTCTACTCCGAACAAGGCATCACTGTGCTGGAGTATATCGAGTGCCGGACGTTTACGCCCGAAGATGTGCGCCAGCCGGAAAATCTGGCAAGAATTCTGGCTCTTGTCCGCAGATGCCATCTCGAGGTGCCCAAAAACCTTCGCGGTCCGGCGCTGATATTCTGGGTGTTCCATGTTATCCGGGATTATGCAGCCTCATTGCAGGAAGCCGGCAGAGCGCACCTGAAACTGCTTCCCGAATTGGTAGAGATCGGCAACAGGCTGGAAAACCATGCCAGCCCGTTTGATATGGTTTATGGCCACAATGACCTGCTGGCCGCCAATTTTCTGGATGACGGCGATCGCCTGTGGCTGATCGACTGGGATTACGCCGGGTTCAATTCACCGCTGTTTGATCTGGGCGGACTTGCCTCGAACAACGAACTGAACGCCGGACAGGAGACTTGGCTGCTTGAAAACTACTTTGAAAAACCTGCCAATGCCGAATTGCTGCGCCGCTATGGTGCCATGAAATGCGCGTCCCTGCTGCGCGAAACCATGTGGAGCATGGTGTCTGAAACCAGCTCTGACATCGATTTTGATTACGCTGCGTATACCGCTGACAATCTTGCGCGGTTCCGCACCGCCTATGGCAACTACCTGCAAACCTGAGGCCTGATATGGACGATCTTCCCAGCTCTTCCAAAGCAGTCATCATCGGCGGCGGTATCATCGGCTGCTCGACCGCCTATCATCTGGCAAAGTTGGGTGTGGAAACCGTTCTGCTGGAACGCAGGAAACTGACCTCTGGTTCAACATTTCACGCCGCCGGCCTAGTGGGGCAGTTACGCGGCAACGCGAATATCACTCAATTACTGGGATATTCGGTCGAACTTTATAACCAGATCGAGGCCGAAACCGGCCTTGGCACCGGCTGGAAAATGAACGGCGGGTTGCGGCTGGCTTGCACCGAAGATCGCTGGACCGAAGTCAAGCGTCAGGCAACCACTGCCCGTTCCTTTGGGTTGCAAATGGATCTTTTGACTCCGCAAGAGGCGCTGGACTTGTGGCCGCTGATGAATATCGACGATGTGGTCGGAGCGGCGTTCATGCCCACTGACGGGCAAGCGAACCCCTCTGACATAACTCAGGCGCTGGCAAAAGGCGCGCGTATGGCCGGGGCGAAAATATTTGAAGATACCAAGGTTCTGGACCTTGAAATCGACAAAGGGAAAATCCGCGCGGTAATCACCGAACACGACCGGATTGAGTGTGAAAAAGTTGTGGTTTGCGCCGGTCAGTGGAGCCGGAGCTTTGCCAGACGCTTTGGTGTAAACGTGCCGCTGGTCAGCATGGAACATCAGTATATGGTCACCGAAGAGATAGCAGGGATGCCAAAAGACCTGCCGACACTGCGCGACCCTGATCGCCTGACCTACTATAAGGAAGAGGTTGGCGGGCTGGTGATGGGCGGTTATGAGCCCAACCCGATCCCCTGGGCCGTAGACGGCTTCCCCAAGGGGTTCCATTACACTCTGTTAGACAGCAACTTTGAGCATTTTGAACAGTTGATGGAGCTGTCGCTGGGCCGGGTGCCAGCGCTGGAGCATGTTGGCATCAAAACCCTGACCAATGGGCCGGAAAGTTTTACGCCAGACGGTAATTTCATTATCGGCGAGGCGCCTGAACTGTCGAATTTCTTTGTTGGCGCCGGCTTTAACGCCTTTGGCATTGCCGCAGGAGGCGGCTCAGGAATGGCTCTGGCCGAATGGGTCAAGGCGGGAGTGCCACCTTATGATCTTTGGTCTGCGGACATCCGCCGCTTTGGCCGGCCTCATTTTGATACCGACTGGGTGCGCACCCGCACCATCGAGGCTTACGGCAAGCACTACACCATGGACTGGCCGTTTGAGGAAAACCAATCCGGCCGCCCGTGCCGCAAATCGCCGCTCTATGACATCCTGAGATATCAGGGGGCCTGTTTCGGTGAAAAACTGGGCTGGGAGAGGCCAAACTGGTTTGCCGACAGCGCGCGCGGGGAAACAGCACAGGACGTCTACGGTTTTGGCCGCCAGAACTGGTTTGACGCGGTTGGCCGCGAACACATGGCTGTGCGCGAAACTGCGGTGTTGTTTGACCAGAGCTCTTTTGCCAAGTTTTCCCTGAAAGGCCCGGACGCGGCGGCGGCGCTGAGCTGGATCGCTGCCAATAACGTCGATAAACCCGTGGGCTCCCTGATCTACACCCAGATGCTGAATGATCACGGCGGCATTGAATGCGACGTGACCGTCGTGCGAGTTGGCGAGAATGAATTTTACATCGTTACCGGCACCGGCTTTGCCACCCATGATTTTAACTGGATCAACCGCAATATCCCAGCAGGGATGAACTGCCAGTTGTTTGATATAACTTCCTCAAACGCAGTCCTGTCCCTGATGGGGCCAAACGCGCGGGCGATTCTGGCGCGTGTCACCCGCGATGATGTTTCCAACGCCGGCTTCCCCTTTGGAACCAGCAAAACCATCGGCATTGCCGGCAGCCCGGTGCGAGCGCTGCGCATCACCTATGTGGGTGAACTGGGCTGGGAACTGCACCTGCCGGTCGAATACGCCACCACGGTTTACGAAACTCTGATGGAAGCAGGCAAAGACCTTGGGCTGATCAATGCCGGGTACCGGGCGATTGAAAGCTGCCGCCTTGAAAAGGGATACCGCGCCTGGGGATCGGACATCGGAGCGGACCACACGCCGATGGAATCCGGTCTTGGCTGGGCGGTAAAGCTGAAATCAGACATAGCCTTCAAGGGTCGTGCGGCCTTGGTGGCGCAAAAACGGGACGGGGTGAAGAAAATGCTGGCCGGTTTCACGGTGGATGATCCCGAAGTCGTCCTGTTGGGCCGTGAAACGATTTACCGGAACGGTGAGAGAGTTGGCTGGCTTACCTCTGGCGGATATGGTTATACAGGCGGGAAATCAATTGGTTACGGGTATTTAGGCAACGGTTCTGGCGTTGACGTCGCCTATGTCTTGGCGGGTGAATACGAGCTTGAGGTCGCCACAAAACGCATCCCTTGCACCGTTCACATGAGCCCGCTGCATGATCCATCAATGTCGCGGGTGAAATCCTGATGGCCAAATACTGAAGACGGTGCTGTCAGAAAAACATGCTTGAGTGCCTAGCTTCACTGGATGGCAGTGCGCCCGCCTAGCTTCACTGGATGACAGAACGCAGCCCCTTCCGTTACTTCAAGACGTCTCCCGAAATCATCCGCCTGGCAGTGATGCTGGATGTCCATTTCCCGCTGTCGCTTCTGAATGTTGAGGGTCTGCTGTACGAACGCGGCATTGATGTCAGCCACGAAACCATCCGGTTCTGGTGAAATAGATTTGGCCGGGTTTATTCGAAGGAATTCAGGAGGAAGCGGGTTGATCGAATGCGCGCCTTTTCAAATTGGCGGTAACATTTGGACGAGGTGATCGTGAAGATCAACTGCGAGACACACTATCTTTGGCGTGCCGTGGATCATGAGGGTGAAGTACTGGAATCCTTTGTCACCAAAAGCCGTGATCGAAAAGCAGCTTTGAAATTTCTCAAGAAATCAATGAAACGATATGGCCAACCGCATGTCATCGTGACTGGCAGCTTCGGTCCTACGGTGCTGCGATGAAATTAATCAGCAACGCTGACAGACGGGAGACCGGACGCTGGCTGAACAACCGGGCCGAGAATTCTCACTTGCCGTTCCGACGACGGAAACGGGCGATGCTTCGCTTTCGGCAAATGCGAAGTTTGCAGAAATTTGTGACCGTGCACGCCTCAGTTTTTAATCACTTCAACCAGGAACGTAGCCTCTACAGCCTCAAGAATTTCAAACTCAACCGCGCCGCAGCTCTCACCGAATGGCGTCAACTTTGTTCAGGGCAAGTTCACGTAGTAGCTGGAATACGGAGGCTGGTTTGCATTCGTCTGACACCACCTAGTTGGCGTCAGGCATCCTCCGATAAGAGGGCCGATAGTACTTTATGCGCTCGCCGATGAACATCCCGGACCGCGCTGACCTGCACCCCTGAAACGTCCGCAGTTTGAGGTTAGTCTGTTCTCTGACTTCTGCTTATCTGTGAAAAATATGCTAAAGCGTTTCACTTTTAGTCGTGCGCATATCCGGCTGCCTTGAAGTAGTTCCAGCATTCAGTTTCGTCGTAGAGGTCACAGATTTCTCCTACCGCCCGCCACAGGGCGTCGATTGTTCTGGCCTTGATCCGCCGGAGATGGGCTTTGAGCTTTGAAAACGCCATTTCGATCGGGTTTAGATCCGGGGAATAGGGTGGCAGGAACAGGAACCAAGCGCCGCATTTGCGCAGGATCGCGGCGGCTTTCGCGCTCTTGTGCGAGGACAGGTTATCGAGGATGACAACATCACCTTGGTTCAGCGCCGGCGCGAGCTGGGTTTCGACATAGGCCTCGAAACCAGCTCGGTTGACCGGCCCGTCCAGCACCCAGGGTGCGATCAGGCCATCGCATCTGAGCCCGGCAATGAAGGTTTGTGTGCGCCAATATCCAAAAGGTGCTGTGGCGCGCAGGCGCTGGCCTTTGAGCGACCGGCCCCGCATCCGCGTCATGTTGGTCTTCACGCTGGTCTCGTCGATAAAGACCAGCCGGTGCGGGGTTTTGCGCATGAACGGCTGGCGATGAACCTGCCAGATATAGCGCTTACGGCGCGCCCGCGCGCGACCAGCCTCCACTGCCAGAAGCGATTTTTTTATATGTGAAGCCTGCGGATTTCAGGACTCGGCTGATCGAGAAGAGATGCACACCCACCCGATGTTTGCGCGCGAGCCAGTCCCTCAATTCCGCCAAAGTCAGATCGGGATGCGCTGCAACTTGTGCCACCAGCGCCGTTCTGAAAGCCGCCAGCTTGCCCTTGCCGCTCGGTCGCCCCTGTTTTGCTGATGCTGCTGAGCCGGATTTCTCAAAACGCTGAACTGTCTGACGTCAGCGCCTTTGGGACAGATATGAGGGTTTAGCATCAGGAGGATTTCTGGTTCATCGCAACCGTCAAGGAGTGAAGATGAACAAGCAATCCGGAACCAGCAAAGCCTCGGCTGACAGGCTGGTCAAAACCATCCGCCGCAAGACCCGGCAAACGTATTCAGCCGAGGAGAAGATCCGCATTGTTTTGGCGGGTCTTCGGGGCGAGGAAAGCATCTCAGCACTGTGTCGCCGCGAGGGCATCTCAGAGAGTCTGTATTACAGCTGGTCCAAGGAGTTCCCCGAAGCAGGGAAACGCCGTCTGTCCGGCGATACGGCGCGTCAGGCGACGTCACCCGAGGTGAAGGAGCTACGTTCTGAGGCCTTGGCATTGAAAGAATGTGTGGCCGACTTGATCCTGGAAAACCGTCTGCTCAAAAAAAGCATGACAGGGGATGGGGGATACGAGGAATGAGGTATCCAGCGTCAGAGAAGTTGGAAATCATCCGCACCGTTGAGGGGTCCCATCTGCCTGCGAAGCAAACCTTGGATATGCTGGGCATTCCGCGCACCACATTCTACCGACGGTATGACCGCTATGTCGAAGGCGGCTTTGACGCCCTGGCGGATCGCTCACCCTGCCCAAAGTCGGTCTGGAACCGCATTCCCCAAGATCGGCGAGACGATCTGATTGAATTTGCACTGGAGCACGAGGCGCTGACGACCCGGGAACTGGCGGTAAAGTATACCGATGAGAAGCAGTATTTTATCTCTGAATCATCGGTTTACCGCTTTCTGAAGGAAGCTGATCTGATCACCGCGCCCGACTATGTTGTGATCAAAGCTGCCGACGAGTTCACGGACAAAACCACCGCTATCAACCAGATGTGGCAAACCGACTTCACCTACTTCAGGATCATTGGCTGGGGTTGGTATTATCTCAGCACGATCCTGGACGATTACAGCCGCTACATCATCGCCTGGAAGCTCTGCACAAACATGCGGGCCGAGGACGTGGCGGCGACGATTGAGCTGGCCCTGGCGGCGTCAGGTTGTGATCAGGCGGTTGTGAGACACAAGCCCCGTCTGCTGAGCGATAACGGCTCTTGCTACATCTCTGGCGACCTGGCCGAATGGCTCGAGGATCGACAGATGGACCATGTTCGCGGTGCGCCGTTCCATCCGCAAACCCAGGGGAAGATCGAGCGCTGGCATCAGACGATGAAGAACCGGGTTTTGCTGGAAAACTACTATCTGCCCGGCGATCTTAAACGCCAGATCGGGGCCTTCGTCGATTACTCCGACATTTCCCAGATAACGCTTAAATCGAAGCCAATCGTGGTCAAATCCCGTCGCTAATGAAACGAATTTTGCTCTGCGGCCATCTGACGGTTTCGATTTGGTGATTTGGCCGTCGTTGGAAGCCCACTTGCCCAATTTTGTCGTCATCCGAACATACCTCTCCTGACATTTTCATCATGTCGTCGATTATCCCGGCCTACGCCGGAACGGGTCTTCGTCGCAGATCATTGATCAATTCCAGGATTTTCTGGAATAGCTTTCCTGGCACCGCCACCTCGGCCAGTTGGAAAGTGACATAACGACCGTGACGAACGACCTTGGCGCCGATCTTCACCAGCTTCTCCCGCAGTGTCGTCAGCGACCAATGCTCCACCTCTGCGGGCAGAGCCAAAGTTCGCATGAAGTTGGCGAGATTGTAGGCCAGGGCATGAAGCTGGAGGCGAACCTCGTTGTTGCGGAACTTGCGGCATGACAGCCGCGTCCATTTGATGGCGTTCTTACCTTCCTTGATATACTGCTCCGCCGTCCCCCGGTGATTGTAAAACGCCACCACCCGTTCGGCAGGGCGCGACAGGTTGGTAACAATAAATCCGACGCGGGGGTACAACTCGCCGGGATGCCATTCGACCTTGGCAATGACACGGCGTTTCCTGTTCCACGATCCGGCCTGATAGCTGAAGCTGGCGTAATAGCGTCGTACATGGTTCGGTGGACGGCCAACGGGGCGCGTCAGCAGATGGGCGATGCATTCCTGTAGAACAGCGTTCGCCTTGAGGCGGATGGCGTAGAGGAAGCCCTCATCTTCCAGAAACTCGTAGATGTCCGGTGCAGCGAAGGCGGCATCGCCTCGGAAATAGCGGCGCAGGTTCCGTTCCCGGTAACGCTCGACCACGGGTTCCAAAACATTGCGCCAGCCGTTGGCGCTATGAACGTTGCCGGGACGCAAGGAACACCGTTCCAGATCGCCAAACTGGTTGAACAGAAATAGCGGGTGATAGCAGGTGCAGCCGAAGTGGCCGTTGTATGCCGTCCCCTCTTGTTCGCCGTGGGTCGGGCTGACGCTGCTGTCCATGTCGAGAACGATCATTTTTGGCGGGTGGCGGTCATGAACCTTTTCGATCCACGCCCCGTTCATGTCGGCCAGGGCTTCAACGTTTGCACCGGTCGCCAGTCGTTCCGTCTCGAAGCGCCCCATCTGGCTGGTCGAAGCGGCATGTCTTGTAACGGCCTTGCCGCCAACAATCCACCTCATGGCAGGATCACGTCCGAGACGCTCGGCGTCGTTCACGTCTTCATAACCGCCAAGGCGTCCAAATACTGACTGACGGAACAGCCCCGTCATGCCGTGCCATCCGTTCTTGCCGGTGCGGCTGTCGTGGAAAACATCCCCGGCGGAACCGGTCAGGCCAAGGGCATCGTCAAGCTCCCGATAGGCGAGCAAACCGGCGTCAGAAGTGATCTTGGAACCGTGAAATTCCAGCTTCAGGCGGCGGTCGAAAACAACCCGCAAAGGGGACTTTCTGCTTTCACCCGCTGGGTGGTGCGGAGAGCGTCCGTTCTGATGTGTATATGACATTGTTTCTTATAGCAGAATCCTGTTGTCATCGCATGAAATAACGGGTTCATCTGGAAA
Organism: Paracoccaceae bacterium; assembly: GCA_965247915.1. Lineage (GTDB taxonomy): Bacteria > Pseudomonadota > Alphaproteobacteria > Rhodobacterales > Rhodobacteraceae > JAKZRT01. The sequence continues at coordinate 2,199,507 of OZ252048.1, forward strand.
ATGGGGGTTACTACAACAACCAGCGCTACCACGAGAGCCTGAACAACGTCACACCCGCCGACGTCTACTTCGGGCGCGGCAAGGCCATCATCAGAGAAAGGGAAAAGATCAAGAAACTGACAATCCGACAACGCCGCTTGCAACATCAAAAACTCGCGGCATAATCAATCACACAAACGAACCAGAGCCTCCAAAACTCAAACCGCTCTGATGTCCCATTTTATATGACGACGGACAGGTTGGATTTCTGCCGTGTTTTCTGGGCGACAGCGACCCCGAACTGGCGCGGTTTCGCGAACCTGAAAAGCAACATGAACTGGGGCTGTGGCTGCTCTAACACCGGGATCTGCGCAACACCAAACGCGTGGCCCTATTTCGCGAACACATGCAGCGCGAGATCAAGGAAGCCGCGGCGCTGTTCGAAGGTACAGGACATTGAGCGGGCCCGCCGTGTAGTCGGCACATAGTCGGCGTACAAATACTGGGCGACGGTACACCGGGCGGACTGTGTTTTCTAAGGTCGGACGCTGGTCTGCATCTGCCCGTCGCTGGAGGACTATACGGAGGCGGCTAAAAAAGTAGAAGTCAAATGTCCGTTCCCGTGGACAATGCCGACATTGGCACGCATGTTCGACCGCGCGCTAGCCTTTCGGTTGGACGATGTCGGTCTCAGAAAATAGTGCATCTGTAAACTGCACCAGATCCTCATAGGCTTCGATCACTGTCTGGCGCAGCCAGCTGAGTGCCGGATCATTGGCCAACCGTGAACTCCAAAAAAACCTGAACGATGATTCCAAATCTCCGATTGGTGACTGCAATATGCGCAGATTGTGGACCTCGACGTCATCGACAAGGGCGATACCAAAGCTGTTGGACAGGAAATTGGTCCGCGCGAGCAAGGGCGCAATGGCGCCAAAATCGGGAACGCGGGCACCGATTGTTCGATCCAGCATTAACTCTGCCGTACGTCTTTCGATCGCGCCGCGGTCAAAGGCACCTATGTCAATCATGATATGCGGCCATCTGAGCCAGACATCCTTGGACCAGTTTTGCAAAGCCGGATGACCAGAGCGGGCGAAGGTATATACCGTCTGAGGCGGCATGGCTTTGTCGGATACGCCCTCGGTCGGGCGTGTCTGACGACCCAACATGGCAAAATCGACCAGGCCTTCGGCAACCTGCGCCGGGGTTCGCTCGGTCGGATGGGCCCATTCCAGCTTTACATCCGGGGCTTGCGCATTGACGCGCTCGTAGACCCGGCTCATCAGCCCCGGCAATGTGACCATGGCCACCCGAAAGACGCGCTGACTTGTTGCCGGATCAAAGGGTTGCGGCGGCGTGACGGCCCTTTGAATTGAGCGCAGGATCGGCCGCACATCGTCGATCAGTTGCAGCGCAAACGGGCTCGGCTGCATTTTTCCGTCGACTTTGACCATCAGCGGATCGCCCAGCTGGTCGCGCAAGCGGCCCAGCGCATGGCTGACCGCGGATGGGGTTTTGCCCAGCTTATCAGCGGCGACTGTGACGCTGCGTGTATTCATAAGCGCCTCGAAGGTAACGAGTAAATTCAAGTCGAGGCGGTGAAGCTGAATCTCATTCATCATGCATGAAATCGTTTCGGTTGCCGTTGCGTGAATAGTATTCAACAAATTAAGCGGCGCCAACCTGAAACTCAACCGGGAAGAATTGGAGAACGACATGACCCTGAAAATAATCGGCTCAGGCTTTGGCCGCACCGGCACGATGACGATGAAAGATGCCCTTGGCGTGCTTGGCTTCGGGCCAACCCATCACATGACGGAAATTATGGAGAACCCGGATCAGCTGCGCCACTGGAAGGCGATATTTTCGGGCGCTGACCCGGATTGGGCCGACGTGTTTGCGGGCTACAATTCGCAGGTCGATTGGCCCGGGGCGTCATGCTGGCAAAAATCGATGATTGCATTTCCAGAGGCCAAAGTCATCCACACCGAGCGCCCGGAGGACGACTGGTGGAACAGTTTCAACAGCACAATTGGAAAATTCTTTGCACTGTCCGATCAAATGGAATTGCCGCCAGCGTTCAAGGAGATTTTTTCGACGATGCGCGGCGGAATTCTGAAGGATACATTCTCTGACTTCACGGACCGGACCTCGGCGATACGCGCTTACCGGGCAAACAATCAAAAGGTGCGCGAATTGGTGCCCGCCGACAGGCTGTTGGTCTTCAATGTTGCTGACGGATGGGGCCCGCTTTGCCGCTTTTTAGGCACGCCAGAGCCTGCCACCAAGTTTCCGCACCACCACCTGCGCCGCGAGTTTTGGGACCATTTCGGCGGTGAGCCGGCAGCCGAGCCCGCTTTGGCGTAACGGAAAATTGCCTCGCCATATGCCGCGCACGGCGGCGCTGGCGGGGCAGTGCGAACGACAGCGAAAGCACTGATGGGCACCCGATTTGACCGAACTATCCTGCAATTTCACCGGTGCGATCCCGAAGACCTACGATACCTGCCTCGGCCCGAACATTTTCGATCATTACGGGCGTGCAATCGCCAGCCGCGCTGCTGCAGCCAATCCGGCCAATGTGTTGGAACTGGCCGCAGGAACCGGGATTGTCACGCGACATCTGCGTGACAGATTGCCCGCAGATGTAGGCCTGACCGCGACCGATCTGAACGCAACCATGCTGAATATTGCACGCGCCAAGTTCAGCGCGAATGAGCCGATCAGCTTTGGCCACGCGGATGCGCACAGGCTGCCCTATGACGATGACAGCTTTGATCTGATCGCCTGTCAGTTTGGGGTCATGTTTTTTCACAACCGGATTGCTGCCTACAAAGAAGCTGCGCGGGTTGTCCGGCCCGGCGGACTCATATTGTTTTCGACCTAGGGCACCGAGGCGGAGAACCCGTTTTCAGAGATCGCGCATGACGTGCTGGCCGCGATTTTCAACCATGAGCCGCCGGGGTTTTACAAAACGCCCTATTGCCAGCATGACGCGCATGCGGTGATCGCCGATCTCGCTGAGGCCGGGCTGAACGATGTCACCCACACGGCGATTGCGCATGAGCGGCAGGTGAAAGACTACGCCACTTTTGCCTATGGATTGATTGCCGGGCATCCGGCGTTTGAAGCCGGGCAGAAGCGCAGGCGCGGCCCAAAAGCGATTAGTGACAAGATCGCCGCCCGGATGCGGGCGCGGTTTGGCCCCGAACCATCCCAAATGCCGATGCTGGCGCATATGTTTGAGGTGCGGGTCGCGTGATTGGCCGCCTGGCGGGCGTTGGACACTGACGGGGCCGGACGGTCATACGCGAGCGCAGGCGGGGCCCGTTCTTGGCCTCACCTCTGCACTTCTGTTAGCGATAAACCTAACAACTTCAATATTTTAACCACTTGTCTCACTGTGAGAGCCGCGTCAGATACACCGCCCGCCGTCAACTTCCATGCAGACCCCGGTGACCATGGATGCCTCGTCCGAGCACAGATAAATCGCAGCATGCCCGATATCCTCGGGCGTCGAAAACCGGCCCAGAGGGATGGTCGCCAGAAACTTGGCGCGTATCTCGGGCGTGTCCTCGCCCATGAAACTTTTCAAAAGCGGCGTCTCACCGGCCACCGGGTTGATCGCGTTCACCCGGATGCCGTCCGGGGCCAATTCAACCGCCATGGTCCGGGTCGCGGTGATCATCCAGCCTTTCGAGGCGTTGTACCAGTTCAGCCGCGGCCGCGGCGACACGCCGGCAGTCGAGGCCACGTTCAATATCACCCCCGATCCGCGCGCCTTCATGGCGGGCACGAAAACCCGCGCGGTCAGATAGACCGACTTGGCGTTGACCGCGAAAACCCGGTCGAAATCGTCCTCGCTGACTTCTTCCAGAGGCGTGGGCAGATGCGTGACACCGGCGTTGTTGACCAGAATATCCGGCGCGCCGCCGCTTCCGTCAAAGGCCTCGGCCATCGCCGCCACCGACGCGGCGTCAGCCACGTCAACGACCAGGGGCGCACCACCGATTTCCCCGGCCACCCGCGCCGCCGCCGCGCCGTTGATATCGGCCACGAAAACCATCGCCCCCTCGCGCGCGAAGGCCCGCGCGATCCCGGTCCCAAAGCCCGACCCGCCACCGGTTACAATTGCGGTTTTGCGCTTCAGTCTCATTGCCTCACCCATGTTTTGCCGCCACCGTCTTCAGCCGTGAAAACCCGTAAAGTGCCTCGAACCCTTTTTCGCGCCCGTGCCCCGAAGCGCCGACGCCGCCAAACGGCAGTTCGACACCACCACCGGCACCGTAGTTGTTGATGAACACCTGCCCGGCCCTGAGTGCCTTGGCCACCCGCATCTGCCGCGCGCCGTCGCGGGTCCAGACGGCGGCCACAAGGCCATAATCGGTGCCATTGGCAATCGCGACCGCCTCGGATTCGTCGTCGAACGGGATTACCACCTGGAGGGGCCCAAATATCTCTTCCTGGGCCAACCTGTGGCCCGGCGTCACGCCGGAAAGCAACCGCGGCACGACGTAATGCCCGCCTGCGGGCACGTCCTTCACGATCTGCCCTTCACCGGCAAGCTCAAAGTCGTCCGACGGGGCGTAATATCCGCCCACGATCTCTTTCTGGCGCGCCGAGATCAGCGGGCCAAGGTCCAGATCATCGATCGCCGGACCGACCCGCAGCGCCCGATACCGCGCGCCCATACCCGCGATCACCGCGTCATAGATGCCGCGCTGGACCAATATCCGCGAGGCCCCCGAGCAGGTCTGGCCGGCGTTCTGAATGCCCGGTCCGACCAGAGATGGCAGCGCCGCCTCAAGATTAGCGTCATCGAACACCAGCTGGGGCGACTTGCCGCCCAGTTCCAGCGTCACCGGCACCAGGTTCGCCGCCGCTGCGGTTTGGATCAGCCGCCCGACCCCGACCGAGCCGGTGAACGACATGTGGTTGATGCCCGGATGCGCGGCCAGCGCCGCGCCCGCCTCGGCACTCAGCCCCGGCACAATGTTCAGCGCCCCAGGCGGCAGGCCCGCCGCGTCGGCGATACGCCCATAGGCCAGGGCGGTCAGACAGGCCTCTTCGGCGGGCTTCAACACGCAGGCGTTGCCCATGGCCAGCGCCGCGGTGACCGACCGACCGATGATCTGCATCGGGTAGTTCCAGGGCACGATGTGGCCCGTCACGCCATGCGGTTCGCGCAAAGTATAGACCGTGTAGCCATCCAGATACGGGATGGTCTCGCCCATCACCTTGTCAGCCGCACCGCCATAGAATTCCAGGTACCGCGCCAGCGCCCGCGCATCGGCCCGCGCCTGGGTCAAAGGCTTGCCAACGTCACGCGCTTCGATCCGGGCCAGGTCCTCGACCCGATCCTCGACCAGCCGCCCCATGGCGCTGAGTACCCGGCCACGTTCGGCCGCCGTGGCGCGGCCCCAAGCGCCCGCCAGCGCCGCCCGCGCGGCGTCCACGGCGGCGTCGATGTCGGCGGCGGTGCCACGCGCAATCTCGCCCATAACTTCGCCAGTGGACGGGTCTTCAACCGGCAATTCCGCGCCGGTGCGCCGCCATTTGCCGCCGACCAAGGCTTCGCGGCTGTCAAACCAAAGCGCCTCAAGCGTCATGCGCGGCCTCCCCCATCCAGTCCGCCGGTATCTGCGGCGCCGCCGCGATCAACGACCTTGTGTAGCTTTCCCGCGGCGCGCTCAAAACCCTTGCGGTCGGACCGGTTTCAACAATGCGCCCGCCGCGCATGACATAGACCCGGTCGGTGAAGCCCTTCACCACGCTCAGATCGTGGCTGATAAAGAGATAACTCAGCCCATAGTGCGCTTGCAATTCGGCCAGCAGATCGAGGATTTGCGCGCGCACCTGCACATCGAGCGCCGAGACCGCTTCGTCCAGCACGATCAGTTCGGGCCGGGTGATCAGCGCCCGCGCGATGGCGATCCGCTGACGCTGGCCGCCGGAAAACTCGTGGATATAGCGCCCGGCGTCCGAGGCCTTCAGGCCGACGTCTTGCAAAGCCTCGGTGACCCGCTTATCGACATCGCCCGGTTCTGCTTCCAGAAACATCGGCTCGGATATCAGGCGTGCGACCCGGTGGCGCGGGTTGAACGACCCGTAGGGGTCCTGGAACACCACCTGCATCCGCCGCCTCAGTCCTTGGGTCATCTGCGCGGGCGGCGGCAAAACGTCCCCCCCAAGCACGATCCGACCGCCCTGCAGCGACTCGAGCCCCAGGATCGCGCGGGTAAGGGTCGACTTGCCACAGCCGCTTTCGCCGACCAGACCCACAGCCTCGCCGCGCCCCACGGTCAGCGATACGTCGTCAACCGCAGTCATGCGCGGCGGCGGGCCAAACAGGCGACGGCGCGCGAGCGTATAGTCGCGCCGCACATTTTCGACCGACAACAGCACCTCGTCGCCCCTGGCCGCAGCACGCTTCGGCACATGCGAGGCCGCCGCCAGCAGATCGCGCGTGTAGGGGTCGACGCGGGCGCGAAACAGCGCCTCGGTCGCGCCTGCCTCGACAATCCGGCCTTTGTTCATCACCGCGACCCGGTCGGCAATGCCCGCAACAACGCTCAGATCGTGGGTGATCAGCCACAGTGCCATGCCTTCGTCGGCGACCAAACCTTTCAAAAGATCGAGGATTTGCGCCTGCGTGGTGACATCGAGCGCGGTGGTGGGTTCATCCGCGATCAGAAGCCTGGGCCTCAGCGCAATGGCGATGGCGATTGACACGCGCTGGCGCTGGCCACCGGAAAGTTCGTGCGGAAACCGCGCGGGCGAAAACCGGTCGGCGGGCAGGCCTACCCGCGATAAGCGGTCCCGGGCCACCATTGCCGCCTCGGCGCGGGACGCGGCGCCGTGGATGATCAGCGTCTCGGCGACCTGATCGCCGATAGACTGCACCGGGTTCAGTGCGGTCATCGGTTCCTGGAATATCATCCCGATCTCGTTGCCGCGCAGACCGCAAAGCGCCGCCTCGGGCAGATTATCGATCCGCTGACCGGCTAGTTCAACCTGCCCGCCCATCCGCGCCGTTCGGGGCAAGAGGCCCATGGCGGCAAGGGCCGTCATGGATTTTCCCGACCCGCTTTCGCCGACCAGCCCCAGAATTTCGCCCGCGCCAACGGTCAGCGAAACACCATCGACCGCGCGATCCGCTCCGAAATCCACCCGCAAGTCGCTGATCCGCATGAGGCTCATCGCGCGCGCCTAAGCCGTGGGTCGAGAGCGTCGCGCAGCCCGTCGCCCATCAGGTTCAGGCCGAGAACCATCAGCACGATGGCGAGGCCGGGAAAGACCGCCATATGTGGGGCCAGCGAGATCATGGTCTGGCTGTCGGCCAGCATCCGGCCCCAGCTGGGTACCGGCGGCTGCGCGCCGAGACCAACGTAGCTGAGCGCTGCCTCGGCAAGAATGCCAAGCGAAAACTGGATCGTCCCCTGAACGATCAGCAGGTTGGCGATGTTGGGCAGGATGTGCTCGACGCTGATGCGCGCGCGCCCTTTGCCCGCCGCCCGGGCCGCCATAATGAAATCAAGGGTCCAGAGGCTCAGCGCCCCGCCCCGCGCCACGCGCGCGAATACGGGGATGTTGAATATCCCGATGGCGAGGATCGCGTTGACCGCCGAGGGTCCGATAACGGCGGTGATCAGGATCGCGATGACCAGTGACGGAAACGCAAAGATCAGGTCGTTGCCGCGCATGATTACTTCATCGATCCAGCCGCCGCGATGTGCGGCAGCAAAAAGGCCCAAAGGCACGCCCGCGGCAATGCCGATGCCCACGGCAATAAAGGCCACGGCGATCGAGGTGCGCGCGCCGACCATCAGCATCGACAGGATATCGCGACCGAAATGGTCGGTGCCCAAGGCGTGCCCGCCGCCGGGCGTCTGCATCCGGGCAGCGATGTCTATGCCCTCTACCCCGTAAGGCGTCCAGATGAACGAGAGCGCCGCCGCCAGCAGAAAAACGGCTGACAAGGCTGCGCCAAGCGACAATGTCACCGGAATCCTCATGCTCGCCGCCGCAGCCGTGGGTCGATGACCGCATAGGCCAGATCGACCAGAAAGGTCACCAGGATCACCGAGAACACCAAGAGCATGACCACGCTTTCCACCACGATCAGGTCGCGCTGCGTGATGCCCTGAAATATCAGCCGGCCGAGACCCGGCAGGAAAAACACATTCTCGATGATGATCGCCCCGGCCAGCAGAAACGAAAATTGCAGGCCAAGAATGGTCATGACCGGGATCATCGCATTCCTGAGCGCATGCCGCCGGATCGCCTGACCCCGGCTTAGCCCCTTGGCGCGGGCGGTGCGGATATAGTCCTGATCGAGGGTTTCCAGAAGGCTCGACCGCATCACCCGCGCCAGGATCGAGGCTTGCGGCAAGGCCAGCGCGATGGCGGGCAGGGTCAGCGACTTGAGCGACGACCAGAACCCGGTGTCCCACCCCGGAAATCCGCCTGCGGAAAACCAGCGTAGGTTGATCGCGAACACCAGCACCAGAAGCATCGCGAACCAGAAATTCGGCACCGCGATACCCAACTGGGTGGTGCCCATCACCGTGACATCCGCCGCCTGCCCCCGGCGCGCCGCCGCAAGCGCGCCAAGCGGGATGGCGATGACGGTCGACAGGATCAGCGCAAAAATCGTCAGCGGCAACGACACCCACAGCCGTGCGGTTACCAGCTCGGACACCGGCACGCGGTAGGTGTAGGAGGTTCCGAAATCGCCCGTCACCATACCGGTAATCCAACTGAGGTACCGCGCGGCGACCGACCCATCCAGTCCCAGTTCGGCCCTGAGCGCCGCCACGGTGTCGGGCTGGGCGTTCAGGCCCAGCATAAAGGCCGCCGGGTCACCGGGGATCACTTCGATCACTGAAAAGATCACCACGCTGGCCACCACCAGGCTGAGCGCCAGCGACATCAGACGTTGCAAGATATAACGCAGCATGGGGCAAACGTTAGGTTAGCGCGGGCCGACGTACCAGAGCGAAGTAACCGGGCCGGACCCGCTTGCAGGCCTAGCCTTCGGCCACCAGCCCAACCGCCAGCACATCACCGGTCGGTTGACCGGTTGGCGAACCACCGGGCGGCTCGTCGCTGATGGCCAGCGTCGCACCGGTCAGCGCGGCGACAAGGGCTTCGGCAACAATGATTTGCGCCGTCGGATCCTCGGGCAGAACGCCAAGCGACACCGGGGCCTCGGCACCTTCGGCAATCAACCACAATTCCAGCGCCCGCCCCGCCGCGGCTGCCCCGGTCACGCGGTTGACGCGCAATTCGCGGGTCTGCGAGAAAAACTCGACTTCGACCACCAACGACCGGTCTTCGGCGGCGATCTCGGCAATCAGGTCGGGTGCGGCCTGTGGCGGAAGCAGCAGCGCGACAGCCACAAGCGCGGCAACCAGACCCGACACAAGCCCCGCCCAAAGCCGCATTGGCGACGCCCCCCGTGCGGGTTTTCGCGCCCCGAAAAGTCGCGCATCGAGGCGCTTTTTCAGGCCGCGTGGCGGGGTCACCGGCGCGACATCCTCGGCCAAAACCGCAAGGCGCTCTTGCCAATCCACCAGCAACGCCGCCAGGTCCGGTTCGGTCACCAGCCGCGCCTCGAACGCGCGCCGATCCGCGCCCGCAAGCAGGTTCAGGGCGTATTCGCCGACTAGGGCGATGTCATTGTCGGGGTAATCGACCGTCATCGGCTCAGACACTCCCTCAATTTCAACAGACTGCGCCGCAGCTAGGTCCGCATCGTGTTCAACGGCACGCCGTAACGCTCGGCCAGCGTCTTGTAGCTTTCGCCTTGCAAATAAGCGCCGCGCACCGCGTCGGCCCGGTCATCGTCAAGCTCGTCCAGGCAATACCCGATGCGCGCACGCTCGGACGTTGCGATGGCCGCGGCTTCGGGATTTGGGGCAGTGTCGCGAACCGCAACCGCGGTCTCGAATGGTTCGGTTGGCCTGCGGGTCCGCAACCGGTCAATCGCCAGATTTCGGGTCAGAGTGATCAGCCAGGTCATCGGGCTCAGCCCGTTGGCGGCATAACGATCCGCCTTCTGCCATATCCTGACAAATGCATCTTGCACGACCTCTTCGGCCTCGGCGCGGTTGTCCAGAATCCTGAGACAGACGCCAAACAGCTTGGCCGAAGTCGCATCGTAAAGCGTCGAGAACGCCGTGCGGTCGCCCAGGGCCACGCGCAGTATATGTTGTTCGATGTCGGACGTGGTTGTCATCTCGCCCAATTGGATAATGTCTGGTGAAAGACTGCGGGGCACCTCGATTTATTGACATTCTGAGGGCATATTATGCCTGATTTCGGTTCTATCGGCCATCGGCACGCTGGGTTTTAGGTGGTCAGTCTCGATCCTTAATCCGCGCCGGGCATTGGTGGCGCAGATCGCCACAGCATCCTCGTGTTTTCATACCGGGAATGGGTTTAGGCGGTGCAACTGGCCAAGCCGCCGGATGTTGTAGGCAAGGTTCTTCATCCCGATCCTGGCCCTGGCCCGCGCCAGACCGATGGTTCGCACCAGCGTGCCACCCATGTCGTTCGCCTGCGCGCCGAACACATGCTCGACACGGACACGAACCGAGGATTTCGTCCTGTTGCTTTTCATTGCCTGTTCGGTCAGAGGCCTGCCCCGTTTGCCCTTGCGGTGGATGCGGCTTGACAGTCCTCTCGCCCTGAGCTTCGCCTCGATTTCTTCCGACCGGTAGGCCGCATCTGCCCAGACCCTGGAGGCGGTGTTGCCGCGCATCAGCAACTCGTCCACCACCTGGCTGTCGTGAACGGCAGCGCCCGTGACGTGATAGCGCCGGATCAGTTTGTGCTTACGATCGACATTCACATGGTTCTTGTAGCCATAGTGGCTTTTGCCGTGCTTTTTGGTCCAGCGTGCATCAACGTCCTTCTGTGATCGCTTGGCAGGCTTGTTTTCCCAGTCTTCCGGCACCTCGCCACCCTTGATCGCCGCGTTTTCCGCGCGCGTGTTGTGGTTGCGCGGCACCGGCACGATGGACGCGTCCAGTATCTGGCCGCCCCGTGCAATGTAGCCCTGCCGCGCCAGATGTCCGTCAAAGAGTTTGAACAAATCATCCACCTTGCCCGCCTGCGCCAGCGCCTCGCGATACAGCCACACGGTCTTTGCGTCCGGCACCCGGTCACCAAGACCCAGAAAACGCATAAACGAAAGCCGGTCCCGGATCTGGTATTCGACCTGATCGTCCGAAAGGTTGTAAAGCGCGCTGAACCAGGGTTTTGAACATCAGTACCGCGTCCATCGGCTTGCGCCCCGCGCGTGATTTCCGCTCACTTTCAGGCTTGCGCCAGACCTGCTCCAGAAGCGGGCGGAACTCTTCCCACGGTACAACTGCATTGATCTCGACCAGCGGGTCCTTCTTCGCATCCAGGCTCTCGTAACGATCTGAAAGATCAAAAAAGCCCATCTGTGCCATGACTGCCATCCCTCCGCCGCATCATCCTGCAAATCTACAGCGCGTTCACGCCAGATGCAATTTATAGAGGTGCCCTGCGGCATTGTCAGAAAACGTCAAGCTTGAAACGCCGGCGCACCTGCGGCGCGAATGCCACAGGTGCGATGCGATCACTCGTTACTCACACCGGATCGATACCGGGGAACCGGGCACCGATCCGCTGTTTTCTGAACGTCAGAACGGGCCGTTGTCGCCCCGGTTGCCCACCGCCGTGCCCAGGCCCTGCGCGGGACCAACGGTTTCGGTCTGGACGCTGCTGCCGGGCGTCGCCGTCTGGCCCTGATCGTGGCCTTTGGCGACGGCTGTGCTGGCAAGTCCGATGGCAACCACGCACCCGAGTGCAAATTTGATAAGATCGTTCTGTTTCAAAGTCATGTCGTGCTTCCTCTGTGTCATTCCGCGCCCCGTTGGCGCATTTTCTGGTGCCCCCTTTTTGGCCACCACACAGAAGACACGGGCGATCCCGCAAAAAAGTTTCACTTGCCCGAAAAAAATGGCGAGGGCCAAGGCCCTCGCCCAACATTGAAGGTCCGAAAGGCTCAGTTGCCCCAGCTCACCCCGGTCAGGTCATTGGCCTGGGTCGGTGAATTGGCCCACAGCCCTTGGATCTTGACATTTGCCACGCCGGTGCGCGCCAGCTGGAAGAGATAGCCGTTGACGTAATCGTCGGCGATCATCTTTTGCGCGGCGCCCAGAATTTCGGTCCGCCTGGCCGGATCGGTCGCCAGGTTCAGATCGGTCATCAGCGCCTGGAACGCGGGTTTGTCGTACTGGAAATAATATTCCGGCCGCGCATAGATGTTGATGTCATTGGGCTCGGTATGACTGACGATGGTCAGGTCATAATCTTTGCCCCGGAACACCTGTTCCAGCCATTGCGCCCATTCCAGGTTGCTGACCTTGGTCTCGATCCCGACGGCGCGCAACTGAGCTGCAATAATTTCACCGCCGCGACGCGCGTAGGACGGCGGCGGCAGTTTCAGGCGCAGTGTCAGACCATCGGCATAGCCCGCCTCGGCCAGAAGTTGCTTTGCCAATTCAGGGTCATAGGCCGATTGCCCGGTCAGGTCGACGTAATCGGGGTTGTGCGGCGCAAAATGAGTGCCAATCGGCGTGCCATAACCGAACATCGCCCCGTCGATGATCTCCTGCCGGTTAATCGCATGGGCAATCGCCTTGCGCACCCGCACATCGCTGGTGGCCTCGGCCTTGTTGTTGGTCGACAAAATCGTCTCGCCCTCGGTCGATCCGATCAGCAACTGAAACCTGGGATCAGCAGCGAACTGTGCCAGCGTTTCGGGTGCCGGGTAGCCCGGGAAGGCGTCGATGTCGCCTGCCATCATCGCCGCGAAGGCCGCGGTTGGATCGCTGATGAACTTGAACGTGGCATTGCTCAGCGCCGGGCTGTTGCCCCAGTAATTCGCGTTCGCCTCGATCTCGATCCGGTCGCCCTGAACCCATCTGGAGAACTTAAACGGACCTGTGCCAACCGGGTTGGTGGCCGCGTCGCCGATGCTTTCCGCCCCGACAATCACCGCATCGCCCCAGGCCATGTTGGTGATGAAGCCGCCGTTTGGCGCGCCGAGCGTTACCGTGACGGTCAGATCGTCAACCACTGAAACGTCGGCAATCCCGGCAAAAAGCGCCTTTTGGGCGTTTGTTGAATCTTCGGCCCGCGCCCGGTCAAGCGAAAATTTTACGTCCTCGGCGTTCATCGCGGTGCCGTCGTGGAAAGTCACGCCGACGCGCAGATGGAAGGTATAGCTCAGACCGTCATCGGAAATGTCCCACGAATGGGCCAGCGCCGGAGCGATTGAACCATCGGCCAGATATCGGGTCAGGCCTTCGAAGATATTGGCATAGACCACCTCGTCTATCGCCGCCGCGGCGCCACCGGTCGGGTCCAGATTGGGCGGCTCAAGCTGCATGCCTACCGTTATTGCCGATTGCGCGCTGGCAAACCCGGCAATTACCGCCAAAGCTGCCGCTGATAGTGTCATTCGAAGATACATGAGTATTCCCCCTTTCAATTTCCGTTCATCGCAGAACCCGCCCAATGGTAACTCGCAAGCCGGAAATTGGCCAGTAAAACCCATTCATCGCTTGACCAGTACTAACCGGTTTGGAACAGCGCCGAATTCAGGCAGGCGACCCGCGAGATGTCCTGCGCAGAGCCTTCGCGGCGTTCAATCTGATGGGCCGCGCCCCCAGACAGGCGGACGTTTGTCGAAAAATGCCGCAACGCCTTCAGCCGCCTCGTCGCTGTCCCAACGTCTGACCAGTGCTGCGATACTTGCTTCGACCTCGACTTCGCTGACTGCGCGGCCCAGGTGCCGCGCCAGTGCCTTGGCCTCGGCCACAGCACCAGGCGCGCAGGCCAGATAATGCACGATTTCGGTCTCAACTGCCGCATCCAGCGCGGCGGCATCCACCACCCGCGCCAACAGGCCCAGATCGACCGCCTCGGCCCCGTCGAAAACCCGCCCCGAATAGAACACCCGCCGCGCCTTTGCCAGCCCCATCCGCGCAATGACGTAAGGCCCGATCGTCGCCGGAATCAGCCCCAGCCGGGTTTCGGTCAGGGCAAAGCGCGCGGTTGCGACACCCACGGCCACATCGCTGACCGAGATCAGGCCCAACCCGCCGCCGAAGGCGTTGCCATGCACCCGGGCAATCAGCGGTTTGGGCAGCGCGTCAAACGCGCCCAACATCGCCGCCAGCTTGCCGGCCTCGCGCCCGCGCGTGGCGGCATCGGCCGCGATCTGGTCGCGCATCCAACCCAGATCGGCACCGGCGCAGAAACTTTTGCCCTCAGCCGCCAGTATCACGACCCGAACCTGCGCATCGGCACCGAGCCCGGTTGCAGCCCCGTGCAGGTCCGCGATCATCTCGCCCGACATTGCGTTGTGCTTTTCCGCCCGCGTCAACCACAGAGTCGCGACCCCGCGCGTATCTTTGTCACTCCGGATCGTGTTCATCGACCGCCCTCAATTTTTGCGCCAAATCAGCCGCTTGCGCCAATTTATGCGCATCGACGCCGGTTTCAAAACCCCGACGTTCCATGTGCGCGACGACCGCGCCGGACGCCACATTCCCTGCGGCCCCCGGCGCGTAGGGGCAGCCGCCCAATCCGCCAACCGAAGTGTCAAACACCCGAATTCCAGCCGCAAGCGCCACGTCGATGTTGTCGAGCGCCCGGCCAGCGGTGTCGTGAAAATGCGCCGCCAAGTGCGTTGCCGGAACGACCTCCAAGACTGCCGCCAGCATGGCCTGCACGCGGTCCGGTTGGCCGCGCCCAAGCGTTTCGCCCAGAGATATTTCATGCGCACCAGCGCCGATCAGCACATTCGCCACTTCGGCCACGGCACTTGGGGCAATTTTTCCCTCGTAGGGACAATCGGTGACGCAAGAAATATATCCACGAACTTTCACATTATCGGCGCGTGCGGCCTCAAATATTGGTCTGAACCGCTCAATACTTTCCGAAATCGAACAATTGATGTTGGCCTGACTGAAACTTTCCGAGGCGGCGGCAAACACCGCCACGGCATCAGCGCCCGCCGCTACCGCGTCGTGGTATCCGCGCAAGTTGGGCGTCAGCGCCGAAAATTCGACCCCGTCGGCCCGGTTTATTCCAGCCAGAACCTCGGCCGATCCGGCCATCTGCGGCACCCATTTGGGGCTGACGAAACTCGCCGCCTCAATCCGCCGCAGCCCCGAAGCCGCCAGCGCTTCAATCAAGGCGATCTTGCCCGCGACCGGCACGAACACCGCCTCGTTCTGCAGCCCGTCGCGCGGGCCGACTTCGACAATCTGAACCCTCTCAGCCATCCTAGGCCTCGTAGATTTCGCGCATCGACCGGGTCTGGTGGCAATGGTGCAGGCGGATCATGGGGCGGGCTCCAGCGTCACCAATGCCTCGCCAGGTGTCACCTGGTCGCCCGAAGCCACCCGCACTTCGGCGACGACGCCGTCGCGCGGCGCGCGCAGGGAATGTTCCATTTTCATGGCTTCCATTACCGCCAGAACGTCGCCCGCGAGCACCGCGCTTCCCGGTGACACCGCTACCGACTTCATCAGTCCAGGCATAGGCGCAACAAGCACATCACCACCGCCCGCGGCCTCGATATCCTGGGCCAGCGGATCAGGCCTGGCAAAAACCCAGGTGCCTTGCGAAAACACAGTGATCTGGCCGTTATGCTCGACGGTGCTGGCGTGGATTTTTTCGCCGTCCACGATCGCGCCGTCCCGGGACATTTCAACAATGATCTCAGCGCCTTCACTGCCAAATCTAAAGCGCCCCGGGCCTAGGGTCTCAACCCGCATTTCACGCATGTCGCCCGCCTGGTCCAGCACCACCGATTGCGCCAGCGGATACCACAGGGAAAAACCTGACAGCGCATCGCCTTCCTCCCGGCCCGCCAGCGCAGCGACCGCCCAGGCACAAGCGGGCGCGCAAGCGGGCTGGGTCAGCGCCTCCAAGTCGCGGTCGATCAACCCGGTGTCCATCCGCCCGGCCCGGAAATCTTGGTGCCGGACCAGCCGCGCCAAAAACCCCAGATTAGTGACGGTCCCGGCTATTTCGGTCGTCTCCAGCGCCCGGTCCAGTGCCGCCAAAGCCGCATCGCGGTCGCGCCCGTGGACCACCAGTTTGGCGATCATCGGATCGTAGAACGGCGTAATCTCGTCGCCAACCCGCACCCCGCTGTCGGCCCGCGCATCTTGGGGAAAAACCAGATGCACCAAGCGCCCAGTCGCTGGCAGAAACCCGGCGCCCGCGTCTTCGGCATAGATCCGCGCTTCAAAGGAATGGCCGGTGATCGCCAGGTCATCCTGCTCGCACGGCAACCCCTCGCCCGCCGCCACCCGCAGCTGCCATTCGACCAGATCAACGCCGGTGATCGCCTCGGTGACGGGGTGTTCGACCTGCAGCCGCGTGTTCATTTCCATGAAATAAAACCGGTAAGATCGCAGCCCATCCGAGGCATCGACGATGAATTCCACGGTTCCCGCGCCCGCATAGCCAATCGAATGCGCCGCGCGCACTGCCGCTTGCCCCATCTGGTCGCGCATCTCGGGGGTCATTCCGGGTGCCGGGGCCTCTTCGATTACCTTTTGGTGGCGGCGCTGCAGCGAACAGTCGCGTTCAAACAGATGCACCGCCTTTTTACCGTCGCCAAAAACCTGCACTTCGATATGCCGGGGCGTGCTGATCAGTTTCTCGATCAGGACCGCCCGGTTGCCAAAGG
This sequence comes from Paracoccaceae bacterium, assembly GCA_965247915.1. Taxonomy (GTDB): domain Bacteria; phylum Pseudomonadota; class Alphaproteobacteria; order Rhodobacterales; family Rhodobacteraceae; genus JAKZRT01. The sequence goes on from OZ252048.1 coordinate 2,216,239, forward strand.
CGCTTTGCCCCTCGCCCTGGGCCGAGGCCAGCGCGGCGGCGAATTCCTCGGCGACATCAACCCGCCGCATCCCTTTGCCGCCACCGCCCGCAATGGCCTTAATTAGTACCGGAAAGCCAATCTTTTCAGCTTCTTGCGCAAGAACGCCGGGGTCTTGGTCGGCCCCGTGATAGCCGGGCACGACGGGCACACCCGCCTTTTCCATCGCCGCCTTGGCCGCATCTTTCAGGCCCATCGCCCGGATCGTATCCGCCGAGGGGCCAATGAATGTCAGGCCCGCCGCCGCCACGGCTTCGGCAAAATCGGCATTTTCGGACAGAAACCCATAGCCCGGGTGAATGGCCTCGGCCCCCGTCGAAAGCGCCGCCTTGATAATCACATCGCCGCGCAGATAGCTTTCAGCCACCGGCGCCGGTCCGATCCGCACCGCCGCATCGGCCATCTCGACATGCAGCGCGCTTGCGTCCGCGTCCGAATAGACCGCGACGGTCTCCACATCCATGGCGCGCGCCGTGCGGATCACGCGGCAGGCGATTTCGCCGCGATTGGCGATGAGGATTTTCGAAAACACAGGCGCCGCCCTTACATCCTGAAAACGCCAAACCGCGTCTCTTCAATCGGGGCCTGCAGGGCGGCGTTCAGGCTCAGGGCCAGCACCTCGCGGCTTTTGCGCGGGTCGATGATGCCGTCGTCCCAGAGCCGCGCCGAGGCATAGAGCGGGTGGGATTGTTCTTCGAACATTTCGATGGTCGGGCGCTTGAATACGGCCTCGGCCTCGGGCGACCAATCCTCGCCCGCGCGGTCCATCGCCTCGCGCTTGACCGTGGCCAGAACCCCCGCCGCCTGTTCGCCGCCCATGACCGAGATGCGGGAATTCGGCCAGGACCACATGAACCGGGGCGAATAGGCGCGCCCCGCCATGCCATAGTTGCCCGCACCGAACGACCCGCCGGTGATCATGGTGATTTTCGGCACCGATGTTGTGGCCACCGCCGTCACCATCTTGGCGCCGTGCCGCGCGATACCTTCGTTTTCGTATTTCTGACCGACCATGAACCCGGTGATGTTTTGCAGGAAGATCAGCGGGATACGCCTCTGTGAACAGAGTTCGATGAAATGCGCACCCTTCTGCGCGCTTTCCGAAAACAGCACCCCGTTGTTGGCCACGATCCCGACCGGGCAGCCCATGATATGCGCAAATCCGGTTACCAGAGTTTCGCCGAACCGGGCCTTGAATTCGTCAAACCGCGACCCGTCGATGATCCGCGCCAGCACTTCGCGCACGTCAAAGGGCGTGCGCAGGTCAACGGGCACCAGGCCCAGCAAGTCTTCGGGGTCATAGGCCGGGTCCTCGGCGCTTTGCCAGTCGACCGTCTGCGGGCCGGTCCGGTTCAGATTGCCAACCGCGCGCCGCGCCAGCGCCAGCGCATGCGCATCATCCTCGGCCAGATAATCGGCCACGCCACTGAGCCGCGTATGCACATCGCCGCCGCCCAGGTCTTCAACGCTAACCACCTCGCCGGTCGCGGCCTTGACCAAGGGTGGCCCGGCCAGAAATATGGTGCCCTGGTCCCGCACGATGATCGACACATCGGCCATGGCCGGAACATACGCCCCACCTGCCGTGCACGAACCCATGACCACGGCGATCTGGGGGATTCCACGCGCCGACATCTGGGCCTGATTGTAGAATATGCGGCCGAAATGGTCGCGGTCGGGAAAGACCTCGTCCTGATTGGGCAGGTTAGCGCCGCCGCTGTCGACCAGATAAACGCAAGGTAAATGGCAGGCTTCGGCGATCTCCTGCGCGCGCAGGTGCTTTTTGACCGTCATCGGGTAATAGGTGCCGCCCTTGACGGTCGCGTCATTGCAGACGACCATAACCCATTGATTTTCCACGCGGCCCACGCCCGCGATGACCCCCGCGCAAGGAGCGGCACCACCGTACATGCCATGCGCCGCCGTCGCGCCAACCTCGAGAAACGGCGATCCGGGGTCCAGCAGGTTCGCCACCCTATCTCGCGGCAGCATCTTGCCCCGGCCTTCGTGCCGGGCACGGACCTTTTCACCGCCGCCCTGAGCCGCCACCGAGGCTGCCTCGCGAACCCGGTCCAGCGCCTCCAGATGCACCGAACGCCGCCGCCGGGCGTCGTCGGTGTTGGGGTTGAAGGTGGAATGCAGTTTCATTTCAGCGGATCAATTCGATTTCGACGTCGAGATCGAGATCGCGCCATGCCCGATCCGCCGTTACGACGGACAGCCCGCTTGTTTCCGCTTCGGCCAAGCAGGCCCGATCACCTAGTGACAGGCCAAACCTGTGCGTAACCTCGCGAAGCGTACCGCTGCGGATTGCTGTCGCCGCATCAAATGCCACTGGCCGCAACATACACGCACAAAACAGTGCGGTCGCCTCAGATGCGGAGTTGCCTTTATCGATCAACTTGCTCACTACCTCGGCAATATTGACCGTCGATATGACTGATTCCGCGAAGACTGCCTCCACCTGACCTCCGCCTTTTTCGCCAAGCAGCGCGGCCAGAACGGCCGATGAGTCAAGCAATCTCTGGGGCAATTTTACTCTCCCTGCGCTGCCAAAGCGCGCCGCTCTGCGATCAGCTCATCTACAATTGACACGCCCTCGTCCAAAAGCCGCTGGCGAAGCGGAGCCAGCGCCTTTTGGACGCGACGTAACGCAACTAGGGGCTCGACAAGCGTAAGTTGGCCGTTCTCAAGCCGCCCCGACAACGTGCCACCACTCGGAATTTGCAACGCCTTCAACACCCGCCAAGGTAATTTGATCCTACCGTCCGATGCCACATCAAATCGCAGCACTTCGTCAACTGTAGGGGGTTTCGAGATATTTTCATCCTCGTTGCTCGAAGTTGCTTTCATTATATCATTTTCCAGCACATTTCTGACATGCTGATATTTCTTGCCAAGTATTCGCGCAATTTCCGCGCGCGGATACCCTTTCGTATTCAAAAGGCGAATCTTGTCAGATACGGTTCCTGTACTCTCAAGTTTTTCAGCGAGATCCTTGTCGATGATCAGCGAAGCCATTTCAAAGCGCTCCTTGTGACTAGGTTGTATTGGATAGTAATTATTTACTATCTAATTTTTAGTTTGTCAAGGTTTACTCCATCGCCTTCTTCAACTCGCGCCCGATCAGCATCCGCCTGATCTCGCTGGTCCCGGCCCCGATCTCCATCAGTTTGGCGTCGCGGAATATCCGTGCTACGGGCGCGTCGGCCAGAAACCCGGCCCCGCCCATGGCCTGGACCGCCTGATGCGCCTGGGTCATCGCGGCTTCGCTGGCGTAAAGACAACAGGCCGTCGCGTCCTGCCGCGTGACCTCGCCCCGGTCACAGGATTTGGCGACTTCATAGACGTAAGCCCGCGCCGAATTCATCGCTGTGTACATATCGGCGATCTTGCCCTGCATCAGCTGGAAGTTCCCGATCGGCTCGCCAAACTGCCGCCGCTCGGACACATAGGGCATCACCTCGTCCAACGCGGCCGCCATGATGCCTAGTCCGATCCCCGCCAGAACCACGCGCTCGTAATCAAGCCCCGACATCAGCACAGCCACGCCGCGCCCCTCTTCGCCCAGCAGGTTTTCAAAAGGCACTTTCACATTGTCAAAGATCAGTTCGGCGGTATTCGATCCCCGCATCCCCAGCTTGTCGAAATGCGGCGAGGTGGAAAAACCGGTCATGGATTTTTCGACGATAAAGGCGGTGATGCCTTTGGGGCCCGCTGCCGGATCGTTCTTGGCGTAAACCACCAATGTGTCGGCCTCCGGTCCGTTAGTGATCCAGTATTTGTTGCCGCTGAGCCGGTAATGATCGTTGCGCTTTTCGGCGCGCAGCTTCATCGAAATCACGTCCGACCCCGCGCCCGCCTCGGACATCGCCAGCGCGCCGACGTGTTCGCCCGACACCAGACCAGGCAGATAGCGGTCGCGCTGCGCATCGGTCCCGTTCAGACGGATTTGGTTGACGCAGAGGTTCGAATGCGCGCCATAGCTCAGCGAGACGCTGGCCGAGGCGCGCGCGATCTCCTCGACCACGACCACATGGGCCAGATAGCCGAGGCCCACACCGCCCCATTTCTCGTCAACGGTGACGCCCAACAGCCCCATGTCGCCCATTTCGCGCCATAGCTCTGCGGGAAACTGGTTTGAGCTGTCGATCTCGGCTGCCATTGGTTTCAGGCGCTCCTGCGCCCACCTGTGGACCGCCTCGCGCAGCGCACCCACATCTTCGCCGAGATCGAATTTCATCGAAGCCGCAAACATCGGCGTGCTCCCATTTTATTGAACGATCGTTCATTAAATTACGGCAGAACCATTGACCGGTCAATCCCACCAGAAAAGCAACAATAATTACGAGGCTATGCCGTGTCCGCCTGGGCTAGCCGGACCTCATCAGAAATAATCCGGGCAATCAGCGCGTAATCACCAACCGAAAACGTCAAGGGCAAGCGCATGTCCATGAGCCCCGCTATAACGCGGTCGCTGGTCGCTAAGGGCTCGGATGGCGCATAGCGCCAGTGCCGATAGGTCGAGGTGAAACCAACCGGTTCGGCCCCGCCGAACCATTTCAACTCGACCCCGCGCGCCGCGCATCCCGAAATCACCGCCTCAATCCGCTTGGGCGACCAATCCAACAGCAGAAACTGAATCGACGATCCGACAAAGGCCTCGGACTGCGGTCTTTTGACCAGGCTCAGGCCGCCCACCCCCCGCAATCCCGCCTCGACCACGCGATAGCGGTCGTTCCAGTGCCGGACCTGACTGTCCAGGTCACTCAATTGCGGGCGCAGGATCGCCGCGCGCAGCTGATCCATACGGCCCGAAATGTTGGGGGTCTCCATCCTGAGCTTCTCAAAGACGGCAGCGCCGGGGGCGGCGCCGTGGTGCTGGTAGAGCATATAGGACCCCGACAGCAAAACCGCGCGCGCCGCCAGATCGGCGTCGTCGGTGATCAACAGGCCACCCTCGCCCGAATTGAGGTGCTTGTAGGTCTGGGTTGAATAAGCGGCCATGGCCCCGTGTCGCCCCGAGGTCACGCCGTTCCAGGCACCACCCATTGTATGCGCGCAATCTTCGATCACGGTGACCCCCGCGCCGTCGCAAATCGCCATCAGCGCGTCCATATCGCAAATATGCCCGCGCATGTGGCTTAAGAGCAGGACACGCGCGCCGGTCACGCTGATAAGGTCTAACAGATGATAAAGGTCGATCGTCAGCGCCCCGGTTACGCCCACGAAAACCGGAGTCGCCCCGAGACTGGCAATCGCTCCGGGCACCGGGGCCAGCGTGAAAGCATTGGTCAGAACCTTGTCGTCCGGCGCAACCCCGACCGCGCGCAGGCATGTCGCGATGGCATAACCGCCAGAGGCCAACGCCAGACAATATTTCGCGCCGGTCTTGGCGGCAAACTCCTGTTCCAGGGCCGAGACCTCGCCCAGTTCACCAGCGGCCAGATTGTAGCGGTGCAAGCGCCCACTTTGCATCACTGCGACCGCCGCGTCAATTGCCTGATCGGGGATGGGTTCTTGTTGCGTGAATGAGCCGCTGAAGGTCTCGGTCATCGGGCCTCGCTTTCCAAGCGTGACCTTGCTCAGCCGGGACGCGCCCGTCAATGCCCCGAAACTGATCGGCGGCAGCGCAGCCGAAGCTTCTCAGGCCGGATGCCGCGGCGATTTATTCCGCCGCTTGTGGCTGATCGGGAGTGTCGTCGCCGGAGGTCTTTTTATCGTCGGCCGACCGGCGCGGGCGGCGCGGTTTGGGGGCCACTTCGGGCGCCTTGCTGGTGCTTTCAGGGGTCTCGACCAACCCGCTGCCTGCGGCGTCAGCGGCCCCAAGCGGAACCGCTACGCCAGTATGGGGCTGCGGCGCGCTGCCCGGGTCGACGGTGCGTGGCTCGCCTTGATCGCCGCGCTGATCGCGGTCGTTTTGACGGTTCCGTTGTTGCGCCTGCATCTGCGCCTCTTGCGCTTCGCGCTTGGCCTCTTGCTCGCGCAGAGCCTCACCCAGAAGGCGGGTGTAATGTTCGGCGTGCTGCTGAAAGTTTTCAACCGCCACGCGGTCATTGCCCAGATGCGCATCGCGGGCAAGTTGCGAATATTTGTCGATGATCTGCTGCGGTGTACCGCGCACTTTTCCATCGGGGCCCGAGCTGTCGAAAACCCGGTTGACGATGTTCCCCATGGAACGGTTGCGGTTCGATTTATTCCGCGAACGTGATTTGGATGATCTCATACTGGCAGTCTATTGAGCCTTTGGTTGGCAGCCCCCGGCGTAGATTTTGTTAGCCTTTGCTAAGCATCCTGTCCGGTGATGTTCGGCTTATTAACAGCGCGGGGACCGAAGATGTCCGCCTTCGCTGAGTTTCTGAGTAAGCATGATGCGGCCCCCAAAACAAGCGCAAATTGATGAAAATCGGCCAAATCTCGGGGCAAACCGGCGTTCTGTGACATTTTGCGCATGTTTCAGGCCGGATTTCGGGCCAAAACCATCCTGTCGCGACCGTCAAGATCGGGAAATACCTTGACGCCGGCCAGCCCCGCATCGGTGAAAAGGCTGCCGACAGCCTCGGCCTGGGTGGATCCGATCTCGACCAAAACGCGCGCCCCAGCGGTCAGATACGCGCGCACACCGGCGGCAATAGCACGGTAAGCCGACAGACCGTCGCCTTCGTCGGTCAGGGCCTGGCGCGGCTCCCAGTCCCGCACTTCTGGCTGCAAATCCGCCATCTCGCTTGCCGCGATATAGGGCGGGTTCGAGACGATGAGGTCAAAGTCGCCCGAGACACTGTCGAACCAATTGCTTTGCGCAACATCCAACCGCTTCGACACGCCCAGCCTCGCGGCGTTGCGCATGGTGAGCGAAAGCGCGGCAGACACTATATCGGTCGCCAACCCGATCGCCTTGGGCCGATCCGCGAGAAGCGAGATTGCAATGCACCCCGACCCGGTTCCAAGATCAAGTACGCGCGTGAACGGTTCACTGAGTGCAGCCGCAACCAAAGTCTCGGTCTCGGGCCGTGGGTCGAGAACATGCGACGTAACCTCAAAATCATGGCGCCAGAATGCACGCCGCCCGATGATCTGGCTGACCGGCTTACGCGAAAGGCGTTTGGAGATTGCACTTTCGAACATCTCAAGCGTAATATCGTTCGGGGCGTCGCGGTCTTGGTTTTCCGGCGCGGTCTCGCCAATGCTGTACGCCCAATCGAAAAGCCGCCGGGCATCGCCCCGCGGGTCTGCAACCCCTGCTTTGGCCAAGGCTTTTTCGGCCAGGCTGCGTGCCCTCAAAGCCCCGCCTCGGCCAGCCGGGTGGCCTGGGCATCGGCGATCAGCGCGTCGATCACCTCGTCCAGATCGCCAGTGATGATCGCGTCGAGCCGATAGAGCGTCAGGTTGATCCGGTGGTCGGTCATGCGACCTTGCGGAAAATTATAGGTGCGGATGCGCTCGGACCGGTCGCCGGAACCGACCTGGGCGCGGCGGTCGGCGGCGCGGTCAGCATCGGCCTGTCGACGCCCGAGATCATAAAGCCGCGTTTTCAACACCGCCATGGCGATCTCGCGGTTGCGGTGCTGGGATTTTTCCGAGCTGGTGACGACGATCCCGGTCGGCACATGGGTGATGCGCACCGCCGAATCGGTGGTATTGACGTGCTGCCCCCCGGCGCCGCTGGCGCGCATCGTGTCGATGCGGAGGTCCGACGGGTCAACCTCGATATCCAGGTCTTCGGCCTCGGGCAGCACCGCGACCGTGGCCGCCGAGGTGTGGATGCGCCCGCCCGATTCGGTCGCCGGCACGCGCTGGACGCGGTGAACACCGCTTTCAAACTTCAGCCGCGCGAAGACCCCGTCGCCTTTGACATGAGCCACCACCTCTTTCACGCCGCCAAGTTCGGTCTCTGAAAGCGCAATAATGTCCATGCTCCAACCGCGCAGATCGGCATAGCGCTGGTACATCCTGAGCAGATCACCGGCAAAAAGGGCGGCCTCTTCGCCGCCGGTACCGGGCCTGATCTCGACCATGGCGGGCCGGGCGTCGGCGACGTCCTTGGGCAGCAGCGCGCGGCGCAGCGCGTCTTCATATACGGGAATGTCGCCGCGAAGTCCGTTGATTTCATCTTCCGCCAGCGCACGCATTTCCGGATCGTCCAGCATTGCCTGGGCTGCTTCAAGCGCGGCAAGCGCCTTTTGATAGGCCTCGATCTGCGCCACCACGGGTTTCAGTTCGGCATATTCGCGGGCCAGGGCGGCGATATCCGCAGGCGCTGCCCCTTCGGCCATACGCACCTCGAGAAAGCCGAGACGTTCTGTGATGCTTTGCAATTTTTCCAGCGAAACCATTCCCTTGTCATGTCCACAAGGATGTGTTTGGTCAAGCGAAACCGAACGGTGTATGGTCGGTCAATGCTGAGATATGTCATCATAACGCTGCTGTGCGCGGCCCCGGCGCTGGCCGATGTCAAATCGGGGACGCGCGTGATCGAATGCTTTTGCACCGACAAAACCGGGGCGCGCATTGAGCTGGGACAGACGATCTGTTTGCAGGTCGATGGTCGCATGTTCATGGCGCGCTGCGAGATGTCGCTCAACAACCCGATGTGGCGCGAAGTTCACGAAGGTTGTTTGTCATCTGAGCGCGAGGATCAGATGAGCCCGGTGCCAGCAGGATTTTATCAGCAAGGTTGATTGCACCGCCTTTGGCGTCGCGCGGGGGCGAGGGGGCGCTGCCCCCTCGCGCGCGCCCGAAGAAATTATTAACCGATGAAAATTATTTGCGTTTCAGGTGGTTGGCCACCCAGAGACACGCGATTTCGACCGCCACATGGGCGCCAGCGATGGCGGTGGCGCCCGTGGTGTCGAACGGCGGCGAAACCTCGACCACATCACCGCCGACAATGTTGATGCCGGCAATATCGCGCAGCATGATCGCGGCCTGAGCGCTGGTCAGCCCGCCCCAGACCGGCGTGCCGGTGCCCGGAGCATAGGCCGGGTCGAGCGCGTCGATGTCGAAGCTGAGATAGGTCGGGTGATTGCCCAGAATGTCCCTGATGCGCGCGGCTGTGGCGACCGGGCCGTCCAGATGCACCGATCTTGCGTCGATCACGGTGATGCCGATGGTGTCCGGGTTGGTGGTACGAATACCCACTTGCACCGACCGGGCCGGGTCGATGACGCCTTCTTTCACTGCCCTATAGAACATCGTGCCGTGGTCGATGCGGGTGGTATCAGCATCCGCCCAGGTGTCGGTATGCGCGTCGAACTGCAACAGCGCCAGCGGCCCATAGCGCGCGGCGTGGGCGCGCAGGATCGGCAGGCTGATCGAATGATCGCCGCCAAGCGCCAGGCAGGCCGCGCCCTGGTCCAGAATTCCTGCGACATGCGCCTGAAGCGTGGCCGGAAAATCGGCGACACGGGCATAGTCGAACGCCAGATCGCCATAATCGGCCATCGCAATATCGACCATCGGATTCACGTCCCAGCCATAGGGCGGGTCAGAGGCCTGCAGAGCGCTGGCTTCGCGGATGGCGCGCGGGCCCAGGCGGGTTCCGGGGCGGTTGGTGACCGCCTGATCGAAGGGCACGCCGGTGACCGCGAGGTCGATACCGGCCAGGTCCTTGGTGTAGCGGCGGCGCAGAAAGGATGTTGCACCGCCGAAGGTGATCTCGTGGCTCAGCCCGCGGTCGTCGGTCCGCGTGAAGGCCGCATCGATCTGGTCTCTTGCGTCTTCCAGTGCCATGCACCGACCTTTCAAAGCGGCTGGGCGCGTTCCACAAGCCTGGCAAAAAACGAGGCCCCGTAGGGTGCTGCTTCGTCGTTGAAATCGTAATTGGGATTGTGCAGCCCGGCACCGTCGCCCTGCCCAAGAAACAAATACGATCCAGGCCGGGCTGCCAGCATATACGAGAAATCTTCGGCCCCCATTTCGCGCCCCGACGCACCGTTGACGCCCGCCTCGCCGGCCACCTCGCGCGCCACTTCTGTGGCGAAGGCGGTTTTCTCGGTCTCATTCACTGTCGGCGGATAACCCTTTTCATAATCAAGCGTCGCCTCGACGCCAAAGCTCGCGGCCTGACCCGCGACAATCGTTTGCATCCTGTCGATCACCCGGGCCTGAACTTCCCTGGCAAAAGTCCGCACAGTTCCGTTCAGCATCGCGTCATCAGGGATCACATTATCGGTGGTGCCAGCGTGAATTTGGGTCACCGAGACGACGAGATCTTCAAGCGGGTTGTGGTTGCGGCTGACGATGGTCTGGAACGCCTGGGCGATGGCAACGGCAGCAGCGACAGGGTCACGGGTTTCGTGGGGATAGGCCGCGTGGCCGCCCTGCCCGGTGATATGGACAGTAAATGTGTCAGCTGCGGCCATGATTGGGCCTGGGGTCGTGTAGAAATGGCCCAGTGGCACGTCCGGAACGTTGTGAATCGCAAACACCTGGTCGATGGCGAAACGGTCCATGATGCCTTCGCCCACCATGACTTCGCCGCCACCGCCGCCTTCTTCGGCCGGTTGGAAGATCAGCGCCACGCGACCGCTGAATTTCCGCGTTTCGGCCAGATATTTGGCAGCCCCAAGCAGCATGGTCGTATGCCCATCGTGGCCACAGGCGTGCATTTTGCCCGGCACCAGGCTGGCGTGCTCGAGCCCGGTTGTTTCCTGCATCGGCAGCGCATCCATATCGGCCCGGAGCCCGATTGTCGGGCCATCGCCCTGACCGGTGATTATCGCAACCAGCCCCGTTGTCGCGATGCCCTCGTAAATGTCGGTGATCCCGAACTCGCGCAGACGTTCAGCGACAAAGGCCGCGGTCTGGTGGCAGTCGAACTGAAGCTCGGGGTTCTGGTGCAGATAACGCCGCCAAGTTTTCATCTCATCCGCGAATCCCGCGATCCGGTTGATTACCGCCATGTGGACAGCCTTTCATGAATTGCCTACCGGTGTGGCAGACTTGATGAAAACGGGGCGGGCTGCAATGTCGAATTCTTCTGATGCGCTTGTGAATGACCCAGAGGGCGGCATGGCGCGGCTTTTGGAGATAATGGACCGGCTGCGCGACCCCGACACCGGATGCCTCTGGGATATCGAACAGACGTTCCAGACCATTGCCCCCTATACAATCGAAGAAGCCTACGAGGTCGCCGACGCGATCGAGCGCGAAGCCTGGGACGATCTGGAAAGCGAGCTGGGCGATCTGCTTTTGCAAACGGTCTATCACGCAGCCATCGGCGCCGCGGCCGGTCATTTCACCTTTGACAGCATCGTGAGCGCGATCTCTGACAAAATGGTTGCCCGCCACCCGCATGTTTTTGGCGATGCGACGCGCGACAAAACCGCCGATCAACAGACCCGCGACTGGGAGGCGGCCAAGGCCGCCGAACGCGCGGGTCGCGCCCAGGCTGGAACGCTGGACGGCGTGGCGGTTGGGCTGCCGGCGCTTCTGCGGGCCGTAAAACTGCAAAAACGTGCAGCGCGGGTGGGGTTTGACTGGCCGTCAACGACGCAGGTTCTGGCCAAGATTGTCGAGGAGGTTGGGGAACTGGAGGAAGCGCGCGCGGCCAAGGACTTCGATGCGTTGGCCGAGGAATTTGGCGATCTTCTCTTCGTGATGGCCAATCTGGCGCGGCACTTGAAAATTGACCCGGAAACAGCGCTGCGGGCCGCGAACGCCAAGTTCACCAGGCGGTTTGAGGCGGTTGAAGCGCTGCTTGCCGAGGCCGGCACGCGGCCCCAAGACAGCGATCTGGCCGAGATGGATGCGCTTTGGGATCAGGTCAAGAAAGCCGAAAAATCAGCCAAGTAGAAATTCGTGCATTGACCTGACTAAAAGACTCAGGTAATGCGCGGTCGGTGACCTACTGGAGACGCAGAGCATGGTATTTCGTTCGATTGTCTTGATATTCCTCGGGCTTTGCGCCGCTCTGGCAGCACAGGCGGACGAAGTGAATGTCTATTCCTACCGCCAGCCCGAGCTGATCGAACCGTTGTTCGATGCATTCACGCGGGCCACGGGCATCGAGGTCAATACTGTTTTTCTAAACAAGGGCATGGTCGAACGGCTGAAGGCCGAGGGCAAACGCTCGCCTGCCGATCTGGCCTTTACTTCGGACATCGGGCGATTGGCAGCGCTGCAAGCAGCGGGTGTACTGGCACCGGTCCAGAGCGATTATCTGACCGCGCAGATCCCGGACGCCTACCGCGACCGGCACGGTACCTGGTTCGGCCTGACTACGCGGGCGCGGGTGGTCTATGCCTCGAAATCGCGGGTAGCGGACGGCGAGATCACAACCTACGAAGACCTGGCAGATCCAAGATGGCGCCGGCGCATTTGCACACGCTCGGGGATGCACGCCTATATGCTGGCGCTGACCGCCGGCATGATCGAACATGCGGGCGAAGCGGCGACACAGGACTGGTTGTCCGGGCTGAAGGCCAATCTGGCCCGCAAGCCCCAGGGCAACGACCGGGCCCAGGTCAAGGCGATCTGGGCCGGCGAATGCGACATATCCATCGGCAACACCTATTACATGGCCGCGATGGAACGCGATCCCGAACAGGCGGTCTGGGCCGACGCGGTGCGCATCGAATTTCCGGTGTTCGAAGGTGGCGGGACCCACGTGAACGTCTCGGGCGTGGCCCTGACCAAAGCCGCGCCCAACCGCGAAAACGCAATTCGACTCATGGAATTCCTCGCCTCGCCCGAGGGTCAGGGGCTTTATGCCCGGATCAACGACGAATACCCGGTGAACCCCGATGTGCCGCCGCGGGATCAGGTGTCCGCCTATGGGGGTTTCCGTCCCGATACTGTAAATCTCGAACGTCTGGCGGCGCTGCGTGGCCGTGCCATCGCCTTGACCGAGGCGGTTGATTACGACGAATAGGGCCGGGCTGGGGCGCTTGCCTTCGCGCGCCGGTCGTGGGACCCAGCGCCATGGCACAAAAAATTATTATCGACACCGATCCGGGCCAGGACGATGCGGTTGCCATTTTGCTGGCGCTGGCCAGTCCCGAGCTTGATATCCTCGGCATCACTACGGTCGCCGGGAACGTGCCGCTAGCGCTGACCACCAAGAACGCGCGCATCATCTGCGAATTGGCCGGGCGGCCCGATGTGCCGGTCTATACCGGCTGTGACAGCCCGCTGGCGCGCGATCTGGTCACGGCGGAGAATGTTCACGGGAAAACCGGGCTCGATGGCCCGGCACTGCCGGACCCCAAGATGCACGTGCAAGATGCCCACGCGGTTGATTTCATCGTCGAGACGTTGCGCAAGGAACCGGTCGGCAGCGTGACGCTCTGCCCGATTGGACCGCTGACAAATATCGCCATGGCGCTGACCCGCGCCCCAGAAATTGCCAGCCGCGTGGCGCAGATCGTACTGATGGGTGGGGCTTACTTCGAGGTTGGCAACACCACGCCCGCCGCCGAGTTTAACATATACGTCGACCCGGAAGCCGCTGATATCGTGTTCAAATCGGGGATCGACATTGTAGTCATGCCGCTTGATGTCACCCACAAGGCGTTGGCCACGCGCGCCCGAGTCGATGCCTTTCGCGCGCTTGGAACGCCCGTTGGCCAGGCGGTGGCCGAACTGACCGATTTCTTTGAGCGCTTCGACAAGGAAAAATACGGGTCCGAAGGCGCGCCGCTGCACGATCCCTGCGTGATCGCCTATCTGCTGGACCCGGCGCTGTTTTCGGGGCGGCATGTGAATGTCGAGATCGAGACCGGCTCGGCGTTGACCCGTGGCATGACAGTGGCCGATTGGTGGGGCGTCACCGACCGGCCCGCCAATGCGCTCTTTATCGGCGATGTGGACGCAGACGGTTTCTATGGGCTTTTGACCGAGCGGCTGGCGCGGCTCTGAGGCGTTGCGCCGCGCGTTCCGCGCGTCGCCCCAGGCGAGGGGCCAGCCCCTCGCGCTCCCCGGGATATTTATGCCAAGAAGAAGGTGGCAGGGGCGCTTGGGCGTGCTTAAGTGGGCCTCATGACGCTGCACATACCCTTTGACAATTCCTATGCCCGCCTGCCGGACCGTTTTTTCTCGCGTCTGGACCCGACGCCGGTACGCGCGCCGATGCTGATTGCGTTGAACGTCGGGCTGGCCGAGGAGTTGGGGTTAGATGCCGAGGCGCTGAAAAGCCCGGCGGGGGTGGCGGTTCTGGCAGGAAATGCGCGGCCCGACGGGGCCGACCCGCTGGCCATGGCCTATGCCGGTCATCAGTTCGGCGGCTGGGTGCCGCAGCTGGGCGACGGGCGCGCGCATTTGTTGGGCGAGGTCATCGACGCGCAGGGGCAGCGACGCGATATTCAGCTAAAGGGATCAGGACCGACGCCGTTCAGCCGCTCGGGCGACGGGCGCGCCTGGCTGGGGCCGGTGATGCGCGAATATCTGGTCTCGGAGGCCATGCACGCGCTCGGCGTCCCCACCACGCGGTCGTTGGCGGTGGTGGCCACTGGCGAGGTTGTGCAGCGCGAGGCGGCCTTACCGGGCGCGGTACTGACGCGCGTGGCGGCCAGCCATATCCGCGTGGGCACATTCCAATATTTCGCCGCCCGCCAGGACCATGAGGCCACCCAGGCGCTTATGGACCATGTGATCGCGCGCCATTATCCCGATCTGGCGTCCGCGCCGGACCGGGCGCTGGAATTGATCCGCGTGGTCGCAGATGCTCAGGCGCGGCTGGTCGCGAAATGGATGGGGCTGGGGTTCATCCATGGGGTTCTGAACACCGACAACACCGCCATTTCCGGCGAGACCATCGATTATGGCCCCTGCGCATTTATGGATGGGTTCCATCCTGACACCGTGTTCAGCTCGATCGATTCGTTCGGCCGATATGCCTACAAAAACCAACCCGATATCCTGGTCTGGAACCTGGTTCAGTTCGCCGGCACTCTGTTGCCGTTAATCGACGGCGAAGGCGACGTTGCTGCCGACAAGGCGACCGAGGTTTTGCGCGGTTTTGCCCCTGCCTACCGCGCCGCTTACCTGGCAGAATTTCGCGCCAAACTGGGATTGGCCGGCGAGGACGAAGGCGACGCCGCTTTGATCGAGGATTTATTGGACATCATGGCGCGCGCGCGGGCTGATTTCACCAATACATTCCATGGGCTTGGCGATGGATCGGCGCGTGACCTGTTTCACGATCCGACGCGATTCGAAGACTGGAATACTCGCTGGACGGCGGCGCGCGAGGCGCGCGCGAGGCCGCCCAGAAACCCCGCTCTGATCCCGCGCAACCACCGCATCGAAGAAGCGATTCAGGCCGCCTTAAAAAACGACTTTGCGCCGTTTAAGCGCCTGAGCGCCGCATTGGCCAACCCGTTTGAGCTGAGCGCTGATGACGCCGAGCTGGCCCTACCGCCCAAACCCGAAGAAGCGGTGACGCGCACGTTCTGTGGCACCTAAGACGTCAGGTCGGTCGCCTCCGGTTGATCAGTATCAGACCAAGCGCCACCAGTGTCAGCGCACCAAAGATTGCCGTGCTCGGAACCTCGCCAAGCAGCCACCAGCCCAGAAATACCCCGAAGACCGGGGCGAGAAAGCTGAATGATGCCACCCCCGAGGCAGGGTAAATGCTCAAAAGCCAGAGCCACAGCAGAAAGCCGGCCGAGCCCACGATAAATATCTGAAATCCCATTCCCCAAAGGTGAATTGGCTGGACCACGCGGACCAACGGGCCAAAGAACTGGCTGACCGCCAACAAAAACACCGCCGATATGGCCAGTTGCACCATTAGCTGAACATGCGGCGCTGCTTGGCGCGCACCGGTGCCCCGCGCCGCAAGCCCGATGCCGGCCCAGCAGACCGCAGCCGCCAGCGCGCATAGATCTCCGATCAGCGAGGCCTGACCTTGCCCCTGTGGTCGGTCAAATATCGCCCAGGCGACGCCCAACATGGCCAGCGCCAGACCAAGCGCACGGACCTGCGTCAGCCGGTCGTCGCGCAGCCACAGATGGGCGCCAAGCGCCATCCAGATCGGCATGGAATAAAAAATCACCGCCACACGCGAGACGTCGGTCAGATCGAGGGCGATAAACAGAAACACAAACTCGATCGAGAAAAAAGCCGATATGGCCAAAAGCCCGCGCCAGGCGCCCGGCGGGACCCACAACGAGCGGCGCATAATCTTCATGACCGCCCAAAGCACCAAAAATGCCCCAAGCGACCGCAGACCGGCTGAAAACACTGGCTGGAAGCCGCCGTTGACCACCTTGATAACCACATTGTTGAACGCCAAGAGCCCGGAAAATCCGGTCAGCGCCAGCGCACCGGCGGCGTCAATTCGGTCGCGCTGCACCATCAGCCGAGGCCTTGCCCTGCGGCCATCAGCGGCTGCATTGTGATCATTTCGCGGCACCCTCGGGATTGCATTCTTCGGCCACTATAGGCGGTGGCGCGGGGATTGCCATTGTCGCCGATCCGCTCGGATGTCATGGATAGCCAGCAAGCGAAAGGACCGGAAAAATGGCCGAATATGTGGTCTATGACGTCTTTACCGACACGGCATTTGGCGGCAATCCGCTGGCTGTGGTGATGGGTGCGAATGACCTGCCCGAGGACCAGTTGCAGCGCGTCGCGCGCGAGTTCAATTTCTCGGAGACCACGTTCGTGTTTCCGCCGGACGATCCGGACAATACCGCCCGCGTGCGGATATTCACGCCTGCCTCAGAACTGCCCTTCGCCGGTCATCCAACCGTCGGAACTGCAATCGCGCTTGCCGATCTGGGGCGCGCTGCGGGGGATATGGTTCTGGAGCTGGGCGTGGGGCCGATCCCGGTTACGCTGGCTGCTGGCAAGGCCACGTTCGTGACCCGCGTGCCGCTGACGGTAGCCGTGGGTCCCGGCGCGGCGGCTTCGGCGGGGGCTTGTGGGCCTTAGGGCCGAGGACATTCAGACCACAACACACGCGCCCGTCAACGCGGGCGTGGGCCTGCCGTTTCTGATCGCCGAACTTCGCGACATACACGCGTTGGCAAACGCTGTTCCTGACACCAATGCTTTTCGGGCGCGTATCGACGAAGGCGCGATCCGCATGGGCGTCTATCTCTATGTGCGGGATGGATCGGCCATTCGTGCGCGCATGTTCGCGCCGCTTGACGGCATGCCCGAGGACCCGGCAACCGGCAGCGCGGCGGCAGCCCTGATCGCACTTATGGGGCAAATTGAGGTGCGCTCGGGCGCGTTCGAGATCATCCAAGGCGTTGAAATGGGTCGTCCCAGCCTGATCGAAGCGGCGGTCGAGGTCGACGGCGGCAAACCTGTCGCGGTCAGCATCGGCGGCTGCGCGGTCAAGGTCATGGACGGCCGGCTGACATATTGACACTGCCGGGTGGGATTTGCGGGGCTTGGCTGACCCGCATCGCTTGGGGTACTCTTGGTGAACGCGGGGCTGACGGAATGAAGATGCCAGAAAAGATCATCGAGCGTTGCGAGGCCAAGGGCCTGCGCCTGACCGAACAGCGGCGGGTGATCGCCGATGTTCTGGAGACCTCGGCCGACCATCCGGATGTCGAGAAACTCTACGCCCGCGCCTCGGCCCGCGATCCGAATATTTCGATCGCCACGGTCTATCGAACAGTCAAGTTATTTGAAGAGGCCGGGATTCTGGACAAGCTCGAGTTTGGCGACGGGCGCGCGCGCTATGAAGATGCCGAACGCGACCACCACGATCACCTGATCGACATGAACTCGGGCGAGGTGATCGAATTTGTCGATGCCGAGATTGAAGCCTTGCAGGACAAGATTGCCCGCAAGCTGGGATACAAGCTTCGGGGTCACAGGCTGGAGCTTTATGGCGTGCCGTTGAAAAAAGGCGGCTGAGGCGTGCTGGCGCGGATCGGCGATGTCGAGGTCTGGCGCATTTTTGGAAGCGGTGACGTGCCGCATTCGACCCAGCACCGCGCCCTGCCCGACCCTAGCCCGGTTGCCGATCATGACCCGGTTCTGGCGGCTGAGACCCGCCGCGCCGTATTCGAGCAGCTGTCCGAGACCGGCGATCTGGCATTTGGGTCGCATATTCCCCCGCCCTCGCTTGGCCGGAATGCCGCGCAAGGCGGTGCCTTATTGTGGCGCCCCGCCATCTGAGCCGGGCGCTCAACACTCGATAACAGCGACATTCCCGTGGCGCCCATAATCGAGAATGGCCTTGTCGCGGGTGACAATGGCCAACCCATGCTCGCGCGCGGTTGCCACAAGAATACGGTCGGCCGGATCCCCATGGATCTCGCCGGGCAGATAAGAGGACGCGATCAGGATTGAAACGGTCAGCGGAACCACCTCGGCAGCCGAAGTAGTGATGAATTCCTCGAACCACTTCAACGGTTCGCGACTGGACCTGATCCGCCCGCGCGACATCAGCAGGCCAATTTCCCACGCCGAGATCGGTGACACCGACAGGGGCGCGCCCGCCTCCCAGGCTGCGTCGATGGCCGCCACGGCCTGGTCGCCCAAGGGTTCATCTTGCGAGGCCCAGATGATCACACAGGTGTCGAGCAACAGCCGTTCAGCCATGCAGGCGCGGGTCCATGCCCCATTCGGGTTGGGTGGGTGCGGTCAGATCAGTCCCTTCTATGACAATGATCGTGGCTTTCATCGACCCGAAAACCGGCGGGCGAGTGGTGCGCGTCGAGTTGTCGCCATTTCCAACTTGAGGTCCGGCATTTCCCCGTCCGTCGCGCCTGCGGAACACCAACCGACCGCTCGCCGTATCAACCTGTTCAGTCTCGTAGCCCGCTTCAAGCCATTTTCTGGTCATAGGGTTATTCGAGGGGCTGTTGCTCCACCAGGCCGGATACTTCTTAGATGCAGGCAAGTTCAGGCCCAAAACAGCTTCAATCTCGGAAAATGTCATTCTTACAAATTCTCGATTTTGTGCCGAGAGGTATTCCTTAATCGGTGCATATTTGCTCATGTCTTTCTCCAAAATTCGCTGACGCGTTTGCCAACACAACACCCTATTGACATCGCAAATCGCATATGTCAACCTTTAACAGTTGTAAACAAAATCTTATGCCTTACCCCAGCACCGAAAAACTCGATTCCTGGTTGATGGTACGGTTGCGCGAATAGAAACCCGCGTTGATGACGCGGTCGATGTAAGGCAGGCGGAATTGCAAGGGCGCGGTGTCGTGGTCGGCCCCGCTTTCGCAATAGCCGATCAGGGCGGCCATCATCTTGCCGGCAATCGGGGCGTTCTTGTACTGGTTTCCGGATGTGCCACAGGCCATGTAATAACCGCCGAGGCCGGACTTGTCATAGATCGGGATCCAGTCGGTCGCGGCATCGTAAAGGTCAACCACGCCGCGCATTCTTGACGGGATGCCCAAGCTCGGCACGCGCTGGCCATACGCATGGCCTGGGTCTGCCACTGGTCGGTGAAGTCGCGGTTGTAGTGCTGGTCATCCTCGGCCCAGTCGTGCGGGTCGCAGGGCGGGTCTTCGGATCCGATCAGAATGTGGTTGCCAAGCTCGGGGCGGCAATAGACGGCGATGTCGCTGTCGCTGACCACGGTGCCCAGGTTCTCGAAATCAAACCCTTCCGGGGCGGGCACGTGCACGACCTCTTGGCGCAGTGGACGGGTTTTGATGGTCATGTCATCCAGAACGCCGGCCATGCCGTTGATGATCGCCGATCCGGGCCCGGCGACGTTGACGACAACCGGCGCGTGCAGGTCTTCGCCCGAGGCCAGTTTTACGCCTTTGACCCGACCGTCTGATTGCAGGATTTCAGCAACCTCGACGCCCTTTCGAAACTCGCCCCGTGCTGGCGCGCTGCGTCGGCCAGGTTTTGCGCGGACAATGCCGGGTCGGTCACATAGCCGCCGTTGGGCCAGTAGACCGCGCCGGTCATCTGGCCGCCGGTGGGTTCGCCGAAGCCGTCTTCGGTGGCGCGTTTGGGTGGGAAAAAGCGTTTGAGATCATAAATCGGCAGGCGCGCGGTGATTTCTTCGGGCGACATGCTCAAGGTTGGGCACCCAAGTAACTTGCTGTTTTCTATGTGTTTTTCCAAATAACCGTTGGCTTCGGATTTCATCACCAGGCATCCGCATTCGATGAACTTGGCCAGCTCTGCACCCGCAGGCAGGCCCAGATATTCGGCCCAGTCGCGCCAGTAGTGATAGCCCTCCCAGGCGAAAGCCGTGCCGTCGAAGGTCGAATAATGCATTCGGATAATCGCGCAGGACCCGGCCGTAGAGCCCTGCCCCGCCATCGACGTGCGGTCGACGGTCAGTGTCTTCCAGCCAGCCTTGGCCATCTCGAAGGCGGTGGCCGCGCCGATCACGCCTGCGCCGATAATGATTGCGTCTGCGGTCTGGGCCATCCTGTCGTTCCTCAGCTTTCCGGGGGCGCGCCGCCTCTGGCGGTCTGCGTTGCGATATATTCGTCCAGCGCGGCGACCCGGTCCGGGTCGGTCACGGGCGGCGGCGCGGCGATGCGGTCCTGCCAGATCGCCGTGGCGCGCGCGGTGGCGTCGAGCGACCCGCGCTCGGTCCATGTCCCGAAATTGGCGTAATCATGCACCAGAGGCTCATAAAATTCGCTGTCGTAGCGGTCCATCGTCTGAGCCGTCGCAAAGAAATGTCCGCCGGGTTGTACTTCGCGCAGGGCATCCAGCCCGATCTCGGGCGCACCCTCCAGGGTGGGCGTGCAGAGTTCGCCGATCATCTGAAGAACCTCGGTATCGGTCACCAACTTTTCATAAGACAGGGTCAGGCCGCCCTCAAGCCAGCCCGCGGCGTGAACCACGACGGTCGCGCCGCCCAAAATGCAGCCCCAAGTGCCCAACTGTGTTTCGTTCTCGGCCTGCACATCGCCCAGATTGGCCGCCGAGCCCGAGGCCGAACGCCACGGCAACCCGATCTTGCGCGCCAACTGGCCGCCCACCAGCGAGGCGGTGAAATGTTCGGGCGTGCCAAAGGCGGGCGCGCCCGACTTCATATCGACGTTCGAGGTGAAGGTGCCGTAAGTCACCGGCGCGCCGGGCCGTGCCAGTTGGGTCAGGGCGATGGCGGCCAGCGCCTCGGCGTGGGAAAGCGTCATCGCGCTCGCGACCGTGATCGGGGCCATCGCCCCCATAAGCGTGAACGGCGTCACGATCGACACCTGCCCGGAGCGGGCAAAGTCGATCAACCCCATGGCCATGGGAATGTCGATCTGGCGCGGCGAATTGGTGTTGATGATCGTGTAACAATGCACGCCCGCATCGAAACTTTCATCCGAAAGCCCACGAAAAACCCTCATCATTTCAAAACTTTGCGCGACCTGGCCGCGGCCGCGTGAAAATATGAACGGCACCTTGTCCGAATATGTCAGCATCGTCTGCATCATCCGGTAATGGCGCAGTTTTGGCGCGATATCCTGGGGTTCAACCAGCGGCGGAACCATGTGGAGGATATCGAAGTTCTGGGTGAGGCGCACCAGTTCGTCGAAATCCTGCAACGTGCCGGGGCGGCGGCCGCGGATCAGGTCGGTCGCATGGGGGCAGCCGGCACCGGGCTGAAAGACCAGATTTCCCAGCTCAAGCGTCAGGTCCCGGTGCCGCGCGCCCGCCGCCAAAGCGATGGATTTCGGCGCTGTGTCCAGCGCTGCAGTGACAATTTCGCGCCCGATCCAGACCATTTCGCTGGTCTCGTCGACCCGCGCGCCGGCCGCCCGAAAGAGCGCGCGCGCCTCGGGCAGCAGGACCTTGACCCCAAGGTCTTCCAGCGTGACCAGCGCCGCCGCGTGCATCGCCTCGATGCGGTCGTCGGTGAAGGCGTTCATCAGCGGAAACGGGTTTTTCAACTGCCGGTAGTTTGGCGCGCGCTTGCTGACCGGCGCGGCGTCGCGGACCGTTCGCCGCCGACCGGAACGCGCTGGCCGTTTGCCCGTCATCGGCGCATGGCCTTGCCGGTCGGATCATAGGGCGATGGCGCAAGAACGCGCGCCGTGCATTTCTTGCCGACTACGTGAACGCTCAGCTCGGTGCTGGGTCTGCCCAGATCGGTGTCGATCAGAGCCATGCCAAGCGATTTTTCGACCACATGGCCGTAACCGCCGGAGGTGATGAACCCCACTTTGCGCCCGTCCTGCCAGACCGGTTCGTAGCCGCTGGCATCGGCATCCCCGGCGTCGATTTCAAGCGTGACCTGGCGGCGGGCGGGGCCGTTGCCATCGCGCTCGGTGATTGCCGCGTTGCGCCCGATAAATTCGCCCTTCGACCAGTCGATCCAGCGGTCTATACCGGTCATTCCGGGCGTATATTCCTGACGAAACTCGGCCGACCAGATGCCAAAGGACTTTTCCAATCGCAGCGACAGCATGGCGTTAAACCCGTACTCGCGAATGCCCTGATCCGCGCCCGCTTCCAAAAGCATCCGGCGCAGCGCGATGTGGTCGCCGTAGCGGCAGTTGATCTCGTACCCCAGCTCGCCCGTGACCGACATCCGGGCGACGCGCGTCCGCAAAAGCCCGATGTCGATCTCAGCGCAGCCCATGAACGGCAGCGCGCCGATGTCGCCATCGGTCAGTTTCTCGATCACCGCGCGCGACCGGGGGCCGGACAGCGAAAAGCCGCAATATTCTTCGCCCAGATCGCGGACCGCTACGCCCTTTTGCAGATGGTCGTTGAACCAGCGCATGTGCCAGGCGCGCAGGTAATACGACCCCATGATCCAGAAAGTCCCGTCGCCCCAGTTGAGCAGCGTCAGATCGCCCTGCAGCCGCCCGGTCTCAGACAGCATCGGGGCCAGACGTGCCCGCCCGGGCGCGGGCAGCTTCGAGGCCATCAGCCGGTCGAGCCAGCCTGCCGCATTGGGCCCCGAAACCTGGTATCGCGAAAACCCGGTGATGTCCAAAAGGCCAACCTTGGTCCGGACATGGCGGCATTCTTCGCCGACAATTTCGAACGCATTCGACCGCTTCAGCGTCGGCGTTTCCTCAAACCCCCTGGGCGCAAAATAAAGCGGCGTCTCAAGGTCCCAACTGACCCCCCACTTGCACCCAGCTTGGGTCATCGCATCATACGCGGGCGACATTTTCAGCGGCCGACCCGCCCAAAGCTGTTCGTTCGGATAGGTCATCACGAAGCGGCGCGAATAGAACTGGCCGGTGGTCGCCTTGATATATTCTTTGTTCTCGGCAAAGCGCCCATAACGCGCCACGTCCATCGGCCAGGCGTCGGCCTCGGGATGCCCATGGATCATCCATTCGGCCAGGCTCTTGCCGACCCCGCCGCCCTGCAGGAACCCGGCCATCACCGCACAGGCGCACCAATAGCCGCGCTTGCCCGGCACCGGGCCGACCAGCGGGTTGCCATCGGGCGAAAACGTGAAGGCCCCGTTGACCCAGGTCTTGACGCCGACCTCCTGCAACACCGGATAGCGTTTGAGCCCCATGACCAGCTCGTTCTCGATGCGGTCGGTGTCTTCCTGAAACAGCTCCATGCCATAGTCCCAAGGCGCGCCGTCCATGGCCCAGTGTTCATGGTCGACCTCGTAGATGCCCAGCAGCACGCCTTTCTGGTCCTGCCGCAGATAGGTGAAGCCTTCGAGGTCAACGGTCAGCGGTATCTCGAAATCCAGCTCATCCAAGAGCGGGATCGTATCCGAGATCAGATAGTGGTGCTTGAGCGGGCTAACCGGCAGTTCGACCCCGGCCATCCGTCCGACCTGCTTGGCCCAGAGGCCCGCGGCATTGACCACATGCTCAGCCTGGATCGCGCCATTCTCGGTCACCACCTCCCAGCCATCGGCGGACTGGTTCAGCTCCAGAACCCGGTTGTGTTCAACCACGTGCGCCCCGTGTTTTTTCGCCGCCGCCGCATAGGCATGCACCGTGCCTGTCGTGTCAACATAGCCTTCGCGGTCGGCCCACATCGCCCCAAGCACGCCCTCGGTCGACATGATCGGGCAGCGTTCCTGCGCTTGCTCGGGCGTCATCAGTTCGCAATCGTCGATGCCGATCGACTGGAAAATACGATAATTCGCCTGCAGCCATTCCCAGCGCTCGGGCGTGCCCGCCAGGGTCAGGCCCCCGGTCATGTGCAGGCCGATATCATGGCCCAATTCCGCGCTGATTTCCTTTAACAGATCAAGGGTATAGGCCTGAAGTGCGGCCATGTTCGGGTCGGCGTTCAGTGCGTGGACCCCGCCCGCCGCGTGCCAGGATGACCCCGCCGTCAGCACCGAGCGTTCGATCAGGGCAACGTCGTTCCAGCCGAACTTGGCCAGATGATAGAGCACCGAGGCGCCAACCACCCCGCCGCCGATCACGACCACCCTGTAGTGCGAATGCATCGCTGCCTCCCGATGGTGTTTGGTGCAAAGCCTATGAGCGCGCTGGCAACCGTGGTCCTCTGTCCGCGACAGATTTCGGCCCGCGCGCGCCCAGCAACCGCGACATGTTACCGCTAACCGGGACGTTGATATGAAGCCCGCGCCTGATATAGAGGCCGCAATCCTGCCCCGGAGAACGCCATGAGCACGATCATCGACATTCACGCGCGCGAAATTCTCGACAGCCGCGGCAATCCGACCGTCGAGGTGGACGTGATCCTGGAGGATGGCACTATGGGACGCGCCGCAGTGCCGTCGGGGGCCTCGACCGGGGCCTATGAGGCGGTTGAGAAGCGCGATGGCGACGAGCGCCGGTACAAAGGCAAAGGCGTATTGGCCGCGGTCGAGGCGGTCAACGGCGAGATCGCCGAGTTGCTGGAAGGCTATGATGCCACCGAACAGGAAGCCATCGACGCCGCGATGTGCGATCTGGACGGCACCCCCAACAAGGCGCGTCTGGGGGCCAACGCAATTCTCGGCGTCAGCCTGGCCACCGCAAAGGCGGTGGCGGATTTTTCGATGCAGCCGTTTTACCGATATGTCGGCGGCACCTCGGCGCGGGTGCTGCCGGTGCCGATGATGAACATCATCAACGGCGGCGAACACGCCGACAACCCGATCGACATTCAGGAGTTCATGATCGTGCCAGTGGCGGCGGCCAATATCCGCGAGGCGGTGCGGGTGGGAGCCGAGATTTTTCACACGCTCAAAGGCGAACTCAGCGACGCCGGGCTGGCCACCGGCATCGGCGACGAGGGCGGCTTTGCCCCCAACATCGCTTCGACGCGGCAAGCGCTCGATTTCGTGCAGCGCTCGATCGAAAAAGCCGGCTACAAACCCGGTGACGAGGTGATGCTGGCGCTCGATTGCGCGGCCACCGAATACTTCAAGAACGACGCTTATGTCCTTGCGGGCGAAGACAAAACCCTGACACCCGATGAAAATGTCGCCTACCTCAGCGCCCTGGTTGACGACTATCCCATCTTTTCCATCGAAGACGGCTGTTCCGAAGACGACTGGGACGGCTGGAAGGCGCTGACGAAGGCGCTTGGGGCCAGGGTTCAACTGGTCGGCGACGATCTTTTTGTCACCAACCCCGAACGCCTGTCGAAAGGCATCGACCAAGGCTGCGCTAATTCGCTTCTGGTCAAGGTCAACCAGATCGGCACGCTGTCCGAGACCCTGCGCGCCGTCGATATGGCGCACCGCGCGCGGATGACCTGCGTAATGAGCCACCGCTCGGGCGAAACCGAAGACGCCACCATCGCCGATCTGGCCGTGGCCACCAACTGCGGCCAGATCAAAACCGGGTCGCTCAGCCGCTCGGACCGATTGGCGAAATACAACCAGCTGATCCGCATCGAAGAAATGCTGGGCGACAGCGCCGAATACGCCGGTCGTTCGATCCTGCGCTAAAGCATATTGCATTTAATCTGAGGCATATCCCGCGGCCTTGAGGAAGTTCCAGCATTGGTCTGGGTCGAAGAGATCACAAATGTCGCTGAGGGCGTCAAAGAGGGCATCGAAGGTTCTTGCTCCAACCCTTCGCAGGTGAGCTTTCAACTTTGAGAACGCCATTTCGATCGGGTTAAGATCCGGGGAGTAGGGTGGCAGGAACAAGAACCAGCATCCGCGCGCCCTCAACGCCTGTGCCGCGCGGTGGCTTTTGTGGGTGGAAAGATTGTCGGGAATGACCACAGTTCCAGGGTCCAGCGCAGGCGCAAGCTGGGTCTCGATATAAGTCTCGAACGCCGATCCATCCATTGCGCCGCTGATCACCCAGGGTGCAATCAGCGCGTTATGGGTCAGCCCGGCGATGAAGGTCTGCGTGCCCCATTTTCCAAAGGGTGCGGTGCCATAAAGCCGCTCACCCCTGAAGCTGCGCCCGCGCAACCGGGTGAGGTTGGTTTTGACGGCGGTTTCATCGATGAATACCAGCCTGTGCGGTTCGGCGCGCATGCGCGGCTGGCGGCGGCTGATCCATTCCCTTCGCGCCTTATGCAGGGCGGGCCGGTCACGTTCCTGCGCGACAAGTCCTTTTTTTATATGAAAACCCTGCGCGTTCCAGAGCCCGGTGGATTGAGGAGAGCTGAACGCTCACGCCGTGCGTCTCCGCAAGCGCACCCGCAAGTTCCTGCAATGTTATGTCCGGTTCAGCCCGGACAATCTCGATCAGGAAACCCGCATGTGGTGCCAGCTTGCCAAACCGGCCCGCTGGCCTGCCCTGTGGCTTGGGTGTGACCTCGCCCCGCTCACGTTGATCCGCCGCATAACGCACCGCCGTCGCTGCACTGACGCCATAAACCCGCCCCGCAGCGCGACAAGAGTTTCCGGCCGCAATATACCCGCATATCCGCTGCCGAAGATCCAAAGAATACGGTTTGCCCATGCTCCACCTCCTCACGGGAAATGAATCAGACAAACAACACTTTGGGAATCCCCTTTCGATTCACATCAAACGCAAACCGCTTTAGTCCGGCATTCCCATCACATTTCTATAAATACTTATCTGTCCGCGGTCTGCTATTTTGTTGGCGGGCGGGAGGCCGGCAAATACTTGACCCGCTTTGAGGTCGTCTGGGAGCCGGGTCCCCAGCCCCTTGGGTAACCACCCAAACCGAACTGTTGACTGGCCCGGCGCTGTTGTCGCCAAGGCCGCAGATAAGGATGGATAACGTGACCTTAACACCTTACTTCGCGGGATGCGACATTTCGCGGGACGGCCTGGACATTTGCCTGTTGCAGGGCGACAGCGAGCGTCATTTCAGTTTGCCGAACACGCCGCAGGGCCATGCGATGCTGCTTGAGAAGTTGGCCGGAACATCGCCTGAGCTCGTCGTTCTGGAGGCCAGTGGCGGCTATGAATCGGCGCTGTATGAGGCCCTTCAGGGCGCCGGAGTTCCGGTGGCGCGGCTGCTGCCCCAGCGGGTCCGGCAATTCGCCTATGCAGGCGGGCAACTGGCCAAGACCGACCGGATCGATGCCTATATTCTGGCGCTGTTCGGCCAGCGGATGCGCCCCGCACCAAGCCTCGATGAGCCAGCAGGTCAGCGCTACATCAAGGCTTTGACCACGCGACGGCGGGCGCTTCTGACCCGCCGCATTGCCGAAAAATGCCAGCTCAAACAAGCCGCGTTTGAAGATATCCGCGCCATGATCCGCCACGCACTGACCCGGTTGGAGGCCGATATCAGGGCGCTGGACGCGCAGATCAATGCCCTGATCGAAGCGGACACGGCCTGGCGCAATCGCGCCCGCCGCCTGACCAGCCTTCCCGGGATCGGGGCGGTCACCAGTGCGGCGATGATTGCCGGGCTTCCCGAGCTCGGCCGCGTCACACGCGGGGAAATCGCCGCTCTGGTCGGCGTGGCACCGTTCGCGCGGCAAAGCGGTCGCTGGCGGGGCAAACGGGTGTGCCGCGGCGGGCGAAAAGACCTGCGAAATACCCTCTACATGGCGGCGCTGTCGGCGACACGCGCCAAAAGAACCCCGTTCTCTGCCCTCTACCAGCGGCTCGTCGATGCAGGAAAACCACCCAAACTGGCCATCACCGCCGTCATGCGAAAAATGGTCGTTACCCTGAATGCAATGGAACGCGATCAGAAATTCTACGCAATATAAACACTGTTACTCCGGGGGTCGTCATTGGTTGCGCCATTGGTCCGAGCAACCAATGGACGACGAGGGGCTGGCCCCTCGCCCTTGGCGACGCGGAACGCGGCGCAACCAGGTCACGCCCGGCTCAGCGTCCCCCCCGCCACCGGGGCCGGCACTCCGGTAGTGCCTGGTGCCGAGGTCGGCAGTCCGCGCAATACCCGAACCGCCAGATGGGCAAACGCCTGGGCTTCCAGCATATCGCCGTCCAGCCCCGCCGCCTCGACCGGCTCAACCGGGCAATCCCCCCCCGCCGCCAGCATGTTCATCAGAGTTGCATTCAGCCGCCCGCCCCCCGAAACCAAAATCCGCGCCGGCGCGGCGCGGCAATGGGCCAGCCCCTGCACCACCGCTCCCGCCGCAATCGCCGACAATGTGGCCAGGGCATCGGGCGTCGCCAGCGGCGAAACCGCCAATTGCAGATCAGAAAAATCAGACCGGTCCAGCGACTTGGGCGGCACTTTCAGGAAATATCCGCGACTCAGAACGGCTTCCATGATCGCCGGGTCAACCCGGCCCCGCGCGGCCAATGCTCCGGCTTTGTCAAAGTCCCGCCCTTCACGGTCGCGCATCAGGTCGTCAAGCGGCGCATTGGCGGGACCGGTGTCGAATGCCAAAAGCGCGCCGGCCGCGTCAGGCCGGTCTTTCGACGGGTCAACCCAAGTCAGATTTCCGACGCCGCCGAGGTTCAGAAATGCCAGCGGCGCGGATGCGCCGATCCACCGGGCCAGCGCAAAGTGGTAAAACGGCGCCAGCGGCGCGCCCTGGCCGCCAAGCGCCACATCCGCGGTGCGAAAGTCCCAGACCACCGGCAGCCCAAGGGCCGTAGCCAGCGCCCGGCCTTGGCCCGCCTGATGGGTGCCGCGCCCGCCGGGTTCATGGGCCAGGGTTTGCCCGTGAAATCCGACCAGTTCGGCGCCCTCGAACCCAGCCAAAAGCCCGACGTGCGCATTTTCAACGACGCGCGCAGCGGCCTCGGCGCGGCTGTCCCCGGGCCAGGTGCCCTGCGCGGCCCGCAACACCGCGCGCTCGGCCTCAACAAATGCCAGATAACCAGTTGATCCAAAACTAAAAATCCTCTCGCCATCGGTGCGTACCAGCGCCGCGTCAACCCCGTCCAACGAGGTGCCCGACATCGCGCCCAAAGCCCAGATTGCGCCGCCGCTCTTCATCTCTTTCCCTCAACCCGGCCCGCCGTTATAAGGCCGCGCGACCACCATGGACGAGCCCGGCATGACCTACCACCCGAAATCCGAATTTCTGGCTGTGATGATGGCGCGCGGCTTTCTCGCCGACTGCACCGATTTTCAGGGCCTGGACGAAGCCCTGCTAAAGGGCGGGTTGCCGGGATATATCGGCTTTGATGCGACCGCAAATTCGCTGCACGTTGGCAGCCTGATCCAGATCATGATGCTGCGGTGGCTGCAAAAGACCGGCGGCAAGCCGATTGTTCTGATGGGCGGCGGCACTTCCAAGGTCGGCGATCCCAGCTTTCGCGCCGACGAGCGGCCGCTGATGACCGAGGGCCAGATCGAGGCCAACATCGCCGGCATCCGCCAGGTTTTTTCAGCCTATGTCACCTTTGGCGACGGGCCGACCGACGCGGTGATGGTCAACAACGCCGAATGGCTGGATGATCTGAACTATCTGGATTTTCTGCGCGACATCGGGCGGCATTTCTCGGTCAACCGGATGCTGAGCTTTGAGGCGGTCAAGTCGCGGCTCGACCGCGAGCAATCGCTCAGCTTCCTCGAGTTTAACTACATGATCCTGCAGGCCTATGATTTCCTTGAACTTAACCGGCGCTACGGATGTCGCCTGCAGATGGGCGGGTCGGACCAATGGGGCAATATCGTCGGCGGCATCGACCTGACGCGGCGGGTGCTGGATCACGAGATTTATGGGCTGACCTCGCCTTTGCTGACCACCTCGGGCGGCGCCAAGATGGGCAAAAGCCTGGACGGTGCGGTCTGGTTGAACGCTGATATGCGGTCGCCCTACGCGTTCTGGCAATTCTGGCGCAACACTACCGACGCCGACGTCGGTCGGTTTCTGAAGCTCTACACCGAGGTGCCGACGGGCGACTGCGACCGGCTGGGCGCGCTTGGCGGAGCGGAGATCAACGCCGCCAAAATCCGGCTGGCGAACGAAGTGACGACCATGCTGCATGGACCCGAGGCCGCCGCCGCCGCCGAGGCCACGGCGCGCGAAGTGTTTGAAAAGGGCGGCGTGGGTGCCGACTTGCCAACTCTGGCGCTATCGGCGGAGGATATCGGCGACGGACTCTCGGTGGTCCAGCTTTTTGTGCGCGCCAGCCTAGCGGCGTCGGGCAAGGAAGCCAAGCGGCTGATCGACAGCGATGGCGCGCGGGTCAACGACGACCCGGTAACATCGCCCGGTCAAATGTTTTCAGCAGCCGACATTAAAGGAACGCTAAAACTTTCAGCTGGCAAAAAGCGCCACGCGGTGGTGGTGCTCGACGATCAAGGGTGAGTTCGGCCTCAGTTGGCCAGCATCCACTGACCTTCGGGCCAGAAGGCGTGGAAGGCGAAGGCGAACAACACGTCGTGGGGCACATCGTTGCCCTGGCCATCGCGCACCCGCACCGTGCCCACATCCTTGCCCTTGCCGATCACGCGGCTGTCCAGCGCCGAGGCCTGACCAGAGGCCCTAGAAATGACCACGCCGGCCTCGGATATCTCGGGCTCGGCCTGCAGCCGCGCCATCGGCCAGGCGCGGTCGCCCACGCGGACAACGCGCATCAGGGGCGGTATGTCGTGGGGCGGCATTTCCCCGTCGTAGAGGAACGGACGGCGCGAACTGTCATAACGCACGTAGGGGTTGGCGCCGTAAGCCCGCGAATGACCGGTCGGCTGCGACATCATCAAACCGTCGGGATTTCGCACCTTGAATTCCGCAAAGCTTTCCATCCACGCCGGAAGCGACGTCAATTCGTCACCCAGATGCTCGCCGACAATCCCGGTGCCAATGGCCTGTTGCCACCAGCTTTCGGTTTCGCGGTCGAACATCACCATGTCCGAATTTCTCAGCTTGCCGGATACGCCGAAGGTTCTGAGCTCGCCATTCACCCGGCGGTCGAAGACGATGCCCGAGTTGCACAAGGGGCAGAAGGTCACCGCAACCGGTGTGCCGTCGATCACGTCGTTGGCGATTTCGTGCCAGGTCAGATAGCGGATCGGATAGGCGCGCGGCGTCGATCCCTCAAGTTCAACCGTAATAACCGGCTCGCGATCCTCGACCTCGCGTTCTTCGCCGACGCTGTGAAAAGCAACCTCGTTCAGCGCCGGGATGCCGTCCTTGGGCGGGCCGCCTGACATGATCTCGGACCAGCCGACGGAGGACTTGGTGAAATCGGTGTTGGGCCATTCAGACTTCCATCTGTCCGGGTTGGCTGTGGCCATCTGGGCCAATCCTGCAAGTGTTGCGGCAAGCGCGAGTTTTCTGATGAGCATCGGCCAGGGTCTCCTTTTCGCGGGTTGGGCTATAGGTGGCAGATCGGCCCCAGCCCCGGTACCCCTGTTCACGAGGGTTTGAGGGGCCGGGATCACCGCGCCAGCAAGGCGCGGGCGGCGGCGCGGGCCGCGTCGGTCACTTTGTCACCGGCCAGCATCCGCGCGGTTTCATCGACCCGCGCATCTGCGCCAAGTGCCGTGACTCGGCTGCGCGTCGTCTTGCCGCTGATTTCTTTTTCGACGCGCCAGTGGTGCTGGCCCAGGGCGGCGACCTGCGGCGAATGGGTGACGATCAGCACCTGCGCGCCCTCGGCCAGTCGCGCCAGACGCCGCCCGACCGCATCGGCGGTGGCCCCCCCCACGCCGCGGTCAATCTCGTCAAAGATCAGCGTCAAACCGCTATCCTCGCCCGTCAGGCAAACCTTCAGCGCCAGCAAGAACCGCGCAAGCTCGCCGCCCGAGGCGATCCGGTTCAGCGGCCCGGCGGGCGCGCCCGGGTTGGTTTTCACCGTAAACTGCACCACGTCTGCGCCATCCGGTCCGGGATCGCCGGCGCCAATTTCGGTGCTGAACACCGCCGCTTCCATCTTCAGCGGCTTCAGTTCGCGCGCCATAGCGCGGTCGAGCTTTTTCGCCGCGGCGCTGCGCAGTCGGGTCAGCACGCCAGCGGCGCGCGCATATTCTTCCCGCGCCAATTCCAATGCCTCGCTCAGACGTTGCGTTGCGTCCGCGCCGGCGTCCAGCTCTTCAAGCCGCGCCACCAGACCTCGCGTCAGCCCCGACAAATCGTCGGGCAGAACATGGTGCTTGCGCGCCAGGCCGCGAATCGCGAATAACCGTTCTTCGACCCGCTCCATCTCGTGCGCATCAAAGGTCAGCTCATTCAGCAGCGCCTCGACGCTGGACTGAGCCTCGCCCAGTTCCGCCCGCGTTCGCGCCAGCGCCTCCACCGCAGTGGCCGAACTTTCTGCCAGCAATTCGCCCGCGCCTTCCAACCACTTTGTCGCATCGGAGATCTGCCCTTCGGCCCCGTCCAGACCCAAAGCCTGTGCGGCCCGCGAAACCTCGTCGCCCAGCCGCGCCCCGGCCTGCATCAGGCGGCGGCGCGCATCGAGCTCGGCCTCTTCGCCGGGCCGGGGGTCGAGTGCACCCAGCTCATCGGCCGCGTGGCGCAGAAAATCCTCTTCCTTTTGTACTTCGGCCAGCGCCGCCTGTTGTTCGGCCAGTTGCCTTACCGCCAGAGATTGCGCCCGCCAGGCCAAGCGGCAGGTATCAACCTTGCTGCCCAGCCCCGCGAATTCGTCCAGCAAGACCCGATGGCCGCGCGGGTTCAACAGCCCCCGGTCATCGTGCTGACCGTGCATTTCAACCAGACAGTCCGAGAGCAAGCGCAGCACCTCGCCCGACGCGTGGCGATCATTGACCCAGGCCGTCTTGCGCCCGTCGCGGGTATTGACACGGCGCAGGATCAGCTCGTCGCCGGCCTCAAGACCAGCGTCGGCCAGTACAGCGTGCGCAGGGTGGTCCGGCGTCAGATTGAATTCCGCCGTCACCACGCCCTGATCCGCCCCTTGCCGCACCAGTTCGGCGCGCCCGCGCCAGCCCAGCACAAACCCCAGTGCATCAAGCAGAATGGATTTTCCGGCCCCGGTTTCCCCGGTCAGCACGTTCAGCCCCGGCTGAAATGCAATCTCCATCCGGTCGATTATCAGCATGTCGCGGATGTCCAGCGTGCGCAGCATTGCCGCCCTACCCCGACCCAGGCGTCACAGCCACTCGCCCTTTATCATCCGGCGATAAACTTCGGCCAGCCAGTTGTCGCCTTTCACTTTGGCATCCAGCCCCGCACCGGTCAGCAACGCATAGCTATCGCTATACCATTCGGTGCCGCGATAATTATGGCCGAGGATGGCCCCTGCGGTCTGGGCCTCGTTCACCAGCCCAAGCGACAAATAGGCCTCGACCAGCCGGTGCAGCGCCTCGGCGGTTTGGGATGTGGTCTGAAAGTCCTCGATCACGATCCGAAAACGGTTGATCGCGGCGAGGTAATGGTCGCGCGCCAGGTAATAGCGGCCGACCTCCATTTCCTTGCCAGCCAGATGATCAAAGGCCAGATCGAACTTCAACCGTGCCGAACGCGCGTATTCGCTTTCGGGGTAAACCTCGATCACGGTTCTGAGCGCCTGAAGCGCCCGGAACGTCAGACCCTGGTCACGACCCACATCTTCGATCTGATCGTAATAGCTGAGGGCCAACAGATATTGCGCATAAGCTGCATCGCTGTCAGCCGGATAAAAGTCGATAAATCGCTGTGCTGTTGCGCGGCTGTCTTCAAAGCTGCCATCGCGGTGATAGGCATAGGTCTGCATGATCAGCGCGCGCTTGGCCCATTCCGAATAGGGATAAAGCCGCTCGACCTCGCCAAATAGTTCGGCTGCGCGCACGTCCTCGCGCGAGGCAAGCTGGGCCTCGGCCTGGGCGAATATTTCCTGCGGGGGCAGATCCGACAGTTTCGGTCCGTCGTCTTTTTTGCCGCCACATGCCGCTAGAAAGGCGACAACGGCCAGCGCGCACCAACGGGGGCTTTCAAAAATCCGATACAATTTCACCTGATGCGCCCCAAATGTACCCCAATCACAACAGCTCAGACCGTTGGTTAGCACAGAAATTCCGGGCGCAAAATGGTTTCGGCGAAGGATTACGCGGTTCGGGCTCGGGCGGCCTGATAAATCCGCGCCGGTGCATCGGCG
Source organism: Paracoccaceae bacterium (assembly GCA_965247915.1). Taxonomy (GTDB): domain Bacteria; phylum Pseudomonadota; class Alphaproteobacteria; order Rhodobacterales; family Rhodobacteraceae; genus JAKZRT01. The sequence continues at coordinate 2,250,465 of OZ252048.1, forward strand.
CGGCTGACACCGACGCCGGGCATGCGGCGCGATGTCTCGGCGTCGCAGACAACCATTGAAAAGGCGTCCGGTTGCGCGAAGAGCGCGCGCAGCAGCTTGTTGGTCAGTGCGTGACCGGCGCGCGACCCGACATAGCGCCCCAGTACCGGCGCGCCGGCCAGCGCCAGATCGCCAAGCGCGTCCAGAATCTTGTGGCGCACCGCCTCGTCCGCATGGCGCAGGCCACCGGGCGAAAGCACGTCGTCGCCGTCGACCACAACCGCGTTATCGAGCGTGCCGCCACAGGCCAGACCCGCCGCCCGCATCGCATCCACGTCGGCCTTGCGGCAAAACGTGCGGCTGTCGCAAAGTTCGCGCACAAAGGTGCCATTGGCTAAGTTCATCACCCGGCGCTGTTGCCCGATGGCCGCGTCGTCAAAGTCGATGCGAAAGTCGATCCAAAGGCTGTCAGCCGGTTCCAACCGGGCCCAGGCCTCACCGTCGCGAACCTCAACCGGCGTTTCGATTTTTATGGCGCGAATCGGCATATCCAGAACCCGCAGCCCGCGGGTCAAAATAGCCTGAACATATTGCGCAGCGCTGCCATCCAAGATCGGCACCTCGGGCCCGTCAATTTCGATCAGCGCGTTGTGAACCCCACACCCAGCCAGGGCGGCCATGATATGTTCGACTGTGGAGACGCCGACACCCTGATTGTTCTCGATCCTTGTGCAGAGACGCGCGGGCGAAACCGAATTCCAGAGTGCTGGAATGAACGCTTCGCTGTCAGGAACGTCAAGCCTGCGAAACCAGATCCCGTATTCGGCCGACGCCGGGCAAACCACCATTGTCACCGTTTCACCAGTGTGAAGGCCTACGCCCTGGAATCCAAGCCGATTTGTAAGGGTCGTTTGCAAATGCCTGCCTTAAAGCTGGACGTTAATGATTTTCCCTAGACACAGGCCCTAGTCGAGACAACTCACTCTTTGCAACGATCTGAAACAGAGGCGCAGAAGCCGGGCGGATTTCCGCCAAAGTCTCGTAATTGGGATATATTACCGTTTAATATCAAAGGACCGCATCGATGCGCCCCCTGTGGAAAGTTTTGCCCGCAAAGCGGCTCTAATTGGCCTGACGGCGCAGGAACGCTGGAATTTCGATGCGTTCCTGGTCCGCGTCAACCTCGTCATCGTCGCCCTGCGCCTTGACCGGTGGTTGCTGACGCGCGGCTGCCGGTTCGTCGATAACGGAATGCCCGGTCATGCGGCTGATCAGCGTATTGATGCCAAATTTCGGCCGGTTATCCGCGTCAATCGCCAACTTCGCCGGCTGCGGCCGCTGGGCGGGACCCTCGGGGACTTTGCGGACCGCCGCCTGAAGACGTGCCAGCGCTTCGGGCGTCGGGCTCGGCATTGACTGGTCGCTTCGTGCCGCAGGCTGGTAGGCAGGCGGCGGCACAACATCGATCTCGGCGCTCTGGTCCAACGCGGGGTCCGAAGCCGCCGGCTCGATCTCGTCAAACAGCATCGGTTCTTCATCTGCCTGCGCCGCGATCTCGGGCTCGGGCATCGGTTGCGGCGCGGGCTGAAACCGCGGGCGGTTGTACCCGGCGATCGGCGCAGCGGTCGCTGCTGCCATGGCGCTGCGCTCGGCCTCAGGCACCGGGCGCAGAACCGGCGTCGGCGCCACCCCACGGCGCGGCATCGGCAATTCGATCGCTTTCTCGACGACGTCGATCCCGGTCGCAACCACCGACACGCGCAAGATACTTTCCAGGTCCGTGTCCAGCGTCGAGCCAACGATGATGTTGGCGTCGGCGTCAACTTCTTCGCGGATCCGGTTGGCGGCTTCGTCGACCTCAAACAGTGTCAGATCATAGCCGCCGGTGATGTTGATCAGAACGCCCTTGGCGCCTTTCAGGCTGATCTCGTCCAGCAGCGGGTTGGCGATGGCTTTCTCGGCCGCCTGCACGGCGCGGTCTTCGCCTTCGCCCTCGCCGGTGCCCATCATGGCTTTGCCCATCTCGTCCATCACTGCCCGGACATCGGCAAAGTCGAGGTTTATCAGGCCGGGGCGGACCATCAGGTCGGTCACACCCTTGACGCCCTGATAAAGCACGTCGTCGGCCATGCTGAAGGCCTCGGTGAATGTGGTGCGCTCGTTGGCGATGCGAAACAGGTTCTGGTTCGGGATGATGATCAGCGTATCGACCATCTTTTGCAACGCATCGATGCCTTCCTCGGCCAGTCGCATGCGCTTGTTGCCCTCAAACTGGAACGGCTTGGTGACAACGCCAACCGTAAGAACGCCCAGTTCGCGCGCGGCCTGCGCAATGATCGGAGCAGCGCCGGTGCCGGTGCCGCCGCCCATGCCGGCGGTAATAAAGCACATATGCACCCCGGCCAGGTGATCGACGATTGATTCGATGGTTTCTTCGGCGGCGGCCGCACCCACGGCGGGCCGCGCGCCCGCGCCCAGACCTTCGGTCACTTTGACACCCATCTGAATGCGCGCGTCCGACCGGCTTTGCTGAAGCGCCTGCGCGTCAGTGTTGGCCACCACAAAATCGACGCCGTCCAATTGCTTGTCGATCATGTTGTTGACCGCGTTGCCACCGGCGCCGCCGACGCCAAATACCGTAATCCTCGGTTTTAACTCGTCGTGCGAGCCGGGCATTGAAAGGGTCAATGTCATTGCTAAATCCGCCTGTCGTTCCCCACGAAACGGGGCTTTTTCTATCGTTCTTCCGGCAATCCTACCGATTCACACCCCGAAGGTCACGCCTAAATCAAGGTATTCACGCAAAATATTGGGTCCAGAAGCGCCCAAACGGCATGATTTCGCCAACTTCGCAACATATTGCGGCAATAACCTAAGGCGCAACAATAGATCACGTGAATGCGCGCGACTCACTGTGCTTTGACGCGCCCTTTCGGGCGCTCGCGTCCAAGTTGTCGGTCAGACTGCTCGGTCTGCCTTACGGCCTCTTTCGGGCCGCTGCCCCAAACCTATCATTCCGGGCGCTCAGAGTCATCTCATTTTCGGCGTATCGGCCTTACCAGTTTTCCTTGAACCACTTCAGCGCACGACGTAAAGACCGCGCCGAATATCGGCTGGACAGCGCGTCGAAATCCCACCATTCATCCTGCGGATGGGTGGCTAGGATCGACAGGCCGACGCAGGCCGAAAACCCAGGACCGGTGGCCGCTTGCGGCAGACCCTGAACCAGCAGGGGACGTCCAAGCCGGACCTGCTGGCCCAATATCCTGGACGCCAGGTCGGTCAGGCCCGGTATCTGGCTGCCGCCGCCGGTCAGCACGATCTGCTGGCTGGGCAGGTGGTCAAAACCTGCCGCATCCAGGCGCAGGCGCGCCTCTTCCAAAATTTCTTCGATCCGGGGCCGCATGATCCCGATCAGCTCAGCGCGGCTGACGGTGCGGCGGTCGTGGTCCCAATCGCCGGTGTCGCCGCCGATCCCGATCTGCTCGCGGTCGTCCATGCCGGTCGCAACCACGCCGCCGTGAAAGGTCTTCAACCGCTCGGCGACCCCGGCGTTGACCTGCAGCCCCTTGGCAATGTCGCCGGTGACGTGATCGCCGCCCATCCGCACGCAGTCCGCATAAATCATGTGTTTCTTGATAAAGACCGAAACGCCCGTGGTGCCACCGCCCAACTCGATGCACGCCGCGCCCAGTTCCTGTTCGTCCTCGACCAGGCTGGAAATTCCCGCCGCATAGGCCGACGACGCCAACCCCGCCAGTTCAAGATCGCAGCGTTTGACGCAATAGATGATGTTCTGGATCGCTGCGCTGTCGATGGTCAGCATGTGCATGTCAACGCTCAGCCGGTTGCCCATCTGCCCGCGCGGGTCGCCAAGCCCCGACCGGTGATCGAGCGCAAAATTGACCGGCTGCGCGTGCAGTACATCGCGGTGCGCGCCATAGTCCGGCACATCGCAGGCCGCCAGCGCCTCGGCCACGTCGGCGTTGGCGACCACGTCCTCGTTCAGATCAACGGCACCGGCCAGCCCGTACGACCGCGGACCGGCGCCGGAAAAACAGGCGATCACATGATCGACGCGCACTTCGGCCATCTTCTGGGCCGCCTGAACGGCGGTTCTGATGGCGCGCTCGGTCTCGCGGATCGCCGCGATCTCGCCAAACCGCACCCCGCGCGACCTTGTGGTGGCGGCACCGATGACGCGAAACCGCGACTGGCCGGCCATCGCGCCGACACCGTCGATGTGGTCCGTGTCTGTCGGCCCGTCAAAGCGCAGGATCAGGCAGGCAATTTTCGATGACCCGATGTCCAGAATGGCCGCCACGCCGCGGGTCAACGCCGCCCGCCACATGGCGCGCATAGCGCGCTGATTCTCATAAAGGTCACTCATTGTTCGCCGCTCCACCGCCCAGGGCACTGATCTGTCTAGGGTAATCCAATGTGTCTTTGGTGCTGCGCAGGGTTGGCCGGCTTGGATTTCTGAAATCCACCACCGAGATGTCGCGCGCCAGCAGGGCATTCACTTGGTCCAGCGCTATGATCTGTTGCAGCGCCAGCGCGGCCCCATCTTCGGGCAGCATGATGCGCAGATCGCGGTTCAGGATAAGGTCCCACCGGCGTTCGCCGACCCGCATCAACCCGCGCAGCCGCTGGCCGATGGGTTCGGCCAAGGCAATCAGACGCAAGCCTTCGGGCACCGCGTTTTCGGCCCCCTCGCCCGCGATCAACGGCAGGTCGGGCCGGCGCGCGCGCCGCTCCAGCGACGCTACGCGATGCCCCTCGGCATCCAAAAGCTCGATCCCCTGCGGCCCGCGCCAGACCACCGCCGGGACCCGCTCGACAATGTCGATCTGCAAAATGCCGCCGGTTCGGATGCGCGCCGAGACCGAGGCCACCGCGTCCAGTTCCTCGATCCGCGCGCGCAGCTCTTCCAGGTCCAGATCAAACGACGAGACCGGAAAATCGATCGGCAGAATCTCGCGAATATCTTCGGCCACCTCATCCGCGCCACCATCGATGGCCATCAGTTTGACGACGAACTCGGGCCGTTCCTCGATGGTGCGGCGCAATTCGGCCAGATAAGCGCGGGTTGCCGGTACGATCTGGGTCTGTTGCACGACCCAAACTCCGGCGCTTGCAATGATCAGCAGCGGCACACCTGCGAGCGTGAAAATGCGCACCAGCGGGGTCAGCCACAGGCGCTGCAACCGATAGGCCGCCCGCAACGGGGCCGGGCCGCGCGGGAGATCGGTCAGCGGTCGCATGACGCGTCCTCGACGATCCAGCGGCACAAAGCGCCGAAACTGATGCCCAGGGCCTGTGCCTGTTCGGGCACCAGCGAGGTCGGTGTCATGCCGGGCTGGGTGTTGGTTTCCAGCAGGATCAGCCCGTCCAGCCCGCGCGCCTCGTCCCAGCGGTAATCGGTGCGGCTGACGCCCCGGCAGCCAAGTGCGGCGTGGGCGCGCAGCGCATAGTCCAGACAAGCGGCTTCGATGTCGCGGGGTATATCCGCCGGCACTACGTGGCGCGACCCGCCGGGCTTGTATTTGGCGTCGTAGTCGTACCAGGTGTCGGTCAGAATGTCGGTCACCCCAAGCGCCCGGTCGCCCATCACCGTGGTGGTCAGCTCGCGACCCGGCGCATAGGCCTCGACCATCACGGTTTGCGGCATGTCGGCGCTCAGGCGCGGCGGGCCATTGGCGCCGTCGGGGACAATATAGATGCCGACCGACGAGCCTTCGTTGTTGGGCTTCACCACATAGGGCGGGTTCATCACATGGGCCGCGCGCACGTCGTCGGCATAGGCCAGAAGGCTGGGAACAACAGGTAATCCAACCTGCGAATAAACAACTTTCGTGCGTTCCTTGTCCATGGTCAGCGCCGAGGACAGAACACCGGAATGGGTGTAGGGGATGCCCATCCATTCCATGAGCCCCTGAACGCAGCCGTCCTCGCCCCAGCGACCGTGCAGGGCATTGAAGGCAACATCCGGGGAAATCTCGGCAAGGCGAGCGGCGAGGTCACGACCGGCGTCGACCTCGACCACTTGGTAATTCTCTCCCCGCAGGGCATTGGCGCATTCGCGCCCCGACGACAGCGAAACCTCGCGCTCGACCGAGATCCCGCCCATCAGTACCGCCACTTTGGGGGCTGTCCCGCTCGACATACCCGCCTTGGTCTTTCATTTTTCGAACCTTTTTCGGGTTCGTTGGTCTGTTAAGTCAGCCCGTCGCTTACCGGCCCTTGCGGCCCCGGTTCGCCGACGCGCATGATTTCCCATTCTAGCCGCAAACCGCTGGTTTCGAAAACCCTTTTTCGGACACGCTCGCCAAGCGATTCAAGATCATGGGCGGTTGCCCCGCCGGTGTTGACCAGAAAGTTCGGATGTTTGGGCGACATCTGCGCCGCGCCGCGCGTTTCGCCGCGCAGGCCCGCGTCTTCGATCACCTTCCAGGCCTTCAGATCATGAGTGTCATCAGCCCGCCCGGTCGAGCTGAACCCCGCCGGGTTGCGGAAGGTCGATCCTGCTGTCCGGTCTTTTGTGGGTTGGCTATCGTCGCGCCGCGCCAGTTGCTCGGCCATCAAGTGGTGCAGCGCCTCTGGAACACCGGTCGGGCCCTCGAAAATGGCCTCAAAAATGACTGTATCCGGGGGCAAATCCGACGACCGATAGGCCAGCTTCAGATCGTCGGGTTGCAGCTCGATCAGCGCGCCATCGCGCATGGCCGCGCGTGCCGAAATTAGCACATCTGCAACATACGTCCCGTAACAGCCTGCATTCATCCGCACCGCGCCGCCGATCGCGCCGGGAATGGTGCGCAAAAAACTCAGATCAACGCCACCGTCCGCCGCCTTGCGCGCCACCTGGGCGTCCAGCGCCGCCGCACCCGCCGTCACCCGAGCGCCGGCGACATCTATGGATGCGAAGGCGCGGCCAAGCCGGACCACAACCCCGCGAATGCCGCCATCGCGCACGATCAGGTTCGACCCGACGCCCAAAGGAAAGACCGGAACCTCGCCGGGCAATCCGGCCAGAAACGCCGCCAGATCATCGACGTCGGCCGGTTGGAACAGCCAATCGGCCGCCCCTCCGACCCGAAGCCAGGTCAGATCCGCCATCGCGCGGCCCGGCGTCAGATGCCCGCGCACCGGCGGCATCCAGGTCGGCAGGTCCGGCGCGATCATTTCACCGACCGGCCGGTCGGCCCACCACGCGGCGCAGCCATCGATAAAGATAGATAACCGGCCAGCGCAGGACCGACCCGGCCGCGAGCAAAACCACCAGCGCGATCAGCATACCGTTCTCGACATAGACAAATACCAGGATCGGCAGGCCAACCGCGATCAACCCGTAAGCCGCCCGCCAATGGTGGTCGCGGCTGGGAAAGAGCGCAATTATGTGGGCCACCACCGCCCAAACGCAGGCCATCAGGATCGAGGTCATGAAGCGTCTCGCTTGGTTTCAGGCCGGTCGGTCGGTGCGCCAATGGCGCGCCGCGCAAAGTACCTGAGCGGTTTGCGGAACATGGACAGAAACCCAAACAGCCCCGCCAGCCCCCAGAATATCCCGATCTGCCAGAACAAAAGCCCGATCAGCACCGGGGCCGCCAACAGCAAAACAATTCCCGGCGCGTATTGGTGGCGCATCGGCAAAAACGCGACGACCGTCGCGGCCAGCACCCACAATGACGCCAACACCACCAACCACATCAGCTTGCTCCGCCCAATCGCGCCGGCAGCCCGTTCGCCCAGGTCGAGATCGTGCCCGCCCCCAGACAGACGACAATGTCACCCGGCAGGGTCTCGGCGCGCACGAGTGCTGTCAGATCATCCTCGGAACCCAATGCGCGCGCGTCCCGATGCCCGTGCGCGTTCAGCCCCTCGACCAGGCCCTCGCGCGTGGCCCCCTTGATCGGGTCTTCGCCGGCACCGTAGACCTCGGCAATGGCCACCAGGTCCGCGTCGTTGAAGCAGGCGCAAAAATCCTCGAAAAGCGAGTTTAGCCGCGAATACCGGTGCGGCTGATGCACCGCGATCACCCGGCCCTCCGACGATTGCCTCGCTGCTTTCAAAACCGCCGCAATCTCGACCGGATGGTGCGCATAATCGTCGATGATGGTGACCCCGTCAACTTCGCCCACCTTGGTAAACCGCCGGTTCACGCCGCCAAATCCGGCCAGCGCTTCGCGGATCTCACCGCGATTCAGGCCCAGATGCCGCGCCACAGTCACCGCAGCCAGCGCATTGGTGACGTTATATTCGCCGGGCATCGGCAATGAACAGCCCTCGATCATCAGCCCCTCGGCTTGCAGGGCGATGTCGAACCTGGCCCGTCCGCCCGCGTATTTCACATTGACCGCGCGCACATCGGCCTGATTGTTCATCCCAAAGGTTAAAACCCGCCGGTCGGTAACCCGCCCCGCCAGCGCCTGAACCTCCGGGTGATCGGAACACAGCACCGCCAGCCCGTAAAACGGAATATTCGACACGAAATCGGTAAACCCCTGCCTGAGAGTGTCGAAATCGCCCCAGTGCTCCATATGCTCGGCGTCGATGTTGGTGACAATGGCGATGGTGGCGGGCAGCCGGTTGAATGTGCCGTCGCTTTCGTCGGCCTCGACCACCATCCATTCGCCCTGCCCCATGCGCGCGTTCGAGCCATAGGCGTGGATGATGCCGCCGTTGATCACCGTGGGGTCCAGCCCCCCGGCCTCCAAAAGTGCTGCAACCAGCGTCGTGGTGGTGGTCTTGCCGTGGGTTCCGGCCACCGCCACGTTCGATTTCAGCCGCATCAGCTCGGCCAGCATCTCGGCCCGGCGCACCACCGGCAGACCCTGATGGCGCGCCTCGTCGAGCTCGGGATTGCCGCGCTTGATGGCCGAGGAAATCACCACCACATCGGCGTCTTCCAGGTTCTCGGGCCGCTGGCCTGCGAAGATCTTCGCGCCCAACCGCTCCAACCGCTCGGTGATCTTGGTGGCCTTCAGGTCCGAGCCCTGCACACGGTAGCCAAGGTTTATGAGCACCTCGGCGATCCCCGACATGCCGATGCCGCCGATGCCAACAAAGTGGATCGCGCCCAGCTGGGTCGGCAATTTGGTGGCGCCGATCACGGTTCGGGTCTCCGGTTCAGGTTTTCGACCATTGCGGCCAGGTCTTTCACCGCGTTTGGCCTGGCCAGCGCCAGCGCGGCATGGGCCATCTTAACAGCACGTTTCGCGTCGGTCAGTATCGCCGCTATCTGCGCGGTCAGCCCCGCGGCGTCAAGCCGCGCCTCGGCGATCAGCACCGCGCCCTCCGCCTCGACCAGCGCGCGCGCGTTCGCGGTCTGGTGGTCGGCGGCCGCGGCCGCGAACGGGATCAGGATCGACGGACGCCCGATCACGCACAAATCCGCCACCGACGATGCGCCCGACCGGCAGATCACCAGCTGGGCCTCGGCCATCCGCGCCGGCAGGTCGTCGAAGAACGGTGCGATCTGCACCCGCACGCCGCCCTGGCCATAGGCTTTGCGAACCATTGCGGCGTCTTCATCGCGGGCCTGATGCGACACCCGCAGCCGCGCTTTCAGGCGGTCGGGCAACCCGGCGAGCGCGGCGGGTACGACGTTAGAGATGATCCGCGCGCCCTGGCTGCCGCCAAAAACCAGCACCGACATCGGGTAATCGCCGGGCGGGATATAGGGCGCGCCTTCGCGCCTGGTCACCGCGCCGCGCACTGGGTTGCCGGTGTGAACGCCGCTCACGCCTTCGGGCAGCGCGGTCGGCCAGGTGCCGCAAGCCACCGCGTCGACGCGGCGCGCCAGAACCGCGTTGACCCGTCCCAGGACGCCGTTTTGTTCGTGGATCATCCGCGGCAGGCGCAAAATCCAGGCCGCCGCCAGCGCCGGGATCGACGGATATCCGCCAAACCCGACGACCGCCGCCGGCCGGTCCCTGCCCAGCGACCATAGCGCCGCGCCGATGCCCGCGACAATCCGGATCGGGGTCAGCAGTTTCGCGATAGCGCCGCCGCGCGCGAAGGTGGCCGACGACGCCTCGGTGATCTCAACTTCGTCCGGAAATCCGCCGGCATAGCGCCGTCCGCGCGCATCGGTCGACAGGCGCACCCGCCAGCCGCGGGCCAGCATCTCTTCGGCCAGCGCCTGCGCGGGGAACATATGTCCGCCGGTCCCGCCCGCGGCTATGAGCAAAAGCGGCGCCACGTCTAGCGCCCCCGCCGACCCAGAAAATCGCCGATCTCGCCCTGCGGCCGCTTGGCCGTCAGCACCAACAGCATGCCGATGGCGATGCCCCCGGCAATCATCGAAGACCCGCCGTAGCTGACAAACGGCAGGGTCATGCCCTTGGCCGGCAACAGCCGCGCGGCGACGCCAAGGTTGACCAGCGCCTGCACGCCGAAGACGCAGGCCAGACCAGTGCCCGCCAGCCGGATGAACGGGTCGCGCTGACGCACCAGCCGGAACAGCGAGCGCACCGTGATAACAATGAAAAGCAGGATGATGAAGAGAACCATCACCAGCCCGTATTCCTCGGCGGCGACGGCGATAATGAAATCCGTATGCGCATCGGGCAGCGACCATTTCACCTCGCCCTCGCCGACGCCGACGCCGAAAAAACCGCCCTCGCGAATGGCGTTGGTGGCGTGTCCCAATTGGGTCGTGGGGTCGATCTGAGGGTTGAGATAGCCGTCGATGCGGCGCGCGAAATGTTCCGAGTTCTGATAGGCGGCGATGCCGCCCAGGCAGACGATCCCGGCAATGACCAGCATGAGCACCATCGGCGCGCCAGCGACAAAATACATGACGCCCCAGGTGAAAAGGATCACGCAGGCCTGACCGAAGTCGGGTTGCAGCGCCAGAAACACGACAACGATCATCGCCAGTGCGAACGACCATGACCGCCCCGGCGGTCCGTTGATCTCGGTGGCCGCCGACAGCGCCCAGGCCGAGACGATAACGAAGCCGGGCTTCAGAAACTCCGACGGCTGAAAAGCCGCAAACCCAAGCGAATACCAGCGCGTCGCGCCCTTGCCGAAATCGGTCCCGAAGACCGGCAGCAACACCAGCGCGATGAAAACCACGCCAAACCCCAGCACCCCAAGCCGCCGCACGGCCTTGGGCGACAGCATCGATATCAGGACCATGACAACCAGCGCGATCCCGCCAAACAATGCCTGGCGCTGGACATAGTGAAATGGCTGGAACCCGTTCTTGACCGCCAGCGGGGGCGAGGCCGCCAGCCCCAGCAATATTCCGATCCCACCCAACAGAAGCACAGCGCCCAGGGTCCATTTGTCGATCGTGCGCCACCAATGCGGCAGCACCGGCTCGATCTGCCGGCGCGGCAATCGCCCGTAAACCATCTCCGTCATGGGGTCCGCTCGTTACTGCCTCGTTTCGCCCGTTTTCCGGGTCTGGCGTCAGACTACCTTAAGTCCAGCGCCCACACCAGAAAAAAGGGCACCCAATAAGCCGATTGCGCCGCGTTCCGCGTCGCCCCAGGCGAGGGGCGCTGCCCCTCGCGCTCACCGGAGTATTTATGGAAATGTGATGGGGATAAGCGGGTCCAAAGACAGCCGCATCGTTTTGGACCCGCTTGCGGTGAGTTTGCGTTTGGCAGGTTGGGGGCAGCGCTCCTTTGTCCGCGGTGACCCGATCTAGAGCCTCGAGACGGCGTCGATGAACGCCTGGCCGCGGGCCTCGAAATCTTCGAACTGATCGAAACTTGCGGCGGCGGGGGCCAGAAGCACCGTGTCGCCGGGTTCGGCTTCGGCGGCGGCGCGGGCCACGGCGCTGCCCAGATCGGCGCAGATCTCAGACGGCGTTTGACCGAGCGATGCAGCAAAATCCAAGGCTGCCTCGCCGATCAGATAGGCTTTTTTGACCGACCCGAGCGCCGCCCCAAGCCCGCCGAGCCCACCGTCTTTGGCTTGCCCGCCAGCAATCCAGCGCACCCGCGAAAACGCCGCCAGCGCGTGGCCCGCAGCCTCGGCGTTGGTGGCCTTGCTGTCGTTCACGTAGACCACGCCGCCAACCTCGGTCACGAACTGGGCGCGGTGCGGCAGGCCCTCGAACGATCCTAGCGCCGCTTCGATCAGTTTCGGCGCAATCCCCAGGGCGCGAACGGCGGCATAGGCGGCGCAGGCATTTGCATGGTTGTGGGCGCCGGGCAGGCCGCGGCAGCCGCGCAGGTCGATCGAAGCCACCTGCCGGCCCTTGCGCCGTTCGGCGAGGAAGCCTTTGCGCGCGGTTACGTTCCAGCCCGGGCCATCCAGTTTTCGCCCTGCCGACACACCGATCACCCGGTCGTCGCCGGGACCCTGGCTCAGCTGACCCGCCAGCATCCGGCCCTCGGGCTGGTCGAGACCGATCACCGCGCGGTCCGGGCCGCCCTCGGCAAAAAGCCTCCGTTTGGCGGCGAAATAGCCGCCCCTGCCGCCGTGCCGGTCCAGATGATCGGCGGTGAGGTTGGTGAAGACTGCGATGTCGGGGGTCAGGGCACGGGCGAGATCGGTCTGGTACGAGCTCAGCTCGATCACCATCACCTCGCCGTCGTCCGGCGGGTTCAAATCGAACACCCCGCGCCCGATGTTGCCGCCAAGCTGCGCGGGGCGGCCGGCGTGGGTCAGGATGTGGTGGATCAGCGCGGCGGTCGTGGATTTGCCGTTCGAGCCGGTGATGGCGATGGTGCGCGGCGGGCTGTCGAAGCAATCCCAGTCGCCGCGGCCGAGCGCGGCGAAAAAGAGCCCGATGTCGTTGTCGACCGGCACGCCGGCGGCCAGGGCTGCGGTGACGACCGGATGGGGGGCGGGGTAGAGATGTGGGATGCCTGGCGAGACGATCAGCGCGGCTGTGCCGTCGAGCGCGCCGGGCTGCGATAGCTCAGTCAGGTTCAGGCCCTCGGCCCCGACCGCCGCACGGACCGCCGCGTCGTCGTCCCAGGCGGCGACCTCGGCGCCACCGGCGATCAGGGCGCGAGCGGCGGAGCGGCCGGACCGGCCGAGGCCCAGGATGGCCACCTTTTGCCCCTGATATCCACGGACCGGGATCATGCCTTTTCCGCCCTTTTCCTGCTTCGAAATCCCATCACCGCAGGCCTAGCATCGCCGGGCCCGGGTCGCCAGTCTGAAGCGGCGGCTTTCGGGAAACCGGAGAGGCTCTCACAGTGAGAGATCATTCTAAAGTGCTGTTTTTATTGGTAAAACTCAATTTCAACGCGAGATGGCGCCTAGTTTCTTATGCTCCGGAAGGCCTCGAAGTTTTTGCGCACCGTTTTGGCGTTGGCATGGTCGGGGCGAAGGGCGGCTTGGCGGACAATGCGGCCATTGGTTCAGTTTTCGAATTTGGCCGATTTCGGCCAGGACCCGACCCTGACGCCTGTGGTCAACGCAACAGCGCAACCTCCCAAGACTGGACATTCGCGCGTCGCGCAGCATTTCGACTGGCTGACCGGCAGCGTCCGATCGCATGCAGAAACGAAATGCCTCTCGGATTACTGCCGCAGCCCCGATTGCTTGTCGAATACGTGGATGAGTGCCCGGTCGGCATCAAAACTTATGTGATCCCCGCGGCTCACCTGTGGCGGTTTTTCTATCTTTGTGATGAATTCTGTCGCGTCGTCGGAAATCAAGTGTACAAGCACGTGTTCGCCCAAATGCTCAACTAATTCCTGTTTTGCGTGAACAACGCCGTCTCGCTCGGCGCAGGCCCGCCGGTGCTCCGGACGAATGCCAACTATCAATGCGCTGTCCGAGGCGCTCTTAAAGACTTCGGGTGCGCTGGAGGACAGTGTCGTTGGCGCGAAAAAGTTCATTTTCGGGCTGCCGATGAATTGCGCTACGAATGTATTGTCGGGACGTTCGTATAGATCGACAGGTGCACCCACCTGTTCGACCCGCCCATCGCGCAGAACTACTATTTTGTCAGCCAAAGTCATGGCTTCGACTTGATCATGGGTGACATAGACCATCGTGGTTTTCAGCCGTTCATGAAGCCGCGCGATCTCCAACCGGGTTTGGACGCGCCAGGCTGCGTCGAGGTTAGACAGCGGTTCGTCGAAAAGGAAAACCTGGGGTTCGCGCACGATGGCACGGCCAATGGCCACGCGCTGACGCTGCCCGCCCGAAAGCGCGCGCGGGGTGCGGTTAAGTAAATTGGTGATGTCCAGAATTTTAGCCGCCTCACGAACCCTTCGGTCGATCTCGTCTTCGGCCATTTTCGCCTGTCGCAGGCCAAACGCCATGTTCTTGTAGACATCCATGTGCGGGTAAAGCGCGTAGGTCTGGAAGACCATAGCGACGCCTCGCTTGGACGGCGCTACCTCGTTGACGACCTGCCCATCAATAGAAATCTCGCCGTCCGAGATGTCTTCCAATCCGGCGATCATGCGAAGAAGCGTGGACTTACCGCAGCCGGACGGACCAACAAATACCACGAACGCGCCGTCCTCGATGTCCAGGTCGACGCCATGCAGGACCTGTATATCGCCGTATTTCTTGACGACATTCTGGATGGTTACACTGGCCATTTTTCATCCATCCTTCTGATAGCCGAAACAACGCCCGGCACGAATTCACTGTAGGTTTTTGGCAGGTCGGCCCAAAGAGCATGATTGTTGGCGAATGCTGTTTCTTCTCCGACAGCAAGCAATGGCTCTAGGACATCCCAATAGGGTTCTCGGTAGATAACAGGCATCTTTCTGGCACGATGTGCGCGGGCAAAGACATACCAACTGGCGACGCAATCATAGCCGTATGTGGGCGATATACCTTTGGCCAGGCAGTGTTCGAGAGTTGGACGCACGAAAATCGGCATTTTCGACCACCCGTCCATACATATCCGAGAGAGTTCATCGGCAATAGCCGCGTTACCAAACCGCTCTGATACGCTTTCTAGATATGCACTCTTGTCAAACGGAAGCGGCCGCGAGAGGCCGGGCAAGACGTTTTCATTTTGCCAAAGATCAAAAAACGACCGCAGTTTCGGGTCATGCATCGCCTGATCAAAGGTTTGGCAACTAGCCAGTGCCGCCACATAACATAGGCCGGTATGGCCGCCGTTCAGAATTCGGATTTTGGCTACTTCGTAGGGGTCGACGTCATTTACGACCTCAACACCCGCACAAGTGAGATCAGGCATCGGACCTGCAAAACGTTCTTCAAGCACCCATTGTGAGAATTCCTCGGCATGAACTGGGCTGAGGTGCGCACCTGGGAACGCACGGGCAACTTCATCGCTCAACGAGGAAGTGCTTCGGGGCGTGATACGATCCACCATCGAATTCGGGAACGCAGCATTGTCATTTGCCCATGTCGCCAGGCCGGTCCGACCGCTCAGCTTGAGATACTGAATGAAATTTTTTTTCAGCTTGTCGCCGTTTGCGCGAATGTTGTCACAGCAAATGATGGTAATTGGCTGACCAGTTGCGTCCACCCGCCTTTGCAGTGCAGCGGCAAGAAACCCGTAGACGGTCGTGGGGGCAGCACCCGATGTTTCCGCGACTATAGCTGGATCATTTCGATTCAGTGCACCTTTGTCGTCCAGGCAATAACCGCTTTCGGTGACGGTCGTCGAAACGACATGAACACTTGGCAGCTCCAAAAGCTCTTCTGCCGATTTGGCGTCTGCCGACCAGTCCCGAAACAGGACGTGTGAGCGGACCAGTCTGGTTCTGACATTTCCCTTCGGTGACGTCGTTTTCAACAGATAACCATCGCGGGCGTTTTGTGAGTCCCCAAAAATTTGAGATTCCGAGCGGCGCAGGTTGACCGCTGCGATACCCCAACGCAGATCCCGCGTCCGATCCATATAATCGTCAATATAGACAGCCTGATGCGCGCGGTGGAAAGCGCCATAACCCAGATGAACGATCCCTATCTGACAGGCATCACGGTCGTACCCGGTTCGCTCCGGCGTATCAGCGATCTGCAGGTTCATGTCGCCGCCTTTTCTTTGCCCATCAACTCGCTGCGCGCCAAGTCGCGATAGGCCGTCGGCGTCATGTCTTTCATTTTCAGGAAGTGCCGATTGAAGTTGGCAAGGTTTTGAAAACCAACGCCGTAACAAATCGACGAAACGCTTTCGTCGGTGGCATAAAGCATCGAACAGGCCTGTCCGATCCGCACCCGATTGACGAACTCAACAAACTTGTTGCCGGTATATTTCTGGAAGTTTCGGGAAAACGCAGGCGGGCTCATGCCGGCCACTACAGATACGGTTTCAACTGAAAATTCCTCGGCAAAATTTTCGGTGATGTGATTGACCGCATCGGCGATTCTGGCCTTTTTGCTGCTGCCCTCGGGCTGAGCAACGCTGGCAACGGAAAGCCCGCGTTTTTCAGCGTGTTCGTTGATGCGCACCAGAAAACGAATGAAAGCGGCAATACGCTCTGCGCCCATGGTGTTGCGAATGCGTTCAAAATGCCCGCGCGCAAATGTCGGGTCGAACCCCACATACTCGATACCTGAGCGGGACAACTCCCACACATTTGTGACATCTCACCAAACTCAGCAAATGCGCCGGTCAGTTGATCTATGCTCTCCTGTCTGAACTGAACCAGCATGTCGCGGATTTTGACTGGTTCGGGGTTGGCAACTTCATCCGTGATCCAATTGTGCGGTAGATCCGGCCCGGTGAGGAACAGCGATCCCGCTTGAAACTCACCGATATAGTCCCCGACAAAGGCCTTGACCGCGCCCGGCGCGGCCTCGACAAGGCGCCCCGGGTCAGGCTGCCTGCCGCGGTGATCAGGTGCAGCTCGTATTCCTTATGTGAGTGCCAGCGGCACAGATTCGTCGGCCAGCCGTGTTCCAGATACCGGATCGATTGGGTGGCGCGGTCAACATATTCAAACTCAGGTACGATCGACATGACGCTACGATCCTCAGCACGGAACCACCGTCGACGCTGAGCGATCTGAGCGGTCATGACGCTACATCCTCAGCACGGAACCACCGTCGACGCTGAGCGTCTGAGCGGTCATATATTGGGATTGGTCTGAGGCAAGGAAGACCGCAACCCGCGCGATCTCAAACGGGCGGCCCATGTAGCCCAAGGGTACATCCTCGCCTACCTCCCGTTTCTTTTGGCCGATTTCTTTGCCTTCGAATTTGGCAAACAGCGCGTCGACGCCGCCCCACATCGGTGTGTCGATGACGCCGGGAGAGATAGCGTTGACACGAATTTTGTGCGGAGCAAGCGCCAACGCCGCTGACTGGGTGTAGCTGATGACGGCTGCCTTGGTGGCGCAATAATGGGCGACCAGCGCTTCGCCTCGATGGCCGGCCTGTGACGCAAGATTGATAATCGAACCGGGTTTGGCCGCCGCAACGAGCGTTTTGGCGGTGGCCTGCATCACGGCGTACATCGCCCGAACATTCAGACGAAATAAACGGTCAAACTGGTCGAGCCCGGCCTGCAGTACTGATCCCATGTCAAAAATTGCCGCGTTGTTGAAAATTTCGTCAGGAGCCTCAGACGCGATCCAGTCGGTGCTTTCGGCAAGACCGTCATCGTCCATCAAATTGAGGGCGCAATGCGTGGTTTCGCATTTCCCAGAGAATGAATCGCCAAGATCAGTTGTCATGACCCGCACCCCAAGGGCCGCGAAATGCTCAGCCGTGGCCGACCCAATACCTCCGTTCGCACCGGTGACCAGACAGGTTTTGCCCGCAAGGCTTGTCGGTGCTGGATCAAAGGTCATTTCACGGCTCCGAAGGTCAGGCCCTGAACCAATTGTTTCTGACAGAACCACCCCAAGACGATGATTGGTCCCACTGCTGCCATGGACACCGCCGACAACCGACCGAAAAACAGCCCTTCGGGGGCTCGGTTGCCCTCAATCAACTTGGACAGGGTTGCAGCATCTATCGGGCACCTCGATTTATTGACATTCTGAGGGCATATTATGCCTGATTTCGGTTCTATCGGCCATCGGCACGCTGGGTTTTAGGTGGTCAGTCTCGATCCTTAATCCGCGCCGGGCATTGGTGGCGCAGATCGCCACAGCATCCTCGTGTTTTCATACCGGGAATGGGTTTAGGCGGTGCAACTGGCCAAGCCGCCGGATGTTGTAGGCAAGGTTCTTCATCCCGATCCTGGCCCTGGCCCGCGCCAGACCGATGGTTCGCACCAGCGTGCCACCCATGTCGTTCGCCTGCGCGCCGAACACATGCTCGACACGGACACGAACCGAGGATTTCGTCCTGTTGCTTTTCATTGCCTGTTCGGTCAGAGGCCTGCCCCGTTTGCCCTTGCGGTGGATGCGGCTTGTCAGTCCTCTCGCCCTGAGCTTCGCCTCGATTTCTTCCGACCGGTAGGCCGCATCTGCCCAGACCCTGGAGGCGGTGTTGCCGCGCATCAGCAACTCGTCCACCACCTGGCTGTCGTGAACGGCAGCGCCCGTGACGTGATAGCGCCGGATCAGTTTGTGCTTACGATCGACATTCACATGGTTCTTGTAGCCATAGTGGCTTTTGCCGTGCTTTTTGGTCCAGCGTGCATCAACGTCCTTCTGTGATCGCTTGGCAGGCTTGTTTTCCCAGTCTTCCGGCACCTCGCCACCCTTGATCGCCGCGTTTTCCGCGCGCGTGTTGTGGTTGCGCGGCACCGGCACGATGGACGCGTCCAGTATCTGGCCGCCCCGTGCAATGTAGCCCTGCCGCGCCAGATGTCCGTCAAAGAGTTTGAACAAATCATCCACCTTGCCCGCCTGCGCCAGCGCCTCGCGATACAGCCACACGGTCTTTGCGTCCGGCACCCGGTCACCAAGACCAAGACCCAGAAAACGCATAAACGAAAGCCGGTCCCGGATCTGGTATTCGACCTGATCGTCCGAAAGGTTGTAAAGCGCGCTCAGAACCAGGGTTTTGAACATCAGTACCGCGTCCATCGGCTTGCGCCCCGCGCGTGATTTCCGCTCACTTTCAGGCTTGCGCCAGACCTGCTCCAGAAGCGGGCGGAACTCTTCCCACGGTACAACTGCATTGATCTCGACCAGCGGGTCCTTCTTCGCATCCAGGCTCTCGTAACGATCTGAAAGATCAAAAAAGCCCATCTGTGCCATGACTGCCATCCCTCCGCCGCATCATCCTGCAAATCTACAGCGCGTTCACGCCAGATGCAATTTATAGAGGTGCCCTATCGTCGTCAGGCGAACCGTCCAATAGGCCTCATTCCAGCAAAATATGAAACACAGAAGAGCGGTGGATACGCCGCCGCCCCACGCAAGCGGCAGAAGGATGTCCTTGATTTCACCCCAAGTGTTGACGCCGTCCATTTTGCCCGCTTCGATGATTTCCTTCGGAACTTCCTTGAAGTAGGTGAACAGCATCCAGATCACGATGGGCAGATTAATCAAGCAAAGCACCACGATGATCAGGAAATGGGTGTCATACACATTGAGGAAGTTTTTGGTCAAAAATGTCATCGGGTAAAGCACCGCAGCGGCAGGCAACATTTTCGTCGACAACATCCAGACAAGGATATCTTTTGTGTGGCGGCTGGGATTGAAGGCCATGGCATATGCCGCCGGTACACCCACAAACAGGGCAAAGGCCGTCGCGAATGTCGAGGTAATGACCGAGTTTGCGGCAAAGCGCCAATAGTCGTAGTTTTCGGTCATGTTCAGATAGTTCTCAAGCGTCGGCTTGAAAGCGAATAAAAACTCGGGCTTCACGGCATCCGCGTCCGTTTTGAAACTGGTAAAGACCATCCAAAAAATCGGAAAGAAAAAGACAAGCGCGATAACCCACGCCAAAACAGGCCAGAAGATTTTCCCAAATTTGGATGTTTGAGCGACTATTGCCATGTTCCGGCCCCCTAATCCATCAAACTCTTGCCGACCATGCGCAGCAAGAATATCGCCACGATGTTCGCCAGTATGACGGCGAAGATGCCGGCGGCACTCGCTGCGCCAATATTGTTCGTCGCCAACTCGCCAATGAGATATGGTAGATTCTTGTTCCCATTGCCCCTGCTGACGATTTCGATCTCTGCATACAGCGAGAGGTGAAAGATCGCCTGGATCATGATCACGATAGCGATTGGCCGTGCCAAATGCGGTAGGGTCAGATTGCGGAATTGCGACCAGGCGTTCGCGCCATCGAGGATCGCGGCCTCCTTTTGCTCCTGGTCCTCCGATTGCATTGAGGTCATGAAGATCAGCACGGCGAACGGTGTCCATTGCCAGGTGACCATGATGATCACAGCATAAGCCGAGGTTTGTGTGGCGCGGAACGAGATAGGCTCGATCTCAGGCCAGAGCGAGAAGAACCAGCCAAGGAACGGAATATTCTGCAAGCCCTGTACCACTTCGTTCAAACCTTCAACGGCAAGCCCTTGAAGGCCCAGAACCGGGTCAGGGATCATGTTGATCCACAGCACCGCGTTGACCGCAGGCATCACAAAAAACGGGAAAATAAGCAGGACACGCACAATGCCGCGCCCCGGAAATGACCGGTTGACGAGAACTGCAATGGCCAATCCCAAAATGACGGTTAAGACGATGATGCTGCCCACGATGAACATGCTGTTTTGCACCGCAAACCAAAAATCTTTGGTGTTGTATAGAACGTATTCGTAGTTCCCAAATCCGCGCCAGTTACTGAGGCTTGGCGTCGTCCATTCGGGTCGGCGCAGGCTGTTCAATACGTAACGAATGAACGAAAAATACAGGGTCATCCCAAGTGGGATCAGCATCCAAAGCAACAGAAGCACAACGGCTGGCGTCTGCAGTAAACGGGGGAGCGATCTTTTTGACATGGCTCTGATCCCTACTCAGCGAAAGGCTCGCTAAGATTGATGATGCGCGGATGGTCGTTTGCCAAGCCGTAACTTCAGGGCCCACTTTTCAAGCCAGACAATCGACGGTTTCTTCTTGGTAGAAAGGCCCAGCAGGTCTCCACTGGGCCTTTCTGCCGTCAGGTGTACCGATTAGTAGTAACCGGCCTCACGCATGATAGCGTCTGCCGCAGCCTGGGACGCCGCCAAGGCATCGTCCACCGACTTTGCGCCAGAAAGAGCCGCAGCCATTTCCTGAGCAACAGCCGAACCGACCTGAGGGAACTCGGGGATCGCGGCAAACTGAACGCCGACATACGGCTTAAGATCCGTGGCTTCAGGTGCTGCAGAATCGATCGCCGCCATTTCAGCCGCTGCAAAGCCAGCAACTGCCTGGAATTCAGGATAAGCGTATGTCGAAGCCCGTGTACCGGTCGGAACAGAACCCCAACCAAAGTCTGGGTGGTTTGCAACCGCCAGGATGTAGTCTTTCGAAGTTGCCCATTCGATGAAGTCATGAGCCGCTTCAGAGTTTGGCGAACCTGTAGGAACAGCCATCGCCCATGCCCACAGCCAGTTTGCGCCAACCGCGTTACCAGCGTTAGGTGACTGTGCATAAGCAACTCCATCGACTTCCAAGAAGGACGCAGCGATGGTGGCGTCGATCCACATACCGCACTTGCCTTCGTTGTAAAGCGCCAGTATCTCGTTGAACGAGTTACCTTCAGAACCTGGAGGGCCGTAGTTGCCCAGAAGATCAACGTAGAAGTTGATGGCTTCTTTCCACTGAACCGAGTCGATGGTCGGGCGGAAGTCCTTGTCGAACCAGAAGTCCTTGTCGAACCAAGCGTCGCCGAAGGAGTTCACGACGGTGGTGATGAACGCCATGTTGTCGCCCCAACCCGGCTTACCGCGCAAGCACACGCCGTAGACGCCGGCATCTGGGTTGTGAATTGCAGCTGCTGCAGCTTTGACGTTTGCCCAGCTGTCATTGTCGCGGACGGATACGCCAGCAGCATCGGTCAGGTCTTTACGGTACATAACCATGGACGATTCACCGTAGAACGGCGCCGCGTAAAGCGTGCCTTCGTGCGACAGGCCATTGCGGATCGCGGGCAGCATGTCGTCGACGTCGTAGTCCGCACCGAAGTCCAGGGCCTCGATCCAGCCTGCAGCGCCCCAAATGGGTGCTTCCTGCATGCCAATGTTGATGACGTCATACTGGCCACCACCGGTGGCAGTATCGGACGTGACCTGCTCGCGCAGCACGCCTTCTTCCCGCGAAACCCAGTTCAGTTGTACGCCGGTATCTGCAGTATATGCTTCCGCAACTTTCTGCATGTTGATCATGTGACCGTTGTTCACGATCGCAATCGTCAGTTCTTGAGCCGCGGCCGTCATGGCCCCGGCGGCGCACATGGTCAGGCCAAGTGCGGTGTTACGTAGAAAGGCCATTTTTTTCTCCCAGTGTGACCTGCTCCCCGAAAACTGGTCCATTTGAAAGGAGGATCTGTTCGCTTAATGTTCACGAGAACGAGGAGAACAGAGAATGCGCAAGTCACGGTTTAGCGAAGAGCAGATTGTTCGGATCATTCAGGAGTATGCGGCGGGTGCGAAAGTGTCCGAGTTGTGCCGTAAGCACGGTATGTCGGATGCCACCTTTTACAAATGGAAAGCCAGGTATGGCGGCCTTCAGATTTCCGATGTCAGGCGGCTGAAAGACCTGGAATCGGAGAACGGCAAGCTGAAGAAGCTGCTGGCCGAAACCATGCTTGATAATGCTGGCCTGAAAGGGCTTCTGGCAAAAAACTTCTGAAGCCTGCAAGCCGCCGGGAAGCAGTCATGGTTCTTTGCCGTGACTATCAGTTTTCAACTCGGCGGGCCTGTGGGCTGATTGGGTTTTCCAGATCGAGTAATGAATACAGAGGAAGGCCGGATCGCCATGCGAGGATACGGGAACGGCTGGTCACGCTTTCCGGCAAACACCGACGCTATGGCTATCGCATGTTGCATGCCAAGCTTGGCCAGGAGGGTTTCAAGGTGAACGTGAAAGTGGTGGAGCGACTTTACCGAGAGGAGCGCCTGACCCTGCGCCGCCGCAATCGCAAGAAAATCCCCAAGGGCGTGCGCGAAGGCGCCTGGTGCCCGATCGCCGCCAACCAGCGGTGGAGCCTGGACTTCACCATGGATGCGCTCGCCAACGGCAGGAAGTTCCGCACCGTCAATCTGAAAGACGACTGCACACGGGAATGTCCGGCGATTGATGTGGCCCTGTCGATCCCCGGCTCCCGCGTGGTGGAAATGCTGGAACGGGTGGCTCGTGAGCGGGGGTACCCGGATGTTCTGACCGTTGACAATGGGCCTGAACTACGAGGCCGCGCGCTTGATGGCTGGGCAGATGATCACGGCGTGCAGCTCTACTTCATCGACCCGGGCAAGCCGACCCAGAACGCCTACATCGAAAGTTTCAACGGCCGGTTTCGCGAAGAATGCCTGAACTTGAACTGGTTCACCTCGCTGGCCGAGGCAGAAAGGATCATCGAGGACTGGCGGATCGATTACAATCAAAACCGGCCCCACTCTTCGCTGAACTATCAAACCCCGGAAGAATTTGCCGCAAACAGGCCTTTCCATAAACCGCAATGGGCAGCGACGCTTGAGATATCTGAAGGCTCCGCGCCACCGCCCATTGCTCACGCCGCCGAATAATGGCAAACAAAAGAGGAACAGAGTCTACCTAAAAGTGGCCCTCAAATTGGGGGCAGGTCAAGTGGAACGCACCCCATGTGCGAATATTCAATATTCATGGGCTACGACACATCCTGACCGCCAATACGAATCTATTAAAAGCTTGTACTTTATCGCCACGTTATTCGAAATATCGTAAAAAAACGAAGAAAAAATATCGGAATGATGTTTTGAGCTTCTCCTTGCATGACTAAGTTTCTTGGTTGAAATCCGTTTTTGATGGCATTTTCACCACTCTCAATTACCAGACGCGGCGTTGTCCTGTTTTCTGAACGTTTCTCTAAGCCAACTGAGTCGAAAACGCCGCTCATGGACACGTGTCGGCCGGTTTGGGCGAACTTTGAAGTAAAACGGAATCGCTAGAAACCTTGATGCCGTGGCAGACAAACGGAGAGAACGGCAATGCGGACATTTGCGTGGTAGGCAGCCACCGTCAGGTTCCCGCCCATACTGTTGAAGACTGCGCGATTGACCAAGGTCTGAAGCGGGGCTCAATGCTGCCGTTGCCGGTCATAATTATGCGTATGAGCGGACTCCAGAATTCCAATGGCCGGTTGGAGCCATTAGTGACCAAGGGTACCGTCGAAGCATTTTGTGCGGATCGGCATATTCTGTTGAAAAAGTCTTCTTGATTTTAGATCGTCTCGCTGATTCAATCTCTGCATTGATGCGGGGGATTGGCGGCGATGTTGGGACCGAAGCAAGAGGCACAGAGCGCGCTTTTCTATGACTTCTCGATAGAAGACCACGTCCCGCAAGATCATCTGCTGCGGTCGATTGATCGCTTCGTCGATCTGTCCTGCATCCGCCAGCATCTCGCGCCATTTTACAGCTCAACCGGCCGCCCTTCGATTGATCCTGAGCTGCTGATCCGCATGCTGCTGGTGGGCTACTGCCTGGGCATCCGCTCGGAGCGGAGGCTGTGCGAGGAAGTGCATCTCAATCTGGCGTATCGCTGGTTTTGCCGCCTGGACCTGACAGATCAGGTGCCTGACCACTCGACATTCTCAAAGAACCGGCATGGCCGTTTCCGTGACAGTGACCTGCTGCGTCATCTCTTTGAGACGGTCGTGGCGCGTTGCATTGCCGAGGGGCTGGTCAGTGGCCAGCGCTTTGCGGCGGATGCCAGTCTCATTGAGGCCGACGCAAATAAACAGAACTCCACCGCCAAAGAAGATTGGGATCACAGCACGATTGACCCCGATGACGCACCTCGTGCGGTGCGGGAATATCTCGACGTTCTGGATGACGCGGCCTTTGGCGCGGCGACGACCGTTGAACCGAAGTTCACGTCTCACTCCGACCCATCCAGTCAATGGACAGCGGCCCGCAAAGGTCCTGCGTTCTTTGCCTATTCAACCAATTATCTGATCGATACTGATCACGGTGTCATCGTGGACGTGGAAGCCACACGATCAATCCGACAGGCGGAGGTCGGGTCTGTGCGTACAATGCTGGATCGGGTCAAAGAAGGGTTTGGCCTGCATCCAGAGCGCATCATTGCTGACACGGCTTATGGTTCAGGCCCCATGCTTGGATGGTTGGTGGATCGCGGCATCGCTCCGCATATCCCGGTAATCGACAAAGCTGGCCGAACCGATGGCACCTGGACACGAGCCGATTTTGAATGGGACGCTGAGAACGACCAGTACATCTGTCCCGAGGGACAGGCGTTGAAGCAGTTCCGCCGCAACTACTCAGACCCCAAGCGTGGCCCGTCCGACAAAGGCACTGCCAAGTATCGCGCGCTGAAACTGACTTGCCAAAGTTGCCCGTCCAAGGCGCGCTGCTGTCCCAACATGGATGCCCGATCCATCACCCGCGAAGAACACGAAGATGCCAGACAAGTTGCCCGAGACATCGCAAAAACCAGGCAATATGAAATCTCGATGAAGCTGCGGAAAAAAGTCGAGATGCTGTTTGCTCACCTCAAACGCATTCTTGGCCTTGGACGGCTCCGATTACGCGGCCCATGCGGCGCAAACGATGAATTCCTCCTCGCTGCCACCGCCCAGAACCTTCGGAAACTGGCCAAGATCTTTCCTGCACCGCAGAAACCGCGAACAGCCTGACCAGAAAGGTGTTCGGGCTCACATACAACGGCCACTTTCTGCACCTGCAACACGTTGTTTTTCAACAGAATCGGCAGAAGACTGGCGTTCTCTGCATATGCGAAGGCTCCCGTTAAGTTTCTCCAATCCGGGCATTCGGGGGAAAAGTCCCGAATTTGGTTAGTCAACGACTGGTGAGCGGAGAGGCTGTGTGAAAAGTCGAATACTTTAATCCGGAAAATACCAGAACTGGAGCAATGGCGACATGTCGGCGGACGCGCTGGAAGGCTGGCTGGAGGGCGCGGCGCAAACCGCCGGAAGCTGGTGGCCAGACTGGGATGCCTGGCTGGCGAAGAAAAGCGGTCGCAAAGTGAATGCCCGCGAGCCGGCGCCGGGGCTTATGTGAAACTGCGGTTCGAAGAGCGCGAACAATAAGGGCGGCTTGCTCAGGTGGGCTGCACCGCGCACCAGAACGTCACTTGGCCGACATCGGGCCGGTCGCGGTCGTGCTCGCGCACGTACGCCTGCAGCGTTCCTGATCGCCGCATCCCGCTGATCTTCGCGAGCGCCCTGGCAAGCTCGTCCTCCGTGGCCAGCGCCCAGATCGAATCGCCGGCACGCCAGCCGGTATCGAGCGGGCCTTCTCCGTCGAGACCAGCCGCGCCGAGAAGGACCGTGTCGAGCGGTACGGTGCGCGACGCCGGACCGAACCCGGCCTCTTGCAGGGCGCGGCGCAGCTCGCGCGAAGGAATGGTCCGCACAATCACCCGGTCGCGCGCCTCGGGGATCAGCGACGCATACCAGAAGCCACGCCGCATCTGGGTCCGCGAGCAGATATTGACGAAAACCAAACCGCCCGGGCGCAGCACTCGCGCGGCCTGCGTGAGCGCACCCCGATAGCCGGGAAACCCGGCCTCGCCGGGCCGCGCCAGATGGTGCAGCACTTGGTTGAACATCACCGCGTCGAAGCTGCCGTCTGCGAACGGCAGGTCGAGCAATTGCCCGCCTCGAAACTCAATCCGGCCGCCATGGGGCACAGCCGCCGCCTTGGTTCGCGCTTCCGCAAGCATCTGCTGGTTCATGTCCAGGGCCGTCACCTGGCCCACATGGCGCGCCATCGCAAGCGCGTAATTGCCGGTGCCGCACCCGGCATCAAGCATCCGCACGCCGCGCAGATCGCCGAAATGCGAGATCAGATGACCGAGCCAGATTTCACTGCCGGTGGCCGACCGCGTGCTGTCGTAATGCCCGGCGGTCTGCGCGTAGTTTTCATAGAGGCTCAAGGCCGCCGCCTCCTCCGTCCACGCCTGCGTACTTTGGCTCCCGGCACTTTGCTTCACTCCGGGACCGGCAGTCGGGTTAATGTACGCCGGCGGCACAGTCAATCGGACAAATCATGGCGGCTTTGCCCGCGCGGGCAAGGCGGTCGCATTATGTGAAACCCGCGGCTCCGGCCGCGCGCTATATTTCCATGGCCTGGCAAAATTCCACGCTGCCACCGGCCACCAGGATCAGGCAGCCCTTGGCCAGCGGGGTATCAGCAAGAAGATGCGGAAAAGGCTTGGGCGGAACTGATAGGTTTTCTTGCCCGGTAAGAGCGAGTTGGCGGCGCTAAATTGGTCTTACGACGTTAGCCTCTGGAGCACGAGGTAGTTTCTCCACAGGGTAATGGCGGACAATAATTGTCGGTCACATGACGGATTTGGGTGGATTTCAGAAGATCGGTTGCTGGCTCACGAACGGCAGATTTGTCCGCTCAGCAGTCATTCGCACGCCCGATCTCAAAATTGAGGGGTGAACGGCCGCTTTCCGGAATTGGCTCGTGCTACTTTGCACTCGCAGCGAAAGTCTGGATCCCCCGATTCTGTTGAAAAACAACGTGTTGCAGGTGCAGAAAGTGGCCGTTGT
Source organism: Paracoccaceae bacterium (assembly GCA_965247915.1). Taxonomy (GTDB): domain Bacteria; phylum Pseudomonadota; class Alphaproteobacteria; order Rhodobacterales; family Rhodobacteraceae; genus JAKZRT01. Next base: position 2,277,930 of record OZ252048.1, read on the forward strand.
ATGTGAGCCCGAACACCTTTCTGGTCAGGCTGTTCGCGGTTTCTGCGGTGCAGGAAAGATCTTGGCCAGTTTCCGAAGGTTCTGGGCGGTGGCAGCGAGGAGGAATTCATCGTTTGCGCCGCATGGGCCGCGTAATCGGAGCCGTCCAAGGCCAAGAATGCGTTTGAGGTGAGCAAACAGCATCTCGACTTTTTTCCGCAGCTTCATCGAGATTTCATATTGCCTGGTTTTTGCGATGTCTCGGGCAACTTGTCTGGCATCTTCGTGTTCTTCGCGGGTGATGGATCGGGCATCCATGTTGGGACAGCAGCGCGCCTTGGACGGGCAACTTTGGCAAGTCAGTTTCAGCGCGCGATACTTGGCAGTGCCTTTGTCGGACGGGCCACGCTTGGGGTCTGAGTAGTTGCGGCGGAACTGCTTCAACGCCTGTCCCTCGGGACAGATGTACTGGTCGTTCTCAGCGTCCCATTCAAAATCGGCTCGTGTCCAGGTGCCATCGGTTCGGCCAGCTTTGTCGATTACCGGGATATGCGGAGCGATGCCGCGATCCACCAACCATCCAAGCATGGGGCCTGAACCATAAGCCGTGTCAGCAATGATGCGCTCTGGATGCAGGCCAAACCCTTCTTTGACCCGATCCAGCATTGTACGCACAGACCCGACCTCCGCCTGTCGGATTGATCGTGTGGCTTCCACGTCCACGATGACACCGTGATCAGTATCGATCAGATAATTGGTTGAATAGGCAAAGAACGCAGGACCTTTGCGGGCCGCTGTCCATTGACTGGATGGGTCGGAGTGAGACGTGAACTTCGGTTCAACGGTCGTCGCCGCGCCAAAGGCCGCGTCATCCAGAACGTCGAGATATTCCCGCACCGCACGAGGTGCGTCATCGGGGTCAATCGTGCTGTGATCCCAATCTTCTTTGGCGGTGGAGTTCTGTTTATTTGCGTCGGCCTCAATGAGACTGGCATCCGCCGCAAAGCGCTGGCCACTGACCAGCCCCTCGGCAATGCAACGCGCCATGACCGTCTCAAAGAGATGACGCAGCAGGTCACTGTCACGGAAACGGCCATGCCGGTTCTTTGAGAATGTCGAGTGGTCAGGCACCTGATCTGTCAGGTCCAGGCGGCAAAACCAGCGATACGCCAGATTGAGATGCACTTCCTCGCACAGCCTCCGCTCCGAGCGGATGCCCAGGCAGTAGCCCACCACCAGCATGCGGATCAGCAGCTCAGGATCAATCGAAGGGCGGCCGGTTGAGCTGTAAAATGGCGCGAGATGCTGGCGGATGCAGGACAGATCGACGAAGCGATCAATCGACCGCAGCAGATGATCTTGCGGGACGTGGTCTTCTATCGAGAAGTCATAGAAAAGCGCGCTCTGTGCCTCTTGCTTCGGTCCCAACATCGCCGCCAATCCCCCGCATCAATGCAGAGATTGAATCAGCGAGATGATCTAAAATCAAGAAGACTTTTTCAACAGAATACCCCCATCGTTACAAATTGCCGCGGCGGTCTTAACGGTCACTATGGGCTCTGAGCGGTCTACACCAGATTCGAATATTGAGACCCTGGACCCCGCGCGTTTACCATATGGAAAGGTTTACCGGCCGCTCGCATTGCGTGATCTGTTGAGGCACGATGAGATTTGACTGAAACGCCACCGCATCGCACCGAGGATTGCGCCTGCCCGCCCCATGGCGGGCGAGAATCGCGCCCGCCATGGGGCGGGCAGGCGCAATCCGGGGCTGAAGCCCCGGGGAATACCTGAAATCCGGGCGCCTACCGCACCTTCAGCGTCGCCAGGCCGATCAGCGCCAGGATCAGCGAAATGATCCAGAACCGGATCACGATCTGGCTTTCGGGCCAGCCGCGTTTCTCGAAATGGTGGTGGATCGGGGCCATCAGGAACACCCGCTTGCCGGTGCGTTTGAAGTAAAGCACCTGGATGATGACGCTGAGCGCCTCGACCACGAACAATCCGCCGACGATGGCCAGCACCACCTCGTGCTTGGTGGCGACCGCGATCGCGCCCAGAGCGCCGCCCAGCGCCAGCGCCCCGGTGTCGCCCATGAACACCGCCGCCGGGGGGGCGTTGTACCACAGAAACCCCAGACCGCCGCCGATCAGCCCGGCACAGAAGATCAGGATCTCGCCGGTGCCGGCCACGTAATGCACGTCGAGATATTCCGAAAAATCGGTGCGCCCAACCGCATAGGCGATCACCCCCAAAGCGCCGCTGGCGATCATCACCGGCATGATCGCCAACCCGTCGAGCCCGTCGGTCAGGTTCACCGAATTGGCCGCCCCGACGATCACCAGCCCCGCGAAGGGCACGAAGATTATGCCCAGATTGACCAGCGCGTCTTTGAGCACCGGAAACGCCAGCCGCCCGGCCAGCGGTACGTGGTCGGCGATCCGGGCGGCCATGATCGCGTCGTTGAGCCCGTGCAGATACATCGCCCAATAGCCGGCGATGGCGGCGATCAGCAGTCCCAGGCCGAAGCGCAGTTTGCCCGACACGCCCTTGTTGTTGTTGCTGGTGACCTTGGCATAATCATCGGCAAAGCCGATCAGGCCGAAGGCGGCGGTGACGAACAGCACCAGCCAGACAAAGCCGTTGTCCATGCGCGCCCACAAGAGCGTCGAGACCAACAGGGCCCCCAGGATCAGCGCGCCGCCCATCGTGGGGGTGCCGGCCTTGGTCGCGTGATGGCCTTCGGGGCCGTCTTCGCGGATCGGCTGGCCGTGGCGCTGGCGGCGGCGCAGCAGGTTGATCAGCGGGCGGCCAAAGATGAAGCCGAAGATCAGCGCCGTGAAAAACGCGCCCCCGGCCCGGAAGGTGATGTAACGGAAGAGGTTATAGACGTCGCCGCCGTCGGAAAACTGGGTCAGTTCATAGAGCATCTAGTTGGTCTCGCTTGCCAGCGTCAGTTGCGGATGGCCCATTTTGCGGATCGCGTCAACGACGCGGGACACGTGGCTTGATTTCGAGCCTTTGACAAGGATGACATCGCCGGGCTGGATCAGACCGCGCATCCGGGCAGCCAGATCGTCTGCGTTTTGCACCCACTCGCCGCGCTTCTCGGGCGGCAGCGCTTCCCAGGTGCGCTGCATTCGCGGCCCGGCGCAATGGATGAGATCAATCGCCGCGATCGACGGCAGGGCAGCGATGTCGCGGTGCATCGCGGCCTCGCCCGGGCCCAGTTCCAGCATGTCGCCGAGCACCGCGATCCGCCGACCTGTGCCGGCCGGTGCGCTGGCCGCCAGAACCTCGAGCCCGGCAGCCATCGAGGCGGGATTGGCATTGAAAGCATCGTCAATCAGGGTCAGCCCGCTGTTCTCGCGCACCGGGTCTAGGAGCACGATTTCGCGGGCACCGCGGCCCTTGGGCGGCGACCAGGCCGCAATCTCAGTCGCCGCCAGCGCCAGATCGGCGCCCAGCGCCGCCGCCGCGGCCAGCGCACCGAGCGCGTTCATGGCGAAGTGCCGGCCTGCCGCGCCGGTCTTGAAAAGCAGCGGCCCAAGCGATGTGTCGGCCTGAACAACCGTCGCATGGTCGTGCAGTGCTATGGATGTGGGGCGGAAATCGCAGCCCTCAGCCACGCCAAATGTCACAACTCGGGCGCTTTGACTGTGGGCGGCGTCAATCAGGCGGGGGGTGACCGCAAGATCGGCGTTGATAACCGCGACGCTGCCCGGTGCCAGGCCCTCGAATATCGCCGATTTCTCGTCCGCGATCGCGGCGATATCGGCGAAGGCCTCAAGATGCGCGGCCGAGACATTGGTGATAATGGCGACATCGGGGGCGGCCATGCGCGCCAGCGGTGCAATCTCGCCCGGGTTGCTGGTGCCGATCTCGATTACGCCAAATTCCGCGTTGCGCGGCATCCGCGCCAGGGTCACGGGCACGCCCCAGTGATTGTTGAAACTGGCTTGCGCCGCGTGGGTCCGGCCCTGACCGGCCAGAATGTCGTGCAGCATTTCCTTGGTCGAGGTCTTGCCCGCCGATCCGGTCACCGCCACCACTTTGGCGGGGGCGCGGCGCCGCGCCGCGCGGGCCAGGCGCTCGAGTCCCGCCAGCACGTCATCGACCAGCAGCAGCGGGCAGTCGTCGCCAAGGCCCTCGGGCACCCGCGAGACCAGCGCCGCCGCGGCCCCGCGCGCAAACGCATCGCCCACGAAGTCATGCCCGTCGCGCTGGTCCTTCAGGGCCACGAACATCTCGCCGGTCCGGATCGAGCGCGTATCGATTGAGAGGCCCGTTGCGGCAAAATCTCCGCGCAACCGGCCGCCGGTCGCGGCGGCGGCTTCGGCCCCGGACCAGAGCGCGGTCACGCCCGGCCACCGTCCAGAGCGCTGACCGCGACGCTGGCCGCTTCGCGGTCGTCGAACGGAAATATGTCGTCGCCGACCACCTGGCTGGTCTCGTGCCCCTTGCCCGCGATCAACAGCGCGTCGCCCGCCGCCAGCGCATCGACGCCGCGCAGGATCGCCTCGGCGCGGTCGCCGACCTCGGCGGCTTCCGGGCAGCCCTGGCGCACCATGGCCCGGATCAGATCCGGGTCTTCGCTGCGCGGATTGTCGTCGGTGACGATAGCGCTGTCGGCAAAGCGCGCCGCCGCCTGGCCCATCAGCACCCGCTTGCCGGGGTCGCGGTCGCCGCCGGCCCCGAAAACCACGATGAGCCGCCCCAGCACATGCGGCCTGAGCGCCCTCAGCGCGGTGGCCAGCGCATCGGGCGTGTGCGCATAATCGACGAACACCGCCGCGCCGTTGGTCCTTGTTGCCGCCAGTTCCATCCGCCCGCGCACCGTGGTCAGCGTCGGCAGCGCCCGGAACACGTCATCCGGGGCCGCACCCGATCCGATCGCCAGACCTGCCGTCAGCAACACATTGTCGGCCTGAAAGCCGCCGATCAGCGACAGGCGAACCTGGCACACCATGCCCTGCCATTCGAACCGCAGGTCCTGACCGGTGGCATCGAACCGCTGGCCCGATATTTTCAGCGCCGCCGAGCGCGACCGGCCGACGGTCAGAATGTCTTGCCCGCGCGCGTCCGAGCAATCGACGACCGCGGCGCTGCGCGGGTCGTCGATGTTGACCACGGCGGTGCCGTCCTCGCCCAGCACATCGGCAAAAAGCCGCAGCTTGGCGGCGAAATAATCGTCGAAATTGTCGTGATAATCGAGATGATCCTGGGTGAAATTGGTAAACCCGGCGGCGTCCAGGCGAACCCCGTCAAGGCGGCGCTGCGCCAGCCCATGCGAGGAGGCCTCCATCGCCGCATGGGTGACCCCGGCTTCGGCCATGGCGGCCAGCGTCCGGTGCAGCATGATCGGTTCGGGGGTGGTGTGGCCCGTTGCCGCGGTGAACGCGCCTTCGACCCCGGCGGTGCCGATGTTGGCGGCCTCGAACCCCAGCGCGGTCCAGATCTGCCGGGTAAATGTGGCCACCGAGGTCTTGCCGTTGGTGCCGGTGACCGCGACCAGCGCGTCGGGCTGACGGCCCGACCACAGGGCGGCGGCAAAGGCCAGCGCCTGGCGCGGGTCCTGGGCGACCACCACCGGCACCCGCGCATCGCGGAGAAGGTCGCGCGCCATCGCGGCCCCGTCGCGGTCGGTCAGCACCGCCGAAGCACCGCGTTCCAGCACCGACGCGATAAAGCTCGCGCCGTGAACCTGAAGGCCCGGAAGGGCCGCAAAAAGATACCCGGGCGCGACCTCGCGGCTGTCCACGCTCAGGCCGGTTATCGCCGCCTCGCGCCCGTCGCTGGCGCGCAGACCCAGGGCCGCTAGTGTCGATTTTCGTGCGGTGCCCGCCATCGCTGCCAGCCCTTTGCCGTTCAGTTCGTCTTTAGTGTTACCGCGATCACCTGCCCCTGTTCAATCGTGGGTCGCAGACCCAGCAGGGGGGCCACGCGGCGGATGATCTCGGCGGCGACCGGCACCGCCGTCCAGCCAGCGGTGCGGCGCGGCTTCAGCCCCGAGGTCTCGACCGGTTCGTCGAGCATCACCACCAGAACATAGACCGGGTCGTGGGCCGGAAAGACGCTGGCGAAGGTCGCGATCACTTTTTCGTCGTGATAGCCGCCGTTCTTGAGGTCGGGCTTGTCGGCGGTGCCGGTTTTGCCGGCGACCGGATAGCCTTCGACATTGCCAAGCGTGGCCGTGCCACCCGTCACCACCTCGCGCAGCATGCGCCGAAGGTGCATTGATGTGTGCTCGGAGACCACGCGGTCGCCGCTCTGCGGCCCGGCCTGGCGCAACAGCGTGGGCGTGACCCGTTGCCCGCCGCCCAGTATGGTCGCATATCCGGCCGCCAGTTGCAGCGGGCTGACCGACAGCCCGTGGCCGAAAGATATTGTCATCGTCGAGATTTCGGACCAGATTTTCGGCACGATCGGCCGCGCGGAAGCGGCTTCGGCCAATTCCAGGTCGACCGGCTGCAAAAGCCCGAGCGCGCCCAGGAATTCGCGGTGCGCTTGCGGCCCGATCTGCATCGCAATGCGCGCCACGCCGATGTTGGAGGATTTGACCACCACGTCGCTGACCGACAGCCGTTTGCCGTAATTGTGGAAGTCGCGGATGCGGTATTTGCCCCATTTCAGCGGCCCCGAGGTGTCGATCATCGTCGCCGGGCTGACCATGCCGCGTTCCAGCGCCTGGGCGATGGTGAACGTCTTGAAGACCGACCCCAGTTCATAGACGCCCTGAACCATCCGATTGAACACCGGGTTGTCTTCGGGCGCACCCGTCCACGAGCCGCGCGGCGGATTGTTGGGGTCGAAGTCGGGCAGCGAGACCATGGCGATCACCTCGCCGGTCTTGGCGTGCATCAGCACCGCGCCTGCGGCCCGCGCCCGCATCAACGCCATGCCACCGGCCAGCACCCGTTCGGTCGTCGCCTGCACGCCCAAGTCGATCGACAACCTCAGCGGCGCGCCGCCGTTGGCCGGGTCGCGCAGATAATCGTCGAAGGTCTTTTCGACCCCCGCCGCACCGATCACCTCGGCCGAATACACGGCTTCACGGCCGAACGACGCGCCGCCCAGGATATGCGCCGCCAACCTCCCGTTCGGGTAAAGCCGCATCTCGCGCGGCCCGAACAGCAGCCCCGGTTCGCCGATGTCGTGGACCGCCTGCATCTGCTCGGGGCTGAGCTTGCGCTTGATCCACAGGAACCGGCGCTTGCCCTGGAACCTGGCCAGCAGGCCGTTGGCTTCGAGGTCTGGAAAAACCAGCGCCAGTTCGCGCGCGGCGCGCGGTTTGTCGATCATCAACCTGGGTTGGACATAAAGGCTGTAGGTGCCGATATTGGTGGCCAGAATGCGCCCCTGCCGGTCGACAATGTCGGCGCGTTGCGACAGGATCGATGTGGTCGAGACCGCAGCACGGGGTTCGCGCGGCTCAGACGAGGCCAAAACGCCCATGCGCGCCCCGACCATCACGAAGCCCGCAAAGAACATCAGGCCCAACAGCAACAGCCGGCCCTCGGCCCGGGCCCGCGACTTGTCGCGCATCGCCTCGTGGCGGGCGCGGATGTTGTCGCGTTCGATGACGTCGGGGTTTTCGCCGGCCTCGCGGGCGCGGATGACCGGCGCCAGGGGGCGGAGCGGGGTGCGGATCATTGGCCTGCCCCGGCACCGGGGCCTGCGGGCAGGCTCTGGACGGTCTGATCGGGAAAGGCGATCTGGTCGACGCGGCCAAAACTCGCAAAGCTCAGCGGCAATAGCCGCAACCGGTCAAAATTGATCGCCGCCAGGTCGCGCAGCCGGTCGGGGCGGTTGAGATAAGCCCATTCGGCGCGCAGCACCGCCAGCCGCTCGCGGGCCACCGCGATGTCGCGGTGCAGCGCATCGACGCGCTTCAGTTCGGTCTGGGTGGCATAGTTCTGCTGGTAGGCCCAGACCGCCAGTGCCATGACGCCCAGCACTGAGAGCACATAGAACATTGGCCTCATGACCCCAAAACCCCTGACAATTTCACAATTGGCGCGCCCACGGCCCGCCGGTCCACTGGTGTGGCCTTTACCCCGGTCCGCCGGGCGATGCGCAGTTTGGCCGACCGGGCGCGCGGGTTTGCGGCCAGCTCGCCCGCGTCCGCCAGAACCGCCTTGCGGGTGACCAGCTCAAATCCGGGTTCGGTGGCGGCGCGGGCAGGCGCATAACGGCTGCCACCGCCGCCGCGGTCCGACCGCGCTTGCAAAAAGCGTTTGACGACCCGGTCCTCGAGCGAATGGAAACTGACCACCGCCAGCCAGCCGCCGGGTTCGAGCGCCCGTTCCGCCGCTTCGAGCCCGTCGAGCAACTGACCAAACTCGTCGTTCACCGCGATCCGCAGCGCCTGAAAGGCGCGCGTGGCGGGGTGGCTTTGCCCGGGCTTGGCGCGCGGCAGGTGCCGTTCGACAAGTCCGGCCAAGGCGCGGGTAGTTGTGATCGGCGCGGTGCTGCGCGCGGCCACGATGGCGCGCGCGATGCGCCGCGCGGCGCGTTCTTCGCCGTAGTGATAAAGGATGTCGGCCAGGGTGCCCTCGTCCGCCTGCGCCACGATGTCGGCCGCCGTCGGCCCGGCCTGCCCCATGCGCATATCCAGCGGCCCGTCGCGCATGAACGAAAACCCCCGGTCAGGCTGGTCAAGCTGCATCGACGACACGCCCAGATCGAGCACTACGCCCTGCACGGGTTCGCCTGCATGATCGTCGAGCCCGCCGAACTCGCCATGCACCAGCCGCAGACGGTCACCGAATTCCGCGCCCCACTCAGCGGCAAGTTCCAGCGCCAATGGATCGCGGTCGATGCCGGTCACGGGATCGGCGCCTGCGTCCAATAACGCCCGCGCATAGCTGCCCGCGCCAAGCGTGCCGTCAACCCAATGCCCGGAAATATCGCCGACCGCGTCCAAAATCGGGCGCAGCAGAACGGGGATGTGCGGCGCGGCGGAAGATTGACGCGCTGTCGCCGCCATCGTCACGTCTCCCGCGTGCGGTCCAGAAGGATGAGGGGGTCGAAGTCGTCGGGCAGACCGTCAAGCCAGGCCTCGGTCTTGGCCAGTTCTTCGGTGTCGTAGGTTTCGGGCTTCCAGATCTGGAAGGTGTCGCCCGCGGCGATGAAAAACGCTTCCGTCCCGAGCCCGACCTTGGCGCGCAGCTTGGCGGGCAGCACCAGCCGCCCGGTCTCATCGACCGAGGTCGGGAACGATTGTCCGTGAAAGAGCCGCTGCAACATGCGCCGTTCCATCGACCCGCGCGGCAGCGCCTCGATCTGGGCGTCGACCTGGTTGATCGCTTGAACGGTGTAGCATTCCAGATAGGCCCGGCGGTGATCGCCGTAGACTATGACCAGTCCGGGGGTCAGGCCATCGGTCCAATCGGGATCACCGGCCTCGAGCACGCGGCGAAACGAGGCAGGGATCGACACCCTGCCCTTGCCGTCCACCTTGTGGTGGCCTTCGCCTCTGAACCTGCGCGCCAAATGGCCGCCCTTTCGCTGTCCCCGGTCCCGTTGCAAACCGCCGTTCAAAGCCCTGAGACGGGAACGGCAGATTGAGCTGCTGCCACTGCCCAATCCGCCGCCCTTGTCCCATTTCTGGGTCCGTCCGGTACCGCGAGCCACCTGGGGGGATGTTCTGCTCGCTCGCGCGCCGAACAAGTCTTCGATGAAGCTGGGTGCCTGTATGAAACCTGCACTTGGGGGATGTGCTTTGCGGGGTCTTGGTGCCCCTGGCCCGTCCTCATCGTGGATTAGGGATGGCATGGGACTTTATGGATTTCAAGGGAAAAATTGGGATCGAGTGGGTAATTCCAGCGGACCGGCCCGCGACAGCACCAAAGAATTGCCAGTTCTATCCCTAATTCACGCTATATATAGCGGGCAGACCTGCAATTCGCCACAATATGGGTGCATGTGACTGCTAAAGCGCACTTTCCCATGAATTCCCGGATATTTGGCGAGAATTGCCCGATCTGGCGGCTTTGCAGCGTGCCCCCGCGCCCCGCGGCTGGCCATCCGCCCGGTGATTCGCGGGCCGATGGAATATGTCCCCCAATGTCCAACCCGGTGCGCGACCGGTCCAGTCATGCAAATGCTGCATGGCAGCAATTCCAAAGAAATCATTGTGCAACAGCAGCATTGGGATTAGATCAGGGTCATCGGACGGTTGCTTCTCCTCCCTGACAACCTCCCCGACATGGCGGCGGTGCCCCCTCCCTGGCACCGCCGCACATTTCCGGCCACAGCCGCCGGGCCCCAAACGAACCCGACCGTTCCACCCCCATGTTGGGCGGCTGCCACCGAATTGCGCCCGCGCGGCGCGCTAACCCCTCATCTGACCGCAGGTGCCCCTGACCACAAGGATATGACCAATGACCACCAAATCGCTTTTTTACGGCACCGAAACATCCCTCGTCGATGTAATCGCCAAGTGGGTGCGCGCCGCCATCACAGCCGACGCGCAGCGTCGGCAATATAAGCAAACCGTCCGCGAGCTGTCTGCGTTGTCACAGCGCGAGCTGAACGACATCGGCCTCAGCCGCTGGTCGATCCACGACATTGCGTCTGAAATGGCCTACGGCGCGCGCGCCTAACCCTGTCTGACCTTGGAAAAAAGGAGCCGTGCCGCGTTCCGGCGCCGCCCTTTTGGTGCGTGACCGCCGGCCTCAGTTGAAAGTGGTCACCGCAAATATCACCGCCACTACCGCGCCCGCTGCCGTAGAGCGTGACAACATTTTGATGCGTTGCCGATCGGGCGGCTGGCCGCTTTTGGCAGCGCGCGCGGCCAGAACTGACATCGAAACGATTGCGACCAAGAGCACTGTCGCGCCGATCAGCTTGACCCAGAACTCCCAACCGAGAGCTGCGTCGGCGTAAGACATCTGATACATCCAGATGCCGGTGACCCACAGCAGGATAACCGAGGCCAGCCCGGTTTTGCCCAACTTTGTCATGGAATCTGCGACAATCGGGTCCGGCGGCGCGCCCGAAGCCATGACCCTGGCCATCAGAATACCATTGCCGATACCCGCAGCGCCGCCGCCGAAAAGCGCAAGCATGTGAATGATTTTCGGTGTTTCGAACATTGTCACCGTCCTCTGCTTTTTTTCTGACCCTTGCACAGCTCCCCCTGTGCCACAAGCCAGGGCCGGCTAGAACGGAATATCATCGGCCTGATCGGCGCTGACGACAAACCGCGCCACGACGTTTTTCACACCGGCTTTGTCGAAGGCAATCTCGAGCTTGTCGCCCTCGATGCCGGTCACCGCGCCGTAGCCAAACTTCTGGTGAAACACCCGGTCGCCCAGCCCGAAGCTGGAGACCGCATCGAGATCGATGACCTGGGTCTTGCTTTCGCGCGGCTGGCTTACGGGGCGGTCGGCCATGCGGGTCTGCATGCGCCTCCAGCCTGGCGAATTATAGACATCGGCCCGTGCGGCGCGGTCTTCGAGGCCACCGCTGGTCATGCCCGCCGCGCCATAGCCGCCGCCGTAAAGCCCCGGCGGGGTCAGCACATCGACATGGGCATCGGGCAGTTCGTCGATGAACCGCGACGGCAGGGCCGATTGCCACTGGCCATAGAGACGCCGGTTGGCGGCGAATGAGATGGTGCAGAGTTCCTCGGCGCGGGTGATGCCCACGTAGGCCAGGCGGCGTTCTTCTTCGAGACCTGGCACACCGCTCTCGTCCATCGAGCGTTGGCTTGGGAACAGCCCATCTTCCCATCCGGGCAGAAAGACGGCGGGAAATTCCAACCCCTTGGCGGCGTGCAGGGTCATGATATTGACCCGCGCCTCGCCTTCGTCGCTGGCGTTGTCCATAATCAGGCTGATGTGCTCGAGAAAGCCTTGCAGGTTCTCGAAGGCTTCGAGCGCTTTCACCAGTTCCTTGAGGTTTTCCAGCCGCCCCGGGGCCTCGGGGGTTTTTTCGTTCGCCCAATGGGCGGTATAGCCGCTGTCGTCGAGCACCGCCTCGGCCAGTTCGATGTGGCTTTCCGCGCCCTTTCGCGCGCGGTGGGACCAGGTGTCGATGAGATCGACCAGGAGCGCGAGTTCCCTGGCCCCGCGACCGGTCAGACCTTTGGCCGCCAGCACGGCGCGCGCGCCTTCGACCAAACTCACACCGTTTGCGCGCGCGGCACCCTGAATTTTGCGTTGCGCCACATCGCCCAGCCCGCGTTTGGGCGTGTTGACCACCCGTTCGAACGCCAGATCATCGTCGGGCGACACAGCAAGGCGGAAATAGGCCATGGCGTCGCGGATTTCCATGCGTTCGTAAAACCGTGGGCCCCCGATCACCCGGTAGGGCAGGCCGATGGTCAGAAACCGGTCTTCGAAGGCGCGCATCTGGTGGCTGGCGCGGACCAGAATAGCGACCTGGTCGAGCCCGACAGGGGCCAACCCGCGGGTGCCAACCTGCATCGCCTCGATCTCTTCGCCGATCCAGCGCGCCTCTTCCTCGCCGTCCCAATGGCCGATCAGCCGGACCTTTTCGCCTTCGTCGGCGGCGGTCCAGAGCGTCTTGCCCAGCCGCCCCTTGTTGGCCGAAATCACCCCTGCCGCCGCGCCAAGAATATGCGGGGTCGAGCGGTAGTTCTGTTCCAGCCGGATCACCTTGGCACCGGGAAAATCCTTCTCGAACCGCAGGATGTTGCCAACCTCGGCGCCGCGCCAGCCATAGATCGACTGGTCGTCGTCGCCGACGCAGCAGATGTTGCGGTGCCCGCCCGCCAGCAGCCGCAGCCACAGGTATTGCGCGACGTTGGTGTCCTGGTATTCGTCGACAAGGATATAGGCGAAGTACCGTCGGTATCGCTGGAGAATTTCGTCGTGGGTCTGAAAGATGGTCAGCACGTGCAACAGCAGATCGCCGAAATCGACGGCGTTCAGGGTTCTCAGCCTTTCCTGATAGGCCGCGTAAAGCGCCCCGCCCTGATTGTTAAACGCCGCTGCCTCGGCCTTTGGCAATTTTTCGGGCGACCAGGCCCGGTTTTTCCAGTTGTCGATCAGCCCGGCCAGCATCCGCGCCGGCCAGCGTTTTTCGTCGATGTTCTCGGCGACAACCAGTTGTTTCAAAAGCCGTAGCTGGTCATCAGTATCGAGGATGGTGAAGTTGGACTTGAGGCCCACCAGTTCGGCGTGGCAGCGCAGAAGCTTGGCGCAGATCGCATGAAAAGTGCCGAGCCAGGGCATGCCTTCGATGGTCTGGCCAAGCAGATCGGCGACGCGGTTCTTCATCTGGCGCGCGGCCTTGTTGGTGAATGTCACCGCCAGAATTTCATTGGGACGTGCGGTGCCGGTGTACAGCAAATGCGCGATCCGCGCGGTCAGCGCCCGCGTCTTGCCGGTGCCCGCCCCGGCCAGCATCAGCACCGGACCCTGCAAAGCCTCGACAGCAGACCTCTGATCGGGGTTCAATCCATCGAGGTACGGCGTTGGCCGCGCCGCGATGGCGCGCGCCGCCAGCGAGGTTTTCCCCGCCGCCTCGAACGCCAGATCTTCGTCAGAACCGCTCATGGCCGCAGCATAGGGCCAAGGCGCGCCCATGAAAAGCTATGTTCTGCGATTGTTCTCGGGCCTGCCGGCGATCGCCCGGTGCAGGCATGACTGTGTAACAGCCCTCGTCCATTGCATATCTTCTTGCATTGAATAGGAATGGCGCCCATGGACCTCGACACGCGATACCCCGCCATATCCGATCTGCGGTTGCGCGCCAAAAGGCGCATTCCGCATTTCGTATTTGAGTATCTCGACAGCGGCACGGGCCGCGAAGATCAGGTGGAACGCAACGAGGCTGCCTTGAATGCAGTTCAGTTTTCGCCGTCTATACTGGGCGGCGAATTGGACTTTAACCTCAGCACCCGTTTTCTGGGCCGCGACTATCCCCTGCCGTTCGGCATTGCCCCGGTCGGCATGTCGGGGATCATCTGGCCGCAGGCCGAGAAAATTCTGGCCGCCGCGGCGGCGAAAGCCGGCATTCCCTATGCTATGTCGTCTGTCGCCACGGTCCGGCCCGAAACCCTGACGCCCCTGATCGGCGAGCAGGGCTGGTTCCAGCTTTACATGCCCGGCGATCCCGCGACGCGGTCGGACATGTTGGCGCGCGCCCGCGCGGCGGGGTTTCACACGCTGGTTCTGACCGTTGACGTGCCGGTTGACAGCCGCCGCGAACGCCAGCGGCGCGCCGATCTGACCATTCCGCCGAGAATTACACGCAAGATGCTTGCCTCAATGATGGCGCATCCGGCCTGGACTTTTGGCACGCTGCGCGAGGGCATCCCCAGTCTGAAATTTTGCGAAGACTACGTCAGCGGCGATGAAAAATTCACCTCGGTCGCCCATGCGGGCCACGTCATTCGGGGCGAGCCAGACTGGCACAGCATCGACGAATTGCGCGCCGAATGGGACGGATCCTTTGTCGTCAAGGGCATCCAGAAGGCCGGCGACGCCGAAGCGCTGGTCGCGCAGGGGGTCGATGCGATCTGGGTGTCGAACCACGCAGGCCGCCAGTTCGACGGCGGTCCGGCCAGCCTCGACTGCCTGCCTGCCATCCGTTCCGCCCTGCCGCAGACGCCGATAATCTACGACAGCGGCATTCGAGGCGGCCTGGATATTCTGCGCGCGCTGGCGCTGGGCGCCGATTTCGTGATGCTGGGCCGGGCTTTTCATTACGCGCTCGGCGCGCTTGGGGCGAAGGGGCCGGAACACCTGATCCATATCCTGAGCGAAGACATGCGCTCGAACATGGGGCAAATTGGCGCGCAAAACCTCAAAGAGGTCGCGGATCACCTGATCCGGACCTAGGATCGATCCTAAACGCGGAGTGGCTTTGAAATTGAATGCTGCACATGCTAACAGCCGATTGCTGCGACTGCAAATTGGGGAATATCCATGGCCGAATTCCAGAAAATCCTGATTGCCAATCGCGGTGAGATCGCGATCAGGGTGATGCGCGCCGCCAACGAATTGGGCAAGCGCACGGTCGCGGTCTATGCCGAGGAAGACAAATTGAGCCTGCACCGGTTCAAGGCCGACGAGGCATACCGGATCGGCGAAGGCCTTGGGCCGGTGGCGGCCTATCTGTCGATCGACGAGGTGATCCGCGTGGCGCGCATGTGCGGCGCGGATGCCATCCATCCCGGCTATGGTCTGCTGAGCGAAAACCCCGGTTTTGTCGAGGCCTGTGCCGCGGGCGGCATCGCCTTCATCGGCCCCAAGGCCGACACCATGCGGGCGCTCGGCGACAAGGCCAGCGCCCGGCAGGTGGCGATCAAGGCCGGCGTGCCGGTGATCCCTGCCACGGGTGTGTTGGGCGACGATATGAAGGCGATTGCCGATGAGGCCGCGAAAATCGGCTATCCGCTGATGCTCAAAGCCTCGTGGGGCGGCGGCGGGCGCGGGATGCGTCCGATCGCGGGGCCGGATGAATTGGAAGAGAAGGTTCGCGAGGGCCGGCGCGAGGCCGAGGCGGCCTTTGGCAACGGCGAGGGGTATCTTGAAACGATGATCCTGCGCGCCCGCCACGTCGAGGTGCAGATCCTGGGCGACGGCCAGGGCAATATCTACCACCTCTGGGAACGCGATTGTTCGGTCCAGCGCCGCCACCAGAAGGTCGTCGAACGCGCGCCTGCGCCGTATCTGAGCCCGGCTCAACGCGAGGAGCTTTGTAACCTGGGCAAAAAGATCGCCGAAGCGGTGGGGTACGAATGCGCCGGAACCATCGAGTTTCTGATGGATATGGACAGCGGCGCGTTCTATTTCATCGAAGTGAACCCGCGCATCCAGGTCGAGCACACGGTGACCGAAGAGGTGACCGGCATCGACATCGTGCGCGCGCAGATATTGATCGCCGAAGGCAAAAGCCAGGTTGAGGCCACTGGCGTGGCCAGCCAGTCCGACGTGCGCCTTGACGGCCATGCGATCCAGTGCCGGATCACCACCGAAGACCCGTCGAACAATTTCATCCCCGACTATGGCCGCATCACCGCCTATCGCGGCGCCACGGGCATGGGCATCAGGCTCGATGGCGGCACCGCCTATTCGGGCGCGGTCATCACGCGGTATTACGACAGCCTGCTGGAAAAGGTCACCGCCTGGGCGCCGACGCCCGAGGCCGCGATTGCTCGGTTGGACCGGGCGCTCAGGGAATTTCGGATCCGGGGTGTTTCCACCAACATCGCCTTTGTCGAGAACCTGCTGAAGCACCCGACGTTCCTGAATTACGAATACCACACCAAGTTCATCGACGAGACGCCGGCGCTGTTCAAGTTCAAGAAACGCCGCGACCGGGCCACGAAAATTCTGACTTATATCGCCGACATCTCGGTCAACGGTCACCCGGAAACCGCCGGTCGCCCGCGACCGCCCGCCACCGCGCGGGTGCCGCGCCCGCCGGTTGAGCCGGTTGCCAATCCCGCGCCCGGAACCGCCAATATGCTGGCCGATAAGGGGCCGGCGGCGGTGGCGCAATGGGTGCTGGACCAGGACCGGTTGCTCATCACCGACACCACGATGCGCGACGGGCACCAGTCGTTGCTGGCCACGCGGATGCGGTCGATCGACATGGTCAAGGTCGCGCCCGCCTACACGGCGAAAATGTCCGACCTGTTTTCGGTCGAATGCTGGGGCGGCGCGACCTTCGACGTGGCCTACCGGTTTTTGCAGGAATGCCCCTGGCAGCGCCTGCGCGACATTCGCGCGGCGATGCCCAATATCATGACCCAGATGCTGCTGCGCGCTTCGAACGGCGTCGGCTATACCAATTACCCCGACAACGTGGTGCGGGCCTTTGTTGCGCGCGCCGCCGCGACCGGGGTCGATGTGTTCCGCGTCTTCGACAGCCTCAACTGGGTCGAAAACATGCGCGTGGCGATGGATGCGGTGATCGAGGCTGAAAAACTCTGCGAAGGCACGATCTGTTATACCGGCGACCTCAATGACCCGGCGCGATCGAAATACGACCTGAAATACTATGTCGAGATGGGGCAGGCCCTGCGTTCGGCCGGCGCGCATATGCTGGGGCTGAAAGACATGGCCGGGCTGTTGAAGCCAACGGCGGCGCGGCAGCTTTTCACCGCGCTCCGCGACGAGGTCGGCCTGCCGATCCACTTTCACACCCACGACACCGCCGGGGCTGCAATCGCCACCTGCATTGCCGCAGCCGAAGCCGGCGTTGACATCATCGATGCGGCGATGGACGCGTTTTCGGGCAACACGTCGCAACCAACGCTTGGCACGCTGGTCGAGACGTTGGCGCGCGGCCCGCGCGACACGCGCCTCGACATCGCGGCGATCCGCGACATTTCGAATTATTGGGAGGCGGTGCGCGACCTTTACCGGGCCTTTGAGAGCGGCATGCAGGCACCCGCATCCGAGGTTTATCTTCACGAAATGCCCGGTGGTCAGTTCACCAATCTCAAGGCCCAGGCCCAGTCGATGGGGCTTGAGGACCGCTGGCACGAGGTGGCGCAGACCTATTCGGACGTGAACGCGATGTTCGGTGACATCGTGAAAGTGACGCCGTCGTCCAAAGTGGTCGGTGACATGGCGCTGATGATGGTGGTCCAGGGGTTGAACCGGGCGGATGTCGAGGATCCCAAGACCGAGGTCGCCTTCCCCGACAGCGTCGTTGACATGATGCGTGGCAATCTGGGCCAGCCCCCCGGTGGCTGGCCGCGCGCCTTGCAAAAAAAGGTGTTGAAGGGCGAGGTCGCGGCCACCGACCGCCCCGGCAAGGCGCTGCCGCCGGTCGATTTGGAAAAGACCCGTTCGGAGCTGTCGAAAGAGCTTGAGGGGTTCAAAGTCGATGACGAGGACCTGAACGGGTATCTGATGTATCCCAAAGTGTACCTGGATTATATGGGCCGCCACCGCGTTTACGGCCCGGTCCGCACCCTGCCCACAGACGTATTTTTCTATGGCATGGAACCGGGCGATGAAATCTCGGTCGACATCGACCCCGGCAAGACCCTGGAGATCAGGTGTCAGGCGATCAGCGCCCCTAACGAGACCGGCGAGGTGAAGGTGTTCTTCGAGCTGAACGGCCAGCCCCGGATCGTGCGCGTCGCCAACCGCGCGGCGGCGGCCGAGCGCGTACAGACCCCCAAGGCCGAACCGGGTAACCCCAACCATATCGGCGCCCCGATGCCCGGCGTGGTCGCCACGGTGGCGGTGGTGCCCGGCGCCAAGGTCGCGGGCGGCGATCTCTTGTTGACCATCGAGGCGATGAAGATGGAGACCGGCATCCACGCCGAACGCGATGCGGTGGTCAAGGCGGTTCATGTTCAGCCGGGCGGTCAAATCGACGCCAAGGACCTGCTGATCGAGTTCGAAGGCGACAGTTGATCCGGCGATTCGCGGCGCGACAAAATTCGCCGATAACAGGTCGCTTTTTGCCTTGCGGGGCCGCGCCCTTGGTTATATTCAGCGCCTCACCCAATGGACGCGGGCGTAGCTCAGGGGTAGAGCATAACCTTGCCAAGGTTAGGGTCGTGAGTTCGAATCTCATCGCCCGCTCCAGGGGACTTTCCAAGCGTATCGCGACGATGCTGAAACCTGTAGGCGTGCGCCCTCCCGCTAATCGTCGCCCGGAACGCCGTAAGAGGGTGCGGCGCGCGGATCGAGTGCGCGCGCGAGATAGTCGTCGAGCTGGGGCTTATAGATGTCCCAGGCGGTCGCGATGTTCTCGATCGGGCAGCTTTCGGTCCAGTCGCAGCGCAGATCGGCCACCGGCCAGGCGACGCGGTCGACGATCATCATGCCCGCCGAATGCACAGGCCCCGCTTCGCCGCCGGCCGCCAGACCAGCGCGCATGGCCGCGATCAGGCGGTCGCCGATGTGGCCCGACGCCCCCAGGAAGCCGTCGACGATCGCGCGCGGCACATCAAGACTGGCCAAAAGGTTGCCGCCCGAAGCCACGTTTGGCGCTTGCGCCTCGCACCACAGCCCCAGAGAATTCGGGCCTGAATGGATCGCCGTCGCCCCGGTGCGGTCAACCGCCAGCACCTGACGGTACTCAATAAACTTGCCGCGTTTCTTGACCTCGGCAATCGTCTGCGGCGCGCTCAACCCACCCGCCATCAAATCCAGCGCCAGCGGCCCCAGGCTGGGGTCGGTTACGTTCTGGCTGGCCACTGCGCCAACACCAGCGCGCGCATAAGAACACCGGGCCGCAACAGCAGGCGAGGACGACGCAATTGCCACGCCGTACATACCGGTCTCAGCGCAGCGGGCGACAAGCGAGAACGTCATCGCCGCTCAGTCCCCGATGACGGCGGTGGCGTCAATCTCGACCACCCATTCGGGCCGCGCCAGTCCGGACACGATCAGCCCGGTCGACACCGGATGCACGCCCTTGATGTATTCGCCGATGGTCCGGTAAACCGCCTCGCGGTACCGCGCGTCGGTGATATAGACCACGATCTTGACCAGATCACCCATCGCGCCCCCGGCCTCTTCGATCAACGCCTTGATGTTCTGCATGGCCCTGTGGGTCTGCGCGACCGGATCGTGGCCCGCAATGCTGGTGGCATCGCGCAAGTTCTGCCCGACCTGACCGCGCAGCCAGACCATGCGCCCGCCTCGGGTCACCACCGCCTGACAAAGGTCGTTGTCCAAGTTCTGTTCGGGGTAGGTGTCGGCCGTGTTGAACTTACGAAGTCGGGTATGGGCCATCGGCAGCTCCGTCGAGTTTGGTTGCTTGCAGGCAACAACAGGCGCGCTCAGAACGCCTTGAATGTCAGGGTTGTCATCGACCGCTCGATCCCGTCGATGTCCAACAGCCGGTCGTTGATGAATTTTCCAACGTCCTCGCCCGCGGGCACATAAAGTTTCAGCAGCAGGTCATAGTTGCCGCTGGTCGAGTAAAGTTCCGAATGAAGCTCGCGCAAGATCACCGCCTCGGCCACGTCGTAGGTTGTGCCCGGGCGGCAGCGCAGCTGAACAAAGACACAAATTGACATCGGCGCGGGGCTCCTTATGGGGTTATTCATCGGCAGAATGGCCGCGCATCGGCAGAATGGCCGCGCATCGGGGAATAATCAATCGCCCAAAGGCTGCAATGCTTGGATTGCAATGTCGCGGGGACTATAAGGCGCGGCGAACGTGCAGGAGCCTACGCATGCGCAAGGCCAAAATAACCCGCAAGACGGCCGAGACCGATATCTCGGTCGAGATCGACCTCGACGGCACCGGGGCTTGCGACAATGCGACCGGCGTCGGGTTCTTTGACCACATGCTCGACCAGTTGGCGCGGCATTCAATGATCGACATGAAGGTACGCGCCACCGGCGACACCCATATCGACGACCACCACACGGTCGAGGACACCGGCATCGCGCTTGGTCAGGCCCTGACCGCGGCGCTTGGCGACAAACGCGGCATCCGGCGCTATGGCGCGTGCAACCTGCCCATGGATGACGCGCAGGTCCGCGCCGCGCTCGACCTCTCGGGACGTCCGTTTCTGGTCTGGGGCGTCGCGCTGCCGACGCCCAAAATTGGCAGCTTTGACACCGAACTCGTGCGCGAGTTTTTCCAGGCCTTCGCCACGCATGGCGGCATCACGCTGCACGTCGACGCGCTGCACGGCATCAACAGCCACCACATTGCCGAGGCCGCGTTCAAGGCCGTGGCGCGCGCCCTGCGCGACGCGGTCGATGCTGACCCGCGCGGCGGTGGCGCCCTGCCCTCGACCAAAGGCGCGCTCTGAGGCGGTGCTGACGGTCCTGATCGATTACAGTGTCGGCAACCTGCATTCGGCCGCAAAGGCGTTTCAGCGCATGGCGGCCGAGGTTGGCGCAGGCGAGGTCCTGGTCAGCGGGCGGGCGCAGGACGTGGCGCGCGCCGACCGGCTGGTGCTGCCCGGCGACGGCGCCTTCGCGCATTGCCGCGAGACCCTGGCGGGCATGGACGGGCTGGAACAAGCGATCACCGAGGCGATCATCACCCGCGGCCGTCCGTTTCTGGGCATCTGCGTCGGCATGCAGCTTTTGGCGACTTGGGGCCGCGAATACCGCGACACGCGCGGCCTGGGCTGGATTGCAGGCGAGGTTGCGCGCATCGCGCCGGGCGACACGGCATTGAAAGTTCCGCACATGGGCTGGAACGACCTGGTGATTGACCGGCAGCATGCGGTTCTTGACGGTCTCGCAACTGGCGATCACGCCTATTTCGTGCATTCCTATCATTTCCGGGTCGATCAGCGTGACCAGCTATTGGCCCATTGCGACTATGGCGGCCCCATCGCCGCCGTTATCGGGCGTGACAATATCGTCGGCACCCAATTCCACCCCGAAAAAAGCCAGCGGACCGGTCTGCGGCTGATTGCCAACTTCCTGACCTGGTCGCCCTGAGCGCGGCGCAATCCCTCACAACCTCGACGAAATGATGCCGGTGTTGAACCCGGCTTTGCGCAATTCGCCGTAGAGCCGCTGGCGTTCGATCTTCGGGCACCGATCCTCGATCACATCAAGCCCCGCGGCCCGCGCCCGCGCCGCGGCACCGGCGTGGCGGACCCCGATCTGCATCCAGACGGTCCACAGCGACGGCAAAGCCGCTATTGCCGCATCGACGATCCCGGGGACCGCCTCGGGCCGCCGAAAAATATCGACCATATCGACCGGCACGCTGCGAGGAATATCGCTGATCTCGGCGTAACCTGCCTCGCCAAAAAGCTGCTGGCCCGCCAGCGCCGGGTTCACCGGTATCACCCGGTAGCCGTTCCGCGACAGATAGCGCGCCACGAAATAGCTCGGGCGGATCGGGTTCGCCGAAACCCCGACCGCCGCGATCACCTGCGTGCGCTGCAGAATGTCGCGCAGAAGGTCATCCGAATATTCCGCCATGCCCGCGCCATAGCACGGCCCGCGAGCACAAAAAAGCGCCCGAACTAAAAGGCCGGGCGCCAGTCGTGGAACGAGGGACAGTGAAGTTCGGCGCGAGTGTTCCAGGCCCGCGCCATGTTCGAAAGATAATCTTTCGACCAACGCATAAAAGCGCATGTAAAAAACCTGTGAACAGAACGTTAACTTGGGCCCGAAAAATTGATGTTTTTTTGGCACTAATTGTCTTTGCGTCCGGCACCGCCGCGCCGGGACGCCGCATAAAGCGCCACGGCGGCGGCGTTCGATACGTTGAGCGACCCGAATCCGCGCGCCGCACTGACCCGCGCCAGATCGTCGCAAAGGCCCCGCGTCCGGGGCCGCAGGCCGGGCCCCTCGGCGCCCAGAACCAGAACCAGCGGGCCTGGATGCCGCGCCACCGCCGCGCCAATTTCCTCGGCCGCATCGCCGTCAAGCCCGATCACCGCAAAGCCTTCAGCGCGCAGCGTCTCCAGCGTGTTGCCGAGGTTTTTCACACGCAGATAGGGCTGGCGTTCCAGCGCGCCGGACGCGGCCTTGGCCAGCGCCCCGGTTTCGGGCGCCGCATGGCGCGCCGGCGCCACCACGGCCAGCGCCCCGAACACCTCAGCCGAACGCAATATCGCGCCGGCGTTGTGCGGGTCGCTGACCCGGTCGAGGGCGACAATGATCGGCGCATTGGTCGCGGCATCCGCGATCACCGCATCGAGGCTGCCCCAGTTCAGCGGCCGAACCTCGAGAGCCGCGCCCTGGTGCACCGATCCGGGGTCAAGCGGTACCGGAAACCGGCGCGCATCGACAAGCTCGGGGTCCAGGCCCGACGTTGCCACGGCAGCTTCGATCCGCGCATGCGCGTTTTGCGTCAGCACCAGCCGCAGCTTTTCACGGGCCGGGTTCACGAGCGCATCGGCCACCGCATGCAGGCCGAAAAGCCAAATGGTATCAGCCGCCGCCGCCCGCCGCGCGCGTTCCTTGTCGATCACCCAGGCGGGTTTTTTCATCGCCGCGCCCTTTCGCGCTCTGGCCAGGCCCTGAACTGGCACCGGGCGCGTGCCCGCGCAAGCCCCGGCCCCGGATTTTCCTCCTTGACCCGTTCAGGCGGCAAAGCTATCCCCCACAGCGTTGGGCGACGTGCTGCAAGGTGCGGCAGCGGACTGTAACTCCGCCGAGGTGACTCACGCCTGGTTCGATTCCAGGGTCGCCCACCATTTCATGGAATTCCTTGTCGCGGCGTGGCGTGGCGACCGTGCAACTGCCCTGCGCGGGCTTCAACAAATATATAATCAGACAACGGCGACACGCCTGGAATTTGTCTGAAATTCACGGGGGATCTGGTGCGGTCGGCGAGACTCGAACTCGCACGAGTGTTACCTCACAGCGACCTCAACGCTGCGCGTCTACCAATTCCGCCACGACCGCACTCGATCGGACAGGTTCGCGCCTCTTTGCCAAAGTCGCATTTTCTTAGGTAATGTTCTCTTGATGTTCTCATGCCATTATGGCACAGAGATTCCCAGAGGCACTAGGAGCAGGGGCTATGGAATTTACCGCGCTACGCCAAAGTGCCAATCTGACTATTCCCGAAGTAGCGGACATTCTGAACCGGACCCGACGAACGATCTACAATTGGGAAGATGGTATTGGTGGACCGAAACCAGCGGAAATCGAAAAACTTCAGGCGGCACACCTCTTTCCCACCAAGCTCGATGGATGCGAACCTGCATTCCGTTTTATTGATCTGTTTGCCGGAATCGGTGGACTGCGCCGGGCGTTTGATATGGAAACCGGCGTCGGCGGTGAATGTGTCTTCACGTCGGAGTGGGACAAATATAGCCGTATCACCTATGCAGCCAATTATGAAGAAACCGAAGATAAAATCGCGGGTGACATCACTGAGATCAGCGAAACTGATATTCCGGAGCACGAGGTATTACTTGCTGGATTTCCATGCCAACCTTTTTCCATCGCGGGAGTATCAAAAAAGAATGCATTGAACCGCCCCCACGGATTCGCCTGTAATGATCAAGGCAACCTGTTCTTCGATGTGGCCCGCATTATTCGCCACCATCGCCCGAAAGCCATCTTGCTTGAAAATGTCCGTAACCTTGCCAACCACGATAAGGGCCGCACATTCCGCGTCATCCGGAAGAAACTGGAAGATGACCTTGAATACGATATTTTCCCGATGATCCTGGATGCAAAATCATGGGTGCCTCAGCATCGGGAGCGTATCTTTATTGTCGGTTTTCCCTGTGAGCGGGGCGTCCAGGATTTCTCACTGCAATCGCTGAAAGACCGTGATCCGCTTAGCGGTCCGAAGCTGAAACAAATCCTCCACCGGCAAGACGGTTCCGAAAAGGCGGAGGGGCATTTTACAGTTGGCTCCAAAGCGAAGGTGTCGGATAAATACACGCTGTCGGAACACCTTTGGAACTACCTTCAGCGCTATGCCGAGAAACACCGCGCCAAAGGCAATGGCTTTGGCTTTGGCCTGAACGATGCAAATGACGTCGCAAGAACCCTATCGGCACGCTATTATAAGGACGGCTCAGAAATCCTGATCCGCCGCCCCAGCGGCCCGCCACGGCGACTGACGCCGCGTGAATGCGCCCGGTTAATGGGTTTTGACAAGCCGGGTGAAAGCCAGTTCAGGATAAAGGTATCTGACACGCAAGCCTACAAGCAGTTCGGCAATGCAGTTGTCGTTCCTGTTGCAACCGACGTGGCACGCCTCATGCTGCCCCATATTGCCGAAATCGCTGGGGTGGCGGAAGCCACTGCGGAAACTATTGAAGAAGAAAGATTTACTAAGTTTGCCTGACGTTCACGACCGTGAAACGCGCAGCCGTAACATGGCGGCAATCAAGGGACACGGCACGAAGCCCGAGGTAATGCTGCGTTCAGCCCTCCATCGCGCCGGGTATCGGTTCAGACTAAACAGCCGTTTGCCGGGCAAGCCTGATTTGGTAATGAAAAAACATTGGACTGCGGTCTTCGTGCACGGTTGCTTCTGGCACAAGCACGACTGTCCACGCTTTAAGCAACCCGGCGGAAAGAACGTCAACCTCTGGTGCAAGAAACTGGCTCGGAATGCAGAGCGCGACGGCGAAGTGACGCATCAGTTGCGAGCGTTGGGTTGGCGGCAATACGTGGTTTGGGAATGCACGCTGATCGGGAAGGGGCGGCTTGATCTGCATACAGTTGTGGACCGAATGAGGGTCTGGCTGACGACTGACGAAGAAACGGGCGAAATTTCGGGACATTTTGACTGAGGGGCATTTACTTGGATTTGGGCGAATGGATTGAAGAGAACGGCGGACAGGGGGTCTTTGGGTTCGTCAAGCGCCTCTCGGGAAATGACACTCTGGCTAATAAGGCTCACCAAGCGGGGCCGTATGTCCCGAAGCCAGTTTTCTTTCGCTTGTTCCCATCGCTGGAGAATACTGTTGAACGGAACGCAGATACGAAAATCGACCTGGAAATTGACTCCCATCCCGATGCGGTGCGCGCTCGCGCCGTCTGGTACAACAGTAAGCACCGTCCAAACCCCATCGAAAAGGGCACGCGAGACGAATGCCGGATTACACGTCTAGGCGGGCAGTATTCGGCATTGCTGGACCCTGACAGCACCGGCGCCTTAACGATATTCGCTTTTCGTTTCGGTGCAGACGGCGAGGCAGATCGCTGCAGCGTCTGGGTTTGCCGGAACGAACTGGAAGAGGAGGTCGCAGAGCGCGAGACTGGCCCGGTTGACCCCGGCAGGTGGACCGTTTGGCCCCCTGACGAGGGCGTGTTTCAACATTTGCAGAAAGTCGTGCGGCCGGACTGCCGTATGGCACGGCACGAATTGCCGCCGGAATGGCTGGCAAAGTTTCCGAGAGGGCAGGAAATCATCCGCAAGGTAATCGAATTGCGCCCGGACGATGAGCTGGCTGTTGATGAGCGGTTGCTGAGCCGACGCGAGTGCGAGTTCCAATTGTTCCAGAGTCTTGAGGAGGCAGTTGAGCTTCCCAGAGCCAGGGCCGGGTTCAGTACGATGGTGGAATTTCTTGCTGCGGCGCAGGCAGTGCTTCAACGACGAAAGGCACGGTCCGGCAAGTCCCTCGAATACCACATGCGCGAAATCCTGATCGAAGAGAACTTCCAAGACGGCAGACAGTTCACTTACCAACCGAAGGCCGGGAACAACCCGGATTTCCTGTTTCCGTCAGAAGCGGCCTATATGGATGCAGGATTCCCAAGTGAACGCGTCCGCATGCTGGCAGTCAAGACCACACTTAAGGACCGATGGCGCCAAGTCACAGAAGAATGCGCCGACTTGCCTGTCAGACACTTGTTGACACTACAGGAAGGTGTATCCGAAGCTCAGTTCAGGCTTATCACCGAGGCCGGAATTCGTCTTGTCGTACCGGAAGCGAAGATTAAGAAGTTCGCCAAGAGCATTCGACAGCACATCATGACGGTTGAGGGTTTCATGGCGGAATTACGTACCGCATGACTGGTTGGTTTTCGCCGGGTTCGAAAGTCAACCAAAAACTGGAAATCTGGTGCGGTCGGCGAGACTCGAACTCGCACGAGTGTTACCTCACAGCGACCTCAACGCTGCGCGTCTACCAATTCCGCCACGACCGCACTGCCCTGGCTGGGTGCGGCGCTTCTTAGCGAAGGGCTGGTCGCTTGTGAAGGGAAAAACGCGACCTCGCGCGGCGGCGTTTGAACCAGTAACTCAGCATGGCCGCGCCCAGCGTCGCACCAATCACCCAATGCCCCAGAAACTGGTTTTCGCCAAACAGAACATGGTTGATGCGCCGCCCTGGCAGAAGCGTCAGCAGCCCCGCCAGTCCGATCGCCCACCAGTAGATCGAGGCCATGGTCGCGCGATGCGCAGTGACCCGACCGGCCCGGGCTTGCCGCAAACCGCTGCAAAGACCCCACAGGGCAAATACCGAAAGGCCGTGGATCGGGCTGAACGGGCCGATGATGCCGAGACCGGTGATAAAAAACGAGCTGAGCGCGGCAATGGCGACATTCGTCACCCAAAAATAGCCGGTCAAGCGGTGCCAGAAGTCGCGATTACGCCGGTAGAGCGCCAGCGGGCCGATCACCAGAGCCGCAAGCGCCGTGATCACGTGGATCTGCACGGCTGTCGGGGCGTCCAGGAAAACGTCAAGAAACATATGGGCCTCGCATCGGTCTTGGGGTATGTCCCAAACCGATCTGTGGCGGCGACAGCGCTGGCGGCCAATCCCGCATTCGCGGGCGGAAGGGCGGGCTTCGTGAATGACAGCAACCTGAAACTGGCGCTTCGCGAAACCACTGGCCTGTTGCGTCAGCCCGGCGTCTGGGTGGGGATGGTGGCCGTGGCGTTGATTCTGGCGTTGTCGGGCCCTTTTGGCACCATTAATATGATGCGGATCGCACCCCGTTTTGCTTATTGGGGCCTGATCGTCCTGGTCACCTTCTTCTCGGGTGCCTTCGTCTCGGACTGGACACTTGCCGGCGGTCGCGCGCGTCGCCTCGGATTTGCCGGCGCAATTGTGCTGGCTGGTGGGGCGACCGGGCTTGTTGTCACCGCCGAAGTGCTGATGCTGAACTGGGCAGCCTTTGGCCTCGCGCCCGCCAACGGAGGCTATGTTGCCGAGATTGCGCTGAATTGCACGGCGATCGCGCTGATCGTCTCGGCGGTGCTGGCCTGGCAACAACGGCAGACGCAGACCAATTCGGGAACCACGCGACTGCTCGACCGGATTGAGATCGATAAGCGCGGGGCGTTGCTGTCGCTGTCGCAGCAGGATCACTATGTCCAAATTACAACCTCGGCGGGTGCGAGCCTGATCCTGATGCGGCTTGCCGACGCCATCGCCGAAACCGAAGGAACGCCAGGCCTGCAAGTTCACCGGTCGCACTGGGTCGCCACCAATGCGGTTGCAGCGGCGCGGCGGGTGGACGGCAAGGTGGTGCTGACGCTGCACGATGGTCAGGACCTTCCGGTCAGCCGCACCTATGTGGCGGCGGTCCGCCGCGCGGGCCTGCTGCCGGACAGGAAGCGGCGCGATGGTTGAGTGGCAGACCTCCGAGCGGCTGGTCGATTATGACGATGCACTGGCGGCGATGGACGCGCGCGTTGCCGACATTCGCGAGGGCGGCGCGGCCGAGGCGATCTGGTTTCTGGAACACTCGCCGCTCTATACTGCCGGGACCAGCGCGAGGCCGGGTGATCTG
This sequence comes from Paracoccaceae bacterium, assembly GCA_965247915.1. GTDB lineage: Bacteria > Pseudomonadota > Alphaproteobacteria > Rhodobacterales > Rhodobacteraceae > JAKZRT01. The sequence continues at coordinate 2,305,999 of OZ252048.1, forward strand.
ACCGACCCAGACCGGTTTCCGGTCTATAAAAGCCAGCGCGGCGGGCAATATACCTATCACGGGCCCGGGCAGCGGGTGGTCTATGCGATGCTCGACCTGAACACCCGCCAGCGCGACGTGCGCCGGTTCGTGGGCGCGATGGAGGACTGGATCATCGCGACGCTGGCCGAATTTGGCGTGGCGGGCGGTCGGCGTGCCAGGCGGGTGGGGGTCTGGGTGGCGCGGCCCGACAAGCCGTCCCTGCCCGACGGGTCGCCGCGCGACGACAAGATCGCCGCCATCGGGGTGCGGATCCGCAAATGGGTAACCTTCCACGGCCTGTCGATCAACCTGGAGCCGGACCTGAGCCATTACGACGGGATCGTGCCCTGCGGAGTCACCGGTCACGGGGTCACCAGCCTGGTCGATCTGGGCCTGCCGGTGACGATGGACGACCTCGATCTGGCGCTGCGGCGGACATTTGAGGGCACTTTGGGCGCGCTTTAGGAAAAGCCTCTCACAGTGAGACATGTGGGTAAGTTATACAGATTAAACGATTATTTTGGAAAACAGGCGATCGGAGTGTCGCGGTTCAGAGGCCTTCGGCCCGTGGCGGCATTTCCCTGGCAATCGCGTGGATAGCCCGATCAATGAACACCCGCACTTTCGGCTCGATATACTCGCGGTCCACATAGACCAGATGCACAGGAATTTCCCTGCCGACTAGACCAGGCAATATCGCCACCAACTGCCCGGCCACCAGGTCATCAGCCACGAAGGCAGACGGCAACAGGGCGCAGCCTAGGCCATCTTTTGCGGCCGCATGTATCAACGGCAGTTCGTTGGCGGTCATCCGTCCGTGAACTTCGATGGATTTGCCGTTCATCAGGGGCCAGGATCGGGCCGGCGTCCAGCCGTCGGCAAAGCCGGTAATGCAGTTCAGTTTTTTCAGTTCAGCGACGTTTCCGGGCACCCGGTGATCGGGCAAAAATTGCGGCGAGGCGACGACGACCAGCCGGTCAGAGCTGATTTTCCGGGCGATGAGATTTGGGTCGCTGATCGCGCCGATCCGCACGGCCACGTCAATTCCGTCGCCCAGCATGTCAACCTGATGGGTGGTCGCCCGCAGTTCCAGTTCGACATGCGGAAAATCGCGCATGAACGTGGTGAACAATTCGGCGAAATGCGGGCCCGCGATTGACACCCGCAACAGGCCGCGCGGTTCGCCGTCCAGCCGCCGCACGCTGGCCCATGCTTCTTCGGCGTCGGCAACTACGCGCCGCGCGCGGTGAAGCAATTCACGTCCGGCCGCGGTCAGCACCAGCTTTGTCGTGCGACGGTGCAGCAGCCGCACGCCAAGGTCGGCCTCGAGCGCCGACATCCGCCGGCTTAGCGTGGCGCGTTCAAGTCCAAGGCTGCGGGCGGCCGCGGAAATACTGCCGGAACGCACAACTTCCAGATATTCGGTCATTCGGTCTGTGCTTGGCATGTGTCAAATATGCACAGGTCTTGTGAAAATTTCAAGGCTAGCGACAGGTTCAACACAAGCCTACGTTTCGGATCAGACGCAACGAAACGATGAATGGACAGGCCAATGCTTGAAATCAGCAGTATCGATCACGTCGGCATTCGCATTGCCGACCGGGCGAAATCGGTGGCTTTCTACGAGCTCCTGGGTTTTGAGATGCTCGCGGACGGCGGATTTGATCAGGGACATCCCCTGGTCATGCTTCACCCCTCGGGCATCAACATCAACCTGTTGGGGCCAGCCAAGGGCAAGGCGGGCGAGAACGTTCTTATGGACGAGCCCGTCAAATACCCGGGCATCACCCACATTGCCCTGAAAATGAAGGACGCCGAGGCGACGGAAAAATTCGTCGCGGACAACAATATCGCAATCACTGGCCGCCGCGAATTCCGCGGCACCAAGACCATTTTCATCCGCGATCCCGACCGCACCGTGCTGGAGCTTGTTGGCCCGGGGCCGTCGGTCGCCACGCTTATCGCGGAACACGTTCATGCAACAAACACCTAAAGGACCATGACCATGTCAGAAACAAAAACAGTATTTGTCGCTGGCGCAACCGGCGCCCAGGGCGGAGCGACGGTCAATACTTTGCTCGAACGCGGCCACAAGGTTATCGCGATGACGCGCAACCCGAATTCGGATGCCGCTCAAGCGCTGGGCGCCAGGGACGTCGACGTCCGCCAGGGCGATTACACCGACGCGGGCGCGATCACTCAGGCGGCCAAAGGCGTCGACAGCGCCTTTGCGGTATCAACTTCGTTTGAGGTTGGCACCGAGGCCGAGATCGACCAGGGCAAATCGCTGGTTGATGCGCTGCACGCAGCCGGTGTCGGTCACATCGTGTTTTCCACGGTTGGCAGCGCCGACAAGAACACCGGGATCGCGCATTTCGATGGCAAGTATGAGATTGAAAAGCATCTGGAAACTCTAAGCACGCCGTCCACGGTCATGGCGCCGGTTTTCTTCATGAAAAACCTGTTGTCGCCCTGGGGCCAGCCGAAATTGGGCGAAGGCATCTACACCGCCGGGATGCCGGGTGATCGGGTTTTGCAACAAATAGCCGTCAAGAACATCGGCGAATTCGCAGCGGCCCTGATCGAACGCGGCGAGGCCGTTTATGGCCAACGCTATGACATCGCCGGGTCTGAACTGTCTGGTGACGAGACGGTGGCGCAGATCTCAAAGGCATCTGGCCACACGATCGCCTATCAGGGTTTCGCGCCAAGTGATTTGCGTCAGCAAGCCGCAGACTTGGCGGATATGTTCACCTGGTTCAACGACGTTGGGTATTCTGCCGATATCGGCGCGCTGCACCGGGACTTCCCCGACGTGCCATGGCTCGATTATGGCGATTGGCTGGCGATGCAGGATTGGTCGTTCCTCGACTGAGTTGCTTGGTCTCAGGCGCGCATTGGGGCCGGGTCAGCCTCGACGCATGTTCAGATGTCAGCGTCTCCGAACCGCGCATCATAGGCAGCCAGGAACTTGGCAAACCGTTGATGCGCGTAAGGGATGAACCGGATATTCTGGATCGGATCGACCGACAGGGTCACGGCGGCCATGGCGTATTTGTAGTCCGAGAGCAGCGCCAGGTCTTTGGCGGCTGACATCAGCCGGTCAAATTCGGTCTGGCGGGCCTCGGGGCCGTCAAATTTGGCGTTATCCAGATAAGCCCCGATTAGCGTGCCAAGTTCGGCATCGCCAAACGCGGGCGGGTCGATGCGGAAATAGGGGTAATCGGGCAGCCCGTGTTTCATCACCGTCTCGGCGAAGAGGTTCGAGAAATCATAGGCCCTGTGGTTGCGGCAGGCAGCGTTTGACGCGTGCCAGCGTCTCGGGCGCATAGATGGCGTGCAGGTCAATGCACAATTCCTGCTCGTTAGGCGGGAATGCGTCGGTCTTTTCCTCCAGCACGACGCGCGCCAGCTTGCCCCATTGCGCGTGGATCATGTCAAAGAACGCGGTGTCAGGAAGGCTTGGTGGCCGCAGCTGGTGGAACCGGTAAAGCTGGTCGGCGATCTTGCGCAGAGTATTGGCGTCAAAAAGGTCGTCGGGCGTCAGGGTTCGGCCCTGATAAAACGCCTCGATCCGGCAGGTTTGGTCGTAGTGGTGGCAGTGCGCGGCGATGCCCGCCGCCCCGAGCGTCAGAAACACTTCGCGTTCGGTCGCAAAATCCAGGATAGCGTTTTCCTTTCCTTCCAGGCGGCGGTAGAGCACCGCCGGCGGGTCAAGCGGCTGCACGGCTGGTCTTGACCGGATACCCATGGTGAACGACGAAAACCCTTTGGGGTCGTCGATGTCGAAGTCCGCGATTGTAAGGCGCGCCCATTCAGGGAAGAGGCTTTGGCAGTGTTTGAAAATCGCTTCTTTCATTGGCCTCGTCTGGTTGCGCGGGTCGCCTGATCCTGTCCGCTGGCGCCAAATTGGTTTTCCGCCACAATACCCATTTGCGGATCATTGCAAAGCTGCAACGGCGCTATGACCTCTCCCCCATCCCCTCTCCCCGCGGGAGAGGGAGCCGCCTGATCGCGTGAGTGCGCTTCCCCCCTCCGTCTCGGAGGGAGGTTGGGCGAGAGGCTGTCGAAACGGCGCTTGCGGGCGGCCCATCACAAACAAAAAAGGCCCCGGTCGCAGCCGGAGCCCATGCTAAGATCTCATCCGTTCTCAGGGCACGGGCCGAACTATCAATAGTCGTGGCTGTGGTCCCAATCTTCCTTCAGGGGAAGAATTTCAAAGGTGTGTTCGGGCGGCGGGGTTGGCAGCGTCCATTCCAGCGTGTCCGCAGCACCGCCCCAATAGTTGGGTTCGCTGATCCGCTTGCCCCACCGAAGCGTGTAGACCATCACGCCGAGGAAAAACAGGAACGACGCGAAAGACAGGAACGCGCCCCAGGATGAGATCTGGTTCCAATAGGCAAACGCCTCGGGGTAGTCGACATAGCGCCGCGGCATGCCCTGCCTCCCTAAGTAGTGCTGGGGGAAGAAGGTCAGATTGGCGCCGATGAACATCACCCAGAAATGCAGCTTTCCGGCCCATTCGGGGTATTGCCGCCCGGTCATCTTACCGAGCCAGTAATAGAGCGCGGCAAAGATGCAGAAAACCGCGCCAAGGCTCATCACATAGTGGAAATGCGCGACCACGTAATAGGTGTCGTGATAGGCACGGTCGATCGGCGCCTGGGCCAGAACGATACCGGTCACACCGCCCAGGGTGAAGAGAAACAGGAACCCCAGAGCCCAGAGCATCGGGGTTTTGAACTGGATCGATCCGCCCCACATGGTGGCGATCCAGCTGAAGATCTTGATGCCGGTGGGCACCGCGATGACCATGGTCGCCAGCATGAAGTATTTCTGCTGGGGCAGGCTCAGCCCGACCGTGTACATATGGTGCGCCCAAACCACAAAGCCTAAGCCCCCGATGCCGATCAGCGCCCAGACCATCGGCAGATAGCCAAACACCGGTTTGCGCGAGAACGTCGAGATCACGTGGCTGACGATGCCAAAGCCCGGCATGATGATGATGTAGACTTCCGGGTGGCCGAAGAACCACAGGATGTGCTGGTAAAGGATCGGATCGCCGCCGCCCGAGGGGTCAAAGAACGTCGTGCCGAAATTGCGGTCGGTCAGCAGCATGGTGATGGCGCCGGCCAGAACCGGCAGCGCCAGAAGAATGAGCCAGGCGGTGACAAAGATCGACCAGGCGAAAAGCGGCACTTTGAACAGCGTCATGCCCGGTGCGCGCATGTTCAGGAACGTGGTGATCATGTTGATCGCGCCCAAGATCGACGAGGCCCCCGAGAGGTGGACGGCGAATATCGCCAGGTCCATCGACCAGCCCTGTTCGTTGACCGAAAGCGGCGGGTAGAGCACCCACCCCACCCCCGACCCGGCCTGACCATTGCCGCCGGGGCTGAGCACCGAAGCGATCGCCAGCGAAGTTCCGGCGACAAACATCCAATACGAAAGGTTGTTCATCCGCGGGAAGGCCATATCCGGCGCGCCGATGTGCAGGGGCATGAAATAATTGCCGAAACCGCCGAAGAGCACCGGAATGACCACAAAGAACATCATCAGAATGCCGTGGCCGGTGACCAGCACGTTCCAGATATGCCCGTTCGGTGTACAGATGTCGCCCGCGCCCGCCGCCGTCAGCCGCGCGCCTTCCAGGCACATGTACTGAACGCCGGGGTCCAACAGCTCCATCCGCATGTAGACGGTGAAGGCGACCGAGACAAAGCCGACCGCGCCGCCGGTCAGAATGTAGAGGATGCCGATGTCCTTGTGATTGGTCGACATGAACCAGCGGGTAAAGAACGACCGCTCGGTCTGATGTGCATCGTGGCCATGGGTGGCTGCGTCGGCCATGCGTGCCTCCAGCTTGGTGTTGTATATCGGCGGCGCGCGCGCGCCTCTGGGTTGGCAACTTCACTAGAGGCTTGCGGGCGCAGGGGCAATGTCCCAAGCCCGGTCAGAGGTTGTAATATTGTCGCGGGCTGGTTGAGGTTGAATTGCTGCGACGGCCTCTCCCCCACCCCCTCTCCGGGGCGGAGAGGGGAGCCGCTTTTGGCAAGCGGTGCGCTCCCAACCTTCCTTTGGGAAAGGGGAGGTGGGGGGAGGGCAGATGGCGTTGAGCTGGCGCAACTTCGGCTTATCCCGACAAATCCGGCAACCGGGCGGAGACGGTCCGGGCCTGGACGTCACATTGTTGTCAAACTTGGGTGCAATAAGGCCTGCGCAGGGCGGTATCGTCTTGTGTTGTGTCTTCGTTTCGAAGCGTCGAAAATGGATAGATCATCCTCAATGCACGACAATGCCACATCAAAGCCCAGGCTGCGCCGCCGCATCGTTGCCGCCGCAGCGATCACGCTTTGCGCGCAGGGCTTTGCGGCTTCGGCCCAGACCCAGGTCGCGGCGCTCGACGGCTCGGCGGCCACAGCCCCGGCAGAAGCCGCCGCTGTGGTGGATGGCATTCAGGTCCAGCAGGGGGTCACCACCTCCAGCCTCGAGATCCTGGTCAACGGCGCAGTTGCGCTGAAAAGCAACACCCAGTTCTCTGAACTTTCCATCGCAAACCCCGATATTGCCGATATTTCGACGCTGACTGACCGGTCGATCTATGTGCTGGGCAAAAACCCTGGCCGCACCACGCTGATGCTGTTTGGTGACAACGGACAGGTCATGTCGATGGTCAACATCACCGTGGCGCCCGATATTACCGAATTCAAGGAACGGCTGGTGATGATCCTGCCCGACGAAAACATTCAGGCGTTCACCGCCAACGACGGCATCGTGATGGCCGGGACGATCAGCTCGCAGACCCATATGGATCAGGCACTGGAACTGGCATACCGCTATGCGCCCGGGCGCGTTTCCAACCTGATGGTGCTCGAGGCGCGCGAGACACCGGGCATCGACATCGGCGCTTTGCGCGCCGACCTGCGCAGGGCCCTGCCCGATGCCGCGATCGACGCGCGACTTGACGGCGAAGAGATCGTGCTGACCGGTACGGTTACGCAAGCCGCGCATATCAACATCGCGACCGGGATGGCCCGGCTCTACGCCCGTGACCAGGTCAGCAATCTCATGACAGTCGAAGTGCCCTACGTGGCGCCCAACGCCGACGAACTGTCTGCCAAACTTCTGGAAATTCTGCCCGGCGAGGCGATCACGGTCCACACCGTCAGCCAAAGCGTGATTCTGTCGGGGTCGGTCAGTTCGCCCGAGCGCATGACCCAAGCGGTCCAACTGGCCCAGCTTTTCGCCCCGCAAAGCGAAATCTCGAACCTGCTGTCGGTGGCGGCAACCGAGACCTGTTTCATCCGCACCCGCCGCGGTGCCGATGTAATCACCACGGCCATTCCCTGTCACGAATAATGCAGGCCGGGCAGGCCGACCTTCGCCGACCCGAAAATTAGCCGTTCTGCGGGCCGAAATCCGATGCGCTGAGCAGGGATCAGGCGGCGTCGTCGGCTTTCAGCTCGCCGGAGGCAATTTGCTCGGCTTCGATAGATTCGAACAGCGCCTGAAAATTGCCCTCGCCAAAGCCGTCGTCGCCTTTGCGCTGGATGAACTCGAAAAAGATCGGGCCAATCAATGTTTTGGAGAATATCTGCAACAGGATCCGGGTCTCGCCGCCGTCGATCACGCCTTCACCGTCGATCAGGATGCCGTGTTTTTTCATCCGATCGACCGGTTCTTCGTGGTCGGTCACGCGGTCGCGGCTCAGCGCATAATATGTGTCAGGTGGCCCGGGCATAAAGCGCAGACCCCGGTCGTGAATTTCGTCGGTGGCGCCGTAGATGTCACGGGCGCCCACGGCGATATGCTGAATACCCTCGCCTTTGTATTTGTTCAGATAGGCAACGATCTGGCCCTTTTCGCCGCGATCTTGGTTGATCGGGATGCGGATGCGTCCGCAGGGCGAGGTCAGCGCGCGTGACGTGAGTCCGGAATATTTGCCTTGAATATCAAAGAAACGTATCTCTTTGAAATTGAACAGCTTTCCGTAGAATTCGAACCAGGTGTCCATGTTGCCCTTGAAGACATTATGGGTCAGGTGGTCGAGGTAATAAAACCCAACACCGGTCGGATGCGCGTTCGAGACCCAGTCAAATTCGTCGTTATAAGGCGAGGTCTCGTAATACCGGTCGACAAAATAGATCAGCGACCCGCCGATACCCCGGATCGCCGGAACATCCAGGGTATTGCCGGGGCCTGTGAAGGGTTCGGCACCCGTCCGCACTGCGTGGTCAAAGGCGTGATTGGCATCGACCACGCGCCAGGCCATCGACGGCGCGCAGGGGCCATGTTCGGCCACGAACGCCTGCGCGTGGCTGCCCGGTTCGCTGTTCAGGACATATGTGATGTCGCCCTGCTGCCAGACCTCGATCGATTTGGTCTTGTGGGTGGCGGTGTGGACATAGCCCATTTTGGCGAAAAGCCTGCGCAGCTCGGCTGGCTCGGGATGCGCAAATTCGACAAACTCGAAGCCATCGGTGCCGGCCGGGTTTGCGTCGGTGATCGTGGCTTTCGGGGCATCGTGGGGGAATGGGCCCATGGCTGGTCTCCTGTGGCTGACTGGCGTTGACGCAGTCTTATCGCATCCCCTGCGACTTTATTGCGCATATTTTGTTAATAACGGGGGTTTTTCTGCGTGAAATTTTGTGATACTCCCAAAACCATGCAGATTTCCAGCATCAAACTTGACGCAACCGACGCCCGGCTTTTGTCCATCCTGCAGACCGATGCCCAGATCACCGCCGAGGCGCTCGGGCGCGCCCTGAACCTGTCGTCCAGCCAGGCCGGAAGGCGACGCCAGCGGCTCGAAGCGGCGGGGTTGATCCGCGCCTATGCCGCGCGGCTTGATGCCGATGCCCTGGGTCTTTCCGTACAGGCCTTCATTCAGGTGCAGATGGCGACGCACAAACCCGATCTGGTTGAGACATTTGCGCGGCTGGTGGCGCATGAGCCGCGGATCACCTCGGCCTTCACGCTGACCGGCGAGGCCGATTACCTGTTGCGGGTCTACTGCCCCGACCTGGCGGCCCTGAACCAGCTGATCCACGAGCGTATCTTGCCGCATCCGGCGGTGGCGCGGGTGCAAAGCCAGATCGTGATGGATCAGCTGAAGCCGGACGCGCCGCTGCCGGTGTGATTCATGCCTGGAATGTCGAGACCAATGCCGGGGTCTGAAAGCCTGTCAGCCCGGCATCGAGCAGCAGCAAATCTTCGACCCTTAACCCGCCCAGGATCGGCGCGGGCGCTGCCTGACCGCGAACCACCGCCATCGGAATGCCGGTCGCCATGCGCAGCGCCGTCTCTAAGTCAACGCCGGCGTGGTGGACCAGCCTGTGCACAGAGCCCAGCATCGTGACATGGGTGCCCGCCAGACTGCCCTCGGCGTTGATCAGGTGGCCATCGGTTAGCGTGACGGTTTCGCCGTAAAGCCTGAACCGGTCGGGCCCGCCCACGGTTGGCATGGCGTCCGAGACCAGGAAGGTGCGGTCGGGCACCGGGCGCGCCCGTAGCGCCAGCGCCACCATTTCATCGGCAACATGGATGCCATCACAAATTATCCCGGCGTAAGCGTCCGAATTGATTGCCGCGCCAACAACCCCTGGCGCGCGGTTTAGCATCGGCGACATGGCGTTGAAAAGATGGGTGAAACAATTGGCCCCTGCGGCCAGCGCCGCGCGCGTCTGGTCGGCTGTGGCATCGCTGTGACCGAGCGAGACGATGCAGCCCATGGCGGCCAGACGGGCGATCTGATCGGGTGTTGCAGCCTCGGGTGCTAGGGTGATCATTGTCGGAATGCCTGCCGCGCGCAGGCGCCTGGCATGGGCAAGCGTCGTGGCATCGAGCGGCCGCACGAACCGCGTGGCGTGGGTGCCCCGCCGACTGGGCGCGATGTGCGGGCCTTCGATGTGGATGCCCAGAATATCCGGGCCGTACCGCCAGTCGAGGATCGCCTCGACGGCCCGGTCCAGAACTTCGGGCGCATCGGTGATCACGGTCGGCAGGATATGCGTAGTGCCAAAGCGCCGGTGCGCCGCGGCAATTTTGCCTAAGCCCGAGGGCGTGGGATCGTCGTTGAACAGCACCCCGCCGCCGCCGTTGACCTGAAGATCGACAAAGCCGGGGGTCAGGATGCCGGTCAGGCAGGTCACGTCCGGTCCGGTCTGCAACTGGCCTGCGGGCACCAGTCCCGCGACCCGGCCCTGGGCCAGCTCAACCGCCGCGCCCGGGTGCAGTGAGACACCGTCAAACACCTGATCGGGCCGCAGGAATTGCTGTGCCCCCGACATCAGGCCGCCGCCTCTTGCTGGGCGCGATCGGTTACGAAATAGGGATCAAGTGCTGCGTGAACGCTGGCTTGCAAATGCCGGTCCGGCATCGCCCCGGTCAGCGCCTCGGCGCGGTCAAGCAGCGACCGCGAAAAAACCTGCAGCAAAAGCGAATCCGGCAGCGCCGCGCCGCCCGTCCAGTCGCGCAGCTCGGCCAACGCTGCCTGGGCCTCGGGCAAAGGCCAGTAATAGCGGATGCGGTCGGCCAGCCCGAAATGGCGCGCGGTCAAAAGCGCGGCCGCGTCGCCCCGGTAATGACCGTTCCAATGCTCGGGCGCCGCGGTCATCAGCCGTTCCATGGCCCGCATCAGCCCGCGCTCCTGCCCCCCCAATAGCCCGCAGATCAGGTCAGGCCCATAGGCCGCCTGCCGCCAGGCGAAGGTCAGCGCCGGACCGACCTTTTGAAAGGCGAACCCTTGTGCGGCAAGCGTCCGGAAGACCTGCGGATGCTGGTAGTCGGTCGAATGCGCCTCGAGCACGATCCCCGGCCAGTCGGCCAGGACGACGCGATAGGGCAGCGCCCGGTTGGTGGGGAAATGATGCACATGCATCGGCGAAAACTCGACGCCGGGTTGCAGGACCAGCCCCGCCACCGCGTCAAAATCGACACCTTGCGCCGCGAAAGCCGTCCTGTGTGCTTCCAGCGTGGCCCGGGCGCGGGCCGGATCGGTGGCGGGAATGTCGCCGGCCTCACCGGCGCGGGCACCGCCGGGCGGCGGCACTTCGGTACCGATAACGAATATCAGATCGGCGCGCCCATCTGCGGCCTCGACGCAAGCGCGGGCCAGCAGCGCCGAGCGCGCCGCAGTAACTTCGTCGCCCTGCACCGGGTCTTCGCCCTTGCAGCCTTGCGAACAATCGAGGTGGATCTTGGTGAACCCCGCAGCGACATAGTCGCGGACCAGCCAGTCTGCCTTGGCCATGGCCGCACCGGCGTCAAGGCCGCGCCAGCCCTGCGGGCCCAGATGATCGCCGCCAAAGGCAAGCTGCGCCGGGTCAAGCCCGATCTCGGCGGCCATCGCCTGGACAATAGCGATGAAATCGGCCGGGCGCTGGCCGCTATAGCCGCCATCCTGATTGACCTGGTTCGAGGTCGCCTCAATCACGATCGGGCGATACAGCGCCGCAGCGCGCGACAGCGAAGCCCGGATCACTTCCGGGGTAAGCCGGGTGCCGGTCTTGGCCACGGCGATGCGCCCAAGGCCGGGACCCGAGATCAGGGTCTCGACACAGCCCGCACGCCCGCACCCGCAGGTCACGAGCGGCAGGTTTTCGCGGACGACGATATGGGCGGGTGCGGGAACATGGCCAAATTCGCCGCCGAGATCGCGGGGACCGGGCAACAATTGGCCGTTTACCGCCACGCCGCCACCAACTCCGGTGCCCAGAATCAGCCCGACAACCGGGTCCGCGCCCCTGCCCGCGCCGAACACCGCCTCGGACAGCGTCAGCGCCCGGCAGTCGTTGATGAACGGCAGCCCGCGGCCAACCTTGGCGGCAACGTCGGCAACCAGGCGATGACCGGTCGCGGGCAGATTGGCGGTCAGGGCCATGCCGGTTTCGGAGTTCACCAGACCGGCAGAGCCAAGCCCAATGGGAATGCGACCCGCCCGGCCCTCCACCCAATTCGCCATCTCGGCAATGGCGTCCAGAAAATCCGGGTTCTGGCCGAGCGTAGTGGCCCGGTGACGCGCCACCTGCCGCCATTCGGCGTCGAAAACCTGCGCCTCGATCTTGGTGCCGCCGATGTCGATGCCCGCCGCGATCATGGCCCCACCTCGTAAAGCGTGACGCCGCTGACCACGCGGGTCAGCGTGCCGCGCCCCTCGAAAGGCGCATCGACGTTGAGGCCAAGCGCGTCGGACCAGTTGACCGCCAACATCTGGGCGTAGCCCACCATCAGCGGGGCGGCCCAGGCATCGCCCCAGGGTGCTGCGACCTCAACCTCGGCACCCGGACCGATCACGGTCAGCGTCGCCTCGGGGAATTGTGACACCAATTCCGCCGCCAGATCAATTTCGTATCTGCGCGCATGCGGATCGGATGAGGCAAACAGGAACAGCGCGGTATCGCCGGTGACGAATGATTTCGGCCCATGGCGAAAGCCCAAAGGGCCGTCCCATAGGGCCGGCGTCTGGCCAGCGGTCAGTTCGAGCACTTTCAGCGCCGCTTCGCGCGCCGCAAAGGCCAGGGGGCCAGTGCCCAGAAACACCGCGCGGTCGGGGCACGGGCGGGGCGCAAATCCTTGGCGCAGACGCTCGAAAGCGTCGGCCAGCCGGTTCAAACGGTCGGCAAAATCATCGGCGCGTTCCAGCACCCCAAGCGCGGTCAGCAACATCGTCGAAAAACTCGAAGTCATGGCAAAACCCGCGTCATGCGTTTCGACCGGCAGGACGATGACCTTTTGCGGGCCGGGTGCCGCGCGCGTGGCCAGTGCGCCCCTAGGGTTACAAGTGATGTTGAGACGCGGCGCAAGCGGGGCCAGCGCATCGAGGGCTTTCAGAACGCCGATGGTCTCTGTACTGTCGCCCGAGCGGCCAAAACTGAAAACCAAGGGTCTGCGCCCGCGCAGGTAGGTCTGTGGGCGGCTGACGATGTCGGTGCTGGGGACCGCGCGGACGGGTGGGCCTGAGCGGCCCCCCAACGCGGCCGCGATAATATCACCGATATAGGCCGATGTGCCGGCGCCCGAGAGCCATATTTCGTCAACTTCTTGCGCGCCGATCCAGTCGGCGACCTCGACCGGGTCAAAGGCCCCGCCCCAGGCGCGCCAGATCGCCGGTTGCGCGGCGATCTCGGCCCAGGTGGCCCATTTATCCAAGTGATCCAGGCTCATACCGTCAGGGTTTCCTTGGCCAGTGTCTCGGGCCGGTCGGGGTCGAGGCCGAGGGCCAGCGCGGCGTCGTGGATCACCGGGTACATCAGATGCAGCAGCGCTGCGGCGGCTGCAGCGGGTGGCAACGGGGCCGCACCTGCGTCCGAGGGGCGCACGCGAATTATTGTGACCCCAGCGGCGGCAAGCTGCGCCTCGGCCAGATCCATGCTGGCGGTGGTGCGCGGTTCTTGGGTGTCGAGCATCAGGGTGGTGAGCGCCCTCGTGGCCAATTGCAACGGCCCGTGCAGCACTTCTGAGGCCGAATAAGCCTCGGCATGAAGCGCGCAGCATTCCTTGAGTTTCAGGGCAATTTCCTGGGCGGCTCCAAACCCCGCGCCGCGCCCGATGACGTAAATGTGCCGGGCGTCTTGCAGGGCGTCCGCGCAGGCTCGAGTATCGGGATGCTGCTGTCCGCTGAGGCCTGCAAATACCTGTGCGGCGCTTTGGGCGGTTTCGCCGTAGGCCGGTTTGATCGCCGCAATCAGGCTCATCCCGGCAGCGATGGCCCCGATCACCGTCTTGGTGGCCGGAACCGCCAGTTCAGGCCCGGCCCCTATGGGAAGGGTCGCGTCGGCGGCGGCCTCGACCGCCGAGCCGGGGCGGTTGGTGATGGCAAGTGTTGCCGCGCCCATGGCCCGCGCACCCATTACCGAGGCCACCAGATCGTCGCTGGCCCCTGATTGCGAAACGGTCAGCGCCACCATATCGCGCATCGCCACGCCGCGGCCCAGTGAAAAGACCGACGGCGGCATCGACGTGCTGGGGATGCCCAGTTCGCGCATGATCTCGTAGGACAGGATGTTGGCGGCGGCGTCCGACGAGCCGCGCGCAATGGTGAAAAACCCGCGTTTCGAGCCAAGATCGAACGGGGCGATCAGGCCCCGGTGATCGGCGGTGACCGTCCGGGCAAATACTGCAGCCGCTCGCGCGCTTTCAGCGGCCATCAGCGCGCCGGGACGGGTCGTGGGTTCTGCCGTGGCGCTCATGCTGCGGCCCTTTTTCGGTCGAATTCGGCCCAGGTCGGGGCAGGTCGGGGCAAGGTCAACGACCGTCCCGGATTGCCGCGCCTGATCCAGCGCCAGAGCAGCGATACCTGCCTGAAGCGCATCGACGATACCGACCGGCAATGCGTCGCGTTCGCCGCGCATAAGTGCTGCGATGTCGGCGACCATCAGGTGATCGGCCCCATAGTGTGCGCTGGCCGAGGCCATTGCGCCCTCGGTCAGGATCCAGATGATCTCGAAGCTGTTGAAGGTCCAGATTGCGCTGAGCAGCGCCATTGACACCAGCACCGGCATGATCTGGGGATTAGTGATCCGGCGGAACCGGTACCAGCGCCCGGCCCCATCGACCCAGGCGGCCTCGTAAAGATCGCGGCTGACGCCCTGCATGGCGGCCAGCAAGAACAGCGTGATCATGGGCGTCCCGACCCAAACGTCCGCCACGATCGCCGAATAGAATGCCGAGCTTTTGTGAGCCAGAAACCCATGCGGCCCATCAGGGATGCCTATGCTTTGCAAGACACCGGCGATGATCCCGAAGTGGCCGTTGTAAAGCCACAGCCAGCCGATCATGCCGATGGCGACCGGGATGATCCAGGGCAGCATGACCAGGACACGAAACATTGCCTTGCCCGGCACGGCGGCGTTCAGAAGAGTGGCGCCGATCAGACCCAAAACCAGTTTCAGGCTGAACGAAAGGACCATCCAGTAGAACGTTCGCACCACGGTCTGGCCGAAATTCTTGCTTTCCAGAAGGTCCTGATAGTTTTCCAGTCCGACGTAGTTTTCGCCGCCCAGGCGGGCATCGGTGAATGAAAGCCGGACGGTTTCAACCAGCGGCCAGGCAACGATTACGGCGATGAATATCACGGCTGGCAAGATCAAGAGCCAGGCGAACACCGCGTTCGAAACCTTCGGCTTGGCCGCGACGGGGGCGAGCGCCTGTTCGGCTTCCAATGTCGCGTTCGCCACTTTGATACCCCTGGCTGTGTGAACGTTCTCCGGTCAAAGAATCGCATTTTTTGCAATGATACCTAAATTCGGCGAAAACGCTACCTTTATAAGTCCAATTTCTAAGAATAGCTGTAACCTATTGTATTTATTGGAATGAAATAGCCAATTCGCCGGGCACACAAAAACTGCCTTGCAAATTGGTATTATTTTGCGATGGTGCGGGAAACCGGGAGTCGTTATGGATTCTGGACCTGCGTCCGACCTTTATTTTGCCGCCAGCTGGTACACGCCGGGGCTTGGCCCCCGGTATCAGCAGTTTGCACGCCACCTTGCGCGGGCTATCAGGTCGGGGCTTTTGACGCCCGATACGCAGTTGCCTGCCGAACGCGACCTGGCCGGGATCGCCGAGGTCAGCCGGGTGACAATTCGCAAAGCAGTGGCCGAACTGGTGGCCGACCGTCTGGTCGAACAGCGGCAGGGTGCGGGGTCGTTCGTTCTGCCCGGCGCGCCGAAACTGCAGCAATCGCTGTCGTCGCTGGTGTCGTTCACCGAGAACATGACGGCGCGGGGCAAAACCTCGTCCAGCGTGGTTTTGCAGCGCGGCCTGTTTGCGCCGATCCCGGACGAGCTGATGGTACTTGGCCTGACGACCGGCGACCGCGTGGCGCGGGTTCGGCGGCTGCGATCGGCCGGAGGCGTGCCGATGGCCATCGAAACCTCGGCCCTGCCCGAAGATATTCTGCCGCGACCGGACGAGGTTTCGACATCGCTTTACGCGGTTCTGCGCCGCGATGGCGCGGCACCGACACGCGCAATACAGCGGGTGACGGCGGCCAGTCTGGGCCCTAATGACGCCAAGCTTTTGAACATGGCCGAAGGCGACGCGGTTTTGCAGATTGACCGGACCGGGTATCTGGCCTCGGGGCGGCCTATTGAATACACGCGCGGGCTTTATCGCAGTGATCTCTATGATTTTGTTTCGGAATTGCGGCTTGAGGTGCGGTGATGAAGGCTGATCTGGCGGTCCGCGTCGAAGGCGACAATATCATTTGCACATTGACCAGCGATTTCGCGCTGACCTCCCCGGTTTTCTGTTTCTCGCTGATGGCGCCTGCGCGCGTACTTCGCGGCGGCAATCTGGTCCGGTCGGTCGGTGGATATGCCGAAGTCGCGCTGCCCGATTTGACGCCGGGTACCGCGCACGAAGTTGTAGTTGCTTACGCCTGCGAAGCCGAGCGTTATCGCCCGGTCAATCGCGCCTGGCTGCCGCTTGGGCCCTATCTTCGGCACGAAGGCGGCGTGACGCGCCTGCCAGCGGGGCCGAGTGGGGCCAAAGCCTGGGTGCACGAGGGACCCGAGATTGAACCCGATCTTCGGTTGATCCCCGCGCCAACAGGCTGGCGGCCCGAACCCGGTGTGCTCGCCGCGACTGGGTTTGCAACTGAATATTCAGAGTTTGCAAAGGTGAAAGCGCTTTCCAACCGGTTAGGGTTGGGCGATTTTTTGACCCCGGACGGAGTGCCCGTCGCGGTTGAGAAATATGATGGGTTGGCGACCGAGGCCTATCGGATTTCAATCGCGAATGACGGTATCAGGGTCCGCACGGGCGACGCGGCGGGTGTATTTTACGCCGCGATTACGCTTTTGAACCTGCGCGCTACGTATGATGGCAAACTGCCGCTTGGCGAAGTGACCGACCAACCGCGCTTTGCGTGGCGCGGCCAGCATCTGGATTGCGCGCGCCACTATTTCCGGCCCGACACCCTGATGCGGCTGATCGATCTGATGGCTTTCCTGAAACTGAACCGGTTCCACTGGCATTTTTGCGATGACGAAGCGTTTCGGCTTGAACTCGAGTGCCTGCCCGAGCTTTGGCAAGAGACCGCGATGCGCGGCGAAAGTCATCCGATCCCCGGCGTCTTCGGCGGCGGCGTTGAGAGCGGCCGCACTTATTCCAAGGCATTTGCAGCCAAGCTGATCGACCACGCCAGAACGATGCATATCGAGGTCATGCCCGAGATCGAAGTGCCTGCCCACGCGCTGGCGCTCAACACAGTAGTCCCGGGCCTGCGCGACCCCGAAGATACCAGCGCCGAGGTCAGCGTGCAGGGATATAAACGCAACACGATCAACCCGGCGATGCCGCGCACTTGGGAGGTGGTTGAAGCGCTGATCGACGAAATCGCCGATCTGTTCCCGTTCGAGCGCATTCATCTGGGTTGCGACGAATTGCCTGCCAACACCTGGTCGGGATCGCCCGCTGCGGACGGGCTGAAGGCCCGCGAGGGGCTGGCGACCACCGATGATCTGCAAGGCTGGATGATGGAGCGCTTAGCGCGCCGGTTGGCAGCGCGCGGCAAAAAAGCCGCTGCCTGGGAAGAAGCGGAACGGGGCAAGGGCGGCGGTATCGGCAACGGGGCGCTGTTGTTCAGCTGGTCGCGTCAGGCCCCGGGGATCGCGGCGGCCAAGGCGGGATACGATATTGTCATGTGCCCGGCCCAGCACGTATATTTGGACATGGCTCAGTCAGATCGGTCCGATGATTGGGGCGCGGCCTGGGCGGCATTTGTTCCGCTATCCGAGACGGTGAACTGGAACCCTGTTCCGGATGAGTTGGGCGATGCCGCTGATCGGATTATGGGCGTGCAGGGCGCGTTTTGGTCCGAGTTCACAACCAGCGATCACCAGATTATCGACATGCTCTGGCCGCGCATTCTGGGGGTCAGCACGATGGCCAGGGCACCGGACGGTGGACTTGGTCCGGATGACTTTCTTCAGCGCGCCCGTCTCTATGCCGAGGCGCTTTCAGAGTGGCGATTGCGCACTATAGATGCCCTGCGATCCGGGCCAGCATTCTGAACGCATGTGGCGCCCAATTTGGCAGTGTGTCGGGTTGGAGGTTCCGGTGACGGATTACATTGTTACGTCAAAATCGACCGCGGCACCGGGGGCCAGCCGGAAGGGACCGCCGGCGAGAACCTGATCGAGACCGGCACCGGTTCGGTCTTTGCCAAGAACCCGAACCTCGTAGGGCAGACCGGGCGTCACCGGGTAGCCTCCGTTGGCAGGAAACCGGTTGACATTGCGCACCAGCATCGACGCCAGCGAACGCCGTCGCGACAGGGCCACACCGGCAAGCGACGGCACCTTGTCGCCGCCAATTGCCACCTCGGTCACGGCAATGCGAACCGGTCCAACCGACAAATTGCGGCGGACGCTGACGGTGATCCAAGCATTGTCGGGCGGCGGCGCCGGCGCCGGGTCGGCGTTTTCTGACCGCTGGCGATAGCCAAGCGCCACCATGACGTTTTGAACTCCTGCGCTGCCGCCCGCGATGACCAGCGCCGTCAGGGCCTCGGTCCCCAGAGTCGAGGGGTAAAAGCCGCCGGGAGTGTATTCGCCCAGAAGCGCGGCGATCACGTCCACCTCGAAATGGCGTACCACCAGGAAGGCAACAACAAAACTGACAACCGCTTTGGTGCCGCTGACGCTGAAATAGGCGCGGTAGACCTTCCAGCCAAAAAGCACCGCCAGTGCGTTTTCGATGATGACGGCAAGCACCAATAGCGCCGTGAGCGCCTGCAGCGACACGCCAATGACCGGATCCGAGCTCAGAGAAATTTCGGGCGTTTGAAGCGCGGTCGGCTGGGCGAAAACCGGACCGGTTGCTGCGATAAGCGCCAGCGCCGCCAGTTTAATCGCCCTGCTGATCGCGTTCGGTGTCGCAGTCATTTCTCTCACCCTGATGGCGCAGGACCGAATCCTGCAACGACGCCACCCCTGATACCCCGACCGCGAGCGTCGCCCTTGTGACGCGCGTCACTCCCTTGCGCATTTTTTGGCCCTACACATTCCGGGAATCGGGTAAAGTCGCATCATTCGGGGGGGAAATATGACCAAGGATATTCTGAGCGCGGCGCATCGGCGCACTGTCGAAACGATCAAAAGCCTGCCGCCTGCCGGGACGCCCGCACCAACCGCATGGTTTTTGGGGCCGAAAGCCGAGAACCGGGTATTTCTTACCAAACTGGTGGAACAGGCGGTCAATGCGCATTCGGACTTTCGCGTGGATTACGCCCCGAACGATCCGGCCTTTGCCACCAAGAAAGCGATGGATGGGCCCGCTCACAAAGCGACCTGCGCGCAAACGACCAAGGCACTGGGCGACATATTGCAGGCGCTCGCGGGCTCGACGCCGCTGGCCTCTTATCTCAACCAAAGCCATATGTATTGGGATGTCACCCTGCCCGGTGCGGTCGGCTATTTCGCCGGCATGCTGTTTAACCAGAACAATGTTGCCGCCGAGGCCTCGCCGGTCACCACGGCGATGGAGATCGAGGTGGCGCGGCAATTGTGCCGGATGCTGGGCTATGACCTGGAGGCCGATATTCCGCCTTGGGGCCATATCACCTGCGACGGCTCGGTGGCCAATGCCGAGGCGATGTGGGCCGCCCGCAACCTAGCCTATCACGCAGTTACGGTTTCAGCAGCACTTGAAGATGACGCGCGGCTGGCGAACGGCAGGGACGTCACGGTGCGAACCGGCGCGGGCCGACGGATACGGCTGTTGGATCTGACCCGGTGGGAGCAGATGAACCTTCCCATCGCCGAGCGCCTGTCACTACCCGCGCGGATCATTGAGACATCCGGCCTTGACGAAGATGTGCTGTCGGAGGCGCTGAGCGAACGCACGATCCAGAACCTCGGGATATTGGTGTTTCACCGCCGCTATTTATCCACGCTGCGCGATACGCCGGTGGTTTTTGCCCCTGCCACCGCGCATTATTCCTGGGTCAAGGCCGCCGGTCTGTTGGGGCTGGGCATGGCCGAGGTGCGTATGGTGCCCATCGACCTGGAAGGCCGGATGGCGCTGCCTGCACTGCGGCGCGGGCTGGAAGAGGCGCTGACCAGCCACCGGCGAAAGCGCGGTTGACCCCTTGGACGACATCGTGGCGATCCGCCGCGAATATTCCGAACGCGGGCTGAGCTTTGCGATCCACGCCGATGCGGCCTGGGGCGGGTATTTTGCGTCGATGCTGCGGACGCGCCGAACCAACGCGCCCGACGACCCCGATCAGACCTTCGGCTTTGATCCGGCCCCCGAAGAGGCGCTGAGCGATCATGCAGCCCGGCATCTGGCCGCGATGGGGATGGCCGACACAATCACGGTCGATCCCCACAAGGCGGGGTTCATTCCCTATCCGGCGGGCGCCTTATGTTATCGCGACAGCCGCCTGCCCGATCTGATCTCGGTCAAATCGCCGGTCGTCTATCACGGCGGCACCGCCCCGACTGTCGGCGTCTACGGCATCGAAGGGTCCAGGCCCGGCGCGGCGGCGGTGGCGACGCTGCTGTCGCATACGGTGATCCCGCCCGATGCCTCGGGCTATGGGCGGCTATTGGGCCGGTGCGTGTTTGGCGTATTCTGTTGAAAAAGTCTTCTTGATTTTAGATCATCTCGCTGATTCAATCTCTGCATTGATGCGGGGGATTGGCGGCGATGTTGGGACCGAAGCAAGAGGCACAGAGCGCGCTTTTCTATGACTTCTCGATAGAAGACCACGTCCCGCAAGATCATCTGCTGCGGTCGATTGATCGCTTCGTCGATCTGTCCTGCATCCGCCAGCATCTCGCGCCATTTTACAGCTCAACCGGCCGCCCTTCGATTGATCCTGAGCTGCTGATCCGCATGCTGCTGGTGGGCTACTGCCTGGGCATCCGCTCGGAGCGGAGGCTGTGCGAGGAAGTGCATCTCAATCTGGCGTATCGCTGGTTTTGCCGCCTGGACCTGACAGATCAGGTGCCTGACCACTCGACATTCTCAAAGAACCGGCATGGCCGTTTCCGTGACAGTGACCTGCTGCGTCATCTCTTTGAGACGGTCGTGGCGCGTTGCATTGCCGAGGGGCTGGTCAGTGGCCAGCGCTTTGCGGCGGATGCCAGTCTCATTGAGGCCGACGCAAATAAACAGAACTCCACCGCCAAAGAAGATTGGGATCACAGCACGATTGACCCCGATGACGCACCTCGTGCGGTGCGGGAATATCTCGACGTTCTGGATGACGCGGCCTTTGGCGCGGCGACGACCGTTGAACCGAAGTTCACGTCTCACTCCGACCCATCCAGTCAATGGACAGCGGCCCGCAAAGGTCCTGCGTTCTTTGCCTATTCAACCAATTATCTGATCGATACTGATCACGGTGTCATCGTGGACGTGGAAGCCACACGATCAATCCGACAGGCGGAGGTCGGGTCTGTGCGTACAATGCTGGATCGGGTCAAAGAAGGGTTTGGCCTGCATCCAGAGCGCATCATTGCTGACACGGCTTATGGTTCAGGCCCCATGCTTGGATGGTTGGTGGATCGCGGCATCGCTCCGCATATCCCGGTAATCGACAAAGCTGGCCGAACCGATGGCACCTGGACACGAGCCGATTTTGAATGGGACGCTGAGAACGACCAGTACATCTGTCCCGAGGGACAGGCGTTGAAGCAGTTCCGCCGCAACTACTCAGACCCCAAGCGTGGCCCGTCCGACAAAGGCACTGCCAAGTATCGCGCGCTGAAACTGACTTGCCAAAGTTGCCCGTCCAAGGCGCGCTGCTGTCCCAACATGGATGCCCGATCCATCACCCGCGAAGAACACGAAGATGCCAGACAAGTTGCCCGAGACATCGCAAAAACCAGGCAATATGAAATCTCGATGAAGCTGCGGAAAAAAGTCGAGATGCTGTTTGCTCACCTCAAACGCATTCTTGGCCTTGGACGGCTCCGATTACGCGGCCCATGCGGCGCAAACGATGAATTCCTCCTCGCTGCCACCGCCCAGAACCTTCGGAAACTGGCCAAGATCTTTCCTGCACCGCAGAAACCGCGAACAGCCTGACCAGAAAGGTGTTCGGGCTCACATACAACGGCCACTTTCTGCACCTGCAACACGTTGTTTTTCAACAGAATCGGCTCAAAGCCGCCGTCCCGTTTTCAAAGACCGGCCAGTTAACCCTTAACTGCCCCAAAACACTGCGACCACCCCCTTACAACGGCCACACCACCAAAATAACCGGCACCGACACCGCCAGAACCAACACCTCGAGCGGCAGGCCGATGCGCCAGTAGTCGCCGAAGCGGTAGCCGCCGGGGCCGAGGATGATGGTGTTGTTCTTGTGGCCGATGGGGGTCAGGAAGGCACAGGAGGCGGCCACCGCGACGCCCATCAGGAAGGCGTCGGGGTTGGTGCCGGTGGCTTGCGCCAGCCCGAGTGCTACCGGGGCGGCGATCAGGGTGGTGGCGACGTTGTTGAGGAAATCCGACAGCGTCATGGTGACCACCATCAGCACCAGAAGCGCGGTCCAAGCCGGCCAGGCGCCGGTGAGGCGCACGATCTGACCGGCGATCAGGTCGGCACCGCCCAAATGCTCGAAGGCCTCGGCCAGCGGGATCAGGCTGGCCAGAAGAACGATCACTTTCCACTCGACCGCCTCGTAAATCGCCGCCCCGCCTACCAGCCCGAGACCCGCGTAGGCAACCACGCAGGCCGCCAGCGCGATGGGCAGCGAGAGGACGCCCGCGACCGCGAGACCGATGGCCAGAGCAAAAAGCCCGACCGCCAGCCCGGCCTTGGAACGCTGGATCACCGGTGTTTTGCGGCCTTCCAGCGGCAGCACGCCCAGCCAGGCGCAGGCCGCCGAGACCCGCTCGGGGGTGCCCAGCAACAACAGGACGTCGCCGGGTTTGATGGTCAGCAGGCGCACCCGGTCGCGGAACCGCCGCCCGCCGCGCGCCACGCCCAAAAGCGTGACCGAATGGCGATAGAGCAGTTGCAGGTCGCGCGCCCGACGCCCCGCGATGCGCGCGCCTTCGGGCACGATGGCCTCGGCCAGCGCCAGGCTTTCGGAGGCAACGCCGCCGGTGTGTTTCTCGGACCCGGCAAAGTCGAGCGACGCCTGGCCCATGAACGCCTCGATGGCGCGTGGGTCGCCCTCGACGACGATGAAATCGCCGGGCCGGACCGGTTCGTGGCGGGCAAATCCGGGCTGGCGCCGTCCGCCGCGCACCAGACCCAGAATGTTGACATCGTGTTCATCGGCCAGCGGATAGAGATCGGCGATCACACCACCGGTATCCGCCACTTTGTCGCCTACCCGCAGTTCGGCGACATAGCGCCCGGCTTCGCCTTCGGCAGGAAGAGCCTTACTGTCGCCGCGCTCGGGCAGCAGGCGCCAGCCGACTAGGGCCACAAAGGTGATCCCGACCAGCGCCACGGCCAGCCCGACCGGCGCGAAATCGAGCATTCCGAACGGCTCGCCGAGCGTTTCCTGCCGGTAGGCGGCGATGACGATGTTGGGTGGCGTGCCGATCAGGGTGATCATGCCGCCGAGGATGGTGGCGAAGCTGAGCGGCATCAGGGTCCGGCCCGCCACGCGCTTGGCCTTGCGCGCCGCCTCGAGGTCGAGCGGCATAAGCAGCGACAGTGCGGCGACGTTATTGATGATCGCCGAGATCCCAGCCCCGACCGCGGCCATGGCCGCGATATGGATGCGAACCGGGCGCTCGCGGTCCAGGAGGCGCGTGGCGATCAGTTCCACCGCCCCCGACCCGGTGAGCCCGCGCGACACGATCAGCACCAGCGCGATGATGGCGACCGCTGGGTGTGCGAAGCCCGAGAAAAAGTCGTTGGCCTCGACCAGCCCCAGTGTCGCGGCCAGCACCAGCGCGCCGAAGGCCACGAGGTCGTAGCGCACCCGGCCGTGGATCAGCAGCACGAAGACAGCGGCGAAGATGGCGAATATCAGGGTCTGGTCACTGGGCATTTGAGGCGCAGTTTGTCAGGAAGCGCGCGGACGACCAAGGACGAATTGTCGCGCGCGTCGACCTCTCCCCCATCCCCTCTCCAGGGCGGAGAGGGGGGCCGCCCGCCCGCAATGGTACGCTTCCCCCTTCGCGTGGGAGGGGGGGGTCGGGGGGAGGCCCCGTATCGGGTCAGGGGCGCGCGCGGGCGGTCTTTAGGCGCTTTCGGGTGGCAGTTCTGACTCTAGGCCGCGCGCCGCGATGCTTGCGACTTCGGCTCCGACTGCGGGGCGCGGCAGACGCGGCGCGTCGTCCTGATCGGCGGCCTGACGGTGCCAGAGCGCGGCATAGCGGCCGTCAGCGGCCAGAAGCGTTGTGTGGGTGCCTTCTTCGACGATCTGCCCGGCTTCGAGCACCACGATGTGGTCGGCCTCGGCTATGGTCGAGAGGCGGTGCGCGATGGTGATCACCGTGCGCCCCTGCCCGATTGCGGCCAGCTGGCGCTGGATCTCGACTTCGGTTTCGGTATCGAGCGCCGATGTGGCCTCGTCCAACAGCAGGATCGGCGGGTTTTTCAGGATGGTGCGGGCGATGCCGACGCGCTGTTTCTCGCCGCCCGATAGTTTCAGGCCGCGTTCGCCGACGGTCGTGTCATAACCTTCGGGCAGGTCGTTGATGAAGGTGTCGATCTCGGCGGCCCGTGCTGCGGCCTCTATCTCGGCAAAACTGGCGTCGGGGCGCCCGTAGGCGATGTTATAGCGGATGGTGTCGTTGAACAGCACGGTGTCCTGGGGCACCACGCCGATGACCTCGTGCAGGCTGGCCTGGGTTACGTCGCGCACGTCCTGGCCGTCGATCCGCAAGGCCCCGCCGTCGACGTCGTAAAACCGGAAGAGCAGCCGCCCGATGGTCGATTTGCCCGACCCGGAAGGTCCGACGATGGCGAGGCTCTGGCCGGGCTCAACCCGGATCGAAACGCCTTGCAGGATGGGCCGCGCGGCGTCGTAGCCGAAAAATACATTATCCAGTTCGACAGCACCGCCGTTCACCACGATTGCCGGCGCGCCCGGTCTGTCGGCAACCTCGGCGGGCTGTTCGAGCAGGTCGAACATTTCGCCCATGTCGACCAGGCTCTGGCGGATTTCGCGGTAGACAGTGCCGAGGAAATTCAGCGGCAGGGTGATCTGGATCATATAGGCGTTGACCATGACAAAATCGCCGACCGTCAGTACGCCGTTGCCCACGGATATCGCCGACATCGCCATGACGATCACCAGCCCTGAGTTGATCAGAACAGCCTGACCGAAATTGAGCGCCCCAAGCGAACTGGCGGTTCGCAGCGCCAGTCCTTCGTAGGCGGCCATGGAAGCGTCGTAGCGCATCGCCTCGCGCGCTTCGGCCCCGAAGTATTTCACGGTCTCGAAGTTCAGCAGGCTGTCGATGGCCTTTTGGTTGGCCTCGGTGTCGCGCTCGTTCATTTCCCGGCGGATCTGAACCCGCCATTCGGTCACTTTGAAGGTGAACCAAGTGTAGAGCACGATGGTGACCAGGACCACGACCAGATACCAAATGTCAAAAACCAGCGCCAGGATCACGCCGATCATGGCCAGCTCGAGGATCAGCGGACCGATTGAGAAGAGCATGAAGCGCAGCAGAAATTCGACCCCCTTCACGCCGCGTTCGACGATGCGCGAAAGACCCCCGGTCTTGCGGGTGATGTGATAGCGCAGCGACAGCGCATGAATATGGGTGAAGGTCTCGAACGCCAGCGATCTGAGCGCCCGCTGACCGACGCGGGCAAAGATCACGTCGCGCAGTTGCTGAAGGCCGATGTTCATCAAACGCGCGAAACCATAAGCCACGGTCAGCCCGACCGCCCCGAAGAGCAGAAGCTGCGCGCCTTCGGGCGCGTCACCGGCCAGGGCATCGACCGCCGTCTTGAAGAAAAACGGTGTCGTAACCGCGACCACTTTGGCCAGGACCAGCAAGATCATCGCCACAACTACGCGGCGTTTGACCCAAGCCTGACCCGGCGGCCAAAGATAGGGCACCACCTTTTTGATGGTGCGCCAGCCGCTGGTGCGGTCTTTGGCGGCGTTGGTTTGGGTTGCGGACATTCAGGCCCTGCAATTGGTTGGGCTCACAAATATGTGCTCGGACCATGATTGGCCAGAGGCGGCGGCGGCGGGAGGCCTGTTTCTTTTTGCACAATGCTGCGTTTGACTGAGGTCTTGCGTCGCCTTTGGCGCCGCGACAAGCGAGGGGGGCCGGCCCCCCTCGCGCTCCCCGCGGAGCAACAGTGTTTATATTGCGTAGAATTTCTGATCGCGTTCCATTGCATTCAGGGTAACGACCATTTTTCGCATGACGGCGGTGATGGCCAGTTTGGGTGGTTTTCCTGCATCGACGAGCCGCTGGTAGAGGGCAGAGAACGGGGTTCTTTTGGCGCGTGTCGCCGACAGCGCCGCCATGTAGAGGGTATTTCGCAGGTCTTTTCGCCCGCCGCGGCACACCCGTTTGCCCCGCCAGCGACCGCTTTGCCGCGCGAACGGTGCCACGCCGACCAGAGCGGCGATTTCCCCGCGTGTGACGCGGCCGAGCTCGGGAAGCCCGGCAATCATCGCCGCACTGGTGACCGCCCCGATCCCGGGAAGGCTGGTCAGGCGGCGGGCGCGATTGCGCCAGGCCGTGTCCGCTTCGATCAGGGCATTGATCTGCGCGTCCAGCGCCCTGATATCGGCCTCCAACCGGGTCAGTGCGTGGCGGATCATGGCGCGGATATCTTCAAACGCGGCTTGTTTGAGCTGGCATTTTTCGGCAATGCGGCGGGTCAGAAGCGCCCGCCGTCGCGTGGTCAAAGCCTTGATGTAGCGCTGACCTGCTGGCTCATCGAGGCTTGGTGCGGGGCGCATCCGCTGGCCGAACAGCGCCAGAATATAGGCATCGATCCGGTCGGTCTTGGCCAGTTGCCCGCCTGCATAGGCGAATTGCCGGACCCGCTGGGGCAGCAGCCGCGCCACCGGAACTCCGGCGCCCTGAAGGGCCTCATACAGCGCCGATTCATAGCCGCCACTGGCCTCCAGAACGACGAGCTCAGGCGATGTTCCGGCCAACTTCTCAAGCAGCATCGCATGGCCCTGCGGCGTGTTCGGCAAACTGAAATGACGCTCGCTGTCGCCCTGCAACAGGCAAATGTCCAGGCCGTCCCGCGAAATGTCGCATCCCGCGAAGTAAGGTGTTAAGGTCACGTTATCCATCCTTATCTGCGGCCTTGGCGACAACAGCGCCGGGCCAGTCAACAGTTCGGTTTGGGTGGTTACCCAAGGGGCTGGGGACCCGGCTCCCAGACGACCTCAAAGCGGGTCAAGTATTTGCCGGCCTCCCGCCCGCCAACAAAATAGCAGACCGCGGACAGATAAGTATTTTTGGAAATGTGATAATGGCAACGGCGCGGCGTTTCGCGACTGCCGGAGACAGGCGCTATAAGTCGCTTGCGCCGCAGGGGCTTAATTTGACAGCTGCTACGGGTTAGTGGTTTGGGACAGTAAAGACCTGGCCCGGGTAGATCAGGTCGGGGTCGCGGATCTGGTCGCGGTTGGCCTCGAATATGTGCACGTATTGGAACCCTTCGCCATAGTTGCGCGTGGCGATGCCCCAAAGCGTATAGCCCGGCTGAACCGTGACCAGCGTCACCGCGCTGCCGCCTTGCGCCGTGGCGGCCTCGGCGGCTTCGGCCAGCACCGCAGCCTCTTCCTTCTGGAATGGCGTCTCGACCCGCGAGGTCACGGTACCCCCGGCATCGACCTCGTCGATCCGCAGCGTGTAAACACCGCTGTCAACCTCAGGAAGTGCGGCCCGCCACGAGCCGTCCGCGGCGATGCGCGCGGTCTTGATCGGCTCGTTGTCGACATAGACCCGAACGAAATCGCCGGTTGGCGCGCGCCCCGAGATCGCAACATCGCCGCCTTCGTCATAGCTGATCGCGTCGATCACGATGTTGGCCAGGGCGGCGGGGTTAATCTGCGAATTGGTTGGCTGAAGCACGCGCACGCCGGTTTCGTCGGTCAGAATGACGCCGCGCGCGCGCGGCGTTTCGGGCTCGGGTTCGGGTTCGGGCTCGGGTTCGGGCGTAGCTTCGGCGGTGACGAAAATTTCGGGCGTCGCCGGGGCGCTATCGGTTGCTTGAGCCTCGGGCTGCCCTGCATCCGGTGCCGCCTCGGGCGCTGTGTTGTCCGGCGTGTCGAGCGCCGCTGCGGCAATCTCAACGTCGGGCTCGACGCCATCGGACACGCCCGGTTCCAAATCGGCGGTTTCGGGCGCAGGCTGGAGCGCGGGCTGGTCGGCGTCTTCGGCATCTGCTGGTGCATCTGCGGTTTCCTGCACGGGCTCTTGGGCCACTGCCGGGGCCTCGGAACCACCGGCGTCTGCGGCCGGTGTTGCTGGCGATGCGGTGGCCCCGGTCGAGGCAGCCTGGGTGTCCGCGGCGGGCGCTGCGACTTCTTCGGCGAGCGCTGCGACCTCCTCGGCGGACGCTGCGACCTCCTCGGCGGGCGCCGGCGTTTCCACGACGCCAGCCACTTGCGGTTCCGGTTCGGGGGGCGGCGTCAGGATGACCGTCTGGGCGGAAGGCACCCGCGCGCCGTCAGGCGTGATCGCCAAAAGCGAGATCAGCTGCGGCTTGTCGCTGAGCTCGATGGAAAACAGCGCCACAAAATTTCCGCGCGCATCGGCGGGCGTCTCGAAAACTTTCTGGTCATCGAGCAGGATGTGGATGAGATCGCCCGGGCCGGAGCGTCCGGCCAGCACGGCCCCGCCATCGGGATCAACCCGCACCACGTCGAAGCTGGGCACCACCGGTTCGGGCGCTTCAGCGGCCGGGGTCTCGGGCGCGGTCTCGGTGGTGTCGGTGCCCGGCTCGGCGGGTTCGGCCGGGGTCCCGGTTACGGTCTCGGTCGCGGTCGCAGACGCGGCAACCTGATCCCCGGCCGCGTCGCCCGGCGCGGTGGCGTCGCGATTGGTGAGGAAAAAAAGAACCACCACGGCGACCGCCAACAGCCCCGCGACCGCTGCGCCCACGCGTGCCCCAGACCATGACCCGTTCGCCATCAAAAAAACCCTGTGCGTGCCGCCGCCCCGAGGCGGACTTGTGAGACCTTATCAACGGCGGTATCAGGGGTCAAAACCCGAAGCTCAAGGCATTTTTCCCATGATCGCCCCGAAAAAGTCGATTTGCGTCTATTGCGGCGCAAGGTCGGGCCGGTCACCGGCCTATGCAGAAGCCGCCCGCGCGATGGGCGCCGCCATCGCCGAAAACGGCTGGCGGCTGGTTTACGGGGCCGGTGACATTGGCATCATGGGCCAGGTGGCGCGCGCCGCGCAGGCGGGCGGGGCCGAGACCCTGGGCGTGATCCCCACCCACCTGATGACCGCCGAGGTTGCCAAGCGCGACTTGCACCACCTGGTCATCACCGAGACCATGCACGAACGCAAAAAGGTGATTTTCATGAATGCCGACGCGGTGGCGGTGCTGCCCGGTGGCGCGGGGTCGCTGGACGAGTTTTTCGAGGTGCTGACCTGGGCCCAGCTGGGGCTGCACCAAAAGCCGGTTTTTCTGGTGAATATCGAAGGCTACTGGGAGCCGCTCATCGCCCTGATCGACCACGTGATCGCCGAGGGGTTCGCCGACGCGGGCCTGAAATCCTGGGTTACCGTCGTGCAGTCAGTGGCTGATCTGGTGGAATTACTTCTTCCAGATCGACGTGCAACCTAAAGATTTTTCACGAAAAATCTTAGTGCTAGAATTTCTTCGTTAAGAATTTCCCGCCCCACCAACCCAAAGGTCACATCCGGCTGGCGACGTTTTCCCAGTTCACCAGGTTGTCGAGGAAATTGGCCAGATAGGCGGGGCGCTTGTTGCGGAAGTCGATGTAATAGGAATGCTCCCAGACATCGCAGCCCAGAAGTGCTGTTTGGCCGGTGCAGAGCGGGTTGACGCCGTTCTCGGTCTTGGTGACCGCAAGCGAGCCATCGCGGTTTTTGACCAGCCAGGCCCAGCCCGAACCGAACTGGCCGATGCCAGCGGCGGTGAATTGTTCCTTGAAAGTATCGACCGAGCCAAGGCTTTGCGTGATGGTGCTTTCCAGCTCGGAGGGCATGGCCGAGGGCCCCGGCCCCATCATCTGCCAGAACTGGTTGTGG
This sequence comes from Paracoccaceae bacterium, assembly GCA_965247915.1. Classification (GTDB taxonomy): domain Bacteria; phylum Pseudomonadota; class Alphaproteobacteria; order Rhodobacterales; family Rhodobacteraceae; genus JAKZRT01. The sequence goes on from OZ252048.1 coordinate 2,336,163, forward strand.
TTCCACAGCTGGCTGATGTTGTTGAAAATACCGTTCTGGGCGACCGCGCTGGCGTCATAGGTGCCGGTGATGATCTCTTCCAGGCTTTTGCCGTCCCACTCGGTGCCCGCGATCAGCTTGTTGCCGTTGGTCACATAGGCGTTGTGGTGCAGGTCGTGGTGATATTCGAGCGTTTCGCGCGACATGCCGGCATCGGCCAGCGCGTCGTGGGCATAGGGAAGGTCGGGAAGTTCGAAAGCCATGGTATCCCCCTGTTCGTTGGAAGGCTTGAGTTTCTAAGGCAGACCTGAGTGTTCGAAGGGCTGGCGTCAAGCCCCCCTTGCCGAAGGTGGCTCAGAAAACCGCCGGACCCGCGCCAGTTGGTGCCGACAGGAACCGCCGCGTTACGTCTCTGCGCGGGGGGCATCGAAATAGCTGGAGAGCACCTCAGACATTATCCGGTCGACCAGTTTGGGCGACACATGCCTGAACTCATCACTTTTCCACGCAAGCGATGGATCGGACAGCGCCACAAATTCGTAGGACGGGAAATAATCCACCCCGTCGTGCGTCAACACAAACTCTTCGATCGCGGCGCGCTGGACCGCTTTCGAATAGGTATTCGCGACCAGAACATCCATATCGCGAAATGTCGATGACAGGGGAACCGGCGATACGGTCGCAAGCATTTTTATCGGGCCGGTCCGATGGCGCCGAAGCAAAGCGTAGAGATTTCCGAGCCCCTCGATCACGTCGTGATAGCTGAGCACACGGAATTCGAACCGGTCAGGGTAGTCCCGTCGCAGCTGGTGGGGAGGGGTGACATTAAGATAGATTTCCAACTGGGTGTCGTACCACGTTTCGACATAACCCAAGGTCACCACTATGACATCGGCGTGTTTGATCTGGGCGATTGCGTCGAGATAATTGTGCCGAAAGGTCACGATTTCATCCAGGGTCCCGTCCAACTTGGCGATGCCGAGTTGGCAGTCGCAATAGGTCCCGTCGCGCATGGAATAATACAGCGCCTCACCGGGAAAGGTGTCGCGTTCGAGAGCCCATTTAAGGTCGTTCACGATGGAATGAATGGTATACTTGTTGAAAAAGTTGCCCGAAAAACCCCGACTGTCGGCCACGGACCCAAGCTCGAATTCGCGGCTGAGAACCCGCATCCCGGCCTTGATGAGTGCGTGTTCCAGATTTCGCGCAAAGCACGACCCGACCGCAAAAATCGTTTCTTCCGGACCGATCGAAAAACTTGGTTGAATGGCTGGCATATCAATCGGCACCAGCCGGCCAGCGTCTTTTCCGGGCCTTGGATATTTGCGCATACAATTGCTGCGCCGTCGCGCTGCGACCTTGGCCGAACTTGCCTGTTCGAGATTCGAATTCTTGCTCAAGTCAGCCCTATGGTGTGAATGGCCCGTGAAATCCAAGCGGCACGCCCTCCAAACGGCACCGCTTGGATTGGTATGATCCTAGGCGAAGGGCGGTTAGGGTTTCAACCAAAAGCGCTTTTTTCAACCAATTTCGCCGCTGCCAAACCACGTTTACAACGCGTCCGCCGATGTGTAGGCAGCCCTGACCACGATTGAATTTGAGGCGCAATTGCTTGAGCACTGCTTTGGCCCCTTCTCCGCCTGAAATTTCTGGGTCTATCGCGTCGCAAATCGACCAATTTTCTGGTGCGATCGTCATTCCTCCGCCCGAGGGCGACCGCAACCGGCCGCAACCGCGCCTGGGTGTTCTGACGGCCTCGGGCGAAGAAGTTGAAAATTCGATCACCTGGCGTGGCGAGAACCGCGTTTCATTGACGCCGGCCATGCCACCGGCATCGGAGATTCAGGATCTGGCCGGCAGGTGGATTTATATGGGTCCGCTGTTTGGCCATTTTGGCCATTTCATGGTTGAGAGTATTGCCCGCTTATGGGCTTTGCGGGAAGTGGGCGAAATTGACGGCGTGGTTTTTGTGCCCAAATTTCACCGCCGACCGCAACATATTCTCGAGCGCTATCTTCCATTGCTGCGGTCGCTTGGCGTCGGTGTCAGGGTCGTCAACCTTGAGGTTTCGACCCGCGTCGAGAACCTTTTTGTTCCGGTCCAGGGATTTGGGCTTTACCAGATGATCGACGGCGCGCCTGAATTTCGGGACTACATGCGCCAAAAGGCGTTCAGGGACATTGCGCCTTGCGGACCAGAAAAGGTCTATATTTCGCGCACGCAGCTGCCCCCGGCGCGGGGCTGTGTACTGGGTGAGGATCGGCTTGAGAGTTGGCTTGAAGCCGAAGGATATGCGCCGTTTCACCCCCAAAAACATGATTTGCTCGAGCAGGTTGCCGCCTATAAGTCGGCCACGCACATCGTTTCGCTGGACTGTTCGCCGCTGCATCTGGTGGCATTGGCGGGGAACCCTGACCAGAAGGTCGGGATCATTGCGCGGAGGTCGGGTGATTTTGACCAGATGTTCGCCCGGCAAATTCGCGCCTTCACCAAAGCACAGGTCTGCACGGTCAATGCCCTGGTCCGAAATTTGGTGGCTAAGGGTCAAAACCGCGTTAGCCGGGAAAGTTGGGGTGAGCTGGATTTTGCCAGGGTCTACACGGCGCTTTGCCAAGGGCAACTGGTCGGGGGCCAAGACCCCTGGCGCCCGCTTAGTCAGGCCGAGGCGCGCGCCGCTGCCGATGCGGCAGGCGAGCGGGCGGGAACAAGTTTCCAGCCGCTTGAGTTTTAGTAAATACCAACCTCGCTGCCGTCAGCTGCCGCGGTGCTGAGCAGGTCGAACACGTATTGCGCGACCGAGCGGAAGCACATTATTTCAAACGTGTCGTCCGAGACCAGCCAGAAGGCAGCCGGAACCTGTGCCAAGTGGGTGCGGCGGATCATGCCCTTCTTGAACCGGTCCGGATGCAGATCAACCGGGGCTAGTTTGGCCAACACCTCGCGGGCATAGGGACCCGCGAAGCGAAAGACGGCGCGGGCGTCCGAGACCTCGGCCACAAGCGTGTGTTCGCCCTTCAGGGCCTTGGCCATGGCCGCAGCCGCAGCGGTGGCTTCGCCGTGCGGCAGCAGGACCAAAAGCTCGTCGGGCGACATCCAGGCCACGCCCATGTCGCCCTTCAGGGCCACCTCGCGGACGCCGGGTACATCCAATCCGGTCGCGGTTCTCACCGCCTTTGCAATGGGTTGCGAGGTCAAACTGCCGCGCAGCGTGAGCATGCCGCGCGGGCCTTGCTCGGTCACCCGTGCGATGCCTTGAGATGCAGCGCCAGAAAGCGCGCTGACCGGATCAGACATTCTGTTTCGCTCCTTCCGGGTCAAAGAACACCGGCCTAACAATTCGCGCGTTCATGGGCTCGGCCCCCGGCACCGGAAACTCCAGCACCTCGCCCAAGCGGTCGGGCCCATGGCGCACCAGACCCAAGGCGATGCCGCGCCCGAGCGTGGGCGAGCGGTAGGTCGAAGTCACACGGCCCTGAACGCGGCGCTGACCGTTGGCATTGACACCGTCTTCGACCGCATAAGCGCCGTCGGGCAGCACCCCGCTGTCGGTGGTCTCGAGTCCAACCAATTGCCAGCGGTCGGGGTCGGTCATGGCGGCGCGCGCCTGGGCGCGTTTGCCCAAGTAGTCTTCTTTCTTCTTCGAAATCGCCCAGCCGAGCCCCAGATCCTGCGGGATCACCGTGCCGTCAGTCTCGTCCCCGATCATGATAAAACCCTTTTCGGCCCGCATGATATGCAGCGCTTCGGTACCGTAGGCCATGGCGCCAAATTCGGCCCCGGCCGCATGCAGCATGTCCCAGAGAGCGCGGCCCTGGGAGGCCGGGACGGCAATTTCGAAGGAAAGCTCGCCCGAGAAGCTGATGCGATATGCGCGCGCCGGGATGTTGCCCAAGGCGCCATCGACCCAGCCCATGAACGGCAGGTTGTCTTGCGACACGTCCATGCCGCCGAGTTTTTCCAGCACGTTCCGCGCGTTGGGGCCGACCACGCCGATCTGGGCGTATTGTTCGGTGACGTTGGCGACGTAGACCTGCCAGTCCCACCATTCGGTCTGCAGCCATTCCTCCATCCAGGCGTGGATGCGGTCGGCCCCGCCCGAGGTGGTGTGGCAAAGCCAGGTGGTGTCGTCGATGCGGGCGACCACGCCGTCGTCGGTCAGAAAGCCGTTTTCCGAGCACATCAGGCCGTAACGGCATTTGCCGGGGGTCAGATTGCTCATCATGTTAGTGTAGAGCATGTCGAGGAAACGCCCGGCGTCGGGGCCGCGCACGATCAGCTTGCCGAGGGTCGAGGCATCGAGCAATCCCAAATGATTTCGGGTGTTTAGGACCTCGCGTTCGACCGCATCCTCGACGCTCTCACCGTCGTGCAGAAAGGTGTAGGGCCGCCGCCAGTGGCCGACCGGTTCCCAATGCGCGCCGTTAGTCTCGTGCCAGTCGTGCAGCGGCGTGCGGCGGATCGGCTGGAAAACAGCCCCGCGCGCCTCGCCCGCGATCGAACCAAACGAAATCGGCGTGTAGGGCGGGCGGAAGGTGGTGGTGCCGACAGCGGGGATCGGCGCGTCGAGCGCCTGAGCCAGGGTCGCCAGGCCGTTGATATTACTAAGCTTCCCCTGATCGGTGGCCATGCCGAGCGTGGTGTATCGCTTGGCGTGTTCGACGCTTTCATAACCCTCGCGCGCCGCCAGTTGCACGTCGCTAACTTTCACGTCGTTCTGAAAATCTAGCCACATTTTGGCGCGCAGCGCGTCGCCCGCGCCCTGGGGCATGGCCCAGATCGGCGTCATCGCGGCCTCGGGGGCGTCGGTTGCCTTGGGGGCGGAGGTTTTCTTCGGTGCGTAACCTGCTGCTTTTGCGGCCTCTTTGCCTGCCGCATGGGCGTCAGCGAGCGCATCGGCGGTGCCCAGATGGCCCGAGGCGGTCCCGGCGCTGAGGACAAATCCGGTGCCGTCAGCGCCGCGCGGCGGCCGGTCGGGATCGGGTCGGAAATGGGCCAGATCATCGTTCCAGGTGAGTTTGCCGCCGCAGTGCGACCAGAGATGCACGACCGGCGACCATCCGCCCGACACGGCGACGGCGTCGCAGGCGATCTCGTCCAGCGCAGCACCTTCGCTGGCCTGCAGGCACAGCGCCACGCCGGTGACCCGGCGGCGGCCCTTGACCTTGCCGATGGCTTTGCCGGCATGAATTGTGATGCCCAGGCCCTTGGCTTTGCGCGGCAATTCGCCGTCGGCGTTGGGGCGGGCGTCGATGATGGCGGGCACGTTCAGCCCGGCTTGCGCCAGGGCAATGGCAGTGCGATAGGCGTCGTCGTTGTTGGTGACCAGAACCGTGCGGTCGCCGGGCGAGACACCCCAATTGGCCGCATAATCGCGCACCGCTGAGGCCAGCATCACCCCGGGCAGATCGTTGCCCGCGAACGACAGGGGCCGTTCGATAGCGCCGGTGGCGGTGATGATTCGGCCCGCGCGGATGCGCCACAGACGGTGGCGGGGGCCATCGGCACTGGGGGCGGCATCGGTCAGGCGTTCGTAGGCCAGCGCATAGCCGTGGTCGTAGACGCCGGCACCCATGCAGTTGAGGCGCAGCGTTACGTTCTTCATCTTTTCCAGCGCTTGCACCTGGGTCTTGATCCAATCGGCGGCCGGTTTTCCTGCGATCCTGGCCCCGTCCACCGGCGCGCGACCGCCCCAGTGCGGGTTCTGTTCGATCAGCAGCACCCGCGCGCCGGCGGCCCCGGCGGACCGCGCGGCGGCGAGGCCGGCGATGCCGCCGCCGACGACCAGAACTTCGGCGAAGGAGTGGAAATGCTCATAAGTATCGGGGTCGCGGTCAGTTGGGGCGGGGCCGAGGCCCGCGGATTTGCGGATGATCGGCTCGAACACATGCTTCCACGCGGCGCGCGGGAACATGAAGGTCTTGTAATAGAAGCCCGCCGGTAAAAGCCTTGGTATCAGCGTGTTAAGGGCGCCAACGTCGAACTCGAGGCTGGGCCAGTGGTTTTGCGACTTCGCTGTCAGGCCGTCGAACAGCTGGGTCGTAGTGGCGCGCTGGTTGGGCTCCATGCGGGCGGATTTGCCTAGGGCGACCAGGGCGTTGGGTTCTTCCGGGCCGCTTGTCACGATGCCGCGCGGGCGGTGGTATTTGAACGACCGGCCGATGAGGGTCTGGCCGTTCGCCAGCAGCGCGGAGGCCAGGGTATCGCCCTGATATCCCTTGAAGTTCTTGCCGTTGAAGGCAAAGTTCAGCGGTTTGGTGCGGTCGATCAGGCGACCGCCGGAGGCGAGGCGGGTGCTCATGATTTCCTCCATCCGGGGCGTTTTGCGTCAATCTTTGCGAGGACTTCGGCGGGGGCGTCGGTGGTCTGGGCGCTGTAGGTGGCGAAGACCTCAAGGGACGCGGTGCAGCGAGCGGCGTGGAACCATTTGCCGCAGCCGTTGGCATGCCGCCAGCGTTCAAAGTGGACGCCTTTGGGGTTTTTGCGCGCGAACAAATAGCCTTCAAAATCAGCGTCTTGGGAGCCGGAGCCATAGCGTTTCAGATGCGCCTCGCCGTGCCCTTGCAGTTCGGTCTCGGGGGCGTCGATGCCGCAATAGGGGCAGTTCAGGATCAGCATGTCCGCGCATCCCTCGCGATTTTCGAAGTTTGTACATTTTGGTCCGTGTAAGAGCACAAGATTGTACGCTTTGGCCCCACTACATTCGGAGCAATGTACATTTTGACCCCCTGCATTTTTTGCAAGAATAGAGGATCGCGCCTGCCCGGGCGGGGGCGAGAATCGCGCCCGCCATGGGGCGGGCAGGCGCGATCCGGTCCGCTAGCGGACCGGCCGGAAGTATTTTGGCGCATCATGAACACTCGAATGTTCCGCAATAAAGTAAATTCACTATCCAGTCCCCGAAAGCCCACATCGTGGTTCCTAGTATCACTAGACCGAATTCCAGCATCACGAACGGTCGGCTTTTTGAACTCTCCAATTTAACCAGATCTTCCGGCGCTCCCGGTGGGTTGTCAAAAAGTAGAGATGAGCTTTCTGCAGGATACTCAGCAAATTGGCTCCGACTGGTTTTGTCAATTACTTCAGAAAATCTGTCGTCCAAATCGGAATATAGACGACCATAAAGGTCCTCCTGCAATTCAGCGCGATATCTGCGAGTAACGGAGAACTCAATAAAAACTCCTGAAGCTACGACAAGTGCTCCCAAACGGGAAAAAAGGTCCGCCCAACCCGCGATAATTGCGGCAGCGGCCAAGGATAACACTGCAACAGTAAATGCTGTCGTGATTGGGTGGAGCCAAATTATCCGGGGGAAAAAGCGCCACTCGTACAAATAGAAATGACGCCCGGTTCCAAACTGGTTATCAAGGCAAAACTCCTTGAATGCGAGCCGCGAAATTAGTCCTCTTTTTCTCAATGCGCCACCCCCGCCGCCACGCTTTCATCAATGAACCGGCCCTCGCGAAACCGCTCCAGTCCGAACGCGGCGGCGAGCGGGCTTTCGCCCGTGGCCATCAGTTCGGCCATGGCCCAGCCGCTGCCGGGGATCGATTTGAACCCGCCGGTGCCCCAGCCGCAGTTGACGAAACAGCCCTCCAGGGGCGTTTTTGACAGGATCGGCGAGCGGTCGCCGGTCATGTCGACGATGCCGCCCCACTGGCGCAGCATTTTCAGGCGGCTGATTATGGGGAAGGTCTCGACCAGGGCGCGCACGGTTTCCTCGATATGGTGGAAGCTGCCCCGTTGGGTGTAGTTGTTGTAGCCGTCCGCACCGCCGCCGATCACCATTTCGCCCTTGTCGGACTGGCTCATATAGCCGTGCACGGTGTTGGCCATGACCACCACATCCATGCAGGGCTTGATCGGCTCGGAAACGCAGGCCTGCAGCGACACCGATTCGATCGGCAGGCGGAACCCGGCCATTTCGGCGAAGACGCCCGAGTGGCCGGCGACGATGCCCGCCAGTTTGCCGCAAGCGATATCGCCCTTGGTGGTCGAGACACCGGTGACTTTGCCGCTCTCAGACCGGATGCCCGTGACCTCGCATTGCTGAATGATGTGCATGCCCATGTTTGAACACGCCCGCGCATAGCCCCAGGCCACGGCGTCGTGCCGCGCGGTGCCTCCGCGCGCCTGCCACAAGGCCCCCAGCACCGGGTAGCGCGGGCCGTCAAGTGCGATGATCGGGCACAGTTCCTTGACCCGGTCGGGGGCGATGAATTCGGTGGTCACGCCTTGCAGGTTGTTGGCCATTTGGGTGCGCTTGTAGCCGCGCACCTCGGATTCGGTCTGGGCCAGCATCATCACGCCCCGGGGGCTGAACATGATGTTGTAATTCAGCTCCTGGCTGAGCGTCTCGTAAAGGCCGCGCGCTTTTTCGTAGATCGCGGCGGAGGCGTCCTGCAAATAGTTCGAGCGGATTATCGTGGTGTTGCGCCCGGTGTTGCCGCCGCCCAGCCAGCCCTTTTCGATGACCGCGACATTGGTTAGCCCATGGTTGCGGCCCAGGTAATAGGCGGTGGCCAGCCCGTGCCCCCCGGCCCCGACGATCACCACATCATAGCGGTCGCGGGGCGCGGGGCTTTCCCAGGCCCGGTCCCAGCCGCGATGATGGCGAAAGGCCTCGCGCGCGATGGCGAAGGCGGAATAGCGTTTCATATAGTCCCTCGAGGGCGCATCGCGCGCGGCTGAGTTTCAATGATACAAGGCATCTCTATTGCCAATCTATATGGCGGCACAATGGGGGCCGTCTGCGACATCCCCATTGGTGCGGCTGCGGTCCCGGACCCGGTCCGCGACGCCGCGCGCATCGTCGCGCCTTATCCCCATCACATTTCCATAAATACTTATCTGTCCGCGGTCTGCTATTTTGTTGGCGGGCGGGAGGCTGGCAAATACTTGACCCGCTTTGAGGTCGTCTGGGAGCCGGGTCCCCAGCCCCTTGGGTAACCACCCAAACCGAACTGTTGACTGGCCCGGCGCTGTTGTCGCCAAGGCCGCAGATAAGGATGGATAACGTGACCTTAACACCTTACTTCGCGGGATGCGACATTTCGCGGGACGGCCTGGACATTTGCCTGTTGCAGGGCGACAGCGAGCGTCATTTCAGTTTGCCGAACACGCCGCAGGGCCATGCGATGCTGCTTGAGAAGTTGGCCGGAACATCGCCTGAGCTCGTCGTTCTGGAGGCCAGTGGCGGCTATGAATCGGCGCTGTATGAGGCCCTTCAGGGCGCCGGAGTTCCGGTGGCGCGGCTGCTGCCCCAGCGGGTCCGGCAATTCGCCTATGCAGGCGGGCAACTGGCCAAGACCGACCGGATCGATGCCTATATTCTGGCGCTGTTCGGCCAGCGGATGCGCCCCGCACCAAGCCTCGATGAGCCAGCAGGTCAGCGCTACATCAAGGCTTTGACCACGCGACGGCGGGCGCTTCTGACCCGCCGCATTGCCGAAAAATGCCAGCTCAAACAAGCCGCGTTTGAAGATATCCGCGCCATGATCCGCCACGCACTGACCCGGTTGGAGGCCGATATCAGGGCGCTGGACGCGCAGATCAATGCCCTGATCGAAGCGGACACGGCCTGGCGCAATCGCGCCCGCCGCCTGACCAGCCTTCCCGGGATCGGGGCGGTCACCAGTGCGGCGATGATTGCCGGGCTTCCCGAGCTCGGCCGCGTCACACGCGGGGAAATCGCCGCTCTGGTCGGCGTGGCACCGTTCGCGCGGCAAAGCGGTCGCTGGCGGGGCAAACGGGTGTGCCGCGGCGGGCGAAAAGACCTGCGAAATACCCTCTACATGGCGGCGCTGTCGGCGACACGCGCCAAAAGAACCCCGTTCTCTGCCCTCTACCAGCGGCTCGTCGATGCAGGAAAACCACCCAAACTGGCCATCACCGCCGTCATGCGAAAAATGGTCGTTACCCTGAATGCAATGGAACGCGATCAGAAATTCTACGCAATATAAACACTGTTGCTCCGGGGGGGTGCGCGAGGGGGGCTGGCCCCCCTCGCCTGTCGCGACGCCAAAGGCGGCGCAAGGATTTCCCGAAACGACAACGCGAGGAGGAATGGCGGTCAGGACCGCCGACGCCGCCCGACCAGCCCGCGCCAATGTGACCCAACGGGGTTTTCTGCGGGCGGTACTGGGCGTATCAGGGGTGGATGCGGCGGAGAACGACATGATCTTCTGGGCGGTTGCCGGGGTGCTGACGGCGGTGGTGACGGCCACGCTGGTGCGCGCGGTGATCCGCGGCGGCGGCGATGGCATGGCCGATGGCGCGCACGACCTGCGCGTCTATCGCGACCAGCTGTCGGAAGTTGACCGCGATCTGGCGCGCGGGGTTCTGGATGCCGACAGCGCGGCGCGGGCCCGGGCCGAGGTCGGGCGGCGGACCTTGGCGGCCGACCGGGTCTTGCGCAACACCGCCGCCCGGTCGGGGTCCGGCCCGCGCGGCACCGCGATCGCGGTGCTGCTGATCTTGGTCGCGGCGCTGGGCGGCTATTTCTGGCTTGGCGCGCCGGGCTACGGGGATCTTCCCCTCAAGGCGCGTTTCAAAGCCGCCGAGGCGTTGCGCGCCGACCGCCCGAGCCAGGCCGAGGCCGAGGCGGCGATGCCGCCCGGCCCCGAACCCGAGGCCGGAGTGGCCGATCTTGTGGCGCAATTGCGCGCGTCGCTTGCCGAACACGGCGACCAGATCGAAGGTCTGGCCATCCTGACCCGCAGCGAACTGTCACTGGGAAATACCGCCGGCGCGCGCGACGCGCATCAACGCCTGGTGGCGCTGAAAGGCGCGGCGGCGACGCCCGACGACCGGGCCGCGCTGCTTGATCTGATGGTCATGGCCGCTGGCGGCTATGTCTCGCCCGAGGCCGAAGTGAGCGCGCTTGGGCTGATCGGCGATGACCCCGCGGGTGGTGCCGCGCGGTATTACCTAGGGTTGATGCACGCGCAGACCGGCCGCCCCGATTTGGCGTTCGATCTGTGGCGAGCGCTTTTCGAGGAAGGTCCCGAGGACGCCCCCTGGATGGCGCCGATTCGGGCCGCCTTGCCGGACCTGGCGGCGCTGGCCGGGGTCGATTATACCGCCCCGCCACCGGCGCGCGGGCCGTCGCCCGAAGACGTTGCGGCAGCGTCCGGGCTGGACGATGCGGCCCGCGCCGAGATGATCCGCGGCATGGTCGAAGGTCTGGCCGACCGGCTGGCCACCGACGGCGGGCCGGCGGCGGACTGGGCCCGGCTGATCCGGGCGCTCGGCATCCTCGGCGAAGCCCCGCGGGCCGCAGCGATCTGGTCCGAGGCGCAAGCCCGGTTCGCCGGTGCGCCCGGCGATCTGGCCCTGATCCGCGTCGAGGCGGTGGCCGCAGGGGTGGCGCAATGATCTGCGCGCGCATCGAAGACGTCGCAGGCGCGGCCCCCCGGAACCGCGCCCTGATCGGGCTCGATCTTGGGACCAGGACCATCGGGGTGGCAGTCTCGGACCAGCAATGGACGGTGGCCAGCCCGATTGGCACCATCCGGCGGGTCAAGTTCACCCGCGACGCGGCAGCGCTGGCCGAAATGGTCAATGGCCGCGACCCTGGCGGGGTGATCCTGGGGCTGCCGCGCAACATGGACGGCTCGGAAGGGCGGCGCGCCCAGGCGACCCGCGCTTTCGCCCGGAACCTCAGCCGGCATCCGGCGTTCGAAGGGCTGGTTTTCGGGTTCTGGGACGAGCGCTTGTCCACGGTGGCGGCTGAGCGCGCGCTGTTGGAGGCGGATACGACCCGAAAGCGTCGCGCCGAAGTGATTGATCATGTGGCAGCGGGGTTTATCCTGCAGGGCGCGCTGGACCGGCTGGCGCATCTGCGCGAGGCCTGAGCGGCGATGAGCGACGACATCTGGGCCCGCGACGAGGTCGAAAGCCCCTGCATCAAACTTTGCCTGATCCACCCGGCGGCGCGCCTCTGCGCGGGCTGCCTGCGGACCCCGGACGAGATTGCCGCCTGGAGCCGGATGCCGGCCCCCGAACGGGCGCGGATCATGGCCGAATTGCCGGGCCGCAAGGGCCTTTTGAGAATACGGCGCGGCGGTCGCGCGGCCAGGCTGCGCAACAGTGCCGCGAAGAACTAATGCCCCGCCGAGGCCTGACATGACGGTGCGTCGCCTTGCACCCGCCTCTTCGTCGCTTTCATCGTTTTTGCAATACTTCGGGGGTTGCGGGGGGCTGGCCGCCCGCCTCCGTGGCGGCGCGCGAGGCGCGGCGCAACAAATAGGTCTCACGGCTGGCTAAGCCATGCCGCCGGCCCGCCGCGCAGTTCGGAGCGAAAATAGGCCACGGCGCGCTGTTCGGTGCCGGATCGCGCGAGCGCCCAAGGGGCGACGCCATGCAGCGCAAACCGGTGGACAAGATACGCGCCGCCGGGGGCCGCGATCACCGGAGTCCAGGGGCAGCGTGCGAAAGCGGTGCGGCGGGCGGCGTGATATGTTTCGGTCAAGTCGATGCGCCCGAAATCCTCGGGTGGGACATCCGCCAGCCGGTCCGCGAAGGCCCGGCGCATGACCTCATGGCTTCCCTCCCAGACCACCAGCGGGGCCTGGCGCGAGCCGTCGAGCGGCAGGCCGATGACCCAGGCGTGGGCTTCGCCCAGAACCCGGCGGCGGCCCGGGCCCCGGGGCACCAGCCCGTCCACATGCGCGGCGTCGCGGGTCTTGCGATAGCGGTGCGCGGTATCGCTTTCGCCCGGGTCCTGGCGCGGATAGCCGGGATAGACCACCGAGACCTGGGCCCGGTCGAGCGGCAGCGGGCCGTAAATGTCCTGCGCCAGGTCCAGAGCCGCACCGCGCAGCGGCGGCCCGCCGCCGACGCGGCCCTTGGCGTCGTTGGCCAATACGTTGACGCCGGCAAACCAGGTGCCGCCGTGGCGCAACCAGCGAGCGTGGGCGCGCGGGTCAGCGGCGCAGGCCAGCGCCGCGGGCGCGGCAGCGGCGATCCAATCTGACACAGATGGCTCGGGCGGAAAGGCGCACCAGCCGCGGCTTAGGTATCCGGCGCGATCCATCAGACCGTCAGACCTTGTTCCGCAACCAGGCCAAGCGCATCGGCCACCACCGGCCAGCCCGATCCGGGGCGGTGGCTGTGTTCCGAGAGATACCGCCGCCAGACGCGCGCGCCGGGTTGCCCCGAGAAGAGCCCGAGCATGTGGCGGGTGATAAGGGCAAGCCGCCGCCCGGCCCGCACATGCGCCTCGATATAGGCGCGCATGCCCAGCACCGCGTCGCTGGCTTGGGCGCTGGGGTTGCGGGCGCCAAACACACGCCGGTCGGCATCGAGCAGCAATGCACCGGGGTGATGATAGGCGGCGCGCCCCAGCATCACCCCGGCAAAGCCCTGCGCGAGATGGGTCTCGGTTGCCTCAAGGCCGTCGATGCCGCCGTTCAGGATGATCGCAAGGTCGGGCCGTGCTGCGGCTTCGCGCGCGACCAGACCATAATCGAGCGGTGGCACCGCGCGATTCTGGGCCGGGCTGAGGCCGCTGAGCCAGGCTTTGCGGGCGTGGACGATCACCCGGCGCAGACCCGCGTCCTGCATGGCGTCGAGAAACCTGGGCAGGGCCGAATGCGGGTCCTGATCATCGACGCCGATGCGGCATTTGACCGTGACCTCGGCTTGCGCCGCATCCTGCATGGCGCGGACGCTGTCTGCCACCAGCTTAGGTTGCAGCATCAATACCGCGCCAAAGCAGCCCGATTGGACCCGATCCGAGGGGCAGCCGATGTTGAGATTGATCTCGGCATAACCGCGGCCCGCGCCAAGCCGGGCAGCCATGGCAAGTTCGGTCGAATCGGAGCCGCCAAGCTGCAGCGCCAGGGGCGCTTCGGCGGGATGATGGTCGAGCAAATGATGCGCGCGCCCCCGGACCAGCGCGCGCGCGGTGATCATTTCGGTGTAAAGCAGCGCGCGCCGGGTCAGCCGCCGGTGAAAGTACCGGCAGTGGCGGTCGGTCCAGTCCATCATCGGGGCGACCGAGAAGATATGCGGCGGCGGGGCCATCGCGGGGGTCATAGCGCATTTGCGCGGACTGTGGAGAGGACATTTGCGCCCGCGGCGGCGCGCAGCGCGCGGGGGGCAAGCCCCCCGCACCCCCCGAAGTATTTTCAAAACGATGAAATGGGGCGTTGACAGGATGCAATGATTCGATATAACTAGTTTTATCGAAATGAATTTGCGGGGCGGCGCAATGACACCGGAAAATGCAGCCATCAGTTTTCACGCCATGGGCTCGGGGGCCCGGCTGACCGTGCTGCGGCTGCTGGTGCGTGCCGGGGACGAAGGGCTGTCGGTTGGCGATATTCAGGCGCGGACCGGGATTGCCGCCTCGACGCTGTCGCATCACATCCGGATTCTCAACGAGGCGGGCGTAATCGAACAAAGCCGCCAGGGCCGGTCAACGATGACCCGCGCGGCCTACGGGCATCTGCAGGCGCTGGCCGATTTCATTCTGGACGAATGCTGCCGCGATGCGGGCCGCGCGCCGGACAGCCACAGCCATGAAAGGGCCGAGGCATGAGCGAGCTGGGGCTTTCCCATAGCCATGGCGGCACCGCGCGCGCGACGTGGCGGCGCGCCGCCTCGCCCTGGAGCGTGGTCGCTGCGGGTTTCGCGCTGGTGGCGCTTTTCGACCCGACCGGGTTGCGCGGCTTTGGCGAGATCGCGGCGGGCGCGTTTCTGGGCACCTTGCCCTATATCGCCTTTGCGGTGCTGCTGATCGCCTGGCTGAAAGCGGCGCGGGCCGAGGCGGTGATCGCGCGGGCGTTTCGCGGGCGCGAGGTGCGGATGATCGTGATGGCCGCGGCTTTTGGCGGGCTGGCGCCGTTCTGTTCGTGCGAAGTGATCCCGTTCATCGCCGGAATGCTGGCGCTCGGCGCGCCGTTGTCGGCGGTCATGGCTTTCTGGCTGAGCTCACCGCTGATCGACCCGCCGACGCTGTTGATCACGGCAGCCGCCTTGGGCTGGCCGTTTGCAGCGGCCAAGGCCGTGGCCGCCGTCGGGCTTGGTCTGATGGGCGGGTTTTCGATCTATGCGATGACCCGCGCCGGGCTCTTTCCGGACCCGGTGAAAGCGATCAGCGCGCCGACTTGCAGCGCTGGCCCGTCGGCCTTTGACAGGCGGCACGAGCAAGGCATGTCGATGGGCGCGGCGATGGCCTTCATGATCGCCGGCGGCGTGAGCTGTATACCGGCGATGGCGGCGGTCTGGTCGCTGGTCACAGCGCGGGTTTTTGCGGCTTATATCGCGTTTGGTCTGGCAGGCGCGGTGCTGGCGGGTGTGATCTTTCAGGCGGTGATCTGAGCGCCACCCTTTCTCCGCAACGTTGCGGGGTTTAACCCGGCCGCTGCTTGCGTTATGAGCGCCGCAATTGCCGGGGGACGCATGGCCGAGCCTGAAATCACCGACAAGCTGATTGCGGCGCATGGCCTGAACGCGGATGAATATGCCGATATCCTGCGGCTTTTGAACCGCGCGCCCAGCTTTACCGAACTGGGCATTTTCTCGGCCATGTGGAACGAGCATTGTTCGTATAAATCCTCGAAAAAATGGCTGCGCACGCTGCCGACCGAAGGCCCCCAAGTGATCTGCGGGCCGGGCGAGAATGCTGGCGTTGTCGATATAGGCGACGGGCAGGCGGTGGTGTTCAAGATGGAGAGCCACAATCACCCCAGCTATATCGAGCCCTATCAGGGGGCCGCGACCGGGGTGGGTGGTATCTTGCGCGATGTCTTCACCATGGGCGCGCGCCCGATCGCGGCGATGAATTCGCTGAGCTTTGGCGAGGTCAGCCACCCCAAGACGCGGTCGCTGGTGGCGGGCGTGGTGGCGGGCGTCGGCGGCTATGGTAACTGCTTTGGCGTGCCGACCGTGGGCGGCGAGGTACGGTTCGATGCGGCCTATAACGGCAATTGCCTGGTAAATGCCTTTGCCGCCGGTCTGGCGGATGCGGACAAGATTTTCTACTCAGCCGCCTCGGGGGTCGGCATGCCGGTGGTCTATCTGGGCGCCAAGACGGGCCGCGATGGGGTTGGCGGGGCGACGATGGCCAGCGCCGAGTTTGACGAAAGAATCGAGGAAAAGCGCCCCACGGTTCAGGTCGGCGACCCGTTCACCGAAAAACGTCTGATGGAGGCCTGTCTGGAGCTGATGGCCTCGGGCGCGGTGATCTCGATTCAGGACATGGGGGCCGCCGGGCTGACCTGTTCGGCGGTCGAGATGGGCGACAAGGGCAATTTGGGCGTGTGGCTGAACCTCGACGCGGTACCGGTGCGCGAAGCGGCGATGAGCGCTTATGAGATGATGCTGTCGGAGAGCCAGGAGCGGATGCTGATGGTGTTGCGGCCCGAAAAAGAGGCCCAAGCGCGGGCGATATTCGACAAGTGGGATCTGGATTTCGCGGTGGTGGGCGAGACCATCGCCGAGGACCGGTTCATTGTCGAACATAGCGGTGCGGTCGTGGCCGATCTGCCGTTGAAGGCGCTCAGCGGCAACGCGCCCAAATACGACCGCGACTGGGTTGCAACGCCACCTGCCCCGACTTTGGTGGACGCGCCGCAGGTTGATCCGATCGAGGCGCTGCGGGCGTTGATCGGCTCACCGAATTATGCGGGCAAGGCCTGGGTTTATGAGCAATACGATGCCCAGGTTCTGGCCGACACGCTGCAGACGCCGGGGGCTGGTGCCGGGATCGTGCGGGTGCATGGGACCGGCAAGGCGCTGGCCTTTACCTCGGACGTGACGCCGCGCTATGTGCGCGCCAATCCGGTCGAAGGCGGCAAGCAAGCGGTGGCCGAGGCTTATCGCAACCTTTGTGCCGTGGGCGCGCGGCCGCTGGCCTGCACCGACAACCTGAACTTCGGCAACCCCGAAAAGCCCGAGATCATGGGGCAGTTGGTGGGGGCCATTCAAGGCATCGGGGCGGCCTGTAAGGCGCTGGATATGCCGATCGTTTCGGGCAATGTGTCGCTTTACAACGAGACCGACGGCGAACCGATCCTGCCCACGCCGACCATCGGCGCGGTCGGGCTGATTGCTGATGCAGAGGCCGCGATCACCGGGGTTGCGCGGGCCGGGCATCTGGCGCTGTTGCTGGGCCAGGGGGTGGGCCATCTGGGACAATCGGCGCTGTTGGCCGAAGCCTTTGGCCGGGCCGAGGGCGATGCGCCGCCGGTCGATCTGGCAGCCGAGCGGCGGCATGGTGAGTTTATCCGCGACAACGCGGCGCTAATCGACGCGGCGACCGATCTCAGCGACGGCGGGCTGGCGCTGGCGGCGTTCGAGATGGCACTGCGCGGCGGCGTTGGCGTTCGGCTGGACACCAGCGACGCGGGCATGCTTTTCGGCGAGGATCAGGCCCGGTTTCTGATCGCGGCGGGTTTCGATCACGCCGAGGCGCTGATGGTGGCCGCCGGGCGTGCGGGCGTGGCGCTGGCCACTGTGGGGCGGTTCGGCGGTAATCGGGTGGCTTTTGGCCGGGTGGCCGCACCATTGAGCGAGCTTGCGGCGCGATACGAGGGGGCTTTCGCGGCGGCGGTGGGCTGATAGTCTGCGTCGCGGGCGCGCGGGCCAAGCCCGACGAAACAAATGCCGGAAAGGGAAAAGCCAATGAATTCGCCCACTTATATCTTTGATGCCGCTGACAAGCCCAGCCTGCCCTTGCACCGGGTGCCGCTGATTGTCGCCACGGACGCATCGGTCAAGGGCTACGGCGCGCTGGTTGATGATGCCGCCGGCTTTGAGATCGAGATCACCCGCTGGCCTGCACCGGGCTGGCGTCCGATCGACGAAGGCACCGGCGACGAGGGCGGATCGGTCGAAGGGGTGTTTACCGGCGCCTGGCAGGGGGATGTTCTATACGGGACCAACGATGCCGTGGACGGGCATTATGTGCTGGGCTGGTCGGTGGACCCGCAAAGCGCGCAAACCGAACGCCAGACCGCGGCGCGCGATCAGGTTCTGCTCTGGCACTTGAATTATCATCCCGACGGCGGGCAGCTGTTCTTTCCGCTGGACGCCAAGCCCTTTGTCGTGCCCGTGGCGCTGCCCGGCGACGATCTGCACCCCGATCAGGTAGTGGCCTTTTGGTGCGACGGGTCGCGCGGGCTGTATATCCACGCGGGCATCTGGCACGAGGGCATTTTTCTGGTGCACGACCGGCAACGGTTCCTGGACCGTCAGGGGCGCGTTCATGCCCGCGTGAGCGCGGATATTGGGCAGGAGTTTGGGGTTTATCTGTCGGTGCCGTTGACCGACTCGGCGCCGGATTAAGCGGGGATTTCGGGCGTCCCCATCACGGCGGCATGTAAGGCGCTGAAAATCTAATGAAATCCGTGAAGACGCCTGAATAACCCCATCTTGCAGGAATACCCGACCCGGCTTACATGTAGCACGTAGACAAAACGGACCCGCCAATGCCCATGCAAGCCCGTGAGATCGAGGATCTGATCCGCGCCAGCTTTCCCGACGCGCAGATCACCGTCACCGATCTGGCCGGCGACGGAAACCATTACGCGGCTGAGGTCGCCGACGAAAGTTTTCGCGGGCAGAACCGGGTCCAGCAACAGCGCGCGGTCTATGTGGCGCTGAAAGGCAAGATGGACGGCAACCATGGCGAGTTGCACGCGCTGGCGCTGACCACCAAAGTGCCGGAACAAGGATAAAAGATATGACCGACGCGAAAGACACCATCGACACCACCGTCAAGGGCAACGATGTTGTGCTGTTCATGAAAGGCACCAAGACCATGCCGCAGTGCGGGTTTTCGTCGCGCGTGGCGGGTGTGCTGAATTACATGGGGGTTGAGTTTCAGGACGTGAACGTGCTGGATGACGATGGCATCCGCCAGGGGATAAAGGAATATTCCGACTGGCCCACAATTCCGCAGCTTTACGTCAAGGGCGAGTTTGTCGGCGGCTGTGACATCATTACCGAGATGACGCTGTCGGGCGAGCTGGACACGATGTTCGAGGCCAACGGCGTGGCATACGACAAGGATGCGGCCGCGAAAATTCGCGAAGCCAACGGGTGAGAAGCATCAGCCGGTGGCGGCGAATTTTTCGACCAGGTCGGCCAATACCTCGGATCGGTTGACCAGCCCCTGAAGTTCGGCGCTTGGCTCGGCGACCGCCGCGTCGCCACCGGGCTCGGCCCCGGCGCGCAGTTCGGTTATCAACTGGTCCTGAGCCTGAAGTTTGTCTTCGATCTCGCGCAGTTGATCGTCAAGACCGGCGGCTTTGTCGGCCAGCATCAGCCCGGCCATCAACAGCATTCGGCCCTCGCTGAGCCGCCCCATCTGGTTGGTCAGGTTCGAGGCCTCGCCGTCCAGAAGCTTGGCCGCCGATTGCAGAAAATGTTCTTCGCCCTCCTGGCATGCCACCTCGAAAAACCGGCCGCCAATGGAAACTTCGACCTCAGGCATGTGCGCCCCCTTCCAGGTGCGGCACGAGCTGAGCCAGAATGTCATCGACGTCGGCCACGTCGGCGCGGCGGCTGGCGCGCATCGCCTCGAGTTCGGCCATCATCGAGGTGTTGATAAGGTCGGCGTCGCCTACCATGGCGCGGTTGGCCTCGGTGAGGCGCGCGATCTGGTCGCGCAGGTCTTCGACCGAGGCTTTGAGTTTTTGCTGGACGATGTTCTTTTCGGCCTCGGCGGTTTTGGCGGCGGCCAGGCTTTTCTCTAACTGGGCCACCTGATTTTCCTGCCGGTCTTTCAGCGCTTTGACCCGGTCGACAAGTTGGGCATTGGCGCCGCGTTCCTCGTCAAGCTGGGCCTCAAGAGCCGCCTGAGCCTTGGCGCCGGCCGCGATTACCTGGGGATCGGGCAGGTTGGTTGTGGCGGATTCTATTCTGGCAAGCGCTGCGGCCAGACGCTCTTCCAGCGCGCTCGGATCGTCCATGAATTTCCTCGTTCGCTGTCAGACTTGCAGCCACAGTTTCCGGCGCAGGTGCGAATCGCCCCGGCCGGGTCTTGACCGATATTACCCAAAGGCGCGGTCGAATGCCCCCCCTTTCGGAAATAGGGTTTCGGGACGGTGGATTAGCGCGCGTCCTTCTTGCCTGCTTGCACTTCGCGGGCGGGCTGGTATCAGTCGCCCAAACGCGGGCCGCCGGACCGGAGAGCAGTTCATGGACATCGAAACGCTGAAGGCCAAGCATGGCGATCACTGGCGCCGGGCCGCGGCGATCCGGGTGCTGGCGTTGGACGCGGTGGCGGCGGCCAATTCGGGCCATTCGGGGATGCCGATGGGCATGGCGGACGTAGCCACGGTGCTCTATGAAAAACACCTGAAATTCGATGCCGCCGACCCCCATTGGCCCGACCGCGACCGGTTTATCCTTTCTGCCGGACACGGGTCTATGCTGCTCTATTCGCTGCTTTATCTGACCGGCACCCGCGACATGACGCTTGAGGCGATCAAGGATTTCCGTCAGTGGGGTTCGATCACCGCCGGGCACCCGGAATATGGTCATGCAGGCGGCATCGAGACCACCACCGGGCCTTTGGGACAAGGTCTTGGCAACGGGGTCGGTTTCGCGCTGGCCGAAGAGGTGTTGCGCGCCCGCTGGGGCCGCAGAATCGTCGATCACCACACCTATGTGATCGCTGGTGACGGCTGTCTGATGGAAGGCGTGAGCCAGGAGGCGATCACGTTGGCCGGACGTCAGCAACTGGGCCGCCTGATCGTCTTCTGGGACAACAACGGCATCACCATCGACGGCAAGCTCGAGCTTTCCGACCGCACCGATCAGGTCATGCGGTTCAAATCGGCCGGGTGGCAGGTCATTGAATGCGACGGGCACGACCCCGAGGATATCGACGCGGCGATTGTCCGGGCCAAAAAGTCGGGCAAGCCGTCGATGATCGCCTGCAAGACCCATATCGCGCTTGGGTCGTCGGCGCAGGACACCGCGAAAGGCCACGGCGCGCTGACCGATGCCACTTTGATTGCCGACACGCGCAAGGTTTACGGCTGGGAACATGGGCCTTTCGACATTCCGGCTGACCTCAAGGCGGCCTGGGAGGCGACCGGGGCGCGCGGGGCGACCGAGCGCGCCGACTGGCAGGCGCGGTTCGATGCCATGTCGGACCGCAAACGGGCCGAATTTGCGCGCAGCCACGCGGGCGAGGTGCCCAAACGGCTTGGCGGTGCCCTTCGGGCATTGAAAAAGGCGGCGTCGCAGGACCAGCCGAAGGTGGCGACACGAAAGTCATCCGAGATGGTGCTGAGCGTCATCAACCCGATCATGACCGAGACCGTGGGCGGATCGGCCGATCTGACCGGGTCGAACAACACGCTGACGCCTGATCTGGGGGTTCATGCGCCGGGCAAACGCAAGGGGCGCTATATCTATTACGGCATCCGCGAACACGGTATGGTGGCGGCGATGAACGGCATGGCGCTGCATGGCGGGGTGCGGCCCTATGGCGGCACGTTCTTCTGTTTCACCGATTATGCGCGACCGGCGATGCGGCTTGCGGCGCTGATGGGGGTGGGCACGATCTTTGTCATGACGCACGACAGTATCGGGCTGGGCGAGGACGGGCCGACGCACCAGCCGGTCGAACACCTGGCGATGCTGCGCGCGACGCCGAACTGCCGGGTCATTCGGCCCGCCGACACGGTGGAAACCGCCGAGGCCTGGGAACTGGCGCTGGCCCATGACCGCGGCCCGTCGGTGTTGTGCCTGACCCGGCAGAGCTTGCCGACGGTGCGCAAAGACCACAAGACCCGCAACCTGACGGCGCGCGGGGCTTACGTTCTGGCCGAGGCGGACGGCAAGCGCCGGGCGATCTTGCTGGCCACCGGGTCGGAAGTGTCGGTGGCGATGGCGGCGCGCGATCTGCTGCAGGCCGAGGGGATCGGCACGCGGGTGGTTTCAATGCCTTGTTTCGAGCTTTTTGCCGATCAGGACGCGGCCTATCGCCGCCGGGTGCTGCCGGGCGGTGCGGTGCGCGTGGGTGTCGAGGCCGGGGTGCGGCAGGGCTGGGACCGGTGGCTTTTGGGCGAACGCGGGCGCGAGGCCAAGGCGGGATTCGTGGGCATGTCCGGGTTTGGCGCGTCAGCGCCGGCCGAGGCGCTTTTTGAGAACTTCGGGATCACCGCCGCGGCCACGGCGGCGAAGGTCAAGACACTGCTATAACCGTTTCATTTCAAGGACTTTTTCAATAATGAGCGCTTGCGGCGTATAACATCCCTGGTGCCGCGCGTGCCGCACGTTGCCGGGCCTCCGGCCAAGAAAATTGGGCCCAGAAGAATGCGTTAGTGACGCCAAATTTATGAAGTTGAACGCAGATATTCAAACCGACATTCCCCAAGCAGAAGGCCATCTTCTGTATGCTTCAACCAATTTGGGCCATGATCAAGCCTTTCGGTTTCGCTGTGCTGTGGATTTGGCATCCTAGCGGGGTTTCTGCCCTCAGCGGCTGGTTTGACGCAGCTTTCAGCCTGATCAACAGCGGTTGGAACAAACCAGCCGAGCCGCTTTTCTTCAGGTTTTGCCGCTGACACCGTCATGTTGGAACCGGTGGCGCGCGTAGCCTTTGGATGGCGGCAAGGACGCGGTTGAACAAATTTCCGCTGACCGCAACCTCGGCAAGCTGGAAGGTAATGGCGCGGGCGTGGCGGACGACCCTCACGCCGGTTTTGATCAGTCGTGTTTGGAGGCTGGTCAGCGACCAGTCGGCTATCTCCTCGGGCAGATCAGTGCCTTGCAGGAAGACACCGAGATTGTAGGCCAGTGCGTGAAGCTGAAGGCGGACCTCGTTCTGCGCCATGCCCTTGTAGGACAAGCGCGTCCAGTTGATTGCCTGCTTTCCCTCTTTGATGTGCTGCTCAGCGGTGCCACGCCGATTGTAGAACTGAATGATCCAGTCTGCCTCCATTGGCATATTGGTAACGACAAAACCAACCCTCGGGAACAATTCACCCGGATGCCAGTCCACCTTGGCGATGACACGACGGGGTTTGTCCCAGGACGCAGCCTGATATTGGAAGTCGCCGTAGGTGCGTCGCACATGGTTGGGCGGACGGCCCACAGGGCGCTTGAGCAGATGCGCAATCTTGCCCTGAAGAACACGATTGGTGCGGAGCCGGATGGCATAGAAATAGCTCTCCGCTTCGAGCATCTCGTAGAGGTCTGGGATGGCGAAGGCGGCGTCACCTCGGAAGAACCGCATTAGGTGGCGATCTGCATATCGCGCCATGACCGACTTCAGAACGTCTTTCCAACCATCCGCACTGTGCACATTGCCGGGCCGCAGAGCGCAGCGTTCAAGATGACCAAACTGATTGAAGACGAACAGCGGGTGATAACACATGCAGCCGAAATGACCGTTCCAGGCCGTGTCTTCCTGCGCTCCGTGGGTCGGGCTGACCGAGCTATCCATATCCAGCGTGATCCACTTGGGAGGTTTGCGTTCGTGAATCCGGTCGATCCATTGCCCTGACAAGTCAGCCAGCGCAGTGCGATTATCCGAAGTTGCCAGCACCTCGGTTTCGAACCGTCCCATCTGGCTTGAGGATGCTGCCTTGGCATCCACAGCCCGTCCGCCGACCACCTGCCGCATTACCGGATCAAGCGATAAACGATCCGCATCATTCACATCATCGTACCCGGCCAGCCGACCAAAGACCGACTGGCGCAACAGGCCGACCAGTGAGTGCAGGCGATTGTGGCCAGTTCGCGTGTCTCTCAGCAATCCGCCATTTGAACTGATCTTCGAACCATGGAATTCCAGCCGCACGCGACGGTCAAAATCAAGCCGAACATCACCCGTTTTATCTGCACCCTCCCGGTGATCCATAATCCGCCGCCTCCAGTCCATTAACATGCTGAAATATAACACACTACCGACCGCCCGGAACGCGAAATCGTCACGTTACTTGGGGAATGCGAGTCAAACCGCTTCTTTTGTTTGCCCTAAATGGAAAGTCTTGAGCCGAGTTGATTTCTAATCGACAATTATTAGATTACTTTTCCGCATGCTAAATTTCGCGGACAAGTTTCAATTCCATCCAGCAAGAGCGAGCCGAGCAATGACCGACCGAGAACGAAAAACACTGCTTTCAACAATGTGGATTTTTGTACTGCTGAACATGATTTACGCAGACATTCTGGGTATGCTGCACCCGGGGTATCTGGAGCAACTGGATCAATTGTCTGAGCAGCTTTCCGGCAGCGCTGTTCTGCTATTTGCCGTTCTGATGGAAATCGTAATCGTGATGGTCCTGCTTGCCAAGATATTGAACCGCAAGGCAAATCGCTGGGCGCATTTCGTCGCGGTTCCTTTGTCAATATTGTGGGTAGTCGTTCCCGCGATGATGCCATCGCTTGGTGACACGACGCCGCTATCTTACGTATTTTTCGCAACGGTCGAAGTTACGGCAATGTTAGCAATGCTTTGGATTGCATGGACGTGGCCGGTTTCCGATCAGCAGGCGTAGGGTGCGCTCTAGCGCAACATTTAACCGAACACCGCCCACAGAAATGGTGCGCCAAAGCGCGCCGTACCGACCCGCTGGTTGGGTGATTCTTCATGGGAGCGAAGGTTAACCCACTATATGCCAACGCCACTTTCCTGCCACCCATTTCCAAAAGCAGACACCCATCTGCCATTTCGCAAGGATTAGGAATTGGCCAGCATTGGCTGATCACTTGAAGTTAGGCGCGGCCCGGCTATAGCTGGCGGAGTTATCAGCTAGGGCTTTCGGATGTCCAATCGCCTTGCCCTGATCCTGGGCATTATCGTTGTCGCGGCCATTGCGCTGGACCATTTGTTTGGCTGGGGGGCTGGTGTGTTTTTGGGGCGAAAGTTTTTGACTTTGATCCAAGTCATTGCCTTCTGGCGGTAATTTGGGCGATTAGCCCGCAGTTGCGCTTGAACCTCCTCGTGTTTTGGTTTTGTAAGCAACGACACATATCACAGCGAGGAAAGCGAGGCGTCGATGACCGTCAAAGTAGCCATTAACGGATTTGGCCGGATCGGGCGCAATGTGCTGCGCGCGATCATCGAAGCGGGGCGGTCGGACATCGAAGTCGTGGCGATCAACGATCTGGGGCCGGTCGAGACCAACGCGCATCTTTTGCGGTTCGACAGCGTACATGGGCGGTTTCCGAACCAGGTGAAAACCACTGCGACGACAATTGACGCAGGCACCGGACCGATCGAGGTTACCGCGATCAGAAACCCGGCCGAACTTCCGTGGGACGGGGTTGATGTGGCGCTGGAATGCACCGGCATTTTCACGGCGCGCGACAAGGCGGCGATTCACTTAGAGAACGGCTCAAAGCGGGTTCTGGTGTCGGCACCCGGGGCCGGGGCGGATAAGACGATTGTCTTTGGCGTCAACCACGCCACGCTGACGCGCGACGACCTTGTGGTCTCAAACGCGTCCTGCACCACCAATTGCCTGAGCCCGGTGGCCAAGGTTCTGAACGACGCCATCGGCATCACGCGCGGGTTCATGACCACGATCCACAGCTTTACCGGCGACCAGCCGACGCTGGATACGATGCACAGCGACCTTTACCGGGGGCGCGCGGCGTCGATGAACATGATCCCGACCTCGACCGGGGCGGCCAAAGCGGTCGGGCTGGTGCTGCCCGAACTGCAGGGCAAGCTGGATGGTGTGGCGATCCGGGTGCCGACCCCCAACGTCTCGGTCGTGGACCTGACGTTTCAAGCGGCGCGGAAAACCAGCGTGGACGAGATCAACGGCGCGATCCGGGCCGCGGCGGACGGGCCGCTGGCCGGGATTTTGGGCTATACCGATGCGCCCGCGGTCAGCATGGATTTCAACCACGATCCGCGTTCGTCGGTTTTCCACATGGACCAGACCAAGGTGCTGGACGGCACGATAGTGCGGATCCTGACCTGGTATGACAACGAATGGGGCTTTTCGAACCGGATGGCGGATACGGCGGTGGCCATTGGTCGGCTGATCTGAACCGGGGTGTGCTCAGCGACCGTATTTGGCCCTGAGCGCCGCGTCAACCTCCGCCGAGACAAACTTGCCCACATCGCCACCCAGCCGCGCGATTTCCTTGACCAGTTTCGAAGCGATGGCCTGGTGTTCAGCGCCAGCCATCAGGAACACTGTCTCGACCCCCGGGTCAAGCCGGCGGTTCATGCCAACCATCTGAAATTCGTGCTCGAAATCGGCCACCGCGCGCAGGCCGCGGATGATGACCCCGGCCCCGACATCGCGGGCACAATTGATGAGCAGGTTTTCAAAGGCGTGGGCAACAATCTCGGTGCCGTTGATCTGGGCCACGGGGGCCACGGCGGCCTCGACCATGGCCACCCGTTCTTCGAGCGTGAAGAGCGGGCTTTTGTCGCGGTTGATCGCAACGCCGATCACCAGCTTGTCAACCAGCGAGGCGGCCCGGCGGATGATATCCATGTGCCCGTTGGTAACCGGATCAAAAGTGCCGGGATAAAGCCCAATGCGCATGAGAACCCCCTTCGGCTGGTTGCGGCTTACCAACACGAAATTGGCTTTGGGATCAACCACTGGTGCGTGATCCGGTCAGACTGCCGCACCCAGTGGCCGGGCCTAACGCGCGATCACCAGATCGGCTTGAAGCCCGCCAAGCGCCGTGCTTTCGCCCAGACGCAGCGTGCCGCCGTGGCTGCGCGCGATGTCCTTGGTGATGGTCAGTCCCAAACCCACGCCGGTGCCCCGGTCCTGATTGCGCGCCGGTTCCAGCCTCGAGAAGGCCTGTAATGCGGCATCGCGACTCTCGGCCGGGATACCGGGACCGTCGTCTTCGACCCGGAACCTCACCGCCCGGTCATAAACCTCGACCGACACCCGCGCCCGATCGCCGTATCTGAGCGCATTGCCGATCAGATTGTCCAGCGCGCGACCGATCGACATGGGGCGCAGGCTGACCTGGGCAGTATCCTCGGTTGCGATGAACTCGACCGTGCCCCCTGCCCGCGTGGCGCCATCGGCAATGCTGCGGGCCAGGTCCACCGGGTTGGTTAGCACCGGATCTTCGAGCGCCTCGGTCCGGGCGAATTCGAGAAAAGCGTCGAGCAGCTTTTCCATGTCGTGCACGTCGCGTTTGAGCGCCTGGGCCTCGGCGCTGTCATCGAGCATCGAAAGCCCAAGCCGCAGCCGGGTCAGCGGCGTGCGCAGGTCGTGGCTGACACCCGACAGCATCAGCGTGCGCTGTTCGATCTGGCGTTCGATCCGGGCGCGCATGGCCAGAAATGCGTTGCCAGCAGCGCGCACTTCGATCGCGCCCGTGGGCTTGTAAGCTCTGGATTGCCCGCGCCCGAAGGCGGCGGCGGTTTCGGCCAGCCGTCTGATCGGGCGCAGCTGGTTTCTGAGGAAAATAAAGGCGATGCCGGTCATCAGCAGGCTGGTGAATATCATCAGCACCAAAAGCTGGTGCGGGTTCGAGGCGCTGACCCGATGCCGCTCAAAACCGAGCGCCAGGGGGCCATGCCGTGTCGCAATCAGCAAATGCACCCGGCGCCGGTCGCGGATCAGATCGACGCCAAGCACGCCGTCGATGCCGTCGCGCAGGGTCTCGATCATGGCTTTGCCGGACAGATCGAAGGCGCGCAGCAGATCAGCGTCCAGCGCGTCGCCGGGAAGCTGGGCCTCGAGCGCCAGCGGTTCGATCAGCTGCGCAATGGCGGCCTCAGCGGCATCGGGCGAAGCGGCAGCATCGACCTCGCGCAACAGATAACTGATCTCGAAAATCAGGTTCGTGGTCATCTGCTGGGTAACGCCTTCGTAATGGCGCTGAATAAAAACCATGGAAACCACAAACTGAATGGTCACAATGGGCACGATCAGAATGAGTGCGGCGCGGCCATAAAGGCTGCGCGGTAAGAGGCGTTTGAGCCAGCCAAGGTTCATGGGTCCGAGCCTAGGGTGCAGAGTGCGCAAGCGAAAGAGCCAAGGCAATTGACAACCGAAATGAGCACAGAGACGCGCGAACTGGAACCGGGGATCAGGCGGGTGCTGGCCCCCAACCCCTCGCCGATGACGCAAGAAGGGACCAACACCTATATCTTGGGTCGCGGGCGGTTTGCGGTGATCGACCCCGGACCCGACGACCCCGCACATCTGGCGGCGATTTTGGCGGCGATGGAAGCGGATGAGGTTATCAGTCATATCTTTGTGACCCACAGCCACCTCGACCACTCGTCGCTGGCGCGGCGTCTGGCGGCGTCCTGCGGCGCGCCGGTGCTGGGCTTTGGTCCGTCGCAGGCGGGCCGCAGCGCGACTATGGTGGCGCTTGGTCAGACCGGGGCCATCGGCGGCGGCGAAGGCGTGGACCCGGCTTTCGCGCCCGACATCACCTTGCGTGACGGCGAGGTGATTGATGGCGATGGCTGGCGCATCGAGGCGCTGCACACGCCCGGGCACATGGCCAATCACCTGTGTTTTGCCGCGCGCGGCGCGGTTTTCACCGGCGATCATGTCATGGGCTGGGCCAGTTCGCTGATCTCGCCACCCGACGGTGATATGGGCGCGTTCATGACCTCGTGCCGACGGCTGGCGGCGCGCGATGACCGCATCTATTATCCGGGCCACGGCGCGCCGGTGCACAGCCCCGCCGACCGGCTGGCCTGGCTGATCGCGCATCGCGAAGGCCGCGAGGCGCAGGTTCTGGCGGCCCTGGCCGATGGCCCCGCGACCCCGCATGAGCTGACGCGGCACCTCTACACGCAAGTCGATCCGCGCCTGCACCCTGCTGCGACGCGCAACGTGCTTGCCCATCTCATTGATCTTTGGGAACAAAACCGCATCGATGTCGACCCGCATATCGCCCCGGACGCCGAATATTCGCTGGTCTGAACCCGGCAAAATTCCCGCGCTCCCCCTCTGGACGGGGCACATTCCCATTGCTATAGGAAGCGCCGGTGATCCGGCGTAGCTCAGCGGTAGAGCAGTTGACTGTTAATCAATTGGTCGTAGGTTCGATCCCTACCGCCGGAGCCAATAACCCTTAAAAATCAACCACTTATTATTCACCCCTCAGGGTGAGCGTCCGAGCGTCCGAATGCGTCCGATCCGGACGATGTTCGCTGATTGTTTCCTTGCTGGTCGGCAAGGCCTTGCCATCATCGAGGCCATACCCATACGCGGCCTCTTCGATGTCACTCAAAATTGCAATGTGCCGCGCGTGCTGTTGGTGCATAGCCTTGACGGCCTCAGAATTTTCGCAGTGAACAGCGTCCCAAGCGTCCAGTCTGACCGGCGAAATTCTAAAGCGTCAAAATAAGATTGGTTCACGAAACAACTTTCGGCTTTTTCTCAATGGTGGCTTCGTCAAGAAGCTCCTGTAGGAAAGCCATGTCACCCGGTATCTCCCGCACTAGACGATCAAGCCGGGGTTGCCCGATTGTTCCGATGATGACTTCTGGCCGAAACAAGCGGAGCCGAGCAGACCCCTCAAAGTAGTGCTCCATGGCCAACACCTCATCATTAGAGGCCATTTCCCGAAGCTGTTTGCCCACAATATCTGACGGCACAGCAAATTGCCCGTCTGGCGTTACGACAACAGGTGTCCGTCGTCATATAAAATGGGACATCAGAGCGGTTTGAGTTTTGGAGGCTCTGGTTCGTTTGTGTGATTGATTATGCCGCGAGTTTTTGATGTTGCAAGCGGCGTTGTCGGATTGTCAGTTTCCTGATCTTTTCCCTTTCTCTGATGATGGCCTTGCCGCGCCCGAAGTAGACGTCGGCGGGTGTGACGTTGTTCAGGCTCTCGTGGTAGCGCTGGTTGTTGTAGTAATCGACGAAGGCCCCGATCTGGCGTTTAAGATCGCCGGGCAGATAGTAGTTTTCCAGCAAAACCCGGTTCTTCATCGTCTGATGCCAGCGCTCGATCTTCCCCTGGGTTTGCGGATGGAACGGCGCACCGCGAACATGGTCCATCTGTCGATCCTCGAGCCATTCGGCCAGGTCGCCAGAGATGTAGCAAGAGCCGTTATCGCTCAGCAGACGGGGCTTGTGTCTCACAACCGCCTGATCACAACCTGACGCCGCCAGGGCCAGCTCAATCGTCGCCGCCACGTCCTCGGCCCGCATGTTTGTGCAGAGCTTCCAGGCGATGATGTAGCGGCTGTAATCGTCCAGGATCGTGCTGAGATAATACCAACCCCAGCCAATGATCCTGAAGTAGGTGAAGTCGGTTTGCCACATCTGGTTGATAGCGGTGGTTTTGTCCGTGAACTCGTCGGCAGCTTTGATCACAACATAGTCGGGCGCGGTGATCAGATCAGCTTCCTTCAGAAAGCGGTAAACCGATGATTCAGAGATAAAATACTGCTTCTCATCGGTATACTTTACCGCCAGTTCCCGGGTCGTCAGCGCCTCGTGCTCCAGTGCAAATTCAATCAGATCGTCTCGCCGATCTTGGGGAATGCGGTTCCAGACCGACTTTGGGCAGGGTGAGCGATCCGCCAGGGCGTCAAAGCCGCCTTCGACATAGCGGTCATACCATCGGTAGAATGTGGTGCGCGGAATGCCCAGCATATCCAAGGTTTGCTTCGCAGGCAGATGGGACCCCTCAACGGTGCGGATGATTTCCAACTTCTCTGACGCTGGATACCTCATTCCTCGTATCCCCCATCCCCTGTCATGCTTTTTTTGAGCAGACGGTTTTCCAGGATCAAGTCGGCCACACATTCTTTCAATGCCAAGGCCTCAGAACGTAGCTCCTTCACCTCGGGTGACGTCGCCTGACGCGCCGTATCGCCGGACAGACGGCGTTTCCCTGCTTCGGGGAACTCCTTGGACCAGCTGTAATACAGACTCTCTGAGATGCCCTCGCGGCGACACAGTGCTGAGATGCTTTCCTCGCCCCGAAGACCCGCCAAAACAATGCGGATCTTCTCCTCGGCTGAATACGTTTGCCGGGTCTTGCGGCGGATGGTTTTGACCAGCCTGTCAGCCGAGGCTTTGCTGGTTCCGGATTGCTTGTTCATCTTCACTCCTTGACGGTTGCGATGAACCAGAAATCCTCCTGATGCTAAACCCTCATATCTGTCCCAAAGGCGCTGACGTCAGACAGTCTTCGGGCCAGATTGCCAGCAGGTCGCCAACGATCAGCACGTCACCCCGCCCCACGGTTTCGCGCGCGTTGATCAGCGATGTGACATCGTCCAGATGCGGCACGTTTTCGGACAGATCTTCGTGGAGAGCCCGGACGTTCGACAGAGTTTCGTCAGTGAAAAGCTGATCCGGCTCAACCGCGATGATGATCGCGTCTTCGCGCCCGAAGCGTTCCTTGAAATCACTGTAGCGCGTCAGCGTCGGATCATCGGCGCGCAGGAATGATTCGTTCGACGTATCGATGGTCAGCTTGGTCACCCCCGACGCCATGGCCGCAAAAACCGCCAGCGAGGCCAGCAAAACCGCCACCCTGTAACGGCAGACCGCCGCAGTTGCGGTTTCAAAATGACCTTCGATGTTGCTGCGCAGATCGCCCATAAATCGCTCCGGTCCAGGTCTGCTTGTCGGGGCAGTATACAGCACAAGTGCCGGACCGTGGAACCAGACCAGCCGCCGGTTGATCGCCGCAACGATGCAGGGCGTGTCGCCGTCGGATGCTGAAACCACCCGCAGAGTGCTGCACCAAATGACTAACACTCTGCTCGGGATACGGGCCTGAGGTTTCAGTCTTTGACCACCAACTTGCGCGGCACATCTGCCAGGCATTCGGGGCCGGATTTGCCGATGCGGATGCTTTCGGTGATCTCGAACCCCCAATCGTCCATCCAAAGCCCGGTCATGAAATGCAAGGTCATGTTTTCGCGCAGAACCGTCTTGTCGCCGGGGCGCAGCGACATCGTGCGCTCGCCCCAGTCGGGCGGGTACGAGACGCCAATCGGATAGCCGGCGCGGTTGTCCTTCACGATCCCGTATTTGTTGAGAACCGCAAAGAACGCCTGCGCGATGTCTTCGCACATGTTCCCAACTTTCGCGGCCTCCAGCCCGGCTTCCATGCCCTCAAGCACCGCTTTTTCGGCGTCCAGAAAGGTTTGCGTCGGCTTGCCCAGAAACACCGTGCGCGACAGCGGGCAGTGGTAACGGTGGTGCACCCTGGCGATCTCGAAAAACGTGCCCTCGCCCGCCCGCATTGGTTCGTCATCCCAAGTCAGATGCGGTGCCGCGGCGTCCGCGCCCGAGGGCAGCAGCGGAACGATCCCCGGATAGTCACCGCCGCCGCCGATATCAGGGTCGTAGCGCAGCGAGGCGTCGTAGATCTCGGCCACCAGATCGCATTTGCATAGCCCCGGTTCGATCTTGTCGACGATCCGGGCGTGCATCCGTTCGACAATGCGCCCGGCAATGCGCATGTATTCCAGCTCGGTTTCGGATTTGACCGCGCGCTGCCAGTTCACCAGCGCCGTCGCATCGGCAAAACGCGCGTTCGGCAGGCCCGCCCGCAAATTTGCAAAGGCAGCGGCCGAAAACCAGTAATTGTCCATCTCGACGCCGATAGTGCCGCGGTCGAGCTTTCGGTCGGCAAGACGTTGTGACAGGTCCTGCATCGGGTGGCGGTCGGGCGACTGAACATAATGATCGGCGTAGCCGAGGATGTTCGCCGGGTGCATGAAAGCGGTGCGCGGCGCGCCCTTGGCATCCTGCCCGCGGCCATACCAGATCGGGTCACCGTCAAGGCCCAGAACAACGCATTGGTGAACGTAAAACGACCAGCCGTCATAGCCGGTCAGCCAGTTCATGTTCGACGGGTCGGATACGATCAACAGATCAAGACCGTGGTCCTGCATGGCGGTCCGGGTCCTGTCGATGCGCACGGCGAATTCGTCGCGCGAGAAGTACAGTTTTGGCATTGGCATCGGTCTGTTCCCCTTATTTCAGACTGAAAAGCGGCCTGTCTTAGGCGAGCGCCAGGCCGATGACCCCGGCGGCCACGATCACCGCCGCGATAATCCGGCGGCCCGCCGGTCCTTCGCCCAGAAAGAATATGCCGATCATGGCCGCGAATATCACCGAGGTTTCACGCACTGCCGACACCACGCCTAGCGGGGCAAGCGTCATGGCATAAATCACCAATGCATAGGCCAGGCCCGAAATCAGCCCGCCCGCCAGCCCGGCCCAGAACTGACGCGCCGGGATCATCGCCCGCGCCCGCAGTCGCGGAAAAAGGAAATGCAGGACGATCACGCTTTCAGCCACGAAAAGCCAGGCGATGTAGGACAGCGTGCCACCCGCTTGCCGCGCGCCGATGCCATCGACAATCGAGTAGGCAGCGACAGAAAACGCCGTCAAAGCCGCCGCGCCCAGTGCCGGTGCCGAGGCGCGCGACGCCTGCCCGATGGCCAGAAAAAGAATGCCTCCAGAAACCCCGGCAATGCCCACCCAGGCCAGTGGCGGCAAGTATTCTCCAACCCAAAACGCCGCGCCAAGGGCGGTCAGAACCGGGGCATATCCACGCGCAATCGGGTAGACGACCGACAGATCGCCCAGCCGGTAGGATAGGTTCAAAAGATGGAAATAACCCCAGTGGAGGAACGTCGAGAAGGCTATCAACACCCAGACGGAAGAGTCCGGCAATGGCAACCAGAACACCAGAACCACCCCCGGGATCACATGCCCGAGCCCGATCAGGCCAAGGGTGGTGCGCTGATCGCCTGCGCCTTTGACAATGGCGTTCCAGACCGCGTGCAACAGCGCTGCGCCAAGCACGATCAGAAAAACCGATCCGGTCAAGGGTGCCTCCGCACAGGTGACAGTCACATCGCCCCGTAACCGCAAATCGGCACGGGTTAGGTCCAGGCGCCGATAGCACAGGCCCAAACTTGTTTCGAGCGGAAAGAGCGCATGTTGAGGGATGGCATCAGCAGCGGGCCAACGGGATCGCGACCGCAAAGCTGGCCTCTTGCCCTCGAAGTAGGAAACCGCAAAACTGCCCGAAAAAACGGGAGTGATGGATGACAAAAGCCCGCCATGGCATCTATGCCGCCGCTATTTCGCCGATCACGGCCGAGGGCGCGCTCGACGTGGTGCGGCTGGTCGCCTACTGCCAGCACCTGTTGGGCGATGGCGGTTGCGACGGCGTGGCCCCCAACGGCACCACCGGCGAAGGCACGTCTATATCGGTAGACGAGCGCATGGCCCTGCCTGCCGCATTTGCCGAGGCCGAAATTGCGCCCGATCGGGTAATTTTTGGCACCGGCAATCCGGCGGTGCGCGATGCGATCAGGTTGAGCGCGAACGCGGTTCATCAGGGCTATCCGAATGTCCTGGTGCTTCCGCGCCACTTCTACAATGGCGTCAGCGACGACGGGCTTTTCGCTTATTACGCGCGCATCGTCGAGGGCGTGGGCGTTGACCGGCTCAGGCTTTACCTCTATCATTTTCCCCAGATGTCGGCGACGCCGCTGTCGCCTGCCCTCGTGGCCCGGCTGCGGGCCACGTTCGGGTCAATGATCGCGGGCCTCAAAGACAGTTCGGGCGACATGGCGGGCAGCCGGGCCTTTGTCGATGCGGGTGGCGGCCTGGGCGAAGGGTTTGACGTTTTTCCCTCGTCCGAGGCGCTGCTGTTCGAGGCGCTCGATGCGGGATGCGCGGGCATTATTTCGGGGTCCACGAATGTGTTCGCGCCTTTGGTTCAGGCGGCGCGCCGCGCCGGCCGGGACACGCCGGAGTTTGATTTAGTAAGGAAAGCCAGGAGCTTCGCAGAAGAATTTAATCTGATTGCCGCGATGAAATACGCCGAAGAGCTGCGCACCGGCGATGCGGTCTGGGCCAATCTGGCCCCGCCCCTGACCGCGCTTGGCCGGGCCGATGCCGCCCGGTTTCGGACAGGTCTCGCGCAATTCGTGGCGGTCCCGGCATGACCAGCGAGACCGCGAAACGAGCGTCGATCATCGACGCCTGCGTGAGGATGAACGCCACCGGGCTGAACCAGGGCACGTCAGGAAATATCAGCCTGCGCCACGGGCGCGGGTTGCTGATCACACCGACATCGATGGCTTACGAGATCATGGTTCCTTCGGACATCGCATTTCTGCCGGCGCTGGACCGCGACGGCTATGACGGCCCGCGGGCCCCTTCATCAGAATGGCGGTTCCACCGCGACATCTATGCGGCCCGGCCCGAGATCGGGGCCATCGTTCACACCCATTCGACCTATGCCACCGTGCTTTCCATGCTGCGCCTGCCGATCCCGGCTGCCCATTACATGATCGCGGCATTTGGCGGCAATGACATCCGATGTTCGGACTATGCGACCTTCGGCACGGCTGAGCTTTCCAGCCATGTTGTTAAGGCGCTTGAGGAACGTTTTGGCTGTTTGATCGGATCGCACGGGATGGTCGCTTGCGGGCGCGACCTGGCCCAGGCCATGTGGCGCGCAGAAGCGCTGGAGACTCTGGCGCGCCAATACTATCTGGCGCGACAGGCCGGCAAACCCGTCATCCTGGACGCCGCCGAGATTGGGCGCGTCGCGGGGAAAATTTCCGCAGGTTATGGCGGTTCCGGGTACGAAGAAGAACAATAGCCCGTCGCCACCGGACACCGCCAACTTCGCGAAAAATCGGCGCGTAGGGCGGAAAATTATTCAATTTTCAGAGACAAAAAAATTTGGCACACCTATGGGGCCAGAATCCACCTCAGGGGGCGATGTTATGGGCAGAATCAAGACCTATTCAATGCTGATCGACGGCGACTGGGCCCAGGCCAGCGACGGCGGAACCTTCGATAGCTTCGAGCCCGCAACCGGCCGCGTATGGGCGCGGGTGCCCGAAGCCACCGAGGCCGACATCGACCGGGCGGTGCGCGCGGCGCATTCGGCTCTTGACGGACCCTGGGGCCAGATGACCGCGACCGAGCGCGGAAAATACCTCGGCCGCCTCGGCAACTTGCTGGCCGAAAACTCTGAGCTGATCGGGCGCACCAAAACCCGCGACACCGGTAAATTGTTCAAGGAAACCCGCTGGCAAGCCGCTTATATTGCCGAATATCTGCACTTTTTCGCCGGGGCATCCGACAAGATCCAAGGCGAGACGCTGCCGATCGACAAGCCCGACATGTTCGTTTTTACGGTGCGCGAGCCGCTGGGCGTGATCGCGGCGGTGATCCCCTGGAACAGCCAGATATTTCTTAGCGCAGTCAAGATCGGGCCTGCCCTGGCCGCGGGCAACACCATGGTGCTGAAGGCGTCCGAACATGGGCCTGCGCCGCTTCTGGAGTTTGGGCGTCTGGTGGCCCTGGCAGGCATTCCGGACGGGGTAGTCAACATCGTCACCGGCCACGCCGAGCCTTGCGGGCGCGCCCTGACCAGCCATCCGCTGGTGGCCCGCATTGCCTTTACCGGCGGGCCAGAAACCGCCCGCCACATCCTGCGCAATTCGGCCGAGAACCTGGCCGAGGTGTCGTTGGAACTTGGTGGCAAGTCGCCGTTTATCGTCTTTGACGACGCTGATCTCACATCAGCGGTCAACGGGTCGGTCGCGGGTATTTTCGGGGCTTCGGGCCAAAGCTGCGTGGCGGGCTCGCGGCTTTATGTCCACCAGGACATAGCCGATGCCTTCCTCGAACGACTGACGGCCATCGCCAAAAGTATCAAGATCGGCGACCCGCAGGCCGACGAGACCGAAATGGGGCCGCTTTGTACGCAGGCTCAGGTCGATCATATCACCCGGCAAATTGCGATCGCCCGCGATGAAGGCGCGACCATTCTGACCGGCGGCGGCCAGCCAAAGGGCATTTCGGGTCTGTTCTTTGAACCCACCATTATCGACTGTCCGCGCCAGGACCTGACGATTTTCGACACCGAACTGTTCGGGCCGGTTCTGGCGGTGCAGCGGTTCAGGACCGAAGACGAGGTGGTGGCGCTGGCCAATGACACGCGACACGGGCTGGCGGCGGGAATATTCACCCGCGACGGGGCACGGTCGCTCAGGATGGCAAAGCGCATCAAGGCCGGGATCGTCTGGGTCAATACATACCGCGCGATCTCGCCGATTGCCGAATTTGGCGGTCTGAAGGCGTCCGGATACGGCCGCGAAGGCGGGTTGCAGGCGGTTTATGATTATACCCGGCCCAAGACCGTCTGGATGAACATGTCCGACGCACCCATTGCCAACCCTTTCCAACCCCAATAACCAGGTAAGCGCATGAAATTTCACCTTGCTGTCAATCTTGAGCGCATGGACGACACGACCGACATGGTCGACGTGCGCGATCATACGCTGGAGATGGTCAAAATTGCCGATGGTGCGGGGTTCGAGGTTGCCTGGGCCGCCGAGCACCACGCCATCGAGATGACCATCGCGCCCAACCCGTTTCAGATCATGACCTGGTGGGCCGCGCATACCAAGAACATCCGCCTTGGCGCCGGCGTGGCCAACGCTGCCTATTGGCATCCGATCGACCTGGCGGGCGAGGCCGCGCTGTTGGACCTGATCAGCGGTGGCCGCCTGGAATTCGGCATCGGTTCAGGGGCTTATCAGCGCGAGTTCGACCGGATGAAGCCGGGGCTCGATCAGAAAGACAGCTGGCAGTACATGCAGGAAATGCTGCCTGTGGTGCGCGCGCTTTGGCAGGGCGACGTCGAACACGACGGGCGGTTCTGGCAGTTCCCGCGCGCCACCGCCTGCCCCAAGCCGGTGCAGACGCGCGTGCCGGTCTGGGTCGCGGCGCGCGCGCCGATCACTTTTGACTATGCGGTGGAAAACGACTGCAACCTGATGAGCTGGCCGCTGACCATGCCGATGTCCGAGGCCGAGATTTATCGCAAACGCCTCGATGATGCGGTTGCAAAAGCCGGCAAAGAGTTTCGTGGGACTTGGGCGCTGATGCGACACACGGCGGTTTATAACAGCGAAGACCACCGGCAGGCGGCGCTGTCGGCGCTGCGTCGCCAACTTGCGATGTTCGGCAATCTGATGACCAAGTCCGGCGACGTGCTAAACGGGTTTCCCGAGAAGGTTCCGCTGGAAAGTCTGGACGGCAATCTGCGCGTTGATCCCGAGATGCTGGAAACCAACCTGATGTTCGGAAGTCCGGAAACGGTCGTCGAAAAGCTGCGGGCGTATCGAGATATTGGCGCGGATGCGTTCATCTACTACGCCAGCATGGGGCTTGATATGGAAAGTCAGAAACGGTCTCTGAACCTGTTCATCGACCAGGTCATGCCCGAATTTGCCTGAAGCAGGGGCTTGGAAATGCCGGCCAGCCCGCAGGGAACAAGCTTTGAGCTGCACGGACCGCGGGGCGCGCCGCTGGTGGTGTTGGTGCATGGGCTGGGGCTGACGCGGGCAACATGGGACGATCATGTGCCAGCGCTGGCCGATCGGTTTCGGGTGCTGACTTATGACCTATGCGGGCACGGTCAAAGCGCCCTGCCTGACCGGACGCCCAGCCTGACGGTGCTCTCTGACCAATTGCGCGGCTTGCTCGATCATATCTTCGCGGATGCGGCGGCTGTGGTCGGGTTCTCGCTGGGCGGAATGATCAACCGGCGGTTCGCCATGGACCATCCGGAAAGGGTCTGGGCGCTGGTGATCCAGAACGCGCCGCACGAACGCGGCGCGCAGGCGCAAAAACTGGTCGAGGACCGCGCTCGCGCCGCCGATGCCGGGGGTCCGGCTGCAACCATCGAAACCGCGCTTGCACGGTGGTTCACGCCGGGCTTTCTTGCCCGGCGCGCGGATGTGGTCGATGCGGTGCGCCGAAGGGTTCTGGCTAATGATCCGGACAACTACGCCGCTCACCGCTTGGTTCTGGCCACGGGCGTGACTGAACTAATCCGGCCCGCGCCGCCGATCACCCATCCGACGCTGGTCATCACTTGCGAAAACGACAGCGGCAGCACCCCGGCGATGAGCCATGCCATCACGACCGAGATACCAGGTGCGCAGACCATCATCGTCCCGCGCCTTCAGCATCTGGGGCTTTTAGAAGACCCCGCCGCCTTTGTCGGCCCGACGCTTGACTTTCTGGGCCGCCACACACCCACGAGCCAGGTAACAAATTGAAACCATGCCAATAATGGCGGGCGCATAGGTCAGCCGCCAAGGGCGTCCAGGACCGCGAGTGCATCTGCCGGCAGCAAAGCCAAATGGGCATTTTCGCCGTCGGTCGCCACGACCAGCATGGCCTCGGCATCAACGCCTCGCAATGCCATGACCCGGGCGCCGCCTGTCGCACCCGCCAGCAACCGGTCACGCAAATCATCCAAAGCCTCGGAGGCTATGGTTTTCAACGGATCGCGCCACCGGTCTTCGCCTTTATACGCACCGGTTTCGTCACCGGGTACGTCAAGCGATCCGATTGCGACTTCGTTCAACGAGGCGATGATCGCGCCAAGCGACAGGTTCGCGGTAACAGGATCGGCACGATAAAGGTCACACCCCCAGGCATCCGCCAGCGACTGGACCGATACGCCCACCAGGTCCAGCGACACGCCGTCGGGAACCGGTGCGGTCCGGACCAAAATCCTGCCTTTGGTCGGCAAGGCGGCGATAATTTTTGCACGCAGTTTGTCGCGCCCGTCGTCATCGAGTTCGGCGAAGTTATCCGCGCCCAAGCCTTCGACGCGAAAAATCCGCCGCTTTGAGACGTCGATCCACAAGGCCGCGCCACCGTCGCCGGAAAATGTCAGGCGTCTGGGCAAAATGGTTTCCGACGCTTCGGTCAAAATGCCGGTCAGCACTGAAATTTCATCGCGTGCAGAAAAACGCCGGTCGTGAGGTCCCAGCCCAAGTTTGGCCAGCGTGCTTTTGAGGCGTTTTTGGTCGCTCATTCCTCGCCCCCTGCGATGCGGTCAACGACCGGGCGGGCGGCGTCGATCAGCGCGACAAGGTCAATTTCGGGACCGCATTGGAAACACAGCGCATCGTCGCTGGACTGGGTGCCGAACACAAAGATCTGGGTCCCCAAGGCGTCCGCCAAAATCGCCTCGGCGCCAACGCCATCTTTGGCCCCGAGCTTGCGAAAAGCCAGACCAAAGGCAGGCGACGAAAATAGATCAGCCGCACTTGTGCAAAGCGCATCATAGTTTTCCTGAGGCAAGGGAACCTCGGCGCTGGCGCACAGGACCATACGCGAAGACAGATCGGCGAAAACGATAAAACGACACCCCGGAAGGCTTGCCCGCAGATCGTCAAGCTCTTCCGTTAATCCCATCATTACTGCCCCTTTGGCCCATCCAGCTAGGATGAAGCAGATGCGGGCGGCAAGATCAATCGGCGGGCAAAGATTTCTGTGGACTTGGGCGCTATTGCGGCGGGCTGGCGATTTCACCCGAGGGGGCCGCGCCGGGACGCCGCGCGTTCGACCCTGCACCAACGCGGCGCGGAATGATCTTGCTTCCAAGCACCGGGCGCACGCCTTCCAATTTCAGGCTGGCGTCGGCACTGAGCGATTGCTTTGCGCCACTGTTGCTGCGCAACCGGCGCGCGGCATTGCGGAACGAGACCAGAATATCCACCAGACAATGGGTGAACTGATCGGCGCCGCTGTGCTCCCAGGCTTCGCGATCGTCTCCCGCTGCCAGGGCGTCGGTCAGCGAGATCGGGAAAATCGCCGCAAACTCGCCCTGCGTTTCCTTTTTGACGCGCGCCAGAACCCTTGCGCGGTCGCGTTCGCCGACAATTTTGTCCATACGCGTCAGCAGCAGAATACTTTTTTCTTGGCTCAGTTTACGAACTGTATGTGTTCATGGTATGTTCTTTTTGGATTCAGGGAGATAGCGAATGTCGATGGACAATGAACAATTTCAGTGCTGGCTTGCCGGGATAGACAGCCTCAGCGCTGCACAGCGTAGAGAGGCCGAAGCGGTATTTTCAGGGCGGACAGGGTCGGGTTCCTCGCTTGCCGCGGTCGAACTTGCGGTGGATGCTGATAGGCACTGTCCGCATTGCGGCAAGCCCGGTGCGGTGTCACGGGGCAAGGCACGGGGCCTGCGTCGTTACCAGTGCAAGATCTGTCGGCGCACATTCAACGCCGCTACCGGCACGCCCTTGTCCGGGCTTCACTACAAAGACCGATGGTTGGCCTTTGGCGGATGCCTGGCTGCGGGAGAAACGGTTCGGGCGTCAGCCGATCACTGTAATCTTGCCGTCAACACGGCATTCCGTTGGCGTCACCGGTTTCTGGAGGCTGCAAAGAAGGCCCCGCAAAAGCTCAAAGGGATCGTCGAGGTCGATGAAACCTATGTTCTGGAGAGCCACAAGGGACAGAGAACCCTCGACCGCAAGCCCCGCAAAAGAGGCGGCAAGGCTGGCAAGCGCGGCCTGTCGTGCGAACAGGTGCCGGTTCTAGTGGCTGCCGACCGTAATGGCACGACATTCAGCACGGTTCTTCCGGTGGTTAATGCCGACACGCTGAAACAGGCGATCAGCCCGGTCGTCGACAGGGACATCGTGCTGGTGTCCGACGGTCACCGCGGCTATCCGCCCTGCGCGACAGCAATGGGCGTTCGCCACGAAGCCCTCAATCTGTCAGCCGGCGAACGGGCCCGGGGCGCCTTTCATATTCAGACGGTCAACAGCCGCCACAGCCAACTGAAGGATTTCCTGCGCCGCTACCGTGGCATCGCAACAAAATATCTCGACAACTACCTGCAATGGTTTCATCTCATCAAACTCACACCACAGACCTCGCCGCGAGCCTGTTTGGCCGCTGCTATCACACGCCATGCATACAGTTCGTAAACTGAGCCTTTTTCTTTCGGCGCCGGTGGCATCGAGGCCCAAACAGCGGCCTCGGACTGGCGCCAGGCCTGGGTCGCGTGCGTACACCAGATAACTGCGTCCATGTAGGGAACCATACGTTCCCAGACATCAGACGACATGTTCGGGTCGGAAA
The DNA here is from genome assembly GCA_965247915.1 of Paracoccaceae bacterium. GTDB lineage: Bacteria > Pseudomonadota > Alphaproteobacteria > Rhodobacterales > Rhodobacteraceae > JAKZRT01. Next base: position 2,377,979 of record OZ252048.1, read on the forward strand.
TGCCGGGCATATCGATCAGATCGCACAGCCCCAACACATCGACGTTGCGAAAGAACCGAATGTATTGGGTGTCTTCAACGTCGATGTCCGAAAGATCGTTCAGATCAACCGAATGCGACACTTCGTTGACATCGACGTAGAATGGGTCTTCGTCGCCAGCGCAAATCCAGACCGGCGGAAGCTGGGTGGCGGTGACCCGAACCGGCAGGGCGTTGCCTCCGATCAACAAATTGGAAAGGGTGCTTTTACCGGCCGAAAATTCGCCCATTAGCGCGATCCGCGGCTTTTTATAACGGTTGGCGACTGTCTCGGGCTCCGACCTGGGTTCGGGGTGCTGGTTCATTGTTGTTCCTGCTGGTCAAGCGGCATATTTCGCAAGTCTCTCAAGGGTTTGCTGCAGCGTTTCCTGACGTCCGTCGTCGAGGTCGATGGGGGCGCCACTCTTTCCACCGGCGGACGCCGCCACATTGCCGAGAATAGCCCGTTGGTCGGCAAGGAAGTCTTCAAGAATCTTGGTCGCATCAGCGCTTAGCGCCTGTGCATGGGTTTCGCGCAGTCCCATGATGATCGGGTCGGTTTCGGCACGGATCAAGTCGGCGAACTCGCGGGCATAGGCCTGCGGACCGCGCTTCTTGCGCCACCAGCGCGACCAGATGGTTCCCTTCAGGTCCAGCGCTATGGTCTGACCCAACAACACCGGCGGCGGGGCGCGCGGGGGTTCGGGCGTTTCAACTGAAAATCCATCGGACGCTTCAGACAAAAGCGTGGAGTAAAGCGCGTTCAGGTCGGTCGCCGCTTCGGTCAGCACGTTATCGCAAGCGCGCCACGAATTTGTGGCGAAGACCCGGTACGCGGTGCGCAACAGGACACGCAGACCGGTCGGATCGTACTGCCACAGCGCCTGATCTCCGCGCAATTCGAGGTGTGAGATAAGGGCCGAGGTTGCGCGTTCAAGAAAGCTGCGATGCGACCGTTCCAGACGTTTGTTGAAGTCGCCGATAATCGCCTCAAACTTTTCCGACAGGCGGTCATGGCTGGCGCTTTCAATACGGTCAAGTTCGACCTTCAGCGCCTCGGTATCAAGATCAGAAAGCTCGTGTCCCAGCGTCCGCATCTCGACTACCTTGCCCGAGGCTTGCAGGCCTTTGGCGTGGTTGATGGCGCATTTGGTCACCCGCACCACGGCCTCGCGGCCTACGCCTTCGACAATCCGGTCCGAAAGTGCTTTGCAGAGTTCCGGCTGGCCCGAAAGCTCCCACGCCAGATCCTCGGTCGACTGGGCATCTGAGGTGGAGTCAGGTCGAACGGCCGCCAGATTGTGCAGCGCTTTGGCGCTGGCCGGTTCAAGAGAATTGACCTCACCGCTCAGCGCAATATTCGCCCAATGCCCGCTTCCAAAGATAATCTCGGCCCCTTCCGGGCCCTGATGTTTTTTCAGGGTCACACGGATGCTGTCGCGAATTTCCGGTATCTGGCTGGCGGGGTCGGAGAGTTCGTCGATGCGATTGACAAAGACCACAACCTCGCGCGACCGCACGTTGGCGATCAGCCGGATTAGGGCCATATCAACCGACGAAAGCGCCTGATGCGCCGACAGAACCACAACGCAGATGCGGCTTTCACGGGTGGCGCGGATGGTGATCTGTTCGCGCATCATGAAGGTGTCGTTCACGCCCGGCGTGTCGCGGATGCAAAGCCGCATGGGAAATTCGGGGCGGCTTAGGAACAGTTCAGCCGATTTGGTGATGTCGGCAAACCGGCCCTGATTTTGATCGGTTTCGAATTCGTTTTCAAAATCATCACCCAGACAAACGTAGCGTTCGATCAGATCGCTGTCGAAATAGCCATAGTCGTGGCGCTGCCCCAAAAGCATCTCGAACTTCCGGCCCAGCCGGCGGCGCGACTTTTCGCGCATTTCGTCGATTTGCTCGCACACACGTTCGAGCTCATCTTCGGCCCCGGTGCGGCTGGCGAGTTCGCCGATGCGACCGCCGCGATTGACCAGACGGTCCCATTCGTCTGCTTCAAAAAACTGAAAACTGGCGCGGGTTTCCTCTTGCGGCGCGCGCGGGTCGAAGTGCAGCGACGTGACAACCGATGTCCAGGGGTTCACGTCTGCGGGCAAAAGCCCCGGCATCCCCGAAAGCGCGTTGACCAGTGTGGTTTTTCCGGCTTTGACCTGCCCGATCATGGTGATCGCCGGCTCGACGGTGCTCAGGTAATACCGAAGCCGCCGCATGGCTTTGACGGTCGCCGCATCGCCGAGATCGCCGTTTAACGCGCGTATCTCTTCGACTAGCGGATTCAAACCGGCAAACGCGCCCTTCAACAGGTGGACGTTTGCGTAGGTTTGTTCTGACGCCTGTTTTTCTATATCGGTTTCAACATTCATCCAGGCTAGCCACAATTATTGTTTATTTCAGTCGACTGGAGATCGCAATTGATCCGAATGTCCAGACGGTCTTTGGTCATACCCGAAAAATTAGGTCAAATCGATGCTCGGGCACGGCCCGTTGATAATGTTTGGATAAAGTGGCGTTTTTGTGGCGCGCCGTCGGCTAATCCGCTGGATATGCTCGGACTAGGCTGCGGCTTTCACCGCATATTCGCGCGCCAGTTGTAAGACAACTGTTGCCGCGTCAGCTGCCGGTTCATCGCCGCCTTCAAGCCCTAGAAGGATTAGCATTTCCGCAGCTTCTTCGAGTTCATCTTGCAGAGCTTCGGATGTCGCATTGATAGCCGCCGAATTTTCGACCAGATGGTCGAGTGTTTCGGAACAATGGGCAAGAACGCCCCCCCTAACTCATCCATTTCCGCCGACAAATCAAAGAGTTCCGCGCCGCGCCGGGCAATGTAATCTCGTGCCGTCCGCATCCATTCGGCGGTGTTCTCGTCGGTATCCGGCGGGTCAATCACGCCATTTGGCGCCAGCTCCAGGCTGGCATCAACGCCGTATCGGCTGAGAAAAAACATCGCCCCATCAAGGTCGGACTGGCGACCCTGGCTGGCGTGGTTCAGGACCTCGTCGATCAACGCCGCAGCGCCCGAGGCGGCCCGAACTTTCGCAGTCGCGGATCCGGATTTTTCTATGCCATTCAAAAACTGCAGCGTCGCCACGGGAAAGAAGCTGTGAAAATCGTCGGCGACCATATCGGTCAAGACGCTGATCTGTTCGACCAGCATCCCCGCGGCGACCAACAGATCCGCCTTATACCACCGAGCGGAATGCCTGACTCACGTTGGGGATTCCCAAGCGGTCCGATCTCTGACTCAATGTGGTGAACCAATGAGGTTCGCCATGGCAGCGCCTATCGACTTACGGAACGATTTTGACAGCGTCTCACTGCGGCGCCTCGCGAAGAGGACCAGGGACGCGACCCAGAGCCGTCGTCTGCTGGCGTTGGCCGAGGTCTACGATGGTGGCAGCAGGACGGATGCGTCGCGGATCGGCGGCGTCGGTCTGCAGATCATTCGCGACTGGGTGCTGCGCTTCAACGCCCGCGGACCGGACGGGCTGGTCGATGGGAAGTCACCGGGCGCACCCTCGAAGCTCAACGCCGATCACCGCCGCGCACTGGCGGAGGTTGTTGAGGCCGGCCCGGTCCCGGCGGTCGACGGCGTCGTGCGCTGGCGGCGCAAGGACCTGGCGCGGTGGCTCTTGGAGACGTTCGCCATCTCGCTCGACGAGACCACGGTCGGGCGCGAGTTGAAGGCGCTCGGCTTCGCCAAGATCTCGGCGCGGCCGCGCCACTACGCGCAAAACGAGCTGGCCGTCGAGGCTTTTAAAAAAAACTTCCCCGCCGAACTGGCGAAGATCCGGGCGAGGCTCCCGAAAGGCGTCGAGATAGAGCTGTGGTGGCAAGATGAAGCCCGCATCGGCCAGAAGAATAAGCTCACGCGCCGATGGGCCAGACGTGGCACGCGCCCGCGGGCGCCCCGCGACCAGCGCACCGAATGGGCCTATATCTTCGGCGCGATCTGTCCCGCGAAGGGGAAGGGCGCCGGGCTGGTCATGCCCTGGTGCGACACCGACGCCATGGCGGCGCACCTCATCGAGATCAGTGCCGCCGTCGATCCCGGCGCCCATGCGGTGCTGATCGTCGATCAGGCCGGTTGGCACTTGACGCCCAAGCTGGCGATCCCCGACAACATCACCGTCCTGGCGCTGCCGCCACGATCGCCCGAGTTGAACCCGGTGGAGAATGTCTGGCAATTCATGCGCGACAACTGGTTGTCGAACCGGATCTTCAAATCCTACGAAGACATCGTCGCGCTGTGCTGCCAAGCCTGGAACAACCTCATCGACCAACCATGGAAGATCATGTCCCTCGGCATGCGCAAATGGGCGCATGGGTTCTGATCAATGACCGTTGGTATTAGTGACAACGAGAAAACTGTGGTCTTTCAGGGCGTCGGGCACGGCTTTCCATGCCGCCTGTACGGCAGGTCCGAATTCCTGGGTACACCAAAGCGCGATGTCGGTGCGCCCTGCGGCCCATTCAGCGGCCAGTGCGAGATCCTCGTCGGTACCGTCTGTCACCACTTCGATCAGCGCGATGTTGCCCAGACTGGGCAAAGGATGTTCGAGCCGAACCATTGTACTGCTCGACCAATCAAAATCTGTCGCGACGGGCTAGGCGGTTTCGACTTCGACCTCATCGACACCGGTAACGTAACAACGAATTTCAGAGGAACCGCTCAGCTCGAATGACGGGAATTTCACATCGGCAGGCACCACCCGGTGTCCCGCAATCAGATTCATAAGCTCGGTCTTGCCGGTTCCCGGAAGACCCAGAATGGCAATCCGCACAGGCGATGTCAGTCTGGCCAAGATCGCGTTGACGTGCAGACGGTGCAAGCGTCCCGCTGGCAATCGTCGCTTTAAGCTGCGCGACAATATGCTGTTCTGAATCGCCCCCGGCGGTCATAAGCTCAGCTGCCCCGCATCTTGCCACCCCTGAACGACAGAGGTTGCTCGTTTCCATCCGGCGTTCCGTTCGCGGCGCGCCCGTATTCGGCACCGGGGCGAGGGCTATCATCCCAAGCCACGTTAAAGTCTGCGTCGCTCTCGGTCATCGCGTGGCATTTAATTACGGAAAACGACACGTTGTCCTGGTCCGGATCGTTAAGGGCTGTCAATTCGTCAAGCAATGCCTGCGCGGTGTCGTCGGCATTTTCATCCAACATGATGCCAAGAACGTCTTGAATCTGCGGGTCCGTCAGAAACTGAAGACCATCGCTGGCCAGGATCAGGGTGTCCCCGTCTTGCAATTGAAAGGATTCTTCCGGGCAATCGACCCGCTCGATCTCGCCTCCGATCAGCACCGAAGTCAGGCAATTGCGGTCGGGATGCGTGCGCCCAACCTCTGGGTCCATCATGCCCGAGCGAACCATGAAATCGATCTGCGGGGCCAGCGAGTGATCTTCGTTCAGTTGCGACAGTTCACCGTCGCGGAAGATGAACAGCGGCGAATCTCCGACCGATATCCAATGCATCTTGTCCTGTATGAAAACCGTGGCCACCAGGGTCGACCCCATCCCGCGGGCATCAGGGTTGGTATCAGTATGTGCCTTGACACAGTAGTTGGCCGCATTGGTCGCATCCGCCAGAATTTGGGCCGTATTTTCCAGGAATGTGTCGCGATTGCCGCTTTGCAGTTTGAGTTCGCTGAATACCTCGGTCACCACAATCTTGCTGGCAATATCGCCTGCCGCGTGACCGCCCATGCCATCGGCCAGCACGGCATATCCAAACCCGGCCCCAAGCGGGAAATCCGTGGCCAACGCGTCTTCCTGATAATCCCGGCGTCCGACACCCAGAACAGAAGCTACGTCAAACCTGATGTCAGGCGATTGCTGCATGACCCGTTTCGCCCCCATGACTGGCTGTCCAGTTAAAGTCACCACCACAAAGAGCCGTGAACCGCAGCGTGGTCTCTCCAATTCGGATGACGTCTCCGTCAGAAAGTTCTTCGGTGCTCAGAACAGGTTTGTCGTTCAGCCGCACAATATTGGATTTGCCGCCGTGACCAAGATAGAATTTGTTCTGTTCGTCATCGAAGGCGACCGAGGCGTGATTGTTGCGCGAAATAGACGTGTCGCCGAAATTAAGCCGCACCGCCTGATCCTCGCCCCTGCCGATCAGGGATACGCCTGCATGCAGGCTGAAGGATGAACCGCGTCCTGATCCTTGGACAACGACAAACCACCCAACAGGGAATTGGTCGGTCTGCGTCGGCTGATTGCTCTCGACGTCAAAGATGTCTTTGTCATCTGGCGCGCCTGGCTTAAAGCCGAGCAGGCGGGTCTTGATGCGGCCGGCACGTTGCCCCTCCGGTCCTGCGGCTGGCGCCGGCACTTCGCCAATGGACGACAGATCCACATCGCTTTCGATCTGAGGTTCGGCCGCCTTGGCCGCGGCGGCGGCTTCCATCAGTGACTGGATCGTCGCGCTGTCATCTTGGCTGGTGTCCTCGATTTCTGGACTTTCTGGCGCTTCGACCGCATCCGCCTCGGCAATTTCGGTCTGCAAATGCGGTGTGTCGGCCACCTCGGCGAGGTCTATTTTTTTCGCCGCAATATTCGTTTCCGGCACTACCGCGGTCAATTCTTCGGCTGCTTTCGTAGGTTCGTTGGCAGCTGGTTCGGTGGCGGGCTTACGCGAATCTCCCAATTCGCTGAATTGCTGGCTCAGCGCCCGGGAAGTTGGCCGGGTCACCGGCCGCGACACCGGGCGATAGGATTCCAGATCGCTGCGCGTTGGTCCGGGTGCCGGCGTGGGTGCGGGGGCGGGTGCCGGGGCGGCATCCCTGCTCACCAGTTCTTCGTCATTTGGAACATCGCTCCACATTTTCTTACGCAGCTTCATCGCGCGCTGAATGTCATCTTCCGATATTTCGGGCAAAGGCGTGCCCGCCTCGTCTTCGACAATGTCTTCAAAGCTCGGCGCAGTTTCTCCGGGCGCCGGCACGTTTTCTTCGTCCTCGCCGGTTGTGTCCCAAGTGGGCTCGGTGTCATCCACGGCGAGGTCCGCGGCATTTTCCTGCGCGTCCAGCGTTTCGCCGTCAATCTCTTCGTCGAAACCCGCGTCAAAGTCTTCGTCCCACGCTTCGTCGTCCAAAATTTCGTCATCAACTTCGGCGAAATCAATTTCGCCATCAGCGTCTTCGAAAACCACGCCTTCGTTGGATGCGTAGCCATCGTCGTCTTCGAACCCGGCTTTTTCTTCAAAACGTGCCCCGTCATCAAAATCGCTATCAGCCTCGGAAGTTTGGGCCAGGCGCTCGTGAAGACCGCGCAGGGTTTCCTGGTCATTTTCCAGACCCTCTATGTCGATCTCTTGACCGTCTGCCGACTGTTTCCGACTGGATTTCCCAGAAATCATATCGCGAAGAAAGCTCATTGGTTTGCCTCATGTTGACGACTTTGTTCCACGTCGTTCGCGGCGCCGTCGCGCCTGAACGTCAAATTAAACAACCGCAGGATCAGCGACGTGGTTCGGGTGCTGCCATTGGTTCGAACTTCGGGTTCAATCGGTATCGTGCTTTCGTTCAGGCGGGCACGCACAAATTCTGGCGGTTGCGAACGAAGCTCTGGGTTTTTGCTGTTGCGGCGCAGGCTGATCGGCTTGGGATCAATCGGTTTTGGCGTCACTGACTGCGGTTTGATCGGGTGCGTTTTGGGTGAATTTGCCACTGCCTCGTTGGTTTCGGCAACCAGCAGACTAATCGAGCTTTCCAATTTTTTGTCGTTTTGCGCCTCGACAAGTTTAGCGCGGCGGCGTTTGACGGTGTCGATCCGCTCGATCCATTCATCGGCGCCTTGCAAACGATCCTGCGGAAAAACATTCATCGCGATGTCGATCGCGCTGAGGAAAAATTCGTCGTAGCCCGGGATCGTCCGGCTGGAAAGCGGCACGTAGGGGTCGTCTTTGCCCGATGCGATCGCTGCGACCCGGCGCTGCGCATTGGGCGGCGTCTTGCCGGTGATGACATGGTAGAATGTGGCGGCCAGTGAATAGAGGTCGGACGAGGCATTTTGTTCGCTGCCAGCCAGATAAAATTCCTGTGGCGAATAGCCATCTTTGACCACATGGATGGACGACAATATGCGGCTCGCGCGGGTCGCCTCTTCGCGGGCCGCGCCGAAATCGATCAGGATCGGCTCCCGATCGGCGTCCATCAATATGTTGTCGGGCGAAATATCGCGGTGCAAAATGTCGTGGCTGTGAATATAGGCCACCGCGCTCAGCAACTTGGTCACCACCGCTTTTACATCTCTGGGCTCCAACCGCGCCTGGACATGCTCAATCGTGTCCATCAGGTCATAGCCCTGAACATAATCAAGCGCCATGTAGGCCGTCTCGTTGTCTTCAAAGACCTGGTGAATGCCCACGATGTGAGGGTGCTTGAGTTTCGACAGCCTGCGGGCCTCTTGACCAAAAAGCGAAACCACCGAGCTGAACTCGTCCTGATTTGTGCGGCTGCGCGCGCGCACCACGTTGCGGGTGCGGCAGCACATCGTGCTGGGGAAACATTCCTTGATGACAACAATGCGTTCAAGGCTGTCGCGCGCAAGATAGGTAATGCCAAAGCCGCCTGCGTTCAGGAAACTTTCGATCGTGTATTGCCCGTGCAAAAGGACCGTGCCAGGCTCTAATGCGTCACTCGGGATCTCGGCGCTGTTTTCGTCCACACGCATTTTGCTCGTGGCTCTCTCATTTCCTTGACGCCGGACCAACATTTGGGTCCGTTATTTACGCCGGCCTGCTCGATCCGGGCGCGATATTCCGCTTACCCTGAAACTCAATTTCACTTCGAATACACAAGCGATCACTGACGGACTCGGTTCAGAGCCTCTGGCACGCTGCCGTGCTAGTGTGAAATTTGGCCAATATTATGGCGACAAGGGGTTTTATTATGGCGACAAGGGGTTTTGTTTCCAAAACGGAAAGAAACCATTCGCGCTATGATCAAAGTGTGGTCCGAGGCTTGGGACTGTTTTTGAACCTGTCGCGTCATTTTGGTCCGGTTTTGGTCTGCCAAGTTTCCATTTGAGTTTTGAGAATTTCTGGTTAAACTCCGGCTACCTGTACCAAATTGGTACCAATCAATGTCGCGGGACACGACAGGAGAAATCATGGAAGAGCAACTTGCTGAACTTGCCGCCAAGCTTGTGGCGCTGGAAGGAAAGGCGGCCGTGACCAACACGGTCTTCGCCGAGACCTATTATTATCTATCAATTCCGCTGATGATACTCATCCACGCAGGCTTTCTGGCCTACGAGATGGGTGCTTCGCGGATGAAAAACGTCCTGTCATCGGGCGTCAAAAACATCTTGGCCTTCGCCTTTATGGTGCCGACCTTTTACTTCTTTGGTTGGTGGGTTTACTGGGCGTTCCCGACAGGGATTCCAGGTGCACCGGGGTTCTATGAGATTTCCGGTCTGGCCTACGCCAATGCAATTGCATTGGGATGGGGAGAATCGGCTCAGTACATGGGGCCAAACATCGCGGATAACGCTTCTGGCGTGTTCTGGGGTGCCTTTACAATGTTTGCGGCCACCACCGCCTCGATCATGTCGGGCGCGGTTATCGAGCGCATTCAAACCGTCGGATTTGTGATCCTGGCCATAGTGCTTGGCTCGTTTGCCTGGGTTGTCGCCGCCGCTTGGGGCTGGCACGCCGATGGTTGGCTGGTCCAGAATTGGGGCTTTCATGACTTTGGCGCTGCTGGTGTCGTGCACGTTATTGCCGGTTTCTTTGCGCTTGGCATTCTGATGCACCTTGGCCCACGGATCGGCAAGTTCAACGCCGATGGCTCGACCAACCATATCGCCGGGCATAACCTGCCGCTGACAGCGGTCGGGCTGATGCTGATCATAGCCGGTTTCTGGGGCTTCCTGATGGCCTGTATGATCGTGCCGGGCGAGGCCTGGTCGTGGTTTGGCAATAAGTTCTCGTCGATCTACGGCACGCCGATGACGCTGAGCGCGATTGCGTTCAACATCCTGATGGGGATGGCGGGCGGAACCATCGGCGCCTGGTTGATGACCCGTGATCCGTTCTGGATGATGTCGGGCATGCTGGCCGGGATAATCTCCACGGCAGCGGGTCTAGACATCTACTTTCCGGGGCTGGCGTTTGTGGTGGCCTTCGGCGCTGGCGCAGGTCTCAAGTGGGCCGCTGGAATCATCGAAAAAATGGGCATCGACGACGCGGTTGGCGCGGTTACCGTGCACGGCACGATGGGCGTCTATGGTTTGGTGATGCTGGGTATTTTCGCATCAGGCTTCCCGGCGCTGCAGGGCGAAGTCGGCGTAGCGACGATCAGTCTGGTTGGCCAGATTGTCGGCGCCATTACCTGCGTTCTTGTGGGATTTGTTCCAGGGTATCTGGTCGCGGGCTTGCTGAAAATGATGGGCATGTTGCGCGTACCAGAGGCCGCCGAAATCGCTGGTCTTGATCCGACTAAAGTCGCCTCGGCGGCTTATCCGGAAGGCATCCCCGCTTCTGCCACGCCGGCAGAGTAACGCTAATCTTGAAAGGACGACAGAATGGGATATCCATACGCAGAAGCAACCTGGGACCTTGCTGACGGCGCCATGTTTATGGGCGCAGGCGGCGCTGCTCCGTTTATCTACACGCTAGTCGCAATCGCGGTTTGCGTTTGGGCTCTGTGGAGCGGCAACCGCAAAGAGCACGCGAAGTACAACAAGGTCGAGTAAAGATTGCATAAATGAAAGACTGCTCGGGCCGCCTCAGATGGCGGCCCTTGCTTTTGTGCGGCTGCTCATTCAAGAAATCGGCAGTTTTCACTTCGAATGGACGAGCTGCCTAACATGCCCAAAGACCTTAAAAAATACGCCGCCGACAACGGCATCAAATTCTTCCTGTTCAACTTCACCGATCTCTTTGGCGTCCAACGGGCCAAATTGGTGCCGGCCACCGCAGTGGACGCGATGCAGAAATCGGGGGCAGGGTTTGCCGGGTTCGCCACCTGGCTGGATATGACGCCGGCGCATCCGGATATGTTCGTGATGCCCGACGCTGCGAGCGTCATCCAGCTGCCTTGGAAACCCGAGGTCGCCTGGGTCGCCGGTGATCCATGGATGCAAGGCGCGCCGGTCGCCCAGGCCCCGCGCAATATTCTGAAATCGCTGACCGCCCGAGCCGCGACGCGAGGCATGACCCTGATGACCGGCGTCGAGCCCGAATTTCACCTGATCGCGGCGGATGGTTCGGACATTTCCGACGCCCGCGATATTCAGGAAAAGCCGTGCTACGACCAATCGGCCCTGATGCGCCGCTACGATGTGATCGCCGATATTTGCCAGACCATGATCGATCTGGGCTGGGGGCCCTATCAGAACGACCACGAAGACGCCAACGGCCAATTCGAGATCAACTGGGACTATTCCGAATGCGTGACCACCGCCGACCGGATGGCGTTCTTCAAGTTCATGGTCAAATCGATCGCCGAAAACCACGGGCTGCGCGCCACTTTCATGCCCAAGCCCTTTGCCCGGCTCACCGGCAATGGCTGCCATGTGCATATCTCGCTCTGGAACCGCGACCAATCCGCGAACCTGTTTGCCGATGATGACGACGAAATGGGGCTGTCGCCCGCCTGTTACCACTTCTTGGGTGGCATAATGAAACACGCAGCCGGGCTTTGCGCGATCACCAATCCGGCGGTCAATTCCTACAAACGCATCAACGCGCCGGCCACCACGTCGGGCGCCACCTGGTCGCCGTCGTCGATCACCTACGGCGGCAACAACCGCACCCATATGGTGCGCATCCCCGATCCGGGGCGGATCGAGTTCCGGCTGGCCGACGGGGCCGCCAACCCCTATCTTCTGATGGCGGGCATTCTGGCCGCCGGGCTTGACGGCATCGACAACAAAACCGACCCCGGCAAGCGGCTGGAAATCGATATGTACGCCGAACCGCACAAGGCGCGCGGCGCGGGAAAATTGCCGCTGAACCTGCTTGACGCGCTGCGCGCGTTTCAACGCGATAAGGCGCTGACCGGGGCCATGGGGGACGAATTTGCCAAGGGCTATGTCAAGCTGAAAACCGCGGAATGGAACAGCTATATGCACCATCTCAGCGGCTGGGAGCGCGACCATACGCTGGACTGCTGATGGACCAGTGCGCGCTGCCCTACCTTGATCTGACCGACCCGGGATTTTCAACCCGCGGGGCCGAGGTGCTGGCGGCCCGTGCGCGGCACTGGTGCGCGCGGACGCCCTATGGGCTGGCGGTGCTGCGGCACCGGCAGGCGGGGCAATTGCTGCGCGACCGGCGGCTGCGTCAGGGCAGTTATGCCTGGCCGGGTGCGCAGGGTCTCAAGGGCAGTTTCACCGACTTCTGGACTTCGAGCGTGATTGCCCAGGAAGGCGACGCGCACAAACGGCTGCGGATGCTGGCGGTGCCGGTTCTGGCGGCAGAATTCGTCGACAGCCTGGGCCCGGAATTCGACGCCATCGCGGCCGAACTGGCCATGGACATCGTGGCGCGGGAAAGGGTCGAGTTCATGGCGGCTTTCGCGACACCTTTTGCCGGGCGCGTGATCTGCGCCCTTCTCGCCGAAGATCAGGACGACTGGCCGGCGCTGGCCCGCGACGCCTCAACCTTGGGGCTGGCCATGGGGGTCGAGGCGAAACGCCACGAGACGGCGGTGAACGCCGCCTGCGACCGGCTGATGGATCGCGCGGCGCGGCTGATCGCTCGGGCGCGGGATGGCAAAGACAAGGAGGGCTATGTTGCGCGGCTTTTGCCGCGGGCGGACGAGCTGGGCGGGTTTGATGAGGCCGAGCTTTTGAACCTGATTGTCATCTCGATCTTTGGCGGCGTCGATACAACCCGCGCCCAGCTTGGCTTTCTGGTGCGGCTTTTTATCCGCCATCCCGATCAGTGGGAGGCTTTGCGTGCGGACCCCGCGCTGGCCGCGAACGCGGTCGAGGAGGCGATCCGCCAGAACCCGACGACGACCTGGAGCACGCGCGAGGCGATCCAAGATTTCGCCTTTGACGGCGTTGATTTCCGACGCGGCCAGACGGTGCATATTCTGGTCCACGCCAGCGCCACCGATCCAGCGGTCCTGCCTGACGCGGGCTTTAACATCACCACCCGCCGGAAGGCTCATTTCGGGTTTGGCGGGGGGGCGCATAATTGTCTGGGTCAGGCGGTGGTGCGGGCTGATATTGCGTCCGCTCTGAGGGCGCTGGCGGGGCGTGTGGGGCGGTTCGAATGGGACGGGACGCCGGAATTCCTGCCCGACAGTGGCAACACCAGCCCCCGGGTTTTACCGGTCCGGGTGGTAGCGGGATAGCGGATTTCTGCGGGTTCCGCCCTCGATGCTCACAGTGAGATGTTGCTTAAACTATTGTTTTATAACACAATACATTTGATGCGTTGATTTCTGTTCGGCTTGACTGGAATGCCTTGAGGAACGCAGTCCGGCGACCGGCGCTGCAGTTGAGAGAGGCCATTTGGAGACGGTGGTTCTACCGGTTGAACCCGTCCAACAGGTCGCCGACGCCGCCCAGGATCGGGCCTTCGCACTTGCGCTTGCCACCGGCGGAGGGGGCATAGGCCAGCACCCGACCGGCCAGCCGCGAGATCGGGAGCGATTGGAGGTAGACTGTGCCGGGGCCGCGCAGGGTCGAGAAAAACAGCCCCTCGCCGCCGAACACCGCCGATTTCAGGTTGCCGACATATTCGACATCGAAAGTCACGCTGGGGCTGTACCCGACCACGCAACCGGTGTCGGCGCGGATCAGCACGGCCTCGCCCAGATTGCGCTCTACCACGGTGCCGCCCGCGTGCATGAACGCCAACCCGTCGCCGATCAGGCGCTGCATTATGAAGCCTTCGCCGCCGAACAGGCCCGTCATGACCTTTTTCTGAAAGGCGATTTCCAGGGCGACCCCCTTGGCTGCGCACAGGAAGGCGTCTTTCTGGCAGATGAACTCGCCGCCCGATTCCGCGAGGTCCAGCGGCACGATCTTGCCCGGATAAGGGGCGGCGAAGGAGACCTTTCTGATCCCGTCAGATTGGTTGTAAAAAATCGTGGTAAAGAGGCTCTCGCCGGTCAAAAGGCGTTTGCCCGCGCCCAGCAAATTGTCGAATATCCCCCGCCCTGCCGACCGCGCCGAGCCGTCGCCAAAGGCGGTGTCCATCGAGATGCCGTCCTGCATCATCATCATAGCACCGGCCTCGCCGATCGCGGCCTCGCCGGGGTCAAGCGTGATCTCGACAAACTGCATATCATCGCCAAAGATTTGGGCGTCAACGTCGTGCATGGTCATGGGGTGCGTCCTTACTGGGTGTGGCCCCGGTATCGCGCACGCATCTCGGCCCTGTCCACCCAAAATCGGTACCAGAGATCAGCCGCATATAGAAACCAGGGCCGCCCGGTCGGATTGAGCCAGCTGAACGGCAGGCAGGTCTGGGTATAGGCGGTGTCGCCGCCTGGGGCCCCCGCCGCCTGAAGGCCCGCTTTGGCCCCAAGATAGGGCGCCATGACCGTGCCCGAGCCCGAAAACCCGAGCGCGTAGTGCAGGCCGCGATGCGCACCGACGTGGGGCATGTGGCCGAACGAATAACCGGTGTTGCCGGTCCAGACGTGGGAAAGCGCCACGCCCGCCAATTCGGGCCAGACTTCGGCCATTGTGGCCTGCAGCCGCCGCGCGGCCTCGGCAAGGTTCAGCGGGCGCATCGAGGCCCGCCCGCCCCAAATGATGCGGGTGCCATCGGGCGAAATCCGCCAGTAGGAATGCCGGGCGCGGGTTTCGACCATCATCCGCTGGCCCGGTGCCAGGCGGTCTATCAGTCCCGTGTCGAGCGCCTCAGTGGCGATGATGAAACTGGGCAGCGGAAACACCCGACGCCGGTGCCAGGGGAAGACGGGCGGCGTATAGCCGTTGGTCGCCAGGATCAGCTTTTCGGCCTGAATTTCGCCGCCTGTTGTCTCGACCCGGTAGCCCGCCCGCGCCGCTTGCCAGCCGGTCACCGGACAGTCGGCCACCACCGGGATACCGCGACGCCGCGCCGAGGCCAGAAGACCGCCATGAAATTTGCGCGGATCGATGGCGCCATGTTCGGGCAAGATAAAGCCGCCAAAATAAAGCCCGGTGCTGATCTCATCGGCCAGATCATCGCGACCGAGCAATCGCACCTGGACATCGGTCTTGTCCCGAAGGTGGCCGACCACCGCTTTCTGGGCCTCAAAGTGCGCGCGGGTCCAGGCCAGTTGGATGCGGCCGGTGTTGGTCAGATCGGCGTCGATGCCTTCGCGCGCGATCAGGTCCTGAACAAAGCGCAGCGCCGGGTTGGCCTCGGCAAAAAGCGCATCGGCAACCTCTGCGCCATAGGCGGCTTTGAGCGCCGCCCAGCCCAGGCGCGGGTGCGCGCCGAACATACCGCCGTTGCGGGTCGAGGCCGCCCGCTCCGGCTGCCCGGCGTCCACCACCGCGACCTGTGCGCCGGCGTCATGGGCCGCAATAGCGGCGCTGAGACCGGTATAGCCGGCCCCGATGATCAGAATGTCGGTTTTTTCGGGCGGGTTTGGGGAATGGCCCGGCGGCGCAGCCTCCCCGGCCCACCAATAAGGCAAACCAAGGGGCGCTTCGCCGGTCCAGCGTGTCACCCGTAGTTGCCCTTGACCCGTTCCTTGGTGGGGTCGAAATGCGGGAAGCGGACGACCTGGGCTTTCAGGCGTTTTTGCTGACCATCCAACTGGCCAACCTCGACCGCCTCGCCCGGCTCGGAGTGTTTTACATCCATGCGCGCCAGCGCGATGACCTTGCCGAGCCAGGGCGATTTCATCGCCGAGGTGATAGTGCCGACCCGCGCCTTGCCGATGCGCACGCAGTCGCCATGGCTTGGGACCAGCCCGCCTTCGATGTCGAGGCCCACCAGCTTGCGGTGCGGGTGCTCCTTGCGCTCTTCAATGGCCTTGCGGCCGATAAAGTCGTCTTCCTGGGTCTTCAGCGGCACGGTAAATCCGATGCCGGCCTCGAACGGATCGGTCTCGTCCGAGAACTCATAGCCCGCGAATACCAGCCCGGCCTCGATGCGCAGCATATCAAGTGCCGCCAGCCCAAGCGGCACCATGCCTTTGGGTTCGCCGGCCTTCCAGATCGCGTCGAACACTTCTTCGGCGTGCTTGGGGTGGCAGAACACCTCAAAGCCCAGTTCGCCCGAATAGCCGGTGCGGCTAAGGATCACCGGGGTGCCCTGAATGTTGCCCAGCAGGCGCGCGGTGGTGAAGCGGAACCAGCCCAGATCTTCAACTGCGGCGTGGGTGGGCGGGGTCCAGAGAACCTCGGCCAAGATCTCGCGGCTCAGCGGCCCCTGCACGGCGATGTTGTGGTGATGGTCGGTCGAGGATTTCACCCAGGCGTTCAGCCCGTGCTTTTCGGCCTGATCGCGCAGCCATTTGCCCGACGAGTCGCAGCCGCCGATCCAGCGGAAGTTGTTGTCGCCCAGCCGGAACACCGTGCCGTCGTCGATCATGCCGCCGTGCTCGTAACACATCGCCGTATAGACGATGCCGCCGACGCTGAGTTTGCGGATGTTTCGGGTCACGCACATCTGCACCAGCGCTTCGGCGTCGGGGCCGATGATCTCGTATTTGCGCAAGGGGCTGAGGTCCATCACCACGCATTTCTTGCGAGCCGCCCAATATTCGGCAATCGCACCGTGGTTGGACATCTGGTTGGCCAGCCAATAGCCGTTATATTCGATGAATTCGCGTGTATGCTTTGCAAAACACTTGTGAAATCCGGTTTCTTTGGTCGGCTCCACATCGGCCTCCGCTGATTTTCTGAAACCCGCTGAGGGCTTGAAGTCTTCGCTTTGCTTGTAAACCCGGACCTGAATATCGGTCGGGTTCCAGGCGTTTGTCGGGTCGATGTCGCAGGGACAGGCGGTTGAGACCGCCACGATATCGGTGAGCGCGCGCAGCAGCACGTAATCGCCGGGGCGCGACCAGGGGTCGTCGACGGAAAGGACGTGGTGGTCGTCGATCATGGTGTTGAAAAAGAAGTTGATCGAGGGCCAGCCGACGCGCGGGCGAATGTTCCACCGCGCCAGTGCGTCGTTGATATTGTCCGAGCAATTGACGTGGCCGGGATAGCCTGCGTCGTCGTAGTAGCGCGGATAACACGACAGACCGTAGGCGTCGTGACGCCCGCAGGTGTCCTGCACGATCTCGACCAGCGGTTCCTGATCGACGCTCCAGAACTTCGACATGATGCCGGGCACCGGATAAATGCACCCCGTGAGCGACCGGGTGGTGGTCATGTTAATGTCGCGCTCGACGCCCTTATCCAATTCGGCCATCGAGAAGCACTGGAAGTCGGTGCATTCGCGGCCCTGCACATCCATGACCTGGATGAACTGGCCTTTCTGCACTTCGTAGGCCTGTGCGTTGCCGGGCTGGATGTTGTAATCCTGCAGCGTGTCGGCCAGCGGGTCAGCGGGTTTGCCGCCGCCCTTGCCTTCGCCGGGATTGGCACGGCGGACGTAAACCACGATCTCGGTCGGCACGTCTTGGGTGTGCGGGTCCATCGGGCTGCCGGGGGCGGCGACGATCAAGAGCCCGTCGCGACCGGCATAGAAGGTTTCCATGTCGCTGGCTTTCGAGCCTTCGGCGAACAAGAGCGTGCCGTCGGCCCGGCCGATGTCGAAGCCCACCGCATCAAGTGCTTTCAGAACTTTCCGGCCCGAGGCATCGCCGCTGGCCAGCGAGGCCTGAAGGCCTTTGGGGTCGCGGCCACCCGCAGCGCCGATCATGCCTGCGTCGGATGTGCCATCGGGGGCGAAAAACGCCAGCTCGGCGGGTTGCAGCCCTTCGCGGTCCAGCACCGATATTTCATCGCCACGTTCGATCCGCATCGCGCGCGAGCCACCGCCCGGCACCGGATAGCGTTCGGTGCCATGCGGCAGGATCGGCAGGCCGGGTGAAAGTATACCGCCACGCTCATAGGGCGTTTCAAAGACCGGTCGGACTGTCATTAACGAATTCCCAAAGCGTCCTTGCGCTTGGCCGCCCATGTATTGATTACATGATCGACCGCAAGCCCAATAAACGCGACGCAAAGACCCAGCATCAGACCGTTGCCAATGCCCTGCTTGTCCGACAGTGCCTTCAGAATAAATTGCCCCAGATCATCGGTGCCGATTATGGCGCCAATGATCACCATGAACAGCGCGAATATGACCGTTTGATTGACCCCAAGCATGATGTGGGGAAACGCCAGCGGCAGCTCGATCTTGACCCACCTTTGCAGGGCGGTAACACCAGACATCATGCCCGCTTCGAGCAGCGACGGTGGCACGTTGCGTATGCCCTGGATGGTGTAACGGGTGGCAGGGATCGTTGCGTAGATAATGACCGCAAGCAGGACAGATGTATCGGTCACTCCGAACAGCATGATAACCGGGATCAGGTAGATGAATGACGGAAAAGTCTGGAACGTATCGCACACCAACAGCATCGCCTTCGAGGCAAAGGAATTCTGGGCAACCAAAGAGCCAACCACCACGCCAATGGTCACCGAAACGATGACTGCAAACGAGGTCATGTACATGGTGATCAGCGCACGATCCCACCATTCGGTCAGCGCGATGAACAGCAAGAAGCCGCCGACAACCAGTGCCGACCTTATCCCGCCAATTATAAACCCGACCCCCATCACCAACAGGAACGTCGCGCTGACCGGCATGGCCAGATAGCCGTTTTTCATTGGTTGCAGAACGTAGATAATCAGCCCCCTGTTGAAGCCTTGCAGGCCCGCGTACCAATTATCAACCATCCAATCGACACCGCCCTGCCAAAACCAATCGGTGGTGAGGCCTCGGTTATGAGGGATCAGGTAAAAGAAGTTGGTGCCGCCCTTGAAAATGAAACCGCCGAGCATAGCCAGAACGATGCTCACAGCGAAAAACGCCACAAATATTAACCCGTATTTGTGCCGCTCAACAAAGTTGAGATCGGCAAAATAGTCGGTTTGCTTGTCTGCCCAGGCCAGGGACAATTTATCCAGAACGACCGCAATCAGGACGATGCAAATTCCCAATTCCAGCGCCAGACCAATGCGAAGCCCGTTCAGCGCCAGCAGAAGGTTAAAACCAAGCCCTTTGGCACCAATGAATGAGGCAATGACCGCCATGGCGAGGCATTGCATGATGACCTGATTTACTCCGATCAATATGTCGCGTCGCGCCGTCGGGATCAAAACTTTGAACATGATCTGGCGATTGTTACTGCCACTCATCATGCCCGCCTCAACAACCTCGACCGGGACTCTTTTCAAACCTAAAAGTGTCAGGCGGATCATCGGCGGGGTCGCAAATATGATCGTGGCAATCGCGCCGGCATGGTCGCCCAGGCCAAAAAACACCGTCACCGGAACCAGATACGAAAAGTGCGGCATGGTTTGCGCAATGTTGAGAAGCGGCATCAAAACCGCCTCGGCGGCACGGCTTTTGAAGGCCAGGACGCCAAACAGTATTCCTGAAAGAACTGAAACCGGCGCTGCAACTAACACAAACGACAGGGTTTCCATTGCTGGTTCCCACTGTCCAAATACCGAAATGTAAGTCAGAGCCAGACCCGCTAATATCGCCAGTCCTCTGCCTCTCAGCGCATATCCCAAAATCATTGCGCCGCCCGTAACAACGGTCCAGGGAAGCGCCGGCCAACCCGCCAAATCGTGCTGGCGGATATACTCATAGCCGACAAATGCAGCGATCGTTTTGACCCCGCCAATGAGTATCTCTCGAATTAATTCGATCAGAAATAACACACCGCGCGAAAAGCCTCTGGTCACTTCGCGGATGAGGGCAGATTGCTCGTATTCCTCAAGATCGGCATCGTAAACCTGGACCGGAAACGCCTCGAACATCAAATATTCGGCGGAATTATTGATCGCTCCCGGCCATGAGGCCAGCAACGACGGAAGCCGCCAAAAGACGTTCGCCTCGTTCGGTGAGATTAGAAAAACCAAAAGGAAGAATCCGATCAGCAAGATTCCAAACTGTACGAGCTTCGGATGTTTTGTGATCACGTCCATATCGGTTTTAACCACTCACCTCTGCGTCTTCTTTGCTGAACAGAAGGTGAATCATCTTCGAGCTGGTGACAGATCCCACCACATTACCGTCAGCATCCAAGACCCGCACAGGTCTCCGTTTGGCAAGCACCGATTCCGCCACTGTTTCAATAATGGCGTCTTGCGATATTTTCAGTGGGCTGTGGTCCACCGCGCTATCGTACGGATCCATAACAGATCTAATCTTGAGCACTTTCTCGCGCGGCACTTCCTCGGTGAACTTTCGGACATATTCGGTGGCCGGCTTCAGGACGATTCTGGCCGGTGTGTCCAGCTGTTCGATCACACCGTCCTTCATGATCGCGATACGGTCGGCCAAACGAAGCGCCTCGTGAAAATCATGCGTGACGAACAAAATCGTCTTGTGCAACACACCCTGAAGACGAAGAAATTCATCCTGCATCTCTTTGCGGATCAGCGGATCAAGCGCTGAAAACGGCTCGTCAAGGAACCAGATGTCTGGCTCGACGGCCAGGGACCGCGCGATCCCGACCCGTTGCTGCTGGCCGCCGGACAATTGCCGCGGAAAATAGTTTTCGCGACCGTCGAGGGCGACAAGTTCGACCATTTCCAGGGCGCGTTTCATCGCATCCGCCGTGCTCGTGCCTTTGACCTGCAAAGGAAAAGCAATGTTTTCAAGGACGGTCTTATGCGGCAGAAGCGCGAAACTTTGAAACACCATACCCATCTTGTTTCGGCGCACTTCTATCAATCGCCTGCTGTTCATCGCCAACAGATCTTCACCGTCAATGTAGATATTGCCGGCTGTCGTTTCTGTGAGGCGCGATATGCAGCGCAACAATGTGGATTTGCCCGAGCCCGACAACCCCATCACCACCAGCATTTCGCCCCGGTGAACCTCGAACGATGCATCGTTGACGCCGACAACGCAGCCCGCATCCTGAAACTTTTTCGCGTCGACCTGACCCTTGGCTTCGCGCAGCATCTTTTCGGCGTTCTCGCCAAAGATCTTATAAACGGAACTGCATTTGATGACGGGTTCTGTCTGGGTGGCTTGAGTATCAAGAGGCATTTTAGATTTCCCTGTTGGCGTCTTAGCTCGCTGCGGTACTCATTGAGTCGCACTAAGTCCCTTTTATCTCAGGGAAGTGCGCTTAGCGACGTCCAAGAGACGTGAAAGGCGGTACTCTCCCCCCACGCATAAACGAGCGCGGGGAGAGATATTTTCACAACAGGCTTATTGTGTGAACGGCTTCCACACAGCTTCATTGTCAGCCAGCCAAGATGCCGCAGCATCCTGGTGGCTCATCCCGTCGATGTCCACAAGCGCAGCCATCTGACCGATGTGCGTCGATGTGAAGTCTAGCTTGGCAAAAGTTGAATACGCAGCCGGGTGCGTTTTCGGGAACTTGTAGTTCGCCGCTTTCTTCAGCCAGCCCTTGGGTGAACCACAGCTGCCATCACCACCGTCTGCGACCCGGCATCCATCCGTATACGGAGGGAATTCGATGAAGGCAAAACCTTCAGCATCGGTAAAGTTCGGCGTCCAGTTAAACATGATAATGCCGCGGCCCTCTTTCTTGGCCGATGCCAGTTCGGCCCAGATCGCGTCGGCGCCACCGGCAAACTTCACAACATACATATCGCCAAGGCCAAGGGCGTTAAGCCGCACCGGCATCAGATCGCCATGCCAGCTTTGCGGACCTTCCAGCCAACGGCCTTTACCGTCGCTGTCTGCGGTTGCAAAGACGTCCTGACAATCCTTCAGCGCTTCCCAATTGGGCAGCCCGGGGCAAAGATTGTCGTCGATCACGTACTGAGGCACACCCATTTCTTCGAGCGTTGCCGCCGAATGTGTACCGGCGTCGATCAAACCACCTTTGGCCATCGCATTGTAGAACGAGGCGCCAAACGTTGACTGCCAGACTTCGTGGCTGATGGTGACGTCGCCGATGCGAATGGCTTCATAGACAGCCTGGCTGTCCGCCGGAACGTATTCGACCCTGTCGCCCAGGCTTTCAAAGATGCCACCGATCACGTAGGCCATGACGACCTGGCTTGACCAGTTGTGGGTCGGAATGACGATCGGCTCGGCCGAGTCTTGCGCCAATGCCGATCCCGAGACCGACGCCGTTGCAAGGGCAACCGCGGTTGCCGTCAGTGTTTGCTTAAGTTTCATGATAGCTCCCTGTTTCTTTCATGATAGCTCCCTGTTTCATCGTCGTATTTTGGCGGGGATTCTTGAATCCCTAGTCCTCCCATTGTTGCAACGAAAGTCCGAAATATCAGCACACAATTTTGATTGGCAAAGCCCTTGTATTTTCGGGTCAAATTAGTTTTTCTGTGCTTTAATCAGAATGTTAGAGATTCGAAGCAAAGGTCAGGCCGAGCGAATGATCACGAAAAAATTTCGGTGGTTTGGTCGATTGCTGCCTTGCGGCTGGCGGCATTAGAGGGCGGGGCTATGGCGCAGACACCCTCGTTACCACCGCTGGACTATTTTCTTGCGTTTGAGGCCGCCGCGAAATCGGGCAGTTTTTCCGGCGCTTCGAAAGTGTTGCATATCTCGGAATCCGCGATCAGCCGCAAAGTTCGTTTGCTGGAAGAGCATTATCAGCTGCCGTTGTTCGTCCGGGGACATCGGTCGGTAACGTTGACCACGCAGGGCCAGTATCTGTTGGGGTCCGTGGGGCGGTCGATTGACATATTGCGCGACGCGTCGCGGTCGATGCACGCGCAAAGCGGTCGCCGAACCGTCAATCTGGCGGCCACCAACTCGGTTGCCGCGCTGTGGCTGATGCCCAAACTTCGCAAGTTCAATCAAGTTAATTCGCATATCCGGATCATGTTGGTGGCCTCGGACGACGACGCGGAATGCCTGTCCGACAAAATGGACCTGGCGATTTTGCGCGGCGACGGCGACTGGCCCGGTTTCGAGGCCCGGCAATTGTTCGGGGAAACGGTCTTTCCGGTCTGTTCGCCAGCCTACCTGCGCCAAAACCCCAGCGCCACGGACATTGACGCGCTGACCGAACTCGACCTGATCGAAGTGGCCAGCAGCCATTACGAGTGGATGGACTGGAAGTCATGGCTTTATATGCAGGTCGGGTCGGAACCGGTGCTGAAACAGACAACGAATTTCAACACCTACCCGCTGGCGATTCAGGCGGCGGTTGACGGGTTGGGCATCGCCTTGGGGTGGGGGCACCTAGTCGATCATTTACTAAGTGCCGATGATCTGGTGCGGGTCTCGGGTGACCGCTATGCACGGACAAAATCGGGGTATTATTTGCTCAAGCGGCCGCGAAAAAAGTCGTTTTCCGAGCTCAAGATCGTCGAGAACTGGCTGATTTCAGCCAGTGCCCGACGCAAGCGATTTTCCCCCGACTGAGATTTGAGCCCCTCGCGCCTCGGACCTGATCCGGGGCCTCGCATTTGCGGTTGAGGTCCCGGGTCAAGCCCGGGACGGGTGATGCGCGATTAGACGCAAACCGTTTTAGCCCTCCGCCAGATAAGCCTCAAGCGAGTCGTCCAGCGCGTCTTTCCATGGGGTGTGATGCGGCGGCGCCACCGTTCCGGTCAACACAGATTTGTAGCTGTGATTTCGGAAGGTCATTATGTTTTCCTTCTTGTGGCCTTTCCACTGGTAGAAGGCATCGCAGGCGCCGTCGATGTCGAAGTCCGGATAATCGGTCAGTTCGATCAGCCGCCTGATGAAGTCGCCCTGGAACTTGATCGCCGCGTAGTCGTCAGCGAGATTGTCCTCGACCTCGCGCCAATGGGCGATGTCTTTTTCCATGTCATATTTCGAGACCGGAACCTCGAGCCGGCCCATGATGAGGTCGCGGGCGTACCAGGCCTCGGCGTCGAACATGTTGAAGGTAAACCATTGGTCCTGCATGCCGATGTACATCAGCTTGGGATTGGAGGTCCAGACGACGCCGTTGTAGAGACTGACCGGATACAGCCGGTTGTCGCATCGCAGTTGCAGGTTCTCGGCCATGAACGGGAAATAGTGCAGATAGCCGGTGCACAGGATGATCGCATCGACGTCTTTGGTGGTTCCGTCTTTGAACGTGCAGGTGTTGCCCTCGACCTTCTGCAGCAGCGGACGATGTTCCCAGTTGTCGGGAAAATCAAACGGCATTGGCGCGGTGCGGTAACTGACGGTCAGCGACTTGGCGCCGTATTTCCAGCATTGCGAGCCGATGTCTTCGGACGAATAGCTGGTGCCGATCAAGAGGATGTCCTTGCCCTTGAACTCCATAGCGTCGCGGAAGTCATGGGCATGCAGAACCCGGCCGTTGAAACCGGCGAAACCCTCGAATTCCGGGATATTCGGCGTGGAGAAATGACCCGAGGCGACGACTACATTGTCGAAGGCTTCGGTATATTCTTCGTCAAGGTCGTGATCCTTCACGGTCACCAGGAACCTGCTGCTGGCATCGTCATAGGTGACGTGGCGGACGACGTTGCGAAACCGGATCCATTTCCTGACATTGGCCTTTTCAACCCGGCCTATTATGTAGTCGAACAGTACCGCGCGCGGCGGATACGACGCGATTGGCTTGCCGAAATGCTCTTCGCAGGAATAATCGGAAAATTCCAGGCCCTCTTTCGGTCCGTTCGACCACAGATAGCGGTACATCGAGCCATGAACCGGTTCGCCGTGTTCATCAAGCCCGGTGCGCCAAGTGTAATTCCATAGCCCGCCCCAGTCGTCCTGCTTTTCAAAGCAGACGATTTCGGGAATGTCAGCGCCATTCGACTTGGCCGACTGAAAGGCCCTGAGCTGAGCAAGCCCCGATGGCCCCGCCCCGATGATCGCAACCCGTTTCGCCATGTGATTCTCCGTTGATTTTCCGATGTCTTATTGTTTCTTTTTCCGCATTGGTCCACCGCAACGACGGTGCAGCGACAATCAGACGCCCTCGGCAATGGTTTGCACGCTTGTCGAGGCCGACATCCGCAGGCGCTTGGCTTGCGCGTATTCGTCAGAGTGATACCAAGCCTGCGCAGTCGCATAACTTGGGAAACGAATGACCACATTGCGGTCGCCCGGCGGCGTACCTTCGAACGATTGCGCGCGCCCGCCCCGGACCAGAAATTCGCCACCGAATTTTTCGATGATCGGGCCGACTATGGCCACGTACTCGGGATAGGTGTCCGGATCGGTCACGGTGATCTGGGCAATGACATAGCCGAAGGCCATCAGCGGCGCGCGATGTCGGGGTCGGCTGACGATTGGTCCCAGTCAGGCTCGAACGCCAGCACTTCGCTGTCGCCAGGCAGCACCGGGTTGAAGAGGCGGTTATGGGCAATCGTCGCCGCGAAAAGCGGGTTGTGGGCGGTCAGCCGGGAAACCTTGCAGTCCAGGTCGAAATATTGGGAGTAGGCCTCGAACGTCAAAGTCGCGCGTCCGGCGGCGCGGATCTGCGCGGCCCCCGGCGAGCCTGGTGGAAAGGTGGCGGTCAGGGTGTCGGAAAATTCGGCGTGTTTCTGGTAATAGGTTGCCGACAGAAAATTGAGCGCCGCTTCGCGGATCTGCGCCGGATCGTTGGTCTTACGCGCCATGTGCAACATTTCCGGCGTCAGGCTGTAGCCCGGCGATTTGTTGAGAACCGTGATGATGTGGCCGAGCGGTTCATCCCCGCCCGCCAGCGTCACCTCGGGCATGAAACTGTCGTCGGGACGGCCAGCATTATCGCGCATCGCGATCTGGCGCACGTGGCACTGCCACTTTAGAAAGGCCACTTTCAGCGGATGCGGATCAAAACTTGCCCCGAGAACGGCCGAGACAGAACTCATGCCACGCTCCTTTTGTTTTCGCCGGGCGCGGAATAAGCCCGGTCGTGGGTCAGACTGGGAATTTTCGCGCGGGCCTCGGCAACCTTGTCGAGGTCGATCTGCACCTGCACCACGCCGGGAAGATCGCCGCCATCGGCAACCACCTCGCCCCATGGGCTGACCACCAGCGAATGGCCGAAACTTTCGCCACCGCCGGGGATCGGGCCGATGGCACAGGGCGCGACGACAAACGCGCCATTTTCGATGGCGCGGGCGCGGTTGAGAACGTGCCAATGGGCCGCGCCGGTTATGCGCGTGAAGGCCGAGGGAATGGCCAAAATCTCGGCACCGGATTGCGCCAGCGTACGGTAGAGATGCGAGAACCGAAGATCGTAGCAGATGGTGTGCCCGATCTGGCCGAAAGGCGTGTCGTGAATGACGGCGTGCGCGCCCGGCAGGACGCTGGCGCTTTCGCGGTAGACTTCCGTCGCGTTGAGCTGAATGTCGAAGAGGTGAATTTTGTCGTAGCGCGCGCGCACAGCCCCCCGGTTGTCGATCATCAGACCGCGGTTGACGATCATCCCGCCAGGGCCCTCGACCGCCACGGACCCGACATTGATCCAGACCTTCCGGTCCGCCGCAAAGGATTTGAGCGCCGCAAGCACGGGGTGGGAATGTTCGGGCGCGGCCGGAGGGTCCAGGCGCGCGCCGTCGGTTTTCAACCCGCCGCAATATTCCGGCAGGAAAAGCATGGCCGCCCCGGCCTGAACCGCCGTTGTCGCCAGTGCCAGGGCCTCGGCCACAGCGCTTTCGAAATCGGGCATGGGCCGTGTCTGGAGACAGGCAAGCTCGAGCAATCTGGGCATCAGAACTTCATATAGGCTTTCCGAAGCATGACCAGAGGGTGCCGGTCAGACATCTGGAATTTCAAAAGCAGCTCGCGCGCGATCATGTCACGATCCTGCTGGTTGTCCGGCAGGTCGATGGCGTCGGGGATCGACACCCAGCCGTTGTTGTTCCGGTCGAAAACGGCCGGTTTGCCGTCCTCATAGCCCATGTGAACATCTTCCAGCCAGTTCAGATCGTCCCAGCCCATGGTTTCCATGTATTTCGTCAGGAAAGGCGTGATCCGTTTGTAATCGGGCACCAGGTTGACGTCGTAGCGATAACCGATGTGCTGGCCGATTTCCTTTTCACGTTCCGATTCAAGCCCTGCCGCGTCGTTGACGAACTGATCGACATCAGTGATCTCAGAGCCTCTGTACTGTGTTCCAGCCATATCAATAGCTCCTTAAAGATGGTGATAATCTTCGACGCCAACCGTGTAGTTGGTGCCGGCCAGCGGAACCCCCGCCATGGCGCTGGCTTCCATCGTCAAGGCGGCCAGATCTTCGGGTTCCAGCGAATGGATGTTGGTCTTGCCGCAAGCGCGGGCAAACAACTGCGCTTCGATGGTCAGCGTGTGCAGGAAGTTATAGACGCGCTCGGCGGCTTCATCCGGGTCAAGACGTTTGCGCAGTATCGGGTCTTGCGTGGCCACGCCAACCGGGCAGCGGCCGGTGTGGCAATGGTAACAATGACCCGGCGACGCCCCCACTTCGACCTCGTAGTTGGCCTCGGGGATGTCCTTGTTGCAGTTCAGCGCCATCATCACCGAATGGCCGATGGCGATGGCATCCGCCCCGAGCGCTATGGCCTTGGCGACATCGGCACCGTTGCGGATACCGCCCGCATAAACCAGGCTGATCTCGCCGCGTTTACCCAGATCGTCGATGGCTTTGCGGGCCTGACGGATCGCCGCGATGCCCGGAACGCCGGTATCTTCAGTGGCAAGGTGCGGGCCAGCGCCCGTCGAGCCTTCCATACCGTCGATATAAATCGAATCCGGATCGCATTTCACCGCCATGCGCACGTCGTCGTAAACCCGCGCAGCACCCAGTTTCAGCTGGATCGGGATCTGCCAGTCGGTCGCCTCGCGAATCTCGCGGATTTTCAGCGACAGATCGTCCGGACCCAGCCAGTCGGGGTGACGGGCGGGCGAGCGCTGGTCGATACCGGCAGGCAGCGAGCGCATTTCAGCAACTTGATCGGTCACCTTCTGGCCCATCAGGTGACCGCCAAGGCCAACTTTGCAGCCCTGACCAATGAAGAACTCGCACGCATCCGCCAGCACCAGGTGATTGGGGTTAAAGCCGTACCGCGACTGGATACACTGGTAGAACCATTTCGAGCTGTAGCGCCGCTCGTCCGGGATCATCCCGCCTTCGCCGGAACAGGTCGCTGTGCCCGCCATCGTCGCGCCACGGGCCAGCGCGGTTTTGGCCTCGTAAGACAAGGCGCCAAAACTCATGCCGGTGACGTAAACCGGAATATCCAGTTCCAGCGGGCGCTTGGCGCGCGGGCCGATCACGGTCTTGGTCAGGCATTTCTCGCGGTAGCCTTCGATCACGAACCGGGTCAGCGTGCCGGGCATGAAGGTCAGATCATCCCAATGCGGGATTTTCTTGAACAAGGACATGGCGCGCATGCGGTAGCGGCCAAGTTCGGCCTTGATGTGAATGTCGTCGATGACATGCGGCGGAAAGATAAAACTTTCCCCCAGCCGGGATGTGTCCCGATCGAGCGGCTTTTTCGTTTTGATGTCGCCATCAGCCATTTTAGGTATCCTTTCCGCCCACTTAGAGGATGAGTTTTTTCTCGGTTGGTTCCAGATTGTCGTAATTCCAGAGCATCCGGCCTGCGACAACCTTGGTGAAATGATCCACGCCGCTTGCGGGCAACAGCCCGTATTGGGTGAGTTTCCGGGTCAGCCAGGCCTTGTCGAGATCGGTCAGCTCGCCCGGCACCGCATCGACGCCATGCGACTTGATCTCGCCGCCGATATAAATGGTGCCGTCGTACATCGAATCGCCCAGGCTCTTGCCGGCGTCACCGCAGACCACCATGCGCCCGCGCTGCATCATGAAGCCCGACAGCATGCCGGTGTCACCACCGACGATGATGGTGCCGCCCTTCTGGTCGATCCCGGTGCGCGAGCCGACCGAGCCCTTGCAAACCAGATCACCGCCGCGCAGGGCTGCGCCAAATGTCGAGCCAGCGTTCTTTTCGATCACGATCGTGCCTGCCAGCATATTTTCGCCGCAGGACCAGCCGACGCGGCCATTGACCGTGACGTTTGGTCCATCGATCAGGCCGACGCCAAAATAACCCATAGAGCCTTCGACAATCAGCCGCAGCCGGGTCAGGATGCCCACACCAAGCGAATGCATACCGCGCGGGTTTTTGATGACGATGGTGCCGTAGCCCTCGGTCATCAATTCGCGGATGCGCTGATTGGCTTCGGTCGTGGTCAGGTCGTCCACGTCCAGTTCGGTCCGTTTGTTAAAGTCAACATCCGGTGCCCAAGGGTATTCGAACCGCTCGGCCTCATCAGGGTTGAACTCGATCCGCATGGCGCGGCCGGTCAACTGGTCGGTGCGCATTCCAAGCGCGGTGACGCGCTCTTCCTGCGACATTTGCTTGAGGTCAGCGTCGCTTACGCTTGCCATACCCGTACCTCCTCGTCGTAGGGATCAGTTGTGTCGATTTCCTGTGGCAAGATGGCGCGGATCGCGACCTCTTCCGAGGCCATGGCGATCAGGTCATCCGATTCGTAGAGTACCAGAGGCTTGGCGGCCATGGTGTCCTTGGCCATGCCCAACTGGTCTTTGGTGGCGACCAGATAGGTGAACACGCCGTCGATCTCTTCGATCGAATTCTTCAGGCTGTCTTCGAGGCTCATGCCGTTGGACAGGTTATGCGCCGTGTAGACCGCCAGCAGTTCTGAATCACAGTCCGACTGGAACCGGTGACCCTTGCGCTCCATCTCGCGGCGCATCATCCAGTAATTGGTGATCTGGCCGTTATGAACAACGCTGATGTCGTTATAAGGGAAGGCCCAATAGGGGTGCGCCGATTTTATGTCGACGTCCGATTCGGTGGCCATCCGGGTGTGCCCGATACCGTGGGTGCCGGTGAAATTGTTCAGGCCGTAGGCCGCAGCCACTTCGGCGGCATCGCCCAGGTCTTTAATCAGCTCCAGGCCGTTGCCCATGCTGAGGATCTCGGTGACCTTATCCTCCTCGATATGCATGGCCATGGCGGCGGTGTCGCCGTCGTGGGTCAGCACATAACGCAGCGCGTGTTCCTGCGGGGCCTCTTTCGATTTCACCACCGCGCCGTGTTCTTCCAGGATGGCATCAACCCGGGCCACCCGGTCAGCAATCAGCTTGTGAACGCCGTGACCTACAGCGCGATCTTCGGCCTCGGCCACTTTGATGCGCATGATGTAATCACCGGGCTCGGCACCGTCGGCGTAAACCGCGTAACCGGTGCTGTCGGGCCCGCGATGTTTCAATGCCTGCAGCATCGCGGTCATCTCACCGCCCACGTTCGAGCTTTTGCCCCTGTGGATAATTCCTGCAATTCCGCACATTTGAATGCGCTCCTTCCTGCGACTGTCGAGAGGGCGGCGGGCGAACCCGCCGCCGGTGGCTGCGGGGTGCCTTAGGGCAGGCACTCCATGTAGGTTTCGTTGTCCCACTCGGTCACGGTGGCCATGAACCGGGCGTATTCGTCGTACTTGTATTCGTGGAACAGCCGATACATCTCGCCCGGCAGGCCACGACGCACAACTTTGCTCTTTTCAAGATGATCCAGCGCCTCGCCGAGCGACATCGGCAGTTTCTTGACCTGCTTACCGGCCTTGATCGCATCGTAGATATTGCGCTCTTCCGGCTCGCCCGGGTCCAGTTTGTTGTCGATGCCGTCGTCCATGGCCGCCAACAGGGTGGTGCCCATCAAATAGGGGTTCACCATCGAATCGACCGAGCGGTACTCAAACCGGCCCGGTGCCGAAACCCGCAAGCCCGTGGTCCGGTTCTGGAAACCCCAGTCGGCAAAAACCGGCGCCCAGAAACCGGTGTCCCAAAGACGGCGGTACGAGTTGACGGTCGACGAACCGATTGCGGTCAGCGCCTGCAGGTGATGCACCACGCCGCCAATGGCCACCAGACCCTCTTTGCCCGGCATCTGCACGTCATCGCCGTCCGGCATGAAGGTGTTTTCACCGCCTCCGACGTACATGTAGTTTTCGCGCATCCCGGGCAGATTGTCCGGATCATTGCCGCACTTGGCGAACTTGTCCTCACCACCGCGCCACAGCGACATGTTGTGGTGGCAACCGTTGGCAGAAACGCCTTCAAACGGTTTGGACATGAAGCAGGCGAAAATACCAAATTCGCGCGCCACCTGCGCGCAGATCTGGCGATAGGTGGTCAGACGGTCGGCATTTCGCAGCACGTCGTCGTACATCCAGTTCAGTTCCAGCTGCCCCGGCGCGTCTTCGTGGTCGCCCTGGATCATGTCGAGACCCATCGCGCGCGAATAGCGGATCACCTGCATCGACACCGGACGCAGGGATTCAAACTGATCGATGTGATAGCAGTAGGGCTTGGAATAACCGTCGGTCGGCTTGCCGTTTGCGTCGTACTTGAGCCACATCATTTCGGGCTCGGTCCCGATGCGCAGGCGACGTCCGTGCTTTTTCTCGAAATCCTCGTGCATCCGGCGCAGGTTGCCGCGGCCGTCCGAAGTCAGATACCCGCCCGGATTTTCCTTTTCCTCGCGGTTGCGGAACAGGGTGCAATACATCCGGCCGATCTCTTTGGCCCAAGGCAGTTGCATAAAGGTTTCCGGCTCGGGGATACCGACCAACTCGGCAGATTCAGGACCATAACCAAGGTAGTTGCCGGAACGATCGGTAAACAGGTTAACGGTCGAACCATAAACCAGCTGAAACCCCTTCTTGGCAATGTTTTCCCAATGATCGGAAGGAATGCCCTTGCCCATGATCTTGCCGGTGACCGATACGAACTGCAGATAGAGATATTCGATCCCCATCCGGTCGATCATCTCGCGAACCTGCTTAATTTTCTCGTCGCGTCCCGGCGCTTCGACAAATTTTTCTAGATCGGTTGCCAATTTATTTCTCCCTGTTTTGCAATTCTGAGGTCAATAGACCCTTATTTTTCATTCCGTCAGCTAGTCGATCGATTCCCCGATGACCTCGCCTGCAACAGTCATTGGCGGCGCGACAATATGCTGTGTAAACTTCCTAAGAACCTCTGCCCGAATTGAGGCCGATGCGGCGTCGGCCTGTTCTTTGTTTTCGTACCGGCTAACATAGGCCACAGTGCGCGGTCCCACCCGGACAGCCATCAGTCCGATCGCGCCAAGCTCGCGGTATTTTGGGATCAGCGTATCAACATATTCTTTGCTTAAGGCTTCAGTCGATTTTTGATCCATGTACTCTAACGTCGTGATTCTGGCGTATCTGCTCATTGTGATCTCCTTCTTCCTGGTTTCAAATCTGCCACCTACGGGGGTCTAGCTCCAAGGAAATGGGCTGTTCGAAACGGGATGCAAATTTCCTTCAGCGTATCGCGACAACCTGAACGGCTCCAAGAGCGCGCTTTTGGCTTCGATGATCTCGTGCGCAACCAATTTACCAACCCCCAGCATTTTGTATCCGTGATTGGAATCGCCAATAAAATAACAGTTCTCGCGGACGACGTCGAAAATCGGAAAACTGTCTGGTGTAAAGGCTCCGATGCCACCGGACGCCTCGTTCTTGTATTTGGGGATCTGCCCTTCGAACCGCTTTTGGCAATGCGCCAGCGCCGAGCACCACATGTGCGCGAAATCGTCGCCAACGACAAACTCGGGCGATTCAGGTCCATACGGGTCAACCGCAACCTTATCGGGATCGGTTGTCAGTTTGAACGGTGCCGCACCGCCCTGAATGCCGCCGAAGTTGTAGTCGGGTTTGTAATAGATGCCCCACATATCTTCGGTAATCAGCGATCCATCGACATCGGAATAAAGCGGCGCGTCCGAGTCGACGTGGATCACCGGTGGAAAAAGACCATCATCGGTGCGGTGCAGCGATGGATCAATTCCCAAAGTCCCTTCCTGCAGCGACCAGTAAACCCACATCGGCACATCCTTGTGGATTGCGCCGTCTGCACCTTTTATGGTCACGGCCTTTGGCATTTCCAGCATGTCCCACACAGTCTTTGCCCATGGCCCGACGCCGACGACGACATAGTCGCACTCTATGGCGCCTTTGTCGGTTTCCACGGCAGAAATCGCGCCGCTGCCATTGCCGCTTTTGAAGCCCGTTACCATTACGCCGGTGATGATGCGCACGCCTTCCAACTCGGCTTTGCTGGCCAGGCTGTATACCATTGCGGTATTGTTGGCATAGCCGCCGGGTTTTTCGTGCAGGACCGATGTAACGCCTTGGGCCTGCCAGTCATGGAACAGCGTCTTCATGTAGTCGTTGCAGTCCTTTTCGCCTTCGATGAAAACGGACTCGTATCCAAGTTCTTTTTGTTGCTTGGCAATCGAGGCGACATCTTCGTGCATCGATTCGGGGCTGATCTGCATATAGCCGACCGCGTGATAGGCATAGGCTTCGGGGTCGCTTTCCCATACGCTAACCGAATGCGCCATGAGCTCGCGCATTGCGGGCTGAAAGTAATTGTTGCGAACAACACCGCAGGCAATTCCCGACGCACCGGACGCAACCGCGCCTTTGTCAAGCACCACGATGTCAGAGCCCGAGCCCCGACCGGTTTCGCGCAACCGAATTGCCAGATGATAAGCGGTGCTGAGACCGTGGATGCCGGCACCCACAACTACGTATTTAGCTGAGTCAGGAAACGCCATTCAATCCCCCGGGTGATGTAACTGGCCCAAATGCGGTCCAAGTTGGGTTGTTTTCAGGGCCATACTTCCCCGCTTTGATCCGAAAATCAAACGTTTCTGATCCAATTTCGAAAATTTTGTGGATTTTCTCCGGTATTGGTATACTATTGGCTCAATAAAGGAGAGTCAGGTGAACGACGGGACCGTACTCAAGCTGGGAACCGCTGATCTGACGGCGGTTTTGCGGCGGGAGATTCTCAACGGCGCGCTGCATCCGGGCGACCGGCTGCCAGCCGAGCGTGTTCTTGCGCAAACCCATGGTGTCGCGCGGGGTACGCTGCGCAGCGCCCTCAACAACCTGGAATCCGAGAGCCTGGTTGAAATTCGCGCGGGCAGCGGAACCTATGTAACTTACCGCAACGCAATTCCCGCAGGGTCGCCCATTGATGCGGCCAGCCCGATGGAATTGATCGACGCGCGGTTCGCGCTTGAACCACATGTCTGCCGTCTGGCCGTCATGTACGGGCGACGCGGCGACTTTGATCTGCTCGACGACCTCTGCAAGCAGATGGAATCGAACCTGGATGAACCGGCGCGATTCTCGGAATCCGACACCGAATTTCACCGGCAACTTGTGGCATCGACGCGCAATGGTCTGTTGATCTGGATCGTCGGTCAGATCAACTCGGTCCGGACCCAGAACGAATGGACGCGAATGCGGCAACTGACGCTCGATCACAGCATCATCGCCCAATACAACGCCCAGCACCGGCAGATTCTGAACGCGATCCGCACCCGCGAGCCTGAGCGCGCAGCGAATTTGATGAAAGACCATCTGGAAACCGTGCGACTGAGCCTGACCCGCGCCGCCGCTACCTGACGCGGGCGATGGTGGGCGGCGTTCTATTGGATATCGCCGGTGTGGTGTTGCACGGCGCCGTGCCTTTTCCGAAAGCGTGTGCCGCGATCGGGCGCCTCGAGGCGGCTGGCCTGCCCTATCGGTTCGTCACCAACACCACCAGCAAGCCCCGGCGCAGGGTTCTGGAAAACCTGCGCGCAGCGGGGATTGACGCCGCGCCCGAGACCCTGTTCGCACCGGAGGGCGCGGCCTGTCTGTGGCTCGCCCGGCACCGGTTTTCGCCGCAGTTCGTGGGCAACCCGGCGCT
Organism: Paracoccaceae bacterium; assembly: GCA_965247915.1. Classification (GTDB taxonomy): domain Bacteria; phylum Pseudomonadota; class Alphaproteobacteria; order Rhodobacterales; family Rhodobacteraceae; genus JAKZRT01. The sequence goes on from OZ252048.1 coordinate 2,412,769, forward strand.
GCTGGAAGATTTTGCCGCCTGCGAGACCGGGCTGCCACCGGCGGTGGTGATCGGGGATGCTGGCAGCCACTTGTCGTTCGCCGACCTCAACGGCGCGTTTCGGGCGCTGATCGCCGGTGCCCCGTTTCTGGCCCTGGCCACGAACCGAGTTTTCACCGACGCCGACGGCGAACTGTCGCTGGATGACGGGGCGTTCGTCGAAGCGCTGCGGTTTTCCAGCGGTGTCGAGCCGGTGGTATTGGGCAAGCCGTCGCGCGGCTTCTTTTCTGCCGCCGCCGCCAGCATGGGCTGCGATCTGGCCGAGGTGGTGATGGTGGGCGACGACGCCGAAGATGACGTTGCCGGGGCACTGAGCGCGGGTGCGGGCCGCGCGATATTGGTGCGCACGGGGAAGTATGCCAGTGGCGATGAAGCCAGGTTCGAGCCGCGTCCGACCTCGGTTGTTGCCGATCTTGAGGCCGCGGTGGCGCTTATTCTGGACGGCAGCGGCTAAGGCCCCTTTCCGGGCTCAACTTCGAATACCTCGAATTCGACCAGATCGCTCCAGCAGGCAAACCAGATGTCGAAAAGCGCCGGATCGCCGGTCTGCATGAGTTGAAAACAAATGCCCTTGGTTTTGTTCGGCCACGATTGGACGAAGCGCAGCCCGTCCGGCAACAGGCGGCCCTTTGCTGCCAACCGGTCATAGATCGCGTTGGTGCAGCCGGGGCGAAACCGTTCGACCACCATGTAATGGGTCATGCCTGTGCGGCGGTCTGCATCCAGTTAATATAGATGCGTTCGGCGATGGCGTTCATCGCCGCCATTTGCGCGGCACAATCCGCGGCCAGCTTTTCGGCGGCCCCGGCCCCAAGCGCGCCCACGAGCGCGTCGCGGTAAGCGGGGATGGTGTTCCAATTCGGCACGGTGTCGGATTCCAGTTCAACGTGGAACTGAACCGAATAGGCGCGCGGGCCCCATTTCATCGCCTGCACCGCGCAATCGGGCGAGGTGGCCAGGCAGGCCGCGCCCGCCGGCATCCGGCTCACCTCGGCGCTGTGCCACTGCAATGTGTCAAATAATTCCGGAACCCCGTCCAGAAACACCCCCGAGGCGCCATCTTCGGTCAATTGGACCGGCATCACGCCAATTTCGGGCGTCGTCGACTTACCCACTGTTCCGCCCAGGGCCTCGGCCAGCAACTGGTGCCCGAGGCAGAGACCCAGAAACGGCACCCCCCGGCCCTCGACCGCATCGCGGATATAGGCTTTCTCGGCGGCCAGCCAGGCATGCTGGTCCTCTTGCCAGACATCCATCGGCCCGCCCATGACCCAGAGCGCGTCATAGCCGTCAATCGGCGGTAATGCCTCGCCGTTGCCTAACTGAACCGGGGTCCAGTCGTGGCCATCTTCGTCGAGGAAAGACCGGAAAATCGCCGGGTGCTCGATCTCGACATGTTGCAGAACCAGTATTCGCATCGCGGCCTCCGACAGGTGCGCGCGCATCCTAGATCAAAGCTCGGCCAGCGCAAGCCCCGTTGCAGCCGGGGGTGTCAGCCCAGAGTAATTTCGATGAACCGCAACCAGTTTTCGCTGGTAATTTTCCGGATCAAACCGGACCCGAAGCGCGCCTTTTCCATCGCTTGCGTCAAATTGGGCAGACCCGCCGCGGTTTCCAGCCCCTGCGGCATCGGCGCGCCGTCAAAGTCCGACCCCAGGCCGACGCTGTCCTCGCCCGCCACCGCGACCATATGCGCCAGATGCCGGATCGCCGCGTCGATGCCGCCGGTCGGCGCGGCGCGCCCGTCTTCGCGCAGAAACATGGTGCCGAAGTTCAGCCCGACAATGCCGCCGGTCTCGCCGATGGCCTTGAGCTGGTCATCCGTCAGATTGCGCGCCCCGGGGCTGATGGCATGCGCGTTCGAATGGGTCGCGACCAGCGGCAGTCCGGCCTCGGCCACATCCCAGAACCCGGCGACATTCAGGTGCGATGTATCGACGATCATCCCCAGGTCACGGCAGCGCGCAACCAGCGCCTTGCCCGCGCCGGTCAGCCCCGGGCCGATGTCGCCGTCCGAGGGATAGCGAAAGGGCACTCCGTGGCCAAAGATCGTCGGCCGCGACCAGACCGGCCCGAGCGACCTCAGCCCCGCCGCGTAAAGCGTTTCGAGCGCAGCCAGGTCCTTGCCTATCGCCTCGGCCCCTTCCAGGTGCATGATCGCGGCCATCCCACCCGCCTGAAACTTCGCGCGCGCTTGCGTCCCGGTGAGGCAGAGCGACAATGCCCCGGCCCGGTCAAGCGCGCGCAGAACCCCCGCTTGTTCGACGATCATCCGCAACGCCCGCTCGTGGGCCAGTTTTTTGGTCAGCGGTTCGTCGTAGGGTGGCGCGAATGCCGGCATTTTGAAGGCACCGCCGGGGGGCGCAAATAATGCGAATAACCCGCCGCGCAGCCCACCCTTCGCGGCCATGTCGAGGTCGATGTGGCCGCTGTCGGAGGCGCGGAAATTGGCGACCACATTGGCGATGCCGCCGCGCCACAGCCGCAGAACCGCGTCATTGTGGCCGTCGAAGACCGGAAATTTGACCTCCCCTTGCGCCATCAATCGGCGGTCCAGCCACCGTCGACAAGCTGCGCGGTCCCGGTGACCAGCGCGGCAGCGTCCGAGGCCAGATAGACCACCGCCCCCATGATGTCCTCCACCTTGCCGACCCGCCCCAGCTTGATCCGCTCCTCGATCCAGACCCGGCGTTCGGGGTTTTCAAATGTCGCTGCGGTCAGGGCTGTTCGAATGAAAGTCGGGCAGATAGTGTTCACCCTGATCCCGTGCGGCCCCCATTCGATGGCCATGGTCTTGGTGAAACCTTCAACGGCGTGTTTGGTGGCGCAATAGACCGACCGGTCGATGCCGCCCACGTGGGCCATCTGCGACGAGATATTGATCAGGCTGCCGGGTCTGCCCGCCGCAATCAGACCCTTGGCAACCGCACGGGTCAGAAAAAACGCGGCCCTGATATTGATCGCGACAACCGCGTCAAAGTCTTCCTCGGTCACGTCGATAACCGCCGCGTGGCGCGCCGAACCGGCGGAATTGACCAGAATGTCAAAGGGACCGCTTGTCGAAACCGACGCCTCGGTTGCGGCCACGTCGGTCACATCCATTGCCACGACAACGGCCTGCCAGCCACGCGCCACAAATTCTTCGGCGATCTGTTCCAGCGTTTCCACCCGTCGCGCGGCCAGCATCACCTCGGCCCCGGCACCGGCCAGTGCGGCAGCACAGGCTAGCCCGATGCCCGAGGATGCGCCCGCCACCAGCGCGCGCTTGCCATCCAGCCGGAACGACGGTGTCTGCGGCAGGTCCATCAGGCGCCCCCGATCTGCATTTCGCCCGCAGACCCGAGGGTAATAACCGGCAACCGCTGATCCATCGCGCCCTCTCTGACCATTACCGAGCGTTGAACTTGCGCAACTCGGCGCGGGCAACCTGGCGACGATGCACCGCGTCCGGCCCGTCGGCAAGGCGCAGGGTGCGCGCATGCACCCAGGCGCGGGCCAGGGCAGTGTCCTGGCTGATGCCCGCGGCCCCGTGCATCTGGATGGCCTCGTCGATCACCATCAGCGCCACCTCGGGGGCCACCACCTTGACCTGGCTGATCCAGGGGGCGGCCGCGCGCGCATCGCCCTGGTCCATCATCCAAGCCGCCTTCAGACACAAAAGCCGCGCCTGTTCGATGCGCATCCGGCAATTGGCGATCACATCGAAATTGGCCCCCAACTGCGCCAGCGGCTTGCCGAAAGCTTGCCGAGATGTGGCGCGCTGGCAGAGCATCTCCAGTGCCATTTCGGCCTGCCCGATGGCGCGCATGGCGTGGTGAATGCGCCCCGGTCCCAGCCGCCCTTGCGCGATCTCGAACCCCCGCCCCTCGCCCAGCAACAGGTTTTCGGCAGGCACCCGAACACCAGTGAACCGCACATGCATATGCCCGTGCGGCGCGTCGTCGTGGCCGTAGACCTGCATGGGGCGCAATACCTCGATGCCTTGGGCATCGGCAGGCACGACGATCATCGAATGACGTTGATGCTTGGGCAGGCTGTCGCCGCCTGTGCGCACCATGACGATATAGACCGCACAGCGCGGATCGCCGGCACCGCTGGCCCACCATTTTTCGCCGTTCAGGACGTAATCGTCGCCATCGTGGATACACGACATCGCCAAGTTGGTCGGGTCGGACGAGGCAACATCGGGCTCGGTCATCAGATAGGCCGACCGGATTTCGCCGTTAAGCAAGGGAGTTAGCCAGCGGTCTTGCATCGCCGGGCTGCCGTAGCGTTCGAACACTTCCATGTTGCCGGTGTCGGGCGCGTTGCAGTTGAAGACCTCGGGCGCCAGCAAGCTTTGGCCCATTGCTTCGGCGAAATGGGCGTATTCGACGGTGCTCAGACCCAGGCCCTTGTCGCTGTCGGTCAGCCAGAAATTCCACAGCCCGGACGCTATGGCCTCAGATTTCAGGCTTTCCAGAATTTCGGTCTGGCGCGCCGTGAATTGCCAACGGTCGCCCTTGCCCACTTCGGCCAGAAATTCGTCGTCCAGGGGCCGGACGCGGTCGCGGATCATCGCCGCCACTTTGTCCAGCAGCACCGTTTTTTCCGGGCGCAGGCCGAAATCCATCTCTACCCCCCCCCTCGCGCGGCGATCCACATACCGCAATTTTCCGCTTTACAGCACGCTCGCGACTGAAACAGTCTGACGCCCATGGTGTCAACGCGGGCGGCGGTGGAAACCGGCGGCCCGGCAAGGAGATTATCGTGGCCGGGGCGCATTACAGTATCGATATCGGCACCCTGTCGGCCTATCTGGCCCGCAACATTCCCGGGTTCGGGACCCTGCGCGCCGTGGAAAAGTTTGGCGACGGCCAGTCGAACCCGACTTTCCGGCTTATCTGCGATGGCGGGCAGTTCGTGTTGCGCGCCAAGCCCACCGGGAGCTTGATGAAATCGGCGCATCAGGTTGATCGCGAATACCGGGTGATGGCGGCCCTTGCCGGGACCGGCGTCCCGGTTCCGAGGGTGTTTCACCTCAGCGGCGATGACAGTCCGCTCGGCGTCATGTTTTTCGTCATGGAAATGGTCGAGGGGCGGATTTTCTGGGACCCGGCGCTGCCCGATCTGACGCCCCGCGACCGGGGCATGGTCTACGAGCAGATGGGCACGACGCTGGCCTCGCTGCATGATGTTGACCCGGCCCGCGTCGGGCTGGCAGACTTTGGCGCAGCGGGCAATTATTTCGAACGTCAGCTGTCGCGCTGGTCGCGGCAGTATCTGGCCGGCGAGGTGCAGCCGGACGCCGGCATTCGCTGGATCATCGACTGGCTGCGCGACCACTCGGTCGGGGACGACGGTCAGCGGTCGATCGTTCACGGCGACTATCGTATCGACAATCTGATTTTTGCCTCGCAAGACACTGAATTGATTGCGGTTCTGGATTGGGAGCTGTCGACGATTGGCCATCCGATGGCCGATGTTGCTTATCAGGCCATGCAGTGGCGCCAGCCCAAGGGCAGCCAGTTGCGCGGCCTGGGCGATATCGACCGGCGCGCATTGGGCATTCCGACCGAGGAAAGTTACCTGGCCGCCTATTGTACAAAACGCGGGCTGCCCCGGCCCGCGAACTGGGAATTTTACCTGACTTTCGCCTATTTCCGCCTGATTGCGATTCTTGCCGGCGTGGTGCGCCGCGCCGCCGAGGGCACCGCCTCGAACCCGGCTGGCGTCGAAGGGTTCCGGCGCGCCATCCCGATCCTGACCGCTCAGGCGCGCGCGATTGCCGGGGCGGTCAGGGGATAGACGGCCCCAGTGCAAAAAAGAATGAGGAAGACTATTCGATCAGGCGCTCGAGCCCTGGGCGGTCAAGTTGCCCCTTAAGACCGATGCAGATCAGACCGACCCGGCTGTTGGCGTCGGCGGTCACGACATCATGGCGCGCGCCAACCGTCTGGATCAGCGCCATGCCACCGCCCGCGTCGCGCAAAAACCCCTTGCTGCGGACCACGCCCAGGTCTCTTGCTGCAAGATCGCGAGCTAGGGCATGTGCATCCACCGAACGGCCGGGCCTCAGGACAAATGTCTCAAACAAGCCATCCGCGTGCCCATGGGTGGTTCCCCCGGCGGTCACCCCGGCCCGCAGCCCGACCAATGCCGCGGCCGGCACCGCCCCGTCAGCGGTCGCCAGCACCGGTGCCCCGCCCGATTGTGCCGACAGCCAACCGCACAGGCCGGTGACCACAGCCCCCGACAGATCACCGGTCTTGTTCAGAACCACGATGTCGGCGTCGCGCAGTTGCCGGGCAATCGTGTCGCCGACGTAAGCGTCGGACGCGCGCGCCTTGACGGTGACCGCATCGGCGACCACCAAAGTTGCGTCGATGGCATAGGCCGCAAGCAATGAGACCGTTGACGAAATCGCCCCTGGCAGCGCCACGCCCGAAGCTTCGATAATGATGTGATCGGGTTGCGGTTCAATGGCCGCGAGGTCAACAAGTGCCGCCGCCAGATCGCTGCCGAACGAACAGCAGATGCAGCCGCCCGTGATCGAGATCAGCGCATCGTCCTGCGCTTCGATCAGATCAGCATCGATCGGCAACTCTCCGAATTCATTGACCAAAACCGCCAGCCGACGTCCGTCCGCATTTCTGAGAAGATGATTGACCAGCGTGGTTTTGCCCGCGCCAAGGTAGCCGCCGATCACGGTGACCGGCAGCGGCTCGGGGGTGCGGGTCACAGCGCGTCCGCGGCGAAGACGCGGCCGCCCTGAACGGTTCCCCAGACCGGCACATCCTTCAGGTTTTCGCCGCCAACCTCGGTCGGATCGGCCTCGAGCACCGCGAAATCGGCTTTCTTGCCGGTCTCGATCGACCCGATCTCAGAATCCAGATGCAGGGTATAGGCCGCCCCCATGGTGATCGCCCTGAGCGCCTCGTCGACGCCTATGCGCTCGGCCTCGCCCTGCACCCGACCCGAAGCCGTGCGCCGGTTGACCGCGCACCAGGCGGTGAAAAGCGGGCCGAGTGGCGTGACCGGCGCGTCGGAATGAATGGCCATCGGCACCCCCGCATCGAGCGCGGTGCGGCAGGCGTTCATCCGCGTGGCCCGGTCGGGGCCGACGGTCAGCGCGTAATGCTCATCCCCCCAGTAATAGTGATGGTTGGCAAAGAGGTTGACGCACATGCCCAGCTTGGCGGCCTGCCGGAACTGCGCCGCATCGGCCAACTGGCAGTGCTGCAGGGTGAACCGGCGATCGGGGTTGGGATGCTTTTGCAAAGCCGGGGCCAGCGTATCGAGCACCAGTTGCGTGGCCTGATCGCCGTTGGTGTGGGTATGCACCGGGATCCCGGCCTCGAGCGCGCGATGATAGATCTCGGACATTTGCTCGGGCGCGATGTACCAGAGGCCGTTTTCCGCGCCGTTGTGATACCCTGGCCAGCGCAGGCGCGCGGTGAACCCCTGAATCGAGCCGTCGGCGACGATCTTGATCCGGCCCAGCCGCAGGCGGTCGGTCGACCGGCCTTTCAGCGCCGCCACTTCGTCGATCAGCTCGGCAGGGGTGAGACCCATGAAAAACCTGAGCGGTACCACCCGGGCCGGAAATTCGTCCTCGCCCGTTACGCGCAGCATCATCTCGACGCTGTCGTCGTCCAGGCGCGCCGCAAGATCGGTGATCGTGGTGGTTCCAGTACGCACACAGAGCTTGGGGCACCTCGATTTATTGACATTCTGAGGGCATATTATGCCTGATTTCGGTTCTATCGGCCATCGGCACGCTGGGTTTTAGGTGGTCAGTCTCGATCCTTAATCCGCGCCGGGCATTGGTGGCGCAGATCGCCACAGCATCCTCGTGTTTTCATACCGGGAATGGGTTTAGGCGGTGCAACTGGCCAAGCCGCCGGATGTTGTAGGCAAGGTTCTTCATCCCGATCCTGGCCCTGGCCCGCGCCAGACCGATGGTTCGCACCAGCGTGCCACCCATGTCGTTCGCCTGCGCGCCGAACACATGCTCGACACGGACACGAACCGAGGATTTCGTCCTGTTGCTTTTCATTGCCTGTTCGGTCAGAGGCCTGCCCCGTTTGCCCTTGCGGTGGATGCGGCTTGTCAGTCCTCTCGCCCTGAGCTTCGCCTCGATTTCTTCCGACCGGTAGGCCGCATCTGCCCAGACCCTGGAGGCGGTGTTGCCGCGCATCAGCAACTCGTCCACCACCTGGCTGTCGTGAACGGCAGCGCCCGTGACGTGATAGCGCCGGATCAGTTTGTGCTTACGATCGACATTCACATGGTTCTTGTAGCCATAGTGGCTTTTGCCGTGCTTTTTGGTCCAGCGTGCATCAACGTCCTTCTGTGATCGCTTGGCAGGCTTGTTTTCCCAGTCTTCCGGCACCTCGCCACCCTTGATCGCCGCGTTTTCCGCGCGCGTGTTGTGGTTGCGCGGCACCGGCACGATGGACGCGTCCAGTATCTGGCCGCCCCGTGCAATGTAGCCCTGCCGCGCCAGATGTCCGTCAAAGAGTTTGAACAAATCATCCACCTTGCCCGCCTGCGCCAGCGCCTCGCGATACAGCCACACGGTCTTTGCGTCCGGCACCCGGTCACCAAGACCAAGACCCAGAAAACGCATAAACGAAAGCCGGTCCCGGATCTGGTATTCGACCTGATCGTCCGAAAGGTTGTAAAGCGCGCTCAGAACCAGGGTTTTGAACATCAGTACCGCGTCCATCGGCTTGCGCCCCGCGCGTGATTTCCGCTCACTTTCAGGCTTGCGCCAGACCTGCTCCAGAAGCGGGCGGAACTCTTCCCACGGTACAACTGCATTGATCTCGACCAGCGGGTCCTTCTTCGCATCTAGGCTCTCGTAACGATCTGAAAGATCAAAAAAGCCCATCTGTGCCATGACTGCCATCCCTCCGCCGCATCATCCTGCAAATCTACAGCGCGTTCACGCCAGATGCAATTTATAGAGGTGCCCCTTGGCAAATGCCCGCAGCCCGTCTTCGTCGCAATCGGTCATCGACCGGTTGAACCCGACATGGGGGCCGACAGGGGTCATCACCTCAGGGCTTTTCAGCTCGCCGGTCGGCAAGCCGTCGTCGCCCAGCGGAATTCCGGGGTGGTTGATCGCCTTTTTCAACAGCCCGGCCAGTTCCAACCCGCGGGTGTTCACGTTCATGATGTGCCCCGAGGCATGAAAAAAGCCAATCGGTCGCATCGATGAAACCCTGTCGAGCTGATGCCGCGTAACCCTTTGGTTATCCATGTAAATCGGATCGAATTGCCAGTCGGACAGCGGCGCATCCGGGTCGGCAAGCCCGGCCTCGGCTGCGCGCAGCCGGTCCAGAACCGCGTCGATTGTCTTCAGTCCCGCCCAGGTGCGACCGTCCGGGTCCATCCGGTCAAAAAACCCGCAATAGGTTTTCTGCCACAGCGTCCCTTCCATCGAATGCGCGTGGCCTTCGACGAAGCCCGGCATCAGGACCTTGTCCGCAAACCGGTCATTGAGCGCGTAGTCGCCCCAGCCGGCAAGGTCGTCCAGCGTCCCGGCCCCCAGCACCCGACCGTCGCGCACCGCGACATGCGTCGCAACCGGGCGGCTGGAGTTCATGGTGATAATTTTCCTCGCTCGGAATATCGTGGTCACTGCCTGCCCCATTTATCGCTTTTGCAGACTACTACGCCGCCGGATTTCCGAAAGAATTTTCTTTTCCCTTGCATCACTCCTGCGCTATGATGAAGACTGGACGCCGCAGCCCTATCTGGCCGAAAGCTGGGAGGTCAGCAAAACGGGCTGACCGTAACGCTGAATCTTGTAAAGAACGCCAAGTTCCACGATGGCGTGCCGCTGACCTCCAAAGACGTGGCGTTCTCGGTCGAGGTTATCAAGGTTAACCACCCGTTCAAGTCGATGTTCGCACCGGTTGAATCGGTCGATACGCCCGACGATCACACCGCCGTTTTGAACCTCAGCAAACCGCATCCGGCGCTGATGCTGGCGATGTCGGGGCAGCTAATGTCGATCATCCCCCAGCACATCTATGGCGACGTGCCGATCAACGAGGTCAAGACCCACCCACGCAACAACGTGGACACCATCGGGTCCGGTCCGTTCAAGCTGGTTGAATACAAATCCGGCGAACATGTCATTCTGGAACGTTTCGATGATTTCTTCATCGAGGGCCGACCGTATCTGGACAAGATCGTGATGCGGGTCATCACCGACCCCGCCGCCCGCGCCATCGCCTATGAAAATGGCGAAGTACATATGGGTGCGTTCGAGTCGCTGCCACGCATCATCAACCGTCTGAAAGGTGTCGACGGCCTGACCGTGACCCCCGAAGGCTACGGCGCCATCGGCCCGCTTAACTGGCTGGCGATGAACACCCAGCGCGGGCCTCTGGCCGACGTGCGGGTGCGCAAAGCGGTGGCCTATGCGGTCGACAAGAACTTCATCCGCAATGCGCTGATGGAGGGCACCACCGAGGACAGCCGCACCGGCATCCACCCCGACAGCCCGTTCTATAACGGTGATGTCGAGGCCTATGATGTCGATCTCGACAAAGCCAACGCGCTGCTCGACGAAGCCGGGTTCCCGATGGACGGCGACAGCCGGTTCGCCCTGACCATCGACTTTGGCTGGCCCGGCGTGAAGCCGCAGGTCGAATACGTCAAGGCCGCGCTGAAAAAGGTTGGCATCGCCGTCGAGGTTCGCGCCAGCGCCGATTTCCCGACCTGGGCCAAGCGCATGGGCGATATGGACTTCGACCTGAGCTGGGACACCGTGTTTAACTGGGGCGACCCGGTGATCGGCGTCCACCGGACCTATGTGTCGTCGAACATTGGAAAGGGCGTGTGGTCGAACACCCAAGGCTATGCCAATGCGCGTGTGGACGAGCTTTTGGATATGGCGTCACGCGAAGGCGACCCGGCAAAGCGCACGGCGCTTTATGCCGAATTCCAGGCGATCATCGCCGACGAATTGCCGGTCTATCACACCAACACTCTGCCTTATCACACGGTCTATTCCGACAAGGTCGGCAACCCGCCACTGGGCATCTGGGGCACCTCGACGCCGATCGACATGACCTATCTGTAAGCATCAACGGAACCCCCTCTTGGTTTGATGTGACCTGTCATAAGACAAGCATTACCGCTGTTTCATGTGCTTTTTGATGCGCCGCACTATTTTTGAAGCTTTGGGGTCTTCCAGTTCGGTGAGCTCGTTAATGATGAGATCATGGAAGAGGGGGTTCCGTTGATGCTTACACCTATCTGAAAGAATGATCGGGTCATAACACGACACCCCGCGGCGGCACCCCGCGGCGGGGACCCCCAAGGGCGAAGGCAGGAAACCTTGTGAACGCACTCGCGCGCGCCACCGCCACCCGCGTCATGTACGCTGCGGTTCTGCTTGTCGCCGTGCTGGTCCTGAATTTCTCGCTGATGCATATGGCGCCGGGCGATGTGGCCGACACGATCAGCCAGTCCATGGGCGGCGCCGATCAGGAAGTGCTGGACGCGATCCGGCGCGACTATGGGCTGGATCAGCCGTATTACGTTCAGCTTGGGCGGTACATCGGCGGCATTCTGCGGTTTGATCTTGGGTATTCGTTTTTCTACAACCAACCCGTCACCAGCCTGATACTGGAACGCCTGCCGGCGACGCTTTTGCTGGTGATCGTGGCGCAGCTTCTGGCCCTGCTAGTCGGCGTGGTGCTGGGCGTGATCTCGGCCCGGCGTCCCAACGGCGCGGTCAGCCATTTCGTCACTTTCCTCGCGCTCTTCGGCTATTCCGCCCCGGTTTTCTGGACCGGTATCCTGCTGTTGATCGGCTTTTCGCTGCATGTCCATTGGTTCCCGGTGGCCGGAATGCGCGACGTCACGATCGAAGGCGGGTTCTGGGTGCATTTCGTCGATGTGGCCCGGCATCTGATCCTGCCGGTTATCACGCTGTCTTCGATCTTTCTGGCGCTTTATTCGCGCCTTGCTCGCGCCACGATGATGGAGGTGCTGGGGTCGGATTATGTGCGCACCGCGCGGGCCAAGGGCCTGACGGACCGTCAGGTGGTCTATAAACACGCTCTGAAAAATTCGCTGTCGCCGGTCACCACGCTGGCCGGTTTGCAGTTTTCGGCCGTGATTTCGGGCGCGGTGCTGGTCGAGACGGTGTTTTCCTGGCCCGGGCTGGGCACGCTGGCGTTTCAGTCGATCATCGCGCGCGATACGCCGACCATCCTGGGCATCCTGTTTTTCTCGGCTCTGGTGGTGATCGTCGGCAATTTGCTTACCGATCTGGCGCTGCGGCTGGTCGATCCGCGCGTCGGTGACAAGAAATGAGCGACACGCCGATCATCCCCGAAGACGAGGCCCCCAAAGCCCAGCACCCGTTCATGGGAGCCTGGGGCATGTTCCGCCGCAATTACGCCGCCGTGGCCGCGCTGGTGGTGCTGTCGGCGATCTGCTTTGGCGCGGTTTTCGGTCCGTTCCTGTACCCGACCGACCCGTTCGAGATGGTGTGGATGCCGTTCTCGCCCCCCGGCAACGAAGGCTTTCTTTTCGGCACCGATTACCTGGGCCGTGACTTGCTGGCGATGCTGATCAACGGCGCGCGGGTGTCGATAGTGATCGGCCTTTCCGCGGCCTTCGTGTCGATCTTCATCGGCGTGACCATCGGGGCGCTGGCCGGGTTCTATCGCGAGCTGACCGAAGAGGTTCTGATGCGCATTACCGAGTTTTTCCAGGTGCTGCCGACGCTGCTGTTCTCGATGGTTATCGTGGCCCTTTTCGGCACGAGCTTGCCGATGATAACGCTGGCCATCGGCGTGGTCAGCTGGACCGCCGTCGCCCGGATCACCCGCGCCGAGTTTCTGCGCATCCGCGAACTTGAATATGTCATGGCCAGCCGCGCCTCGGGGGTCAGCAACCTGAAGCTGATGTTTCGGGTGATCCAGCCCAACGCGCTGCCCCAGATCATCGTGCAGTCAGCGCTGATGGTCGGCTCGGCGATCCTCTTTGAGGCCGGGTTGTCGTTTCTGGGGCTGACCGACCCGAACGTGGTCAGCTGGGGGCAGATCATCGGGTCGAACCGGCAATACATTCTTGACGCCAGCTATACCGTGACCATTTCGGGGCTGGCGATATTCGTCACGGTTCTGGCGATTTCGCTGGTCGGCGACGGGCTCAACGATGCTTTGAACCCGAAACTGAGGCAACGCTGATGGCCGGGCCGCTGCTGGAAGTGATCAACCTGCGCATCGAGCTGACCACGCGCGACGGTGTTGCCCCTGTGATCGACGACCTCAGCTTTACCCTCGACCCCGGCGAGACGCTGAGTTTCGTCGGCGAAAGCGGCTGCGGCAAGTCGATAACCGCTTTGGCGCTGATGGGGCTTTTGCCCGACAAGATCGGGCGCGTCGCCAGCGGCAATATCTATTTCGACAGCGAGGACCTCACCACCGCCACCGAGGCCAGGCTGCGCGATATTCGGGGCAACGATATTTCGATGATCTTTCAGGAACCCATGACCTCGCTCAACCCGGTATTCACCGTCGGCGAGCAGATCGCCGAGGTTCTGCGCGCCCATCAGGGCCTTGGCCGCCGCGCCGCCTGGGATCAGGCCGCCGAATTGCTGGACGCAGTGCGCATTCCGAACCCCAAGGGCCGGGTCGGCGATTACCCGTTTCAGATGTCCGGCGGCCAGCGCCAGCGGGTGATGATCGCCATGGCGCTGGCCTGCCAGCCGAAAATTCTGATCGCCGACGAGCCCACCACGGCGCTGGATGTCACGGTTCAGGCGCAGATATTCGACCTGTTGCGCGATCTTCGCCGCCAGACCGGCACCGCGATCATTCTGATTACCCACGACATGGGCGCCGTGGCCGAAATGGCCAAAAGGATGATCGTCATGTACGCCGGTCGCAAGGCCGAGATCGGCCCGGTCGATCAGATCATCGAACACGCGCGCCACCCTTATACCCAAGGTCTGATTGCTTGTGTGCCGCATATTCAACAACAGTTGCCGAGGCCCGCGAAGACCTGGTCGAAGTGCCCGGTATTGTCCCAAGCCTGCGCGATTTCGGCAAAAACCAGTGCCTTTTTGCCTCGCGCTGCGGCCATGTCACCCAGGAATGCGTCGATCAACGTCCGCCGCCGGTCGATTTTGCCGGCGGCCAAAGCGCCGATTGCTGGCACGCAGAGGCGCTGTAGATGAAGGACATGGGTCCCGAAACGCTTTTGAACGTCGAAAACCTGAGCGTGCGCTTTGAGGTCAAGCGCGGCGGCGGTTGGGGCAAGAAATCGTACCTTTACGCGGTCGATGACGTGTCGTTTCAGGTCAATCGTGGTGAAACCCTAGCCATCGTCGGCGAAAGCGGGTCGGGCAAGACCACCGCCGCGCTGGCCGTCGCGCGGCTGGTCGCGGCCCATCAGGGCCGGGTCGAGATTTCGGGCCGCGACATCCTGAAGCTTGACGGCGAAGACCTGCGCCAGATGCGCCGCCGCGTGCAGTTCATCTTCCAAGACCCCTATTCCAGCCTAAATCCGCGCCAGCGCGCCGAAGTGATTGCGCGCGAACCGCTCGACAGTTTGTCGGACAAATCTGAGGCCGAAATCAAGGAAACCATCGACCGGCTGTTCAAGGCCGTCGGCCTGCGCCCCGAACAGCAACGCCTGTTCCCGCATCAGTTTTCCGGCGGCCAGAGCCAGCGCATCGGCATCGCCCGGGCGCTGGCCACTCAGCCCGACCTGATCATCTGCGACGAACCAGTGTCGGCGCTCGATGTGGCGGTGCAGGCGCAGATTCTGAACCTTCTGAGAAGCTTGCAGACCGAATTTGGCCTGACGTATCTGTTCATCAGCCACGATCTGGGCGTCGTCCAGCACATGTGCGACGCGATCGCGGTGATGTATATGGGCAAGATTGTCGAACATGCCGACCGGATCAGCCTGTTCAACGCGCCGCGCCACCCCTACACGCAGGCGCTTTTGTCCGCCGTGCCGAGCATCGACAAGAAACGCCGCGCCGGGACCCGGCGCATTCTGATCCCCGGCGATCCGCCCGACCCGGTCAACCTGCCCAAAGGCTGTCGGTTCGCCAACCGCTGCCCGATCGCCGAGGCCCGGTGCAGCGACGTTTCGCCCGACCTTAGAGGCATCGCCACCGGGCACCGGGTGGCCTGCCATCTGGTAGAAAACTAGCGCCTCGGCGCAACCGCTCAGGTCACAGTGCCGCGCTGGCGATAGATGTCGCGATCCCATTCGCCGGTGTTCAGTATTTCGGCCATCGCCTGCGCTGCCGCCACGACTTCGCCATAGCTCAGGTAAAGCGGCGCAAGACCAAAGCGTATGCCCGCCGGTTCGCGGTAATCGCCGATGATGTTGCGGGCGATCAGCGCTTGGATCACCGCAAACCCGTGCGGCAGTTCGAACATCACGTGACTGCCGCGCACCGTGGCGTCGCGCGGGCTGATCAGCCTCAGGTCGTGACCCGCGCAGAGCGTTTCGACCGCCTCGATAAAGAGCCCGGTCATGGCGTGGGATTTTGCCCAGAGTGCGGTCAGATCAACGGTGCCCCACAGCTTCAGCGCCTCATCCAGCGCCGCCAGCGACAGGATCTGCGGCGTGCCGCATATAAATCGCCGCGCGCCATCGACCGGGGCGAAATCGCGCACGAAATCAAAGGGTTTGGCGTGGCCGTGCCAACCTGTCAGCGGCTGGCACAGGGTCGGTAAATGGGCCGGGTTGGCCCAGGCAAACGCCGGCGCGCCGGGCCCGCCGTTGAGGTACTTATAAGTGCAGCCGACGGCAAGATCGGCGCCGCTGCCAGCCAGATCGCAGGCCACAGCGCCGGCACTGTGGCACAAGTCCCACAGCATCAGCGCGCCTTCGGCCTGCACCGCTGCGGTCAGCGCGCCCATGTCCCTGACGGCGGAGGTCCGGTAATCGACGTGGCTGGCCAGGACCACCGCCACGTCATCGCCGACCAGCGTTGCCGGGTCCTGACCGGGCTCAAAGTACCGCAGGCTCACATCCGGCACCAGTGCTTCCAGCCCCTGGGCCATATAGCTGTCGGTCGGAAAGTTCTGCCCCTCGGCCAGAATGACCCGCCGTCCGGGGTTCAGGGAAAGCGCCGCGCCAAGGCATTTGAAAATGTTGACGGATGTGGAATCGCCCACAATCACTTCATCCGGTCCAGCGCCGATCAAGGGCGCGATGCGGTTGCCCACCCGGACCGGCAGATCGTACCAGTCGGAGTTTTGCCAGCTGCGCACCAGCCCCTCGGCCCAATCGTCCGCCGCCGTACGGGCCAGCCGGGAAGGGACCGATTTCGGCATAAGCCCCAATGAGTTGCCGTCGAGATAGATCAACCCGCCGGGAATGTAGAACGCGGCGCGCAACGGGGCCAGCGGATCGGCGCGGTCGAGAGCGGCGGCACGGGCCTCAAAGTCGCTCATTGGCTCATCTCCATCAGGGTCTTGAAACTTGGCGAGGCGGGGTCGGCAAGCTCGTCAAGCACATCGAAATGGTCGCGTCCAAGTGCCTGGCGGCTGGTCAGAACGCTCAGATGCGGGGCCCAGGTCTGCGCCAGCGCTTTCGACTGGTCCAAAAACCCCGGCGGCTCGTCCGCGCCGGTCAGAATATGCAACGGAACATCGCGCATCGGCCGTCGCGCCAATGGCGACAGCGCCTTGACGGCGGCTGTGTCCAGCCGCGCCAGGTCGTTGACGTAAGAGGCAGCCACCGGGGCCAGATCATAGACGCCGGACACCAGCAGCGCGCCAGTTATGCTTGCCGCTGCATCGTCACCGCCAAGCCCGGCTATCAGGGCGGCAACCAGATGGGCACCCGCAGAATGCCCGGCCAAAATCAGCCGCGCCGGATCAAGGTTGTGCTCGCCGGACAATTTTTTCAGGCAGGCAAGTGCTGCGGCAATCTCGGCGATGATGTCGGCGACTTGGACTTCGGGGGTCAACGAATACCCGACCAGCGCCGAGGCCCATCCGTGGCGCGCCAGGCTGCGCGCGGCAAAGCCCGATCCGGCTTTCGATCCCTCTTGCCAGAACCCGCCGTGAACAAAGACAAGGCACGGGAACCGGCCAACCCCAACCGGCCGCACGATGTCCAGGCAAGACCGTGGTGCCGGCCCATATCTCAGATCGCGGGTCACGCGCAGGTCGCTGGCGGTTAGAAGCGCGGCGGTCTCGGCCTTATGCCGCGCCAGCACGCCCGCGGTATCCTTCGCCCAAAGACTGGGTGAAAACTGTCGGTCAAGCTCGGTCTTCGACCAGTGGTCGTAATAGATTGGCAACGGCGGCGCTCGCGGACTTTCCAAGGCTCGGGCGGTGCTGCGGCGGCCCCTGAATGAGGCCGCCCGGTTCTGCCCGGTTTGATCGGCATTGAGACCGAATTTCCCGTCTATGTGAAGGCATTTTCCATGGCGCATCAACGCAGCGCCCGAAAATGTTCCAATTTCGGACCGGGCGCGAATGGTCAGGCGCGCGCGCGGCGTTTTGGCCGAACCCTGGGGGGCGGTGCCGCGCGCCGTGGCGGTGCCACGAGAGCGAGGACAGTTTGCCTGCGGCAACCGGGTCCGGCTGCGCGTCGGGCGCGGGCGCGAAGCCTGTCGGCGGTAGTATGATATCCCGCTGCAGATCAAAAAATGCGCCCTCGTATGCGCCGGATATTTTCGTTTGCAGGCGGCCGGCGGCAAGGTCGCCAGCATATTGGCCGGTTTCCCAGAAACTGTCTTCGATCGACTCGAACAACCCGTTTACCGATGTCGCCAGCTTATCATACTCCGGGTGGTCAAATAGCGCGGCCAGGGGGCGTCGTTTACGGCGCGCATTGATGGTCACCGCCACCAAGCGTCAGCAGAGCGCTTGCCGACAGGACACCAAGAACGAAGACTGTAACAGTTTGCCCGTCGCACTTGACTGGATTTCCAGCGCAGCCGGGTCGATCTCGGCTCCCATACTTCGGTTGCTTGATGTAGCGACGACCCAAGGTGTCATCGCAACGACCAGCGCTGAGACCAACATCAGCGCCCGCATGGCTTTGATGTTATTGAAATTGATCATGTTCGGCTCTTCTTTGCCTTGTCCAATTGCACCTGCGACGTCACTGCATTTCCCTAAGCCAAGGGCGTTTCGTGCTGGTTAAAGTGGCAGATAATTCAAAGTATTTTCCGCGCGCCGACGAAGCATCGGCGGCGTTCCCGCCGAATATTGATCGGTTCATTTTATGTATTTTTGCCGACAGAGGGCACCGGGCCTTGATGTTTTACATTTTGACCGGCGGCGGACCGCGGCTGAAGCCATTGCGTCTGGCGCGCTTTGATCAATTTGCGGATGGTGTTTGGACCATTGAGGGAGAGGCTCTGAAAGGTCTGAAATGCAAGGTTTCTGATTTCAGGGTTCCACTTCTCATGTCCCACCCCTTGGTGGATACGTTCCACTTATCTGTCTCATGTCCCACCCCTTGGTGGATACGATGAGCCAGGAAAACTCTCTTATCAAATAACGCTATTTGGACCCATAGGCGCTGACGTCAGACAGGTTAGCTTATGGGCACCTCGATTTATTGACATTCTGAGGGCATATTATGCCTGATTTCGGTTCTATCGGCCATCGGCACGCTGGGTTTTAGGTGGTCAGTCTCGATCCTTAATCCGCGCCGGGCATTGGTGGCGCAGATCGCCACAGCATCCTCGTGTTTTCATACCGGGAATGGGTTTAGGCGGTGCAACTGGCCAAGCCGCCGGATGTTGTAGGCAAGGTTCTTCATCCCGATCCTGGCCCTGGCCCGCGCCAGACCGATGGTTCGCACCAGCGTGCCACCCATGTCGTTCGCCTGCGCGCCGAACACATGCTCGACACGGACACGAACCGAGGATTTCGTCCTGTTGCTTTTCATTGCCTGTTCGGTCAGAGGCCTGCCCCGTTTGCCCTTGCGGTGGATGCGGCTTGTCAGTCCTCTCGCCCTGAGCTTCGCCTCGATTTCTTCCGACCGGTAGGCCGCATCTGCCCAGACCCTGGAGGCGGTGTTGCCGCGCATCAGCAACTCGTCCACCACCTGGCTGTCGTGAACGGCAGCGCCCGTGACGTGATAGCGCCGGATCAGTTTGTGCTTACGATCGACATTCACATGGTTCTTGTAGCCATAGTGGCTTTTGCCGTGCTTTTTGGTCCAGCGTGCATCAACGTCCTTCTGTGATCGCTTGGCAGGCTTGTTTTCCCAGTCTTCCGGCACCTCGCCACCCTTGATCGCCGCGTTTTCCGCGCGCGTGTTGTGGTTGCGCGGCACCGGCACGATGGACGCGTCCAGTATCTGGCCGCCCCGTGCAATGTAGCCCTGCCGCGCCAGATGTCCGTCAAAGAGTTTGAACAAATCATCCACCTTGCCCGCCTGCGCCAGCGCCTCGCGATACAGCCACACGGTCTTTGCGTCCGGCACCCGGTCACCAAGACCAAGACCCAGAAAACGCATAAACGAAAGCCGGTCCCGGATCTGGTATTTGCGTATTCGACCTGATCGTCCGAAAGGTTGTAAAGCGCGCTCAGAACCAGGGTTTTGAACATCAGTACCGCGTCCATCGGCTTGCGCCCCGCGCGTGATTTCCGCTCACTTTCAGGCTTGCGCCAGACCTGCTCCAGAAGCGGGCGGAACTCTTCCCACGGTACAACTGCATTGATCTCGACCAGCGGGTCCTTCTTCGCATCCAGGCTCTCGTAACGATCTGAAAGATCAAAAAAGCCCATCTGTGCCATGACTGCCATCCCTCCGCCGCATCATCCTGCAAATCTACAGCGCGTTCACGCCAGATGCAATTTATAGAGGTGCCCTTATGTCAAATGTCGCCTCACGAAAACCAATGACATCAGCTCTCTATCATCATTCCAAAGACGATCAGGACTTGATAGTCGCGCTTGCTGCAGCCCTCTATTGCAGGCATCACGACGCCTGGGCTCATCGGGAAGACATGCGTGGGCGTGTTGTCGGGAGTGCACGATTGGCCATCACCCTGCGCCGTATAAACGGCGGCGCGGCAGCGCAAATGGGTGACGTCATAGATCGTCGCGTCATTGGTCAGACTCCAAGCCTGATTGCCTAATGCGTCAGCTTTTTCCACTGTCAAGACCGAAGTCACTTTGCGTGCACCAGTCACAACATATTGGCCGGGCGGCAGCGGGTAGCTGGGTGCTTCCATGATCAGCCCATGCTCTTCCAGCCACCATGCAGCGCTGTCAAACTGCCAGCCCGCGGGTGCGAAGCCGGTTTTGGCGATCAGGTCTGGGTAGTCCCGGACCCGGACCCCACGCGGACCGGGGTCCACGGCCCAAAACCCCCAAGTTGCTGCATCTGTGCCTGATGTGGCCGCGGGATTGCCCAAAGCGGCGATATATTGGGTTTGAACCCGGGTGAATTTTGCCTCGGCATGTGCGGAAGTTGAAGTGATAAGAACGACGGTGGCAAATGTCACCAAATATATGGAGAGGCCCCAATGACCTAGCGTCGCTTTGGTGGTGATCATGTTTTGATCCTTTGGCCTGACAATCGGCTAATTCCCTTTTTCACTTTAGAACTAGGACTACTGGACAATAAAGAAAAAAATGCCGGGGCCCACACCGTGTGCGCCGCTGCACTGTTACTGAAAAACAAGATCAATCGCATCGATGAGGGCTAACTCCTTGAAAACGATCTCCCGCTTGTTTTGGAAAGTAGCGCTCACTTGAATGTTAGGCTGACTTGATTGGTTGCCAATGGCAGCCACCCCGCGCCGAAAAAGAACGACCGCTTTGCACAAGCTGTACCGCAGCAGCTGACATTTGGACTAAAGGCCGGTTTGGGCCGTTCTCGATTTCGGTTTATTGTTGCGTACGCGAAACACCGTTACCTCAAACGTAGTAGGTATGGGCTTATTCTGTTGAAAAAGTCTTCTTGATTTTAGATCGTCTCGCTGATTCAATCTCTGCATTGATGCGGGGGATTGGCGGCGATGTTGGGACCGAAGCAAGAGGCACAGAGCGCGCTTTTCTATGACTTCTCGATAGAAGACCACGTCCCGCAAGATCATCTGCTGCGGTCGATTGATCGCTTCGTCGATCTGTCCTGCATCCGCCAGCATCTCGCGCCATTTTACAGCTCAACCGGCCGCCCTTCGATTGATCCTGAGCTGCTGATCCGCATGCTGCTGGTGGGCTACTGCCTGGGCATCCGCTCGGAGCGGAGGCTGTGCGAGGAAGTGCATCTCAATCTGGCGTATCGCTGGTTTTGCCGCCTGGACCTGACAGATCAGGTGCCTGACCACTCGACATTCTCAAAGAACCGGCATGGCCGTTTCCGTGACAGTGACCTGCTGCGTCATCTCTTTGAGACGGTCGTGGCGCGTTGCATTGCCGAGGGGCTGGTCAGTGGCCAGCGCTTTGCGGCGGATGCCAGTCTCATTGAGGCCGACGCAAATAAACAGTAAGCATCAACGGAACCCCCTCTTTTTTGGTTTGATGTGCCCTGTCATTTTGGCGCGAGGCTACCGGATTGGTGGCTTGTGACGGGAGATTTGAGTTGAGCGAGAAGAATGAGGGCCGCGTGCCCAAATACACGGATGTGTTTAAAACGCAGTTGGTTGCGGAGAGCCGCGCGGTTGGGGCAACCGCTCCGATGATATCCAAGCGCCACAATGTTCCGGTCAATCGAATATACGCTTGGCGACAGGATGAACGGTATCAGAGCGCGGCCTCTGAGGAGCCTGGCTTTACAGCCGTCGAAGTGGCGGCTGACAGGAACGGGCGTGATCAATCTCAAACCACCTGTGAAGGCCGCATTGAGATCACGCTGGAGAACGGGTGTCGGATCAGCATCCGCGACGATGTTGATGCTGGCTTTGTTTTGGAACTGGCCCGAGGTCTGGCAGCATGATCCCCTTTTTAGCGGATGCGAAGATCTGGCTGGCGGCAGGCGTGACGGATATGCGGCGAGGCTTTAACGGGCTGGCGGCGCAGACGGAGCAGGTTCTGGCAGGTGATCCCTATTCGGGTCATCTGTTTTTGTTTCGCGGACGGCGGGGTGATCAGATCAAGATAATTTGGTGGGATGGACAAGGGGCCTGCCTGTTCACCAAGCGTCTTGAGCGGGGTCGCTTCGTGTGGCCCTCGGCCAAAGAAGGTAAAATCAGCCTGAGCCGCGCGCAGCTTGCCATGCTGCTGGAAGGCATAGACTGGCGTATCCTCAAGAAGACATGGCGGCCAAGTATGGTCGGGTAGCGGCCATGTTTTATGGGACTATAGGCTATTCAGGGATTCACAAGGCCCCCTGATTTTGTTATAAAACGCCATGACTAAGGCTCTTCCAAATCTGGCTGATTTGCCCCCTGATGTGCAGGCTTATATCGCCGCGCAGTCGGCGGATATGCTGGGGTTGAACCTGACCCATGCGGCAGCGCAAAAGCGCCTCAAGTCAGAGATGGAAGCAACGCGAGCGACACTGACTGAGGAACGCGCGGCTTTTTCCAATGCTCTCCAGAGCCGCGACACCATCATCGCGGATCTGCGGATGCAGTTGGACGGTCATAAAAAGCACCGCTTTGGATCCCGCTCGGAAAGCAGCGCGCAACTGGCGCTGGAGCTGATCCTTGAAGAGCATGAGATTGAACAGGCGGCGGCCGCAGATGAGGATGCCTCTGACGCAGAAGCCAAACCTCCGCGTAGCCCGCGTGTGCGCAAGCCTTTCCCCAAAGATCTCAAGCGCGTGCAAAAGCGGATCATGCCCAGTGACGCCTGCACAGATTGTGGCGGCAGCTTCAGAGAGCTGGGCGCTGACGTTATGGATGAGCTGGAATATGTGCCGGGCCACTATATCGTCAATCAAATCATCCGCCCACGTCTGGCCTGCACCTGCTGCGAGAAAGTCACGCAAGCCGAGATGCCAAGCCGCCCCATTCCCAAGAGCTTTGTTGGCCCCGCGTTGATGGCACATATCTTGTGCTGCAAATACGGCTATCACTTGCCGCTGTACCGCCAAAGCCAGATGTTTGAGAACCAGGGCATTGATCTGAGCGGATCGCTTCTGGCCTCCTGGGTGGGTAAATCCACAAAGCTACTGGAACGACTGTCCGATGCCATTCGCGATCATGTGTTTGCCGCGCAAGCCATCTTTATGGACGACACCACGGTCAAGCTGCTGCAAAAGGGCCAAGGCAAAGGGCGCAACAAACCCAAGACCGCGCGGCTGTGGGTCTATGCCAGAGATGAGAAGCCTTGGGGCAGCACCTCACCACCCGCTGCCTGGTATCAGTTCTCCACCAGCCGGGGGGCGGAGCATCCCAGCAAACATCTGGAAACCTATACGGGCTTTGCCCATGCGGATGCCTATGCAGGGTATAATGACGCTTATCGCACGGGGCGGGTAACGGAGATGGCCTGTATGGCGCATGTCCGCCGCGAGTTTACGAAGGTGTATGAAAGCACTAAATCGGCCACAGCCCGGGAAGCCATCGAGCGCATTGCCGAGCTTTATGAGGTCGAGAAACGCGCCCGGTTTAAATCGCCCCGGCAGCGCGTGGCCCTACGACAGGAATACGCCAAGCCGATCTTTGATGATCTGGAGACATGGCTGAGGGCCCAACTGAACAAAATCTCCGGCAAGACGCCGCTGGCCAAGGCGATCAAATATGCGCTCACCCGGCTGCCCAAGGCGCGGCCCTATCTGGATCACGGCGTTTTGGATCTGGACAACAACACAGCCGAGCGGGCGGTTCGTCCGGTGACTCTAGGCCGGAAAAATTACCTATTCATGGGGTCTGAGGCAGGTGGAGACGCCGCTGCCATTGCCTATACGCTGATCGAGACCTGCAAGATGAATAACGTCAATCCTGAAGCCTGGCTTGCTTGGGTGCTTGAGCGCATTCAGGACCATCCCGTCAAACGCATCAACGAGCTGTTGCCGTGGACCTATCAGGCGATGCTCGATGAGCAGAAAGCCGCGGCTGCATGACAGGTCGGCCTGCTTCCCTTCAAAATCCGCCCGAACAGTGGGATTTGTTTGGGGAGCGTGGGACCGGGTGCAGCACTATCGCGCCGAGCAGCGCCGAGGTTGACCCAAAAGACCTTGATGACCAGAAGCTCATTGAGCAGATACCCAAGGCAAATCTATCCAATATCCACACCCTCTGCACCCAGATTGTCGAACGGGACTTGGGAGATGAAGCGGTCCCCGGGCTCGTGGCCCTCTGGAACCGGTTCAAAGGCTTTGGGATCATAAGCCCTTTGCCCGAGCAGCGACTTGCCTTGCAAACTCTGGGAGAAATCGGAACTCTCGCTGCACAAACTGAAATCCGAAAGATCCTTGCCGGGCCTCCGCTGCCCGATAGCTTGCTGCCGGTCGCGCTACACGCCGCTACAACTGCAAAGCTAAACCTGCCACTACGCTACATCACGCCATGGCTGGAACATGAAGCGCCCCTCGTACGGGCGCTGGCATTCACTCTGATACAAACGGCAAATCCGTCGCTGAACATTTTGGAAACAGGGCTCTCTGATCCAGAGCCTTCAGTACGGTGCGCCGCTTTGATCACGGCGGGAAACATGGGCCTTCCCGTCGCAAAAGCCGGATTGCTAGGGGAGCTCCGTAAAAACCCGACCAGTCAGATACTTCAGGCGCTGTTCGCCATAGCCGATGAGGAAATCATCGTCATAACCGGTCGCTTTGCGCTGGAAAACACCCGCTTCCATGATCTCATCATTAACGAGCTCACCGAACTGGAAGACCCCAAAGCTTCAAAAATAGTGCGGCGCATCAAAAAGCACATGAAACAGCGGTAATGCTTGTCTTATGACAGGTCACATCAAACCAAGAGGGGGTTCCGTTGATGCTTACAATAAACAGAACTCCACCGCCAAAGAAGATTGGGATCACAGCACGATTGACCCCGATGACGCACCTCGTGCGGTGCGGGAATATCTCGACGTTCTGGATGACGCGGCCTTTGGCGCGGCGACGACCGTTGAACCGAAGTTCACGTCTCACTCCGACCCATCCAGTCAATGGACAGCGGCCCGCAAAGGTCCTGCGTTCTTTGCCTATTCAACCAATTATCTGATCGATACTGATCACGGTGTCATCGTGGACGTGGAAGCCACACGATCAATCCGACAGGCGGAGGTCGGGTCTGTGCGTACAATGCTGGATCGGGTCAAAGAAGGGTTTGGCCTGCATCCAGAGCGCATCATTGCTGACACGGCTTATGGTTCAGGCCCCATGCTTGGATGGTTGGTGGATCGCGGCATCGCTCCGCATATCCCGGTAATCGACAAAGCTGGCCGAACCGATGGCACCTGGACACGAGCCGATTTTGAATGGGACGCTGAGAACGACCAGTACATCTGTCCCGAGGGACAGGCGTTGAAGCAGTTCCGCCGCAACTACTCAGACCCCAAGCGTGGCCCGTCCGACAAAGGCACTGCCAAGTATCGCGCGCTGAAACTGACTTGCCAAAGTTGCCCGTCCAAGGCGCGCTGCTGTCCCAACATGGATGCCCGATCCATCACCCGCGAAGAACACGAAGATGCCAGACAAGTTGCCCGAGACATCGCAAAAACCAGGCAATATGAAATCTCGATGAAGCTGCGGAAAAAAGTCGAGATGCTGTTTGCTCACCTCAAACGCATTCTTGGCCTTGGACGGCTCCGATTACGCGGCCCATGCGGCGCAAACGATGAATTCCTCCTCGCTGCCACCGCCCAGAACCTTCGGAAACTGGCCAAGATCTTTCCTGCACCGCAGAAACCGCGAACAGCCTGACCAGAAAGGTGTTCGGGCTCACATACAACGGCCACTTTCTGCACCTGCAACACGTTGTTTTTCAACAGAATCGGCTCGAACCTGCCATTGAGCAACTGACGCCTATACGCACGATCCATGATGTGTCCGTCGTCATATAAAATGGGACATCAGAGCGGTTTGAGTTTTGGAGGCTCTGGTTCGTTTGTGTGATTGATTATGCCGCGAGTTTTTGATGTTGCAAGCGGCGTTGTCGGATTGTCAGTTTCTTGATCTTTTCCCTTTCTCTGATGATGGCCTTGCCGCGCCCGAAGTAGACGTCGGCGGGTGTGACGTTGTTCAGGCTCTCGTGGTAGCGCTGGTTGTTGTAGTAATCGACGAAGGCCCCGATCTGGCGTTTAAGATCGCCGGGCAGATAGTAGTTTTCCAGCAAAACCCGGTTCTTCATCGTCTGATGCCAGCGCTCGATCTTCCCCTGGGTTTGCGGATGGAACGGCGCACCGCGAACGTGGTCCATCTGTCGATCCTCGAGCCATTCGGCCAGGTCGCCAGAGATGTAGCAAGAGCCGTTATCGCTCAGCAGACGGGGCTTGTGTCTCACAACCGCCTGATCACAACCTGACGCCGCCAGGGCCAGCTCAATCGTCGCCGCCACGTCCTCGGCCCGCATGTTTGTGCAGAGCTTCCAGGCGATAATGTAGCGGCTGTAATCGTCCAGGATCGTGCTGAGATAATACCAACCCCAGCCAATGATCCTGAAGTAGGTGAAGTCGGTTTGCCACATCTGGTTGATAGCGGTGGTTTTGTCCGTGAACTCGTCGGCAGCTTTGATCACAACATAGTCGGGCGCGGTGATCAGATCAGCTTCCTTCAGAAAGCGGTAAACCGATGATTCAGAGATAAAATACTGCTTCTCATCGGTATACTTTACCGCCAGTTCCCGGGTCGTCAGCGCCTCGTGCTCCAGTGCAAATTCAATCAGATCGTCTCGCCGATCTTGGGGAATGCGGTTCCAGACCGACTTTGGGCAGGGTGAGCGATCCGCCAGGGCGTCAAAGCCGCCTTCGACATAGCGGTCATACCATCGGTAGAATGTGGTGCGCGGAATGCCCAGCATATCCAAGGTTTGCTTCGCAGGCAGATGGGACCCCTCAACGGTGCGGATGATTTCCAACTTCTCTGACGCTGGATACCTCATTCCTCGTATCCCCCATCCCCTGTCATGCTTTTTTTGAGCAGACGGTTTTCCAGGATCAAGTCGGCCACACATTCTTTCAATGCCAAGGCCTCAGAACGTAGCTCCTTCACCTCGGGTGACGTCGCCTGACGCGCCGTATCGCCGGACAGACGGCGTTTCCCTGCTTCGGGGAACTCCTTGGACCAGCTGTAATACAGACTCTCTGAGATGCCCTCGCGGCGACACAGTGCTGAGATGCTTTCCTCGCCCCGAAGACCCGCCAAAACAATGCGGATCTTCTCCTCGGCTGAATACGTTTGCCGGGTCTTGCGGCGGATGGTTTTGACCAGCCTGTCAGCCGAGGCTTTGCTGGTTCCGGATTGCTTGTTCATCTTCACTCCTTGACGGTTGCGATGAACCAGAAATCCTCCTGATGCTAAACCCTCATATCTGTCCCAAAGGCGCTGACGTCAGACACCTTGCGCGCAAAACGGCGCGTATTGTCGGTGTCAGAATTCCTTGCTCGCTGGTGGATGATATTCCGGCCTGGATGGTCTCGATGACGAATAGTGGGTTGCCCTCGGTCTCGCTCCACAACCGTTCGGCCAACTCGGCGTCGATCTCGTCCAAGCCTTTCAGTTTGGCAGCGAGCGCGGCGGTTGACGCCCGATCGAGCGGGTCTATTGCGACGACGGTCACAGCTTGGCCGCGCTGCAACGCATCGACCAGTCCTGGAAGCGTGTGACGTTCGGAAAGCTCTTCCCATCGTACGGTTCCAATAATCAGCACAGGCGTCTGGGGTTCGGAGCGAACAAGATAGCCGATCAACTCGATGGTCTCGGTATCGCACCACTGCAAATCGTCGATAATCAGAACCTGCGCAGCGTCATGGGCCGCGATTGCCTGACATACGGCATCAAAAAGCCGGTGGCGTTGGGCGACTCTATTCGGACTGCCGTTCGGGCGTTGCCGGGCGGCGGCGCTAAGTTCCGGCAGCAGCCTTGAAAGCTCCGCGATCCAAACCTGGTCGAGTGCGCTTATGCGGCGTCCGATGCTCGCCGACCTAAGCAGATCGACCACCGGACCCCAGGGAAGCCCTCCCGCCGCCTCATAGGCCCGCGCCGTCACAACTTCGCACCCATCGGCAAGCGCGCGTTCACCAAGCACTTGCGCAAGGCGGGACTTCCCGATACCTGGTTCGCCGGTCAGCAAAACCAGATGCGCCCGACCGGCCCGGGCCGCCTTCCAAGCCTCACAAAGCGCGCGCCATTCCCGATCGCGCCCGACAAATGGCAAGCCGCCCGCGGCCGCTGCTCGCGGGCGATTGTGATCAGACCCGTCACCACAAAGCCTCTTGCGCAGCACCTCGATCTCCGCGTCGGGTTCGATCGCGAAGTCACGCCGAAGAACGTCGGCATAACGTTGATAGATCGTGACCGTCCGGTGAAGGTGCTCTGGCGAGGATAAGCTGGTCGCTGTTACGCTGCCGGGGCAGCGTAACACCAAGGCAAAAGTTCATCGATGCGGGTGATCTTGTGATCGGCGATGCGGCTCAGAACATCTGTGAGCCAGCCCTGAGGGTCAACGCCGTTCAGCTTGGCTGTCTCAATCAGCGTGTAGGCAATGGCGGCTGATCGGCCGCCACGCTCGGACCCGGCAAAGAGCCAGTTCTTGCGGCCTATGGCGATGGCCCGCATTCCCCTTTCGGCTGTGTTGTTGTCTATCTCCAGCAAGCCGTGATCAAGATAGGGCCTGAGCCGTTTGATGCGGGTGATGGCATAGCGGATTGCCTGCGCCAGCGGCGTTTTGCCAGAGATGCGCGTGAGCTGTGCACCGAGCCACGTGTCGGGATCATCGAGAACCTGCTTTGCCTTTGCCTGCCTCAACCGCACCCGCTCATCCGGCGGCGATCCACGGGCTTGCTTCTCGACCGCGTAAAGTTCGGCGATGCGCCTGATCGCTTCTTCGGCGATGGCAGAGCCCTGGGATTGCTGCACATCGACGAACTTGCGCCGGATATGCGCCATGCAGGCCACCTCGTGAATACGGCCTGAGCGGTACAGCTCTTCAAATCCAGCGTAGCCATCGGCGTGCATCCAGCCGGTGTAGTCCTTGAGATGGCCGATTGTACGTATGCCCTTTCGGTCGACACTGAACTGATACCAGGCCGCCGGGGACGCATCGCCAGCCCATGGCCGTTCATCTCTGGCGTATGTCCAGAACCGTGCCGTCTTGCATTTGCCGCTACCCGGCGCCTGCATCTTCACGGGCGTATCATCAGCGAAGATTGCTTGTCCGTTCAGGACATGACGGCCAATGGCATCAGCCAGGGGTTCGAGCAGCGCCGTGGAGTTGCCGACCCAGTCAGCCAAAGTTGAGCGTTCAAGGTCGATCCCGTCGCGGTCGAAGATTTGCGATTGGCGATAGAGCGGCAGATGATCCGCGTATTTGTTGACCAACACATGCGCCAACAGACCGGGTCCTGGACGACCGCGTTCGATGGGACGCGATGGCAATGCGGCCTGGCTGATCTTCTCGCAGCAGGTACAGGCCATGCGCGGACGCACGATCCGGTTCACGACAAAACGCCCCGGCTTGTATTCCAGCTCTTCGGTCACATCCTCGCCGAGTCGGCGCAGTCTGCCGCCGCAAGATGCGCAGTCTTCGCCGATTCCAATTACGGTCTCGTTGCGCGGCAGGTGATCGGGCAGTGGGCGGCGCTTTGGCTGCCGTTTCTCATCGGCATCGTCGGACGACGGCTCGGGGGGCGGGCTTTCCGCCGCCCGTGCGATCTCTTGCTCTTCCAGTTTCAGTTCAAGCTGATCAAGGCTTTCTGAACGCGAACCGAACTGATGACGACGCAGGCCCGCGAGTTGATGCTTCAGCTTCTCGATCAACACATCGCGGCTCTTCAGCCCGGCATTCCGGTTCGTCAGTTCTGACGCCATGGAAGCGATCAACGCCTTCAATGCCGACGGGTCATCAGGCAGCTTTTTGATGTCATCGAGCATGGCTGATACCTACCACTTATCCGAGACGGTGGGAATCCCACAACGGCATCAATCCTTTGGAAATAAATGGTTTACTCAGCCTGCTGTCAGCGGGCACCATGTCCTCTTGGGCATACGCCAGTCAATGCCTTCAAGCAGCATCGCCAACTGCGCCGGCGTCAGCGCGATCTTCCCGTCCTTAGCGGCTGGCCACACGAACTTTCCCTTCTCCAGGCGCTTGCTGAACAGACAGGCTCCTTGGCCATCCCACCAAATGACCTTGATCAGATCGCCACGGCGCCCTCGAAACACGAACATATTGCCGGTGAACGGGTTCTGTTTCAGGGTCTGCTCTGCCTGGGCAGCCAGCGTGGCAAAACCCCGGCGCATGTCCGTCACTCCAGCCGCCAGCCAGACCTTGGTGCTGGACGGAACAGGGATCATCCGGACAGGACACGGATCAGATGTGCCAACGCCCCGGGATCGTAGGCACCGCTGATCCGGAGCCGGTGTCCACCAGCATGCTCGATCTCGATCGTGCCCTTGGCAACGCCAGCTTCAACGACAGGCGGTTCATCCTTATCCAAGGCCTGATCCACGATCTCAACCGGAAGAAAACATGGCACACCCGCCGTTGCCAGTTCCGGGTCGGGCGCAAAGCGAGGGTCATGCAGCCATTTGAAGATCAGATTCGCATTCATCGCATACCGGCGCGCGACCTGCGCGACCGATACGCCCGGCGCCACCGTCTGAAAACAGATCGACCGCTTCTCGTCGTCTGTCCAAAGCCGCTTCGTTCGACGCGCCACCCCAAACCCCGTAGTGTCCACTATCCGTGGTGGACACTATCCGACCCCTCCACGGCGCGGCAGAGCGGTCAGGCCGGACGGTTACTGATCTTCTGGATCGCTGGAAATTCATCGCGCCACCGCCGAAGGACTTTGATGTTGTCGAGGCTGGATAATTGGCAGCCATTGCCCTTCTTTGTGAAATCCTCGCTCAAAGAGCCAAGGCATCCGCCGAAACATACCGCCAGAGGCCCGGATACCAAGCGCTCCTGAGTAGTGGCTTGGTAAAGCAGACCGGCCTTATCCAGTCCACCCACTGCGCTGACTGCGACCAGTCGCATGACGCCGAGGTGATTTTTGAGGGCGGGCAATACGGCTATTTTTGTCCCCAGATCGGCTTCGTTCCGGTAGACCGCTCAAAGCTCATCGTGGCGACACCCGAACCGGAAAACATTGTACAAGGCTTAGCAGAAGCCTTTGGATGTAAGCGGCGTAAGTCAACGCCGATCCATGGTCAGACTAGGCGTGTCGGTGCCGTGGAAACGCCCGTTAGCGATGCAACGATTTACCTCCACCCGTGCCTGCACTCCGCCGAAGTTTTGCAAGACCTCGAAACCGCTCTGAGGCGCGAGGTCAAATCGCCGTTCAGACTGATCCTTACAGCGGACGGATCGCTAATGGTCCCAAAAGCCAAAACCGTGCGCCTCGACGACGTGGTGGAGTTCGACCCCGTGTCAGGCGCAATGGTCCCGATAGCCGACGTGCGCGCCATTGTTGGCGCACCACTGAAAAATTCCGGCGGGCGTCCAAATCAGTTTGGCGGCAAATTGGACAACATCATTCTGGCTCGCTCACAAAATTGCCAAGCCCTGTCTGGTCATAACGAAGAGGCAAAGGCCATCCGCGACGTCTTTCGCGCGCAATTTCCCAACGAAAAGCCCCCGTCTTTGCCGACGATTAAGCGCTACCTGGCCAAAGCGCAGGGTGGTTCATAACTGGTTCAAAACGTCCGGTCTGTTTTGATCCACCCTCGATCCGTCATCGTGCGCTCATACCCAAACAAAGGAGTACGGGTCATGACGGACACAACTGAACTTTTGTCTCAGGCATTGCAGCTCATTGCGGTTTCACCAAGTGAAGCCGCGCGTCTGTGCAGTATTGGGCGCACAACGCTCTATGCTGCACTTTCGTCGGGTCAATTGAAAAGTGTTAAGATCGGCACTCGGCGTCTTATCACAATCGACGCTCTTCGCGCATGGCTACACAAGAACGAACAGGCGTTTGACGAGTGAGGGGCGCGGCATGCCGAAACAAGCGCGCCTGAGCAGGATCAAATCCTTGCAGTGTTACACCATCGACGAGGCGGCGGAAATCACCGGCGTCTCACCTCGCACGGTCCGCAATTGGGCAAAGAACGGATTACAGCTCATGGATCATGCTCGGCCCGTTCTCATTCGTGGCGATGACCTGCGCACCTACCTCAAAGCACAACGTGAAACCAGAAAGGTGAAGACGGGCCTCGACCAGTTTTACTGTTGCCGCTGTGGCCAAGCGCGCAAAGCGGCTGCGGACTATGTTGAATGCGTCATCATCGGAAAGCGGGCCACGCTGTCCGGCTTCTGCGCCACCTGCGAAACCGTGGTTTCCAAGCCGATAGCTGAGGCGCGAATCTCCGAGTTTGCCCGAATACTGGACCTCACAATCACGCGGCCAGAGGCGACATTATAGAGGTGGACACGCGCCCCCTTGTTTTTCCACTCCGGGACAGAAGCGCCTGATCCGCAAATACTCCCCCAAATCGTAGCAGCTCGGAGGCAAAAATGAGCAAGCGACCCAACGAGAAAAATGAGCGGATCAAGCGTCGATTTCTGGAGTATCGCAAATATGCACGCCAGCTCTCGGACAAATCCCTCGACCGAGAAATCGCCGCCCTGGAGCGGTTTGACATTTGAAATGGACGCAAGGATTTCGCGCAGTTTCACATCGAACAGGCCATGGGATTCCGCACGCATCTTGAGCAGGCCAAAAGTGCCACGGGCAAGCCGCTGGGCAAATCCACCACCCGCGCCATTCTGGCGACCCTGCGCGAGTTTGTTCTGTGGCTGTCTCAGCAAGAGGGCTTTCGGAGCCGAATCAAAGCCGCCGATGCCGATTACTTCAACCTGTCCCGCCGCGACGAGGCCGAAGCCCGTGCCGCCCCGCCACGACCGGCCCCAAGCGTGAACCAAGCCAAACGCGCGCTGGCCATGATGCCCGACCAATCGCCGCGCGAGATGCGCGACAAGACGGTGTTCGCGCTCTTGTGCCTGACAGGTATCCGGGTTGCGGCGCTCGTCTCACTGCGGATCAAACACGTCAATCTCGCCGAGAAATCAGTTACTCAGTTACACAGAACCCGCGCGAGGTGGCGACCAAATTTGGCAAGAGCATCGACACCTTTTTTGCCCACGTCTTCGAAGATGCGGAATTGGTGCTGCGCGCGTGGATTACCCACCTTGACGAGGTTGCTCTCTACGGTCACGACGACCCACTATTCCCGTCAACCGCCGTGTCTGCGCAGTCCAACGCAGGGTTCGCTGCCAATGGCTTCACTCGACGCCCTTGGAAAAGTACCGAACCCGTGCGCAAAATCGTGAACGCTGCATTCGAGACGGCAGGCCTACCCAACTACGGACCGCACGCCTTCCGGCATATGCTGGCCCGCCACGCGGTAAATACGTCGTAAGCATCAACGGAACCCCCTCTTGGTTTGATGTGACCTGTCATAAGACAAGCATTACCGCTGTTTCATGTGCTTTTTGATGCGCCGCACTATTTTTGAAGCTTTGGGGTCTTCCAGTTCGGTGAGCTCGTTAATGATGAGATCATGGAAGCGGGTGTTTTCCAGCGCAAAGCGACCGGTTATGACGATGATTTCCTCATCGGCTATGGCGAACAGCGCCTGAAGTATCTGACTGGTCGGGTTTTTACGGAGCTCCCCTAGCAATCCGGCTTTTGCGACGGGAAGGCCCATGTTTCCCGCCGTGATCAAAGCGGCGCACCGTACTGAAGGCTCTGGATCAGAGAGCCCTGTTTCCAAAATGTTCAGCGACGGATTTGCCGTTTGTATCAGAGTGAATGCCAGCGCCCGTACGAGGGGCGCTTCATGTTCCAGCCATGGCGTGATGTAGCGTAGTGGCAGGTTTAGCTTTGCAGTTGTAGCGGCGTGTAGCGCGACCGGCAGCAAGCTATCGGGCAGCGGAGGCCCGGCAAGGATCTTTCGGATTTCAGTTTGTGCAGCGAGAGTTCCGATTTCTCCCAGAGTTTGCAAGGCAAGTCGCTGCTCGGGCAAAGGGCTTATGATCCCAAAGCCTTTGAACCGGTTCCAGAGGGCCACGAGCCCGGGGACCGCTTCATCTCCCAAGTCCCGTTCGACAATCTGGGTGCAGAGGGTGTGGATATTGGATAGATTTGCCTTGGGTATCTGCTCAATGAGCTTCTGGTCATCAAGGTCTTTTGGGTCAACCTCGGCGCTGCTCGGCGCGATAGTGCTGCACCCGGTCCCACGCTCCCCAAACAAATCCCACTGTTCGGGCGGATTTTGAAGGGAAGCAGGCCGACCTGTCATGCAGCCGCGGCTTTCTGCTCATCGAGCATCGCCTGATAGGTCCACGGCAACAGCTCGTTGATGCGTTTGACGGGATGGTCCTGAATGCGCTCAAGCACCCAAGCAAGCCAGGCTTCAGGATTGACGTTATTCATCTTGCAGGTCTCGATCAGCGTATAGGCAATGGCAGCGGCGTCTCCACCTGCCTCAGACCCCATGAATAGGTAATTTTTCCGGCCTAGAGTCACCGGACGAACCGCCCGCTCGGCTGTGTTGTTGTCCAGATCCAAAACGCCGTGATCCAGATAGGGCCGCGCCTTGGGCAGCCGGGTGAGCGCATATTTGATCGCCTTGGCCAGCGGCGTCTTGCCGGAGATTTTGTTCAGTTGGGCCCTCAGCCATGTCTCCAGATCATCAAAGATCGGCTTGGCGTATTCCTGTCGTAGGGCCACGCGCTGCCGGGGCGATTTAAACCGGGCGCGTTTCTCGACCTCATAAAGCTCGGCAATGCGCTCGATGGCTTCCCGGGCTGTGGCCGATTTAGTGCTTTCATACACCTTCGTAAACTCGCGGCGGACATGCGCCATACAGGCCATCTCCGTTACCCGCCCCGTGCGATAAGCGTCATTATACCCTGCATAGGCATCCGCATGGGCAAAGCCCGTATAGGTTTCCAGATGTTTGCTGGGATGCTCCGCCCCCCGGCTGGTGGAGAACTGATACCAGGCAGCGGGTGGTGAGGTGCTGCCCCAAGGCTTCTCATCTCTGGCATAGACCCACAGCCGCGCGGTCTTGGGTTTGTTGCGCCCTTTGCCTTGGCCCTTTTGCAGCAGCTTGACCGTGGTGTCGTCCATAAAGATGGCTTGCGCGGCAAACACATGATCGCGAATGGCATCGGACAGTCGTTCCAGTAGCTTTGTGGATTTACCCACCCAGGAGGCCAGAAGCGATCCGCTCAGATCAATGCCCTGGTTCTCAAACATCTGGCTTTGGCGGTACAGCGGCAAGTGATAGCCGTATTTGCAGCACAAGATATGTGCCATCAACGCGGGGCCAACAAAGCTCTTGGGAATGGGGCGGCTTGGCATCTCGGCTTGCGTGACTTTCTCGCAGCAGGTGCAGGCCAGACGTGGGCGGATGATTTGATTGACGATATAGTGGCCCGGCACATATTCCAGCTCATCCATAACGTCAGCGCCCAGCTCTCTGAAGCTGCCGCCACAATCTGTGCAGGCGTCACTGGGCATGATCCGCTTTTGCACGCGCTTGAGATCTTTGGGGAAAGGCTTGCGCACACGCGGGCTACGCGGAGGTTTGGCTTCTGCGTCAGAGGCATCCTCATCTGCGGCCGCCGCCTGTTCAATCTCATGCTCTTCAAGGATCAGCTCCAGCGCCAGTTGCGCGCTGCTTTCCGAGCGGGATCCAAAGCGGTGCTTTTTATGACCGTCCAACTGCATCCGCAGATCCGCGATGATGGTGTCGCGGCTCTGGAGAGCATTGGAAAAAGCCGCGCGTTCCTCAGTCAGTGTCGCTCGCGTTGCTTCCATCTCTGACTTGAGGCGCTTTTGCGCTGCCGCATGGGTCAGGTTCAACCCCAGCATATCCGCCGACTGCGCGGCGATATAAGCCTGCACATCAGGGGGCAAATCAGCCAGATTTGGAAGAGCCTTAGTCATGGCGTTTTATAACAAAATCAGGGGGCCTTGTGAATCCCTGAATAGCCTATAGTCCCATAAAACATGGCCGCTACCCGACCATACTTGGCCGCCATGTCTTCTTGAGGATACGCCAGTCTATGCCTTCCAGCAGCATGGCAAGCTGCGCGCGGCTCAGGCTGATTTTACCTTCTTTGGCCGAGGGCCACACGAAGCGACCCCGCTCAAGACGCTTGGTGAACAGGCAGGCCCCTTGTCCATCCCACCAAATTATCTTGATCTGATCACCCCGCCGTCCGCGAAACAAAAACAGATGACCCGAATAGGGATCACCTGCCAGAACCTGCTCCGTCTGCGCCGCCAGCCCGTTAAAGCCTCGCCGCATATCCGTCACGCCTGCCGCCAGCCAGATCTTCGCATCCGCTAAAAAGGGGATCATGCTGCCAGACCTCGGGCCAGTTCCAAAACAAAGCCAGCATCAACATCGTCGCGGATGCTGATCCGACACCCGTTCTCCAGCGTGATCTCAATGCGGCCTTCACAGGTGGTTTGAGATTGATCACGCCCGTTCCTGTCAGCCGCCACTTCGACGGCTGTAAAGCCAGGCTCCTCAGAGGCCGCGCTCTGATACCGTTCATCCTGTCGCCAAGCGTATATTCGATTGACCGGAACATTGTGGCGCTTGGATATCATCGGAGCGGTTGCCCCAACCGCGCGGCTCTCCGCAACCAACTGCGTTTTAAACACATCCGTGTATTTGGGCACGCGGCCCTCATTCTTCTCGCTCAACTCAAATCTCCCGTCACAAGCCACCAATCCGGTAGCCTCGCGCCAAAATGACAGGGCACATCAAACCAAAAAAGAGGGGGTTCCGTTGATGCTTACAATACGTCCACTTCCGTTGCAGAATTCGTCGCCAACTCACAAAACCTCGGCCACTCCGACATCCTCACCACCCTTCGCAGCTACGGCCAAATTAGTCGGGAACGTCAAAGAGAACTGGTCACAGGCAAATCGGGCGATGCGTGAAGCGTATAGGACATGGTGAGCGCCCTATGGCGTCAAGCAGAAATCAAGCGTGGGAACAAATGTGGGAACGAATTAAAGGAATTCAGAAACTATCAATTAAAACAACAGCTAAGTTTCGATTGGTGGCGGAGGAGGAGGGATTCGAACCCCCGGAGGGCGTTAACCCTCAACGGTTTTCAAGACCGCCGCATTCGACCACTCTGCCACTCCTCCGGGTCGGGGTGGCCTTACATCGGCGATTGTGATTCTGAAAGCCCGCGGCGCGCCGGTTGTGCTGGCCGTATTTTGCCGAAACCGCCTTCTTGGCTTTCCTATTGCAGCCGGGGCCGTTATCGTCGCGAAAAATCATGCCCGCAGGATTTCGACAGCGGGTGCATAATGAACTGGGGCCGCAGGTTTTGCGGGCGATTAGGGGCTTGGGATGGCAGTAATTCCCACACGTCGGTTGGGCCTGGTGGTGGCGTCGCTCGCCCTGCTTGGCGGGTGCGATGAACTTGCCAGCGGCAGCTTGTTTTCGGGTATTGGCGCTGGGGCCCCGTCCGGGGCGGCATCCGGAGCCCCCGAACGGGTCGCGGGCCAGGTGCGCGTGGTTGAAGCCGCTGATATTTTTGACGTAACCGAAACCGGTCTTTGGGATGGCCGCCCGTCGCTGGGCCTGATCTGGGTGGCCTATCAGGGCGCGGACCCGACCAATGTGATCATCCGCAACCAAGAAAACGACCAGTTCGTTGTCGGTGCCCTGTACCGCCACGAACGCTTCTTCCCCGGCCCGCCGTTCCAGCTATCGTCTGATGCTGCCGCCGAACTGGGAATTCTGGCCGGAGCGCCGACCCGGATCCGGGTCACCGCCCTGGTCGAAGAACGCATCGCCGCGCCCGAACCTGAACCCGAGCCCGAGACCGAGGCAGAGGCCCCGGCAGACATCGTGCCGGAAACCGAAACCGAGGCGCTGGAACTGCCCGATGCCGACATGGCCGACCCGATTGCGGCGGCCGCGGCTGCCATTGCCGCCGCCGATCCCGCAGGCGAAACGCCGGCCACGGATGAGGTTATCGCCGAACCCGAACCGGTGATCCCGCCGCGCCGGCCGACCATCGAGGGCCCGAACGCGCCGCTGCCGCGCCGTGTCGCCGCAACCGCCGTGCCCGAACCGACTGACGCCGAACCCGAAACGCTGGCGGTCTCCGAGCCGTTGGAAAATCCCATCCCGACACCCAAACCCGCAGTCTCGTCGCTGGATCGGCCCTTCATTCAGGTCGGTATATTCAGCGTATTTGAAAACGCCCAAAGTGCCGCGCAAAGTTTGGCCGACAATGGAATTATTCCCTTGGTCGAGGAACAACGGGTCGGCGGGCGCACCTTCTATCGCGTCGTCGTGGGCCCGGCGCGGGACATCATCGAACGGGCGACACTTTTGAGGCAGGTCCAGGATCAGGGCTTTGCCGACGCCTATTTCGTAAGCAACTGAGCGACGCAGGAGGCGAATGATGTCATTTCATTTTCGTCTGTTAACTGTTCTGGGGCTGCTTTGGGCCGGGCCGGGCTGGGCCGCCTACGAGACCACCGCAAGTTCGGCATTCGTCCTTGATGTTGGGACTGGCACAATCCTGCTCGAAAAGAACCCGGACCTGCCCCTGCCGCCAGCGTCGATGTCCAAGCTGATGACGCTCAACCTGCTCTTTGAGGCGTTGCGCGACGGGCGCGTGACCATGGACACCGAGTTTGGCATCTCGAATAAAGCCCACACCATGGGCGGGTCCAAGATGTTTCTGCGCGATGGCGGGCGGGTTGCGGTCAAAGACCTGATCCCCGGCATCATCGTACAATCGGGCAATGACGCCTGCGTTGTGGTGGCCGAAGGGCTGGCCGGCACCGAAGACGCCTTTGCCCGGGTGATGAACCAGCGGGGTGCCGCGCTTGGCATGACCGGGTCGACCTTCGCCAATTCCAGCGGCTGGCCCGACCCGGTCCACCGGATGTCGTCGCGCGATCTGGCCTATCTCGGGGCGCGGCTGGTTACGGAATTTCCCGAATATTACGGCTATTTCAGCCAGCCCAGTTTTACTTGGGAAGGCATCACACAACGCAACCGCAACCCTCTCTTAGGTCTGGGGATCGGGGCCGATGGGCTGAAGACCGGCCATACCGAAAAGGCCGGATACGGCCTGGTCGGGTCCGCCGCCGTGGGCATGCGCCGGATCGTGTTCGTGCTCACCGGGCTTGCCAGCGCCGCCGAGCGCGCGCGCGAGGCCGAAGCGATGGCCAACTGGGCCTTCCGGCAGTTCATCGAGAAAAAAGTGGCCGCGGCAGGCACCGAGTTTGCCCGCGCGCCGGTTTGGATGGGTGAGGTGCAGGACGTCGGGCTGGTGGCCCCGGACGACGTGAAGGTGTTGCTGCC
The DNA here is from genome assembly GCA_965247915.1 of Paracoccaceae bacterium. Classification (GTDB taxonomy): domain Bacteria; phylum Pseudomonadota; class Alphaproteobacteria; order Rhodobacterales; family Rhodobacteraceae; genus JAKZRT01. The sequence continues at coordinate 2,452,186 of OZ252048.1, forward strand.
TGCGATTGTCCAAAACGGTCTCATCGCCGAAGTGGTCTATCGCAGCCCGATCGAGGCACCCTTTGACAAGGGTCAGGCGCTGGCGAAGCTGGTGATCCACCGCGGCGAATTGCCCGACGAAGTGGTGCCGCTGGTCGCCGACCGGTCGGTGGCGCGCGGCGGATTTTTGCCCCGTTTGCGCGCCGCATCGCGCATTCTGATAGCGATGATAAGCGCCCAGATGGACCGGGTCTTTTGACACCTGGGTTTTTCCTGACATTCGAGGGCATCGACGGGTCGGGCAAGTCGACCCAGTCGCGCCGCCTTGCCGAGGCGCTTGGCGATGACGGCCGGTCCACCCTTCTGACCCGCGAACCCGGCGGGTCGTCGGGGGCCGAGGAAATTCGCCGCCTGCTGGTCGAGGGCGATCCGGGCCGCTGGTCGCCCGAGACCGAAATTCTGCTGTTCACCGCCGCGCGCCGCGACCATCTGGAACGCACCATCGACCCGGCGCTGGCCGAGGGCAAAGTGGTGATCTGCGACCGCTTCGCCGATTCCACGCGCGTCTATCAGGGCGCCACCCGCGGCGATCTGCGCGCCATTGTCGACCGCCTGCACACCACCATGATCGGGCGCGAACCCGACCTGACCATCATCATCGACATGGACCCCGCCGCCGCCCTCACACGCGGTCTGGCCCGGCAAAGCGGCGAAGACCGGTTCGAAGACTTCGGTGCCGGTTTTCAAGGGCGGTTGCGGCAGGGATTTCTGGACCTGGCGGGCGAATTTCCCGGCCGCTGTGCGGTGATCGACGGCAATCGCGACGCGGGCGCGGTTGCGCTGGACGTCGCCAGACTGGCAAAAGACCGGTTGAAATGAGTAACTTCGATCTGCCGGAACCCGACCGCCTCGACGGCGCGCGCCACCCCCGCGACAGCGACCGCCTGATCGGCCAGTCCGAGGCCGAGGCGGTTTTTCTGGAAGCGCTGGCCCAGGACCGGCTGCACCACGCATGGCTCATCACCGGGCCCAAGGGCGTCGGCAAAGCGACGCTGGCCTGGCGCATCGCGCGCTTTCTGCTGGTGACGCCACCGGCTCAGGACGATGCACTTTTCGGTGCAGCACCTGCGCTTTCGTCGCTTGACGTTGACGCCGAACACCCGGTTGCGCGGCGGATGAAGGCCGGCAGCGAGCCCAGGCTTTTTCTTCTGCGCAGACCCTATGACCTAGACACCAAGCGGCTGAAACGCGAGATCACGGTTGCCGAGGCGCGCAAGCTGAAGCGGTTCTTTGCGCTTTCGGCGGCCGATGGCGGGCGGCGGGTGGTGATCGTCGATGCAGCCGACGATCTGAACGTCAACGCGGCTAACGCTATTTTGAAGATACTCGAAGAACCCCCCAAAGACACGGTGATGCTGATCGTCGCCCACCAACCGTCGCGGCTTTTGCCGACCATCCTGTCGCGGTGCCGGACCCTGCGCTGCGCGCCGCTGGGTGCCGGCGACATGACCGCCGCGCTGGCCGGGGCTGATGCCTCGCCAGCGCTTACCGAACTGGCGCAGGGGTCGGTTGGCGACGCCATGCAGCTTGCCCAGGCGCAGGGCATCAAGACCTACTCCGACATCGTGGCGCTATTTGCCCGATTGCCCGACTTTGACCGGCCCAAAGCCTTGAGACTGGCCGAAAGTGCTGCGGCGCGCGGGGCCGAGGCCCGGTTCGACCTGATCCTGCGGCTTTGCGAACAGTTTCTGTCGCGCCTGGCGCGCACCGGGGCAGGTCACGCACCCCTGGTCGCTGCCGCCCCGGGTGAGGTCGAGACACTGACGCGACTTTCACCGGACCCGCATGCAGCGCGCGTCTGGGCAACGTTGCATCAGCGTCTCAGCGACCGGGTCCGGCGCGGGCGGGCGGTCAATCTTGACCCTGCCGCGCTCATCCTTGATATGGTGCTGAAAATCCGGGATACGGGCGCGGACCTGGCCGCACGTCAGAGCCACCGATGACCTTGCCACCCGACATTGTCGATAGCCATTGCCACCTGGATTTCCCCGATTTCGAGGGCCAGATCGGCGATGTGGTCGCCCGCGCCAAGGCGGCTGGTGTCACGCGGATGGTGACCATCTGCACCCGGCTTGGCTCCGAGCCCGCGGTGCGCGCCATCGCCGAGGCCCATGCGCCGGTTTTCTATGCCGCGGGAACCCATCCGATGAATGTCGCTAAAGACCCGATGGCATCGGTCGCGGACTTGCTGGCAATCGCCGCGCATCCCAAGATGGTTGGCATCGGCGAGACCGGGCTCGACTATCACTACACCTCTGAGAGCGCGGCGCGTCAGGCGCAAAGCCTGCGCATCCATATCGAGGCCGCGCGGGCAACCGGCCTGCCGCTGATCGTCCACGCCCGCGATGCCGACGACGACATGGCGCGCATTCTGACCGAAGAACATCGCGCCGGTGCCTATACTTGCGTGATGCATTGCTTTTCCTCGGGCGCCGGCCTGGCCAGTGCGGCGCTGGATCTGGGGTTTTACCTGTCGATGTCGGGCATTGCCGCTTTCCCCAAGAGCCAGGCCCTGCGCGATATATTCGCCGCAGCACCCGTGAACCGCATTCTGGTGGAAACCGACAGCCCTTATCTGGCCCCGCCACCGCACCGGGGCCAGCGTAACGAGCCGGCCTATACTGCCCATACCGCGACCGTCGGGGCCGAACTTTTCGGGCTGTCCCTGGGCGACTTTGCCGCCCGGACCTCGGCCAACTTCGACCGGCTTTTCACCAAAGCCGCCGCTTGGGAGGCGGCCGCGTGATGGCCGGGCTGAAGTTCACCATCCTTGGCAGCGGCTCGTCGGGGGGGGTGCCGCGACTGGGCGGCAACTGGGGCGCCTGCGACCCTGCGAACCCGAAAAACCGACGCCTGCGCTGTTCGCTGCTGGTCGAACGCACCACGCGCGCCGGCACCACGCGGGTCCTGGTCGACACCTCGCCCGATCTGCGCGAACAATTGCTTGCCGCCGGGATCGGCACGCTCGACGGGGTGATCTACACGCATTCGCACGCCGATCACACCCACGGCATCGACGACCTGCGGATGATAGTGATGAACATGCGCCGGCGGCTCGATGTCTGGGCCGACGCGCCGACCCGCGATGCCCTAGTCTCGGCCTTTGGCTATACCTTCGTTCAACCCGACGGCTCGCCCTACCCGACGATCCTGAAAATGAACGCCATAAACGGCGATGTCGCCGTGCCCGGCCGCGGAGGCGACATCGTGTTGAGCCCATTTCAGGTCGATCACGGCGCGGTCATGGCGCTTGGCTTTAAGATCGGGCCGCTGGCCTATCTGCCGGACGTGAAAAACATGACGCCCGCCGCCTGGGAGGCGGTCACCGGCATCGAATGTTGGGTCCTCGACGCGCTGCGCCGCGACCCGCATCCGACCCATGTGCATCTGGACCAGGCGCTGGGCTGGATCGCCCGGGCCGCGCCCGAACGCGCGGTTCTGACCAACATGCACATCGATCTGGACTATGCCACGGTCGAGACCGAGACGCCGGCCAATGTCACCCCGGCCTACGACGGCATGACGCTGGTGTTCGAGGACTAGCCCGTGAGCGCGCTTCTCGACGTCACCATCCCGGTGTTTCTGGTTCTGGGCTTTGGCTATCTGGCGGTCTGGCGCGGATATTTCAGCGAGGCGGGCGTCGAGGGGCTGATGAAATTCACCCAGAATTTCGCCATCCCCTGCTTGTTGTATCGCGCCATTTCCGGGCTTGATCTGGGCCAGAGCTTCGACTCGTCGCTTTTGCTCAGCTTTTACTCGGGTTCGGCGGCGGTCTTCGTGGTCGGCATTATCGGCGCGCGAGTCCTGTTCGCGCGCCCCTGGATGGACGCGGTGGCCATCGGTTTCGCGGCGATGTTCGCCAATTCGGTGCTTCTGGGCCTGCCGATCACCCAGCGCGCCTACGGGACCGACGCGCTGGGCCCCAACTATGCCATCGTCGCCCTGCACGCGCCGTTTTGCTATCTTCTGGGCCTGACAACGATGGAGCTGGTGAAAAACACCGGTGGCGGTCTGGTCACCGGGCTGCGGTCGGTGGCGGTTTCGATCGCCACTAACGCGCTGATGATCGGCATCGCGCTTGGGTTTGCCGCCAACCTCAGCGGTTTTGTGCCCCCCGCGCCGCTGGCCGAAGCGCTTGACCTGATGGTCCGCGCCGCTCTGCCGGCTGCCCTTTTCGGGCTGGGCGGGGTGCTGGTGCAATACCGCCCCGAGGGCGACATCAAAGAGGTGGCCTTTGTCTGCGCCATCGGGCTGTTACTGCATCCCGCCATCGTCTGGCTGATGGCCGCCCAAGTGACCGACCTGGACCTGGGCCAGCGCCGCAGCGCGGTTCTGACCGCCGCCATGGCGCCCGGCGTGAATGCCTATATATTCGCCCAGATGTACGGAGTGGCAAAGCGCGTCGCGGCCAGTTCGGTGTTGATCGGCACGGCGGTGTCGATTGTGACCGTATCCGTGTGGCTGGCGCTTTTGGGATGAGACCGGACATGACAACGATCACCGTCTGCACCACCTGCCGGGTGCCCGAGACCCGCGAAGACAAGAGCCGCACCCCCGAGGGCGAGGGCTTTCTGCCGCTGGTCGCCGCCGCCGGGGCGCGGGCCGGCGTTACGGTGCGCGGTACCGCTTGCCTGATGGGATGCGAACACGGCTGCAACCTGGCGATTTCGGCCCCCGGCAAACTGACATACGTGCTCGGCCGGTTCGATGGCACTGCCGAGGATGCCGCAGCGGTGGCCGAATATGCAGCCAAATATCAGATGAGCGAAAGCGGCGCTGTGCCGTATCGCGAGTGGCCGCAGGGGGTGAAAGGCCATTTCGTGGCCCGGGTGCCGCCGCTCTGATGTCCCCTCGGGCTGGACCTGCTGCCAAACTGAGCGCCTGCGGCACAAAACCTTTGATTTGCGCCTGCCTGCGGCAGTCGCCTGGCCTCCGGCGGGGATATTTTTACCAATAAGAAACTATTTCATAAAAATTGTTCAGTTGCGGTACAGGCGGGGACGCCGATGACCGCCCAATGAGAAGGCGCCTTCAACCGCGGTTGGGGGCGTCTTTACCTTCTTATTGGTGAAAATATCCCGGGGCGAGCGCGAGAGGGGCTGGCCCCTCTCGCCCCTGAGCGACGCGCGTCAGCGCGGCGCAAACCCTCGCGACATCATCCGCCGCCTGCGGTGCGGGCGATGGCGAGCAGCGCATCAATATCGACGTGCGCCTCCAGATGTGCCGCCAGGTCGTCGAGGGTGCGGTCGACCACCGCATCAAAATCAACCGTCGATGCCGCCGCACCCAGGCCCGACAGATAGGCCGCGCGGAAGGCATTAGCGCTGAATAGACCGTGCAGGTAGGTCCCTTCGACGCGAACATCAGCGCTGATCGCACCTTCGCCCCGGCCATCGATGCGGGCAAACGGGCGCGCGCAATCAGGGCCTTCGGTGCGGCCGATGTGTATCTCGAAGCCCTCAATCGCCGTGCCCGAGCCCGCATGGGTGCCCGCCACCCGCGTCAGGCGTTTATCAGGCACCATATGCGTCTCGACATCCAAGAGCCCGAGGCCAGGCGTGCTGCCCGGCGCACCCTCAATCCCCTGCGGGTCATGGATTACCTGACCCAGCATCTGATAACCGCCGCACAACCCCAATATCCGCCCGCCGCGCCGCAGATGCGCGGTCAGATCGCCATCCCAGCCCTGGGCGCGCAGAAAATCCAGATCGCCGCACGTGGATTTGGTGCCGGGGAGGATCACCAGATCGGCGTCACCGGGGATCGGCGCTCCGGCGCGCAGCATCGTCAGGTCAACATCCGGCTCGATCTTCAGCGGGTCAAGATCGTCAAAGTTGGCGATCCGCGAAAGTCCCAGGCACACGACCTTGATCCTGCCGCCCGACCGGGTATCGGCAATATCGAGCGCATCCTCGGCGGGCAATCGGGCCGCGCACTCGAACCAAGGGATCACGCCCAGACCCGGCCAGCCGGTGCGCGCCGCGATCATCGCGTAGCCATCATCGAAAAGCGCCGGATCGCCGCGGAACTTGTTGATCAGAAAGCCCCTGATCTGGGCGGCGTCGCCGGGCTCCAGCACCGCTTGGGTGCCGACAAGCTGGGCGATCACCCCGCCCCGGTCGATGTCGCCGACCAGTACAACCGGCACGCCCGCGGCCCGCGCAAACCCCATGTTGGCAATATCGCCCACCCGCAGGTTGACCTCCGCTGGCGAGCCTGCGCCTTCGACCAGAACGATGTCGGCCTCGGCCCGCAAACGCCCGAAACTTGTCAGGACCGCGTCCATCAGCGTCGGCTTGAGCGCCGCGTAATCCTGCGCCATGACGGTGGTCAGCCGCCGACCCTGCACGATCACCTGGGCGCCGGTCTCGGTCTCGGGCTTAAGCAGCACCGGGTTCATATCGGTAACCGGGTCCACGCAGCACGCCCGCGCCTGCAACGCCTGCGCCCGCCCGATCTCGCCGCCGTCGACGGTGACGGCGGCGTTGTTCGACATGTTCTGCGGCTTGAAGGGGCGCACGGCCATCCCGCGCCGCGTCAGTGCCCGCGCCAGCCCGGCCACCAGCACCGATTTGCCGACGTTCGAGCCCACGCCCTGGATCATCAGCGCACGGGTCACTCTCGCTCCTCTCTTTGCGGTAAACATAATAATAACAACGTGTTAACCTACTGCTCAACCTTGAGCACTCAGAACTCCACCCCCGCCTGGGCCTTTACGCCGGACCGGAACGGGTGTTTCAACAGCTCCATTTCAGTGGCCAGATCGGCGACCTCCAAAAGCTCGGGCTTGGCGTTTCGCCCGGTCAGCACCACGTGGGTCATCACCGGCTTGTTGGCCCCCAGCCAGGCCACAACCTCGGCCACGTCGATATAATCGTAGCGGATCGCGATGTTGATCTCGTCCAGCAGAACCATCCGGTTGGCCGCGTCAGCTATCAGCTCTTTGGCCTTTTCCCAAGCCGCCTGCGCCATCTCGATATCGCGGCTTTTGTCCTGGGTCTCCCAGGTGAAGCCCTCGCCCATGGTATGGAACTGGCAAGCATCGGCAAAGTTATCCTCGATCAACGTGCGCTCACCCGTGGCCATGCCGCCCTTGATAAACTGAACCACCGCGCAGGGCAGCCCGTGGGCGATGCAGCGGAAGATCATCCCGAACGCCGCCGAGCTTTTGCCCTTGCCCTTTCCGGTATGCACGATGATCAACCCGCGTTCTTGCGTTTTGGTGGCCATGATCTTGTCGCGCGCGAACTTTTTCTTGGCCATCTTCATGGCGTGGCGGTCGGTGTCTTCGGTCATAACGAGCTCTCCCATTCGGCCCCGATCCTTCCCCACCCGCGCGGCCCGCGCAAGGGGTTCATCTTGCTCTAACGGTCGACCGGGTTGGTACGCGGAAGATCATCGGCCACCTCGAACCAGCTCAGCCGCTCGGCGGACATGAAATGCTGGCTCGGGCGATAGGCCTCGGGGTCGTCCAGCGACGCGGCATAAAAGTGGGTCTCGCCGGGCATTCGGGTGGTGGCATAGGCCATCGGCGTGCCGCAGGCGGCACAGAACGACCGCGTCGCGTGATCTTAATGGCGATAGATAGCGGGTGCGGCCCCGGTCCAGCGCCAGCTGCCGTCGGGAATGGCGAAAAAAGCCGTCACCGGGGCCGAGCAATTGCAGCGGCAGCTCTCGCAATGGCAGTACCCGGTCCAGTTTTCTGGCCCGTCGAACTCGTAGGCAACCGCGCCGCACAGGCAGTGTCCGGTGGTCGGCATGATGTCCTCCTTGTTCCAAGCCTAAAGCAAAGCGCCGCTGAAATCACAAGCCGTTACGCGCCATTCCTCAGCGCCTCGATCCGGGCGCGGGCCGAATTGGAGCGCGGCGTCCAGAGACCGCGGTCGATCGCTTCGGCAAACTTTTCGGCAATCTCGGCCAGCGCGGGCGCATTGGCGCCGGCAATGAATTCGCGGGTGGCGTCGTCCTCCAGATAGGCCTCGTAGACCAGATCGAAGTGATGGCCGCGCACCGCGCCGGTGGTGGCGGCGAAAGCGAAGAGATAATCAACCGTGGCGGCAATCTCGAACGCGCCCTTGTACCCGTGCCGCTTGACGCCCTCGATCCATTTAGGATTGGCGGCGCGCGACCGGACCACGCGGGCAATCTCTTCATCAAGCGTGCGGATCACCGGGCGCTCGGGGCGCGAATGGTCGTTGTGATAGCTGACCGGGGCTTGACCGCGAAGCGTTTCGACCGAGGCCGCCAGACCGCCCTCGAACTGGTAATAATCGTCGCTGTCGAGAATATCGTGCTCGCGGTTATCCTGATTCTGCACGACCGCCTCGATATGCGACAAGCGGCCCCTGAACGCCGCGTGGGCATCGCCGCCTTGCGCCCCGGCACCGTAGGCATAGCCGCCCCAGGCGACAAAGGCCTCGGCCAGATCGGCCTTTCCTTCCCATAGCCGCTCGTCGATCATCGCCTGAAGACCGGCCCCGTAAGCCCCGGGTTTCGATCCAAAGACGCGATACGCGGCCTCGTTGTTGGACCCTTCGGCCCGGAACCGCGCCGCGGCGGGGTTTTGGTCGGCGGGTTCGTCAAGCTCCATCACGGCGCGCGCAGCACTGGCCAGAAGATCGACCTGGGCGGGAAAGGCGTCGCGGAAAAACCCCGAAATGCGCAGGGTCACGTCAACCCGTGGGCGGCCCAGGACGCCCGCGGGCATCACCTCGAACCCGGTCACGCGGCCTGACATTTCGTCCCACGTCGGGCGCACCCCCATCAGCGCCAGCGCTTGCGCGATGTCGTCGCCGCCGGTGCGCATGTTGGCGGTGCCCCAGGCCGTCAGCGCCATGGCGCGCGGCCAGTCGCCGTGGTCCTGCAGGTGGCGTTCGATCAAAAGGTTCGCCGATTTCCAGCCAAGCGTCCAGGCGGTCCGGGTGGGCAAAGCGCGTGCATCGACCGAGAAGAAATTTCGGCCCGTGGGCAGAATATCCAAGCGCCCGCGCGTCGGCGCGCCCGAGGGACCGGGGGCCAGAAACCGGCCTTCCAATGCCGTCAATAGCCCCGCCATCTCGGCCGGACCACTGGCCGCGACCGCCGGGGCGATACGGGTCTGGATTTGGTCCATGACCGCGGCGCTCGCCGGTCCTGGCGGACCCGTCTCGCTATCGACCAGTGCTGAGGCAAGCAATTCAAGACGCTCGACCGTATCGCCGGCCGTGCGCCACGCATCTGCTGTCAGATCGGCCAACACAGCGGGCTTCGGCCCCGCCCATTTCGCGCCCATATCGCAATCGAGCGGATCGATCCCAAGCCCCAGATCGTCGGCCAGGGCCCGGTGCAGCGAGGCGTCGCCGCCTTCACCTCCACCCCGGGACACACGGACCAAGGCGACGGTCAGGTCGCGCGCCAACCGCCCCTCGGGCGCCTGCCCGAAGACGTGGAGGCCATCGCGGATTTGCGCTTCCTTCAACTCGCAGAGATAGGCGTCGAGCTTTTGCAGGCGGCTGTCGGTGTCGTCGCCTGTCGCAACGCCTGCGTCCACCGCCAGCCCGGTTGCCGCCATCAGGCTGAGAATTTCACCGCGCAGATAGGTAATCCGTTTCGGGTCGACCCCGGCGGCCTGATAATATTCGTCGACCAGCACCTCGAGATCGCGCAGCGGACCATAGGTCTCGGCGCGGGTCAGCGGCGGGGTCAGGTGATCGACTATCACCGCCGCCGCACGCCGCTTGGCCTGGGTGCCCTCGCCGGGATCGTTGACGATGAACGGGTAGATATGCGGCACCGGCCCAAGCGCCACCTCGGGCCAGCACTTGTCGCTCAGCCCCACGGCCTTGCCCGGCAACCATTCCAGATTGCCGTGTTTTCCCAGATGCACGATCGCATGCGCGCCATGGATGCGCCGCAGCCAAAGGTAGAACGCCAGATAATTATGCGGCGGGATCAGGTCGGGCGAATGATAGGTCTCGCCCGGATCGATATTGTACCCGCGCGCCGGCTGGATGCCGACGACGACATTGCCGAAAGTCAGCACCGACAGGGCAAACGCCTGGGTCTCGGGGTCGAGGAACGGATCGTCCTCGGGCGCGCCCCAGCGGTCTTCGAGATCGCGGCGCGCCGACCACGGCAAATCCTTGTACCAGCTCAGATAGTCGGCCAGCGGCAGACGCACCCCACCGGCCCGCGCCGCGCGGTCGGTCAGCCAGTTCGTGGGCCCCGCCAGGATCGCCGTCATCAGATCAGCGCCCGAGGCAGGCGCGCCGGTGACGCGGTACCCGGCAGTGGCCATCGCGCCCAGAACGCCGATGGTGGCGGCAGGGGTGTCAAGCCCCACGCCGTTCGCCAAGCGTCCGTCTTTGTTGGGATAATTTGCCAGAACCAGCGCTATTTTGCGGGCGCTTTCCGGGGTTTTCGCCAGCCGGACCCAGGCGGCGGCAAGATCGGCCACAAAGTCGATCCGATCGCCGCGCGCCCGATAGGCGGCTATGGCGCATTGCGTCGCTTCGTCGAAATAGGCTTGCGCCTTGAAGCTGACGGCGCGGGTCATCAGCCGCCCGTCGACCTCGGGCAAGGCCACGTTCATGGCGATGTCGCGGGCCGGCAGGCCGCGCGCGTTTTCATTCCACGCCGCCTCAGCGCTGGCCGAAAAGACCATCTGCAAAACCGGCACCCCCGGCGCGTCCAAAGGCGTCGGCGGGCGGGTATCGCCCCAGGTCGCAGGGTCAGGCGACGAGACCGCAAAGCTGGTGCCGTTCAGCACGATATCGGGCGGATGCGCCTTGAAGATGGCGGCCAGCGTGGCGGTCGAGACTTCTTCTTTCAGCGAGGCGACAAACACCGGCAGCGGGTTCAGCCCGCGCCGCAAAAGCGCCCGCACCATCAGATTGACCGGGTTCAGCCCGGCACCCTGCAAAAGCGCGCGGTAAAAGACGATCGCCGCCACCGGTGCGCCGGTCCGCCAGTTCGCGGTCACGCTGGCGGCGTCGGTGCGCGCCTGGCCGGGCCAGTAATAGCCGGCGCGCAACAGCGGCTCGGCCGCGCCGGGGCGATCCCCGCCCGCCACCAACACTTGCGTCAGCCGCAGGAAATTGGCGGCATTCGCGGGACCCCCTTCGGTCATGTAGGCCCAGAGCGCGTGCCAGTCATCGGGCCCAATATTCGACAGTTCCAGCAGGTCGGGGTCGGGTTTGTCGTCACCAGGCAAAAGCGCCAACTTGACCCCGGCGGGCACCAGACGTGCGGCCAGTTGTTCGACCGCATAAGTCCAGTAGGCGGCGCCACCGAGGGTTCGAACCACCACCAGTTTGGCCCCGAGACAAGTGTCTTCGATGTATTTATCAACGGTAAAGGGATGCGAAAGCCACGCAAGCTGGGCCAGCCGCAGGCCGGGCGCATCGCCCGCCAATTCAGCGCGCGCCTCGGAGAGGGCGGCAAGCTCGGTATCGGCCGCCGAAAGGAAAATCACATCTGCCGGGGTCTGGCCCGGATCGACCGGCTCGGTCCCGTCCGAGACCGTTCCGGGCGTGGCCGCCAGCAGATGCATCAGAGCACCTTTTCCATAAGTATGCTGATCGGATCCTGCGCGTAATCGCCAAATGGCCCGCGCCGGATAAACCCGTGGCGTTCGTAAAGCCGGTGCGCGGCGCTCAGGGTGTGACCGGTTTCAAGCCGCAGTCGCGGCAGACCTTTCGCGCGGGCCAGTTCGGTGAGCGCGCCGAGCACGGCGTCGCCGACCCCCTGCGCGCGCGCCTCCGGGTCGGTGAACATCGACTTGATCTCGCCGTATCCGGCCCTGACCGCCAATGCGCCGCAGCCGACAAGCTGGGCGCGGATTTCGGCAACGAGAAACCGGATGTCGGGGGTCTTTAGCGCATCGATACTCAGATAATGATTTGATTTCGACGGATAAAGTTTTTCCATCAGTGCATGGGATGCTTCAAGAAGCCGGCGCGCCTCCTCCGGGGTGCCTGGCCTGACTGTAACGCCGCTCATCCCGCCAGCGCCGCACCAATGCCAGCCCGGTCAAGCCCGGCGTGCCCGATGACCACCAGCCGGGTCTGGCGCGTCTCGTGCGCGCCGAAAGGACGGTCGAAATAGCTGTCGACGCGCGGTCCGACCGCCTGCAACACAAGGCGCATGGGCTTGCCCTGAACGGCCGCAAAGCCTTTGACCCGCAAAAGATCGTGGGCCATTGAGGCCGCCTCGACCCGGGCGATCAATTCGTCGGCATCGGTAATTTCGGGCAGGCTCAGGACAAAGTTTTCAAATTCGTCGTGCCCGTGGTCGTGGTCGCGACCGGCCTCGTTGTCGTCATCACGGTGGTGATGATGATGCACCTCGTGGCGCGCCTCCATGTCGTTCTCGGCGCCAACCCCCAGGCCCAGCAAAACGGCGGGATCGATCTGCCCCTGACGCACCGCAATGACCCGGACACCGGCCCGCGTCCCGGACGTGATCCGGGACTTCAGCGCCCCGGCATCGCCGTCGGCCAAAAGGTCCGTTTTCGACAAAACCACCATATCGGCGCAGGCCAGTTGGTCTTCGAACAGCTCGGAAAGCGGGGTTTCGTGTTGGAGCCCGTCATCGGCTGCCCTTTGCCGGTCAACCGCCGCCTCATCGGCCGCAAAACGCCCGGCAACCAGCGCCGGGCCGTCAACCACGGCGACCACGCCGTCCACGGTCACGCGGGTGCGAATGTCGGGCCAGTTGAAGGCGCGCACCAAGGGTTGCGGCAGCGCCAGACCGGAGGTTTCGATCACGATGTGATCGGGTGCCTGGTGCCGGTCGACCAGCTTTTGAATGGCGGGCAGAAAATCCTCGGCCACGGTACAGCAGATACAGCCGTTGCTGAGTTCGATCACGTCGTCGTCGGCGCAGCCTTCGATGCCGCAGCCTTTCAGAATCTCTCCGTCGACGCCCAGATCGCCAAACTCGTTGATGATCAGGGCGATGCGCTTTCCGTTTGCGTTTTCAATAAGATGACGGATCAGCGTGGTCTTGCCCGCGCCCAGAAACCCGGTGACAACAGTGGCAGGAATTTTGGCGGGCATCGGCAGGGTTCCCCAAGGCGGTAGGTTGCAGACTGGCGCGGACCAAACGGCAAGGCGCGCCCCCTGTCAAGCGCCGATCAAAGCTGCCGAGCCAACCAATCAAGGGCCGCCTCAACCGTCTCGACCGCCTCTGCACCCTCCGGCAGGCGCGCGCGCGCGACGATGATAATCGGCAGGCCCAGCCCAGCTGCCGCCGTCAGTTTGGTCCGCCCGGCATCGCCGCCAGCGTTCTTGACCACCAGATGGGTGGCGCAGTGGGCTCGAAGCTCGGCCAGCTCGGCCTCAACCGTAAACGGCGGCCGCGCCACGATGAACTCGCCATGTCCCGGAAACGGTCCCGGGGGCGGGTCAATCACCCGCAGACAGGTGTAGATGTCGGTGCGCCGCGCAAAAGCCGCCAGCGATCCGCGCCCGGTGGCGGTGAAGGCGCGCGCGCCGGGAGGAAGCGCCGCGACCGCCGCGGCGATGTCGGGCACTTCGATCCAGTTCTCACGCGGGGCGGGGTCCCAGGGCGGGCGCGCGAGGTGTAGACAGGCCACACCGGCATCACGCGCCGCCTGATCCGCGTGGCGCGACATCTGCTGGGCGTAGGGATGCGTGGCGTCGATCAGGAAATCGGTGTCGCTTGCGGCGAGGTACGCGGCCAACCCTGCCGCGCCGCCAAAGCCGCCGACCCGCGTCGGCACGCCCTGATCCAGCGGCTGGGCGGTGCGTCCGGCCAGCGACAGGGTGACCGTCAGAACGGGGTGATCGGCAAGGCGTCCGGCCAATTCCCGCGCCTGCGCCGTGCCACCCAGAAGCAGCAGGCGTTTCATGCCCTGCCCCACTTCTCAGACATGGGCCAGCACCGTGCCATCGCGACCTACGACCATCACGTCGACTGTCACCGGCGCGCCGCGCAAAGCCTTCCGCGCCGAGGCGCCGGCCCGTTCGGCAATGGCCCGCGCCAGACCCGCACCGGTCTGGTCCAGTGCCTCGGCAGCGGTGTTGCTGGCGGCAACGCGCGCGCGGTCCGCCCCCAGGGTGGCGGCCAGATCGGCCAGTGCGTCAAAATCCACCTGGCTGCGGCCCGAATGCAGGTCCAGCGCGCCCTGGGCCAGCTTGGTCAGCTTGCCAAAACCGCCAGCGATGGTCAGCCGCTCGACCGGATGATTGCGAATATATTTCAACAGCCCTCCGGCGAAATCACCCATATCCAGCATGCCGTGATCGGGCAGGCCAAGGGCGGCCTGGGCGGTGGCTTCAGAGGTATTGCCGGTGGCCCCGCAGACATGGCTCAGCCCGCCCGCCCGCGCCACATCGACGCCCTGGTGGATCGAGGCGATCCAGGCCGAGCACGAGAACGGGCGCACGATGCCGGTGGTGCCCAGGATCGACAGACCGCCGGCGATGCCCAGCCGGGGATTCCAGGTTCGCGCGGCCAGCTCTTCGCCGGTCGGGATGCTGATGGTCAGCAAAAAATCCGCCGCTGCGCCGTGCGCGTGGGCGATGACGGTCACCGCTTGCGTCATCATCGCGCGCGGCACCGGGTTGATCGCCGGCTCGCCCACCGGGACCGGCAGACCGGGGCGCGTGATGGTGCCCACCCCCGCGCCCGCCGCAAAGGTTACACCGGTGCCGGGCGCGCCCGGCCCGACCCGCACCCGCACTTCGCAGCCATGGGTCACATCGGGGTCGTCACCGGCGTCCTTGATCACACCCGCCTCGGCCCATCCATCGCCCAGGTGTCTGTGGCTGAGCCGAAAATCCACCTGCTTGCCGCGCGGCAGCGTGATGCCGACCGGGTCGGCCCAAAAACCGGTCAAAAGCGCCCCGCAAGCCCCGGCAGCGGCTGCGGTAGCGCAGGCCCCGGTGGTAAATCCGCTGCGCAGGGGACGGTCGGGCCGGTCGGTCATGGGACAGGGGTATAACGCATGGCACCTTGACGCCAGAGCCTGCAAAACGGGCGCATTTCGCTGGCCCGGTCAGGCGCGGAGAGGTAAGAGGGAAAGATGGATGATCTGCCCGATATTCCCGGCCACGACTGGCCCGAATTTCCACCCGGCATGGTGTGGCTGGCCGGTGCCGGACCGGGGTCGCCGGGGCTGTTGACGCTGGAGGCGCTGCACGCGCTTAGGCAGGCCGACACGATCGTCTATGACGCGCTGGTCGATGCGCGCATTCTGAACTTGGCGCGCGCCGATGCTGCGCGGGAATACGCCGGAAAACGCGGCGGCAAACCCTCGGCCAGCCAGCGCGACATTTCGCTGCGGCTGATCGATCTGGCGCGGGCTGGTCAGCGGGTTCTGCGGCTGAAGGGCGGCGACCCGTTCGTGTTCGGGCGCGGCGGCGAAGAGGCGCTGGCGCTGGCCCGCGTCGGCATTCCGTTCCGGGTGACGCCGGGCATTTCGGCCGGCATCGGCGGGTTGGCGCAGGCCGGAATTCCGGTCACCCACCGCGATGTCAATCAGGCCGTGACCTTCGTGACCGGGCACGACCAGAGCGGCGCTGCCCCGTCGGCCGTCAACTGGGCCGCGTTGGCCAAAGGCTCGCCGGTGATCGTGATCTATATGGCGATCAAACACCTCAATCGAATCGCGGATGATCTGATGGCGGCGGGACGCGCGCGCGACGAGCCGCTAGCCATCGTCTCGAACGCCACCCTGCCCGACATGGCGGTACTGGAAACGACGCTCGGGCGCGCCGCTACCGATGCCGACGAAGCTGGAATTGGCGCGCCCGCGATCATCTGTCTGGGGCGTGTGGTGTCGTTGCGGCAGGCCATCGACTGGGCCGGGCAACTGCGCGGCGAGGTGCCGCGCAACCTTGACCCGCTCGGCACAGGCGAAAGGTCGGACGCGTCGTGACCACGCCCGCGCTTATCCTGGCAGCCCCGGCCTCGGGTGCCGGAAAAACCGTTCTGTCGCTTGGACTTATGCGGGCGCTGCGCAATCGCGGCCTGACCGTCGCTGCGGCAAAATCGGGGCCTGATTACATCGATCCGGCGTTTCACGCGGCGGCCACCGGCGCGCCCTCGGTCAATCTTGACGCCTGGGCGATGGACCCGGACGCCTTGCGGTCCCGCGCCGCGGCCCAGGGCGGCGATATTCTGGTGATCGAAGGCGCCATGGGGGTGCTCGATGGCGCGGTCAGCGGCCATGGCTCGGTGGCCGATCTGGCCGCAGCACTTGGCGCGCCGGTGGTGCTGATCCTGGACATCGCCAGGTCGGGGTCGTCGGCGGTGCTGGCCCCGGCGGGCCTCAAGGCCCTGCGCCCCGACCTGCCGCTGGCCGGGACCATTCTCAACCGCGCCGGGTCCGAGAGGCACGCCGGGCTGGCCGCCGAGGCGTTGCGGGTCGCCGGCATCACCTCATTCGGGGCGCTGCCCCGCGATGCCGCGCTGGCCCTGCCCGAGCGGCATCTGGGCCTAGTGCAGGCGTCCGAGACCGCCGGGCTTGAGGCCTTTCTCGACACCGCCGCCGGGCTAGTCGAGGCGCATCTGGACGTTGACGCGCTTTTGGCCGCCGCCCGGCCGATGCGCGGCGCGGCGCGCGCGGCGCGCGCCCTGCCGCCCCTGGGCCAACGCTTCGCGCTGGCCCGCGACCGCGCTTTCGCCTTCGCCTATCCGCATCTCCTTTCTGAATGGCGCAGCGCCGGCGCCGAAATATTGCCCTTTTCACCGCTGGCCGACGAGCCTCCGGACCCCCGCGCCGACGCGATATTCCTGCCCGGCGGATACCCCGAGCTTCACGCAGGACCCCTAGCCTCGGCAGACACTTTCCGCGCCGCCATGAAAGTGGCAGCCGAAAAAGGTACCCGCATCTACGGCGAATGCGGCGGATACATGGTGCTTGGCGAGGCTCTGACCGATGCCGAGGGGACCGTTCATGCAATGCTCGGCCTGCTGCCGCATGCGACCTCGTTCCAAGTGCCAGCGCTGACGCTCGGCTACCGCATCCTCACGCCCCGGCGCGGCGCCCCCTGGGACACACCGCTTGCGGGCCACGAGTTTCACTATGCCACGATCCAGGCCGATGCAGGCGGCGACCGGCTTTTCCGGGCCACCGACGCGGGGGGCGGTGCTGCCCGGCCCATGGGTCTGGTGCGCGGGTCCGTATCGGGCAGTTTCGCGCATGTGATCGGACCCGCTGCAGCCTCCTGACACCACGCTGTCAGGAGGGGTGTGCCAGACAGGGGCCAGATCAACCCATGAAAGGAAAATCCAATGACCCAACCCATCACCGTCTGGACCGAAATTCCCGTCACCGACATGTCGCGGTCGGTCACTTTCTATAATTCGGTCTTCGGCTATTCGATGACCGTCGATGAAAGCGGCCCCAACCCAATGGCCATTCTGGGCAGCCAGATGGATGCGCCGGGCGGGCACCTCTACCCCGGCAAGCCTTCCGCGAACGGACCAACCGTGCATCTGGCGCTGCCCGATGGTCTGGATGCCGCTTCCGAGCGGTGCCGCGCCAGCGGCGGCCAAGTTCTGGGCGATCCGATCCCGCTGCCTTCGGGGCGTTTCGTCTATGCCCGCGACCCGGACGGCAATTCGCTCGGATTGTTCGAAGCGGCGGCGTAAAATGGCTGGCCGGGGGTAACGCCCCGGCCCTCGCATCCCGGTCTTACCGAAGCCAGCGCGCCGCATTAGACTGGGACAAATCCGCAATCAGGACCAACCCCAATGCGCCGCGCCGACCGTTTGTTTCAAATTGTCCAGTACCTGCGCGGCGGGCGTCTGACCACGGCGCGGCGGCTGGCCGAACGGCTGGAAGTCTCTGAGCGCACGATTTACCGCGAAATCGCCGACCTTATCGGTTCCGGGGTGCCGATCGATGGCGAGGCTGGCGTCGGATATATCATGCGCGCCGGTTGGGAGGTGCCGCCGCTGATGTTCACCCGCGACGAAATTGTGGCCCTGACCGCCGGCGCGCGCATGATCCGCGCCTGGGGCGGTGCCGATATGGCGCTTGCCGCCGAAGAGGCTCTGGAAAAGATCCGCGCGGTCTTGCCCGCCGATGCCCGCGACCGCGCGGCGGCGGTCCAAATCCACGCTATGTCGTTTCCCGGACCCGATCTGGCGACGCGCGAACTTCTGGACCGGCTGGAACGCGCCGCCGAAAGCCGCACCCGGCTGATCCTGAACTATGCTGACAAAGCAGGCGTTCACACCCGCCGCCCGGTCCGGCCACTGGGCCTGTGGTTCTGAGGCAAGGTCTGGACCCTGATCGCCTGGTGCGAAATGCGGGATGATTTTCGCATGTTCCGCGTTGACCGGATTTCCGGGGCCGACGATGCCGGGGCGTTCCGCCACGAGCGCGGCCAGCGGCTGAGCGATTTCTATGCCCGCGAGGCACCACCGGGGGCAGTGCTGTGAGCGTCCTTGATATTCATCGCGAAGGTCGCTGGCCCTGGCTGGCTGATGTGGCAACATCGGTGATGCGTCTGTCGCGGGTGGTCCCGGTTTTGGCGGTCTTGATCCACGCCAGCGCCCCGCGTTTGACGCTGCGGGGATAAGCCTCCCATACCTCGCGGCCCGCGGCACCCATAGCCGCCGCGAGGTCGGGCGGAACCTCCAGCCGTTCGACATCGTCGAGAAAGGCCCACATCCCGTTTCCTCGCGCGACCGCGATCAGGGCCTCGCCAGCCGGTGTCATCGCGCCACTAGCGCGCGCCGCTTCGACCTTTGCCTTGTTAACCGCCGACCAGGCCGATTTCGGGTTGCGCGGGGCGATCAACACGCTGGTGCGGTCGCCATCGACGCCCTTCGACCGGCTGTCGATCCAGCCCCAGCACAAAAGTTCCTCGATCAGCTCGCCATAGCTCAGGTAGTAGTCGCTGTGCTTTTTCCAGGTGATCAGCCAGGCGCGCCGACAGGTCTCGTGGTGGACTTCCAGCCAGTCACGCAACGCGCCGCGCGAAAGTGCCTCGACCCGGATCGCGTCGTCAGCAGACATCGCCATTCTCCTGCAGCACATTGACGGTGTTCACACCGGAAATGGCCTTGCACCGGTAATATCGAGGTCGCTTCGACGAATAAAGATCAGCGCATGAATTCGTCAGGCTCGATGCCGCGGTTCGTTAGAAGTTACTGTGATTTGACAGGCGCGCGGGTTAGGAAAGTCCTAACCAACAAGCGGTGGCCATTGCGCCCCTGCCCTTGTTCTGGAGGAAGCAATGATCCGAACCGGCCAAGACTACCGCGACTCGATCCGTGGCACCCGCGATGTCTATATCAACGGCGAGAAAGTGGCCGACGTCACAACCCACCCGCAGTTCAAACCGCTGGTTGATATTCGCGCGCGTATCTACGACATGGCCCGCGATCCGGCGCACCGGGACATCATGACTGTGCGTGACGGCGACGAGGTCAACGCAATCGGCAACGCGCTGCCCATGACCCAGGCCGACTGGTGGGCCAAGCGCCGCGCCACCGATCATCTGATGAACCAGATCGGCGGTGTGGTCACGCGCGTGGGCGACGAGACCGTGGGCGAGATGTGGTCGCTATATGACGGGCAGGAACTGCTGAACGAGGTCGATCCGCAGTTCTCGAAAAATATCGAAACCCATATCCACGCGGTGCTGAGGGGTGATCCGTTTCATGTCTCGGCCAACACCGACCCCAAAGGCGACCGGTCAAAAGCGCCCCAGGATCAGGACCCCGACATGCTGTTGCATGTGGTCAAGGAAACCGACCTGGGCATCGTGGTGCGTGGGGCAAAATACGAGACCGCTGCCGCCTATGCCAATCAGGCCTTTACCAAGCCGACGATTGCCAATTGGGGCAATGACGCGCTTTCCGACTATGCGCTTGGGTTCATTTGCGATCTGAATTCGCCCAACCTGAAATTTATCTGCCGCACCGGGTTTGCCGGGCGCGCGCTGGCCCGGGACTATCCTCTGTCCAACCGGTTTGACGAGGTCGATACGATATTGATCTTTGATAACGTGCTGATCCCATGGGAAAATGTGCTATTTTATCGGCATACGAAGGCGGCCACGTATATTCGCGCGACGCTGCACCGGTATTCGGCTTTTGCCTTCGTGCAGCGCAATCTGAAAGTCGCGGACATGCTGATAGGCGCGGCGCTTTTCAATGCGCGCCAGACCGGGTTGGAAAAGCAACAGGCGGTGCAGGAAAAGCTGAGCACGCTGGCGGTCTACCGCGAAGGCATCAACGCGCATCTGACTGCAGCGATTGCGCTGGCCGAAAGGTCGCCCGCCGGTCTGATGATGCCCAACCAATCGCTGTTGTACACCGGCCGGGTGCACGCCTGCAGCCACCTGCACGAGATGATGCATATCGCGCGCGAGCTTTGCGGAGGCCAGATTTGCGTGACCCCCGACAGCGCCGCATTTGACCACCCCGAGACCAAGCCATGGATGGAGAAGTATTATTCGATCAACGACGAATGGGGCTCGGACGACCGGCGCAAACTTCTGGCCTATGCACGCGACCTTTTGAACAGCGATTATGCCGGGCACCGGCTGACGTTTCAGCTGTTTGCGCAAAGCCCGCCATTCGCGCATCTGGCTGCGGTGTACCGCAATTTCGACTGGGACGGGCCACTGGCGTTTGCCAAAGAGGCGGCTGGTCTGTCGGACAATGTTACGGTTGGCAGGCCGCTCAAGGCAGGCGACAACGCGGTGTCGCAGTGGTATTCATCCCAATCGAACAGTGGCGCCACGCAGTGATTGGGCCAACGGTATGGCAAAAGACCTCATAGACCCCGTCGCGGCGCTGCGCGAAAACACCGCGCGGCCTTTCGAGGCGGCGCGCGCCATGCCGCCCGAGGTCTATACCTCGCCGGAATTCCTGGACCACGAGCTGAAGCATATCTTTTCGCGCGACTGGTATTGCGTGGGCCGGGCCGACGCGCTGTCGGGTCCGGGCGACTATGTGGCCGCCGAACTGGCCGGCCAGCCGATCGTGGTGCTGCGCGACCGCGACGGCGCGCTGCGCGCCCTGTCGAACGTCTGCCTGCACCGGATGTCGACGCTGCACGACGGGCGCGGCAACACCCGCGCCATCGTCTGCCCCTATCACGGCTGGACCTACAACCTTGACGGCACGCTCCGCGGGGCACCGGCGATGACGCTGAACCAAGGGTTCGCCAAGTCGGACTATCGCCTTCCGGGGCTGCAATGCGAAGAATGGCTGGGCTGGGTGTTTGTCACTCTGAACGCGGACGCGCCCCCGGTGGCGGCGCGGTTGGCGCAGGTCGAAGAAATGATCGCGGGCTTCGACATGACCAATTACACCGAGACATTTTACGAAGATCACCTCTGGGACACCAACTGGAAGGTTCTGGCCGAAAATTTCATGGAAAGCTATCACCTGCCGGTGTGCCACGGCGACACCGTTGGCAGCCTCTCGAAGCTTGAAGACATGGTCTGCCCGCCCGGCCTGCCCGCGTTCAATTATCACACGATCCTCAAAGACGACACGCTGCGCATCGCCCGCGCGCACCCCAAGAATGACCGCTTGAAGGGTGACGAGCGGCGCACGACGTTTTTGCTGGCAATTTATCCAAGCCTGCTGATCACGCTGACGCCGGGATATTTCTGGTACCTCAGCCTGCATCCCAAATCGCACGGTCAGGTGCAGATCCGCTTTGGCGGCGGCATGTCGGATGATTACAAGGACGATGCGGACGCGCAGCAGAATTTCCGCGACCTCAAAACGCTGCTGGACGCGGTCAATGCCGAAGACCGCGGCTGCACCGAAAAGGTCTATCGCGGCCTCAGTTCCGACCGGGCCAAGCCCGGCCATCTCAGCCATCTGGAACGCCCGAACTATGATTTCGCGCAATACTTGATGGCCCGGATCGAAGCAGGTCAGGCGTGACCGACGCCGCCCCGATCCAGCTCTTGCGCGAGAAATTCATCGGCGGGATGAGCCACGCCGCCAGCACCGTCAACATCGTCACCACCGACGGCCCGGACGGCCGCGCTGGCGTCACGGTGTCGGCGATGTCGTCGGTGTCGGCCGACACGCCCCGCCCGACGCTTCTGGTCTGTGTCCACGACCAGTCGCCCGCGGCGGCGATGATTATCAATAACGGGGTATTCTGCGTGAACGTGCTGCGCGACGATCAGGGCTATATCTCGGACACGTTTGCCGGCCGGTTCAAGGACAGCCTCGCCGACAAGTTCGACTGCGCCGAATGGCAGGAAATGCCGTCCGGCGCGCCGCGCGTGATCGACCCTTTGGTGGCCTTTGACTGTTCGGTGGTCAGCGCCCAACGGGTGGGCACGCATCACGTGATCTTTGGCGAGGTCGGCGATATTTTCATCGCCGGACGCGGGTCGCCCCTGATCTATGCCAACCGCGCTTATGGCGCGGCCTCGCGCATCGACAGCGCGGCGTCCGTCGCTTCGGGCCAGGCTGCCGAAAACACCCGCCTGAACGTGGCCTGTTTCCACACCTTCGGCCCTTATATCCTGCCCGAGATGATCCAGCGCCTGTCTGCCGAGACGCCCAACTTTGAACTGGCCCTGGTCGAAGGCGATCAGCGCCGCGTCCAGGAAAGCCTGCTCTCGGGCGAATCCGAGGTCGGTCTGCTTTACGACATTGATCTGGGCGACGGGCTGAATGCTGCCCCCCTGACCCAATTGGAGCCCTATGTTCTTCTGGCCGAGGGGCATCCTTTGGCCGAGAAATCAGACCTCACCCCGCAAGATTTGGCCGACCACCCGATGATCCTGCTCGACGCCCCGCCCAGCCGCGATTATTTCGTGAAAATCATGCGCGACGCCGGTGTCGAGCCCCAGGTCGCTTTTCGCAGCTCGCATCTGGAAATGGTGCGCGGCATGGTCGGGCATGGCCTGGGCTATTCGATTTTGGCGACCAAACCGGCAAGTGCGATGTCCTACGATGGCCGTGCGCTCGTCCATCGGGTGCTGCGGGCTGAATCCGAGCCCAGCCGGGTCATTCTGGCCACCCGCAAAGGGGCAAATCTGTCGGCCCCGGCAGAACGCTTCATCTGGTTTTGCCGCGACTTTTTCGATCTGCACCACTGAAGCCGCCGCAGTAAGGCCCTCATGCGCGACCCCCGATATGACATCCTGTTCGAGCCGGTAAAAATCGGCCCTGTCACCGCCAAGAACCGGTTCTATGCGGTCCCGCACTGCAACGGTGGCGGTTACCGCGACCCTTCTGCCGTCGCCGAGATGCGCGGCACCAAAGCCGAAGGCGGCTGGGGCGTGATTTTCACCGAACAGACCGAAATTCACCCGTCCTCCGAGATAACCCCTTTCATCGAACTTCGCATCTGGGAAGACCAGGACATTCCCCAGTTCGCCAAAATGGCCGACAAGATGAAATCGCACGGCGGGTTGGCGGGCATTCAACTGGCGTATTCCGGTGTGAACGGGCCCAACCTCTATACCCGCGAGGTGCCGCTGGCGGTCTCGGCCATGCCGGTGCGCACCTTCACCAACGACCCCGTACAGGCGCGCGCCCTGACCAAGTGCGACATCGCCGACCCGCGCCGCTGGTTCGTGAATGCCGCCCGCCGCGCCAAAACAGCAGGGTTCGACCTGATCTGCCTTTACGGCGCGCACGGCTTTGGCGTTTTCCAGCACTTCCTTTCGCGCGCCACCAACCAGCGCACCGACGAATACGGCGGCAGCCTGGAAAACCGGTCGCGGTTTGTGCGCGAGGTAATCTCCGACATCCGCGACGCCGTCGGTGACGCCATGGGCCTGACCCTGCGGGTGTCCCTGGACGAAACCATTGGCGAGTTGGGCTTTTCCAACGCCGAGCTGCGCGACTTCATCGCTATGAACCACAACCTGCCCGACCTCTGGGACCTGGCGCATGGAACTTGGGAAGATTGCTTAGGGCCAAGCCGGTTCAAGGACGAGGCCGCGCAGGCCGATCTGGTGCGTGGCATCCGCGATCTGACCGACCGCCCGGTGGTCGGCGTCGGCCGGTTCACCTCGCCCGATGTGATGGTCAGCCAAATACGCTCGGGCCTCTTGGATTTCATCGGCTGCGCGCGTCCGTCCATCGCCGACCCGTTCCTGCCGAAAAAGATCGATGAGGGCCGGATCGAGGACATCCGCGAATGCATCGGCTGCAACATCTGCATCTCCGGCGACATGACAATGTCGCTGGCCCGCTGCACCCAGAACCCGACGTTCATGGAGGAATGGCGCAAGGGCTGGCACCCTGAGCGGATGGACCCCAAGGGCGACAGCCGATCGGTGCTGATCGTGGGCGCCGGTCCGGCTGGGATGGAAGCCGCGCGCGCCTGTGCTGCGCGCGGCTATGACGTGGCGCTGGCCGAGGCGGGCCAGACGCTGGGCGGCCGCGTGGCGCGCGAACGCATGTTGCCGGGGCTTGCCGCCTGGGGCCGGGTG
The DNA here is from genome assembly GCA_965247915.1 of Paracoccaceae bacterium. Lineage (GTDB taxonomy): Bacteria > Pseudomonadota > Alphaproteobacteria > Rhodobacterales > Rhodobacteraceae > JAKZRT01. Next base: position 2,476,614 of record OZ252048.1, read on the forward strand.
GCCGATTACCGGGAATATCAACTCGGTCAGAAACCCAATGTCGAAGCCTACTTCGACAGCCAACTCGACGCCGCCAGCATCCTGGAATTCGGCTTTGAAAACATCGCCATAGCCACCGGCGCGACCTGGCGGCGCGACGGTGTGGCGCGCCAGAATTTGGTGCCGTTCGCGATGGCTGCCGCCATGCCAGTTTTCACCCCCGACGATCTTATGGATGGCAACCTGCCAAGGGGCCGGGTGGTGATCTACGACGACGATCACTATTACATGGGCGGGGTTCTGGCCGAGCTTCTGGCCCAAGCGGGCTGCGAGGTGATGCTGGTGACACCCGCGGCCCATGTGTCGGATTGGACGCGCAACACACTCGAACAGCCCGCCATCCACGCCCGGCTGGCCGGACTTGGGGTCGGGATCATCCTGAACCGCGGCGTCGTGGGGATCGGGCGCGACCTTGTGGACAGCAATTGCACTTTCACCGGCCAGACCCGCGCCATGGCCTGCGATGCGGTGGTGCTGGTGACGTCAAGGATCGAAACCAATGGCGTCTATCTGGATTTGGTCGCCCGCCAGCCCGACTGGGACGACGCAGGGCTTAAATCGATCCGCATAATCGGCGACGCCAACGCCCCCGGCCCGATCGCCTGGGCCACCTATGCCGGGCACCGCTACGCCCGCGAGCTGGACGGCGACGACATCGGCGACGCCCTGCCGTTCCGCCGCGAGGTTACCGCGCTGGCGGCGGACTGATGGGGCGGACCCACGACATCCTCGACCGCCTGATCGGCTTTCCGACGGTCAGCACCGCCTCGAACCCCGCCGAACCCATGACCAGCGGGGGCTTCAGCCCCGGATCGCGCCTGCCCGCCCGTCATGCCGAAGGCGTGCTTACAGCACGACGCGGGCGCGATCCTCAGCGCGTTGCCGAGAGGTTTCAATCAAAAGTCATCCTGGTCACACCTAATGAGCCTCGGCCCAGTTGGCCCCCTGCCCTGCGTCGACCACCAAAGGCACGTCCAGATGCACGGCGGGGGCGGCAGCCCCCTCCATAATCCCGCGGGCCACACCGATCAGGTCGTCAACAGCGCCCTCATCGACTTCAAAAAGCAGCTCGTCATGCACCTGCAACAGCATCGTCGCGGGCAGCCCGGCGATGGCGTCTGGCATCCGCACCATGGCCCGCCGGATCACATCCGCCGCCGTGCCCTGGATGGGCGCGTTGATCGCCGCACGTTTGGCGAAACCGGCATGCGGGCCGCGCGCGTTGATCTCGGGGGTGTGGATGCGGCGGCCGAACAAAGTCTCGACCCGCCCGTGTTCTTTGGCAAAGGCAACCGTGTCGTCCATATACGCGCGGATGCCAGGGAAGCGTTCAAAATAGCGGTTGATAAAGGCCTGCGCCTCGGCCCGCGGAATGCGCAGATTGCGCGCCAGCCCCCACCCGGAAATTCCGTAGATCACCCCGAAATTGACCGCCTTAGCGCGCCGCCGCACCTCGGGCGTCATATCGTCCATCGGCACGTCGAACATCTCGGCAGCGGTCATGGCGTGAATATCGAGGCCCTCGCGAAACGCCGCTTTCAGCGCGTCAATGTCGGCGATATGGGCCAGAATGCGCAGCTCGATCTGGGAATAATCCAAGGAAACCAGCACCTTACCAGGCTCGGCCACAAACGCCTCGCGTATCCGGCGGCCTTCCCCGGTGCGCACCGGGATGTTTTGCAGGTTCGGGTCGGTCGAGGCCAGCCGCCCGGTGTTGGCCCCGGCGATCGAATAAGACGTATGCACCCGGCCGGTATCGGCGTTGATATGATCCTGCAACGCATCCGTGTAGGTCGATTTCAGCTTTTGCAGCTGGCGATAATCCAGCACCCGCGCCGGCAATTCGTGCTCGGTGGCCAGGTCTTCCAGCACATCCGCCGGTGTCGACCACTGGCCGGTCTTGGTTTTCTTGCCTCCCGGCAGCCCCATCCGGTCGAAGAGTATCTCGCCGACCTGTGCCGGCGACTGCACATTGAACGGCCCGCCCGCAAATTCGTGAATCTCCGCCTCCAGCCCGGCCATTTTCTGGGCAAAAACGTTGGACATCCGGCTGAGTGTATCGCGGTCAACCTTGATGCCAGTCCGCTCCATGCCCGCCAACACCGGGATCAGCGGGCGTTCCAGCGTCTCGTAAACCTTGGTCACTTTCGCCGCGTGCAGCCGGGGTTTCAGCACCTGCCACAGCCGCAGGGTGATGTCGGCGTCCTCGGCCGCATATTTCACCGCATCGTCAACCGGCACCCGGTCAAAGGTGATCGCAGCTTTTCCCGATCCCAGCAGCGTCTTGATCGAGATCGGCGCGTGGCCCAGATAGCGCTCGGAAAGCAGGTCCATGCCGTGGTTGTGCAGGCCGCCGTGCTGGGCGTAGGAAATCAGCATCGTGTCGTCGACCGGGGCCACATCGATTCCGTAATTGGCGAAAATCTTGGCGTCGTATTTCATGTTCTGGCCGATCTTCAGGACGCTCGGGTCTTCCAGCACCGGCTTGAGCATCAAAAGCGCGTCGCCCAGCGGCATCTGGCCCCCGGCCAGCGCATCCGAGCCAAAAAGGTCATCGGCGGCGGAGGATTTGTGGGTCAGCGGAATATAGGCCGCTTCGCCGGCCTCGACGGCCAGCGAAATGCCGACGATCTCAGCGGTCATCTCGTCGAGGCTGGTGGTTTCCGTGTCCACCGCCACATAGCCGCGCCGGTAGATGCGCGCGATCCAATCGTCCAGCGCCGCGCCGTCGCGCACCGCGACATAGTTTTCCGGTTCGATCGGCGGCGCCTCGGGCGCGGAACTGGCGGCGGGTTCGGGTTCGGTCACCGCTGGCGGCTCGACGCCCAGATGGTCGGCCACGCGCCGGGTGATGGTGCGAAACTCCATCTCGGTCAGAAACGCCATCAGCGGTTCGACCTCGGGCGCGCGCACTTCCAAATCCTCCAGCGGCGTTTCAAGGTCCATTTCGCAATCGAGCTGCACCAGCTCGCGGCTGACCCTTATCTGATCGGCGAATTCGATCAGCGCCGCGCGCCGCTTGGGCTGCTTGATCTCGCTCGCCCGCGCCAGCAGCGTTTCCAGATCGCCAAACTCATTTATCAACAATGCGGCGGTTTTCACCCCGATCCCCGGCGCGCCCGGCACGTTATCGACCGAATCGCCCGCCAGCGCCTGCACTTCGACCACTTTTTCGGGGCCGACCCCGAACTTTTCCATGACGCCGTCGCGGTCGATGCGGCGGTTCTTCATCGGATCGAGCATTTCCACGCCGTCGCCGACAAGCTGCATCAGGTCCTTGTCGGACGACACAATCGTCACCCGGCCGCCAGCATCGCGCGCCCGACAGGCATAGGTGGCGATCAGATCGTCGGCCTCGAAACCCTCTTTCTCGATAGCCGCGATGTTGAAGGCCCGCGTCGCTTCGCGGGTCAGGGGAAACTGCGGCACGAGATCTTCGGGCGCGGGAGGGCGGTGCGCTTTATACTCCGGATAGATGTCGTTGCGAAACGACCGGCCCGAATAATCGAATATCACCGCCACATGGGTCGGCGCGTCCCGTCCGCCGGCCCCGGTCAGATAGGGGTAGAGCATATTGCAGAACCCGGCGACCGCGCCGACCGGCAGGCCATCGGACTTGCGCGTCAGCGGCGGCAGCGCGTGATAGGCGCGAAAAATGAAGGCCGACCCATCGACCAGATGCAGATGACAGCCCTTGCCGAAAGCCATGGCGCGCCTCCCCTTCGCATTCGGTCATGACACGATTGCAGCAGGCGTAAAAGACCGTCGTTACCGTAAGACTTGTTAATGCGCGCCCGCGTCTGCGGCCAGGACAAAGCGCTTGTCGCAGTAGGGGCAGTTAACCCAGCCCGGATCGACCGCGATCAGCAGCCAGACCCGCGGGTGCCCCAGCGCGCCCTCGCCGCCATCGCAGGCAACGCGCGCGCTGCTTACCGTTTCACTTTCGGGCGGTGCGATGGTCATCGGCGGGCTCCTGCATTCTGCTCGGGATTCGGGATACGCCATCGGCCCGCCCCGGGCAAGCATCAGCGCACCGGCCCGGTGCGCAGGAAAAGGTAAAGCGGCAGACCGCAACTCGGCCCGATTGCAAAGCTCACCGGGATCGCGATCAGGGCGGTCCAGTTCTTGCGGACATAAACCTCGGCGATCACCCAGATCGACAGCGCCATCGTGGCGATTATCAGGTCCCAATAGAGCCCGAGAGTCGCCGGATTGGCCTTCCAGGCGGCGATCAGCAGGCTCAGGTCATAGCCGACCTCGCCAAACCAGATGTTGGTGAAATAAAGCGGCGTCACCGCGCCCCAGACGGCCAGCGCCAGATAGATCACGCGCAGGACCGACATCAGATGCTGCCTTTTTCAGGGGTCAGGCCGACGCCCTGCTCGGCCACCGGTGCCACCGCGCCCGCAGGCGCCACCGGGTCACCGGCGACGCCGCATGCCGCCAGCGCGGTCAGCGCCGCGACAAGTGCGGCGCGGATCACCCGAGCACCCCGCGCCAGCGCGCCACTTGCGCGCGCACCCGCGCCGGTGCGGTGCCGCCGTACGACATCCGGCTGGCCACCGAGTTCTCGACCCCCAGCACGCCATAGACATCGTCGGTGATGGCCCCGTGAACGCCCTGCATGTCGGCCAGGCTCAAATCGGCCAGATCACAGCCTTGCTTCTCGGCCAGCGCCACCAGCGCCCCGGTCGCATGATGGGCCTCGCGGAACGGCAGACCGGTCACGCGCACCAGCCAATCGGCCAGATCGGTCGCGGTCGAAAACCCCGACCCGGCGGCAACGGCCAGCGCTTCGCGGTTGGCGGTCATGTCACCCACCATCCCGGTCATCGCGGCCAGCGCCAGCGCCAGGTTGTCGGCCGCGTCAAACACCGCTTCCTTGTCTTCCTGCATGTCCTTCGAATAGGTGAGCGGCAGACCCTTCATCACTACCAAAAGCCCCACCATGGCGCCCATGATCCGTCCGATCTTGGCGCGGATCAGCTCGGCCGCGTCGGGGTTTCTCTTTTGCGGCATAATCGACGATCCGGTCGAAAACCGGTCGGAAAGCGTGACGAAACGAAACTGCGCCGAGGACCAGATCACCAGCTCTTCGGCCAGGCGCGAAAGATGCATGGCGGCGATACTGGCGCAGCTCAGAAATTCCAGCGCGAAATCCCGGTCGCTGACCGCATCGAGCGAATTGGCCGCGGGCCGGTCAAAGCCAAGCGCGGTCGCGGTCATATCCCGGTCAATCGGAAACGACGTCCCGGCCAGCGCCGCCGCCCCCAGCGGGCATTCGTTCATCCGCGCCCGGGCATCGGCAAACCGCGACCGGTCGCGGGCGAACATCTCGACATAGGCCAGCATGTGGTGGCCCCAGGTTACTGGCTGGGCAACCTGCAAATGCGTGAACCCCGGCATCACCCAACCGGCCCCGGCCTCGGCCTGGTCGAGAAGGGCTCGGGCGAGCCCTTTGAGGCCCGCGTCGAGCGCATCGATCTGGTCACGCACCCAAAGCCGAAAGTCGGTCGCCACCTGATCGTTGCGCGACCGCGCCGTATGCAGTCGCCCGGCGGGCGCGCCGATCAGGTCTTTCAGGCGCGCCTCGACATTCATGTGGATGTCCTCCAGAGATGCCGAAAACGCGAAGTTTCCGCCCTCGATCTCTGACAAGACCGTGAGCAGTCCTTCACCTATCGCCTGCGCATCGCTAGGTTCGATGATGCCTGTCGCGGCCAGCATCGCCGCATGGGCGCGCGAACCGGCAATGTCGTGGGCAAAAAGCCGTTTGTCGAACCCGATCGAGGCGTTGATCGCCTCCATGATCGCGTCGGGGCCATTGGCAATCCGCCCACCCCACATTGCGTTGGCGCTTTTGGTGTCGTCGGTCATCCGGCTGCGGCCTTTGGGAGAGTTGAATGAAACGGCTACGTGATCTGGTCCTATACGCAAGCCTTGCCCTTGGTGCAAATGCCGCCCTTGCCGATACCGCATCGCTGGAAGCCCTGCGCGAGGGCAGCATGAAAAAACTGGTCTTCTCGGCCGCGCCGATCGAGGTGGCCGCGATTCCTTTCGAGGCGGCAGATGGCGGCGATCTGACCTTGGGTGATTTTCAAGGCAAATATGTTCTGGTGAACTTCTGGGCCACCTGGTGCGCGCCCTGCCGCAAGGAAATGCCGGCGCTGTCGGCCTTGCAGGCCGAATTGGGCGGCGACGATTTTGCCGTTGTCACCATCGCCACAGGCCGCAACCCGGTGCCCGCGATCGAACGGTTCTTTGAAGAAATCGAGGTGACCAACCTGCCCCGGCACCGCGACCCGCGACAAAAACTGTCGCGTGCAATGGCGGTGTTCGGGCTTCCGGTCACGGTGGTGCTCGACCCGCAGGGGCGCGAGATCGCGCGGCTTCGCGGCGACGCCGATTGGGACAGCGACAGCGCCAAGGCGATAATTTCGGCCCTGATTGCAGGCGTATCGGGCGACTTGTAGAAATTGTCTAAAATTGCGAACAAAACGGGAAAATTTACCGGAAATTAGGACAAAGCGGCAAGGCTCCCAGGGTGTTTTCGAAAGTTTCGCGATGATCCCTGACCCCATTTCAGCCGTTTTGGAACCTGGTAATCCGCTCAGCGTGGCGGTGACCCAACGCGACCAGCAGACCCTGCAAATGGTGCGCGACGCGCTGGCGCGGCAGGACGCGATGCTGGCCTATCAGCCGATTGTCATGGCCGCCGACCCGCGCCGCGCCGCGTTTTTCGAAGGCCTGATCCGGATCAGGGACGAAACCGGGCGCATCATTCCCGCCAAAGACTTCATCGCCGTGACCGAAACCGATGAACTGGGCCGCCAGATCGACTGTCTGGCGCTTGAACTGGGCCTGAAGGCGCTGGCCGAGGCTCCGGGTTTGCGGCTCGCGATCAATATGTCGGCGCGCTCGATCGGCTATCCGCGGTGGACCCGTATTCTGGACACGGGCCTTGACTATGGGCCGACGGTGGCCGAACGGCTGATCCTGGAAATCACCGAATCCAGCGCCATGATCCTGCCCGACATCGTGTCGGTGTTCATGGACGATCTGCAACTGCGCGGGGTCAGTTTTGCGCTCGATGATTTCGGCGCCGGCTTCACCGCATTCCGCTATCTGCGCGAATTTTTCTTTGATGTGATCAAGATCGACGGGCAGTTCATTACCGGCATCGCCTCGGACCCCGATAATCAGGTTCTGGCCCGCGCGTTGATATCCATCGGCCAGCACTTCGAGATGTTTACCGTGGCCGAAAAGGTCAGCAATCGCGACGATGCCGCCTTTCTGATCGAAGCCGGCATCGATTGCATGCAGGGCTATCTTTACGGCGCGCCGTCGCTGCGCCCCCCTTGGGAAACCCGCGCCGCGCGCAGCGCCTGACCGGCCCTGAACCAGCGCGGTCGAACAAGACGCCGCATTTCCCCGCGACATCCTTGATATTACGGGCTAAGCAAGGCACTCAGAAGGCTGCAACAGCGCCGGGAGCTTCAAATTTCCGGCGGATGTTTTCTGTAACGGGAGGACCACATGAAACATCTTTTCAAATCCACGCTGACCGCGTCAGTGTTTGCGCTTGGCGCCTTAGGGGCCAGCGCCGCCGACGTGACGCTGACTATTTCGTCATGGGCACCGCCGACGCACGGCGTGAATTCCATTTTCTGGCCCAATATCATCGCCATGATCGAGGAAGCCACCGACGGCCGCGTCAGCGCCGAGATCAAATACGGGCTGGCCAGCCCGCCCGCGCAATACGACCTGATCCTCGACGGCGCGGCCGATTTCGCCTGGATATTCCACGGCTACACGCCGGGCCGCTTCGTCGCCACCAAGCTGATCGAACTGCCGGGCTACGTGGGCAACGCCGAGGCCGCTTCGGTCGCCTACTGGCGCGCCCAGGAAGCTTTTCTTGGGGCGGCGGGCGAACACAAGAGCGTCAAACTGGTCGGCCTGATGACCCACGGCCCCGGCCACTTGCATTCCGACACCCAGGTTTCGTCGCTTGCCGATATTTCGGGTATGAAACTGCGCCTTGGCGGCGGCGTTTCGGGCGATGTTGGGGCGGCGCTCGGTGCCACCGGCATCCGTGTGCCCGCGCCCAAGGTCTACGAGACACTGGCCTCGAACGCCGCCGATGGTGTGATGATGCCGATGGAGGGCAAGGCGAGCTTCAAGCTGTTTGAGGTTGCCAAACACACCTACTCGGTGCCCGGCGGGTTTTATCGCGGCTCGTTCGCCGTGATTATGAACCTGGATGCCTTCGACGGGCTGTCGGGTGCCGACCAGGCCGCGCTCGACGCGGTATTTGGCGAACAATTGTCGCGGGTCGCGGGCGCGATGTGGGACCAGATCGACGGGCTTGGGGTCGACGCGCTTGCCGCCAGTGCCGACAACACGCACACCCTGGCCACCGACGCTGACGCTGCCGCCTGGGCCGATATGACCGGACCGATCATCGACGGTGTGCTGGCCGAAGTGTCGGGGCTTGGCATCGACGCCGCCGCCGCGCGGGCCTTTATCACCGAACAGATGGCCGGCAACTAACGGCGACTGACAAAACACCGCCGGGCTGCGCGCACGGCCCGGCGGACCCATGACGGGGTGGGAAACGCTTGGCAGGCAAAACCAACATCTGGACGCTGATCGCCCGCGCGCCCACCTGGCTGGCCGCCTGGGTTCTGTTCATCCTGATGGCCATGACCTTTTTCGACGTGGTCCTGCGCAGCGTCGCCAATAACCCGATCGAATCGGCCACCGAGCTGTCCCGGTTCTTCATGGCCATCGTGGTCTTTGCCTCGCTGCCGATGGTGTCGTGGAAGGGCAAACACATCGTGGTCGACCTGATGGACCCGCTGTTTTCGCGGCGCGCCGCACGGGTGCGCGACATTTTGATCGACCTGATCACCGGCGGCATCCTGCTTTGGCCCGCCAAACGGGTCTGGGACCTGGCCGAACGCGCCCGCGACTTTGGCGATGTCACCGAATACTTAGGCTTTCCGCAGTTCGTCATCGGCTGGTTCATCGCCTTTTTCGCCTTCGTGACCGCCATCGTTTTCCTGGTCCGGGGTGCGGCCCGGATCGTCGCCCCCGACAAGGTGCCCGCCTGATGCTCGCTTCAATTCTCGGGCTCGGCGCGGTGCTGGTGCTGGTCTTTCTGCGTATGCCGATCGCCTTTTCCATGGGGCTGGTCGGGCTCATCGGCTTCGCCCAGATCCGCGGCTTTCACGCCGCCATTTCGATGGTTGGCCGCCTGATAATCGACACCGCCCAAGATTACGGCCTGTCGGTGGTGCCGCTGTTCATTCTGATGGGCCTGTTCGTCAGCCGCGGCGGGCTCAGCCGCGAACTTTATCAGGTCTCCAACGCCTTTCTCGGCCACTTTCGCGGCGGGCTGGCCATGGCCACAATCGTCGCCTGCGCCGGGTTTTCGGCCATGTGCGGGTCGTCGCTGGCCACGGCGGCCACGATGGCAAAAGTGGCGATGCCGCAGATGCGCAAGTACGGGTACAAAGATCACCTTTCGACCGCCTCGATCGCGGCGGGCGGCACGCTTGGCATCCTGATCCCGCCGTCGGTCATTCTGGTGATCTACGGCCTGCTGACCGAGACCAGCATCGGCAAACTGTTCATCGCCGGGGTCATACCTGGGATCATCGGCGTGCTTTTTTATCTGGTCGCGGTCAAGATGACGATCATCCGCGACCCCGACGCAGGCCCCGCAGGCGACCGCAGCGGCTGGGCCGACCGTCTGGCCGCCCTGCGCGGGGTCTGGGCGGTGCTTTTGTTGTTTTTTCTGGTCATCGGCGGGCTTTACGGGGCGCTGGATTTCTGGCCATTGAACCTGACCTTCTCGCCGACCGAGGCCGCGGGCATGGGCGCGGCGGGCGCTTTTCTGATCGCCCTGGCGCGCGGCTCGCTCACGTTTCGCGACACGTTTCAGGTGCTGTCCGAGGCGGCGGCGACCAGTGCCGCGCTGTTTACCGTGCTGATCGGCGCCTGGGTCTTCTCGAACTTCGTCAACCTGGCGGGCCTGCCCGAAGGCCTGCGCGCCATGGTCGCCTCGGCCGGGCTGGCGCCGATGACAATCATGCTGATGATCCTCGGCATTTACATCGTTCTGGGCTGCGTTTTTGAAAGCCTGTCGATGCTGCTGTTGACCGTCCCGATCTTTTTCCCGCTGGTCATTGGCCTCGGGTTCGACCCGGTCTGGTTCGGCATCATCGTCGTGGTGGTCACCGAGATCAGCCTGATTACCCCGCCCGTCGGTCTCAATGTTTTTGTCCTGAAAGGCGTGGTGGGCGATGTCACGACCGCCACGATCTTCAAGGGCGTCACCCCGTTCTGGATCGTCGACATCTTCCGGCTGGCGCTGCTGGTGGCGGTCCCGTCGCTGGTGCTGTTCCTGCCGAACTCGATGTAGCGCCCCGGGCACCGCGCCGATCTGGTTGAATTCAGCGGCCAAAGGCTTAAACGCAGACCATCCGCACCAACCACCGAGCACCGCCCGATGGCCGAACTTTCAGACCCCGACGCAGACACGGTCGACCTCTTTGTCATCGGCGGCGGCGTCAACGGCACCGGCATCGCCCGCGACGCCGCCGGCCGGGGTCTGACCGTCGCCCTGGCCGAGGCGGGCGATCTGGCCCAAGCCACCTCGTCGGCCTCGACCAAGCTCTTTCATGGCGGGCTGCGGTATCTGGAGTTTTTCCAGTTTCGGCTGGTCCGCGAAGCGCTGCGCGAACGCGAGGTTCTGCTGCGCGCCATGCCGCATATCGCCCGGCCGATGCGTTTTGTGCTGCCCTATCACCGCGACATGCGCTTTGACGTCTCGACGCCCGCGGCCCGATTGCTGGGCGCAGTTCTGCCGTGGATGCGCGGCCGCCGCCCGGCGTGGATGATCCGGCTGGGGCTTTGGCTTTACGACCACCTCGGCGGGCGCGGCGCACTGCCCGGCACCCGGACGCTTGACCTCGGCGGATCGCCCGAGGGCGCGCCGCTTAAGGACCGGTTTCTCAAAGCCTTTGAATATTCCGATTGCGCGGTCCAGGATGCGCGGCTGGTGGTTCTGAACGCCCGCGACGCCGCGGCGCGCGGCGCGCGGATCATGACCCGAACCAGAGTTATCGCGGCAAGACGCCACGGCGACATGTGGACCGTCACGGTTGCGAGCAATCCGGACCAACCGGCCACGTTTCACGCCCGCGCCCTGGTCAACGCGGCAGGGCCATGGGTGGGCGATGTCATCACCAACATCGTCCACGGCGATGCCTCGGCAACCGTGCGCCTTGTGCGCGGCAGCCACATCGTCGTCCGCAAGCTCTATGACCATGCGAAATGCTATTTCTTTCAAGGGGTTGATGGCCGGATCATCTTTGCCATTCCGTATGAGAATGAATTCACGATGATCGGCACCACCGACATTGACCACGCGGACATCTCGGACCCGCCGGCCTGCACCGACGCCGAAGCCGATTATCTGCGATCATTCGCCAACCAGTACTTCAAGACTCCGATCTCTGCGGATGACATCGTCTGGAGTTTCGCCGGCATCCGCCCGCTTTTCGACGATGGCACCAGTTCGGCCACGGCGGCCACGCGCGACTATGTACTGCGGCTCGACACGGGCGGCGCGCCGCTCTTGAATATCTTCGGCGGCAAGATCACCACTTACCGCACCCTGGCCGAGGCCAGCCTGGCCAAACTGGCGCCCTGCTTTCCCGGCCTCAAGCCGAACTGGACCAGCGGCGTACCGCTTCCCGGCGGTGATTTCCCGGTGGGTGGTGCGGACGCGCTGATCGAAAAACTCGGCGCGCGCTATGCGTTCCTCGACAGGTCCTGGGCCGCGCGCCTGATCCGCACCTACGGGACCGAAGCATTTGACGTTCTTGGCGCCGCGCGGTCGCGCCAGGACCTGGGCCAAGACTTCGGGCCCGGTCTTACGGCGCGCGAGCTTGACTGGGCCGCCCAGAACGAGTGGGTCGTGACCGGCGAAGATTTCCTCTGGCGGCGCACCAAGCTGGGCCTGCACCTGAGCGCCGATCAGGCCCGCGCGGTGTCGGACTATCTGGCGTCGCGGGCTGGCGCGGCATGACAACCGACCCGCAGTTTCTGGTGGCGCTCGGTCTCATCTTTCTCGTCGCCGGAACCGTCAAAGGCGCGGTCGGCATGGGGCTGCCGACCATGGCCATGGGCCTGATGACGTTTCTGATCGATCCCCGCGGCGCCATCGCGCTGGTCCTGGTGCCGATGCTGGTCACCAACGCCTGGCAGGTCTATCGCTCGGGCCAGGTTCTGGCCGCCGCGCGGCGATACTGGCGGCTCGGCGTCACCCTGATGGCGGGCGTCGGCCTGACCGTCACGCTGACCGGGGATGCGCCAGACAGCGTTTTGCAGGTCGCCCTTGGCGCGGTGATGCTGATTTTCGTGGCGGTCAGCGCGACGCGCTGGTCGCCCCGGGTCAGCGACCGCGCGGTGGCACCAGCCCAGATCACCGCCGGGGCTGTTGCCGGCCTGATGGGCGGGCTGACCTCGGTCTGGGCGCCGCCACTGGCGGTATATCTGGCGGCGCGCAACGTGACGAAGGACGAATTCGTGCGGGCCAGTGGCCTGCTGATCTTTCTGGGGTCGCTGCCGCTGGCCCTGGGCCTGATACGGCAGGGGGTTCTGACCAGCCAGGCCACGGTCCTTTCAACCGCGCTTCTGGTGCCCACAATCGCCGGGTTCACCTTGGGTGAATACCTCCGCGGACGCCTGTCCGAGCATGGCTTTCGCCGCTTCCTGTTGGTATTTTTCGGCCTGATGGGTCTCAATCTGGTCCGCCGCGGAATGTTCTAGTCGTTGGTTTGCGCCGCCTTTGGCGCCGCCAAGGGGCGAGAGGCGATGCCCCTCGTCGTCATTGGTTTCTTGGACCAATGGCGGAACCAATAACGACCCCCGAAGTATTTGAAAAACAATGAAAATCACCCGAACTTCACCCGGCGTCATCGTTGCGGATCGCGTCCGCCGTCGTGCTGCAAGCACGCCTTCGGCGTGACGGCGCGGGCTGGCGCGATCCGGGGCCGGTGCTGCGGCAAGGGCAGACCCCATGTGATCGACGCCAAATTGATCCGGCCCTAGCCGCGCTGCAATTGGAACCGGGACGCGTCCGCTTGCAGCTCGTAGGCTTCGTCCGATCCCTCCGGCAAGTCCGCACCGGTGCTAGATCCCGCCGCCGATTGCACCCGGTCCAGAACCTGGGTCAGCGCCCAAATTTCCTGTTCGGTCGCAGTGCCTTCGGCGCATTTGCGCACCACCGACGCCGCCTACAGCAACTGGTCGATGCTCGCCGAAAGGTCTTCCTCTTCAACCACAGGTGTCGCGGGTCCATCGGACCCGTCTTCGGGCACCGCGCGCACGTCAGGGCCGAGAACCAGCTTTCGGTCCGCGCCGCGGTCAGGGTCGGGCGCTGCAGAATGCGCTGGTGGCGGCGACAGGTCTTGCCGCCCTGTTGCCACAGCCTCTACGCCCTCCATCGCCTCCGGTCCCGCCTCTGCGGTTGCTGCGGCATTGCCGCCCATATCCGCAGCCATCGGCGCGGTCTCCGGTTCGGCGGCTGCGGCGCCGGGCGCAATTTCGGTGTGCGGCGGCCCATCCTGCGGCGCAGTTTCGACGACGCTCACCTGCGCACCGGCGGCCTGCAGCGGTGCAATGGACACCCGGTCAACGGGTTCCGCAGCGCCACCCAGATCATCACTGTCCGCACTCTGAGCCTCTAGCCCGGGCGCGTGGGCATCGCCCGGCGGCAAGTTTGCGCTGGTTGCGGGCGGCCCGTCAGGATCGCCCGCTGCAGATGGCTCAGCCCGTGGTGCCGCCGCGCCCGGTGCCGCTGGATGTTCATCGACCGCCATCCCGTTCGGGTCCGGCGCGCGCACTGCTTCGGCAAGTGTTGCGTCCAAAAGCGGCGCGACGCTGGCAGGTACCGCCGCCGTGTCTTCGCCCAGCCGTGGCACGGCGTCATTCGCCGCCACCGCCGCGCCTTGCGCCGGACTTTCGTCGCCGTCGATCGTGCTACCCGCAGCATCAGCGGGCGTGCCGGGGGCGGCGGCGGCCGCTTTTTCCGAAACCGGAGACAGGTCAGCGTCGCCCGCCGCAACTCTCGCCTCGGGTGGTGTCTGATCGGTTGCCTTCGGGACGTCCGCCGGGTCGGTCGCGGCGTCCGTCACGTTCGTCGCGTCAGCTCTTGGCCCCGCCAGAGGGCCGCCAAAGACATTCTCGACCGGAATTTCATTTTCGGCCAAGTCAGGGGCGGCTTCCTGGTCCGGCTCGCTTGCCTTCGCAGCCTCACGCACGGGCGCAACTGCGCCCGGGTCCGGCGGACGCTCACCTGACGCTGGCACCGCCTGGTCCATCGGGGCACTCTCGGGAACCGGGTCAAGCGCCGCCTGCACCGGCGCGGTGGGCGCGGTCGGCCCAGCCTCAAAGCACGGCCCGTCGGTCCCGACCGCGTGCGCGACCTCGCCGCGATCAGGCCGGACAGGGTCTGCGCCCACGCCAGCATGGGTCGCGGGGGCCGCGCGCACGGTGTCATCGACCGCTGGCGCCGCGCCGTGCGGTTCGGCGCCGCTGAGCCACTGCGGCGGCAAGCCACCGGGGGTCTGGGGCGAGGTCGGCGGCGGCACCGCATCCTCCAGGTCCCCGGCAGTTACCGCGTCGGGGGCCGCGTCCGGCGGCGGCGCATCGCCGGTGCCACGGGGCGCAGGTTCGCCTTCGGCAACCGGCACGATTTCAACCGGCCCGGCGTCGCCCAGGGTAGCCGGCCCCAGCGCAACCGGCCCCGAATAGCCGTGCAAACGCGAATAGACCGTGTTGGCGCGGTCTTCCAACCAAGCCAGCTGGGCGTCCAGCCGTTTGATGCCCCGCCCCCTGTCTTCGGCAACCGCGGGCGGCGCATTGTCGTCCATCCAGACCAGAGACATGCGAATATTGCCCAGCCCGGTCACTAGGTCTTCAAACAGAAATGTCTCAAGCTCGCGGCGAATATCATCTGGCATCAGCGACCCCTTATTGTCGCTGACCTGCCTAGGTCACAGGTCTGAACATTTGGCTAATCACCGCGCCCCGGCCCAGCGCTGCAACGCGCCACGGGGCGATCTTTGGCGCGCCTGTACAGCACGATGTAGGATGGGGTTCCACCCCAACTTTCCCCGGCCATTCGAAACATTGACGCGATGAAATCCCATCCTGCGCCCTCCGCAGCGATGACAATCACCACCAACCGCCACTCAGCTTATGCCAATATTTCAACGGCTTAATCCAATGTCCACATGCGGACACCCTACGACCGGCAGCGGGTCATGCCCGGATCATAGAGACAGCGCTCGGTCTGACGGGCCTCAACCGGCGCGCCGAGAATATCGACGCTCAGGTCAGGGTCGTCGCCCGGCAGACCGGCATCGACGTAGGCGAAAGCCAGGTTCCTGCCCACCCGGTGCCCCCAGCCGCCCGAGGTGACCGTCCCGACCACGCGCCCGTCTCCCGTGACCGATGCCCCGCCCTGGGCCGGTGCGTGGCGGCAGCCAATCTCAAGCGTGACCAGGCGCTTTTTCTGGGTCCGCGCCGCCAGCGCCGCGCGCCCGACAAAATCCTTCGACATGTCGACGAACCGGCCAAGCCCGGCCTCAAACGGATCAAACTCGGTCAGCAGGTCGGCTTTCCAATGCAAAAACCCCTTTTCAAGCCGCATCGCATTGATCGCCCGGGCCCCGAAAAGCCTCAGACCGTGGGCCTCTCCCGCCCCACGCAACGCGCTGTAGGCCGCCATCAGATCGGCGTTGGGGATGTGAATTTCATAAGCCAGCTCGCCCGAGAAACTGACCGCCATCACCACTGCCGGTGCCGCGCCTATCCTGGCGGTTCGGACCGAAAGCCAGGGGAAGGCCCGCGCGCTCCAATCCTCGGGCGACACGGCGCTCAGGACCGCGCGCGACTTCGGTCCGGCCAGAACAAGGATCGTCCAGTCGTTAGTCAGCGTCCGGACCTGCACCTCCTCGCCCGGCCCGATATGCGCCGCCAGCCAGTCCCGGTCGTGAAACTCGGAACCCGCGGCCGAGCCATACCAGATGCGCGCGGGTCCAGAGGGTGAGGCGGGCAGGTTGGCGATGGTCGCCTCGGCCTTCACGCAGCCCCGGTGGTTGAGCATGTAAACCAGACCAACGCGGCCGGCCTTTCGCGTCACCCGCCCGCAGGCCATGCGGTTCAGAAATGCATGGGCATCAGCCCCGGAAATCTCATACCGGTTGAACCCGTTGACCTCGGCCAGTCCGACGCCCCACTGAACCGCCTCGACCTCGGCCTTCACGATGTCGAAAACCTCGTTGAAGCGAAACGAATAGGTCTCGACGAAGCCTTCGGGCGCGAAGAAATCGGCCCGTTCCCAGCCGTTCACAAGCGTGAAACGCGCCCCCTCGGCGCGCAGTACTTGCGTCAGCGGCGTGGTCTTCATCGGGCGTCCCGCCGGACGATGTTCGTGCGGGAAATGAAAGCGAAACTCGTTTCGGTAGTCTTCGACCGCCTTCAGCGCGGTCACCTTTGTCGTGGCATAATCGGTGAACCGGCGCGGGTCGATCACCCAGGTGTCAAAGACCGCCTCGCCGTGCACGATCTGCTGCGCCAGAAGCCATCCGTGCCCGCCGCCCTCGCCGATACCCGCGCGCAGACCGATGATGCAGAAGGCGTTGCGCTTGCCAGGGATCGGCCCGACCAGCGGCGCGCCGTCCATCGTATAGGTGATCGGCCCGTTGACGATGGTGTGGATGCCCGCGTCGGCCAGCGCCGGCACCCGGGCAATCGCGCCCTGAAGCACATCCATCACCCGGCCGGTATCATCGGGGCAGAGCGCGTTGGTGAAATTCGGGTCGATCCCGTCCAGCCCCCAGGTGCGGCAGGCTTGTTCATAAAACCCGACCAGCAGACCCTGTTTGTCCTGACGGCAATAAAAGTCGCTGATCGGGCAGCGCAGAAGCGGCATCCGGTGGCCCGCGTCGATGATCGCCTGAATCGGTTCGGTCAGGAAATACTGGTGTTCCATCGACACCACCGGGTGCGTGACCCCCATCATCGCGCCGATCTCGTTGCACCGGTAGCCGCCCGCATTGACCACGATCTCGGCCTCGATGTCGCCCAATTCGGTATGCACCGTCCAGCTCCGGTCCTTATGCTGGGTCAGCCCGGTCACCGGCGTATGGCGATATATCTCGGCCCCGGCCTTGCGCGCGCGCCGCGCCAGCGCCTGACAAAGCTGCGCGGGATCAATGTCACCGTCAGCTGGGTCCCACAGCCCGCCCATGAGGCGGTCGGTGGAAATCAGCGGGTGGCGGCGGCCGCATTCGGCGGCATCGATGACCTCGAACGTCACCCCCATGCCGCGCGCCATGCTGGCAAAATGCCGGTACCCGTCCATCTGCGCTTGCGTCCCGGCCAGCCGGATGCCGCCATCGCCGTGATGGTAATTGATCGGGTGCTCGGGGTCGTCGGCCAGGTCCTTGTAGAGCGCGATCGAATGGCTTTTCAGCCCGATCATGGTCTGGGTCGTGCCGAAATACGTCACCTGCGCCGCCGAATGCCAGGTGGTGCCGCTGGTCAGTTCGTCGCGTTCGATCAGGACGACGTCGGTCCACACCTCCTGCGTCAGGTGATAAATCACCGAACACCCGGCAATGCCGCCGCCGATGATCGCCACGCGCGTCCGAGATTTCATGGGGCCGCCTCCCTGCGCCAATTTTGTGCTTCGGATTTGTGGTGTCGTCAAACATTGAGACGCGTGCGCCGTTTTCGATTTGCGGCGTGGAAATTTCGGCCATAAGATTTTTCGGGAAAAGCTTCTTCGTGCGCCATTGACAGAACGTAAGCAATCGCTTACGTGTAAGCCATGACTTACGCGAACGATCGCCTTTCCTCAATTTTCTCTGCGCTCGCCGACCCGTCCCGGCGCGGCATTTTCGACGATCTTCGCAAGACAGCCCAAAGCGTCACCGACCTTGCCGTCACGCGACCGATCAGCCGACCGGCGGTGTCCCAGCATCTCAAAGTGCTGGAAAACGCCGATCTGGTCTTTGCCACGCCAAGGGGAAGCCACCGCATTTATTCCGCACACGCCGACGGATTGGCCGACCTGCGGCGCTATCTCGACCGCGTCTGGGACCAGGCGCTGTTGGCTTATGCCGCTGAGATTACAAAACAAAACAAGCAACGATAGGAGCACCCATGATCCCGCCCATTGAAAAATCCATTACCGTACCCTGCGACCAGAAACTGGCCTTCGACACCTTTCTGGTAGGCATGGGCACCTGGTGGCCGCTGGGGAAATTCACCTATTCCGCCATGCAAGGCGCGCCCGCTACCGACATTCGCGTCGATCCCCGCGTTGGTGGCGAGATCACCGAGATCGGGGCCGAGGGGGCTGAGACCTCGTGGGGGCATGTGGAAACCTATGACCCCAACAGTTTCATGGCGCTTCGGTTCCATATTCCCGCGCCGGGGTACGAGAATGGCGGGCAGACACTGCTGGAAGTGCGGTTTACTGCGACCGATGGCGGCACACAGGTCGATCTGAGGCAAAGCGATTTCGAGGCCATCGGCGAAATGGCCGAACCTTCGCGCGGCGGCTATGGCCAGGGCTGGACGATGATCTTCGAGGGCGCGTATGCAGCGGCCTGTGCCGCGAAGGCTGGTTAGGTCCGGGCCAATATTCAAGGTATTTCGCCGCGCAAGCGCGTCGCCAAAGGCGGGGAGAGGCCAGCCTCTCCCCGCACCCCTCTCCGAAGTATTTTTGAAACAATGAAGGGCCGTCGGGGTCGCAATTAGTCTTGCGGCGTCGTCGCTTTGCGCGTCTTTGTTGCGCAAGGAGGCCCGAATGGCAGGACAGCGGGGGAACCGGCGCGGCGGTGGCCGCAAAGCGCGGCTTGCGGCTCGGGCGGCACCACCACCGGTTGACCCCTGCCCTCCGGGGCAGGCGGGCGGGCAGTACCGGCCGTTGCGCGAGTCTGAGATCACCGCAGTCTATGCCACCGCGCTGCGGCTTCTGGCCAAGTTGGGCATGGGCGAGGTGCCGGACAATCTTGCGCAGGTCCTGGACGCGGGCGGCTGCACCGACAATGGCAAGGGCCGCTGGCTGTTCCCCCGGTCGCTGGTTGAAGATGTGATCGACCGGGCGGCCAAGACGTTTCCGCTGCACGGACGCGACCCGGACCGCAGCATCGAGGTCGGCGGTGACCGGGTCTGGTTCGGCACTGGCGGGGCGGCGGTTCAGACCCTGGACCTGGAGCGCGGGACCTATCGCCCCTCGACCCTGCGCGACCTGCACGATTTCACCCGGCTCCAGGACGCTCTGGCCAACATCACCTGGTTCACGCGGTGCTGTATCGCGACCGATGTCACGGACGCGCGGGCGCTGGACATCAACACCGCTTATGCCCTGATCGCCAACACCACCAAACCGGTGGCCACCGCGTTCACGCTGGCCGAACATGTTGATCCGATTGTGGAAATGTTCGACATCGCCGCCGGGGGGCCGGGCGAATTTGCGCGCCGTCCCTTCGTCAAAGCCCATATCAGCCCGGTCAAATCGCCGATGCGGTTCGGCGAGGATGCGGTCGATGTGACATTTGCCTGCCTTGCGCACAACATCCCGGTATCGTGCATCACCGCGGCGCAATCAGGGGCCACCGCGCCCGCA
Organism: Paracoccaceae bacterium; assembly: GCA_965247915.1. Lineage (GTDB taxonomy): Bacteria > Pseudomonadota > Alphaproteobacteria > Rhodobacterales > Rhodobacteraceae > JAKZRT01. Next base: position 2,496,370 of record OZ252048.1, read on the forward strand.
ACCATGGCCGGGTTCCTGGCGCAATCGCTGGCCGAAACGCTGGCCAGCCTGCTGATGGTCAACCTTACAAGCCGGGCCATCCGATGATCTTCTCGAACTGGCCGCTGGTAATTGACCTGCGCACTGGCGCCTTTGCCGGCGGCGGCGGCGAGACGGCGCTGCTGAACGCCGCCTCGGCGCAGGTGTCAAACTGGCTGGGCCTGCCATCGGGGGTTGCCGCCAGCATGACCGACGCCAAGGCGATCGATGCGCAATACGGCGCGGAAAAGGCCCTGACCGCACTGGCGGCGGGGCTGGCGGGGGGCAATCTGGTCTATGAAAGCTCGGGCATGACGGCGGCACTTCTGGGCGCGTCGTTCGAGGCGTTCGTGCTCGATGACGAGATGCATTCGGCGATCTACCGGACCCTGCGCGGCGTCGAAGTCAGCGAGGAAACGCTGGGGTATGACGCGATTGTCGAGGCGGTTCTGGGCGACGGGCATTTTCTGGGCGGCGGTCATACGCTGGCGGCGATGGAGCGCGATTAATTCTATCCCGCATTGGCCGACCGCGACGCGCCCGCGACCTGGGCCGCCGGCGGCGGGCTCGATGCCTGGGCACGGGCCAACGTGCGGGCGCGGGAGATTTTGGAGAGCCACCGGCCGGAGTATCTGAGCCGCGCGCAAGACGCGGAGATTAGAGACAAGTTCGAGATAGTCGAAGTCTAGCCCGGCAACTAGCCGCCCCACATCACATGCACATGCAGCGGCCCGCGAAACGCCCAGCCGCCTATTTCGGCGGGTTTTGCCGGGTCAAGCGCCAGACCGGGCAGACGCTCGAACAACATCGGCAGCGCCACCTCGCCAATCAGCACCCGCGCCGCCCAGGCACCGGCGCAGAAATGCGGGCCCGCGCCAAACGGGATGGCGGCGCTGATGTCCTGGCTCTGGTCAAAGGCGTCGGGGTTTGCGAAATGCGCCGCATCGCGGTTGGCCGAGCCGAACATCAGAAAAACCCGCGTACCGCGCGCAAACGTCACCCCGTGCAGGTCATAATCGCGCGCTACTTCGCGCGGCGACATGCCAATGGGCGACATCCAACGCGCGTATTCCTCGAAGGCACGGGAAAACGCGACCTCGCCCAAATTGACTTTGGCCAGCTCTTCCGGATGGCTCAACAACGCCCAGGCCGTGCCCGCAATCGCATCGCGCGGTTCGTTCTGCCCGCCCGAGATCGCCAGTTTGATGTTGGCGCGGATCTGCGCGTCGCTCAGCCCCGTCCGCATCTGCACCGACAAAAGCGACGGATCGGGATCGGCCGTCAGCCTTGGCATCATCGCGTCGATATGCGCATCGATCGAGGCGGTGCAGTCGTGGCAGTTGGCCTCAACCTCCGGGTCGCCCGCGTAATTGGCGCAGCCGTCGATCATGCCCTGGCTGACCCGGTCCATCTCGGCCCTGTCCATGTCGGTCAGCCCGGTCATGCATTTCAGCGCCTCGGCCGACACCGGCATAGCAAAATCACGGACCAGATCGCAGGCCCCGCGCGCCTCAAGATCGTCGAGAACCCCGCGCGGTGTGCGCCCGAAACCGGGCCTGCCAGTGGTCGCGCACGGTTTTGGGCGACACGGTCGGGAAGATTGCGCGGCGCTCGGCCAGGTGATCGTCCCCATCCTTGCGCATCATGTTCTGGCCCATCAGCCGGGTCATCAGACCCTCGGGCTGAACCGACGAAAATATGTCGATCTTCTTTTCGTTCTCGAAGACGTCAACGCGCCGGGTGATAAGAACAGCGCCAAGCTGCGGAACATACGCCACCGGAAAGCGCGCGCGCAGTTTGGCGAGGTCAGGGTACGGATCGGCCCAAAAATCCGCCGGGTCGATGTCATATGTCAATGGTGCGGCCATCGCGTGCAGCCCCTCGGTGAACCCGCAAAAGCCTGCACTGAAGATCGCGCTTCAGCAAGGGCGCGGTCGGCTTGGCCCTTGCGCCCGCGCGGGCGGCAGGTAGTGATGGTCACGACAACAACGTTCCGGGGGCAGGCGTGGGCACAGCGGCAAATACCCTTCGCGTCCGCATCTGGCGCGGCGGGCCGACCGGCGGCGGGTATCAGCCTTTCGCGGTGCCGCACCAGGACAATCAGACAGTTCTGGATGTGGTCAGCTGGGTTCAGCAGAACGCCGACCCGACGCTGAGTTACCGGTTTGCCTGCCGGGTCGGCATGTGCGGGTCTTGCGCCATGACGGTCAACGGCGCGCCGCGCTGGACCTGCCGGACCCGGGTTGACAAGGTTGCGCGCGGCGGGCGGTTGAAGATCGCGCCGCTGAAAAACTTGCCGGTCCTCAAAGACCTGGCCGCCGACATGGACCCGTTTTTTGACAAATGGAGCGCCGCAGGCGGCGCGCACGCGCCAAGTGCGGCGCGCACCGACGCCGTGGCCGCCGTCGACCCGCAAAGCCCCGGTCGCCGCCGCGCCGACGCCGGGATCGAGTGCATCAACTGCGCGATTTGCTATGCCGCGTGCGACACGGTTGCGGGCAACGCCGATTATCTGGGGCCGGCGGCGCTCAACCGGGTCTGGACCCTTTTCAACGACGAAAAAGACGCGCGCGGGGCGGCGATGCTGGACGGCGTCACAGGTTCTGGCGGCTGTCTGAATTGTCATTCTATCGGCAATTGTAGCGCGATTTGCCCTAACGATCTTGACCCGCTCAACGCCATCGCCGGGTTGAAACGGGCGGTGGTGCGGCGGGCGCTGGGGGGGCGCAGCGATGCTTGATCTGCGGCTTTATATGTTGCAGCGGCTGACCGCGCTGGTCATGGCGCCGCTGGTGATGGGCCATCTCGCCCTGATTATCTGGGCCATTCGGGGCGGCCTTTCGGCGGCCGAGATACTGGGGCGCACCCAAGGCTCGGCGTTCTGGTTCGCATACTACGGGCTTTTTGTGCTGGCGGTCTCGGTTCATGCGGCCATCGGGGTCCGGGTGGTGGCGCACGAATGGCTGGGCATCGCGGGGCGTTTGCTGACTCTGCTGACCTGGGCGCTCGGGCTGGCGCTGTTTGGACTGGGGGCCAGCGCCGTGCTGGCGGTCACCGGGTCATGATACCGGCGCGCGCCCATCCGCTGTGGCTGGCCTACATTCTGCACCGGCTCTCGGGGCTTGGACTGGCGCTGTTCCTGCCGTTTCACTTCTGGGTGCTGGCGCTGGCGCTGAGAGATCCGGCGCGGCTCGACGGGTTCTTGAACTGGGCCGACATCGGCGCGGTGAAAGCCGCCGAGATGGGGCTGGTGTTCCTGCTGGCGGTCCACATATTCGGCGGCCTGCGCCTAATGGCGCTCGAACATCTGGGCTGGACCGACGGCCAGAAGACCCTTGCCGCCAGCGCCGCGGGGGCGGCGTTTCTGGTGGCCTTCCTGTTCTTGATGCGCGCGGTCTGACCTATGGCCCGCCCGGAAATCGACCACCACGACACCGACATCCTGATCCTTGGCGCGGGTGGTGCCGGCCTCTTTGCGGCGCTGCACGCGCACCAGACCGCGCCCGAGGGCACCAGGATTACCATCGCGGTCAAGGGCTTGCTGGGCAAAAGCGGCTGCACGCGGATGGTGCAGGGCGGCTATAACGTCGCCCTTGGCCCCGGCGACAGCGTCGAGCGGCATTTCATGGACACCATCCGGGGCGGCAAATGGCTGCCCGATCAGGACATGGCCTGGCGGCTCTGCACCGAGGCGGTAACGCGCGTGCGCGAACTGGAAAACGAGGTCGGCTGCTTTTTCGACCGCAACCCCGACGGCAGCCTGCACCACAAGGCCTTCGCCGGTCAGACCGCCGACCGCACCGTCCACAAGGGCGACCTGACCGGCATCGAGATCATGAACCGGCTGATGGAACAGGTGCTGGCCCGGCCCATCGAGCGGTTGCAGGAACATCGCGCCATCGGCCTGATCCCCACGTCGGACGGCGCGGCGCTGGCCGGTGTGCTGATGATCGACATGCGCAGCGGAGACTTTCGGCTGGTCCAGGCCAAAGCGGTGCTGATGGCCACCGGTGGCGGGCCGACGATGTACCGCTATCACACGCCCTCGGGCGACAAGTCGATGGACGGGCTGGCGATGGCCCTGCGGGTCGGTCTGCCGCTCAGAGACATGGAAATGGTGCAGTTCCACCCGACGGGGCTTTTGGCCGGCGATCACACGCGGATGACCGGCACGGTGCTCGAGGAAGGGTTGCGCGGCGCGGGCGGGTATCTTTTGAACGGCGCGGGCGAGCGGTTCATGTTCGCCCTTGACCCCAAGGGCGAACGCGCCACGCGCGACGTGGTCAGCCGGGGGATTTTCGCCGAGATACGGCAGGGGCGAACCTCGCCCATGGGCGGCGTTTATATCGAAATGGCCCATCTTGGGCCCGATCTGGTGCGCGCGAAATTCAAAGGCATGGTCAGGCGCTGCGCCGATTGCGGCTTCGATCTTGCCGCTGGCCGTGTCGAGGTGGTGCCGACCGCGCATTACCTGATGGGCGGCGTAGTGGTCGATGTCGATACCCGCACCGCGATGCAAGGCCTTTATGTCGCTGGCGAAGACGCGGGCGGCGCGCATGGGTCGAACCGGCTGGGCGGCAACGGTGTGGCCAATTCGACCGTGTTCGGCGGCATCGCGGGCGACGTGATGGCGCGCGACGTGGCGGCGATGGCGCTGCGCGACCCCGACAAATCGGTGCTGGAGGCCGAGATTACCCGCGCCGGCCGCCCGTTTGCCGCCGCCCCCGGCCCGGTCCACCCGCTGCGCCAGGCCTTGCAGGACGCGATGTGGGAAGACGCGGGCGTCACGCGCACCGGTGCCGGTCTTGCCCGCGTCATCGACCGGATCGCCACCATTCGGGCCGAGATGCTCGGCACCGGCGTCGACGGCACCAACCGCGCGTTCAACCTCACCTGGCACGATTGGCTGAGCCTGGCCTCGCTGTGCGACATCTCCGCGGTGATCGCCCGCGCCGCCCTGGCCCGCGAAAACTCGCGCGGCGCGCATTACCGCGAGGATTTCCCGGACGAAGGAGATCTGGACAGCAGTTATTTCACGGTCGCGAAAAGGGCGGGCGACGGCATCAAAGTCACCCGCGAGCGCGTGCGGTTTACAATCGTAAAACCGGGGCAGACTATCCTGCCCGAGGGCGAGCCCGAATCCTTGGTGGCAGAGGCAGCTACCACTTGAAAGAGGATTCCCAGGAGTGATGGTTGATCCAAAGAGCAAGGAATTCTTTTTCAATACAATGAAGCGGCGCTACAATCGTTGTCTTGAGCCAGCTCTTCAGTGCGAAAAGAAGTCAATTCGAGCGCACTCTATCCAACGGGCGACAGCGCTGTCGCTCATCGCGAAGGAAGGTCACGTCCACGAGTTAAAGTTGTCGATTAAGAAGGATGCTTCCGTGGTTGAGTTGTCCACTGTTGGGATTGGATATGCCTCAACTTTCCCCGGCTTTTGCTCGGAACACGATTCGGAAATCTTCCGCCCACTTGACACCAAACCATTCGCTATTGGCGACAAGGAGCAACTGTTCCTTCTCGCGTATCGATCCGTAACGCGGGAGCTTCACGCGACTCTTGAAGGTGCAAGCCGTGTTCAGTCCAGCTACCTAAACTTGATTGAGCACGGTAAAGTCACCGGAGACGTTTCTAGTCCAGTGGGGATGGAAGCGCTTAGCCATTGGCTGAAGGCGTGGAGAGTATGGAGATATCGGTACGATCACTTTGAACAAAACTTCGCGAAAGGGGATTTTGGAAATATCCGACACATTCACTTTTTCATTCGAGACATGCTTCCCGTATTGGCGGCTTCGTCATTCTTTTCGGCTGAACTCAAAGCGTGGGGGGAACCATTCGCCGCGATTATCGTGAACGTGGTCCCTTTGAGTGCACAAGAGACTGTGGTCGTGTTCAGTTTTGCGCGATCGCAAGGGGCCAAGGTTGTTCAATACCTGCGTCCAATAACAACGAGTGGCGGAAAGAAGAAATTGTATGAGCTTTCATACCTACTCATAGATCGAGCCGAAAATTTCTATCTGGCGCCCAGCATGGTGGAGACATGGTCGTCCGAAAAGATTTCAGAAATTGAACATGCTTTCTTGCAAGAGTTCTTTGGGAAAGGTGATCCCAAGCGTTCTTCTCGCTTGGATCTATTTGCGGCAACGTAAGAACAAAAAGAAAGACAGCTATGATCCCGCTTGCCCTCATCCAATCCACCGCCGAAGCCTTGATGGACAAAGCCGCGATCGACATTCCGCAGGATTATCTCGACGGGCTGAAGGCGGCGGCGGCCACCGAAGACGGCGACCTTTCATCCTTCGTCCTGCAGGCCATGCTGGAAAACTATGAAGTCGCCAAAGCCGACCGCCGTGCCATGTGCGGCGACACCGGCGTGCCGCGCTGGTACGTCAAACTGGGCAACGCGGCGAACGTCGAAGGCGGCATGGTGGCGCTCGAGGCCGCGCTGCGCCGGGCCACCGCCAATGCCACCACCGGCGTGCCCCTGCGCCCCAACCGGGTGCATCCGCTGTGGCGCACCGATCACAACAATAACGTCGGCATCGGCGCGCCCGAGATCGAATACGCCTTCGAGCCGCCAGCCCCCGGCGAGGAAAAGGCCGACTGGATCGACCTGATAACGGTCCACAAGGGCGGCCTTTTCGGCACCGATTACCGGATGCTGTTCCCTTCCGACGGAATTCAGGGCATCAAGCGCTTCTACCTCGACAGCCTGGTGGCCTTCGGCAAACGCGGACTGGCCTGCCAGCCGGCGATCATCGGCATCGGGCTCGGCGGGTCGAAAGACACCTGCATGGTACTGGGCAAACGCGCCGCCACCCTGCGCATTGTGGGTGACCGTAACCCGGACCCCAAAATCGCCGCCCTTGAGGATGAGTTCAAAGACCTCGGCAATTCGATCGGCATGGGCGCCATGGGCTTTGTCGGCAAGAACATGGTGATCGACTGCAATATCGAAGTCGGCTATTGCCACACCGGCGGCATGCAGATGTCGGTGCATGCCTTTTGCCTCAGCTCGCGCCGCGCCGTGGCGCGGCTCTGGCCCGATAGCCGCGTCGAATTCCGCACCGACCCGGACTGGTTCACCGCCTATCAGCGGCGCGAGGGGATCGACTGGGACGTCGCGATGGAGGCCGCCGAATGAATGCCGAAAACCTCCCCCTCGGTCCCCCTCCCACGGGAGGGGGAGGCGATATCCGCGCGCTTTGCGCTTCCCCCCTCCGTTTCGGAGGGGGGAGAGGGGGGAGGCCACCGACATGAAGCTGCGCGAGGTCACCCTTTCGACCACCCCCGCGCCCGAGGCCATCGCCGATCTGCGCCTGGGCGACATCGTCTTTCTCGACGGGCTGATTTACACCGCGCGCGAGGGCGTCTACCGCCGCGCGCTGGAAGACAAGGTCAACATCCCTCTGGACCTGCCCGCCCAGTCGGCGACGAATTTCCACTGCTCGCCCGCCGCCGCCATCCGGTCCGATGGCTCGTTCGACATGGGCGCAGTCACCGCAACCGCCAGCTTTCGCTTCGCGCGTTGGCTGCCCGAATGGATGGCCAGGACCGGGGCGCGGCTGATCATCGGCAAGGGCGGCATGACCTCGAAGGACTACCGCGACTATTTCGTGCCCAATGGCGCTGTCTATCTCTCGACCGTCGGTTATGGCACCGGCGCTTTGCTGGGGCGCGGCGTGGAAAATGTCGAAGCGGTCCATTGGCACGAAGAACTTGGCATCGCTCAGGCGATGTGGGTAATCCGCGCGCGGGCCATGGGGCCGTTCATCGTCGCCTCGGATATGGACGGCAATTGCCTGTTCGAACGCGAGAACGCCAAGATCGCCGAAAACCTGGCCCGGGTTTACGCAGGCACCAAACCGCCGGTGATGAAACGCTTTGGCGAGACCGATGACCGCAGCGACGAGGTGATCGGATGAGCGATATTGGCGATATTTTTCTGAACTTTCCAGGGCGCCCCGAAACCCGGGACGGGGTCTTTTCGCTCGATGAGGTCCGGCTTGCCAACCGCAACGCCGGCGCGTTGCTCGAGACGCTGACCAGCGACATTACGCCGACCGGTCTCCATTACCTGCTGACCCATTTCGACGTGCCGCTGATCGACGCGGCCGACCATCGCCTGACCCTGTCCGGGGCCTTCGCCGATCCGGCCTCGCTCTCGATGGCCGATATCCGGGCGCTGCCGCAAGTGACCATGCCGGTGACACTGGAATGCGCCGGCAACGGGCGCACGGGGGTGTCGCCACGCAGCCATTCGATGCCGTGGAGCTTTGAGGCGGTCGGCACCAGCGAATGGACTGGCACGCCGCTGGCCCCGCTGATCGATCAGGCGCACCCCAAGGCCGAAACGGTCGAAATCGCCTTTACCGGCGCCGATTTCGGGTTCGACAAAGGCATCCCGCATTTCTATGGCCGCAGCCTTACGCTGGATCAACTGGGCGCGCTCGACGTGCTTTTGGTGCATGCGATGAACGGCGCGCCGCTGTTGCCGCAACACGGCGCACCGCTCAGGATCATCGTGCCCGGCTGGTACGGGATGGCCTCGGTCAAATGGCTGACCCGGATCGAGGCGCTGACCCGGCCTTATCAGGGCTTCCAGCAGGTCGAGACCTACCGCTATCGCACCGACAATGAAGACGCCGGTGATCCGGTGACCAGAACCAGGGTCAAATCGCTGATGGTGCCGCCGGGGGTGCCGGACTGGACCACCCGCAAGCGGTTCTGCCGCCTAGGGCCGGTGACCATCACCGGCCGGGCTTGGTCGGGCGGCAGTGTCCCGGTTGCCCGTGTCGAGTTCTCGGTGGACGGCACCTGGCAGGACGCGCGGCTTGAAGCCGCCGTGGGCCCTTACGCCTGGGCGAAATGGACTGCCCGGTGGGAGGCCACCAAGGGCGCCCATGTGCTGCGCTGCCGGGCCCACGACGCCGAGGCCCGGGTTCAGCCGCTCGATGCGCCCTTTGATCTGTCCGGGTTTGCCAACAACGCCGCACAGGAGGTCGAGGTTTTTGTCGGTGACCTGCCGGATCGCGTCTGAAGAATTGCGCCGCCTGCGGCGTCGCCCAAGGCGAGGGGCCAGCCACTCGTGACCTGCCCCCAATTTGAGGGCCACTTTTAGGTAGACTCTGTTCCTCTTTTGTTTGCCATTATTCGGCGGCGTGAGCAATGGGCAGTGGCGCGGAGCCTTCAGATAGCTCAAGCGTCGCTGCCCATTGCGGTTTATGGAAAGGCCTGTTTGCGGCAAATTCTTCCGGGGTTTGATAGTTCAGCGAAGAGTGGGGCCGGTTTTGATTGTAATCGATCCGCCAGTCCTCGATGATCCTTTCTGCCTCGGCCAGCGAGGTGAACCAGTTCAAGTTCAGGCATTCTTCGCGAAACCGGCCGTTGAAACTTTCGATGTAGGCGTTCTGGGTCGGCTTGCCCGGGTCGATGAAGTAGAGCTGCACGCCGTGATCATCTGCCCAGCCATCAAGCGCGCGGCCTCGTAGTTCAGGCCCATTGTCAACGGTCAGAACATCCGGGTACCCCCGCTCACGAGCCACCCGTTCCAGCATTTCCACCACGCGGGAGCCGGGGATCGACAGGGCCACATCAATCGCCGGACATTCCCGTGTGCAGTCGTCTTTCAGATTGACGGTGCGGAACTTCCTGCCGTTGGCGAGCGCATCCATGGTGAAGTCCAGGCTCCACCGCTGGTTGGCGGCGATCGGGCACCAGGCGCCTTCGCGCACGCCCTTGGGGATTTTCTTGCGATTGCGGCGGCGCAGGGTCAGGCGCTCCTCTCGGTAAAGTCGCTCCACCACTTTCACGTTCACCTTGAAACCCTCCTGGCCAAGCTTGGCATGCAACATGCGATAGCCATAGCGTCGGTGTTTGCCGGAAAGCGTGACCAGCCGTTCCCGTATCCTCGCATGGCGATCCGGCCTTCCTCTGTATTCATTACTCGATCTGGAAAACCCAATCAGCCCACAGGCCCGCCGAGTTGAAAACTGATAGTCACGGCAAAGAACCATGACTGCTTCCCGGCGGCTTGCAGGCTTCAGAAGTTTTTTGCCAGAAGCCCTTTCAGGCCAGCATTATCAAGCATGGTTTCGGCCAGCAGCTTCTTCAGCTTGCCGTTCTCCGATTCCAGGTCTTTCAGCCGCCTGACATCGGAAATCTGAAGGCCGCCATACCTGGCTTTCCATTTGTAAAAGGTGGCATCCGACATACCGTGCTTACGGCACAACTCGGACACTTTCGCACCCGCCGCATACTCCTGAATGATCCGAACAATCTGCTCTTCGCTAAACCGTGACTTGCGCATTCTCTGTTCTCCTCGTTCTCGTGAACATTAAGCGAACAGATCCTCCTTTCAAATGGACCAGTTTTCGGGGAGCAGGTCATCCCCATGGGGACAGCGGGTCTCCCAGCGACGCACGGCATCGCGTCCTACGCGGCAAATATCTGCTTCAACCACTCGATGAATTTGGCTGCTTGAGGTCGCACCGGCTCGTTCGGCGTCACGGCGTAGTACTTCAGCCTGCGCAGCCCCGACACCGGAATTTCGCGCAGGCGGTCCGTAGCGAGCTCGTCGCGGACGAGGATTTCGGGCGTTATCGTCTGTCTGACGTCAGCGCCTTTGGGACAGATATGAGGGTTTAGCATCAGGAGGATTTCTGGTTCATCGCAACCGTCAAGGAGTGAAGATGAACAAGCAATCCGGAACCAGCAAAGCCTCGGCTGACAGGCTGGTCAAAACCATCCGCCGCAAGACCCGGCAAACGTATTCAGCCGAGGAGAAGATCCGCATTGTTTTGGCGGGTCTTCGGGGCGAGGAAAGCATCTCAGCACTGTGTCGCCGCGAGGGCATCTCAGAGAGTCTGTATTACAGCTGGTCCAAGGAGTTCCCCGAAGCAGGGAAACGCCGTCTGTCCGGCGATACGGCGCGTCAGGCGACGTCACCCGAGGTGAAGGAGCTACGTTCTGAGGCCTTGGCATTGAAAGAATGTGTGGCCGACCTGATCCTGGAAAACCGTCTGCTCAAAAAAAGCATGACAGGGGATGGGGGATACGAGGAATGAGGTATCCAGCGTCAGAGAAGTTGGAAATCATCCGCACCGTTGAGGGGTCCCATCTGCCTGCGAAGCAAACCTTGGATATGCTGGGCATTCCGCGCACCACATTCTACCGATGGTATGACCGCTATGTCGAAGGCGGCTTTGACGCCCTGGCGGATCGCTCACCCTGCCCAAAGTCGGTCTGGAACCGCATTCCCCAAGATCGGCGAGACGATCTGATTGAATTTGCACTGGAGCACGAGGCGCTGACGACCCGGGAACTGGCGGTAAAGTATACCGATGAGAAGCAGTATTTTATCTCTGAATCATCGGTTTACCGCTTTCTGAAGGAAGCTGATCTGATCACCGCGCCCGACTATGTTGTGATCAAAGCTGCCGACGAGTTCACGGACAAAACCACCGCTATCAACCAGATGTGGCAAACCGACTTCACCTACTTCAGGATCATTGGCTGGGGTTGGTATTATCTCAGCACGATCCTGGACGATTACAGCCGCTACATCATCGCCTGGAAGCTCTGCACAAACATGCGGGCCGAGGACGTGGCGGCGACGATTGAGCTGGCCCTGGCGGCGTCAGGTTGTGATCAGGCGGTTGTGAGACACAAGCCCCGTCTGCTGAGCGATAACGGCTCTTGCTACATCTCTGGCGACTTGGCCGAATGGCTCGAGGATCGACAGATGGACCATGTTCGCGGTGCGCCGTTCCATCCGCAAACCCAGGGGAAGATCGAGCGCTGGCATCAGACGATGAAGAACCGGGTTTTGCTGGAAAACTACTATCTGCCCGGCGATCTTAAACGCCAGATCGGGGCCTTCGTCGATTACTACAACAACCAGCGCTACCACGAGAGCCTGAACAACGTCACACCCGCCGACGTCTACTTCGGGCGCGGCAAGGCCATCATCAGAGAAAGGGAAAAGATCAAGAAACTGACAATCCGACAACGCCGCTTGCAACATCAAAAACTCGCGGCATAATCAATCACACAAACAAACCAGAGCCTCCAAAACTCAAACCGCTCTGATGTCCCATTTTATATGACGACGGACAGCGGAACAATAAACGACGACTTTCGGGCTCGACGCAGACTTGCTTCGCAGATGCGATCCTAGCGCATTGAAAGCAATGGGGCCGCGCGGGCGGTTCAACAGCACTGGTATCTGAGCGCCCCGCAATGGTCCCGGATCAGGCCCGGGACTGCGGCGCGATCGCTCGAAGCCTTCTCACCGCCCATTCTGCCGCATCGGCCACGCCCGCGTCGGGATCGACGGTCAGCGGGGCGGCGGCTTCGGCCAGTGCAGGCTGGCCCGAATTTCCGATGGCGTAGGCCACGTTGCGCACGAAGCGGTCGCGGCCGATGCGCTTGATCGGCGAGCCCGAGAACATCGCCCGGAACGCGGCGTCGTCAAGCCCGGCCAGATCGGCCAGCGCCGGCGCCTCCAGATCGGGCCGTGGCGCATGGCGGATCTCATGCGCCGAGGCCGCGAATTTGTTCCAGGGACACACCGCCAGACAATCGTCGCAGCCGAAGATGCGATTGCCGAGGGCCGGGCGCAGGGCCTCGTCTACGGGGCCTTTATGTTCGATAGTAAGATACGAAATGCAGCGCCGCGCATCGAGCTGGTAGGGGGCGGGGAAGGCATCGGTCGGACAGATGTCGAGGCAGGCGCGGCAGCTGCCGCAATGGTCCTGCCCGGGCGCGTCGGGCGGCAGGTCGAGCGTGGTGAAAATCGCCCCCAGAAAGAACCAATTGCCCAGATCGCGGCCGAGCAGATTGGTGTGCTTGCCCTGCCAGCCCAGGCCCGCCGCCGCCGCCAGCGGTTTTTCCATCACCGGGGCGGTGTCGACAAACACCTTGATCGCAGCACCAGGTGCCGCCTCGATCAGCCAGCGCCCCAGACGCTTGAGGCGCTTTTTGACGATGTCATGGTAATCGCGCCCGCGCGCATAATGGCTGATCGCCGCGCGGTCTTTGCGCGCCAGACCCGCCAGCGGGTCGCCTTCGGGCGTGTAAAGATCGGCCAGCATGATGATCGACCGCGCCTGCGGCCACAGCGCCGCCGGATCGCCGCGCCAGGCCATGCGGTCGGCCATCCAGCCCATCTGACCGTGCCGGCCCTTGTCAACAAAGCCCTTAAGCGGCGTCATCAGGTCGGGCAGGTCCGCCACCGCAGCCACGCCGAGGCTGGCAAAGCCCAGCTCACGCGCCTGCCGGGTCAGATCGTCCTTGATCGCCTGGGGCGTCGGGCCTTGCATCAGAAATCGAGATCGGCGTAATGCGCGGGCGGCGGAAACCCCGGCACCTGATCGGCCAGAATGGCCCGGAACGACGGCCGCGATTTGATCTTGGCATACCAGTCGCGCACCACGCTGCAGCGGTCCCAGTCAACGTCCGAAGTATAATCGAGCGAAGACAGATGCGCGGCGGCGGCAAAATCGGCCAGCGTCATGGCGTTGCCGGCTAGCCAGCGCCGTTGTTCCAGAAGCCAGGTCATATAGCCCAGATGAAACTTGATCGCTTTCGAGCCCGCCTTGACGTGTTTGCCTTCCGGATAGCCCGCGCCGATGATCTTTTTGGTGACCCGTTCATAGAGCAGCTTCGAAGTGACCTCGTGATGAAACTTGTCGTCGAACCAGCCGACCAGACGCCGCACCTCGGCCCGTTCGCCGGGGTCCTTGGGCATCAGGGCTGGGTCGGGGTGACGCTCTTCGAGATATTCGCAGATCGCAGCGCTTTCCGAAAGCGTCAGATCGTCGATCTTCAGCACCGGCACCTTGCCGGCCGGATTGCGGCGCAGAAAATCGGCGCCTTCCTCCCAGTATTTCTCTTCGACCAGGTCGACCTCGATCTTCTTTTCGGCAAGCGACAGGCGCACCTTGCGGCAGAAGGGCGAGAGCGGGACGTGAAAGAGACGGGCCATGGGAAACTCGATTTGATCCAACCTCTATGTCCTGCCGCAGCCGGGCGCTGGGATCAATCCGCAAAACACTCTGCCCGCCCGTCGGCGGCGATTGTCGCGGCGCCTTCGGCGATGGCTTGCGCACGGGCGCGCACAAAAGCGCCGGGGTTCGCGGCCGAACGTTCCTTGGGCTTGGGCAGCAAGGCCGCCAGCCGCGCCGCCTGTTGCCCGGTGAGCCGGTCCGGGGTCGCGCCAAAGTAATGCTGCGCCGCCGCCTTGACGCCGAACACGCCGGCGTCGAATTCGGCGACATTCAGGTAGACCTCCAATATCCGGCGCTTGGTCCAGATCGCTTCAACCAGCGGCGTGATCAGCGCCTCCAGCGCTTTGCGCGGGTACGACCGCCCGTGCCAGAGAAAGACGTTCTTGACCACCTGCTGGGTCAGGGTAGAGGCACCACGCTGACCGCCGTCTTCGATGGCAACGCGCAGTGCGGCGATGTCAAACCCCCAATGCAGGCAGAAATTGGCGTCTTCGGCGGCGACCACCGCGCGGGGCATTGACGCGGCCATGTCTTCAAGGTTGGTCCATTCGGATTTGATCCCTCCCAGGCGCAGTGCCTCGGCGGCCATATAGGGCGTGACCGGCGGGTTCACCACTGCCAGAACCGCCACCCAGAGGAACAGCAAAACCGGCACCGCCAGCAATCCCCGCGCGACCCAGCGACGGGCACGCGGCATCAGCGGCGCGGGCTTTTTGCGCCGGCGCCGAGTGCTCTTTTTTCGGGGTTTTCTTTTTCTCTGCGCGGCCACGGGCGCGACTCTACGGGGCTTTGGCGGCGCTTGAAACCGCAAAGTCTACGGTTTGCGCCGCCTTTGGCGTCGCCACGCGGGGGGCGCTGCCCGCCGCACCCCCCTGGAGTACTTCTGGAAAGATGATGATTATCACTGTTTCTCAAGGACCTCGGGGTGAAGTCGCGCTTTGCGCGAAGAGGGGCAGCGCCCCAGATCGGCAAGGCTATCTGATGCCGATCAGCACCCCGGCGGCAAGGACCAGCGAGCCGCCGAGCACCACCTGGAATGCGGCGCGAAAGAACGGCGTCTCCATGAACCGGTTCTGGATCCAGGCGATGGCCCAGAGCTCGACAAAGACCACGATGATGGCCACAACCGTGGCGGTCCAGAAATCGGTTATCAGATAGGGCAGCGCGTGGCCCAGCCCGCCCAAAGTGGTCATCACCCCGCTGGCAAAGCCGCGTTTTATGGGTGATCCGCGCCCCGAAAGCGCGCCATCATCCGATGCGGCCTCGGTGAAGCCCATGGATATGCCCGCGCCGACGCTGGCGGCCAGGCCCACCAGAAAGGTTGTATGCGTGTCCTGGGTGGCGAATGCAGTGGCGAAGATCGGGGCCAGGGTCGATACCGAACCGTCCATCAGCCCGGCCAGCCCCGGCTGGACCCAGGTCAGGATGAACTGGCGCCGGTCGGCGCTGTCCTCGACCGCCCGGCCTTCGGCATCGAGGTGTTTGTCGCCGAGCGTCTCGGCCGAGCGGATGTGACCGGCCTCGGCCGCGGCCAGATCGCCCAGGAATTTGCGAGTGTCGGCGTCCTGGGTGGCCTGCGCGGCCTTGAGGTAGAAATTCGCCGCGACCCGCTCCATATGCGCGGCTTCCTCGCGCATGCGCGCAAGCCCGAGGTTTTCCACCAGCCAGACCGGACGGCGGCTGTAAAACCCGCTGACATGTTCGCGGCGGATCAGCGGGATATGATCGCCGAAACGGCGCTTGTGTTCGTCGATAAGCAACTGGCGATGCTCGTCCTCCTCAGCTGCCATCCCGTCAAAGACCGCCGCCGAGGCCGGATAATCCGACCTCAGGCGCTCGGCATAGGTGCGATAGATGCGCGCGTCGTCTTCCTCGGACGAGATGGCGAGCGCCAGTATCTCCTGTTCGGAAAGGTCGGAAAAGCGGCGGCGGGCGGTGACACCGGGGATCATCTGCAGGCCTTTGTCAGGATCAGCCCTGGGTTAGCCGTCGGCCGTTGCCTGTGCAACCCGGTTGTGAGCGCGATCTGGCGCGCCGCGCGGCGGCTGCCCGCGCGCGCAATTCAAACGATTTTCAGGCGTCGCAACCGGCATTGAACACCGCCAGCGCGTCGTCGCTGATGTCGCGATCGCCAACCGTGGCGGCCAAGGCAGCGGTCTCGACCGCAAGAAGCTCTGACACTTCAGCATAGGCGCGCTGTCGTCCCAGCGCCGCGATTTCCGCGGCGTTCGCTACCGGGTCCAGAAGCGCAGCAATCGCGGCGTCGATATCCGCCGTGGTCGCGCCGGCATAGACCTCGCCGCTGTCGGTCAGGGCTGTTTGGGCATCCATCAACGCCATTTCGGCGCCAAGAGCGTTTTGCTGTGCGCTATAGAACCCGGCCATCAGGCCAATGTTGCTTTCGCTACTGGCGCTGGCAAAGGCGTTCTCATTGGCGCACATCGCATTGAGGTTCCTCAGTTGCTTGGCGATGCCACCCCTGGCGCCGCCGCGATTTGCCTGGCCCCGATCCTTGCCGGCGCCCGACGATTTACCACCCTTGGCAACAACTTCGGTGGCGCTGAGCGCCACGAAAGAAGCGCTGAGAGTGCCAAGTGCAAGCGACGTCATCATCGTTGTGGCGATAATATGTGAAAGTCTGCTCATTATTATCTCCTTCGGTGGCGATCCATTTCTTTCAGAAAGCAGCCACAGGGCGGGTCGTTTTGGTGCATCCGGGCACGAAGTCGCCGGGTTATTGCCAGCCGAGGTTGCAGATCTGCGGGCGATAATGCGGCGGTCGCGCGGTGAATTGGCACAAACCAAAGCGACTGCGTCGGCGCGCGCGTCAAATTCCTGGCGCGCTCGCTCATTGTCGCAATTCTGGAAACCAATTTCTTCGGATTGAGGCGACCGCGCGCGACGGGCAGGCCCTGCGCGCGCCGGTCAGACCAGCGATTTCCACATCACCAACGCATCACCATAGCTCTGATCGGGATGCCTGAAAGCCCCCGGCAGGCGGCCGATGATGTCAAACCCATAGGCCTGCCACAAAGCCACGGCGCGGGTGTTGCTCGCCACCACGAAATTGAACTGCATGGCGCGAAACCCCATGGCGGGCGCGGTTTCCAGCGAATGTTCCAGCATCGCCCGGGCAACGCCTTTTCCCCGGGCCTCGGGCGCAGTGACATAGCCACAATTGGCGACATGCGAGCCGCCGCCGCCGTGATTGCGGCGAATGTAATAGGTGCCAAGGGCGCGGTCGCCGTCTTCGGCCACGAATGCGGTGCCGGGGGGCCCGCACCAATAGGCCAGCGCGTCCTCGCGCGATATGTCCGCGGCGACGGTGTAGGTGTCGCCGGCCCGGAATACCGGTTCGAGAATTGTCCAGACGGCGGACCGGTCGTCAGATGTTGCGGCGCGGACCAGCATCGCACCCGGTCAGCGCAGCTCGTCGACCGAGGCGATGATCGCTCCGACCAGCCCATAGGCCACCGCCTCGTCGGTGGTCAGCCAGAAATCCCGCTGCGTGTCCTTGGCAATCTTTTCCGGCTTCTGCCCGGTCGCCTCGGCGAAAAGCTTGTTGAACCGCGCGGTCATGATGCGCATTTGTTCGGCCTGAATCTGAATATCCGTCACCTTGCCGCCGACCCCGCCCGACGGCTGGTGCAACAGAAACCGGGTGTTGGGCAGGCAATAGCGATCTTCCTTGGCGGCCCCGACAAAGATCAGCGCCCCGGCGCTGGCCACCCAGCCCGAGCCGATGGTGCGCACGCGCGGCCGGATGAACCGGATCATATCATGCACCATATCGCCGCTTTCGACATGGCCACCGGGCGACGAAATAAAGACGTTGATCGGGTCGTCGCTTTCTTCGGCCAGAGCGATCAGATGGGTGACGGCGCGTTGCGCCAGTTTGTCCGTGATCTCGCCTGCGATGATGACGCTGCGCGATTTGAAGAAGAGATCGCCAATTCGCGGGTTGGGGGCGTCTTCGCGGGCGTTCTCGGTGTCGTCGAGCATATTCATTGGTGTCTCCTTGTGGTCTCCGTTTGCGGACGATTGGTAGTTTGGAGTGGACGTTGCAAATAGTGCAACTAGGCAGAAGGCAAGCGATATTTGTCAGGTACTTGCACAGTTTTTCCACCACCCAAATTGTATGTCTCCTCTAACCGCGCGGCTCGAACTTTGCCAACGGTCAATTCGAACAAGGACCGGAGCGATCGTGATCGTCCCATTCTCTTTGGCGGAGAAACGACGTCAATCGATTTAGTTCGCGCAATATTTCTCGCCATTTCTACTGCGCTTCGCATGTCGGTGTCTGCTGTGATGACCAGGGCTCGGTCGTACCGGTCTTCAAAGGTGTCGCGGATCAAGTGAATTCCAATGTTTACATCGGTCTCTTTCTCTTCATGCGTGTGATATTGTGCGTGACAGACTTTACACTTCAGATATTTTTTCTTGAATTGGCCCGGAACGAATTCGACGCCTTCTGCTTGGAGTGCCGCTACATAGGCTCGATGCCGCGCATGCGCGTCTGGTATCCAAGTTGCATATGCCGAAAAGTATTTTACCGACCTTAGCTCTTCACGATTGCTGATCATTCCTTCGGAAAATCGCCTCAGACAAAGCCATTTAAGGCTGTCATCTCTCAGATCGTTTATAGCGTGATATAAGTTGAATCCATCTACGTAAACGAAAACGCGACGCATATTGTCACTCCTAAAACGGAAAAGCCGCGCCTTACGGCGCGGCCTATCTCGCAGGATGTACCTAGCGAGGTGGATACGTCAAATATGGCATCTAGAACCAAAGTGTCAACGTTTCATAAACGTGAAGAGCGAAATGTCGCAATAATGCCCCGCTCAGTAAACCACCACCGACCGGATGCTTTCCCCTGCGTGCATCAGGTCGAACCCCGTGTTGATGTCGTCAAGGCTCAGTGTGTGGGTAATCATCGGGTCGATCTCGATTTTGCCGTCCATGTACCATTCGACGATCTTGGGCACGTCGGTGCGCCCCGATGCCCCGCCAAACGCCGTGCCGCGCCAGACCCGGCCGGTGACCAGCTGGAACGGCCGCGTCGAAATTTCAGCGCCCGCCGGGGCGACGCCGATGATGATGCTTTCGCCCCAGCCCTTGTGGGCGCATTCCAAAGCCTGCCGCATCACGTTGACATTGCCGGTGGCGTCGAAGGAATAATCCGCGCCGCCGCCAGTCAGTTCGACAAGATGGCCGACAATATCACCGTCCACCTCGGTCGGGTTGACGAAATCGGTCATCCCGAACCGCGTCGCCATCTCAACCCTTCCCGGGTTCAAATCGACCCCGACGATCTGGTCGGCCCCGGCCAGCCGCAGCCCCTGAACGACGTTCAGCCCGATACCGCCCAGCCCGAAAACCACGGCCCGCGACCCGATCTCGACACGCGCGGTGTTAATCACCGCGCCGATGCCGGTGGTCACGCCGCAGCCAACGTAGCAGATTTTGTCGAACGGCGCGTCCTCGCGCACCCGCGCCAGCGCGATCTCGGGCAGCACAATGTGGTTGGCAAACGTCGAGCAACCCATGTAATGTAGGATCGGCGTGCCATCCAACATCGAGAACCGCGAGGTTCCGTCGGGCATCAGCCCGGCGCCTTGCGTCGCGCGGATTTTCTGGCAAAGGTTGGTTTTCGGGTTCAGGCAGTACTCGCATTCGCGGCATTCGGGCGTGTAGAGCGGGATCACATGGTCGCCCGCCTTCAGGCCGGTCACGCCCTCGCCCACCTCCAGCACCACGCCCGCCCCCTCGTGGCCCAGGATGGCGGGGAAAAGGCCCTCGGGGTCGGCCCCCGAGCGGGTAAACTCATCGGTGTGGCAGATGCCGGTGGCCTTGATCTCGACCAGAACCTCGCCGGCGCGCGGGCCGTCGAGGTTCACCTCCATGATCTCGAGCGGTTGGCCCGCTGCAGTGGCAACGGCGGCGCGGGTTCGCATTTGTCGTCTCCTGGTTTTGTCGTAATATGGCGGCAACCGTGGGACAATTGGCCGGGCATTTCAACCAACAATGCGCGGGCCGGATAACCGAAGGAGACATGATGAAACCGCCTGTGCTGATATTGACCGCCGCACTGATCGCGTCCGGCTGCGCGCCCGCCCCCGAAGCCACCGCGCCAGTGGCGTCGCCCGCGCCCGACCTGAGCGGTTGCGGCGGCGACCGGTATCTGGACCATATCGGCGGCCCGCTGGATGATCTGCGGGCACCTCTGGGCACCACCGCGCGGGTCTTTCAGGGCGCTGTGCCGGACGACGGTGGCATTGATCCCAGCCGATTGAACTTTGCCGTCGATGCCAATCGGATCGTGACGCGCGTCTGGTGCGGTTGATCTTTGATGCCACAGCTTCCCTCGCTGCCCGAGCCTTCGCATCTGACCGACCTCATGGTGCGATTTCCAAAAAACGTGGCGCCGCTGATGGCCTATGTCAACGCGGTACTGCGGTCTGAAGGCGCGCTCAGCATCGCCGAACGCGAACTGATCGCGGCCTACGTCTCGGGCCTGAACGCCTGCCGCTTCTGCTTGGGCAGCCACGCGATTTACGCGCGCGCCTTTGGCATCCCCGAGGGCACGGTCGAGGCGTTGCTGGCCGATATCGACACCGCACCGGTCGAGGACCGCCTGAAGCCGCTCTTCGCCTATGTCGCCAAACTCAACACCCTGCCCAGCCGCATGGTCCCCGCCGACGCAGCGGCGGTGCTGGCGGCTGGCCTCAGCGAAGAGGCGCTCTTCGAGGCCATCGAAGTCTGCGGGCTCTTCAACCTGATGAACCGCCTGATCGAAGGCGCCGGCGTGAACTTCGACTACGCCGCCGACCGGGGGGCGCACACCATCCGGATAGGCGACACCGACGCGCTGTCGGCGTCATACCTGACCTACGCCGAACGGATTGCAAGGATGGTGGCCGACGGATGAGCTCAAAAAATGGGGCGATATCGGATTTCGCCACCATTTTCAGATCGGATCGAAACTTCAGCCCCATTCTCGGTTTCTTCAATCAGCGCCTCATAAAGCTGTAGCGCCCGGCGGATAACTTCCGCGTGGCTGGTTGCTTCGATCTTGTCGCGCAGATCGTTCAAGCGCTGAAAACTCGGCGCGGGCATTTCAAACTGAACTCTCGTCGATGTCTTGGCCAACCTTCGTGGACCCCTTGAAATAATAGGTGAGGATCGCCGTCATCGGCATCGCCACCACTGCCCAGACCTTCAGCAATGTATCTCCGTCACCGGTCTGGACCACATTTAGTCCCGCGACCGCCAGCGCGACCAAACAGGCCACCAATGCGAAAACCGCGACTATTGTCCGCGCCCACTCTCTTAAAAGCGAACGCTTGCCCTCATAGTCGGTCGCTTCGAACCTACGCCCGACTTTGGGTTCGTATCCTTTCGCCATCTCCGACAATTCCGCGCCCGGTGACTGAACGAATAGAATCGGAAGGGCAGTTCAGCCCCAAAGCTTTTGTCGAATGACGTACGTTTCTGTCCATCTTCCAGCTCTTTGATTATGCGAGACTGTCCTGATCTCGCGACCTTCCGATGCATGTGCTGGCCGCAGCGCTCTTTTTCCCTAGCGCCTGCGCCATTACGCGCCACATGCGGCTGTGGTACAGTTTTGGTCATGTCCAGGACCCGTCCTTTTTTGGTATCAACAACAAATCATTTTTTGATGTATCTGTCAACCCGACATTCTTCGTTCTTAGGATCCACCCCAAATCCTTGCGCACGCCCTGTTAACCACGCCGTACGTTCGTCCACTCCCTGTGACGGCCAGGTCCGGGAAGATCCAAGATCTGCGCCTTTCGCTCTTTGACATTTTTTCCCTTAAATATCATTATCTTAAGCCCTTCTCTCACTGTGAGACACTTGGAACATTCCCCCAACTCTCTGGACTCCCCCCCACCCCCGGGCTAGACAAGAACAAACCCTGAACATCTCAAGCTGCCCATCAGATGTCCAACCGTCGTATCCTGTCGCTCTGGTTCCCCCGGATGGGGGCCGAAAGGCTGCTCCGTCAGGCGCGGGGGCGGACCCTCGCCCCGCTGGCCGTGATCGCCGACAATCACAACATGCAGGTGCTTTCATCCGTCTCCGAGGTGGCGGCGCAGGCGGGCCTGAAACCCGGCATGGCGCTCAGGGACGCCAGCGCCATCGCCCCCGATCTGATCACCCGGCCCCGCGACGAACCGGCCGAGGCGATGTTTCTGGCCGGGCTGCGCCGGTGGGCCGGCAAGTTCAGCCCCTGGGTGGCCGAGGCCCCGCCCGACGGGCTGGTGATCGACCTGACCGGCTGCGCCCATCTCTTCGGGGGCGAGGCGGCGCTGATGACCCAAGCCGTGGCCGATTGCGCCGATCTGGGGCTCAGCGTGCAGGCTGGCATCGCCGACACGCTGGGGGCGGCCTGGGCGCTGGCGCGGTTTGCCGGCGGCAGCCTGCCGGGGCGGTCGGGCGACGCGATTGACCAGGAGGCCCCCGCCACCCGCGCCCGCGCCGCCAAGCGCCGCCACTGGACCCGGGGCGGGGCCGCCCCGCCGCCGCGCGCACGCGGGCAGCTGCCGGGGCGCATCGCGCCCCCCGGTCAGACCCGCGCCGCCATCGCCGGGCTGCCGGTGACAGCCCTGCGCCTCAGCGACGCCGCCATTGCCGGGCTCAGCCGGTTGGGGGTGCGGCGCATCGACGATCTGGCCGGCCTGCCGCGCGCCGCCACCGCGCGGCGGTTCGGGGCCGATGTGGTGGCGCGGCTCGATCAGGCGCTCGGCAATCTGCCCGAACCGGTCGCCCCGGCCCGCGCGCCGGACCATTTCGCGGTGCGGCTCAGCCTGCCCGATCCGATCGGGCTCGAGGCCGACATCATGGCCGGCATCGACCGCCTGCTGGAACCGCTCTGCGACCGGCTCAGGGCGCGGGGGCACGGGGCGCGGCGGGTGCGGCTTCAGGCGATGCGGGTCGATGCGGCCAGCGCGGTGATCGAGGTCGGGCTGGCCCGCCCGGCGGCCGAGCCTGACCGCATCCGCCCGCTGCTGGCGCTGAAGCTGGGCGAGATCGACGCCGGTTACGGCATCGACACCCTCCGCCTGAGCGTGCCGGTCTCTGAGCCGGTTCATGCGCACCAGCACGCCGGCCACGCCGAGGCGGCGGCGCGCGGCCACGCAGTGATGGCGGCCCAGGCGCGCGGCGCGGATATCGACGACCTGATCGGGCGGCTGGGCGCGCGGATCGGGTTCGAAGCGATCACCCGGGCCCACCCCGCCGACAGCCATATCCCCGAGAAAACCGCCACGATCATGGGCGCTGCCTGGTCCGAACCCGCGACCGACTGGCCCGACCCGCCTGCGGCGCGGCCGCTGATGCTCTGGCCCCCCGAGCCGGTTACCGCGCACGACGACCCGATGCCGCCAGTCGCGTTCCGCTGGCGGCGCCAGACCCACAAGCTGGCCGAGGCGCGCGGCCCCGAACGCATCGCACCCGAATGGTGGCTCGATGACCCGAACTGGCGCTCGGGCCTGCGCGATTACTGGCAGGTGGTCACAGAATCAGGCGACCGGCTGTGGCTTTACTATGCCCACGGGCACACCATGTCGGGCGGCTGGTTCGCGCAGGGGCGGTTTGCCTGACGGCAGGCGCCGCGGCAGACTGAGGATTTCAAGCAAAGGGGATGCAATGCCAAAACTCGACCTTCCCGCCTGGGCAGAGCATCCGGGCAAAACAAACACGATCTTCGGACAAAACCTTGGGGGCTTCGCTGAGATTGTCCTCGGCGACGCCCTGGGGCTGACCCAATTCGGGGCGCGGCTGGAACGGCTTGCGCCGGGGTCGCGATCATCGCACCGGCACTGGCACGAGACCGAGGACGAGTTGGTTTACGTCCTAAGCGGCGAACTGGTCCTTGTCGAAGACGTCGAGACCACGCTGGGTGCGGGCGACGTGGCCGGTTGGCAAGCGGGCGACCCCGTCGGCCATTGCCTTGACTACCAGTCATCGGACGACGCCGTTATCCTGGTGGTCGGAACACGCGCGGCTTTTGGAGTCGTCCACTACCCCGATCACGACGTCCTGCTGCACCACGAGGCCTCGGGGCGACGGTTCACACGGTCAGACGGATCGCCGGTCGACCAATGATTCGCCCGCCCAATCGAAAAAGCCTGCGGCGGCGGCGCATCCTAGGGCAAAATTCGACCCGGCAACCACTATTTTCAAAGAATAATTGCCGCGCTGCCAAGCCCCGGAACTAACTTGGTTAATCGACTTATCCACCGGGATTTCCACAAGTAATTCAACACTTTATCCCCAAGAAATTTCGCCTCTCCGGCATTTTTTGCTTGCGGGAATCGCGCGCATTTGTGACGTTGATCTCACCGCAAAGGTTCTTCGGAAACGGAGCGGGGCGCAAAGGCCTGAGACGCTGGAGCGAGACGGAAAGGTCCTTCGGGATCGGGAAGTCGAGCGAAAGTTTCAGGGGTGTGGGCAAAGTCGGTAGGGGCTCTTCGGAGACTGTATCAACGGGGCTCAAACTCAAAAGGGTTCGGAGCGGTTGCAAAGGGTCTTCGGGCCTGGAGCAAATGAGCAGGAAGCCCTTAGGGGCGGAAAGTTCAGGAAGGCGTCAGGGTGCACCTGCTTGCAGGTGCGATGCGAGGACCGCGTCTGAGCACCTGGCGCCTTCTTCTATTGGGCGACCAGGTTTTTCTGAACATTCTCAAAATGATAACGGGGTCCGTTTGCCAATGGCCCCCGAACCCCGCCGTCTGCGTCAGTAATGCATACCGCGTCTTGCACCTGTGGGGCACTGTTAGCGCGGGCCGCGACACAGATCAACTATATCTCGCGCGCGATTTACAGAAATCCGCAAGATTTCTTGTCGCGGTCTACATCTGGTGCGTTTTGGCCTCACTCCGCCGCCGTCGACATCGGGTTGTTGGGGTGCGTGGTCCAGTCGCCGAACTCGGCCGGAACCACCTTGCCGGTGCGTTCATCAACCGCGCCGGGCGCGATCCGTTCCATGGTGATGCAGCCCTCGACCGGGCAGACGTTGATACACATGTTGCAGGCCACGCATTCATCGTCTTTCACATCAAAGACGCGGTCCGCGGACATGCTGATCGCCTGGTGCGACCCGTCCTCGCAGGCCGCATAGCAGCGCCCGCACTTGATGCACAGGTCCTGATCGATGCGGGCCTTGGTGACAAAGTTCAGGTTCAGGTTCTGCCAGTCCGAACAGTTCGGCACCGCCCGGCCCACGACATCGGCGACCGAGGCGTGGCCCTTTTCATCCATCCACTGACCCAGACCCGAAATCATTTCCTGCACGATCTTGAACCCATAAGTCATCGCCGCCGTGCAGACCTGCACGTTGCCTGCCCCCAGCGCCAGAAATTCCGCCGCGTCGCGCCAGGTGGTGACCCCACCGATACCCGATATGGGCAGGTTGGCCATTGCCGGGTCGCGCGCGATCTCGCTGACCATGCTCAGCGCGATGGGTTTGACCGCGGGTCCGCAATAACCGCCGTGCGCGCCCTTGCCGTCGATAGTCGGCTCGGGCGCGAAAAGGTCCAGATCGACGGATGTTATCGAATTGATGGTGTTGATCAGGCTCACCGCATCGGCGCCTCCGTCCAACGCCGCTTTCGCGGGCTTGCGCACGTCGGTGATGTTGGGCGTCAGCTTCACGATCACCGGCATCGCCGAGAATTGCTTGCACCAGCGCGTCACCATTTCGATATATTCGGGCACCTGCCCCACCGCCGCGCCCATGCCGCGTTCGCTCATCCCGTGCGGGCAGCCAAAGTTCAGTTCGATCCCGTCAGCGCCCGTGTCTTTCACAACCGGCAGGATCGCCTTCCAGGCCTCTTCGGTGCAGGGCACCATCAGCGACACCACCACGGCGCGGTCGGGATAATCGCGCTTGACCGCCTTGATCTCGCGCAGGTTCACGTCCAGCGGGCGGTCGGTGATCAGTTCGATGTTGTTGAGCCCCAAGAGGCGGCGGTCAGCGCCCCAGATCGCGCCGTAACGCGGGCCATTGACGTTGACGATCGGCGGGCCTTCTTCGCCCAGGGTCTTCCAGACCACGCCGCCCCAGCCCGCCTCAAAGGCGCGCCGCACGTTGTATTCCTTGTCCGTGGGAGGCGCTGAGGCCAGCCAGAACGGGTTCGGGGAATTGATCCCTACGAAATCGCTTGCAAGATTTGCCATGGCTCAAGCCTTTCCCTGCAAAGTTGCGTGAATGTCTTCGGCGGCGTCGCGCCCTTCGGCCACCGCCGTGACGGTCAGGTCATCGCCACCGGAGGCGCAATCGCCCCCGGCCCAGACCTTGGGCATCGAAGTGCGGCCCGCGCCGGTGACCTTGATCTTGCGCCCCTCAAGCTCGGGCAGGCCTTCGCCGCGCAGGCTCTGGCCGATGGCCGCGAACACCTGATCGGCGGCCAGGCGGAATGTCTCACCGGTCGGCGCAAGATCGTCGCCGGTATATTCAAACTCAATCTCGCGCACAGCGCCATTGCCATGAACCGCAACCGGGCTGGCGCCAGTGACAATGCGCACGCCGCTTGACGTTGCAAGGTCCTGCTCAAAGCCGCTGGCGTTCATCCGGTCGCGCCCGCGCCGGTAGACCAGCGTCACATTCAGCGCGCCCAAGAGCTTGGACTGAACTGCGGCGTCGATGGCGGTCATCCCGCCGCCGATCACCACAACGTCGCGCCCAATTGGCACTTCGGCGACGTCGCTTGCCTGCCTGAGCTCGGCGATAAAATCGACAGCGGGTCCGACGCCGGACGCTTCCCCGCCAAGTCCCAGAGCATTGACGCCTCCCAGCCCCAAAGCCAGAAACACCGCGTCATGGGACTCGGTCAGGCTCTCGAGGGTCAGTTCACCGCCCAGCAATTTCCCGGTCTCAACCGTGATGCCGCCGATCGCCAACAGCCAGTCAACCTCGCGCGCGGCAAAGCCATCAATCGTTTTATACGACGCGATCCCGTATTCGTTCAGCCCGCCAGCCTTGGGCCGCCCGTCGAACACACTGACCTCATGCCCATGCATCGCCAGCCGGTGCGCGCAGGCCAGCCCCGCTGGCCCGGCCCCGACCACGGCGACCTTGCGCCCCGTGGGGGCGGCGCGCTCGAACGGATGCCCACCAGACGCCATCAATTTGTCGGTCGCATAGCGCTGCAATTCGCCGATCTTCACCGGTGCGCCCTCGGCGGTCTCGCGCACGCAGACCTCTTCGCAGAGCGTTTCGGTCGGGCAGACCCGCGCGCACATGCCGCCAAAGATGTTTTGTTCAAGAATTGTCCGCGCCGCCGCCTGCGCGGTACCGGTTGCAATCTGGCGGATGAAAAGCGGAATGTCGATGCTGGTCGGGCAGGCGGTCATGCAGGGCGCATCGTAACAGAAGTAACACCGGTCCGCCGCCACCAGCGCCTCGTGATCGTCCAGCGGCGGGTGCAGATCGGCGAAGTTCTTGTCGTATGCGCCACGTTCCAACCGGCCCGCAACGACCCCCGGTGTCAAAGCGTTCATCTGGCCGAAACCCTCCCATTCCGTCAGGTCTCACTATGCCACGGGTAAAAATTTTATCAACTGGTAAATTTTTGGTGTCCGAGGCCACGCAGATGCCGCGAACGCAAAACGCCCGCTTGGGATCAAAGCGGGCGTTTCTGATCCAAAAGGACCGAATAGCCTAGCGGCGCAGACCCAGGCGTTTTATCAGATCCTGATAGCGCGCCTCGTCCTTGCCTTTGACATAGTCCAAAAGCTTGCGGCGCAGGGCGACCATTTTCAACAGACCACGGCGGCCGTGGTTGTCTTTCTTGTGGGTCTTGAAATGCTCGGTCAGCGTGGCGATACGCGAGCTGAGAATGGCAACCTGAACTTCGGGCGACCCGGTGTCGCCTTTCTTGGTGCCGTAGTCCTTGATAACCTTGGCTTTGTCTTCGGCAGTAATCGACATCGGGGTCTCCTTTTTCTCAAAGGGTGATGGCGCAAGCCGGGATGTCGTCCAGCAGGACCCGTGGAGAGTTGCCGCAACAGGTGCGACTGCGGGCGTATAGGGCAAATCAAAGGTGAATGAAAGGCATTTTCCGGTGCGCCGCCAATCGCCGGGCAAAGCAACTTCTCTCGCATTTACCTAAATTTTATTCAAAAACTTTAATAGGTTAGTCAATTACGTCTGCTAGCCCGGTTAGGGGCGGCGACGGAGCGCGCGATGCTGTTTGGCCTGTTCTTACTTGGACTGATTCCCATTATGATGGCGGCGGATGCGCTGATCGGGGATCCCAACATCGACCCCGATGGCGAACTCGATGATACCGGGGGTGAAGAAGTCTCATACGATGCATCCGACACCGGCGGTATCGACGCCCTGCTCGAAGCCGCCCCTCAAGATTTTGTCGCGACCGAAGAAAACATGCCGCTGGTTCTGGATGATTTTGAACCGGGATCCGACAATCTGACACTGCAGCTGGCGCCCGATCAGATGGACATAGCCGAGGCCGAGACCGATACCGGTGGCGTCGCAATCGTCGAGGGCGGCGACAACCTCTTGGTGGAATTTCCAAACCTCGACTGGGTTCCGGTTCAGGACGTATCCATCATTGTCGAAGACCCAGAAACCAACGAAACCATCGTCTATGATCTGGTCGAAATACCGGTCTTCGATGCGCCGCCCGAAGAACCGCCCGATCTGGTGTTCATCCCCGACCCAGGCGCACAGACCGAGACGGCTCCGGAGCCCGAAGCCAGCCAGCCAGCGCCGGTGATAACCGCCGATCCCGAACTTGGCCTGATGATCGAACCAATTCTCGGGGACGTTGAAGACGAGGTCGAAGATATTGCCACAGAAACGGTGCCCGTGGCAGAGCCCGAGCCCCAGCCGGTGACAGCGCCCGAAGCGGCTGAGGCTGAGGCCGATGCGGCTGGGGCCGAGGCAGAGGTCGAAGTGCCGGAGGTCGAAGTGCCGGAGGTCGAAGTGCCGGAGGTCGAAGTGCCGGAGGTCGAAGTGCCGGAGGTCGAAGTGCCGGAGGTCGAAGCGCCGGAGGTCGAAGCGCCGGAGGTCGAGTCAAGCCAGAGCCAGAGTCAGGGCCAAGGCAACGGTTGAACATTGTAACCGATATAAAGCGGATGCATTGGCTGACCCGCTTTGGTCAGCCCAAGATGAAAAAGCGATTGACCGGTTGCGCGCAAAAGCGTCTCCACCGCCCGTCCCCGGTCCAGATGCACACCGTGCGCGCCCCAGGCACATATTACCAGGTCGGCCCAGTTGGCCGCATCAGTGATGGCCGCGTCGTTCCCGCGTCCGACCGGATCGGGTACCGCGCGCATCGCTTGCGGATCGGTGTCGCGCCAGGCAAAAATATTGGTCACCCGAAAGCCGCCGTACCCCAGCGCCCGCGCCCGCCGCTCGCAGCGCTCGACGGTCGGGTCGTTCTGAACTTCGGTCGCGGTCGAGGGGTTGAGCATGACAAAGGCTAGCCTGCCGCCGGCCGCGTCCCAAACTCGTGTCAGCGCATAGCGATAGCGCTCGCACGGCGAATAGATCGCCACCGATTGCGCGTCGCCTTTGACATGAGTCCGGGTGAGCGTCGCGGTATCTGACATGCACCTGCCTTAGCCGTCTTCGCGCCGCCTGAAAAGAACGCAAAACGATCCTTTTCATTGTTTGGGAAAGTACTTCTGGGGTGAATTCGCGCTTGCGCGAAGCGGGGCAGCGCCCCTTTGTTTGAATGTCTTGCGCCGCCATTGGCGGCGCTCAATTTACCAGCAGCCCCTTATTATTCGGTGCGGAACACCCGCGCGGGGTGGAATTCGCCCGACCGATAGACGCCAACCGCCAGCGCCCGGCCCTGATGGCTGGCCCAGACCTCGTCACCGTACCCGGCAATGGTCGAGATCACCTGGCCCGGGTTGCCGTTGCTGATCCGCGCCGCCCCATCTGCGCCGCAAATCGCCTCCGGAAGATCGCTCAGCGCGACCTCAAGCGGGTGCAGCAGATCGTCGATCTCTACCGTCCCGGCCAGACGCTCGATGGTCTCCAGATCGACCCCGCCAGCGGCCTCGAACGGCCCCGACCAGATGCGCCGCAGGGCGGTCACATGCGCCGGGCAGCCCAGCACCGCGCCCAGATCGCGGGCAATTGCCCGCACGTATCCGCCCTTGCCGCAGACCATCCGCAGCAGCGCATGATCGGCGTCGGGGCGGTCCAAAAGGGTCAGGGCGTCTACGTAAAGCGGCCGCGCGGCCAGGGTCACCGCGCCGCCCTCGCGGGCGCGCTTATACGCCCGCTCGCCGTCGATCCTGACCGCCGAATAGTCCGGCGGAACTTGTTCGATATTCCCGGTAAACGCTTGCAAAGCTGCCACAATTTCCTCGGTCGAGGGGCGCGCATCGCTGCTGGCGATCACCCGCCCCTCGGCATCATCGGTGTCGGTGGCCGCGCCAAAGCGCACCGTGAACTCATAGGCTTTCAGCGCCGCAGTGACGTAAGGCACGGTCTTGGTGGCCTCGCCAAGGGCAATGGCCAGCACCCCGGTCGCTGCCGGGTCCAGCGTGCCCGCGTGCCCGGCTTTTTGCGCGTCAAAGGCCCACCGCACCTTGCCAACCACCTGGGTCGAGGTCGTCCCTGCCGGTTTGTCGACGATCACCCAACCCGAGACGGCTCTGCCCTTCCTGCGCCGCGCCATCCGGTCAGTCCGGCTCGCCGCCCAGATCGCGGCGCACCTCGTCGCGGGCGAAAAGCGCGGCCGTGTCGTCCATCCGGTCGAAGGTCTCGTCGATCTCGAACCGCAGTGCTGGCGAAAACTTCAGGCGCAGCGACTTTGTCACCATCCGGCGCAGCGCGCTTCGGTTGTCGCGCAGCGTTGTCAGCGCTTCTTCGCGCCCGGCACCCCCCAGCGGCAGCACATAGGCGGTGGCGATCTTCAGGTCGGGCGACACCACGACCTCGCCCACGGTGATCGAAAGTGCGTTCAGGTCGGGGTCATGCACATCGCCCCGCGCCAGCACCTGCGACAGAGTGCGGCGGATCAATTCGCCCACCCGCAGCTGGCGCTGCGACGGGCCTGCGGATGCGGTGTGGTGGCGGGCCATTAGGGGCATTTAGGGCAAGTCCTGCGCCCCCGCAAGCGCTTGCATTTGCCCCGGCCTTTGCCATTACCGCGACTGCGCGCTAAAGCGGGCGCAACAGAGGCGAGGACCAGCAAGATGAGCGACCTGCCGGGGATCGTGATCACGGGCGCTGCCGGGCGCATGGGCCGGATGCTGGCCGAGGTTGTGGCGGCAAGCGATGCGGTGCGCCTGGTCGGCGCGCTGGAACGCGAGGGCCACAAGTGGATCGGCCAGGACCTTGGCGCGGCGCAAGGCGGCGCGCCGGTTGGCGTGCTGGTCGAAGACGATCCGCTGCCCGCCTTCGCCCGCGCGCAAGTTGTGCTCGATTTCACCGCGCCGGCGGCCACGCTTGCCTTTGCAGGCCTGGCCGCCCAGGCGCGCGCGGTGCATGTGATCGGCACCACCGGCCTGTCCGACTACCAGATCGCGGCCTTGGATCCGGCGGCGCGCCACGCGGTGATTGTTCGCGCCGGCAACATGAGCCTGGGGATCAACCTGCTTTTGGGGCTGACGCGGGCTGTGGCGGCGGCTCTGGGCGAGGAGTTTGATATCGAAATTATCGAGACCCACCACCGCATGAAGATCGACGCGCCCTCGGGCACCGCGCTGATGCTGGGCGAAGCGGCGGCGCAGGGGCGCGGCGTGACGCTGAGCGAGGCGCGCGTCGCGGCGCGCGACGGGGTCACCGGCCCTCGCGCCCCCGGCACCATCGGGTTCAGCGCCTTGCGCGGCGGCGACATCGTCGGCGAACACGAGGTTTTGTTCGCGGGCCAGGGCGAGCGCCTCAAGATCAGCCATATCGCCACCGACCGGCGGCTTTTCGCGCGCGGCGCGCTGCGGGCGGCCCTGTGGGGGCTGGGACAGAAGCCGGGACATTATTCGATGACAGACGTATTGGGATTGTGACCGCCGCCTTGCAGAATGCGCGTCTCCTCAGCGACGCAGGACTTTTTCCTGGCGCGGGGCCAGCCCCTCGCGCTCCCCGGGATTTTTGAACCAAGAAGAAGGCAGAGCATGAAGAGGGTTGGCTGGTGAGCGCGACGGGTCCGGTGGTTTTGTGCATTCTCGATGGCTGGGGCCTGCGCGCGGCGCGCGACGCCAACGCCCCGGCGCTGGCCGAAACCCCGAATTTTGACCGTCTGATGGCGGCATGTCCCAATGCGCGGCTCACCACCCACGGGCCCGACGTGGGACTGCCCGAGGGCCAGATGGGCAATTCCGAGGTCGGGCACACCAACATCGGCGCCGGCCGGGTGGTGGCCATGGATCTGGGCCGGATCGATCTGGCGATCGAAGATGGGTCGTTTGCCTCCAACCCGGTATTGCAGGATTTTATCGCTTCGCTGAAACAAAGCGGCGGCGCGGCGCACCTCGCAGGTCTCGCCTCGCCCGGCGGTGTGCATTCGCATCAGAACCATATCGTTGAGGCGGCGCGGGTCATCGCCGAAGCGGACATTCCAGTCATAGTCCACGCGATCTCCGATGGCCGCGATGTCCCGCCTCAATCGGCGGCGAATGAACTGCGTGCGCTGGACGAAGCGCTGCCCGAAGGCGCTGGCATCGCGACGATAACCGGCCGCTATTTCGCCATGGACCGCGACAACCGGTGGGAGCGGGTGGAAAAGGCCTATCGGGCCATTGTGCGCGGTCTTGGAGAATATCGCGAGGGGCTCGATCCGGCTGCGGTCGTCGAGAGCTACTACGCTAAAGGCCAGACCGACGAATTCCTTCCCGCCACAGTTGTTATCGGCAATTACCAGGGGATACGGGACGGCGACGGGCTGTTTTTTATCAACTTCCGGGCCGACCGGGCGCGGCAAATCTTGCGGGCGATCGGCGAGCGCGGATTTTCCGAGTTCGACACCGAAGGCCGCCCCGCGTTGGCCGCGTTTTTGGGCATGGTGGAATATTCCGATGACCATAACAGCTATATGCAGACCGTTTTCCCGAAACGCGTGATCGTGAACACGCTGGGCGCGTGGGTGGCCAAGCACGGCCTGCGACAGTTCCGGCTGGCCGAGACCGAAAAGTATCCGCACGTCACCTTTTTCCTGAACGGCGGCAAGGAAGCCCCCGAAGTGGGCGAAGACCGGTTCATGCCGCCCAGCCCCAATGTTGCGACCTATGATCTGCAGCCCGAGATGAGCGCGGGCGAGGTGACGGACAGGCTGGTCGATGCCATCGGCGAACGCTACGATCTGATCGTGGTCAACTATGCAAATCCAGACATGGTTGGGCACACCGGCGATCTGACCGCCGCGATCAAGGCCTGCGAAACGGTCGATCAAGGCCTTGGGCGCGCGCTCAAGGCGTTGGATCAGGCAGGCGGCGCGATGATCGTCACCGCCGACCACGGCAATTGCGAGATGATGGTCGATCCCGCCACCGGTGGTCCGCACACGGCGCATACCACCAATCCGGTGCCGGTGATCCTGGTCGGCGGGCCCGCGGACGCGCGGCTCGGCAACTGGCGGCTGGCCGATCTGGCCCCGACCCTTCTGGCGCTGATGGACCTGCCGCAGCCGGTGGAAATGACCGGTCGCAGCTTGATCGCCGGATGAGATTGCGGGCCGTAATTTTCGGGGCCTTGCTGGCGCATTGCCATGGCGCTCCGGCGATGGCCCAAAGCCCGGTCGATGCCACGCTTGCCGCTGTCGCGCGGCTTGGCGAGGCCCGCGCCGGGCTGGCGGCGGCCCAGGATGCCGAGGATCGGGTCAGCGCGCTGACCGGCGTGGTGCTGGCCTATGAGGCGGGGTTGGCAGCGCTGCGCGATGCCGGGCGCAGGGCGGCGTTGTTGCGCCTGGCAAGCCAGGCGGACCTGGACCGCGATTCGGTCGAGCTGGCGCGCCTTCTGGCGGCGCTTCAGTCGGCAGGCGGGTCGGCCAATTCGCTGCACATCGTGCACCCCGAAGGTGCCCTGGCCGCCGCCCGTGCCGCTATGCTGATGGCCGGGGTTGTGCCCGCGCTCGATGCCCGCGCGGCGGACCTGCGCGCCCGGATCGCCGCAATCGACGAACTGACCAAGGTCGGCGAAGCCGCCCAAGCAGCCCTCGACCAGGGCCGCAGCGATGTGGGCGCGGCGCGGCTGGCGCTGACGCAAGCCTTGCGGTCGCGGGCCCATGCGGCCCCGTCGCGCGACATTGACGCCGCGCTTTTCGCAGCGCTTTCCGAGGCTGGTGCGGGCCTTGAGGACTTTGCGCTGGCGCTTGTTGAAAACCCGGTGGCGGCCGCGATTACCGATGGTAAGGGTTTCGCCGACGCCCTGGGCCACCTTGCGCCGCCAGTAGCGGGTGTGGTTCTCAGGGCGTTCGGGGCCGAAGACGCCGCCGGGATCGCCCGGCCGGGTGTTGTTTTTGCAACACGGGCCCAGGCGCTGGTCACCGCCCCTTGGCCGTCAACTTTGCGCTATAAGGGTTCATTGAATGGCTACGGAAATGTGATGATACTTGA
This sequence comes from Paracoccaceae bacterium, assembly GCA_965247915.1. GTDB lineage: Bacteria > Pseudomonadota > Alphaproteobacteria > Rhodobacterales > Rhodobacteraceae > JAKZRT01. Next base: position 2,530,953 of record OZ252048.1, read on the forward strand.
GACCGCACCGGGGTATCTTGTAATCCTGACAGGTATGGAAGAAAGCTTTGGCGCCCCCGGACAGGTCTTGCCCCTGGGCGCGCCGCTTGGTTTGATGGGCGGCACGGAAAGCCTGGGCGTGAATGCCGCAAGCGGGCGGGGTGAAACCCTGACCGAAACGCTTTATGTAGGGACCCGACGAGATGGGCACGCCCAAGACCCGGCGACATGGTTCGCCCTGGACAAGGAACGGAACTGAGATGAAGAAACTTCTGATGGCGGCGGTGGTTGGCACGCTTGCGGGCGCGCTGGCGACCAGCCAGATCGCCGGACCGCTTTTGGCCCAGGAAACCGCCCGCAAGACCACGATCTATGAACAGCTCGACCTGTTCGGCGACATCTTTGAACGCATCCGCGTTCAATATGTCGAAGAGGTCGACGAGGCCGATCTGATCGAGGCGGCGATCGACGGGATGCTCAGCTCGCTCGATCCGCATTCCAGTTATCTGTCCCCCGAAGACGCCGCCGACATGCGGGTCCAGACGCGCGGCGAATTTGGCGGCCTAGGGATCGAGGTCACCCAGGACGAGGGCTATGTGAAAGTGGTCTCGCCGATCGACGGCACCCCGGCCCATGCTGCGGGAATCGAGGCCGGCGATTTTATCACCCATGTTGACGGCGAAACCGTGCTGGGCCTGGGCCTGGATGAAGCGGTCGATCTGATGCGCGGCCCGGTCGGGTCCGAGATAATCATCACCGTGGTGCGCGAAGGTGTCGACGCCCCCTTTGACGTGAGCATCATCCGCGACACCATCAAGCTGACGGCGGTACGCACGCGCATCGAAGGCAAGACGATTGTCCTGCGGGTGACCACGTTCAACAACCAGACCTATCCCAACCTTGCCGACGGGCTGGCCAAACATATCGAAGAGCTTGGCGGGCTCGACAATGTCGACGGGGTGGTGATTGATCTGCGCAACAATCCCGGCGGGCTTCTGGATCAGGCAATCAAGGTCTCGGACGCGTTTCTCGACAAGGGCGAGGTCGTATCGACGCGCGGGCGCAACCCGCAGGACGGCGAACGCTACAACGCCACGCCCGGCGATCTGGCCGAGGGCAAACCGATCGTGGTGCTAATCAACGGTGGCTCGGCCTCGGCCTCCGAGATCGTTGCCGGTGCCTTGCAGGACCACCGCCGCGCGATTATCGTCGGCACCAAGAGCTTTGGCAAAGGCTCGGTCCAGACGGTGATGCCGCTCAGGGGCGAACGCGCGATGCGCCTGACAACGGCGCGCTATTACACGCCGTCGGGCCGGTCGATCCAGGCTTTGGGCGTGTCGCCCGACATCGTGGTTGCCCAGCCCCGGCGCGACCCGAGCGCCGAAGAAGAGGACGCGGAAAACGCGCGCCAGCCCCGGACCGAGGCCGACCTGCGCGGCAACCTCGACAACGACAGCCTGACCGAGGACGAGCGCCGCCAGATCGAGGAAGAACGCGCCCTGGCCGAGCAATCGGCAAAACTGCGCGAACAGGACTTCCAGCTGGCCTACGCTATCGACCTGCTGCACGGGCTGTCGGCTATCGCCCGGGCGTCTGATTAATTTGGGCGGGGCGGGGCATCGGCCCGCCCCGAACGGTGCCAGTGAGCAACCAACCGACCTCAACACTCCCCTACCGGCCTTGCGTCGGCGTGATGCTGGTCAATGCGGACGGGCAAGTGTTCGTGGCCCAGCGCATCGACAATCCCGGACCGGCCTGGCAGATGCCGCAGGGCGGCATCGACGCGGGTGAAGATCCACGCGATGCGGCGCTGCGCGAGCTTTGCGAAGAAACCGGCGTGACCGCCGACCTGGCCCGGATCGAGGCCGAAGCCCCAAACTGGCTGACCTACGACCTGCCGCCCGACCTGGTGCCCCGGCTTTGGGGCGGGCGCTTTCGCGGCCAGAAACAGCGCTGGTTTTTCATGCGTTTCCTCGGTGCTGACAATCAGATCGACATCACCCGGCCGCCGCGCGAGTTTTCCAGGTGGCAATGGTTGCCGCCCGACCAGCTGGTGGCCAGCATCGTCCCCTTCAAGCGCGCGGTTTACGAAAGTGTGCTAGAGGCTTTTGCCGGACGTTTTTGAGCCTGGCGGCACCAGCCTCAGATGCAGATGCCCGGCAATCGCTTGCCGGGCTGATCTTTGTTGACGGGTCAACTGCCGCAATGCGATTTCAGGTAGTCCCCGAAGTTTGCATAGGGATCGGTGGCGGACTTGTTGGTGGATCGCAACGAAATCCGCTCGCCGAAACCTGACGGTCCGTTCAGATTCTGCTGAAGTTCGCGGTTCATCCGAACCCAGCCCCGCCGGCATTGGGCATCGGCTGATTTGCCTGCCACTGCCGGCCTGCCTGCGTTGTCAGAATTGCCCGCCCCCGCAGGTTTCCCGGCCAGCGCCGGTGAGCTGAGTGCAATCAGCACCGCCCCGGTGATCGAAAGTAATATTTTCGGTTTCATTTGCAGTTCCTCTGGTTGCTATATTCGAATCCCATGGGAACGTGACGAAATCTTGGCGGTGATGAGATTTGGCCGTGCCCCTTTTGCGGATTTGTCTGTTTCGATCCGGCTTTTGGGTTCAGTGCCGAGGTTTGCTATGAATTGTTGCCGCCCTAGGAACGTCCGCGCGGGGAAAGCGGGGACTCGAAATAAGAACAAAACGTGAATATAGTAGGAGGCCAGCGATTCCCTGGGGCCGCCCATGACCTTTGCCGAACTGGATGCCACATCGAACTTCACCTTCCTGACCGGGGCCAGTCACCCGCAGGAATATATCATGCGTGCAGCACTTCTGGGGCTGGGCGCGGTGGCGGTGGCGGATGAGAACTCGGTGGCGGGCATCGTGCGGGCCCATGCCCAAGTGCGCGAGGTGGCGCGCGAGGTGCGGCTGCGGCACGCCGCACTGGCCCGTGACGGCCCCATCGGCCCGCCCGCGCCCGAAGGCGTGGCGCGGGCGCCCGGATCGGCCTGCCTCGACAACGTGCCCCGGCTTTTGCCCGGCGCGCGGATCGTCACCCGCGACGGGTTTACCGCCACCGCCCTGCCGCGCGACCGGGCCGCCTGGGGGCGGCTTTGCCGTCTGCTGACGCTCGGGCGGCTGCGGGCCGAAAAGGGCGCCTGCGACCTCGGGTTCGATGACATCCTCGAATGGGGCGCGGGGCTGGAACTGCTGATCGCGCCGCAAGGGGGTGGGCGGGCCGGGACCGGCAGCCGTGACTGGTGGCAAAGGGCGCGGGCGCCGGCGCGCCGCTTTCCCGGTCAGGTCAGCGTGCTGATCGCCCCGCGCTATGACGGACGCGACCCGGCCCGCATCGCCGCCATCGCCAAGGCCGCCGCCAAGGCGCGCATTCCAGTCGTCGCCGCCGCCAGCCCGATCATGCACGCAGGTCCCCGCCGCCGCATGGCCGATGTGCTGACCGCGATCCGCACCAGTACCCGGGTTGACGCGCTGGGCCGGGCTGCTCTGGCCAACGCCGAACGGCGGCTGCGGTCCGGGGCCGAGATGCGCCGCCTTTTCGCCGGCTTTGAGCACGCCGTGACCCGCGCCGGCGAGATCGCCGACCGCTGCCAATTCTCGCTGGGTGAACTGCGCTATGAATACCCCTCCGAGATTGCCGAGAATGAGACCCCCGGCCAGCGGCTGGAAAGGCTGGCGCGCGCCGGGCTGAACTGGCGCTACCCCTCGGGCGCGTCCGCCAAGGTCCGCGCCATGCTCGATCATGAACTGACCCTGATCGGCAAGCTCGAATACGAACCCTATTTCCTGACCGTGCACGACGTGGTGAAATTTGCCCGTGACCGCGGCATCCTCTGCCAGGGGCGCGGCTCGGCGGCCAATTCGGTGGTCTGCTATGCGCTTGGCGTCACCTCCGTGTCGCCCGAGATCGGCACCATGGTCTTTGAGCGCTTCGTGTCGGAAGCCCGCGACGAACCCCCCGACATCGACGTCGATTTCGAACACGAACGCCGCGAAGAGGTGATCCAGCACATCTACGCGCGCTATGGCCGCCACCGGGCGGGCCTCTGCGCCACCGTGGTGCACTATCGCGGCAAACGCGCCATCCGCGAGGTCGGCCGCGCCATGGGCCTCTCCGAAGACACCGTCGCCGCCTTGTCCAGCCAGATCTGGGGCTGGGGCGGCGGCACGGTCAGCGAAACCCGCCTGGCCGAAATCGGGCTCGACCCGGCTGACCGGCGGCTGGCGCTGACGCTGGATCTGGTCAAAGAAATTCAGGGTTTTCCGCGCCACCTTTCCCAGCACGTCGGCGGCTTCATCATGACCGAAGGGCGATTGGATGAACTGGTGCCGGTCGAGAACGCCACGATGGAAGACCGCACGGTGATCTGCTGGGACAAGGACGATATCGACACGCTGGGGATTTTGAAGGTCGACGTGCTGGCGCTCGGCATGCTGACCTGCATCCGCAAGGCGTTTCATCTGATCGCCCAGCATCACGGGCATGATTACACCCTTGCTACCCTGCCGCCCGAGGACCCGGCGGTCTATGACATGCTCTGCAAGGCCGACTCCTTAGGGGTTTTTCAGGTCGAAAGCCGGGCCCAGATGAACTTTCTGCCGCGCATGAAGCCGCGCAATTTCTACGATCTGGTGATCGAGGTGGCGATCATCCGCCCCGGCCCGATCCAGGGCGATATGGTGCACCCCTTCATCCGGCGGCGCAACGGCGAGGAAGAGGTCGCCTTCCCCTCGGACGCGCTCGGCGCGGTGCTGGGCAAGACCCTCGGGGTGCCGCTTTTCCAGGAGCAGGCGATGCAGATCGCCATCGTCGGCGCCGGGTTTTCGCCCGAAGAGGCCGACCGGTTGCGCCGCTCGCTGGCCACGTTCAAGAAACATGGGAGCGTCAGCGAATTTCGCGGACGGTTCCTGCGCGGCATGGCCGCCAACGGCTATGACGACGATTTCGCCCTGCGCTGCTTTTCCCAGATCGAAGGCTTCGGGTCCTATGGCTTCCCCGAATCCCACGCCGCCAGCTTTGCCCTGCTGGTCTATGCCTCGGCCTGGCTGAAACGCCACCATCCGGGCATTTTCGCCGCCACGCTGCTCAATTCGCAGCCCATGGGGTTCTACGCCCCCGCCCAGATCGTGCGCGACGCCCGCGAACACGGGGTCACCGTGCGGCCAATCGACATCAACGCCAGCTATTGGGACAACGTGATGGAACCCGACGGGCATGGTGGGCTGGCACTGCGCCTGGGGTTCCGCCAGATCAAGGCGATGCGCGAGGACGAGGCGACCTGGATCACCTCCGCGCGCGGCAACGGCTACCTGGGCGTCGAGGAGGTCTGGCGCCGCGCCGGCACCCCGCCCAACTTCCTGCGCGCCCTGGCCGAGGCCGACGTCTTTGCCAGCCTGGGGATGGACCGCCGTCAGGCGCTCTGGGCCGCCCGCGCGGTGACCGGCGACGACCCCCTGCCGCTGTTCGCGCACGACCTCGATGGCGAAGGCATTGTCGAACCCCCCGTCACCCTGCCAGGCATGAGCGAAGGCGAGCATGTGGTCGAAGATTATGTGGCCATGCGCCTGACGCTCAGGTCCCACCCAATGGCGCTGCTCAGGCATCTGGTGACGCCGGAGCGCGGCATTGATGCCCCGCGTCCCGGCCGCCGCGCCGGGACCTCGGCGGACCAAGAGGTCCCGGATCAGGTCCGGGACGCGGGCCACCCACCACCGGCCGGGCGTCACCCGAGGGATGTCAACCCAATCGCGAACCGGCCCTAGACGCGGACGCAGCGCGGTCGCAGCCAAGCCTCGATCGCATCGCGCGCAATACGGCCATCTGCAATGCCGACCACAAGCTCTTCAAGTTCCCGGTCGATGTCCTCGTCGCACGGTGCGCCAAGAACGAAACCGCTTTGAACCAGTAGCAGCCTGAGCAGAATCGAAGCCGTGCGCTTGTTGCCATCAACGAAACCATGGTTGCCAATCACGCTTTCAAGCAAAGCCGAGCCTTTGGCCCAAATTCGTGGATAATAACCCGAGTACGGACGTCCAATTGCCGAAAGGATCGCGTCCTTACTCAATATCCCAAGCCGACCGCCTGACCGGGCAAGTCCGGACTCGTGAGCCTCCAGAACATCCGCAAAAGTAAGCCTGTAATGACGCTTACCGCTTGGCAAGGCGATCCAACAGCTCACCGTGATCCGCGACGATTTTTTGAATGGCGCTCGCGGAGCGTTTCGAGACAGTCACTCTCTCGAACTTCCCGGTGCCGGAATCGCGCACAACATATCCACCCGCACTCCCATTACGCCCGGGTTTCTTGGTGACCGTCCATTTTGCTGCCGAGCTGTTCTTGGCCATAACGCACCTCTGACCCACAGATAATACACCAACGCCTTAACAACAACAGGGCACCTCTATAAATTGCATCTGGCGTGAACGCGCTGTAGATTTGCAGGATGATGCGGCGGAGGGATGGCAGTCATGGCACAGATGGGCTTTTTTGATCTTTCAGATCGTTACGAGAGCCTGGATGCGAAGAAGGACCCGCTGGTCGAGATCAATGCAGTTGTACCGTGGGAAGAGTTCCGCCCGCTTCTGGAGCAGGTCTGGCGCAAGCCTGAAAGTGAGCGGAAATCACGCGCGGGGCGCAAGCCGATGGACGCGGTACTGATGTTCAAAACCCTGGTTCTGAGCGCGCTTTACAACCTTTCGGACGATCAGGTCGAATACCAGATCCGGGACCGGCTTTCGTTTATGCGTTTTCTGGGTCTTGGTCTTGGTGACCGGGTGCCGGACGCAAAGACCGTGTGGCTGTATCGCGAGGCGCTGGCGCAGGCGGGCAAGGTGGATGATTTGTTCAAACTCTTTGACGGACATCTGGCGCGGCAGGGCTACATTGCACGGGGCGGCCAGATACTGGACGCGTCCATCGTGCCGGTGCCGCGCAACCACAACACGCGCGCGGAAAACGCGGCGATCAAGGGTGGCGAGGTGCCGGAAGACTGGGAAAACAAGCCTGCCAAGCGATCACAGAAGGACGTTGATGCACGCTGGACCAAAAAGCACGGCAAAAGCCACTATGGCTACAAGAACCATGTGAATGTCGATCGTAAGCACAAACTGATCCGGCGCTATCACGTCACGGGCGCTGCCGTTCACGACAGCCAGGTGGTGGACGAGTTGCTGATGCGCGGCAACACCGCCTCCAGGGTCTGGGCAGATGCGGCCTACCGGTCGGAAGAAATCGAGGCGAAGCTCAGGGCGAGAGGACTGACAAGCCGCATCCACCGCAAGGGCAAACGGGGCAGGCCTCTGACCGAACAGGCAATGAAAAGCAACAGGACGAAATCCTCGGTTCGTGTCCGTGTCGAGCATGTGTTCGGCGCGCAGGCGAACGACATGGGTGGCACGCTGGTGCGAACCATCGGTCTGGCGCGGGCCAGGGCCAGGATCGGGATGAAGAACCTTGCCTACAACATCCGGCGGCTTGGCCAGTTGCACCGCCTAAACCCATTCCCGGTATGAAAACACGAGGATGCTGTGGCGATCTGCGCCACCAATGCCCGGCGCGGATTAAGGATCGAGACTGACCACCTAAAACCCAGCGTGCCGATGGCCGATAGAACCGAAATCAGGCATAATATGCCCTCAGAATGTCAATGAATCGAGGTGCCCAACAAAACAAACAGTTCAAAACGATATGGGGAACGGCTCGGCCCCCAAGCTCCTAATCTGTGGCGCAATCCGCACAAGTTTCGACGGCCGCACCTGATGATATGACCGTTGGGGGCCGAAAGTGGCGCCGTCGCCATCGCTTCCCCATTGAAAATCCGGACTGAATTCGCCACCATGCCCCCAGTTTCACTGCAATTATTTTTGGGGGAGGACCCATGTATCTCAAATCATTCACCGGCGGCCTGGCCGCCCTTCTGCTGAGCACGACCAGCGCCCTTGCCGCGGCCCATTGCGCGGACGGCAAGACCATCGCGCCGGGCAAGCTGACCATCGCCACCGGCAACCCGGCCTTTTACCCTTGGGTAATGGACGACGATCCGGCCGGCGGCAACGGGTTCGAGGCCGCCGTGGCCTATGCGGTGGCCGACAAGATGGGCTTTGCGGCAGGCGACGTGGTCTGGGCGCGGGCGGGATTTGACGAATCAATCCAGCCGGGCGCCAAGAACTTCGACTTCAACCTGCAACAGTTCTCGATCACCGCCGCCCGCGAAGAGGTGGTCGATTTCTCCGATCCGTATTATTCCGCCGCCATGGCCGTTCTGGTGCGCCAGCCGACTATCGACGCCGGAGCCATGGCCACGGTCAACAGCCTGAAGACCCTGCAATGGGGCGCCGTGGCCACCACCACCGCCCTGCCGGTGATCACCGATATGATCGGCCCGGACAACGCGCCGCTCCTCTACGACGACAACACCAACGTCACCGAGGCGATGAAAGCCGGCCAGATCGACGCCGCGATCTTCGATCTGCCGACCGCGCTGTTTCTTTCGGCGGTGGTCCTCGACGATGGCGCGATCCTCGGTCAGTTCCCGGCAGATCGATCCGAAAATCCGGACCAGTTCGGCATGCTGATGGAAGACGGCAACCCGCTGCGCGACTGCGTGAACGCGGCGCTGGCGGAACTGACGGCAAGCGGCGAACTGGCCGCCATCGAGGCCGAATGGCTGCAAAGCGCCACCGGCGTGCCGGTCATCAAGTAGGCTGGCTTGTCTGACCCCGCCCTGACCCGGCGCGCAGCCTATGAACAAAGGCTGCGCCGCCGCTCGGTAACGATTGCGGCGGTCAGCACGGCTGCGGTGGTGCTGGCGCTGGTACTGATCGTGCCCATGGCCCCGGGCTGGGAGGCGGTCAAAAAGTCGTTCTTCAACGGGCGCATCCTGGCCGAGACCTTTCCCGGGCTCTTGCGCGCCTTCACCCTTGATGTGGCCATCTTCGCCTGGTCGGCGCCGCTGATCGCGGTGCTCGGGCTGGCAATCGCTTTGTCGCGGGATGCGCGGTCGCCCGCACTTTTCCCGCTCAGGATGTTCGGCGCGCTTTATACGGATGTCTTTCGCGGCGTGCCGGTGATCCTGGTGATCTTTCTGGTCGGTTTCGGGGTGCCGGGCCTGGGCCTGCCGCGCCCCTATAATTCGCCCTTCATCTGGGGCACTGTGGCCTTGGTGCTGACCTATTCGGCCTATGTCGCCGAGATCTTCCGCTCCGGCATCATGTCGATCCACGAAAGCCAGCGCGCGGCGGCCCGGTCGCTCGGTCTCAGCCACGCCGACGTGATGCGCTTTGTGGTTTTGCCCCAAGCCATCCGCCGGGTGGTGCCCGCCAACATGAACATGCTGATCGCCCTGCAAAAAGACGTCGCCCTGCTCAGCTTCATCGGCCCGGTCGAGATCCTGCGCCAGGCCGGGGTCTACAAGTCGCTGCTGGCCAATTTCACGCCTTATGTGGGCGCCGCGATCATCTTTCTTGCCGTCACCATCCCGGCCACCCGCCTTGCCGACCACCTGATGGCCCGCCAGAACCGGGCCCGGTCATGAAGCTGCGGCTGGACAATGTCACAAAATCTTTCGGGGATAATCGGGTGCTGGACCGGCTTTCGCTGGACGTGGCTCAAGGCGAATTGATCGCCCTGATCGGCCCCTCGGGCTCGGGCAAATCGACGCTTCTCAGGTGCATCAACCTGCTCGACCCCATCGACGACGGCGCGATCTGGCTCGATGGCGTCGACATCTCCGAACCGGGGCTCGACCCGACTGCCATTCACCAGCGCATCGGCATCGTCTTCCAGTCGTTCAACTTATTCCCGCATATGACCGCCGCCGCCAACGTCGCACTCGCACCGCGCCGCCTGCGCCTGGCAACCGACGCCGACCTCGACGCGCTCGACGCGCGCGTCCGCGGGCTTTTCGATACCTTCGGGCTCGGCGCGCATTGCGACCACTATCCTGACCAGCTTTCGGGCGGCCAGCAACAGCGCGTGGCGATCATCCGCGCGCTGGCGCTAGAACCCGAGATCATGCTTTTCGACGAGGTCACCAGCGCGCTCGATCCGGAACTGGTTGGCGAGGTCCTCGAGGTGCTGCGCCGCCTCAAGGCGCTGAACATGACGATGATCCTGGCCACCCACGAGATGGGCTTCGCCCGCGAGGCCGCCGACCGGGTGGCGATGCTCGATGCGGGCCGGATCATCGAGATCGGTCCCCCGGCGCAGGTGCTGGAAGCGCCAATATTGCAGCGGACGCGGGACTTTCTGCGGTTGGACCGGGGCGGATAGAGCGAGTTCACCGCTCCGGGGCCTCCCCCCTAACCCCCCTCCCACCGGGAGGGGGGAAGCGCGCCGAGCGGGAAGGGCGGCCCCCCTCTCCGTCCCGGAGAGGGGGTGGGGGAGAGGCCCCGGCAATCCAGCCCCCACTTGCATATCCACCCCGGCCTCGGTAGCAGAACATGGCCGTCCGAAAGGGGCCCGAATGGACGACCTGCGCCAGAAATACATCGCCGCCATCGCCAGTGCTGCCGACGAGGCCGCCCTCGAAGACCTGCGCGTCGCCGCCGTCGGCAAAAAGGGCGAAGTATCCCTGAAAATGCGCGAACTGGGCCGCATGACCCCTGAGGAACGCGCGGCCGCCGGCCCGGCGCTCAACGCGCTCAAAGACGAGATCATTTCAGCCATCGCCGCCAAAAAGGCCGCCCTCGCCGACGCCGCCCTCGCCGAACGCCTGAAAGGCGAATGGCTCGACGTGACCTTGCCCGCCCGCCCGCGCGGGGTCGGCACGATCCATCCCGTAAGCCAAGTCACCGAAGAGATCGCGGCAATTTTCGCCGACATGGGTTTCGCCGTCGCCGAAGGCCCGCAGGTCGAAAGCGACTGGTACAATTTCGACGCCCTGAACATCCCGCCCGAACACCCGACCCGCACCGAGATGGACACGTTCTACATGCACCGCGAGACGGGCGACGACCGCCCGCCGCACGTGCTCAGGACCCACACCTCGCCCGTGCAGATCCGCGCTATGCAGGACCAGGGCGCGCCGATCCGCATCATCGCCCCGGGCCGGGTTTACCGGGCGGACTATGACCAGACCCACACCCCAATGTTCCACCAGATCGAGGGGCTGGCGATCGACCGCGACCTGTCGATGGCCAATCTGAAATGGTGCCTGGAAGAATTCTGCCGCGCCTTTTTCGAGGTCGACATGGTCGAACTCAGGTTCCGCGCCTCGCATTTCCCGTTCACCGAACCCTCGGCCGAGGTCGACCTGCGCTGTTCGTGGGCGGGCGGCCAGCTCAAGGTCGGCGAAGGCGACGGTTGGATGGAAATCCTCGGCTCGGGCATGGTCCACCCGAGCGTGCTGGAAATGGGCGGCGTCGACCCGGCCCAATGGCAAGGCTTCGCCTTCGGCATCGGCATCGACCGGCTGGCGATGCTGAAATACGGCATCCCTGATTTGCGGGCGTTTTTCGACAGCAATTTGCGGTGGCTGCGGCACTATGGGTTTGCGGCGCTGGATCAGCCGAATTTGCAGGGGGGGTTGAGTAGGTGAAACGGGACGACTTTGCGACGCCGGACTCATGCAGGAATTCAACCCCGGCGTTTTTAGGATGACCTCGCAGGGTCATGACTACTTAGCCGCAATCCGCGACAACGGAATCTGGAAGGAAACCAAAAGTGCGGTCGCAGCAGCAGGAGGCAACGTAACGCTAGAATTCCTGAAGGCCCTCGCCCTAGGATTACTTAAGGGCACCTCTATAAATTGCATCTGGCGTGAACGCGCTGTAGATTTGCAGGATGATGCGGCTTGGCACAGATGGGCTTTTTTGATCTTTCAGATCGTTACGAGAGCCTGGATGCGAAGAAGGACCCGCTGGTCGAGATCAATGCAGTTGTACCGTGGGAAGAGTTCCGCCCGCTTCTGGAGCAGGTCTGGCGCAAGCCTGAAAGTGAGCGGAAATCACGCGCGGGGCGCAAGCCGATGGACGCGGTACTGATGTTCAAAATGAGCGCGCTTTACAACCTTTCGGACGATCAGGTCGAATAAGATCCGGGACCGGCCATGCGTTTTCTGGGTCTTGGTCTTGGTGACCGGGTGCCGGACGCAAAGACCGCTGTATCGCGAGGCGCTGGCGCAGGCGGGCAAGGTGGATGATTTGTTCAAACTCTTTGACGGACATCTGGCGCGGCAGGGCTACACACGGGGCGGCCAGATACTGGACGCGAGCTATCACGTGCGGCGTTCACGACAGCCAGGTGGTGGACGAGTTGCTGATGCGCGGCAACACCGCCTCCAGGGTCTGGGCAGATGCGGCCTACCGGTCGGAAGAAATCGAGGCGAAGCTCAGGGCGAGAGGACTGACAAGCCGCATCCACCGCAAGGGCAAACGGGGCAGGCCTCTGACCGAACAGGCAATGAAAAGCAACAGGACATCCTCGGTTCGTGTCCGTGTCGAGCATGTGTTCGGCGCGCAGGCGAACGACATGGGTGGCACGCTGGTGCGAACCATCGGTCTGGCGCGGGCCAGGGCCAGGATCGGGATGAAGAACCTTGCCTACAACATCCGGCGGCTTGGCAATTTTCCCCTCTCGCCCGATGTCTGGCTCAATGACCTCTTTGCCAGCAAAGCCGTTCAACAAGGCGGGGTCATCCGGCGCAAGGCGCGTGACGTGGAATGCTTCGCGGGAAAGGAGCGCTTTATGCGCGAGGCGCGTAAACCGGCGCGGCTATCAGGTCGCCGAAAATTCCGGCAGATCGTCATTTTCTGCAACCGCGCGCCCGTCCTCTGGCTGGCCCGTGCGGAACCGAACCGCTTTCTTGAAAAGAAAGCGAACTGAAATCTTTTCAAGATTTCGCTCCGTCCAAGGCTGCCGCAGATAATTCATCCAAAATTTGCCGATCAACAACTTTATCTCTATAAATCATTACTTTACGAAACTGCTCAACCTTGAGCACCTTTCCACTCCGCCAATTCTCTGGCCATTTCCGCCCCCATAAGCTAAGGCAGCGGCGGAACCCGAACCCGCATGAAATTCACCCTCTCCTGGCTCAAGGAACACCTCGACACGACCGCCCCGGTCGCTAAAATAACCGAAGTCCTGACCGACCTCGGGCTCGAGGTTGAGGGCGTCGAAAACCGCCTCGACGCGCTCAAGGAATTCACTCTGGGCAGGGTCCTGAGCGCCACAAAACACCCCGACGCCGACCGCCTGACCGTCTGCCAGGTACTGACCGACCGGGGGACAAAACAGATCGTCTGCGGCGCCCCCAATGCGCGGGCCGGCATCACCGCCGTCATCGCCCACCCCGGCACCTATATTCCCGGCATCGACACCACGATCCAGGTCGGCAAGATCCGCGGCGTCGAGAGCCACGGCATGATGTGCTCGGAACGCGAGATGCTGCTCAGCGACGAACACGACGGCATCATCGAGCTTGCCTCGGGCGAGGTCGGAGAGAATTTCACCGACTGGCTGGCCGCCAACGACCCGGCCCGCATCGACCCGGTGATCGAGATCGCCATCACCCCGAACCGGCAGGACGCGCTTGGCGTCGAGGGCATCGCCCGCGACCTGGCGGCGCGCGGCCTCGGCACGCCGATCGAAAACCCCGTGCAACCGGTCCAGGGGCAATTTCCCTGCCCGATCAACGTCACCATCGACGACGACACGAAGGGCGGCTGCCCGATGTTCACCGGCCGCCTGATCAAGGGCATCACCAACCGCCCCAGCCCCGATTGGCTGCAGACCCGGCTCCGCGCCATCGGCCTGCGCCCGATCTCGGCCCTGGTCGACATCACCAACTTTTTCACCTTCGACCGCAACCGCCCGCTGCACGTCTTTGACGCAGGCCTCGTAAAAGGCGACCTGCGGGTCCACCGCGCGAAAGGCGGCGAAGAGATCGCAGCGCTCGACGACAAGACCTACCGCGTCGCGGTCGGGATGATGCTGATCTCGGACGCAAGCGGCCCGCAAAGCATCGCCGGCTGCGTCGGCGGCGCGGCCACGGGCGTGACCAGCGACACCGTGAACGTGTTCGTCGAATCGGCCTTCTGGGACCCGGTGACCATCGCCAGCACCGCGCGGCGGCTCAAAGTTAGCTCGGACGCCAAATACCGGTTCGAGCGCGGCGTCGACCCCGAGTTCACCTTGCCCGGCCTCGAGGCCGCGACCACGATGATCCTCGATCTCTGCGGCGGCGAGGCCTCGACCGTAGTGGTGGCCGGTGCGGTGCCCGATTGGCGCCGGGCGTATCGCCTGGATGCGGCCCGGGTCGAAAGCCTGGTCGGCATGGACATCCCCGAGGCGACGCAGCGCCAGACGCTGACAGCACTTGGGTTCGAAATGAAAGGCGACATGGCCCATGTGCCGCCCTGGCGGTCGGATGTGAAGGGCGAGGCCGATCTGGCCGAGGAAGTGGCGCGCATCGCCTCGCTGACCAAGCTCAAAGGCCGCCCCCTGCCGCGCATGACCCCGGGCGTGCCGCGCCCGATCCTGACACATATGCAGCGCCGCGAAAGTGCAGCACGGCGCGCGACCGCGGCGCAGGGCATGAACGAATGCGTGACCTACAGTTTCATCGACGAAGCCCTAGCGCGGCTCTTTGGTGGCGGCGGTGACGCCACGCGGCTGGAGAACCCGATCTCGTCGGAAATGTCGCATCTCAGACCATCGCTGCTGCCGGGACTTTTGCAGGCCGCGGCCCGCAATCAGGCGCGCGGCTTTGCCGATCTGGCGCTTTTCGAGGTCGGTCAGGCGTTTTCGGGGGGTGAACCCGGCGATCAGCATCTTCTGGCGGCAGGCATCCGCGTCGGTCAGTCCGACCCGCGCAGCCCGCACGCGGCGCGGCGCGGCGTCGACCTTTATGACGCCAAGGCCGACCTTAAGGCGGTGCTTGCGGCGGTCGGTGCGCCCACGCCGGCCCAGATCCGCCGCGACGGCGCCGACTGCTGGCACCCGGGCCGCCACGGGGTACTGGCGCTTGGCAAGGTCCAGATCGGCATCTTTGGCGAGGCTCACCCGCGCATTGTCCAGGCGCTCGGCCTGAAAGGCCCGGTGGTGGGCTTTGTCGCCAATCTCGACGCCATCCCCTTCCCGCGCGCCCGGGGCACAACGCGACCAGCGCTGGAACTCTTAGACCTGCAGGCGGTCGAGCGCGATTTTGCCTTTGTGGTCGATGCGGACATCGAGGCCGACCGGGTCGTCAACGCCGCCCTTGGGACCGACAAGGCGCTGATCGAAACGGTCAAAGTGTTCGACGAATTCACCGGCGACAAGGCCGAGGTCCAGATGGGCGAAGGCAAGAAATCGCTGGCAATATCGGTGCGGCTTCAGCCCACGGAAAAAACCCTGACCGACCGCGATATTTCGACCGTTTCCGCGAGGATCGTCGAGAAGGTCGGCAAAGCCACCGGCGGGGTTCTGCGCGGATAACCCGAAGTGTCCCCAATCGGATGGGGGTCAATGAACTGATGCATCAATATAGAGATTTTGACAAATCGAAAACGCCTCACAAGGGCGACACTTGGGGAGGCAAAAATGACGCTGAACATCTATCTGTCGGGTGAAATCCACACCAATTGGCGCGAACGGATTATTGACGGCGCCGATGGCCTCGATGTGGCTTTCAGTGGCCCAGTAACCGACCATTCGGCGTCGGACGATTGCGGCGTGGCCATATTGGGGGCGGAAGACAGCAAATTCTGGCACGACCGCAAGAGCGCGGCGATGAACGCCATCCGCACCCGAAAGGGCATCGCTGACGCCGATATCGTGGTGGTGCGATTTGGCGACGACTACAAACAATGGAACGCCGCCTTTGACGCGGGCTTTGCCGCGGCGCTTGGCAAGTCGGTGATCACACTGCACGAGCCGCAGCACAATCACCCCCTGAAAGAGGTCGATGCCGCCGCTCTGGCCGTGGCCGAACACCCCGAACAGGTGGTCGACGTTCTGCGTTACGTCTTGACTGGCGCGTTGCCCTGATCGGTCTGCGCAACAACATCTCGACAACCCTTTTTTGCGAGACGGTGCAGGGTCGCCCGCCCTGAGACGGGCAAAGAAAGCGCGTTCTGGGATGACATGTCAAAACTTATTGCTGCCCAAGTCACCAATGATCGGCATTCACATTCACAAGACTGGCGGCATCAAAGTGGCCCGTACCGGTCGCGGGCGCAGATACCAGTACCAGACGCGGTAGGCCTGCAATGCTGCCAAAGGTCCGAAATGCACCAGCGCGGCCCCGGCCCCGCCCCAATCGTGCAGGGCTGCCCAATGGATCAGCGTGAACACGGCTGCGGCGTAGGTGGTGCGTTGAAGTGTCTTCCAGTGCCGCCCCATGACCCGGACAAAGTAATCCATCGAGGTCGAGGCGAGCGGAATGAAAATAAGCGCCGCGATCCAGCCGGTCCAGATATAGAGACGCGGCAGTTCATCGGCGACACGCTCCAGGCTCGCTGCGTCGATCAGATAAAACACTGTGTGCAACGCGGCGTAACCAAAGGCCGCGACCCCGAAATAGCGGCGGTTCTTTTTCAGCCATCGCGGCCCGCCCCAGCCTTTGAAGATCAACGCCAACGGGCTTGCCATCATTGCGATAATCATGAAGCGGGCGGAAAATTCACCCGTCGGGTGGAGGAGATCGTTAAAAACCTGCCCGCTTGACGCGGTTGAAACTTCCAATGTCATCCCCATTGCCGGCAGCGCAAGCAGCAGCCAGAGCCAATAGGGGTTCAGGCGGGCGAAGGCTTTTGGCATGACGATGTTCTGTCTCAAAGGTGCGTTGTCACCCTTTTACGGCTGTCGGGAAACTTTCCGTCGCGCTTATGTCCTCAGCGCCAGCGCGGGCGAAATCACATCGATCCCAAGCGCGCGGCCGACCGCGTAATAGGTCAGCTGACCGGCGTGCACGTTCAGCCCCGCCAGCAGGTGCGGGTCGTCTTCGCAGGCCTGCCGCCAGCCCTTGCCGGCCAGCGCCAGCATGAACGGCATCGTGGCATTGCCGAGCGCGATGGTCGAGGTGCGCGCCACCGCGCCCGGCATGTTGGCAACGCAGTAATGCATGATGCCATCGACCTCGTAGATCGGGTCCTGGTGGGTTGGTGGCCTTCGAGGTCTCGAAACACCCGCCCTGGTCGATCGCCACATCGACAATCGCCGCACCGGGTTTCATCGTTGCAAGGTCGGCGCGGCTGACCAGCTTGGGGGCTGCCGCACCGGGGATCAGCACCGCGCCAATCACCAGATCGGCCTGGGCCACCAGTTCTGCCGTATTGCCCCTGGACGCATAGCGCGTGCCGAAAACGCCGCCAAAGACATCGTCCAGATAGCGCATCCGGGCCAGCGACATATCCAGCACGGTGACATTGGCGCCCATCCCGGCAGCTACGCGGGCCGCGTGGGTGCCGACCACGCCGCCGCCGATGACCACGACCTCGGCCGGACCAACGCCGGGCACGCCGCCCATCAGAACGCCGCGGCCGCCATTGGCTTTTTGCAACGTCCAGGCGCCGACCTGGGGCGCGAGCTTGCCCGCGACCTCGGACATCGGGGCCAGCAGCGGCAGGCCACCGGCGGCGTCGGTCACGGTCTCGTAAGCAATCGCGGTGCAGCCCGAGGCCAGAAGGTCATTGGTCTGATCCGGTTCGGGGGCCAGGTGCAGATAGGTGAACAAGAGCTGGCCGTCGCGCAGCATGGCGCGTTCGCCGGCCTAGGGTTCCTTGACCTTGACGATCATCTCGGCGGCGGCAAAGACCTCGGCAGCGGTCTCGACCATCCGGGCCCCGGTGGCGGTGTATTCTTCGTCCGGAAACCCCGCACCCGCGCCCGCGCCGGTCTGGACGATCACCTGGTGACCGGCACCGATGGCCTGAAGCGCCGCGCTGGGGGTCAGGCCAACCCGGAATTCCTGCGGTTTGATCTCTTTGGGACACCCGATCAGCATGCTCGACTCCTCTGCTGGTTTTGCGGACTTTGGGGCGTTTCGGTGCGAATTGCTTTGAAATCGGTGGCTCGAATCCGATATTCTGCGCAAGAAATCAGCGCCGACGTGGCATTATCGCGGAGAACCTTGCGTCATGGAGCGAATTGACAACACGGATCGTCGAATTCTGGCTGCCCTGCAACGCGCCGGGCGGATGACCAACGCCGAATTGTCCGACAAAGTTCACCTGTCACCCTCGGCCTGCCACCGGCGGGTGCAGCGCCTGCAGGCCGACGGGGTGATCCGCGATTATGTAGCGCTTCTGGATGCCCGCAAGCTGGACCGGCCGACCACCGTTTTCGTCGAGATTACGCTGTCCGGGCAGGCCGACGAAGTTCTCGAGGCCTTCGAGCGCGGGGTGGCGCGGATACCCGATGTGCTGGAGTGTCACCTGATGGCCGGAACGGCGGATTATCTGTTGAAAGTGGTGGCGCGCGATACCGACGATTTTGCCCAGATACACCGCCGATTTCTGGCGCGTCTGCCCGGCGTCGCGCAGATGCATTCGTCATTCGCACTGCGGACTGTGTTCAAAACCACGGCTTTGCCGGTTTAGGTTTCGTTAACCTCTTCATCACTATCCAATGCCAAACTGCGAAGAATTGGGTTAGTTTCCTTGTGTGTTTTACGAGTAACTTGGGAGTTCCCTAGCATGTCTGAAGATAATTCATCGGAGCGCGCTGACCTCAATCAGCTGGTCGCGGACCTGGCGCCGCACGGCGAGAGCGTGGCGCAATTGTTCAAGAACCAGCTGGCACGCGCGCCCTGGATCGTCTGGTCGCCCGAACGCCGCGATATTACGCACCCGATGGTTCGCCGGTTTTACGACCGGTGCGAGACGCTGCCGGCGGCGAAAGGCGGGGTCGCCGAGACGGATGTCGATCTGGACCATTTCGGCAGCCTTGCCGATTGGATGACCGTGGTGCGGGTCGATCCCGAAAGCGACCGTCTGACTTACGCGGTTTACGGTCAAAGCCTCCGACGAATTGCTGGTCGCGACATGACCGGTCTCTCGCCTGCTGACCTGCGGCACTACAACGGCGAATTTGTCACGGCGGTCTATTTGGCAGCGCGTAACCGCAACCTGATTGTTCTGACCGAACACGAACCGGCGCCCGACGTATTCGTCCATCGTTGGCAGAGGCTGATCGTGCCTATGCACAGTGGGGGCGCAGTGACCGGCTTTTTGACAATGGGCGCGCCAGAGAATGAAATGCGCGCTGGCCTCGAGATAATTTCGGACCCTGTATTCGTGATGGACGCAGATCAGCGGATATTCTTTGTCAATCGCGCCGGAGCCGAACTTTTTGACGTCAGCCAGACCGACGCGCATGGTCGCACGTTTTTCGACGTCAGCGGGATCAGCATCGAAATAGAAAAATCACCGATGGAGCTGTCGGGTGCTGATGTGGTTCAGGATCAGCTGCGGCTGCCGGCCGAAAGCGGGCTCAGCGACAGCTTTCTGGTGACCATCGGGGCAACGCTGCACCGGGGTACACCGTTTTACGTGTTGCAGGTGCGCATGGTGCTGGTCGACCCAAAGAGCGGGGCCTGAGGCCCCACGCCCGGCCCAGACGCGGGTCAGTGACCCAGAATCTGGCTGAGAAACAGCTTGGTGCGGTCCGACTTCGGATTGTGGAAGAATTCTTCGGGTTCGTTCTGTTCGATGATCTGACCTTCGTCCATGAAGATCACCCGGTTGGCGACCTGCCGCGCAAAGCCCATTTCGTGGGTGACAACAATCATGGTCATGCCCTCTTCGGCCAGGCTGATCATGGTATCGAGCACCTCTTTTATCATCTCGGGGTCCAGCGCAGAGGTCGGTTCGTCGAAAAGCATGATCCGCGGTTTCATGCACAAGCTTCGGGCAATCGCCACCCGCTGTTGTTGCCCGCCCGACAACTGGCCGGGGAACTTTTCGGCCTGTTCGGGGATCTTCACCTTTTCCAGGAAATGCATCGCGGTTTCCTCGGCTTCCGCTTTCGGCGTCTTGCGCACCCAGATCGGGGCCAGGGTCAGATTGTCCAGCACCGTCAGATGCGGGAACAGGTTGAAGTGCTGAAAGCACATGCCAACCTCGGACCGGATCTTGTCGATGTTCTTCAGGTCCGACGTCAGTTCGATCCCGTCCACGACAATTTGCCCCTCCTGGTGTTCCTCCAGCCGGTTGATACAGCGGATCAGGGTCGATTTGCCCGACCCCGAGGGGCCGCAAACAACGATCCGCTCGCCCTGGTTGACGGTCAGATTGATGTCGCGCAGCACGTGAAACGCCCCGTACCACTTGTTCATGCCGCTGATTTCGATCGCGACCTCGTCGCTGACCAGCATATGGCTTCGGTCAATCTCGCGGTCGATCATAGTTTCGTGGGTTGATTCGGTCATGGAGATTTCCTTGCTAGTGCCCGGTTGCGAGCTTGCGTTCGAGGTACATCGAATAGCGCGACATCGAGAAGCAGAAGACCCAGAACATCAGCGCGATAAAGCCGTAAAGCTCCCACACGATGCCGTTCCAGTTCGCATCCGCGCGAATGTTGTTGGAAAGCCCTAGCGGGTCAAGAAGGCCGATGATCGACACCAGCGTGGTGTCTTTGAAAAGCCCAATGAAGTTCGAAACGATGCCGGGGATCGAGACTTTCAGCGCCTGCGGCATGATGATAAGCCGTTGCGATTTCCAGTAATCAAGGCCAAGCGCGTCGGCCGCCTCGTATTGGCCCATCGGCAGGGCCGCAAGACCACCACGGATGGTTTCGGCCATGTAAGCGGACGCAAACAGCGTGGCCATGATGATGACGCGCAGAATGATGTCGAAGTCGGTGTCGGGCGGCAAGAACAGGTTAAGCAGAACCGAGGCCACGAACAACAGTGTGATCAGCGGAACACCCCGAATGAATTCGATAAAGCCCACACACAGGGTCTTGACGATCAGCAAGTCAGACTGACGACCAAGCGCCAGCACGATGCCAAGCGGCAGCGACACGGCGATGGCAGAGACGCCGATGGTCAGCGACAGCATCATGCCGCCAAAGTTGCGGCTTGTCACGGCTTCGACGCCAATCGGAAGAGCACTCGTAAATATGCCCGCTACCGGTCCGGCCAGGACAAACCACCAGATCAAGGCCGCAAGAACACCGACGATCAACCCTATAAGGCTGGACGATGCCGAGGTGACGGCCTTGTAGACATAATAACCGATGACAAACCCGGCGGCGGCCGCCAAGAACCCCCAGATCGAACCGCCCCACAGAAGCCAGGGCATGATGAACGGGAAAGCGGCGGAGAACCAGATCAGCTTGCGCGGCACGTATTCAGAGAAAAGAACCGGCGCCAGGGCGACGCCAAGCATGATGAATGTCAGGATCGGCCGCCAGTAAAGTTCAGACGGATAGAACCCGAACATCAGCTGAATCCAACGCTCGCGGATAACGCCCCAGCAGGCACCGGTGGTGCCGTGCTCGCCAACCGACCCCGCGGCGGCCAGAATCTCGCGGCATTCATTCAACGATCCGGCATTCCAGGTCGGAGAAATGACCCAGGGCAGGATTCTGGACAGGACAAAGTAAATCGCCAAAAGCGAAACCACCGTCAGGATCGAATTGAATGCGCCCGAAAACAGGTTGCTGCGCATCCAGCCGATGACGCCGACTGACGTCGCCGGCGGCGCCTGCTCGCCGAGCATTTCAGTGCGGACAAAGAATGTTTCTGCCATCTTACCGCTCCACCAGTTTGACACGGCTGTTGTACCAGTTCATCACCGCCGAAATCGAAAGCGAGATCGCCAGATAAATCGCCATCCCCATCAGGATGGTCTCCAACTCGCGCCCGGTCTGGTTCAGCGTGATACCCAAGAGCGTCCCCGTCAGGTCCATGTAGCCCACGGCGATTGCCAGGGACGAGTTCTTGGCGATGTTCAGATAGTTCGAGATCAGCGGCGGGATGATGACCCGCAGCGCCTGCGGCAGAATCACCAGGCTCATAACCCGATTCGGGCGCATCCCCAAAGCACCTGCCGCCTCGGTCTGGCCTTTCGAGATGGCCAGGATACCGGCGCGCACAATCTCGGCAATAAAGGCGGCAGTATAAAAGCTGAGCGCCAGCCAGAGCGCGATTAGCGAATTTCGCAGGTGCGTGCCGCCCTTGAAGTTGAATCCTTTAAGCTCGGAATATCCAAGGTGGAAGCCAAGGATCGCAAGCAGAATGGCCGTGGGCACCACGATCACCCCCAACCTCAGATACCAGGTGGTCGGGCGGTCGCCGGTATGCTCCTGGATGCGATCAGCGCGGCGCTTGATGTAGGCCGAAACCCAGAAGCCCGCCATCAACACCACAACAATAACGATCAGGTCGATGCTGACGTCAAATCGCAACGACGAGTCCCCGAAAAGATGCACATCGCCGATACCGCGCGAAAACAGCGGTTCGGGCACATAAACGCCCCGGTTGGTGAAGGCGACGGTGTCGTTCAATATCATCGAAGCGGTGGCGTCATCGCCGCGGAATTCTCGCGGTGCAGGCAGGGTTTCGATCAGGATCGCCATGGTAAAGACGATCCAAAGAAGCACCGGCACATTGCGGAACATCTCGACGTAAACCGTCATCAGGCGCGCGATCAGCCAGTTCTTGGACAGCCGCAGAACGCCGATCAGCACCCCAAGGATAGTTGCTGTTATACAGGCCAGAAACGCGACCAGCAGCGTGTTCAGAAGGCCCAGAAAGCTGGCGCGAAGGTGCGTGTCGCGGCTGTTATATTCCAACAGGCGCTGGTTTATGTCATAGCTCGACGGTTCGCCCAGAAACTTGAAGCTGGGCGTCTTACCAAGAGTCTCGAGGTTCTGCGCCGTGTTGTTGACGATCCAGCCGATCGCCAACAGGAATCCGATCAGCGCCACAACCTGAATGGTCATCGACCGGTATCGGGTGTCGTAGATGAGCATGGAAAGGCGGAAGGTTGCCGCCGGTTCGTCCGTGATCGTCGCCATAAGTGACGCCCCCGTTTGGTTCCCGGTGGGTCAAAAGTGCCCGGCGCGCCTTTGGCTTGCGCGCCTTGATCCGGGGGATGCGATGTTCGCTGAATGAGCGAAGGGCGCGACCTGTGCCGCGCCCTTCATCTGGTCTCTTACCGGAACGGCGGCGAGTAGATCAGGCCACCCTCGGTCCACATCGCGTTCAGACCGCGTGCCAGACCGATCGGGGTGTTCTCGCCGATGTTGGTCTCAAAAAGCTCACCGTAGTTGCCACCAGCCAGCGCACGCTGTGCCCAGTCGGCGTCAAGACCCAGCATCGCGCCCAGGCTGCCTTCGGTGCCAAGCATGCGGTTGATCTCGGGGTTGTTGGTGCCCCCCGAAAGTTCAGCCAGGTTCGCCGAAGTCACGCCAAGCTCTTCAGCCGAAATCAGAGCATACAATGTCCAGCGAACGATGTCAGCCCAACCGCTGTCGCCGTGGCGAACCAGCGGACCAAGTGGCTCTTTCGAGATGATCTCGGGCAGAACCACATGGTCGTCCGGGTTCTCGAAAGTTGCGCGTGTCGCGGCAAGACCGGATGCGTCCGTAGTGTAAACGTCGCAGGCACTAGCAAGGTACTGCTGCTGCGCTTCGGCGTTGGTTTCGATCGGCACCGGCTCATAGCTGATGTTGTTGGCGCGGAAGAAATCGGCCAGGTTCAGCTCGGTCGTAGTGCCGGTCTGGATACAGACCGTGGCGCCATCAAGTTCCTTGGCCGAGGTTACGCCAAGATCCTTGGGAACCATGAAGCCCTGGCCGTCGTAATAGTTGATGCCGACGAATTCGAACTTGAGGTCGACATCGCGCGAGAACGTCCAGGTGGTGTTCCGGGCCAGCATGTCCACTTCACCCGACGCAAGCGCGGTAAAGCGGGTCTTACCGGTGGTTGGAACGAATTCCACCGCCGTTGGATCGCCAAGAACGGCAGCGGCGACAGCGCGGCAGACGCCAACGTCAAAGCCACCCCATACTCCATTTGCATCGGCGGCAGCAAAGCCCACAAGGCCTGTGCTAACGCCACAGTTCAGCTTGCCGCGGGCTTTGACATCGTCAGCCGTGCCAGCAACAGCCGCAGCGACGCTAAGGCCAGTGATGGCCAACGCGCCGAAAATTACGGTTTTTTTCATGTTTTCCTCATCCTGATGTTCAGCCCTCCGACAGGGCTCGCTGTCCGGCCCTGTCGGCCGGATTGTTTTATACTGGTAGGAAGCCTCTCCCCTCAGCGCCGCCAGTGTGGTCGGAATTGGTCAATGACGTCAAGACTTCTCTAACGATATTGAAGGGTTGAAGGCTGCGAGAGCCTTGAAATCGCAAACGTTTTTTAATTGTTTCCGTCGTGGGGGCCCCAAATCGTCAACGAATCGCGGCCAGAGCGAGAAATCTGTCGGCATGCAAGAATGCCGCGCGGCGGGATTCGGTGCGTTTTCGGGCTTCATTGTCCTCGCCCCATTGGTCGGTTTGCCAGGCCTCGTCGACCTGTGACCGGTCCCAGAGATCATCGGTTGCAAAGGCCCGCCGCGCGGCGGCCAACCCGATCACCAGCGAACCGCTGAGCGACACAAGATCGTAAAGCGCTGTCAATTCAAAGACGTCACAGCTGTGAACCAGTGTCGCAAGTGCGCCAAGGCTGGTGGTCGGCTGCGGCATGTGAACGACGCCCGACACAGGCGTCAGCGGCGCGCCAAGGTCTTTGGCCGCCCAGTCGATCAGCGGATCCCAGGCTTGGGCCTGTAATTGCACAAGCCCGTCCGGGTGCGCGGCGCGGTAACAGATCAGATCGCTGGCGCCATAATCAGCGATCAGCGCCGCGACCTCGTCGAACTGCCCGGCGACCCTGTCAATCGCGGCGTTGGCCGACCCGGTTACGGGCATCGAGCCCGGGTAAACCTCACCCTCCTGCGCCGCCCATTCGTCGGCCAGCGCGCGGGCCAGCGCGCGCGTGGGCACCAGCAGCGCCGCTTTGGCCGGTGTACACAGGGGCCGCGCGTCGAGATGAACAGCAAACCCGCCCGCGACCTTGACCGCTTCGGCGCGGTCCCAAAAACGTTTGACCCTGCGCTCAGTCACTGTGCGGCCCACGCCCGCCCGAGGCCGCTCATTGCGGAACCTCGAACGGATCGGCGGGAACATCTTCGGGGTGCCAGCCAACGGCTTGCCAGGTCCGCGCCATGTGTTCGGGCAATTGCGCGGTCAGGGTCAGACGGTTGCCGGTCACAGGATGGATCAGCAACAGGGTGCGCGCGTGCAGGTGCAGCTTGCGGCTGATCTCACCGCCCAAGCTCGCGCCCCAGCCGTCGCCGGGGTTTTCCTGCCCCGAGCCGCCGTATTTACCGTCGCCAATAATCGGGTGCCCCAACTCGGCCATATGCGCGCGCAACTGGTGGGTGCGGCCCGTCACCGGCACCAGCGCCACCCAGGCGGCGCGTTTGGCCAGCGCGCCGAGCACCGCGTAATCGGTGGTCGCGCGCTTTGCGCCGGGGGTGTCAGCGATCGCGTCAGGGTGGATGCAGCGCATCTTTTCACCTTCGCCGCCGCGCCCGTGACCCGCCGCCTTGACCAGACCGTATCGGATGGTGCCCATGGCCGGGCTGGGGGTACCCGCCACCGCCGCCCAGTATATCTTGCGCGTCTTGCGCGACCGAAACGCCGCGGTCAGCGCGCTTGCCGCCGCGCGGCTGCGCGCCAGAATCAGAACCCCCGATGTGTCCTTGTCCAGCCGATGCACAAGGCGTGGCTTGTCGTCCACGCCAAACCTCAGCGCTTCGGCCAGCCCGTCCACATGGCGGGTCTGATTGGTGCCGCCCTGGGTTGGCAGACCGGGTGGTTTGTTCAGGGCGATCAGATGGTCATCGCGATACATGACCGCCGTTTGGATAAGTTTCGCGTCACTGGCCGAAACATACGACTTGGGCGTCGCCGGGGTGCGCGCGGGATCGGGCAACGGCGGCACCCGCACCGCCTGCCCTTCGGCCACGCGGGTCGCGGGCTTGGCCCGGCCGCCGTCGATCCTCAGCTCGCCCTTGCGGCACATCTTTTCGATCCGGCCCTGGCCCACATGGGGAAACCGCCGCCGCAGCCAGCGATCCAGCCGCTGGTCGCCCTCGTCCGCGGTGACCGTCAGCATCTGCACACCGCTCACAGCGCCAGACCCCGCGCCAGCGCCAGACCCGCCAAAAGGGCCGCGATCGACAGAACAACCGAAGCCGTCACATAGACCGCCGCCGCCCCGACAGCCCCCCTTTCCCACAGGCTGACGGCCTCCAGCGAAAACGCCGAAAAGGTGGTGAACCCGCCCAGCAGACCGGTCATCAGCACCGGACTGAACCGCGCGCCGCCCTTGGCCATCAACAGCACCGCCAGAACCCCCATCGCAAACGACCCGACAACGTTGACACTCAGCGTCCCATAAGGAAACGCCGCACCCATAATCCGAACCGCGCCAAGCCCGGTGAGGTACCGCGCCACTGCGCCCAATGCGCCGCCAATCGCCACCTGAAGAAGGGTCCAAAACATGGGGCCCCTCCTGAGCAATGGCCGGTTGCTTGTCAACCGCGAGGCTTCCCAAGACACGCCATGCGGTCTAGCTTTGGGCATTGCTGAAAATTGATTGAAGAGGCCCGCCATGTCGTTACCCCATCCAGTGATTTTCGTGCCCGGTGTCACCGCCACAAATCTGCGAGACAAGTACCCGCTGCCACCCGAAGCCGTTTGGACGGTGCTGCGCAAAGATTTCGACCGCGCCAAGATGCACCCCGACAACATTCATTTCGAAGCGGTTCAGCCGGCGATGGTCGAATCGGACCAGATATACGAGATCGCCTACAAGGAACTGGTCGAAGAACTGCGCTATGATCTCAGCGCCGGCCCCGACGCGCAGGTGCCGGTCTACCCTTTTGGCTATGACTGGCGGCACCCAGTGCACGTGACCGAGGCCGAACTGGCCGCGTTCGTGGATGATGTGATCGATCGCACCAAGATCACGCGGCATTATTACGAAGACGGTTATGCCGACAATCCAAAGGTCAATCTGGACGGCCATTCCATGGGCGGCCTGGTCGTGGCGGGCTATGTCGAACGCTTCGGCGGCGCCAAGATCGGAAAGGTTGCCACCCTGGCCACGCCGTTCAACGGGTCGTTCGAGGCGATCGTCAAAATGGCCTCCGGCACCGCCAATATCGGCGGCGGCACCCCCAGCTCGCGCGAACGCGAGGCCGCAAGGGTGACGCCTTCGCTTTACCACCTGCTCCCCGATTTTGACACCGGTATCGAACTGGCGCCGGGCAAGTCGTTGCCGCGCGATACGTTCGACAGCGACCTGTGGCAGCCGTCGATCTACGGAACGATCGCCGATTATGTCGCCAGGTACGGGCGCGACAAGTCGCGCGATGCCAGGGATGACGGCCTGAAGCTTTTCAAGTCGCTTCTGAGCATTGCTTCCGACCACCGCAAGCGCACCGCCGCGCTGGACCTCAAAACCAAGGGGCTTGACCCCAAAAAAGACTGGCTCTGCGTGATCGGTGTGGGAACAGATACCCGCACGCGCATGACAGTTTCTGCCGAAAACGGCGCACCGCATTTCAACCTGACCAAATCTGACCGCAGGGACAGGTGGGACAGCAAAAAGGGCCCCGAAGAACGCAAGGCGACCGGCGATGGAACCGTTCATTTCAAAGGCGCGGTGCCGTCGTTCCTGGATTATGAAAGCCTGGTCTGCGTCAGTCCCGAAGACTATGGCTATTGGGAGCTCAAGGACAAGGCTACCACCAAACTGGCCGGTTTCCACGGCATATTGCCCAACATGAACATGCTGCACCGCCTGCTGGTGCGGTTTTTCAAAGGCCGGATGACCCGCGCGGGAATACCTGGGGGCGGCGGCCGCCCGGCGTGGCCAAGAGCAAGTGGAACCCGCCGCTAAAGCTCAGGGACAAATCCGGCTGAGGGTTCGATACTCAGGGCTTGCCCGGACGCTCGGCGCGCTTTTTGACGAAATAATCCAGGCGTTTTTTCAGCTCGCGTTCGAACCCGCGTTCGACCGGGGTGTAATATACCCCGCGCTTCATCGTGTCGGGAAAGTAATTCTGGCCCGAAAAGCCGTCGGCGCTGTCGTGGTCATAGGCATAGCCCTCGCCGTAACCCTGGTCTTTCATCAGCTTTGTCGGCGCGTTCAGCATATGTTTGGGCGGTGGTTCCGACCCGGTCTTGCGGGCCGCCGCCGTCGCGTTCCTGAACCCTGCATAGGCGGCGTTGGATTTCGGGGCCAGTGCCAGATAGATCACCGCCTGGGCCAGCGCCAGTTCGCCCTCGGGCGACCCAAGCCGCTCGTAGGTGTTCCAGGCGTCCAGGCAGACGGTCTGTGCCTGCGGATCGGCCAGACCCACGTCTTCGACCGCCATGCGGGTGATGCGGCGCGCCAGATACTTTGGGTCTTCGCCGCCCTCCAGCATCCGCGCCAGCCAGTAGAGCGACGCATCGGGGTCGGACCCGCGCACCGATTTATGCAGCGCGCTAATCAAATTGTAATGCGCGTCGCCCGATTTATCGTATTGCGCGGCGTGGCGGCTCAGCCGCTCGCCAAGGCCAACCGGATCCAGCGGGGCCGAGACCTCCCAGGCGGCGATCTGTTCGATCAGGTTCAAAAGCGCCCGGCCATCGCCGTCGGCCATCTCGATCAGCGATGTGCGCGCCGCGTCGGTCAGCGCCAGCGAGGTGGCCAGATCGGTCTCGGCACGCGCCATCAGCTGCGCCAGATCGGACGGCCCGAGACGTTTCAGGACCAGCACCTGCGCCCGGCTGAGCAGCGCGGCGTTCAGCTCGAACGACGGGTTTTGCGTGGTGGCGCCGACCAGCACGATGGTGCCGTCCTCCATATGCGGCAGAAACCCGTCCTGCTGGGCTTTGTTGAAGCGGTGAATTTCATCGACGAACAGCAGCGTCCCCTGCCCCGCGGTGCGGCGCAGGCGCGCCGCCTCGAACATCTTCCGCAGATCGGAAACCCCAGTGAAAATTGCGCTGATCTGAACGAACTTAAGATCGGTTTCATCGGCCAGCAGGCGCGCGATGGTGGTCTTTCCCACCCCCGGCGGCCCCCAGAAGATCAGCGATGACAATGTCTTCTGCGCCAGCATCACCCCCAGCGGCGCGTTCGGACCCAGAACCAGCGACTGCCCAACGACCTCGGCCAGCGACCTTGGCCGCAGACGGTCTGCCAGCGGCCGCGGGCCTTTGGCGGGCCGGTCGGGCGTCGTGTCGAACAAATCGGGCATGGGCGCACCCTGAGCGCGAAAGCGCACCGGGATCAACCCCCCGCCCATGGCTGTCTATTATGGGACCAAACCGCGTTAGTGCATCTTCTGCGACAGATCGATGTTGACGCACTGATAGTCGCCGTCGTCGATATGTATCATCGGACCCGCGGCTGCGGCGCTCAGCCCGCACCGACCGTACCACCGCCGCCAGTTGCCGGGTGTGATGGCGATCAGTTGCGTGGCGCCAAGGTCGCGCGCCGACCGGATCATCGCGCCAACCATATATCCGTGCACCCGGCGCCGGATCCGCATCGGCACCGCATTGCTGACGAAAACCCGGGTGCATTCCCACACGTTCGGGTCCACCGGGGCCTTGTCGTAAAGCAGATCGGGCGGCAACGAGCCGACCCGCCCCTCTTGCGCGTCCTTTATCATATAGCTGTAGATTCCGCATTTCGCCGTGGTCGGCGTCAGACGGATTCCGGCGAGAATATCGCCCAGTTCGTGGATCGCAATCCACCTCGAGGCCGGCGTGTCGTACTGGTCATATTCCATGCCCAGCGCTTCCGGCAGATCCCAGTTTTTCTCGACGATGAAACTTTGCTTCCGTGCGCGGAATAAATTGGCGAAGAGCTCGCCATGGTTGTGCAAGTTCTCGAACGAGAGTGTCGTCGTTTGCATATGCTGCCCCCAGCTTGCGTTGGTTTATCAACGCCCGCGAACACATCCGGCAAAAGGGATGGCCTATATCAGCCGGTAATCCTTGGCGCGCTGGATGGCCTCGGCGGTCGTTCTCGCCAGTAGTTTCTGGCGTGCCGCCGTTAGTCGGGCCTTAAACGCGCTTTCGGAAATCCGCAGTTTTGCTGCGGCAGCTGCGTGCCGATCCCCTGCCGCGATACACCGCAGGGCCTCGATCTGAGCCTGTGTGAGACTCTCCGGCGGCTCGGTCATGTGGTGAAGCCGTCGGATACCTTTTTGGATCTCCTCTATTTCGTCGTCTCTGAACTCTCTTTCGTCACGCGCAAAACTCGATATCGTCCGCGAGCTTACCGGTCCGCATGACACGGTCAGCCCAAAAACCAACCCGAACTCCGCAGCTTCGGTAAAAATACCGAACGGGTCCGGAATATTCATCTCGCTCCAGCGCGCGGCGCCTTCGGTCGAAAAGCCCCAGGCGATCGTCGGATCGCGCAGCGCATAAGCGTTTTCCGTGTAATGATCTAACCACTCCTGCGGGTAAGTCGAAAACTGCATCAGCGGTGACGCGTACCTTATGTGCAAACCAATAAAATACCCCGCCGAAACAAAAAGCGAGATCCTGTGAAGCTCGATATCCACGCCCGACTTATTCGACATATCCTTTTAGACAAGCCATGAAAAAACTCGTCAACCCTAAATTGTGGCCGCACCGAAAAGTCGCGACCTGCAAGGTTACACGACGCGCAGACTTTTCAAGGTCTTATATAATTTTGTTCGCGGTGGCGGTCGGGCCATGTTGTGACAATTGAAAGGATTCTAGGCGTCCGAAATGTTGCGAATTTCTGGCCGGGATAAGGACAATTTCTGGCGGATATTGGGACAATGGCCAACCGCCCCGCGGGCAGTGGCCATTGCGGCGTCAGCCGCCCGCGGGTATTATTTCCAATTTGTAAACAGTGTGTTAACTATTTTCTGCATCTTCGGCCTCAAGCCGCGCCTTATCGGCGGCTCCTTTGGCGTCGGCGTCGCGGTCCACGAACTCGATAATGGCCATCGGGGCCATATCGCCATAGCGAAATCCGGCCTTCAGAACCCTGACATAACCGCCCTGCCGCTCGGCGTACCGTGGCCCAATTACATCAAAAAGTTTCGTAACATGAATGTCTTGCTTCAATCGCGCTGCGGCCTGGCGGCGCGCGTGCAAGTCGCCGCGCTTGCCAAGCGTGACAAGTTTCTCAACGATTCGCTTCACCTCTTTGGCCTTGGGCAGCGTGGTCTTGATCTGTTCGTGTTCGATCAGCGATCCGGCCATGTTGGCAAACATCGCCTTGCGGTGTTCGTGGGTCCGGTTCAGGCGGCGATAGCCGTTTGAATGACGCATTTCAGTCTTCCTTCGTTTTGCTTTGTCCGGCGGGGGGTGCGTGCCCTCCGCTCACCTTGGGGCGCGATTGCCCGGATGCGGCGGGGTTAGCCCCGCCTTGCCTAAAACTGATCCTCAAACTTCTTGGCCAGATCCTCGATTTTTTCCGGCGGCCATTCCTCGACATCCATGCCCAGGTGCAAGGCCATGCCCGACAGAACTTCCTTGATCTCGTTCAGAGACTTACGGCCAAAATTCGGGGTGCGCAGCATCTCGGCTTCGGTCTTCTGGATCAGATCGCCGATATAAACGATGTTGTCGTTCTTCAGGCAGTTCGCCGACCGGACGCTGAGCTCAAGCTCGTCAACCTTCTTCAAGAGCAGCGGGTTGAATTCCAGACCATCGTCTTCGCTGGACGCACTGGCGCTTTCGGGCTCTTCGAAGTTCACGAAAATGCTCAGTTGGTCCTGCAGAATGCGCGCCGCGTAGGCGACCGCGTCATCGGGCGTGACCGACCCGTCGGTTTCCAGCTTCACGGTCAGCTTGTCGTAATCCAGCACCTGACCTTCGCGGGTCGGCTGCACGTCATAGCTGACGCGCCTGACCGGCGAATAGATCGCATCGACCGGCACCAGCCCGATCGGCGCATCCTCGGCGCGGTTCTTGTCGGCGGCGACATAGCCTTTGCCGACATCCACCGTCAGTTCCATGAACACGTCCGCGCCTTCGTCCAGGTGGCAGATGACGTGATCCTTGTTCAATATCTCGATGCCGGCGCTTTCGGAAATGTCACCAGCGGTCACCACCTGGGAACCCTTGGACGAGATTGAAAGCCGCTTCGGCCCCTCGACCTCCATCCGGATCGCGACGCCCTTGAGGTTCAGCACGATGTCGGTGACGTCTTCGCGCACCCCGGCCACGCTTGAAAACTCGTGCAGAACGTTGTCGATCTGAACGCTGGTGATCGCGGCCCCCTGAAGCGAGCTCATCAGCACCCGGCGCAGCGCGTTGCCAAGCGTCAGACCAAAGCCGCGTTCCAGCGGTTCGGCGGTCAGCGTCGCCTGCCGCGCCGGGTCATTGCCGGGTTTCACGTCAAGCTGTATGGGCTTGATCAATTCCTGCCAGTTTTTGTGGATCATGTGTCCCTCCATTCAAGTTCTGCCCCATGTCCGAATGGCAGAACGCCCGAGGTTTCAATCGACGGCCCCGGACCCCTGAAACCCAGAGGACCGGGCAAATACTCAATCAGACGCGGCGGCGCTTTGGCGGGCGGCAACCGTTGTGCGCAATCGGCGTCACATCACGGATCGAGGTGATGTTGAACCCGACAGCAGCCAGCGCGCGCAGGGCGCTTTCGCGGCCCGAGCCGGGGCCCTGAACCTCGATCTCAAGCGTGCGCACGCCGTGTTCCTGGGCTTTCTTGCCCGCGTCCTCGGCGGCCATCTGGGCGGCATAGGGCGTCGATTTGCGCGACCCTTTGAACCCCATGGTCCCGGCCGACGACCAGGCGATTGCGTTGCCCTGCACGTCTGAAATCAGAATCTTGGTGTTGTTGAACGAGCTCGTTACATGCGCCACGCCAGCGGCGATGTTTTTCGAGACCTTTTTCTTGCCCCTGCTGCGGGTTTCCCGTGCCATGTTCCGCGCCCCTATTTCTTTTTGCCGGCAATGGCCCGTGCCGGGCCCTTGCGCGTGCGTGCGTTGGTGTGGGTGCGCTGGCCGCGAACCGGCAGGTTGCGCCGGTGCCGCAGACCGCGATAGGCGCCCAGATCCATCAGACGCTTGATGTTCATCTGCACTTCGCGCCGCAGGTCGCCTTCGACCATGTAATTGGCGTCGATCTGTTCGCGGATCAACAGAACCTCGGCATCGCTCAGTTCATTGACGCGCCTCGACTGGTCGATACCGGTTGCTTCGCAGATGGTCCTGGCCGAAGAATGGCCAATTCCGGTGATATAAGTCAGGGCGATCGGGACCCGTTTATGGGTCGGGATATTGACGCCGGCGATACGTGCCACGTGTCATTTTTCCTTTGGTTGCGGTTCCGTAGCGCCGGAACCTTTTTTCACAACTCAGGCCCGAGGCAGCATGCCGTCGGGCCCAGTCCGGCCAAGCGCCAGTGATTCGGGGGCCAAACCCCCAAGAAAATCAGGCGATTCTTGATCGGATGATGCTGGGTATTGGGAATTGACCGGCGCGTCAAGAGCGGCGCGCCGGGTCGCCCGCGTTAATCCAAAATCGCGGCGATTTTTCCGGCCACGCGGTCCATTTTGGCAAGCCCGTTAATCGAGCTCAGTTTACCGTGTGCATAGTAATAGCCGATCAGCGGCGAGGTCTTTTTGTAGTATTCCATCAGCCGGGTGCGCAGGCTTTCTTCGTTGTCGTCGGCGCGGCGGGTGAATTCGGTGCCGCCGCAGACCAGGCACTTGCCGTCTTCGGGCACGGGTCGTGAAATGTCGTTGTAGGGTTCGCCGCAGGTGCCGCAGGTCGACCGCGCGGTGATGCGCGCGACCAGCGCATCATCGTCGACGCGCATCTCGATGACCGCATCCAGATGGACATTCATCTTGGCCAGCAGATCGCCAAGCGCGTCGGCCTGGGCCAATGTGCGCGGGAACCCGTCGAAAATATATCCGCCCGCTGATCCCTCTTTCAGTTTTTCCTCGATCAGACCGATGACGATCTCGTCGGTGACCAACTCGCCCGCGTCCATCACCGCGGCCACGCGCCGCCCCATTTTCGACTTCGACTTCTGCGCCTCGCGCAGCATGTCGCCGGTCGAAAGCTGGACCATGCCGCGCTGGGTTTCCAGCCGTTTGGCCTGGGTGCCCTTGCCGGCGCCCGGTGGTCCGAGAAGGATGATGTTCATCGCCGCGCCGAACCCTTGCGTTTGCGTTTGCGCCCGCCCAGTTGCGACTTTTCGATCAGGCCCTCGTACTGATGCGCCAGAAGGTGGCTTTGAACTTGCTGGATGGTGTCCATGCCGACCGAAACGACGATCAGCACCGAGGTGCCGCCGAAGTAGAACGGGATGGCCAGCTGGTTGCGGATGATCTCGGGCAACAGCGCCACCAGCGCCAGATAGCCCGACCCCAGCACCAGAATGCGCGTCACCACATAATCAAGATATTCCTGGGTCTTTTTGCCCGGCCGGATGCCGGGAATGAACCCGTTCTGGTTTTTCAGGTTCTCGGCCACGTCCTCGGTCTTGAAGCTGACGTTGGCGGTGTAGAAATAGGTGAAAAACACGATCATCACCGTGAAAAACAGCAGATAAAGCGGCTGGCCCGGCCCGAAATAGGCCAGAATCGTCGACATCACCGGACCGGTCTGGCTGCCGGAAAACGTGCTGACCGTGGTCGGCAGCAACAACAGCGACGAGGCAAAGATCGCCGGAATCACGCCCGCCGGGTTGACTTTGATCGGCAGGTGGCTCTGGCCGCCGTCGTAGACCTTCATGCCGACCTGACGGCGCGGGTACTGGATATGCACCTTGCGCAGGGATCGCTCGATAAAGACCACGAAGGCAAAGACCGTCGCGACCATTATCAGCACCCCGATGATCACCGCCGGGCTGATCGCGCCCGACCGGCCCGAGGCAAAGAACTGCGCCAGCGCTGCCGGAACCTCGGCGATGATGCCGACGAAGATGATAAGGCTGATGCCGTTGCCGATGCCGCGCGCGGTGATCTGTTCGCCGAGCCACATCAAGAACATCGTGCCGCCGACCAGCGTGATCACCGTGCCGATGCGGAAGAACCAGCCCGGATCGGTGGCCAGACCCCCGGCCTCGAGACTGGCGGCCAACCCGTAGGCCTGCATCGTCGCCAGCAGAACCGTGCCATAGCGGGTGTACTGGTTGATCTTCCTGCGGCCGGCTTCGCCTTCTTTCTTCAGCTGCTCAAGCCGCGGCACCATGGCGGTCATCAGCTGGATGATGATCGAGGACGAGATATAGGGCATGATCCCCAGCGCGAGAATCCCCATCCGGGATATCGCGCCGCCGGTGAACATGTTCAGAATGCCGCCCAGCCCCGAGGCCGCCTGGTCCATGAACGCCCTGAGCTCGGCGCCGTCGATCCCGGGCACCGGGATATAGGTGCCAATCCGGTAGACGATCAGAAGTCCCAGGGTGAAGATAATGCGCGAGCGCAGCTCGGTCGCCTTGCCAAAGGCGCTCCAGCTCATGTTTGCGGCCATTTGCTCGGCGGCTGATGCCATCGATTAGGCTCCTTATCGCGGATGCGCCGCCCGCAAGGCGTCCCTGACCGGCGGCGCGAGGAAACTGAAGGCTATGTAAGCCCCGGGACCGAGGCAAACAAGGCGCTATTCTGACGCTGCGGCCGGGGCTGTGGTGGTCAGGCTGCCGCCCGCACCCTCAACAGCGGTGATGGCCGACTTCGAGGCCCCGGTGACGGCGAGCTTGACCTTGGCCGAAAATTCGCCCTTGGCCAGGATGCGCACGCCATCGAGCTTGCGACGCACGATGCCGGTCTCAAGCAGCACGTCCTCGGTTATGTCTTTTTTGGCGTCGAGCTTGCCTGCGTCGATGAACTTCTGGATGAGCCCGAGGTTCACCACCGCGAATTTCTTGCGGTTGGGTTTGTTGAAGCCGCGCTTGGGCAGCCGCATGTAAAGCGGCATCTGACCGCCCTCATAGCCGTTGATCGCCACGCCCGAACGGGATTTCTGGCCTTTCATGCCGCGCCCGGCGGTGGTGCCGGTGCCCGAACCGGCCCCGCGGCCAACCCGCTTGCGGGGTTTGGTGGCGCCTGCGTTATCGCGCAATTCATTTAGTTTCATGTCGCTTCTCCTGAGCCGGATGTGACCCCCGAAGCGAACGGGCCAACCACGGCATTTCTTGGTTTTTGATGCGGGTCCAGTGGGGACCACCGGGGGCGTATAGAGGCTTAGTGCAGTGCAATCAAGTGCTCCGGTTGAGCGCATCGGATCAGCGGATCGCGCCTGACCGGGCGGGTGAGCTACTCCCCAACCGTTGGACAGTATTTGGCGCAATCTAAGCTACTTTTTGCTCCTGCTGATCGGGTTGCGTTGTTTCATTTCTCTGCCAATAGACCACGGCTGGAGGCTGGCCGCCAAGTGCGGAATGCGGCCGCTTCTGATTGTAGAACTCCATCCATTTGCCGACGCCGGCCTTGGCCTCCGATCCAGTCTCCCAGGCGTGCAGATAGACGCACTCGTATTTCAGCGAGCGCCACAGCCGTTCCACAAAAATATTGTCGAGGAACCGGCCCTTGCCGTCCATCGAGATATGCACGCCTGTCCGCTTCAGTTGGCCCGTCCAGACAAAGGATGTGAACTGACTGCCTTGGTCAGTGTTCATGATCTGGGGCGGGCCAAACTTGTGGACCCGCATTCCCCAAGTGACCGATCCATCTGATGCGGTTTCCGTCTGATTCCTGTATAAGAATCAGTGGATTAGATCAGACGGAGGGTGGGTCGAATGCGGAACCTGGAGGGTGAGTCGGATCGGGGGCTTCTGCGGGCGTTTTTCGACCGAAGACTGAAGTTCGAGTTCCACGGTTCGCGGATCACGTCAGACGCTGGTCTGCTCGCCTATCGTGAACTGGACGAAGCCCTCGGCCTGACCACGCTGGCCGGTGACGTTATTGCTGACAGCCGGACCGGCAAGAACGGTTGGCACGGCATCATCGGTCTCCTTCGCCAATCCGTCTATGGTCGTCTCGCCGGGTACGAGGACGTGAACGACGCCGACCGGCTGGGGCGCGATCCTGCGATGCGGTGGATCGTCGGCGGCAGGGCTGTCGAGCGCGGCGGCGCATCGACCAGCCAGATGGGCCGGTTCGAGACGGAGTTACTCGCCACCAATGACAACCTCGCCGCGCTCGCTGACCTTTTGGGCATCTGGATCGACCAGGTTAACGAGCGCAAGCCGCCGAAGATTATCGTGCTCGACATGGACAGCTCCGTCAGCCCGACCTACGGTGACCAGGAGGGCACGGCCTACAACGGTCACTTCGGCTGCACGTGCTATCACCCGCTGTTCGTGTTCAACCAGTTCGGCGATTTGGAGCGTTGCGCCCTGCGTCCGGGCAACGTGCACAGCGCCCATGAATGGCGCGATGTGTTGGA
Source organism: Paracoccaceae bacterium (assembly GCA_965247915.1). Taxonomy (GTDB): domain Bacteria; phylum Pseudomonadota; class Alphaproteobacteria; order Rhodobacterales; family Rhodobacteraceae; genus JAKZRT01. Next base: position 2,568,332 of record OZ252048.1, read on the forward strand.
CCCGGTGGTCGCTCGATACCGGAACAAGACACTCCGGCGTTATTTCCGTGGTGACGCCGCCTTCGCCTCGCCCGAGGTTTATGAGTTTCTGGAAGCGGAAGGCTTCAAGTACGCCATCCGGCTTCCGGCCAACAAGGTGCTGCACGACAGCATCGCGCACCTGCTCAAGCGCCCCGTCGGTCGGCCGCCGAAGGAAGTTCGTCGGTATTACGCGAACTTCAGCTATCGGGCCGGTAGCTGGACGGAGCCCCGCCGGGTCGTCGCCAGGGTGGAGTGGCACTCAGGGGAACTGTATCCCCGCGTCGGCTTCATCGTCACCAACCTGAGCCGTCCTGCCGAGCGGGTTGTTGCGTTCTACAATCAGCGCGGCACTGCCGGGCAATGGATCAGGGAAGGCAAGAACGCCATCAAGTGGACGCGGCTGTCATGCCGTTCGTTACGCAACAATGCCGTCCGGCTCCAGCTGCATGCACTCGCCTATAACCTCGGCAACTTCATGCGTACCCTGGCGTTGCCCGATGCCGTGGAGCAATGGTCGCTGACGACGCTGAGGGAGAAGCTGGTCAAGATCGGTGCGAAAGTTGTCAGCCATGGCCGGTACGTCACATTTCAATTGGCCGAGGCTGCAGTCACAAGAAGCTTGTTCCAGAAAATCTTGAGCCTGATTGATGATCTACGACGAAGACCCGCTCCGGCGTAGGCCGAGGGAATCGACGGCAAGGAGATTGCGACACGAGAGGTGTGTCCGGATGGCAAGAGAAACGACCAAATGGCCTTCCACGCGCTGGCCGATTACCAAAATCATGTCATCGGATGGCTGCAATGGGAACAGAGTTCCCTTGGAGATGGGGCCGTGGTACGATTTCCGCGAATTTGGATGTCATCTGGGGAATGTCGGATAAGACAGGCACCACATACGAATGCTGTGAAACCGATCAAGAAATTCGAATACCTGCCTACCAAATCAAAAATTGCGTCGATCATGGAACCCGTGCCTTTCGGTGCTGTTTTTTTCTCGTTAAAGCATATTGCATTTAATCTGAGGCATATCCCGCGGCCTTGAGGAAGTTCCAGCATTGGTCTGGGTCGAAGAGATCACAAATGTCGCTGAGGGCGTCAAAGAGGGCATCGAAGGTTCTTGCTCCAACCCTTCGCAGGTGAGCTTTCAACTTTGAGAACACCATTTCGATCGGGTTAAGATCCGGGGAGTAGGGTGGCAGGAACAAGAACCAGCATCCGCGCGCCCTCAACGCCTGTGCCGCGCGGTGGCTTTTGTGGGGTGGATTGCCTCGTTCAACGCCTCGACGCAGAAGTCCGCTTCCAGCGTGTTCGAGATGCGCCACGCCAGCACTTTGCGCGTGTGCCAGTCCATGATGGCCAGGAGATACAGGAAGCCGCGTCGCATTGGCAGATAGGTGATATCAGAACACCAGACCTGATTGGGGCGGGTCACACGAAGCCCACGTAGCAGATAGGGGTAAATCTTGTGGCCCTTCGCGGCCTTGCTGGTGTTGGGCCTCTGGTAGATCGGCATGAGGCCCATCAACCGCATGAGCCGTCGGATGCGCTTCTCGTTCACCAGATGACCTTCGTTCCGAAGATGCCACGTCATTTGGCGCACACCGTAAAACGGCGTTTCCAAGAACTGCTTATCTATCAGGCGCATCAGGTCGAGGTTCATCGCGGTCTCACCCTTTGGCTCATAGTAAAAGGATGACCGTGAGATCGACAGCAAGGCGCATTGTTTGCCAACAGACAGGTTTGGAAGGCCTGGCTCAATCATCTTCCGCCTCACTTGCCGGCCCAGGGCTTGAGCTTTCTGGCCAAAAAATCGTTGGCGACGGCCAGCTCCCCTATCTTGGCGAGCAAGTCTTTAACCTGTTCTTCGTCAACTTCAGCCGCTTTCCTGCTGCCGCGCCCGAACACGCCCGACGCGCCTTCAAGCAACGCACGTTTCCATTGATGGATCATGGTAGGATGCACGCCAAACCGGCTCGCCAACTCTGAAACCGTCGCCTCCCCCTTCAGCGCCTCCAATGCCACCTTGGCCTTAAACTCTGGATGATGTTGCTTTCGTTTCGACATTTCTGATCTCCTTCGTGTTGAAGATCAGCAGACTACAAATCGCAGCTTACGTCAGTGTCCGAATTTCGGGGGGTAGCTCAGGAGATCTCCCTCAATTGGAAAACAGGGTGCTTGCTCTCACCATGGAGGCGTTGATCGAAGCCGCGCTACCAATGCTTTTTTTGCGAGTTTGAGCTTGGCAATAGCCGCAGGCTACGGAATCTCGGCATTGCGTGAAAGGTTCCCGGAAAAGCCACAAAGCAAGACGACTTCCGCGTTGCCGGGAAGAGCATCTAAACAGTCAGGTGCCATTTTTCGGCAACGGCGAAACTTGGCGCGTCCGGCAGAACAAACCATTGAACGGAGCGACGATTCCAAATTCGCGCCGCCCGAAGTTCCGCATTGCCCAATTCACGGTCGAATGATTAGCAAAAAATACTTGTGGGCGTGTTCCCAGCATCCCAATTGCGAGTACTTTTTCTACAAAGAAGACTTAGAATAGAAAACGCCCGGCGTTTCCACCGGAGCGAAGCATTGCCGGAGTTTTGAAAAAACTCCGTTCTGTTTTCTTTTCAAGAAAACGGGTCTCTTACCCCCGCTCCTCCAAAATCTCAACCAGATGCGGGATGCTGTCGACCATGCCGCGGATCGACGGCGTGTCTTCCAGCTCGCGGGTTTTATGCATCTTGTTCAGGCCCAGGCCGACCAACGTGGCGCGCTGTTTGGCGGGTCGGCGGATTGGCGAGCCGATTTGTTTTACAACGATAGATTTAGCCACGCTCACGCCTCCTCTGCCACGGTCTCAACGGCTTCAGCAGCCGCCGGTGTTTCGTCCCGCCGGGGCAGGATGTCCGCGACCTTCTTGCCGCGACGCTGTGCCACCGCACGCGGGCTGTTCATTTTCTGCAGCCCGTCCACGGTGGCGCGGATCATGTTGTAGGGGTTCGAGGACCCGATCGATTTCGACACCACGTCCTGCACGCCCAGCATCTCGAACACCGCCCGCATCGGACCACCGGCGATGATCCCGGTGCCCTGCGGGGCGGTGCGCATCACCACCTTGCCGGCCCCATGACGCCCTTCGATGTCGTGGTGCAGGGTGCGGCTCTCTTTCAGCGGTATGCGGATGATCGCGCGCTTGGCCGCCTCAGTCGCCTTGCGGATCGCCTCGGGCACTTCCTTGGCCTTGCCCTTGCCGAAACCCACGCGCCCGCGCTGATCGCCGACCACGACAAGGGCCGCAAAACCAAAGCGCTTGCCGCCCTTGACGGTTTTGCTGACCCGGTTGATCGCCACCAGACGATCGGCGAATTCGGGAGTTTCCTCGCGCTGCGGGCGTCGGCCCCCCCGGCGGTTGTCACGTTCTGCCATGTGGCAATCCTTTGTCTTTCGTGGGCGCTAAGCCCGTTATCGTCCAATCCGCGTGATCCCGGATTAAATCCGGGACCCGGGATCATCGGTAGGGCGGGGTTCACCCCGCCGCACACATTAGAACTTCAGACCACCCTCACGGGCAGCGTCGGCCAAAGCTTTGACCTTGCCATGAAACAAAAACCCGCCCCGGTCGAAATAACATGTCTCGATCTTCGCCTTTTTGGCGCGTTCGGCGATTGCCGCGCCGACCCTGGCCGCAGCCTCGACGTTGTTTTTGCCCTCGAGCCCGAGGTCCTTTTCCAGCGACGAGGCGCTGGCAAGGGTCACGCCCCGGACATCATCAATAAGCTGCGCCGAGATGTTTTTCGACGAGCGGTAAACCGAAAGCCGCACGCGCCCGGCGTTCGACTTTCTCAGCTTGTTGCGAACGCGCAGGCGGCGCTTCACGAACAGGTCTCGTTTGCTGTTGGCCATATCTTGCGTCCTTACTTCTTCTTGCCTTCCTTGCGGAAGATGTATTCGCCGGCGTATTTGATGCCCTTACCCTTATAGGGTTCGGGCTTGCGCCAGGCGCGAATGTCGGCCGCGACCTGACCGACCTGTTGCTGGTCGATGCCCTCGACCACGATCTCGGTCTGTTTCGGGCAGGTGACGGTCACGCCGTCGGGAATGTCGAAATTGACTTGGTGCGAAAGCCCCAGGTTCAGGACCAGCGTATCGCCCTGGATTATGGCCCGGTAACCGACGCCACTGATCTCGAGGTTCTTCTTGAAGCCCTCAGTCACGCCGGTCACGCAGTTGGCCACTTGGGTGCGGCTCATGCCCCACTGCTGGCGCGCCCGTTTGGACGACCCGCGCGGTGTGACGTTAACCACACTGCCATCAACCGCGATTGTCACATCGTCGGTGGCGGAAAAGCTGAGGGTGCCTTTAGGGCCCTTCACTTCGACCGTTTGACCGGCAACCGTTGCCGTCACGCCCGCGGGCAGATCGACCGGCTTTTTCCCAATTCGAGACATTTCAAAGGCCCCCCTAGAAGACGGTGCAGAGCACTTCGCCGCCGATATTGGCCGACCGTGCGCTCGCATCCGACATCACGCCCTGCGGCGTCGAGACAATCGACACGCCCAGGCCCTGACGGACCGACGGGATGTCCTTGACGCCCACATAAACGCGGCGACCGGGTTTCGAGACCCGTTTCAATTCGCGAATGACCGGGGCGCCTTCGTAGTATTTCAGGCTGATCTCGACCGCCGGATGGCCGTTTTCGTCCGTTGTTTTCTCGTACCCACGAATATAGCCTTCGTCGGCCAACACATCGAGCACCCAGGTGCGCAATTTCGAGGCAGGCGAAAACGTCGTGGATTTACCGCGCATCGACGCGTTGCGGATGCGGGTCAGCATATCAGCGAGCGGATCGGTCATCTTTTCCCTCCTTACCAGCTGGACTTGACGAGGCCGGGGATCTGACCCTCGGAGCCGAGATCGCGCAGGGCGATCCGGCTGAGGCCGAACTTGCGGTAATAGCCATGCGGGCGGCCGGTCAGTTGGCAGCGGTTGTGCAGACGGGTGGCGGAAGAATTCCGCGGCAGTTTGGCAAGCTTCAGGCGCGCCTTGAACCGCTCTTCCATCGGCCTGTCGGTGTCATTTGCGATCACTTTCAGCGCGGCGCGCCTGGCGGCGTATTTTACCACCAGCTTGGCGCGCTTCTTCTCGCGTTCGATCATTGCTTTTTTGGCCATTCGATTGGTCTCCCGCGATCAGCTATTGAAGGGCATGTTGAAAGCTTTCAACAGCGCCTTGGCTTCCGCGTCGGTGGTCGCGGTGGTGGCGATGACGATGTCCATCCCCAGAACATCGACAACCTTGTCGAAGTCGATCTCGGGAAAGACGATGTGTTCCTTCAGGCCCATGGCAAAGCTGCCCCGGCCATCAAACGACGTGCCTTTGGTGCCGCGAAAGTCACGGACGCGGGGCAGCGCGATAGTGATCAGGCGATCCAGGAATTCGTACATCCGGTCGCCGCGCAGGGTTACCATGGTGCCCAGCGGCATGCCTTCGCGCAGGCGGAACGCGGCAATCGACTTGCGGGCGTGGGTCACGACCGCCTTTTGACCGGCGATGGCGGTCAGATCTTGCTGGGCGGCCTTGACCTTTTTGGTGTCTTTCACTGCGTCCCCGACACCGATGTTCAGCACGATCTTGGCAAGCCGCGGGATCTGCATGTCGTTGGCATAGCCGAATTCTTCGGTCATGGCCGCGCGAATGCTGTCGCGAAAGACCGCCTTCAGGCGCGGCGTATAGGGGTTTGCGTCGAGCATCAGACGACATCCCCCGTGGTTTTGGCGAACCGCACCTTCTTGCCGTCTTCCATGCGGAAGCCGACGCGCGTTGCCTTGCCGTCGCTGTCAATGAGCGCTAGGTTGGAAAGGTCGATCGGCATCGCTTTGGGGATGCGGCCGCCCTGCGAGCCCTGGCTCTGCTTGGTGTGGCGGATGGCGATGTTGATGCCCTCGACCACCGCTTTGCCGGTGCCCGGGCTGACCGAGGATATTGCACCCTCTCTGCCCTTGTCCTTGCCGGCCAGCACCACGACCTTGTCGCCGGTTTTCAGTTTTGCAGCCATCTAGAGCACCTCCGGCGCCAATGAGATGATCTTCATGAAGCTTTTGGCGCGCAGCTCGCGCACCACGGGGCCAAAGATACGGGTGCCGATCGGCTCCATGTTGGGGCCCAGGATCACCGCCGCGTTGCGGTCAAAGCGGATCGCGGTGCCGTCGTCGCGGCGCACTTCCTTGGCGGTCCGCACCACGACGGCCTTGCGCACGTCGCCCTTTTTCACGCGGCCGCGCGGGATGGCTTCCTTGACCGACACCACGATGATGTCGCCCACGGACGCATATTTCCGTTTCGAGCCGCCGAGGACCTTGATGCACTGAACCCGGCGCGCGCCCGAGTTGTCAGCTACATCCAGATTGGTCTGCATCTGGATCATGTATCATCTCCCGACCTTCGGGGACTTGGCGCCCTAGGGTTTCGATCAAACCGGGTGGTCGTGACGCTCAGGCGGTCACAACCTCCCAGCGTTTGGTTTTCGAAATCGGCGCGCATTCCTGAATGCGGACAGCATCGCCGGTCTTAAAGGCGTTCTTCGCGTCGTGGGCGCGGTATTTCTTGGTGCTCCGGATGGTCTTTTTCATCACCGGATGCGTGAAACGCCGCTCGACCGCAACCGTGACGGTCTGGTCGTTCTTGTCGGATGTAACGGTGCCGGTCAGAATACGCTTGGGCATGTCTCTCAGGCCTCCGCTTCTTGGTTTGTGCCAGCGGCAGCAGCCGTTTTTTCGTTCAGGATCGTCTTCACCCGCGCCGCATCGCGCCGCACCACCCGCACCCGCGCGGTGTTTTCAAGCTGGCTCGAGGCCGCCTGAAACCGCAGGTTGAAGGCTTCTTTCTTGAGGTTGGCAAGCTGGTCCCGAAGCTGGTCGGGGGTCTTCTCGCGCAGTTCGTGGGCGTCCATCGCGCCGCTTCCTTTCAACAGTCACCGGAGGGCCCCGTAGGTCACCCCATGATTCCCGGTGGAGATGGTCAGACGGCGCTGTTTAGGGGGGTTGGGGGGGGATGGCAAGCGGTAAATTAATGCCGTATGGTTCTGTAGTCTTGAATGCGGTACGTCAACAAAGCGTTGCCCGGACATCCGACGTCGGAATGAAGACCCGGTTGGGATTTTCGAGGTCACCGAGCGGGTGGAATCCGAGGTCTGCGTAGAATTTCCAGCGACGCTCAAATTGCTCGTCTTTGAGTACGTCCAGAACAATTGCCGCTACCCCCATCTGATCGGCAATGGTTATGCAACGCCGGATTGCATCAATCACCAATGCTGTTCCCAGGCCCTTCCCCTGCTGATCCTTGCGCACTGCGACGGCCCTCATATAGATGACTGGGATTTCGGGCGCGCGGGCACGTCGCCATTTCTTGGGCCCTGGACCGGAGCGGACGGCCAATGCACCCAGTGTGTAGTATCCGAGCACGGCGCGGTCGCCTTCGGCTGTCGCCATGTAGGCGGCCACCATGCCGGACTTGATTTGATCCGAAAGCGAGGACTTCAGGAAGTTGTCGATGGGCCCATGGCCGCAAGAAAAGGCGCTACGGTCATGTAGCGCCTCGTCGAATTTGGCGATCGCGAGCGCAGGAGCTTCCGTCGCAGCGTCAGCCGGCATCCTTCAAGAGACCTTCCGACGCTTTGGCCGCCGCTACAAGGCCCGGTACTACCTTACCTGGTGCCTCGACTGCCGCCTTGAAAGCTTCGAATATCTCGACGGGAAGAACAGAGAGAGACGCGCGTTGTTCCACCTCCTGCGCACGCAGAAGCGCCGCTTGACGAATGAAGTCAGCTTCTTGCAAACCGGTGGCAGCAGCAGCGGCCTTGATCCGCTCCTCGTCTCGGCGATGCAAGCGCAACTCCTTGCGCGCTCCCATTTTTCCCGGAGTCGGAGCAGCATTCTCGATGGCGAACATGATTGGTCTCCTTCGTGACGCTATGTACGGTAAAACGCCGTACATGTCAATATGTGTCCGTACACGTCAATAAATGTCAATACACGAAGCCCCCGTAGCAAGCGTAGGGTGGGCAGTTCTGCCCACCTTTTGTCCGGCCCATGGCGGGCAGGAATGCCCGCCCAGCAGTTTCCGCGCCGAGGGCAGCGCCCGACCCTGGGTGGGCGCGTCGCTTCGGTTGATTGGGTGCGCTTTATGGTGCCAAACTCATCGAACGGCGGAGCTGACCCCAACGCCGCAAAAGCGCCCTCCCGAGGGGAGGGTCGGGCGCTGCCCGGGCTGGCCGCCCGGGCGGGACATGTGCACGCCGAGGACTACGCTTTCATGGCTCAGTTTGCAGCCCAGTGTCCAAATGCCTGCTCTCACCCCGAAAATCTCACAAATTCAATGCCTTGACCCCCTACTCAACCTTGAGCGTCCTACCCCGCCCGTCCCACGCACAAGTGGTCGATCTCGGCGCCGGTCAGCCCGTCGGGAACCCGGCGCCCGGACAGGCGGAAATGATTGATCTCGATCGCCCGCATCCAGTGCATCCCATCCGCCCCGGCCGCCGAGATCGCGAACCAGTAGAACCCGTTGGGCACACCCAGTTCGCGGTAGAATTCCAGGTAGGGAGCATGCTCGGGGTTGTCGCGCGGAACAAAGCGCCCTTCTTCCACACCAAACATTCCGCCCGCCCAGCTGCGCACCCCGATGCAGGCGTCGAACGCCGCCAGGCGCTGAACGCCCGCCAGAAAGAGGTCGGTCCCGCCTGCTGCGACAAGCCCGCCAGCCGGCACGATCGTGGTCAGCCCCGCCGCCCGCAGCATCCGCGCCAGCCGCCGGTTGGCCGCCGGGTCGCGCGCGCCCGGCACGTGCCGCAGGATAATATTGGTCACGCCGGGCCAAGCCTGGAGCATGGCGGCCATGCGATCCGGCGCGCTGCGGTCTACCCGCCCGGTCAAGATCAATGCGTCACCGCTGGCAACGACAGAAAGGCCACCGCCCAGGATCGGGCTGTCGCAGGCGGATGGCCCGGACAGCGCCAGACCGATCAGAACAATGCCCAACATTCGCCGCATGACGCGCAATGCTAGCGGGCAATCGCAAAATCGCGGTTAACGGGCGCCCATCGATGGTGGGGCTGTAGAAGTTGCGCGCCCAAGGTGGGCAGCCCCGCGCACCAATATGCCCGCCATGGTGGGTAATATTACCCGCCCCTCGCCCACCAGCGCCATCCGCGCCTAGGGCAGCGACCGACCCTGGGTGGGCGCGTCGCTCCGATTAATCTGAAGCGTTTTATGGTACCACACGCATCAAGGGGCGGCTCTGACCGCGACGTCGCAAAAGCGCCCTCCCGCGGGGAGGGTCGGGCGCTGCCCGCGCTCGTCGCCCGGGCGGGACATTTGTTCAGGTTACGCCACCAACTCCAACTGCCGGACAATTGTGGCGCTGTCGTAATAGTCGCGCCCCTCGATAACCTTGCCGCCGCAACCCGCATGACCGAGCAATACCGGACCGCGGCGCGTTTGCCGGTGGGTTCGAAATCACCAAGGCTGGAGCGCAGCACGCCGGTATGCGTGCCGGTATTTCGAAACTCGACAACCGCCCAGTCGCCGCTGTCGCTGACGATCACGTTCTTGACCTTGCATGTCCCGTCGGGAAACGCCTCGCGCCAGCGGTAATAGTCTTGCCTATAGGCTGCCTTGCCCGGCAGCTTCTCGCCCCGCGCGATGTCCTCGAAATCGCAATCCTCGGCGATCACTTGCGCGCCGCGATCCGGGTCGCGCATGTCCCAGCTTTCGTGAAACTGGCGGACGATCTTTTCGGTTTCGGTCATGGCTCAATCTACTCCCACCTGTAGTTGAAACTGACGCTGATCCGGTCCCCATCGGCCATATTCATCGGCACCTCGTGGCGCAGCCAGCTTTCCCACAGCAGAACGTCGCCGACCTCGGGCGCCACATAGATGAAAGTCCTCATCTCCTCGCGGGTATCCTTTACGCGGCCCGGTGCGGCCATCATCATGGGCAGCCGCGGGTCTTCGAACCTGATCGCGCTGGCGCCGTCCGGCATGGCCACGTAGGTGGTGCCGCTGATCACCGAATGGGGGTGGATGTGGGCGGCGTGGATGCCGCCCTCGGGCAGGATGTTGATCCAGATGTCCTCGATCCTCAGCTTCTTCGCTTCAAGGTCGAATTCCAGGTCCTTGGCAAAGGCGGCCACGTGCTTGTCGAGCACCCCGACCAGCTCTTTGAAGATCGGAAACCGCCAGGGAAGGTCGGATAGCGAGGCGTAAGAGGTGTAGCCCGGGAAATTGTTTTCCTCGCACCACGCCTGCCCGGCCTCGTCATCCTCGGCGATGGACAGGCACGAGGCCTCAAGCTCGGGCTTGTCGATGCCTTTGAGCGGGGACCGGTAGAGACGGGTGACGAAAAGGGAGCGGATCTCTGCCATGGGGGTGGTCTTAGCCGATGGGGCGAATGGATGGAACGGGTTGGCCTGAATGTGAAAAGGCGGGGAGAAACCCCGCCCTACCGTTGATCTCTGGCCGTTGGGCGGGGTTTCAGCCCGCTGCCCCCGTCACCAATCCTCGCGAACCACCGTCCGGGTTTTCACCGGCAGCTTCATCGCCGCCAGGCGCAGGGCCTCGCGGGCGACGACCTCGGCCACGCCGTCGATCTCGAACATGATCCGGCCCGGTTTGACCTTGGCGGCCCAGAAATCGACCGAGCCCTTGCCCTTGCCCATCCGCACCTCGGTCGGTTTCGAGGTTACCGGCGTGTCGGGGAAGATGCGGATCCAGACCCGGCCCTGGCGTTTCATGTGGCGCGTCATGGCGCGCCGCGCGGCTTCGATCTGACGCGCGGTCACCCGCTCGGGCTCGATGGCTTTCAGCCCATAGGTGCCGAAGTTCAGCGTGGTGCCGCCCTTGGCCTCGCCCTTGATGCGCCCCTTGTGGAGCTTGCGGTATTTTGTGCGCTTTGGTTGCAGCATCTGATGCTCTCCTTACCGGCGGCCGCCACCGGCACCACGGGGTGCGGGGCCGTCCTGGATCTCCTGCTGGCGGCGATCACGGGCCGAGGGATCGTGCTCCATGATCTCGCCTTTGAATATCCAGACCTTGATGCCGATGATGCCGTAGGGCGTTTTCGCCGCGATCCCGGCGTAATCGATGTCGGCGCGCAGGGTGTGCAGCGGCACCCGGCCCTCGCGGTACCATTCGGTGCGGGCAATCTCGGCCCCGCCAAGGCGGCCCGCGACGTTGACGCGGATGCCCAATGCCCCCATGCGCATGGCGTTCTGAACCGCCCGCTTCATGGCGCGGCGGAAGCTGACCCGGCGCTCGAGCTGCTGGGCGATGCTCTCGCCGACCAGCACCGCGTCAAGCTCGGGCTTGCGGACCTCGACGATGTTGAGGTGCAGCTCGCTTTTGGTCATGTTGGCCAGCTTGCGGCGCAGACTTTCGATGTCTGCCCCTTTCTTGCCGATGATGACCCCCGGGCGCGCGGTATGGACCGTCACCCGGCACTTGCGGTGCGGGCGTTCGATGATGACCTTGGAAATCCCGGCCTGCTTGCATTCATCCTTGATAAACGCGCGCATTTTCAGGTCTTCCAGCAGAAGCCCCGAATATTCCTTGGTGTTGGCGAACCAGCGGCTGTCCCAAGTGCGGTTGACCTGCAGACGCATGCCGATCGGATTGACTTTCTGACCCATCAGGCTTGCTCCCCGGTCAATTCTTCAACCTGGCGGACTGTGATCGTCAGTTCCGCAAACGGCTTAATGATCTTGCCAAACCGGCCACGCGCCCTCGGGCGGCCACGCTTCAGCGTCAGGTTCTTGCCGACAAAAGCCTCGGCCACGATCAGCTCGTCCACATCCAGGTTGTGGTTGTTTTCAGCGTTGGCAATCGCCGATTGCAGGCACTTTTTCACGTCGTCCGAGATGCGGCGCTTGGAGAACGTCAGGTCGGCAAGCGCCTTTTCGACCTTCTTGCCGCGGATCATCGCGGCCACCAGGTTCAGCTTCTGCGGGCTGGTGCGCAGCATGCGGGTCTTGGCCATCGCTTCGTTTTCCGCCACACGGCGGGGATTGTTATCCTTACCCATGGCTTAAATCCTTTTGGCTTTCTTGTCCGCCGCGTGCCCGCGATAGGTGCGCGTCGGAGCGTATTCGCCGAATTTCTGGCCGATCATATCCTCGGTCACGTTGACCGGAATGTGCTTGCGGCCGTTGTAGACCCCGAAGGTGAGGCCGACAAACTGCGGCAGAATGGTGGACCGGCGCGACCAGATCTTGATGATCTCGTTGCGACCGGATTCGCGGGATTTTTCGGCCTTCTTGAGGACATATGCGTCGACAAACGGGCCTTTCCACACAGAACGCGACATCTATCAGCGCCCCTTTCTCTTGGCGTGGCGGCTGCGGATAATCAGCTTTGATGACGCCTTGTTTTTGTTACGGGTGCGCGCACCCTTGGTCGGCTTGCCCCAGGGGGTGACCGGGTGGCGGCCACCGCTGGTGCGGCCTTCGCCGCCGCCGTGCGGGTGATCGACCGGGTTCATCACCACACCGCGCACGCTGGGGCGAATGCCCTTGTGGCGGTTGCGGCCGGCCTTGCCGAGGTTCTGGTTCGAATTGTCGGGGTTCGAGACCGCGCCGACCGTCGCCATGCATTCCTGGCGCACCATCCTGAGTTCGCCCGACGAAAGCCGGATCTGCGCGTAGCCACCGTCGCGGCCCACGAACTGGGCGTAAGTACCCGCCGCACGCGCGATTTGGCCACCCTTGCCGGGCTTCATCTCGATGTTGTGGATTATGGTGCCGATCGGCAGGCCCGAGAACGGCATCGCGTTTCCGGGCTTGACGTCGGTTTTTTCACCGGCGACGACCTGATCGCCAACCGCCAGACGCTGCGGCGCCAGGATATAGGCCTGCTCGCCGTCGTCATATTTGATCAGCGCGATGAACGCGGTGCGGTTGGGATCGTATTCGATCCGCTCGACCGTCGCCGTGACGTCGAATTTCGAGCGTTTGAAATCGACCACGCGATAGAGCCGTTTGGCCCCGCCACCGCGGCGGCGCATCGTGATCCGCCCAGAGTTGTTCCGGCCGCCCTTTTTGGCCAAACCATGGTGAGGCTTTTGACCGGGCGTCCTTTCCAAAGCTCGGAACGGTCGATCAGCACCAGCCCGCGCTGACCTGGCGTCGTCGGTTTATACGACTTGAGTGCCATGCTTTCTGTCTTCCGTCTGCTTTGCGGGGGTTAACCCCAGCTATGTTTGTTTGGACCTGCGCCCGAAAGTACTCCACCCCGGACGAATCCGGGGTGGGTAAGATGGCGTCGTATAGCGGGTGTGTGGGGGGGTGGCAAGGGCGTTTTGGACTGCAGAAACCTAAGGAAACAACGGTTCAACAATGCGGTACAGTGGCATCTCTTCACGAACTTTCGCCTCAAGCTCTTTAAGGTCGGTCCGGCACTTTCCCCGCCGCAATTTGCTCTCGATCTTGCTCGACCAAATCCATCATCGTTCCGAGAAGCTTTTCCCGCACAACACGATCTGTTTCTTTATCGCCGTAGGATTTCTTCCCAGTCATCCGGTCAAAAACATCCCGCATTTCTGGAGGCAACGACTTTGCCTTTCGCCTTTCCTCTTGTCGGTGAAACAGGGCTCCCAAGCACATTAGCACCGCAAACGTTCCAACACCGGTGATTGCTGCCCAAAAGACGCTGAAAGTTCTGTCAGCCAATTCACCGCCAGCAAACCCACCGACGAGGGTCGCAAGGCAAATCACCAAAACGAAAATTTTCATCTTAAACTCCACTTGCAACGGAGCGTACAAAGAAACACCTGGCGCGCATAGCCGTGCCAGGTCGTCACTCCGCAATCTCAAGAACAGCCTGCCAATTCTGCCGTCCCCCAAGAACGCGGAGAATGGTGAGGTAATTGCCCTCGATCCGGTAGATAATCACATGCTGCGCGCTTGGGTGAATGCGCACCGGAGGGTCGAATTCGGGGCGTTCTCTCGCAATTTCGGGCATCGACAGAAGTGTCTCGAAGGTGCTCTCCAAACCATCAATGTAGCGATCCGCCTGCGCGACAAACCAATGCTCCGTCGTAATGCTCCGTCGTATAGAGCCAAATGTCGGTCAGGTCGGCCTCGGCTGCCGGAGTGAGGCGGTAGTGCGACGGCCTAACCGCTCCCATGCTGCGCCCGCATGCGCGCCTTGAAATCCCCGAAGTCAAACGGCTGCGCCTCGCCGCTTGCCATGCCTTCATCCACAGCCGCCTGTATCTGCGCAATCGCGTCGGCACGCTCCTGATCGCGCCGGATGAGGTGGCGCACGTAGTCGCTCGTATTGGCGAATTTACCGCCCTTCATTTGGGTTTCGACCCAGTCCTTCATCGGATTTGGAAGGGAAACGTTCATTGTCGCCATGGGGCTATCCTCCGTGGCCTGAATACAACCAGACTTGGCAATCTTTGTCAACATTCTTGTCAGGCTTTGCCAATGCCCTGCGACCTGTGGAAATGACCAAAACGAAAAGGCCCCGCCAAACGGCAGGGCCTCCAACTTCTTTTTCGCCGATCTTCTAAAGACCGGTGCTTACATCAATCGTGTTGCCCTCTTCCAGCGTCACATAGGCCTTTTTCACGTCCTTGCGGCGGCCAAGCTGGCCCCGGAAACGTTTTTGCTTGCCTTTGGTGATGGTGGTGTTGACCGCCTTGACCTTGACCCCGAAAAGCGTCTCGACCGCCGCTTTGATCTGCGGTTTGTTGGCACCGATGGCGACTTCGAAAACCACCGCGCCGTGCTCGGATGCCATGGTCGATTTTTCGGTGATCACCGGCTTGCGGATCACATCGTAATGCTCAGCCTTCGCGTTCATTTCAGACGAGCCTCCAGGGCTTTGACGCCGGCCTTGGTCAGAACCAGAGTGTCGCGGCGCAGGATGTCGTAGACGTTGGCCCCCATCGACGGCAGCACATCGAGACCTTCGATGTTGGCCGCCGCCCGCGCGAAACCTTCGTTCACGGTCGCGCCGTCGATGACCAGCGCCCGCTTCCAGCCCAGGTTTTTCACCTGACTGGCCAGGATCGCGGTCTTGCCTTCGCTCTCGGCCGTGTCCAGAACCACCAGCTCGCCGGCATTTGCCTTGGCGCTCAGCGCGTGGCGCAGGCCGAGCTTGCGAAATTTCTTGGTCAGGTCGTGGCCGTGGCTGCGCGGGGTCGGCCCCTTGTAGATGCCACCACCGCGAAAGATCGGCGCGTTGCGCGACCCGTGGCGCGCGCCACCGGTGCCCTTCTGGCGATAGATCTTCCTGGTCGAATAGTTGGTCTCGGACCGGGTCTTGACCTTGTGGGTGCCTGCCTGCGCATTGTTGCGCTGCCAGCGCACCACGCGGTGCAGGATGTCGGCGCGCGGCTCGAGCCCGAAGATAGCATCGTCGAGCTCGACCGATCCGGCTTTCTTGCCGTCGAGTTTGATCGCATCAGCTTTCATTGTCGTCGCCTCCTTTGGGCGCGGCATCACCCGCGGCCTCGGCTTCGGCTGCGGCTTCGGCTGCGGCGGATTTGGCTTCGGCGGCTTTCAGCGCCGCCTCTTCAGCCGCGACCGCGGCCTTGGCGGCGGCTTCTTCCGCGGCAGCGGCCTGGGCCGCGGCCTCTTCGGCCATACGCTTGGCTTCCGCACCAGCCGATCTCAGTGCGGCCGGATAGATCACATTCTCAGGCGTCGGCTTTTTCACTGCATCCTTGATCGTGACCCACCCGCCTTTGGATCCCGGAACAGCGCCCTTGACCATAATCAGGCCACGGTCGGCGTCGGTGCGCACCACTTGCAGGTTTTGCGTGGTGACACGGGCAGTCCCCATTTGTCCGGCCATTTTCTTGCCTTTGAACACTTTGCCCGGGTCCTGACACTGACCCGTTGAACCGAGCGAACGGTGGCTGATCGACACGCCGTGGCTGGCGCGCAGGCCCTTGAAGTTCCACCGCTTCATCGCTCCGGCAAACCCCTTGCCGATCGAGGTGCCCGAGACATCGACGAATTGACCCTCAAAATAATGGTCAGCGGTGATTTCCTCGCCCACGTCGATCAGGTTTTCCGGGGCCACCCGAAACTCCGCGATCTTGCGCTTGGGTTCAACTTTGGCCAGCGCGAAATGCCCGCGCATCGCCTTCGAGGTCCGATTGGCTTTGGCCGAACCGGCGCCCAGCTGAACCGCGGAATAGCCGTCTTTTTCGGCGGTGCGCTGCGCCACCACCTGCAAATTGTCCAATTGCAGGACGGTGACCGGTATCTGGCGGCCGTCCTCGATGAAAAGGCGGGTCATCCCGACCTTTTTTGCGATCACTCCAGAGCGCAACATGTCCCGTGCTCCCCTTTACGACTGCAGTTTGATCTCGACATCAACGCCCGCAGCGAGGTCGAGTTTCATCAGCGCATCAACCGTCTGCGGGGTCGGGTCGACGATGTCCAAAAGACGCTTGTGGGTGCGGATCTCGAACTGATCGCGCGACTTCTTGTCGACGTGCGGGCCGCGCAGAACGCAGAACTTTTCAATCTTGTTCGGCAGCGGGATCGGACCACGCACCGTCGCGCCGGTGCGCTTGGCGGTGCTGACGATCTCGGCGGTGGAAACATCCAGAACGCGATAGTCGAACGCCTTCAGGCGGATGCGAATGTTTTGGCTTTGGATTGCCATCTACTTTGCCTTTCGTTGAGAGGTGGGGACCGCCCCACTTCGAACATGTCAGCGAGGCCCCGGGTTTGGGTCCGGGGCCTCTGGTTTTGGTTCACGCGATGATCTTGCTCACCACGCCCGAGCCGACGGTGCGACCGCCTTCGCGGATAGCAAAGCGCAGGCCGTCTTCCATGGCGATCGGGGCGATCAGTTCGATCACGAAGCTCAGGTTGTCGCCCGGCATCACCATTTCCGTCCCGGCGGGCAGTTCGACGGTGCCGGTCACGTCCGTGGTGCGGAAGTAGAACTGCGGGCGATAATTGGCAAAGAACGGCGTGTGACGGCCGCCCTCGTCCTTGGTCAGGATATAGACCTCGGCCTCGAACTTGGTGTGCGGGTTCACCGAGCCCGGCTTGCAGAGGACCTGGCCGCGCTCGACCCCGTCGCGGTCAACGCCGCGCAACAAAGCGCCGATGTTGTCGCCGGCCTCGCCGCGGTCGAGAAGCTTACGGAACATCTCGACCCCGGTGCAGGTGGTGGTTTTGGTGTCGCGGATGCCGACGATCTCGATCGGATCGCCGACCTTCACGACGCCGCGCTCGACCCGGCCAGTAGCCACCGTGCCGCGACCGGAGATTGAGAACACATCCTCGACCGGCATCAAAAACGGCTTGTCGATGGCCCGCGCCGGGGTCGGGATATAGCTGTCCACGGCCTCCAGCAGCGCCCGGATCGAGTTCTCGCCGATTTCCTCGTCGCGGCCTTCCATGGCGGCCAGCGCCGAGCCCCGGATCACCGGAATGTCGTCGCCGGGGTATTCGTATTTCTCCAAGAGCTCGCGGATCTCCAGCTCGACCAGTTCCAAGAGCTCCTCGTCATCGACCTGATCGACCTTGTTCATGTAAACCACCATGAACGGAATGCCGACCTGGCGGCCCAGCAGGATGTGCTCGCGGGTCTGCGGCATCGGCCCGTCGGCGGCACTCACCACCAGAATGGCGCCGTCCATCTGCGCCGCGCCGGTGATCATGTTCTTCACATAATCGGCGTGGCCGGGACAATCGACATGGGCGTAATGCCGGGCATCCGTCTCGTATTCCACATGTGCAGTCGAGATGGTAATGCCGCGCGCCTTTTCTTCGGGCGCCGCGTCGATGCTGTCGTAGGACTGGAAATCGCTGGAAAAATACTTGGTGATCGCCGCCGTCAACGTAGTCTTGCCGTGGTCAACATGGCCGATCGTGCCAATGTTCACATGCGGCTTCGTACGCTCAAACTTTTCCTTCGCCATGGTGGCCTCCTCTTATTTCTGTCAGGCAGCGCGGGCTACGCAAATTTGGCCTGAATCTCTTCGCTGATGTTCTGCGGAACCGGGTCGTAATGGTCAAACTGCATCGAAAAGTTCGCCCGCCCCGAGCTCATGGACCGCAGGTTGTTGATGTAACTGAACATGTTGGCCAACGGAACAAACGCCTCGATCACAATCGCATTGCCACGCGTATCCTGACCTTGCACCTGCCCGCGACGCGAAGTCAGATCGCCGATAATGCCGCCGGTATATTGGTCCGGCGTAACCACTTCGACCCTCATGATAGGCTCGAGTAACTTGGCGCCGGCCAAACGCATGCCTTCGCGCATGCACATCCGTCCGGCGATTTCAAACGCCAGCACCGACGAGTCGACGTCGTGGTATTTGCCTTCCAGCAGCGCGACCTTGAAGTCGATCACCGGAAAGCCGGCCAGCGGACCGCTGTCCATGACCGAATTGATGCCTTTTTCGACGCCGGGAACATATTCCTTCGGCACCGATCCGCCAACGACACGGCTTTCAAAGGAATAACCTTCGCCCGGCTCGGTCGGCGAGATGATCATGGTCACTTCGGCAAACTGGCCGGACCCACCGGATTGTTTCTTGTGGGTGTAGGTGTGCTTGACCTCGCGGCCGACGGTTTCGCGATAGGCGACCTGCGGCGACCCGATGTTGGCTTCGACCTTGAATTCGCGCTTCAGACGTTCCACCAGAATATCAAGGTGCAACTCGCCCATGCCTTTCATGATGGTCTGACCGCTTTCGAAGTCGGTCTCGACCCGAAACGATGGATCCTCGGCGGCCAGACGCGCCAGACCCGCCGACATCTTTTCCTGGTCGGCTTTGGTCTTTGGCTCGACCGCGATCTCGATCACCGGGTCGGGGAAGGTCATGGTTTCGAGCACAACCTGCTTTTGCGCATCGCTCAGCGTGTCGCCGGTGGTGGTGTCTTTCAGCCCCGCCAGCGCGATTATGTCGCCGGCAAACGCCTCGACGATCTCTTCGCGGTTGTTGGAATGCATCATCATCATACGGCCAATGCGTTCTTTCTTGCCCTTGGTCGTGTTGAGAATGCCGTCGCCCTTTTTCATCGTGCCCGAATAAATCCGGGTGAAGGTAAGCGTCCCGACGAACGGATCGTTCATGATCTTGAAGGCAAGACCCGAAAACGGCTGGCCGTCATCGGCAGAACGTTCGACGTTACGGGTTTCGGTCTCGTCGCCGGGGGCAAATCCGACATAGGCGGGAACATCAAGCGGACCCGGCAGATAATCGATCACAGCGTTCAGAAGCGGCTGAACGCCTTTGTTCTTGAACGCCGAGCCTGCCAGCACCGGAACGAAAGCCATGCTGAGCGTGCCCTTGCGGATCAGTTTGCGAAGCGTATCCACGTCGGGCTCGTCGCCCTCAAGGTACGCCTCCATGGCGTCGTCATCCATATCGACGGCCAGCTCGATAAGCTCGCCGCGCATAATCTCGGCCCGGTCACTAAGCTCGTCACGGATGTTCTGCACGGTCCAGCTGGCGCCCAGATCATCGCCTTCCCAGACCCATTCCTTCATGGTGACCAGATCGACAATGCCTTCAAAATTGTCCTCGGCCCCGATCGGGAATTGGACCGGTGCCGGGATCGCCCCGGTGCGGCTTTTGATCATCCGCACACAATTGTCGAAATCCGCGCCGATCTTGTCCATTTTGTTGACGAACACGATGCGCGGGACGCTGTAGCGGTCGGCCTGCCGCCAGACCGTTTCGGTCTGCGGCTCGACCCCGGCGTTGGCATCCAGCACCGCGACCGCGCCGTCAAGAACCGCCAGCGAGCGTTCGACCTCGATAGTGAAATCAACGTGGCCCGGGGTGTCGATGATGTTGAGCCGGTGCTTTTCGGTCTCGGGTGTTGTGCCGTCGGACGTGCGTTCCCAGAACGTAGTCGTCGCGGCGCTGGTGATGGTGATGCCGCGTTCCTGTTCCTGCTCCATCCAGTCCATCGTCGCGGCGCCGTCGTGGACCTCGCCGATTTTATGGGACTTGCCGGTGTAATAGAGGATGCGTTCGGTGCAGGTGGTCTTGCCTGCATCGATATGCGCCATGATACCGAAGTTGCGGTAATGGGAAAGCGGATATTCGCGTGCCATTTTGCGTCGGGCCTCGGGTGTTACCAGCGGTAATGGCTGAAGGCTTTGTTCGCCTCGGCCATCTTGTGGGTGTCTTCGCGTTTCTTCACGGCCGAACCGCGGCTTTGAACCGCGTCGGTCAATTCGCCTGCCAGACGCTCTTCCATGGTCTTTTCGTTGCGCTTTTTGGCAGCCTCGATCAGCCAGCGGATCGCCAGCGCCTCGCGGCGCTCGGGGCGCACTTCGACCGGCACCTGATAGGTCGCACCACCGACCCGGCGCGAGCGCACTTCGACCGAGGGTTTGATAAGCTCGAGCGCTTCGTGGAACACTTCGACAGGCGCTTTTTTCAGGCGGTTCTCGACCCGGTCAAATGCGTTATAAACGATGCGTTCCGCGATCGACTTTTTACCGTCGGCCATCAGATTGTTCATGAACTTGGTCAACACCGTATCGCCATATTTGGCGTCGGGCAGAACTTCGCGCTTTTCGGCGGCGTGACGGCGGGACATCGTGTATTCCTCTTACTTAGGACGCTTGGCGCCGTATTTCGAACGGCGCTGTTTGCGGTCTCTTACACCCTGGGTGTCAAGAACACCGCGCAGGATGTGATAGCGGACGCCGGGAAGGTCTTTCACCCGGCCGCCGCGGATCAGGACCACCGAGTGCTCTTGGAGGTTGTGGCTTTCACCGGGGATATAGCTGATGACTTCGAAGCCATTTGTCAGGCGCACCTTGGCGACCTTGCGCATGGCCGAGTTCGGCTTCTTCGGCGTGGTCGTATAGACCCGCGTGCAGACGCCGCGCTTTTGCGGGCAGCTCTCGAGGTGCAGCGACTTCGAGCGTTTCACTTTGGGCTGCCGCGGCTTGCGGATCAGCTGTTGGATCGTTGGCATTCGGCTCTCTTCCCGGTCTTGCTCACATCGTGTTTGCGGGTCGCCCCGCGGTTCGTCTTCGTCGTTTGGCGATGCACGCGTCCGCGCAACGCAAAAACCGCAATCCTTTCCGGGTTTTGCCCAAAAGGTGCGGTGGGTCTCCAGAGGATCGGGGCCATCGGCCCGGATCGTGACCACTTCGGTACTGGATCAAACCTTGTCCCCAAGGCTCGAATTCGCGCCGTATAGGCAGAGTCGGAGGATGTGTCAACAGCGTCTGACGCCTGTGTGTGCAGGAATATTTCCGGCGCAGGACCGGAACGGTGCCAAGGGCAGGTATTTGCGCAAACTGAACGATCGTAGCCCCAATGCCGCAATCGCTTACGGTATGCGCAAGGGTGTTTTGTCGGTCGTATCCTCTGCGCGTAACCGCCGTTGAAAGGTCAGGCAGGCCAGAATGGCTGCCAATGTCATGGCCAGCAGCACGGCACCATTCTGAAACGCTATCGACACGCGGGCGAAAAACAGGATTGCCAGGATTTTCCAGCGCATAACTGCCGATCCTAGACATGAATCCAATCCCTGTCATTGAATTTTCGGGCCGGGATCAGGGCGGCGTGTCCACGCACCATCTCGGGATCGAATATCAAAGACCCGGCGCACCTGGGTTCAGCGAAGGATCCGGAACTTCCGACCACAGAATCTGGGCCGAAAGTTCCACAGACGGCCCGCGCCCGCAGCCCTGATCCTGTTATCACTTTTCAATAAATACTCCGGGGAGCGCGAGGGGCTGGACCTTCGCCTTTAGCGACGCGGAACGCGGCGCAATACCGACCGGGTCCGGTGATTACGCCGATACGTGGTCTGAGCGCCGGCCCGGCCTCTGGACCCTACCCGAACGCCGCGGCGATCAGCTCTTTGGTATAATCGGTCTGCGGGTTCTCGAATATGGCATTACCTTCGCCGGCCTCCACCACATCGCCGTTTTTCATCACCATCACCTTGTGGCTGAGCGCGCGCACAACCTTCAGATCGTGACTGATAAACAGATAGGCCAGCCCGTGGGCGACCTGCAACTGGCGCAACAGTTCGACAATCTGCACCTGGACGGTCATATCCAGCGCGCTGGTCGGTTCGTCCAGTACCACCAGTTTGGGCCGCAGGATCATCGCCCGCGCGATGGCGATGCGCTGGCGCTGGCCACCGGAAAATTCGTGCGGATAACGGTGCATGGTCGCCGGGTCCAGACCGACCTCTTCCATGATCTCAGTCACCATTTCGCGCCGGTCGCGGTCGGGGTCGATGTCGTGGATGGTCAGCCCCTCGCCGATGATCTCTTCGGCGGTCATGCGCGGGCTCAGGCTGCCGAACGGGTCCTGAAAGACGATCTGCATGTGCCGCCTGAGCGGACGCATGTCGCGCTGGTTCAGGCCTGCAATGTCGCGCCCCTCAAAGGTGATCCCGCCGACCGAGCCGATCAGCCGCATGATCGCCAGCGCCAGGGTGGTCTTGCCCGACCCGCTTTCGCCAACGATGCCCAGGGTTTCGCCGGCGCGCACTGACACGCTAGCCGAATTGACCGCCTTGACGTGACCCACGGTGCGTTTCAAGAACCCGCGATGGATCGGGAACCAGATGCGCAGGTCTTTGGTTTCGGCCACAACCTGCGCATCCCGGGCGACCGCGTCGGGGCGGCCTGCGGCCTCGGCGGCCAGAAGTTTCCGGGTATAGGGATGGGTCGGGTTGGCGAATATTTCAGCCGTGATACCGGCCTCGACAATTTCACCTTCCTGCATGACACAGACCCGGTCGGCGATCCGGCGCACGATGCCAAGATCGTGGGTTATGAAGAGAAGGCTCATCCGTTCCACGGCCTTGAGCTCGGCCAGAAGCTCCAAGATCTGCGCCTGAATGGTGACATCCAGCGCCGTGGTGGGTTCGTCGGCGATCAGCAGATCGGGTCCGTTGGCAAGCGCCATGGCGATCATCACGCGCTGCCGCTGCCCGCCCGACAACTGGTGCGGATAGGCGCTCAGCCGGGTTTCGCCGTCGTGGATGCCCACCTTTTTCAAAAGCTCGATGATCCGCGTGCGCGCCGCCGCGCCGCTGACCCCCTGGTGCAATGAAAGGCTTTCGGCCAGTTGCTTTTCCAGCGTGTGCAGCGGGTTGAGCGAGGTCATGGGTTCCTGGAAGATATAGGAAATGTCGTTGCCGCGGATCTTGCGCAAAATCGCTTCGTCGGCGCCGACCATTTGCTGCCCGTGATAGGTGATCGACCCGGAAACCCGGGCGCTGGCGGCCAGCAGGTTGGTCGAGGCCAGCGCTGTCACCGACTTGCCCGACCCGCTTTCACCGACCAGCGCCACGGTTTCGCCTTCGCCGACGGAAAACGACACCCCGCGCACGGCATCGGTCACCGCCCCGTCCTGGCGAAACGCGACGGAAAGGTCGCGGACCTCCAAGAGCGGCTTCACTGAAAGGTCTTTCGCGGGTCAAAGGCGTCGCGCACGCCCTCGAACACGAACACCAGCAGGCTGAGCATGATGGCGAAGGTGAAAAACGCGGTGAACCCCAGCCACGGCGCCTGCAGGTTCTGTTTGGCCTGCAAAGTCAGTTCGCCCAGCGAGGGCGCCGAGGACGGCAGGCCAAAACCCAGAAAATCCAATCCGGCCAGGGTGCCGATGGTGCCGGTGATGATGAACGGCATCAGGGTCAATGTGGCCACCATGGCATTGGGCAGCATGTGGCGGAACATGATGGTGCGCGAGCTGACGCCCAGCGCCTGGGCGGCGCGCACATATTCGAAATTGCGCGCCCGCAGAAACTCGGCCCGGACCACGCCGACCAGGGCAGGCCAGCCGAAGATCACGGTGATAAAGACCAAAAGCCAGAAACTTCGCCCCAATATCGCGAACAGAATGATGATGACGTAAAGCGACGGCGTGGACCCGTAGATTTCCAGGATGCGCTGGAAAATCAGATCCAGCCAGCCGCCGAAATAGCCCTGCACCGCGCCCGCGATGATGCCGATGATCGAACTGGCGACGGTGACGATCAGCGTGAAAAAGATCGACAGGCGGAAGCCATAGATCACCCGCGCCACCACATCGCGCGAGGTGTCATCGGTGCCGAGGATATTCAGTGACGACGGGGGCCCGGGCGCGACGCCGCCGGTATCGACGATGGTGTCAAAGCGGTAGGGGATCACCGGCCAGATCATCCAGCCCTTGTCAATCACCGCGCCCGCCACCACGCCATCGGCGGCATCGGCGATGATGCCTTCGGGGTCGTCAAAGCATTCGGTCAGACCGCCCGAGATAATCAGGCATTTGACCTCGATGTCCGAATAGACCGCCTCGGTCTTGAAGTCGCCGCCAAAGGCGGTCTCTGGATAGAAGCGGTAGACCGGGTAATGCAGCTCGCCGCGGTAACTGACCAGAAACGGTTTGTCGTTGGCGATGAACTCGGCCAGCAGGCTGGCCCCGAAAAGCGCGCCGAAAATGATTAGCGACCAGAACGCGCGGCGGTTGCGGCGGAAGTTGCGCCAGCGGCGCTGGTTCAGGGGCGACAGGCGCATCTCAGGCCCCCCGGCTTTCAAAGTCGATGCGCGGATCGACGAAAACATACATCAGATCACTGAGTATCCCGACCACGAGCCCGATCAGACCGAAAAAGAACAGCGTGGCGAAGATGATCGGATAATCGCGCTGAAGCGCCGCCTCGAAGCCCAGCCGCCCCAGACCATCGAGCGAAAAAATCGTCTCGATAATCAGCGACCCGCTGAAGAATACGCCCAAAAAAATGCCCGGAAACCCGGCGATGACAATCAGCATCGCGTTGCGGAACACATGGCCGTAAAGCACCCGGCCCTGGGTCAGACCTTTGGCTTTGGCGGTGATGACATATTGCTTGTTGATCTCATCCAGAAAGCTGTTCTTGGTCAAAAGCGTCAGCGTTGCAAAGCCCGAGATCGACGAGGCGATCACCGGCAGAGCAATGTGCCAGAAGTAATCCAGCGCCTTGCCGATCGGGCTCATATTTTCCCAGTTGTCAGATGTCAGACCCCTCAGCGGGAAGATTTGCCAGAACGATCCGCCGGCGAAAAGGACGATCAGAAATATGGCAAACAGAAACCCCGGGATTGCGTAACCGACGATAATCACGCCCGATGTCCAGCTGTCAAAGGCTGATCCGTCGTGCACGGCCTTGCGAATGCCCAAGGGGATCGAAATGAAATAAGCGAGCAGCGTAGACCAAAGCCCAAGCGTGATGCTGACCGGCATTTTTTCGAGGACCAGATTAACGACCGTCGTCGACCGGAAATAGCTTTCGCCAAAATCGAAGCGGATATAATTCCACATCATCAGGCCGAAGCGTTTCCAGGCGGGCTTGTCAAAGCCAAACTCGCGCTCCAGCTCTTCGATGAACTCTTTGGGCAGGCCGCGCGCGCCGACGTAGCTGCTGTCGCGCGAATCCTCTCCGATTTGCTGCAGGTTCTCCGACCCGCCACCGGCGATGGTTTCGAACACATCGCCCGAGCCCTCCAACTGGGCGATGATCTGCTCGATCGGCCCGCCGGGGACGAACTGGATCAGCGCAAAGTTGATCACCATCACCCCGAAAAGCGTGGGAATGACCAGCAACAGCCGTCGGAAAATATAAGCGCCCATCTGGGGCTTAGCTCCTAATCAGAGGTCGCCGGACGCGCGCAGTTCCTCGGCCCGTTCCGCGTCGTGCCACCAGAACGACACTTCCCCCAAGGCAAAGGGCGGCAGGTTTTCGGGATAGCGGTAGATGTCGTAATATGCGACTGTATGCACATCCTTGAACCACTGCGGCACCCAGAACCCTTCGGCCCGCAGTACCCGGTCCAGCGCATGGACGCCGGTGGTCAGGTCGTCCTGTTCGCGCGCGTCGATGATCGCGGTCAACAGGCGGTCAACCGCCTCGTTCTGCAAGCCCATCAGATTGCGCGAACTGTCGATAGCGGTCTCCGACCCATACCATTGCCGCAACCCGATGCCGGGCTCAAACCCCATCGAAAAGCTGTGGTTGACCAGGTCATAATCCGACGTCCGCCGCCGGTCGATATATTGCGAGATGTCGACCCGCTCCAGCGACGCATTCACCCCCAGCCGTTTCAGGTTCTCGACGTAGGGGTTGATAATTCGGTCGAAGGCCGGGCTGAATTGCAGGAACACCAGATCAAGCTCCTTGCCGTTCTTGCGGCGGATGCCGTCATCGCCGGTTTCCCAGCCTGCCGCATCCAACAGCGCCGAGGCCTCGCGCAGGTTGCCCCGATCGAGCGCGCGGGCGCCCGACGAAGGCGCCATCACCGGCTCATCGGTCAGGATCGACGCATCGATCAGCCCGTCATCGACCAGGGGCTGCAAGAGCGCAAGCTCGGCCGCGGTCGGCGCCCCGGTGGCTTCCAGTTCCGAGTTTTCCCAGAACGAATTCACCCGTTCGTAAAGCCCGAAAAACAGCGTCTCGTTCGACCATTCGAAGTTAAACATCAGCCGTATCGCGGCGCGCACGCGCGGGTCTTGCCATTCTTCGCGACGCAGGTTGAACACAAATGCCTGCGCGGTGCCGATATTGCCGTTGTATAATTCCTCTTTCTTCACGATCCCCGCTTCAACGGCCGGAAAATCATAGGCCGTGGCCCAATCTTTCGACGAATTTTCGCTGCGGAACGTATATTCGCCGGCCTTGAAGCCCTCGAGCGCGGCCGAGGAATCGGCAAAATATTCGACCCGGATGGTGTCAAAATTGTTCTGGCCGACGTTATAGGGGTGGTCGGCGCCCCAGTAATCCGGGCTGCGGCCATAGATGATCTGGCGTCCGACATCGAAGCTTTCGACCATATAGGGCCCGGTGCCCAAGAACGGCACCAGCGTACTTTCGTCGATCCGCGCGCCGGTTTCTTCGAACCAGGACTGTGAAAAGACCGTGGTGCCGCCCGCGAACGACAACACATCGCGGCGCGGGGCTTCGTCGGTAAAGTTGAACTTGATCTTGTGCGGGTCAAGCACCTCGACACTGGAGACAAAGCCCTCGACCACGTTGCGGTATTCGGTGATGCCCTGTTCCAAAAACAGCTCGAAGGTGAATTTGATGTCGTCGGCGGTCATTGGCCGCCCGTCCGAAAATGTCACATCATCGCGCAGGTTAAAGATCACCCAATCGCGGCTTTCGGGGTATTCCATCGTCGTGCAGAGATAGCAATATGACCCATACGCATCATCGGCCGTTCCGGTCAGAATGTTTTCGTACATGATCCCGACCAGCGCCGCCGACACGCCCTTGCGGGTCCAGACGTTGAAACTGTCGTAATTGCCCTGCGCCCACTGGCTGTATTCGCCGCCCTTGGGGGCGTCGGGGTTGACATAATCAAAATGGGTGATGTCGGCACCGTATTTGACCTCGCCAAAATTCGACACGCCGTGGGTGACGATCACTTCCTGGCCCTTTGCTGCCAGCACCGAAAACCCCAAGGCAGCAATCGCGACCGGAGCAATCAGCCAACCAGTCCCGTGCCAGGCGCGGTTCATTGTTCTGGCTTGCAAAGCTGCGTTTCTATCCATGGTGAAATCCTCCTGGCGGGCTGCTTGGTTAATATTTACATTTTATGGTAAATATTCAGTTGTCGATGCTGCAAGTTGATTTCTTGTGATCTATAGGCGAGTTCCGCCCCAAGGTACCCCAAACAACACGGAAAACCACCCAAACGGGTGACCTTTTGCAATTCGCGGTCTTGTGACGGTGTCAGCCGCCGAGTGATTGCAGATAGGCGATTACATTCGCGCGTTCTTCGGGCTTTTTCAGGCCCGCGAAGCCCATTTTGGTGCCGGGTGCATATTTCTTGGGGTTTTCCAGATATCCATCCAGCGCCTCGGGCGTCCAGAAATCCGCCACCGCACTAAGCGCACCCGAATAACTGTACCCATCAGCGGCTTCAACTGCGCGGCCGACGACTGCATAAAGATGCGGTCCGGTGCCATTGGCGCCGTCTTCCAGCTTGTGGCAGGCTTTGCATTTACTAAAAACGCGGGCGCCCTTGACCGCGTCGGCCACCGCCAGAAGCGCCAAGAAATCGGGACCCTCGTCAGCGGCGCCATCATCCTCTTCGACACCAGTGTCAATCAGATAGGCCTGTTCAGTCGCGCCATGCGCACCGCCGCCGCCGGAATGATAAATCGTTTCCGCCGCCCAGTTGCCCAGCAGATAGATCAGCAATGCACCGCACAGTGCACCGCCCGCCTTGGTCAAGTTCATTGTGTCGAACATGTCGCTTTCCGTGGTCCTGAACGCTTGGGGTTTCTCTACGCGCTTCCGCTTGGGCGTTGCAAGGTGTAGAGCCGCGACGAAACGCCCCCGGCAAGGTTTATTGCGGGCGGCTCACCCGAGGGGACATCATGACCGGCCGCATCGCGTTTCAGGGAGAGCTGGGCGCCTACAGCCACGAAGCCTGCCGCGCGGCGCGGCCCGACCTTGACCCGGTTGCCTGCCGCAGCTTTGATGATGTGATAGAGACCGTTCGGCGCGGGGCCGCCGACATCGCGATGCTGCCGGTTGAGAACACCACCTATGGCCGGGTCGCTGACATTCACCGGCTGCTGCCCGAAAGTGGGCTGCATATCATCGACGAAGCCTTTGTGCGGGTGCGCATCAACCTGCTGGCCAATCCCGGCGTACGCCTCGACAACGTCCGCCGGGTGCGCGCGCATCTGGTGTTGCTGCCCCAGTGCCGCGAGTTTCTGTCCGAGCACGGGATCGAGGGCGAAGCCAGCGCCGACAGCGCCGGTGCGGCGGCCGACCTAGCGGCCTCGGGCGAAACCGATGTCGGTGTCCTGGCCTCGGGCTTAGCGGCCGAGATTCACCGGCTGAACGTGCTGGCCCATGACATCGAAGATCACGACACCAACACCACGCGGTTCTTGCTGATGGCGCGCAAGCCCGACCTGACGCGCCGCGGCAGCGCCGGCATGATTACCTCGTTCGTTTTTCGCGTGCGCAACATCCCCGCCGCGCTTTACAAGGGCATGGGCGGCTTTGCGACCAACGGCGTCAACATGACCAAGCTGGAAAGTTACATGGTCGGCGGTTCGTTTTCGGCCACCCAGTTTTACGCCGACATCGAAGGCCACCCCGACGACCGCAACGTTCAGCTGGCGATGGAAGAGCTGGATTATTTCACCGACCACTTCGTGCTGTTGGGCGTCTATCCCGCCGATCCCCGCCGCAAATAACCTCCCGTCCGGATTCTATGCCGTCATTTTGCCGGCCAGGTGTTCGGCATATTCGTGAACCCGCGCTTTGAACCTCCGGGTCAAGGACGCCTTTATCAGGCGCAGCGCCTGAATGGTCAGCCGTCCCGACAGCGAAAATGGCCGCACGTCTAATGCGACAATGAGGCGGGTGCGCGCCTTGGACAGCGCTACCAGATCGACAGTGAACTGGCCCAACAGCCCCGAACCCTCGACATCATAGTGAATGACCTCGGGCGGGTCGAACCGGGCGAGCGACACCGTGATGTTCCGTATCCTGTCGCGAAACCTGACTTTCGCCGCCCAGATCATGCCCGGACCAGGCGACGCCAATATGTCCATCCGGTCCACCCGCACACCCCGTCGCAATGCACCGCGTTCATGCGCGTCAAAGTCGCTGACCGCCGCAAAAACGGCGCCGATCGGGGCTTCGATATCGTGGCGTCCCGAGAACTTCATGGCCGGTCTCGGCTGGTCAGAAGCGCCGCCATCACCCCAGCCTATCGGCCAGCCAGCGTTCGAGAACGAACCGCGCAATCGACCCGCGCCGGGGCGCGCGGATCATGGCGTGATCGCCTGCCATCGCGTCCAGCATGGCTTCGCGGGTGATCCAGATTGCATCGTCCAGCTCGTCGGGGTTGACCACGATCCGATCGCTCAGCGCCGCACCCCGCGCGCCCAGCATCAGCGACGACGGAAACGGCCAGGGCTGGCTGGCCAGATAGTCGACAGCGCCGACGCCGATCCCCGCTTCTTCCACCACCTCGCGGCGCACCGCGGCCTCGATCGTCTCTCCGGGCTCAACGAACCCTGCTAAAAGCGAATACATGCCCGCGGGCCAGCCGTGCGAGCGACCCAAAAGCGCCGAGTTTCCGTTCAATATCAACATGATGACGACCAGGTTGGTGCGCGGAAAGTGACTGGTTTGGCAGGCCGGACAGTCGCGTTGCCACCCGGCCTGCGCCGGTTCGTTTGGCGCGCCGCAGGCCGAGCAGAACCGATGCGACCGGTGCCAGCCCAGAACCGCCTTGGCGGTCGCCGCAAGTTCGGCGTCGCGCGGGCCGAGGTCAGCCATGACCGCGCGAAGTTCGCAAAACGCTTGAGTTTCGGGCAAACCCGGATAGGTCTGCCGGCTGGGGTCGTAAAACGCGCCAAGCGTTTCGGGCAACCCTTCATCAGGCGCCCAAGCGCTGATGTCATGGGCGAATACCGGGCGGCCCTGGTCGGTTCCCAGAAACACCGGCGGCTGATCGCTGTGCCCAAGCAACGGCGCGGTCGCGGGCAGACGCGCCAGCCGAGCGTCGCCTGCCATATCCAGCAACGCCTTGCCGTGCCAGAGCGCAATGTGATCGGCTTCAGCGCCCTGCGCCATGGCCACCAGCCGGTCGGCCTGCCCGCGCCAATCCGCCCGCCGGTCCAGTCCGGACCCCCCGAATGTGACCGTCTCGCTGTGCTGCATCGGCTTCCTCTGACCCGCTTACTGACGACCCCCGGGGCAAAGAACAACCCTGACGGTCGGCACCCGGAATGGCGAACGCCAGTTATGAAATAGTTTTCTAGTGAATTGGTTTCGAATTGCCGCCATGATGGGTGCAGTTATTTCGACCCGGATTGGTGCCAACAGCGGGGTTCCATTGCCCGATCTTCATCCTTTCTCAGTACGCGCCGTGGCAGACCAGGCCCATCTCCGGCTTCTGGCGACGACCGACCTGCACGCGAATATTCTTCCCTATGACTATTACGCCGACCGTCCCAGCGCTGGCCTTGGACTGGCCCAGGCTGCCGCCCTGATCGCCCGCCTGCGCGACCAGGCGGCCAACGTTTTGTTGTTCGACAACGGCGATTTCCTGCAGGGCAATCCGCTGGCCGATTACATCGCTTTCGGTCGCGGGCCGAGCCCGGGCGATGACCACCCGGTCATCGCTGCGATGAATGCGCTCGGCTACGACGCGGCCACCCTTGGCAATCACGATTTCAACTTTGGCCTCGAGTTTCTGGACCGGGCGCTGGCGGGCGCGAAGTTTCCGGTGGTCTCGGCCAATGTCGCCACCCTGCAGGGCCGGACCGCGCGCGATGACCGCACATATCTTCCGCCTTATGTCCTCATGGACCAAGTTCTGACCGAAGGCGCCGGCCAGAGCCACCCGGTTTGCATCGGTGTAATCGGCTTTGTGCCACCGCAGATCATGACCTGGGACCGCAGACACCTTGAAGGCAGGGTCATGGCGCGCGATATTCTGGCCGCCGCGCGGGATTATGTGCCCGAGATGAAAGACCAAGGCGCGGACATCATCATCGCGCTCAGCCATTCGGGGATTGGCGACGACGCCGAGGACCAATGGCTTGAAAATGCGTCAACCCCGCTGGCCGGGATCGACGGGATCGACGCGGTTATCGCCGGCCATTCGCATCTGGTCTTTCCCGGAGATCACCATCGGGGGCTGGCCGGAGTGGACGCTGAGGCTGGCACATTGCTGGGCAAACCGGCGGTCATGGCCGGTTTCGGGGGAACACAAGTCGGCGTTATTGACCTGATGCTCGAACGCAGTGGCGGCACATGGCGTATGGAGGCATTTCAATCCGCCGCTCAGGCCACAAAACCATCAAAGGACGCACCTGCTTCGGAAAGCGATGTCGTGGCCGAAATATTGCGTGCTGTGGAAAATGACCATCAGGCCACGCTTGGGTATATCCGCCGTCCTATTGGACGCACGGATGTTCCGCTGGTCAGTTACTTTGCCTTGACAGGCAGCGACGCCGGGTTGCGTGTGGTTGCCGAGGCACAGCGCCGCGAAGTCGCGCGGATGCTGCAAGATACTGCGCACGCAGACCTACCGCTGCTTTCGGCGGTTGCGCCGTTTCGCTGCGGCGGGCGTGGCGGACCTGGCGCCTATACCGATATACCGGCGGGAGAGACTGCGCTGCGCAATGTCGCCGATCTTTATATCTACGGCGACGATTTGCGCGCCGTAAGGGTCACCGGCGCCGAATTGCGCGGCTGGCTGGAGCGATCAGCAAGCATTTTCGCCCAGATAACGTCCGGGTATACGGATCAACCACTGATTAACCCGAAAATACCGGGATATCTGTTCGACGTGATATTCGGAGTCGAATATACGATCGACCCGACCCAGCCGCCCCGGTTCGACGCCAATGGCCGCGATGTGAACCCCGATGCCCGGCGCATCGCCTCGCTCGCCCACCAAGGTCAACCCGTCCGCGCCGACGACACATTTGTTGTGGCCACCAACAGCTATCGCGCGGGCGGAAGCGGAAATTTCCCGGGCGCGGGCGCCGCAAATGTGGTGCTGAGCGCGACCGAGGCGCACCGTCAGGTGATCAGCCAGCACATCAGAGACGAAAGCCCGCTTTCCCCCGATCCAACCGGGCCCTGGAACTTTGTCCGGCTGCCGGGCACGCGCGCTTATTTCGACACCGGTCCAGGCGCGCGGCGCTACCTTGACCAAGTTGACAAATGCCGTGTCCGGCCTGTCGGTTCGTCGACACATGGATTTGACCGCTATCTGGTTGACTTTGCGAAATGAATATCACCACGCAGGGGCTATGCAGGCAAGTCAGGCAGCCCGCAACGATAATCTTGCCAATCGTACCGCGCGGGCCTATTTAGGACGGCGAGAGGTTGGCGCGGGCAGGCACCTCGCCAACCCGGTCAGGTCCGGAAGGAAGCAGCCGTAACGAGCCCCGCTTGGGTCGTTGTCAGCCTCTCACCATCTGAAATTCTGGGTGCCCGGCCTGCGCTGTGGTCTCAGATCGTGATCGCGCCGGGCGCCGAGGCTTTCTCGAATTTCCAGATCTCTGCCGGGGCGATCCATTTGTAAGGAGCGGGCACCGTGGCCTGGTGGCTGACGACGATGGCCACGGTCGCAAAGGCGCTGGCCAGAGTCACGGCGGCTGGCAGCAGGCTGATGCGCCGGGCCCGGGGCGAGATACGGGTCGACCGGCCGCACAACACCACAGCCCACGCGGCCAGCGCCGCCACAAATTGCAGCGGCAGAAACCGGTCGACGCCCACCATCAGCCCACCCGGCGTCTCGCCACCGGACCCGACAACCGCCGCCACCAGCGCCGCATTCACCGCATAAGCGTAGAGAACCGCCCACAGCCCCAGATAAAGCCGCATGTTGGACAGCCGCGCCAGATTTGTCTGCAGAAATCCGAAAAGTCTTTGTTTCGCCCGTCGGGGCAAGCGCTTGTAATCCAGATGCAAATCGGCCAGTGCCATGTCGTTTTATCCTCGACACCACCGCCTCGGCCCCTGCGTCCAGACCTAAGCATCGCGGGTTAAGAGAAAGTTAAACTTGGTTGCGGGGTCGTTGACCTGACCGGTCGGATCACCGCGCCCCCTGCCCCAAGGCCCGACCCTGGGAAATGCCATGGACCTCGCCCCCGCGCGCCTTTAAGTTCAAAAATGCGATTCCGCGAAAAGGTCACCATGAGCGAAACCGACACCCCCGGCTATCAGGTTCTGGCGCGCAAATACCGCCCGGCGAGCTTTGCTGATCTGATCGGTCAGGACGTGATGGTGCGCACCCTGAAAAATGCCTTTCAGGCCGACCGGATCGCCCAGGCTTTCATTCTGACCGGAATTCGCGGCACCGGCAAAACCACTACCGCGCGGATAATCGCCAAGGGCTTGAATTGTGTCGGCCCCGATGGAACCGGTGGTCCGACGGTCGAGCCCTGCGGCCAGTGCGAGCCCTGTGTGGCCATCACCGAGGGCCGCCACGTCGATGTGATGGAGATGGATGCGGCCAGCCACACCGGCGTGAACGACATCCGCGAAATCATCGATTCGGTGCATTACCGCGCCGCCTCGGCGCGCTATAAGATCTACATCATCGACGAAGTTCACATGCTGTCGAAAAATGCGTTCAACGCGCTTCTAAAGACCCTGGAAGAACCGCCCGAGCACGTCAAATTCATCTTTGCCACGACCGAGATCAGGCAGGTTCCGGTGACCGTTCTCAGCCGTTGCCAGCGCTTCGACCTGCGCCGGATCGAGCCCGAGGTGATGATCGAAAACCTGAAAAAGATCGCAGCGCTGGAAAAGGCCGAAATAGCCGATGACGCCCTTGCCCTGATAACCCGCGCTGCCGAGGGTTCGGTGCGCGACGCGCAATCGCTGCTCGATCAGGCCATCGCCCATGGCGCGGGCGAGACCAGCGCGGCGCAGGTTCGCGCGATGCTGGGGCTGGCCGACCGGGGCCGGGTGCTGGATCTGTTCGAACTGATAACCCGCGGTGACGCCGGCGGCGCGCTTGCCGAGGTTTCGGCACAATACGCCGAAGGGGCCGACCCGATGGCAGTGCTGCGCGATCTGGCCGAGGTCACCCATTGGCTTTCGGTCATTAAGATCACGCCGCAGGCGGTCGAGTACCCCACCGTTTCCCCCGACGAGCGCAACCGCGGCGGCGCGCTGGCCGGGGCCTTGCCGATGCGGGTGCTGACGCGGATGTGGCAGATGCTGCTGAAAGCGCTGGAAGAGGTGGCGCTGGCCCCAAATGCGATGATGGCCGCCGAGATGGCGGTGATCCGCTTGACACATGTGGCCGACCTGCCCGCGCCCGAAGAGCTGGTACGCAAGCTCAAAGACAGCCCGCCGCCGGTCGGGCCGCAAAGCGGGTCACGCGCTGCCGCATCGGGCGCTCGAGCCCAAGCGACGGCAACGCCGGCCGCGACGGCGACCCGCACACCCGCGCCCACGGCCCATGGTGCAGGCGGTGCCGCGACCGCCCTCGCGATGGTGCCCGAAACAGCGCTGGCGCGCTATACCCGCTTCGCCGACATCGTGGCCCTGATCCGCGCTAATAGGGATGTTAATCTTTTGGTCGAGGTCGAAACCGGCCTGCGCCTGGTCGCCTATGCGCCGGGGCGGATTGAATTCGAACCGACAGATACCGCCCCCCCGAACCTCGCCGCAACGCTTGGCCAGCGGCTGCAGGCCTGGACCGGGGCCAGGTGGGCGGTGTCGGTCGTCGGCTCCGGCGGCGGCACCACCATCGCCGAAGACCGCGACCGGGACCGGCTTGAAACCATTGCAACCGCCCGCGAGCACCCGCTGGTGCGCGCAGCACTTGCGGCCTTTCCCGGCGCCAAGATCACCCGGGTCCGCAGCCCGCACGACATTGCCGCCGACGCCGCCGCCGACGCGCTGCCCGAGGTCGACGACGAATGGGACCCGTTCGAGGAAAACTGAGCGCCCGCCCGGGCGCGCCAAGGAGAAGTGAAAATGCTGAAAGGTATGGGCAATCTGGGTGACATGGCCAAGATGATGCAGGCCGCCCAGGACATGCAATCGAAAATGGCCGAGATACAGGAAACCCTCGAACACATCACAGTTACTGCCGTCGCCGGTGCCGGACTTGTCAAAGTCACGGCAACGGCCAAGGGTCGTCTGACCGGGCTGGAAATTGACCCTTCGATCTTTCACGCGGACGAAAAGGAAGTGGTCGAAGACCTGATCCTGGCGGCGATCAAGGAAGCCCAGTCCAAGGCGGCCGACCGTGCCCAGGCCGAGATGAAACGGCTCGCCGAAGATATGGGGTTGCCGCCCGGCATGGGTTTGCCGGTCTGACCGGGGCGGCGCGATATGCCTGACGGGTCCTGCCTCTGCGGCGCCGTGCGGTTTTCGGTCGCAGGCCCCCTGCCCGCACCCAATGCCTGCCATTGTTCGCAATGCCGCAAGCAGTCGGGGCATTTCTGGGCCTCGGCGGACGTGAACCGCGATGCGCTGACGCTGGAGGGCGCGGCCAACCTCACCTGGTTTCAAGCCTCGGACAAAGCCCGCCGCGGATTTTGCGCCACCTGCGGTTCGTTTCTCATCTGGGAGCCCCTCGGAGGCGACACGGTCGCGCTGGCCATGGGGGCGTTCGACACGCCAACGGGCGCGCATCTGCAAGAGCATATCTTCGTGGCCGACAAGGGCGATTACTACGACATCGCCGACGGGCTTCCGCAAAATCCGCAGTGACGCAGCCTGCAACCGGCGTTGCGTAGCATACCTGAACCGCGCGATGGTCTCGGCATCTTGCCCCGACCCCCAATACCTCACACCCGAAACTTCCCCGTCGCCTGCATGCATGCCAATTTCATCGTTTCAAAAGTACTTCGGGGAGAGCGCGAGAGGGGCAGCGCCCCTCTCGCCCGTCGCGACGCGCATCGCGCGGCGCAAACGCTTCAACTCAAAGCTCGCTCACTTTCGTCTGTCCCCGGCCGCGATCACCGATTACTCTTGCCCCATGACCGCCGCGCCCAAAGATATCGAGCATCTGATCGACCTGATGGCACGCCTGCCCGGCCTTGGGCCTCGCTCGGCGCGGCGCGCGGTGTTGCACCTGATCGCCCGCCGGGGTCAGCTTTTGGCGCCGCTTGGGCAATCGATGCAGGCGGTCGCCGAAACCGCCCGCGAGTGCCTGAACTGCGGCAATATCTCGACTTCTGATGTTTGCGGTATCTGCGCCGATGAAAAACGCGCCCAGGGGCAGATCTGCGTCGTCGAAGACGTTGCCGATCTTTGGGCGATGGAACGCGCGGCGGTCTTCAAGGGGCGTTATCACGTTCTGGGCGGCACGTTGTCGGCGCTCGACGACGTGGGTCCCGAAGACCTGCGCATCCCGCGCCTGATTGACCGGATCGCGACCGAGGACATCTCGGAGGTTATCCTGGCACTGAACGCCACGGTCGATGGCCAGACCACCGCCCATTACATCGCCGACGAGCTTGGGACCCAGGTCCGGATCACTTCGCTGGCGCAGGGCGTGCCCGTGGGTGGCGAATTGGATTATCTCGACGAAGGCACCATCGGCGCGGCCCTCAAGGCCCGGCGGGGGCTGTGATCCGGGCAAAAGTCCAGCACGTTAAATTCAACCCTCTGGACTGCCTATCCATAAGAAAATTAATAAACCGGGAGGCCAGCGATGTACGACATTGAAGCCCAAGCGCTCTGGTCGGCACGCCGGATGAGTATAACGGTGCCGCAGGCCCAAGGGCAACGGCCAACTGGTGATTGCCGATGGCGCCATAAACGCCGGCGTGGTTCTGGGCGACGTGCTGCCGACCGGGGCCACCCGTGACCCTGATTTTGCCGCGAACCTGGCGGTGAACGGCGACACCGGGGCAAGCGGCGGGATCGAGGCGACTAGTTGGGATGACATTCTTGACGCGGTGATCTGGATGGCCGACCGGCCTGGGATTTGCCAAGGCGGACTGAGCGCCGGTCACCTGATCATGGCCGGAACCATGACCGGCACGACACCGATTGCAGCAGGCGACAAAGCGAATGCCAACTACGCCGGAATTGGCCGGGTCGAGGCAATATTTATCCGGGCGGAACAAGCACCTGGCGATGGCATCCCAAATACCGGCCCATCAAGAACGCTGGTTAATCCTCGTCGTCCTCGCCGCTGTCATCATCGGGCAGGTTGAACAAGTTGTCCGCATCGATCGGTTCTTTGCCGCGCGGATCATCGCTTTCATCGTCGCCACCACTGCCGGAAAGCGAGAATGTTTCCAGCCCGGATATCGCCGTTGGTATCTTGGGATCGGTACCCATCGTCAGCGAAGTCTCAGTACTGACCAGCTTGCGCCGCTCGTCGTCGGACATCACCTCGCCCTCGCGGACTTTTTTGTCGGCGGCTTTCTGCACCACCGCGTCCAGCTCGGACTGCTTGCACAGGCCAAGCGCTACCGGGTCGATCGGCTGAATGTTCGATATGTTCCAATGCGTCCGCTCGCGGATCGCCTGGATCGTCGGTTTGGTCGTGCCCACCAGCTTGGAAATTTGGCCGTCGGTCAGTTCGGGGTGAAACTTGACCAGCCACAGGATCGACGCCGGACGATCCTGGCGTTTGGAGAGCGGCGTATAGCGCGGGCCGCGGCGCTTTTCCTCTCCCACGGCCGCCGGATTGAACTTGAGCGTCAGCTTGTACAGCGGGTCTTTTTCGCTCGCCTCGATCTCTGCAGTCGTCAACTGGTTATTGGTGATCGGATCAAAACCCTTGACGCCCGTCGCCACATCGCCGTCGGCGATGCCCTGAACCTCAAGCTCGTGCAACTCGCAGAAGTCGGCGATCTGCTTGAAGCTCAGCGTCGTGTTGTCGACCAGCCAGACAGCGGTCGCTTTCGCCATGATCGGTTTGGCCATCTCAGGTCTCCTTACATCTCTCCCGCGCCGGGAAAACGGCTGGCCGTTCGGCCTATTCCTCGTTTTCGGGAAGTTGGCCTGTATATATGCGCCGCCGCAGGGAAGGAAAAGACCTAATCTTGCCGCGCCTCATCCAACCTCCAGGACAATCTTGCCGATATGGGACGAGCTTTCCATTAGCGCATGTGCTTTGGCTGCCTCAGCCAGCGGAAATGTACTGTCGATGACCGGCGCGATCTTGCCGGCGCCCAGCAGCGGCCAGACCTTGGCCCGCAGCTCATCCGCGATCTCGGCTTTGGCGGCGTCGGACTGCGGACGCAGGGTCGACCCGGTGAGGGTCAGCCGCCGCACCATGATCTGAGCGAAATTAATCTCGGCAACCGGGCTTTGCAGAACGGCGATCTGAACCA
The DNA here is from genome assembly GCA_965247915.1 of Paracoccaceae bacterium. Lineage (GTDB taxonomy): Bacteria > Pseudomonadota > Alphaproteobacteria > Rhodobacterales > Rhodobacteraceae > JAKZRT01. The sequence continues at coordinate 2,607,139 of OZ252048.1, forward strand.
GCCGCCCGTCGTCGGCCAGCGCCTTGAGGTTGCGCTTGATATAATCGCCGCCGACCATATCAAGGATCAGATGCGCGCCGCCCGTCGCCGCCAGGATGCTCACGAAATCCTCGTCGCGATAGTTGATCGCGACCTCGGCCCCAAGATCGCGGCAGGCCTGGCATTTGGCGTCCGACCCGGCGGTGGCGAATACCCGCGCGCCGAAGTGGCGGGCCAGTTGGATGGCCGTGGTGCCGATCCCCGACGACCCGCCGTGAACCAGAAACCGTTCGCCCGCCTTCAGGCCGCCGCGGCGAAAGACGTTACCCCAGACGGTGAAAAACGTCTCCGGCAGGCAGGCGGCGGCGCGCATATCCAGGCCCTCGGGCACCAGCAGGGCATGGGCCGCCGGGGTTGTCACGTACTCAGCGTAACCACCCCCAGGCAAAAGTGCGCAGACCGCGTCGCCCACGGACAATTCCGTGACGCCTGGACCAAGGGCGGCGACGCGCCCGGCGGCCTCGAGCCCCGGCAGGTCGGATGCGCCCGGTGGCGGGTTATAGGCACCCGCCCTTTGCAGAACGTCCGGTCTGTTGACGCCCGCATATTCGACGGCAATCAGAATTTCGCCCTGGCCCGGGGTTGGGACCGGCCTTTGCGCGGGGACCAGCGCCTCGGGGCCGCCGGGGACGGAAATTTCAACGACCTGCATCGTTTCAGGCACGTCAGTCATCGCTCTTGGCCCCCTTTCAAGCTGCCTGGCAGATCATCGCGATAGCGCGAATCGGGTGCCCGGATCGGCGCCAGCATGCGCCCGACACCTTCAGCCAGCGGCCCGAACAGCTTCGATCCGCGAACATCGGCCTTGAACTTTTCAAACCGCATGACGTCGCCGATCCGCCGGTCGATAAAGTCTCGCGTCGCGCCCGCGCCGTCGCTGGTGTCTCCCAGCCAGTAAAGGACGGCGGCGCCATAGACACCGGCCAGGATCGCCCGTTTGGTGTACCAGTTCACATCGCGCGAAGTATCGCCGAGCGCGTTCCAGATCGCATCCGCCGTGCCCCAGATCAGCGCCGCACCGTCGCCGGCGTTCTGGGGCAACGCAAAAAGCGCCGTCCCGCGCCGCACCACTTCGCGGTCCCCGGCAAGCTCAAGCCTCAGACGCACGGCAAGGGCCACGCGATCGCTGTAGCGCAGCGCCGCCAGCTCAGTATCTGACAGCGCCCGGACCATCGCCGCATCGCCGGACCGGTGAAATGCCATCGCAAGGTCAAGCGCCCCGCGTGGACAGGCCGCCCGCGCCGCTGGCCCGGCGATACCGCTGTCAACCAGCGCTGCTGCCCAGGCCGCTTCGCCCCAGCCTTCAAAAGCAACATGGGGGGTAATGGCATCAAGCAGCGCCGCGCGGATGGCGTTCGGAGTGTCCGGATCGGGTTTCAGCGTCGAATCTCCTCAAGTTGGAGTGTTGTCACCCGGTCCGGTGTAGTGATGCAAGGCTGTCGACCGTTCGAATTCAGCGAATTGCGCCTGTAGACAAGGCGAAACCCCTTTGCTATAGGCCAGCCTCCTGCAACTTTTGCAATTTTAACTTAGGAAGGTGGTGACACCACATGCAGGTGAGTGTTCGCGACAACAACGTCGATCAGGCGCTTCGTGCGTTGAAGAAAAAACTTCAGCGCGAAGGCGTTTTCCGCGAGATGAAGCTTCGTCAGGCGTATGAAAAACCGTCTGAAAAGCGCGCCCGCGAAAAGGCCGAGGCCATTCGCCGCGCCCGGAAACTGGCGCGCAAGAAGGCCCAGCGCGAAGAGATGCTCTGAGCGTTCTGGACACTTGAGGCGGCCCGGCCGCCAACGACGACCCCCGCGGCATCGCCCGGGGGTTTGTTGTATTTCAGGGGTGCAATCCAGCCACGGTTGCGCGACATCGACGCGAACTTGGGAAAGCCCGTTGACTTGTCGCGCTGTCCGCCCCATGTGCCCCGCAACGACGTTTTCTGCCGCGTGAGCAGACAGGGGCCAACCGGTCCACAGGTATCAAGCCGAACGTCAGAGTTTAATCAACGTACCCACTTCACGCAGGGGTCCGGCGACATGGCAACCCATGGGCATGCGGCCCGGGGTCAGAGCATGGCGCAACCCGACTGTGCCCGCCCGCATTCATGCGTGGCGGCAAATCTTATTGGCGCGCGGCAACTGCCCGCGCCACCGCAAAGGAACACGACTTAATGGAATTCAATACTCTGGGGCTCAATCCCCGCCTTGTGGCCAAACTGGCCGAACAGGGTATCACCCGACCCACGCCCATTCAGGCGCAAGCGATCCCGCATGCCATGGCCGGACGCGACATCATGGGGCTGGCCCAGACCGGCACCGGCAAGACCGCGGCCTTTGGGCTGCCGATGGTCCACGCCCTGCTCGGGGCGGGCGCACAGCCGGCGCCGAAAACTGTGCGCGGGCTGATCCTGGCGCCGACGCGCGAGCTGGCCAGACAGATCGCGGATCACTTGCGCGCCTACGCCGACCGCACGCACCTGAAAATTGGACTGGTTGTCGGCGGCACTTCGATCAAGGCCCAGATCAACCGGCTTGAGCGCGGCACCGATCTGCTGGTCGCAACACCCGGGCGGCTGATCGACCTACTTGACCGCAAAGCGCTGCGCCTGGATCAGGCGCGGTATCTGGTGCTGGACGAGGCCGACCAGATGCTGGACATGGGGTTCATCCACGCCCTGCGCCGGATCGCGCCGCTGTTGCCCGCAAACCGCCAGACCATGCTGTTTTCGGCCACGATGCCCAGGCTGATGGCCGAACTTTCGACGACCTACCTCAACGACCCGGTCCGGGTCGAGGTCGCGCCGCCGGGCAAGCCCGCCGACAAGATCACCCAAGGCATCCATTTTGTCGAACAGGCCGGGAAACTCGCGCTGCTGATCAACCTGCTGGACAACCACCGCGACGACCTTGCGCTGGTCTTCGCGCGCACCAAACACGGGGCCGAACGTCTGATGAAAGCCCTGGTTGGTGCCGGGTTTGGGGCAGGGTCAATCCACGGCAACAAGTCGCAAGGCCAGCGTGACCGCGCCATTGGGGCGTTCAAATCCGGCCAACTGAGGGTTCTGGTGGCCACAGACGTGGCGGCGCGGGGTCTTGATATCCCGGGCGTCCGCCACGTCTATAATTTCGACCTGCCGAACGTCCCCGAGAATTACGTGCACCGCATCGGGCGCACCGAACGCGCCGGGCGCGATGGCGTGGCGGTCGCCCTCTGCGCGCCGGCGGAAATGTCCGAACTGCGGGCCATCCAAAAGGCACTGGGCCAGACCATCCCGACCCTCAGCGGCACGATGTGGGATGTACAGCGGACCGAAAGACCCAAGCCCGCCAACCGCCAAGGGCGACGCCCGCGGCGGCGGTCAAGACAGCGTTGGGCCGCCTAGCCGGACAAATCGCGTGGCACGGTGAACGCTTCGACCGTCCCATGTCCATAGTCCAGCCCGGACCAGCTTTGATCCGCAAACGTCAGAACTGTGGTCGCCGCAGTGGGGTAGCGCGCGAAATCGCTGCGGCCCGGCGCGGTCCCGGCCAGAAGACCGGCCAGCATTGCAATGCCGGGGTTGTGGGCGATCAACATCACCGTGTCGCCGCTCGCCCGGCGCAGAACCCCCAGCATGGTGTCGGGACTGGCGCAGTAGAGGACCGCCGAAAACTGAACTCCCGGTCGCGGGGTCAGCATCGGCGCCAGCGCCTCCCAAGTTTCGGCAGCGCGCGCTGCGGTCGAGCAGATGACCTGATCGGGCACGAAACCCTGCGCCTGAAGCCAGCCGCCAATGGTCCGCGCGTCGCGCAGGCCCCGGTCGGTCAGCGGGCGGTCGTGGTCCGAAATTCCGGGGTCATCCCAGACCGATTTTGCGTGCCGCGTCAGGATCAGGCGCGCGCTCATCGGCCCAGGAACGCGGTCATGTGAAAGGCCGATTGCGCCGCCTCGCGGCCCCAGTCTCGCGACACCGGACAAGCGGCGCGAACCTGGCAGCCCTGGCCCATGCACACCGCCCCCTCAGGCGAGGCGATATAGGTCTTGCAGGCGGCCACATCGTATCGCCCCGCCCCAAGCGCGCCGACCGGGCAGGCCGAAAGGCATGGTTTGTCGGCGCAGTTATCGCAGGGTTTCGGCGGTGGCTCGGGAAGGTCCATCAGCCCCGCAAACGCCAGCGCGCCGCGAAACGACACCCAAAGCCCGGCGCGGTCATGCACCAACAGCCCCACGGGCGAGCCGTGGCAGCGCCCGGTCGCGACCGCCCAATCGTAGAACGGATGCCATGGCGGCCCGGTGAACGGATAAAGCGCCTGCGCCCCAAGGTCCGACGCCAGCCCGCCGATCACCCGTTTCGACCAACGGTTCATGGGGTCGGGCGCGCCGTCGAGCGCCTCGGCGCTGGCCGCAAACCGGGGCCAGAACCCGGCCGGTTCATCGGGGCCAAGCAAGACAATCGTCCGCGCAGCATCTTCAGGGTGAAACGCCCCCAGAACCAGCAGGCCCTCGCCCTGGGCCGCCGCGTCGATCGCTGCAAGCGTCGTCATTTTCGTGCGAAGGGCAACCACAGGCTCCACCCCAGACGCGCCGGGCGCGCATCCTGCCATTGCAACCCGACCGTCATGGCGTCGTGGCCATCGGCGGGCGCGGCGCGATAGGTGCCGAATATCCGGTCCCAGAGCGACAAGGAAAACCCATAATTGCTGTCGTGTTCCTCGCGCCGGGCCGAATGGTGGATACGGTGCATGTCAGGAGTGACAAGAACCCGGCGTATCACAGCATCGACCGGACCGGGCAGCGCCAGATTGGCGTGGTTGAAAAGCGAGGTGCCGTTCAGGATTACTTCGAACACCACCACCGCCCAGGCGGCGGGGCCGATCAGGTAAACCAGCCCGATCTTCAGCGCCATCGACAGCACGATCTCGACCGGATGAAAGCGGATCGCGGTGGTCACATCCATATCGCGGTCGGCGTGATGCACCCGGTGCAGCCGCCAGAGGATGGGAATTTTGTGGGTGATCAGATGCTGCGTCCAGATCGCCAGATCGAAGATCAGAATCGCCAGCACGCCCTCGAGCACAAGCGGCAGACCGACCTGGTTGAAAAGGCCGATGCCTTGGCTGCTGGCATCCACCGCCGCCCCGACCGCCAGAAGCGGCGTGAATACGGCGAAAGCGCGCAGCGCCAGCACGTCAACGGCCTGGATCGACCAATTGGTGAACCAGCGGCGGCGGCGCAAAAGCGCCCGGGGCCGGCGCGGGGCCCAGGCCTCGAGAACCGCCATCAGCGCGAATATGCCCAAAAAGAAAGTCAGACGAATGGCGGCTTCATTTTCCATGACCCGACTCTGGTCCAGCAATCGCGCCGCCGCAAGGTGCAAGCGCGCTCAACCCAGCCGAATGATCGATCCCGCACCGTAATCAGTGTAAAGTTCCAGCAGACAAGAATTGGGCGCGCGCCCGTCCAGGATCACCGCCGCGCGCACCCCCTGATCGAGTGCTGCCAGCGCGGTTTCGGTTTTCGGGATCATGCCACCGGCAATGACGCCCGCGTCGGTCAGCGCGTGGATTTGCGTCGAGGTCAGTTCGGTCACCACTTCGCCCGCGGCATCTTTGACGCCCGCCACATCGGTCAGCAGCAGCAGGCGGTCAGCCTTCAGCGCCCCGGCGACAGCGCCTGCCGCCGTGTCACCGTTGATGTTATAGGTCTCGCCCTCTGTGCCGGTGCCGACCGGTGCGATTACGGGGATCATTTCACCTTCAAAGAGGGCGCGCAAAATCGCTGGATCGACCTCCGACGGCGCCCCGACAAAGCCCAGTTCGGGATCGGCCTGAACACAAGCGATAAGTCCTGCGTCCTTGCCGGAGAGGCCCACGGCGCGGCCGCCCTGGGCGTTGATCGCCTGCACGATGCGCTTGTTGACGCGGCCCGACAGCACCATTTCGACCACTTCCATCGTGGCCGCATCGGTCACCCGCCTGCCGCCCACAAAATCGGATTTCACACCCAGCCGGTCCAGCATCGCGTTGATCATCGGACCGCCGCCGTGGACGATCACCGGGTTGACCCCAACCTGCCGCATCAGCACCACGTCGCGGGCGAAGCTTTCCATCGCCGCGTCGCTGCCCATGGCATGACCGCCCAGTTTGATCACCACCACCGCGCCGTCATAGCGCTGCAGATACGGCAGCGCCTGATTCAGGGTGCGCGCGGTGGCGATCCAGTCGCGGTTCAGGGTGGTCTGTTTTTTCATGCGCTTAGTCCAGTCATCGAAGGCTGATACGCACTTCGCGCCCGCCTGCCAAGATTTATTGACAAATGGTTTTACTTTATTTCGTACTTCCATTAATTAACCTAATAGAAAATTACGAATCGGACCGACCAATGTTTTCAGACAGGTTTGCAGCGCTGGGCGACCCAACCCGGCTGGCCATTGTTGAGACGCTGCTGAGCAAAGGCGAGAAAAGCGCCGGCGAACTGGCCCGGCAGGCCACGGTGTCGGCCCCGGCGGTGTCGCGCCACCTGAAGGTTCTTACCGAGGCCGGGCTTATCACCCGGCGCGTTGACCGGCAGCGGCGGGTCTATTCGGTCGACCGCCAGGGAATTGGCGAGATCAGCGACTGGCTGGCACTGAAAATCGATTTTTGGGAAGCCAGCATCGACCGCCTTCAGGCCGCAGTTGAGTTTGGAGCAAAACCATGAACGACCTAGTTATCACCCGCGTATTCCGCGCCGGTATCGACCATGTTTACACCTATATCTCGCAGCCCGAACAAATTCTGGAATGGTGGGGGCCGCAGGGGATGATGGTGCCGGTCTACCAGCTTGATTTCAGCCGCGCCGGTCCCTGGATGTCGGAGATGCAGGCCCCGGACGGCCAGTCGTTCACGGTTTCGGGCGATGTGCTGGACGCCGACCCGCCGCGGTCGGTCGGCTTCACCTGGGCCTGGCACGACGGGGCCGGCGCCCGTGGCCACGAAAGCCGAGTGCGAATTGACCTCGAGCCAGTCGGCGACAGCACCCGCTTTACCCTGACCCATTCAGACCTGCCCGACGCGGCCTCGCGCACGTCGCACAACGAGGGCTGGACATCGTCGTTGAGCAAGCTCGAAGCAATTTTTTAACTGCAACCAAGAGGAGGAAAGAATGTCAAAATTCATTTTCGCATACCATGGCGGAAAAATGCCCGAGAGCCCCGAAGAAGGCGAGCGCGTCATGGCGGCCTGGGGGGCCTGGTACGAAAGCATGGGGTCGGCAGTGGTCGATGGCGGTGGCCCAACCGGACCGTCAAAAACGGTGACGTCATCGAGCGTGGCCGACAATGGCGGGTCAAATCCGGTATCAGGCCATTCGGTGGTGGAGGCCGCCGATATTGACGCCGCTGTCGAGTTGGCTAAAGGCTGCCCCATACTGGGCGACGACGGCTCGGTCAAAGTGGCGGAAGTTTTGCAGATGTAGAGCGCCCGGACCTGCAGCGGGGCGGCTATTTGAGCGGCCCAAACAAAAAGCCCCGCCGAATACGGGGCTTTTTCATCACGTTCAACGGCAACTCAGGCCAGCGCGGCCTTTGCCTGATCAACGATGGCGGAAAACGCTTCGGGCTCGTTCACGGCCAGATCGGCCAGAACTTTGCGGTCAACCTCGATCCCGGCCAACGACAGACCGTTGATGAAGCGGCTGTAGGTCAGCGCCGCGTCATGGGCACGCACTGCGGCGTTGATGCGCTGGATCCACAGCGCCCGGAAGTTGCGCTTGCGGTTCTTGCGGTCGCGGGTCGCGTACTGGTTGGCCTTGTCGACGGCTTGCGTCGCGGTTTTAAAGTTCGTCGACCGGCGGCCATAGTACCCTTTGGCGGCGTTCAGAACTTTTTTATGGCGGGCGCGGGTGGTGGGACCACTTGTGACACGGGACATGCTCAGGCCTCCTTAACGGTCGTAGGGCATGAAAGACTTGATGAGCTTCGCATCGGGGGCCGACAGGGTCGTCGTACCGCGTGCGTTGCGGATAAATTTGCGTGTCCGCTTGATCATCCCGTGACGCTTGCCGGCCTGGGCGCCGAGCACCTTGCCGCTTGCCGTCATCTTAAAGCGCTTTTTGGCGCCTGACTTGGTCTTCATCTTGGGCATTTCCGTCTCCTCGTCGACGTTCGGTGATCTGCGCGACTCGGCATGCCACTTTTGGCCGGCCGCGCAATGTACCGGGGGCGTATAGGGGGGGGTTGCTGGCAGTTCAAGACAAAATGCGCAAATCCCAATTGAGTTGCGCTGCGCTGCCGCGTGGCGCCACATCCCGATTGACCAGGCTATTCCGGCTCGGACGAAAATATCCTGGCTACGTCGCAGGGCGCGACGCGCAGGATATTGGTGGTACCCGGCACATTGAAGGGCACGCCCGCCGTGACCACGATCTGATCGTTCTCGGTGGCAAAACGGTGCCCCCGGGCGGCCTGGGCGGCATTGACGACAGCATCCTTGAAGCGGTTGACCGACCCGGTGATCACGCAATGGGTGCCCCAAGTCAGCGACAGACGTCGCGCGGTTTTTTCAAGTGTTGTCAAGGCGATAATCGAAACATGCGGGCGCTCGCGCGCCACCAGCAACGCCGTGGTGCCAGACTGCGAGAAACAGCAGATCGCCTTGATGTCGGTGGTCTCGGCAATTTCGCGCGCCGCCGACACGATCCCATCGGCCACGGTCGCTTTGGTGCCGCCCCGCGAGGCATCGATGATCGCCCGGTAGTTGGGATCGGCCTCGACCTCGCGTGCGACGTCATCCATCGTCGCCACCGCTTCGACCGGATAGCTTCCCGCGGCGGACTCGGCGCTCAGCATCACCGCGTCGGTGCCCTCGTAGATGGCGGCGGCCACATCCGAGACCTCGGCGCGGGTCGGCATCGGGCTGTCGATCATGCTTTCCAGCATCTGGGTCGCGACGATCACCGGCTTGGCGGCGGCGCGGCATTTGCGCACCAGTCGTTTCTGGATCGGCGGAACGTTCTGCACCGGCAGTTCGACGCCCAGATCGCCGCGCGCGATCATGATCCCGTCGCTGGCGCGCAAAATCTCGTCAAACGCCTCGACCGCCGAGGGTTTTTCGATCTTGGACAGAATCGCGGCGCGCCCCTGGGCCAGCCCGCGCGCCTCTTCCACGTCTTCCATACGCTGCACAAAAGAAAGCGCCAGCCAGTCGATGCCCAGGGCGCAGGCAAATTCCAGATCGCTGCGGTCCTTGTCAGAAAGCGCGTGCAGCGACAAAACAACGTCGGGCACATTGACGCCCTTGCGGTTTGAAATCACCCCGCCCGCGACTACCGTGCAATCGGCAAAATCGGGGCCACATTTCTGGACCTGCATGCGGATCTTGCCGTCGTTGACCAACAGCCGCGCGCCGGGTTTCAGGGCCGAGAAAATCTCTTTGTGGGGCAGTTGAACGCGGGATCCATCGCCCGCAGCCTTGTCCAGATCAAAGCGAAACGCCTGGCCCTCGGTCAGCTCTTCGCCCGCGTCGCGGGCAAACACACCGACCCGCAGCTTCGGCCCCTGCAGGTCGGCCAGAATGGCGATCGGGCGGTTCAGATCGGCCTCGACCTGGCGGATGATCGCGTGCCGCGCCGCGATGCCTGCCTGGGTGCCGTGGCTCATGTTCAGGCGAAACACATCCGCGCCGGCCCCGAAAAGCGCGCGGATGGTCGCGTAATCTTCCGACGCCGGCCCCAGCGTGGCAACGATCTTTACATTTCTATGACGTCGCATCGCCGCCCCTTCGTGTCCCAGGCCAAGTCGCGCATCTATGGCGGATTTTGTTAGCGCTGACAACCAACGTGGGGCGCTGGCAATTGGCGGGCAGGCGCGGTAACAGGCCAGATGCGCGACGCGGTTCAATCAGATCTGGCCCAGCCCTGCGAGGTCATCGGCGAAAGCCGCAAGAACCGCTGGCTGGTCACCTGCGATCATGCCACAAACCGGGTGCCGGACGAGATCGGCAGGGGCAGTTTGGGCCTGCCCGAGGCCGAAATGCAGCGCCACATCGCCTTCGATATCGGCGCCGCCGGAGTGACGCGGGCATTGGCCGACCGGCTGGACGCGACCGCGATCCTCAGCGCATTCTCGCGCCTGGTCATCGACCCGAACCGGGGCGAGGATGATCCGACGCTGATTATGCAACTTTACGACGGCACGATCATTCCGGGCAATCGCGACCTCGACACGACCGAGCGCGCGCCGGCTGACCACTTATTACCGCGCCTATCATGACCGGGTGGCCGGGCTTGCCGCCCGGCGCGAGGATACACTGATCGTGGCGGTCCATTCGTTCACGCCGCGGCTCAGGGAACGCGGCCCGCGCCCCTGGCACATCGGCATTCTTTTCGACCCGCGCAACGAAAGCCTGTCGCGTCCGCTTCTGGATCGCTTGTATCGCGAACCGGGTCTGGTGGTGGGTGAAAACGAACCCTATACCGGGTACCTGCCGGGCGATTCGATCGACCGCCACGCCTTGCAGACCGGCCGCGCCAACGCGCTGATCGAGTTCCGGCACGATCTGATCGACACGGCCGCGAAACAGGCCGCCTGGGCGGCGCGGCTGGCTCCGATCCTGGCGGATTGTCTGGCCGATGTCTGAGCCACTTTTGCGGCAGAAAATTCAGATACGATATCCAGTCAAAAGGAGACCGCAATGGACGACCAGACCCGCACCGAGCTTGAGGCCGCCGCGTTTCGCGCCCTGCGGACCCATCTCATTGAAAAGCGCACGGACGTGCAGAACATCGACTTGATGAACCTAGCCGGGTTCTGCCGCAACTGCCTGTCGCGCTGGTATCAGGAAGCCGCGAACGCGCGCGGCATCGAGATGGGCAAGGCCGAGGCGCGCGAAATATTCTATGGCATGACCATGGACGACTGGAAGGCCAGTCATCAGACCGAAGCCAGCCGCGCCCAACAAGTCGATTTTTCCAAGTCCTTTGCTGCGAATGTTGGCGGCGAGACCGATAAGAATTAGCGCCGTTTCCGCGGAGGAGAACCGCCGATGCCCGATTTCGACGACAAATCCCGCTGTTTCGGATCACACTCCGAGCTTTACGCGCGTTATCACGACACCGAATGGGGGGTGCCGGTGCACGACGACCGGACGCTGTTCGAGATGCTGATCCTGGAGGGCGCGCATGCCGGGCTCAGCTGGGAAACTATTCTGAAAAAGCGCGACGGGTATCGCGCGGTGTTCCATAACTTCGACGTGGCGCGCGTGGCCGCGATGTCCAACGATGATCTCGGCGCGGCGCTGACCAACCCGGCCATCGTGCGGCACCGGCAAAAGATCGCCTCGACCCGCAGAAATGCGCAAGTGTTCATGGCGATCCAGGCCGGGGCGGGCAGCTTTGACGCCTGGCTCTGGCGCTGGGTCGATGGCGCACCGATTGTCGGCGATTGGGCCACTTTGTCCGACATCCCGGCCACGACGCCGACCAGCGACGCGCTGTCGAAAGACCTGAAGTCGCGCGGCATGAGCTTTGTCGGCCCCACCATCATCTATGCCTATATGCAGGCCGTCGGGCTGGTGAATGACCACCATCGCGGCTGTTGGCGGCATGGGGCTTAGGCGCGGTATTGCGCCGCCTTTGGCGTCGCCGCGGGGGGGCCAGCCCCCCGCACCCCCCGAAGTATTTTCAAAACGATGAAATGGGCTTTCGGGATTATTTTCGGCGCCGGGTGACGCTGCGCCGGGGTTTGCCGCCCTTCGCGGGTTTTCGCCCGCCGGGCTTGCGCCGCCCGCTTGACCGGCCCTGTGGCAGGGCGCGCCCATCGACTTCGATCAATTCAAGAATCAGCCCGCCGGTGACCGGCGCGGCCTCAGACAGGCGCACCAGCACGCGCTGACCCATGCTCAGCACCGCGCCCGAGGTCTCGCCCTTCAGCGTCATCGCATCGCGGTCGAAGCGGAAGTATTCGTCCCCGACCGACCGCATCGGCACCAGCCCGTCCGCGCCGGTCTCGTCGAGCCGCACAAATAACCCGGCGCGTCCCATGCCGGCGATGCGTCCCGTTAATTCGCTGCCAACCCGCTCGGCCATGAAGGCCGCCAGATACCGGTCGGTGGTGTCACGCTCGGCCATCATCGACCGGCGTTCGGTCGCCGATATTTGCACCGCAATCTCAGCCAATTCCCCGATCTCGCCCACTCCGCCGCCGCCCCAGCCATGCGCCGCGATCAGCGCCCGGTGGACGATCAGGTCGGCATAACGCCGGATTGGCGAGGTGAAATGCGCATAAGCCGCCAGCGCCAGCCCGAAATGGCCAAGGTTTTCAGGATGGTAATAGGCCTGCTGCATGGCCCGCAACGTCGCCATCGACACCAGATCGGCGGTGTCGCCCTCGCGCGCCTGCGCCAAAAGCCGGTTTAGGTGCGCGGGCGTCACGGCCTGCCCCTTGGCCAGCTTCAGACCCGTCGCTTTCAGCGTTTTGCGCAAGCCCTCCATCCGGTCAGGCGCAGGCTCTTCGTGGACCCGGAAGATCAGCGGTTGGCGGCGCCCGGTCAGCGTCTCGGCGGCGGCGACATTGGCGGCGACCATGAATTCTTCGATCAATCGGTGCGCCTCCAGCCGGTCTTTCAGCGCCACCGAGGTTACCTTTCCGTCGTCTGACAATATGATGCGCCGCTCGGGCAGCTCCAGTTCCAGTGGTTGCCGCGCATCGCGGGCCAGCGCTGCCGCCCGGTAGGCTGCGAAAAGGGCGCGGATACTGGCGCGCACGCCATTGTCGGCCACCGCATTATCATCACCGTCTTCGACCGCCTGCGCCGCCGTATAGGTCAGCGAGGCGCACGAGGTGATGCGCCCGCGGTGAAAGACATGGTCGATCCTGCGCCCCTCGGCGTTCAGCACCATGCGCACCGCAATCACCGCGCGGTCGATGCCGTCGTGCAACGAACAGAGATCACCCGACAGCCGGTCGGGCAGCATCGGCACCACCCGGTCGGGGAAATAGGTGGAATTGCCGCGCAACCGCGCCTCGGCGTCCAGTGCGGAACCGGTCGGAACAAAATGCGCCACGTCGGCGATGGCCACCCAGACCACATGGCCGCGCTTGTTGGCGGGGTCGGGGTCGGGTTCGGCCCAAACCGCATCGTCGCGGTCGCGGGCGTCGGCGGGGTCGATGGTGACAAACGGGATATGGCGCAGATCTTCGCGCGCCTCTGGTTTTGGGGGTTTGGCGGCGTCTGCTTCGGTGAGCACATCGCCGGGGAACTGGTCGGGGATGCCATGCGCATGAATGGCGATCAGCGACACCGCTTTTGGCGCACCCGGGTCGCCCAGCCGGGTGACCACGCGGGCCTGTCGCAGCCCGATGCGCCCTTCCGGCCCGGCTTGCTCGGCCTCGACCAGTTCGCCGTCGCGGGCACCTGCCGTCGCACCGGGCCGCACCCGCCATTCGTCGCGGCTGCGTTTTTCCACTGGCACGATGCGCCCGCCCTCGGCGGTGGTGCGAAAGACGCCCAGAAGGCTCGCGGGTGCGTGACCAATGCGCCGGATCGGCCGCGCCTCGTAGGCGTGCTGCTGGCCCGCCACCCGTGTAAGCCGCGCGAGCACCCGGTCGCCGGGGCCCAGCGCCGGGCCGCCCTTGGCCGCCAGAACCAATGCGCGCGGCGCATCGCCTTCGCCCTGCCAGTCCTGCGGCTCGGCGATCAAATCGCCGTCGCTATCGGGGCCGATAACGCGCAGCACCGCGACCGGCGGCAGGCTGCCCGGTTCGCGATAGGACTTTCGGCGCTTTTCCAGATGCCCTTCGTCTTCGAGCGCGCGAAGCGCCGCTTTCAGGTCGATCCGGTCCGCGCCTTTGATGCCGAACGCCCGCGCTATATCGCGCTTGCCGCTTTTGGCGGGGTTCTCGTTGATCCAGTCGAGGATTTCGGATTTCGATGGAATGCGCGCCATGCCGCCCCGTTAACACCAAGCCGCAGCCGCGTCATCGGGAAAGTCCGCCGTTGGTTCAAGTGGCCGGTCTATTGCCTCGGGTGAGGGTCGAGCATGCGCCGGAACATGGCCTCGACGTGGGACCCAGCCGACGCCCAAGTGGCTTGCGTATCGGGCATCAGCACCTGCACCTGGGCCTCGAAGTCGGCGTAATGCTGGGTCACCGCCCAGATGGTGAAGATCAGGTGGCCGGGGTCAACACTTGCGATCCGTCCTTCATCGACCCAGCTTTGGATCAGGCGGCATTTTTCCTCGAAAAGCGGCCGCAGACCGCTTTCCAGATGCGGGCGCATGCGCGGCGCTCCCTGGATGATCTCGTTGGCAAACAACCGGCTTTCGCGGGGGTATGCCCGGCTCATCTCCATCTTGCGGCGGATATAGTTCAGCAATTCCTCCAGCGGATCGCCCTGCGCGTCCATGACCGCAAGCGGCGCCAGCCATTCGGACATCAGCGCATTCAACAGTTCGACATGAATCGCCGCCTTGCTGTCGAAATAATAAAGCACATTGGGTTTCGAGAGACCCGCCTCGTCGGCGATCTGGTCGAGCGTCGCGCCGCGAAACCCGTGCTGCGAAAATACGCTCACCGCCGCGTCCATGATCTTGCGCCGGTTTTGCATTTGAATGCGGCTGAGTTTCTTCTGAGCGGCGTCTTCCATGCTTCCCCGTGATCTGGCGCTTTGGTCCCGGCGCTTTACCCATTCGAGCCTTGACAGCGCAACGCCGCATTGCAATCGTGTCTTTACCAATTGGTAAAAAACTGAAAGCCCGGATGCAAGACATTCCGGCACTCAGACAAATGTGGGGGGACCGCATGGCCGCACCTGGGCAAAACCTTCGGATCAACGGCGAGCGTCTGTGGGACAGCCTGATGGATATGGCCAAGATCGGCCCCGGCGTTGCTGGCGGCAACAACCGCCAGACGCTGACCGACGAGGACGGTGTCGGCCGGGCGCTGTTCAAGGGTTGGTGCGAAGACGCGGGGCTGACCATGGGTCTTGATGCGATGGGCACGATGTTCGCCCGCCGCGAGGGCACCGATACAGGCGCGCTTCCGGTCTATGTCGGCTCGCACCTCGACACCCAGCCCACGGGGGGCAAATACGACGGGGTGCTCGGTGTGTTGGGGGGCCTCGAGATCATCCGCACGCTCAACGATCTGGACATCAAGACCAAGCATCCGATCGTAGTCACCAACTGGACCAACGAGGAAGGCACGCGTTTCGCGCCGCCGATGCTGGCCTCGGGGGTTTTCGGCGGGATGCATACCCTCGACTGGGCCTACGACCGGACCGACGCCGAGGGGCTGAAGTTCGGCGACGAGCTGGCGCGGATCGGCTGGAAGGGCGACGAGGCGGTCGGCGCGCGCAAGATGCACGCGTTTTTCGAGCTGCACATCGAACAGGGGCCTATACTGGAGGCCGAGAGCAAAGATATCGGCGTCGTCACCCATGGTCAGGGGCTGTCGTGGACCCAAGTGACGGTGACCGGCAAGGAAAGCCACACCGGGTCGACCCCCATGCCGATGCGCAAGAACGCCGGCCTTGGCATGGCGCATTGTCTGGAACTTGTCGATCAGATCGCGCTGAGCCACGCGCCCGATGCGGTGGGCGCGGCGGGCCATATCGACGTTTATCCGAACTCGCGCAACGTGATCCCGGGGCGCGTGGTGTTCACCGTCGATTTCCGCTCGCCCGAGCTTTCCGTGATCGAGGATATGGAGGCGCGGCTGCGCGAAGGGGCCAAGGCGATCTGCGACGAAATGGGTCTGGGCATCGCCTTCGAGAAAGTCGGCGGGTTTGACCCGGTGAAATTCGACGACGGCTGCGTGACCGCCGTGCGCGACGCCGCCGAACGTCTGGGGTACACGCACCGCAACCTGATCTCGGGCGCCGGCCACGACGCCTGCTGGATCAACCGGGTGGCCCCGACGGCGATGGTCATGTGCCCCTGCGTGGACGGACTTTCGCACAATGAAGCCGAGGATATCTCCCGCGAATGGGCCACCGCCGGGGCCGAGGTCCTGATGCACGCAGTGGTCGAGACGGCGGAGGTTGTGGGGTGAGGCCATTTCCCCTATATTTACCGGCAGTTGGTAGGAATGCCGCATGGCTGGAGACGTCACGAACGAGCTTATTTACGAACTGCTCAGGTCGATGCAGGGGCAATTGTCCAAGCTGCAAGCGGACATGCTTGAGGTCAAGGAACGCCTTGGCCACATCGAAAGCCAGATTGCGGGTCTCGCCGGGCAGTACGCCAGCCTGTCCAACCGCCTGGACCGGATGGACGAGCGCGTCTCGCGGATCGAAAAGCGTCTGGAGCTGGTCGAGGTCTGAGGCGGCGGTTTCCAGGGAAACCGAGGATTCACTTCAACGAATTAGCAATCGGGCAGCGGCACGATCCAAACCGTTGATGCACGCGGTTGTCGAGACGGCGGGGGTGGTGGGGTGAATGCGGGAATCCATTTGAGAGTACTGAACCGCCTGTGCGGGCTATTCGACGTCCCAATAATTCAGAATAATCTGCGCGGCATGTATGTCGAATTACTGGTTTCGGAGCTCCTGGGTGGTGATTGGGAGTCAGTAAGTGGCGACTGGGCTGCCTGGGATATTGAGCACGCCGACAGTACCAAATTGGAAGTCAAGCAATCAGCCGCAAAACAGTCTTGGGATGCTCCAGAGGCAGGCTCCAGCCCGCCGACTTTCGGCATCCGCGTACCAAAATTTACTTGGGTCGGCGCGGTGAGATCGATTGCGATCGGCCGCCCCGCTCAGATTTACGTATTCGCCTGGCATGAATTCTATGATCAAAGTGCTGACCATCGCGATTTGGACCAGTGGCAATTTTTTGTGATTCCGTCAGCACGCCTACCAAACCAAAAAACAATCGGATTGAATCCACTCCGCAATTTGGCCCGCTCAGTCTCGGCAGCGGAATTACGCGCTGCTGTGGACGAAATTAGACTCAATGGAGTTATGCAATGACCACAGCCATCAAAAACGGCACCATCGTCACCGCCGATCTGACCTATGAAGGCGACATCCTGATCGACGGCGGCAGGATCATCGAGATTGGCCCAGACCTCAAAGGCGACGAGACCCTCGACGCCACCGATTGCTTCGTCATGCCCGGCGGCATCGACCCGCACACCCATCTGGAAATGCCGTTCATGGGCACCTATTCGACCGACGATTTCGAATCCGGCACCCGCGCCGCCCTGGCAGGCGGCACCACGATGGTGGTCGATTTCGCACTGCCTAGCCCCCAACAGGGCCTCCTGGACGCGCTGCAGATGTGGGACAACAAATCGGGCCGCGCCAATTGCGATTATTCGTTCCACATGGCGGTGACCTGGTGGGGCGAGCAGGTGTTTAACGAGATGGAGGCGGTGGTGCGGACACGCGGCATCAACACGTTCAAGCATTTCATGGCCTACAAGGGCGCGCTGATGGTCAATGACAACGAAATGTATGCGTCGTTTCAACGGCTTGCCGAACTGGGGGCGATAGCACTCGTGCACGCCGAGAACGGCGATGTGGTGGCCGATCTGCAGGCCAAGCTGCTGGCCGAAGGCAACACCGGGCCCGAGGCCCACGCCTATTCGCGCCCGCCGCAGGTCGAGGGCGAGGCCACCAACCGCGCCATCATGATCGCCGATATGGCCGGGGTGCCGCTTTATGTTGTCCACACCTCGTGCGAGGACAGCCACGCGGCCATCCGCCGTGCCCGGATGGCCGGCAAGCGGGTCTGGGGCGAGCCGCTGATCCAGCATCTGACATTGGACGAGAGCGAGTATTTCAACCAGGACTGGGACCACGCCGCGCGCCGGGTGATGTCACCGCCGTTCCGCGACAAGGCCAACCAGGACAGCCTGTGGGCCGGGCTTCAATCGGGGTCGCTTAGTGTGGTCGCCACCGACCATTGCGCCTTCACCACCGAACAGAAACGCTTCGGCCTCGGCGATTTCACCAAGATACCGAACGGCACCGGCGGGCTGGAAGACCGGATGCCGATGCTCTGGACCTATGGCGTCGCCACCGGGCGGCTGACGATGAACGAATTCGTCGCCGTCACTTCGACCAACATCGCCAAAATCCTGAACTGTTATCCCAAAAAGGGCGCGGTTCTGGTCGGGGCCGACGCTGATCTGGTGGTCTGGGACCCGGAAAAGGAGAAAACCATCACCGCAAGCACACAGCAATCGGCCATCGATTACAACGTCTTCGAAGGCAAGCACGTCAAAGGCCTGCCCCGGTTCACCCTGACCCGCGGCCATGTGGCCATCCACGACGGCGAAATTCGCACCCAGGAAGGCCACGGCGAATTTGTGAAGCGCCAGCCAAACGGCACGGTGAACAAAGCCCTTTCCCAGTGGAAAGACCTGACCGCACCGCGCCCGGTCGAACGCACCGGCATTCCGGCAAGCGGCGTATAAAGAAAGTGGCGGGACTGAACGCAGATGAACGGGCCGCGATGGAAGCCGCCGCGCGGCACGGGGTCGCGTTTCGAATGCGCTCGGATGCCGACTTCGTCCCGCCGCGAGACCGGCCTGACGTGGTCGAGCCGAATTTCCGCGTGCCGCTGCCGGAAGACGGCACGTCTGCCGAGGCGGTGATCGAAGATATGGTAACAGCGTCCGACGGCGGTCTGAATCAGATGCCATCGCCCAATTTCTTCGGCTACGTTCTGGGCGGATCGCATCCGGCCGGTGTTGCCGCCGATATGCTTGTTTCAGCCTGGGGCCAAAACGGCGGGTCTGCTTTTGAAACACCGGCCGTCGTGGCCATGGAGCGCGCAGTTTGCGACTGGTCGCTCGACTTGCTGGGCCTGCCCGCCGATTGCGGCGTTGGCATCGTTACCGGAGCTACTGTTGCCAACACCCAAAGTGTGATGATTGCGCGACATGCCTTGCTGGAAAAACAGGGGTGGGACGTCGAAGCCGACGGTTTGTTTGGTGCTCCGGAAATTCCGGTTCTGATCGGTGATGCGGCCCATTCCGCACCCTTCGCGGCGCTGCGCTATGCAGGGCTGGGCCAAGATCGCGCCAAACGGATCGGGGTCGATGGCGAAGGACGGATCAAACCAAAGTCTTTTGCGGCTGCGCTGGCGCAATGCCAGGCACCACCACTGGTGATCCTGCAAGCGGGCCAGATAAACAGCGGGGCTTTTGACCCGTTTGCCGAATTGATCAAGCCGGTTCACGACATGGGTGGTTGGGTGCACGTAGACGGTGCATTTGGCCTGTGGCTGGCGGCCGTACCTGAATTGCGCGACCGGCTGGCCGGGGTTGAAGACGCAGATAGCTGGGCGATCGATTTGCACAAGTGGCTTAACGCGCCATATGATGCAGCGCTTTGCATTGTGCGTGATCGCGCGCCGCTGGTTGCCTCGATGTCGGCGCGCGGAGCCTATCTGCCAGACCTGTCAGATCATTGGGATCCGTTTGATTCGACGCTGGAACTGTCGCGCCGTGCGCGCGGCGTGCCAAGCTATGCAATTATGAAACATCTTGGAAAATCCGGCGTGCGCGCGTTGGTGCTGCGCCATTGCAGTCTGGCTGAATATCTTGCTCGCGAGGTTGCCAAAATTCCAGGCCTCCGGGTTTTGAACCAGGTCGCCAGTAATCAGGTCGCCATCGCTTGCGGCCTGGGCGATGACGGCGATTCCAGAACCAAGGAAACGCTGAAAATAATTCAGGATCGCGGCCGCGTTTATCCCAGCCACGGGCAGTGGCAGGGGCGCGAGATAATTCGTGCCTCGATTATTAACTATGCGACCCAGAAAGAACACATCGACCTGCTGATCGTCGAATTACGGGCGGCATGGGACGAGGTACGGGGGCGGAATGAACGCACCTGAGGTGATACGGGCAGAAAACCTGTCCCTGACGTTCGCAACTAACGATGGGCCCGTGCATGCGCTGAAGGACATCAACCTGACCGTCGCGCAGGGCGAATTTGTCAGCTTCATCGGCCCCTCGGGCTGTGGCAAGACCACGCTGCTGCGCGCCATCGCGGCGCTGGAAGCGCCGACCGGCGGCACCATCAGCGTCAACGGCGTCAGCCCGGACGAAGCGCGCCGCGCCCGCGCTTACGGCTATGTTTTTCAGGCCGCAGGTCTCTACCCCTGGCGCACGGTGGCGGGCAATATCCGGCTGCCGCTCGAGATCATGGGGTACGCGAAGGCCGAAGCGGCGCGCCGGGTGGCCGAGGTGCTGGACCTGGTCGAACTCGATGGGTTCGACAGGAAATTCCCCTGGCAATTGTCGGGCGGCATGCAACAGCGCGCCAGCATCGCCCGCGCGCTGGCTTTTGACGCCGACATCCTGCTGATGGACGAACCCTTTGGGGCGCTCGACGAGATCGTCCGAGACCACCTCAACCAACAGCTTCTGGCCTTGTGGAAACGCACCGGCAAGACCATCGCCTTTGTCACCCATTCGATCCCCGAAGCGGTGTACCTCAGCACCAAAATCGTGGTGATGTCGCCGCGCCCGGGCCGGATTACGGACGTGATCGACAGCCCGCTGCCGCAGGATCGCCCGCTCGACATTCGCGACAGCGCCGAGTTTATCCAAATCGCTCATCGGGTCCGCGAGGGGCTGCGCGCGGGGCATGAAAATGTCTAGCCGTGCCGCAAAGAATGCACCCCGGACCGTCACCGATCCGGGGCGCGCCGGGATGATCGCCATGGGCATCATCACACTTCACGGCCATCGGCTCTCCAGCCTGTACCGCACCTCGCACGCTGCCCCAACATGGTTAGCAAATCGTTATCATCATACTTCCAGAAATACTCCCGCCGGAGTCTCCCCAGCTTCCCGTCGGCGCTGCGGCCTGGGGCAAGCGATATGAGTATTCTTAGCCCGCATTCCCCAAGTGACCGATCCATCTGATGCGGTTTCCGTCTGATTCCTGTATAAGAATCAGTGGATTAGATCAGACGGAGGGTGGGTCGAATGCGGAACCTGGAGGGTGAGTCGGATCGGGGGCTTCTGCGGGCGTTTTTCGACCGAAGACTGAAGTTCGAGTTCCACGGTTCGCGGATCACGTCAGACGCTGGTCTGCTCGCCTATCGTGAACTGGACGAAGCCCTCGGCCTGACCACGCTGGCCGGTGACGTTATTGCTGACAGCCGGACCGGCAAGAACGGTTGGCACGGCATCATCGGTCTCCTTCGCCAATCCGTCTATGGTCGTCTCGCCGGGTACGAGGACGTGAACGACGCCAACCGGCTGGGGCGCGATCCTGCGATGCGGTGGATCGTCGGCGGCAGGGCTGTCGAGCGCGGCGGCGCATCGACCAGCCAGATGGGCCGGTTCGAGACGGAGTTACTCGCCACCAATGACAACCTCGCCGCGCTCGCTGACCTTTTGGGCATCTGGATCGACCAGGTTAACGAGCGCAAGCCGCCGAAGATTATCGTGCTCGACATGGACAGCTCCGTCAGCCCGACCTACGGTGACCAGGAGGGCACGGCCTACAACGGTCACTTCGGCTGCACGTGCTATCACCCGCTGTTCGTGTTCAACCAGTTCGGCGATCTGGAGCGTTGCGCCCTGCGTCCGGGCAACGTGCACAGCGCCCATGAATGGCGCGATGTGTTGGACCCGGTGGTCGCTCGATACCGGAACAAGACACTCCGGCGTTATTTCCGTGGTGACGCCGCCTTCGCCTCGCCCGAGGTTTATGAGTTTCTGGAAGCGGAAGGCTTCAAGTACGCCATCCGGCTTCCGGCCAACAAGGTGCTGCACGACAGCATCGCGCACCTGCTCAAGCGCCCCGTCGGTCGGCCGCCGAAGGAAGTTCGTCGGTATTACGCGAACTTCAGCTATCGGGCCGGTAGCTGGACGGAGCCCCGCCGGGTCGTCGCCAGGGTGGAGTGGCACTCAGGGGAACTGTATCCCCGCGTCGGCTTCATCGTCACCAACCTGAGCCGTCCTGCCGAGCGGGTTGTTGCGTTCTACAATCAGCGCGGCACTGCCGGGCAATGGATCAGGGAAGGCAAGAACGCCATCAAGTGGACGCGGCTGTCATGCCGTTCGTTACGCAACAATGCCGTCCGGCTCCAGCTGCATGCACTCGCCTATAACCTCGGCAACTTCATGCGTACCCTGGCGTTGCCCGATGCCGTGGAGCAATGGTCGCTGACGACGCTGAGGGAGAAGCTGGTCAAGATCGGTGCGAAAGTTGTCAGCCATGGCCGGTACGTCACATTTCAATTGGCCGAGGCTGCAGTCACAAGAAGCTTGTTCCAGAAAATCTTGAGCCTGATTGATGATCTACGACGAAGACCCGCTCCGGCGTAGGCCGAGGGAATCGACGGCAAGGAGATTGCGACACGAGAGGTGTGTCCGGATGGCAAGAGAAACGACCAAATGGCCTTCCACGCGCTGGCCGATTACCAAAATCATGTCATCGGATGGCTGCAATGGGAACAGAGTTCCCTTGGAGATGGGGCCGTGGTACGATTTCCGCGAATTTGGATGTCATCTGGGGAATGTCGGTTTAGAAGTATGATGACTCAATGGCAGGCGATCTGATGCGCAGCGCGGTGCCCGTCCTATCCGTGATCGCCGCGTTGATGGTGATCTGGTACGCCGCAGCCGTCGGCCTGAACGCGAACTGGGCCTACGACAAGGCCACCCGCGCCGGGGTCGAGTTGAGCCTCGCCGCCATGGTCGCCGACACCTGGAGCCAGGTCAAACCCAGACTGCCCGCGCCGCATCAGGTCGCGGTCGAGATCTGGAAGACCACCGCGCTGAAGAAAATCACCTCGAAACGCTCGCTGGTGTTCCACGCCTGGATCACCATGAGCGCCACGGTTCTGGGCTTCGTGCTGGGCACCGCACTTGGTTTCGCGCTGGCCGTGGGCATCGTCTACAGCCGGGTGATGGACATGAGCGTGATGCCCTGGGTGATCGCCAGCCAGACCATCCCGATATTGGCCATCGCGCCGATGATCATCGTGGTGCTGCACGCGATCGGCATCAGCGGTCTGCTGCCCAAGGCGATGATTTCGATGTATCTGTCGTTTTTCCCGGTCGTCGTGGGCATGGTCAAAGGGCTGCGCAGCGCGCAAGCGATGCAGCTCGACCAGATGCGCACCTGGAGCGCTTCGGCCGCGCAGGAATTCCGCATGCTGCGGCTGCCCTCGTCGATGCCTTATCTCTTCACGTCGATGAAGATTGCCATGGCGGCCAGTCTGGTGGGCGCGATCGTCGGCGAACTGCCGACCGGGGCGGTGGCGGGACTGGGCGCGCGCCTGCTGGTCGGATCCTATTACGGGCAGACGATCCAGATCTGGTCGGCGCTCATCGTAGCCGCGTCCCTGGCGGCGGTGCTGGTCGGGCTGGTCGGCGTGGTGCAGCGGATCGCGCTCAGGCGGATGGGCATGGCATGATCTGGCTTTTGCTCGGCAGCGCGGCACTGGCCGCAGGATGGGCCGCCAACGTCTGGCTGTCCCGGCAGCCACGCTCGCGGATCACCGCGCTGGCGGTGCCGGCGATTTTTGGCCTGACGCTGATCGTCATCTGGGAATGTCTGGTGTGGGGGGTGAACATTTCCCCCGTGCTTTTGCCGGCGCCGAGCGTGATATCCGCCAGGTTTGCCGCCTCGCTTGACATATTGTGGATCGATTTCGTGCAGACCGCGCTCAAGGGTGCACTGACCGGGTACATCATCGGCTGCACCGCCGCCCTGGCCATGGCCATCGCCGTTGACCGGTCGGCTTTCCTGCAACGCGGGCTGCTGCCGATCGGCAACTTCATGGCCGCCCTGCCAATCGTGGGCATCGCGCCGATCCTGGTGATGTGGTTCGGATTTGACTGGCACTCCAAGGCCGCCGTGGTCGTAGCGATGGTGTTTTTCCCGATGCTGGTGAACACCGTCGAGGGGCTGAAAGACACCACTGCCGCGCAGCGCGATCTGATGCGGACCTACGGCGCAGGCTATTGGACAACGCTGATAAAGCTGCGCCTTCCGGGCGCCATGCCATTTATCTTTAACGGCCTCAAGATCGGCACTACACTGTCGCTGATCGGGGCGATTGTTGCCGAGTTTTTCGGATCGCCCATCAAGGGGATGGGTTTCAGAATTTCAACCAGCGTCGGTCAACTGTCGCTTGACCTGGTGTGGGCGGAAATTGTCGTTGCGGCGCTGGCCGGTTCGGCATTCTATGGCGGCGTTGCGCTTCTGGAACGCGCGGTGACCTTCTGGCACCCGTCGCAAAGAAAATCGCTAGTCTGAACGTTACAACAAGGGAGAGAGAGAATGAAAAAACTACTGACAGCCGGCGCACTGGCGGCAATGGCCTCGGCGGCCCAGGCCGCGGATGACTTTACGCTGCAATTGAAATGGGTCACGCAGGCCCAGTTCGCCGGGTATTATGTGGCTCTGGACAAGGGCTACTACGGCGACGAAGACCTGAACGTCACGATAAACCCCGGTGGCCCCGATATTGCACCCACGCAAGTTCTGGCCGGGGGCGGTGCCGATGTTACCGTCGAATGGATGCCGGCAGCACTTTCGGCCCGCGAAAAGGGTCTGCCGATGGTCAATATCGCCCAGCCCTTCAAAAGCTCGGGCATGATGCTGACCTGCCGCAAGGATGCGGGCGTGTCCAGCACCGACGATTTCCCGGGCAAGACCCTGGGCGTCTGGTTCTTCGGCAACGAATTTCCGTTCCTCAGCTGGATGAGCCAGCTAGGCCTGTCGACCGACGGCGGTGATGATGGGGTCACGGTTCTGAAGCAGGGCTTTAACGTCGATCCGATCCTGCAGGGCCAGGCGGCCTGCGTATCCACTATGACCTATAACGAGTATTGGCAGATCATTGACGCGGGCCTTTCGCCGGACGATCTGGCGGTGTTTAAATACGAAGATCAGGGCGTCGCCACGCTGGAAGACGGGCTTTATGTTCTGGAGGACAAGCTTGCCGATCCGGCCGAAATCGACAAGCTGGTGCGCTTTGTGCGCGCCTCGATGAAGGGCTGGAAATACGCCGAGGCGAACCCGGACGAGGCCGCCGACATCGTGCTGGAAAACGACGCCACCGGTGCCCAGACCGAAGCCCATCAAAAGCGGATGATGGGCGAGATCGCCAAATTGACCGCAGGCTCGAACGGGTCGCTTGACCCGGCTGATTTCGAGCGCACGGTGGCCTCGCTTCTGGCCGGTGGATCGGACCCGGTCATCACCGCGCATCCGGGCGACGGCGCCTGGACCCACGCGATCACCGATGCCGCGCTGAACTGATCAGCGCACCTAGCAAGGGGCACGGGCCCGGTACCTGGTGCCGGGCCTGTTCCATCTGGGGCCGCGCCCGTAACCCGCCGAACTTGGCGCTTCCCTTCCCAGCCAATCATCTGTATAGCCCGCCAATCTGAGACGTGACGCCATGGACCCTGGGCGCATGAGATAACGATTGGGGTCGGCGGCAATGGGGCCGCCATTCAAAACGCGGGACCCGGGAACGCCTGGGAGTGCCCGCAACTAGGAAACGATACATGTTCAATATAACGACGAAATCCATGCAGTGGGGCGAGGAAACGCTTACGCTGGAAACCGGCAAGGTTGCCCGGCAGGCCGACGGTTCAGTGGTCGCCACTCTGGGCGAAACCACCGTGATGGCTGCGGTGACATTCGCCCGCGAACAAAGACCGGGGCAGGACTTTTTCCCGCTGACCGTCCACTACAGCGAAAAATACTATGCCGCCGGCAAGGTGCCGGGGGGATTCTTCAAGCGCGAAGCACGACCGACCGAGAAAGAAACGCTGACCTCGCGCCTGATCGACCGACCGATCCGGCCGCTGTTTGTGCCCGGCTTCAAGAACGAAGTTCTGGTGATCTGCACCGTGCTTTCGCACGACCTGGTCAACGACCCCGACGTGGTGGCGATGATTGCCGCCTCGGCCGCGCTGACGCTGTCGGGCGCGCCCTTCATGGGGCCGATTGCCTGTGCGCGCGTCGGCTTTGTGGCGGGCCAATACGTGCTCAACCCCGAACTCGACGACATGCACGACCTGCGCAACAAGCCCGACCAGCGGCTTGACCTGATCGTGGCCGGTACCCGCGACGCGGTGATGATGGTCGAATCCGAGGCCTACGAGCTCACCGAGGCCGAAATGCTGGTCGCGGTGAAATTCGCCCACGAGGCGATCAAGCCGGTAATCGATCTGATTATTGATCTGGCCGAAGACGCCGCCAAGGAACCCTTCGACTATGCCGCGCCGGATTATGCGGCGCTTTATGACGCGGTGAAAGGCGCGGGCGAAAAAGCGATGCGCGCGGCCTTTGCGATCATCGACAAACAGGACCGCACCGCCGCCATTTCGGCGGCCCGCAACAGCGTCCGCGAGACGCTGAGCGAAGAGCAGCTTGACGATGCGAACCTCGACTCGGCGTTCAAGAAACTGGAAAGCTCGATCCTGCGCGGTGACGTGGTCAAGACCGGCAAGCGAATCGACGGGCGCGACACCAGCACGGTCCGGCCCATCGTGGCTGAAACTGGGTTTTTGCCGCGCACCCACGGCTCGGCCCTCTTCACCCGCGGTGAAACCCAAGGCCTGGTGGTGACCACGCTCGGCACCGGTGAAGACGAACAGATGATCGATGCCCTGCACGGCACCTATCGGTCGAACTTCATGCTGCACTATAACTTCCCGCCCTATTCGGTCGGCGAGGTCGGGCGGTTCGGGTTCACCAGCCGCCGCGAGATCGGCCACGGCAAACTGGCCTGGCGCGCGTTGCAGGCGGTTCTGCCCTCGGCGACCGATTTCCCCTACACCCTGCGGCTGGTGTCGGAAATCACCGAATCAAACGGGTCATCGTCGATGGCCACGGTCTGTGGCGGCTCGCTGTCGATGATGGACGCCGGTGTGCCGCTGAAGGCCGCGGTTGCCGGGGTCGCCATGGGGCTGATCCTGGAAGACGACGGGTCTTATGCGATTTTGACCGACATCCTGGGGGACGAAGACCACCTGGGCGACATGGACTTCAAGGTCGCCGGTACCGAGACCGGCATCACCAGCCTGCAGATGGACATCAAGGTCGCGGGCATCACCCCCGAGATTATGGAGAAGGCTTTGGCTCAGGCCCGCGACGCCCGTCTGCATATTCTGGGCGAGATGAACAAGGCGCTGGCCGAGACCGCTGATTTCTCGATCCACGCGCCGCGTATCGAGACGATGCAGGTGCCCACCGACAAAATCCGCGAAGTTATTGGCTCTGGCGGCAAGGTCATCCGCGAGATCGTCGAGGTGTCAGGCGCCAAAGTCGACATCAACGACGACGGCATCATCAAGATCGCCTCGCCGAACGCCGATTCTATCAAGAAGGCCTATGACATGATCCACGCCATCGTGGCCGAGCCCGAAGAAGGCGTGATTTATAAGGGCACGGTGGTGAAGATCGTCGATTTCGGCGCTTTCGTGAACTTCTTCGGCAAGCGCGACGGGCTGGTCCACGTCAGCCAGATCGAGAACCGCCGCCTGAACCACCCCTCTGACGTACTGAAGGAAGGCCAGGAGGTCTGGGTCAAACTGCTGGGCTTCGACGACCGCGGCAAAGTCCGGCTGGCCATGAAGATGGTCGATCAGGCGACGGGGGAAGAGGTTGCGGCGGAGAGGAAGAAAGAAGGGGCCGAGGGGTAGAGCGTTCGTAAATACTGGGGCCCGGTCGATTCGGGCCCCGTTCTTCTACAAACACTTAACTATCCCAACTCTGGACCTCGCGTAGAATGGTCGGGCTGAATCTCAGTTCTGGCTTGGCGATGCTAAGCGCCATGATTTCCCGCCGCTGTTCCTGATAGTCCCTGTTTCGATCTTTTTTGATGATCGGAAGTCCTAGACTTTCGAGGATGATAATTGGATGCGCTTTTAGAAGATACTCGGGAATCCAATCGGTCGTATTTGTCGCCGAAATCGCCGCGCCGCCAGCGTCATCCATTCGCGCACGATACCCGCCCAACAAAAGCGGCGCGAGGCCAAGACGTGTTCTAAATCGATTGACCTCTTTCATTTCACGCACCGGCAATTTGGCGATTACCTGCTCGAGATCAATTGACGAATGGACACCGGCAACATCAAATCCCTTGGCCCGCATCGCCATTGAAAATCCTCTTTCCCCGCGCCGGATAACTTTGGGCTTGTAATTGGTCATTGCGTAGTTTTCCCAATAAGACCAAAAGTGCTGTGAGGCGTAGAGATTACCGCTGATACTAATAAAATAACTTTCCACACGCGACGTATCTGGCTTGCAAGGATTAATGAAATAAATGGGCCCGGACACATCGGCAGATTGCGCGCGCAGCCGCTCAATTAGATCCGTGTCATCAATGACTGGAAACCAAATACTGTCATTCAGCAAATAAACCCTTTCGGGCGAAACGCCGGATTCGCGTAGGATGAAAAGACCCTCGCGGTAGCCGCCGAAGTCATATCCGAAATTTGGTCTTTCCGCGATCAGATGCGCAACTTCAACAAGCGCGTTGCGATCTTCCTCGGACAGCTGCGCATTTGACACAACAATCGGCGAAATGCCCTTCGACCGAAGGAACCGACAGGTTTCGATAGTCGAGGGCAACAGGCCCTTGGGCTGGAAGATAAGGAAGACTGCGAACTCACCCAGCGCAGAAACATCTCCGGCGGTGATTTTTACTCTTGTCGCGCGCCTTGCATTGTAATTGGCGCGTCTGAAAATGTCAGAAACCGCGGCCAGAGCGAATCCGATATCCGCACCTGCCCGGCGAATTTCTCGTCAAATTTTCCACCGTGGTGGCAATTGCACTATGCTAATCAATTCAATTCCTTTGTTACGGCTTGTTAATAGCGACGCGGAATGCCCAAAAGATTCCCCCGTCTTATCAAATTCGCTTGTCGCTTTGAGCAGCGCACTTTCAATGTCGGTCAAACAACAGACATAGTATCTGAACGTTGGAAACTTGTCCAGACCATCGCGTCGCCTGCGCGGTATACGCCCCATGACCCAGGCCGCGCATAGGCCGATCAAATCCTCGACGATCTCGCGGATGAACTTGCCGCCGGAGCCGACATCAACGACAACGGCATCATCAAAATCGCCTCGCCGAACAGCGATTCGATCAAAAAGGCCTATGACATGATTCACGCTATCGTGGCCGAACCCGAAGAAGGCGTGATCTATAAGGGCACGGTGGTGAAGATCGTTGATTTTGGCGCTTTCGTGAATTTCTTCGGCAAGCGCGACGGGCTGGTCCACGTCAGCCAGATCGAAAACCGCCGCCTGAACCACCCGTCGGACGTTCTGAAGGAAGGCCAGGAGGTCTGGGTCAAACTGCTCGGCTTCGACGACCGCGGCAAGGTGCGCCTGGCTATGAAGATGGTCGATCAGGCGACGGGGGCAGGAGGTCAAAAAAAGGAAGAGCCTGCCGAAAGCTAAGTGTCTGACAAGCAACGTAACAAAGCCCCGACAAATGCGCCGGGGCCTTCGCTTAT
This sequence comes from Paracoccaceae bacterium, assembly GCA_965247915.1. Lineage (GTDB taxonomy): Bacteria > Pseudomonadota > Alphaproteobacteria > Rhodobacterales > Rhodobacteraceae > JAKZRT01. Next base: position 2,636,585 of record OZ252048.1, read on the forward strand.
TCAACATGAAACTCTGATTTCACTGGCGACTGACCATCGCAATTTTTTTTGACAAGATGCTCGCATCAATCGCCAAATCGATGTATTTTTGGATGCAACTCTCAAATTCCATTTTTCACGCCGCTGAGGCCCGCCCCTGAATTGCCAGAACCGCTAACACTTTTGATCAACTTTTCAAGCTCGGCTGACCGATTGGCCCGGGTTTCCGCCAATCTTGAAAGCGTTGGTCTGGCGTTTGAGCGGATCGAAGGGTTCGACGGTCGGCAACTGAGCGTCGACAATCACCGGGGATATAACGCTGATCGCGCTCTGCACTTCATGGCGCGCGCGCTTTCAAGTAGTGAAATTGGTTGCTTTGAAAGTCACGTCAGGGCGGTTCGCCGGTTCTTGGACTCCGAGCATAAGTTGTGCTTAAAGCGTTTCACTTTTAGTCGTGCGCATAACCGGCTGCCTTGAAGTAGTTCCAGCATTCAGTTTCGTCGTAGAGGTCACAGATTTCCCCTACCGCCCGCCACAGGGCGTCGATTGTTCTGGCCTTGATCCGCCGGAGATGGGCTTTGAGCTTTGAAAACGCCATTTCGATCGGGTTTAGATCCGGGGAATAGGGTGGCAGGAACAGGAACCAAGCGCCGCATTTGCGCAGGATCGCGGCGGCTTTCGCGCTCTTGTGCGAGGACAGGTTATCGAGGATGACAACATCACCTTGGTTCAGCGCCGGCGCGAGCTGGGTTTCGACATAGGCCTCGAAACCAGCTCGGTTGACCGGCCCGTCCAGCACCCAGGGTGCGATCAGGCCATCGCATCTGAGCCCGGCAATGAAGGTTTGTGTGCGCCAATATCCAAAAGGTGCTGTGGCGCGCAGGCGCTGGCCTTTGAGCGACCGGCCCCGCATCCGCGTCATGTTGGTCTTCACGCTGGTCTCGTCGGTAAAGACCAGCCGGTGCGGGGTTTTGCGCATGAACGGCTGGCGATGAACCTGCCAGATATAGCGCTTACGGCGCGCCCGCGCGCGACCAGCCTCCACTGCCAGAAGCGATTTTTTTATATGTGAAGCCTGCGGATTTCAGGACTCGGCTGATCGAGAAGAGATGCACACCCACCCGATGTTTGCGCGCGAGCCAGTCCCTCAATTCCGCCAAAGTCAGATCGGGATGCGCTGCAACTTGTGCCACCAGCGCCGTTCTGAAAGCCGCCAGCTTGCCCTTGCCGCTCGGTCGCCCCTGTTTTGCTGATGCTGCTGAGCCGGATTTCTCAAAACGCTGAACGACCTTGATGACAAAGCTCGGGCTCACTCCGAAACGCCGCGCAACCTCGCGCCGGGAAAACCCCGTCCGAACCTGTGAAATCACCCGCGTGCGCAAATCCAAAGAATAAGTATTGCTCATAATTCACCTCCAAATAGCGTGAATCACAAATCAATCCCTTTGGGAATCCCCATTGATTCCAAGTTCAGGTGAAGTGCTTTAGTGCTGGAGGACGACGCCCAATATTGCGGCGACGCTCCATCTGACATTCGGGCCCTTATCGCAGCGATAGAACGCTGGGACGGTTGGGACGTGGTTAATCTATACCGTCCCGCTCGCGCTTATTCGTCGGCGGTGATGGATTTTGGTGCGAAGCCCAACCAGCTTCGGTATGCGCCATATTTTCCGGCCACTACCACCGCGATCCTTTGGTCGCGACACGGTGCCGCAGACTTTATTTCCGCCGTAGACGAGATTTATGGGCCCACCGATCACATGCTTCGCGACTGGTGCGCCACGACCGGGCGCGGGTACGCCCTGCGCGCACCTCTGTTTCGCCCGTCGGGCGCAGAAAGCGTGATCACCCCAGCGACCACCGCGGGTGCGCCTGCTCACTACGCAATAAAGGCGAACACGCGACAATCCCTAGCTGAGTTGCGGCGCCAGATTTCGGCCTATGCTCGCGCCTTCAATCGGCGCAAAAGGCGCGGATCAAGCCCATGACAGACATCCCAGCCCTTCGAAAATCCTTCGATGCGCTTGCTGCCGCCCTTCGTGACCACGTCGGGGATCGCCCGATCATATTCATGATTAATCCCGGCAATTGGGGTGACAGCCTAATCCGTGCGGGCGCCGAGAAGTTTCTGACCGACTATAAGTTCCGGTTCACTATACAAAGCCACCGCGACATTCTGGGTAAACGCGCCACACTTAACGACGCCATAAAGAGCACGGGATCGGATCATCCGGCGATGCTCTACAACGGCAGTGGGCTTTTTAGCGGCAAATATCGGGCTGCAGCCTCGATTGCCGAACTTGCCGCGCAATTCGAAGTCTCGGCCATTTTGCCCTCGAGCTATGCGTGGGATGTGCGCGACCAGGGCTTTCCCGATCACACATTGTTTTTCGCGCGCGACCGTTACGACAGCCTCAATAACCTGCCAGGGTCAATCTTTTGCCACGATATGGCTTTTTTTCTCAAACCCGACCCCGTTCCAATCGTACGCACCGCGGGCTATTTCTTTCGACGCGACCGCGAACGCCCTGAAGGCCAATACTTCCCCCCGTGGCAACCGTGATATTTCTGCAAGAGGCCGGGAACTGAGACCCGAGACCGAGCTTTTCGCCAAGGTGGGTGCCTTTCATACGGTTTACAGCGACCGGCTGCATGTCGCGATCGCGGCGACATTGCTGGGCCGCAAAACTTATCTTTTCGCCAACGATTATTTCAAAATCCGCGCGATCTTCGCTTCGTCAATCGAACCGAATTTCCCCAACGCAAGTTTCGCCGCGCGCTTTGAAGTTCCAAAGGCTCAGCGCCAAGGCTGGTTGGGACGCCTCTTTGCAAGATAGATAATCAGAACGGCTCTTTGGTCCGAAACCGCACCCCCTTCCCCCCGTCCGGATGGCGAAACCTCAGCACTTCGGCGTGCAGCATCAGGCGCGGATACGCCTGCGCGGCGCCGCTCGCATAGAACGGATCGCCCAGGATCGGATGGCCGATCGCATCCATGTGTACTCGCAACTGATGACTGCGCCCGGTTTTCGGCATCAGGCGCACCCGGGTCTCCCGGTCCCCTCGCCGCACAACAATCCAGTCCGTGATCGCCGCGCGACCGGTCTCGTGGTCGACCTTCTGGCGCGGCCGGTTGGGCCAGTCGACGATCAGCGGCAGATCAACGGTGCCGCTGTCCTCGGCCATCCGCCCCCAGACCCGCGCCACGTAGGTCTTCTTGACCCGCCGCTGTTCAAACTGCAGCCCCAGGTGCCGCTGCGCGTGCGCACTCAGCGCGAAAACCATCACCCCCGAGGTGCCCCGGTCCAGCCGATGCACCAGCAGCGCCTCGGGGAAAACCGCCTGCACCCGCGCCAGCAAACAGTCAGAAAGATGTGTACCACGCCCCGGCACCGACAACAGCCCCGGCGGCTTGGCCACCACTAAGACCTGGTGATCGTCGTGCAGGATCTCGAGCGGATCCATCGGCGGGTGATAATCTGCGTCGGCTGCGGTCATAGTGTTTTCATTGTTTCACAAACACTTCGGGTGGTGAATGGACCCGGACACGGGTCCGGGGCAAGAGGCGGGCAGCGCCCTCCTGCCCAATCTCAGGCGCGCACCCGCTCCGAATTCGGGTCGTACATCGGACGCAGGCTTGCCCCGGCCTTGACCCGCGCGCCGGCAACGTCGATCTCGTAGGCCGAGGCCAGCACCCCCTCGGCGCTTTCGCCCGCGCAGGGCACATATCCCATGCCAACCGCCCCGCCCAGGGTGTGACCGTAACTGCCCGAGCTCAGAAAGCCGACAATCGCGCCATCGCGCACAATCGGTTCGTTGTGATAGAGCATTGGTTCAGGATCGGTCAGCCGAAACTGAACCATTCGCCGCGCCAGCCCCTGGTCTCGTCTGCGCAGCACCGCGTCGCGGCCGATGAAATCCGGCTTCCCGGTCTTGACCGCGAACCCAAGGCCGGCTTCCAGCACGTGATCCTCGCAGGTGATGTCATGGCCGAAGTGACGGAAGGCCTTTTCGATCCGGCAACTGTCCATCATGTGCATGCCGCACAGCTTCAACCCAACATCCGCCCCGGCTTCCCACAGCGTCTCGAACGCATGTCCGGCCATATCGGCGGACATATAAAGCTCCCACCCCAACTCGCCCACGTAACTGACCCGGTGCGCCCGCGCCAGCCCCATGCCAAGCTCGATCTCGACCGCGGTGCCAAAAGGGTTGGCGTCGTTCGAGAAGTCGCCGGACGAGAGTGCTTGCAAAAGCTGGCGCGCGTTCGGCCCCATCACCGCCAGCACGCCCTCGCCCGCCGTCACGTCGGTGATCACCGCGCGATGGTCCCCCAGATGCCGCCGCAGCCAGGTTTCATCGGCCGGCCGCGTGGCGGCGGGGGTGACAATCAGATACGCGGTCTCGGCGAGCCGCGTGACCGTCACATCGGCCTCGATCCCGGCGCGCGGGTTCAGAAACTGGGTATAGACGATCTTGCCCGAGGGCACTGACATATCAGCCCCGCAGACCTGGTTCAGAAACGCCTCGGCATCCGGGCCCTCGATGCGCAGCTTACCGAACGACGACATGTCGTACATGCCGACGCCTTTCCGCACCGCGCGGTGTTCCTCGGCCCAGTTTTCGAACCAGTTCTGGCGGCCCCAGCTATATTGGTATTCGCGCTCTTGCCCGTCGCGGGCAAACCAGTTGGCGCGTTCCCATCCGGCGATTTCGCCGAAGACCGCGCCCTCGGCCGCCAGGTGGGCATGAAACGGCGTCCGCCGCACCCCGCGCGCGGTGGCCTTTTGCCGGAACGGGAAGTGGTCGGCATAAAGCAGGCCAAGGGTTTCTTTGGAGCGTTCGAAAAGATAGGTCTTGTTGCCCTGAAAGGGCTGCATCCGGGCAATGTCGACATCGCTCAGATCGAAGGGTTTTTCGCCGCCGTCCATCCACTCAGCCAGCGCCATACCGGCCCCACCCGCCGACTGTATGCCGATCGAATTGAACCCGGCCGCGACCCAGACGTTGTCCATCTCAGGCGCCAGCCCCAAGTGATAGGCGTCGTCGGGCGTGAAACTTTCCGGCCCGTTGAAAAACGTGTGAATTCCGGCGCTTGCCAGTATCGGCATGCGGTTGACCGCGGCCTCCAGGATCGGCTCGAAATGGTCGAAGTCCTCGGGCAGCTGGTCAAACTCGAAATCGGGCGGAATGCCGCCCATCCCCCAGGGCTTGGACTGCGGCTCGAACGCGCCCAAAAGCATCTTGCCCGCGTCTTCCTTGTAATACGCGCATTCGTCGGGAACCCGCAGCACCGGAAGCGCAGTCAGCCCCGCGATCGGCTCGGTCACGATATAAAAATGCTCGCACGCATGCAGCGGCACGTTAACCCCCGCCATGCGACCGACCTCGTGCCCCCACATGCCCGCGCAATTCACGATCATGTCGCAGGTGATAAGGCCAGTTTCGCCCTTCGCATCAGTCCAGTCGACGCCGGTGATGCGTTGCCCCGCCCGCGCCATCCCGGTCACGCGTACGCCCTCGAAAACCTTCGCACCGGCCTGCCGCGCCCCCTTGGCCAGCGCCAGCGCGATATTGGCCGGGTCACCCTGCCCGTCTTTGGGAACGAACACCGCCCCGGCGACGCCCTCGATATTCAGGTGCGGATATTTCTCCTGCACGATCTGCGGCGATATTTCTTCAACCTCGACCCCAAAGGCCCGCGCCATCGCGGCCTGCCGGTAAATCTCTTCGCGCCGCTCGCCCGTCAGTGCCACTGTGATCGACCCACAACGGCGAAAGCCCGTCGCCACCCCGGTCTCGGCTTCCAGATTGCCGTAAAGCTCTTGGCTGTATTTGGCGAGTTTGGTCATATTCGCCGTCGCCCGCAGCTGCGCGATCAGCCCCGCCGCGTGCCAGGTGGTGCCGCAGGTCAGGCGCTTGCGCTCCAAGAGCACGACGTCTGACCAGCCCAGTTTGGCCAGATGATAGGCGACCGAACATCCGATAACGCCGCCGCCAATGATCACGACGCGGGCACTTTTGGGCACGTTCACGGATAAATCTCCGCATACTTCGCCTGGTAAAGCGCGATCATGTCGTCCTCGGTGGCGCCATCGTCGTAGGGCGGCGAGGTGACCGCCTTGACCTCGTCAACCGGCACTTTGACGATAACGTTGATCCGGTCGGCCAGATCGCCCCATACCGCGTGATAGCGCGGGATGAGATCGCCAAATTCCTCCGATCCGCGCCGCAGCATGACCGCCTGCCCGCGCAGGCGGGCACCCTTGCGCTTGAAAACGTCGATAAAGTTGACTTCCAGTTCGGGCGCATGGGTCAGGTTGGCGATGGTACCAGGCGACCGGATTTCGCCAAATCCGATGGTCTCGTCATCCAGCACCAGAAACGTGCCCTTGGGCGAGACCCGAGGCCGCCCGCCGGCGCTGACCGTGGCCACAAACCCCAGCGAGAAATCGGCGATAAGTTCCTGAATTTTCTTTGGGATTTTCATTACACTCCTCCAAATCGCCGCGCCAGTTCGGCAATATGCGCGGGGCCGGTCTCGCAGCAGCCGCCGACGATGCTGGCCCCTTGCCCGACCCAACCTGCGGCGAAATCGGCGTAAAGCGCGGGCGTCATATCGGGCCGTGCCTCTAGCGCGTCGACGGTCGGCGCATCGTCCAGAAACGCCTTGGTGATCTGGCGAAAACCGTTGGCGTAAGCCCCGAAAGGCGGGCCAAGCCGCGCCAGCGTCTCCAGCGCGGCGGACATCGCCTCGGGGGCCGAGCAATTGGCCAGAACGGCAGCAGGCGCAAACCGGCTGACCAGGCCGGCCAGCGCCGACACCGGCTCGCCCGATCGCAGGCGGCTGCCATCGTCGTCATCGACCGTGACCGCCAACCAGACCGGAACGCCCGCGTCGCGCGCGCCGGTCAACACGCCTTCGGCGTGCCGGACCGAGGCCACCGTTTCGGCGATCAGAAAGTCCGCGCGCGGGGCAATCAGCCCGGCCAGTTCGGCATAGATCGGCGCGGCCACGTCCACCGGCGAACAAATATCTGGCCGATAGGACGCCATAAGCGGCCCCAGTGACCCCGCCACCCGGCCCGACCCGTATGCGTCGCGCGCCGCAACTGCCTCGTCCATGGCGCGCTCCAGCAGGCTCTCGAACTGATCCTCGTCGCCAAATCGTCGCAGCCGGTCCCGCAAAATCGCATAAGTGTTCGCCGTGGCGATCCCGGCACCGGCGATGAAATAATCGGCATGTACCGACTGCACCAACCCCGGATGGTCAATCATCACTTGCGTCGACCACAGCGGCGTCGGCGCATCGCCCGAGCGCGCGACCAGTTCCTGCCCCATGCCGCCGTCAAGGATCGTGACGCCCTTCATGGGATCAGCACCAGTTTTCCGGGATACCGCTTGGAGGCGAAATCTTCCTGGGCGCGGGCGATTTGGGTCAGCGGATATGTTTTGGACACCAGCGGTCGCACCGTGCCCTGGTTGATCAGGCCCGCCAGACGGAAAAACACTTCCGGCGGCTGATAGGTGCACCCAAGTATCGCTATGTCGTTGAGGTAGATCGTGCGCAGATCGACCGTAACAATCGGCCCGGCAATTGCCCCCGAAACAGCGTAGCTCCCACCGGGTTTCAGGGCTTCGATCAACGCGCCCCAGCCATCGCCACCAACGACGTCGATCACGGCGTCGAAACGCCCGGCCTCGGGTGTTACATTGCGGCCGATCACATGACCGGCTCCGGCTTCGCGCACGGCTTCTGCCTTAGTTTCGCTGGCCATGCCGGTCACTTTCGCCCCCCGCAGGCTCGCCAACTGCACAGCCGCCAGACCAACGCCGCCTGATGCTCCGGTCACCAGTATCCGCTCGCCCTTCGCAACTCCCGCCTGCGTCAATAGGTTCTCTGCCGTGCCAAAAGCACAGGGCATCGCAGCGATTTTGGTATCCGACAAGGGCGAGGCGCTGACGTCGTAAAGGCGGTCGCCGGGAACCAGACAATATTCGGCAAATGCGCCGTCGTATTCCGAGCCGATCACCTCGACGGCGACCGGATTATCGGGCGTCGGCACCGGCTGGTTGGTGGCGCAGGTCACGCGCGCGCCGACCGAAAGCCCACCGACGCCATCGCCGATGGCCACCACGCGCCCGCAAAGATCGGCCCCTTGAATGCGCGGGAATTTCAGCGCTCCGGACCAGCCGCCGCTGTCGATCCCGCCGTCGCTGCCCGTGGCGTCGGTGGCCCCGGTCACGGTCTTGGAATACCAGCCGACGCGCGTATTGATGTCGGTGTTGTTCACCCCGGCGGCCAGAACCCTGACCAAAACCTGACCCGGCCCCGGACGCGGCACCGGAATCGCGTCGTTCCAAACCAGCATTTCCGGCCCGCCGTGGCCGGTAAGCTGCACGCCGGACATCGTGCTTGGGATATTCCAACCGCTCATTTTGCGGCCTCGGCCCGGGTTTTTATGACGTGCAGAACCGACTTGTGAAAGTCTTGCAAAATGCGTTCGGCCCATGCGCCAAAATATATGTTCAGCGGGGTCGCGATATCTAACGTGGTTTGAAGCACTAAAAGCGTTCCACCGTCCGCAAGCGGTTCGAGCAAGTATTCGCCCTGACGAAACCGCGTAAACTGACTGTTCGGTGAAATATGCGGATCGACGGTGCGCAAGGCCGCCATATCATGGAAATCGAACCGCCAGGCGATTTTTCGCAGCGGGTTCATTTCGGTGACAATTTCGCGCAGCCTGACACCCTCGGCCCAGCGCAAGTGCCGGACGCCTTTCGTATAGGTGGCGCTCAGCGGCGCGGGTACACCCATCAGATTATGACTGAACGTCCAGGGCAATTCGTCGGCGCCAATAATGGGGATTGTCAGCGTATTGCTCCACACCCTGCCCGGCGATGCGGCTATGTCGATTTCGGTTCGGATCACCTGGGATCGGGTTGGATAGGCAAGATTTGCGTCGACCAACGGCGCGACAAGAAGCAGCGCCAACAGCGAAAAGTTGAGCTGCCGGACCGCCCGTTTCGCCCGATAGCCAGCCAGATGCCGCAGGCCTGCATCACCAGAACAACCGGAAATCCGACGATCAGGCATACAGCGCTTTCGATGCCCGCCGCGCCAAGCCCGAATGCGATTAGCACATCCAAGACCAACACAACGATCAAGACACGCCACCAGCTGTGCCTTAAGACCGGCGCGAATATCTGAAAGCCGAAAACGCCCTGTAAAAGACCGTAAACCGGCAGTGCGATATACATTGCCACCGCCATTTCGGCGGTCCAGAAAGCCTGAAAAACCGCGCCGTAGACCGCCGCCGAAACCAGCGCAAAAAAGCGCGGCACGACCGGTCAACTGGCGCCAGGCGCCGCTCACGTCCGCAACCTCTCATTGTCCGGGTCCCAAAGCGGCCGGTCTTCCTGCACCACCGCGCCGCAGCGTTCGCCATAAATCTCAACCTCGATCTCGGTCCCCGGCTGGGTCAGATCGGCGCGCAGCATCCCCAGCGCAATCGAGGCCCCCACCCTGTATCCCCAGCCACCGCTGGTGGTTTCGCCCACAACCTCGCCAGCGTGCCAAAGCGTTGACATATAAGGTGCATCCGCCGCGCCCGCATCGACCAGAAGTGTGACAAACCGCTTGGTCACGCCCTGCTGGCGTTCGTTCATGATCGCCGCCTTGCCGGGAAAATCCTGGGCTTTATCGAGCTTCACGAACCGGTCCAGCCCGCCTTGCAAAAGCGAATAGTCGGTGCTGAGGTCGCCCTTCCAGGCGCGATAGCCCTTCTCCAGCCGCAGGCTGTTCAGCGCCCACATGCCAAAGGGTTTGGCCCCGCCATCGATCAAAGCCTCGTAGATCGGCGCCTGATATTCGTTGGCGCAATGCACCTCCCACCCCAACTCGCCCGCGTAAGACACCCGCGCCAGCACGACGGGCCGTCCGCGCAGGTTGGCCCGCTGAACGCTGAGCCACGGCAGGGTCAAGTCGGCATCGGATAGAGCGGCGAAAAGCTCGCGCGACCTCGGCCCGGTGACGATCATGGTGGCAAATTCGCGGGTGTGGTCGGTCAGCTCCAGCCCTTCAGGCAGCGTCTTTCGCAATAACTCCAAGTCGTGCCATTGCGCGGCCCCGGCGGTGATCAGCGTGAAATGATCTTCTTCGTGCCGCATAACGCTCATTTCGGTCAGGATGCGGCCCCGATTATCGGAAAAATAGGCCAGATTCATCCGCCCAACCTTGGGCAGTCCGCCGGTGATCATCCCGCGCAGCCATTCCGCCGACCCTTCGCCCCAGAGATTGAACCGCGAAAAACCGGGCAAATCCAGCACCCCGACGCCGTCGCGCACGGCTTCGCATTCCTCGCAGATGCGCGGTTCCCACGGGCCAGCGCGGTCCCAGGTCTGGGTGGCTTCTTCCGACGTATCGTCGCCCGGCCCTGCAAACCAATTGGCCCGTTCCCAGCCGTTATAGTCCCCCATCTGGCCGCCAAGACCAACCACTTTGCCGTGCACCGCCGAACACTTTTTGTCCGCCCCGGCGGGCCAGCGGTGCCAGGGGAAATGCATCGCGTATTCGTGGCCGTAAATTTCCTTGCCCTTGGCCACGCAATAATCGTGATCGGTGTAATCGGTGAACCGGCGCGGGTCGCACGACCACATGTCCCATTCGGTCTCGCCCGTCGTCACCCATTCGGCCAGCACCTTGCCCGCACCACCGGCCTGGGCGATGCCGAACGTGAAAACGCAGGCCTCGAACGCATTCGGCACCCCCGGCATCGGCCCGATCAGCCCGTTGCCATCGGGCGCATAGGGGATCGGCCCGTTGATGACCTTGGAAACCCCGGCCTCGGCCAATATCGGCACGCGGGCCATGGCGTCTTCGATGTAGACCTCCAGCCGGTCCAGATCGTCGGGGTAAAGCTGGAACGAAAAATCATCGGGCATCGGGTCGCCGTTTGTCGCCCAGTGGGCACAACAGTTGCGCTCGTAGGGGCCAAGGTTGAACCCGTTCTTTTCCTGGCGCAGGTAATACGAGGTATCGACATCGCGCAGCAGCGGCAGTTTGCGACCGGTCTGGGCCGATAAATCGCGTACCTGGTCGTGTTCCTCGAACAGAATATACTGGTGGCTCATCACCATCATTGGCACGGTGCGCCCGCCAAAAGGCTTGAACCATTCACCCACCCGCTGCGCATAGTAACCGGCCGCATTCACGATGTACTCGCAACGAATATCACCCTTTTCGGTATGCACGATCCATTCGCCGTTCTCGCGGCTGACCCCGGTCGCGGGCGTGTGGCGCAGAATTCGCGCGCCCAGATCGCGCGCGCCCTTGGCCAGCGCCTGGGTCAGTTGCGCCGGGTCGATATCGCCGTCGGCGGGGTCATAAAGCGCGCCCGCCAGGTCGTGGGTTTCTAAAAACGGATATATCTTGCGGATCTCATTGGGCGACAGGATCTCAAGGTCCATCCCCTGATAAAGCCCCATGCCGCGCGCGCGCTGAAACTCCTGCATCCGCTGGCGCGAATGCGCCAGCCGGATCGACCCGGTGACGTGGTAATTCATCGGGTAATCGACCGCCTCACCCAGCCCCCGGTAAAGCTCGGTCGAATAGCGCTGCATGTGCATGAGCGACCAGCTGGTCGAAAACGTCGGGACGTTTCCGGCCGCGTGCCAGGTTGACCCGGCGGTCAGTTCGTTCTTTTCCAGAAGCACAGCGTCGGTCCACCCGGCCTTGGCCAGATGATAAAGCGACGAGGTGCCGACAGCACCACCGCCGATGATGACAACCCGTGCCGTGTTGGGAAATTCTGCCATAAGTCGCGCCCCTGTCCCTAATCCGATACCTGCGGAAGACCATCCGTGATGTCGTAGTAATCGCCCTTGAAGGCGGTAAAGATGTGCTTGCCGGGTGTCAGCCCGGTCGGTTCGTCGATGCAGCCCGCCGCAATGCCGATCCCATCGCCCTCATCGACCTGATAGAACAGGCTCGACCCGCATTGGCCGCAGAACCCGCGTCTGGCCCACTCAGACGACCGGAACCAGCGCACACCATCTTCTTCCGTCAGGCGAAAACCGGCCAGCGGCGCGCGGGTCGCCGCCCAAAAATGGCCGCTGGTGCGTCGGCATTGGCTGCAATGGCACATTGTCACCGTGGGCCGCGCACCGGTCGCCTCGAACCGCACCGCGCCGCAGAGGCGGCCGCCTTTGACCGCCAGCCCGCTCATGACCACGCCAGCCTGGCAGCGATGCCGCCGAATATAAGTGCTGTGAGTTTGTTCAGTGTCCCCAGACGGGCGCGAAGCGGACCGGCGATCCAGCCCGCGGCAGCACCCAGACACAGCGCGAAGATCAGGCCGTTGATAAAAAAGATCGCGCCCAGGATAAAGATCTGCATCCACAAGGGCCCCACTGCCGGGTCAGTAAACTGAGGAATGAAGGCAAAGATGAACAGCGCGGTTTTCGGGTTCAGGATGTTGGTCAAAAACCCGCGTCGCAGCGCTGCACCAAACGACCGCGCGCCGGGCGCCTGCGCCAGATCGCCGGACGACCGCCAGGCCTGCACGGCAAGCCAGGCCAGATAGGCGGCCCCCAAGTACCGGATGGCATCGTATGCCGGGGGATAAGCGATCAGAGCCGCAGAAACGCCCGCAGCACCGGCGGCCACGTGAACGACGATGCCAAGGCTGACGCCAATGGCCGCCGCAGCGCCAATTCGCGGCCCGCCTGAAATACCGCTGGCCGAGATGAAGACAAAATCCACGCCAAGGGTGATGTTCAGGACAAGGCCCGCCACCGCGAATGCCACAAGCAGGGCGGGGTCGAATGCGAATAAGACCTCGATCACTTCTTCGGGTCCCCCGCGTCCAGGTCAAACTGCGCGGCCTGCGGCAGCCCATCGTCGATCACGTAATAATCGCCCTTTTCGGCGATGAAGATGTGTTTTTCGATCCGGGTGCCGGTGGGCGTTTCCAGCGATCCGGCCGCCACCGAGATCGTGTCCCTCCCGTCAAGCTGCCAAAACAGCGTCGCCCCGCAGCCGCGGCAAAACCCCTTTCTTACAACGTCGGTGGACCGGAACCAGCGCAGCGTCGCGTCGCTTTTAATGGCGAAATTGCCGTGCGCGACCGCGGCGCTGGCCCAGAAATGGCCCGACGATTTGCGGCATTGGTCGCAGTGGCAGGCGACAACCGGTCCGGGGCGGCCGCTGATCTCGAACACCACACCGCCACAATCGCAGCTTCCAAAGGTTTTAGTCATTGAAATAGCCCTCGTCGGTATCGCCGGTAAACCTCGGCAGTGCCCCGGACAAGGTGTAATAGTCGCCCATTTCTGCCGTGAAAATATGAGACCCAAGCCGCAGCCCGGTCGCCCCGTCCAGACTGCCGGCCGCGACGCCGGTATGCGCCTGGTCCTTGAATTCGTAAAACAGGCTCGACCCGCATTGCTCGCAAAAACCGCGGCGCACCTGGTCAGTGGATTCGTACCAGGCCAGGCCATCGTCGTGGGTATATTTCAGGCTGTCGGTGCGCACCGATGCGGCGGCCCAGTAATGGCCACTGGTCTTGCGGCAGGTGGCGCAATGGCAGGCAATGAGATCACCCCACGGTCCCGCGCTTTCAAAGACCACCGCCCCGCATTCGCACGATCCTTGCATGTTATGCCCTCCCTATGCTTCCCAGCCCATGATCGCCGCCTCAATAGACCGGTGGCGCGATCACCCAGATCGCCACAGCCGGGTCATCGTATGGGTTGATCCAGCGGTGCGGTTCGCCCCGGATACGAAAGCTGTCGCCGGCACAGACGGTAAACTTGCGACCGGAAATTTCCAGGTCCAGCCTGCCCGAGACAATATAGCCAACCTCCTGGGTCGGCCGTGACACCGTTTCGCCAATTTTGCTGTGCGGCGCAAAGGTTGAATGCACGACCTCAAAGTCGTCGGTCAGATCCGGCGACAACAATTCTTCGACCAGCCCGCCGTCGCCGGTTCCGATCGAACGCCGGGCGCCTGAGCGTACAACCAGTCCGGCTTCGTCGGCGCGGGTGGTTGGGTGACCGAATAAAATCGAAAGCGAAACCCCCAATTCGCGCGCAATCTGACGAAGATCTTCAACTGAAGGTTCTGAGAGGTCACGCTCGACCTGGGAAAGCCATCCGACCGACCGGCCAAGGCTGTTGGAAAGCTCGCTCAGCGTCAGCCCCCGGGCCTTTCGAAGGGCGCGCAGGTCGGCCCCCAAGGTTTCGGTCTTTGCGGGATTGTGGTGTTGCATGGCACCGCGTCCGTAAAATTAGTCCCTGAAATTTCACGGTGCCCGAATCGCGTGAAAATCTCAAGGGATTTTTCATTGCACGCCTTATGGCCATCGCGTTTCCAAGCGCAAAATTGCGGCTTTGAGCCTGAAATTGACATTGAACATCCGATCCATCAAGCCAAAATCGGCACAGCAGGCGATTGGCCAAAGCCTTGATTTGATCAGAAATTTGTGGAAAAATATTTGGGTAAAAACTTTTCTGATCGAAATCAGCATTCATGCAGGAAATCTCAACTTATCTCCCCGGCATCTTTCTCGCCTATTCAGCTTTTTTGCTCGCAATCGCAAGCCCTGGACCGAACATTCTGGCTGTAATGGGCACGTCGATGAGCGTTGGTCGATCCTCCGGCGTTGCACTTGCTTTTGGCGTGGCGGCGGGGTCATTTACGTGGGCGGTTTTGACGGTGGTCGGCCTCTCTGCCATCCTGTCGACTTATGCGGCCGCACTTTTTGCAATTAAGGTTTTCGGCGGCCTTTACCTGCTTTGGCTGGCTTACAAGTCATTCAAGTCAGCCATGTCGAAACACGATATCGAGGCCCGTGAGCTGGCTGGCGGACGCCGCACACCGTTTGGCTACCTGACCCGGGGATATATCATCCAAATGACCAATCCGAAGGCCGCGCTTGCTTGGATCGCGATCATTTCACTTGGTCTGCAAGAGGGGGCGCCGCTATTAGTCGGTGCGGTGATCGTTCTTGGCACATTCGTTTTATCGATCCTGATCCACACTCTGTATGCGGTCGCGTTTTCAACGCCCATTATGGTCCGCGTCTACGGACGTGCCCGCCGCGCCATTCAGGCGACGCTCGGCGCATTTTTTGCATTCGCCGGGATCAAATTGCTGACCAGCCGCACGTAATCAGTGCGCATAGTCTTCTGGAACTGCAATATGGCGCTTCACCGAAAGGTGGACGCGCTGATGCAGCTCCGGCCTGATATCGCTGTTATTTCGGAATGCGCCAGTCCAGATGTGCTGGCACGGCGCGGGGCAGGCAAGCTGGCGAATGTGCAGGTGCTTTGGACCGGGTTGAACCCCAACAAGGGTTTAGGGGTCTTTGCCTTCAACGATTTCAAACTTGCGCGCCACGCTCCGTTTCATCCCACGCTCCGCCACATACTTCCGGTGAATGTCACTGGGCCAAGACGGTTCAGCCTGCTCGCCGTTTGGGCCCAGAACAACAGTGCTGGGATTTCGCGCAAGCATCAGCTTGGCCCGCTGCGCCGGGCTCTGACCAAGTACCGGAATTTTCTGTCTGAACCGGCCATCATCGGCGGTGACTGGAACAGCAATGCGATTTGGGACAAGCCCGGCTGGCGCATCAACCATATGACCAAGGTTAGGTTGCTCGAGAAGCTCGAATTCGTCAGTGTCTACCACGCGCTTCGTGGCGAGCAGCACGGACAGGAAACCACTCCGACACATTTTTGGCGCGACAGAACCCGCGACGGACCGACCTATCACATCGACTACGTGTTCGCGCCGAAATCCTGGCTTCCGTCCGTGACCGAGTTCGAAGTCGGGACGTTTGAGGCTTGGATCGAAGGCGGCCTGAGTGATCATGTGCCACTCACGGTCGCTTTATGAAGACTGCGGATGGGCGAGCGGCTTGTTTTACAAATGGATCATTGCGGTCAGAGGACTAACGGCAGCCTTGTCCCGCAATGCGGACCATTCACCCTATTCCGAATACCCCGGCAAGGATCGACGATAACCCCTGCGCATCCTCGTGTGTGAACGCCGCCGGTCTGTTACTGTCGATGTCGAAAACGCCGATCAGGGTGCCTTGCGCGTTCCGCACCGGCACTACCAGTTCGGACCGGGTCGAGGCGGCGCAGGCGATGTGGCCCGCAAAGGCCTCGACATCATCGACAATCTGCGCCTGACCGGTGCGCGCCGCCGCGCCGCAGACGCCGCGCGAAAACGGGATCGTCAGGTAGCCGTGCCGGCCCTGAAACGGGCCGATCTTCAGCATCTCAGGCCCGGTCACACGGTAAAACCCGGTCCAGTCAAAGCGGTCGTCGGAATGGTGGACTTCGGCGACCACCGTGGCAATCAGCGCATCAATGGTCTTGGCCAGATTTTCATAATCGACCCGCATACCAGTTCTTATTGCGTCCCTTTTCGGATTGCCGTTCAAATTCAAAGCGTTACAAGTTTTCTCACCGTGAGAACATGACTCACGCCCGCTCAATCGCGATCGCCGTACCCTCACCGCCGCCGATACAGATCGCGGCAACCCCCCGCCTCAGATCATGCTGCTCAAGCGCATTCAAAAGCGTCACGATAATCCGCGCGCCCGAGGCCCCGATCGGGTGACCCAGCGCGCAGGCGCCGCCGTAAACGTTCAGCTTGTCGTGGGCCACGCCCAGTTCGTGCATGAAGGCCATGGGCACCACCGCGAAGGCCTCGTTCACTTCCCAGAGATCGACCTCGCCCGTCGACCAGCCGATCCGGTCCAAGAGCTTTTGCGTGGCCGGAACCGGGGCCGTGGTGAACCAAGCGGGGGCCTGCGCGTGGCTGGCGTGGCCGAGCACCCGGGCGCGGATGTTCAGACCGCGCGCCTGCGCCACCGCGCGCGTGGTGATTACCAGCGCCGCCGCCCCGTCCGAGATCGACGAGGCGTTGGCGGCGGTAACGGTGCCGTTCTTGCGGAATGCAGGCTTGAGGTGAGGAATTTTGTCGGGCCGCGCGTTGACCGGCTGCTCATCCGTGGCCACATGCGTGCTTTCACGGCGCGAGGTCACGGTAACCGGCGCAATCTCGGCCTCAAACGCCCCGCTGGCCTTGGCCGCTTGTGCCCGCTCGAGCGACGTCAGGGCATACTGATCCTGGGCCTCGCGCGTAAACTGAAACGCCTCGGCGCAATCTTCGGCGAAGCTGCCCATCAGGCGGCCCTTGTCGTAGGCGTCTTCGAGGCCATCGAGAAACATGCTGTCCACCACGCCCGCGTGCCCCAATCGCGCGCCGCCGCGCATATTGGGCAGCAGATAGGGCGCGCCGGTCATGCTTTCCATGCCGCCCGCAACCACGACGCTAGCCCCGCCCAGCGCCACGCGGTCGTGGGCGTCCATCACCGTTTTCATGCCCGAGCCGCACATTTTGTTGACGGTCGTGGCCGGAACGCCTTCGCCCAGCCCGGCGGCAAATCCGGCCTGACGCGCCGGTGCCTGGCCTTGCCCGGCGGGCAGAACGCAGCCCATCAGCAATTCGTCCACTTGCGCGGCGTCGGCGCCGGAATTCTCCAGCGCCGCAGCGATCGCCGCGCCGCCCAGAGTGGCGGCATCCACGTCGGAAAACACGCCCTGAAACCCGCCCATGGCGGTGCGCGCGGCACCTGCGATTACGACTTCGCTCATTGTCCCGGACCCTCCTTGAATGCACGCGTCCGCTCACCACTTGGTAAGATTTCGCCGCTAGTTTCGTCCCCCAGCAATTGCCAGGAGATTGAGATGGAACTGACCAGGGAAGCAAGGGGCGACACCACCTATCTTTGTGTCGGGGCCGAGCGTATCGACGCAACCAGCGCCATTCAGTTCAAGGACAAGTTTCGCGAGGCGGTTCAGGACGGCGGTGCGCGCATACTGCTGGACCTCGGGCGCGTTGAATTTCTTGACAGCAGCGGGCTGGGCGCGGTTGTCGCCACCATGAAACTGCTGGGCCCCGAGCGCAAGCTGGAATTGGCTGGGTTGACGCCCACTGTCGAAAAAGTATTTCGCCTGACCCGAATGGATACGGTTTTCAAGATCCACGCGGATGTCGACGCCGCTTTCGCCGGCGGCACCACCCATGCCTGAAGATATTACCGCAGACACCATTGTTCAGGTGTCCGGTCCCAAGCTGAGCAACACCGACGACGGCCTGCGCGTCATCCTTCCCGGAAAGGCCGGCGCCGTGCGCCGCACGTTGGAACAACTGGTCGCAGCTCTCGACCCTCTGGGGCTCGACGCCGAAGAAAAAGGCACGCTGGAAATTGTCGTGGCCGAGGCGCTGAACAATATTGTCGAACATGCTTACCGCGAATTTTCCGGGGTGCTGGAAGTTGCCATGACCCGCAAAGCCGACGGGCTGCATTTCGTGATCACCGATTACGGGGGCGAAATGCCCGATGGCAAAATGCCCCTGGGCAAGCTGCTTGACTACCCCAACGACCCCGAAAATGTTCCCGAAGGGGGCTTTGGCTTGTTCTTGATCCACGATCTGACACACGAGCTGTCTTACCGCCGCGTGAGTGAGCAAAACGTCCTGCGTTTCCGGCTGGCCATGGGGGGCGTGGATGCCGGGTAAATGGCGGCTTGCCGCGAACAAAAGCCTTATTTCCGCCGCATAGTGTCCATTTCCGGGCCAGAATCGCCTGCCAGACACGGTCCTGTAGCTGCTAAAGCTTCCCTCGGCGTCGCGCTTTCATAGCCCCCACCCAATGCGCGACGCCGAGGTTCCTTTAGCGCAATTGCATCCCCCCCAAGTTCGGCGTAGCGATAGGCCCGGTGCAGGAGCCTTCCCAATGCGCGATTTTCACCTGCCGGGCCGGTCGCCGGTCTTTGCCACCAACGGCATGGCCGCGACCTCGCATCCCCTGGGCAGCAGCGTTGCCATAGACACCCTGAAAGCGGGCGGAAACGCCATTGACGCGGCCATCGCCGGGGCGGTGGTTCTGGGGCTCTGCGAACCGCAGAGTACCGGGATCGGCGGCGATCTGTTCGCGCTTTTCAGCCCCGCGGGCACCGACGAGGTCTATGCGCTGAACGGATCGGGGCGCGCGCCTGCCGGGTTGAACCCGGGCACCCTGCGCGCCACCGGTGCCGCCAAGATCGACGCGGGCAGCCCGCATTCGGTCACCATCCCCGGCGCGCTCGACGCATTTTGCCGGTTGTCCGAAGACTGGGGTCTGCTGGGTCTCGACCGGGTGCTGGCCCCTGCGATCCATTATGCCGAGGCCGGAGTCCCGGTTGCCCCGCGCGTGGCTTTCGACTGGGCCGGTGCGGCCGAAAACCTGCAAGGGGCGGCGCGGGGATATTTCCTGAACGATGGCGCGGCCCCCAGCGCGGGCCAGATATTCCGCGCACCGGGCCAGGCAAAGGTGCTGCGCCGGGTGGCCGCCGCGGGCCGCGCCGGGTTTTACGAAGGCGATGTGGCGCAGGATATGGTCGAAGCGCTGAGCGCCTTTGGTGGAACGCATACAATCGAAGATTTCGCCGCGACCGAGGCCAGCACCGGCACGCCGGTCGCGGCCACATACAAAACCGCGCAGGTTCTGGAACATCCCCCCAACGCCCAGGGTGCGACCGCGCTTTTGATCCTGAATATCCTGGCGCAATTCGACCTTGCGGGGATGGACCCTAACGGCCCCAACCGCGCCCATATCGAGGCGGAAGCCAGCAAACTGGCCTATGCCAAGCGCGACGCGATCATCGCCGACCCGGAGTTTACCGCGCGCCTGGCTGAATTCACCGACCCGGACGTTGCAGCGGCGCTCGCCGGACGCATCGACCCGGCGCGCGTCGGCGTCGGCCCCCCGCGCGCCGTCGAGGCCACGCACAAGGACACGATCTATATCACCGTGGTCGACCGCGACCGCATGGCGGTGTCGCTGATCTATTCGATCTTCCGCTCGTTCGGCGCGGGCATCGCCAGCGAGAAATACGGGATTTTACTGCACAATCGCGGCTCGGGCTTCACACTGACCAAGGGTCACGCCAACGAGGCCGGACCGGGCAAGCGCCCCATGCATACGATCATACCCGGGATGGTCCGCCGCGGCGGCCATGTGTCGATGCCCTTTGGGGTGATGGGCGGGCAGTACCAGGCGGCGGGCCACGCCCGGTTTATCACCAATATCGAAGACTTCGGCTTTGATCCGCAAACCGCCATCGACGGCCCCCGCGCGTTCGCCTATGACGGCGCGCTGCGCATCGAACGCGGCTATTCCGACGCGGCGCGCGCGCGGCTGGCCGAGATGGGTCACAAGCTGGTGGTCCCCGAGGTTCCGATCGGCGGCGCGCAGGCGATCGTGATCCACCGCGAAACCGGCACACTGGAAGGCGCGTCCGATCCGCGCAAAGACGGCTGTGCTTTGGGGTACTGACCTAGTTCATCTGAAAATGCAGCGGATAGGACCCGTCTTCGAAATCACCAAAAAGGTCAGGAATATCGGGGTGTTCGACCGGCTTGCCGGTATAGTCGGCGATCAGGTTCTGTTCCGACACATAAGCCACGTAATAGCTTTGGTCGTTCTCGGCCAGCAGATGATAAAACGGCTGGTCCTTCTCGGGCCGGCTTTCCTCGGGGATCGCCTCGTACCAGGCATCGGTGTTCGAAAACATGGCATCCACATCAAAGACGACGCCCCGGAAGGGATGTTTCCGGTGCCGGACCACCTGGCCCAAATGATATCTCGCGCGCTTCTTCAACATGGCATTGCCCCCAATAAGCCATTATTACGCCTTGAATTTGCCCAAGTCTACGGGCACAGGGCGCAGTTGACGGAAACAAACTGTGGCGCTTTTTCTGACAGTCATGGGGATTGTTGCGCCGGTTTTCGGTCTGACGGCGGTTCGACCCTGTTTTCGCTTGCCATCCTACCGATCACATTGGCGTTTTTTGCTCTGACTTGCCGCGATTGCCGTCTTTTTTTGCGCCGCCAAATCGGCTATAAGGGAAAAAAAACAATAATCGAGTAGCGAGAGGCAGATGAGCAGACATCTTTTCGCGTTCGGACTGGTATTCTTGGCGGCGGCCTGTGGCGGCAGCAGCAATTATGCGCTGCGCAACATCGATGACGCCTGTTCCATCGTCAGCCAGCGCCCGAACTACCTACGCGCCATGCAAAAGGCCGAAGACCGGTGGGGAGTTCCCGTCGCGGTGCAGATGGCCACGATCTATCAGGAAAGCAAGTTTATCGGCGATGCCCGCACCCCGGTGCAATATTCGCTTGGCGTGATCCCGATGGGGCGGCAGTCGTCGGCCTATGGCTATGCACAGGTGCTCGACAACACCTGGCGCGATTATAAGCGCGAAACCGGCAACTGGGGCGCCCGGCGCGATGACATCCGGGATGCCACCGATTTCATCGGCTGGTACATGGATCAGACCCAAGAGAAGGTGGGGGTTCGCAAGACCGACGCGCGAAATCAATATCTGGCCTATCACGAAGGCCAGACCGGGTATGCGCGGGGCTCTTATCGCAGCAAACGCTGGCTGGTGCGCATCGCCAATGACGTGTCAACGCGCGCCTTGTCGTATGATCTTCAACTCAGGTCCTGCGATCGGGTCTAGGCGCTTGATCCCAGGGTTTGATGGTGCGAACCATTCGTTGGAATGAAAAAAGCATTGTGGGGCAGATACGTCATAGACAATCCTCCTGCCGCCCTTAGGTCATGATGCCAAAACGAATGGAACCGGCCATCGCAATGCCCGCTCAGCACAGCGAACCGGTCATCCGACAAAAAGGATCAGATTTCGGCTTTGAGCCCTTACTGACGGATGCTGCGCTGCACTGATTTTTGTCGCGAAGCGTCGAAACCAGCCATTGGCCCTGCGAAATGTGCACCCACAAGAATTGCGGACCCGATAGCGTGTCGGTCACAAGAGAAATCCAATAACTTGGGCGCCTTCACAGCTGATTTCCTGACCGCATCGTGTCCGGAATCCGCCAGAACTTCGACCTGCCGTGACTTCGAGACATTTTCTTCGGTCGGCCGCCTGTTTGCCATCTTGCAGCACCCCGTTTCCAAAACGTGAAGACAGAGCCGCTCAGATGGCGCATTCACGGGCTTGACTCGACTGACCGTCGGTCATATGGTTTCGACCGACGGTCAGTCATATCGATTCGGACATGTTGGAGGACCTCAAGATCGAACGCGTAACAAAGGCACCGGCCGAGAGACGTCTGGAAATCATTCAAACGGCCGAAAGACTGTTTGGAGAGGTTGGTTTCAGCAAATGTTCGGTTGATATGATCATTCGGGCCATCGGCGTCGCCAAGGGCACCTTTTACTATTATTTCAAGTCGAAGGAAGAAATCCTTGTGGCGATCGTGGACCGCACACTTGGCCGGATCATAGACCAAACCCAACAGGTTGCGGACGATACTTCCCTGAACGCATTGACCAAAATGCAGCTATTGGTGTCAGACAGCCATGTCGGCGACGAAGACGCCAGCGACATTGCAGAGATGTTGCATTTGCCTGAAAACCGACAACTACATGAGATCACCAATATCCAAACTGTTCTCAGGCTATCGCCGATATTTGCGACGATTGTCGAACAGGGCAATCGGGAAGGTGTTTTTAATGCCGATCTGCCGCTTGAAATAATTCAGTTTCTGCTGACTGGGTCTCAGTTTCTTTTGGACGGTGGGCTGTTCAATTTTTCCAATCGAGAAATACACGTTCGCCGAAGAGTAGCTCAGCAAATCATCGAAAAATCTCTTGGAGCCGCTCCCGGAAGCTTCAACTTTATGAACCCCAATCTGACCAGGGAGCCAAAAAATGGATAACCTTTTCCAATACAAGCCCTTCAAATACTTCACGCTCACATTCGCAGCGACGTATCTCCTTTGGTTTATAGGCGCAGTCATAAGCTTTCGGGACGGAATGGGCGGCCTATCTATGGCATTTATGCTGCCCGGCCTGATGGCGCCGTTTAAAATTTCTCTGTTTATGATGGCGGCAACCAAGCCCCCAGGCATGTTGCGCGAATTCATCGGGTGCATTTTTTAGATCCGGCGCATTCGACTGACCACGTTACCGGCAATTTTTCTGCTGATGCCTTTGATCGTTGTGGTTTCCATCGGAATTTCGGTACTCTTCGGAGGCGCGGTCACACAGTTTCAGTTTGCTGAAGGATTTTCATTCACCTCCGGAGTACTTCCGGTGCTCATACTGTTACTGCTGGCCGCTACTTTTGAAGAATTGGGGTGGCGAGGTTATGCTTTTGACAGCCTTCAAAGAAAATATACGTTCGTGACCGCTTCGCTTGTATTCAGCGTGCTCTGGTCGCTTTGGCACCTGCCTTTGCTATTTTTCAAAGACTCCTACCAGTATGAAATATTTAACCAAAATCCCTGGTTTGCGGTAAACTTTTTTGCCAGCATTATCCCGATGGGGATTATCATTAGCTGGGTATGTGTAAAAAACAGAAAGAGTGTTCTCGCGGCAATCGTTTTCCACTTTGTGATAAATATTTCGCAAGAAACGCTTTCTATGACGCAAGCGACCAAAAGCATCGAAACTGGTGTTCTGATACTGTTTGTGATTGGCCATGTTTTGGCGGAAAAGTCTTTGTTTCTGAGTAGACAGCGGCCGGCAGGGGCGGACGGTCAAAATGCATCTGTGGCGAACGCTTGTTTCCCGCCGATTCTGTTGAAAAACAACGTGTTGCAGGTGCAGAAAGTGGCCGTTGTATGTGAGCCCGAACACCTTTCTGGTCAGGCTGTTCGCGGTTTCTGCGGTGCAGGAAAGATCTTGGCCAGTTTCCGAAGGTTCTGGGCGGTGGCAGCGAGGAGGAATTCATCGTTTGCGCCGCATGGGCCGCGTAATCGGAGCCGTCCAAGGCCAAGAATGCGTTTGAGGTGAGCAAACAGCATCTCGACTTTTTTCCGCAGCTTCATCGAGATTTCATATTGCCTGGTTTTTGCGATGTCTCGGGCAACTTGTCTGGCATCTTCGTGTTCTTCGCGGGTGATGGATCGGGCATCCATGTTGGGACAGCAGCGCGCCTTGGACGGGCAACTTTGGCAAGTCAGTTTCAGCGCGCGATACTTGGCAGTGCCTTTGTCGGACGGGCCACGCTTGGGGTCTGAGTAGTTGCGGCGGAACTGCTTCAACGCCTGTCCCTCGGGACAGATGTACTGGTCGTTCTCAGCGTCCCATTCAAAATCGGCTCGTGTCCAGGTGCCATCGGTTCGGCCAGCTTTGTCGATTACCGGGATATGCGGAGCGATGCCGCGATCCACCAACCATCCAAGCATGGGGCCTGAACCATAAGCCGTGTCAGCAATGATGCGCTCTGGATGCAGGCCAAACCCTTCTTTGACCCGATCCAGCATTGTACGCACAGACCCGACCTCCGCCTGTCGGATTGATCGTGTGGCTTCCACGTCCACGATGACACCGTGATCAGTATCGATCAGATAATTGGTTGAATAGGCAAAGAACGCAGGACCTTTGCGGGCCGCTGTCCATTGACTGGATGGGTCGGAGTGAGACGTGAACTTCGGTTCAACGGTCGTCGCCGCGCCAAAGGCCGCGTCATCCAGAACGTCGAGATATTCCCGCACCGCACGAGGTGCGTCATCGGGGTCAATCGTGCTGTGATCCCAATCTTCTTTGGCGGTGGAGTTCTGTTTATTTGCGTCGGCCTCAATGAGACTGGCATCCGCCGCAAAGCGCTGGCCACTGACCAGCCCCTCGGCAATGCAACGCGCCACGACCGTCTCAAAGAGATGACGCAGCAGGTCACTGTCACGGAAACGGCCATGCCGGTTCTTTGAGAATGTCGAGTGGTCAGGCACCTGATCTGTCAGGTCCAGGCGGCAAAACCAGCGATACGCCAGATTGAGATGCACTTCCTCGCACAGCCTCCGCTCCGAGCGGATGCCCAGGCAGTAGCCCACCAGCAGCATGCGGATCAGCAGCTCAGGATCAATCGAAGGGCGGCCGGTTGAGCTGTAAAATGGCGCGAGATGCTGGCGGATGCAGGACAGATCGACGAAGCGATCAATCGACCGCAGCAGATGATCTTGCGGGACGTGGTCTTCTATCGAGAAGTCATAGAAAAGCGCGCTCTGTGCCTCTTGCTTCGGTCCCAACATCGCCGCCAATCCCCCGCATCAATGCAGAGATTGAATCAGCGAGATGATCTAAAATCAAGAAGACTTTTTCAACAGAATACGCCGAAGTTGCTTGTCGCCGCAGACGCATTGTGAAGTTAGCTGCCGTTGGAACATGTGCAGCGAACGGCAAGCTTGTCCCGCATTGCAGTCGTTTGTGTACTCCCAAGCGAAGGTCCGCTTCCCCTGGGGAGCGGCAGTCGTCTTCGTCGGCCCTTTATAGGTCCAGACCCTAGGCCGCTTTGGTTTTGTAGAAGTTTACGCGCTTAAGATAACAAATTCAACCAGTTAACTCAATGCTCAACCTTGAGCACTTTCAAAATCCGCGCCGGGCTTTCTCGATATGGATGCTGAAAAACGCGGTTCCATGGGTCGCCCCGGCCTTCAGATCTTCCAGAACCACCGCGGTCCGGAACCCGGCCTCGTCGGTCACGATCCACTGCCTCAACGCGACCGGTTCGGCTGAAAACATCAACTCGATCATCCCCGCATCGGGGCGCTTGGGATCGCGCGCCGTGATCGCCGTCAGCCCGGTCTCGGTCTCGCGGTGATCGACCACCATCTCGGCCGCACCCAGATCGATATTGCGGCCCAGGATCAGATTGAGCGGCGTGCGCCTCAACGGGAACTGCTGCGGCGGCGCGTTCGATTTGGCGTCGAAAATCGCCACCGCGTTGGCGCTGGCCAGCACCAGCGCCGCGTTCGGCGGATCATATTCGAACCGCATCCGCCCGGGCCGGTGGATATAAAGCGTGCCCGCGGACCGCGACCCGTCACCGTTGAACTGGGTGAACCGGGTCTCGGCGGTGACAAGGTCGTTGAGATAGGCCGACAGCGCATCCAGCGACAACGGCTCGGCCTGAGCGGTCTGGCCAGCCATAAGGGCGGCGGTTGCGATCATCAAAAGAATGCGGCGGTTCATGGGGCCTCGGTGATCATGATACTCAAAGGTCGATATAAGCGCATCTGACGGCCATCGCCACGGGTTAAGCAATAACCAGGCGCCGTTATTCGCCGACGCCGTGCCGCTAGGCGTGTTCGGGCACCAAAATCTCGCGTTTGCCGACGTGATTGGCGGTCGATACCAGCCCCGCATCCTCCATCGCCTCAACCAACCGGGCGGCTTTGTTATAGCCGATGGCCAGCTTGCGCTGGATGTACGAGGTCGAGCATTTGCGGTCGGTGATAACGATCTGCACCGCAGAATCGTAAAGCGCGTCTTCGCCGTCGGAATTGCCGCCCAGTCCCAGAACCAGATCGATATCGCTTTCGCGGTTGTTTTCCGGGCCGTCCACAACGCCGCCCACATAATCAGGCGGGCCGTAGGCCTTGAGATAGGTCACCACCTCTTCAACCTCTTCATCGCTGACAAAAGGCCCGTGCACGCGGGTGATCTTGGCCCCGCCCGCCATGTAAAGCATGTCGCCCATACCCAGCAGTTGCTCGGCCCCCTGTTCGCCCAGAATGGTGCGGCTGTCGATCTTGCCGGTCACGTGGAACGATATCCGGGTCGGAAAGTTGGCCTTGATGGTGCCGGTAATCACATCGACCGAAGGCCTTTGCGTGGCCATGATAAGGTGAATGCCGCTGGCCCGCGCCATCTGCGCCAGCCGTTGGATGCAAGCCTCGATCTCTTTGCCCGCGACCATCATCAGGTCGGCCATCTCGTCCACGACAACCACGATATAGGGCAGTTTTTCGGGCCCGAATTCCTCGGTCTCAAACACCGGTTCGCCGGTCTCGTCGTCAAAGCCCGTTTGAACCGCGCGGCTGAACATCTCGTCGCGCGCCAGCGCGTCGCGCACCCGGCTGTTGAACCCCTCGATGTTGCGCACGCCCATCTTGGACATTATGCGATAGCGTTCTTCCATCTCGCCGACGACCCATTTCAGCGCCACAACCGCCTTTCTCGGGTCGGTCACCACCGGCGACAAAAGATGCGGGATGCCGTCATAGACGGAAAGTTCCAGCATCTTGGGGTCGATCATAATCATGCGGCATTCGTCTGGGGTTAGCTTGTAGAGAAGGCTCAGGATCATCGTGTTGATCGCCACCGATTTGCCCGATCCGGTGGTGCCCGCGATCAGCAGGTGGGGCATTTTCGACAGGTTCGCGACCACCGGCTGGCCGCCGATGTCCTTGCCCAGCGCCAACGGCAGGCGTTGGTTGCCGTCGCCAAAATCGCGGTGGCCGAGAATCTCGCGCAGCACGACCTTTTCGCGGAATTCATTGGGCAGCTCGATCCCGATAACCGACCGTCCCGGCAGGGTCGAGACCCGCGCCGACAGCGCCGACATTGACCGCGCGATGTCATCGCTGAGACCGATGACCCGGCTGGCTTTCAGGCCGGGCGCGGGTTCCAGCTCGTACATGGTCACAACCGGACCGGGCCGCACCGACACGATGTCGCCGCGCACGCCGTAATCATCGAGCACCGCTTCCAGCATCCGCGCGTTTTCTTCCAGCGCCTCGTCGCTCAGCACATGGCGTTGGACGTTCGAGGGGCTGGTCAGCAGCGACAGCGGCGGCAATTCGTAGCCTTCGGAGGTGTCAAAAAGCCCCGGCTGGGCCTCGGATTTCGCGCGCCGCGAGGGGGTCGCGCGCTTGGCCGCCGGCTGCACCAGCGGGCGGGCGGCAGGCTCGGCCACCGGACCCGGCTGGATGCTGGTGGGAAGGCGGCCTTCGTCGGTCTGGCCAGCGGGTTCGGCCAGCGGTGCGGCCCGCATTACCGGTGGTTCGCGGCGTCCCGACCCAGCATTGGCGCTCAGCACCGGCGTCGGGTGGCCCCGCGATTTGATCACGCTGGCGATGCGTTCGCGGATACGTTCGTCTGTTGGTGCGCCCGCGGCTGCGTTGGTCGCGGCCGACGGAGCCCCAGCAACTTCCGTCGGCGCCGCGCGGCGCACCATTCCCGGTACTTTACCCAAAAGCCCGCTAGGTGTACGGACGGGCGCAGGCCGTTCCACCGGGAATGCCATGAATTCGGGAATTTCGGTCTTGGGTTCGCCAATCGCGGCATCGCCGCGGGCGGTCCAGGCTGACCACAGCGCGCGCAGGGCAATTGCCAGCCCCCGAACCGCCATGCCAAGCGTCGCTGCAACCGACACATAAGCGACCACAAGACCCAAAAGCAAAAACCGCAGGCCGGTCTTTAGCTCGGGGCGCGTGAAACCCAGAGCAAAAGCGCCCAGCCACAGCGCGCCAAGCCCGAACAGCCCTGACATGAGCTTGAGCCCCAGACCGGCGCTGACCGGTGCGACGCCCAGAACCGCGCCCAGAACCGTGTCGCCCAACAGACCGCCAAGACCAAAACTGTGACCCCAGCCGTCGTAGGGCACCAGGGTCGAGGCATAAACCGCAATCACCGCCACCCCGATCGGCGCGAAAATCAGGCGGCTGATCGCCCGCTCGGAACCGTGATGCATCATCAGGCGCGCACCCCAGACCCCGAGCACGAATGCCACGCTCCATGATCCAAGCCCGAGGATGATATAAAGCGGCGAGGCCACCGCGGCGCCTAACTGACCCAGCCCGTTTTGCACCGGTTGATCGGTTGCCGACAGCCAGCTGGGGTCGGTCGGCGAATAGGTCGCCAGCAAAATAGCCGCCAACCCGGCCAGCGCGATCAGGATCATTCCGATCATTTCCTTGCCGCGCCGCTCGAGCAAAGCCTGAGTGTCTGCGTCGAAAAGTGGATCACGCTGCCTGACTTGATACGCCATATTTCTTGCCTCTTATTCGTAAATGCTCGCGCGCAGCTTTTTCAGCCCGCATTCCAGTTCGTCCGCCGTGGCCACCATGGCCACCCGGATGTATCCCGCCCCGGGGTTCGCCCCGTCCACGGTCTGCGCCAGATATGCGCCGGGCAGCACCCGCACCCCGGTTTCGCGCCAAATTTTCAGCGCCGCCGCCGCGCCATCATCGACCGGTAACCACAGGAAAAACCCGCCCTCGGGGCCGGCGTATCCCGGCACGCCCGCAAATATCTGATCGGCCAGCCCATATTTCGCCTGATAAAGCGCGCGGTTTTCGGCCACATGCGCCTCGTCGGCCCAAACCCGTTCTGCCGCGCGTTGCAATGGCAGCGGCAGCGGCGCCCCCGCATAGGCGCGCAGCAATTTCATCTGGCGCAACGCCTCCGGCCCGCCCGCGACAAACCCCGATCTGAGACCGGGCAGGTTCGACCGCTTGGACAGCGAATGAAATGCCAGCGCGCGTTCGGGGTCGGCGCCCTGCGCCGCCGCAACCTGCAACACGCCAGCGGGCGGCGTATCGCGGTAAATCTCGGAATAGCACTCATCGGCGAAAACCCGGAAATCGTGCTTTTCGGCCAGTGCCAGAAGCTCGGCCCAGTATTCCGAATTGGCCACCGCGCCCTGCGGATTAGATGGCGAACACAGAAAGGCAATCGCCGTTCGGTCTAGAATTTCACCGGCAAGGCCCGCGTAATCGGGCAGAAACCCGGTCTCGGCGGTGGCTGGCACGAACACCGGTTCGGCCCCGATGGTCAGCGCCGCCACCATATAGACCTGATAAAACGGATTGGGGATCAGCACCACCGGCTTGCGCCCGGCCTTCAATTCGGGGCAGAGCGCCACAACCGCAGAAAACAGCCCCTCGCGCATGCCGTTCAGCGCCATGATCTGGGTCGCCGGGTTCAACGCGGCCCCGTACCGCCGTTTGACCCAGGCCGCTTGCGCCGCCTGCAACTCGGGCGTTCCGTCATTGGGCGGGTAGCGGTTGAACCCATCGGCATTGGCGGCAATCGCGTCCATCACCATCGGCGGGAACGGGTGGCGGGGTTCACCGATGCTCATAGGCACAACATCGCCCCCCGGCGGATCGCCGTCGAGAAGCGCCCGCAGACGCGGGAATGCATATTCTGGCAGGTTCGAAAACCGCTCCGGTGAAACCATTACTACCTCGGTTCGGGGTCGTTTCGCCCCGTTCGGACCAAAGCTAATCGCCCTTCGCGTCCGGGTCCAGAAAAACCCGGGGGCCAGTCAGGGATCAGCGGTGCGATTGTGGCTTTTAGGCCAGCGCCCTCTCAATCGCGGCGCCCACACGCAGCAAACGCGCTTCGTCTCGGGGTGGGGCCATGACCATCAGCCCGGTCGAAGGCACGCCCGTGGGCAGACTGAGCGCGCAAAGACCCAACAAGTTGCCGATCCGGGTATTGCGCAGCGCCAAAAGGTTTTCGCCCACGTAATACTCGTGATCGCCAAGCAACCGCGCCGCGTCGGGTGGCAGAATTGCTGCAGTCGGCGCAAGCACCGCGTCATAGCCGGCTGTGGCCAGCAAATATCCTTTGCGAAGCGTCTTCAGCCGCGCCCAGGCCGCGACAAAGTCGCTGGCCAGAATGTCGGCACCACCCCGAAACCGCTCCAGAACCTCGGGAAACATCAGCTGCGGCGCAGCCTCAATAACATCCTTCCACATCCCATAGGCTTCGGACGGGAACACCAGCGCGGTCAGCGCCAGCGCCTCGGCCACTTCGCCAACCGGCCCTTCGATCACGTCGCCGCCAGCCGCGCGAATCACCGCAATGGCGGCCTCGAACCCCTGGCGCGGCGCATCGCGCAGACCGTCCAGCATGGCGGTGGTCAGCACCAGAAACCGCCGGCCCGACAGGTCGGCACCGCTCAAATCCGGCGCGGCCCCGCCGCCCAGAGCCGCCAGCAACAGCGCCGCGTCTTCGACCGACCGGCACAGCGGGCCAACCGTATCGAAACTGGGGCACAGCGGCACGACCCCCTCAAGCGACAGCAAACCAGATGTGGTTTTCAGCCCTACCAGATCGTTCCAGGCCGCCGGAATGCGCACCGACCCGCCGGTGTCCGACCCGATCCCGGCTGCGGCCAGCCCGAAGGCCACCGACGCTGCAGCCCCCGACGACGAACCGCCCGGCGCCGCCTTTGCATCGTTCACACAAGGCGGGGTTTGGGTGATCGGGTTCAGGCCCAGGCCCGAAAACGCCAGCGCGGACGTATGCGTCTTGCCCAGACAGACCAGTCCCGCCGCCGTAGCATGCCCGACCGCGCGCGCATCGCGCCCGGGCATCCGGCCTTGCAAAAGCGCGGTTCCCGCCTCGCACTTCGTGCCGGCCGTGTCAAAAAGGTCTTTCCACGATATCGGCACACCATCGAGCGGCCCCAACAGCATGCCCCGGGCCGCCCGGTCGCGGGCCGCTTTGGCTTCAGCGCGGGCGCGGTCGGGCGTCGTGCGGGCATAAATTCGCGGGCTCAGGTCATGACCGTCGATCGCGTCCAGATAGGTCTCGGTCAGATCGACAGGGTCGATATCGCCCCCACCAATCGACAGGGTCGATATCGCCCCCACCAATTGCCCGGCCCAGATCGCCCGCCGTCATCGTCAGCCAGCCTGTCGACATTCGCTGCCCCCCGGGGCATTTCTCGCGACCGTAGCGGCACCTGCCCCCATGGACAATCCCGCCAACCGGGCGTTAGTGGCGGCATGTCCACGCGGAGCGATATCGCCATTGCTGGCGGCGGATTGAATGGCGCGACTTTGGCGCTGGCGCTGGCTAGGGCCGGATTTTCGGTAACTCTGGTCGATGCGGCCGATCCGGTAAGCCAGACCAGCGACACTTTCGACGGACGGTCCTATGCGCTGGCGCTAACCTCGCAACGGCTGTTCACGGCACTCGGGCTTTGGCCTGCGGTGGCCGATCATGCCCAGCCGATGCTCGAGATCAAGGTCTCGGACGGGCGCGCCGGCGAAGGCCCGTCGGCCTTTTTCATGCATTTCGATCACGGCGAGATCGAAGAGGGCCCTATGGGTTACATGGTCGAAGACCGCCACCTGCGCCGCGCGCTGATCGCGGCGGTCCGGGGCGACGAGCGGGTCACCCACCTGACCGGCGTCAAGGTCACGACCCAGGAACCTAGCGAGAGCGACATCGCGCTGACCCTTTCGGACGGATGCGAGATCAGCGCGGCTTTGCTTGCCGGCTGCGACGGACGCGGCTCGGACACCGCCCGGCGGGCCGGGATAAAGCGGATGGAATGGGACTATGGCCAAACCGCGCTGGTCTGCGCCATCGAACACGAACATCCCCACATGGGCATCGCGCACCAGTTCTTCATGCCGCCCGGGCCGCTGGCCATTCTGCCGCTCAAAGGCAACCGCTCGTCGATTGTCTGGACCGAGACAACCGCGCGCGCCGCCGAGATTGAAGCGATGGACGACGCGGTCTATCTGGCCGTCCTGCGCCCCCGCTTTGGCGATTTTCTGGGCGAGATCGGCCTTGCGGGCGCGCGGTTCACTTATCCGCTGTCGCTGTCGCTGGCGCAAAGTTTCACTGGCGACCGGCTGGTGCTGGCCGGCGACGCCGCGCACAGCATCCACCCCATTGCCGGCCAGGGCCTGAACGCCGGCCTGCGCGATGTCGCGGCGCTGGCCGAAGTGCTGACCGCCGCGCGCCGCCGCGGCGAGGATTTCTCGCGCGCCGACGTGCTGGCCCGCTATGCGCAATGGCGGCGCTTCGACACCGCCGCCCTGGCCATGGCAACCGACGCAGTAAACCGGGTTTTCTCGAACGACAACAGCCTCTTACGCCTGGGCCGCGATATCGCAATGGGGGTGATCGGCGCCGTTCCCGGTTTGCGTCGCGGGCTGATCCGCCAGGCGGCCGGTCTGACCGGCGACGTGCCGCGCCTGATGCGCGGCCTGCCGCTCTGACACGCGAAAGGCCGGTGCCAATCGAAAGTGCTGACATCCGGGCCACTTCGTTTATGGTCGCGCCAGCCTTATGCGCGAAGACCTGGATAGAGCCTTGCCCGACACGCCCGATGCGCCCGACCTCCTGATCGCCCCCGACCCCGGCGGGCCGGGCCTGTCGCGCATCGTCGAGGGCACCGATCAGACCGGCGCCGCTCTGCCGGTAAACGTGGTCGAAGAACGCCCGCTGACGATTTTCCTCAACGGCCAGGAGATTGTCACCGCGATGACGATCGGCGACTATCCCGAATATCTGGCCGTCGGTTTTCTGGCCAATCAGGGCATGCTGCAACCTGGCGAGGCCGTGACCGGCGTCGATTTCGATGCCGAGCTGGAAACGGTTGTGGTGCGCACCGACGGCCAGACCACTTATGAGGAAAAACTCGCCCGCAAAACCCGGACCAGCGGTTGCGCGGTCGGCACGGTCTTTGGCGACATGATGGAGGGGCTTGAGGGGTTGCGCCTGCCGCAGACGCGCGTGCGGGCTTCGTGGCTCTATGCGCTGGCGCACAAGATCAACACGACTCCCAGCCTTTACCTTGCGGCGGGCGCAATTCACGGCACGGTGCTGTGTCGCGAAGACCGGCCGTTGGTCTATATGGAAGATGTCGGCCGCCACAACGCGGTCGACAAAATCGCCGGCTGGATGCGCTCGGAAAATGTCAGCGGGGCCGATAAAATTCTGTATACGACGGGGCGGCTGACATCGGAAATGGTGATAAAAACCGCGCTCATGGGCATCCCGGTTCTGGCGTCTCGATCGGGCTTCACCGCCTGGGGCGTCGACATCGCGCGCCAGGTCGGGCTGACCCTGGTCGGCCGGTTGCGCGGCCGACGGTTTCAGTGCCTGGCCGGGGCCGAGCGGCTGACTTATGACGTCGATCCCGAAACCCTGACCGACGAAGACCCGCGCCACCGGCGCAAGGGCGGGCGGCGATGAGCGACCCGATCACGGTGCGGTTTACCTTCGACCGGCGGCTTTTTCCGCGCGCCCTGACGGGCTGGTGGCAAAGCGCCGTGCCGCGCCCGCATTTCATCAACCGGGTGATCGCATGGGCGCTGGTCTGGGGCGGGCTGTTGATGGTCACGCTGATCCTCGGGGCGCTTGGCATCGCCCCGGCTTTTGTCGGTGCGGGGGTGATCGGGGCCGGGGTTCTGGTCCTGGGCTTCGTCATTTTGCAACGCTTGCGCATGCGCCGTTTCGTGGCCGAGATCGGCTCGCATTGGGACCGTGCAGGCGAGACGCAAGCAACCTTCAGCGCCGACGGAGTCACATTCCGCGACACCGTGATGCTCAGCCAGCTCGACTGGGCCGCCATCGTCGCCATCGTCGCGGTTCGCGGCGGCACCGTCCTGCGCTCGGGCGTCTCGATGGTGGCAATTCCCGACCGCGCACTGCCCGAAGGTCTGCGCCCGCGGGCCTTTCGCGAACGACTGGATGCCTGGAGGTTGGTTCCATGAACACGCCCCTTGGCGTCATTCTTGCCGGCGGTCAGGCGCGTCGGATGGGCGGCGGCGACAAAGGATTGCTGGCGCTCGGCCGGGGCACGATTCTGTCAGGCGTGATCGAACGGTTTCGGCCTCAGGTGGCCGAGTTGGCGCTGAATGCCAACGGCGACCCGGCGCGGTTCTCAGACTTTGGCCTGCCGGTGGTGGCAGATACACTACCGGGCTTTCAGGGGCCGCTCGCAGGGGTTCTGGCCGGGCTCGACTGGGCTGCAGTCCGGGGTGCCGCCCACATCGTGACCACCGCTGCCGATACGCCGTTTCCGCCGCCCGATCTGGTGCCGCGTCTGATCCTCGCTGCCGAAGACGCGGGCATGCCCATGGCGCTGGCCGCAACCCCGGATGCGCAACGCGGGACCGCGCGCCACCCAACGTTTGGCCTTTGGCCGGTGGCCCTGCGCGACGATCTGCGGGCGGCGCTGGCAGACGGTGTGCGCAAGGTCGTGGCCTGGACCGACACCCATGGCGCCGCCGAGGCGGTGTTTGCCACCGATCCCATTGACCCGTTCTTCAACGTCAACACGCCGCAGGACCTAGTTCGCGCACGCAGTATTCTCGCGTTGACAGCATGAAAATCTACGGCATTACCGGCTGGAAAAACGCCGGCAAAACCGGCCTGATGGAGCGGCTGGTGGCCGAGATCACCGGGCGCGGCTTTACCGTCTCGACGCTCAAGCACGCGCACCATGTGTTTGACGTCGATAAGCCCGGCAAGGACAGCTTTCGGCACCGCGCAGCCGGCGCGCGCGAGGTGCTGGTGGTCAGCCGCAAAAGATGGGCCCTGATGGCCGAATTGCGCGATGAGCCCGAGCCACCGCTGGCGACCCTGCTGAGCAAGCTGAAACCGGTCGATCTGGTGCTGATCGAGGGCTGGAAGCGGGAGGATCATCCAAAGATCGAGGCCTGGCGCGCGGGTACGGCCAACCCGCTGATCGCGCCCGGCGACCCGTTGATCCGTGCTGTGGCGGCCGACACCAGCGTTGCGGTTGACGTGCCTGTGTTCGATCTCGATGACACTGCGGCGATTGCCGGTTTCATCCTGCGCGAGGTCGGTCTGATCCGCGACCAAGCGCCGCCCGACCCGCTTACTCCGCCGCCGCTGCGCGACGATTGTTTTGCCCTGCCGAAGGGCGTTGACTGGCTGCCGGTTGATGTGGCTCTGACCCGATTGCGGGCCGCGCTGGCCCCGGTCAAAGGCATCGAAGCGGTGGCCACAAGCGCCGCATCGGGTCGGGTGCTGGCGGCGGATGTAATGGCGGCGCGCGCCAACCCGCCAGCGGCCAATTCGGCGGTCGATGGCTATGGCTTTGCCCATACCGCCACCGGCAATGGCGCGCAGGTATTGCCACTTCTGGCAGGCCGCGCGGCGGCGGGCGCGCCCTATACCGGCGCGGTCCCCGCAGGCTCGGCTATTCGCATTCTGACCGGCGCGCTGTTGCCCCGGGGCGTCGATACGGTGGTGCTCGAGGAAGATTGCCGAACCGACAGCACTCGCGTCGCCTTTCGGGGGCCGGTCAAGCAGGGCGCCAATACACGGGCCGCGGGCGAGGACGTTGCCCAAGGCGCGCAGGCGTTGCCCGCCGGGCGCCGTCTGACCCCCGCCGATCTGGCGCTTTTGTCGGCGTTCGGCGTGGCCGAGGTTGCGGTGCGCCAGCCCTTGCGCGTCGGGGTTTTGTCGACCGGGGACGAGATTGTGCAACCGGGCCGCCCCGCCGGGCCGGACCAGACCTACGACGCCAACCGGCCGATGCTGCTGGCGATGATCGACCGCATGGGGCATCGCGGCGTCGATCTGGGCCATGTCGGCGACGACCGCGATGTCCTTCGGGCGCGGCTGGATGAGGCCGCCTCGGGCACGGATGCGATTCTGACCTCGGGCGGGGCCTCGGCGGGGGACGAAGACCATGTATCGGCGCTGTTGCAGGGCGAGGGGCACCTGACCGCCTGGCGGATCGCTGTCAAACCCGGCCGCCCGCTGGCACTGGCCACCTGGAGCGGCGTGCCGGTCTTCGGACTGCCCGGAAACCCGGTCGCCGCCTTTGTCTGCACGGCGATATTCGCGCGGCCGGCGCTGTCACTTTTGGCTGGCGCAGGGTGGGCAGAGCCACAGGGCTTCACGGTGCCCGCAGGTTTTGAGAAACGCAAGAAACCGGGGCGGCACGAATACCTGCGCGCGCGGCTTTCGGATGAAGGTCGCGCCGAGGTCTTCGCCTCGGAAGGCTCGGGCCGCATCTCGGGGCTTGCCTGGGCCACCGGGCTGGTCGAACTCGACGAAGGCGCGCGCGACATCGGGCCGGGCGATCCGGTGCGGTTCATCCCTTTTTCGGAACTGGGACTATGAAAGCAGAAAATTGTGCCGCCTGGCACGCGGCGCCACTGGCGAGGGGCGCTGCCCCTCGCGCTCCCCGAAGTATTTTTCAAGCAAAGAATTTACACTCGATTAACCAAAATTGAAGCATCATTGCGAGGCGGTACAGGCGGAAGCGCCGATGGCCGTAAGCGAAGAAGTCGCCCTGGGGTGCGGTTGAGGCTGTTTCCCGGGGCGCATTAGCTTCTTTGCTTTGGAAAATACTTCGGGAGTGAATTCGCCTTTAGGCGAAGAGGGGGCAGCGCCCCCTTGGTGGCCGATCAGCCCGGCGGTCGGCGCAGAGCGCGCAGCGCTGCGGTCGCAAGGTAGAGACAGATCATCAGCGCCAGCAGGCCCATGGCAAATCCTGCGAAGCCTGCCAACTGGGCGGGCAGAACAGCAAGGCCGGGCAAAAGCGCGGCCAGAAGCGGCGGCATCTCGTTCAGCACCAGCGCGGGCAACATCGTCGCCCAGAAAAGGGCAAAGCCGCCCAGCACCGCCGCCAGCACCGCCGCCCGCGCCGGGCGCGCGCGCGCCGGGCCGCGCAAGGCGCGGCGCAGGGCCGCGTATTGGCGCGCCACGTCCAGTTGCATCGCCAAAAGCGCCGGCACGACGGCCAGCACCAGAACCATGCCAAAGCCCAGACCGTAAACCAGCGTGATCACCGTGGGTTTGAGAAACTGCGCCTGGGCCGAGCCTTCGTAGAGAAGCGGCCCCAGCCCCAGCACCGTGGTTGCCGTGGTCAGAAACACCGCCCGCAGGCGGTCCGCGGTGCCTTCGATTATCGCCGGGATCAGCCCGCGTTCGCGCGCGTGCTCGTCAATCGTTGTCACCAACACGATGGAATCGTTGATGATAATCCCGGTCATCCCGATCATTCCGATGACTGAGAACATGCTGAACGGCACGTCCCAATGCGCGTGCCCCCAGACCGCCCCAACCAGTCCGAAGGGAATGACAGCCATCACCACCACCGGGCGCGACCAGCTGGAGAAAATCCAGGCCAGCACCAGATAGATGCCCAGCAGGCACAAGATCAGCCCGGTGCGCGCATCGCTCAGAAACCGGTTTTCCTGCTCGGACAGGCCCGACTGGCGAAACTCGACCCCGTGGACCGAGGCGATCTCGGGCAATATCGTCTCTTGCAGCGCCTGGGTGATTTCCACCGCGCGATCCGGATCGTCGTCGGAAATGTCGCCGCTTACCCGGATCACCCGCACCCCGTTTTCGCGGCGCACGGTCGAAAACCCGGTGCGGCTTGCCACTGTCACCAGATCGGCCAGCGGTACCCATGCACCGGCGGTGGTGCGCATCTGGGTCCGGTCCAGAAAATCCGCCGTCAGCTCGCCCACCGGCAATTCGACCCGGATCGAGGCCGACCGCATGCCGTCGGGAAAGCTCGCCGCCTCGATCCCACCCAGCCGGTTGCGCAGGACCCGGCCAAGACCGTCGATGGTGAAGCCAAGCGCCTGACCTTGCGCGGTCAGGTCCAAAATCAGTTCTTCCTTGTCGTAGGCCAGATTGTCCTCAACCGCCGACACTTCCGCGAACCCGGCCAGTTGCGTCTGCAGCGCCTCGCTGGCGGCCTTCAGGCTGCTGGCTTCAGCCCCGAAGAACTCGACCGACAGAGCTTCACCACCGGGCCCGTGCCGCCAGCCGCGAAAGCTGATGGTCTCGACCATCGGATGGCGGCGCACCGCGTCCTGCAGGTCGCCGACGAACTGGAACGAGGAATAGAGGCGCAGATCGGCGTCGATCAGCTCGATCGCGATCGACCCCAGGAGATCCCCGCCCTTATTACCCGCGCCGGACAACCCGCGCCCGGTGTTGCCGCCGATCTCGGCCATCGCGTAATCGACGGGGTTGATCCCATGTTCGGCCTCATATCTCGCGCCCAGCTTGTCAACCGCGCGCTGCATCTCGCGCATCATCGCTGCCGTGTCGTCGCGCGTGGCCCCTTCGAGCATGGCGAAATTGCCCGACACCGACCCGCGCTCGGGGGCGGAAAAGAACCGCCACTGAACCTCGCCGCGCACAAAGAGCGCGATCTGGCTCGCCAGCAGCAACACCGCCAGCGCCACCACCGGGTACCGAGCCCAGATCACCAACGCCAAAAGACGGCGAAAAACCCCATCGCGAAACCAGCGAAAGCCCCGGTTCACAATGCGCGAAGGCCAATCGTACCAGTGCCGCCGAGCGGTGTGGGTCAGGGCATGGGCCATGTGGCGCGGCAGGATCAGGAAACATTCGGTGAGCGAGGCCAGAAGCACCACGATCACCGTAAACGGAATGTCCGAGATCAGCCCGCCAAACCGCCCGCCGATGGCGACCAGAGCGAAAAATGCGATCACGGTGGTGATGGTGGCCGAAAACACTGGTGCGGCCATGCGCCGGGCGGCATTTTCGGCCGCCACCTGCGGCGCCTCTCCCAGCCGCCGCGCCCGAAAATCGGCGTGTTCGCCGACCACGATCGCATCGTCCACCACGATGCCCAGCGTGATAATCAGCGCGAACAGCGAGATCATGTTCAGCGTCAGCCCGGCGGCATACATCAGCGCCAGTGCCGTCAGCATCGCCACCGGAATGCCCGCCGCCACCCAAAACGCGGTGCGCACGTTCAGGAACAGAAACAACAGCGCCAGCACAAGCCCCAGCCCCATCAACCCATTTTCCAGCAGAATGTTCAGCCGTGCGGAAATTGCTTCGGCCCGGGTGCGGATCAGGTCGATCTTGACACCCTCGGGCAGCCCCAGCGCCATGTCGTCGGCGACCGCCTGAACCTGGGCCTGAATGTCGATCGCGTCGCCCCGGTCCGACCGGTCTACGCGGATCGATATGGCTTGATTTTCGCCCACGTAATAGGCGCGGTTGCGGTCGATCCCTTCAACGCGCACCACCGCCAGTTCACCGATCCTCAGCTTGGACCCATCCGGGTTCGACCGGATCACGATATCGGCGATCTGATCGGCGCGGCGCTTTTCCACCCCGGTGCGCACCCGCGCGTTGGCCCCGGTCACGTCGCCCGCCGGATCGGCCTCGGCCTCCTCAGAAATGGCGGCAGCAATAGCGGCCATCGAGGTGTCGTGGCGGATCAGCGCCACCGATGGCACCTCGACAATCGTCTGCGGCGCAGCCACCCCGCGGATCGTGGCCCGCGTCACCCCCTCGGCGAACAGCCGGACCACGAATTCATCGGCAAACCGCGCCAGCTGGTCGATGCCGACGGGGCCGGTAATCACCACGTCGGTCACCCGGTCGCGCCAGACCGCGCGGCGCACCACCGGGTCTTCGGCGCCGTCCGGCAGGCCCGACACGGCATCGACGGCCAGTTGCACATCGTCGGCGGCGCGCGCCATGTCCCAGCCTGGTTCAAAATTCAATGTAACCCATGCGCGACCTTCAGACGAGGCGGCTGACGAAGCTTCCACCCCTTCGACGCCCAGAAGCGCCGGTTCGATCAGCTGAACAATCGCGCGGTCCACGTCCTCGGCCCCGGTCCCGTCCCAGGCAACCGAAACGCTGACCGATTCAATGATCACATCGGGAAAAAACTGCGTGCGCATCTTCGGAAATGACACCAGACCGGCCGCGATCAGAATGACCAACAGCAGGTTCGCCGCGGTTTTGTGGCGCGCGAAATAGCTTAAGATCCCGCCCGCCCGCGCGCCCACAGCCGATGGCGAAAAACCCATGGATCAGCCCCCCATCCGCGATTCGATGCGCTCAACCGTCTGCACCGGCACCATCGGTTCTTTCAGCTGGGCCAGGATCCGGTCCTTGACCGCATCGGGCATCCGCGCGTTGCCCTCGACAATAGCCACCAGCCGCGCCCGGCGTTCGTCGGAAAGTTCGACCATCGCCGGTGCCGCCGGTTCTTCGGTTGCTGCCTCGGGCCGGATCGGCCGCACTTTGATCCCCGAGCCAATCAACGGCGACCGTTCGGCAACTACCAGACGCCCGCTCAGGTCACGCGACCGAACCAGCACATCGTCGCCCTGCCTGCGCAAAAGCTGCACCGGCATTTCCTCCAGCCGGTCATCGGGGCCGACGACCAGAACCCCGCCCCCGGCGCTTAAGGCCGTGGCCGGAAGGCGCACCGCAAAACTCAGCGGCGGTTCCTCAATCCGAACGGTCACAAAATCACCGCTGCGAAAGCCCCGCGCAACGTCGAGCCTTGCAAAGAGCAGCCGCCCGGTCAGACCATCGC
Organism: Paracoccaceae bacterium; assembly: GCA_965247915.1. Taxonomy (GTDB): domain Bacteria; phylum Pseudomonadota; class Alphaproteobacteria; order Rhodobacterales; family Rhodobacteraceae; genus JAKZRT01. Next base: position 2,677,506 of record OZ252048.1, read on the forward strand.
CAACGGAGGCACTTTCTCGGGCAATCGTACCGGTTGTTGTCAGGTCGGTGCCGAAAACATCCAGCACAATCTCGACCGGCGCGGTGATCAACCCTCCCCGATCGTCCAAAAGCCGCGCATATTGCGAGGTCGAGACCCGGAAAGCGACCTCGAAGTTGTCCGGGTCGATCAGCGTCGCCACCCGTTCGTTGGCGCCCACCAGACCGCCGCGCACCAGGATTGTGTCGCTGAGAGTTCCGGCAAATTCCGCCCGCACCCGGGTTTGGGCCAGCGCCCGTTCGGCGTCGGCCAGATCAATGTCGATCCGCGCGATCCGGGTGGCGGCCAGATCGACCCGCGCGTCAGACTGGGCAAGCGCCTGCCGCCGGCTCAGAACCGCCTGGTCGGCCGCCGAAAGGGCAAGTGCGGCGGTTTCCACCGCCGCATCGGTGACGACGCCGCGACCCTTCAGGTCCTGCTGCCGGGTCAGGGCCTGCGTGCGCAAGGCGACCTGAGCCTGCGCCGCGGTCAGTTCATCGCCCGCCAGCGCCAGCGCCCGGTCGGCATCGCGGGCCTCGGCCAGCGCCTCGTCGCGGTCGGCCATTGTATGCGCTAGGGCCGATTGCGCCGGCGCCGGATCGACCCGGAAAAGCAGCGCCCCGGCCTCAACCTGCCCGCCATCCTCGAAGCCATCGGCAATCTCGACCACCGTACCGCCGACACGCGCGCGCACCTCCAGACGGCGGCGGCTGTCAACCTCGCCAAAGGCCGCGAGCACCGGCGTGATCGTCTGGGGCGAGGCGGTAACAACGTTGACCACAAAGACCCGTTCGCGCGCCGGCCGCGCGCCCGCATCGCGCCCCAGGCGGTCGCCGATTGCACTTTGCACGGTGACGCCCGCCCAAGCCAACAGCGCCGCCGTTAGCGCCAGCAGAAACACACCGGAAAGGGCGCGACCGACAAATCGCATGCGCCTTGGGTCCCCGTATTAACCGACATTCCCCAGATGACATCCAAATTCGCGGAAATCGTACCACGGCCCCATCTCCAAGGGAACTCTGTTCCCATTGCAGCCATCCGATGACATGATTTTGGTAATCGGCCAGCGCGTGGAAGGCCATTTGGTCGTTTCTCTTGCCATCCGGACACACCTCTCGTGTCGCAATCTCCTTGCCGTCGATTCCCTCGGCCTACGCCGGAGCGGGTCTTCGTCGTAGATCATCAATCAGGCTCAAGATTTTCTGGAACAAGCTTCTTGTGACTGCAGCCTCGGCCAATTGAAATGTGACGTACCGGCCATGGCTGACAACTTTCGCACCGATCTTGACCAGCTTCTCCCTCAGCGTCGTCAGCGACCATTGCTCCACGGCATCGGGCAACGCCAGGGTACGCATGAAGTTGCCGAGGTTATAGGCGAGTGCATGCAGCTGGAGCCGGACGGCATTGTTGCGTAACGAACGGCATGACAGCCGCGTCCACTTGATGGCGTTCTTGCCTTCCCTGATCCATTGCCCGGCAGTGCCGCGCTGATTGTAGAACGCAACAACCCGCTCGGCAGGACGGCTCAGGTTGGTGACGATGAAGCCGACGCGGGGATACAGTTCCCCTGAGTGCCACTCCACCTTGGCGACGACCCGGCGGGGCTCCGTCCAGCTACCGGCCCGATAGCTGAAGTTCGCGTAATACCGACGAACTTCCTTCGGCGGCCGACCGACGGGGCGCTTGAGCAGGTGCGCGATGCTGTCGTGCAGCACCTTGTTGGCCGGAAGCCGGATGGCGTACTTAAAGCCTTCCGTTTCCAGAAACTCATAAACCTCGGGCGAGGCGAAGGCGGCGTCACCACGGAAATAACGCCGGAGTGTCTTGTTCCGGTATCGAGCGACCACCGGGTCCAACACATCGCGCCATTCATGGGCGCTGTGCACGTTGCCCGGACGCAGGGCGCAACGCTCCAGATCGCCGAACTGGTTGAACACGAACAGCGGGTGATAGCACGTGCAGCCGAAGTGACCGTTGTAGGCCGTGCCCTCCTGGTCACCGTAGGTCGGGCTGACGGAGCTGTCCATGTCGAGCACGATAATCTTCGGCGGCTTGCGCTCGTTAACCTGGTCGATCCAGATGCCCAAAAGGTCAGCGAGCGCGGCGAGGTTGTCATTGGTGGCGAGTAACTCCGTCTCGAACCGGCCCATCTGGCTGGTCGATGCGCCGCCGCGCTCGACAGCCCTGCCGCCGACGATCCACCGCATCGCAGGATCGCGCCCCAGCCGGTCGGCGTCGTTCACGTCCTCGTACCCGGCGAGACGACCATAGACGGATTGGCGAAGGAGACCGATGATGCCGTGCCAACCGTTCTTGCCGGTCCGGCTGTCAGCAATAACGTCACCGGCCAGCGTGGTCAGGCCGAGGGCTTCGTCCAGTTCACGATAGGCGAGCAGACCAGCGTCTGACGTGATCCGCGAACCGTGGAACTCGAACTTCAGGGCACCTCTATAAATTGCATCTGGCGTGAACGCGCTGTAGATTTGCAGGATGATGCGGCGGAGGGATGGCAGTCATGGCACAGATGGGCTTTTTTGATCTTTCAGATCGTTACGAGAGCCTGGATGCGAAGAAGGACCCGCTGGTCGAGATCAATGCAGTTGTACCGTGGGAAGAGTTCCGCCCGCTTCTGGAGCAGGTCTGGCGCAAGCCTGAAAGTGAGCGGAAATCACGCGCGGGGCGCAAGCCGATGGACGCGGTACTGATGTTCAAAACCCTGGTTCTGAGCGCGCTTTACAACCTTTCGGACGATCAGGTCGAATACCAGATCCGGGACCGGCTTTCGTTTATGCGTTTTCTGGGTCTTGGTCTTGGTGACCGGGTGCCGGACGCAAAGACCGTGTGGCTGTATCGCGAGGCGCTGGCGCAGGCGGGCAAGGTGGATGATTTGTTCAAACTCTTTGACGGACATCTGGCGCGGCAGGGCTACATTGCACGGGGCGGCCAGATACTGGACGCGTCCATCGTGCCGGTGCCGCGCAACCACAACACGCGCGCGGAAAACGCGGCGATCAAGGGTGGCGAGGTGCCGGAAGACTGGGAAAACAAGCCTGCCAAGCGATCACAGAAGGACGTTGATGCACGCTGGACCAAAAAGCACGGCAAAAGCCACTATGGCTACAAGAACCATGTGAATGTCGATCGTAAGCACAAACTGATCCGGCGCTATCACGTCACGGGCGCTGCCGTTCACGACAGCCAGGTGGTGGACGAGTTGCTGATGCGCGGCAACACCGCCTCCAGGGTCTGGGCAGATGCGGCCTACCGGTCGGAAGAAATCGAGGCGAAGCTCAGGGCGAGAGGACTGACAAGCCGCATCCACCGCAAGGGCAAACGGGGCAGGCCTCTGACCGAACAGGCAATGAAAAGCAACAGGACGAAATCCTCGGTTCGTGTCCGTGTCGAGCATGTGTTCGGCGCGCAGGCGAACGACATGGGTGGCACGCTGGTGCGAACCATCGGTCTGGCGCGGGCCAGGGCCAGGATCGGGATGAAGAACCTTGCCTACAACATCCGGCGGCTTGGCCAGTTGCACCGCCTAAACCCATTCCCGGTATGAAAACACGAGGATGCTGTGGCGACCTGCGCCACCAATGCCCGGCGCGGATTAAGGATCGAGACTGACCACCTAAAACCCAGCGTGCCGATGGCCGATAGAACCGAAATCAGGCATAATATGCCCTCAGAATGTCAATAAATCGAGGTGCCCTTCAGTCTTCGGTCGAAAAACGCCCGCAGAAGCCCCCGATCCGACTCACCCTCCAGGTTCCGCATTCGACCCACCCTCCGTCTGATCTAATCCACTGATTCTTATACAGGAATCAGACGGAAACCGCATCAGATGGATCGGTCACTTGGGGAATGCGGGATTAATAAAGTGCTGGAATTAATAACAGAAAGCGACGGCCACCTCCAAGAAATGCCGATTACAATTTTGTTATACCCGCGCGTGCCTCATTTCCGCCGTTCATGTTCGTCCAGCCGCGGCATGATCTCGACGAAATTGCAGGGCCGGTGACGATAGTCGAGCTGTGGCTCCAAGATCGCATCCCAGCCGTCTTTGCAGGCCCCCGGGCTGCCTGGCAAAGCGAACAGATACGTGCCGCCCGCCACACCCGCGCAGGCCCGCGATTGTACCGCCGAGGTGCCGATCTTTTTCATCGAAACTGCCGTGAACATCGGCCCGAAAGCGTCGATCTCTTTCTCATAGACATCCCGGTGGGCCTCGACCGTCACATCGCGCCCGGTCAACCCGGTGCCGCCGGTTGAAATGACGACATCAACGCCCGCGTCATCGCACCAGCCGCGCAGGCGCGCGGCAATGGCGGCGCGGTCGTCGGCCACCATCGACCGATCGGCCAGAATATGCCCGGCCTTGCCCAGCCGCGCCACCAGAATATCGCCCGACCGGTCGTCGCCGGGGGTGCGCGTATCCGAAACGGTCAGCACCGCGATGCGCACCGGGATCAGGTCGCGTTCCGACATCACTGCCCCCGCAACCTGGACTGGATGGCCAGAAGATCGGCCCAGGCGTCGCGCTTGGCGGCAGGATTGCGCAACAGATAGGCGGGGTGGAACATCGGCATCACCGGCCGGTCCAGCGCACGGGCCCATTGCCCGCGCATGCCCGTGATGCCGCGCCGCCCCAGCACCCCCTGACAGGCAATTTTGCCCATCAGAACAATGACTTGCGGATCAGCAAGCTCCACATGCCGGGCCACAAAGGGCATCAGCATGGCGATCTCTTCCGGGCTCGGGTCGCGGTTCTGCGGCGGACGCCAGGGCAGGATGTTGGTGATATAGACCGAATTTTCCGCGTCCGGCGATGTGCGGTCCAACCCGATCGCGGCCAGCATCCGGTCCAAGAGCTGCCCTGCGCGCCCCACAAACGGGTGGCCCTGTTGGTCTTCCTCGCGCCCCGGCGCCTCGCCGATGATCATCAGCCGCGCGCCCGGATTGCCGTCGGAAAACACCAGATTGCGCGCGCCCCGCCTGAGCTCACAATGCGGATAGCCATCCAGCGCGGCCCTGAGCGCCTCGAGGTCAGCCGCCGCCTCTGCCGTGGCCCTGGCCTCGGCCACCGGATCAGCCGCAGGCTCTGCCGCCGCCATCGAGGCGGGTTCCGCCGCAACGGCGGGCGCTGCGTCCAGCGCAAAACGGTCGACCGGCACGTCACCGATGGCCTCGTCGGCGCCAAGCTCGATCTGCCACTCCAAAAGCGCCAGCGCAGCTCGTGGTGATAGTTGCTCATCCATATCCAATGTCTAGTTCCTGCACCGCCCATTTGCCAGCGCCACGGGGACGGCGCGCCAGGTTTCCGATCATCATCTTTCCCCAAGTACTCCGGGGGGTCGCCATTGGTTGCGCCATTGGTCCGAGCAACAAATGGCGACGGGGCAGCGCCCCCCGGCGCGGCGACGCCTGAAACGCGGCGCAAACCGATCTGCAATCCGCTTGCCGCGTCCCCCCGGCCCCCCTATAAGCCCCGCGACCGGCACCGAGGACCCATGACGTTTCGCGCGCGCCACCTTTTGGGGATCAGCCCCCTCGACCCTGCGGAGATTACCGCGCTTCTCGACCTTTCCGACGAATACGTGACCCTGAACCGGCAGGACCGCAAGCACAGCGACGCGCTTGCCGGTCTGACCCAGATCAACATGTTCTTCGAGAACTCGACCCGCACCCAGGCCAGTTTCGAACTGGCCGGCAAGCGGCTGGGGGCCGATGTGATGTCGATGGCGATGCAGGCCAGTTCGGTCAAGAAGGGCGAGACCCTGATCGACACGGCGCTGACGCTGAACGCCATGCACCCCGACCTGCTGGTCGTGCGCCACCCCCAGTCAGGCGCGGTCAACCTTCTGGCCGAAAAGGTCAATTGCGCGGTTCTGAACGCCGGTGACGGGTGCCACGAGCACCCCACGCAGGCGCTGCTTGACGCGCTGACCATCCGCCGCGCCAAGGGCCGCCTGCACCGCCTGACGATCGCGATCTGCGGCGACATCGCGCATTCTCGCGTGGCCCGGTCGAACCTGATCCTGCTCGGCAAGATGGAAAACCGGGTGCGCCTGGTCGGCCCGCCCACCCTGATGCCCGCCGGGGCCACCGAGATGGGCGTCGAGGTCTACGACGACATGGCGCAAGGTTTGCGAGACGCCGATGTGGTGATGATGCTGCGCCTTCAGCGCGAGCGCATGGACGGCGGCTTCATCCCCTCGGAACGCGAATATTTCCACCGCTATGGGCTCGACGCGGCCAAACTGGCGCTGGCCAAACCCGACGCCATCGTCATGCACCCCGGCCCGATGAACCGCGGCGTCGAGATCGACGGCACGCTCGCCGACGACATCCACCGCTCGGTGATCCAGGAACAGGTCGAAATGGGCGTCGCGGTGCGCATGGCCGCGATGGACTTGCTGGCGCGGAATTTGAGGGCCGCGCCATGACCACCCTCTTCACCAACGCCCGCCTGATCGACCCCGAGGCCGGAACCGACAGCCTCGGCTGGCTGCAAGTGACCGATGGTAAGATCACCGCGACCGGGGGCGAGACGGACCCGCACGGGGGCGGCGAGCGCATAGATTGCAAAGGAAAATGCCTGGCCCCGGGCATCGTCGACATCGGCGTCAAGGTCTCCGAGCCCGGCGAGCGGCACAAGGAAAGCTTCGGCTCGGCCGGTCTGGCGGCGGCGGCGGGCGGGGTGACCACCATGGTCACCCGCCCTGATACAATGCCCGCCATCGACAGCCCAGAGGTGCTCGAATTCGTCACCCGCCGCGCCAACGAGGCCGCTCCGGTCAACGTGCTGCCGATGGCGGCGCTGACCAAGGGGCGGATGGGCCGCGAGATGGTCGAAATCGGGTTTCTGCGCGACGCGGGTGCTGTGGCCTTTACCGATTGCGACAACGTGGTGACCGACACCAAGGTTCTGAGCCGCGCCATGACCTATGCCCGTTCGCTTGGCGCTCTGGTCATTGGCCACCCGCAGGACCCGGGGCTTTCCGCCGGGGCCTGCGCCACCAGCGGCAAGTTTGCCTCGCTCAAGGGCCTGCCCGCCGTGTCGCCGATGGCCGAACGATTGGGCCTCGACCGCGATCTCGGCCTGGTCGAGATGACGCAGGTGCGCTACCACGCCGACCAGATCACCACCGCGCGGGCCTTGCGGCGATTGGCGCGGGCCAAAGCCACCGGGCTGGATGTGACGGCGGGGGTGTCGATCCACCATCTGACGCTGAACGAATTCGATGTCGGCGACTATCGCACCTTCTTCAAGGTCAAGCCGCCGCTGCGGTCTGAGGATGACCGCATGGCCTGCGTGGTGGCGGTGGCCGAAGGCGCAATCGACATCATCGCCTCGATGCACACGCCGCAAGACGAGGAAAGCAAACGCCTGCCCTATGAAGAGGCCGCGAGCGGCGCGGTGGCGCTGGAAACCCTGCTGCCCGCCGCCCTGCGACTTTACCATTCCGGCGACCTCACCCTGTCGGCGCTCTCTCGCGCCATGGCGCTGAACCCCGCCACGCGGCTCGGTCTCGCGTCGGGGCGGCTCAGCGCCGGGGCACCCGCCGATCTGGTGCTGTTCGATCCCGATATTCCCTTCGTGCTGGACCGCGAGACCCTGCGGTCAAAGTCGCGCAACACCCCCTTTGACGGACAAAGAATGCAGGGCCGGGTGCTGGGGACATGGGTCGCGGGGCAGTCTGTTTTTCCCGCCTGACACCGGTCCACGCCGCAAGAACTGATATGTATCGTCAGCCATCATAGCCCTCGACGATCTGGCGCGCGTATTCAGCGGCGTCAAACCACCCGAGCGACGTCTGAATTTTCAGATCGTCGGTCAGATCCCATTCCTCCCAGCCACCAATCCGAACCCGGTTCTTGGTCTCGGCGTGGTGCCCGTCAAGTGTCCAGACAAACACCGCGTGGTCGCCGGCGCTGCGCACTTTGTCGCAATAGAGCTTCAGGTCGGGAAATTCGCCGTAAAAACCCGCGACCATTTCCCGCATTGCCTGGGTTCAAACAACGGGGTCGCCACGGTTGATCGTGATCCGACCATCCGGCACATAATGGGCAGCGACCTGCGCCGGGTCGCCCGAGCTCCAGGCTGCGGTGTAGTCTTTTGAAAATTGTTCGATTGCTGAGCTGTTGTGCGCCAAGAAATTCCTCCAAATGTTGAGAGCGATACCGTCGCCGATACTGTTTGATTTGGGTTAGAAAGCAAGTCGGCGTTTGACCGCTGGTGCTGGACGCGGGCAAGGGCGTGGTCGCGGTTCTGGTCGCGCGTTCGCTGGCGGGCGAGGATGCCGCGCAACTGGCCGGGCTGGCAACGTTTCTGGGGCACCTCTTCCCGGTCTGGCTGGGCTTTCGCGGCGGCAAGGGCGTGGCGACGTATCTCGGCATCCTTTTGGCCCTTGCCCTTCCGGTTGGCGCTTTGGCCTGCGCCATCTGGGCGTTCATGGCGCTCGTCATGCGTTATTCATCGCTCGCGGCGCTCGCGGCCGCAGCACTCAGCCCGATTGCCGCGATCATTCTGGGCCATGGCGATATCGCGATTCTCGCCTCGGTGCTGGCGATTCTGATCTTTGAACGCCACCGGGCCAACATTGTGCGGCTTTGGAACGGTCAGGAACCGCGCATCGGGGACAAATCGTAAGCGTTGAAGAACAGGGGTTTACGGGAATTTAGACAAGTTCATTCACCCAAAGGGTTGACTGACAGGAGAATCAAGGGTAATTCACCCATATGGTTGAACGAGAAACCGACGGAGAACTGACGCAGATACTGAAAGCCGCCAGCGACCCCACGCGGCGCGCCATCCTGACCATATTGGTGCAGCATGGGCCGACACGGGTCACGGACCTGGCTACCCATTTCGACATTTCGCTGAACTCGGTGTCCAAACACATCAAGGTTCTGGAGGGTGCCGAACTTGTCGAACGGCAAACCCAGTGGCGCGAGCATCTGATCGCCGCCAAGCTGGACCCGATCAAGCGGATAGATGACTGGTTCGACCAGTTGCGATCAATCTGGGACATGCGGCTCGAAGCGTTGGAAACCGTCCTGACTGAAAAAAAGGATGACGACGATGACTGATCTTTCCCTGACCACAAGCCGCACGATATCGGCCCCGCCCGCCCGCGTTTTTGACGCCTGGCTCGATCCTGCGATGCTGGCCCGTTTCATGACCCCCGGGCCCGGCATGACCGTGCCATCGGCCGAGGCCGACCCGGTCGAGGGCGGCAGGTTCGCCATTGTGATGAAAGCCGGCGACAACGAGATCCCGCACGCCGGCACCTACCTGAAGATTGACCGCCATTCGCAACTGGTCTTCACTTGGGAATCGCCGTTTTCGGTCGAAGGCTCGACCGTCACCCTTGATCTCGCCGAGGTCGAAGGCGGCACCGCAGTGACCCTGACCCACATCAAATTCCCGTCCGAGGAAAGCCGCGACAATCATCTCGGCGGTTGGGACGGCATCCTCGGCGCGCTCGACACCGCGCTGGCGGCCTGAGGGCGGGGCATCATCTGACCGGTTACACCATGCCCGAACGGGCGGCGCGCGGCCGGCGTGCCGCCCGAAATCTTTCGGTGGCAAGCGGCCGCGAAATCACACCCGCCGGGCAAAAAAACGATTGCTTTTCCCAAAATCCAGCCCTCAAGTACCGCCATAAAGGCAAAAACTAAGGGGCCGAAAATGAGCTTCATGGACGCCGTAAAAAGCGGCTTTTCCAATTACATTACAATTCAGGGCCGGGCACCGCGGTCGGCCTATTGGTGGTGGGCGTTATTTATCTTCCTGGCGTCCATCGTCCTGGGACTAGGCGCCGGAGGATTGCTGGGCACGTTGTTTTCACTGGGCACACTTCTACCGTCGATCACGGTCGGCGTTCGTCGGCTTCATGACACAGGTCGCACCGGATGGTGGCTGTTGATCGTTTTGGTGCCCGTTGTCGGTGTAATCGTCCTGCTGGTATTTTTCGTGATGCGAGGCAATGAGGGCGCTAATGATTACGGCCCCGACCCGCTAGCGGGATAAGCTTGGATCAATAGCTGTGGGCGGCGTAGATCTTTTTCAAATCGCCGCCCCAGTCACTGTGATATTCAGCGATCAGTTCGTCGGCGGGAACCATCCCGCTTTCAACCGATTCCTGAAGCGCATTCAGAAAATGCGTCTCGTCCGGCACCAGACCGCCGACGCCGGGGCGCGCCCGCGCACTTAACCCGGTCTCGGCAATCGCCACCGCCTCGCGCGCCACGTCGTGCATCGAAATGTTGCCAACCCTGGCCTGCAAACCGTCCTTCGACGCCGCCACCCGCAGCGCCTCGCGGGTCTCGGCGTCCCAGCCTTTTACCAGATCCCAAGCCGCCTCCAGCGCGCTCTGGTCATAGCACAGTCCAACCCAAAACGCGGGCAACGCGCAAAGCCGCCGCCACGGGCCGCCATCAGCGCCGCGCATTTCGATGAACTGCTTTAGCCGCGCTTCGGGGAAGGTTGTGGTCAGGTGATCGGCCCAGTCCGAAAGCGTCGGCACCTCGCCCGGCAGGGCGGGCAGACGGCCTTGCAGAAAATCGCGAAACGACTGGCCAAGCGCATCGACGTATTTCCCGTCGCGATAAACAAAATACATCGGCACATCCAAGGCATACTGCGCCCAGGCCTCGAACCCGAAGCCATCCTCAAACACAAACGGCAGCATCCCGGTGCGGTCGCCATCCAGATCGCGCCAGACCCGGGACCGCCAGCTTTTGTGGCCGTTCGGCTGGCCCTCAAAAAACGGCGAATTGGCAAACAGCGCGGTGGCAACGGGTTGCAGCGCCAAGGCCACCCGCAGCTTTTGCACCATGTCGGCCTCGGACCCGAAATCCAGGTTCACCTGCACGGTACAGGTCCGGTACATCATCTGGGTGCCATGCGTGCCGACGCGCCCCATGTAATCGGTCATCAGCCTGTAGCGGCCCTTGGGCATCACCGGCATCTGGTCGTGCGTCCACTCGGGCGCCGCCCCCAGCCCGATAAACCCAACCCCGATGTCGTCGGCCACCTCGCGCACCTGGCGCAGATGCTCGTTCACCTCGTCGCAGGTCTCGTGGATGGTCTCCAGCGGCGCACCGGAAAGTTCGAACTGGCCACCGGGTTCCAGGCTGACGTTGGCACCGTCTTTCTCCAGCCCGATGATCTTGCCGGCCTCGACCACCGGTGCCCAGCCGAACCGGTCGCGCAGCCCTTCCAGCATCGCCCGGATCGACCGCGGCCCGTCATAGGGCAATGGCAAGAGCGTATCCCGGCAATAGCCGAATTTTTCGTGCTCGGTGCCGATGCGCCAGTCTTCGCGGGGTTTGCAGCCGTCAGCCAGATAGTCTGCAAGCTGGGCGTGGTCTTCGATCGGTCCGCCACCGGACTGAGGAATGGACATGATCTGGCTCCGGCGGAGGCGAATATCTCGACCGAGGGATGCAGCGATTGCCGGGCCATGTCAATGCGGTCTGGCCGTCAGAACCCGGCCCGCCCGAACCCACAGCGTGACCGGCACGCGACCCGGTTCAGCCAGCCGCGCCAGCATCGCCTCGGTGTCAAAATCCGGCAGCACTGCAAAGGCATCAAACAGCGCCTCGGCCCCTTCGGCGTCGGCCGGTATACGCAATGGCTCGCCGTCCCTGCCCCTCAGCTCCCACACCGGTCCGGCGCGGGGCAGCGGGTTCAGCACAACTTCGCCGATCGCCTCAAGCGACAGCACACCACCCGCGAAGGGGCCAAAATAAGTGATCTGACCTTCGGTGATGGTCAGTACTCCGGCCCCGCCGCGCCCCGTTCGAAACCGTCCGCACTGCCAGCCAGCCGCGATCAGGGCCACCCCGGCAACGACCATTATCATGCCCAGTATCGCCACCAATCCACGCCCCGAGGTGGCAATCCACGCCCCGATCAGGGTCGCGCCCAAACCGACAAGCGCCTCGCGCCAGCGCCATATCTCCTCGCGCGCCTCGGGGCGGATGAAACTCATGGGCGCACCTCCTGAGGCCCTTCGATCAAGACCAGCGAATACCCCCCATTGGGTTGAAAACCAAGCGCGCGATAGGCGCGGATGGCTTGCGGGCTTGACGAAAACAACAACGCCTGCCGGGCGTCCCCGACCCCCAGCCGCATCTCCCCAAAAAGGTAATGCGCCGGGGTCGCGTGCAGCGGAACCGATTGCCCCGCCCCCAGGGGATGATCTACATAAAGCCGGACTTCCGCACTCATGGACCGCAACCTATGCCCGAGACCCCGCCGACGCCAGAGCCCGGACGCGGCCAAGTTGCCGATGCGCTGCGCGGCAATTGGGTTGACCGGCTGGCCCCGCTCATCGCGCGGCCCTATCTGCGGCTCAGCCGGGTCGACCGTCCGATCGGGACCTGGCTGTTGCTGCTGCCGTGCTGGTGGGGGCTGCTGCTGGCCGGGCTGGCGCATGGGTTCGCGCCCGGCGATCTCTGGATCATCGCCGGCTGCGCCATCGGCGCGGGGCTGATGCGCGGCGCCGGATGTACGTGGAACGATTGGGCCGACCGGCACATCGACGGCCGGGTGGCGCGCACCCGCTCGCGTCCGATCCCCTCGGGTCAGGTCAGCCCAAGCGCCGCGCTGGTGTGGATGGGCGCGCAGGCGGTGTTGGCATTTTTCATCCTGCTAACGTTTCATCCCACCGCCATCGCGCTGGGGCTCGGGTCGCTGGCGCTGATCGCGATCTATCCCTTCGCCAAAAGGTTCACCTGGTGGCCGCAGGTATTTCTGGGGCTGGCTTTCAACTGGGGCGCGTTGCTGGCCTGGGCTGCCAAGACCGGCAGCCTCGGCTGGCCGCCAGTGCTGCTCTATCTGGGCGGCATCGCCTGGACGCTGTTTTATGACACGATCTATGCCCATCAGGACAAAGACGACGACGCGCTGATCGGCGTCCGGTCCACAGCGCGGCTTTTTGCCGGCGCGACGCAGCGCTGGCTCTCGGTGTTTCTTGGGCTGTCGGTGCTTTTGATCGCAATGGCCGTCATCGCCGCGCTGGCGCCGGGCCGCAATGTCCTGTCGCTGATAATCGCGCTCACCGGGGTCTGGGCCATGGGCTGGCATCTAGCCTGGCAGCTGCGCCGGCTCGACACCGAAAACCCCGACACCTGCCTGTCGCTGTTCCGGTCAAACCGCGATGCCGGGCTTCTGGTTGTGCTCTTTTTCGCCGGTGCGGCGCTGGTGTGATTGATCCGCGAGGCAGCCCCGGTTAAGACCCCTCTGAACGCCCCGCACCGCAACCCCAAGGCCGCCGGCCCCCATGCGCACCTCAAGCCTCTTTCTGGCTTTCGCAACGCTCCTTTGCACCGCCGCCGCCGCGGCCTATATCGGCGTGCTCGGGGCCGACCTGATCGAGGCCCAGTCTGAAACCGACACCGCGGATGCGCTCCATGCTGCGGGCCACGACTGGGTGCTGGTCGAGGTCGACGGGTTGTTGGTGCGCCTGTCGGGGATCGCCGACAGCGAGGCGCAGCGGTTCAGCGCGCTCAGCGCCGCGGCGCAGGCGGTCGAAGCCAGCCGCATCATCGACCGGATGGAGGTAGTCGAGGCCCGGCCCCCGGCGCCAGATTTCGCCATCGAGCTGTTGCGCAACGCCCAGGGCGTGTCGCTGATCGGTCTGGTGCCGCAGACTTTTGACACCGGCCATATCCTGGCGATGCTGAGCGAGGGGCAGCCGGGCCCGGTCACCGACCTGATGGAAACCGCCGATTTCGCGGTGCCGCCGGGCTTCGAAACCGCGGCCGACTTTGCCGCGCGCGCGGCTTTGCTGCTGCCCCGGTCGAAAATTTCGGTCACGGCGAACCGGGTCGCGGTGACCGCCGCCACTGACAGCCCGCAAGACCGCACCGCCATGCAGACCGAGCTCAGGCGCCTGGCCTCGGAAAGTTTCGTGCTGGCGCTCGACATCACCGCCCCGCGCCCGGTGGTGACGCCCTTCACGCTGCGCTTTTTGCGCGACGCAGGCGGCGCCCGGTTCGACGCCTGCACCGCCGACACCGAAGCGGCCCGCGACGGCATCCGCAAAGCGGCAATTCTGGCCGGGCTTGCGGGCAAGTCTGACTGCGTTGTCGGCCTTGGCACCCCGTCGCCGGCCTGGGGTGCGGCCGCCGCAACCGCGATTGCGGCCTTGGCCGAACTGGGCTACGGGTCGGTCACATTTGCGGATGCCGACCTGACCCTGATCGCCGGTTCTGAAACCCCGCAGGAGCTCTTTGACCGGGTCACGGGCGAGCTGCAGACCGCTCTGCCGCCGGCGTTTTCGCTGCATGCGGTGCTGACCCCGGCGATCACCGGTCCGGCCGCCGCTACCGAGCCGCCCGAGTTTGTCGCCACCCGCAGCCCCGAGGGCGAAGTCCAGCTGCGCGGCCGGGTGACCGACGATCTGATGCGCGCCGCCGTCGAAGGCTTTGCGCGGGCGCGTTTCGGGGCCGAAAACGTCTATGTCGCCACCCGCCCCGATCCGAACCTGCCCAACGGCTGGCCGATCCGGGTTCTGGCGGGCCTCGATGCGCTGGCGCATGTCGATTATGGCTCGGTCGTGGTGCAGCCCGATCTGGTCAGCCTGCGCGGCAATACCGGTGACGCGCAGGCCCGCGCCACCATCGCGCGCCGGCTGTCCGAACGGCTGGGCGAGGCGCAAGCCTTTGACTTGAACGTGCAATACCTTGAAACGCTTGACCCCCTGGCGCTGTTGCCGACACCCGATGAATGTCTGGCGCGGATGCAGGCGGTTCAGGCCGAGGCCAAAATCGCCTTCGAGCCCGGCTCGGCCACCATCCACCCCGACACGCTGCACCTGATCGACAAACTGGCCGGCGCCATGACCGATTGCGAGGACGTGCCGATCGAGGTCGGCGGGCATACCGACAGCCAGGGGCGCACCTCGATGAACCTGACGCTCAGCCAGACCCGCGCCGAAGCGGTGATCGGGGCGCTGCTGGCGCGCCGCGTGCTGACCGGGTCGCTGGTAGCGCGCGGCTACGGCGAAAGCCAGCCGATTGCCGAGAACGACACCGAGACAGGCCGCGAAGCCAACCGGCGCATCGAATTTCGCCTGTCATCGCAAGCCGAGGCGCGCCAGTCGCGGCTGGCGGCGGCCGCGGAAGATGGCGGCGCGGATGAGGGAGACATTGATGAACCGGACTGAACTGATCGCGGCCACGACGATTGTGCTATTCGTGACCTTCATGCTGGGCTGGTTCGTGTCATGGATGATGCATCGCTTCACCCGCGTCACCCGGTCTGATTTGGGCGAACTCGATCATATGGCCCAGCAGATCCACGAGGCCGAAGAAGCCCGCGACGCCGCGCGCGAACGGCTGCGCCGCCGCGAAAACGAACTGACCAACAAACTGACCCAGACCGAAGCCGAATTGCGCGCCGCCATGGACGGCCTGCGCGCCTCGCGCAGCGAAGCCGACGACCTGCGCGCCCAGATCGAACGCGAACATTTGGGCTGACGCAGCGATCGCGTGGCGGCGGCGGTCCCGGTCTCGGTCTCGGTACGTGCGGGTTTGCGCCGCGCTGGCGCGTGTCGCCACGGAGCGAGGGGCCAGCCCCTCGCGCTCCGCGGAGTATTTTCTGGAAATGTGATAAGGGGAAGCGCGCCCGGCGCGCGCCAAGGTTCTTTCTCCTACATTGTCGCGCAAAAGTCTCTTTGTGTTTTGGGATCAAAGACTTAACCAAATATCCCCATGTGGCGATTGTATACTTGACAAAGCAGTATCAGATTCCCATATAAGGTTCAAGGAGTTAAACCCATGAACCTGACTGATCCTATCTTCACCGACAAAGACGCCGCCCGTGAGCATCTTGAAGCGCAGCGCTGGCCCGGTGGCGTCTATTGCGCCCATTGCGGGGGCACGGACAGGATCAGGAAGCTGGAAGGCAAATCGCATCGCCCCGGCCTCTACCAGTGTGGCGACTGCCGCCAACAATTCACCGTGACGGTCGGGACCGTCTTCGAACGCTCCAAAGTGCCTCTGAACAAGTGGTTGCTGGCCACCTTCCTTATGGCGCAGTCGAAAAAGGGCATGAGCGCGCACCAGTTGCACCGTTCAATCGGCGTCACCTACAAAACCGCGTGGTTCATGTTCCATCGCATTCGTGAAGCCATGGGCAACACTGACAAATCCCCTATGGGTTCGGGCGGTGGCGTGGTTGAAGCCGACGAAACCTTTCTCGGTAAAGACCCGAAGTTCATGCGTTACAGCAAAGCGAAGGGTGGATTTCGTCACAAGATGAAAATCCTGGCCCTTGTTGACCGCACCACTGGCAAGGCCCGCACAACGGTTCTGGACCACGTGTCACGCAGAGACATTGAACCGATCCTGACCGAAAACGTGTCGCCCGAGGCGCGCCTGTCAACCGACGAGGCCAGCCACTACAGGTCGCTCGGGAAGATGTTTTCCGAACACCTGAAGGTGACCCATGAAGCCAAAGAGTACGTGCGCGGCGATGCCCACACCAACACTCTTGAGGGTTATTTCTCCATCTTCAAGCGCGGCATGAAGGGCATCTATCAGCATTGTGGACGCCAGCATTTGCACCGCTACGCGACCGAATTTGAGTTCCGCTACAACCACCGCGCCGCGCTTGAGATTGACGACACGATCCGCGCGAACGCCATTCTCAAAGGCGCAGAGGGCCGTCGCTTGACCTATCGGCGGGCTAACTCAGTCGTCGCCTGAGTTCCGCGATTTGGTCGCGGCCTTGCTGGACGATTGGTCGTCGCCGGATTGACTCTCGGATGATGCCGGGGCCTCTTTGTGTGGCTTCGGCTTCATCATGAGAAGGTTTTTTATTGTGTCTTCGAATACGGACCCCGACATCGCCGCTCTCTTTGTGACTGCGGACTTCCCAGACGGGTACTCGCCTGAGGTAGTGTTCATTATACACATTTGGCAACTCATAGAAAACCAGATTGTCAATCGGCATTGAATGTTGACCCCCTATCGGCGCCCAAAAATGACCCGCCTTTTGTGCTGAGCTGGCCCGTTGCTGCGTAGTCTCCATATAACGCAGCGGCGGCGGGCCAGCGTGGTTTCGGTTAAGGATCAGGCTCTGTTTTTGAAACGCCAGCTTTCGTTTCCGGTTTCGACGATGTCACAGTGATGCGTGAGGCGGTCGAGCAGTGCGGTGGTCATTTTCGCATCACCGAAGACGCTCGGCCATTCGCCAAAGGCGAGGTTGGTTGTGACGATGATTGAGGTGCGCTCATAGAGTTTGCTGATCAGATGGAACAGAAGCTGTCCACCGGTCTGGGCGAAGGGCAGATAGCCCAACTCGTCCAGGATCAGGAAGTCGGGGCGAGAGATCAGATCTGCCGTTCGTCCCTGCCGTTCTGCACGGGCTTCGGCGTCGAGCTTGTTCACCAGATCGACGCCATTGAAGAACCGCCCGCGACGGCCGTTTCGGATGCAGGCGCGGGCAATACTGACGGCGAGGTGGGTTTTGCCGGTTCCGGTTCCGCCGATCAGCACGAGGTTGCGCTGGTGATCCAGGAAGTCTCCCGCAGCCAGATCACGGATCAGAGTCTCGTTGATCCCGGTCTCTTCGAAGTCGAACTCTTCCAGTTCCTTGGCCAGCGGCAGTTTGGCAATTGTCATCTGATATTTGATGGAGCGCGCCTGCTTCTCGCTGATCCCGGCATTCAGAAGGTCGCCAATGATCTGTTGCGGTTCATGCCGGCGCTTGACTGCGGTGGTAATAATCTCATCGTAGGAGGCCTTCATTCCGTAGAGCTTCAGCTTTCCCATCGCGTCGAGCACTTCTGAGCGTTCCATCTGTTTTTCTCCTCAAGCTGTCATATCGGTCGCAATCGGCGGCAGGCCCGCAGTTCAGCCGTCGTGCCAGAGGCACGCCTGCGGCGCGACGCATCCGGGGTTGTGATTGTCAGGGGCGGCGGCGGTTCCCGGTGCCGAGCCAGAATGTTCAGGACAACTCCTGCGGAATGAACATTGTGCGACAGTGCCTCAGAACAGGCGGCCTCAACGGCCTCCAGACCATCGGTCAGGATGGCACCTAAGATATCCACCATCTGGCGATCACCGCCGGGTTGGCGTTCCAGCTTGCGCTGGACCCGTCGGATTGCCGCAGGCAAATCCCATTCCCTGAACGGCGCGCCATTGCGCAAAGCGCCAGGCTTGCGCGCAAGAACGGGTAAATAATGCAGGGGATCATAGATGGTTTTGCCGCGTCCGAAGGCGCGCGTATGGGTGCCAACAATGCGGCCCTCCTGCCAGCATTCCAGCCGGTCAGCGTAGGCCCGAATATCCACCGGTCGGCCAACTGCGCGGGCATCGACCGGGTAGCGGTTGTTGTCGAAGCGGATCAGGCAGGTTTTGGAGACAGCGGCCGGAACAGCATGGAACCCATCAAACGGGCCAACATAGGGCACAAGGCTCGCGCGCTCTTTTTCGAACACTTCCCGGATTGTTTTGTCGCGCATGTCCGGATGCGTGTTGGCCCGGCTATATGCCAGGCAACGATCCTACAGCCAGGCGTTCAGCTCAGCGTAGGATTTAAACTTTGGTCGCGGCACAAAGAATCTTCGCCGGAGTACGCCCACCTGGTTCTCGACCTGACCCTTCTCCCAACCTGAAGCAGGCGTGCAGGGTCGTCATTGTTGCGCCATTGGTCTGAGCGACAATGGGCGACGGATCAACCAGATAATGCCCGCACATCTGTTGGAACCGGCGATTGTAGGTCCGCTCCTTGCCAACAAGAATCGCGTCCACCGCCGTCTTCGCTCGACCATTGTCCTCGGACCAATGGCGGACAAGGTCTTGCTGTCATAGATACCCCGCGCACAGGCCCCGCCGAAAAAGGCGAACGCTTTATCATGGGCGTCAAACACCATCTCCTGCGTCTCGCGCGGATAGGCCCGAACAAACGGCATCCGGCTGTGGCAGAGGCGAACATGCGCCACCTTGACCGTCGTGGTCGCGCCATCAATCAGGACAACTTCCTGGCTCCAGTCGAACTGATACGCCTCACCGGGATCAAAGCTCAGCGGCACATAGGCACCGGCTGATGCCTCCCGCGTCGCCTTCGACCAGTTGGCCGCGTAGCGCCGCACAGCATCATAGCTGCCATCATAACCGCGATTGCGCAGTTCTTCGTAAATCCGGACAAGCGTCAGACGTTCGCGCTTGGGATGCCGTGCATTGTCGGCCAGCATATCATCCAGGTCGCAACGCCAGGGATCGATCTTCGGACGCGGCTGGGTGGAACGGTCATAGCTGAACTCCGTCGCACCAGAACGTATCACCTTGCGCACTGTCTTCCGTGAAACCCGAAGCTCCCGGCATATCTGCTTGATCGACTTCCCCTGAATGAAATGCGCGCGCCTGATCTTCGCAATCGTCTCCACAACCAACATCCCCAACTCGCTCCCTCAAATCTTTGAAGGAGCATCTGTACAGAACTATCAGGGGGGTCACTTTTGGACGCCGATTACCCCAATAATGGGGTCAACTTTGCATGCCTATCCACAAACCAGATCGACTGTTGCATTTGGGGTTTGGCAAAGGTCAACCATGAGGTTGGGTTTTCTATGACTGCCCACATGACATTTCCGCTAAAGTGCACGGTCTTACAAAGTTTATATCACACATATTTTCGAGACCGTGATGCTGATAGAAATATTGCGAAACTGAGCTACTCCCCAACCGTTGGACAGTATTTGGCGCAATCTAAGCTACTTTTTGCTCCTGCTGATCGGGTTGCGTTGTTTCATTTCTCTGCCAATAGACCACGGCTGGAGGCTGGCCGCCAAGTGCGGAATGCGGCCGCTTCTGATTGTAGAACTCCATCCATTTGCCGACGCCGGCCTTGGCCTCCGATCCAGTCTCCCAGGCGTGCAGATAGACGCACTCGTATTTCAGCGAGCGCCACAGCCGTTCCACAAAAATATTGTCGAGGAACCGGCCCTTGCCGTCCATCGAGATATGCACGCCTGTCCGCTTCAGTTGGCCCGTCCAGACAAAGGATGTGAACTGACTGCCTTGGTCAGTGTTCATGATCTGGGGCGGGCCAAACTTGTGGATTGCCTCGTTCAACGCCTCGACGCAGAAGTCCGCTTCCAGCGTGTTCGAGATGCGCCACGCCAGCACTTTGCGCGTGTGCCAGTCCATGATGGCCAGGAGATACAGGAAGCCGCGTCGCATTGGCAGATAGGTGATATCAGAACACCAGACCTGATTGGGGCGGGTCACACGAAGCCCACGTAGCAGATAGGGGTAAATCTTGTGGCCCTTCGCGGCCTTGCTGGTGTTGGGCCTCTGGTAGATCGGCATGAGGCCCATCAACCGCATGAGCCGTCGGATGCGCTTCTCGTTCACCAGATGACCTTCGTTCCGAAGATGCCACGTCATTTGGCGCACACCGTAAAACGGCGTTTCCAAGAACTGCTTATCTATCAGGCGCATCAGGTCGAGGTTCATCGCGGTCTCACCCTTTGGCTCATAGTAAAAGGATGACCGTGAGATCGACAGCAAGGCGCATTGTTTGCCAACAGACAGGTTTGGAAGGCCTGGCTCAATCATCTTCCGCCTCACTTGCCGGCCCAGGGCTTGAGCTTTCTGGCCAAAAAATCGTTGGCGACGGCCAGCTCCCCTATCTTGGCGAGCAAGTCTTTAACCTGTTCTTCGTCAACTTCAGCCGCTTTCCTGCTGCCGCGCCCGAACACGCCCGACGCGCCTTCAAGCAACGCACGTTTCCATTGATGGATCATGGTAGGATGCACGCCAAACCGGCTCGCCAACTCTGAAACCGTCGCCTCCCCCTTCAGCGCCTCCAATGCCACCTTGGCCTTAAACTCTGGATGATGTTGCTTTCGTTTCGACATTTCTGATCTCCTTCGTGTTGAAGATCAGCAGACTACAAATCGCAGCTTACGTCAGTGTCCGAATTTCGGGGGGTAGCTCAGGAATTCCAGAATCAAAAATGACCAAGCTGCCAAAAGAAGCTGTTCAAAAAACGATCCGTTCAGCTTTGGAACATGAGCAATCAATAGAAATCCTGTCTGATGAAGCTAGTCGCGGTGGAAGAACTCGCACTTCTTAGCTTTTGAGTGTCACTTTGTCGTTGCGCGCGGGTGTCCGCTTGCCGGAAATTGCCTATGCGCTCTTGCGCCCACAGCAAAGGGCCACCTTGTTCCACTGAGTTACCGTTCGCAACATTCGGATTTGACAGGTCCCTACCCCTGAATTTGCCGTGCCTCAGCCCGCTTCGGCCAGCCGCGCCACGTAGCGGGCCATGGTGTCGATCTCCAGATTGACCCGGTCGCCGGCCACAACCTGCCCCCATGTCGTCACCGCAAATGTGTGCGGGATCAGGTTTACGCCGAAGACAGCCCCCTGCACCTCGTTCACCGTCAGCGAGGTGCCGTTGAGGGTGATCGAGCCCTTGGGAGCGATGAAGCGCGCGAATTCGTCGGGCGCGCGGAAGGCGACGCGGGTGCTGTCGCCCTCAGGCGTCAGGCTCAGAACCTCGGCCAGCCCGTCGATATGGCCCGACACGATGTGTCCGCCCAGTTCGTCACCGACTCTGAGCGCGCGTTCGAGATTGACGGAACTGCCGGGCGCCCACTTGCCGAGGTTGGTCCGGGCAAGCGTCTCGGCCGAGGCATCGACCTCGAACCAGTCGCCGTCATCATCGCGGCCTTGGTCGACTACGGTCAGGCACACGCCGTCGCAGGCAATCGAGGCCCCGATGTCGATCCCGCCCGCGTCAAAGCCGGTGCCAATTCGCGCGCGCAGGTCGCCCTTTGCATCAACGCGGCGGACCCGCCCGACATCGGTAACGATCCCTGTGAACATGGCATTTCCCGGTTTTTGCTGAAACGGGCCTAACCCGCGCGCTGTTAACTGACAAGAGGCGACGGGCCTGTTATAGCGGCAACGACCAAGCACCGAGGCCCCTTTGATTCACCGCCGGTTTCTGTTTCTGCAAGGCCCGCACGGCCCGTTCTTTCGCCAATTGGCGCGGGCGCTCGACCATGCCGGATGCGACAGCGTGAGAGTTGGTTTCAACGGCGGCGACCGGACGTTCTGGTGGCCCCGGCGGGGGTATATCGCCTTTCGCAGATCGCCGGACAGCTGGGCAGATGCCTTTTCCAGGATCATCGCCGAGCGCGGCATAACCGACCTGGTGCTTTACGGCGACACGCGACCGGCGCATGCCCAGGCCCTGACGATCGCGCGGGCAAAAGGCATCACCACCCACATCTTTGAAGAAGGCTATGTGCGCCCTTACTGGGTGACCTATGAACGCGATGGTGCCAACGGGCGGTCGCCCTTGATGAAAATGCCACAAAGCGTTTTTGACGCGCCGGGCATTCTGACCGACACGGGCGAGCAACCGGCCACCGGCTGGGGCGACATGAAAGAACATATTTTCTATGGCGCGGCGTATCATGCGGGCTTGCTGGCCGAGCGGCACGCTTACCCGTGCTATCACGGGCACCGCGGAATATCGGTGGCGCGCGAGGCCTGGCTGAGTGCCACAAAATTCCTGGCCCTGCCCTATCACAGCGCCACGCGCCGGATCGCCACGGCGCGCCTCAGATGGGGCGGTTTTCCCTATCATCTGGTGCTGTTGCAACTGGAGCATGACGCCAGCTTTCGCGATCATTCGACTTATGGTTCGATGACCGATTTCGTGGACCAGGTCGTCGCCGCGTTTGCGCGCGGCGCGCCACGCCATCACCACCTGCTTTTAAAGGCCCACCCGCTGGAAGACGGCCGCGCGCCGCTGCGCGCCACGATCCGTGACGCGGCGCGGGTCCAGGGCATCGCGCACCGCGTCCATTATCTGCGCGGCGGCAAACTAGCGGGATTGCTGGACGACACGCTAAGCGCAGTGACCGTCAATTCAACCGCCGGCCAACAGGTTCTGCGCCGTGGGTTGCCGCTGAAGGCCATGGGTCGCGCCGTCTATTGCCGGGGCGGTTTCACCTCCGGCCAGCCATTGGTGCGGTTTTTCGCCGACCCTGCGCCCCCCGATCTGGCGGCTTACCGGGCCTATCGCCGTTATCTGCTGAGCACATGCCAGGTGCCTAGTGGCTTTTATTCGGCTCTGGGGCGGCGCAAACTATTGCGGCGCATCGTCGATATGATGCTGTCGAGCCACGGGCCGTACCGCAGGCAAACATCCGGCGAGGCGGCGGCGCAGCACCTTAGTGTTGTCGGCTAACCACCTGCGCAAGGGGGGTAGATTTTCGAAAACATCCCTCGAAAACATCCCTCGTAGATTCGAAAAAAATGCCGAGGCAGGTTAGAAAATGGCAGGAGCGCGAGCAGTGCGCAGCCTTTCCACAGGTCTCCGTAACATCGCGGTGTTGACGCTTGTCGCGTCAACGCTGAGCGCCTGCTCGCTGCCGCGGCCCGGTCCCACCCGTAACGAACTTGTCAGCGGCAGCACCGAAAAGGGCGGCGACGCCTTTGTGGTGCCGGTCACAGCCGATGTTGCGCGCGCCTCGGCGCTTGTCCCGGCTTTGGGATTTACCAGCGCGTTTCTCAGGGCCGGCGTTATCGGGTCCGACATCATCCGGCCCGGTGACACGCTCAGCGTTCTGGTTTGGGAAAACGTGAAAGAAGGCATTCTGGGCACCGCTGGTATCGCCACCCCGATCGACGAAGTTCAGGTCGACGGGCGCGGCTTTATCTTTGTGCCCTACGCGGGCCGCATCAAGGCAACGGGCAACACGCCTGACGAGTTGCGGCTTATCCTGACCGACCGGCTCGAGGCGCAGACCCCCGATCCGCAGGTCATGGTCCGGCGTCTGGCCGGCGACGGATCGACGGTTTCAATTGTCGGCGGCGTTGGCAGCCAGGGTGTTTATGCCACCGAACGCCCGACCCGCACGCTGACCGCGATGCTGGCGCGCGCCGGCGGCGTGACCATTCCGCCCGAGATCGCGCAGGTCAACATCATTCGCGGCAACGAACGCAGCACGGTTTGGCTGCAGGACCTTTACCGCAACCCGCGCTTTGACATTGCGCTCAGAAGCGGTGACCGCATTCTGGTCGAGGAAGACACCCGCTCGTTCACGGCCCTGGGCGCCACCACCGGCCAGACCCGCGTGACCTTCACCAGCCAGAACATCTCGGCGCTGGAGGCGATCGCCCAGGTTGGCGGGCTGAATTCAGCGCTGGCCGATCCCAAGGGCGTGTTTGTGCTGCGCAACGAGGCCGAAGAGATTGCCCGCATCGTGCTTGACCGCGACGACATCATCGGCACCCAGAGAATTCTCTATGTGCTTGATCTGACGGCGGCGAACGGGCTCTTTAACGCGCGCGATTTTGTCATCCGCGACCAGGACACGATTTATGTGACCGAAGCGCCCTACGTGCAGTTCGACAAAGCAATGGCGGCGTTCTTTGGCACCTTGGGTTCGGTTGCCACGGTCGATCAGTTGGCCAACCAATAGGGCGCAATGGATCCGCGGGGTCATTCGCCAGAAGCCGCCGGCACATCCCGGCGGCTTTTCGTTTATAACGGCGGGCTGCTGGCGCGGCGCCGGGTGCGCCGGATGCTCGAACTTGCCGGGTGGGAGGTGCGCACCGGCCGGCCGCGACCGGGCGATTTTGTCGGGGTCTGGGGGGCCAGCCCCACTTCGCCGCGCGGTGAAAAGGTTTCGGCGTTGACCGGCGCGCCGGTGGTTCGGGTCGAGGACGGGTTTTTGCGGTCGCTGAAAAGGTTTCGGCGTTGACCGGCGCGCCGGTGGTTCGGGTCGAGGACGGGTTTTTGCGGCATCCGGGCCGGTCGGGCGAGCCGCCGCTGGGGCTCATGATCGACGAAGCGGGCGTTCACTTTGACAGCTCAAGGCCCTCGCAGCTGGAAACCCTGCTGGCCACGCATCCTTTCGACGACACCGCGCTTTTGGACCGGGCGCGGGCCGGGGCGGACTTCATGCGCGCCCATCACCTGTCGAAATACGCCGCGGTGCTGCCCGATCTCGCGCCGCCCGACCCTGGTTTTGTGCTGGTCATCGATCAGACTTGGGGCGACGCCTCGGTCGAAAAAGGCGGGGCCAGCGCCACCACGTTTCGCGAGATGCTGGTTTTCGCGCAAACCGAACATCCCGACGCCCAGGTCATAATCAAGGCGCATCCCGAGACGATGGCAAGCCATCGCGACGGGTATTTTGGGCCTTCCGATGAAGGCCCGAGGATCACGATACTGCGCGATCCGGTCTCGCCCTGGCGGCTCTTTGAACATGCGCGCGCAGTGTACACGGTCAGCTCGGGTCTGGGGTTCGAAGCCATTCATGCAGGGCACAAACCCCGCGTGTTTGGCCAGCCGTTCTGTGCAGGCTGGGGGCTGACGGTCGATGAAAACCCGGTGGCGCGACGCCAGCGCACACTGACCCGGTCCCAGCTTTTCGCGGGCGCGATGATATTGGCGGCGACCTGGTACGACCCCTACCGCGACCGTCTGGCCACGATCGAGGAGGCGATGCAGGCGCTGGCCGCGCAGGCCCGCGCCTGGCGCGACGATCAGCGAGGCTGGGTGGCCGCGGGCATGCGGCGTTGGAAACACCGGCACCTGAAGGGATTTTTCGCAGGCCACGGGGCGCTGGAGTTCATGCCTTCGGTCACTCAGGGCCTGACCCGCGCGGCGCAAACCGGCAAGCCGCTGATGGTCTGGGGCGCCGGACCCGAGGGTTTGCCGTTGATCGCGGCAAACAAGGGCGTTTCGGTGGCGTGGGTCGAGGACGGAGTGCTGCGGTCGCGGGGCTTGGGCGCGAAGCTGACCCCGCCGCTGTCGCTGATCACAGACCGGCGCGGTATTTATTACGACGCTCGATCAGCCAGCGATCTGGAAGACCTGATTGCCGCATCAACGGACTTGAGCCCCGCAGAATTGCTGCGCGCAGAGCGCTTGATCGCCGCCATCACCCGCGCCGGCCTCTCGAAGTACAACACCGGGCGACGTATCGACACGAGCCACTGGCCCGATGGCCCGCGCGTTCTGGTGGCAGGACAGGTCGAAGACGACGCCTCGATCCTGCTTGGATGCGGTGATTTGCGCAGCAACCTGGACTTGTTGCGCACCGTGCGCGAGGGCGTTCCAAACGGTTGCCTGGTCTATAAACCCCACCCCGACGTACTGGCCGGTCTGCGCAAGGGCGCGATTGAGCCGCGGGCGCTGGACGGGCTGGCCGACGTGGTGCTGGGCGATGCACGCGCCGATGCCGCGCTGGCCGGGGTCGAAGCGGTCTGGACGCTGACCTCGACCCTGGGGTTCGAGGCGCTTTTGCGCGGCCTGCCGGTGACCTGTCTGGGCGCGCCGTTCTACGCGGGCTGGGGCCTGACGCGCGATTTCGGACCGGTGCCGACGCGGCGCACGGCCAAGCCGACGCTTGCCGGCCTCGTTCATGCAGTGCTGATCGGCTATCCGCGCTACCGCGACCCGGTCACCGGCCTGCCCTGCCCGCCCGAGGTTATCGTCGAGCGGCTGGCCACCGGCACCCTGCCCGGCATTAACATACGCGCGCGGCTCATTTCGATATTTCGCTACCTGATGCCCGACTAGAGACTGGTGGTTGCCGACCGGCACCGCGCGGCGTACCAGTTGGGTGCATGAGCAAACCGATTTCGCTGTCCCGGACCCGAAAGGAGCGCGCCCGCGCCGCCCGTAAAGTGCAAGCCGACGCCAACGCCGCCAAGTTTGGGCGCACCAAGTCCGATCGCGCGCGATGACCCTGCGCCCGGTCAAACGATCGCTCACGTTGCGCGGCCACCGGACGAGCGTCACCCTGGAGGCTGACTTCTGGCGGGCGTTTCAGGAAATTGCAAAAGAAAAAGGTATGGCGATCAACGCGCTGGCCGCCGACATTGATGCGGACCGAGGCCTGGAAACCGGTCTGGCAACCGCCATTCGGCTTTTCGTGCTGCGCCATTATCGCAACAAGGTCTAACGCCGCGACAGCCTCAGCCGTATCCCGTCCTTTGACCGCACCGTCAGATGCGCCACCGGCACCGGCGGCGGCCCCTCGGGGCTCAGGTGAAATGCCTTGAGGACCAGCGCCACCATCAGCGGCCCCTCGGCCATGGCAAAGCCAGCGCCGGGGCAGACGCGGGGGCCTGCAGAAAACGGCACCCAGGCCTGGCGCAGGGCGTCGCGGCCAGCCTCAGACCCAAAACGGGCCGGGCAAAAGTCGTCGGCGGCCGCCCAGTGGTCGGGGTTGCGGTGCAGATGCCAGGGCGACACCACGATCTGAGCGCCGACGGCAATATCGCGATTCCGGAACCGGGTCGCACGGGCCGCCTCGCGCACCATCATCGGCACCGGCGGGTAAAGCCGCAGCGCCTCGCGAAACGCGTCGCGGGTCCGGCTGAAGGCGGCAATCGTACCGAGGTCCAGTGTGTCCCGGTCAAGGTCTTTGACCTCGTCGGCCACGGCGGCCTGTTCGGGCGGATGCGCTGCGAGCAGGTAGAGCGTCCAGGCCAGCGCCGAGGCGCTGGTCTCGTGCCCGGCCAGAAAAAAGATCGCCACCTGATCGACCATTTCCGCCGCACTGAAGGTCGCTCCGGTATCAGGATCGGACGTGGTCATGATCTTGGTGGCCAGATCGTCGGGCGCGCGGCCAGCCGCGATCTCGGCGGCGCGGGCCTCGACCATGTCGGCTATGGCGCGCCTGATCTGGCACGCGGCGGCGCGCGCGCGGCGCGGGTAAAACCGCGGCATCCAGCGCGGCAGGGGCAGAAAAGCCCCAAGATTAACAAGCGGTTGCGCCCGCTGATAGGCTTGAAAGGCGGTGAAAACCTCGGCCGCCAGCGCGTCGCTGATCGGTACCGAGAAGAGCGCCCGAAATATGACATCCGCGGCGGTGCGGGCCGCCCATGGCTCGATCTCGACCACGCCCTCGTCCAGGCGGGCCAACGCGTCGCGGGCGGCGGCGGCCATGGCCGGAAAGGTCGCGCGCAGCCGCCCGCCCTCGAACGCCGGGTCGATGATCCGGCGTTGCCGCGCCCAGGCCGCGCCGTTGGTCAGAAAAATCGACTTGCCCAGAAGCGGCCTCAGCCCCTCGCCGAGCCGATCAGACTTGGGAAAGTCGCGCGCCTCGTCGACCAGCACCCGGCGCACCAGCGCGGGCTGGTTGACCAGATACGACCGGAAGAACGGGGTGCGAAATTCGGCCATCTTGGCACGGTAGAGGTGTTCGGGCTGGGCCGACAGGACATCGCGCCGGAACGCCCGCAAATACTGCCACAGGCGTACGCGCCGCGCCCGTGCGGCAGACTTGGGCGCGGTCATGCGGCCATCGACGTATAGCGCGACGCGGCCACGTCGATGCGGCTGTTCGAGGCTTTGCGGCCCGCGAACCTGTCGGCCAGGGTCAGGCCTCCGGCGGTAATCAGGAAATAATCATAGCCGCGCGGCCTGTCGAAGGCGCAAAGATATTGAAAATGCAGGCGGAAAAACCGGCGGCGCAGCGCCTCCCAAGTCTCGGGCTGCAACGACAGGCTGAATGCCGCGGACAGGACCAGCGGCCATTTCTGACCCTCGACCGGGGCCACACCCGACACCCCTACGGGATCGCAAAGCGCGAACGAGCAGCCGTCGCCAGGAGCGGAGACATCGACCCAGGTCAGCGCATCGCTGGTCGCCAGATAATGCAGATCGGCGCGCAGGCGCTCAGCCCGCGGCAAAAACGACACCATCGGGATCACCTGCCCAAGCGTCAGAAGCGCCAGCGCCGGCCCGTGCGCGGGCGCGCGGCCGTCGCGAATAAGATCGGCAATGACCGAAACCGCCAGATAGGCACCGGATGAATGGCCAACCACCAACACTTCGTCCCAATCTTCTCTCAGCGCCAGCGCGACCTCGTCGGCGAAATCCCGCATCCGGGCCTCCAGCGGGTCCGGGTTTCGGCCCCAGTGGCGCGCCGAAAAGCCGTAATCGTGCATCAGGTAATAGGCATAAAGCGCGCCATCGCGCCGCCGGAAAAACCGCAGCACCACGCAAGCAGTGGCAAGGGCAGCGATACCGACAGCGGCGTTGGCCAGGACCGGCCAGAAAAGGCCGCCTGACGGCCACGCGGATACCATCGGCGCGGCCATTTCGCCCAGCCAATAAAGCCCGACCATCAGAAACCCGGCCGTCGTGACGGCCAGAAATAGATAAACGCGGTTTGAAAGAGCAGTTTGTATGTGGAAAATATCCCCTGCCGCATCGAGGCCTGCACGATGTCAGACCACAGCAGAACCTTGAAATCGGCCAGCGCCACATGCCCGTCAACCCGCGTTTTGGCCTGCCAGGCCATGGGCGCGCCCATTTTCCGGCCCTGCTTGATCTCATAGCCGGAAATCTCGGCCTGCGCCTGACATTGGGTCCGGTAAAGCTCGCGGTACCGGCGCGGCGGCATCGGGTCAAAGCCGGGGATGTAGAACACCCTGTGGCGGCGCACAGTCGGCGCCGGGACTGCCTGAGTCGCCTGCCTTGTCATGCGCGCAACATAGGCCATGGGCGTTACGAAATTAAAGGGCTTGAACCTAGTTCGGCAAGAATTGGCGGATGAAAATCGGCAAATTATCCAAAGCTCTGCAAAACCGGGAATTGTTCGTTCAGCCAGAACGCGAAATCGGTGAATTGTCCGGTCGCCATCATCAGGCCCACGGTCCAGAGCAGCAGCCCCATGACCTTTTCAATGGTGCCCATGTTGCGGCGCATCCAGCCCATGAAGCCTTTCAGGCGCGGGAAGAACGCCGCGACCGCCAGAAACGGCAGGCCAAGACCCAGGGCGTAGGCGGCGAGCAGCGTCGTGCCGCGGGCAATCGAGGCTTCGGAGGCGGCCAGCGACAGGATGGCCCCCAGAATAGGGCCGATGCACGGCGTCCAGCCAAAGGCAAACGCCAGACCCAGAACATAAGCCCCCGGGGCCGAGCCGCGCTTGTCGCCGGCATCAATGCGGGCTTCGCGGCTGAGGAACCCGATCCGGATTATCCCCAGAAAATGGACACCAAAGACCATCACCACCAGCCCGGCCACCAGGGTGAACGTGTCTTGATTTTGCAGGAATAACTGCCCAAAGGCCGACGCCGTAAAGCCAAGGAAAATGAATACCGTCGACAGGCCCAGCACGAAAAAGCTCGCCGACAGCATCGTCCGCCGACGCGCCCCGGGGTCCTGGTCCATTTCGGTCACCGACATGCCGCTCATATAGGCCAGATAGGGCGGCACAATGGGCAAGACGCAGGGACTGAGAAATGACAGGGCCCCGGCAAAAAGCGCGATCATAAGCGACGGCAACAGGGCCGCGTCGATAATTTCAAGACCAAACATGGGGCCTATCTAGCGCCGGTTAGTTGGGCCGTCACCCCACGGTGCTCTCACATTGGCGTGGACAAGTTGTAACATCTCGCCTACCCCGCCGCCCATGAACTGGGATGCCGAGCTTGATGCGCGGGGGCTGTTGTGCCCGCTGCCGGTCCTGAAGGCGCGCAAGCGGCTGGTGGCGCTGGAACCCGGTCAGACGCTCAAGATGCTGGCCGATGATCCGGCCGCGTTGGTCGATGTACCGCATTACTGTGCCGAGTCCGGGAATGCTTTGGCCGGGGTCGAGGACCAGGGCACCCACCAGGTCTTCTTCATTTTGAAACGACATTGATTTTGGCGGCTGGCGCGGGCATCTGCTTGGGACATAGTCAAACTGAGCGCTGCCCCGCTTCGCGCCAGCGCAAATTCTCGCGCAAGTATTTCCCGAAACGATGAATTCCGTTTGAGGCTTATCCCTCTGAACCCGGTTTGACGACATGTTGGGTTTGCGGTTGCCATCGGCAGGATGTTCGCCTAATGTTCTGTCATGCCCAGCCGCTGGAAATACGACCGCCCGATGTCCCGCGCCGCCTTCGAGGCGCGCTTTCCCGATGAAGCCTCCTGCGCCCGGCATCTCGCAGCCAAGCGCTGGCCCGACGGCTTCGTCTGCCCCGCCTGCGGCCATGCCAGGGGCTGGGGACTGAAGCGTCGCCGGGCGAGCTGGGAATGTGCGGCCTGCGGGAAGGAGACTTCGGTGACCGCAGGCACGATCATGCACCGCAGCCACTTGCCCCTGAAGACCTGGTTCATGGCCGTTCACATCGTGACCAGCCACTCGAACGGTATCTCCGCCCTGCAACTCCAGGCCCAGCTCGGGCTCGGCAGTTACAAGAGTGCCTGGCTCCTGCTGCACAAGCTGCGCCGTGCCATGGTCGATCCGGATCGCAGCCTGCTTGAGGACCTGGTCGAGATCGATGAGGCCACCCTACCGTTCCGCACCGTAAAAGACCCGACCGCAGGCGGGCAAGGTCGCAGCCCGCAAGGCAAGATGCGCATTGCCGGCGCGGTCGAGCTATCGCCCGAGGGCGAGCCACGTCGCATCCGGCTGGCGCCGATCGGGGATTTCTCCGCGCGCAGCCTTCATGCCTTCGTTGCCGGGACCTCGGCGCCGGGCGCGCGGGTAATCACCGATGGCTGGAGCGGTTATTGCGGCCTGCCCGACCACGACCACCAGCCCAAGGTCGTCGGTGCAACGCTCGCCAATCTCGTGCTGACGTGGATCCATCGTGTGTTCTCGAACCTGAAGCGCTGGGCGCTCGGAACCTTCCATGGCCTGCGCCGCGCCCATCTGCGCCGCTATCTCGACGAGTTCGTGTTCCGCTGGAACCGCCGCCGCCACACCGCAACGGCCTTCGACACCCTGCTCGGCATCGGCACGCGCCTCCGACCCGCCGACTACCGCGACATCGTCGGACAACGCGGCTGATCCCGGCAGGCCGGGCGCCAGCCACCGCCCGCCCTCCGATCCACCTCAATCAGGGCCGAGTGCCGGCCCTCCAGCCTGCCCGACAGCACTCGAAACCAACTTCCCCAAGTCCAAAAGCTCCCGCACATCGCCCGGCACGGTCCAGGAACCGTGCCTGAAACGTAGAAGGCCGATCAACATCTGGTGTGACCGGAAGCAAAGGGAGAAGCCCTTTCCGTTTATCATCATTTTTCCGCAAACACTCCAGGGAGCGCGAGGGGCTGGCCCCTCGCCCCGGGGCGACGCGGCACGCGCGGCGCAAATGAGCAATTCCACATCGACCGGTCATGCAATAGGGTGCTTGCAGACTTGGCTGCACGGACCAAATAAACTGTTTGAAATCCGCGATCTTCGCCTGCTGACCGCACTGGCGCGCCACCGCCATTTTGGCCGCGCGGCGCGCGACTGCGGCATGACCCAGCCAGCATTTTCGATGCGCATCCGGGCGATGGAAGATAAACTGGGGGCGCCGATTGTCCGGCGCGGCAACCGGTTTCAGGCGATGACGGCCCAGGGCGAGGCCATCGTGGCCCACGCGCGCGGCATCCTTGAGGGGGTGCGGACCCTGGAAGAAGAGGTGCGATCGGCCAGCGGTGAGGTCACCGGATCGTTGATCCTAGGCGTGGTGCCAACAGCAGCGACTTATGCGGCGCGTCTGACCGTGCCGCTTTACCGAATGTACCCTGGTATCCTGGCGCGCATCGAGACCGCGTCATCGCTGACCATTCAAGGCCGTATCGACGAGGGCACTATCGACGCCGGCCTGACTTATGCCGACGGCATCTCGGGCGATCTGATGGTGGCCAAGCCGCTTTACCAAGAACATTACGTGCTTTTAGCGCCCCGCGCCCTTGCACCCCGAACCAAGGGCACGATCACCTGGGCCGAGGCCGCCGCGCTGCCGCTCAGCCTGCTGGAACCGGGCATGGCCAACCGGCGTATCCTGGACCGAACCTTCGAGGAAGCGGGCGCGCACCCGCTGGTGATCTCGGAAACCAATGCGCTGACCACGACCATGGTCATGGCCCGCGAAGGGCTGGCGGCCACGGTCATCCCGTCGATATTGATCGAAACACTGGGGGTTCCCGAAGGCACCGTGGTGCTGCCGCTGGTCGATCCGGTTCTGACCAAGGATATGGCGCTGGTCACCGCCGCGCGGGCCCCGGCGCGACCGACGATCGAGGCGTTGCGGCGGGCCTCTGCAGCGCTGAAAATAGCGTGAAAATGCGATAAGATTTTCTTATCGATTATTCAGGACAAGCAATTTGACGATGTGCCCTCCTTATGACACACCGGGGCACCTGCAGCGGAGGTTCGCATGGCACCACTGGATGATCGCAAGGGCGTCTGGAAATCGGGCAAGGGCAAGGGACGGCGGACACCAAAAGGCCGTCAACTGGACGATTCTGCGCTAGCCGAGGTGCAAGCATTGCTGAGCGACCGGCCCCGCCGCCGTGACCTTCTGATTGAATTTCTGCATCTGATTCAAGACGCTTACGGGCACCTTTCCGCCGCGCATCTGCGCGCGCTGGCCGACGAGATGCGGCTGGCGCAGGCCGAGATTTACGAGGTCGCGACCTTCTATGCGCATTTCGATGTGGTCAAAGAAGATGAAACACCGCCGCCCGCCCTGACCATCCGGGTCTGCGACTCGCTCAGCTGCGAACTGGCCGGGGCGGATGCCCTGCGCAAAGCGCTGGAAGACGGGATGGACCCGGGCGCGGTGCGGGTTCTACGCGCGCCTTGCATGGGCCGCTGTGACACGGCGCCGACGCTGGAGTTGGGCCACAACCACATCGACCACGCGACGGTCGAAAGGGTGCAGGCGGCGATCGGCGCCGGTGACACGCATGCGCATGTGCCCGATTACGAGGATTTCGCCGCCTACCGGGCCGGAGGCGGTTACGCGGCGCTTGAAAAACTACGCACCGGCGGCGACCCCGACAAGGTGCAGGACATTCTTTTGCAAAGCGGGCTGCGCGGGCTTGGCGGCGCGGGGTTTCCGACCGGGCGCAAGTGGGGATTTGTCCGGGCCGAACCCGGCCCCCGCTATCTGGCGGTGAACGGTGACGAGGGCGAACCGGGCACGTTCAAGGACCGGTATTATCTGGAACGCACCCCGCATCTGTTCCTTGAGGGCATGCTGATCGCCGCCTGGGCGGTCGATGCCGAGATATGCTTTATCTACATGCGCGACGAATACCCGGCGGTGCTGGAGATTCTGCGCCGCGAGATCGCAGCACTGATCGAGGCGGGCATCGTGCTGCCGGGCGAGATCGACCTGCGCCGTGGCGCAGGTGCTTATATCTGCGGCGAAGAAAGCGCGATGATCGAAAGCATCGAGGGCAAGCGCGGCCTGCCGCGCCACCGTCCGCCGTTCGTGGCGCTGGTGGGGATTTTCGGGCAGCCGACGCTGGTCAACAACGTCGAGACGCTTTGGTGGGTCGCGCGTGTTTGCCGCGAAGGGCCGGAGTGCCTGAACGCCACGGAAAAGAACGGGCGGACGGGGCTGAAAAGCTATTCGGTGTCGGGCCGGGTTGCCGCCCCGGGCGTTTATCTGTTGCCCTCGGGATCGACCATCACCGATATCATCGAGGCCGCCGGTGGCATGGCCGACGGCCACGTATTTAAGGCCTATCAACCGGGCGGCCCATCGTCGGGCCTGTTGCCCGCGTCAATGAATGACGTGCCGCTCGATTTTGACACGCTGCAGCCGCACGACACGTTCATCGGTTCGGCCGCCGTGGTGGTGCTGTCCGACCAGGACCGCGCCCGCGATGCGGCGCTGAACATGTTGCGGTTTTTCGAGGATGAAAGTTGCGGCCAATGCACCCCCTGCCGGGTGGGCTGTGAAAAGGCGGTGAAACTGATGCAGGCCGACACCTGGGATCAAGAGCTGCTCGAAGACCTGTGCCAGGTGATGGGCGACGCCTCGATCTGCGGGCTGGGTCAGGCCGCACCGAACCCGATCCGGCTGGTGATGAAGCATTTTGGGGGGGAAATCTGATGCGCAACCGTTTGATTTCTATCCTTTGCGCCCCGGGCCGGACTCGGGGCCTCCCCCTAGACAGCGAGGTCCCGGATCAAGTCCGGGACGTGATGTCGCTCGTTCTCCGAGGTATTTCCGATGCTTGACCAGCCAAATCCGACCGTCACCTTCACGCTGAACGGCGAAGCGGTCTCGGCCCCCGTCGGCTGGACCATCTGGGAAGCCGCCCACGGTCTTGGTCTGGTTATTCCGCACCTCTGCCACAAACCCGAACCGGGCTATCGCCCTGACGGCAACTGCCGCGCCTGCATGGTCGAGGTCGAGGGCGAGCGGGTGCTGGTCGCCTCGTGCATCCGCCCCGTGGCCGAAGGCATGGTGGTCACCACCAATTCCGAGCGCGCCGAGAAGTCGCGCAAGCTGGTGGCCGAACTTCTGGTCGCCGACCAGCCGGCGCGCGACAAGGCGCATGACGCCAGCAGCCATTTCTGGGATATGGCGGCGCTGACCGGCGTTGAGGACAGCCGTTTTCCCGCCATTGAACACGACCGCATCCCGCTTCTCGACGACAGCCACGTCGCCATGCGCGTCAACCTTGACGCCTGCATCCACTGCAACCTATGCGTCCGCGCCTGCCGCGATGTGCAGGTGAACGACGTGATCGGCATGGCCGGGCGCGGCCGCGACGCCCAGATCATCTTTGATCTCGGCGACCCCATGGGGGCCTCGACCTGCGTCGCTTGCGGGGAATGCGTCCAGGCTTGCCCGACCGGCGCTTTGATGCCCGCAACCGTGGTCGACGAAGCCCAGGTCGGTGACAGCAAGGATTACGACCGCGAGGTGAAATCGGTCTGTCCCTACTGCGGAGTCGGCTGTCAGCTCTCGTTCAAAATCAAGGACGACAAGATCAAATATGTGGACGGCCTGAACGGCCCGGCCAACGAAAACCGGCTGTGCGTCAAGGGCCGTTTTGGCTTCGACTATGTGTCCCATGGGCACCGGCTGACGAAACCGCTGATCCGGCGTGACGATGCGCCCGCCAAAGGTCTGAACGTCGACCCCGGCAACCTGGCCACACATTTCCGCGAGGCGAGCTGGGACGAGGCGCTGGATGCGGCGGCAGACGGCTTTGCGCGCGAACGCGACATTGCCGGCACCCGCGTCGCCGGTTTCGGGTCGGCCAAATGTTCCAACGAAGAAGCCTATCTCTTCCAGAAACTGATCCGCCAGGGCTTTGGCCACAACAACGTCGACCACTGCACCCGGCTCTGCCACGCCTCGTCGGTTGCGGCGCTGATGGAGAATGTCGGCTCGGCCGCCGTGACGGCGACGTTCAACGAGATCAAGAACGCTGACGTGGCCATCGTCATCGGTGCCAACCCGATCGAAAATCACCCCGTTGCCGCGACTTATTTCAAGCAGTTCAAAAAACGCGGCGGCAAGCTGATCGTCATCGACCCGCGCGGCGTCGGTCTGGGCCGGTTTGCCACGCACCGCTTGCAGTTCAAGCCGGGCGCGGATGTGAGCTTGCTGAACGCGATCATGCACACGATTGTCGAAGAAGAGCTTTACGACCGGCAGTACATCGAGGCCTTCACCGAAAACTGGGAGGCAATGAAAGAGCATCTGAAAGGCTTCCCGCCGGAAAAAATGGCAGCGGTCTGCGGCATCGAGGCCGAAGAGCTGCGCGCCGTCGCGCGCGAATTCGCCGGCGCCAAGGCGGCGATGATTTTCTGGGGCATGGGGATTTCCCAGCACATCCACGGCACTGATAACTCGCGCTGTCTGATTAGTTTGGCGCTGATGTGTGGCCAGGTTGGCCGCCCGGGCACCGGTCTGCACCCGCTGCGGGGGCAAAACAACGTGCAGGGCGCGTCGGACGCGGGCATGATCCCGATGTTCCTGCCCGACTATCAATCGGTGACCGACGCGGGCGTGCGGTCGGCCTTCAACGAAATTTGGGGGACGGAAAATATCCATGACGAAAAGGGCCTGACCGTGGTCGAGATCATCGACGCCATTCACGCGGGCGACATCACTTCAATGTACGTTCTGGGCGAAAACCCGGCGATGTCGGACCCCGATGTGGAACACGCGCGCGACGCGCTCGCCAACCTTAACCATCTGGTGGTGCAGGATATTTTCCTGACCGAAACGGCGAATTACGCCGACGTGATCCTGCCCGCGAGCGCCTGGGCCGAAAAAACCGGCACGGTGACCAACACCAACCGCCAGGTGCAGATGGGCCGCCCGGCGGTGCCGCCGCCGGGCGAGGCGCGCGAAGACTGGTGGATTACCGTCGAGCTGGCCAAGCGGCTTGGGCTCGACTGGAACTATACCCATCCGCGCAAGGTTTTTGCCGAGATGAAACGCTCGATGAAGTCGCTCGACAACATCACCTGGGACCGGCTTGGGGCGGAAAACGTTGTGACTTACCCGTCGCTCAGCGCGGACGACCCCGGTCAGCACATCGTCTTTGGCGACGGTTTTCCGCGCGCGCAAGGCCGGGCGCGGTTCACGCCCGCCAATGTGATCGCGCCTGCGGAGCTTCCCGATGCGGACTATCCCTTCGTGATGATCACCGGGCGTCAGCTGGAGCATTGGCACACCGGGTCGATGACGCGGCGCGCCAGCGT
Source organism: Paracoccaceae bacterium (assembly GCA_965247915.1). Lineage (GTDB taxonomy): Bacteria > Pseudomonadota > Alphaproteobacteria > Rhodobacterales > Rhodobacteraceae > JAKZRT01. The sequence continues at coordinate 2,714,972 of OZ252048.1, forward strand.
TCTCGATGCGGTCGAACCCGAGGCCAATGCGTCGCTGCACCCGGCCACGCTGCGCAGACTTGGGATCGAGCCGGGCGACATGATCGAGATCGCAACCCGGCGCGGTGCGATCACCATAATGGCGCGCGCTGACCGGTCGGTGGCCGAAGACAATGTGTTCATTCCGTTTGCCTATGTCGAAGCCGCGGCCAATGTGTTGACCAACCCGGCATTGGACCCTGTGGGCAAGATCCCCGAATTCAAGTTTTCGGCGTGCAGGGTGGTCAAGACAGGCGCAATGGCGGCGGAATAGATCGTGAGCATGAAACTGACCCCCGACGCGCAAGCACCAGCGCTTTCATTGCCGGTCGTGGGTGATGGTCAGTGGGTGCTGAACGATCCGGCACCCGAGACATTCACAATGGTGGTTTTCTATCGCGGCCTGCACTGCCCGGTATGCCGGACCTATCTTGAGCGGCTGAACGGGCTGGCCGGCGGGTTCCGGGCGCAAGGGTTTGAGGTTCTGGTGGCCTCGATGAACAGCGCCGGGGACGCGACCCGGACCGTCAGGGACTGGAAAATCGGCAACCTGCCGGTGGCTTACGGGCTGGATGAGGCGACCGCGCGGACCTGGGGCCTGTGGCTGACCCGCGCGATCAAGCCGACCGAGGCCGGGATATTCTGCGAACCCGGCCTCTTCTGGGTGCGCCCCGACGGGCGGCTTTATCTCATCGACATCTCGAACATGCCCTGGCCGCGCCCCGACCTGGAGCTGTTGCTGGCCAAGGCATCGTTTGCGCGCGAAAGTGGGTACCCGGCGCGCGGAACTTATCTTCGGCGTTTTCTGGAGGTCATCTGGGGGCTCAGAGGGTGTGGACAGCCTATCGGGGGATGCAATGCAGGCTTTGATCGTCCACGACCACCCTGCCGAGATCGACCGGCTGCGTGCGGTTCTGGCGCGGCGCGGGTTCATGGTGTCGTTCTGCACCGATCAGGAAGCGGCGATAAAATTCGTGCGGCGCTCGGTGACCGATCTCTTGGTCCTGAAACAGGTCATTGACGGGCGGCACACCACATCGGTGGCGCTGGCGGCCGAGCATTTCCACGCGCGCGCGGCGACGATCCTGCTGTCGCATCGGCAGCGCCGCGACGCGGTTGAACTTTTCGAGCTGATCCCGTCGCTGCATGCGGTGCTGGGCCTGCGTCCCGAATCGCAAATGCTGGGAACCTTGGCCATTTCAGCCGTTCAAAGCGCCGGCCAGCCGGTGCTGGTGCTGGGGCCCGGCACGCGGGTTGAACCGGTGCCCGCCCTGCCTGTCGTCCCCGCCAAAGCCAGCGCACCGCCGTGCTTTGCGTCGCGCCGGATGGCAGTCGCCTGACTAAGCGCGCCTGCCCTTGACCCGACCTGCGTTTTCGCGCCCCTTGGTCCAGCGATCTTGCGGCGGAGCTCATCGGTGGACTTTTCCCTAGCAGACCTAACCCAAGCGGCCGCGCTGGTTCACGCACGGATGTTGCCGACGCCGCAACATTGCTGGCCGCTTCTGGGCGCGCGAACCGGGGCCGAGGTTTGGGTCAAACACGAAAATCACGCGCCGACGGGGGCCTTCAAGGTGCGCGGCGCCATAACTTATATCGACTGGCTTTTGGCCCGGGACGGGCACACGCGCGGCGTCATCACGGCGACGCGGGGCAACCACGGTCAGGCGCAGGCGCGGGCGGCGCGGGCGCGGGGTCTGCGCGCGCTGATCTATGCGCCGCGGGGCAATTCGGTCGAAAAGAACGCGGCGATGCGGGCCTGGGGGGCCGAGCTGGTCGAGTTCGGTGCCGATTACGACGCGGCCCGCGAGGAGGCGCTGCGGGTGGCCGAGGCGGAAGGCCTGCGATTCGTGCCGCCGTTTCACCGGGAATTGGTGCGCGGGGTTGCCACTTACGGGCTCGAGCTGCTGCGCGCGGTCCCGGATCTCGACACCGTTTACGTGCCGGTCGGCTGTGGGTCGGGCATTTGCGGGGTGATGGCGGCGCGCGACACCTTGGGGTTGCGAACCCGGGTGGTGGGCGTGGTCGCAGAAGGCGCGGCTTGCGTGTCGCTGTCGGTCGAGGCCGGCAAGCCGGTGGAGACCGACGCCGCCCGGACATTTGCTGATGGTATGGCCGTGCGGGTGCCGGTTCCGGCGGCGCTGGAGGCGATATCAAAGGGGGCGGACCGGGTCGTGGCGGTCAGCGACGATGAGATCGCCGAGGCGATGCGGGCCTATTACACCGACACCCACAATCTGGCCGAGGGGGCCGGGGCGGCACCGCTGGCGGCGCTGCTGCGCGAGCAGGGGGCGATGCAGGGCAAAAAGGTTGGGCTGATCCTGAGCGGCGGAAATATCGACCGCGACTGGTACGCGCAGGTAATGGCCGGAACAACGCCCGCCCCGTAACGCTCAAGGTTGAGCAAGGGGGTATGGCGTTGATTTTATTATAAAAACAACTAATCAGGCGAATTTAGATTGCCGGGTAACCCGAAAAATCAGGCGCTGCGCAGGGGTGATCCTGCTGTCGTGTATCGGCCTGCGGTCCTTGTCCGGCGCTCAGACTTCGTCCTCGGGCGTTGCGCCGACAACCCATTGGTCGAAGTCGATCACCGATCCGGTGACAACCCCCGACGCCGGGCTCAGGAACAGGCTGACCTGGCGCGCCACGTGCTGCGGTTTGACCAGCATTCCGAATGGCGCAAGCTGTTCGGCTTGTTCGAGCCAGCCCGGTTTTCGCCCGTGAAACTTGCGCTGTGTCGCGTCTTCGCCGGGGGTATCCATCCAGCCGATGTTTATGCCGTTCACGCGAATCTGGTTCGGTGCCAAAGCGTTGGCCGAGTTTTTGGTGATATTCAAAAGCGCTGCCTTGGACGCCGCATAGGGTGCCAGAAAACTTTGCCCCGCATGCGCGGCGACCGAAAGAATATTCACGACGCCGCCCGCGTGGCCCCGGTCTATGGCGTGGCGCGCAAACGCCTGTATCGCAAAGAACGGACCCCGGGCGTTGACATTCATCATATTGTCCCACTCTTCGGGCGAGGTGTTCAGGATCGAGCCCCGGTCGGTATTGGCCGCCGAATTTACCAGCGCGGTGATCCGGCCCACGCAGGCAGCCGCCGCATCAACCATCCTCATGACCGCCTCGGTGTCTGCCATATCGACCGCCAGAAAATGCGCGTTGACCGACCGCGACGCCAGCTCGGCCACGGCTTTTTCGCCTTTGGCCTCATCGCGTCCCGTCAGCACAATCCGTCTGCATCCCTCATCAACCAGCCGATGCGCAACAGCGAGGCCCAAGCCTTGCCCGCCGCCGGTTATCAGCGCGGATGTATCGGTATGATCGTCCATCGTTTTCCCCGTGCCGGTGACCGCATTGACGTAACGTCAATGTCTGCACCCTCAGACACTGTCCTGACCGGCCGAATAAATCCAACAGAAAGGGAAAAAACCACCGAAATAATCGTGATTTCACGCCATTGCGACAATTATCAGGGGATAACTGACAAATGGTGCCGGATCACGGTTCGGAAATGATGGGACGGCTAGGCCCGGGTTGCGATTTCCGAACATTCCGTCATCCGTACCGTTTGACGAAGTTTCTGAGAATTTCCTGCGGCGCAGTGACCCGGGCCGCGCGGCACATCGCGATCAGACGCGTCGCGTCCTGGGGCCGGAAATAGCCACGATCACGATAGATGCGGATGCGCAATTCAAACTCGGCGGCGTCGGCTTCGGGGTGAAATTGGGTGGCATAAACGTTGTCGCCGAACCGGATCATCTGATACGGGCAGGCCCGCGAGGTCACCAGATTCACACAACCGGGCGGCAGATCCTGCGCCGCTTCTTTATGACCAACAAAGGCATCGAAGCGCGGCGGTAACCGATGCAGTATCGGGTCGACCTGCCCTTCGGGTGTCAGGCGACATGCCGAGGTTCCAACCGCTTCGCTGTAGGCTTGTTTCGACACGGTTCCGCCAAGATGGTGCGCCAGTATGCCGATCCCATAGCAGCAGCCCAGAAACGGCCGGTCCTGGGTCGTGATGCGCGGCATTAAGTCGATCATCGCAGCTTCGATCCTGGCCTCGGTCGGGGTTTTCTTTTCGGGCGGGTCGCTGATACACCCCGGCCCCCCGCCAACGATGACCCCGGCAAAATCGTCGAGGTCCAGGGCATCGGGCAACGGGTGCCGATCCAGGCGGATACGATGCGCCCGATCGCGCGGGAGGCCGGCCTTTTCGACAATCGCCGCGAATTCGCTGTCAGCGGCTTCATCCTCGGGGCGCAGTTGTAGAACCAGAAACGGTTTCATAGCTGCCTGATATTTCGCTTGCAGGCCCAGGTCCAGCGGTCGCAGCGCCCGGCGCGGCCAACAACTTTGCCGCGAAGGACAGAGCACCGACCCCGTCGTGAACGCGCCACCCGCGATCTTGGCTCAAATTGACAGGATTACGGAGCGTTAACCGTCGATCGTGCATGCTGGGCAATACGCAAAGGCAAAACTGCAAGGCTGAAATTCATTTGGCAAATCCCGCGCCGCAAGACCCCCCGCCAAACCGCGCGTCTGAATGGCCCGGGGCGGGCGATGACTTGCGCCCGATCTCGGCAAATTCCCGGCTGACGCGCTGACCCGACTGTCCCCGAAAGCTGAAATTCTTTGGGCGAATGACGTATTCTGGGCGTTTTTTGACCGGCAACCCATGGCGCGAAAGCGCCTGAAACTTGCCGCCCTGATCGGGCGCACCGGTGCGCAGCAAATGCTGGCCGGGTTGGGCGCAGGTGGCGGCAGACCGGATCGGTTGACGACAACCAGCACCGCCCGAGACGGAACATCGCTGGTGCTGGTCTGGGAATTTTTCGACGACGGACAGGGCGACGGCCTGTTGGCGCGGGTTCGAGAAGATTCGCGAACATCCCCTTACGCGCGGCTTTTGCAGGGGCTTTCGCGCGCGGTTGTTGAATCGCGCCCCGGCGTTCTGATCGTCGGGGTCGATGGAAAAATCCAATGGCTGAACCCGGCGTTTACCGAAATGACCGGCTACTCTGAGGACGACGCTATTGGCGAATTTCCGGCCGACCTGCTGAATCACGCCGGATCCGACCCCGAAACGCTGCGCGCGATATCGAATGCGATCGAGCGCGGCATGGCGATCAACTGTAATGTCAAGAACCGCTGCGAGGACGGGCGCGCGGTTTGGTTCGATCTGCAGATATCGCCGCTGTACGACGCGCTGGGAAAACTATCGGGGTATTTCTCGGTTCAATCGGATGTGACGCATCACCTGAAACGCCAACGTGACCTGGAAGCGGCCAACGAGGCGGCCGATCAGGCCCGCGCGCAGCTGGTCAACGCGGTCAACGCGTTGCCGGACGGGTTTGTCATTTTCGATGCCGAGGAACGTCTGGTTCTGTGCAATGATCGCTATCGCGACTTTTTTGCCGAAGCAGGTCCAATGCTGACGCCCGGCGCGTCGATCGAGCAGATATTCAGCCATGTCGCACAGCAATCGCCCGACATCGACGGCGCCGACGCCAAGGCCGCGTGGGTCAAGGACCGAACAAACGCCTTTCGCGGAAACGCCAACACAAGCCAGGTTCGGGCGGTTGGTGACCGCTGGTTCAGGTCGATCAACAGCCGCACGCCGGACGGCGGCAGCGTCGGCCTGCGAATTGATGTTACTGAACTGAAGGCAAATGAGGCCGCCCTTGAGGCGGCGCGGGCCGATGTTGCCGCCGCGAACGCGCGCCTTGTAACCGCTGTGGAAGCCCTGCCGGACGGTTTTGTTCTGTTTGACAGCGATGATTGTTTGGTGCTGTGCAATCAACGCTACCTGGACTTCTACGCGAAAAGCGCGGCGGCGATGGTGCCCGGCGCGACTTTTGAAGCGATCATTCGCTATGGGCTGCGCCATGGACAGTTTCCCGACGCCAAGGGGCGCGAGGAGGCGTGGTTCAAAGCCCGCATGGCCGCGCATCAAAGCGCCGACACCACCGTGGAACAGTACTTGGACGACGGGCGCTGGCTGCGGATCATCGAAAGGCTGACCCCGGACGGCGGGCGCGTGGGATTGCGCATCGACATCACCGAGCTGAAAGAGCAGCAGGCCGAGCTGAGCAAGACCAATGACGAATTGATGGCCGCGGCCGCGGATCGCGACGTGGCGCGGCAGTGGTTTTCGGACGTAGCCGAGGTTGGCCGCGATTGGTTTTGGGAAGTCGATAAGGGCGGGCGGATCACCTATCTGTCAAGCGGGTTCGAGCGGTCGCTTGGGGTTAGCGCAGCGGGATTGCTGGGGCAAAATTTTCCCGTAATCGCGCAGCGATCCGGAGATGCCGTGGCCGAAGATTGGGACCGGTTCCACAGTGTTTTTGCGGCCCGCGAAATTTTTGGCGATATTGTCCTGCGCCTGACGGATGGCGAGGATCAGGCAGGGTGGGTGCGGATCAGCGGCGCGCTGTTCTTCGACGAATCGGGCGAATTTTCGGGATTTCGCGGGGCTGGCAGCGATGTGACCCAGCTTTACGAAACGCTGATCGCCGCCCAGCAGGCCAACACCGCAAAATCCGAATTTCTGGCGACCATGAGCCATGAGATCAGGACGCCGCTGAACGGCATATTGGGTTTGGCGCAGGAACTGGGTCTGCGGCTTGAGAAATCGAAAAACCGGCTTTTGACCGACGCCATTCAGGAGTCGGGGGAAGTTCTGCTGAGCGTTATCAACGACATTCTGGATTTTTCCAAGATCGAGGCCGGTAAGCTCTCGCTGGAGAACATGCCGTTTGCATTTTCCGACCTGATGCGCAAAGTCGAAGCGGTGCATGGCCGCGTGGCGGCGCAGAAGTCGCTGGACCTGGTGTTGGAGACCGACAAAGCCCTGCCGCGCCGGCACCTGGGCGACCCGCATCGCATCCTTCAGATCTACCATAATCTGGTGTCGAACGCGCTGAAATTCACCCAAAAGGGATCAGTTCGTGTGGCGCTGCAGCTGGCAAGCGACGGGCAGGTCAAAATTGAGGTCACCGACACCGGCATCGGGATGTCGACCGATCAGGCGGCGCAAATTTTTGACGACTTCAATCAGGCCGACCGGTCGACCGCGCGCCGCTTTGGCGGCAGCGGCCTGGGCCTGGCCATCACCCGCAAACTGGCCGAGGCCATGGGCGGCTCGGTCGGTTTGAAATCAAACTTGGCGAAGGGACGGCGGTGACGGTACGGCTGCCCTTGGCCGAGGCCAAATGCGCGCCCGATGACGCACCGCGGGTCAGGAAAAAGCCGACCGGGCTGAGCTGCGCCGACTGCGATTGCTGGTGGCTGACGACACGCCGACGAACCGGCTTTTGATGAAACTGATGATCGCCCGGATGGGCGCCAAGGCGGTGATTGTCGAAGACGGCGAAAGTGCTGTGGAAGCTGCGCAAAAGGGGCGGTTTGACGCGCTTTTGCTGGACATCTCGATGCCGGGGATGGACGGGATCGAATGTATGAACGAAATTCACGCCGCCGAGAAAAAGGCCGGCCTGCCGCGCACACCTGCTATTGCCGTGACCGCGAACGCGATGGAGCATCAGGTTGCATCGTATCTTGGCCAGGGGTTTGCCGCACATGTGGCCAAACCGATTGATCGCGCGATGCTGGAAGACACGATTGCCAATTGCGTCGGCCGCGCGGATTAGGCGTCATTCCTGTGACGGCGCGCTGCACGCGGCGTATCCTTGGGCCAAGTTCATTATCAGAGCGGGATACGAGCTTTGCGCGGCGCCAAGCGGGTCGAGAACGATTAACCGGGCCAGGTTCAGGGTTGGCGCGAGGCTCGCGCGGGTGCCGGGGGGACCGATAAGGCAATCCGCGCCTTCGGCCAACCTTCTGAAACGCGCCATTCGCCGGGGTCCGGGGCGCGACCCTTCGCCGTCGCGGAGTGCCGCGCGCGGCGTCAGCCCGAAATGGGCCTCGAAGTATTGAAAGGCGTCGTGTTCCAGCACGAAGTTGACCGTGCTTGCGTTCAACCGGGTCCGGGCGTGCTCGCTGGCGGCCGCGATCTCGGCCACTGCGGCTTCGGCATTGGCCGAGAAACGTTGTGCTTCAGAGGGGTCGATCCGGGCCAGAACCCTGGCGATCTCGCGGCTCCACAAAACCGCGTTGGCCGGGTCGAGCCAGGCGTGCGGGTCGCGCGTGCCGGGTACCGGATCAAGCGCCGCACCCAGTCTTTTTTCGTGAAGCCGCGTTTCAGATATATCTAGCATAGTCAAGATGATGCCGGGCGATGTTGAGGGCAACCAGGGGGTAAGTTCGGGGCCGATCTGCACCACAAGATCGGCTCTTTGCAGCGCCCGCATATCCGATGGCCACGGCGCATGATCGTGTGGCTCCGCACCGGGCGGCACCAGTACGGTTATGGTGACGCCGGTCGCCCCGGCCACCCGCGCCACAAGCGCCCCGAGCGGCGCGATATCGACCACGACGTTTAGGGGCTCGGCAGCGAGCGGATGTGCCTGGCCCAGCAGAACCAAGACCGAAATCTTGGCGAGTTTGGCGATTTGGGCTTTCATCGGCGCAGGCCTCGGGCTATGACGCGGGCTGCCAATATATGTAATATTATCACAATGCAACCCCGGTGCCGATGACAGCAGCAGCCCGCCACGACCACGACGCCTGTATCGACCGGACGCTGACCCGTGCGGCTGATATGGCCGAAGCGCGCGGGCTTCGGCTGACGCGCGCGCGGCAACGGGCGCTGGAAATTCTGCTGGAAAGCCACATCGCCCTTGGGGCTTACGATCTTTTGGACCGGTTCAGGGCCGAGGGCCTGGGCGACCGCCCGGTGATCGCTTACCGGGCGCTGGCGTTTTTGCAAAAACACGGGCTGGTTCACCGCATCGAGGGCCTGAACGCCTTTGTCGCCTGCACCCATCCAGACCCGGCGCATCGCCCGGCCTTCATCGTCTGCCGGTCGTGCCGGATGGTGGCTGAGGCGCATATGGATCTGGGCAGCGGGGTGCTGGCGCAATCGGCGGCCAACGCCGGCATCATGGTCGAGCGCACGGTCGTCGAGGTGATGGGCCTGTGCGAAAGTTGTCGCGAGGACCGCGCGCATGTTGATTGAAACCAAAGGCATGATCCTGCGGCTGGGCGGCAAGGTCATTCTGCGCGATGTCGACTTTCGCATTGCTCGCGGCGAGATCGTGACCATCGTCGGCCCGAACGGGTCGGGCAAATCGACCCTGGTGCGCGCCATGGTCGGGGCGCTGAAACCCACGGGCGGGTCGATCAAGCGGCAGGCCGGGCTGAAAATTGGCTATGTGCCCCAGACACTTAGGTTAGAGACGACGATGCCGATGGCCGTGGCGCGGTTTTTGGGACTGCCGGGCCGCAGAGCCGCAGACGACGCAGCCCAGGCGCTGGCGCAGGTCGGCCTGGGTGATGTTGGCCAGATGCAGATCACCACGCTTTCCGGGGGCCAGTTGCAGCGCGTCATGCTGGCCCGCGCTTTGCGCGGCGCGCCGGATATTCTGGTGCTTGACGAACCCACAAACGGGCTTGACCACCCGGGCACCGCCGCGTTTTACCGGCTGATCGAAGCGGTCAGGCAAACCACAGGCGCGGCGGTGGTCATGGTCAGCCACGACCTGCATGTGGTGATGGCGGCGTCCGACCGGGTGATTTGCCTGAACGGTCACATCTGTTGCGAAGGGCGGCCCGAAGTGGTGTCCTCGGCGCCCGAATACCGCGCGCTGTTCGGGTATGGGACCGGCGGCGCGCTGGCGCTTTATCGCCACGACCACGACCATTCGCACGATAGCCACAAGGGGCCGGCGCGTGGTTGAGCCGTTTCTGGTCATGGCAGCACTTGCCGGGCTCGGCGTGGCGCTGGTCGCGGGCCCGCTGGGCAGTTTCGTGGTCTGGCGACGCATGGCCTATTTTGGCGACGCGACCGCGCACGCGGCGGTTCTGGGCGTGGCACTTGCCATCGCCACCGACCTGCCGGTGACGCTTGGGGTTCTGATTGTGGCGGCCACAATGGCGGCTTTTGTGTCGCGGCTGTCCGAGCGCGGAGCACCGGTCGACACCGTTCTGGGCGTCGCCTCGCACGGCGCTTTGGCCTTTGGGTTGGTGGCGCTGTCGTTGTCGGGCGGGCCGAGGCGCGACCTGATTGGCCTTCTGTTCGGCGACATTCTGACCGTCACGCTGGTTGATCTGGCAATCATCTGGGGCGGTGCGGCGCTGGTTCTGGGGGTTCTGATCTGGCGCTGGCCTGCTTTGCTGACCGCAACGTTCAGCCCCGAGCTGGCGCTGGCCGGTGGCGGGCGACCGGCGCGCGAGCGGTTGATTCTGGGCCTTTTGATGGCGCTGGTGGTGGCGGTGGCCCTGAAGGTCGTCGGCGCGCTGTTGATCGGCGCAATGCTGATCATTCCAGCCGCCACCGCGCGCCCGCTGGCACGCACGCCCGAAGCCATGGCGATGCTGGCGGCGATTGTCGCCGGGGTCGCCGTGTTGATCGGTCTGGGGCTGTCGGTGGCGCTGGACAGCCCGACCGGCCCGACAATTGTGGCCACGGCCGCCGGGCTTTTCGCGCTGGCAAACATCGCCCCGGCGAATGCGGTCTGAAAATCTGCCGCGCCGCGCCGTCGCCGGCGCAACCGGCAATTTCCTACCCAAAATCGGTAACCCCTGCACAGGATTGGGCAATATCGCGCCGATTTGCCGGGAGCATGGACCGAAAATCAGAAATCGGTTCACTGACGGTACAGAATCCGGGTAATGAGTGGGAAAATCGCATGAATTTTAGAAGCGCATGGTTTCCACTGACCAACAAAACGAAAAACTGACGCGATTTGTCGAAACGCTCCGAGGCAGGCTGTCGTCGGATGCTGTTTACGTGAGCAGCGTTTCTGCGTCCGAACATACCTTTGTGATCAGTACCGAACATACACCGGCATTTCCCACAGGCACGACACTCAGTCTGGACCGGTCTATATGCAAACACGTCGCGTGGATGAATTTTCCGCTTGTGGTGGACGATACCCAGTCGCACCCGCTGATAAAAGACAATCCGACGATTCGCGACGAGATGATTGGCGCCTACGCTGGGTATCCGGTCCGCGATGCCAATCGCAGCGTGCTTGCCGTCGTCTGCGCGGTTTTTGAGCGGATGCACCGCTGGACGCAATCCGAGCAGGAAATTCTTGCCGATGCCGCCGAAGATGCGGCCCAATACCTGATGAACTGACGCCGGTCTCATCGCCAATTGCGCCGGGCGGACGCGCGGAACACCAGCGCGCCGAAAAAGCCCACCAGGGCGACCCGCACCAGATGGTGCGTGGCGACAAACGCGGTGTCGATGCCGAGCGCAATGGCGATGATCCCCATCTCGGTGAAACCGCCCGGTGAGAATGACAGAAGCACCGTCACCGGAGCGATGTCGGCCAGGGCGCTGAGCGCCACGGCGAACAGCCCTGTTATCACCAGCAATATCGCCACCGATCCGGCAATACCGGGGATCACCGCGACTATTTCGCGCGCGCGAGACCCAAAAAACCGAACCCCTAGCGATGTGCCCATCACCACTTGCGCGACAATTACCAGCTCGCTTGGAATGACGAAATCGGACCAGCCGAAGATGTGGATCAACGCGCTGACCAGCATTGGGCCAAAGAGGTGGCCGGCCGGCAGATAGACGACGCGCACCAGCGCCATGCCGGCGACAAGGCTTATCGGGAACCAGAGATAGAAATCCAACTCCATCGCGGCCAAGTCCGGGCGACCCGGCGGCGCGGTGCTGAGATCGGCTCCGGTCATCGCCGTCACGATCAGCGGGATGGCAAAAACGATCAGCAGGATGCGCAGCGAATGGGCCAGCATGACGCGGCGCACATCGGCGCCATATTCCTCGGCCAGGGCCACCATTTCGATCAACCCGCCGGGCATGCCGGCGAAATAGGCGGTTTTGGCGTCGTAGCCCGCGACAAATCGAAAAAACCCGACCGAGCCAAGTGCCGCGCAACCGGAAAACAGGATCAGTGCGCTAAGCGTCGGCCACCAGCCGGGCATGGTCTGGACCAGCTCGGCCGAGAATGCCGAGCCCAGCATCGCGCCGATAACGGCAGAAAAGACCGGGCGGATTTTTTTGGGCGCGGAAATGTGCAGCCCGGCCACGGCGGCGATCATCGTGAACACCAACGGACCCAGCATGAGCGGCAACGGCAGACCCAGCGCGCGGAACACGAATGCCCCGACCGAGCCGATGGCCAGTGCCAAGGCAAATCGTCCAATGTTGGTCGGGCTGATCGGAGATTGCATGCGAATTGGCGTCCTTGATCGACTGGTTAGGCGGCTGGGGTGCGGGTTTCCAGCCCGAAAGCGCTAATCGCCGCCTCCCGCCCTGGCCCGGATCGGGGTTCAGAGCAATTGAAAGGGAATCGCGGGACGTCCTGAAGGGGAATATCGGAATGGCGAAGATCGTTCTTGTCGGGGCTGGCAGCCTTCAATTCGGCACCGGAATGCTGGGCGATATATTCCAATCTGCGGTTCTTACCGGATCGTCTGTCGTGCTGAACGACATCAACGTTAAAGCGGCTGAAAGGACGCTGAAGGTCGCAAAGGCCCATATTTCGGCGCGCGGGCTGACCCATAATGTCAGCACCGAACCCGATCTGCGCGCAGCGCTTGCGGGGGCCGATTTTGTCGTCATTTCGATTGAGGTCGGGGACAGGTTCGCGCTGTGGGACCAGGACTGGAAAATCCCCCAACAATACGGCATCACCCAGGTTTTCGGCGAAAATGGCGGTGCCGGGGGGCTTTTTCATGCGCTGCGCATCATCCCGCCAATTCTGGAAATTTGCCGGAATGTGGCCGAAGTTGCACCCGATGCTACGGTATTCAACTTTTCAAACCCGATGAGCCGGATCTGCACGACCGTGCACCGCAAGTTTCCCGACCTGAAATTCATCGGCATGTGCCACGAAATTGCCAGCCTCCAACGCCACCTGCCGCCGATGCTGGGGGTCGACCGGGGCGACATTCATTATCGCGCCGGCGGGCTGAACCATTTTTCGGTCCTGACGCATGTGGTCTATACCAAAACCGGCAAGTCGGCTTACGGCGACGTGCGGGCCCGGGCACCGGGATATTTCGCCCGATTGCCGGGCTATTCCGAGATTCTGGCCGCCGGTCGCGCGACCGGTGCATCGCTGGACACCGAAGGCTGGATGGATGTTGATCTCAGCCACGTCAGCGGCATTCGCAATTGGTCCGACCGCTGGTTGTTCCGCGATATTCTGGTACGTTTTGGCACCTTGCCGATCACCACCTACAGCCATTTCGGCGAATATATCGGGTGGGCGCATGATCGCGCCGATCATCGCGGGATCGAGGATTTCTACACCGCCTACCGCGCTCACCTGGGCCGCGTGAAGCCCGAGTTAAAAGACCAGGTTCGCGAGCGCATCGTGCCGATCATCGAGGCGATGATAACCGGCAAAGCTTACGAGGAGGCGGCGGTCAATATACCCAACCGGAGCTTTATTACCGACCTGCCCGACTGGATCGCGGTCGAGGTTCCGGCAGTGGTCGATGGTGACGGGGTTCACGGGATCGTGGTTGAGGTGCCAGCAGGTATCAGGGGGCTTCTGACAAACCAGATCGGCGTTCACGATCTGACTGCGCGCGCGGTTCTTGACGGCAGCCGCGACCTGGCGGTGCAGGCGCTGTTGGTCGATCCGGTGGTGACGGTTGGTCGAAACATTCCGGACCTGGTCGATCACATGATTGCGGAACAGGCGCCCTGGCTTGATTATCTGAACTGAAAACTGGCGAGGCTTGGGGCCGCCCGCCCTTTTCGACCAATGCCTTTGACGCTATCGACGGGTGCGGCGGTTACCGGAGGCTTTGAATTGGCTGATATGGCGCACGAAACTCTGCTTGAGCGGCGCGAGCGGCTGCTCGGGCCGAATGTCACCACCTTCTATGATGATCCGGTGCATTTGGTGCGCGGTGAAGGCGTCTGGCTGTGGGATGCCGGGGGGCGCAAGTATTTGGATTGCTACAACAACGTGCCGCATGTCGGCCATGGCAACCCGCGTGTGGTCGCCGCGATTGCCGGGCAGGCGGCAAGGCTGAACACCCACACGCGCTATCTGCACGAGGGCATTCTGGATTATGTCGAGCGTCTGACCGGCACTATGGACGCCCCCCTTGAGACCGCGATCATGACCTGCACAGGGTCCGAGGCCAACGACATTGCCATGCGCATGGCCGAGGCTGTGACCGGCAAACGCGGCATCATCGCCACCGATTTCACCTATCATGGCAACACCGCGCTGGTCAGCCAGCTGTCGCAATCGAACCGGCCCGGCGTGGGCGGTGCTTTTGCCGATATGGTGCGCTTTGTGCCCGCGCCTGACAGCTATCGCCCGCTTGGCGGTAAGGCGGGCATGGCCCACGCGCAGGCATTTGCCGCAGCGGTTGAGACGGCGATTGCCGAGCTTGCGGCCGGCGATCACGGCTTTGCCGGGTTGCTGATCGACCCGTTTTTAGTCAACGAGGGCTTTCCCGATCTGGCCAGCGGCTGGCTGGCCCCAGCTGTGGACGCAGTCCATCGCGGCGGTGGCCTGCTGATCGCCGACGAGGTTCAGCCGGGGTTCGGGCGGCTGGGCAGCCATATGTGGGGGCACCAATATCAGGGGGTGCAGCCCGACATCGTGACCATGGGCAAACCCATGGCCAACGGGCACCCGGTCAGCGCGGTGGTGACCTCGCGCGCCACGATGGCGGCGTTTCGGAGTGCCTTCCGGTATTTCAACACTTTCGGCGGCAACCCGGTTAGTTGCGCCGCAGCGATGGCGGTTCTGGACGAGCTTGGCGACAAGGATCTGATGGCCAACGCCGCAGCGGTCGGAGCCTATGCCAAAGACCGGTTGCAAGACCTGGCGGGGCGTCACTCGGTGATCGGCGACGTGCGCGGGCGCGGGTTGATTTTGGGCGCGGAACTGGTGGAGGACCGCACCACGAAAGCTCCGGCGACCGAGGTTGCCGATAATGTGGTCAATTTGATGCGCGAGAGGGGGATATT
Organism: Paracoccaceae bacterium; assembly: GCA_965247915.1. GTDB lineage: Bacteria > Pseudomonadota > Alphaproteobacteria > Rhodobacterales > Rhodobacteraceae > JAKZRT01. Next base: position 2,730,033 of record OZ252048.1, read on the forward strand.
GCTCAGCGCGCTCGGTCGGCACCGCAATACCCTGAAAATCCGCCCGCCGATGGTGTTTTCGCAAGAAAATGCCGATCAGCTGATCGAGGTTTTGGACGGGGTTCTGAGCGACCAGCAGACGCGCGTATGAACGATGTTGTTGCCGAAGCCCTGTCGCGCTGGCGGATGGCTGGGGCGGATGTCGCGCTGGCCGCGCACCGCGAAAATATGGTGTTTCGCGTGGCCCATGCGGGTCGCAGCTTTGCCCTGCGCCTGCACCGGCGGGGCTATCGGTCGGATACCGAACTGGCCTCGGAGCTTGATTGGATGGCCGCGGCGGCCAAAGGCGGCATTCACGTGCCCTGCCCCATAGCGTCGGCGTCGCGGCGTTTCCTTGAGCATGTGGCGGGCTGGCAGGTCGATGTGCTGAGCTGGCTGTCGGGCGAGACCCTGGCCACGGCCATTGCAGACGCCACACCGCGCCGTCGCGCCGAAATTTTTTCGGACCTGGGCCACGAAATGGCCCGGTTTCACCGGGTTTGCGACGCCTGGACCCCACCGGATGGGTTCGACCGCGCCGCCTGGGATCGGGGCGGTTTGACCGGGCAAGCCCCGCTTTGGGGGCGGTTTTGGGACAACCTGGCGCTGGCGCCCGATGATGCGGCGCTGTTTGCTGATTTTCGCGCTCTGGCCGAAGCCGATCTTGCCGCCATCGAAGTGTCGCTGGATACTGGCCTGATTCATGCCGATCTGCTGGGCGAAAACGTTCTGGTCGATGGCGCGACCATCAAGCTGATCGACTTTGACGACGGCGGCTGGGGGTTTCGGCTGTTTGAGCTGGTGACGGCGCTGATCAAGCTGATCGACGATCCCGACTGTGGCGCTCTGAAAGACGCGCTTTTGGGTGGCTACCGGGCTATCCGACCACTGAACGACACCGGGTTCGATCTGTTGATTGCGCTGCGTGCGACAACCTATGTGGGCTGGATCGCCGACCGGACCGACCTGCCCGACGCCGCCGCGCGTCAGCGCCTCAACGCGACCCGCGCCCGGCGGCTGATCAATCGCTATCTCGTGTCAGACTAACCTCGGCCAAAAGCGCCAGCAGGTCGTCGAGTTTGTCCGATCCAAGCTTGTGGCGGGTCGCCTCGGCAATGTCGCGGGCCTGGACAGCGTTCGCGGCAAGTTGGTCGCGCCCTGCCGCGCCGAGCCGAAAAAGCTGTCGGCGTCGGTCGATCGGATGCATCGCGCGCTCGACCAGGTCGCGCTTTTCCATTCCGGCGATGATCCGGCTGAGGCTGGGCGGCAAAAGACAGGCGTGGCGGGCCAGCTTGTTGCCCTCTAACTCGCCAAATTCCTGCAGGACGCGCAGCACCCGCCATTGCTGTTCGGTCAGCCCCGAGGCGGCCAGCATTTCGCGGATCGGCCCCATCAGCGCCTCGCGCGCCCTGAGCAGCGCAATCGGCAGCGAGGCCCGGATGGCATGCAATTCGTGTTCATGGTCAGGGTTCATTTGACAAATCTGCCATAATTCCCTTAACATCGCAATAGTTGCTTTGTTAAGGGAATGACGTGCCGCATCTGATCGTCGAATATTCGGCCAACCTGGAACAGGCGGTGGACATCGCCGGCCTGTGCGAGGTTCTGCGCGCAGCTGCCGCCGCGCATGCGACGTTTCCGATGGCGGGCGTGCGGGTGCGCGCCTATGCCGCGCAGCATTACGCGGTGGCCGATGGCGACCCCAAGCACGGATTTATCGACATCGGGGTGCGTCTGCGCGCCGGCCGCAGCGATGCCGTCAAACGCGATGCCACCGATGTACTTTTTGCCGCCGTGACCAAATACCTGGCACCGGTCATGGCAAAGCGGTCGATCGCGGTTTCACTGGAATTGCGGGATATATCCGCCGACTTCGCCCCGAAGACGGGGACCATACGCAAGCATCTTGGAACGGATGGCCCCGATGGCGGCGCTTGAAGACAACGTAAAACGCGCGCGGGGCTATCTGGAGCGGTTCGCGCGCGACGGCGTCATGAACCAGATCGGCGGCAGGTCGCTGCCCGCCGCCGAGGGCCGGACTTTTACGACCACTAGCCCCATAGATGACACCCTGATCGCCCAGGTTGCCAGAAGCGATGCCAGCGACATCGACCGGGCCGCCTGTGCCGCGCAGGACGCATTCGCCGATTGGCGCGATATGGGCGTGGCCGAGCGCAAGCGTCTCCTGCACGCCATCGCCGACGGCATTGAGGCGCGCGCCGACGAGATCGCGCTTTGCGAATGTATCGACACCGGCCAGGCGCTGCGGTTCATGTCCAAAACCGCCCTCAGGGGTGCCGAAAACTTCCGCTTTTTCGCCGACCGCGCGCCTGCCGCCCGTGATGGCCAATCGTTGCCTTCGGCCACGTTGATGAATATCACCACCCGGGTGCCGATTGGCCCGGTTGGGGTCATCACGCCCTGGAACACGCCGTTTATGCTCAGCACCTGGAAAATCGCGCCAGCTTTGGCGGCGGGCTGTACATTGGTTCATAAGCCGGCTGAGTTTTCACCCGTAACCGCCCGAATTCTATGCGAGATTGCGGATGAAGCTGGTCTGCCGCCGGGAGTCTGGAACCTGGTCAACGGCCTGGGGGAAGAGGCCGGTCGCGCCCTGACCGAACATCCCATGATCCGCGCCATCGCCTTTGTCGGCGAAAGCCGAACCGGTTCGATGATAATGCGCCAGGGGTCCGAGACGCTGAAGCGGGTGCACTTCGAGCTGGGCGGCAAGAACCCGGTGGTGGTTTTTGACGATGCCGATCAGACCCGGGCGCTGGATGCGGCGATTTTCATGATCTATTCGCTGAACGGCGAGCGCTGTACCTCGTCATCGCGGCTGTTGGTGCAGGACAGCATCGCCGACGACTTTCTTGCCCGCCTCGCCGCGCGCGTAAAGCGCATCAAGGTTGGCCACCCATTGGACCCGGACACCGAGGTCGGTCCGTTAATCCACAAGGTGCATTTCGACAAGGTCACCAGCTTTTTTGAGCAAGCCAAGGCCGAGGGCGCGACCATCGCGGCGGGCGGCGGGCGCGTGGGCACCACCGGATATTATGTCGCCCCGACCCTCTTCACCGACGCCACCAACGACATGGAGATTGCGCAGCAGGAAATATTCGGCCCGGTCCTGACGGCAATCCGGTTTTCAGACGAGGCCGAAGCCCTGAAGATCGCCAACGACACGCCTTACGGCCTGACCGCTTACGTCTGGACCAATGACCTGACCCGGGCTTTGCGGTTTACCGAACGCCTCGAGGCGGGCATGATCTGGGTGAACTCGGAAAACGTCCGCCACCTGCCGACGCCATTTGGCGGCGTCAAGGCCAGCGGCATCGGGCGCGACGGCGGCGATTGGTCGTTTGACTTTTACATGGAGCAAAAACACATCGGCATCGCCACTGGCCCGCACAAAATTGCCCGCCTTGGAGCATGATCTACAAAGGACCCATTCATTGCCCGTTCCCGCCCCGAACCTTTATCCGCCCTTCAACATCGTCCGGCTTTCCCATGTCGAATACCGCGTCACCGACCTCGCACGCGCGCACGCTTTCTACGTCGATACGCTCGGGCTCCAGGTCACGCATGAAGACGCCGACGCCCTGTACCTGCGCGCGATGGAGGAACGCGGCCATCATTCGGTCATTCTGACCCGCGCTGACGCCGCTTCGGTCGGGGTTTTGGGGTTCAAACTTTACGACGAGCCTGATCTGGACAAGGCGGAAGCGTTTTTTCAATCGCGCAACCTGCCAACCCAATGGGTCGACCGCGCCTTTCAGGGCAAGACGTTTGCCACGCGCGACCCGTGGGGCGTGCCGCTCGAATTTTTTGTCAGAATGGAGCGCCTGCCGCCGATCCACCAGGAATATAAGCTATATCAAGGTGTTAAACCGCTCAGGATCGACCATTTCAACCTGTTTTCGGCCGATGTCGACGGCGCAGTCGGGTTTTACAACGACATCGGGTTCCGCCTGACCGAATACACGTGCGACGAGGCAACCGGAAAATGCTGGGCGGCCTGGATGCACCGCAAGGGCGGCGTCCATGACGTGGCCTTCACCAACGGCACCGGTCCGCGCCTGCACCACACCGCGTTCTGGGTGCCGACGCCTTTGAACATCATCGACCTGCTCGACCTGATGGCCACCACCGGCTGGCTCGGGTCGATCGAACGCGGGCCCGGGCGGCACGGTATTTCGAACGCATTTTTTCTTTATGTCCGCGATCCAGACGGGCACCGGATCGAGATTTACTGCTCGGACTATCAAACCGTCGATCCTGATCTCGAGCCGATAAAATGGGATTTGAAAGACCCACAGCGCCAGACGTTGTGGGGGGCGCCTGCGCCGCAGTCCTGGTTCGAAGAGGGGTCGGTCTTTGACGGCACGACCCCGGTTGAAAGTGCGCTCAAAGCCCAGCCGATCGTGGCGCCCTGATGCGATTTGCAACCTATGAGGTTGACGGCCAGCGCTATTTCGGCGCAGTCACCGACGCAGGCGTGATCCCCCTGTCACCAGCATTTCTCCAGTTTCCAAGCCTGCGTGATGTCGTTGCCGCTGGCGCATTTGCCCAACTGCGCGAGGCCGCGAGCGGTATCACCACGCGGCACGATGATGTGACCTACCAAATACCGATCCCCAACCCGGAAAAAATCATCTGCGTCGGCGTCAACTTTCCCGACCGCAACGCCGAATACAAAGACGGGCAGGAGGCGCCGCCGCACATGTCGCTCTTCCCCCGCTTTGCCCGGTCGTTCACCGGCCACGGGCGTGCCCTGATCCGCCCGCGCGAATCGCACAAGCTGGATTACGAGGGCGAGATTGCGGTGGTGATCGGCACGGGCGGGCGGCGGATTGCCGAGGCCGATGCCTACGATCACATTGCGGCGCTGACGCTGTGCAACGAAGGCACCATCCGCGACTGGGTGCGGCACGCCAAGTTCAACGTCACTCAAGGCAAGAACTGGGACCGGTCGGGGGCCATGGGACCCTGGCTGGTGCCGTTTGAACGGGCCGCGCAACTGGACGACATTCGCCTGACCACCATGGTCAACGGTGAGGTGCGCCAGGACGACCGGACATCGCGGATGCTGCTTGGGGTCCGGCGGCAGATCGCCTATATCTCGACCTTCACGACGCTCGCCCCCGGCGACATCATCGTCACCGGCACGCCGACCGGTGCCGGCGCGCGGCTCAAACCGCCGCGCTACCTTGCGCCCGGTGACGTGATCGAGGTCGAGGCCGAGGGTATCGGGCGGTTGGTCAACACGGTCGAGGACGAGGCATGAGCCCCGAGGACCACGCGCGCGCCGCGGCGGATTTGCTTGGCGCCGAGCAGACCGGCCAGCAGATCGGACATTTGTCGCGGCGGCACCCCGATATGACGATGGACGACGCCTATGCCGTGCAAAAAGCGCTTGAAGCGGCCAAACTGCGGCAGGGGCGAAAGATCATCGGCTGGAAAATCGGGCTGACCTCGAAGGCCATGCAATCGGCGCTTGGCATCGACATTCCCGACAGCGGGGTTCTGTTCGATGACATGCTGTTTCAAACCGGCGCGCGGGTGCCCAAGGGGCGCTTTATCCAGCCGCGCGTCGAGGCCGAGATTTCCTTGGTGATGGAGGCGGGTCTTGGCGGAGGCGATGTCACCCGCGATGCGGTGCTCGCCGCCACCGATTTCGTCGCACCGGCGCTGGAGATCCTCGACACGCGGATTCTGCGGCAGGATCCCGAGACCGGGGCGACCCGCAAGGTCTTTGACACCATCGCCGACAATGCGGCCAACGCGGGCGTGGTTCTGGGCCACGAGCGGCACGCGCCGGGTGCACATGATCTGCGCTGGATCGGGGCGATTGTGGCGCGCAATGGCGTGGTGGAAGAAACCGGTCTGGGCGCTGGGGTTTTGAACGATCCGGTTCAATCGGTGGTCTGGCTGGCGCGACGCATGGCCACTTACGGGCAAAGGATCGAGGCCGGTCACATTATCCTGTCGGGATCGTTCATTCGCCCAATTGAATGCCCGCCGGGGTCGGACATTCACGCCGATTTCGGGGACTTCGGGACCGTCGGGATCGGGTTTGACTGAGCCTCAGCCGATGACCGCGCGGCGCACCATATCCCAGTAAATGCTTTCGACGCGGGCGCGGCTCAGCCGCCCGCCCTCGCGGTACCAGGTGTTGACGCCGGTCAGCATGGCGATCACGGCCATGGTGGTGAGTTTGATGTCCGGAACCTCGAAATGACCCGCCGCCTGGCCGTCGCAGAGGATGCTTGCCAAAACGCCCTCGTAATCGCGTCGGAGGCCCTCGATGACGCTAAAATTGGCCGGCACCAGATTGCGCAATTCCATATAGGCGATAAACACCGCATCCGGGCGCTGGAGGTGAAAGCGGATGTGAAAACCGGTGAAATGTTCAAGCCGGTCCAACGGGGCAAGCGGCTTGGCCTCGGTCGCCCAGGCGGTCAGCAGCTCGTCCATATGCGACTGCATCATCTTGAAAAGAAGCGATTGTTTGTCGGGCGTGTAGTTGTACAAAGCGCCCGCCTGCACCCCGACCTGGGCCGCGATCTGCCGCATCGAGACCGCAGCATACCCGTGCTGGGCAAACAGCCGCTGCGCGGCCTCGCGGATCTTTGGTCCGGTGATTTCTGAATGTGATCCGGTTTTTCGTGCCATGGGGCCATGGTATCTGAACGTCCGTTCAGTTCAACACCCATTGCGCCGGGTTCTGAAACCCGGTTAGCTTGGCTCGGAGAGCGGGGTCCCTTGTCAACTAGCAATGCAGCACAGCAGGATTATTGGACCGGCACAGTAGGCCAGGGATGGGCCAGCGAAGCGGTGGCGATCGACCGGCTGTTTGGTCCGGCCTTGGAGGCGCTTCTGGCTGCGGCAGCGCTCGAAACAGGTGCGCGCGTTCTCGACATCGGCTGCGGATCGGGGGCCAGCACGCTGGCGGCAGCACGCGCCGTGGGGCCGCGGGGTTTCGTGCTTGGCGCTGACATTTCCGAGACGCTTCTGGCGCGGGCGCGAAGCCTTGCCGGTGATGGGGATCAGAATGTTGAGTTCCGGCTTGCCGATGCGCAGACCGAAACCTTTGAACCGGGCTTCGAGGCGCTGATCTCGCGTTTCGGGATGATGTTTTTCGCCGACCCGCGCGCGGCCTTCGAAAACCTGGGCTCGGCACTGGTTCGCGATGCACGGCTGACCTTCATCTGCTGGGGGACGCTGGCGGAAAATCCGTGGTTCCGCCTGTCCGCCGAGGTGGCGGACGAAATTTACGGGCCCGATACGCCCGGCGACCCGCACAGCCCCGGACCGATGGCTTTCGCCGACCCGGACCGGGTCACCGGGTTGATGGCGGCTGCCGGTTTGCGGAACGTCGCGGCCGAGACGGTTGAGGTCATGCTGACGCCCGCCGCGTCCGTGGACGACGCGGCGGCGCTGGCAACCCGGTTGGGCCCGGCGGTGCGCCGCTGGCGCGCGGCCGGAGCCGAACCGGCCGAGCTTCCGGCGCTCACCGCCGCCCTGCGCGACCGGTTGGCGCCCTATGCGCGCCCGCAAGGCGTGCGGGTGCCGGCGCGGCTGATCCTTTATCGGGCCGTTGCGTGACCTTGGCCTTGGTCGGTCCAGACATTATGATTGCCAGAGCAATGACCCGAATAACCAATATCCCGCTCCGGACCATTTGCGCGCCAGTCCTGTTCGGCGGCCTGATCGCTCTGGCCGCCTGTTCAGGTTTCCCCGACATTGAAATACCGCCGAGCGCGGCGGCGCGGGGGGCGGCCTATCCGAGGATCGTCCCAATCGAGGGTCTGATGATCATGGCCCTCGGACCGCGCACCGGCAGCGGCGAGCGGGCGGCACCAGCGACTGCGACCGCGCTGACCCAAGGCATCGCGGCGCGCGTGGCCCGCCTCAAGGCCCGGGCAGCACTGATGCGCGGCGCCCCGGTCGATGCCGAAACCCGTGCCCGGCTGGCGGCGGCGGGGTAAGAGGCGCCCCGTTGCCTCGGGCGGATGAAGCCGCTAACACGCCGCACGACAACCCGAACGCACCGGAGATTACGCCATGACCCAACCAATTCGCCTTGGCATCGCCGGTCTTGGAACCGTGGGCGCAGGGGTTGCCAAAATTCTGCGCGATCAGGCGCAAACCATTTCGGCGCGGGCCGGGTGCCCGGTGACCATCAGCGCGGTTTCGGCGCGCAACCGGTCAAAGGATCGCGGTGTCGATCTCAGCGCCTTTGACTGGGAAGACGACGCGGTCGCCCTGGCGCGGCGCGACGATGTGGACCTGCTGGTCGAACTGATCGGCGGCAGCGACGGGCCGGCCAAGGCCGCAACCGAGGCCGCGATTGCCGCTGGAAAACACGTTGTGACCGCCAACAAGGCGATGCTGGCAATCCATGGGCAGGCGCTGGCCGAAGCCGCCGAGGCGGCCCAGGTGGCGCTCATGTTCGAGGCCGCCGTGGCGGGCGGCATTCCTTGCGTCAAAGCCCTGACCGAGGGGCTGGCCGGGAACCGCATCACCCGTGTCATGGGGGTGATGAATGGCACCTGCAATTACATCCTTACGCGCATGGAAAGCGCCGGTCTGAGCTATACGGACGTGTTTCAGGAGGCGTCTGATCTGGGATACCTCGAGGCCGATCCGACGCTTGACGTGGGTGGCGTCGATGCCGGTCACAAGCTGGCGCTGCTGGCCGCCATTGCATTTGGCGCGCGGGTCGATTTTGAGGGGGTGCGGGTGCAGGGGATCGAGGCGGTTTCCATCGACGATATTCGCCAGGCCGCTGACATGGGCTTTCGCATCAAGCTTCTGGGTGTCGCGCAGGCGGGCGAAGACGGGATCGAGGCGCGGATGACGCCCTGTCTAGTCCCCGCCGCCTCGCCGCTTGGCACGCTGGAAGGGCCCACCAATATGGTGGTCTTTGAGGGCGACGCGGTGGGCCGCATCATCATGTCGGGGGCCGGCGCGGGCGAAGGCCCCACGGCGAGCGCGGTCTGGTCCGACATCATCGACATCGCGCGCGGCTTCCGGCGCCCGGTGTTTGGCCGTCCTGCCAAGGATCTGGCTAGGGCGGTCGCCGCCAAAGCATCGTCGCCGGCGCCGTTCTACCTGCGCATGACGCTGCGCGACGAGCCCGGCGCATTGGCCCAAGTGTCGGCGAAACTGGGCGAAGCGGGCGTATCGATCGACCGGATGCGCCAATACGGCCACGAGGGCAGCAAGGCCCCGGTGCTGATCGTGACGCACGAGACCGATCCGGCAGCGCTGGAAATTGCTGTCGCGGCGCTGGCCCAGACCGGTGTTGTCGAGGGCGCGCCCGTCGCGCTGCGGATCGAAATGGTCTGAAGCGCGTCTTTCCTTCGGGCATTGCGACCAGGGGCACGCCCCCGGCGGCTTGTTTTTTGGCGCGCAGTCGGGCAAGCCCTACCCACCAACAATCAGACCACCAAAGGACGCTCAATGACCGTCGATTTTCATGACCGAATGCTTTCCCTGGGCCTGGCCCGCGTCAGCGAGGCCGCCGCGATGGCCTCGGCCGGGCTGATCGGCCGGGGCGACGAAAAGGCCGCTGATCAGGCGGCGGTGGATGCGATGCGCACCCAGCTCAATCTGCTCGACATCGCCGGTGTTGTGGTCATCGGCGAGGGCGAGCGCGACGAGGCGCCGATGCTGTTCATCGGCGAAGAGGTCGGAACCGGCAAGGGCCCGGCGGTGGACATTGCGCTGGACCCGCTGGAAGGCACCACGCTGACCGCCAAGGACATGCCCAATGCGCTGGCGGTGATCGCCATGGGGCCGCGCGGGTCGATGCTGCATGCGCCCGATACCTATATGGAAAAACTAGCCATTGGGCCGGGCCTCCGGCAGGGCGTTGTGACCCTGGACATGTCGCCGGCCGAGCGGGTCTCGGCGCTGGCCGCTGCCAAGGGCTGTTCGACCCACGACATCACGGTCTGCGTTCTGGAGCGCCCGCGTCATGAGGCGATGATCGCCGAGCTCAGAACCACCGACTGCGCAATCCGGCTGATCACCGACGGCGATGTGGCGGGCGTCATGCATTGCGCCGAGGCCGCGACAACCGGCATCGACATGTACATGGGCTCGGGCGGCGCGCCCGAGGGGGTTCTGGCGGCAGCGGCGCTGAAATGCATGGGCGGGCAGATCTACGCCAGGCTTCTGTTTCGCAACGACGACGAAAAGGGCCGCGCGGACCGCGCCGGGATCACCAACCTCGACCGGGTCTATACCCGCGATGAACTGGTCACCAGCGACGTGATTTTTGCCGCCACCGGGGTCACCGACGGGTCGATCCTGCACGGGATCAGGCGCGAACCGGGCTATCTGACCGCCGAGACGGTGCTGATGCGGTCGAAAACCGGGTCGGTGCGGCGCATGAGCTATCGGCATCCGCTGGATTAGTGGCCTCTCAAGTTGAGAGAGTAGTGTAATACCAACGGCCTTATAGAATGACGCTTTTTGCGTATTCGCGTGAGGTTATGTTTTGAACGGTCTCTTTGTCTTCGGCGAAGAAGTTCCACGCGTCGCAGCACTTCTCGACGATGTGGTCGTAACTGTCGAAGATGGAGATGGCGAGTTTGTTGGCGCGCAGGTAGGCCCAGACGTTTTCGATCGGGTTGAGTTCCGGCGCGTATGGCGGCAGGGGGAGAAGTGTGATGTTGTCGGGGGTGCATAGTGCCTTTGAACCGTGCCAGCCTGCGCCATCAAGCACGATTACGGCATGTGCCCCTGGAACGACGGTTTTGGCGATTTCGGCGAGGTGTTCATTCATCGCCTGCGTATCGGCAAAGGGCATGACGAGGGCGGCGGCAGCGGCGCGTTCCGGACAGACGGCTCCAAATATGTAAGCCCATTTGTAGCGAGTATCACGTGGCGCGCGCGGGCGGGTTCCGCGCCTGGCCCAAACACGGGTGAGCGTTCCCTGCTGTCCGATCCTCGCTTCATCCTGGAACCAGATTTCCAGTGGTTTGCCCCGGGCTTCAGGCGGCAGTGCCGCCGCTACCAGCTGCGCGAAGTTTTTTTTTGAACGCCGCCTGTGCGGCCGGATCCGATTGAGGATGTGCGGGGCGCACCGAAAGCCGCCTGAACCCAAGTTTGGCAAGCTGTTTGCCTACCGTGCGCTCATGCATGACAACACCGAAGCGCTCTTTGATCAGGTGCTTCAGGTCGATACGCCGCCAACGCACCACGCGGTCCACCTCAGGGTCAGGACCCGCGCGAACGATCTCGGAAAGTTCCGCCTTCTGCGCGGCGCTCAGGTAAGGCGTGCGCCCTGGTGCCGTGCGGTTCGACAGGCCCGCAAGCCCCCCGGCATTGTAACGATACACCCAGTCGCGCAAGGTTTGCCGGTCCATCCCGCAGCTCCGCGCCGCCGCCGCGCGGTCCGACCCTTCCATAACCAACGCAATCGCCAACATCCTCCGCGCTGCCTTCGCATCCGTTGACCTCGCCGCCGACGCGCGAAGGTCCCTCGCCGATAAATCCAACCGTGTAACCGCAACTGTCATGGGTCTCTCCTGCTTGTAGCAGAAGCGAATCACAACCGAGACGAAAAGGGAATCCCAAAAGAGTCACGCATAATGGCCCTTGGTATAAGTGGCTGTTATTAAATCACAATCATCGTGAGAGTTGTGGAGAAGACGCCAAAGATTTCGGCCGTCATTCGCGCGCGCCCACCTGTGGTCCGCGCGCAGTTCCTCCATAATCAATTGGTCGTAGGTTCGATCCCTACCGCCGGAGCCAATAACCCTTAAAAATCAACGACTTATTATTCACCCCTCAGGGTGAGCGTCCGAGCGTCCGAATGCGTCCGAATTCGGACGGTGTTCGCTGATTGTTTCCTTGCTGGTCGGCAAGGGCCTTGCCATCATCGAGGCCATACCCATACGCGCCTTAAAGTGGACAAATCTGATGCCGTGGAGCAATGGTCGCTGACGACGCTGAGGGAGAAGCTGGTCAAGATCGGTGCGAAAGTTGTCAGCCATGGCCGGTACGTCACATTTCAATTGGCCGAGGTTGCAGTCACAAGAAGCTTGTTCCAGAAAATCTTGAGCCTGATTGATGATCTACGACGAAGACCCGCTCCGGCGTAGGCCGAGGGAATCGACGGCAAGGAGATTGCGACACGAGAGGTGTGTCTGGATGGCAAGAGAAACGACCAAATGGCCTTCCACGCGCTGGCCGATTACCAAAATCATGTCATCGGATGGCTGCAATGGGAACAGAGTTCCTTTGGAGATGGGGCCGTGGTACGATTTCCGCGAATTTGGATGTCATCTGGGGAATGTCAGTTTAGAGCCTTGAAAATTTCGTTTTTACACCTCCGCAACACGCGCAATATCGGTGACTTCGCCTGCAGCCCGTATGACTATTTTGATTGGGGCGATGCCACTGTGTGCGATCTGCGCGAACCGGGTCAAGATTACGATATTGGCGTCTGTGGCGGCGGAAAAATCTTTGGCGGGCTTGCCACCCAACCTGGCATTGATCAAGGGGCAAAGGCCCATATCGCATGGGGGGTCAGTACCGTCCAAAATTTTCCAATCAGCCGCAAATACAGGCGCGCCCGCGCGCTGTGTGACCTGATCGGCACCCGCGATTGGGGTGACGCCCACTATGAATTTGCCCCTTGCGCCAGCTGTATGTCGCCGCTGTTTGACCGTGCAAAAGCGCCTGAACATGACGTGGTTTTCTACAACCATGCCGGCAAGACCGGCAGTCAGGGAATTACGATCCCCGAAAGCATGCCCCGCCTCAGCAATAACTGCGGTTCACTTGCCGAGGCGCTGGCGTTTATCGCCAGCGGACGCACCGTCATTTCCAATTCCTACCACGGCGTTTACTGGGCCATGTTGATGGGGCGGCGCGCAATCTGCATTCCGTTTTCGCGCAAATTCAGCGCCTATCGCTTTGCCCCACATTATGCGACGCCCAAGACATGGCTGGATCAGCTAGACCAGGGCCGAGATGCTCCGGACATGCTGCAGATTTGCCAGGCAGCGACGATTGTGTTCAAAGCATCCGTCGATAATTTCATAAGGCACATGAGCGCGGCATGAAATTGGGCTCGCAGCAAAAGTCCAAGGAACCTGATGACAGAAGAGATGACGGCTGACGAGTACAGGGAGGCCATTCGCGCCTTGGGCGTGAAAGCCATTCTCGATGGTTCGGTGACATTCGAAGAAGCTATCGTCTGCCTGCGAGCCGAGACTGTACGCCTGCTTGCAATGCAGAAGAACTCTGATGACTGGCCCGACAACCAAACGCCGTAAAATCAAATTGGTTTGTCAAGTATACAATCGCCAAACTCAAGAGCAACCTCTTTCAAGAACAGACCTGCGAATAGCCTCATTTTCACCCTTTAATTGAGCGATCTCACCTGGAATGCCGCCACCGCTTGTTGGGACGCCTAACCAAAAAACCATCCATGCATCCGTTTTTGCTGCCCTGTCTTGGACTGCGGATTTTCTTACGATGGCGGCTTCAACAAATTTCTTTTCTTTTCTAAGTTTTGAACAGCCCCATCCGCTATATTTTGCAGTACTAATCGCAGCGGGTTCGATCAATTCAGCCTTTTTTTGCACAGGCGGTTACTGCCAAAACGCTAAAAGCCACAATGGCAAATTTCAAAATCTTCATGTTTCCCCCGTGTATTTATGTAACCCCGATCAGCACCGTATGTCGTTAACCCTTAACGAGTCTTTGGTGATTCATGCAAAGGAAAACACCAAGATCAAGTTAAGTATATAATTCCCTTTCCTTTCGGTCGCTGCATCGCCGCCAGCACGCGGTTGGCGGCGTCAAAGCTGGGCGGCATGTAGGTGTCGCCCAGCTGGGGGTTCACGTCGGCCGAGTTGCCCAGCACGGCGGCAATGTCGGCCTTGTCGAGGCCAAGGTTGCGCGCGGTGGCCGACAGCGTGCGGCGCAGGTCGCGAAACTGCAGCTGGCGGGCCGGGTCGCGCGACAGGACCGACGGCGCGATATGCGCGGCGCGCGCGCGGACCTCGGACCAGCGCTTGGCGAACAGATCGGGGTCGTAGGGCCGGCCCAGTCGGTCTTCAACAATCAGGTGTGCCGCACCATCGTCGCCGTCGGCCAGGCGGGCGGTGACGAAGGGTGCGCATTCGGCGTGGACTGGCAGCATGGTCTGCGTCCCGCGCTTGCGGCGTTCCAGATCCCAGATCAGACACTCGAACGGTGCCGGCGCGGTGGCGGTGCGGATCGTGGCCACACGGAATTCATCAAGCCGCGCATCGATCACGCATGACCGGCGCTGACCCTGAAACAGCGACAGACGCAGCGCGTGGCCGATCGAGACCAGGCCACAGTCAAGTGCTGCCGCCTCCAGCGCGGCGACCTCGGCCCAGCTGGCGGAGCGCTTGCGCCTTGCCGCGCCCATGCGTCCGAGGTTGAAGCAGGGGTTCGAATTTTCCGCGCGCCAGCCGATTTTCTCAGCGCGCGTAAACAGGTTTGACATCATCGCGATCTGCTTGACCGCTGACTGCGGCCCGCCGGTGGCCTGCAGGGTCTCGAACCACTCGTTCATGATCGGCTTGGAAAAACTGACCACCAGTTCCGTGCCCCATTTTCGACCGACCATTCCCAGGAGCGTCCGATAGCCGCTTTGGGTTCCGGGCTTGAGTTTGGGCAGCACATGGCGGCGATAGTTGTCGATCAGCGCCGCGATCGTGCGCCCGCCGGCCGCTTTCTTCTCGGGCGCGTTCTTCTCGGGCGCGTGCGCCGCGTTCAGGCGGTCAGCCTCGCGCGCTGACCAGTCAGGGCGCGTCGGGTCCAGTTCGACCGGGCGGGCGCCCCTGGCGCGGTCCTTGGCGTTGGGTTCCCACCAGAGCCGCCACGAGCCGTCGGCGCGCATCCGCTGGCGCACGCCCCTAGGCGGGTTTCTGAGGGGTGCGCGGGTCACCGGACCGCCTGCAGAACCCGGTCGCGGCGGCGGCCTTCGGCATCGAGCGCGTCGCGCCAGCCCTGCAGTTTTCGCAGACCCTCAAATTGTTTCGCAATGTCCTGATCGGCAAGCAGCGCGGCACCGCGCATATCATCGCAGCCGATCAGCCGCACGCGGGGGTGCGCCTTGATCAGGGCGGCGTCAACGGCGGCCTGCAAATTGGGTGTCATGGTCATGTGGTTACCTCGTTACCTGGATGGTTGGGTGTGGCGTCAGCAGCCCAGCCCCGTCTTCGTTTTTCGGCGTCCAAAGCGGCCAGCCACCGCTTTTCGTGAGTGATCGCCGCGCCTGCCAGGGCGGCGCAGGTTTCCAATTCATGATCGGGAAGAAGCATGACCGACGGACAGGCCAGAATTGCGCGCTGATCAAAGGTCATGCTGACATCACGTCCAGCAACAGCCCGCGCGCGCGGTCGGGTTCGCCGTCGGCAATCGCATTGATTGCCGCGTCGATTTTCGGGCCGCAGACGATCAGCGCGCGACTTTCGCCGAGCGAAATGTCCGGGTCCGGTTCGGGGGACTTTTCGACCGTCACGTCGGTTTCAAGCTCGGAGATCCCGAAGGCGACAAAGAGCCGGCCAACGGCTTCATCGATTTCAAGGCACAGCGCGCGGGCCTCGGCTTCGGAAAACTCGTAGCCGCGCCGGCTCGCGCAATTGGCCAGAACCTCGATCGCCTTGACAGCCTTCTCAATGCGCCCCGGCACGATGCGTTCATATCTGTCGCGGGCTGGGGTCATGGTCTGAACGCCTTTCTCTTTTTCCGTGACAGGGCCTTCGCATCATCCCGGATAAGCCCGCCTTGCTCCAAGTGCCCACGAACGCCGGGTGAAAATTTCGGCCAAATTTTTTCAGGCGGTCTAATCCATCTAACAGCCGGGCTTCCAAGAATTTCCTGCGGAATGTTGTACATCATGGACGTCGCGTGAGCGGCGCAATTCAGGCAGGTGGTCATGAACGGTGTCACGCCCTCAGCCATGTCTTGTGTGACAAATCCGTGGCCGCAATCGCCGCAGATGTAGACGTTCTTCTTACCCCTAAAATTGTGATCCACTTGCTGTTTGCTCCTATGCCGACCGCGCCAAATTCATCAGGCGGGGATCGACGACGACGTTGCCGAGATCGAAAAGGTCCGGGTCAAGGGCGGCCGAGGGCGGCAGGCCCTGCCGGCCGACCCAGGCCCGCACTTCGGAGGCGCGCCACAGGAGCGGGCGCAGGATGTGGGGCATCGGGGCGGGAAAATCGTGGTCGCGTTCCATGGCGCGGCGTCGGCTGAGAAACTGATGGGCGTTGCCCAGTCCGACCTCGGCGGCCACGTCGGCGGCTTCGAGAAAGAGTTTCATGCCGCCGCCGCCAAATTCTTGCGCGCGGCGATGGCCCAGTTCGACATCGCGCCACGAAATCCAGACGTGCAGGTCGCGGTTCGCCCGAGCATCGTGAGACGGGCGCCGCGCCAGTCGTCGCGGATCCGCGCGCCGTGCGTCGCCTCAAGAAACATCCTCGCGCCGGCGCAGGCTAAGTCATGCGGCGCGTGGTCGGGATAGCAGCTCGGAATTGCTTCGTGCAGCATAGCGACAAGTTGCGCGGCGGCGCGCAACTTGTCGTGGGTGGGTTGTTTTTTCATGCTCTTGCCTCGGTTTGCGCGGGCCGTCCGCCGCGCGGTTGGGTGGTTGGAACATGTGGGCCTTGGCTGGTGGCGGCAGCCCGACGGCACCCACGGGGGATCGTTCAGGGTTGCGGCAGGTAATGCACGTTGTCGGGGTGCGGCGGCGGGGCCGAGACGGTCGCGGCGTGCCGCCGGGTCTGCAATTCTTCCAGGCAGGGCCGCATGGTCAGCTTGAGAAGGGCGGCACCTTCTTCGGAGCACTGGCCGCGCACGGCCTCGTCGAGCACGCCGATCATCGTCGCCAGCGTTTCGTCGTCGATGGCATCGGCCCGCGCCGACACAATGTGCGCTTTTTGATGTTTCATGTGCAACACTCCTGGGAACTTCTCGCCCAAGAGTTAGGGGTGGCCACCGCACACTGTCAAGAACATTGTGTAAATTTAGAACAATTTCTTCAGCGTATCGTCCATCCTTCGCAGTTCTCGTTCCGCACTTTCGGCTATCACCAGTCGAATGACCTTTTCGGCCAAATCATCGGGTGAGCTGCCCTTAACAAATTGGGCAACTTCGCCGTTTGGCTCTGCGGCGGCGGCGGCAAATATCTGAAATCTTGTCCTCCGCCGCCCGTCTGTTCTCGAAGCGACCCGAACATTTGGCACGCACCTTTGGCCACGGAAATCCAATTTTTTGCTGCCATTGCCGGTCGGGAATGATCGTGCGCCCAGAAAGCCGATCGATGACGCGCCAGGACGAAAACCAGCCGCATCTGACCTCAAACAATACATCCCTGAAAACAGTTGC
Source organism: Paracoccaceae bacterium (assembly GCA_965247915.1). Lineage (GTDB taxonomy): Bacteria > Pseudomonadota > Alphaproteobacteria > Rhodobacterales > Rhodobacteraceae > JAKZRT01. The sequence continues at coordinate 2,747,445 of OZ252048.1, forward strand.
CATCAATGCCTCCAGCTGGAAATTACCTTTCCCCGGATCACCACGTTGTTGTTATCGACAACGTGAACCCAGGTCCCGCCGGCGTTCGAATTTGCGGCGACCAGAACCGGCGGCTCGTAACGCCGCAAGATTGTGTTCGCCTCGCCCGTCTGCCAGTTATTAATCTGAGCAATTACAACGTCCCCAGAGCCACAGCGTTCGCTGGCATGCGTGTCAACGATCATCAGATCGCCCGGCAAGTAGCCCTGCAAAATCAGCGCGTCGGATTTCACCGCCCAGACATCGACGCCTGGCCGATCAGCCCCAAGAGCTTTTGAGATTTCGTGGCCTGGATCAGCGTCGGACTTAGGTACCCACCGGGCGGCGTCGCTATCGGAAAATCCAGGGGCAATCGACTGGGCGGTAGCCGTATCGGCAATACCCGCGCGCTCCAGAACTTCGGCCAGCGTAACGTCAAGAACTTTGGCAAATGCCTTTGCATGATCCAGGCTCATCCGCTGGCGGCCTGTTAATATTTTTGAAACTACGGAACGGTCACGGTTCAGCGCCTCGCCAATGTTGAAGCTTGTTACACCCAACTGTCGTTGGCGTTTTTTGAACCAGTCCGCATCCACAGTCGGAAAGTGGGCACTGGCCACCGCACAAAAAAGGGCAGATTTAGAACAATGGATCGAACATTTCTATTGACAGGTCGCACAGTGCGCGCGCTATATCTTGCGTTATGAGTGCCTACTTCACACCATTAGAAGTGTGCGAGGCGTTGTTGGGTGGCATCGAGCAGATCGCCAAAGCCAACCGTAAGCATGTAAAAACGCCCTTCGCCTGGCGGCACGCGTCGCGTGACCGCGATGCCGGCGATATTCCGAGCGCCCGAGATATGCGCGGGCTGTTGGCCTATTCCAAACGCCACAAGCTGGGCCTCACGCCCGAACACCTGATCCATGGCGCCACCAGTGCCGGGATCGACCGCATTCTGGCCGCGCGCCAGCAACCCGAACTGGCGAGGGTCGGCTGATGATCCCGCGCCATCATGAACCCGCCGCAGCCTGTCCCTCGATGACAACTGCCCCGGTTCCCGCTTTTCGTAGTTTCAGGGAGCCGTCACACGCGGCGCAACTGGCGGGGGATCGTCCAATCCCTGTGGCGACCCCCGTCTTTTCAACTTCACGGGATAAACGAGGGGCGACTGCCCCGCACCTGTCCCAGGCGCCGGGGGCGCGGCGGGTGGGACCGGCCGCATCTGATGCCCCCGGCGGGCGCGAGGAATTTCTCATGTCACGCGAGCGCATTACAATAGCTTTTAACGCCCTGGCGGTCGGACAATCGGCCAAGATCGACGGCCTGGCCCGAACCACCGTGGACGAGCTGTTGGCAATGGCCGAGGAAATGCTGGGCCGCGACGAACCGCTGCGCCGGTCGATCAACAAGTTCTGCACCGACTTTGATGTGGTGCGGCAAATTACCAAAGACGAGGCGCGGCGGGCGGCGCTGGCCGAACTCGCCGTGTCGCTGATCGATGCGGCCAGCGAACACACGATGGACCAGCCGCCGCTGCCGGGTCTGACCGGGGGCGGCGATGGCTGATTGCCGGACCCGCCTGACCCTTGAAGAACAGGCGTTCGTCAACGCGCTGGCCTACGCGGTGCTGGGCAACTGCGATCTGGCCAGCACCGAGGCGATGACAGAGGTCGCCAGCAACTACCTTTTGGTCATCGACGTGGATCACCCAAAGCTGGTCCCGCTGATCGAAGCCATCCAAAGGCTGGCGCATCCGTCCGGCAATTCGCCGCTGGAACGCACCCGGTCACGCGCGGGCACGCAGATGCTGGCCGAACGCGCGCTGGCCCGGTTTTTCGCCTGGCGGTTCGGTCTCTGCGAAGACGCAATCACAGCAAAGAAGGTGGCGGCATGAAAAGCCTGATCGTCATTCTGATCGTAATAAACGGCCATCTGGTCGATATCGTGCCGGTCGGCCAGGTGACCCACGAAGAATGCAGGGCGGCGCTGGCGGTGGTTTGGACGCACGTCCAACCGATTATCAACCAGATCGGTGTGCCAGTCGATGTGCATCTCGAATGCAAGACCGCGCTTTTAATTGAGCCGACCCCGTGACCGCTCTGACCGATCTGCAGGCCCAGATCAGGGCCGAGCGGATGCGGCTGGCCAAATCGCTTGAGGGTGCCGGCCTGACCGTTTCGGTGGCAGTCAGCGGTCAGACCATCGGCATCACCATTGAACTTGGGGCGCAGCTGGCGCTGCCGGCACCCAACTCCGATCCGGGGGAGGCGAGCGCCCCGGAGCCGCCGCCGGCGCGGGCCGAGGGGAAAATGCCTGAGCAGCCCCGGACCCCGGCGGCGGCACCTGCGCCAGGCATAGCAATACCAACGCCTACGCGATCGGGCGGCTGGTGCCCGCGCGAACTTGCCGTTGCGCGCGAGGTTGCCCTGGCCGGCGGCACCGCGAAGGACGTGGCAAGCCGGTGCCCCGACAGGACATTGAAGGCCTGCTCCTTGCGTCTTGTGCAAATACGCAAGGAGCTGAGGGCCGAAGGCCACACCGTGCCCACGCGCCCGCCGTTCGGCCGCAGGCCGGCACCGGCAGCGGTGCCACCGAAACCCGCGAATAAACCCGAGCGGCAGATGTCTGGCCCTGCCAGTGCCCCGGCGGCGACCGCGCCGTTGTGGCAATCCGCGCGTGCGTTCGACCCGTCGACCCCGGCCGCCGATCGCGCGATCGAGGCGCATCTGAATGCGCTTGGCTACAAGGCCCCCTGGGATGCCGGGCTGGATTTTGAAATGTTTGAATTGCTTAGCCGCGGCACGTTCGCGGCCGAGGCCGCAAAGATCCTCGAGGTCACCAAGCCCGATTTGATCGAGCGCTCCTGGGCACTGCGGCTTGACGACAAAATCGACACCCAAACACGAACACTGGCCGCACTCAAGCGGCGCGCAGGCAAGGAGCAGAACACATGACGAAAGACTATTACGGCACGAAGCGGATCACGGCATGGCCGCAGCGCGGCGAAAACGACATGGATGGCTACGCGGTCAAATACGCCGACGGTTACGTGAGCTGGTCCCCCGCCGACGTGTTCGAGGCAGCCTATCAGCCGATCACCGCCATGAATTTTGGGCACGCGCTCGCCGCGCTCACAGATGGCTACCGTGTCGCACGCGCTGGCTGGAATGGCACCGGGATGTGGATCGACCTGCAACTGCCCGACGAAAATTCAAAGATGGAGCGGCCATATATCTACATCGTTCCGGGACCAGGATGGACGGTTCCGTGGGTGGCGTCGCAAGCCGATTTGCTGAGCGACGACTGGCTGATCGTCGAAACCGGCTGAGTTACAGACCTGGTCCCGGTCGCGGAAGGTGCCGGGGGCAACGAGGACGCGGCGCGGACAGTGGGCCGCGCGGGTCCAGGCGCCAGGGCGATAAGGGCAGGATTGATGCGCCAGCAATACACCATTGAGGAAATCAAAGACCTGCTTTTGGGGCAGATCGACCAAGTCGTGGCGCAGTACGCGCCCGAGGCGCCAGGTGCGCACCACGACGGGCAGCGCTATTTCACGCTGAACCCCGGCCGGCCCGACAAATCGGTCGGCAGTTTCTGGATTTACACGAGCGGGCCGAAGGCGGGCTTTTGGGAAGACCGCGCCACCGGCGACCACGGCGGGCTTTTGGACCTGATCATGCTCAACCAGGGCTGTTCCTTCGTCGATGCCCTGAAACTCGCGCGCCGCGATCTTGGGCTGGAACATGAAGACCCGCAAACCAGGGCCGCGCGGGCCGAGGCCGTCAAACGCCAGCAAGCGCTCAGGCGCGAGGCCAAAGCCAACGCCAGGATCGACCGTGAACGTGTCGCGCGATCGGCCAGGGCGCTGTGGCTTTCCGCGCAGGAAAAGATCGCCGGCACACCGGTCGAATTCTACCTGCGCGGCGCGCGCGGCATCGATCTTGCGCAGCTCGGCCGGCAGCCCCGGTCGCTGCGATACGCGCCCGAGTGCTTTTACAAGCACACCGACCCGAAAACCGGTGAGATTACCCAGACAAAGCTGCCTGCGATGCTGGGGCTGATCACCGACGCGCGCGGCCAGGCCTGCGGCTGTCACCGCACCTATCTCAGGCTTGGCGACGACGGCAAATGGGACAAGGCCCCGGTGCCGGCACCAAAAAAGGTTTACGGAACCTTCGCGGGGGCCTCGATCCACATCTGGTCGGGCACCGGCCCGCGCGGCGGCAAGGGCGCGCCACTGTCAACATGCCCGCCCGACAGCCGCATCTATATCGCCGAAGGCATCGAGGACGCGCTGAGCTGCGTCATGGTCCTGCCCGAGGCGCGCGTGGTGGCTGCCATCAGCCTGGGCAACCTGGGCGGCGTGGTGCTGCCCGAGAACGTTGCAGAAGTCACGCTAATCGCGGATCAGGACGATGGACCCGAAGCGCGCGCGCAGCTGGTCCGCGCGATCGAGGCGCACCAACGCGCCGGGCGGCGCACATTCGTCTGGCAAAACAGTGACGGCGGCAAGGACCTGAACGACGCCTGGCGCTCGCGCCAGGCCGAAGCGGCGCAGTTAGGCGCATGAGCAACGCAACCGGATCAAATTTGCTCGAAGAAACGATTGATCAGGCATTCTGTGCCTACGACAATCTGCCGCTCAGCGTCAGAGACGTTCTGAAATTCGGTCCTAGTGACTGGCATCTCGGAGAAATTTCTCGGGAATACAATGCTGCGCGGCGCGCGGATAAACCGCTGGCCGATTTTGCCTATTCGCTAAGGATCAGACTTGGCCGCGCCAGCGCCAAAGATTGCTACCGCATCTACGGCCCGGACCATCCCGAAGCTAACAATTTTGGACGGCGGCTGCGCCCGTTGCGCGGCAATAATCTGTGGGGCGCGGCATGACCGACCCGATCCCCGACGACAGCTGGATGGGCGATCCATCGCAATCGGTGATGCCGAAACCTGCCGCCAGGCCAAAGAAAAAGCGCAGGCGCCCGCTGAAAGACCAATTGGAAAACGCACCAGAGGTGAAACCAGATGAGCGGAAGGATGACAAAGGCCCAGCAGGCCAACGCGGAAAAATGGGCGGGAAGGATACCGGCACACAGGGTTCCGCCGGAGAACCTGCGGCTAGCGCTGTGGGCGGTGGGGGCGCACGATCACGCGGCCGCCCTTTCGGCGAAGTGTTCGAGCACAGCCCGGTCACGCCTCTTGGGGTCTACGGCGATCTGTTTTTTTATATAGATACCCTCGGCCAGCTCAGGCACACCAAAGACCACCCGGTGCAGAAAATAATCAGCATATTTGGCGGCGATAAGTCGATCAAGTTGTTGTCGTTGCACTTCCCGGTTTTCAAAGATGGCGAGCGCGTTCGGGGCAGGTTCAACGCAACTTCCACCGCCCTGGCGATGGCCGGGGCCTGCACCGAGCGCGGCGTCTGGTCGCCGATCGGCAAGGTGCGGGGCCAGGGGTTCTGGACCGACGAAGACGGCAAGCTGATCTATCACGCCGGCAACGAAGTGCTGATTAACGACAAATGGGAAAAACCCGGAATTCACGCAGGCAAGCTTTACCAGTCTCTGCCCCCCATACCCCGCCAGGCGGATCGAAAGCCGCGCAAAAATCCGGCCGACGAAGCGCTTGAATGGATCGGCAAGTGGTACTGGCGGCGGCCTGACATCGACCCGATCCTGGTCCTGGGCGTGATCATGGGCCAGATGGTTGGCGGCGCGCTGACCTGGCGGCCGGTCACATGGCTGACCGCCGAACGCGCGGCAGGCAAGTCGTGGTTTCAGGACTTTCTGCGCCATATCCACGGCGGCGAGGACGGGCTGTTGCAGGCCGCTGATGCCACCGAGGCGGGGATCCGCGCGGTGGTCGGTTACAGCTCGCTGCCCGTCGCCCTGGACGAGCTGGAACCCGACCCCGACACGTCCAGCCAAAAGGTAAAAGCGATCATCAAACTGGCGCGGATCGCCGCGTCTGGCGGGCAAATATTTCGTGGGTCCAGCGATCAGAAGGGCTTCCAGCAGAACGCCTATAATTGCTTCCTGTTCAGCTCGATCCTGATGATCCCTTTGCCCGCCCAGGACCGGTCGCGCATCGTGGTGCTGGAGCTTGACCGCATACCCGATGATGCGCCCAAGCTCAACCTCGATCCGCGCGCGCTGAGACGCATCGGCGCGGCCCTGCGCCGTCAGCTGATCGCCGGGTGGGCGACCTGGCCCAAGCGGCTGAGCCAGTGGCGCGACGCCATCGGCGCGATCGGCCCGTCGGTGCGCGGTGTTGATAACTTCGCCACCGTGCTGGCCCTGGCCGACCTGGCGCTGAACGACGAATTACCGTCCAGGGACCAGCTGGCAAACTGGACCAAAAAAATCGCCGGCGCCCTGGCGGATTATTCCGAAGGCGAGACGACCAACGCCGAAGATATGATCACGCATCTTTTGGCGTCGGTGATCGACCCGTTCCGGCGCGGCGAACAATGGACAATTGCCCAATTTGTCATGACGGCGGCGGGCCTGCCCGGCGCGCCCGATGGGTTGAAGAAAAACACCGGTGCGACCGATCCGACTTCCAGAACCGAAAACGAACGTCATGCCAACGAAATTTTGGCCAAATTCGGCATCCGCGTGCGCCCCGCTGGCCACAAAGACCGGGCGCATCTGTTGATTACGAGTAAGCCCTTTCCGCTGCTTTGCGGCATCTTTGAGGGCACGCAATGGGCCGGTGGCAGCTGGAAACAGGCCGCGCTTCGCCTGCCCGAAGCCACCAGCCCGACCAACTCGACGCATTTCGCTGGCGTCCCAAGTCGTGTCGTGAGTGTCCCATTAAGCCAAATTCCGGGCCTGTTAAGCTTCCCGGCAGACCCACTAACCGGGCCGTCATCATCCCTGCCCCAGACCCCCCAATCAGACCTGGACGACTTCGCCTGATCCATGACGCAATTTGCTAACATATTGATGAGGCAGCATTCTTACCGGCTTCCCCCGACTCCAAAATGGGCTATAATATACCCACTCGCGGGTCTGGGTTTTGGACCAATTGCCTGCGACGCTGCGACAAGTGAATTCCGGTCTGTCGCAGCCTCTGTCGCAGGTGATTTCGCCGCGAAATCAAGGGGTTCACCCCCAACTGCGACGCTGCGACAGAAAAACGCGATTTCCCCATATGTGCGCACGAGCGCGCCCGCACATACGAGACATGTGCTGTCGCAGCGTCGCAGCGTCGCAGCTTATATCTTAATTATTGAAAAGAAAGAGAAAAGAGCTGCGACAGAGGCTGCGACAAGATTTTCGGTCTGTCGCAGCTGCTCGGTCTCTGACTGCCGTCTCTCAGCAGAAATCCCACAAGATCAATTGTTTAAGGGGTTTCTGACGTGACCAGGCCGAAGAACTCCGAGGATCAACTGGCACGGGCAGCAGCGGATCGGATCGACCGGGCGCAGGCGCGCGGCAAGCAGCTGGCGATGTTCACCGACGAGCACGGCGAGCCGGTCGGTCAGGTGGACCGTCCGGCGGGGCCTGGGCGCGTAAAGGGGTCGAAGAACCGGAACCACAGCCGCCTGAAGGACTGGTTGACGGCGCGCGGGCTGAGCCTGCCCGAGGATCGCCTGGTCGCGATCGCGGGGCTGGATAGCGACCTGGACCCGTTCACGCGCGCCCAGGCGCAGGCCGAGCTGCTTCTGGCCTGGGCTGGCGACGGTGCCAGGCGGCAGACCTGGGACGGGTCCAGGCACGTCGCGGTGGAATTCGAGGCGACGGCGGACGAGCGGATCGATGCCTTCAAATTTTTCTACGGCACCGAGCTGCGGGCGGGCGAGGCGATGATGCCCTATGTTCATGCCAGGATCACGCCCGACGCCGGCAAGGTGATCCCGGTGCCGATCTTTATGCCGGCCGCACCGCAGGCACCAGCTGATCCAGCGGCCGGCGCGCGCGATATCACGCCGCCACAGGTCCGGATGGCACCACCGCCGCAGCGCTGGAAAAGGCAACCAAATCAACCAGTTGAAAATTCAGGATCGGAGAATTCGGACGGATGAATTCGGACGCTGGACATAAGGCTTTGAAATCAGGGGCAAATAATCGGTTGGGTCAATTGACTAAGGATCAACTGGTCCGAGGTGCCGTGCGCCCGGATCGAAGGCCCCCCCCTGCCGGTCAGAGCGCCGGCGCGACCGACATTCGACGGGGGGGCACCCCCCCACCGCCAAGCGGTATCGGTGTGGGTCCGACCCCGATCATGATCCTGGCCCAACCACGTTTTCAGATTTGGCGCGACACCGGGTGCAATTGGCGGAGGTTGGGGGGATCATGTCCATGAACCAGCTCGATATGACAAAGCTGCAAAGCGAAGAAGATTTCGCCGGTCTGGATGCCAGGGATGCATTGCGATTTCATGTCCCCGGCGCAGCCGAGGCGGTTGATCTGCCTTATCTGAAAGACTGGAAACCGCCCGGACCTGTTGCCGACGCGTTTTTCTGGAGCGACGCCGGCATCATCGGCATACGCGGCCCGGTCGGGTCTGGCAAGACCCAGACGCACCTGAAATCGCGGCTGCGGCGGGCGCTGATGATGCCGCGCTCCAACATCGAGCTAATGCCCGCCCTCAGCGGCGAAATGGTGGGTGTGCGCCATTACAAAGTAGTTATCGCGCGGGCCACCTATCGCCAGCTGTGGCAGACCACGATCCCGAGCTGGTGGGAATGTTTTCCAAAGCACATGGGCACCTGGTCGGGCGGGCGCGGCGACCCGGTGACGCACCGGATCGAATTTGACCCCGGCGACGGCAGTATCGTCTTTGTCTGCGAATTTCTGGCGTTCGGGCAGTCGCCCGGTGAGATCGAGGCCAATATGCGCGGCGTTCAGACCACCGATCTGGGGCTGGAAGAGGCCGACACCTGCGATCCGTCGGTGGTCAGCATCGGATCCGGGCGGGTCAAGCGTTATCCGGCGCTGGAACACTTCAAGGAAACCGACCAGTTCGAGGCCTATTCGGACGAGGAAGCGAGTTACGGGCAAATCTCGTGCAGCTACAACGCGCCGGACGAGGACAACTGGACCGTCCGGTTGCTGGAAGGCGGCGAGGGCGACGCCAGCACCACCGCGATGATGGAAGAGTTCAGGGCGCAGGGCGTTAGCATCGATTTTTTCCGCCAGCCCGGGTTCGGCGAAGACGGTGCCGAGAACCTGCAGAACCTGCGCAGCGGATATTATGAGCTGCAAAGGGCGATCATGACGGCCGAGGGCCGGTCGAACGACATCGAGCGGCTGATTGAGAACCGCGTGGGGTTCGTGCGGCTGGGCGATCCGGTGTTTTTGAAGCACTTCGACAAGTCGCACCACATCGCCAAAGGACCGCTTGAGCCGGTCAAGGGGCACCCGATCAGGATTGGCCTCGATCAGGGGTATTTCGGGGCGGCGGTGATCACCCAGTTCTTCGATCCGTTCCAATGGCGGTTCCTGGCCGAGCTGTGTTTCGAGGAAGGGTCGTTCGCGCCGCAGTTCGGCGCCGCTTTGCGCGATTTGCTGGACGAGCGGTTTTTCGGACTGCGCATCGAGGGCGCGTATTGCGACATCGCGGGCAGTTCCAGGGAAAGCCTGGAAAATGTGACCTGGACCAACGAGGTCAGCCAGGCGGCGCGGATCGAGATCGAACCGCAACCGCTTGGCGGCAACCGTATCGCCCCGCGTCTGGCGGTCTGGCGGGCGGCGCTGGATTACAACGTGATGGGCCAGCAGGGGTTTCTGGCCGACCGGTCGTGCCGGTTGCTGCGCCGGGGTCTGGCCAATGATTACGTCTGGGCGCAGGACCCCGACAAGGCCGCGAATGCAGGCCGGGTGCCGAAAAAACGCGGCGTGCGGGCCAGCGACGTGATCGACGCTGGCGGGTACGTCATGCTGAGCGAAAGCCTGCCCGACGGGCGGCCCAAAACCGCCACCCTGATTGGCCATAACGGCGGACCCGCCATGGATGGCGACGAGTGGTTCGGCGCGCCGCCGCCAAAGGCCGAAAGCTATTCAATCGATCCGATGGAGGGGCTGTTTTGATGGCAAGAGATCGCGAAAAAGTCGTCAGTCTGTTCGGCGGGATCATCCACGACAACCATTTACTTGCCGGTCAGCTTTTTGCGCCTGCGGATGTGATCGAGGAATTGCCGCTGGACGAATGCGACGAGGTGATGGTGATCGGCCGGACCCGCGAGGGGCGGCTTTACATCGGGGCGACACATAATTCGTCGGTCTGTTCGCTGATGATCGGTCAGGCGAGTAACTTTTTGCACCGTGCGCTGGAGGTGTACGGCTCATGAAAACTGGCCGTGGTCCCTGCGATCAATGCGGTTCGGATGACGACTGCCGGTGTCCGCCCTGCCCCTGCGTGTGGTGCCGATACGCCCGAGGCGAAGAAACACCAGCTGAATACGCGATGGTCCGGGCGCACAATCGCGCCTTTAAGCGTGCTGACGAACGAGCCGCTGCGCGGAAGATGCCTGAACAGATTTCGACAAAGGGGACAGCACATTGACCGCCCTTATTTTCGAGCCCTGGTCGGACCCGCTGGCGCTGTATCTGGCACGCAACATGCGCGCCAGCGACGCCGCCGAGATATTCGCTCAGCGCGCCGACCGGAACCCGTTTGCGCTTTACCGCGACATGGCGGCGCTTAGGCCTCGGCATCTGTGGTTCGAGATCGTGCGCGAGCGGACTGAAGTTTGGCCGGTGGCGCTGTTTGGCGTCGTGCAGACCGGCCCCGGCGTGGGAACGGCGCATATGTTCGGCACGCCGGGTCTGAGCCTTGGCGCCGCGCGGATTATCGCGGGCCGGATCCGCAGCACCGTCATTCCGGCGATGATCGAAAAGGGCATGCACCGCGTCGAGGCGCTGAGCCTGACCGACTATCACTGGGCGCACCGGTTCATGCGGCGCGCCGGTGCGCGGGTCGAAGGCACCCGGCTGCGGCTGGGGTCCCAAGGCGAGGATTTCACCTGTTTTGTCTGGCTCAAGGAGGAAATGAGCGATGTGTATAATCCCGAAGATTGAAACCCCGGCCGTGCGCCGGATTGCCAGCCCGGCCAGCGAGGCCGCCCGGCGCGAAAGCGAACAGGAAATTGCGCTCAGGCGGGCGCGCAACGGCGTCGGTGCTGACATTCTGATCAGCCCGCTTGGGGTGCCGGGCTGATGGCCGCGCCTGTCACGGAAGGCCACGAGACCGCCAGGTTCATTCTGGACCGTTTCGACCAGCTGAAGGCCGTGCGCGATGCGCGCGCCAAAGAGCTGGGCCTGATCGCCAGCCTGTTCCGGGTGACGCGCAACGGGTTTCAGGGCGAGGATCGCAAAGGGTTCAACCTGAAGAACCTTTACAATTCAACGACGATGCAGAGTGCCGGCAATGCGGTTTCCAGCATCTATTCGACGGTGGCCGGTTCGGCCAACCAGTGGTTCGAGGCCAGCACCGCCGACGCCGATCTGGCCGAACAGCGCGACGCCAAGGTGTGGTTTTCGATCGTCACGCGGCGGATGCGGATGAGTTTCGGGCCGTCGATGTCGAACTTTTCGCGCTCGGCGGTGGCCCTGACCGGGGACGCCACGATCCTGGGCACCGGGGGCATGGTCAGCGACGAGGTTCCGGGCCGGTTGCGGTTCGTCGATCAGGCCGTGTCGCCCGCCGATTTTGTCTTTGCCACGGACGCCTATCATCTGGCCAACGAGATGATCGTTGAGCGTCGTCTGACCGCGCTGCAGGCAGCGCGGGAATACGGACCGGACGCCCTGCCCGAGAGGATCAGGGCAATTCTGGATGAGCCTGCGCGGGTCAACGACCAGACCCGGTACCGGTTCCTGCAGGCCTATCAGCCCAATGACGAATACATGCCCGGACGGCTGGGGCGACGCGGGCAGGCGTATCTGTCAACCCATGTCTGCGAGGAAGGCAAAACGCTGATCCGCCAGCGCGGCACTTTCGAGCAGCCTTTCGCGATCCCGCGCTGGATGACCGACGGCGACGACGACTGGGGCCGTGGCATGGGCTATATCAACCTGGCCAGCGCGATGAAGCTGCAAATTCAGGAGCGCCAGAACGCCCAGGCCGGGGCGCTGGCGGCTGAGCCGCCGATCGGCACGACCGGGGCGCGGGCGCTGAAGGCGGCGGCTAAGCTGTCGCCGGGCAAGTTTCTGCACGGCGCGGTCAGTTATAGCGGCCAGCAACTGGCCCGGCCGATCTTCACCTTCAACGGCCTGCCGGTCAGCGTCGATATGGCGCGGATGGCCAAGGAAGAGGTTGAGAACGGCTGGCACGCGGCGCTTTTGAGCCTGGTCAACCGCACCGGGCTGGGCAATCTGGAAGTGATCGAGCGCATGGAGGAACGCCTGCGGCTGATGGCCCCTTACCTGGGCAATCTGCAATCGGAATGGCTGGCCCCGATCCTGGAACGCCGGTTCGCAATGCTGTGGCGCGCCGGGCAAATCCCGCCGCCGCCGCCGGTGCTGAACCGCGCGCCCCTGGAGATGAAATTCACCTCGATCGCCGCCATGGCCCACAAGGCGCAGGAAGGCGTGGCTGCGGCACGGGTGCTGGAAGACACCGGGACGCTGGCGAAGATGCATCCGAACCCGCAAGAAGTGTGGGACCCGGTCGATACCGACCGCGCGCAGGCGATCCTGCGCGAGGCGCGCGGCGCCGATCCGCTGATCCACCGGTCGCCCGAGGCGGTTGCCGAGCGGCGCGCGCAGCGGGCGCAAGCGGACCAGGCGCGCATGGCCATGGAAATGGCCCAGGCAGGCGCAGGGGTGGCCAAGGACGCCGCCCAGGCCGGTGCGCTGGCGGAGGGGGGTGGGTGATCGGTCTACCCGAACAGCAGCCAAATAACGATCGTAACAAAGGCCTCGGATCTAATTCCCCACCAAATACCGAAGTCAACAAAGTCGGCGCGCACGACAAAGATATGCCCGTCGGGGCCTTTAATACCGAAGTGGCAGCGACCGCCGTCTTCGCTGTACTGGCAAAGGCCGGGGGGGCTACGAAGAAGGTAGGAAGGCCGAGGAACCTCCGTTCCCTTTACAGTCCACCACCCAAAAAGGTCGACGCCCTGGATCATTTCTGGCGGGAACTCTTCTTTTTCAATGGACAGGTGCCTTTGCAGCAATTCCCAGGAGCCATTGTCTACCGCCCATTCTTGGGATTGGCGGAAAGAAAATTCGATCACAAAACCGTAGAGATCACAGGTGGCCCGCTCGGGCAGCGGGTCATTTTGGAAATCGTGGGTGCATTGCAGCGGGATTTCCTCGAACGTCTTGAGTTCTTGGGCGCCCGCGAAGTTGGCCGCTGTAAGGGCGAAAATAATCAACACAATGCGGATCATCTAAAACACTCCGAACCTGCGCAGCCGTTGTGTTGGCGGACTGCTTTCAAATATCCGGGAACATTGACACGGCACGGGCTTTCTGGCAAGCTTTTCCTGCAGACGCCGCATGTGTCTGTCGGGATTGGAAGCCCGAATTTCCTTAGGCGCACGAAAAGCCGCGCCCCGTGTGCGGCTTTTTCCATGGCCAGGCGCAGTGGGAGGTCTTCGGGCCTGCCGCTTCCTAAGGGCGGTCTTCCAACCCGCTGTCGTCTGGCCACCCGGTTGGAAGCGGGCGGTCAGGTTCATTCGAACCTTAGGAGGCCGCTATGAGCGCCGAGATACTCCCATTCGATTTTGAAGAACAGGCCGTGCGCGTGGTGATGCGCGACGGCGACCCGTGGTTCGTGGCGGCGGATATCTGCCGCGTGCTGGAATTGAGCAATCCAACCGAAGCGATCCGCCCGCTCGATGATGACGAACGGGCTAAGTATTTCTTAGGGCGTCAGGGCAAAAGTAACATCATCAGCGAGAGCGGTCTTTACGCGCTGGTGATCACCAGCCGCAAGGATCAGGCCCGTCGGTTCCGCAAATGGATCACTTCCGAGGTCCTGCCGGCGATCCGCCGCCATGGCCGCTATGACCTGCCCGGCCTGCCCGAGGCCACCGGCATTGGCGACGTCGCGGCGCGCGACGCCGATCTTTGGCTTTCGATGATCCGCGAGGCGCGATTGCTGGGCGGCACCCGCGCCGGGCGCACGATGTGGGCGCGCAGCCCGCTGCCACCCCTGCAGCTGACCGCACAAGGCACCGGGAGCATCGACAAGACTGAGGCGCAGGCCTGTCTGGAACATCTGACCGCGCGGTTGGGGGACACGTTGAGCGAGGCGCGGCTGGGCAGCCAGGAGGCCATCGACCGGCTGACCGACCTTGGCGCGCGGGCCAAGAACGACGGCCTGTTTCTGGCCAATCCCGCGCATGGCGCGCCCGAGCGCCTGTTCAAGGACACCCAGTGGCGCGACGGGCGCTACAAACCGGTCTTGCTGAGCCTGCCGGGGGCCATGAATTCGGTTCAGGTGTTCTCGCTCGGGTCGGTATCCACGCGCGGTATCATCCTGCCCTATGCACTTTTCGGAGGGCAGACCGATGCATGATCGTTCCCAGAACGCTTTCGACCGGGCCGAGGAAATCGGCGATACGCTGCATTCGCTGGCCGGCTGCGAGGATGCGCTGTTGGCGGTTCTGGACGAACCGCTTTCCCAGACGCCAGACAAGGGCCGCGCGGCCTATGGCGTTTTGCAGGCGATGCGACTGTTCCGCGCCGAGGCCGCAGATGCCATTGAGGCATTGGCGCACAGTGAAACGCAGGGGGCGGCATGAGAAGCCTTCGTCTTGCATCTCTCGGCGCGGTTGCACGGCTTTTCAGCTTCGCCCGCGCCGCGCGGCTGTCGGACGCCTGGCGCGAGCTGGCCACACAGCCCGAGATCGTGCGCGATCTGACTTATCTGGGGCACCTCTTTGAGGCCGACATCGATCCGGCGACCGGGTCGGTCTACGAACACGACGAATTGACCGCGCGCGGCGCGCGAAAATCCATGGTGCTGGCGATCTTCGCCCGCGCCGAAATTTCCCACGACGAACTCAACCATATCAGGAAGGAAATGGAGAGCGATGACCCTTTTGAGCAGCATGACGAATACGGCAGAGACGGACCCCTGGGCGCAGATGGTGATGGCACCGGCGGATGACGGCGGCGGCGGCTCTGGCGAGGGTGGCGGCGCTGACGAGGGCGGCGGCTCTGGCGAGGGCGGCGGCGCTGACGAGGGCGGCGGCTCTGGCGAGGGCGGCGGCTCTGGCGAGGGCGGCGGCTCTGGCGAGGGTGGCGGCTCTGGCGAGGGCGGCGACGACAGGGCCTGGTACGAGACCCGCGAATGGACCGATCCGGCGCTGAAGGATCACCTGATCAAACAGGGCTATCACAACGGCACCGCCGAGGAAGCGCTGGACAACGCGCTTAAGGGCGATCTGAACGCCACCCAAAAGCTGGGCAAAGGGGCCGATCAGCTGATCGACAAACCCGAGGCCGAAAAACCGCTTGGCGATTTCTTCAAGGCCAATGCGGCGACCTTCGGGGTGCCCGACAAGGCCGAGGGCTATGAGATCACGATGCCCGAGAACATGCCCGAGGGCGTGCCGGTCGATGACGCGCTGTTGGGCAAGTTTCGCGAATTCGCTCATGAAAACAGCCTGCCGGGCGGCGTTGTTCAGGCGGTCGCGACGTTTTTTGCCGGGAACCAGGTTGAGGCATTCAATGCGCTGAATACCGGGGCAACCGAGGCGCAAACCAAGATGGAGGAAGCGCTGACAAAGGACTGGGGGGCCAATTACGACACCAACACGGATATGGCCAAACGGGCATTCCAGACCATCGCGGCGCGGTTGAAAATGGACCCCGACGCGGCCAGGCTGGTCGCCAGCCGCCTTGGCAAGGACATGGGCGATGCAGGTCTGTTGCGGTTTTTCCATGGTCTCGGGTCGGAACTGGGCGAAGACATTCTTTTGAAACCGCAAGGATCAGGCGCCCCCAATTCCGAACTGGCCACGGCGACACAGCGCAAGGCGTTGATCATGGGGCCGAAAGGCGAAATGCTGACCGCGCGGGGCAAAGGCGACCGCGACGCCGTCAAGCGCCTGCAGGGCGAACTGGACGGGATCAACAAGGTGCTGCTGCAAAACGCCTGATCCCGCGTTCGGCGCAAAGAAAAAGCCCGCAGGCCAGGCGGTCTGCGGGCTTCGGATTTTGTAGGAATTCCACAATCCCTGGTGCAGCTCCGACGCACCGGCCCCGCATATAGCACTTGACAGACGATCCGGTATCTGCCTTACCTGCGAATCAGTCGAAAGACGCGCGGGTAGTCCTGATCCTTTCAGGGTCCGCTACTGCAGGGTAAGGCCTGCCGCCCCAGAAGAGCGCATCTTCAGGTCGGGTCCGGCACCGCCGGGGAGTCCTCCGAACAATCACCGCAACATTGTTCAGGAGGAAAAAACCGATGAGTTTTACTGAACGCTTCAACGAAGCCTACCGTCTGAAATATTCCGACCAGGCGCAGATGGCGATCGACCATCACCAAGGTTATTTGCGCCCGTTCGTGACCGAACAGACCTGCGAAGGCACGCAGGCGCAGATGTTCATCGAATTCGACAGCAAGAAAGCGCAGCGCCGCGAAGGCCGCGCGCCGACAAACCGCGACGATCCGACCAACCGCCGCGCGCGGTGGCTGAAATATCCGGGCATCTGGGACACCAGCGAATATATCGACAGCGAAGACACGCTGAAGGCGACGCAGGATTTCCAGTCAACGCTGATGACCGCCCAGGCGGAGGCCATGCAGCGGTCGATCGACGAGGACATCATCCTTGCGGGCATCTTCGGCGACGCCTATGAGGGCGAGCTGGGGACCGGCGCAATCACCCTCCCGGCCACCCAGTTGATTGCCAGCACGGTTCAGGAAGGCGCGGGCACAGCCGGCGTCGGTTTGAACCTGCGCAAACTGCGCAGCAATCGCCTGCTTTTTGCGGGTCACAAGATCGACCTGCAGGCCAATCCGATCGTCTGCCCGGTGACCGCCGAACAGATCGACGATCTGGGCGACGAGATCAAGCTGACCAACGCCGATTATCGGGCCGACGCGGCCCCGATGTTCAACCGCGAAGGCAAGCTGACCATGGTCTGGAACCACGTCTTCGTGGAATACCAGAACCTGCAGACCAAGCAGAAGGACTTTGCCGACGGCAACGGAATTGTCACGGTGCAGCGGGTGCCGACCTGGATCAAATCTGCTGTGCGCCTTGGCGTCTGGATGGAGGTCCGCCCGCGCCAAACGTTCGACAGCTCCAAATACGACACGCCGTTCATCTGGAACGAAATGTCGATGGACTGCCGGCGCGGCAACGAAAAGGGCGTCTCGGAAATCGAGTGCGTCATCGGCTGACCTGGCCTGACCACGCAGGGCGGCGCGTCCACCCTGCGTCTTCCCCCTCTTTTTGAAGGAACCAAGACATGGCAATCGTAAAAAACTATTCGACCGTGTTCGGGGCTTCGGCGGACGGTATCCGCCAGGTGCCGAATTCCGCATCCCGGCATGGCCGGGTCATGGTCGTCGCGGGCAAAGTGACCTGCCTGGCGACCGACAATCTTGGGTCGATCTATCTTCTGGCCCCGATCCCGTCGTCGGCGATCATTTTGCCCGCAACCCTGATTAAAGGCGACGCCTGGGGCTTTGCCCAATTTGTCGTCGGCATCGAGGGCGCGGTCGATCAGCTTTTGGACATCACAACGGTTTCGGCCCTGACCGCCGGTGACCCGATCCTGGCCGCGTTCGACGCAAAGTGGAACAAGCCGGTTTGGGAACAAGCGGGGCTGGCGGCCGATCCGATGACGCCGCTAAATCTGATGCTGACCGCCGAGGCCGACGCCACCGGCGCCGGTCAGGTCGATTTTGATCTGCACATCGCCAACCACGTCTAGGCGGGGGCGGCCCCGTGACTGTTTTCCAGACCGAAGATGCAAATGCGATTGTCGAGCGCGCCCTTGGCTGGGCCGAGCATCGGTCGCGTTTCGCCGGTCTGGAAGACCAAAGTGCGGAAGCCAAAGCCGCGCGCCTGCGGTACGACACCCGCAGGCGCGGGGTGCTCGAAAGCCTCGACTGGAATTTCGCGCGCCGCCGCGTGGTGCCGTCGGTGCGCACCGATCTGACCCCTCCGCCCGATCTGCCGGTGGCTTTCGCCCGCCCGGCAAATGCACGGCGCATCCGCGACGTGCTGACCGGGATCACGCCACAGCGCTGGCGCGCCGAGGTCGGGATTTTCGCCCAATCCAGCGATGACCCGCAAATCGTTTTCACCGGCGACGAGACCAACCCGGCCCTGTTCCCGGCGCATTTCGTGCAGGCGCTGGAGTTTTTGCTGGCCGCCGAGTTCGCGCTGAATTTCGCACGCTCGGCCAACCGCTCGAAAATCATGCTCGACAATTTCCGCGACGCGATGCGCGAGGCCGACATCATCGAGGCCCAGGAGCAAAGTGCTGACAGCGCTTACGCGCGCGGGCCGCTGGAACTGGCGCTTGCCACTGGCGATCCGGGGGTCTGAGCCATGGTCCGCGTCTCCCCTCCTGCGCCGTCCGCCGCCTCGGGTGAACTTTCCGAACTGATGTTCGGACGGCCCGATTATGTGCGTTATGCGAACGGCGCGCGTGCGGTGCGCGGCTTCATCGTGCTGCCCGAGGGCGGCGTGACCCGCAGCCCCGGCACCATTCACCTGGGCGAAACATTCGCCAGCGCCGATGCGCGCCTGACCAAGTTTGTGTTCAAGGACGAAGACGCCGTGCTGTTGGAATGGACCGCTGCCCTTTTGCGGTTCTGGCGCCAGGGCGCGCTGATCGACAGCGGCGGCAATCCCTATTCGATCGCCACGCCGTATTCGGTGGCGCAGGCCGACAAAATCCAGTCGCTGGCCTCAAGCGATCGGGTCTATCTGGCCAATGGGGACAACCCGCCGCAGCGCCTGTCGCGCTTTGCGCTGGACAACTGGACCATCGCCGCCACCGCCTTCGTGAATGGCCCGTTCCGGGGCCGCAACCTGGACGAGACCAGGGAAATTGCCGTCTCGGGTATTGAGGGTAGCATCACGCTGACCGCCAGCGCTGACATTTTCGACGCGGCTCATGTGGGCGTTCTCTTTGAGCTGCACGACACCGACACCAGCGACACCGCCGAATGGGCCGCAGATCTGGCGGCGGTGACCGGCGAGCGGTATTACCACAACGGACGGCTTTACGAGATCGCCGGCTTTCGTGCGGCATCCGGAGCGACGGGATCGACCAAGCCGAAAGTGGACGAGGCCAACGGCAACGCGGTCGATGCGGACGCCACTGTGCGCTGGACCGCAATTTTCACCGGCAATCCCGGCGCGGTGCCGGTCTGGGCGGCGAAAAGGACCGTCACCATCGGCACCCGGCGTTTTGCCGACGGCTGGACCATCGAGGTGGTGGGTTTCGCGCTGACCGGCAAAAACACAGGCGTCAATCCGCCGGTGCATCTGGAGGGGTTCTGGCTGGCCGAAAAGAACGGGCCGGTCTGGAAATATCTCTCTGACGGATCGGGCGTGGTGCGGATCGCGACGGTGACCGACGCCAGGAACGCCACCGCCACGGTCGAAAGCCGCCTGCCCGACGGTCTGGCAACCCGCCCGACCTACAGATGGGCCGAAGGGGCCTGGTCGGCCTTGAACGGCTATCCGCGCGCCATCGGGGCCTATCAGTCGCGCCACATCTATGGCGGCACCGACAACGACCCCCGCGCAATCTGGTGCAGCGTCATCGGCGGCACCGTCGATATGACCGCGCGCGGCGCCGACGATGACGGGTTTTCCTACATTCTGGAAAGCGACGAACGCGAAAACGGCGAGATCAAGACCATCGCCGGGGCCAAGGGGCGGGTTCACATCGGCACCACGGCGGCGGAATTCTTTGGCTATTCGACCGAGGAAGGCCGCGCATTCTCCGAGGCCACCGCGAAGTTCGACAGCGACACCAACCACGGCGCTGCGGATGCGCGCGCTCTGGTGATCGACGGTGTGCCGGTTTTCCTGGACAAATCCGGGCGTCGGCTGATCATGCTTGTGCAAAACGACCGGGGCCGGTTCGAAGTTGACGATCTGACCCAGATTGCCCGCCACATGCTGGGCGACGGCTGCGACAAGTTGGTGTTTCAGCGCCTGCCCATTCCGATCATCTGGGCGCGGCTGCCGGCAACCGGCAAGCTGGTGGGCTGCACCTTCAATCTGCGCCAGCAGCTCATCGGATTTCACCGCCACGATCTGGCCGGCGGCCACATGGTCGATATGGAGGTCATGCCAAGCGACGATGGCACATCCGAGGTGCTGGAATTGATCGTGCGGCGCAATGTGGGTGCGGCGACCAAACATTTTCGCGAGCGCCTGGCCGATCCGTTCATCGATCTCGATGGCACCGATCCGCCGCTGCAAGACGCCTGGCACCAGTTCTGCGCGATCCGGTACCAGGGAGCGCCCACGGGGGTCATCGCCGGGCTTGACCATCTTGAAGGCGAAACTGTCACCGCCTGGACCGAGTTCGGCGCGATGCCGGGGTTGGCGGTGGCAGGCGGCGCTGTGACACTGACTCGCGCAGATGTGACCTCGGCCATCGTCGGGCTGGACGCCACGCCACTGCAGCGCTTCGACACACTCGACATCATCGTGGGCACGCCCGACGGCGGCGACGACGGGCGCTTACGCACGCACCGCGTGGCGGGGGTCCGCGTGCATCACTCGGCCGGGGGCACGTACTCCAATGTCCAGGCCCTTGACGGGATCGAAGATGCGCCCGATCCCCAGCAGATTTTCCCGGTGGATTTCGGCGGCGCGGCGGCGCTGCACTCCGGCGTTTTCGAGGTGGCCGGCCACAAGGGCTGGGCGCATCAGAGCTATCTGCGCTTTCAGCCCGAACCGGGCGCGCCGCTGACCATTCTGGGGCGCACGCCGACGATGATGATAACGGACGACTGAGCGCATGTGTGATCCGGCCACAGCAGCACTTGTTCTCAGCATCGCAGGCGGTGCCACGTCCGCCTATCAGTCCGCCGCCATCGGCAATGCCAACGCGACGCTGGCGCAATTCGAGGCCGACCAGGCCGCCGAAATCGGGCGGTTCAACGAGGCGCGTGCGCGCAGCCGGATGGACCGCCTGATCGCGCGCCAGCGCGGCGAGCTGGTCGCGCGCGGAGTGCGGCTGGACAGCGTGTCGGCCGGGCGTCTGGGCGCGGAAGCGGCGGGCGAGCGGTTCGTTGAGGGCCAGGCGCAGCGGTTCAACACGTCCAGCCGGGTCACGGCGCTGAGCAACGAGGGGCGCATTTTGCAGGCCGAGGGTCGCCTGGGCGCGGCGCAGGGTCTGTTCAACACCGGGGCGCGCAGCCTGACATCGGCGCTCGACCTCTGGCCCGAACTGGCGGGGACGTGAGCAGATGCCGCTGACCATCCCCCAGGCCCGGACGCCCTTTGATCCGGTCCGCCAGCCGCGTCTGAGCCAGAGCATGGCGCGCCCCGGCGACGGGCTGGCCAATCTGGGCGCGGCGGGCGTTGACGCGGTGGTGCAATCGCGCAAACGCGCCGAAGCAGGCCAGATGCGCGAGGCACGAGTGAGCGCCGCCGAGAGTATCGGCGAAATCAGAACCCGCTACGAGAACGATCCGAACTTTGCCGGTCTTGGCGACCGGTTCGCGGCCGAACTTGAGGGGGTTGGCAAGGAGATTTCCGATACCCTGCCCGAGGGCCGGTTGCGCGATGCTTTTGGTCAGGATTTCCGGGCAATGTCGGGGCCGCAGCTCCAGTCGATCCTGAACCGGCAATATGCGCTGGAACGCGATGCCGGCCGCGCCGGTTTGTCTGCCACGCTGCGCAGCCTTGAAGCCGAGGCGGCCAACGCACCCGATGCGGACAGCCGGGGCGCGCTGATGAGCGTGGCGGCGGCGGAGATCGGCGCGGCCCAGGGCGCCGGGCTTCTGACCGCGCAGGAAGCCGACGGGCTGATTACCGGGACTATCACAAACACCACCGAGAACGCCGCGCTGATGGCCCTGGCCGATGATCCGGCGGGGTTTCTGGAGCGCGACGAGGCGGGCGAATTCGCGGGCCTTGCGCCCAAGCGGCTGACGGAACTTCGCGTGCGCGCCCGTGTCGCGGTGGCGTCGGAAGCCGCGCGGGTTGCAGCGGAAGCCGAGACCGAACAGACCCGCATCGCCGAGGAACTGACGCTCGATGTGGACGCGGCCATCGATATTCTGGAAAGCGGACTGCCTTTCGCGGGGATCAACGGTCTCCTGACCCGCTCGCGCGGCACGGACGACGGGCGCCGCTTGCGCGCGACCCTCGCGGCGGTCTCGACCGAGGACAACTTCACGATCCTGACCCCGTCCGCGCAGCGCGAGGTGATTGCCACGATCGCCGCGACGCCGACCAACGACCCCGATGACATCGAGCGGCTTGCCCGCCTGCGGGAAATCCGAAAAAAGACCATCGAGAGCCTTGAAAACGATCCGTTTGCGCATGTTTCAGATCGGGGCATTGCCGCAGTGCCCGCGCTCGATATTACGTCGGCCGCGTCGGTCAGGCGCCGGATCGCTCTGGCGAAGACCATCGTGCGGCGGTACGGGCAGGACCTGCCCGCCCTGCGGCTGTTCACCAATGCCGAACGTGCCGCATTCGAACGCCAGATTGAAGACGGCTCGGTTGACAGCCAGCTGGCGATCGTGGCCGGCGTCATCGACGGTTTCGGCCGGGATTTCGCGGTCGTGGCGCTGAACGAGATCAGCGCCAGGGACCCGCTGTTCAACCTGGCCGGGCAGTTGGTGATCATGAACAACGATATCGGCCCCGCGCGGATCATGCTGCAGGGGCGGCAGTTGCTGAAAGACGGGACCGGCGCGAAGCCGGGCAAGGCCGTGCACGACACAGTGCGGGCAGAAGTCGCCGCCGCTTTTCCGCCGCAGATGGGCGGCAACCTGGCCACGTTGATGGAAGGCGCCGATGCCCATTACGCTGCGTCCGGCCAGGGCACGGATCCCGAAGATGGCGCGGACGGTCAGGCCGAAGCCTACCGCCGGTCGGTGCAGGCGGTATCGGGCCAGCGCGTGGAGGGCGGCGTCACCCTTGGCGGCATTCAGGAGGTGCACGGGCGTCCGACGTATTTGGCTGGAAACATGTCGGCCGGAATGGTCGAGGCCGCGTTGTTGACCTCAACCGTGGCCGACTGGCAGGCGGCATCAATTAGCGGCGAAGTGCCGGTCTGGGGTGATCGTCCGGTAGTTGAGGAAGACGCCAAAGGCGGGGCACGGCAGCCGCCATCTGTGCGTGGCCGATTGCGTCTCTTGTTGCTCGGCCAGGGACAGTATTTGGTCGGCATAGAGCGCAACGACGGCGAGCAACGCTGGCTGATCGATAAGGGCACGGACGACGGTTTCGTGCGGATCGACCTGGCCACGCTTATCGCGGCTTTGCATGTGCGGAGGGAGGCCCAATGACCTTCTTTGACGCCGCGCCTGCCCTGGCCACTCAGGGCCTGATCCCGGCCACCGACGGGCCGGAGACCACCGATCTTGGGATGATGCCCGCCACCGCCGCCGCCGAGGCGATTGACCGCAATTGGTGGCGCATGCTCCAGCGCCGGACCGACGAAAAGCTGCGCGGGCATCTGGGCGATTTGGCCGACACGATTTACGGCGACCGTGACGCCTGGCAGCCCCCGGCAGAAGACGCCGACGCGCTGGTCTTGCCCGGCCAGATGACGCCGCGCCAGAGAATTGCGGCGGAACGTGGCCTTGGTCACGACGCGCTCATCGCTGAAATGTTCGATGCGCTGGGGCAATTGCGCGAAGTTGAACCGGGGCAGTTCGCCAATTTCCCCGGATCATGGACCGAGCTGGAGGCCCAGGCGCGGGCCGACGCGATCCGCGAGCTGCGCGAAGAACGCGACGACGCCGAGCGCCGCATCGCCAACCGGTCGGAAAAAACAATTCTGGGCGGTGTTTCCGCGTTCATAGGCGCGGCCGCCGCGGCAATCACCGACATCGAAGGACTGGCCATTCTGCCGTTCGGCGCCGGGGCAACCCTTGCGCGGCGGGTTCTGATCGAAAGCGCGCTTGGTGTGGGAACCGAGGCGGCGACCCTGCCCGCGTATAACAAGCAGGCCGAAGCCCTCGGGCGCGACGCCCCGAACCCGGCGCTGATGCTGCTCTTTGGCGCGGGCTTCGGCGCGGGTCTGCCGCTGGCGGGCGCGGGCCTGAAGACAGGCGCGCGCGCAGTTGGCAAAGGTGTGCGGATCACAAACGATGCCCTGATCCGGCGCTTCATCAAATCCGAGGTTCCCGCCGAGCGCGGCGCGGCGACCGGCCTGGCCCGCGACCAGGCTGCCCGCGACATGTCGCCCGAGGGTGTGAACCCGGAAGACCAACTCGACCGGATGAACGGGGCTGAGGCGGCGATGGACGCCGGCGAGCCGGTGATCGTCCGGCCCGGTGATATCGCCGGTGACATTGCCAGCGGTCCCGCCCGCCACGGCCGGCCCGGCCGGGTGCGGCGGCTTCTCGATTTCATCGGATCGGCCGAGGCCCCGCAAGGCTATGATCAGGTCTATTCCGGGTCAGCGATTGCCCCGCCCCAGCCGGTCACGTCGATGACGCTGAGCGAAGTTCTGGCCTGGCAAGACAGATCTGTCGCCGCCGGAGCCGCCAGTTCCGCCGCCGGACGTTATCAGATTGTCCGCGACACGCTGCGCGGGCTGATCCGCAACGAAGGTTTGAGCGGGGGCGAATTGTTCGATGCCGCAATGCAGGACCGGCTGGCCATCGCGCTGATGCGCCAAAAGGGACTTGACGAGTTCCTGGCCGGGCAGATGAACGCGGCCACATTCGGCAACGGGCTTGCGCAGGTCTGGGCGGGCCTGCCCCGCGTGGCGGGCCGTGGTGCTGGCGACGGTGTGTTCGACGGCTTTGCCGGAAACAACAACACGGTCAGCGCCGACGCCTTCATTGAAATTCTGACCGCGCCCGGGCCATACCGGCCCCTTGGCATCGAGGCGGCGGCCGGGAACGTGCTGCGCTTTCCGCTGGATGATCTTCGGGTTGATGCGCAAGCCTATCAATACAAGCTCGACGCCGATGCGGCAGGCATCAACGCGCGGCTTCTGGGCGAACGCGAATGGGACGGATCGGCGGGCGTCGGCGTCATGGTGCATGAACGCCTGGACGGCGATCGGTTCATCGCCGACGGGCACCAGCGGTTTGCACTGGCAAAACGTCTGAGCGACGAAGGCCAGGACGGCATCGAATTGCAGGGGTTCCTTTACCGCGAGGCCGACGGGTTCAGTGTTGAAGAAGTGCGCGCGCTGGCAGCGCTGCGCAATATCCGCGCCGAAACCGGCGATCCGGCCAGTGCCGCCAAGATCATCCGCGATTACCCCGAGATGGTCGCGTCGATCTCGCGGGCGCGGTCGTTCATGCAACAGGCCGAGGGGCTGGCCCAATTGCATCCCGGCCCGTTCCAGGCGGTGATCAACGCGGTGGTGCCGCAGCATTACGGCGCCATCGTGGGCCGGGTGATCCCCGATGATGAACAGATGCAGGCGGTCGCCGTCGCGGCCCTGGCCAGGATTGACCCCGCCAACCAGCTGCAGGCCGAAAGTGTGGTGCGCGACATCCGCCGCCTGGGGCTGGAGCGCAAGGCCGAGGCGGCCCAGGGCGCGCTGTTCGGCGATGAATTTGATCTGGGTGCCAGCGCCATCGGCGAACGGGCGCGGGTGATCGACGCGACCACCAAAGAACTGAAACGCGACCGGGCGGTGTTTGCCCGGCTCACGCGCGATGACCAACGCATCGAAGGGGCGGGCAATGTCCTCAACAAAGCAGAAAATCAAACCCGGCAAGCGCAAGCCACAAAAGCGCTCGAAAAACTCATCATCGAAGCCGACCGGGGCGGGCGCATCCAAACCGCCATCGACGCTGCCGCCAGATCCCTTCGGGGTGGGGCCACGCCCGGCGACGCGATCCGGCCCGTCATCGAGGCTGTCACCGGATCAGATCGACCAGCTGGAAGCCGAGGCAACGCGGATCGAGTTGGTGACAATGGGCCTGCGGGCGCGAATGGCGACCGGCCTGCCCCGGTAGGCGACGCGCCGCGCGACCCGGACCTGTTCGGCGATCCCGTCGAGGGGCGCGGCGTCATCGCCCAGATCGACACGCTTGAGACGCAAATGCGCGCGCGGCTGGGTGACGCCGGCGCGGGTGATTTGAAAGTGAACTTATCCGACGACGGCAAAGGCAAGCCGGTTCGTCTGTCGGAGATCCTCGAAGACCACGCTGAGGGCGATGAATTTTTCGAGCAACTGAAACTCTGTATGCCCAAAGGAGCACAGACATGAGCAGAAAGAACCCGAAGACAGCCCCTGACGCGCCCGTGGACGGCGCTGACGCCACTGAGGCCCCTGACGCGCCCGTGGACGGCGCTGACGCCACTGAGGCCCCTGACGCGCCGGAGGCGGCCATTGATCCGCCGGCCGGGCTGGACCAGTCTGCGGTCGGGCATTTCCCGGTTGAGATGATGCTGGAGGGCTGTGCGGTGCGCCGCGCGAACTGGGCACCGGGCTGGACACTGGTGATCGGCACGCTGACCCCGCGCGGCCAGCCACGGCAGACCCTCTTTCTGACCGGCCCTCGCGGCGGGCATATCCTCTGGACGCCGAAAGACGACGAGCTTCTGGCCGACGACTGGATGGTGATCCTGCCCGACGGTGACGCGGAGGTGGGCGCGGCATGAGCCTGGCCGACTGCATCCAGCGCGCGATCGCGGGCGGGGCGATGAACCCGGCCCGCGCGCGCGACGCCCAGGCGCTTTTTGACCAGCGTCTGGGCGCGCACGCGCATCTGGGTGCGGGGGCCGAGGCGGCGGCGGCTGAGGACGTGTGGCGGATGCTGCGCAAAGCCCACATCACGGGCAAGCGCGGCGAGCTGATGCAGGCCGCCGCGCAGATCAGGCTGATCGACGACGTGTCCGGGTTCACCGACAGCAGCGGCAATGCCAATGCGGCGGGTGCGCTGCACCAGCTTTTGGAATGGGGCCAGTCGGCCAAATTCCAGGGCGTGAAGGGCACCGCCGATGCGCTGACCAGCCAGTACATGCGCGGGATTTCCGACTTTGTTGGCCAACACAGCCGCACTGTGCGAAGTGTCCTGAAGGGAAAAGTCCGCAACCGAGCGCTTCTTCCCAATATCGTGCGCGAGCTGCACGGTGAGGCCAGCGGAGATGCCGCCGCCAAGGCGATGGCTGATGGTATATCGAAGGCGCTGGAGATGGCGCGGCTCGATTTCAACGCCTCCGGCGGCGCCATCGGGCGCTTGCAGGATTTCGGCCTGCCGCACAACTGGGACCAGGCGCGGGTGGCGCGTGTCGCAGTTGACGACTGGGCGGCGGATATTTTCGACCGGCTCGATTGGGACCGGATCGTGGATTTTGACACCGATCTACCGATGTCCGGCTCGGGCCGTGCCCGCCAGATCGGGTTTCTCAAAGACATTCACCGCAACATCACCACCCAGGGCTGGGCCGTGCGCGAACCTTCGGGCATCGCCGGGGGCAGACGCCTGGGCCGCCGTCACGCCGATCACCGGGTGCTGCATTTCAAATCGGCCGACGACTGGATGGCGATGAACGAGGCTTACGGGCGGTCGGATGCGTTTTCGTCGATCGTGTCGCACCTGCAGGTCATGGCGCGCGACACCGCGCTGATGCGCGTGCTGGGGCCGAACCCGCGCGCCGGTCTGGAATTCGCCGCGCAAACGGCGGAAAAACTGGCCACCGAGCGCGGCTGGAAACTGAGCTGGCGCGCGCGCAGCCTGTATTCCAGCCCGCTGAAAGAGGCCCAGGGCCAGGCCAGGATGGCGCGCCGGATGTATGACCTTTACACCGGGACAGCCAGCAACCCCGAGGCCGACGTTGTGGCCGCCGTGGGCGGCGGCACGCGGCAGTTCCTTATTGCCGCGCAATTGGGCGGGGCCACGCTTTCGGCCGTGTCGGACGTGGGCTTCATGGGCATGGCGGCGCGCCATGTCGGCATGGACTGGAACAAAGTCATCGGGCGGCAGATGCGCGCTATCGCATCTTCGGGCCAGCGCGCGCTGATGGTGCGCACCGGCATCATCGCCGACAGCGCCGCCAACACCGGCGTCGTCCAGGCGCGGATGTTGGGTGAAAGCTACGGTCCGGCTATGACAGAGCGGCTGAGCGAATTCACCATGCGCGCCAGCGGCCTGACCGCCTGGACCGACATCGCGCGCGGGTCTTTCCGGCTGGAGTTTTACGGCTTTCTGGCCGACAACGCCAGGCTTGGCTGGGACGCGCTGCCCAAACCCTTGCGCGAGCTGGTGTTCGGGGCGCGCGGCATCACCCGCGCCGATTGGGACGATATCCGCGCGACCACGCTTTTCCGCGACGCGGCGGAACCCGACGCCGCCTTCCTGATCCCCGGTGACATCCGCTATCGAACCGATCTGGACCCGGAGCGCGGTCTCGATCTGAGCCTGAAGCTGGAAGCGGCCATTCTGGAACAGATGGAATTCGCCGTGCCCTCGGCGTCCTTGCGCGGTCGCGCCATGTTCTGGGGCGGTGCCCCCGGCACGTTGCCAGGTGAAATCCTGAATTCAAGCGCGATGTACAAATCCTTCGCCCTGTCGATTGCCTTCAACCAGCTCGGGCGGGTGTTCTTTCACAAGGTCAACGGCAACCGCCTGGCCAATATCGCCATGCTGGCGACGATCACCACGGTGATGGGGGCCTTCAGCGTGCAGATGAAAGACCTGGCGCGCGGCCGCAACCCGCGCCCGATGAATTCCACCGATTTCCTGCTGGCGGCAGTCAGCCAGGGCGGGGGCTTGGGTATTCTGGGCGACTTTGCCTTTTCGTCGCAGAACCGCTTTGGCGGCGGCCTGGGTAAAACGCTGGCCGGACCGGCCGTCGGATTTGTCGGTGACAGCGCCAGCCTGATCGGCGCGATCATGGGCGCGATCACCAGCGGCGAAGACAAGGATTACGACAAGCTGGGCCGACTGGCGACGAAGTTCATCAATCAATATTCCGGCCCGACCAACCTTTGGTATGCCAACGCAGCCATCGACCGGCTGGTCTGGGACAATCTGCAGGAATGGCTGGACAGCGACGCCGCGACGGCGTGGCGGCGCGCAGAGAAACGCCGCGCGCGGGAAGGCTTTGGCGCGTCGTTCTGGCCGCAGGGTCAGCCCCTGCCCGACCTGCCCGATCTGACCAGCGCATTGGGAGGCACCAAATGACCCAGGCCATCGAGACCCAGGAAGCCGATTTTGCCCCGGTCAAGGATGCGGCCAACACGATCCCCTGGCGCTATCTGGCCGCCGCCGAGCACCGGGCCGAGCTGCGCGACGCAACCGGCAACCTGGTCCAGGCGCTGAGCTATGGCACCGAGTTTTCGGTGACACCAGATGCTGACACGGCCGCCAATTCCGGCACGATGACGTTGCTGATCGAGCCGCCCGCGACCGCCACGGTGCTGACCCTGCGCGGCGAAACGTTGGCAACCAGCAACTGGACGCCCCCGGCCGGGCAGGAACAGCCCGGCGTCGCATTCGATCGCCTGGCGCTGGTTGCGCAGCAGCTGACCCGCGAGCTGGCCAATACACTGCGCGTGCGCGCGGGCGGCACCATCGTTGAGGGCAACGAAGGGGAAATGCTGACTTTCGATGCGGCCGGCAAACTGATCCCGACCGTCGGTCCGATAACCGGCATTACCGCCTCGTCGGCCGGGGCGGCGCTGGTCGATGATCTGACCTTTGGCGACATGCTGACCACGCTCGGGTTTTCCACCTTTTTCAAAACCCTGATCGGTGTGGCCACCGCATCCGGGGTTTTGGGAAATCTGGGTGTTTCGGCTTTCATCGAAACGCTGTTCGATGATGCCGACGACGCAGAGGCCCGCGCCACCCTGGGCCTGGTCCTGACCAGCGTCGCTGATTTTCGCGCAGCCACGGTTGATCGGGTTCTGGAGGCCAAAACCTATTGGGACGCCAAAGCCGAGGTCGCCCTGGTTGAGAGCGGCGGCAATGTCGCGGTCGATATGGCGACCGGGGAAACTTTCAAACTCGACCCGATCACGGGCAACCCGAATTTCACCAACCCGACCGACGTCAAGGTCGGCCAGCGCGGCCATTTTCGCATCGTGCAGGACGGCACGGGCGGGTGGGTTCCGACCTTCAGCGCCAACTATTACCAGGGCGGGCTGACCAAACTGGTGGTCGATACGTCGCCGGCTGCCGAGACGGTGATCTATTACTATACCGCGACGGCCACGCGGATCGAACTGTCTTCCACACCGGGCATCGTCGATTACGTGGACCGGCTGACGGCAGGGGCCGATGCCGTAGGTGCAATCGCCTTTCTGGGCGTGGCTGAAGATGCCAATCTCGGTGGCGGCATTGCCTTTGGGTCCGCACTGGCGGGCAGTAAGCTTTTTCCGGCAACGGTCTTCGGCACGCGCGACGTCAGCAGTAACAGGCAGGTCGTCATCACATCCGGGTCGGCCATGACAGGCACATGGCGGTGCCTGGGGTGGCTGCAAGACCCCGGCGGAACCGCCGGGGAAGACGCCGCGACCCTTTGGACGAGGACTGTCTGATGCCAATAGAAATCAGAAACCCGGCCTTTAACCACGCCGGGACCATCGACTGCGAGATCGACCACCCGAAATTTGGCTGGATACCATTCACCGCCGATCCGGGCGATGCAGAGCCGATTGGCGCCGACGTCCATGCGCGCGCTCTGCTTATGGGTCCTGCGCCCTATGTCCCGCCGCCAGCACCCACCAAATGGATCGTCCCTCTGCACGTTGCCTGGGCGCGCATGGCCCCGGCCACCGCCGAAGTGATGCAGGCGGCACTGGGCGCACAGAAGATGGAAGAGCTGCGCGCGACAGGAATTACCAGTGACAACATCCAGGTGCGCAACTGGCTGACCGCGCAAAGCGAAGACCCCGATATCATTTTGGCAATGGAGTAACTCAATGCCCGCAGAAGACAAATTTTCCACCCATTCGGATCTGATCAGGAACCCGCTGACCCGGATCGAAAGCGTCACGCCGAGCGATACTGTCGATCTTGCCCAGGTCTGCCGCGCCATAAATGTCGCGTCGCCCGGTGTCGTGGCGGTCATCACCGCAGACGGCGACGATGACACTGTCTTTGTCGCGGCGGGCATTGCCTTTCAACTCCGCGCCAGCCGGATCAAACTGACCGGCACGTCGGCCACCGGCATCAAGGCGCTGAGCTGACGGTGGCATGATGGAAGCCTTGATCACAAAATACTGGCCGATCGTCCTCAGCATTTTCGCCGCGGTCGTTTGGGCCGTGCGGGTTGAGGCCGGGACGATCGGCAACCGGCGTGAAAACCGACGGCTCCAAAAGCAGCGCGACGAAGACGTGCACCGCCAGGAGCAGCAGCGGGGCGAAGACCTTCAGGCCGCAAGCGACAGCAGGAAGGAAGTGGCCAAGACCCTGCGCACAATCGAGCAGGACATTAAAACGATACTGGGAAGCATAAAATGACATCGAAAACTGTGCGCAAAATCGCCCTGGAGATCGTCGCCCGCGAGGGTGGTTTTGTCGATGACCCCGACGATCCCGGCGGGGCCACCAAGCACGGCGTCACGATCCATACGATGCGCCGGCTGGGCCTCGATCTGGACGGCGACGGCGACGTGGACGTGGGCGACGTGAAGGCGCTGACACTGGACCAGGCGGTCGATATTTTCCTGCGGCACTATTTCGAAAAGCCCGGCATCGCACGGTTGTCCGAGCCACTTCAGGCAACGGTTTTTGACATGCAGGTCAACGCAGGTTCGAACGCGGTGCGCATTTTGCAGCGGCTTCTGGCGCGCATCGGCCACGACGTTTCGGTGGACGGCCAGATCGGACCGCAGACGGCGCGTACCGTGAGTGCGGCAATGGCAAAAGCGCCCGATCATCTGGTCGATGCCTACGGGATCGCGCGGCGCAACTATTATTACGCGCTCGGCGACCGCCGCCCGGCAAGTCGCAAATACGCGCGGCGCAGAAACGGCGGCAAAGGCGGCTGGATCACACGGGCCGAGGAATTCATATCGCCGAAGTACCATCTGACCGAGGCGCAGCATCGGGCGAGGATTTCGACATGGGTTTAGGCACAATTCTGGGCGCGATTTTCGGTGCTGGCAGCGGCAGGAACGCCATCGTCGAAACCGTCGGTGCGTTCCGCCCGAACGCCGAGGCGCAGGCGCAGCGCGAGGCCGACCATCGCAGCGCAGCGCTCGGCCAGTATGCGGCAGAGTTTCACACCCGCGAAAACCGCACCTGGCTGGATGCGCTGGCCGACGGGCTGAACCGGCTGGTGCGCCCGGTGGTGACGATCGGCTTGCTGGCCCCGATCCCGATGACCGTCATGGACCCGGCTGGCATGGCCAGGGTGTGGCTGGCGATCGCCACCCTGCCGCCGGGCTATTGGGCCATCGTAGGGATTGTGCTGCCGTTCTATTTCGGCGGACGAATGCAGATGAAGGCGCTCAGCGCCTCAAAATGGCGTGCGGCCGCCGGTGCTGCGTCAGCACTGGCGGGGCGCGTGTCGGATGACCCGACCCACCCGGAGACCCCTGACGCCTCTCACGAGCCAAATGCGGCGCTGGATGAATGGAGAAGTGACCATGAAAGATAAATGGGCAGCCCTGTCCGGGCGGAAAAAAATGATCGTCGTGTTCATTGTGCTGGTTCTTTTCGCGGTAATCGGCAAGCAATTACTCTGACCTTCGCCCTCGCCCTGGTCTTTGTGTTTTGGCCGGGTCTGCGATGGCGCAAAGCTCTCGCAATTGCGGCGAGCGGGCGCAGGTTGTTCAGCGTCCGGTCGAGGGCTATGGCGAAACTCGCCGAAGCCTGGGGCCGGGTGCGAACAACACGATAATTGAAGTGTTCGCTTCGGTCGGGACAGGAATGTGTCTCATGGCGGACTCTAACATCGCCATGAGCCGGACGGAATCCCCCGCCACCCAGAGTTTTCACACGGTCTGATGAGGCAAGGCGCCGGACCATCCGGCGCAACCCTCGACACATGCATATCGTGAGACGGGTCACCCGTGTCCTGTTCGGACATGGGGTCTGGCCACATGTCCATCTTGCTTCGCGGGTGGACCGGTTCTACGGTCGCATCGGGACAGAGCGCCGCCCCGGTCTGGCTGATGCCACGTAATCGAGAACGACCTTCGGGTTGCTATGCCGTCCGTAAAGCTATGAAGGAAACGCATTATGTTCCGTTCACATCTGGCGCTCCTCGCCGTATCCGGGCTTTTCACACTGGGTGTCATATCGCCCCTTGCCGCTCAGGTCGGATGCGACGACTGGACCACACCGGCGTTTTTTAAAGCTGCAACTGCCGCCACTGTTCAGGACTGTCTGGGCGCGGGCGCGGACCCCAACGCACGCGACGGGGACGGCTTCACCCCGCTGCACATGGCGGCGGCACAGAGCCAGACACCGGAGGTCGTCACGGCCCTCATCAACGCCGGCGCGGACCCCAACGCACGCTATGAGGCCGGCTTCACCCCGCTGCACATGGCGGCAGCACTCAGCCAGACACCGGAGATCGTCACGGCTCTCGTCAACGCCGGCGCGGACCCCAACGCGCGCTATGAGGCCGGCTTCACCCCGCTGCACCGGGCGGCGGCATTCAGCCAGACACCGGAGGTCGTCACGGCCCTCATCAACGCCGGCGCGGACCCCAACGCACGCAATGAGGCCGGCGACACGCCGCTGCACGTGGCGGCGGCACGGAGCCAGACACCGGAGGTCGTCACGGCCCTCGTCAACGCCGGCGCGGACCCCGACGCACGCAATGAGGCCGGCTTCACCCCGCTGCACCGGGCGGCGGCATTCAGCCAGACACCGGAGGTCGTCACGGCCCTCATCAACGCCGGCGCGGACCCCAACGCACGCAATGAGGCCGGCGACACGCCGCTGCACGTGGCGGCGGCACGGAGCCAGACACCGGAGGTCGTCACGGCCCTCGTCAACGCCGGCGCGGACCCCGACGCACGCAATGAGGCCGGCTTCACCCCGCTGCACTTGGCGGCGGCACAGAGCCAGACACCGGAGGTCGTCACGGCTCTCGTCAACGCCGGCGCGGACCCCAACGCGCGCGACGAGGACGGCAGAACACCGCTGCACGCGGCGGCGGCACTCAGCCAGACACCGGAGATCGTCACGGCCCTCATCAACGCCGGCGCGGACCCCAACGCACGCGACGGGGGCGGCGACACCCCGCTGCACTTGGCGGCGGCATTCAGCCAGACACCGGAGGTCGTCACGGCTCTCGCAACGCCGGCGCGGACCCCAACGCGCGCGACGAGGACGGCAGAACACCGCTGCACTTGGCGGCGGAAATCAGCAAGACACCGGAGATCGTCACGGCCCTCGTCAACGCCGGCGCGGACCCCAACGCGCGCGACGAGGTCGGCGTCACCCCGCTGCACCGGGCGGCGTTATTCAGCCAGACACCGGAGGTCGTCACGGCCCTCGTCAACGCCGGCGCGGACCCCGACGCACGCGACGAGGCCGGCGACACGCCGTTCGAACTCATCCCCGAAGATTCCCCTCTGAAGGGGACCGATGTTTACTGGCGGCTGAATGAGGCCCGTTTCAGATAACGGCTATGCTGCCTTCAGCGCCCTGCGTCCGCTTCCGGACCCCGCCCCCGACAAGCCCGTGGCGGGCACAGGCTCCCGATCGCCCGGGGCTTCCGGGCGGGCTGTAAACGGCGGAGCAATACTCGGCCACGGTAGCGGCGGCATTCAGCCAGACACCGGAGATCGTCACGGCTCTCATCAACGCCGGCGCGGATCCCAACGCACGCAATGAGGCCGGCGTCACCCCGCTGCACTTGGCGGCGGCACAGAGCCAGACACCGGAGGTCGTCACGGCCCTCGTCAACGCCGGCGCGGACCCCAACGCACGCGACGGGGACGGCGACACGCCGTTCGAACTCATCCCCGAAGATTCCCCTCTGAAGGGGACCGATGTTTACTGGCGGCTGAATGAGGCCCGTTTCAGATAACGGCTATGCTGCCTTCAGCGCCCTGGTCTTTGTGTTTTTGGCCGGGTCTGCGATGGCGCAAAGCTCTCGCAATTGCGGCGAGCGGGCGCAGGTTGTTCAGCGTCTGGTCGAGGGCTATGGCGAAACTCGCCGAAGCCTGGGGCCGGGTGCGAACAACACGATAATTGAAGTGTTCGCTTCGGTCGGGACAGGAATGTGTCTCATGGCGGACTCTAACATCGCCATGAGCCGGACGGAATCCCCCGCCACCCAGAGTTTTCACACGGTCTGATGAGGCAAGGCGCCGGACCATCCGGCGCAACCTTCGACACATGCATATCGTGAGACGGGTCACCCGTGTCCTGTTCGGACATGGGGTCTGGCCACATGTCCATCTTGCTTCGCGGGTGGACCGGTTCTACGGTCGCATCGGGACAGAGCGCCGCCCCGGTCTGGCTGATGCCACGTAATCGAGAACGACCTTCGGGTTGCTATGCCGTCCGTAAAGCTATGAAGGAAACGCATTATGTTCCGTTCACATCTGGCGCTCCTCGCCGTATCCGGGCTTTTCACACTGGGTGTCATATCGCCCCTTGCCGCTCAGGTCGGATGCGACGACTGGACCACACCGGCGTTTTTTAAAGCTGCAACTGCCGCCACTGTTCAGGACTGTCTGGGCGCGGGCGCGGACCCCAACGCACGCGACGGGGACGGCCTCACACCGCTGCACCGGGCGGCGGAAAGCAGCCAGACACCGGAGGTCGTCACGGCACTCGTCAACGCCGGCGCGGACCCCAACGCGCGCTATGAGGCCGGCTTCACCCCGCTGCACCGGGCGGCGGCACTCAGCCAGACACCGGAGATCGTCACGGCTCTCGTCAACGCCGGCGCGGACCTCAACGCGCGCAACGAGGACGGCGTCACCCCGCTGCACTTGGCGGCGGCATTCAGCCAGACACCGGAGATCGTCACGGCCCTCATCAACGCCGGCGCGGACCCCAACGCGCGCGACGTGATCGGCTTCACCCCGCTGCACCCGGCGGCACAGAGCCAGACACCGGAGATCGTCACGGCCCTCATCAACGCCGGCGCGGACCCCAACGCACGCGACGGGGGCGGCTTCACCCCGCTGCACGCGGCGGCGGCATTC
Source organism: Paracoccaceae bacterium (assembly GCA_965247915.1). GTDB lineage: Bacteria > Pseudomonadota > Alphaproteobacteria > Rhodobacterales > Rhodobacteraceae > JAKZRT01. The sequence continues at coordinate 2,783,639 of OZ252048.1, forward strand.
AGCCAGACACCGGAGGTCGTCACGGCCCTCATCAACGCAGGCGCGGACCCCAACGCACGCGACGGGAGTGGCGACACCCCGCTGCACCGGGCGGCGGCATTCAGCCAGACACCGGAGACCGTCACGGCCCTCGTCAACGCCGGCGCGGACCCCAACGCACGCGACGGGGGCGGCTTCACCCCGCTGCACGCGGCGGCATTCAGCCAGACACCGGAGGTCGTCACGGCCCTCATCAACGCAGGCGCGGACCCCAACGCGCGCGACGAGGTCGGCGACACGCCGCTGCACTTGGCGGCGGCATTCAGCCAGACACCGGAGGTCGTCACGGCTCTCGTCAACGCCGGCGCGGACCCCAACGCGCGCTATCAGGCCGGCTTCACCCCGCTGCACCGGGCGGCGGCATTCAGCCAGACACCGGAGGTCGTCACGGCCCTTGTCAACGCCGGCGCGGACCCCAACGCACGCGACGAGGCCGGCTTCACCCCGCTGCACGCGGCGGCGGCACTCAGCCAGACACCGGAGGTCGTCACGGCCCTTGTCAACGCGGGTGCGGACCCCAACGCGCGCAACGAGGGCGGCGACACGCCGCTGCACGCGGCGGCGGCACTCAGCCAGACACCGGAGGTCGTCACGGCCCTCGTCAACGCCGGCGCGGACCCCAACGCACGCAATGAGGCCGGCTTCACCCCGCTGCACGTGGCGGCGGCACAGAGCCAGACACCGGAGGTCGTCACGGCCCTCGTCAACGCCGGCGCGGACCTCAACGCGCGCGACGGGGACGGCGACACGCCGTTCGAACTCATCCCCGAAGATTCCCCTCTGAAGGGGACCGATGTTTACTGGCGGCTGAATGAGGCCCGTTTCAGATAACGGCTATGCTGCCTTCAGCGCCCTGCGTCCGCTTCCGGACCCCGCCCCCGACAAGCCCGCGGCGGGCACAGGCTCCCGATCGCCCGGGGCTTCCGGGCGGGCTGTAAACGGCGGAGCAATACTCGGCCACGGTAGCGGCGGCATTGTGTTGTCGCGGGCGGCGTAAAAACCGGCCACTTATGCCCTTTCGATAATCGGGAGGGGGTAGTGGGTCACTTTGAAATCTGATGCTGCACGCGCGCATCGCCGACGCCGGCGATCCGGGGCGCGTCCTGACCTTTGCCAACGGATCGGGCACGGACCACACCGCCCTTGATAAGCGAACACCCGACATCGCATGCCCGGCGGGGCAACAAACACGAAAATCGGCATGAACAGAAACCAGATGCATCTTAGCTAAGCCGCAAAAGTGTCCTAAAAAGCAGGATCACTTCACAATAAAAGGAAAGAAAATGAATAAAGACCGCATCGTACTGTGTATGAAATGGGGTAGCCTTTATCCCGCAGGCTACGTAAACCGCCTCCACCGCGCAGTACGGAACGCAGTGCAAGGCGAATTTCGCTTTATATGCATGACAGATGATACCCTCGACCTTGATCCTGACATTGAGGTCCGACCTATACCCAACCTCAACCTGCCCGAAGAAGGATGGAAACATGGTGCCTGGCCCAAAATTTCGGTATTGAAGGCGGGCGAATTCCTCCCTGGCGAAGGACGGGTCCTTTTCTTGGACCTGGACAACTTCATTATTGGTTCTCTAGATTGTTTTTTTGAACCCGACGATCCATTCGTTGCAATCGCTGAAAACCCAAATGGTAAAAAATTTTCGTCGCGTATTGCCCGGAGAATCCGTAATGCAATGCGCCGGTTTCGCAATAAACCAAAGATGCACACACGTGGCACGAGATATACCGAAACGGGACAGGTCATTCCGCGAAACACGATGAACACGGGAGTCTTCAGCTTTAATGCTGGCACCCTAGGGCATATTTGCGATGCCTTGATGAAAGATCCGCAAACCGCGATCAAAAATTACGACAACGAGCAACACTTTGTTGAATGCCATCTTGAAAAATGGGTCGGCTGGCCGGAAGGTTGGCTGCATAGCTACAAACTGCATCTACGCCGCCCTTTCTGGCTCAGCTGGGTTCTGCAGCCTTGCGCCCCGGACCCGAATGTGCCCATTGTTGCCTTTCGTGGCGATCCCCGCCCTATCGAACTTGCGACCGGACGGCATCAAGGGCAGGGGGAACTCCCGCATTGCTGGCGCGGCCCGGTTAAATGGGCAAAGGCATACTGGGACAAGTACGGGGACTGATCCCAGTATGCCCCAGAGACCACTGTGAACACCCGCAACTCCATTTCTACCTGCCTTTGCAAAGGGAGGTAGAAATGGGGAGCTATGTTGCAGATAGTATTTTGTTCTAAATGTTGCTGCCCAGCATTTGTTTTTCAAGCAGCTCATTTCTCAATTTCGCCATGGTAGTCTTGCTCATGTGGCATATCCTGTTCTCACTGAGAATTTCGACGCCCTAACAACGCCATGATATGCCGCCAAACAGGGCCGTCACCAACTTTCGGCTATAACTCTTCTGGCTCTAATGAACCTTCTGCTCTTCTGTCCGTTTTCGTCAGGCAGTAATGGTATGGATCGCTGATCGTGTTATAGATCGTTCGCGTGGTTTCATGGACGACGCGGAGGCCTTCACAGGCATTGCAGGGGGCTGTTTCCGGCTCATAATCCGGCGGTTTTCTAAAGGGACCGATCTCGCCGGTCCCTTTACATGATGGGCAGCCCTGTCTGGGCGGAAAAAAATGATCGTCGTGTTCATTGTGCTGGTTCTTTTCGCGGCAATCGGCAAGCAATTACTCTGACCTTCGCCCTCGCCCCGATCTTCGCTTGTCTTGCGCGCGGAAAAATCGCTGGCCTAACAAACCCAACCGCGCGGCGTCCGAATTCATGCCGCCCTAACCCATTGTTTTTATTCGATTGAGACTTGATCCATAATCATCTGCCCTTCGTGCAAAGTGCCCCCCAGCCAGTCGATTTTTAGCAGAGTCGGCTTTGAGCCGATTCTGTTGAAAAACAACGTGTTGCAGGTGCAGAAAGTGGCCGTTGTATGTGAGCCCGAACACCTTTCTGGTCAGGCTGTTCGCGGTTTCTGCGGTGCAGGAAAGATCTTGGCCAGTTTCCGAAGGTTCTGGGCGGTGGCAGCGAGGAGGAATTCATCGTTTGCGCCGCATGGGCCGCGTAATCGGAGCCGTCCAAGGCCAAGAATGCGTTTGAGGTGAGCAAACAGCATCTCGACTTTTTTCCGCAGCTTCATCGAGATTTCATATTGCCTGGTTTTTGCGATGTCTCGGGCAACTTGTCTGGCATCTTCGTGTTCTTCGCGGGTGATGGATCGGGCATCCATGTTGGGACAGCAGCGCGCCTTGGACGGGCAACTTTGGCAAGTCAGTTTCAGCGCGCGATACTTGGCAGTGCCTTTGTCGGACGGGCCACGCTTGGGGTCTGAGTAGTTGCGGCGGAACTGCTTCAACGCCTGTCCCTCGGGACAGATGTACTGGTCGTTCTCAGCGTCCCATTCAAAATCGGCTCGTGTCCAGGTGCCATCGGTTCGGCCAGCTTTGTCGATTACCGGGATATGCGGAGCGATGCCGCGATCCACCAACCATCCAAGCATGGGGCCTGAACCATAAGCCGTGTCAGCAATGATGCGCTCTGGATGCAGGCCAAACCCTTCTTTGACCCGATCCAGCATTGTACGCACAGACCCGACCTCCGCCTGTCGGATTGATCGTGTGGCTTCCACGTCCACGATGACACCGTGATCAGTATCGATCAGATAATTGGTTGAATAGGCAAAGAACGCAGGACCTTTGCGGGCCGCTGTCCATTGACTGGATGGGTCGGAGTGAGACGTGAACTTCGGTTCAACGGTCGTCGCCGCGCCAAAGGCCGCGTCATCCAGAACGTCGAGATATTCCCGCACCGCACGAGGTGCGTCATCGGGGTCAATCGTGCTGTGATCCCAATCTTCTTTGGCGGTGGAGTTCTGTTTATTTGCGTCGGCCTCAATGAGACTGGCATCCGCCGCAAAGCGCTGGCCACTGACCAGCCCCTCGGCAATGCAACGCGCCATGACCGTCTCAAAGAGATGACGCAGCAGGTCACTGTCACGGAAACGGCCATGCCGGTTCTTTGAGAATGTCGAGTGGTCAGGCACCTGATCTGTCAGGTCCAGGCGGCAAAACCAGCGATACGCCAGATTGAGATGCACTTCCTCGCACAGCCTCCGCTCCGAGCGGATGCCCAGGCAGTAGCCCACCAGCAGCATGCGGATCAGCAGCTCAGGATCAATCGAAGGGCGGCCGGTTGAGCTGTAAAATGGCGCGAGATGCTGGCGGATGCAGGACAGATCGACGAAGCGATCAATCGACCGCAGCAGATGATCTTGCGGGACGTGGTCTTCTATCGAGAAGTCATAGAAAAGCGCGCTCTGTGCCTCTTGCTTCGGTCCCAACATCGCCGCCAATCCCCCGCATCAATGCAGAGATTGAATCAGCGAGATGATCTAAAATCAAGAAGACTTTTTCAACAGAATAAGCCCTCTACAGATGTCGACACCAAAGACACAAGTGCTAGGCCAGCGCCTGTCCGTGGGATGGCGCTCGGGCGGCTGATCTGCGCGCTTTATGGTGCCAATTACATCTTCATTCAAAGGTCAGCGCGACGGCGAAAAAGCGCCAGCCCGCCGGGACGGGCAGGCGCTGGCCCGGCGCCTGCGGCTTGATTCCGGGCCAAATGCGCGGTCATAACCAATGGGCACCTCTATAAATTGCATCTGGCGTGAACGCGCTGTAGATTTGCAGGATGATGCGGCGGAGGGATGGCAGTCATGGCACAGATGGGCTTTTTTGATCTTTCAGATCGTTACGAGAGCCTGGATGCGAAGAAGGACCCGCTGGTCGAGATCAATGCAGTTGTACCGTGGGAAGAGTTCCGCCCGCTTCTGGAGCAGGTCTGGCGCAAGCCTGAAAGTGAGCGGAAATCACGCGCGGGGCGCAAGCCGATGGACGCGGTACTGATGTTCAAAACCCTGGTTCTGAGCGCGCTTTACAACCTTTCGGACGATCAGGTCGAATACCAGATCCGGGACCGGCTTTCGTTTATGCGTTTTCTGGGTCTTGGTCTTGGTGACCGGGTGCCGGACGCAAAGACCGTGTGGCTGTATCGCGAGGCGCTGGCGCAGGCGGGCAAGGTGGATGATTTGTTCAAACTCTTTGACGGACATCTGGCGCGGCAGGGCTACATTGCACGGGGCGGCCAGATACTGGACGCGTCCATCGTGCCGGTGCCGCGCAACCACAACACGCGCGCGGAAAACGCGGCGATCAAGGGTGGCGAGGTGCCGGAAGACTGGGAAAACAAGCCTGCCAAGCGATCACAGAAGGACGTTGATGCACGCTGGACCAAAAAGCACGGCAAAAGCCACTATGGCTACAAGAACCATGTGAATGTCGATCGTAAGCACAAACTGATCCGGCGCTATCACGTCACGGGCGCTGCCGTTCACGACAGCCAGGTGGTGGACGAGTTGCTGATGCGCGGCAACACCGCCTCCAGGGTCTGGGCAGATGCGGCCTACCGGTCGGAAGAAATCGAGGCGAAGCTCAGGGCGAGAGGACTGACAAGCCGCATCCACCGCAAGGGCAAACGGGGCAGGCCTCTGACCGAACAGGCAATGAAAAGCAACAGGACGAAATCCTCGGTTCGTGTCCGTGTCGAGCATGTGTTCGGCGCGCAGGCGAACGACATGGGTGGCACGCTGGTGCGAACCATCGGTCTGGCGCGGGCCAGGGCCAGGATCGGGATGAAGAACCTTGCCTACAACATCCGGCGGCTTGGCCAGTTGCACCGCCTAAACCCATTCCCGGTATGAAAACACGAGGATGCTGTGGCGATCTGCGCCACCAATGCCCGGCGCGGATTAAGGATCGAGACTGACCACCTAAAACCCAGCGTGCCGATGGCCGATAGAACCGAAATCAGGCATAATATGCCCTCAGAATGTCAATAAATCGAGGTGCCCCAATGTCGGCTTCATCCGCTTAGCGGGGCTTCACCGAAAGGCGCAAATCCGGGCTGCCCGGACCGGCGCTTGCCAAACCCCCCTGCCCTTGCCATTGAGGCCGCATGGGCGAATATCTCGATGTCTCTTCCTCGCTGACCGGGCGGGTCTGGCGCGGGCCGACGTCCGAGGAGACCCGGGCAGCGCAAGCGCTGGCGCAGTCTGCCCAAATTGACCCGGCGCTGGCGCGGGTGCTGGCGCGGCGCGGTGTCGGTGCGGCGCAAGTGCCGGCATTCCTTGACCCGAAGCTGCGCGATCTGATGCCGGACCCGCGCGGCCTGAAAGATATGGACCGGGCTGCCGAGCGGCTGATTCGGGCCCTGACCGGCGAGCGCGTCGCGATATTCGTGGACTATGACGTCGATGGCGGTGCATGTGCGGCGCTGCTGCTCGATTATCTCGGCGCGCTCGGGCAAACCGCCACGCTTTACGTGCCGGACCGGACTTTGGAAGGCTACGGCCCCAATGCGCCAGCCATGGCCAAGCTGGCGGCGGCCCATGACCTGATCGTCTGCGTTGATTGCGGCACGTTGAGCCACGACGCGATTGCAGCGGCAAATGGCGCGGATGTCATCGTTCTCGACCACCATCTGGGGGGCGCAACGCTGCCCCCGGCGCTGGCGGTAGTGAACCCGAACCGGCAGGACGAGACCGGCGACTGCGCCGATCTCTGCGCGGCGGGTGTCACTTTCATGACGCTGGTCGAGGTTAACCGCCTTCGCCGCGAGGCCGGCCAGCCAGCCCCCGATCTGATGGCGATGCTTGATCTGGTGGCGCTGGCCACGGTGGCCGATGTGGCGCCGCTGGTGGGGTTGAACCGCGCCTTCGTGCGACAGGGGCTGGCGGTGATGGCGCGGCGCGCCCGCCCCGGGCTGGTGGCGCTGGCCGACCAGGCGCGGCTCACCACTGCACCCACAGCCTACCATCTTGGGTACGTTCTGGGGCCGCGCATCAACGCCGGCGGGCGCATCGGGCGCGCCGATCTTGGCGCGCGGCTGTTGGCCAGCACCAACCCGGACGAGGCCGCTGCCATGGCCGAGAAACTGGGCCAGCTGAACGATGAGCGGCGCACCATCGAGGCCGGGGTACGCGACGCCGCGCTGGCCCAGGTCGAGGACCGCGGCGCGCCGGGGGCGCTGGCCTGGGCGGCGGGCGACGGCTGGCACGCGGGCGTGGTCGGCATCGTGGCGGCGCGCCTCAAAGCGGCCACCAACCGCCCGTCCGTGGTGATCGGGTTTGACGGCGATGACGGCAAGGGGTCGGGCCGGTCGGTGACGGGTATCGACCTAGGTGCTGCGATCCATCGGCTGGTGGGCGAGGGGCTGATCGAAAAGGGCGGCGGCCACGCGATGGCGGCGGGGCTGAGCCTGTCGCGCGCTCAGCTTGCCCCGGCAATGGCGCGGCTTACCGACCTGCTGGCGCGGCAGGGGGCCGGCCAGCTGGGCCCAAGCGAACTGGTGCTGGACGGCGTTCTGATGCCGCCTGCCGCCACGCCCGAACTGATTGCGCTGCTGGAGACCGCCGGACCTTACGGCGCCGCCGCCCCGGCCCCGCGCTTTGTTTTTCCCGACCAGCCGATATTGCACGCGCGCCGCGTCGGCGAGGCCCATCTCAAGGTCAGTTTCGGCGAGGCCGGACACCGCGACGACCGCCTTGACGCGATTGCGTTCGGGGCCTTCGACGGCCCGCTTGGACCGGCCATCGAGGCCCACAAAGGGGCGCGGTTTCATCTGGCCGGACGGCTGGAACTGAACCATTGGCAGGGCCGAACGACCGCCCAGCTTCGCCTTGAAGACGCGGCCGCCGCCGACGCTGAAACCGCCGAATAAATCGCTTGCCCCGGGCCCGCAACTTTTCTAAGAACGCCCAGCCAACGCGGCCCGTTCGTCTATCGGTTAGGACGCCAGGTTTTCAACCTGGAAAGAGGGGTTCGATTCCCCTACGGGCTACCAAATATCATTCATTTGGATCGCCGCGCCTATCTGGCCGGACCGGTCGACTGGCCAACGACCAGTTCGGTTTCCAGCAGCAATTGCTGTGGATCGGCGCCGGGGTTTGCGACCAGATCGATCACCATTTCGGCGCATCTGCGGCCCGCCTCGCGGACCGACGACCGGGCGGCGGTAAAGACCGGCACCTCGTTGGGGTCGGTCAGATACGAGATCATGTCGTCGTGCGTGATAACCGAGATATCGCGCCCCATTTTACGGCCGGTTTCCTCGATTGCCCGGCGCACCCCCAGGCCGGAAATCGGCGATGACGCCAATATCGCGGTCGGCGGGTCGTCAAGCCGCAACATCGCGCCGGTTTCGCGGTGACCGTTATATTCGGTCATCTCAGCGCTGCGCATAAGGTCCGGATCGGCGCTGATCCCGGCGTCGTGCAACGCTTTCAGATAGCCTTCGCGCCGCCGCACCGCAAAATTCATCGTCTCTTGACCGTTGACCAGCCCAATCCGGCGATGCCCGAAATCAAGCAGAAAATCGGTCGCGCGTCTGAATGATTGAAAATTGTTCACATCGACCCAGCTGTACGGCTGAATGATATCCGAAGACCGTCCATGGACAACAAACGGAATGCCCAGTGACGCGAGCAGGGCGATCCGGTCGTCCCGCAGTCGGGGCCCGTGGACGATGAAGCCATCGACCCGGCCCTGCGCCGCCATCGATCGATAGAACCTTTCTTCGTCGGCATCCTCGGTCAGCGACAATATCATGTCGTAGCCATGCTTTGAGTAAGCCTGCGAAGCGCCCGCGACAAAATCGCCGAAGATCGGGTTGACCAGTTCGTTCTGGGTCGACACCGGGATGACGTGGCCGATGGCCATCGACCGACCGGTGGCCAGGCCCCGCGCCCGGCTGTTGGGCGAATAATTCAGGCGGCGGGCGGCCTCGCGGACCCGTTCGCGGGTGGCTTCCTTCACTTCGGGGTAGCCGTTCAGCGCGCGACTGACGGTTGTCTGAGACAATCCCAGAGCTTCGGAAAGCTGTTTCAGATTGATCGACATGTTCAAAGCGGTTTCAAGTCTTGAGTCGTTTACAGGGTGCACGTAGTGGAAAAGCGCGCGATCTACACCGAAGAAAACACGAAAAACGGCGAACTAACAACAGAAAACCTGACCTTTTTTTCGGGAGTTCTTGACAAGTGCAGAAATCGAGAGCCTAAATACATTATTTAAAGCGCTTTAAAAAATCGCGGCTCAGCCGCATTTGGCGCTTCAACTGGGAGGAAAACCAATGAGACGTATTCTATTCGCCAGCGCTGGCGCGCTTGCGTTGATGACTTCTGTGGCAGCAGCCGAACAAGTGACTGTTTTCGGCCCATGGCTGGGGGCGGACCAGGAAAACGCCGAGGCGGTTCTGGCGGCCTTTGCGTCCGCATCAGGCCACGACGTGCGCTATGTCGGATCGGACAGTTTTGAACAGCAGATCATGGTCGATGCCGAGGCCGGTTCGGCCCCCAATATCGCGGTGTTTCCGCAGCCGGGTCTGGCCTCGGACATGGCCGGGCGCGGTTTCCTGACGCCGCTGGCTGACGGAACCGGTGACTGGGTGCGTGACAATTATGCAGCCGGTCAATCATGGGTCGATCTTGGCACTTATGCCGACGCAAACGGTGCCGATCAGCTTTTCGGTTTTTTCTACAAGATCGATGTGAAATCGCTGGTCTGGTATGTGCCGGAAAACTTCGAGGACGCAGGCTATGACGTGCCCACGTCGATGGAGGACCTGAAGGCGCTTTCCGATCAGATCGTGGCAGATGGCACTACGCCGTGGTGCATCGGGCTGGGCTCGGGCGGGGCCACCGGCTGGCCGGCGACCGACTGGGTCGAAGACCTGCTTTTGCGAACCCAGACCCCGGATGTCTATGATGGCTGGGTCGACAATTCGATCGCCTTCACCGACGCGCGCATTGTTGCGGCCATCGACGAGTTTGGCGCATTCGCCCGCAACGACGCTTACGTCGCCGGCGGTGCCGGTGCGGTGGCCTCGACCGACTTCCGCGACAGTCCTAAGGGCATGTTCAGTTCGCCCCCGCAGTGCTACATGCACCGTCAAGCCAGCTTTATCCCGGCGTTCTTCCCCGAGGGCACGGTTGTCGGCGAAGATGCCGATTTCTTCTATTTCCCGTCTTACGCGGGCAAAGACCTCGGCAACCCGGTTCTGGGTGCTGGTACGCTTTGGTCGATCACCAACGACAGCGCCGGGGCGCATGACCTGATCGAGTTCCTGAAAACCGCCGAGGCGCACGAGATCTGGATGGCGCGCAAGGGCTTCCTGACGCCGCACAAGGGCGTGAATGCAGATGTCTTTGGCGACCCGACTTTGCGCAAGATGAACGATATCCTGCTGGGTGCCACGACCTTCCGCTTTGACGGGTCCGACCTGATGCCGGGCGGTGTTGGCGCCGGGTCGTTCTGGACCGGAATGGTCGATTACGCTGGTGGCAAACCTGTCGCCGAAGTCGCTGCTGAAATTCAGGCGTCCTGGGACGCACTGAAGTAAGGCGATCCATCGTCGGGGACCGGGCGCTGCCTGGTCCCCGCTTTGACGGCAACACGCGCGCGCAGGAGAGCGGCAAATGCATCCCGCCATTCAGGGGCTTTTGACGATTGTCATCGGGGTCGGTGGCTGTGTGGGGTATTTCTATTTCTCGAACCAGATCCTCGACCGGTACATCTTCCCGGCCCGCGGCGAGCACGCCGGACGCAACATCAACCGCGCAGGCATGGTTCGGCCCTGGCTGTTTCTGTTTCCGGCGATCTTCGCGCTGGGCATCTATCTGGCCTATCCGGTGGTTGAGACGTTGCGCCTGTCGCTGACCGACCGGAGCCAGGGAGGGGCCTTTGTCGGCCTTGCCAATTACAGCCAGATGTTCGGCGAGCCCAAGTTTTGGGAAGCCATGCGCAACAACATGATCTGGCTGATCGTGGTGCCAGCCGCATCGACCGCTTTCGGGCTGCTCGCGGCGCAGCTGACCGACCGGATCGGCTGGGGCAACTTCGCGAAATCACTGATTTTCATGCCGATGGCCATTTCCTTCGTCGGCGCATCGGTGATCTTCAAACTGATCTATGACGCGCGGCCCGCTGCCCAGGCGCAAATCGGGGTGCTGAACGCGGTCTGGATGCAATTCGAGGGCGGTTTGGGCAGTTTCCTGTTCCTGAAGCTATTACCGGCGGTGATCCTGTTGGCGTTCGCCGCCATCGTCATCTATGCGGCTTACGTCATCTGCCACCCGATCGTGACCGGCGCGCGGCGGCGTGGCGGCGTGATCGTCGCGGCACTGCAACTGGGCCTGAGCGTGCTGGGGCTTTATCTGGCGGCGCTGGCCCTGATCAATGCCGCGCAAGTGCTTGGCGCCCAATTCGAATACGGGAAACCACAGCAATGGCTGACGCTGCCGTTCTGGAACAGCTTTTTCCTGATGGTGGTGCTGGTCTGGATTCAGACCGGATTTGCCATGGTGATCCTGTCAGCGGCCTTGCGCGGCATCCCCGAAGAAACCATCGAGGCGGCGATTGTCGACGGCGCGAACCCGTTTCAGGTGTTCTTTCAGATCAAGGTGCCGCAGATCATGGGTACGATTGTGGTGGTCTGGACGACGATCACGCTGGTGGTGCTCAAGGTCTTTGACATCGTCTTTGCGATGACCAACGGCCAGTGGGAAACCCAGGTGCTGGCCAATTACATGTTCGACAAACTGTTCCGCGCCAACGACTGGGGCGTCGGGTCGGCCAGCGCCATCATCATCATGGTGCTGGTGTCGCCAATTCTGGTCTGGAATGTGGTCAATGCGCGCCGCGAAATGCGGTGAGGAGCGCTGAGTATGGATAGTATAGCCGGAACAAAATCAACGCTGACCTGGGCGGTTCACATCTCGGTGGCTTTGCTGGTGGCGCTGTGGCTGTTTCCCACGGTCGGCCTTTTCGTATCTTCGTTCAGGACCGCCGACCAGATCTCGACCAGCGGCTGGTGGAAGTCGATAGTTGCGGTCGAGCAAAACCTGATTATTCGCGCCGCCGACCCCGATGATTTCCGCGTCGAACGGGACGGAAAATTCGTGGTCGAAGGCAGGTTGTTCGACGAAGGCGTCGAGGCCGACATCAGCGTCTGGGGGACATCCTCGCGCGCCATCGACGTCTATGTGATCGGTGATGTGGCCGATCTGGGCGATGGCGAGACGTTTCAGTTGCGTACCGACGGGTCGTACATCTGGTCAGGCGACGGCGATCAGATGTCGGGCCGCGGTCAGCGGGTGTTCCTGACCGCCAAGACGCCGCCGGAATTTACCGTCGGAAACTACGATAGGATACTTATCAGCGGCAACAATACCGACAGCATGGCCAAGGCGTTTTTCAACACGCTGACGGTCACCATTCCGGCGACCATCATCCCAATTGTAGTTGCTGCCTTTGCCGCCTACGCGCTTGCCTGGATGGATTTTCCGGGCCGCGCCCTGTTGATTGCCCTCGTCGTCGGGCTTTTGGTGGTGCCGTTGCAACTGGCGTTGATCCCGCTTTTGAAGCTGCATCTGGGGATCGGGATCGGCAAAGGCTATCTGGGCGTCTGGCTGGCGCATACCGGGTTCGGGCTGCCGCTGGCGATCTATCTCTTGCGCAACTACATGGTCGGGCTGCCCCGCGACATCATTGAAAATGCCAGGGTCGATGGCGCAACCGAATTTCAGATATTTACCAAGATCATTCTGCCGCTCAGCTTCCCGGCGCTGGCCTCGTTTGCGATCTTTCAGTTCTTGTGGACCTGGAACGATTTGCTGGTCGCCAAGGTTTTTCTGATCGACGCTACTGGTGAGACCACGGTGATGACGGCCCAGATTGTCGAGCTGTTGGGCACGCGCGGCGGCAACTGGGAAATTCTGGCCACCGCGGCATTCGTGTCAATCGCCGTGCCGCTGGCGGTCTTTTTCGCGATGCAACGTTTCCTGGTGCGTGGCCTGCTGGCCGGGTCGGTCAAATGAAATCTGGATATTTGAGATGACAACTGCAAGCCTGCGTCAGACCGAGCGCGACCCGGCCCTGGACAAGGACTGGTGGCGCGGTGCGGTCATCTACCAGGTCTATTCACGCAGTTTTCAGGACAGCACCGGCAATGGTGTTGGCGATCTTCGCGGTATCACTCAGCGCCTACCCCATATCGCCTCGCTTGGGGTGGATGCCTTGTGGGTCTCGCCGTTCTTCACATCGCCGATGAAAGACTTCGGCTATGATGTCGCAAATTACCGCGATGTTGATCCGATGTTCGGGTCGCTGGCGGATTTCGACGATCTGCTCAACGCCGCGCACCGGTTGGGTCTGAAGGTGATGATCGACCTGGTTCTCAGCCATACTTCGGACCGGCATCCCTGGTTTGCGGAAAGCCGGAGCAACCGCGAAAACGCCAGATCCGACTGGTATGTCTGGTCTGACGCAGCACCCGACGGGACGCCGCCCAACAACTGGCTGTCGATCTTCGGCGGACCGGCTTGGCATTGGGACCCCCGGCGCGAGCAGTATTATCTTCACAACTTCCTGACCTCGCAGCCCGATCTGAACTTTCACAGCGCAGACGTGCAGGATGCGCTTTTGGATGTCGCCCGGTTCTGGCTGGCGCGCGGGGTCGATGGTTTCCGGCTGGATACGATCAATTTCTACGTCCACGACGCGCTGTTGCGCCCCAATCCGGCGCTGCCAAGAAATCAGCGCAACGATACCATCGCCCCAAGCGTGAACCCCTATAATTCGCAAATTCACCTTTACGACCGCAACCGCCCGGAAAACCTGGATTTCCTGCGGCGGTTTCGCGCGGTTCTGGAAAAATACGACGCCAAGACCGCCCTGGGCGAGGTTGGCGACGCGCAGTGTGGGCTGGAGATTCTGGGCCAGTACACCGGCAGCGATGACATGGTTCACATGTGCTATGCCTTTGAGTTTCTGTCGTCAAAGCCGGTCACCGCGTCGCTTGCGACGGAAGTGTTTCAGCGCCTCGACCGGGTCGCTGGCTGTGGCTGGCCCTGTTGGGCGTTTTCCAACCACGATGTTGCCCGGCACGCCACGCGTTGGCAACTTTCGCACCCCGCGCAGCGACTGATGACGACGCTGATAATGTGCCTGCGTGGGTCGGTGTGCCTTTATCAGGGCGAAGAGCTGGGCCTGGGCGAGGCCGACATTGCATTGTCAGACCTGCAAGACCCATACGGGCTCGAATTCTGGCCGGAATTCAAAGGCCGCGACGGGTGCCGGACGCCGATGGTCTGGGATCGCGACCAGGCAAACGGAGGGTTCTCAACCGCTGCGAAAACCTGGTTGCCTGTCCCGGAAAAACACCTGGGCCAGGCCGCGGCGCAGGCCGAGGGCGACGCAGACGCCCTGGTGCATCACTATCGCCGGGCAATCGCCTTTCGGTCGCACAACATCGAGCTTCAGAAAGGCTCGATGGCTGGTGTAAGTGCCGACGGTAACATATTGAACTTCTGTCGAAACTATGCATCCGGATCGATTTTTTGCGCCTTCAACATAGGCGACACATCCGAATTCACCAAACTGCCGAGCGGGTCGTGGGCGCCAATCGGTGAAGAGCTTGAAACAGGCCTTATCGGGGCTAACGGCAAGATCAAGCTCGAACCCTGGCAAGCGTGTTTCGCGCGCCGGATTGACTGAGAACGGAAAGGGCGGGCTATGGCCGATCTCAAATTAGCAGAAATTGCCAAATCTTATGGCGACATCGACGTGCTGAAGGGCATCAACCTTGACATCGAGACCGGCGAGCTGGTGGTTTTCGTCGGCCCTTCGGGCTGCGGGAAATCGACGTTGCTGCGGATGATCGCGGGGCTGGAAAAGATCACCGGTGGCACGCTTGAGATCGACGGCCAGGTGGTCAACGATGTGCCGCCCGCGCAGCGCGGCATCGCGATGGTGTTTCAGTCTTACGCGCTCTACCCCCATATGACGGTCCGCGAAAACATGTCGTTTGCGCTGAAGATCGCCAAGAAATCCAGGGCCGAGATTGATGCGGCAGTGAATAACGCGGCCCAAATTCTGCAGCTCGATGAATATCTGGACCGTCTGCCCAAGGCGCTGTCGGGGGGTCAGCGGCAGCGCGTCGCCATCGGCCGGTCGATTGTGCGCGACCCCAAAGTTTATCTGTTCGACGAACCGCTCTCGAACCTTGACGCCGCCTTGCGGGTGGCGACCCGGATCGAGATCGCGCGCCTGAAAGAATCCATGCCCAACAGCACTATGGTCTATGTCACCCACGATCAGGTCGAGGCGATGACCCTGGCCACCCGGATCGTGGTTCTTGCCAACAAGGGCATCGCGCAGGTCGGCACCCCGATGGAGCTTTACGAGCGGCCCGAAAACGAATTTGTGGCGCAATTCATCGGCTCGCCCGCGATGAACCTGCTGGCCGGCGAGGTTACCGGAACCGGCGAGACCACAACGATAACGCTGGCGGATGGCGGGCTCGCGACCTCAAATGTACCGACCACCGATGCGGACAGGGGCCTTGCGGTAAATATCGGTGTGCGGCCTGAAGTTTTTTCCCCGACCGGCGGGCAACATGTCTATGAGGGCCGCGTGGATATCACCGAGGCATTGGGCGAAGTGACACTGCTCTATTTCGAGGGCGACGACGCGGAGAACCAGGTCATCTGCAAAGTGTCGGGCGCCCACAAGTCACTGCGGGGCGAGGTGGTGCGCCTGGGAGCGCAAGCCGACAAGGTTCATCTTTTCCACAACGGAAAATCGCTGCGGTACAGGGATTAACCGCCGCTCATATTGGCTTCCACCGTGCCGGTCGTTTTTCAAGAAACGCGTCGATGCCTTCCTTGGCGTCCTCTTCCAGCATATTTTCGGCCATAATCTGGGCGGTATAGGCATAGGCCTCTTGCAGCGGCATTTCGAGCTGCCGGTAAAACGCCTCTTTCCCGATCTTCAAGGTTTTCGGCGCTTTGCTGGCGATCTGCGCTGCCAGCGCCATGGTTGCATCGGTCAGGTCGCTCGTCGGCACCACGCGGTTAATCAACCCCATGTCCTTTGCCGCACGAGCCTCGACCAAATCGCCGGTCAAAAGCATCTCCATCACCTGCTTGCGGTGTATGTTGCGGCTGATCGCCACCATGGGCGTCGAACAGAATAGCCCGATGTTCACCCCCGGCGTGGCAAAGCGCGCGTCCTCAGCGGCCATCGCAAGGTCGCATGTGGCAACCAGCTGCGCGCCTGCGGCGGTGGCGATACCATGCACTTCGGCGATGACCGGCTTTGGACATTGCTTAATGGCCATCATCAACCGCGCGCAACGGTGCTTGGTGTCTTCAAAAAAGGCCAGGCCGCCATCGGCGTTGTCGCCCCGGGCGGCGCTCAGTTCTTTCAGGTCGTGCCCGGCGCAAAAGCCAGGCCCGGCACCGGCGATCACAATCACATGCGTCAGGGCGTCCGCACCCAGGTCTTCGACCGCCTGGAGCATCTGGTCGATCAACGCCAGCGACATAGCGTTGCGCGCCTCGGGCCGGTTCATAATCAGGCGGACCACGGTATCGTGGCGTTCACGCAACAAGATGCCGTCGTTGGACATAACTTTTTTCTCGACCGATCATTAGGTAATGCTTTCGGGTCTTAAACTCCATGCCGTGCAACCCGCAAGGTTTGATTTCCCTGCCCCATACACGGGCCTGAGACCTTGTCCTGATGGCTCAACCGTGTAGGCTGTTGCCATTGGCCGGAAACGGCCTGCTGCCATTTGGCACACATGGGAGGAAAAAATGCACCTTAAATCACTGGTATTTGGGACGGCCACCGCTTTTGGTGTCGCTGTATCGGGCCTGGCTGTTCAGGCCCAGGACTGCGACACGATCACGCTCGGCTCGGCCATCTCGCTAACGGGCAAATACGCCGCCAACGGCTATCATGCCCAAAACGGCTATGAATTCGCCATCAGCAAAATCGCTGAAAACGGCGGCGTTATGGTCGACGGCAAATGCTACAACTTCAACGTTGTCTATTATGACGACGAATCCAAAGGCGACCGGGGTGCGACCTTGGCCGAACGTCTGATCCAGCAGGACGGGGTCCAATATATGCTTGGACCATATAGTTCGGGCCTGACCACCGCTATCGCGCCGGTGACCGAGAAATATCAGATACCGATGGTCGAGGCTGAAGGCGCTTCGCGGTCGCTGTTCAACAAAGGCTACAAGTACCTTTTCGCGGTCCTGTCGACATCTGAGCAGTATCTCGCATCTGCTATCGCGTTGGCCGCTGAGCAGGCCGAAGCCCAGGGCAAGGACGCGTCAAGCGTGACGGTAGCGATTGCTGTTGAAAACGATCCTTTCTCGCTCGATATCCGGGCGGGCGTGATGGAAGACGCCGCAAAATACGGCATGACCATCGTGATCGACGAAAAACTGCCGCGCGATCTTTCCGACATGACCAGCATTCTGACCAAGGTGAAGCTGGTCAAGCCCGACGTGCTGATCGTCTCTGGTCACACAAAAGGTGCGGCCACGGCCGTGCGCCAGATCGGCGAACAGAGTGTGAGCGTGCCGATGATCGCCATCACGCACTGTGAAGCCGCTGACGTGACCGGAAATTTTGGTGACTTTGCCGAGAACGTCCTGTGCTCGACCCAGTGGGCCGAAACGCTGTCTTACGAAGATCCGATTTTTGGCTCGGCCGCGAACTATGAAGTCGAGTTCAAGGTTGCCTATCCCGAATATTCGGCCAAGAAGGTGCCCTATCAGACGGCCCAGGCCTCGGCTGCGGTCTATGTCTTCAAGGACGCATTCGAACGCGCGGGATCGCTGGACAAGGAAGCCGTGCGCGACGCAATCGCTACGACCGATCTCAGCACATTCTATGGCGACATCAGGTTCTCGGATGCTGGCAACAATGTTGCCAAGCCGATGGTTCTGCGCCAGATTCAGGGTGGTGTGTACAAGGTGGTTGCCCCGTCGGCCTTCGCCTCGGACGCGCTGGTTTGGCCACGTCCGTAGCATCTGGCTGACGTAACACATTACCGGGCGCAAGGGGTGCGCCCGGTGATTCTGCTATGTCCCACGGGGCCAAACGCAGCGAGGGGACCTGAGCAGCATGGACAACATTCTTTTCAACATCAGCCTTCTGATCGACTTTCCGGTCGTTAACGTGAAGATTCTGATCGACGGCGTCATGATCGGTGCGCTGTTCGCGCTGGCCGCCTACGGGCTGGCGCTGGTTTGGGGGGTGATGAACGTCAAGAACCTGGCGCAGGGCGATTTCGTGATCGCCGGGGGCTACGTTGCCTGGACGCTGGCCCAGATCGGCATCAACCCGCTGTTGGGGGTGCCTTTGGCGTTTGTGGTCATGGGCGGGATCGGCTGGGTCATTTACAAGATCGTCATCACCCGGGTGATCGAGCGTGATCTTTTCACCTCGCTTCTGGCCACCTTTGGCCTCGCGATCATGATGGCCCAAATCATGAACCTGATCTTCGGGTCCGACACCCAATCGGTTAATTTGGGCTATAAAACACTGCATCTTGGCCCCGACGGCATTATCGACCTGCCGATTGCCAAGCTGATCGGCGTGGGCATGGCGACGGTGCTGGCCGCGGCTGTGATCATCTTCATGAAATCCAACCGCATGGGCCAGGCCATTCGCGCCACCGCGCAAGACGCCCGCGCCGCCCGCGTGATGGGGATCGACACCGAAAAAATCTATGCTTTCACATTCTCGCTGAACGCCGCGATTTGCGGCGCGGCGGGGGCGATTATCGTGATGGTCTGGGTGATCCAGCCGTTTTACGGCATCGCCTATTCGATCCGCGCCTTCGTCATCGTCACCGCCGCCGGTCTGGGCAACCTGCCCGGTGTGATTGCCGCCGGGCTGGGCATCGGGGCCGCCGAACAATTCGGAAGCCACATATTCGGCATCGGCTATCAACAGGCCATAGCTGTCATCCTTTTGCTTTTGGTTCTGTTCGTCCGGCTGCTGCAGCAACGCCGGAACCGCCAGGTTCTGAAATAATGGGCGCGGTCATGAACAAGAAATTTGCCCTCTATGGCGGCCTGATCGTGCTGATTATTGCGGCGCCATTTCTCTTTCCCGCCTTCAGCACCCAACTGGCGACGCTTTGGCTGATGATCATCGTGGCGCTGACCTGGGACATGACCGGCGGGCAGATGGGGTATAATTCGCTTGGCAATATCTTTTTTTACGGCACCGGTATGTATGTGGCCGCCGTCATCACCATCGGGCTTTACTATGATGTCGGCGAATACACCGATGCCTCGCGGTCCGTGCTTTGGACATTTACGCCCGCCCAGTATTACACCGGCCTGATCCTGGGCACGCTTGGTGCGGGCATATTCTGCGCCGTTTCGGCCTATGTGGTCGGCATGCTTACCTTTGGCCTGCGCGGCCCCTATTTTGCCATCGGCACATTGGGCGTCGCGATTGCGGCCGGCGAGATCGTGTCGAACGCCGAATGGCTGGGCGGCGGCCAGGGCATATCGATGCCGATCTTCCACGGCGATTTCGACAACTTCAAAGTACTGATCTATTTTCTTTTTGCGGGGCTCGGTGTCGCGCTGTTCGTCTTTCTCAAATGGCTCTATTCGACCCGTTTCGGGGCCGCGATCAACGCCATTCGCGACGACGAGGAAAAGGCAGAGGCCATGGGCATACACACACTGCGCTATAAACTTATCGCCTGGTCGATGGCGGGCTTCTTTGTCGGCGCTGCCGGGGCGATTTCGGCTTTCCAGCTGATCCATTTTGAGCCGCTCGAGACCGCGTATCAGACCGTTAACCTGGGTATATTCATGGTAATCTGTGTGCTTCTGGGCGGCAAGGGCACGCTGTGGGGGCCGGTGATCGGCGCGGTGCTGTTTCACACTTTCAAGGAACTGACGTGGAACTATTTCCTGGGCTGGCAATGGGTCGCGCTTGGCGCGCTGATCGTTGTCGTGGTGGTGTTTTTTCAGGATGGCCTTATGGGCTGGCTGTTGCGCCGCTACCCCGAGCTCTTCGGCGTCAAGATCGACGACAAGGAAGAGATCATCGCGGAGCCGGGACAATGAGCACCATCATCGAACTTTCCGGTGTCTCCAAATCATTCGGCGGCGTTCATGCCAATGCCGATGTGTCGATGAGCGTCGAAAAGGGTGCCATTACCGGGCTGATCGGGCCGAACGGGTCGGGCAAGACCACGCTGTTCAATTCGATCGTCGGCTATCATCCGATCGACGGTGGTTCGATCAAATTCGGGGACCGCGAAATATCAAAGATGCAGGTGCCCCAGATCGCGCGTCTGGGGATGCTCAGAACGTTCCAGCAGACCCGCACTTACGGCGCGATGAATTGCGTGGAAAACATGCTGATCTCGATGCCGCATCGCAAGATGACGGTGATGGACAGCTTCAAACGCACCACGCGCGCGGACGTTGAGAAAGCCGAGGATCTGCTTGAATTCGTAGGGCTTTATGAAAAACGATACTTCAAATCCGGGTCCTTGAGTTTTGGGCAGCAGAAGCTGTTGGAATTTGCCATGGCGCTGATGAACGAACCAACGGTGCTGTTGCTGGATGAACCGACCGCTGGTATCAATCCGACCCTGATCAACGGGCTGATCGACCGTCTGCAGCGCGCCAATTCCGAATTTGGCATCACGCTTTTGATCATCGAGCACAACATGCGCGTGATAATGAACATGGCCGACAAAATCTATTGCCTGGCGCATGGTCAGATGCTGGCAGAGGGGCGACCGGACGAGATTCAGGACGACCAGCGCGTCATCGACGCTTACCTGGGCGCGCACTGATGCCGGACGAGAAAAAACGCAGCACGGGCTATCATGGCGGGTCGGTCGACGCGGTCATGTCGGTTGAGGCCGTCAGCCAACAAGCGACGGCCATCGCCGAACACGTCAGTTTCGCCGACATCATGGCGCTGGCAGACAACAACCCCTACCTGGTGATCGAAGACCTTCACGCAGGTTATGGGCGGATGGAAATTCTGCACGGGGTCAACCTGGCCGTGGCGCGCAAACAGTCGCTGTGCCTGATCGGGCCGAACGGGGCCGGAAAATCGACCATTCTGCATGCGATTTTCGGCTTCAACAACATCTTCTCGGGCCAGATTCGCGTCGGCGACGGGCCTGACAAGCGCGACATCGCGAAACTTTCCGCCTCGTCCAAACTGAAAGCGGCCGGGATCGCCTATATCCTTCAGGATAAATCGGTTTTTCCGGGCATGACGGTTGAAGAAAACCTGTGGATGGGCGGCTTTCTGAAGGACGAGCCGCGCCAAGCCAAGGAAGCCGCCGAGCGGGTATTCGACAAATACCCCCGCCTTGCCGCGCGCCGCAAACACCTGGCCAAGGTGCTTTCGGGCGGCGAACGGCGGCTGTTGGAAATTTCCCGCGCGCTGGTGATGGACCCCGAAATTCTGCTGGTGGACGAACCTTCCATCGGGCTCGAGCCGCGCTTCATCGACATGGTTTTCGAGATCCTGCGCGACCTGCAAGAGGTCGAGGGCAAGACCATCGTAATGGTCGAACAGAACGCCAAAAAGGGCCTGGAGTTTGCTGACATCGGCTATGTGCTGGTCTCGGGCGAAGTTGCCATCGCCGGCAAGGGCGACGATCTTTTGTCCAACCCCGACGTTGGGCGGCTGTTTCTGGGCGGCTGATCAGTCCGATGCGGTCCGGAATTGGATTTTTTATCTTCGCATTTCTGTTGCAAAGTTCGTTTATCGCAACCAGAAGTTGTGATTTATTTGCTTTTTGTTGAATTTTCGCCGACACTCGCGGCGGAGCATACAACCATGCAGATTGATCTGACCGGGCAGACTGCGCTGGTCACCGGGGCCAGCCGGGGCATCGGCGCGGCAATCGCCGTGGCCCTGGCAAAGGCCGGGGCGGACATTCTTGGGGTCAGCGCCACGATCACCCCGGACGGCGATACCGCGCGTCGGGTGCAGGCCGAAGGGCGGCGGTTCTCAGCCCATCGCACCGACTTCTCCGACCGCGCCGCGACCCAGGCCGTCTGTGACGGGCTGATCGCCGACCGGCAACAGATCGATATTCTGGTCAACAATGCTGGCACGATCCGCCGCGCGCCCGCTGCTAACCACAAGCTCAGCGACTGGGACCACGTCATCGAGACCAATCTGGCCGCGCCCTATATCCTGACCCAATGCATAGGCCGTGAAATGATCCGTCGCGGGCGCGGCAAGGTTATCTTTGTGGCCCCAATTCTCAGTTTTCAGGGCGGCATCAACGTTCCGGGATATGCCGCCGCCAAAGGCGCGATTGCGCAGATCACCAAATCTTTTGCCAACGAATGGGCCGGTCAGGGCGTGAATGTCAACGCCGTGGCCCCGGGGTATATCGCCACCGACAACACCGCACCCCTGCGCGATGACCCTGAACGGTCGGCGGCAATCATGGCGCGCGTGCCGGCAGGGCGATGGGGACGGCCCGAAGACATCGCCGGACCAGTCACCTTCCTCGCGTCCGAGGCCGCCCAGTTTATCCACGGCGCGGTTTTGCCGGTCGATGGCGGCTGGCTGGGCCGTTAAGTCTTCGCGCGACATCTTGGAACGGAAATGCTGCTGTATTGAGCGCGTGCCTGCGGCAATCGCGGACCTCTAGCCTTCGCGAAAAGCGCGTTCGAAATAATTGGCCAGCGGCTGGATCAGAAACTGCAGCGGCGTCCGGTCGGCGGTACGCAGGAACGCCTCGACCGGCATCCCCGGCAACAGGTTCTGATCCAGGGCGGCAAGGGCTTCGGCGTCGGGCAGGATAACCGCCTCGTAATAGGTGTCACCGGTGGCCGCATCGGTAACCGCATCGGCCGACAGGCGCGCCACCCGGCCCATCACCTCGGGCGTGGAACGCTGATCGAACGAGGTAAAGCGCAACAAAACCGACTGTCCTGGATGCATCTGGTCGATGTCGATGGTCTCGATCCGCGCGCTGATTTCAAGCGGCTGACCGCCAGGCACCAGATACATCATCGCATCCGCAGGCCGCACCACCGATTGAACCGCCAGAATGCGCGAGCCGAAAACCACCCCATCGACCGGGGCCCGGACATCCAGGCGCGCCAGGCTTTCGGCCAGACGTATCCGGCGCTCGGCCAGCTCGATCTCGGTATATTGCAGGTCGCGCAGGCGCGTTATCGCCGCTTCGCGCCGCCGTTCGCCCAGTTTCACGATCTCGATCTCCAGGCCTGAAACGCGTGTCCGCGCCGCGGCGATTTCCGCGGTCAGACGCCCAACTTCGCCGCTCAGCCGCGCCATCTCGCGTTGCAAATCCAGCACCTTGGCGGCCTGGATCAGCCCCTGCGCCAACAATTTCTCGCGCGCCTCAAGATCCTGTCCCACCAGCGCCACCTGCGTGTGTTGTGCCCCAAGCTGGCTCGTGATCCCGTCGATCTCGGCCTCAATCTGCACTTGCTGCTCGCGCAATTGATCGACCTCTTTGTCCAGCGCGTCGCGCCGCGCCTCAAAAAGCGCAACCTGCCCGTCGATCTGGCCCTGTCGCCAGGCCGCGTCTAAAAGCCCGTCTAATGTCCAGGGTGCGAAAGCGACAACCGCGTGGCCCGCCTGCTCGGCCTCGAGCCGCGCCTTTCGGGCATGAATTTCAAACAACTGGCGTTCGACCACGCTCAGCTCGGACCGCAGAAACGTACCGTCAAAGCGTACCAGAACCTGACCCGAGGATACCTGGTCACCGTCGCGCGCCAGAATTTCCCCGACCTCGCCGCCGTCGGGGTGCTGGATCACCTGCCGGTTGCTTTCGACGCGGACGGTCCCGCCCGCCACCACCGCCCCGGCGATCTGGGTGCGCAGGCCCCAAATGGCAACGGTCGCGGCCATGACCGCGATAGTCAGAAACCCCACGCTCAGCGGCGGCCAGGCCCGCCATATCTTGCGCCGCACCTTCATGGATTTGCCGCAACCGCGTAGGTCCGGCTGATATCCTCGACGTTCCGGACCATCGACCGCAGCACTTCGTCGCGCGGTCCATAGGCCGCAACCCGGCCGTCCTCCAGCACCATCAGCCGGTCGCAGTTGGCGATCGCCCCGGGGGCCGGTGCGTCATCACCACGACCGCCCCGCCGGCCGCCTTGCAGGCCGCCACCGCCGCGTTCAGCGCCGTTGAACCGTCAGCGTCAAGCGCCGAGTTCGGCTCGTCCAGAACCAAAAGCACCGGATCGTTGTATAGCGCCCGCGCCAGCGCCAGCCGCTGTTGCTCGCCGCCCGACAACCGCACGTCGCCGCTGCCGACCTGGGTGTCATAGCCGTCGGGCAGCTTCAGGATCACATCGTGCATCCTGGCTTTGCGGGCCGCCGCGATCACGCGGTCAGCGGGCGGATCAGGGTCCATCTGGGCGATGTTTTCAGCGATCGTGGCGTCGAATAGCTGGACTTCCTGTGGCAGATAGCCGATCGCCTGGCCAAGCCGCACCGCCCCGTATTGATCCAGTGTCGCACCGGCCAGCCGCACCTCGCCGGCCTGAGGCTGAACCAGCCCCAAGATTACCCGCGCCAGAGTCGACTTGCCAGCGCCGCTTTTACCGATAACGCCCAGCGCTTGGCCCGGGGCGACCGCAAGGCTGACGTTGGCCAGCACCGGCCGGTCAGCCCGCCGCACCATCACCGAGATATGCCGCAGCGCGAGGCGCGCCTCGGGCCGGGGCAGTTCGGTTGGGACGGCGCGTTCGGGAACTGCGGCCAGAAACGCCTTCAGCGACCGCCACCCGCCGCGCGAAGTTTCGACAACCGGCCACTGGCCCAGAACCTGCTCGACCGGGGCCAGCATCCGACCCATGAGGATCGACGCCGCAATCATCGCACCTGCCGTCAACTGACCGCGCAGCACCAACCAGGCCCCCAGCGCCAGAACCGCCGATTGCAGGAAAAACCGGAAGGCTTTGGAGAATGACGCAAACGACCCGGTCCAGTCGTGCGCGGCGACCGACCGGGTCAGCGCCCGGTCCTGCACCCGAACCCAGCGGTCGATCATGGCCGGACCCATGCCCTGGGCCCATATCAACTCGCCGCCCCTTTCCGCCTCGCGGGCCAGTGACCCGGCACGCTGAAACTGATTTAGTGACCGCCCGACCTTGCCCCGCGTCACCCATTGGTTGGTCGCGGCCACGATGATCAGAACCGCGCCGCCCGCTGCCGCCAGCCAGCCCAGCATCGGGTGAAAGATGAAAATCGCCGCCAGAAACACCGGCGTCCACGGCAGGTCGCAAAGACCAAGCAACACCGGCGAGGCGTAAAGGTTGCGCATGGCCTCAAGATCGGCCATCGCCGTGCCACCCTCGGCGGTGCGTCCGAGCGACGCGCGCTCGAGCAGGGCCCGCAGAACGCGGGGTCCGGTTCTGGCCTGAAACCGCGCGCCGATCCGCGCCATCACCCGCCCGCGGGCAAAATCCAAGAGCCCGAAGAACAGAAAAAGTGCTGCCACCAGTATGAGAAGCGCTGCCAGAGTTTCCTCGGCCCGACTGCTCAGGACACGGTCGTAGACCTGCAACATGAAAAGCGGGCCGGTCAGCATCAGAAGATTGGTGAAAACGCCAAAGGTCAGCACCGCCGCAAACAATCCTCGGCTCTGCCTTATCGGCGAGCCTGGAAACTGGCCTGGCCTGTCTTGCCGGGTTCGCATCAAACGCCGGTCTCCGCAATTGGTTCGCCTGGTTCGGCGCGTGCTGTCGCCCTGCACTTACGGCCATTTGATAAAAATTATCCTTACCAACGCGCCGGATCAGCCACATTTCCCCGCCGCGTCACCAAATCGCCCCTGCATTGTTCAATTCAAGTCACAAGCCCGACACCGTTGGATGCTGGGCTGGGGCACACCGCGCATATCGGTCAGAGGAGGCCAAAATGTACGCAAATACGCCAAGGCACGACCCCGATCCGAAAACCCCCGAAGCCGAGGCTCCGGCGGAAGATCAGCGCAACGGTCCGAGCACCGCCGAGACTGCGACGCCGGACGAAGACTTCAAGATCACCGATTGGGCGAGTTTCTAGAACCTCTGACAAAAGTTTTTGTTTTCAGGTCATTACTCCGAAAAATTCATTGGAACCGATGGTTCGAATTCGTTCGACGCCAGATTGCCGATTTTGTAGCTTCGGTTGCGGGCATCCCGGCGCCTGCGCGGCGCGGTTCAGGACCGCGCGACTGGGGCCAAGTCACAGCTTCTGGGGGCAATATGGCAGATAAATCCGAAGGGCTTGAGCACGTCTATGGCGCGGACAACGTCCTGGCGACCCGCGATGCCTATCAGAACTGGGCGGCCAGTTATGATGCCGAGAACATCGCTAATGGCTACCGGGTTCCCTGGATGGGCGCAGGCTTCGTGGCCCGACATGTGCCCACCGACGCCGGGCCTGTGCTTGACGCCGGATGCGGCACCGGCCTGGTCGGCGAGGCGCTGTCGCACATGGGTTTTGGCGATATTGTCGGTGCTGATCTGTCGCCCGAAATGTTGAAGACCGCCGAAACTCTGGGTGTCTATCGCCGCCTCTTTGAGCAGGATCTGGGAACCACCATCGCCGCGCCCGACAATGCTTTTGCCGCGGTGACCTGTTTCGGGTCACTCGGCCCCGGCCATGCGCCGCCCGATTGTCTGGACGAGTTCATCCGCGTTACGCGCCCAGGCGGGCATGTGGTCTTTAACGTGCGGGCCGACACCTATGTCGAACAGGGTCTCAAAGCCAGGATCGACGCGCTGACCGACGCGCGCGCCTGGCGTCCCGTTGACCGGTCGGGCGAATTCAGGGCGTTCTTGCTGGCCGAACCCGGTTTGATGGTGATGATTTTCGTCTTCCAAATCCCCTAACGCGCAGTTGCGGGCCCCCTGCCCGCTTCATAAACTGCGCCCATGGGCACCCCAATTTCATCGCTGCGCAACCTTGGTCCCGCGACCGAAGCGATATTCGCCCGTGCCGGCATTCATTCGGTCGAGGAATTGCGCGACCTGGGCACCGATGCGGCCTATGCACGGGTCTTGGAAATCGGCACCCGGCCCCATTTCATCGGCTATTACGTGATCGAAATGGCCCTTCAGGGCCGCCCGTGGAACGATTGCAAGGGGACCGAGAAAGCGGCGCTGCGAAAACGCTTCGACGCGCTCAAGGTCGTGCATTTCGATCGCGACCTCAGCGAATTCGAACTGATGATGAACCAGATCGGCGTGGTCGAACCAGGCTCTGGTCGGCCCGAGTAACGAAAGCGCCCGCGTTTCCACCGGCGTTAACACTTTTTCTGTGGAAATTCAGTTGATTAGGAAGTTTCTCACTGTGAGAGGCAAAGATCAGCCGACCAATTCAAGCTCCGAGAAGAAGAACGCGATCTCTTCCGCCGCGGTTTCCGGCGCGTCCGAGCCGTGGACCGAGTTTTCGCCGAGCGACTGGGCAAATTCGGCGCGGATAGTGCCAGGATCGGCGTCGGCGGGGTTGGTAGCCCCCATGACTTCGCGGTTTTTCGCGATCGCACCGTCGCCTTCCAGCACCTGCACCACCACCGGGGCCGAGGCCATGAAGTCGCAAAGCTCGTCATAGAACTGTCGTTCGGCGTGAACCGCGTAAAATTTCCCGGCCTGCGCGCGGGTCAGGTGAATGCGTTTCTGGGCCACAATGCGCAGTCCCGCGTTTTCGAACTTGGCGTTGAACCTGCCGGTCAGGTTGCGGGCGGTGGCATCGGGTTTGATGATCGAAAGGGTGCGTTCGGTTGACATGTGTGATCCTCGTCAAGGTTCGAAATTTTGCGCCCGCCTAACATGGGCCGTGCCCCGAGAAAAGGGGCGGAGTTCTGCGTGTCGCCCCTAGGACTATCCGCATCGCTCTGCTAGAGGCTGCGCCCATGCTTCGGATCGAAAATATCGCCTATGGAATTGCCGGCCGTCCGCTGATCCAGAACGCCTCGGCCGCCATCCCCGAAGGCTATAAGGTGGGCCTTGTGGGCCGCAACGGCACCGGTAAGACCACGCTTTTTCGCCTGATCCGGGGCGAACTGGCGCTCGAAGGCGGCACCATCAGCCTGCCCAAAGGGGCGCGTATCGGCGGCGTTGACCAAGAAGCGCCGGGATCAAACGTCAGCCTGATCGACACGGTGCTGGCCGCGGATGCCGAGCGCGCCGTGCTTCTGGCCGAAACCAGCGATGATCCGGCCCGCATTGCCGAGGTGCAGACCCGTCTGGCCGACATCGACGCCTGGTCCGCTGAGGCCCGCGCCGCCACGATCCTGTCGGGGCTGGGGTTCACGCATGCCGAACAGCAACAAACCTGCGCCGATTTTTCCGGCGGCTGGCGGATGCGGGTGGCGCTGGCGGCGGTGCTGTTCTCGGCGCCGGACCTTCTGTTGCTCGACGAACCCACCAACTTTCTTGATCTGGAGGGCGCGCTGTGGCTCGAGAGCTATCTGGCGCGGTATTCGCATACCGCGATCATTATCAGCCACGACCGCGGGCTTCTCAACCGCGCGGTCGGGTCGATCCTGCATCTCGAAGACCGCAAGCTGACCTTCTACCGCACGCCCTACGACAAGTTCGCCGAAACCCGCACCGCCCGGATCGCAGCGGCCCAGTCAGAGGCAAAAAAGCAGGAAGCGCGGCGCGCGCATCTGCAATCCTACGTCGACCGGTTCCGCTACAAGGCCACCAAGGCGCATCAGGCCCAGTCGCGCCTGAAGGCGATCGCACGGATGAAACCGATCACCACGCCGCAGGAAGCCGCGCTGAAGAAATTCACATTTCCGACGCCCGAAGAGCTGTCGCCGCCGATCATCAATATCGAAGGGGCGGCAGTGGGCTATGGCGGCCCGCCGGTGCTGTCGCGGCTGAGCTTGCGCATCGACCAGGACGACCGGATCGCCCTGTTGGGCCGCAACGGCGAGGGAAAATCAACCCTTTCCAAGATGCTGGCGGGCAAGCTTGATCCGGAAATGGGCCGGATGATTACCGCGCGCAAGCTGCGCGTCGGCTATTTTGCCCAGCACCAGATCGAGGAACTGCACGCGGATGAGACCCCTTTGGAGCACATCCGCCGTCTGCGGCCTGACGAAGCCCCCGGCAGGCTGCGCGCCCGGCTGGGCGGCTTTGGCATCGGGGTCGAACAGGCCGATACAATTGTCACCGATCTTTCCGGCGGACAAAAGGCGCGGCTCAGCCTGATGCTGGCTACAATCGACGCGCCGCATCTGCTGATCCTGGACGAACCCACCAACCACCTCGATATCGAAAGCCGCGAGGCGCTGGTCGAGGCGCTGACGGCCTATACCGGTGCGGTGATCCTGGTCAGCCACGACATGCACCTACTGGAACTGGTCGCCGACCGGCTGTGGCTGGTCAGCGGCGGTCGGGTCACGCCCTTCGAGGATAATCTGCAGGCCTATCGGTCGATGCTGCTGGGCACGGTGAACGGCAAGGACACCGCCAAAAAGCCGCGCCGGACCAACGCCCCGAAACGGCTCTCAAATGCGGCGCTGAGCGCGCTGCGCTCGGAAGTGCGCAAGGCCGAGGAGCGCGTGACCAGGCTGGAAGACATGCGCGACAAGCTGGCCGCCAAACTGGCAGCACTCGATCTTTATGATGAGTCGCACAAAAACGAACGTCTGGTCTGGCAAGCCAAGTTTGTCGAGGTGCAAACGGGCCTCGACCGGGCCGAGACATTGTGGGTCAAGGCACAGGGTAAGCTGGATATCTCGCGTGGCTGACCTGATGAATTACGAGGCGGTTTATGCGGCCAACATACCGGCGCTCGAGAAAAATGGCGGACGCTCACGCAGGAGTGTGGATTTGTGCTCGGCCACGCACCGGGCTCGCTGATATTGCACGAAGTCGCCTGAGACTGACACCGCCGCGACCCTTCCGGGTGTTGTCGCCGTGCCGCAGCTTCTGGAACTATGCCCGGCCCGCGCTTATATTGGAGCCATGGACGGTTATGACTTTGGGCGCCTGATCTATCTCTTGATCCTTGCCGTCGCCATTGGCGGGTCGCTTTTGGTGCGCAGCCGCCGGAACCTGGGCAAATTTCTGCGCGAAGCAACAACCTGGGGGCTAATTTTTGTGGGCATCGTGGCCGGTTACGGGCTTTGGGGCGATATCCGCAACGACATCGCACCACGCCAGACCTATATCCGGGGCAGCGGTCAGATCGAAGTGCCGCAAAGCCCCGACGGGCATTATTATCTGACCCTGACCATCGACGGCACGCCGGTCCGCTTTGTGGTTGACACCGGGGCCTCGGCCGTGGTCCTCAGCCAGCGCGACGCGGCGCGGGTTGGGCTTAAGCCGCAAAATCTGGCCTATCTGGGCCGCGCCCAGACTGCCAACGGCGCCGTGACCACCGCTTCGGTCCACCTGAAAAACGTTGAACTGGGCGATATCCGCGACCAAAGCCTGCCGGCGCAGGTCAACGGCGGCGACATGAACGGATCGCTTTTGGGGATGAGCTATCTCAACCGGTTTCGCGCCCTGGAGATCCGCGACAGCACGCTGATCCTGACCCGCTAGACGCCCCGCCCAAAAGACCCCCTTAATCGAGCGCCCGCGTCGCAAGACATGGTTTGCGCCTTCCTGCAACAGCCGCGGGCCTCTGGCGGGGACATTTTTTCCAGGAAGAAGATAAAGGCACCGCGCCATTCCTATTATCATACTTCCAAAAATACTTGTCCGTTGTCTTTTTGATAGAATGTGTTTGGGCGGGAGGTCGTTAAATACTTGATCGCAAGAGATCGTCTTGGAGCGTGATCCCCCGCCCATTGGGCGCAGCCCAATCCGAACTGTTGGTTGGCCCGCCGTTTGAGGGCAAGGCCGTCGACAAGTCAGGATACCGCCAGAGCCTTTTCCAACAGCATCGGTAACGTCGCTTCCAGCGTCGATCCGGTCAGATGGTAGAAAAAAACCGCGCCCATGGCGCCCTAGCTTTCGAACCGGTCGCGGACAAGCTGGTCGAGCGCCCGCACGCCCCAGCCGGTCGCCCCTTTGGGGGCCAGCGCGGTGTCGGATTTGACCAGCGCCACCCCGGCAATATCCAGATGTACCCAAGGCACGCCCTCGGCCACGAAGCGTTGCAGGAACTGCGCCGCGGTGATCGAATTGGCAGGCCGGCCGCCGACATTTTTCATATCGGCCAACCGGCTTTTCAGCTGCTCGTCATAGGCCGGGTCCAGCGGCAGACGCCAGGCGCCCTCGCCGGTCGCTGCTGCGGCCTTCAAAAAGGCCCCGCACAGCCCGTCATCGTTGGAAAATACGCCGGCTTTTTCATGGCCAAGCGCGGTGATGACCGCCCCGGTCAGGGTGGCCAGGTCAATCATCGCAGCCGGTTCGAACCGCTCGGCCGCGTACCACAAGAGGTCGCCCAGAACCAACCGGCCCTCGGCGTCGGTATTGATGATCTCGACGGTGTCGCCTTTCATCGACCTTACGATGTCGCCGGGCCGCGTCGCCTGCGACCCGGGCATGTTTTCAACCAATCCCACGATGCCGACAACGTTGGCGCGGGCCTTGCGCAGGGCCAGGGTCCTGATGACCCCCGCCACAACCCCCGCGCCGCCCATGTCCATGGTCATTTCTTCCATGCCGGCGGGGGGTTTCAGGCTGATGCCGCCAGTGTCAAAGACCACGCCTTTGCCGATCAGGGCCAACGGCGCGGATGATTTTGCGGCCCCCTGCCAGATCATGACCACGACCTTCGACGGGCTCTTGCTGCCCTGCCCCACGGCCAAAAGCAGACGCATCCCCAAGGCCTCAACGTCACTCTCGTCCAGAACCTCAACTTTCACGCCCTGCTTTTCCAACGCGCTCAGGCGGCTGGCAAATTCGCTTGTGGTCAGAACATTGGCAGGTTCGCTGACCAGATCGCGGGTGAAAAAGACCCCTTGGGCAAGCGCCGCCGCATTCGCCGCGCCAGTGCTGGCCGCGCCGGGGTCGGCGACCATAATGCGAAACGGACCCAGTTCCTTGCCCGGGTCACTGAGGTGTTCGGAAAATTTATACGCATGCAACAGCGCGCCAAGCACCAGGTCCTCGATGCGCACCAGCGACCCGGCCAGCACCAGCGCGCCTTCGGCCCCCAGTGACTGACCGATGGCGGCGCCTGCCTTGCGCGCCGCGTCGGACTTGGCCCGCCGGTCCAGCCGCACCACCTGCAGCGCGCTGGCGGCCATGCCCGACGGCCAGACAAAGTCGCGTGCATCGCCGGGTTTCATCGATGCAAAGTCATCGCTCTCGGCAAAGCGCGCCAGCGCCCCGCGCGTCAGCCGGTTCACGCGCCGCGCACTTTTGTCAAGCCTGCCCTCGGCGCCGATAAAGACCACCACACGCCCCTCTGCGGCGCCAATCGCATCTGTGTTCAGGGCGTCAAACAGCGGCGTCACTGGCGTGGTCATCGGGAGGCTCCTTGAAAACGGCCATCGGGTATGGCCACCGCGGTGTCGGCCATTCCTAGCTTGGCCCAGCGGGCTTGGCCAGATAGCAGTTTTCCCTGCCCCGGCTTTGCGGTAGCGTCCGCGCAGACCCAATAGGCGGAGTTTTCCTTGTCGAAGTTTGACAGATATGTGCTGTCGCAGCTTCTGGTGATGTTCGGATTTTTTGCGCTGATCCTGGTCGCGGTCTATTGGATCAACCGCGCGGTGATTGTCTTCGACCAGCTTATCGGCGACGGTCAATCGGCAGGGGCCATTCTGGCGCTGACCGCGCTTAGCCTGCCATCGGTGATCGGCATCGTCCTGCCCATAGCTGGCTTCGCGGCGGCGGTCTATGTGACCAACCGGTTGACTTCGGAATCCGAACTGGTGGTGGTTCAGGCGACCGGATTCAGCCCCTATCGCATGGCGCGGCCTTATCTGGTGTTTGGTCTGATTGTGGCTTTCATGACGTCGGTGCTGTTTCACATCCTGGTTCCCGCCGCCGGCATTGAAAGCGCCCGGCAAAGAACCGAGCTGGCCAACAATGTGTCGGCGCGCTTCCTGAACCCGGGCGAATTTCTGCATCCGGCAAAAGGCGTCACCTTTTATATTGGCGAGCTGACGTCGGAAGGTGTGTTGCGCAATGTATTTCTGACCGATGCTCGCGCGGAGAATACCCAGATCACCTATATTGCGCGTGAGGCGTTTCTTCTGGTCCAGGACAGCGGCCCGAAACTGGTCATGGTTGATGGCATCGCGCAGATTTTCTCGGCCGAGACACAGCGGCTGGCGGTGACCCGATTTGACGATTTTGCCTATGACATCGGTCCCCTGGTCCGCGCCACCGCCCCGCCTGCCCTGCAAGAGACGTATCTATCGACACTCGCGCTTTTGCGGGCCGACCCGGAATTGGTGGCGGAGTTGAATTCCACCATTGCAAGTTTTCAACACGAAGGTCACGGCAGGATCGGCAATTCGTTGCTTGGCGTAGTGGCCGCTTTGGTTGGATTTGCGACGCTGCTGCTTGGGGCCTTCAGCCGTTTTGGGGTCTGGCGCCAAATAATCCTCGCAATCCTGATCCTGATCGCAATTAAAATGTTGGACAATTCCACCAGCGCATTTGCCGCCAAAAACCAGGGCGCCTGGCCGCTGCTTTATCTCTCGGTCGTGGTGGGCGGATCGGGCGTGCTGGCCATGCTAGCCTGGGCCGCCCGCTCTCGCCGGCGCCCGCCGGCTGCCGGCTCCGAGGCAAGGCTGACCCCATGACCCTGCACCTCTATTTTGCGCGCAAGTTTTTCTGGACCTTTACGGCGATTCTGGCGATTTTCGGTGGTATTGTCTATCTTATTGAAATCGTGGAAAACATCCGTAATTTCTCGGCTCAAGATGTGCGTATGGGTCAGATTGTCCGGCTGACCCTGTTGATCGTCCCCGAAGCGCTAAACCGCTCCATGCCAATGGTCGCGGTGATCGCCTCTGTTACGCTGTTTGTTACCCTCGCGCGCAGTTCAGAGATCGTCGTCGCGCGCTCGGCGGGCCGCTCTGCATTGCGCAGCCTCGGCGCTCCTCTGGGGATCGCCGTGATGATCGGGCTGATTTCGGTCGGTATTCTGAACCCGATCGTCGCGGCCACCTCGCGCCAGTACGAGGAAACCACCACGCGGCTTCTGAAAGGCACCCAACGCACCCTCAGCGTCAGCGCCGAAGGCTTGTGGCTGCGCCAGGGCGGGCCCGATGGCCAGACGGTGATCCGCGCGCGCGGGGCCAATCTTGACGGCACGCGACTGACCGGCGTCACCTTTCTGGGGATCGGGAGGGATGGTGTTCCAACTTACCGGATCGAAGCAAACTCGGCTGAACTGGTGCCGGGGGCCTGGTTCCTGACCGGCACTAAGGAATGGCGGCTGGACAGCGCCCAGAACCCCGAAACTCAGGCCATTTATCGCGACAGGTTACGGTTGCCATCGAGCCTGACCCGTGACCAGATTCGCGACAGTTTTGGAACCCCAAGCGCGATTGCGTTTTGGGATTTGCCGCAGTTCATTGCGCGGCTTGATGCTGCCGGGTTTTCGGCGCTTGCGCATCGCGCCTGGTTTCAGGCTCAGCTTGCTTTGCCGCTGACGCTGGTTGCAATGGTTCTGATCGGGGCCAGTTTCACGCTGCGCCACACCCGGATGGGTCGGACCGGGTTGATGGTAATGCTTGCGATCATCCTGGGATTCTCCCTGCAGTTTGCGCGCAACTTTCTGGTCATCCTAGCCCAGAACGGCAACATTCCACCGCTGATCGGGGCCTGGTCCGCACCTGTCGCGACGATCTTGCTGTCGCTCGGACTATTGTTGCATCTCGAGGACGGATGAGCGTGGCGCGCGGGTTTGGTGTCCTGTTGCTGGCGCTATGGACCCTGCTGCCCGGCGTGCTGTCAGCGCAAGAACAGGCCGTCCTGATCGCCGACCGGATATTTGTCGAACCGGGCGGAATTCTTCGGGCCGAAGGCAATGTCGAGGTTCTTTTTGAAGGAACTCGCCTGCGGGCCAGCGCCATCACCTATAACCGGACCCGCGATAATCTGACCATTCAAGGGCCGCTCAGCCTGTCGCAGGGCGAAGAATTTGTTCTGCTTGCCGATGCGGGGTCTTTGGACCAGGATTTTCGCAATGGCATTCTGACCAGCGCGCGGTTGGTTCTGAATCAGCAGATGCAGATTGCCGCCTCCGAGATCAATCGCGTTGACGGGCGTTATACGCAACTGACCAAGGCCGTGGCCTCGACCTGCCCGGTCTGCGCGGCCAGCGATGTGCCGCTTTGGCAGATCCGCGCCAGCCGGGTGATCCACGACATTCAGGAAAAGCGGCTCTATTTCGAAAACGCATTGTTCGAAGTGGTGGGAATTCCGATCTTCTACCTGCCGCGCTTGCAAATGCCCGACGCCAGCGTTGATCGCGCCACCGGGTTTCTGATACCGCGTTTCAAGGATTCGAGCGTTCTGGGAACCGGCGTCCAGATCCCTTATTTCATAGACCTCGGCCCGCATTCCGACGTCACCCTGACCCCTTATGTGTCAAGCCAGACCACCACCGTCGGTCTGCGCTATCGACAGCTTTGGAAGCGCGGTGCTGCGGTGGTGAACGCTGCGGTGTCTGACGACAATCTGCTGCCAGGCAATCTGCGCGGCTATGTTTTTGGTCAGGGGCTGTTTTTCCTCGATCGCGGCTATGAGCTTGGCATCGATCTCAAATTCAGCTCGGGCGACAGCTATCTCTTCGACTATGGGATTTCCGGACAAGACCGCCTGCGCAGCGACGTCGAATTGCGGCGGGTTCGCTCGGCATCGCATTTTTCGGCCGAAGCCATCGCCTTTACCTCGTTCCGCGACGATGAAAGCGCTGAAACCATTCCAAGCCGCATCGCGGACATCAACCATTTGCAGCGCATTTCACCCGGTTTTCTGGGCGGCGAGGCCGAATATCGTCTGCAGGCCTACGGCCTTTATCGGTCTTCGAACGTCGATATCACCGGCCGCGATTATGGACGCCTCAGCGCCGGTTTGGGCTGGCGTCGCGGCGCAATATTGGGACCGGGTCTGCTGGCCGAGGCCGAAGCGCAGATCGACCTCAACCATTTTCAGATCGCCCAGGACAGCAGCGCCCAAAGCAGCACCGAACTTACTGCAGTGGCGGCCACCAAAATCAGCTGGCCGCTAACCCGCACCGGTGCCGACGGCGCTGTTCATATCCTGGAGCCAGCCGCGCAGCTGGTTTTTTCCAGCGCCAGCGACACTGGTGTCCCCAACGAAGAAAGCACGTTAGTCGAGTTTGACGAAGGCAACCTCTGGTCGCTCGACCGCCTGCCAGGATCCAGCGCCTACGAAATCGGCAGCCGCCTGAACGCGGGCGTGACCTGGACACGATACGACCCCGATGGCTGGTCCGGTGCCCTGACTTTTGGCCGGGTTTTCCGCACCACGGACGCCGGTCAGTTCAACGAGGCCACGGGTCTGGCTGGCCTGCACTCGGACTGGATGATATCGGGGCGCCTGACGCTTGGCCCCGATCTTTCGTTCAGCAACCGGATGCTTTTATCTGACGCCTTAAACCTAAACCGAAACGACGCGCGGCTGCGCTGGTCCTACGGGCGGCTGGTCCTGGGCACGAATTTCCTGTGGCATATTTCCGAACCCGAAGTTGGGCGCGACCTGGATACCTGGGAACTTCACGCCGATGCCCGGTATCAGTTGGCTGCCAACTGGACCAGCGCGGTTGACATGCGGTACGACTTTGTCACCGACCGGACCGCGTCGGTTGGGTTAAATCTAAGCTATTTGAACCCCTGCCTGACCGTGGATTTCGGGTATTCGCGCAGTTTTACCTCGTCGACCGCCGTAACCCCGAAGACAGATTTTACAATTTCCCTTTCGGTCCCCCAGGGAGCTGTGGCATCAAAACGTGCGAAACAAAGCTGTGGCGGGTAGCATGAAAGT
Source organism: Paracoccaceae bacterium (assembly GCA_965247915.1). Taxonomy (GTDB): domain Bacteria; phylum Pseudomonadota; class Alphaproteobacteria; order Rhodobacterales; family Rhodobacteraceae; genus JAKZRT01. The sequence goes on from OZ252048.1 coordinate 2,820,530, forward strand.
GATGAACCGAATTCGTTTGACGCTTGGAACAATCCTGCTGTCGCTTGTTCTGGTGGCCGGCGGACCGGTCGCAGGACAGTCGCTGTTTTCGCCGGTCATCAGTGTAAACGACAGCGCGATCACGGGTTTTGAGGTTCAGGAACGTGTCCGCTTCCTGCGCCTGATCAACACTTTGGGTGATCTGGAAGCGCAGGCGCGCAATTCGCTGATCGATGACCGGTTAAAGATGCAGGCCGCCAGGTCGTCTGGCCTGGTTGCCACGCCCGATGAAATCGACGCCGAAATGGCCGATTTTGCGGCGCGTGGCAACCTGTCGCTGGATCAGTTTCGCGATATTTTGGCCCAGTCCGGGGTCGCCTTTGAAAGTTTCCGCGATTTCATTGTCGCCCGCGTGTCCTGGCGCAAATTAATCCGCAACCGTTTCGCAGGCCAGGCGCTGATTTCCGAGGCCGAGATCGACCGGGCGACGTCGCTGGCATCGGGCGGCGGTGGCCTCAGGGTTCTCCTGAGCGAACTGATATTGTCGGTTGCCGAGGGGCAATTCGACGAAACTGTGGCCCTGGCCGAAGATTTCAGCCGATCATTGAGCACCCAAGCCGAATTTGAGCGCGCCGCGCGCCGGTATTCCGCCGCCCAAAGCCGCACCAACGGTGGGCGGATCGATTGGGTCAATCTGTCGGACCTTGCACCGGGCATTGCTACAGCGGTGATGGGGTTGTCACCTGGCGAGGTAACGCCACCACTACAGTTCTCCGGCGCAATTGGCATTTTTCAGTTGCGCGCGCTGGCCGAAGGCAGCCAGACAACGGCCCAGGATGCCGCGCTGGACTACGCGGTTCTGCGAGTGCCGCACGGGGGCCGCCGATCCGCCGGTGATCGCATCGCTGACATTACCGCGCGCGCCGATACCTGCGACGACCTATACGGGCTGGCCGCTGATCTGCCAGAGCAAAACCTCAGCCGCGAAATTCTGACGCCTGCGGCTGTCCCGGCGGCTTACCGGGCAGCGCTGGATCGCCTTGACGCGGGCGAGTTCTCGGCGCCCATGGCCTCGGACCGCGCCGATGAGACCGTGCTTTTGATGCTCTGCGGCCGCAGTGCCAGCGTGATGACCGAAGAAAACCGCGATCTGGTTGCCGACCGTCTGCGCGGCCAACGCTTCGAATCGCTCGCTGAAAGTTTGCTGGCCGAGCTACGTGCGGCTGCGGTGATCCAAGAGCTATGACCCAAGCCCCGATCGCGCTGACCTGTGGCGAACCTGCCGGTGTCGGCCCCGAACTGGCCGTCGCCGCCTGGGCGGCGCTCAAGAGTGAGCTTGGATTTTTCCTGATTGGCGATCCCGCCCATCTGCCGCGTGGCGCACCGGTCATTGTTATCGACGACCCTGCGCTGGCAGGCCCGAAGATGGCGCAGGGATTGCCGGTTCTGGCGCATCCTTTCCCAGTTCCGGCGCGCCCCGGCACGCCCGAACCGGCCAATGCGCAAGCGGTGATCGAGGTGATCAAACGCGGCGTCGATCTGGTGCAAAGCGGCGCGGCCTCGGCCCTAACCACCGGCCCGATCCACAAGAAAACCCTGCTCGACGGGGCCGGATTTGCCTTTCCCGGCCACACCGAATTTCTTGCCCATCTGGCCGGCGTCGACCGCGTGGTGATGATGTTGGTCGCCCCCGACCTGCGGGTTGTGCCGGTAACCATCCATATAGCGCTGGCCGAAGTGCCCCGGGCGCTGACTGCCCGGTTGATCTGTGACACCGTCCGCATCACCACTGCCGCGCTTGCCCATGATTTCGGCTTGACCGGCCCGCGTCTGGCCGTGGCGGGCCTGAACCCCCATGCCGGCGAAGGCGGGGCGATGGGGCGCGAGGACATCGACATTATCGCACCGGCGCTTGACCGGCTTCGCGACGAGGGGCTGAACATAATCGGCCCGCTTTCCGCAGATACGATGTTTCATGACCGCGCGCGCGCGCGCTATGACGCGGCCATCGCCATGTACCACGATCAGGCGCTGATCCCGATCAAAACGCTGGCCTTTGACGAAGGCGTCAACGTCACGCTCAGCCTGCCCTTCGTGCGCACCTCGCCCGATCACGGCACCGCTTTGGATATCGCGGGCCAGGGCCGCGCCAACCCGGCGAGCCTGATCGCCGCGCTACGCCTGGCGCGCGACATGGCCCGCACTCGCGCCGCGCGCGCATGAGCACCCTCGACGGCCTGCCGCCGCTGCGCGAAGTGATCGCGGCGCACGGGCTGAGCGCGCGAAAATCGCTGGGACAGAATTTCCTTCTGGATCTGAACCTTACCGCCAAAATCGCCCGCGTACCGGGCGATCTGTCGGGCAGCAATGTTCTCGAGGTCGGCCCCGGCCCCGGCGGGCTGACACGCGGGCTGTTGGCGGCGGGCGCGCGCCGGGTTCTGGCGGTCGAGAAAGACGCGCGCTGTCTGGCGGCGCTGGCTCAAATCGCGACCGCCTATCCGGGGCGGCTCGAGGTGGTGAACGCCAATGCGCTCGGGCTGGACGCGGCAGCCCATCTGACCGCGCCGATCCGCGTCGTCGCCAACCTGCCCTACAACATCGGCACCGAGTTATTGGTGCGCTGGATGACGCCTGTGACCTGGCCGCCGTTCTGGGACAGCCTGACGCTGATGTTCCAGCGCGAAGTGGCCGACCGGATAATCGCCGCGCCCGGATCAAAGGCCTATGGGCGGCTGGCCATTCTGGTGGGCTGGCGCGCCGATGCGCGCATCGCCATGACCCTGCCGCCCGAGGCTTTCACGCCGCCCCCCAAGGTGCATTCGGCTGTGGTCCACATCACCCGCCTGCCCGTACCGCGTTATCCTGCTGACGCCGGAACCCTGTCGCGGGTTGTCGCCGCAGCATTTGGTCAGCGCCGGAAGATGCTGCGCGCCGCGCTGCGCCGGCTGGCCCCCGACATCGAAGACCGCCTGCGCGCCGCCGGTATCGAACCGACGGCACGGGCCGAAGAAATATCCATCGAGGGTTTCTGCGCGCTGGCCCGGTTGCTCTGAGAATTGGCGCCCGGTAGCGCTGCGGGCCTTGCCTCATGCGACGCGCGATGTCGCAGATGCGCGCGCAGGGACACCCCGGTCCGATCAGCCTTGACCCATGAGCAAATTGTTGGTTTTCTTGGCCAACTTCCGGGCCGATGACCTTCCCCCGGCCACCCGCCATCACGCGCGGCGCGCGCTTTTGGATACTCTGGGCGTGGGCTTTGGCGGTGCCGCGACACCGCTGTCGGGCATCATCCGCGACCATGCCGCCAAAATAAACCCCGGCCTGCAACCGCTGGCCTTCGACGGACGCGGCGTGAATGCCGCTGGTCAGGCTCTGGCTTTGGGCATGACCATCGATGCGCTTGATGGTCACGACGGGTATAACCCGGCCAAGGGCCACATCGGTGCCGGGCTGATCGCCGGGCTGCTGGCGCTTGGCGCGCACCACCGAAGTTCTGCTGCCGACTTTGAAACCGCGCTGATCGCGGGCTATGAGGCGGGTTCGCGGCTGGCGCTGGCGCTACATGGCACGGCGTCCGACTATCACACATCTGGCGCCTGGGTGGCGGTGGCGATTGCGGCGGCGGGCGGGCGCATGATCGGGCTCGACGCGGCCCAGACCGCACACGCCATGGGCATCGCCGAATACCATGGGCCGCGCAGCCAGATGATGCGCTGTATCGACCACCCGACCATGCTGAAAGACGGATCAGGCTGGGGCGCGATGGCGGGCGTCTCGGCGGTGCTGCTGGCGGCGCGCGGCTTTACCGGCGCCCCGGCGCTGACTGCCGACGCGCCCGCCGAGGTCTGGGCCGATCTGGGCCAGCGCTGGCTGATCGGCGAGCAATATTTCAAACCCTACCCGGTCTGCCGCTGGGCGCAGGGACCGGTCGAGGCGGTGCTGGCGCTGCGCGCCGCGCATAATATTGCGCCCGAGGATGTCGAAACCATTGAAATCATCAGCTTTCACGAGGCTACGCGGCTTGCCATCACAGACCCGAAAACCACCGAAGAAGCGCAATATTCCACCGCCTACCCGGCTGCCGTCGCCATGGTGCGCGGCGCAGTTGGCGCGCGCGATCTGGACCTGGCGGCGCTGGATGATCCGGCGGTGCGCCGGATCGCATCGCGCCTCAGCATGGTTGAGGCCGACCACGCAAACGCCAATTTCCCGCAACAGCGCCCGGCCCGCGCACGCATCACGCTGACCGGCGGCAAAGTGGTCGAAAGCGACTGGCACGAACCGCGCTGGTCCGCCACTTCGCCGCCCGGCGACGCCGAACTGATCGCCAAGTTCCACGGGCTCGCCGACCCGGCGCTCGGCCCCGAGGCGGCTCTGGTGCTGCGCCAGACCATCATGACCATGGCGTTTCCCGAACCGGGCAAATTGCTCGGCGACATCGGCCACCCCGCCCGGACCCGCTGTTAAATCGAGCCCCTGCGGAAGTCGTGAAGCTTCCGGCGAGGATATTCTCACAAAAAGGAAGCCGAGTTTCATCGTTTCATAAGTACATCGGGGGGTGCGGAGGGCTGGCCCCCCGCGCGGCGACGCGGAACGCGGAGCAAAGTCTCGCGCGCTTAGACCCCGATAAACGGCGCAACCGTTTCAGCAAGCCGGTCGTAGTGGTCCAAAAGCGCGTCCGGATCAAGCGCCGCAGCGTCTGCACCTTCGGGGCCGAAGGCGACCAGTACGCAAGGCACCCCCGCCGCCCGCGCGGTGTCGCGGTCGGTGATCGTGTCGCCGATCATGACGCTGCGCGCCAGTGTCCCACCGGCATCGCGCACTGCGCGCATATAGGGGGTCGGGTCGGGCTTGCGCACCGTTAGGGTATCAGCGCCGATCAGGCTGTCAAACAGATGCGAGACCCCCAGGCGGCGGATCAGCTCCACCGCCAGTCCCTCGGGTTTGTTGGTGCAGATGCCGGTGCGCACGCCGGTCCGTCGCAAAGCCCCGATCGCCGCGGCAGCGCCTGGATAGAGCGTGGTGTGGTGGTCCAAATCTGCCGCATAATGGTCAAGAAACATCGGAAAATACGCATCAACACTGGCTTCAAGCACCTCACCTTCTATCCGCGCGAACCCCAGCCGCAGCATCGCGCGCCCGCCTTTGAACGCAGTCAGCTGATCCAGGGCCGGGTCCAGCACATCGCCCGCCCCGCTACCGCAAAAACAGGCATTCGCCGCCGCGATCAGGTCGCCGCTGGTGTCCGCAAGGGTGCCGTCGAGGTCAAAAATTACCGTCGGCATCGCGCCCCGCCCGGCAGCGGTTTGCCGATCACTGTTACGCTTCGTAAAGTCATGTGATCGTCAAGACCCTTGCAGCCACCCCCCCTGTCGATAAAACGGTGCCATCGAAAAGGAAAGAGCCGCCGATGCCTACCGCCCTGATCATCCTGGCCGCCGGGCAGGGAACGCGGATGCAGTCGGACCGCCCCAAGGTGCTGCACGCCATCGCCGGGGTGCCGATGCTGGTGCACGCGATTGCAGCCGGTGGCGCGCTTGCGCCCGAGCGGCGGGTTGTCGTCGTCGGGTTTGGCGGCGACGCCGTGGCCCATGCAGCACGCGAGTTTGACCCCGACGTACTGATCGCCGCTCAGGATGAACAACGTGGAACCGGGCACGCGGTTCTGGCGGTGCGCGACCATCTGGGCGATTTTTCCGGTGATGCGCTGATCCTCTATGGGGATACGCCTTTTATCCGCCCCGATACGCTGACCACCATGGCCGAGGCGCGCGCGGCGGGTGCCGATCTGGTGGTGCTGGGCTTTCGCGCCGCCGATCCGGGGCGGTATGGCCGGTTGGTCGCCAAGGGCGACCAACTTGACCGCATCGTCGAATGGCAAGACGCATCCGACAAAGAACGCGCAATAACCCTTTGTAATTCAGGCGTTATGCTCGCCGACGCGGGCGAAATTTTGGCCTGGCTCGATGCGGTGTCGCCGTCGCCTGCCAGCGGCGAGATTTACCTGACCGACATCGTCGAGGTCGCCCGCGCCGAGGACCGCGACGTGCGCATTGTTACCTGCGCCGAGGCGGAAACTCAGGGCATCAACACCCGCGCCGACCTGGCCCAGGCCGAGGCCGACTTTCAGGCCGCTGCGCGCGCCGCCGCGCTGAATGCAGGCGTCACCCTAACCGCGCCCGAGACCGTACATTTCGCCTTTGACACCGTGATCGGGCGCGATGCGATTATCGAGCCGCATGTGGTTTTCGGCCCCGGCGCCAGTGTCGAAACGGGTGCCACAGTCCGCGCGTTCACCCATATCGAAGGGGCGCATGTGGCGGCGGGCGCCGTGGTCGGCCCCTACGCACGCCTGCGCCCGGGGGCCGAGATCGGGACAGACGCACGCGTGGGCAATTTTGTTGAGATCAAGAACACAACGCTTGGCGACGGCACCAAGGTCGACCACCTGAGTTATGTGGGCGACGCCTCGGTCGGCCCGGGCAGCAAAATCGGCGCTGGCACGATCACCAGCAACTATGACGGGGTGATGAAGCACCGCACCGAAATTGGTGCGAATGTCTTTGTCGGCTCGGCCACCATGTTGGTAGCACCTGTGCGGCTTGGTGACGGGGCGATGACCGGGTCGGGTTCGGTGATCACGCGCGACGTCGCGGCGGGCGATCTGGCGCTGGCCCGCGCACGCCAGGAAAATAAGCCCGGCGCCGCCGCCAAGATATTTGAACGACTAAGGAAATTGAAACTCATGCGCGAAGACGGAACCGGCTGATGTGCGGAATTGTTGGTGTATTGAGCAGCCATCAGGCGGCCCCCATATTGACCGAAGGCCTGCGGCGGCTGGAATATCGGGGCTATGACAGCGCCGGGATCGCCACCGTTAGCGGCGGCCGCCTTGACCGGCGGCGCGCGGTAGGCAAACTGGTCAACCTCGCGGACCTGCTGGTCGTTGACCCCCTGCCCGGCAAGGCCGGCATTGGTCACACCCGCTGGGCCACCCACGGCGCGCCCACGGTCAGCAACGCGCATCCGCACCGCGCCGGGCGCGTGGCGGTGGTTCACAACGGCATAATCGAAAATTTCCGCGAGTTGCGCGAGGATCTGGCCGCTCAGGGTATCGGCTTTGAAACCGAGACTGATACCGAGACCATCGCGCTTTTGTGCCAGCAGCATATCGACCAGGGGCTCGAACCGGTGGCCGCGGCCGACGCCACGATCAAACAGCTCGAGGGGGCCTATGCGCTGGTTTTTCTGTTTCAAGGCGAAGACGACCTGCTGGTGGCCTGTCGCAAAGGCTCGCCGCTGGCGGTCGGGCACGGCGAGGGCGAGGTCTTTGTCGGCTCGGATGCGCTGGCGTTGTCGCCCTTCACGGATCGCGTGACCTATCTGGAAGAAGGCGACCGGGCGGTGCTGACCCGGGCCAGTATCGAGATCGTCGATATGCGCGGCAAACGCGCCAACCGCGAGATACACCAGATCAGCGGCGTCGCCAGTGCGGGCGACAAGGGCGGGTTCAAGCATTTCATGGCCAAGGAAATCGCCGAGCAGCCAACCGCGCTGACCGATACGCTCGCCGCTTATATTGGTGCTGATGGTGACGTGAAGTTGCCCGGTCAGGGCATTGATTTTTCAGCCGTTTCCAAAATCACACTGGTGGCCTGCGGCACCGCGTATCTGGCCGCTCTGACCGCGAAATACTGGATTGAGTCGCGCGCGCGGCTGCCCGTCGACGTCGATATCGCGTCCGAATACCGCTATCGCGAACCCCCGGTTTCCGAAGGCACGCTGGCAATATTCGTTAGCCAGTCAGGTGAAACCGCAGACACGCTGGCCGCATTGCGTTATCTCGCGGACAAGGCGGCGCAAACCGTGGCGCTGGTCAACAATGCGGAAAGCTCGATCGCGCGCGACTGCGATCTGGTGCTACCGCTGCACGTCGGTCCCGAGATCGGCGTGGCCTCAACCAAAGCGTTTTCCGGCATGCTGACCGTGTTTTCCGCTCTGGCGATCAAAGCCGCGCACGACCGGGGGCTTATTGACGATGCTGCGCGCACCGCGCTGACCGCTGACCTGGCCCGCCTGCCCGGACTTATGCACCAGGCATTGTCGGTCGAAGCGACGATTGCCGCGGTCAGCCGGAAGCTGGCCGAGGCGCGCGATATCCTGTATCTGGGGCGTGGGCCGATGTACCCGCTGGCGCTGGAAGGGGCGCTGAAATTGAAGGAAATCAGCTATATCCACGCCGAAGGCTATGCCAGCGGCGAATTGAAACACGGGCCCCTGGCGCTGGTCGATCCGGCGGTGCCGGTGATCGTCATGGCGCCGCGCGACCGGCTTTTCGACAAATCAGTGTCGAATATGCAAGAGGTTATGGCCCGCGAAGGCCGGGTGCTGCTGATCTCGGATGCCAGCGGCATTCTGCAGGCGGGCGACGGGGTCTGGGCCTCGATCACCATGCCCGAGATGCCCGACGAACTGGCCCCGATCGTCTATGCCATCCCGGCGCAGCTTCTGGCCTATCATACGGCGGCGGTCAAAGGCACCGACGTGGATCAGCCGCGCAATCTGGCGAAGTCGGTGACTGTTGAATAGCCCAGAGCATCATGCAGGCCTCTGAAGCTCTCGGCGACCTGAAGTCGCGCGCCCAACCCGGCAAAGCGGCGGAAATGGCGGCCTATCACAAGGTTGACCGGGTCTATCTTGGCGTCGCGAACCCCGACATCAATGAGCTGACGCAGACCTGGCGGCGCGCGCTGGACCTCGACGACCGGCTGGCGCTGGCGTCGGCGCTGTGGGACAGCGATATTCACGAGGCGCGGGTAGCGGCGGCGAAACTGTTGACGCAGGCGCGCATTCGCCCGGACGACACCGCGGCCTGGGCGCTGATCGCGTCCTGGGTGCCGGATTTCGACGCCTGGGCGGTGGCCGATCATGCAGCGATTGCCGGGCAGAAAAGGCTGGCGGCCGACCCGTCGCGGCTCGACGGGGTCGAGGCCTGGACCCAAAGCGATCATATGTGGACCCGCCGCGCAGCACTGGTTATGACCCTGCCTTGGGCCAAGATGCGCAACCCCAAGCCGCACGAGCTGGCCGCGCGCGAGCGCATTCTGGGTTGGGCCGCGGGCTATGTGCCCGACCGCCAGTGGTTCATCCAGAAAGCCGTGGCCTGGTGGCTGCGCGATCTCTCGAAACGCGACCCGGACCGGGTGCGCGGCTTTCTGGTCATTCATGGCACCGCGATGAAGCCTTTCGCACGCCGCGAGGCGGGGAAGTATCTGGACTGACGTGCGACGGCCTCTCCCCCATCCCCTCTCCGAGACGGAGGGGGGTTAGGGGGGAGGCGGGGGGTTAGGGGGGAGGCGCTCGCTTTTCTTCCCGCAACGCGCGCCGCATGATCTTGCCGGTCGCGGTCATCGGCATTTCAGCAATGCGTTCGACACCGCGCGGCGCCAGATGCGCCCCGGCCAGGGTGCGCACCCGGTCGATCAGGCGGGCCTCGACCCCGTCCCACCCGGCCCCGTCGCGCAGGGTCACGAAGGCCTTGACCGCCTGCCCCCGCACCGGGTCGGGCACCCCGATCACCGCGGCCATCACAACGTCGTCGTCGCCGGTCAGACAGTTCTCGATCTCGCTGGGTCCGATCCGGTAGCCCGCCGAATTGATCACGTCATCGTCGCGCCCGTGATAGGTGAAATACCCGTCATCGCCGGCCACCGCCAGGTCGCCGGTCATCAGCCAGCCGCCCTGAAACTTCGCCGCTGTGCTCTTGGGCTTGTTCCAATAACGCAGGAACATCACCGGATTAGGGGCTTTGACAGCAATCTCGCCCATCTCGCTGGTGCTTACCGGCCTGCCATCCACCCCCATCAGCGCCACTTCGAACCCCGGCACCGGCTGGCCCATGGTGCCGGGCTTGCGCGCCATCGTGGTGCCGGTATGGGCCATAATCAGGTTGCATTCGGTCTGGCCGTAAATCTCGTTGATCGGGCCGCCAAGCGCTGCGTGCGCCCACTGCGTCAGATCGGCCCCCAGGCTTTCGCCCCCCGACGACACCGACCGCACCGGCGCTTTTACCCGACCACCCGCGCTGCGCATGAGCTTCAAGGCGGTTGGCGGCAGAAACAGGTTTCTGACCCGCCAATCGTCGATCAGTCGAAACGCAGCGCCCGGGTTGAACTTGGCCATCCGGTGCGAGATCTGCGGCACCCCGTAGTAAAGGCAGGGCATGGCCATATCCATCAGCCCGCCGATCCAGGCCCAGTCGGCGGGCGTCCAACCGCGGTCGCCAGGCTGCGGGAAACCTTCGTGGGTGGTCTCGATGCTGGGCAAATGCCCGATCAGAAACCGGTGCGCGTGCAGCACCCCCTTGGCCGGGCCGGTAGTTCCGGATGTATAGATCATCACCGCCGGGTCATCGGCACCGATGTCGGCTATTGGGGCATTCCCACGCGCGCGCCCGATCTCGTCCCAGAGGTTCAGCACCGGCTGTAGCGCCGGGTTGATGGAATAAATGCTGGTCAGGTTCGGAAGGTCGCCGCGCAACGCCATGATCCGGTCCAGCTGGGCCGCATCGGTCACCACCACTTTGGCGCCGCTGTCGTTCAGGCGATAGGCCAGCGCCTGCGATCCGAAGAGCGTGAAAAGCGGCACCGAGACCGCCCCCAGCTTCATCGCCGCGAAATGGGTGATGATGACGGCCGGATGTTGCGGCAGGCAGATCGCAACCCGGTCGCCCACCCCCACGCCCTGATCGGCCAGCGCCAGCGACAGCGCATCCGAGGCACCTTTGATCTGGCCGTAGGTCCAGTCCTGGGCACTGCCATCGCCCTGCAAATGCGTGATCGCCAGCTTGCCGGGTTCGCACGCCGCCCAGTCGTCGCAGGCCGCCCGTGCGATGTTGAACCGCGCCGGCAACCGCCAGCGGAAAGCGGCGCGCATGGAGTGCCATTCGGTCTGGTGAGGAATAAGCCTGCGATCCATGGCCCGAGAATAGGGCGGGCGCGGTTCAGGGGAAAGTCCGAGCGCGGACCATCATTTGCAGGAAAGCGCCGCCTCGAACGACCTTGGACCCTGGCTCGGACTCTCAACCGTGACCGACAGCCCGCCGTCGGTCCAGCCCACCGAAACCACGTCGCGCCAGTTGCCCGAAGCCAGAACGAAAGCGACGTCGCCAGCACACTCGCGCACACCCCCGGTGATGAAATCATCGCCGATCCGGTGGTTAGTCACCGGTCCGGTGCTCGCCACAAATTCCAGCGCGCCGTCGCGAAACCGGTAGACCCTCAGCTCTTTGGCCAGATGCGGCCGGTCGACATAGCCAATCTCGATCAACCCGTCGCCGTCAATGTCGCCCACCCCCGCCGGAGCCAGCCAGCGGTGCGAGCGGCCGATCCAATTGTTCGCGGTAATCAGGCCGTCGGCCCCGTAAACCGCCAGCCGCGCACCTAATTGCAAGTGACTTTCCACCACGATGACCTCGGGCGCGCCGTCGGCGTCCAGGTCAACGAGGCGCGGCGCGAGGTCCTCGAAAACCCTGTCTTCGGGCAGAACCGCGCGCGCGGTTCGACCATCGGCCAGCCGCATCTCCAACGCTCCCCACTCGACCGCATCGCCCAAAACGCCGTGGGCATAGCGGGTCGTCGGTTCCGTGTAGGTCGCGGAAATGATCGCCGGGGTTTCAGCCGAGACCGGCGCACAGGCCGTCAGAAGGGTGACGGCGAAGGCGCGCATCAGATCTGTTTTTCTGGCATCCGCACGATCAGCCCATCAAGCGCGTCGCTGACCTTGAGCTGGCAGGTCAGGCGTGAGGCGGCAGGGTTCGGCTCGTAGGCGAAGTCCAGCATATCCTCTTCCATCGGGTCGATAGCGGGCAACCTGTCGAACCAGGCGCCGTCGACATAGACGTGACAGGTCGAACAGGCACAGGCACCGCCGCAATCGGCCTCGATACCGGGGATGTTGTTGTCGCGCGCGCCTTCCATCACGGTCAGGCCGTTGGCGACATCGACAATATGCTCGGTGCCGCCAAACTCGATATAGGTGATCCTGGCCATCTGATGGTTCCTGACTGGTCCTGCCCGGATCGCACATAATCCATCGCGCAGTTATTTGCCAGAGTCCTTTCGGGGTTGTGATTTGGTGTAATTGTTCTATCTTTGTTCTCATGCCTGCACCTTCTCCTGCCCCCTGGCCACGACCGCCCGCCGCCTGCCCCCACGCCCGCCTGGCCGAGGTTCCGGGGGGTGCCCGGGTCGCCGTGGCCGGGCTGGTGCTGGTGCGCCAGCGGCCCGGCACCGCCAAGGGGGTGATCTTTGTCACGCTCGAGGATGAAACCGGGGTCTGCAACGTGGTGGTCTGGACCAAAGTGTTCGAGACTTATCGCCGTGCGGTGATCGCCGGGCGGCTTTTGCGGGTGACCGGACGGCTGCAGCGCGAGGGCGGTGTCGTGCATCTGATTGCCGAGGTCGTGGAAGACATCTCGGCCCTCTTGGACCGGCTGGTCGAGCCTGCATCACTGGACTTGCCAGACACATCCAGCCCTGCCATGACTGCGCCAAATGGAGCAGATCGCCAACGTACTGGACCTTGACGCCTTCCCGCTTGACCGCCCCGACAGCGCCGCCTGTCAGGCGCTGGTCGAGCGGTGCCAGCGTGATCTGGACCGGGACGGAATGTTCAACCTCGAGCGTCTGATGCGCAGCACCGTGGCCCAGGCCGCCGCCGACGCGCTTTTGCCGAAGGTCGCCACGCAAGCCTTCACCCACAAGCGCCGGCACAACATCTATTTCCGTCCCGACCTGCCCGATCTGGCCCCGGATCACCCGGCCCGGACCGAGTTCGAGACCACCAATCATACGCTCCCAGGCGATCAGCTTGCTGGCACAGCGGTTCCGGTGGTCTACCGCTGGCAACCGCTGATCAAATTTCTGGCGCGGGTGATGGGCAGGCCAGCACTTTACCCGATGGACGACCCGCTGGCCTGCGCCAATGTGATGAGCTATGGGCCGGGCGAGGCGTTGAACTGGCATTTCGACCGCTGCGCCTTCACCACAACGCTGTTGTTGCAGGCCCCCGAAGCGGGCGGCGAATTCGAGTATCACCGCAACCTGCGCAGCGAAGCCGACCCCAATTACGACGGCGTGGCGCGGCTTTTGTCGGGCGACGATACCGGCACGCAATGCATGTCGGTCACCCCCGGCACGCTCAACGTCTTTCGCGGCATCAACACCGCGCACCGCACCCGCCCGGTTCTAGGGCAGCCGCGCCCGCCTGATCGCGGTGTTCAGCTATTACGACCGCCCGCGTGTGCGATTCACCCCCGACGAACAGATCGGGTTTTACGGGCGCAGCGCCTAACCGACCAATATTCGTGTCAAAATTTGCGCCTGCCTCCGGCGGGGATATTTTCACCATGGAGAAGCGAAGCGCGCGGCAACTGCCGGTGCCTTGGCATATCACATTTCCAGAAATACTTATCTGTCCGCGGTCTGCTATTTTGTTGGCGGGCGGGAGGCCGGCAAATACTTGACCCGCTTTGAGGTCGTCTGGGAGCCGGGTCCCCAGCCCCTTGGGTAACCACCCAAACCGAACTGTTGACTGGCCCGGCGCTGTTGTCGCCAAGGCCGCAGATAAGGATGGATAACGTGACCTTAACACCTTACTTCGCGGGATGCGACATTTCGCGGGACGGCCTGGACATTTGCCTGTTGCAGGGCGACAGCGAGCGTCATTTCAGTTTGCCGAACACGCCGCAGGGCCATGCGATGCTGCTTGAGAAGTTGGCCGGAACATCGCCTGAGCTCGTCGTTCTGGAGGCCAGTGGCGGCTATGAATCGGCGCTGTATGAGGCCCTTCAGGGCGCCGGAGTTCCGGTGGCGCGGCTGCTGCCCCAGCGGGTCCGGCAATTCGCCTATGCAGGCGGGCAACTGGCCAAGACCGACCGGATCGATGCCTATATTCTGGCGCTGTTCGGCCAGCGGATGCGCCCCGCACCAAGCCTCGATGAGCCAGCAGGTCAGCGCTACATCAAGGCTTTGACCACGCGACGGCGGGCGCTTCTGACCCGCCGCATTGCCGAAAAATGCCAGCTCAAACAAGCCGCGTTTGAAGATATCCGCGCCATGATCCGCCACGCACTGACCCGGTTGGAGGCCGATATCAGGGCGCTGGACGCGCAGATCAATGCCCTGATCGAAGCGGACACGGCCTGGCGCAATCGCGCCCGCCGCCTGACCAGCCTTCCCGGGATCGGGGCGGTCACCAGTGCGGCGATGATTGCCGGGCTTCCCGAGCTCGGCCGCGTCACACGCGGGGAAATCGCCGCTCTGGTCGGCGTGGCACCGTTCGCGCGGCAAAGCGGTCGCTGGCGGGGCAAACGGGTGTGCCGCGGCGGGCGAAAAGACCTGCGAAATACCCTCTACATGGCGGCGCTGTCGGCGACACGCGCCAAAAGAACCCCGTTCTCTGCCCTCTACCAGCGGCTCGTCGATGCAGGAAAACCACCCAAACTGGCCATCACCGCCGTCATGCGAAAAATGGTCGTTACCCTGAATGCAATGGAACGCGATCAGAAATTCTACGCAATATAAACACTGTTGCTCCGGGGAGCGCGAGGGGCAGCGCCCCTCGCCCCGTGGCGGCGCCAAAGGCGGCGCAAATCCTCTTGCCGAGTCTAACCGTCGCTTGACAATCCCGTCAGGACACAAGATTCTGGGCCGCAAACTGTTGGATCACTCGCCCAGCGGCAATGCCACGAACCGCGGCTCGCCGCCACGGCGCACCAGCAGCAACAGCGACTTGCGCCCGGCCTCGCGCGCCTCGTCTATGCGGGCCTCAAGATCGGCGATCTCGGTCAATCGCTGCTGACCGGCCTCGGTGATCACATCGCCCGCCACCAGGCCTTTGTCCTCGGCAGGCGACCCTGAGTTCACGGCCCGAACCACCAAACCTGACGAATTTTCCGGCAGCGACAATTCGGCGATCAGGTCCTCGGTCACCACCGACAGCATCATGCCCAGCAATTCGGCGCTCTCGGGCGCGCGGTCTTCGCCATCGCCCGCAGTGGTCCGGCCCTCGGCCGTCTCGCGCCGGCCCAGCGTGATGGTCAGCGTCTCGGTGCCGCCATTGCGAAACACGATGACGCGCACGGTCTTGCCGACCTTGGCCGCACCGACCATGCGCACCAGCGCCCGTGTATCGGCCACGTCCTGCCCGTCAAAGCTGAGGATGACATCACCGGGCTCCATGCCGCCCTCGAGAGCCGGACCCTCTGGGACGTCGGTTACCAGCGCGCCTGTGGCCTGGTCCAGTTCAAGCGCTTCGGCGACATCCTCGGTCACGTTCTGGATGCGGACGCCCAGCCAGCCGCGCCGGGTCTCGCCAAATTCGCGCAGCTGGTCGATGACGCGGATCGCCACATTCGACGACATCGCAAAGCCGATGCCGATCGAACCGCCATTGGGGCTGAGGATCGCGGTGTTCACGCCGATCACCGCGCCGTCCATGTTAAAAAGCGGCCCGCCCGAGTTGCCCCGGTTGATCGCCGCATCGGTTTGAAAAAAGTCGTCATAACTGCCCGAAAGCGCCCGGCCACGGGCCGAAATGATCCCCGCGCTGACTGAAAATCCCTGACCCAGCGGGTTGCCCACGGCCACGACCCAGTCGCCGACGCGCATCAGATCGCTGTCGCCGAAGCTGACAAAATCCAGCGGCTCGCCGCTTTCTACCTTCAACAGCGCCATGTCGGTGTTGGGGTCGGTGCCGACCACGCTGGCGGGCAATTGACCGCCCGCGAAAAACTCGACCATGATCTCGTCGGCGCCTTCGATGACATGGTTGTTGGTGACAATGAACCCGTCTTCCGAGATCACAAAGCCCGAGCCCAGTGCCTGATTACGGCGCTGGCGCTGACCGTCGCCCTGACGGTCGCGAAATTCTCGAAAGAATTCCTCGAAAGGCGACCCTTCGGGGGCCACCGGTCCGGGGGCGGTGCTGCCGGCCACCACCGTGCTGGTGGTGATATTGACCACCGCCGGGCTAACCTCTTCGGCCAGATCGGCGAAACTTTCCGGCGCACCGCGCGCCTCGGCCAAGATGCCGGGGCCGGCAATCAGGGCCATCGCCAGGATCAAGAGCCAAAGGCCGCCGACCCATCCATGCGGCGCGCGGTTCTGGACAGGGTTCTTTGCGGTCACGGGCGGGGCCTCCTCACTTTGGCGTAATCTTAGTTAAATTTGAACTAGGTTGACATTTAATCAACACAACAGGCATTCTCCATCGTCACAATGCCGCGAGCGGGTTTTCGGTCACACGCCGAGCGATCGCGCCACACAGACCAGCACCACCCCCGCCGCCAGCGCCACCAGACCGATCATGCGCCGCCGCTCAATGGGGATCCGTGCAATGATCTGCGCCAGCTCTTCAAGACGCGAAGGGGCCAGCGCAAAGACCAGCCCCTCGACAACCAACACCAGGCCAACGGCCAGAACGATCCACGCCATTAGCGTTCGGGCCGGTCCGTTTTGAAATAGTCGAAAAACTCGCTGTCGGGCGAGATGACCAGGGTCGAGTTTTCCGCCTTAAATGCCTTCGAATATGCCGCGAGCGACCGGTAGAATTCAAAGAATTCCGGATCGCGGCCAAAGGCATCGGCAAAGATCGCATTGCGCCGCGCGTCGGCTTCGCCGCGAACGATCTCGGCCTCTTTGCGGGCCAAAGATACGGTTTCGACCACCGTCCGGTCGGCCGCGGCGCGGACCCTTTGCGCGGCCTCGTTGCCGCGCGCAATCTCGTCGGCGGCCTCGCGCTGGCGTTCGGCCCGCATCCGCTCGAAGGTTGCGGCAAGGTTTTGTTCGGGCAGGTCGGCGCGTTTGATCCGCACGTCAACCACCTCGATGCCCAGGGCATTGGCCTGGCCGCGCGACTGGTCGCGGATCTGGTTCATCAGCGCCACCCGGTCCGAGCTCAGCACCGCGCCGCTGTCGACCGAACCGAGCACCTGGCGAAGTGCTGCGTTCAGGATACGCTCCAGACGGGCTTCACCGGCAAGCTCGGCACCGCTGCCGACAGCGCGACGGAACCGAACCGGGTCCCTGATGCGCCAGCGCGCGAAGGCATCGACCACCAGACGGCGATCGTCCAGTGGCGTGACCTCGAGCGGCTGAGTGTCCAGCGGCAGGATGCGATCGTCGTAAAAGATGATCTCGTGCAAGAGCGGGATTTTGAAGTTCAGGCCGGGATCTTCGATCACCGCGGTGATCTCACCAAACCACAGCCGCAGGGCCTTTTGGCGTTCGTCCACGATATAGATCGAGGACAACAGAGCGATCACGATGATCACTGCGACCGGCAATATATAAGCAGAGCGCCGCATCAGTTCGATCCCCCTCTGGTGGTCCGGTTCAGCTCGTTCAGCGGCAGATAGGGCACGACGCCGCTTGTACCGCCAACGCTTTCGTCGATGATGATCTTGTTCACTTCGCCGAACACCGCCTCAATCGTTTCAATATAAAGTCTTTTACGGGTCACATCAGGGGCCTTTAAGTATTCTTCCAGAACCGCAACAAAGCGGCTGGCCTCGCCTTCGGCACCGTTGACCACCTGGGCGCGATAACCTTCGGATTGTTCCAGCAGCTGCGCGGCTTCACCGCGCGACTCGGCGACAACGCGGTTGGCGTAGGCGTCGGCCTGTTTTTCGAGCGTATCGCGGGTCTGTTCGGCGGCCTGAACCTCGCGGAAGGCGTCGATAACTTCGCGCGGCGGATCGGCCTTGTCAAAGTTGACCCGAACAATGTTCACGCCCGAAACATAGCTGTCCAGGGTTGCCTGAATCAGTTCCCGCAATT
Organism: Paracoccaceae bacterium; assembly: GCA_965247915.1. Taxonomy (GTDB): domain Bacteria; phylum Pseudomonadota; class Alphaproteobacteria; order Rhodobacterales; family Rhodobacteraceae; genus JAKZRT01. Next base: position 2,838,349 of record OZ252048.1, read on the forward strand.
CGGCCGCAATGATGCCCCGGTCGCGGTTCAGGATCGGCGCCAGGTTCGACCGCGCGATGATCTCGCGCATCGCCGATTCGCTGACCGCCTTGATGGTTTCTTCCGGTGCCGCCAGGTTGAACTTGAAGTTTTGCAGGTCGGTGATGTTCCAGACCACCTGAAAGTCGATATCGACGATGTTCTCGTCGCCGGTCAGCATCAGGCCTTCGTCCGACCGGGACCCGCGCCCGACACCGATGTCGATCGTGTTTTCCCGGGTCACTGCCAATGTTTCCTTGGTGACCACCGGCCAGGGGGCGAAGTTCAAGCCCTCGTTGCCGGTCTGAACGTATCTGCCGAACAGAAGTTCGACCGATTGTTCCGAGGTATCGACCCGGTAAAGCGAGGCAAACAGCCAGAGTCCGATCAACAGCAAAAGCCCGACCACAATTGTTCCGCGCGAGAAAAACGGTCCGCCGCGCGTACCGCGACCGCCACCGCCGCCGCCGCGCCCGCCCATCAGGACCCGTAGCTGTTCCTGACCCTTGCGCACAAGATCGTCGATCTCGGGGATCACCGGTCCGCCCCGGCGACCACCATCGCGGTCGTCGTCGCGGTCATCGCCGCCGTTTTTTCCACCGTCGCGACCGCCACCGCCGCCGCCCCAAGGTCCGCCGTTATTGCCAGCCATCTGGTATCTCTTCCTCCGTCAAAGGACCGTCCATGTGCTAGATGTAGTCTTTCGTATCGAAATCAAGCGCGCCGCACCGGGGTCCGCATGGTCACAAGCTCTTCCGACATTGTGGGGTGAACTGCAACCGTTCGATCGAAATCTTCCTTGGTCGCACCCAATTTAATGGCAATTCCTGCCATCTGGATCAGCTCAGCCGCCTGCGGTGCCACGATATGGCACCCAACCACCTTGCGGCTGTCTGTATCAACGATCAGTTTCATCAAAACCCGGTCATTCCGCCCCGCAAAGGATGTTTGCATCGGCCGGAACGAGGTGCAATAGACCTCGATCGGGCCGGCATCGCGCGCATCCTCTTCGGTCACGCCGATGGTGCCCAATTCCGGCTGGGTGAAAATCGCCGAGGGGATCAGCGCGTGATCGACCGGCGTCGGGTTGCCTTTGAAGACGGTTTCGACAAAGGACATACCTTCGCGGATCGCCACCGGCGTCAGGTTCACGCGGTGCGTGACGTCACCGATGGCATAGACCGAGGGCACCCCGGTTTGCGAAAATTCGTCGACCACGATCTCGCCCCGCCGCCCGATCTCGACCCCGATCTCTTCCAGACCCATGTCGGCGGTATTGGGCGTCCGCCCGATGGCGAAAAGCACCTGATCAAAGTCGGTCTCGGTCCCGTCCGAGGCCGTCACGCGGTACGCATCCCCCGACGGCGTGATCGACAGAACGTTTGTGCCGGTGTGAATGTCGATACCGCTATGCCGCATTTCCTCGGCCACCAACCCGCGCGCCTCGTCATCGAAGCCCCGCAGGATCTGCGCGCCGCGATAGTACTGACACACGCTGGCGCCCATCCCGTGCAGGATACAGGCGAACTCGCAGGCGATATAGCCGCCGCCGACGACCAGAACCCGCCTTGGAATTTCTTCCAGGCCAAAAATATCATCCGAAACAATGGCGTATTCTCCACCTTTGACGTCAGGAAGCATCGGCCGCGCCCCTGTCGCCACAAGGATATGGCGGGCGGTAACGCGCTCGCCGGTCGAAAGCTCGACCGTATGCGCGTCGGCAAGCCGGGCGCGGGCGTTGTATGTGGTGACGCCCGATTTATCGAGCATGTCGCGATAAGCCGCTTCCAGCCGGTCAAGGTCGTCCTGCAGGCGCTCGCGCATCACCGGCCAGTGGAATTTCTCGCCGCTGACCTCCCAGCCATAGCCGCGCGCATCTTCGATCGCATCGCGGTAGCTGCTGGCGAAAACCATCAGCTTTTTGGGCACGCAGCCGCGGATCACGCAGGTGCCGCCCATGCGGTCGTCTTCGGCCAGGGCGACCTTGACCCCGGCCTCGCCCGCCGCAATCCGGGCGGCACGGACCCCGCCCGAGCCGCCGCCAATGACGAAGAGATCGTAATCAAAGTCCATCGGCTTTCGGTCCTGCTTATTCAGCGACGCTCGCAAAAAGGTTTTCGGTGAGCTGGGGCAAACCGGCCGGCCGTTGACCGTGAAACTCGCGGACCTCGGTCGAGCCGTCGGGATGCCCGATCACAACCCGGTCGCAGATATCCACGAACAGTCCGTTTTCAACCACCCCCGGCACCTGATTGAGGACCAGCGCAAGCTGGCGTGGCTTGCCGATGCGCGTCAGGTCAAGATCGAGGATCAGATTGCCCTCATCCGTCACGAAAGGTTGATCGCCGTCGCGCCGCAGCGTGACCTCGCGGGTCTCAACATCGAGGGTCGCCAGAAGCTCGCCGATCAGCGCCCGCGTGGTCTGCCAGCCAAAGCGGATAACCTCGACCGGCAGCGGGAACGCGCCCAGGCGTTTCACGTCTTTCGAGGGGTCGGTGATGACAATCATCCGGTCGCTGGCCGTGGCCACGATCTTTTCCTGCAGCAGCGCCCCGCCGCCGCCCTTGATAAGGTTCAGGTCCGCGTCAAATTCGTCGGCGCCGTCGATGGTGATATCGAGCCATTTGGCCTCGTTCAGCGGCACCATCGGGATGCCCAGTTCAGTCGCCGATTCGCCGGTTTGGGTCGAAGTCGCAACCCCGGTGATCCGCAGGCCCTCGTCGCGGATGCGCTCGGCAAGTCGCCTGACCATGAAGGCCGCCGTCGATCCGGTTCCGAGCCCGACAAACATGCCGTCTTCGACGAAATCGCAGGCCCTGAGCGCCGCAGCCATCTTGCCTTTGTCGGACGGTGAAAGTTTTTCGTACATCAAAACGATTCCCCTGGGGCGGCGTTTCCGCCTCTATAGGCGTTCCCGCGCCCGGGTGCGAGGGGGGGGGAGACAGGCGGATGCCGCCGCAAGGTCGCGCACGGCCCAATCACCGGGCTATTTGGCGATATTCGACCGCAATGGTCGTTTTGGGTATTGGACGCGGGCACCTCGACAGGGCATAGACATCTGCAATGCATCGCGAAGGGGGCGAGCCATGTTTCTGTCTGTCTTTGACATTTTCAAAGTCGGAGTCGGACCGTCGGCGTCGCACACCATGGGCCCCATGGTGGCGGGCGCACGGTTTCTTGACCAGCTCCGGGCCAGCCCGTTTTCCGTGGCGGGACTGCGCGCCAGCCTGCACGGGTCGCTGGCCTTTACCGGGGCGGGCCACGGCAGCGACCGGGCCACAATTCTGGGCCTCGCCGGGTTTTTGTCCGACACCTATGACGCCGAAAAGGCTGAAACAGCGCTGGCTTTGATCCGGGCCGACAAAGTGGTCCGCCCCGAGGGCCTGGGCGCGCTGTCGTTCGACCCGACGCGCGACCTGATATTTGACTACGAACGCACCCTGCCCGGCCACGCCAACGGGATGATCCTAAGCGCCACCGATGCCCAGGGCGATGTCGTGGTGACCGAAACCTTCTATTCGGTCGGCGGCGGTTTCGTGCTGACCGCGGCCGAGCTTGCCGCCGACGAAAAAGGTGGACCCGGCCCGAACGATGGCTGCCCCTATCCGTTCACCTCGGCCGCCGAAATGCTCGGCATGGCCGCCGCCTCGGGCAAATCCATCGCCCAGATAAAGCGCGAGAACGAATTGACCCGCCGAAGCGCCGCCGATCTCGACCGGGGCATGGTCCGGCTCTGGGAAGTTATGAATGCCTGCATCGAACGCGGGCTTGCCACCGACGGCATCCTGCCTGGCGGGCTGAACGTGCGGCGCCGTGCGGCGGGCATCTACAAGGCGTTGCAGGCCGAACGCGGCATGAACCTGAAAGCACCGCATACGATCAACGATTGGATGTCGACCTACGCCATGGCCGTGAATGAAGAAAACGCCGCAGGCAGCCAGGTTGTGACCGCGCCGACCAACGGTGCCTCGGGCGTGGTGCCCGCCGTCATCCGCTATTGGCAGGACCATGTCCCCGGTGCCGGCCCGTCGCAGATTGGCGACTTTCTTCTGACCGCCGCGGCCATTGGCGGGCTGGTCAAACACAACGCCTCGATCTCGGGCGCCGAATGCGGTTGTCAGGCCGAGGTCGGCAGTGCCAGCGCCATGGCCGCTGCCGGTCTGGCGGCGGTTTTGGGCGGCACCCCGGAACAGGTTGAAAACGCCGCCGAAATTGCCCTTGAGCACCACCTTGGCATGACCTGCGACCCGGTGCGCGGGCTGGTCCAGGTGCCGTGTATCGAACGCAACGGTCTGGGCGCGATCAAAGCGGTCTCGGCCGCCTCGCTGTCGCTAAGGGGCGATGGTCGCCATGTGGTTTCCCTTGACGCGGCGATCGAGACCATGCGCCAGACCGGTGCCGACATGAGCCACAAATACAAGGAAACGGCGCTCGGCGGCCTCGCGGTCAATGTGCCGAACTGCTGAGGTCTTGCGCCGAATTGGCGTGCATCGCCCGCGTAGCGACGGGCGCTGCCCCTCGCGCTCCCCGGAGTATGTCTGAAACAATGAATTTATCTTGAAAATCGGGTTTGATGAGTCCCAAGGCCTTCACGGCGGCAGGGCGATGTTGCCGGGCGTCGAAATGGTCTAGCCTGACCCAATGACCGAAGATCACCCCTATCTTGGCATCCTTCTGATGCTGGGCTTCTGCCTGCTGGCCCCCTTGAGCGACACCATCGCCAAGGTGCTGACCGCGCGCCTGTCGCTGGGTCAGCTGGTGACAGTGCGCTTTGCGGTGATGGCGCTCATTCTGGTGCCGCTGGTCACGGCCATGAGCGGGCGCGCCGCGTTCGCGTTGCCGCGCCGGGTTCTGCGCCTGACTATCCTGCGCTCGGCTCTGCATCTGGGCGGCACCGGGTGTTTTTTTGGTGCGCTCCTTTACCTTCCGATTGCCGACGCGCTGGCGATAGTCTTCGTGCTGCCGTTTCTGATGTTGCTGGCCGGGAAATACTTTCTGCACGAAGAGGTCGGCGCGCGGCGGCTGATCGCCTGCTCGGTCGGGTTTGCCGGCACGCTGATGGTTATTCAGCCCAATTTTGTCGAGGTCGGATGGCCCGCCCTTCTGCCGCTCGGGGTGGCGGTGATTTTCACATTCTACATGCTGATCACCCGGATGATCGCCAAAGCCGCGCATCCGGTGAACCTGCAGGCGGTGTCGGGCCTGGCCTCGATCACCATGATGCTGCCGGTAATGGCGCTTGGCGTGGCGCTTGGCTGGCCGGGGTTCGAACTCATGCGGCCCGCTCCTGTCGATGCCGGTCTGCTGTTGCTGTTGGGGTCACTGGCCACGCTGGCGCATCTTCTGATGACTTGGTCGCTGCGCCTGGCCCCCTCGGTCACCGTCGCACCCATCCAATATATCGAAATCCCCGCCGCCGCGCTGTTCGGCTGGCTGGTGTTTCGCGACCTGCCAAACGGTCTGGCGGCGGTGGGAATATTCGTGATTATCGGCGCCGGGCTTTACATTCTGGCCCGCGAACACAGCCTCAGCCGGACAGGATCCGCACCATCTGACCGAGCGCGTCCAGCGGCAAAATGACCAGCATTCCCGGCCTGTCAAATTCCAGCGTCACCGGCCCGCCAAGCGCCTGATTAGAGGTGCCCACGCGGCCATCCGGGGCAAAGGCGATGCCATCGACCGGCCAGCGCAGACCGGTCGACCAACCGGTGACCGGGGCCATCGGAAACAGCGACAAGCGCGAGCCTGCCTCGGCGTCAATTTCAAGCCGCGATGGTGCGCGAAACGTGATGTCGCGCGGACCCAGAACGATGGCTGGCGGATGCGCCACCCGGATGATCGTGTTCAGCACCGCTAGCCCGTGATCCACCCGCGCGCCGGTAAAGCCAACAGCCAGCGCCAGCGGCGCGTCGATACGGGTCAGGCATTTTTCAAAATCGGTGGTTTCCTGGTCTTGGACAGGGTGTATTTGGGCCGCCAATGTGGCGCGCGCGGCACTGCTTAACGAATCAATATCTCCGATGACTTTTTCAGGGCGAAATCCGGCCCCAAGTGCGGCATCCGCTCCGCCATCAGCGGCCACCAGCGGACCCCCGAAACTTAAGGCTTGCGCAAGGGTTTCGCGGCTAAATTCACCCGCACCCAGCAAAACAATGGGATCGGACGACCGGATGATCGGATCAGGCATGGGGGACTAGTGGCATTTTCGAAGTTCTGCCACAATGTCGCCACGAAATGATCCCTTAATTTTCGCGGTTTTGTTCAATTCTATTGTGCCCTTTATGGTAAACAAACTGTTGAAGGGCGAACAGAAAGCGAGCACGAACATGGTTGGTGACAACAAAATCCTGACGGTCTCGTACGGAACGTCTTCGTGTACGCTGGAAGGATTTGACGAGCCATTCTCGACCATGCGGTCGATTGCCGAATACTTCCGGGACCTTGCGGCAGACGACCGGTACTTTGGTGCCGAACCGCCGACGCCCGACCCCGAACGCCTGCACCATATCGCTGAACGCGAGGCCCGGGCCCGAGTCGAGGCGCAGATTTCCGACGACGGCGCGCTGACCTTGCGCCAGTCCGATGATGCACCCGCCGCGCTGGTTGACGCCGCGCCGGACATTCCTGAACCGGTGCCGCAGGCCGAAGATGTTGACGACACACCGGAGGACGAGGTGACCGACGAGACGCTCGGGGAAAGGGCCGCTGCGACGTCAGAGGCCGAGGCCGAAGGTGCCGGGGCGGATGCAGACCAAGGACCGGTCGAGGTTCAAGCGACAACCGGCGAAGATTTTGTCGCAAGCCCGGCGGCGGAATTTGGTGCGGCCGATGATATTTACGATGACGAGCCCGAGCAGGTTGTCTCTGCGCCGACGCGGGGAATGACGTCGGTCGCGGAAAAACTGGCGCGGATTCGCGCTACGGTCGGTGGATATCAATTTGCCGACGACGAAAGCGAAGAAGCAGCGGTTGAGGCGACCGACACCACTGGATTGGCCGCCGCATTTATCGACAGCGAAGACGAAATTGACGACGACGCCATTGCCGCTGATCAGGCCGCGGATGAGGGTGTTGAGCCGAGCGTCGATCAAAGCGCTGATTTCGAAGCCCAGTCCGATGGAGCCCAGTCGGAGGTGGCCGAGTCCGATGACGAGATTGACGAAACCGAACCCGGGCCAACAGCGGCTGCCGGTGATCCGCCCGAGACTGCAACCGAAACGCCAGCTGAAATGCCCGACCCTGAACCGGTTGAGGCCGGGGCAGAAACTGAGGCCGACCAGGATGACGATGCCGCAGCCCGAGAAGGCGCCGCCCTATTGGAAGGCACCGACATCGACAACGGCAACGGCACCGCTGACCGTATCTTTGAAGAAACCAACACCCAGCTCGAGGGCGACGAGACACAGCGCCGCCATTCCGCAATCGCGCATCTCAAGGCCGCGGTGTCGGCCACCGTTGCGGACCGGGGCCTGATGGGCTGGCGGTCGAAAAAGGCCGAGGAAGAGCGAGGAAGAGAAGGAAGCCTACCGCGAGGATCTCGCCAAGGCCGTTAAACCCACGACCCCCGAGGGCGCTTCGGATCAACACGACGGTGCTCCGGCGCAGCGCCAAGACCAAGCGCCTGAGATTGCCGCAAAAACCGCCTCCGAAGCTACGCCCGCAGCCAGCGCCGAGCTTGAACAGGAGCAAGAAACGGCAGCGGCAGAGGCCGAGGCGGCGGACCCGGTAGCGCCTGGCGCCCCGGCACCGCTGGTATTGAGCATCGCCGAACGCGTTGACGCCGATCCGGCCCGCGCGTCGGTCGGCGCCACGCACCCTGGCGGCTCTGGCCCCGCGTTGGCCCTGCAGAGCACTGCTATGCTCAGCGGCGACGACGACCGAAACTTTGCCCAGCCGAGCGACGAAACCTTCAGCGAATTTGCCAACCGTCTGGGCGCGCGGGACCTGGTCGATCTGCTGGAGGCGGCGGCCGCCTATTGCGCTCAGATCGAAGGGCGCCCGCAGTTTTCGCGCCCGCAGATCATGCGCCACATCGCCACGCATTCGGACGAGGAATACTCGCGCGAAGACGGGCTCAGGTCGTTCGGTGCGCTGCTGCGCCAGGGCAAGATCCAAAAGCTGAAACGCGGGGTCTTTGTGTTGGGCGACACGTCCCGGTTCAGCGACGGTCACCGGATGGCCGGCGAATAACCAGCGGCATTGAGCCGAGCATCTGATCGAACCTGACGCCAACGATTGCGCCGCCTTCGGCGTCGCCCGAGGCGAGGGGGGCCAGCCCCCGGGCGTGGCGGCGCGCAAAGCCCGGCGCAAAACCAAATCCTTCGTCAGCCGGTCATGAAATCTATGTGGATGTGGTTGCCGTCCGGGTCATGGATATTGAGCTGCAGAATGCCCGCACCCGGCACTTCGATTTCATCGGCGGCTATGCCGTTTTCGGCCAGATGCGCGCGAAAATCGTCAAGTCCCTCGGCACGAAGGGCAAAGTGTTCAATGCGCCCTGCACCCAATGGCGCCTTTCCGGACACATCGACTAGGTGAACCAGCGCTTTGCTGCCCAGATACAGCCAGGCACCGTTGTCGCCGAAAGGCGGGCGCCAGCCTTTCGCCAACCCCAACACGCGTTCATACCAACGGGTCATTTCGGCGAGATTGGCCGTCAGGATATTGACGTGATCGAAAGCGCGGACCGGCATCAGGCGTCCAGTTCGGCATCCCAGTAGAGGAAATCGATCCAGGTCTCGTGCAAGTGGTTGGGCGGAAATTTCCGACCGGTGTTGCGCAAATCTTCGGCCTTCGGGCGGCGTGGTTGTTTGAGCAGCGACAGGCCCGAACGTCTGAGCGACCGCGATCCTTTTTGCAGGTTGCAGCTCGAACAGGCGGCGACGACGTTTTCCCAGCATGTCCGCCCGCCCCGGACCCGCGGCACCACATGATCAAATGTCAGATCACCATTGGAACCACAATACTGACAATGGAATTCGTCGCGCAAAAACAGGTTGAACCGCGTAAAGGCCACACGTTTTCGCGGCTTTATATAATCCCTCAGCACAACAACCGAAGGGATTTTAATCTCGACCGAGGGGCTGCGGACAACCGCGTCGTATTCGGCCAGAATGCTGACACGGTCCAGATAGGCAGCCTTGATCGCATCCTGCCAGGTCCAGAGCGACAATGGATAATAGCTTAGCGGCCGGTAATCCGCGTTGAGAACCAGCGCCGGATGTTGGCGCAGGCTGCCGGGCTCGCGCACGAAATTGGTTCGGAACTCCTGGAGGCCAGGCTCGTAACCCATGAACAAATCTCTCCAGTCCTGACGGACTTGAAAACCCTCGGGGCGGGGGTGCCCGCCCTCCCTGTGGGCGACTATATATGGCGATTGCCTGCTGTCCACCCCGAGATAAAGTGGCTCGATCCGCCTGCGGCGCTAGCGATCAGCACCCCGGCGCAGAGCGTGTTCGATGCGGTCGGCAAAAGCACGGCGATCCTCAGGGCTTGCCTGGGCGATACGCTCGATCAGCGCGTGCTGGCCGATCTCCTGCACATGGACGGTGACCTGGCGCTGGTGCGCCAGGGCCTGGGACAGGCGACCCGCGTCAAACGGATCAGCGCGCAGGGCGCCCAGCAATTCGCGCAATGCGCCGCGCATCTGGCTGCGGGCCTCGCGCAGTTCGGGCGCGCGCCGTTCCAGGGCTTCCCGCAGGCCGCGACGTTCCTCGCCGCTGAGCACGCCGACCAGCGGACCAAGCCCGGCGTCGCGCAGGCGTGGCGGTCCATCACGACCGCCGGGCCCGCCCAGCACGACCACGCCAATAACAAAGCCCGCCACCAAAAGATTGGCGGCCAGCGAGGCAAACAGCAGAACCTTCAACCGCAGACCGGGGCGCATAGCGCGCGGGCGTGGCGGCGCCGGATCGGTCGGTGGCAGGGGGGCGTCATCGGTCATGGTTGTTCCCTCATAATATATCGCCGTAGCTGGCCCAGGACGACGTCAGATCGACGTTGAAAATATCCCACAGCCCGCTTGCGTTCACTTGCAGCATGTCTGGCGGACTGACCCCGATCCACAGGCCAAGAATACCGGCGGTCACCAGACCACCAGCACCCGGAACCCCGCCAATCGCGCCCAAAATCCCGGCCAGCCAGCTTTTGGGCGCGCTTTCTTTCTGCGCTGCTTTACCACCCGCCATCGGGCGCTCGCGCATGGCATCGTCCAGAACGCGGGCGGTCAGGGCCTCAGGCGGCGCAATGTGCGCATCCGCAGCCTCGGTAAAGAGGCGCTTGAGCATCGCGTCCCCAAGGGTTTGAGGTTGCGAATTTTTGTCTCTCTCAGTCATCGCCAATACCCAATTCGTCCTTTCTGGGGGCCAAAGCGGCAGTCAGCGCACGTTTCCCCCTGGCCGTCAGACTTTCCACCGCCTCGGTGCTTATGTCCATTATCGCCGCGATCTCGGGGTTTGTGAGCCCTTCGAGGTGGCGTAGCACCACTGCGTGCCGCTGCCGGTCCGGAAGTTCTGCCAAAGCCCCATCCAGCGCCTGCATCCGTGCGTTTTGCGCAAGCCGCGTTTCGGCACTTGGGGCCCCGTCTACAATCTCGGGTGCCGCATCTAACCCCCCGGTGCGCCGTTTACGCTGCCGGTCGGTGCAAAGGTTCGCCACCACCCGGTAGAGCCAGGTCGAAACTTGCGCGCGGCCGGGTTGCCAACAAGGCGCGATCCTCCAGAGCCGCAGCATCGCCTCTTGGGCCACATCCTCGGCTTCGGCCCGATCACCGAGCAGTCGCGCGGCGTGGGCAAACACCCTTGGCGTCAGCCTCGCCGTCTATGTCCGTGCCGCGGCTGCATCGCCGCGCGCGTAGAGCGCCAGAAGCGCCTCATCGGTCAGGTCGGCGGTGGCGTCCAACGGCATGCTCATCCTAGCTTTGGTCGTATCCGCGTAACTGGGTTTATGCAATTCCGGGCGGGCAGTAAGGGGGGGCTGCCCGCCCGGTTGGCTATCGGCCAGAGACGGATCGCCTTAGCCACCGCGACGGCTTTTGTGCGTTTCCATTGCCGTCTCGAATTCTTCCTGCGAGACAACGCCGTCGCCATCAGCATCCCAACCACGCGGGAAGCCTGTTTCGTCGAGCCTGGCCCTGCGGCCTTCGGCCATTTCCGCCAGTTCTTCGACGCTCAGCCGCCCGTCGTCGTTTGCGTCGGCGCGGTCCAGCATTTTCTCGAAGCGCTCGGCGACATGGTCGGCCGCGCGCGCCTGAATCTGGGCCAGCATCTCGTCTGCCGTGATGAACCCATCACCGTCAGCATCGACATCATTCAGGCGGTTTGCCTTCGCCGATTCAAATTCAGCAGCGGTCAGAACCCCGTCGCCGTTGGCATCTAACGTTGAAAAGTCAGGCCCTTGGCCACCGCCAGGACCGCGCGCCAGCGCGGCGGTGGTCATCAGCACCGCGCCGCCGGTCAGCAGGATGCCCGCAATAACGCTCGGTTTACGCATATTCACTTTCATCGATCTCTCACTTTCTGGTTCGGAATCGGGCCGCCTATCAGCCCGTCGATATGTGTGTTTTGCGCGAGGCCGGCGCGGTTCCGTCGCTGGTGCCGCATTTATTTGCGACACGCCGCCGCGCCCCGGCTGTTTCGAGTGTTGCGGGGAATTTCGATGCGATAGGGGTGTCCGTATCTCGACAGCGCGACCGGCGCGCAAGGATACCCCAAAATGGCTGATGAACTGATCACCGGTCACGCGACAATTCCGTTTTTCCACATCGGGTTCGCGGTTTTTGATCCACAGCAGGTCCTGGTGGCGTCGATTATATCGGTTGGTTGTGTGGCGTTGGCGCTTTATCTATTGCCCCGGATCAAGGGCGCGATGACTGGCTTGCAACGGGCCAAACGGATGCACGGGTTTGCGCGCGCCTGAACTGGTGGGGCTGCGGTATGGATAAATCGGCAATCAGGGACGCGGCGACGGTCATCGTGATGCGCGAGCGTTCCGGCGACGATCCAAGCGTGCTGATGGGCCAGCGCGGCAAGACCGCGGCCTTCATGCCCGGCAAGTTCGTGTTTCCCGGTGGGGCCGTTGACCCCGCCGATCACGACGTGGCGCTGGTGCGCGGGCTGGCCGAGCCTTGCCGCACCCGTCTGACCGAGCAGGCGGCCCCGAACATCGCCCCGGCCCTTGCAGTGGCGGCGATCCGTGAGCTTTGGGAAGAAACCGGACTGGTGATCGGCCGCCTGGGCACTTGGCCGGGTCCGCCGCCCGACTGGGTTTCCTACGCGGCGACGGGACATCTGCCCGATGCATCTGGCCTGAGCTTTGTCTTTCGCGCCATTACGCCGCCGGGGCGCCCGCGGCGGTTCGATGCGCGGTTTTTTCTGGCAGACGTCGGCGCGATCCGGGGCAGCGCCGACGATTTCTCGCGCGCCTCCGACGAGCTAAGCCACCTGCAATGGATACCCCTGAGCAAAGTGCGCGGATTTGATCTGCCCTTTATCACTCAAGTTGTGCTGGCGGAAATCGGTGCAAGCGGTCGGACCCAGGACCCACCCGCAACCGTTCCGTTTTTCAACAACAACGACGAAGGAAGCCTTTTTCAGCGGCTGGGCGGCTCAGCCTAGGGCCAGGATCAGAACCACGATACTGATCAGCAAAAGGCCGATGCCAGCGGCCTCGCGCCGCGTCGGCCATTCGCCAAACCAAAGCACCGAGGCGGCGTAGCTGAAGATCAGTTCGACCTGGCCGAGCGCGCGCACGTAAGCCGCGTTGGTCAGGGTGAAGGCGGTAATCCAGCCCAGGCTGCCCAGCATCGAGGTCAGTCCAACCAGGCCCGAGATGCGCCAGTTGGCGAAAACCAGGCTCATCTGCCCGGGTTCCCGCCACCGCAGCCAGAACACCATCACTATGGTCTGAATGGAAGTAACGGCCGCAAGCGTTATGGCGGCGCGCATGAATACATCGCCCTCGGGCAGCGACAGCGAGGCACCGCGATAGCCAACCGCCGAGATCGCGAAAAGCGCGCCCGAGATAAGGCCAAGAGCGACCGCGCGGCGGTCGATCCGGGCCATGAAGCCCGGGCTGGCGCCGGCGTCGGGGCTGCCCGACAAAAGCCAGAGACCTGCGAACCCTATGGCGATGGCCACAAGCCCTGCAGCACTGACCGCATCGCCCAAAAGGACGTAGGCCACGAGAACGGTTTGCAGGGTCTCGGTGCTTTTCATCGACATGCCAACGGTGAAATTTCTGAGGCCAAAGAGCGCAACGACGCAAGCCGTGGCGATGATCTGCGACAGGCCCCCCGTCAGCACGAATGCCCAAAAATCCCGGCCGCCGCCCGGAAGCGATTGATCCGTCGCGGCCCCATAAACCAACACGGTTGCAATGGCTAAAGGGGCGGCAAAAACAAAGCGCGCGAACGTGGCCCCGCCGGTGCTCAGCGCGCTGGCCTTGAGGTGCTTTTGCAGCATAAAGCGCAGGTTCTGCACAAAGGCAGCTGCGATCGTTATGGGAACCCAGGCGGCCATAACCGCCCCATCTCATGTCAAGGGCGAGACTTCCAGCCCCGCGCCCAAAGCGGATGCGGTACCGGGTCTTTGGCGCGCCAGAAATGGCGCGCGAAAAGCTGGGCGTACGAGCCGAAGCGATAGCCGCCGTTCTGGGTCAGAAAGCGATCCTTGTCGCGGGAATAACGCTCGGGCAGCTGATACCAGGCCAGACTAGGGTGCTGGTGATGCACCGAATGCAGGTTGTTGTTGAGAAAAAGCAGCGCCAGCGGGCCGCGGTCTTCGATAATTACTGTGCGCTCGGCGGCAATATCGTGGGCGCGATGCTCGGCGAAGGTGCGGATTTTCAAAAGCGCGATGCCGATATAGGCAGCGGTGACATAGGCTAAGGCGTTGAGCGGTGACACCAGCCAGACCCAAATCACGACGGGGATCAGCGCCGGGATGTGCCAAAGCCAGCCGCGCAGAACGCGCCCGTCACCGGCGCGCCAGGCCCGCAGATCCGAGCCCACGAAAAATATCTGGCTGATCAGGGGCCCCAGGATCAACCGGCCCAACAGAGTATTGTTGGCGGACAGGACCAGCCGGCAGGGCCAGCTGAGCGCTGCCCAGTCGGCGGCGTCCATAAAATTGGTTTCCGGGTCGTCGAAAGGGTCGGTCAGCCGTGCATCCTTGTGGTGGTCAAGGTGGGTGTCGCGAAACCGCTGGAACGGGATGGCCAGCGACAAAGCCGGAAAAACCAGCGCCAAGTTCAACCAGCGGCGCGGTGTCGGGTGCCCATGGATAACCTCGTGCGTCAGCGACGAATGAAAGGTGATGGCGATGCCGGTCGCGATGACGCCAAGTGCTTGGCTGAACCCGGCCAGCGCGGTCGTGGCCAAGCCCCAAAACAGATAGCAAAGCGCGATAAGAATGAGCGTTGGCCATTCGATGGCGGGTGGTGCGGGCTTTGCGTTCACGTGATGGGTCCGGAATTTATTGGTGCCAAAGCACGATATATCCGGGCATGGCGGTTGATAATTCCGGGAATTAGCAACATAATATTAACGCTTCATATATTTATCGGCAAAGTTGTGAAATATGGACAAACGTGACCGAGCGGCGCTTTTTCGACAGCGGCTGAACCAGGCGATGGATCAGGCGGCCACCAATCAAAGCGCGCTGGCGCGGGCGGTGCGGGTTGACCGGTCGACGATCTCTCAGGTGCTGGCGCCGGGGGGCGCGCGGCTGCCGAATGCGCAGGTGGTGGCCGAATGTGCGGCGGTTATGGGGATCTCGGCCGATTGGCTCTTGGGGCTGACCGAGCGGCCGGAAAGCGCGGCCGAGCTGATGGCCGAGAGCTTGCTGATGACCGAAGCGCCGCGCGCCTATATCGACGAGAATATCATCGCCTGGCACCGCGAGGCGGCGGGGTACAAGGTGCGGCACGTGCCGGCCACCCTGCCCGACATGCTGAAAACCCAGGCCATGCTGGAATGGGAATATGCGCCGCAACTGGGCCGGACCACGGCGCAGGCGATTGCGACAAGTCACGAGCATCTGGAAGCGATGCGAAGCGCCCATTCGGATCACGAAATTGCGCTGCCGCTCTTCGAGCTCGACAGTATTGCCGCGGGTCAGGGGTATTATTCGGGCCTGCCGGCGTCGATCAGGGCCGAACAGTTGGACCGGATCGCCGCACTTTACGACCAGCTTTACCCGTCGCTCAGGGTCTTTGTCTTCGACGCGCGGCGGGTGTTTTCGGCACCGATCACGATCTTCGGACCGTTGCTGGCGGCGATCTATCTGGGGCGCAATTACGTGGTTTTTCGCGACCTGGAGCGGGTCCGGGGGATCACCCGGCATTTCGACTGGCTGATCCGCGAGGCCGAGGTATCGGACCGGGAATTTCCGGCCTATCTGGCGCGGCTTCGGGTGGAGAACGGGCTGGCGTGACTGTGTCCCCATGGAGCGCAGGTGGTTGGATTCTCGACGAAGCAAAGGATCAGCCCGCGTGCGGGCGCTCAAGGTTGAGAACCAGGTTAAGTGATTGTTTTTACGCGATTAACACCGTACAACCGTTCATCAGACCATGCCGTTCCCGGACCCGGTCGCCTGCTCTCCGTTGCTTTATCAGTCAGATAATATCAGAGGATTGGAGTTGAACGCAGGTCGCAGGTGATGTCAGTGATATGGCCGCCCGGAGCGATATCAGCCGCCCGGCCATGTGCTTGAGCGACCTCCCCGGGCCTAGAAGTTGGGATCGGGGTTGACCGTGTGCCCATCGACGACGATGACCTGGCCCGAGACCAGCCGCGCGGCGTCGGAGGCCAGAAACACCGCCATGTTGGCGATGTCTTGCGCCGTGACGAAGCGTTTCATCGAGGTGCCGCCGGCGTAGCCCGCGTAGACCGCGTCGCGGGTCGCGCCTTTGGCGGTTGCCTCGGCGGCCAGCACGGCCTCCATCCGCGCGCCCTCGACTGCCCCCGGTGCGATGGCGTTGGCGCGGATGCCGTGGGGCCCAAGCTCCATCGCCAGCGTCTTCATCAGGCCGATGATCGCCCATTTGGCAGCCGCATAGGGGGCGCGGCCCGGATAGCCAAAAAGACCTGCCGTGGACGAGGTTAGGATGATCGAACCGGACCCGGCGGCGCGCATCATCGGGGCCGCGTGTTTGGCGGCCAGAAACGCGCCCTCGAGGTTGACCGAAACGCATTTGCGCCAGTCTTCAAGGTCGATCCGGTCGATGGGCGCGGTCGGCCCGGCGGTGCCCGCGTTGGCGCAGAGCACATCAAGACCACCCCAGTCGGCCTTGATATCCTTTGCGATTTTGGCCACTGCCGGTTCGTCGGTTGCATCGGCGCGGCGGCCTTCGATGCCGTCTGGAAGCGCGGCCAGCGCGGCGTCATCGACGTCCGTGACCCGCACCCGCGCGCCGGTGGCCTGGAACGCCCGCGCCATGGCCAGCCCGATGCCCGACGCGCCGCCCGTGATCAGGACGCGGGCGGTCACCTGGCATTACCGATGGCGCGGCCCATACCGTCGGGGCGCGGCAGCGCCGCGTGGGCCGCGGCGATGGCGCCGAGTTTATCGGCGATGTGGCCGGGCGGCACGCTGGCGCGGCGGGTCTGAAGGCTCACGTGCAACAGCATGTGCTCGGCGGTGGCCAGCAGCCGGCCGCCCGAGCGCATGAAGTGGAAGAGCTGCATGCGTTTCCCTTTATCGTCAAGGACTTGCGTAGTGATATTGATCTTCGTACCGGCGTGGGCCTCGCCGATGTGGCGGATGTGGGTCTCAGCCGTGAAAAAGCTGCCGCCCGAGGCGATATAATCCGCGTCGCAGCCGACGATCGCCATCAGCCGGTCTGTGGCGTCGCCAAAGGCCTGGAGGTATTTCGCCTCGTTCATATGGCCGTTGTAGTCGGTCCAGTCGGTTGGCACGCTGCGATCAACGGTCAGGATCGGCCGGGTGATGTCGGTGATCTGGTCAAAGGTCGTCGGCAGGCCGATTTTCGCGGTCAGAACCCGGTCCTGTTCGGCCAGATGCGCCCCCGCCGCCTGGCCTTCGACCTTGAGCGCGCGCAGCATGGCGACGAGGTTAGCGTCGCGCTCGGCCTCAAGGTCGCGGATCGATTTGTCGCCGGACTGGTCATCGGACTGGCGCGCGATCTTGTCGACCAGCGCCTCGGTCCATTCGGGCGTGTCCATCAGCTTGGTCCAATTGAGGATCAGCGTTGGGCCGAACTGGTTGAGGAAGTGGCGCATGCCGCCCGGGCCGCCGCCGATGCGATAGGTCTCAAAGAGCCCCTTTTGCGCCCAGCGCAAGCCGAACCCCATGCGGATGGCTTCGTCAATCTCGCCGGTGGTGGCGATGCCATCGTTGACCAGCCAGAGCGCCTCGCGCCACACCGCCTCGAGAAGCCGATCAGCGATATGGGCGGGGATCTCGTGGCGGACGCGCAGCGGGTACATGCCGATTCCGGACAGGATTTCATGGGCGCGAACAAGGGTTTCCGGCGTGTTCTTCGGGCTTCCGACGACCTCGACGAGCGGCAACAGATAGACCGGCACAAAGGGGTGTGCGACGATGATCGCTTGCGGGCGCGCGGCGCCATTCTGCAGGTCCGTCGGGGTGAAGCCGCTGGTTGACGATCCGATGATCGCCGACGGATCAACGTGGTCCTGCATGGCTTGATAGACTTTGCGCTTCAGCTCCACCCGCTCGGGCACGCTTTCCTGGACCCATTCAACCCCCGCGACTGCCTCGGACATGGTGTCGTGAAACGAAAGCCCACCTTCATCCGGCAGCGCCGTGTCGTAAAGCGAGGGCAGCGCCAGGCGCGCCGCATCCAGCACCCCGCGAATTTTCGCCCCGGCCTCCGGGTCCGGGTCAAAGACGCGGACGTCCCAGCCCATCAGCAGAAACCGCGCGGTCCAGCCGCCGCCGATGACCCCGCCGCCAATGATTGTTGCGGTGCGCGCCATATACCCCCCCCCCCAATACCCTATGGATCCCGGCACTGGGTGACGATGGCACCCGTGGCGGTGAAAATTTCGTGGCATCCCAAAAGCGGCTTTATCGGCGCGCAGCTGCGCGACCGGGCCAGGCATTCGGCGGTGCAATCGGTGGATTTGAGACACGCTTTGCCGGCGTCGGGGGGGGTGAGAAAGCAGATGAAACCGCGATCCGAAGACGCGGCGGAAAAGCGGCCGTCCTGCTCAAGACAAGCGCTCCGCACCGCATCTAAGCGGCTGTCGCCGATCACCGGCACTTCGCCATCGCGCGTCAAGACCGGCAGGGCAGCCGCGTCAACGGCGAGCGCGTCCCCGCCGGTCGCGGTCGCGGTCGCGCCTTCACCCAATTCGGGCGCGCCATCACCGGGCTGGCAGGCAGCAAGCGCCAGGCCAAGGCCAAGCCAGCGCGTCATGGCCCGGCGCGCGCGCGTTTGGTCAGGCCCAGCCTGGCGCGCACCGTGTCGGGGCCGATGACCTTGGCACCGAGGTTTTCGATGATCGTCACCGCGCGCTCGACCAGCTGGGCGTTGGAGGCCAGCTGCCCCTTGCCCAGCCACAGGTTGTCTTCCAGCCCGACCCGCACGTTGCCCCCCGCCAGTACCGCTGCCGCGACATAGGCCATCTGGTTGCGGCCAAGGGCGAAGGCCGAGAACGTCCAGTCGTCGGGCACGTTATTCACCATCGCCATGAAGGTGTTCAGGTCGTCGGGCGCGCCCCAGGGCACGCCCATGCACAGTTGGACCAAAGCGGGGCTGTCCAGAATACCGTCTTTGACCAGCTGCTTGGCGTACCAGAGGTGACCGGTGTCAAAGGCTTCAATCTCGGGCTTCACGCCGATCCCGGTCATCAGGCCGCCCATAGCTTGCAACATGCCGGGCGTGTTGGTCATCACATAATCGGCCTCGGCGAAATTCATCGTGCCGCAGTCGAGCGTACAGATCTCGGGCCGGCACTGGCGGATGTGTTCGACACGCTCGGCCGCAGCGATCATATCGGTGCCCGCGCCCAGAGGCAGCGGCGCGTCGGGCGGCCCGAAGACCATATCGCCGCCCATGCCCGCGGTCAGGTTCAGCACCACATCGGTCTCGGCGGCGCGAATCCGGTCGGTAACCTCGCGGTAATAGGCCAATTCACGCGAGGGCGCCCCGGTTTCAGGGTCGCGGACGTGGCAATGCACCACCGCCGCGCCCGCCTTGGCCGCGGCGATCGCGGCGTCAGCGATGTCCTTGGGTGCGCGGGGCACATGGGGGCTGCGGTCCTGGGTCGCGCCCGAACCTGTGACGGCGCAGGTGATGAAGACCTCCGTATTCATGGTCAGTGGCATGGGTTTGCGCTCCCTCGTTCAACACCGGTAAATTTGGCGCGAGGGAAAGCGATTTTGGGGGCTTGCGCAAGCTCAAATGCAACGCGCTGGGCTTGCCCCTGACCCCGCGCCGACCTAAATTGCACGCATGACCGACGCCCCGCTCATCGACCCCTATCTGCGCGCCATATCTTACCTGCGCGTCTCGGTCACCGACCGCTGCGATTTTCGCTGTGTTTACTGCATGTCTGAGACCATGACCTTTCTGCCCAAGCGCGAGCTTCTGACGCTGGAAGAGCTTGACCGGATGGCGTCGGCGTTCATCGGCCTCGGCGTTGAAAAGCTGCGGATCACCGGTGGCGAGCCGCTGGTGCGACGCGATATCATGACTTTCTTTCGCGCCATGTCGCGGCATCTGGACAGCGGTGCCTTGCGCGAACTGACGCTGACCACCAACGGGTCGCAGCTGTCGCGGTTCGCGGGCGATCTGGCGGCGGCGGGGGTCAAACGGATCAATGTGTCGCTCGATACGCTCGACGAGGCAAAATTTGCCGAGATCACCCGATGGGGCCGCCTGGCCCAGGTGCTGAAGGGTATTGATGCCGCGCAGGCCGCTGGTCTGCGGGTCAAGATCAACACGGTCGCGCTGAAAGGCTTCAACGAGGACGAGCTTTTCGCGTTGGTCAACTGGTGCGCGGGCCGCGGCATGGACCTGACCTTTATCGAAGTCATGCCGATGGGCGACATCGGGAATGAGAACCGGCTGGGGCAATACTGGGCGCTGAACGATCTGCGCGCGCGGCTGGCCGAAGAATTCAGCCTCAGCGATCTGGCCCATCGCACCGGCGGACCGGCGCGCTATGTTCGGCTGGAGGAGACCGGTCAGCAGATCGGGTTCATCACGCCGCTTTCGCACAATTTCTGCGAAAGCTGCAACCGGGTGCGGCTGACCTGCACCGGCGAGCTTTTCATGTGTCTCGGCCAGGAGGACATGGCCGATCTGCGCGCGCCGCTGAGGGATTTTCCGGGTGATGAACAGGCACTGCACGAGGCCATCCGTGCGGCGATCGCCCGCAAACCCAAGGGCCACGATTTCGACTATTCGCGGCAGAGGCTCGACGGGCAGATGACGCGGCACATGTCTCACACGGGCGGCTAGTGTCCAATAGTCTCCTGACAATTTGCCTACATTTCAGACCGTTACTTCGGCTCTTTGCATGTGATACTCTTGAAAGATTACGGGGGGAGTATAGCAATGAAATTTAAATATATCCTTGGAGCGGCCGCGCTAATTTCTTCAATGGTCGCCGGTGCCGTTCACGCGGCGACCTACAATATCGAGCTCACCGAATTTGGCGTTGGTGACGCGGGAGCCGATTGGTTCGGCACTGTTGAGCTCGATGGGTCCTTCATGCTCTTGTCGGCCAGTATCGTGACCGTCCGGTGAAGGTGCTCTGGCGAGGATAAGCTGGTCGCTGTTGGCTCCGTTGCAGGGCTGGGACCTGCCCGGGGGGTTCGCCACCCTGCACCGGCTGCTGGAAGCGCGGATGGGAAAGAAGGGCAAGCGCGAATACGTGCAGGTCCTGCGGCTGCTGGAGACCTTCGGGATGGGCCATGTTCACGGCGCCATCAGGCAGTCGCTGGAACTTGGGGCCATCGGCTACGATGCGGTGAAGCATCTCGTCCTCTGCCGGATCGAGAAACGCCCGCCACGGCTCGATCTGGAGATCTACCCGTACCTTCCAAGGGCGCAGGTCGAGACAACAGATCCTGCCAGTTACATGAGCCTGATGGCGCAGGCGCCGGCATGACCGACACCCCGCAGGTTCTGCTGCAGCACCACCTCAAGAAGCTCCGGCTGCCGACCTTCCACAGCGAATATGCCAAACAGGCCCGGCAATGCGCAGTGGAGAACAAGGATCACATCAACTACCTGCTGCGGCTTTGCGAGCTGGAACTGATCGAGCGCGAACGCCGGATGATCGAGCGCAGGATCAAGGCCGCAAAGTTCCCGGCGACCAAAAGCCTGGACAGCTTCAACTTCAAGGTCATCCCGTCGCTGAACAAGGTCCTGACCATGCAACTGGCCCGCGGTGAGTTCATAGACCGGCGCGAGAATATCATCGCATTGGGGCCAGGCGGCACAGGTAAAACCCATATCGCCCTGGGATTGGGTCTGGCGGCCTGCCAGAAGGGCAGGAAAGTACGCTTCACCACTGCCGCTGCTCTCGTCCATGAACTCATCGGGGCCGTCGACGAACGCCGCCTGCAGCGCTTGCAGAAACAACTGGTCAGCCAGGACCTGCTGATCATTGATGAGCTGGGTTTTGTGCCACTGAGCAAGACCGGGGCCGAGCTTCTCTTCGAGATCATCTCGCAGCGCTACGAACGTGGCTCCATCATCATCACATCCAACCTGCCGTTCGATGAATGGACCGAGGTCTTCGGCGCAGAACGCCTCACAGGCGCCATTCTCGATCGCCTAACCCACCACGTCCATATCCTCGAGATGAACGGCGAAAGCTACCGGTTGCGCCAGAGCAAAATCGCCAAACCGTAATCGTGAAAAGGGCTTCTCCCTTTGCTTCCGGTCACACCAGATGTTGATCGGCCTTCTACGTTTCAGGCACGGTTCCTGGACCGTGCCGGGCGATGTGCGGGAGCTTTTGGACTTGGGGAAGTTGGTTTCGAGTGCTGTCGGGCAGGCTGGAGGGCCGGCACTCGGCCCTGATTGAGGTGGATCGGAGGGCGGGCGGTGGCTGGCGCCCGGCCTGCCGGGATCAGCCGCGTTGTCCGACGATGTCGCGGTAGTCGGCGGGTCGGAGGCGCGTGCCGATGCCGAGCAGGGTGTCGAAGGCCGTTGCGGTGTGGCGGCGGCGGTTCCAGCGGAACACGAACTCGTCGAGATAGCGGCGCAGATGGGCGCGGCGCAGGCCATGGAAGGTTCCGAGCGCCCAGCGCTTCAGGTTCGAGAACACACGATGGATCCACGTCAGCACGAGATTGGCGAGCGTTGCACCGACGACCTTGGGCTGGTGGTCGTGGTCGGGCAGGCCGCAATAACCGCTCCAGCCATCGGTGATTACCCGCGCGCCCGGCGCCGAGGTCCCGGCAACGAAGGCATGAAGGCTGCGCGCGGAGAAATCCCCGATCGGCGCCAGCCGGATGCGACGTGGCTCGCCCTCGGGCGATAGCTCGACCGCGCCGGCAATGCGCATCTTGCCTTGCGGGCTGCGACCTTGCCCGCCTGCGGTCGGGTCTTTTACGGTGCGGAACGGTAGGGTGGCCTCATCGATCTCGACCAGGTCCTCAAGCAGGCTGCGATCCGGATCGACCATGGCACGGCGCAGCTTGTGCAGCAGGAGCCAGGCACTCTTGTAACTGCCGAGCCCGAGCTGGGCCTGGAGTTGCAGGGCGGAGATACCGTTCGAGTGGCTGGTCACGATGTGAACGGCCATGAACCAGGTCTTCAGGGGCAAGTGGCTGCGGTGCATGATCGTGCCTGCGGTCACCGAAGTCTCCTTCCCGCAGGCCGCACATTCCCAGCTCGCCCGGCGACGCTTCAGTCCCCAGCCCCTGGCATGGCCGCAGGCGGGGCAGACGAAGCCGTCGGGCCAGCGCTTGGCTGCGAGATGCCGGGCGCAGGAGGCTTCATCGGGAAAGCGCGCCTCGAAGGCGGCGCGGGACATCGGGCGGTCGTATTTCCAGCGGCTGGGCATGACAGAACATTAGGCGAACATCCTGCCGATGGCAACCGCAAACCCAACATGTCGTCAAACCGGGTTCAGAGGGATAAGCCTCTCGTGAAAATACCAAAACTGCGAAAAGGTTGGCCTGCGGCCAACGCACCCTGGCACGCATCAGCTATTTGGAAAGCACACGCACCAGGGTGCGCACCTAAATCAAACCAGGTGTCCAGTTTTGCACCGGGACATTGACCCTTTTTACTCCGGGATTGACAGTTGAATATCACGGTTGAGGGCAAGCGCGATTTTGGTGGTTGGGAAGAATTCAAGCAAGGTGTCACCCTTGCAGCCGAGGCCGGAACCGCCCCCAATATAGTTGTCACCAGCCACCTTGATATCGCACCATGGAGCCAAGCTGGCTACATCGTGCCGGTTGAGGACTATTTGGATTTTGATACTTGGCCACTTAATGACATCTATCCAAATCTGCTGGAAATCGCGGCCTATAACAGCGTGCAGTGGGGCGTTCCGCAGGACGCCGAAAGCCGACCTTTCTTTTTCTGGAAAGATACAATGCGCGGCATTGGGTATTCGGACGAAGACATTGCTGCCTTGCCGGGTAATGTCGCATCTGGTGCGTATACATTGCAAGACGTGCTGGCGGACGCAAAAAAAGCCGTAGATATGGGGCTGGTCGCTGAGGGGTATGGGTTTTATCCACGAACATCGAACGGACCGGATTGGGGCCAGTTCTATCAGGCATTCGGCGGCGTCCTGCAGGATCCGGAAACTGGCAAACTTGTTTTGGACAAATCGGCAATGCAGGGTTTTTACCAGTTCTTCGCTGACGCCGTTGCAGCGGGCGTGACCCGCAAGAACCACATCGGCACGGACTTTGGCCAGTGGTACAGTGAAGTCGCAAATGGCAAGGCCGCGTTATGGCATGGCGGTACCTGGCACTATGCACGCTACACGGGCAAAGAAGGTAACACTGATTTCTTTGGAACGATCGAGTTTTCACTGATCCCGGCGGGTGATGCAAATGGGCGTCCAAACACGATCACCCATCCATTGGTCTATCTTGTAACCAACCAGGCCGATGACCAGGACGAAGAGATTGCCGCACAGCTGATCAAGATTGCATCTGAGCCAAGGTTGAATTCGCTTCATGCCATCAAGTCGGCGCATCTTGGCATTACCGCGCAGCAGTCAAATATTGAGCTCTATGCCAATGACAGATGGGCATCCGAAGCAACTGAACGCTTGCTTGGAAGTGCCAACGCCCAGCCAAACCACTTGCAATACGGTGTTTATTCCGAAGCAATGTGGGCGGGACTAGAGGTCTCCTGGACCGGCATTAAGACCCCGGCAGAAGCTGTTGCAGAACTGGAAGCAGAACTAACCGCCAAACTGGGCGATGATCTGATCCTCCGCTAAGCATCTTGGCGGGGGCATTTGCCCCCGCCCGTTTTTCGCAAAAGGTGTGCTATGCGACACATTAACTCCCTCGGATTTGCATTTCTTACGCCGGCGTTGATCATTGTCGTGTTGTTTTTTCTGGCGCCTGTCGTCCTGACAATATTTTTCGCATTTTCAAATATGTCTACTCGGCTTTGGCGGAACCTACCGTCAGGGCGATTTCGCGCTATCGGGCGCCGCACAGGCGAATGGCGTCGATTCGGGGAACACTGAGTACAGCGTCCGACTCAATCTCCAGATAGCATTCTAGACTGAACCGTACCGGGTTTCCCGGAGCGGTTCACTCGGCCAGCTCATACAGGCACTGGGCGAAATCGTGAGCCGTTTTGCGCTCGGTCACCTTCACGTGCCGCCACGGCTGATGGGCGTCGAGGAACACAAAAAGGTTCGCGGACGGGAGGCCGAGGCCGTGCTCTATGCTGGAGGCTGACACGGGACGAAGTCGGCATTCGGTTGAAGAGCGAGGACGGCGCATCGGAAGGTGCCGCGCCGCGCGACCGGCTTCGGCCTTGGGCCCTACCAGCTTACCTGTAGGCGCAGCATCACGCCGTGCTCCGCGGCGTCGTCGTTGGCCGGCTCGCGCCGCGCGCCCTCGAAGCTCAGGTCGAACGCAGGCGCGATCTCGAAGCGAATACCGATCCGGTAACGTCGCGACCCTTCGCCCGCCAGCGAGAACCCGCCATAGGGCGTCAGCAGCCCGCGTCCGCCGAACGCGCCGAAGCCATAGCCGAGCTCGCTGTCCAGCCGCATCTGCGGGACGTTGTCATTGGCCGCCCCATCGTCGGTCGCCAGTTTGGCGACGTCCTGATCCCACAGCCGATCCACCCCGCTCGATATCTCGCCCCAGGTCGGGAAGAGGCTGAACGACAGTCCCCGCCCGCCGGCGCCCGGGTCGAGCCGGACCGAGCCGCCGAGGCCCCATTCCCGGTAATCGCTCTGCCCCGCCAGCACCCGACCGTTGACCTCGATCGTCAGGCCCGCGGCCGGATCCCGATAACGCAAGCTTCCGCCGATCTCGATGCCGGTGCCGGTGATCCCGTCGCCCCCGTCATGGCGCAGACCCAGCTCCAGGGACGGCGTCAGGGAGGAGCCCGAGGCCAGCGCCTGCTCGTGGCTGCCCTCCAGCGCCAGCCGCAGGCGGTTGGCGTTCACTGTCTGCTTGTCGATCAGGTCATCGTCGCCCTCGACCTCGACTTGCGCAACCGACGCCTCGCCCTTGAGCATGAGCGTCGTCCTGCCGCCCTCGATCAGCGACCCGCTCGCGCCCATTGCTGCGGTCTTCAAGCTGGTATCGCTCGTCTGCCGGCCGGCCTGCTCGTCGTCGATCCCGATCTCGCCCTGGCCGTAGCCCAGCGTCGCCCAGAGACCGAGACCCTGCGGTGAGGTCCAGCCGAGATAGGGATGCACGCTGGTCATGCGGCTCTTATAGTCGCCGCTCACCGGCACCGGCCCGGTCGCGGCGGTATAGTCGAATTCACCGACTGAGCGCGACAGCGCGAGCCCGGTCAGGAGATCGTCGCGCAGACAACCATCGATGCCGATCTGGCCGGTCAGCACCGTGCCGTCCCAGGCAAGGGCGGACTCCGTGCTTTCGAGCGTGTGCCGCTCGCCACGGCCCCACACCACAGGCCCGCCACCCGTTCTGTCGCCGCTCGCCGTCGCGAGCGGCAGCCGGAAGGACGAGCCCGCCAGTACATCGTCGAGGGTGAGCGTGCCGTCCTCGAGGGCCTGGGCCTTGGCGTGCAGCGCACCATGGATCCTCGATCCCCCGGCCAGCGTGTAGGCGGCCGCCTGTTTGCCGCACGCCTCGTCCATGCGCGCACCGATCGCCCGGTTGGTGACATCGGCGATGGTCAGCGCGTGTTTGGAGAGGATCTCGGCGTTGAGTCGCCCGAAGCGCGCCAAAAGCCCCGGCGTGGCGGTCACGGTGGATGACGCGCTGATGATATCGGAGCCGCTCACGGCGCCGCTTACCCCCAGCACCGTGAAGGTGTATTCGGTGCCGTTGGTCAACCCGGTAATGGCAGCGGTCGTCTTCGACCCCGATCCGGACTGGACGAACTGGGTCACAGGCGTCGCGCCACCCTGGATTTGGACCGAATAATGGTTGATCTCGGGGTTCCTGTCCCACTGTAGCGCAACCTGGCTGTCGCCCGGGGTCGCCGCCAAATTGGGCGGCGCGGGCCACAGTGCTATGGCGGTCGTTTCGGCTGCGTCGCTGACACGAAAGTCGTTCGCCGAACGCAGCTGGAAGGTGTACAGGGTGCCAAATGTCAGGCCGGTGATGACGTAACTGGTGGTGCTCGCGTTGCTACCGGGGATTGTGGTCCAATCCGGGTTCCACGTTACGCCGTCGTCGTCGGAGACGCGGTATTGGTAGTATTCGAGCCCAGCAAGATCGGCGGGGGGCTCCACCTCAGCGTTACCGCGGCCCCTTCAGCCGCGTCCGCCGACGCCGGAAAACCGAGCAGCAGCACGGCGGCGGCGAGGACTGCGCCGATGATTGCCAGCCGTGGAAAAAGTCTCACGGAAACTGTCCCCCTGCACGCGCCCGTTCGATACAACACCGGGCTACTGGCGCTTTCGGTGTCTATAATGTCGTTATTCATGCTCGTCTGCTTGTGGTCAAGCTCTACTCTTCGCCGGCCGCGGACCTCGCCAGTGGTCCCCGGTCCGTGATCATCATACAGGGAGCACCCTTTCGACAACCCGTCGGACCGCCGCTCCTCGTGTCGTACCACCCGGGTCCGGCAATGGGGAGCATTTCGCCGGCCGCGGCAGCGTCCGCCGCGCGACCGGTTTCCGCCTCGGCCCTACCAGCTTGCCTGCATGCGCAGCATCACGCCGTGCTCCGCGGCGTCGTCGTTGGCCGGCTCGCGCCGCGCGCCCTCGAAGCTCAGGTCGAACGCAGGCGCGATCTCGAAGCGAATACCGATCCGGTAACGTCGCGACCCTTCGCCGGCCAGCGAGAACCCGCCATAGGGCGTCAGCAGCCCGTGCCCGCCGAGTGTGCTGAAGCCATAGCCAAGCTCGCTGTCCAGCCGCATCTGCGGGACGTTGTCATTGGCCGCCCCATCGTCGGTCGCCAGTTCTGCGACGTCCTGATCCCACAACCGCGCAGTCCCGCTCGTCGCATCGCCGTAAACCAGCGCCATGCTCAACGACAGGCCGTGGCCGCTGGGGCCGGGATCAACCCGGACCAGTCCGCCAACGCCCCATTCCTCGTATTCGTCCTCATGCGCAAGCAGAACCCGGCCGTGGCCTTCCAGCGTCACCCCGTTCGATGGGTCGAAGTAACGCAAGCTGCCGCCAAGCTCATACCCGTTCCCGGTCACTCCGTCGCCACCGTCATGGCGAACGCCAACTTCCAGCGCCGGCGTCAGCGATGCGCCCGAGGCCAGCTCATGCGCATGGCTGCCCTCCAGCGACAGCCGAAGCCGCTGGATATCCGTGGTCAGCGGGTTGATCTGCAGGCCGTTGCCCTCCAGCTCGATCCGCGACAGCGCGCCCTCGCCCTTGAGCTTCAGCGTTGTCGTGCCGCCCGCGATCAGACCATCGTCGGAGAGCAGCGTGCCGCTCGCGCCCGCCGCCACCATCTTCAGCGTCGTATCGCTCGACTGCGGCGCCAGCAGATCGTCGTCGATCTCCACCTCGCCCTGGCCGTAGCCGACCGTCGCCCACATCCCGAGACCCTGCGGTGAGGTCCAGCCGAGATAGGGATGCACGCTGGTCATGCGGCTCTTATAGTCGCCGCTCACCGTCAAGCCGCCTCCCTGCGCCGTCGAGGTCCGGTCGGTATAGTCGAACGATCCCCGGGACCACGATACCGACATCCCGGCCAGAACCTTCTCGTTCAGCCGTGTGTCCGCGCCCAGATGAGCGGTCACTATATTGCCTTCCCATTCCACCAGGCTGTCCGGACGGCCCTTAAGGCTGGTGTAATCGCCGCTGCCCCAGATCGCCAGGCCGCCGAGACCGCCCGGCACATTGTTCCCGTCTTCGGCGGCATGGAGCGGTAGCACGAAGGAGCGGCCATCCAGCAGCGCCTTCAGGTCGAACGTGCCTTGCTCAAGCGAGCGCTCGTTGGCCTTAAGCAAGCGATAAATAGAGGACTGATCGGCCAGGTTGACCGCGCCTGCAGGCGGCACGCCGGACGCCACCGCATCGATGCGCCCGGTGATCGCTGTCAGCGTGCTCGCCACCATCGCCTGCGCCACCCGAGGCACGATCTCCTCGTTCACCCGGCCGATCCGCGCCGTCGCCGCGTCCTCCGCGTTGTCGAGGATTGTCCCCGTCGCCGGCGAATTCGAGGCAAGCGACACGGGTACCGTACTGGTCACATTCGAGAGCCGCACCACGAAGGTCTCTGTCCCCTCGGCCACGGCGTCGCGAATCGTCTGAACCTCAACGGTCTGTACGAACGAGCTGGCGGTCTGCTCGAAAATCAGCGTGCCCGACCCGTGCGTGTAGTCGTCCGGTGTCTTCGCGGTGCCGTCTTCCGTCGACCAGTCCACTGTCACGTTGCTCGCGACGGCACCCGACAGCTTTACCGTGAAACGCGCCGTGCCGCCTTCATCTATCACCCTGTCCGACACGGACAAATTTCGCGCATCCTCGTCGTCGGTCAGCGTCAGGGTCTGATCGGAAGGCGCCGTGACCCCCTGGGTGTTGGCCGCCGTCGCCGACACCGTCACCGTCTTGTCCGGCGCGTCGACGCTGTTGTCGACCCCGGTGATGGTCACCACGCCGGTGCTCGTCGTGGCGCCGGCCGCGATCGTCAGCGTGGTGTTGGTGCTCAGCGCGAAGTCGCCGGCCACCGCCGGGGAGACCGCCGTCGCCGACACCGTCACCGTGGTCGCCTGGCTCGACGCCCCGCTCAGCGTCGCCGTCACCGTGCTGACCCCGCCGTTCTCGCTCACCGAGGCCGGGCTCAGCGCCAGCGTCACGCTCGGCGTCGCCTCGTCGTCGGTCAGCGTCAGGGTCTGATCGGAAGGCGCCGTGACCCCCTGGGTGTTGGCCGCCGTCGCCGACACCGTCACCGTCTTGTCCGGCGCGTCGACGCTGTTGTCGACCCCGGTGATGGTCACCACGCCGGTGCTCGTCGTGGCGTTGGCCGCGATCGTCAGCGTGGTGTTGGTGCTCAGCGCGAAGTCGCCGGCCACCGCCGGGGAGACCGCCGTCGCCGACACCGTCACCGTGGTCGCCTGGCTCGACGCCCCGCTCAGCGTCGCCGTCACCGTGCTGACCCCGCCGTTCTCGCTCACCGAGGCCGGGCTCAGCGCCAGCGTCACGCTCGGCGTCGCCTCGTCGTCGGTCAGCGTCAGGGTCTGATTGGAAGGCGCCGTGACCCCCTGGGTGTTGGCCGCCGTCGCCGACACCGTCACCGTCTTGTCCGGCGCGTCGACGCTGTTGTCGACCCCGGTGATGGTCACCACGCCGGTGCTCGTCGTGGCGCCGGCCGCGATCGTCAGCGTGGTGTTGGTGCTCAGCGCAAAGTCGCCGGCCACCGCCGGGGAGACCGCCGTCGCCGACACCGTCACCGTGGTCGCCTGGCTCGACGCCCCGCTCAGCGTCGCCGTCACCGTGCTGACCCCGCCGTTCTCGCTCACCGAGGCCGGGCTCAGCGCCAGCGTCACGCTCGGCGTCGCCTCGTCGTCGGTCAGCGTCAGGGTCTGATCGGAAGGCGCCGTGACCCCCTGGGTGTTGGCCGCCGTCGCCGACACCGTCACCGTCTTGTCCGGCGCGTCGACGCTGTTGTCGACCCCGGTGATGGTCACCACGCCGGTGCTCGTCGTGGCGCCGGCCGCGAAGCTCAGCGTGGTGTTGGTGCTCAGCGCAAAGTCGCCGGCCACCGCCGGGGAGACCGCCGTCGCCGACACCGTCACCGTGGTCGCCTGGCTCGACGCCCCGCTCAGCGTCGCCGTCACCGTGCTGACCCCGCCGTTCTCGCTCACCGAGGCCGGGCTCAGCGCCAGCGTCACGCTCGGCGTCGCCTCGTCGTCGGTCAGCGTCAGGGTCTGATCGGAAGGCGCCGTGACCCCCTGGGTGTTGGCCGCCGTCGCCGACACCGTCACCGACTTGTCCGGCGCGTCGACGCTGTTGTCGACCCCGGTGATGGTCACCACGCCGGTGCTCGTCGTGGCGTTGGCCGCGATCGTCAGCGTGGTGTTGGTGCTCAGCGCGAAGTCGCCGGCCACCGCCGGGGAGACCGCCGTCGCCGACACCGTCACCGTGGTCGCCTGGCTCGACGCCCCGCTCAGCGTCGCCGTCACCGTGCTGACCCCGCCGTTCTCGCTCACCGAGGCCGGGCTCAGCGCCAGCGTCACGCTCGGCGTCGCCTCGTCGTCGGTCAGCGTCAGGGTCTGATCGGAAGGCGCCGTGACCCCCTGGGTGTTGGCCGCCGTCGCCGACACCGTCACCGACTTGTCCGGCGCGTCGACGCTGTTGTCGACCCCGGTGATGGTCACCACGCCGGTGCTCGTCGTGGCGCCGGCCGCGATCGTCAGCGTGGTGTTGGTGCTCAGCGCGAAGTCGCCGGCCACCGCCGGCGCCACCGCCGTCGCCGACACCGTCACCGTGGTCGCCTGGCTCGACGCCCCGCTCAGCGTCGCCGTCACCGTGCTGACCCCGCCGTTCTCGCTCACCGAGGCCGGGCTCAGCGCCAGCGTCACGCTCGGCGTCGCCTCGTCGTCGGTCAGCGTCAGGGTCTGATCGGAAGGCGCCGTGACCCCCTGGGTGTTGGCCGCCGTCGCCGACACCGTCACCGTCTTGTCCGGCGCGTCGACGCTGTTGTCGACCCCGGTGATGGTCACCACGCCGGTGCTCGTCGTGGCGCCGGCCGCGAAGCTCAGCGTGGTGTTGGTGCTCAGCGCAGAGTCGCCGGCCACCGCCGGGGAGACCGCCGTCGCCGACACCGTCACCGTGGTCGCCTGGCTCGACGCCCCGCTCAGCGTCGCCGTCACCGTGCTGACCCCGCCGTTCTCGCTCACCGAGGCCGGGCTCAGCGCCAGCGTCACGCTCGGCGTCGCCTCGTCGTCGGTCAGCGTCAGGGTCTGATCGGAAGGCGCCGTGACCCCCTGGGTGTTGGCCGCCGTCGCCGACACCGTCACCGACTTGTCCGGCGCGTCGACGCTGTTGTCGACCCCGGTGATGGTCACCACGCCGGTGCTCGTCGTGGCGTTGGCCGCGATCGTCAGCGTGGTGTTGGTGCTCAGCGCGAAGTCGCCGGCCACCGCCGGGGAGACCGCCGTCGCCGACACCGTCACCGTGGTCGCCTGGCTCGACGCCCCGCTCAGCGTCGCCGTCACCGTGCTGACCCCGCCGTTCTCGCTCACCGAGGCCGGGCTCAGCGCCAGCGTCACGCTCGGCGTCGCCTCGTCGTCGGTCAGCGTCAGGGTCTGATCGGAAGGCGCCGTGACCCCCTGGGTGTTGGCCGCCGTCGCCGACACCGTCACCGACTTGTCCGGCGCGTCGACGCTGTTGTCGACCCCGGTGATGGTCACCACGCCGGTGCTCGTCGTGGCGCCGGCCGCGATCGTCAGCGTGGTGTTGGTGCTCAGCGCGAAGTCGCCGGCCACCGCCGGCGCCACCGCCGTCGCCGACACCGTCACCGTGGTCGCCTGGCTCGACGCCCCGCTCAGCGTCGCCGTCACCGTGCTGACCCCGCCGTTCTCGCTCACCGAGGCCGGGCTCAGCGCCAGCGTCACGCTCGGCGTCGCCTCGTCGTCGGTCAGCGTCAGGGTCTGATTGGAAGGCGCCGTGACCCCCTGGGTGTTGGCCGCCGTCGCCGACACCGTCACCGTCTTGTCCGGCGCGTCGACGCTGTTGTCGACCCCGGTGATGGTCACCACGCCGGTGCTCGTCGTGGCGCCGGCCGCGATCGTCAGCGTGGTGTTGGTGCTCAGCGCGAAGTCGCCGGCCACCGCCGGGGAGACCGCCGTCGCCGACACCGTCACCGTGGTCGCCTGGCTCGACGCCCCGCTCAGCGTCGCCGTCACCGTGCTGACCCCGCCGTTCTCGCTCACCGAGGCCGGGCTCAGCGCCAGCGTCACGCTCGGCGTCGCCTCGTCGTCGGTCAGCGTCAGGGTCTGATCGGAAGGCGCCGTGACCCCCTGGGTGTTGGCCGCCGTCGCCGACACCGTCACCGTCTTGTCCGGCGCGTCGACGCTGTTGTCGACCCCGGTGATGGTCACCACGCCGGTGCTCGTCGTGGCGCCGGCCGCGATCGTCAGCGTGGTGTTGGTGCTCAGCGCAAAGTCGCCGGCCACCGCCGGGGAGACCGCCGTCGCCGACACCGTCACCGTGGTCGCCTGGCTCGACGCCCCGCTCAGCGTCGCCGTCACCGTGCTGACCCCGCCGTTCTCGCTCACCGAGGCCGGGCTCAGCGCCAGCGTCACGCTCGGCGTCGCCTCGTCGTCGGTCAGCGTCAGGGTCTGATCGGAAGGCGCCGTGACCCCCTGGGTGTTGGCCGCCGTCGCCGACACCGTCACCGTCTTGTCCGGCGCGTCGACGCTGTTGTCGACCCCGGTGATGGTCACCACGCCGGTGCTCGTCGTGGCGCCGGCCGCGATCGTCAGCGTGGTGTTGGTGCTCAGCGCAAAGTCGCCGGCCACCGCCGGGGAGACCGCCGTCGCCGACACCGTCACCGTGGTCGCCTGGCTCGACGCCCCGCTCAGCGTCGCCGTCACCGTGCTGACCCCGCCGTTCTCGCTCACCGAGGCCGGGCTCAGCGCCAGCGTCACGCTCGGCGTCGCCTCGTCGTCGGTCAGCGTCAGGGTCTGATCGGAAGGCGCCGTGACCCCCTGGGTGTTGGCCGCCGTCGCCGACACCGTCACCGTCTTGTCCGGCGCGTCGACGCTGTTGTCGACCCCGGTGATGGTCACCACGCCGGTGCTCGTCGTGGCGCCGGCCGCGATCGTCAGCGTGGTGTTGGTGCTCAGCGCGAAGTCGCCGGCCACCGCCGGGGAGACCGCCGTCGCCGACACCGTCACCGTGGTCGCCTGGCTCGACGCCCCGCTCAGCGTCGCCGTCACCGTGCTGACCCCGCCGTTCTCGCTCACCGAGGCCGGGCTCAGCGCCAGCGTCACGCTCGGCGTCGCCTCGTCGTCGGTCAGCGTCAGGGTCTGATTGGAAGGCGCCGTGACCCCCTGGGTGTTGGCCGCCGTCGCCGACACCGTCACCGTCTTGTCCGGCGCGTCGACGCTGTTGTCGACCCCGGTGATGGTCACCACGCCGGTGCTCGTCGTGGCGCCGGCCGCGATCGTCAGCGTGGTGTTGGTGCTCAGCGCAAAGTCGCCGGCCACCGCCGGGGAGACCGCCGTCGCCGACACCGTCACCGTGGTCGCCTGGCTCGACGCCCCGCTCAGCGTCGCCGTCACCGTGCTGACCCCGCCGTTCTCGCTCACCGAGGCCGGGCTCAGCGCCAGCGTCACGCTCGGCGTCGCCTCGTCGTCGGTCAGCGTCAGGGTCTGATTGGAAGGCGCCGTGACCCCCTGGGTGTTGGCCGCCGTCGCCGACACCGTCACCGTCTTGTCCGGCGCGTCGACGCTGTTGTCGACCCCGGTGATGGTCACCACGCCGGTGCTCGTCGTGGCGCCGGCCGCGATCGTCAGCGTGGTGTTGGTGCTCAGCGCAAAGTCGCCGGCCACCGCCGGGGAGACCGCCGTCGCCGACACCGTCACCGTGGTCGCCTGGCTCGACGCCCCGCTCAGCGTCGCCGTCACCGTGCTGACCCCGCCGTTCTCGCTCACCGAGGCCGGGCTCAGCGCCAGCGTCACGCTCGGCGTCGCCTCGTCGTCGGTCAGCGTCAGGGTCTGATTGGAAGGCGCCGTGACCCCTTGGGTGTTGGCCGCCGTCGCCGACACCGTCACCGTCTTGTCCGGCGCGTCGACGCTGTTGTCGACCCCGGTGATGGTCACCACGCCGGTGCTCGTCGTGGCGCCGGCCGCGATCGTCAGCGTGGTGTTGGTGCTCAGCGCAAAGTCGCCGGCCACCGCCGGGGAGACCGCCGTCGCCGACACCGTCACCGTGGTCGCCTGGCTCGACGCCCCGCTCAGCGTCGCCGTCACCGTGCTGACCCCGCCGTTCTCGCTCACCGAGGCCGGGCTCAGCGCCAGCGTCACGCTCGGCGTCGCCTCGTCGTCGGTCAGCGTCAGGGTCTGATTGGAAGGCGCCGTGACCCCCGTGCCGCCGGTCACCGTCCCCGACACCGTCACCGTCTTGTCCGGCGCGTCGACGCTGTTGTCGACCCCGGTGATGGTCACCACGCCGGTGCTCGCCGTGGCGTTGGCCGCGATCGTCAGCGTGGTGTTGGTGCTCAGCGCGAAGTCGCCGGCCACCGCCGGGGCCACCGCCGTCGCCCCCACCGTCACCGTAAACGCCGTAGTCGACGCGGGGGCCACGGTTGCCGTCACCGTGCTGACCCCGCCGTTCTCGCTCACCGAGGCCGGGCTCAGCGCCAGCGTCACCGTCTGCGCGCTGGCGCTGGTTGGCAGAGCCAGAAACGCGGAGGCCGCTATCAGAAACGCCGCGATTGCGCCGGGCGCTGCCTTGGTGATAGTATTGCTGAGTCGAGAAACGCCGCCCCGGCTTAGGGATACGCGATGTGCATTTGCGCGGCGGAGCGCGCGCCATGCCTTGATTTTTGAGAGAATCACAAACGTCACAGCACGATCCTCAATCCAACAAGTCTACTCCAGACACCGGGAATTACTACATCCCCGCCACCACGCTCAGCCACAAAAGGCGTGTATACCAGAACAATATGCCAGAGCAATGGTGAATGCTAGGGTTAGGGTTGCGGGGCCACCACCTCGCTCGCACACGATCAACGATCCGGTGAAGCATTGCAGGTCCCTCATGCCCCTTGGCTTTCGCCACCGGTGAGCCAATGCGGAAGAACCCGGGAACGACCACGGGGCGGGGCCATGTTCGTTTTTCTCCCGCGGGTCCCCGGCAGTTTCTGCGCCTCACCTAGGCCGCCAGCATGTACACGTAAGCGCGTTTGCTGGGATGGGTCGACGCGAAGCGCGAGGCAAGTGGAAAATCGATGGTGAGGCAGGCGCGGCCTACTGACGCCCTATAGCGGTCTCTCGCTCGCCGGCGAAGGCACACAACGCTACCGGATCGGCGGTCGCTTCGAGATCGGGTCGGCACTTCAGCTCAGCCTCGAAGGCGAGCGCCGCGAGCCGGCCACCGACGCTGCTGCGGACCATGACGTCATGCTGCGGGGACAGTTGCGATTCTGACGACTCTAGCATGCCGGCCCTTGACGGGTTGCTCCGCTGTTCCTCAGCGGCGATTCATTCATCGATGCGACGTCGGCGTCCGGCTCGCGTGCCGGACCGCTGTTGAGGACAGACGAATTGCGCTGCGACCCTGACCGGGCTCGCAGCGATGTACAGTCGGATGAGGACGACAATGGACGAACGCATGAAGACTCATGGCGACCTCGGGTGGTGCGAGCTGATGACCGACGAGGTCGAGACGGCGCGCGAGTTCTATACCGGCGTGATCGGATGGAGCAGCGAAGTTATGGACGTCGGGAAAGGCCCCTGCACGATGTTCAAGATCGGTGATCGTCCGGTCGCCGGCCTGATGGCCGAACCACCGGCGGCCGCCGGGTACCGCCCCCGGGTCCGATCCGCTTATTACGGGCGCGTTTATCGCCATATTTCCCGAAGGAACGGGGCAGATATACGCGCCTCGGCCACAAAATTCCAGTGTGCAGACGAAACATTTGCGATCAAATCGCTAAAATTCATCCCACCAGGCACCGAAAAATTCCTCAAAAATGAGAGTAAGCAAATCCTTAAAAGACCCCCTTATTGCAGAAGTCCTGACATAGTCTTGCCGGAATTCATCTGTCTAAAGCGGTTTGCGTTTGATGTGAATCGAAAGGGGATTCCCAAAGTGTTGTTTGTCTGATTCATTTCCCGTGAGGAGGTGGAGCATGGGCAAACCGTATTCTTTGGATCTTCGGCAGCGGATATGCGGGTATATTGCGGCCGGAAACTCTTGTCGCGCTGCGGGGCGGGTTTATGGCGTCAGTGCAGCGACGGCGGTGCGTTATGCGGCGGATCAACGTGAGCGGGGCGAGGTCACACCCAAGCCACAGGGCAGGCCAGCGGGCCGGTTTGGCAAGCTGGCACCGCATGCGGGTTTCCTGATCGAGATTGTCCGGGCTGAACCGGACATAACATTGCAGGAACTTGCGGGTGCGCTTGCGGAGACGCACGGCGTGAGCGTTCAGCTCTCCTCAATCCACCGGGCTCTGGAACGCGCAGGGTTTTCATATAAAAAAAGGACTTGTCGCGCAGGAACGTGACCGGCCCGCCCTGCATAAGGCGCGAAGGGAATGGATCAGCCGCCGCCAGCCGCGCATGCGCGCCGAACCGCACAGGCTGGTATTCATCGATGAAACCGCCGTCAAAACCAACCTCACCCGGTTGCGCGGGCGCAGCTTCAGGGGTGAGCGGCTTTATGGCACCGCACGGCGTTGTTGCACGGATCGGGTGTCAAGTGTTAACACAGGCTTTTGCCACGACCACGGATATGCTTAATGCCGCATAAATTCAACACCTCCCGCCGGCACAAGTTTGCGAAGAAGAAATATCGGGTGACGAACTGGTGCGGGTATAATGAAAGCCTGCGAAATCGTGGTGATTTGACGGTCTGGATCACAGGGGATGCGCGAAAGCACTGGGCTGCACCACGGCGCAGGTCGCGCGGCGGCCAGCCGCGATACTCGGATCTGGCGATCACGATGTGCCTGACGCTGGGCATGGTTTACAGGTTGCCGCTGCGCCAGACCCAAGGGCTGATACGCAGCATATCAAAGCTGATGCTGCTGGAAATTTCAGTTCCTGATTTCTCGACCCTGTCGCGCCGAGGGCGTGGTCTGAGCCTTCCGGCAAGGCCCAAAATCAAAATAACAGATCCGGTCCACTTGGCCATCGACAGTACGGGTTTGAAGGTTTTCGATGAGGGTGAGTGGCTGCAAAGCAAGTATAATGTAAAGGCCAAACGCAAACGGTGGCGTAAACTTCACCTTGGTCTGAACCTTGTGACTGGCGATATCGTTTGTTCGGATTTAACGCTGGATGACGTTGGCGATCCAACAGTGCTGCCTGATCTATTAAATCAGATTGGCACTCCGGTCTCCCGGTTTATAGCGGACGGTGCCTACGACGGCGCACCGACCAGTGACTTGCTTAAGGCACGATTTGGCGAGGCGGTTGAAATCATTATTCCTCCACCGAAGAACGCCATTCCAAGCCCGCAATCCAAGTGTTTTCCCTCACTTCGAGACCGACATATTGTTAAAATTCAAACTCATGGCCGCATGGCCTGGCAATCTGGCAGTGGCTACAATCAGCGCAGTAGAATTGAGACACAGATGGGGCGCTGGAAGGCTATTATCGGGCCAAAACTGAAAGCCCGCTGTTTCGAAAATCAGCAAACGGAGGCCAAAATCGGCGTCGCCATTCTCAACAAAATGACCGAACTCGGCCGACCCGTGTTCAAACAAATCTCATAGCCTGTATCACGGGTAAGGGCGGCTTGCGACTATTGTCTGATCCATGCAACAACGCCCCGCGCGACCGGTTTCCGCCTCGGCCCTACCAGCTTGCCTGCATGCGCAGCATCACGCCGTGCTCCGCTGCCGCATCGTTGGCCGGCTCACGGCGCGCGCCCTCGAAGCTCAGGTCGAACGCAGGCGCGATCTCGAAGCGAATACCGATCCGGTAACGTCGCGACCCTTCGCCCGCCAGCGAGAACCCGCCATAGGGCGTCAGCAGCCCGTGCCCGCCGAGTGTGCTGAAGCCATAGCCAAGCTCGCTGTCCAGCCGCATCTGCGGGACGTTGTCATTGGCCGCCCCATCGTCGGTCGCCAGTTCTGCGACGTCCTGATCCCACAACCGCGCAGTCCCGCTCGTCGCATCGCCGTAAACCAGCGCCATGCTCAACGACAGGCCGTGGCCGCTGGGGCCGGGATCAACCCGGACCAGTCCGCCAACGCCCCATTCCTCGTATTCGTCCTCATGCGCAAGCAGAACCCGGCCGTGGCCTTCCAGCGTCACCCCGTTCGATGGGTCGAAGTAACGCAAGCTGCCGCCAAGCTCATACCCGTTCCCGGTCACTCCGTCGCCACCGTCATGGCGAACGCCAACTTCCAGCGCCGGCGTCAGCGATGCGCCCGAGGCCAGCTCATGCGCATGGCTGCCCTCCAGCGACAGCCGAAGCCGCCAGGCGTTCACCGTCTGCTGCGCGATCAGGCCGTCGTCGCCCTCGACCTCGACCTGCGCCCACGAGGCCTCGCTCCGGAGCTCGAGCGCCATCGTGCCGCCCGCGATCGGCGATTCATCGGTCATCAAGGGACCGCTCGCGCCCATTGCCGCGGTCTTCAAGCTGGTATCGCTCGTCTGCCGGCCGGCCTGCTCGTCGTCGATCTCCACCTCGCCCTGGCCGTAGCCGACCGTCGCCCACATCCCGAGACCCTGCGGTGAGGTCCAGCCGAGATAGGGATGCACGCTGGTCATGCGGCTCTTATAGTCGCCGCTCACCGGCACCGGCCCGGTCGCGGCGGTATAGTCGAATTCACCGACTGAGCGCGACAGCGCGAGCCCGGTCAGGAGATCGTCGCGCAGACAACCATCGATGCCGATCTGGCCGGTCAGCACCGTGCCGTCCCAGGCAAGGGCGGACTCCGTGCTTTCGAGCGTGTGCCGCTCGCCACGGCCCCACACCACAGGCCCGCCACCCGTTCTGTCGCCGCTCGCCGCCGCGAGCGGCAGCCGGAAGGACGAGCCCGCCAGTACATCGTCGAGGGTGAGCGTGCCGTCCTCGAGGGCCTGGGCCTTGGCGTGCAGCGCACCATGGATCGTCGATCCCCCGGCCAGCGTGTAGGCGGCCGCCCGCTTGCCGCACGGATCGTCCATGCGCGCGCCGATCGCCCGGTTGGTGACATCGGCGATGGTCAGCGCGTGTTTGGAGAGGATCTCGGCGTTCAGGCGCCCGAAGCGCGCCTGGACCACGGCGCCTTCAGCGTCGACGATGGTCAGCGTGGCCGCGGCCGGCGCGCCTTTCGCCACGTTCGCGGGCAGCGTCCCGAATCTCAGCGCCACCCTCACGTCATGGAAATTGTCGTCTTGTTGGGCCTCTTCCGTGGCCTCGATGGTGAAGCTCCTGGTGGTGTCGCCCATCTCCTCGAATTTGAGCGTGACGGTCCCGGTCGCAGGATCCAAGACATCCGGATCCGTAACCGTAACCGTATAGTCGGCCGCCACGGTCCGGCCCCGCGGGGTCACCGTGATCGGGATCTCCAGCGCGTCGGCCGCTTGCTTGCTCAGCGTCACCGTCACCCTTACCGGATCGCCGCCCTCTTCGACCGCATAGGCCGCGGCGCCGAAGCGCACCGAATACACCCGCACCACTTTAATGGCCATGGCGTACGCCACCACGCTGTCGCTCTCGCCGTCACTGACCTTGAACTCGAACGTCGCGAAAGGATCGCCGTGCGCGTTCTCCGGCGGAGTGTAGAGGAGGTTGCCCGCTTCGAGGTCGGCCGGCGTCACCTGCCGGGGTAGGGTGTCGCTGGTGATGGCCGCGCCGTTAAGCGACAGCGTCCCCCGGTCATTCCCCTCGTCATCCACGGGCGGCGAGGCGATCTTCACGTGGTGCAGCGTGTCCTCTTCGTCGTCTGAATAGGCGAAGTCTTTCATCGTAAAGCGGTACGGTTCGTTGTCGTACGTGGACACCTCTTTGCTGGAACCCGTGGGGGGGTTGTTGAACGGCGTGGCGTTCGCGGCGGATGCGTCGCCCTCGCCGGCATCGTTCATCGCGCGCACTGCCAACGTGTACTCGGTGCCGTTTTTCAGGCCGGGAACGGTGTATCCGGTGGCATTGGTCTGGCCATGGGCGCTGCTGGGGATGTTGGTGAAGCTATCGTCACCGTTGATGCTGACCTGGTAGCCGGTGATGGTGCTGTCGTTCGGATCGGCCCACTCAAGCTCGACCTGGCGGTAACCCGGTCCGACCGAGGAAATCTCCGGGGCGGCCGGCGGCGCAATCGGCCTGGCGGTCACGGTGGATGCCGGGCCGTTACCGGGATCGTTTACCGCGCGCACCGCCAACGTGTACTCGGTGCCGTTGGTCAGGCCGGTCACGGTGTATCCGGTGGGGGGCGCATTGGGGTCGGTTACGGGGATGTTCGCCCAGTCAGTGTAGGTATTGTCGTCGCTGTTCCTCACCTTCGAGCGGACCTGGTACTTGGTGATCGATCTGTCGCTCGGATCGTTCCACGCAAGCACCACCTGGCCGTCGCCCGGCGTGGCCGAGGAAATCGTCGGGGCGTCCGGCACCGCAATCGGCGTGGCCCCCACGCTGGAGGCTTCGCCGTCACCGGAAGCGTTCACCGCGCGCAGCTCAAACCCGTACGCGCTGCCGTTAGTCAGGCCGGTCACGGTGTAGGTGGTGGTGGTCGCACTGCTGCCGACGATGTCGCTCCAGTCGCCGAAATCGGCGCCGCTCACCCTCTGCCGGACCTGGTACTTGGTGATGCTGCTGTCGTTCGGATCGTCCCAGGTCAGCACAGCCTGCCCGTTAGCCGCCATGGCCGCGAGGTTCGCCGGGGCGGCCGGCACCGGCACCGGCGTGGCGGCCACGCTGGATGGCCGGCCGGTGTCGGTGCTCCCGGACGTATCCACCGCCTGCACCGTGAAGGTGTAGTCGGTGCGGTTGGTCAAGCCGGGAATGAGCAGGGTCGTCTGATCCCCCGAGCCGGGCGAGAGCACCGTATTCAAATACGTATTCCCGGTGCTGGTGTACGTGGTGCTGACCTTATAACGGGCGATCCCGGTGTCGCCCGTGTCCCACGTCAGCACGACCTGGCCGTCGCCCGGCGCCGGCGTCAGATTGTCCGGTGCGGGCCACAGAGGCGTGGCGGTCGCGTCAGGGGACGCCGCGCCGGCACCGGACGCGTTCACCGCGCGCACCGCCAACGTGTACTCGGTGCCGTTGGTCAGGCCGGTCACGGTGTATTCGAGGGTGTTGCCCGTATCGCCTTCGCTGATGTCAGCGCCGGCGATGTCGGTGAAGGTCGTGCCGCCGTCGGTGCTGACCTGGTATCCGGTGATCGTGTCGTTATCCGGATCGTCCCATCTCAGCGCCACCTCGCCCCCGCCGCTATCCCGCGCGGCCTCGAAATTCGTCGGGGCGGCCGGTCGCATCGTGGCGGTCACGGTGGTCGCCGCGCCCACACCGGAAGCGTTCACCGCGCGCAGCGCCAACGTGTACTCGGTGCCGTTGGTCAGGCCGGTCACGGTGTAGGCGAGGGTGTTGTCCGTATCGTTTTCGCTGATGTCGGTGTCGTCGATATCGGCGAACGTCTCGCCGCCGTCGGTGCTGACCTGGTACCCGGTGATTGTGTCGTCGTCCGGATCGTCCCAGGTCAGCGCAACCTGGCGGTCGCCCGGCGTGACCGAGGAAATCGTCGGGGCGGCCGGCACCGCAATCGGCCTGGCGGTTACGGTGGCTGCGAGGCCTTTACCCGCATCGTTTTCTGCGCGCAGCGCAAGCGTGTACTCAGTGCCGTTGTTCAGGCCCATGACCGTGTGTGCAGTGGTGGTCGCACTGCTGCCCTCGATCTCGGCGAAGGTCGTACCGCCGTCGGTGCTGACCTCATAGGTATAGTTGCCGATGGTTGCATCGTTGCTCGGCTTGTCCCAGGACAGCGCCACCTGGCCGTCGCCCGGCGCGGCCGAGAGGTTCTCCGGGGCGTCCGGGACCGCAATCGGCATGGCGTCCACGGTGGACGCCGGGCCCTCACCGGTACCGTTCCCCGCGCGCACCTCAAACGTGTAGGTCGTGCCGTTGGTCAGGCCGGTCGCGGTGTATGTGGTGGGGGGCGTGGGGGGCGTCGCAAAGGGGTTGGGGCTGGTGATGTCCGCCCAGGGGGTGTAGGTGCTGTCGTTGCTGTCCTTCTCCTTCCAGCGGACCTGGTACTTGGTGATCGTGATATTGCCCGGATCGTCCCAGGACAGCACGACCCGGCTGTCACCCGGCGTGGCCGAGGAAATCGTCGGGGCGGCTGGCAGCGGCGGCGCCACCGGTGTGGCTTTCACGCTGGCTTTCACGCTGGTTTGGGTGCCGCCGGCTGTGGTCGACCACACCGTGAAAGTGTATTCGGTGCCGTTGGCCAACGGATTATTGGGATCGAGGCCAATGGAATCGTCAACCTTCGACGGCGATGCGCCAAAGGAGAGGAAAGATGACCAATTTACTCCGGGGCCTTTGGTTGTGAGCGTATAGTCTTTGGCTCCGGGGACGCCCGTCCACTCCAGATGGACCCGGCCGTGGTCCGGCGTCGCCACAAGATTCGGCGCGGGCCAGAGCGGCGTGGCTTTATCGCTGGACGCCGTGCCCTCGCCGGAAGCGTTCACCGCCCGCAGCTCGACCGTGTGCTGCCTGCCGTTGCTCAGGCCGGTCACGGTGTGTGAGACGGTGGTCGCACCGCTGCCGTCGATGTCGGTCCAGTCGCCGAAAGCGCCGCTGCCCCTCTTCTGCCGGTATTGGTATTTGGTGATCGTGTCGTTGTCCGGATCGTCCCAGGTCAGCGCCACCTCGCCCCCGTCGCTGCCCCGCGTGGCCGCGAAGTTCGCCGGGGCGGCCGGTTTCGCAATCGGCGTGGCAGTCACGTTGTCGGACCATGGGCCTTTACCGGAAGCGTTCTCCGCGCGCAGCGCCAGGGTGTACTCGGTGTCGTTGGTCAGGCCGGTAATGGTGTATGAGGTCGGGGCCTCGGTGAGGCCGGTGATGGAAGTGGAGGTCGTGCCGCCGTCGGTGCTGTAATCGTAGCCGGTGAGTGTGAGGTCGTTCGGATCGTCCCAGGACAGGGTGACCTGGCGGTCACCCGCCGTGGGCGTGAGGCCCGTCGGCGCGGCCGGCAAAGCCAGCTCCGGCGTGGCGGTCACGGTGGATGCCACGCTGGTGAATGTGGCATTCGCAGGGTCGGTCCCCAACGCCGCCCGCACCGTGAAGGTGTATTCGGCGCCGTTGGTCAGGCCGGTATCTGTAACGGTCGTCTTCGTCCCCGATCCGGCCGGGGCCAACGTGTTAATGTCGTTGCCGGGTCCCTCGGTCAGGACGTGATACTTGGTGATTCCGGGAACGCCCCTATCCCACTGGAGTGTGACCTGGCCGTTGTCCGGCGCCGCCACCAGACCGGTCGGCGCGGGCCACAGCGGCGTGGCAGTCACGCGGGGCGCCGCGCTCTCGCCGGAATCGTTCACCGCGCGCACCGCCAACGTGTACGCGGTGCCGTTGATCAGGCCGGTCACGGTGGTGGCGGTGGTGGCCGCGCTGCTGCCCTCGATATCGGCGAAGTTCGTGCCGCTGTCGGTGCTGACCTGGTATTTGGTGATGCTGCTGTCGTCCGGATCGTCCCAGGTGAGCCCAACCTCCTGGCTGCGCGCCGTGGGCGAGAGGTTCGCCGGGCCGTCCGGCACCGGCGCCGGCGTCGCGGTCGCGCTGGAGGGCAGGCCCGTGATCACGGCGGTGCTGCCGGACGTATCCACCGCCTGCACCGTGAAGGTGTATTCGGTGCCGTTGGTCAGGGGGAAAATGGTGGTGGTCGTCGTGTTCCCCGATCCGGCCCCGACGTCCGAGATCTCATGCGTCGCGCCGCTGTTTGTGGCCTGCCAGTGGACCCGATAATCGGTGATCGAGGCGTCGCCCGTATCCCACTGCAATATGGCTTGGCCGTTGCCCGGATCCGCCGCCAGATTGGTCGGCGCGGGCCACAGTGGCGTGGCGGTAATGGCGGCGGCCGTGCCGCCAGCTAAATCGTTAGCTGCGCGCAGCGCCAACGTGTACGTGATGCCGTTGCTCAGGCGGGTAGCGGGGTCGCCGCTCAGGTGGGTAACGGTGGTGGTGGTGGTGTCCGCACCGCTGCCGCTGATATCGGTGAAGGTAGCGCCGCCGTCGGTGCTCACCTGGTACTTGGTGATTGTGGAGTCGTCCGGATCGGTCCAGGTCAGCGTCACCTGGCGGTCGCCCGGCGTGGCCGAGAGGTTGGCCGGGGCACCCCACAGCGGCCTGGCGTTCGCGGTGGATGCCGGGCCCTCACCGATAGCGTTCACCGCGCGCAGCGCCAACGTGTACGCGGTGCCGTTGCTCAGGCCGGTCACGATGTGTGTGGTGGTGGTGTAACTGCTGCCATTCATATGGTTGAAGGTACCGCCGCCGTCGGTGCTGTACTGGTACTTCCTGATGGTGTTGTCGCCCGGATTGGTCCA
The DNA here is from genome assembly GCA_965247915.1 of Paracoccaceae bacterium. Taxonomy (GTDB): domain Bacteria; phylum Pseudomonadota; class Alphaproteobacteria; order Rhodobacterales; family Rhodobacteraceae; genus JAKZRT01. Next base: position 2,883,118 of record OZ252048.1, read on the forward strand.
GGACAGCGTGACTTGGCCGTCACCCGCCGTAGCCGAGAGGCCCGTCGGGGCGGCCGGTGGCGCGCGCGGCGTGGCGGTCGCGGTGGATGCCCGGCCGGGGCCGGAATTGTTCCTCGCGCGCAGCTTGAACGTGTACTCGGTGTGGTTGTCCAGGCCGGGAACGGTGTATCCGGTGGCATTGGTCTGGCCATGGGCGCTGTTGGGGATATCGCTGAAGGTCGTGCCGCCGTCGGTGCTGACCTCGTGGCTCGTGATCGTGTCGCCGCCCGGATTGGTCCAGGACAGCGTGACCTCGCGGTCACCCGGCACGGGCAAGAGGTTCGTCGGGGCGGCCGGGAGCGTCGCGGCGGTCACGGTGGCTGCGGCGCCGTTGCCGCCAACATTCTTCGCACGCACCGCAAACGTGTACGTGGTGCCGCTGGTGAGGCCGGTCACGGTGTAGCTGTCGGTGCTCGCACCGCTGCCGCCGATATCGGTCCAGTTGCCGTAGTCGCCCGCGCCTGTTTTCCGGCGATACTGGTACTTGGTGATCGTGTTGTTGGCCGGATCGTCCCAGGTCAGCGCCACCTGGGTTTCACCCGGCGCGGCCGAGAGGTTCGGGGCGGCCGGGGCCAAGGTGTTCCCCTGGACCCTGATTTGTATCGAAGTCGAGTACACACCGCCATCACCCTCCCAGCCCCCGGTTCCGTCAGACCGGCGCGTGTAGCGGTGATTGCCGATGCTCCACCCTATGGCCTTGCCGGAATCTTGGTTGTCGTTAGCCGTCAGGTTCCAACGAGGTCTGGTTCCGCTACCGTCAAACGTCATGTGCACGAAGTATTGGGTGTTTCGATTCAGACGGGCCCCGCCGGGGGCGGTGAATGTCTGGAGTCCCGTCCCCACGTTGGACGGGTTGGTCAGGGTGTATAAGACCGCGTTGCTCGGTTGACCCGATCCGGTGGCGGCCCTCACCGTGACCGTCAGGGTTCCACTACCCGGAGCCCTCTGCGTGTCCAACTGGATACTCGATAGGTCGTAGCCCCGCGTATTCTGGCCCGTGGTGAACCCCTGAGCACAGTCTAGTAGTTCAGAACCATCGACACATGCTGTGTAACCGTGAGTGGTTTGGCCCGTGTTGCTCACGAGGGTTTGGGCGTGCGCCGGCGCCGAAAAACCGAGCAGCAGCGCCGCGGTGGCGAGGAATGCGCCGATGACTGCCAGCCGTAGGAAAGGTCTCACGGAAACTGTCCTCCTACGCGCGCCTGTTCGACACAACGCCCGGGGGATTGGCGTTTTCGGTATCGATCGTGCCGTCAGTCATGTTCGTCTCTTGCTTGCAGTCACGCTGTCCTACTCGCCGGTTGCTGGGTCTCGCCAGTGGCCTTCGGCTTGTAATCGTACCAAAGGGAGCATTCTCTGGACAGTCCCTTTTCGAACCCGACCCCCTTGCCGACTCCGCCGGGTCCGGCGATAGGGAGGAATTCGCCGGCGAGCGACGCGTTCGGCGATGCGCCGCCGGAAATACTCGGCCTCGCGTCTTCGCGGGAAGTGAATCGCACTGGGCCCTGGTTCGGTGAGCTTGAGCCGGGCGCGGAGCACACCCTTGGCCGCATAAACGCCGATGACGAACCTGCAGGATCTTGCCTTCGTGGGTGCGGCACGGCGGTCGGCGGAGGCCAGACGGTTACTTCAGAACGGCGTTGTTGCATGGATCAGACAATAGTCGCAAGCCGCCCTTACCCGTGATACAGGCTATGAGATTTGTTTGAACACGGGTCGGCCGAGTTCGGTCATTTTGTTGAGAATGGCGACGCCGATTTTGGCCTCCGTTTGCTGATTTTCGAAACAGCGGGCTTTCAGTTTTGGCCCGATAATAGCCTTCCAGCGCCCCATCTGTGTCTCAATTCTACTGCGCTGATTGTAGCCACTGCCAGATTGCCAGGCCATGCGGCCATGAGTTTGAATTTTAACAATATGTCGGTCTCGAAGTGAGGGAAAACACTTGGATTGCGGGCTTGGAATGGCGTTCTTCGGTGGAGGAATAATGATTACAACCGCCTCGCCAAATCGTGCCTTAAGCAAGTCACTGGTCGGTGCGCCGTCGTAGGCACCGTCCGCTATAAACCGGGAGACCGGAGTGCCAATCTGATTTAATAGATCAGGCAGCACTGTTGGATCGCCAACGTCATCCAGCGTTAAATCCGAACAAACGATATCGCCAGTCACAAGGTTCAGACCAAGGTGAAGTTTACGCCACCGTTTGCGTTTGGCCTTTACATTATACTTGCTTTGCAGCCACTCACCCTCATCGAAAACCTTCAAACCCGTACTGTCGATGGCCAAGTGGACCGGATCTGTTATTTTGATTTTGGGCCTTGCCGGAAGGCTCAGACCACGCCCTCGGCGCGACAGGGTCGAGAAATCAGGAACTGAAATTTCCAGCAGCATCAGCTTTGATATGCTGCGTATCAGCCCTTGGGTCTGGCGCAGCGGCAACCTGTAAACCATGCCCAGCGTCAGGCACATCGTGATCGCCAGATCCGAGTATCGCGGCTGGCCGCCGCGCGACCTGCGCCGTGGTGCAGCCCAGTGCTTTCGCGCATCCCCTGTGATCCAGACCGTCAAATCACCACGATTTCGCAGGCTTTCATTATACCCGCACCAGTTCGTCACCCGATATTTCTTCTTCGCAAACTTGTGCCGGCGGGAGGTGTTGAATTTATGCGGCATTAAGCATATCCGTGGTCGTGGCAAAAGCCTGTGTTAACACTTGACACCCGATCCGAGCAACAACGCCCCTGGTTAACGCCCCTGGTTATCGCTTCGCTGCAATGAACTGGGCATCCGCGCGCACCCTGACCAGAAGGATCAAACGATTGATGCTATATTTGCGATGGAGCAGGCAGAGCTGCGCCCGATCGGGATTGGTTTTGACGGATATGTAGAAAAGGCGGTGCGCGTGCGTTCCACTTGCCTTGTTCAGTATCGCAGCAATCGTTACAGCGTTCCGGCCCAATATGCAGGCCGCCATATCTCGTTGCGCGCCTATGCCGGGCGGATTGTTCTGGTTGCTGATCAAAAGATCATAGCCGAACACAAACGCCAGTTTACAAAGAATATCAGTTACTTCGAACCGTGGCACTATGTGCCACTTCTGTTGCTCAAACCCGGAGCCTTGCGAGATGGTGCACCGTTTATGGAGTGGGAATTACCGACATCCATGAACCGGATCAGGTCTAGCTACATGATGGTAAAGGGTGGTGACCGTGACTTTGTCGAGCTTCTGATGCTGGTTCTGACCTGCCCCCAATTTGAGGGCCACTTTTAGGTAGACTCTGTTCCTCTTTTGTTTGCCATTATTCGGCGGCGTGAGCAATGGGCGGTGGCGCGGAGCCTTCAGATAGCTCAAGCGTCGCTGCCCATTGCGGTTTATGGAAAGGCCTGTTTGCGGCAAATTCTTCCGGGGTTTGATAGTTCAGCGAAGAGTGGGGCCGGTTTTGATTGTAATCGATCCGCCAGTCCTCGATGATCCTTTCTGCCTCGGCCAGCGAGGTGAACCAGTTCAAGTTCAGGCATTCTTCGCGAAACCGGCCGTTGAAACTTTCGATGTAGGCGTTCTGGGTCGGCTTGCCCGGGTCGATGAAGTAGAGCTGCACGCCGTGATCATCTGCCCAGCCATCAAGCGCGCGGCCTCGTAGTTCAGGCCCATTGTCAACGGTCAGAACATCCGGGTACCCCCGCTCACGAGCCACCCGTTCCAGCATTTCCACCACGCGGGAGCCGGGGATCGACAGGGCCACATCAATCGCCGGACATTCCCGTGTGCAGTCGTCTTTCAGATTGACGGTGCGGAACTTCCTGCCGTTGGCGAGCGCATCCATGGTGAAGTCCAGGCTCCACCGCTGGTTGGCGGCGATCGGGCACCAGGCGCCTTCGCGCACGCCCTTGGGGATTTTCTTGCGATTGTGGCGGCGCAGGGTCAGGCGCTCCTCTCGGTAAAGTCGCTCCACCACTTTCACGTTCACCTTGAAACCCTCCTGGCCAAGCTTGGCATGCAACATGCGATAGCCATAGCGTCGGTGTTTGCCGGAAAGCGTGACCAGCCGTTCCCGTATCCTCGCATGGCGATCCGGCCTTCCTCTGTATTCATTACTCGATCTGGAAAACCCAATCAGCCCACAGGCCCGCCGAGTTGAAAACTGATAGTCACGGCAAAGAACCATGACTGCTTCCCGGCGGCTTGCAGGCTTCAGAAGTTTTTTGCCAGAAGCCCTTTCAGGCCAGCATTATCAAGCATGGTTTCGGCCAGCAGCTTCTTCAGCTTGCCGTTCTCCGATTCCAGGTCTTTCAGCCGCCTGACATCGGAAATCTGAAGGCCGCCATACCTAGCTTTCCATTTGTAAAAGGTGGCATCCGACATACCGTGCTTACGGCACAACTCGGACACTTTCGCACCCGCCGCATACTCCTGAATGATCCGAACAATCTGCTCTTCGCTAAACCGTGACTTGCGCATTCTCTGTTCTCCTCGTTCTCGTGAACATTAAGCGAACAGATCCTCCTTTCAAATGGACCAGTTTTCGGGGAGCAGGTCAGTTCAGGAACATGGGATCGATGTTGTCGGAATGGCTTGCGATATGGCGGTCGAACAAAATACACTTCGGCTTCCGGCTATAATCAACCTGATTAATCAACTGGTCGAGCCCGTTATAGAGCCGCTGCCTGAAGCCCATTTCTATCCGTCCTTACAGGTGGCACCAGAGGCTGACTGCAAACGATATGAGGTGTTGTATGCGGCGCGAGGAAGTATGGCATGAATGCTCTTATTGAAGGGCTCAAGGCCCTGCGACTGCATGGAATGGCCAGCTGTGCCCATGATCTTCTGGCCAGCCGCACTCCGCCAAACCTGACCACCGTGCTCAAACAGCTGATTGAGGCGGAAACTGTCGAGCGACGTGTCCGGTCCATCGAATATCAGATGCGCGTTGCAAGGTTCCCCCATCACAAAGATTTTGCCACGTTTGATTATGGTATATCTGCCGTGAAAAAGCCGGAGGTTGAGCAGCTCTGCACCGGACAATTTACAGCGGATGCCCACAATCTAATTCTTGTCGGCGGCACCGGAACCGGCAAAACCCACATCGCCATTGCTCTGGGCACGGCGCTCATCAATCAGGGTAAGAAGGCACGCTTCCACAATGCTGTCGATCTCATCAATGCCCTGATCCGGGAACAGGCGGAAGGAAACGCTGGCAAAATTATTCGCCAGCTGACCCAGATGGATTGTGTGATCATTGATGAACTGGGATACATCCCGTTCCCTAAATCCGGCGGGGCGCTGCTGTTCCACCTCATCAGTAAGCTTTATGAGCAAACCAGCGTCATCATCACAACCAATCTGGAGTTCGGAGAGTGGGTGTCGGTCTTTGGCGATGCCAAGATGACAACCGCATTGCTCGACAGAGTAACGCATCACTGTTCAATCATCGAGACCGGCAACAACTCGTTCCGCTTCGCACAGAGCAAAAACAGCCGCGTTCAATAAGCCGCAGCGCAAACAAAGCCAATAGGCGAGCTCGCTATATGAGGGCATCTCGCCTATTGGCTTTGCAACTCAAAGGCGGGTCACTTTTAAATGCCAAAACCGGGTCAACTTTAAATGCTCATTGACAGTAGGGATAATCAAAATAGCAACACGCGAGCATAATTGGTTGGAACATACGGGAAACATTTCAGTGAGCCTTTGAAATCTAGTGAATCCTTTGACTTAGTGGCGACTGGGGGAGGAATTGCAGGACGGGTTTTGGAAGACGATGTATTCCCGAAAGCGTCGAGTTCAGATGCACTCATCAAGAGATGCGTGTCGATTGATCTTGAGGTCGATCCAAAGACAAACAGGATTCAAAGATTTGCGGGTGTCCGCAATGGCTTGGATCGGACGTTTGTGTACCGGCGCGGCGACTTGGCGCAGGCGCTCCACTCGCTGGATCAATTTGCTGAGACCGCTGAATTTGTTCTCGCTCATAATCTAATCAACTTCGATGCGCGCCAACTGGAGCTTGCAAAGCCCGATCTTCAACTTCTCAAGAAACCGATGATCGACACCCTTTGGCTTAACCCGCTTGCTTTTCCTCGAAACCCATACCACCACCTTGTGAAGCATTATCAAGACGGACGTCTGCAGACCGGCCACGTCAATGATCCCGAACTTGATGCCGAGCTTGTCCTGACGGTGTTAAGCAACCAGATCGAGGCACTAGCCGGGATCGAAAAAGCTGATCCTGAGGTTATTCGAGCCTACCACTATCTCACAACAGTGCGATCTGATCATTCAGGCTTTGATGCGGTTTTCGCTCATGTCCGTGGCGCTAAGCGACCGACTGCAGCTGATGCGCAAGCAGCCATTAGAGACCTCCTTCGAGAGCTTGCATGTGTACATCAAATCGAAACCGTGATCCCAGAAGCCGAACACGATGGTTGGCCACTAGCGTACGCATTATCCTGGATCTCAGTCGCCGGTGGAGACTCGGTAATGCCTCCCTGGGTGCGACATCGGTTTCCCGGCGCAAGCCAACTGATAGGACGGCTACGGGATACTCCGTGTACGGATCCAATGTGCGCGTGGTGTCGCGCCCAGAATGATCCGCGGGCTCTCCTCAAGACGTGGTTTGGATTTGATGGATTTCGACAAAAACCGGCTGGATCGGATGGACGTCCCCTCCAAGAGGCGATTGTGTCCTTGGCCATGGGCAAATCGCCCGTGCTGGGAATTTTGCCGACAGGTACTGGTAAGTCTGTTTGCTACCAATTGCCCGCGCTTGGACAGTTTCATAGGACCGGAGCCCTCACGGTTGTCATTTCTCCGCTTGTTGCCCTTATGGCTGACCAGGTCGAGGGAATGCGGCAACAGGGCATCACGTCGTGCGTGACCGTCAACGGTATGCTTTCTCTTCCGGAGCGTCATGACGCGCTGGACCAAGTCAGATTGGGTGAGGCTGCTTTACTGCTCATTTCTCCCGAGCAGTTAAGAAGCCCCTCTGTTCGCTCTATCCTGAAGCAACGAGAAGTAGGATACTGGGTGCTTGACGAAGCCCACTGTGTTTCAAAATGGGGGCACGATTTCCGCCCGGATTACCGATACGTCGCCCGGTTCATAAAAGAATACTCTGGCGATGGTCCTCCAGCCCCCTTGATTTGCCTCACGGCAACTGCCAAGCCGAGTGTAATCCAAGACATCACAGAGCATTTCATCACGAAGCTTGGAGTGGCTCTTGAGCTTATTGACGGCGGTGCTTTGCGGGAGAACCTCTCATTTGAGGTCATCCCGACAGATAAAGGCAAAAAGCTCGGCGACATTTTATCGGTGCTTGAACGCGCATTGCCCAGGGTAGGGTCCTCGGGAGCGATCGTGTACTGCTCTTCCCGAAGGGCTACCGAGCGCGTCGCGGACTTCTTGAAAGAAAGAGGGTTTGCCGCAGCATACTACCATGCTGGATTGAAACCCGACGAAAAGACGGTCGTGCAGCAACAGTTTGCGAACGGCGATCTTCGGGTCATTGCCGCAACGAATGCGTTCGGAATGGGGATCGACAAATCGGATATACGCCTAGTCATCCACGGTGACATCCCGGGTTCCTTGGAAAACTACGTGCAAGAGGCCGGCCGTGCGGGGCGGGACCATGAAGATGCTCGGTGCATCCTGCTTTTCAGTCAGGATGACATCGAGCGGCAATTTAGCCTCTCGGCGCGGTCGCGTCTCACCAAACGAGAGATTTCTGCGATCTTAAAATCGCTCAGACGGCTGGATAGAAGATCAAAACAAAAAGGAGAGGTGATCGCAACGCCCGGAGAGATCGTCAAAGAGGAACTGGACCATGATTTTGAGCGGGACAGTACCACTGACGACACACGAGTAAAGACTGCTGTTTCGTGGCTTGAAGAGGCTGTGCTTCTGAAACGGGAGGAAAACCGAGTGCGCGTTTATCCATCCTCGCTTCGCGTCCGAACGCTGGACGAAGCTAAAAAGCTCATCGACGCAGCGTACGGATCCGATGGATACCGATTAAAGCTTCTCTCTTTAGTGCGAAGTTTGATTAGTGCACCACCCGACAAAGGCATTTCAACAGACGAGTTATGCGGACAGGCTGGATTTTCTCCGGGGCAACTCAGAAAAGCCCTAAATGACCTTGAAGCATTGGGTGTCGCTTCGAACGACACAGCGATTACTATCTTCGTTCACATCGGGGTTGAAGATTCTTCGAAAAAGCGGCTCGTCGACGCGGCTGGCCTAGAACACGATCTGATCGCCAAGTTGCGCGAGTTTGCGCCCGATCTAGAGCTCGAAAACGCAGCAACGCTGAATTTGAAGATCGCCTCGCAAGAACTGCGAGACATGGGTCATACAACAGTTCGACCAGATATTGTAGATCGCCTGGTGCGCGGCATCGCAAGGGATGGGCGAGATGAGGCCCACGGTGTCGGCAGTCTTCAAATTCGGAAAATCGACCGGGAGCATCTTTCGCTACGATTGCAACGAAATTGGGACAAGCTTGCTCTGACCGCAGATCTCCGGCGCAAAGCTGGCAGTGTTTTACTTTCTTCCTTACTCGCGGCCGCACCAAAGCAATCACGCGGCAAAGATATTCAGGTTCAAACAACGCTAGGCGCTCTTATGGCGTCGCTCGCCGGTGATCTGGAACTGAGCCGTGAGATCACCGATCCTTCAAAACTTCTTGATCGAGCACTTCTTTGGCTTCATGAGCAAGGTGTCGTAACACTCGGAAAAGGGCTCACAATATTTCGTCCCGCCATTACCGTCCATTTGGAACCAGATAATCGTCCGTTCACGAAAACTGATTTCCAACCTTTGCAACAGCACTACGACGAACAAGTGCTTCAAACACATATTATGGCGACCTATGCTGAGCGAGGCTTGGGCTCGATGCAGGAGGCACTTCAGCTCAACGAGGATTATTTTACATTTGATCGACAGAATTTTGTGGAAAAGTGGTTGCCTGGACGTCTTGCGGAACTCCGACGACAGACAACGCCAGAGTCTTGGGGATTGATCGTTGAGGCACTTCAAAATCCCAATCAGTCTCGGATCGTTGCAGACGACAGAGAGCAAACAAACGTGTTGGTACTAGCTGGACCGGGGTCCGGAAAGACACGCGTTCTGGTACATCGGATAGCATATCTCATTCGCGTTCGCCGCGAAAATCCACGGGGGATCTTGGCTTTAGTCTACAACCGGCACGCAGCAACTGAAATCCGCAATAGGCTTTTCGACCTAATTGGAGAAGACGCGCGCGGCGTGACAATTTCCACTTGCCACGGGCTAGCAATGCGAATGGTGGGGGCAAGCTTTGCTAAACAGGCCGAAAAAGTTAACTCCGATGACTTCGACAAAATAATGGGGCAGGCCGTTTCACTTCTGCGAGGAGAAGGTTTGGCGCGCGACGAGGCCGAAGCGCAGCACGATACGCTTATTGAGGGCTATCGTTGGATCCTGGTGGACGAATATCAGGACATTGGCCCGGAAGAGTACGATTTAATTGAAGCAGTTGCAGGGCGATCGGTAGAAGACGAAGACAGACGCCTCAGTCTATTTGCAGTCGGTGATGACGATCAGAATATTTATACCTTCACCGGGGCTTCTGTAGAGTTCATCCGGCGCTTCGAAGAAGATTATAAAGCGCAACCGACACATCTTGTTGAGAATTATCGATCGACGGCCAATATCATTAATGCCGCAAACCGCGTTATCGCGCCCGCAGCTGAGCGCATGAAATCTGGTCACGACATCACAGTAAACCGAACGCGAAAAAACGATCTTCCAGGCGGCGCCTTGGAGCAACTTGATACGATCGGGCGCGGGCGTGTGCAGGCGCTTGGCGATGCCGAGAACGAATTTGTCCAGGCTGTACTTGCCGTCGAAGAGTTAATTCGCCTTTCGAAGGTCGCATCCGACTGGAATTGGGCTAAAACAGCGGTGATCGCGCGTGATTGGAAATATTTGCAACCGGTTCGGAGTTACTGTGAGGCTCGCGGAATCCCTGTTCAGATGGCCAATTCGGATCCGCCCAACTTCTGGCGGCTTCGCGAAACCCAGAAGCTTGTGAAATGGCTCAAGGAACGCAAGCGAGCCGGTTTGCATGTTTCCGAACTTGCCGACTGGATGGAAGCTCAGCCAACAGGCCCTTGGTGGGCAGTGCTGCGAGAAGGCGTCGAAGATTTTGTGAAAGAGCTGGGCAACCGCGAAACGGATCGCAAAGACGTCCTGGAGTGGCTGGCAGAGTGGGGACGTGACGCCCGAAAACGTCAAAGTGGGTTGATGCTCCTCTCCGCACACAGGGCGAAGGGTCTTGAGTTTGATGATGTTATTGTGCTCGACGGCGGTTGGGATCGCCTGTCTCGTGTTGAAGATCGCGATGCGGCGCGGCGTCTTTATTACGTTGCGATGACCAGAGCGCGCAGAAGCCTCGCTTTACTGTCAATGGGACGAAAACACCCGATCCTCGAAAACCTTAACGACGAAGCTTTTATGATCCGCTCCAGGACCAAAGATGGGATTGGCGTTTCTGACTGCAACAAAGTCTACCAGACTTTGGACCCCTCGGATGTGTATCTAAGCTTTGCTGGGCGGCTTAGCGCCGGGAGTCCATCCTTTGTTGCATTGGATCGCCTGAATGCTGGCGATCGGTTGTTCTTAAAAAAAAGTGGCGATCGGTGGGTTTTGACCGATGACGATGGTGCCGTCGTCTGCCCGCTGGCGAAGCAGTATTCTCCGCCGCCTGGCGCGAAATTCTTTCAAGGGAGCGTCTACGCAGTCACCAAACGTTTTCGCAATGACTCCGCTGAAGAGTATCGCGAACAGTTGAAACGAGACGAATGGAGCGTGGTACTTCCTGAGCTCGTGTTCCGGGCCTAGTTGACCGTCAGGGCTGATCCCTGAGCCGCAAGACGTAGATGTAAATGGGAATTGGTACTGGCCATTGGGGTGATGGGGAAAGTATCGTGGCGATGAGCCTATCAACCCAGATAGTTTCGACCTCCGTTTCGCGCGGCATCATTTTCGAGTGCGTTGCTGATCTTTTGGTCGGCAGTAGCCTGTTGAAAACAGCTTTACCAAACCGGAGGCCGGATTTCATTTGCGGTCTCAGGGGCAGATTGGGAATTGGGAGGTCATCAATGGCGTTTGATTATGTGGGAGAAATCTCCCAGTTTCTGCGAGATCGACTGACCTGCTCCCCGAAAACTGGTCCATTTGAAAGGAGGATCTGTTCGCTTAATGTTCACGAGAACGAGGAGAACAGAGAATGCGCAAGTCACGGTTTAGCGAAGAGCAGATTGTTCGGATCATTCAGGAGTATGCGGCGGGTGCGAAAGTGTCCGAGTTGTGCCGTAAGCACGGTATGTCGGATGCCACCTTTTACAAATGGAAAGCCAGGTATGGCGGCCTTCAGATTTCCGATGTCAGGCGGCTGAAAGACCTGGAATCGGAGAACGGCAAGCTGAAGAAGCTGCTGGCCGAAACCATGCTTGATAATGCTGGCCTGAAAGGGCTTCTGGCAAAAAACTTCTGAAGCCTGCAAGCCGCCGGGAAGCAGTCATGGTTCTTTGCCGTGACTATCAGTTTTCAACTCGGCGGGCCTGTGGGCTGATTGGGTTTTCCAGATCGAGTAATGAATACAGAGGAAGGCCGGATCGCCATGCGAGGATACGGGAACGGCTGGTCACGCTTTCCGGCAAACACCGACGCTATGGCTATCGCATGTTGCATGCCAAGCTTGGCCAGGAGGGTTTCAAGGTGAACGTGAAAGTGGTGGAGCGACTTTACCGAGAGGAGCGCCTGACCCTGCGCCGCCGCAATCGCAAGAAAATCCCCAAGGGCGTGCGCGAAGGCGCCTGGTGCCCGATCGCCGCCAACCAGCGGTGGAGCCTGGACTTCACCATGGATGCGCTCGCCAACGGCAGGAAGTTCCGCACCGTCAATCTGAAAGACGACTGCACACGGGAATGTCCGGCGATTGATGTGGCCCTGTCGATCCCCGGCTCCCGCGTGGTGGAAATGCTGGAACGGGTGGCTCGTGAGCGGGGGTACCCGGATGTTCTGACCGTTGACAATGGGCCTGAACTACGAGGCCGCGCGCTTGATGGCTGGGCAGATGATCACGGCGTGCAGCTCTACTTCATCGACCCGGGCAAGCCGACCCAGAACGCCTACATCGAAAGTTTCAACGGCCGGTTTCGCGAAGAATGCCTGAACTTGAACTGGTTCACCTCGCTGGCCGAGGCAGAAAGGATCATCGAGGACTGGCGGATCGATTACAATCAAAACCGGCCCCACTCTTCGCTGAACTATCAAACCCCGGAAGAATTTGCCGCAAACAGGCCTTTCCATAAACCGCAATGGGCAGCGACGCTTGAGCTATCTGAAGGCTCCGCGCCACCGCCCATTGCTCACGCCGCCGAATAATGGCAAACAAAAGAGGAACAGAGTCTACCTAAAAGTGGCCCTCAAATTGGGGGCAGGTCAACTACTTGAGACATGCCGGAAGTGTAGCGAAAGTCAGATTTCGGCCAGCCGCTGTCCTGTGTCAAGTAACCAATCCACGTGCGATTGCATCGTAATTCATCTGCAAACGGTTCTCCAGCTAAGCATTAACAATACCAGCTGTTTTGACCCTCAACCGTCAACTTCGAATCCCTGAAGGACCACGCCTCCGACAATCAAAGCCATGCCAAAAACTTGTAGCATCGCTACGTGTTCGGCCAATAAAATTGCAGCCAGCAAAACCGCGAGTGCTGGTTCCAGAGTCGCGATGACGCTCGCCTGGCCAGCCTGTAGATAGGTCAGCGCGACTACAAATAGACCGTAGCCGAACAGTGTTGGAACCACAGTAATGGCCAAAATAAATCCCCAGGCCGCTGGCTCCATATCTAACCGCAATTGTGCGGTTACCAACATGTAGGCCAAAAGAAACACTGCCCCTACACCAAACGAATAAAATACCGTTGTCCAGGAATCATAAACCCCTAGAACCCGCTTACTCAGTATCGTGTAAACCACTTTGGTCAGGCTTGCTCCCAGGCCAAAGAACACACCCCAGAACGTCAAGTCAGACCCCGCAACGTCCCATCCACCGACAGCCAGAAAACATCCCGTGACGGTAAGTAGAATTACAATACCTTTTAGAAGGGTGAATTTTTCACCCAGAAAGAACACCGCCGCGATCACGACAAATGCGGGAAAGGTAAAGAGCAGCGCTATCGTCACCGTCACGCTCGTGTATTCGAGGGCGACAAAAAATGCTGCATAGTTCAGCGCGACACCAACAAACCCAATACCCAGAAAACTGCCCCAGTGTTCTCGCTTCAGTGGCGGAATGCGGCCCCGGAGAACAGCAAGAACTGCTCCAACGATGAGAAAGGCGAGAACGCTGCGAATGGCGACAAGGTTCATCGATTGGACACCCAGCTCATAGGCCATTTTCGCGAATATGCCCATTGAAGAGAATGCAATCGCCGACATGATCGCGGCAACCACGCCCGTTGGGTTTAGGTTCGTCTTTGGGGCCTGGGTAGATAGTCTAGGTTCAGTCATGGCAAGTACCATTTAGGGTTCTTGCAACCGGATAGCTTTGTTTCTGTAATCCAACGCAATAGCTGCCCATGATCGGTTCGAGCAATTGCGCCAGTTTTTTTTCTTCGGTCGTAGTGGCATCCAATCGCTCCATCGCGGTTTCCACGCGGCCCCGCATGGCGGCAAAGTCGAAATCGACAAATTCGCGGTTTTGCAACACGATCCGCCCGTTGATCATCACTGTATCGACGGCGGTGCTGTCTTCGCAGTGGATGATCTGATGTACGGGGTTGTTTAGTGGAATATAGTTCACGTTGCCCAGATCAAGGAACACGATGTCAGCCAGAAACCCAGGTTTGATTTGCCCCAGCTCATGGTCGCGCCCGATCAGTTTGGCGCTGCCTTGAGTGCCCATCATCAGCGCCTCTTGTGCGGAAATCCAGCGGGTCATATCCATATCAGCAATACGTGAAACATTGGCTGCCAGACGCAACGCATCAAACATGTTCTGGTGGTCCGACGCGTTCGAACCATCTGTACCGACGCCAACAGTCACACCCGCATCCAGAAACTGCCGCACGGGTGCGACACCAGCCCCGATATGCATGTTACAGCCCGGTTGATGGGTGATGCCCGATCCTGTGTCTGCCATCAGTCGAATGTCGTCATCGGTCAGCCATACACAATGCGCGCCCACAAAATCGGGTCCAAGCAGACCCAGTTCGTGCAGATGAGCGGTTTGGGACTTGCCATAGATTTCGACGCCCTTCAGCGCCTGTATTTTCGATTCAGACAGGCGTTGTTGCATGGATCAGACAATAGTCGCAAGCCGCCCTTACCCGTGATACAGGCTATGAGATTTGTTTGAACACGGGTCGGCCGAGTTCGGTCATTTTGTTGAGAATGGCGACGCCGATTTTGGCCTCCGTTTGCTGATTTTCGAAACAGCGGGCTTTCAGTTTTGGCCCGATAATAGCCTTCCAGCGCCCCATCTGTGTCTCAATTCTACTGCGCTGATTGTAGCCACTGCCAGATTGCCAGGCCATGCGGCCATGAGTTTGAATTTTAACAATATGTCGGTCTCGAAGTGAGGGAAAACACTTGGATTGCGGGCTTGGAATGGCGTTCTTCGGTGGAGGAATAATGATTTCAACCGCCTCGCCAAATCGTGCCTTAAGCAAGTCACTGGTCGGTGCGCCGTCGTAGGCACCGTCCGCTATAAACCGGGAGACCGGAGTGCCAATCTGATTTAATTGTATTAGTTCCGATTTGATCTGACACCGCCCCCAATCTTTTAGATTGAATTGGGGGCGGTGCATCTCTTGAAAGAGACTGCGGTTATCCGTTTTGATGGTGGTGCAAACCAAACCACAAAACGAGGAAACCACGATGTTGAATACTACAGACAAGATCATCAAACACAAAGTCGGCTTGCTGAACCTGGCCGACGAATTGGGTAATGTGTCCAAAGCCTGTCAGGTCATGGGCATGTCGCGGGATACATTCTATCGCTATAAATCAGCCGTCGATGATGGCGGCGTTGAAGCTCTTTTTGAACGCACCCGGCGCAAGCCCAATCTGGCCAACCGGGTGGACGAGGCGACCGAACAGGCGGTCATAAAATCGGCCACGGACTTCCCGGCCTACGGTCAGGCCCGCACCTCCAATGAGCTGCGCAAGCTGGGGGTCTTCGTCTCGCCCTCCGGCGTGCGATCCATCTGGTTGCGGCATGATCTGGCGAACTTCAAAACCCGCCTGAAGGCGCTGGAAGCCAAGGTGGCAGAGGAAGGTGGCATTCTTACCGAAGCTCAGGTTCAGGCCCTTGAGAAGAAGAAGCTGGACGATGAAGCCTGTGGCGAGATTGAGACCGCGCACCCTGGCTATCTGGGCTCTCAGGACACGTTCTATGTTGGCACTCTCAAGGGTGTCGGGCGGGTCTATCAGCAGACCTATGTGGACACCTATTGCAAGGTGGCACATGCCAAGCTCTACACCACCAAAACGCCGATAACTGCGGCTGATCTGCTCAACGATCGGGTGCTGCCTTTCCATGAGGAACACGACCTTCCGGTGCTGCGCATTCTGACCGACCGCGGAACCGAATACTGCGGCCGGGTCGACAAACACGACTACCAGCTCTTCCTGGCAATCAACGACATTGACCACACCAAGACCAAGGTTAAATCGCCCCAAACCAACGGGATTTGCGAACGCTTCCACAAAACAATCCTGCAGGAGTTTTATCAGATCACATTCCGCAAGAAGCTCTACGAAACTGTCGAAGCCTTGCAGGCCGATCTGGATCAATGGATCGACTTCTACAACACCGAACGAACTCATCAGGGCAAAATGTGTTGCGGTCGCACCCCAATTGAGACCATGATCGAGGGCAAGAAGATTTGGAAGGAAAAGTTCGTGAACTGAATGTGACCTGACAAATGCCGCCTGAAAAACGCGTAACTGTCAGATCAAGTCTGAACCACTACAATTTAATAGATCAGGCAGCACTGTTGGATCGCCAACGTCATCCAGCGTTAAATCCGAACAAACGATATCGCCAGTCACAAGGTTCAGACCAAGGTGAAGTTTACGCCACCGTTTGCGTTTGGCCTTTACATTATACTTGCTTTGCAGCCACTCACCCTCATCGAAAACCTTCAAACCCGTACTGTCGATGGCCAAGTGGACCGGATCTGTTATTTTGATTTTGGGCCTTGCCGGAAGGCTCAGACCACGCCCTCGGCGCGACAGGGTCGAGAAATCAGGAACTGAAATTTCCAGCAGCATCAGCTTTGATATGCTGCGTATCAGCCCTTGGGTCTGGCGCAGCGGCAACCTGTAAACCATGCCCAGCGTCAGGCACATCGTGATCGCCAGATCCGAGTATCGCGGCTGGCCGCCGCGTGACCTGCGCCGTGGTGCAGCCCAGTGCTTTCGCGCATCCCCTGTGATCCAGACCGTCAAATCACCACGATTTCGCAGGCTTTCATTATACCCGCACCAGTTCGTCACCCGATATTTCTTCTTCGCAAACTTGTGCCGGCGGGAGGTGTTGAATTTATGCGGCATTAAGCATATCCGTGGTCGTGGCAAAAGCCTGTGTTAACACTTGACACCCGATCCGTGCAACAACGCCGATCGACATGGATACCCAAACCACTCAATTTCCACGGCGATGAAATGAGCAGCATCAACGGTCCGGTGAGGAGCCACCCGACCGCAAAAGCCAGCGTCAAAATCTAGGTTTGATCTGTAAGACGTTGGACAATGACCCGAGCAATCGGCGTGTCCAGCATCTCGAGTTCTTCCACGATGATAGGGTGCAACGCTTCGTTTTGCATCGCGCATCTGCCGAGATGCCGTATGACATCCTCATCAGCGATGGCCACCAGAGCAAAGACAATTTCGCTGGTGGGATTCCTGTTCAGTTCAGCAAGCAACCCCGGTCGTGCCCCCTTATGGCCAAGGTTACCCATCGCAACCAGGGCAGACCGGCGCACCAAAGCATACGGGTCCGTGAGACCCGCTTCCAACACATGCGCGGGGGGCTGTGTGCGCTGCGCCAGTGTAAATGCCGGAGCGCGCACCATAGGATCTTCGTGCTCCAGCCACGGCAGGACCAACCGCAGGGGCACGTGCAGTCTGGAGGTAACGGCTGCCTGCAGAGCGTGCGGAAACAGGCAGGCCGGCAAATCTTTGGCATCAATGACCCTTTGGATCACGTCCCGAGCCGGCCCGCCGCCTATGCTACCCAATGTGTTCAATGCAAGAAGCTGTTCTATCAACGGACTGGTAATCCCAAACCCCCTGAAGCGAAGCCAGAGAGCCTCAAGAGCGGGAACTGCCGCATCTCCGAGACCCCGCTGAGTAACCTGCTCGCACAGAGCGTGGACATTGGACAGGGTCGCCTTTGGAAGTTGCTCGATGAGCTCGTGGTCATCAAGTTCGGTGGGATCAATGTCCTCTCTGGGTGAACTGGCATCGGCGACGTCATGACCGCGCTCGCCAAACAGATCCCACTGTTCAGGCTTCTTCTGCCGTGTCTTCCCCGTGCCTGCCATGTTGCCTCGTCTCTATACGCCTCCGTGCGGTCAATGGACCTGTCCCGCTTTCGTTCCGCTCCGGTTGCCCATTCAAGCGGCGATCCTTCATCGTGACGCTGGATTATCCCGTCATTTTGCGCGTTACTTCCGCGACTCCAAGATTTTCTCATCACCCTTGATAAGGTTCAGTTTTATCACGTCTGTTGATTGTCGCGTAATTTTGTCTCTAGTTTGCACGAGAATCGGGGGACCCCCCTGCCCCTCTATTGTGTGAAATTAGCAGCTACAAAAACAGCTGCTAGCACGTCTTTGCTCTCTGTAGACGCGCCCTACTGCAATTCCAGGCGTATGCTACGCCCGACAATCTGAGCTGCACGGGACAGAACACTCAGCGTCACCCCATCGTTCTGCGGATCAAGGAGACGGTCCAGTTGCGAGCGACTGGTTTCAAGCCTTTTGGCCATCTCAACCTTTGTGATCTTCTGTTCTTTCATCGCCTGGGCAAGTTGAAAGGCCAGAACACGCTTTACAGCCTGTTCAGTGGTGGCCTCATAGGTGCTTTGATCTTTGAGAAAATCCTGAAAGAGAGCTCCGGCTTTGCCTTTTTCTACGTCTGTGGTCATTTCAGGCCTCTCATTCTCCTGTCTGCAACGTTCAGCTCCCTGGGCGGCGTCTTCTGTGTTTTCTTGATGAACCCATGCAAGAGCACCATGGCGCCTTCATGCGCGCAGAAAAAAACGCGGGCGATCCGGCCATCACTTAAGTTCGTCCTGATCTCCCACAAACTTTTGTGGCCCTTGAGCGATCGGCAAAGCGGCATACCTATCGGCCATCCGAACTCTGCGGTGCGTATATCGTCACCAATCGCCTTTCGATCTTCCGAGCGTAACTCTAAGAGCCATTCACGTACCGGCACCCTGCCCGTTTCAGTCTCGAAAAACCGCGCCGACAGTCGCTTTTCTGTTTCTACCATGATATGTACCTTACAAGGTACGTTTTCGCAAGCATTGTTTTCTCAAATCCTTTGAGGGCCGCCATTTGGGGTCGTGCGCCACACCATAGCCGCCGCAGACGCGCCCCGTGTCGGATCGCAAACTTAATCCGAGATATCAATTTCTTTACCGACCATCGGGCTGACAGTACCCATTAGATCAACAATTACAAACTAGGATCGTTGTTGGCTCGGTCCAAAAGAAACCCATCGGAAACGACGTTCCTACTTTAGTTTTAGTCGGCCCCCAATTGCATGGTTTCGTAGTTTAACAGGGATAGGGACGCAACTTGGGTGTTCATTTGGTAGCCTACCCTACTCTACTTTTGGAATTCCAAAGCAACCAACTGGAAGATACTTACCTTAGTATACCACTATATGTTGTGGTATCATTGGCATACCATGGCTACTCTACCTTATGGAACTCATCCATTGCCATGACACGGCCTGTCTGACATACTCATAGGCAGGCAAAAACAATAAAAGTAGAGCAGACATGCCGGTAATTTCATTCGCGTCGTCTAAAGGCGGCGCTGGCAAAACTACATCCACAATCGTTCTCGGAACTGAACTTGCACAGGGCACAGGCGTTGTCATGATTGACGCTGACCCGGCGGCCAGGCTATATCGCTGGTCGCAAATCATTAATCTACCCACAAATGTGAGGGTAATCAAATCCGAGGGGGAAAGATCTATCCTCGACGAAATCGAAGACGCTGCTTCGAGCGCTGCATTTGTCTTAATCGACCTCGAAGGGTCGGCCTCGCGCTTAGCTTCCTTTGCGATTGGAGAGTCAGATTTGGTGATCATACCCTCTGGCGAAGAGCAGCAAGACGCAGATGCAGCCATCGATACACTCGCCGAGGTCTCGCGTGAAGGCAGGGCACGGCGGCGGGAAGTCCCGGCGGCCGTATTGTTTTGTCGGACAAACGCTGCTGTGAAATCGCGCCTTGAGAAGCACATCCATAAGCAGCTTGACACAGCAACCAGGGTATTTGAGACAGAGTTGCATCGCAGAACCGCGTTCTCTGCGCTGCATAACGCGGGGGCAGGTCTAAGACAGCTCGATCGAAGCGAATTCAATGGCGTTGCGAAAGCAATCGATAACGCCCAAGCATTCGCAATCGAAGTTGTCGATATGTTGACAGAAAGAAAGGCGGTCAGCGATGCCGCGTGAACTTGATGTTTCGAAACTGTCGCAGTTTGAGCCTAGGGAGCGCAGGAGTGGCTCAGAAAGAGCCCAGGAGCTCCCACAAGCAGCGGTAGATCAACCAGCTAGACCATGGTCTTCTAGGGAGCCCATGGTGGATGGGCAGATCTCAGTAAAGGCGCCGGTGCAGACGATCGACCGCTTTAAAAAGTTGTGCAAAGACGATCGGCGCACGTATGCCGACATGCTGGGAATCTTGATGGATTCCTTTGAAAAGAACGAAGGTAGTGAGACTGTCCGATCTTCTGTGTATGAGTAATTTGGTCCATGCTTCACCAATGAAGGAGCATGATGACAATGACGATTTCCAAGGAACTACTGGACGAGTTGCTTAACGGCGTTGAACGGCCCGAAGATTTGCTGGGCGACAAAGGCCTGATGAAGGAGCTGAAAGTCCGGCTGATGGAGCGGATGCTGGGCGCCGAGTTGACTGAGCACCTGGGCTATGAGCCGCACGGGGAGCCTGCCAGCCAGCAATCCAACCGCCGGAACGGGGCCACTCGCAAGGTGCTGAAGGGCAATGACGGGGCGGTGCCGATTGACATCCCGCGCGACCGAGCTGGTCGTTTTGAGCCGGAACTGATCCAGAAAGGCCAGACCCGGATCGACGGGATGGACGACAAGATCATCGGGCTTTATGCCGCCGGTCTGTCGACCCGTGATATCCGTGCCCACCTTGAAGAGGTCTACGGCCTGCGGATTTCAGCGGACCTTATCAGCCGCGTGACGGACGCAGTTTTGGAGGAGGTTTCAGACTGGCAAAACCGGGCTCTGGAGCCAGTATATCCTCTCGTATTCCTTGATGCCCTTCGGGTCAAAATTCGCGACGCTGAGAGCCGCCAGGTCAAAAACAAGGCCGTTTATGTAGCTCTGGGGGTCACGCCAGAAGGCGAGCGGGAGGTTCTGGGCTTGTGGATTGCCAATAATGAGGGTGCCAAATTCTGGCTTTCAATCATGAATAATCTGAAGAACAGAGGCGTTGAGGATACCCTGATTGCCGTCGTGGACGGTCTCATACCAACGGCCCCCAGATTTGACTCAAGGGGATTCCCACGAGCGGCGTGATCTGATTCAGTGGCATCAAGGCAAGGGAGGCTTTGATGGCAGTAAGGATTACGCGCAAAGACAAGTCCGCAGGCGAGCTTCGCCAGGAAGCGGCGCGGTGCCGGGATGGGAAAGCGGTGCGACGGATGTTGGCGATTGCCCTGGTTCTGGATGGGGTTGACCGCAAGACGGCGGCAGAAAACTGCGGCATGGATCGGCAGACGTTGCGGGATTGGGCCCACCGTTACAATGCGGAGGGCGTGTCGGGGCACTGTCAGAAGAAAACTGGTTGAGGCGGGCAGGGCGGACGCCTAGCGTCGCCGGATGATAAAAAAATGTATTAGTTCCGATTTGATCTGACACCGCCCCCAATCTTTTAGATTGAATTGGGGGCGGTGCATCTCTTGAAAGAGACTGCGGTTATCCGTTTTGATGGTGGTGCAAACCAAACCACAAAACGAGGAAACCACGATGTTGAATACTACAGACAAGATCATCAAACACAAAGTCGGCTTGCTGAACCTGGCCGACGAATTGGGTAATGTGTCCAAAGCCTGTCAGGTCATGGGCATGTCGCGGGATACATTCTATCGCTATAAATCAGCCGTCGATGATGGCGGCGTTGAAGCTCTTTTTGAACGCACCCGGCGCAAGCCCAATCTGGCCAACCGGGTGGACGAGGCGACCGAACAGGCGGTCATAAAATCGGCCACGGACTTCCCGGCCTACGGTCAGGCCCGCACCTCCAATGAGCTGCGCAAGCTGGGGGTCTTCGTCTCGCCCTCCGGCGTGCGATCCATCTGGTTGCGGCATGATCTGGCGAACTTCAAAACCCGCCTGAAGGCGCTGGAAGCCAAGGTGGCAGAGGAAGGTGGCATTCTTACCGAAGCTCAGGTTCAGGCCCTTGAGAAGAAGAAGCTGGACGATGAAGCCTGTGGCGAGATTGAGACCGCGCACCCTGGCTATCTGGGCTCTCAGGACACGTTCTATGTTGGCACTCTCAAGGGTGTCGGGCGGGTCTATCAGCAGACCTATGTGGACACCTATTGCAAGGTGGCACATGCCAAGCTCTACACCACCAAAACGCCGATAACTGCGGCTGATCTGCTCAACGATCGGGTGCTGCCTTTCCATGAGGAACACGACCTTCCGGTGCTGCGCATTCTGACCGACCGCGGAACCGAATACTGCGGCCGGGTCGACAAACACGACTACCAGCTCTTCCTGGCAATCAACGACATTGACCACACCAAGACCAAGGTTAAATCGCCCCAAACCAACGGGATTTGCGAACGCTTCCACAAAACAATCCTGCAGGAGTTTTATCAGATCACATTCCGCAAGAAGCTCTACGAAACTGTCGAAGCCTTGCAGGCCGATCTGGATCAATGGATCGACTTCTACAACACCGAACGAACTCATCAGGGCAAAATGTGTTGCGGTCGCACCCCAATTGAGACCATGATCGAGGGCAAGAAGATTTGGAAGGAAAAGTTCGTGAACTGAATGTGACCTGACAAATGCCGCCTGAAAAACGCGTAACTGTCAGATCAAGTCTGAACCACTACACATTATCACTCGCATAATCCGCGCGGTTCTCTTTGAAAAGCCGAACGCCGCGCGCGCGGAATTCAGATGTATAGGACGGGGTCGATTTCTTCTCTGTCATAGGGTTCATCCTTTGAGAGTTTTACCCTCCGGTAAACCCGGGGCGGTTCATCTTGCGCGCGGCCTCTCGCAAAAAGCGCCGGTTTTGTCGGCTATCGTCTTTCCGTGCCGGCCGAAGCGCCATCATCCTGATCGCCGAGCCATTCGTCCAGCTTCGACCAACGTCGCCGCCCCGAGACGTTGCGCACGGCGATGGCCACCGCCTTCTTCTGGCCGGCCAGCACCACCAGCCGTTTGCCGCGTGTCACGCCGGTGTAAAGCAGGTTCCGCTGCAACATCGCGTAATGCTGCGTCAGAACGGGGATGACGACGGCGGGGTATTCCGAGCCCTGGCTCTTATGAACGGTCGCGGCGTAGGCCGGCACCAGCGTATCAAGCTCGCCATAGCCATAGGTGACGGCGCGGCCGTCGAACCCGGCCGTCAACTCGCCGGCATCGGGATCGACATCCTCGACATAGCCGATGTCGCCGTTATAGACCTCCTTGTCGTAATCGTTTTCGATCTGCATCACCTTGTCGCCGGGCGCGAAGGTCCAGCCGAAACGCTCGACCTTGCGCTCGCCGGGCGGGTTGAGCGCGGCTTGCAATTCGATGTTGAGAGAGCGGGCACCGATGCCGCCGCGGTTCATGGGGCACAGCACCTGGATGTCGCGGACCGGATCGAGCCCAAAGCGTCGCGGGATGTGTGTCTTCACCAAGTCGACAATCCGCGCCACCGCGGTTTCCGGATCGTCCGCCGGCACGAAATAGAAGTCGCTGTCGCCCTCGGGCTTCGTGAGATCGGGAATGACGCCTCGGTTGATCTTGTGCGCGCTGTCGACGATCCGGCTCAGCGCCGCCTGGCGGAAGACCTCGGTCAAGCGCACGACGGGGACCGCGCCCGAGGCGATGATGTCGGCCAGCACCTGCCCCGGACCGACAGAGGGCAGCTGGTCGATGTCGCCGACGATCAGCAAGGCGGCGGTGTCGGGTACGGCCTTGAGCAAGGCCTGCATCAGCATGACGTCCACCATCGAGGCCTCGTCGACCACCAGCAGGTCGCAATCGAGTGGGTTGTCGCCGTCGCGCTTGAACCCACCCCTCTTGGGGTCCATCTCAAGTAACCGGTGTATCGTCTTGGCCTCGAAACCGGTGGCCTCGCTCATCCGCTTGGCGGCCCGGCCCGTCGGTGCGCAGAGCACGATGTCCACGCCCTTGGCGGCCAGAATGCGCAGGATGGCGTTGACGAGGGTCGTCTTGCCCACGCCCGGCCCGCCGGTGATGACCATTGCCTTCGACGTCAGGGCCAGGCGAATGGCGTCGGCCTGGCTTGCCGCCAACGACAAGCCGGTCTTCCGCTCGACCCAGGGCAGCGCCTTCCCGGCATCGATACCCGGCCACGGGTGCTGCCCGCCCGCGATCCGCAGAAACCGTTCCGCGATGACCCGTTCGGCCCGGTACAGGCCGGCCAGGAATATGCAGGCGGTCCCCGCGACCGCCCCCGCGACGACCGTTCCTTCGGCCAGCTCGAGGTTCAGCGCGGTCTGGACGAGTTCCCCCGGCACGTCCAGCAATTCGACGGCGAGAGGCGCGAGATCTTCGCCCGGCAGCCCGCAATGACCGTCGTCCATCGCCTCGGTCAGCGCGTACGCGATCCCCGCGCGCACCCGGATCATCGCGGTCTTCTCGATGCCGAGCTTCATCGCGATCGCATCGGCGGTCTTGAACCCGATGCCGCGAATGTCTCGAGCAAGGCGGTACGGGTTCTCGGTCATGACCTGAACCGCATCCACGCCATAGGTCTTGTAGATACGGACGGCCCGCACCGTGCCGACGCCGTTGGCGTGCAAAAACACCATGATCTCGCGAATGACCTTCTGTTCCGCCCAGGCGTCGGTGATGCGTTTGGCGCGCACGCGGCCAATGCCGGTCACCTCGCGCAGCCGCTCCGGCTCGGCCTCTATGATGTCGAACACCGTCTCGCCGAACGCCTCGATCATTTTCTTCGCATAGACCGGCCCAATGCCGCGGATCATGCCGGAGCCGAGGTATTTCTCGATACCGTCGATCGACGTCGGCGCCGAGGTACGCATGAACCGCGCCTTGAACTGGTGGCCATGGGTGCGGTCGTTGATCCATTCCCCCGATGCCGTCACCCACTCCCCGGCCGAGATGACGGCGGCATGGCCGACGACCGTCACCAGATCGCGGTGGCCCCTGGCCTTCGCCCTCAATACGCAAAACCCGTTATCGCCGTTATGAAAGGTGACGCGCTCGACGAGGCCGGCCAGCACTTCCTGGGCCGGCGCGTCCGGTTGTGGCCTGGCTTGGCTGTAGCGGCTCACGACGTGCCAAGTTGCGTCACGGTCAACAAGTCCTTGACGAGGTTGAATTGCCGCGCCCGCTCCGCCACCGCCTCCGGATCTTCGAAGTCCAAGCCGCCGTCTTCCACGGCGGCCAGGTCGCTCTCATGGCGCTCGCGCTCGATGCGCGCGAGGTGCGCCTGTATCTCTTGCGGCGTGAACATACTCCGCACCCGGGAAACGAAGCGGGGCAGCTCGCTCGCGAATTCGGGATGCAGGGCGGCGGCTTCGGCGAAGTTCAACAGTTTCTCGGCGACCACGTAATCGAAGGCCGATTTAAGCCCGTATCGCAGCCTGATGGTCTCGGCGGCCTCGCACTGCTGCACCCAGATATGATGCCAATCCCGCTCCGTCATGCGCCGCTGAATTCCCGGAAGTTGAGTCGGATCTTCGAGATGGCTAGGGTAGATATCATCCCTCTCTCAGTTCGTCTGGCTCTCGCAGACATTCGCCCTTGGCGTTGCTCCGATTCGCCGTGCCGCCGCCTTCCACAGCGGTCCATGACCCGCCTCCCGTCCCGCGATTGCGTGTGCGATCTCGTGCAGCACCGTGTCCCGAATCTGCTCAGCGCTCCCTTCCAGAGCATGACCGCGGCTGATCCGGATCACGCGGCCTTTGAAAGCGCAGTCCCCGAGGCGCCTTTCGGCCTCGACGAACGCGAGGGTCCAGCCGGTGAGCCCATGCTCGTCCATCAGCCGCCGAGCCATTCCCGCGACGCCGTTCAGCCGCGCCGCGCCATTCCTCGCGCCCTCCTCGCCGGCCACGCGGAGCAGGTTGTAGGAGACTTTCCAGAATGTCTCACCGCAGCGCACTTTCGCACTCTTCGGGTTGAGCTTCACGATCTCGCCGCGCCTCGGTCCGTGGGAGCTTGCGAACGTCACCTCGTCGCCCAAGCGGTAGTCGGCTCGTGCTTCGTCGTGCCGCGTCATCATCGTGGTCAGCCGCGCTTCTCCAGAGTCCTCCAAGACCTGCTCCGGGACGTTCCAGGTCCTCTCCTCGGAATCGATCACTTTGGCGAAGCGGCGCCGTCCCTGCCGTTGGAGGAGATGCCCGCGGATCGTCTCCCCCTGGTGGGTGAACCGCACGGCGGACCCGATGGAAAAGGAGCGTTCTTCCCCGCGATCCGACATTCAAAATTCTCCTCTGTCCCTGGGCCTTCCGGCGAAGGCACCCGCGGCATCCTCGGCGGCACCGACATCGGCGGCTGCATGTACCGCCACCGCTGTAAGATGTTTGTTCGTTTCCTTGATGCGGGCGAAACCTTGTTCTCTGCCCACTGACACCCCACAAAAGTGGCAGTTTGAATTCGTTCTGGAATTTTGCCAATTTTATTATATTTTGCAGCCGGGATCAACGGCTCGATCAAAAGGCGGTGCGAGCGATGACCGACGTCATGACCGTGCGCGAGGTGGCCGAATACCTCAAGGTCAAGGACCGTACGATTTACCGGCGGGTTGCCAATCGGGAGATACCGGGGTTTAAGGTCGGCGGCTCGTGGCGGTTCCGGAAAACAGAGATCGACCAATGGACCGAATCGAACGCGGTCGGGCCGAATAACCTGGGAGAGCGGGTGGAGCAAAAACAATGACGATCCCCACGATTTTCGAGACTTGCCGGCCGCGCGCAGACGTCCTAGAGGGGCGTTGTTGCATGGATCAGACAATAGTCGCAAGCCGCCCTTACCCGTGATACAGGCTATGAGATTTGTTTGAACACGGGTCGGCCGAGTTCGGTCATTTTGTTGAGAATGGCGACGCCGATTTTGGCCTCCGTTTGCTGATTTTCGAAACAGCGGGCTTTCAGTTTTGGCCCGATAATAGCCTTCCAGCGCCCCATCTGTGTCTCAATTCTACTGCGCTGATTGTAGCCACTGCCAGATTGCCAGGCCATGCGGCCATGAGTTTGAATTTTAACAATATGTCGGTCTCGAAGTGAGGGAAAACACTTGGATTGCGGGCTTGGAATGGCGTTCTTCGGTGGAGGAATAATGATTACAACCGCCTCGCCAAATCGTGCCTTAAGCAAGTCACTGGTCGGTGCGCCGTCGTAGGCACCGTCCGCTATAAACCGGGAGACCGGAGTGCCAATCTGATTTAATAGATCAGGCAGCACTGTTGGATCGCCAACGTCATCCAGCGTTAAATCCGAACAAACGATATCGCCAGTCACAAGGTTCAGACCAAGGTGAAGTTTACGCCACCGTTTGCGTTTGGCCTTTACATTATACTTGCTTTGCAGCCACTCACCCTCATCGAAAACCTTCAAACCCGTACTGTCGATGGCCAAGTGGACCGGATCTGTTATTTTGATTTTGGGCCTTGCCGGAAGGCTCAGACCACGCCCTCGGCGCGACAGGGTCGAGAAATCAGGAACTGAAATTTCCAGCAGCATCAGCTTTGATATGCTGCGTATCAGCCCTTGGGTCTGGCGCAGCGGCAACCTGTAAACCATGCCCAGCGTCAGGCACATCGTGATCGCCAGATCCGAGTATCGCGGCTGGCCGCCGCGCGACCTGCGCCGTGGTGCAGCCTAGTGCTTTCGCGCATCCCCTGTGATCCAGACCGTCAAATCACCACGATTTCGCAGGCTTTCATTATACCCGCACCAGTTCGTCACCCGATATTTCTTCTTCGCAAACTTGTGCCGGCGGGAGGTGTTGAATTTATGCGGCATTAAGCATATCCGTGGTCGTGGCAAAAGCCTGTGTTAACACTTGACACCCGATCCGTGCAACAACGCCCTTAGGATGCCAGAGATTCTAACCGAAAATCCCTTATGATACGATTTTGCCCCCTACCGGACTCGACCCCGAGGCCGACAAGCTGGACAGCATCATCGACAAATTCGGGACCACGTTCCCGAAGACAGCCGAGTTCTCCGATCTTGCCCGGCTGTCACTGCCGGAGGTCCATGCAGAGGATGATCCTGACGCCGCATTGATTGATTGGCTGGATCACGAGGAAGCCCTGTTCAGGCGGCTGGAACGCCGGGTTGTATCATCCCGGATCGAGGCAGGCTTTGTGAATGAGGAAGCGGTTGTGGATCGCGGGTGGATCCATCTGATTGCAGAAAGCAGCAAGGCAATCGCAGGTGAACCGATCAACATCGTCCAGCATCCTGGTGGAGAGCGCCAGCAGATCGCCATCCGCGAAAACCGGATCATCGGCCCCGACGACGATTTCCTGATCTATACGACCGACACAAAGCGCGGTTTATCAGGCTCACCGGCATTGAATGACCAATGGCAACTTGCGGCGCTCCATCATGCAGGCGTTCCAGAAGAGGATGCGGCAGGCAACTGGCTGCGGAAAGATGGCGGTGTCTACTTGTCGCTGCATGTGCGCCTATGGCCAAAGATGCGCTCAACAACGCTCGCGTGTTTCCCAGACTAGAAAATGGCAGTAGGTTGATGGTATGTTAAAATGACCAGAAAATACCATAATGGTGCCTCTTGATAAAACACCATAATGGTGCTATGTGAGTTATTGTGACTGAAAAACGCAAACCGACCTATGACTTGGATGCTATCAAATCGACCTTCAGTACGGCAAGGGGCCTTAATGCGACGGGCTCTGCCATCCGTTCGGCCGCCGCGCTCGGTTTAGGAAGTGCTGAAATCGTTGAGGTAATCCAGTCGATTGAGCGCCGCGATTTTCAGAAGTCGATGACGTCCTATGCTGATCATCGTGTCTGGCAGGATGTCTACTATGTGCCTTCGGAAGTGGGCGCTCTTTATGTGAAATTCACGGCAGATGTCGTGAGTGAGTTTTTATTGTTGTCCTTCAAGGAGAAAGACAATGGCTAGCCCAATCTGCCCGGAAACCGGGACTCCGATGGTTCGAGATGCGCGACCCATGACGATTACCTATAAAGGGGAGTCGGTTACCTTCGATATGCCCGGATGGTATTGCGATACAAGCGACGAGAGCATCCATGACGGTTCCGATCTGAAAGTCTCTGACAGAGCGCTCACGGAATTGAAAGCCAAGGTGGAAGGCCGATTGGCACCCAAGGCTGTCAAACGCATTCGCAAACGGCTGAAGCTGACTCAGAAAGACGCAGGACGCTTGATCGGCGGCGGACCGAATGCATTTCAAAAATATGAGAGCGGCGACATCCTGGTCAGCCATGCGATCATGAGCGCCCTGCTATTGCTCGACCGAGATCCTACTGGTCTGGAAGTGCTTCAAGAGAAAAACAAGGCAACGCACGACTCCTAACAGGACTCCCTCTCGTGTCAGAAATTCTCCGAAGAATGATGGAAGACGAGCAACGGCAGCAAAAGCTGGCCAATCCGCTCGGCAATCTGGACCAGGTCCTCAATCCAACGGGCGGCGCGGCAGCGCAACTTGCCGCTGCGAGTGCTACACGAGGATTATTTGAGAAAACTGGCATCCATGAAAAACTTCTCGCCGATATTTATGGCACCACATCATTTGATCGCCTTTTTGATGATTTGGAGAACCACCGCAGAATGCTGGACGGGCCACTCGCTGAAGCGAAACGAATCGGTCTATTTGATGCTGGTTCGGACATCCACAAAGCCATAGCTGCGGCTACGGAGGCTCAAAGCCGGTATCACAAGATGTTCCGCCTGCCTGAACTCTCCGAACTCACAAAACTGACAGAACAGGCGGGTGAAGCTTTTAAGATTGCCAACGCGCTGACCGCTGACTTTGAAAGGGCCAACGCTGTACGTTCAGCTATGGAGCGCATGACGCAGCCTTGGCTAAACATTGAGCATGCCAGACCATCCGCAACAGCCTTTGCAAATCTTGTCGATCTCGGAGACGGCATTACACGCATGCCCCCATTTGATTCCAAGTTGGTTGACCATCTGCGGCCAAGCCTCGGTGACTGGCGCCATCCAATCAGCCTGGACGTTGAAGCGATCATCAATCCAATGGCTCGCTCGGAACTCTATGCAGCGCAAGGCGTCGACCCCGCTCTGACGGGGTTTACAGTCCCAGCGTTCCATGAGGGTACGGTCATTGTTGGTCTTGAAACCCCTGAAGATGCTTCTGACACAAAGACTTCGACCGATGATGCAGATGACGAGATAGAATTTGTACGCGCCGAAAAGGCCTTTGCGCAACTGCGCCGGTTCGAAGTCACCGTACGCAAGTTCATCGTCGAGGTCATGGAAGACACGTTTGGTGAGCACTGGATGAGACGGCAATTGCCCAAAGACATGTGCGATAAATGGGCCGACAAGCGCCAGGTTGAGATCGACGCCGGCCGACAGGGTCGGTCACTGATCGAATATTCTGATTTCTCAGACTACAAAATGATCATCGAACGAGGGTGTTCAGAATTCCGTGTCACGGGGTTAGTCTAGATGTCCAAGACATCGTCTAACCTTCCCTCAAAATAGATGGAAAGTTGGGACAAAGTCAAATTCCAGTTTTGCAATGGCATGGTCCATTTTTTTGAAGCGTTCTGGATCCCCATATACAGCAGTTTGAGCAAACTGTTTTCATTGGGAAACGCGCCCTTGGTTTTGGTCAGTTTTCGGAACTGGCGATGCACGGCCTCGATTGCGTTGGTGGTGTAAATTACCCGCCGAATGTCAGCTGGATATTTGAAGTAGATCGACAAATTGGGCCATTTTTTACGCCATGATTTAATGACGATTGGGTATTTAGTTCCCCATTTTTCTTCTAACGCATCCAACGCGATTTCAGCCGCTTTCACAGTTTCAGCCTTATAAACCGGCTTTAGATCAGCCATGAATTCCTTCTGGTTTTTGCTGGCTACATATTTCAGAGAATTGCGGATTTGGTGGATGACACAAAGCTGGACTTCGGTCTGGGGAAAGGTCGCGTTGATCGCCTCTGGAAAGCCCGTGAGGCCATCGACACAAGCAATCAGGATGTCTTGCAGGCCGCGATTGTTCAGGTCCGTCAGCACCGAGAGCCAGAAGTTTGCACCTTCGGTTTCAGATAGATACAGGCCAAGAATTTCCTTCCTGCCCTCAAGATTAAGCCCCAGAACCGTGTAAACCGCTTTGGCTGCGTAGCGCCCGTCTTGCTTAACCTTGTAGTGAATAGCATCAAGCCAAACAAACGGGTAATGGCTGTCCAGGGGCCGCTGCTGCCAGAGCTTGATTTCAGGGATCAATTTATCAGTGACGGCGCTGATCGTGGCGTTTGAAACATCCAGACCGTAGATTTCCGAGATGTGTCCAGCGATGTCCAGATAGCTCATTCCAAGCCCGAACATTGAAATAATCTTGCATTCGATCTCGTCGCTCATGTGGGTCTGGTGTTTTTTCACCAGTTGCGGCTCAAACGATCCAGCCCGATCTCGTGGCGTTGCCAGTTCGAAACTTCCAGACGTGGATTTGATGGTCTTACGGCCAGCTCCGTTCCTGCGGTTGCTGGACTTGTCGGCCTTTAAATGCGCCTCCAGTTCAGCCTGTAATGCAGCTTCGGTCAGTTGCTTGACTAACGGCGTCAGAATACCGTCCTTGCCTGTAAGGCCCTGGCCATCTTGCAAAGCCGCCAAAGCTACATCAAAATCAAATTCTTCTCGCATGTGTCATTCCTTTTCTTCAGTTTACAGAAATGACACGGAATTTCTAACGCTCCCTTTAAAAATCGCTGACGCTTCAATGAAATCGCTTTTTTCATTTAGGATTATTGCGATCGCAATAATCGCTGCTTCTACTGTTCTGTGATCAGCGAAACAATTTGGTTTCCAGTGCTATCCGCGCGTAAGTCGATGTCAGGTGCGGAAGACAGGACAAAACCAATGTTCTCGCCAAGTCCAAATGGATAAATCACCGGTTGCGCATCCAATGTCCCGAGCCCGACAGGACGCCCAACAGATTTAAGCACCGCCTTGGTCATCCAGCGCACCAGATCCGGCCCTTCCAGAGCGACGATTTTCTTTCGGGTGAGTGTCTTGCCGTTGTCACTGCGATCGAGGGCTTCCCAATCGATTTGAGATTGAAGTACCATGTTGGTCATCCTTCTTGTCCCTTCACGTTCTCCGTAGATTTCGGCCATCCGACGATGCACCTCAGCTGTGGTGCAGTCGCCCTGAAGCGAGGTCAATCGCCCGACGATTTCAGCCACTTTGGCGAAGAAGGGATAGGTCACGATTGCCATCCCCCATGTGAGAGCGGCTGGCGGCGTGGACGGCACTGATTGAAAAAGTTCAACGGCTCTTTGCGCAAATGGCTCAATTTCTTTCCGCGGCTCAAGCCAAAGTCGGTTCAGTACAGTTTTGGTCTTCTTTTTGGCCGCTAGTCCTGAATGCGCTTCATCCAACATGGCTTCAAGTTCGTCGGTCTCCGCGAGACCCGCTCTGACTTCCATCGCTTTTCTCGCCCAGTCGAGTCGAATAAAACGGTCAAATCCAATCTGAGGTGCTGTCGGTCTCATGTTATTCTTTCTTCATTTTAATCTTCACGAACGGCACAATCAGTACCTCTAACGCCATCCCTCCGTGAGCAACAATCTTGTTTCCTTTGGGCACAAACGCGCCGCGTCCACCTGCATATAGCGGCAGGAAGTCGGTCGGAAGCCCAGGTCCGCCGAACTGAAATGCATCAATCCCAGGCGGAACAGATGACGCAAGGTCTTCGCTTCGATAGGCTCTGACTCGCTCACCCTTCATTTCGGATACAACACCCTGGCTGAGCCGTCCAATGCCCTCAGCATCAACGTTGCCGTGGTCCGCAGTCAGGTAGATATGATAGCCGTGCTTACTGAGCATGAGAAACAGCTTTTCGATGAAGCCGGTATCGCACCATTCGCGAATTTGGCCTGCGATCCCGCGTTTGCCGAGCATTGCTCCGTGGACGATTTCATCGATCATGTCGACAACAAGACCGGCCACTTTTGTCGTTGGCTTCGAGAGAGCCTCCTCTAGCGCCTCCAGTTGTTCGGAGCGCTTGAGCCCTTTCTGAAAGATGATTTCGGGCTGTCGAAGCCCATTCTCTTGCCAGAACTTCGTCCAGAGTGAGGGCTCTTGAGCCGTCGTGGCCATTGATTTCTGGAATTCTCGGGGTTTAAGTCCAGAAAAAAGCGCTTGACGAGAGATAGATGTCAGCGTTGGTAACCAAGCGAAACAGCCGCCTTCCTCAGCGGAAAACTCGGGGGACCTGGCCGACAAGTCCTCCCGGCATTGTCACGTTAACGCCGTGGCTTCGGCACGGCCGGTGCTTTAGCGTCTCTGAATGTGCAAGATATCTTACCGTCGTCACCGCTTTCCGCCGATCATCATCCAGCATGCCGTCTGGCTGTATTGCCGTTTCACGCTGAGCTATCGGGACGTTGAGGACCTGCTTGCCGAGCGTGGTCTCGACCTCTCGTATGAGACGGTTCGAAGATGGGTCTTGAAATTCGGCCGGGCATATGCGCGGCGGATTCAACGTCGGCGGCCACGACCGACCGAACGATGGAACTTGGACGAGATGGTCGTGGTGATCCGGGGAAGGCGGTACTTTCTCTGGCGTGCCGTGGACAGCGAAGGCGAAGTCTTGGATTTCCTGATTCAGTCCCGCAGGAACACGAAGGCCGCGATTCGGTTGATGCGCAAACTGTTGAAGAAGCAGGGTTTTGCGCCATCGACAATCGTCACCGATAAACTTCGTTCCTACGGCTCAGCGATCCGCAAGCTCGGCCTTTGCGCAGAGCATGAGCAGGGCTTACGGAAGAACAATCGAGCCGAAAACTCCCATCAGCCGGTACGACGACGAGAGCGAAAGATGCAGCGCTTCAAATCGCCAAAGTCTGCCCAGAGATTCCTCGCCATCCACGCTGCCGTCTACAATCTCTTCAACGTCCAGCGCCACCTGATTTCACGCCGGACGCTTCGCCGATTTCGCACCTCAGCCATGGCGGAATGGCGGGTAACAACAACGGTCGCTTAACGAACGCAATCGGGGAAAGCCTTTCACCCGCCGCCATTAAGTTGACAGTGCCATCCAAGGGATCATAACCCGGCTGTCGATGAACTCATTTTTATTGAAGGGTTGGAGTGTCATCGTAGTGGCTGCGGTTAGGAAACTAGCTGCGCGCGGCGCTATTGCTTATGCGAAAATTAAATTTCGCACCATTATTTCGGCAGCAAGTAATCAGGAACGTTCTGGAAACAAACGGGCCGTAGGAAACGTCTGATTGCCATTGTTCCAACTGATGTCGCGCCGAAATTTGTCGATGCGGGATAGGGTCCTCCATGCACCATACTGTCGCATACTTCAACACCGGTCGGAAAACTGTTTGCCAAAATACGTCCCGCCTTGCGCTCGAGCACTGACATCAGTTTCCTGGAGATATCCTGGTCGGCATCGTCCATGTGAATCGTGCAGGTCAGCTGCCCTTCTAGTGACCTGGCCAGATCCAGCATTTGCGCCGAATCTCTTGCGATCACAATTAAGCCAAGCGGGCCAAAAACTTCCTCGCCAAGAACACTGTTTTCCAGCCATTCGTCGCCGCTAGTCTGAAACAGTTGCGGCATTGCCTGCCTTTGACCACATGGTGCCGTCAAAAGCGGGCCTACATTGGCGGCCTTAGCAATTCTATCTCGTCCGGCGCAGTAGGACCTGGCGATCCCATCGGTCAGCATTGTCTGTGTCGGAATATTTCTTAACGCTTTGACAGAAGCGCTGGCAAATCTGTCCGCGTACGGACCTTCGACAACGATCGCGATTCCGGGCTTTGTGCAGAATTGACCTGCACCCATGCTAAGCGATACTGCCCACCCGGAGGCGATGTCATCGCCGCGTGAAGCCACGGCCGACGGAAGCAGGAACATCGGATTGACAGAACCAAGCTCACCAAAAAATGGGATAGGGTCCGGGCGAGCGGCGCAGAGGTCGAACAGAGCCCGACCGCCGGACAAAGAACCCGTGAACCCGACTGCACAGATCAGAGGATGCCGGACCACCGCCTGGCCAACCGCCCGGTTTCCCCCCTGGATCTGACTGAACACGCCGGGATGCAGCCCGTTGGCACTGATAGCGGCATCAATTGCCTGTGACACGATATCGGCGGTGCCGGGATGCGCGGAATGACCCTTTGCTACAACGGGACACCCCGCTGCCAGTGCAGCCGCAGTGTCACCCCCGGCTGTCGAAAAAGCCAGCGGGAAGTTGGAGGCGCCAAAGACGGCAACCGGTCCGATCGGCCGCTTGATCAGCTTCAGATCCGGCCGGGGTAACGGCAGCCGGTCGGGCAATGCCGGGTCATGCCGATAATCGAGGTGCTCACCATTCTCGATGTGATCTGTGAACAGGTTCAGCTGTCCTATGGTGCGGTTCAGTTCACCGTCCAGACGCGCCTCGGGCAAACCGGTTTCCCTACAGCCCATTTGAACAATATCGGCGCGCCGGATATCCAGTTCCGCAGAAATTGTCCGCAGGAACGCTGCCCGCTCCCCGGCGGTGCTACGACCGTAGCTTTCAAACGCGGCATCGGCGGCCCTGGCCGCCTGATCGACAAGCTCCGCTGTGCCAACCGGGAATTCGTCAGCAGCACCGGTAACGGGTTCATTTGAGAACTTGTCCTGAGAGGCAATCCATTCGCCAGCAATAAGGTGTTTTCCGGTCAGCATGAGATAATCCTTTGTCTGTAGAGCTTTAGAGATCTCGGGAAGCCGGTTTTTCCGGCAATTGCATCACGTCGGACACATCTGGTGCATTCTGCCTCACAAAAATTATCGCGGAAGCGCACAAGAGCGGCATCAACCGAAGGAGAGTACAATCGCACCAAAAACCAGATGCTCTGCCCGATCTCGACGAGGCCCCGCTTCATTTCGGTCATTGTCACCGGTCGAGCAGCCAGTTGTCCTCGGTATTCAGTTTCCATCGGAACTGGTCTGCCGGACTGCTCCTGGCCGCCCATTCACGCAGAAGCAGTTTTCGTAATTTTCGCGCTTCCATGGTTGTGGCGATAGATTTTGGGCGCCAACCAGCCAGAAGTTTGCTCGTTAGCGATGCAAGAACGGCTGAATATTTGGCATCCTGGACAAGATTGTTAACTTCCTGCGGGTCGTCATCGAGATTGAAGAGCTGCATCGGATAGCCCTCGAAATAAACGGCTTTCCAGGGACCTGAGCGGATCATCCGCTGTTGTTCCGCGTCTGACATTCCCTCGATCAGGCCATCGGTGCAATATTCCGAATAGGTCTCATCGATCCACGGCGCATTCCTGTCTTTGAGAATTCCGGACAGGCTTCGGCCGTCAATTGCCGGGAGTTCCGGCGCGCCGGTTAGGTCGAGGAAGGTTGGCGTCAGATCGACAAGGTTGATGACTTGCGAGCGCCTTTCCCCGGCCGGAATGACCCCGGGCCAGGACATCACCACCGGAACACGGACCGAATGTTCATAAAATGAATGCTTCCACCACAGCCCACGCTCACCGATTTGATCGCCGTGATCCGAGCAATAGATTACGAGAGTATTGTCCAAAAGTCCGTGGTCTCGGAACGCATCAAGCATAGAGCCGATCATGCGGTCCATAGTTTCGGTTAGGGCATAGTAGGCCGCGCGCGCGCGCCGGACCTCATCCGCGCCGACCGAGGTGATATCCATCGCTGCCTTCCAAACGCGATGGTATGGGTGTTCCTGCTCTTGCTCCCGGGCTGGGATCTGCGGATCCGGTACTCGTTCATAGTAGTATTTGAACAGCTCCTGATCCGCTACGTAAGGCTGATGCGGCAACATTAAGCCGACGTGCACGAAGAGCGGCTCATCTGCGCCTGCCTCTTGTTCATCTGCCAACCTGGCAGCCAAACGCACTGTTTCTTCAACGACATCGAGATCATGCAACTCGTAGGCAGATTGTCCGGCACCCGCCAACTCAACACTTTGACGGCCCGGTCCGGTTGTGCCGATTAATTGTCCCATAGAAATGCGAGGGGACCCTTCGTGGTTCGGGCTGTGATCACCGACAAACCGTTCGGAAAAACCTCGGAGTTGGTCTGGCCCCAGGGAGTGCATTCGACCCACAACAATTGGTTTCAGGCCAGCGGCGGCAAGCGCGTGCGCATAAGTTGGGCGGTCCGAGGCAAGAACATCGGTATTGGTCCAGCAGTCTTGCCGGTGCGGAAAACATCCGGTCAGGAGCGACATCCGGGCAGGAACACAGACGGGCGCGGCCGTATACGCGGCATCGAATACGATGCCTTCAGCGGCTAGACGATCCAGTTCGGGGGTGCGTACAACTTTGTCGCCATAACACCCGGTCACAAACGGCGTGTGCTGGTCTGACAGGATATAGAGGATATTGGGGCGCTGGGTCCTGGACATCAGATCATTAACTCACCGGTTCGGGTTGTGTTACGCGCTCGATAAGATCGCTCAGCATCTCTCGCTCCTGTCCGGTCAGATCCATAAGAGGCGGTCGGACCGGCCCTGTTTCGAAACCGCGCAGCGAGACTCCTGCCTTGATGGCCGAAACCGCATAGCCCTCTTTCCGATCACGAATCCTAGCAAACGGATAGTAGAACTCGCGTAAAAGATGATCACAGGACGTGTCGTCACTGGCCTGGAAGGCAGCAAAGAACCTGAGCGCGATATCCGGAACGAAGTTAAAGACAGCGGATGAATAGGTATCGACTCCGGCACCCCGATAAGCCTGAGCGAAAAGTTCGTGGGTTGGCATACCACCGACGTAAGCCAACCGATCCCCAAGGCCAATTGTGATCTTCTTGACGGTATCAACATCTCCGGTCCCGTCTTTGAAACCGATGAGGTTCGGGCAATCGTCTGCGATCCGGGCCAGGGTATCCACCTTTACCACACATTGACCTCGATTGTAGACGATCACACCCATTCGTGTGGCGGAGCAGACGGCTCTAATATGCTCTTCTATCCCGTCCTGTGGCGCGTCGATCAGATAGTGTGGCAGAAGCAGAATTCCATCGGCCCCTGCCGCCTCGATTTCCCGTGCCATCTGCACTGCAAGGCGTGCTCCATATCCGCAACCCGCGATCACGGGACTTCGCGGTTGCACAGCGCGGGCCGTCCTGACCACGTTAACCACTTCGCTGGGGGTTAAGGAAAACAACTCTCCGGTTCCGCCGGCCACGATCAGACCTGCTATATCGTAGTTCGACAGCCACTCCAGGTGTCTGCGGTAGGCGGCAGTGTTGAATTCGCCGTCCATACCAAATGGTGTGATTGGAAAGGATAATAGCCCTGCACGCAGTATGTCCCGCAAAGAGGTTGGATCAATCATGGCGTTGCCTTCCTTAGTAATTCGCATCCATGCGCTTTTCTTGAACAATGTCATTCCTGTGTGCTGTCGGCGGCATCAAAGCTTGATTTCCTCTTCGCAGCACGCTCCGCCTTGAAAAACGGTGCCCACGCCTTGCCCCTCGGATGAACGGGAAACGTCGTCATGATGGTCCTGCGCATTATCCTTAGGAATCCACCCAACGTGAGCGGATAGTCGGTTGTCCCACCAGGACCGGTCGTTGTTCGACGCGCCATAGATAACCGGACAACCAAGGTGAGGAACTTTGAACACACGCTCAATCAGGCGAATAAGATCGTCATGCGACAGCCAGGTTGACAACATGCGTTCATTGCTCGGTCTGGGAAAGCACGAGCCGATCCGAACGCAGGCGGTCTCGATTCCAAACCTGTCAAAATAGAGCCGCGCTACTCCCTCGCCGAATATCTTGGAAACACCATATAACCCGTCAGGTCGGACTGGCACGGACGCATCAAGCCGATCGGTCTGTTTATAAAAACCGGTGGCGTGGTTGGAGCTGGCAAAGAATATGCGCCGCACACCGTGAGACCGACAGGCTTCATAAAGGTTGAGCGTTCCATTGATATTAGCGTTCTGAATGATCTCCCAGGGGCCTTCGGTGGACTTTCCGCCCATGTGGATAACGCCATCGCAATCTTTGACCAGATCATGCACGGCGGCCGGGGTTCCGAGGTCACACGGCACAAGCTCTTCATCGTCCGCCGCACTGCCCAGATCGGCTATGTCGGAAAGGCGCAGGACATCGGCCATATGAGTCAGGCGCGCCCGGCAGACCTTTCCCAGCTTGCCCGAGGCACCTGTGATTAACAGTCTATTCATATTCCAATCCTCACCCAAATCCAGGCAACCAGCATGGCTTCAACCGGCAAACCTAGCTTGCGGAACGCCGCACGCGCCGAGGCCCGTTATCGCGAGAAGCGCACCGGCAAGTGGTTGGTCGCTTGCGGGATCGAGGTTCTCACTTATGCTGGTGACATAGAGAACGTCCAGATTCTGCCCGCCGAACATCGGCTTCGTTGGCTTTTCGATCGGCAGATCGATCGTTTGATCGACCGCCCCGGCCGGCGTAATCCGGTATAGCTGCCAGCCGGAAACGCCCGCTTGCCAGTAGCATCCGTCAGCATCCACCGTACCGCCATCCGGACGACCCGCGACCTGGCTCGTATCAAAGAAAACGTGCGGCTCTGAGGGGGTTCCGGTCACGATGTCGTAGTCGCAGGCCCAGATTGTGCGAACATCAGGATTA
This sequence comes from Paracoccaceae bacterium, assembly GCA_965247915.1. GTDB lineage: Bacteria > Pseudomonadota > Alphaproteobacteria > Rhodobacterales > Rhodobacteraceae > JAKZRT01. The sequence goes on from OZ252048.1 coordinate 2,922,455, forward strand.
CTATCTGAGAAATACATGGTCGTACCGTCAGGAGAAAATGCCAGACCGTTTGTCGTGAATACCGCATCAAAATGCCGCGAGATCGCGCCATCCAGATCGTAGCGGTAGAAACGACCTGTCCGCTCGGGCGGTCGGCCGTCCTTCATGGTGCCGGCCCAAAATCTCCCCGCAGGGTCGGTAGTGCCATCGTTAAACCGGTTCCCGAGTATGTCGGCTTCGGGATCGGCCAACGCATTCCTTTTGCCGGTCTCGGGATCATAGAAGTAGAAGCCGGTTTTTGCCGCTACGATCAGTCCCAGGTCGCATCGGGCAACTGCGCCAACCGGCTCTCCGAAGTCGAAACTCGCGGTTTCACCGCTTTCCAGCGTCCTGTGAATTAGGCCTGCCGTGATATCGACCCACCACAGTGCTTGGTCGACGACATCCCAGACGGCGCCTTCACCAACGCGCGCGGGCTTCTTGTCGACAACCTCCAACCTCAAGACTCCGCTCCCTTAAAAACCCGACGCTCCGAGTTTAGGACGTGCTCGGTCATCGCATCTCGTGCAGCGGCGCGATTACCTTCCTCAATCGCACTGAGGATTCGAGAATGCTCGTCAAAGATGCTCCGCTTACCCTTTCCATAGGCGGTATTTGCTAGGCTCCGCACGAATTTCCCGATGAAAAACCAGTGCGGTCGCAACAGCGACAGACTCTCAACAAGAAAGCGGTTGTCAGACAAATCCGCGATCAACATGTGAAATTCAAAATCAACATCCACGCTTGAAGTACCTTCATCCAGCCGATCGCCAAGCAATTCAACACTGCGCCGCAGCTGTAAAAACGGCGCACCATCAGACCGTGCCGCCGCGCGCTCGGCAGTCTCCGCTTCGATCAGTTTGCGGTACTCAAAATACCGGCCAATATCGTCGATGCTGCTAAGCGGGCCGAATGTCGAATCAGATTGTTCCGCGCCGCTGACGTATGATCCGGCACCATGTCGCGAAACAACGAGCCCGTCATTTCTAAGTTTTGCTAGGGCGGCGCGTATGACCGGCCTGGATACGCCAAGCTCCGACGCGAGCTGGTTCTCGCTGGGCAGTCGCTCGCCAAGCCCGTAACGCCCAAGGCGAATTTCGTTCAGAAGGCTTGAATAAATACGGTCTTCCAGTCGGCCCCCATTGGATTGCGTCCTGAAATTCTGCTTCGGATTATGTGCGCCCGTCGAGTCCATGTGAACGACCATATAGCACTGACCGGTATTTACAACATTCGTAAATTTGTTTGACATATCGTAATTCAAATGTAGTGTCCATGCAGAGCGCCACGCTCAATAAGGGAGGATTCTATGCTAAATGAACGAAACTTACTGCTGGCGTGTGCCGCCACATTGGCTCTCGGCTTACCCGTGCCCGCATTTTCGGCGGGTCAGGCTCCTGCTCTGGAGGAAGCGGTCGCTGCCGATATACTTCCGGCGCTGGCGGATCGCCTGCCCGACAGCCCTGAAGTCATTACGCCGCTAGAGGGCACAGGGACGTATGGCGGGACGATCCGGCGGTTTCTAGGTGGATCAAACGACCACAACTCGATACTGCGTTTTGTGATGCCACAGGGGCTAACCCGCTGGAACCCTGAATTCTCAGAGGTTGTTCCGAATGTCGCAGAAAGCTGGGATGTCAGCGACGACGGTTCCGAGTTCACATTCCATCTCCGTAAAGGAATGAAATGGTCGGACGGAGAGCCGTTTACCGCCGATGATATTTTGTTCTTCGTTGAAGACCTGCTGCACAACAAGGAATTTTATCCGAACCCGCCAGCGCGTTTCGTCGTGGCAGGAGATGCAATGACGGCGGAAAAGGTTGACGACCAAACTGTCATCCTCAAATTTGCAGCATCATATGGAACGTTCTTGACCGAGCTAGCCACGCCGCTGGCGCAGGAACCAGTCCTTTGGGCCAAGCATTTCTGCAAGCAGTTCCATCCTACATACAATCCTGACATTCAGGCTATGGTGGATACAACCGAAGCCGTCGAGGATTGGCCGAGCCTCTTCCGCCTGAGATGCGGCGAGGTCGAAGCGCCAAATCGCTGGTCAAACGCGGAGCGTCCAACTCTTGATCCCTGGATTGTGACCGGCGAAGGCTATTCGGCCGGTTCAACTCAAACGATCATGGAGCGCAATCCCTATTTTTGGCAGGTTGATACCGAAGGCAATCAATTGCCTTACGTTGACTCGTTGCAATGGGGCGTGGCTCAGGACGCTCAGGCCATCCTTCTGGAAGCCATCGCGGGCAATATCGATATGCAGGCGCGGCGTATCTCCAACCCGGCCAACAAACCCGTTCTAGCGGAAAACGCCGAAAAGGCGGGTTTTCGACTTTACACGCGAAAAGCAGCTGCGTCCAACAATATGGCGATTCACTTCAACCACACTCACAAGGATCCGGTTCTGCGCGATGTCATACTTAACAAGGACGTCCGCATTGCGCTAAGCCTTGCAATCAACCGCGAAGAGATCATCGATATCGTTTGGCAGGGGCAAGGCGAGCCCTGGCAGATCGGCGCGTCGCGAGGCCACCCGCTTTTCGATGAGCGTCTGAGCCTTCAGCACACCGAGTTCGACCCAGTTCGCGCGAACGAACTTCTGGATAACGCTGGTCTGGCGGAGCGAAACAATGACGGAATCCGGCTACTTCCCGACGGGCGGCCCTTTGTGTTCAATGTCAACGTCACTGGCGTTGAGAGGCCGGACTGGGGTGATGCGCTGGAGATCATCCGCGAGCAGTGGTCCGACATCGGTGTTGGCTTGAACTCCTCTAGTGTCGAGCGGTCTATTTACTACAGTCGTGGTGAGGCAAACGAGCATGATTTCATGGTCTGGACGGCACCGGGTGGTCTGGATCCGACACTGAGCCCCCGCAATGTGCTGGCGGTGCACCCACAGGCGAGCTGGTTCGCAATTCCGTGGACTCGCTGGTATCTGTCAAATGGAAGCGAAGGTCAGGAGCCGAGCGAGTCGATGAAAAAGCGTCTTGAGCTTTACGAGGCATTCAAGGCCGAAGCTGATCAGGATAAGGCGCTCGACATCTTCCGGGAGATACACCGCATCGCCGCAGATGAGTTCGAAATCATCGGCATCGCCACAGCACCGGACCAGTTCGGTGTAGTGAATGCGAAGCTGCGCAATGTCCCTGATACACTTCCGGGCGCATGGATGTACCCCGACCCGGGCCCGACGTTGCCGCAAACCTACTATTACGTAGAATAACGGCGTAGTTTGAGAATCGTCGGCCCGTGGTAACGCGGGCCGATGCACCAACAAGGCAGGGCAAAAGGTAATCCAACATGCTGTGGCGCTATATTCTTAAACGGATCTTTTGGATGATCCCGTTTATGTTTGCCGTCTCAGTGGTGGCCTTTCTGCTGATTCAGGCACCGCCGGGCGACTATCTGACCACGTACATCGCCAAGCTTGGGGAAAGCGACGAGGTGTTGGACCAAGCGACTATCGCCAACCTTCGCGCGCGGTTTGGTTTAGATAAGCCGCTTTATGTTCAGTATTTCAAGTGGTTGTCGAACCTGCTGGTCGGCGATTTCGGCATGTCGTTTGAGTGGCGTCAGCCTGTTAGCGATCTGGTCTGGGAGCGGATGGCGCTGACTATGTGCCTGAGCTTTGCGACGCTTCTTTTCACCTGGGCCGTGGCCTTTCCCATCGGCGTTTATTCTGCCGTCCGCAAGTATTCTATAGGCGACTATGTAGCTACCACCATTGGCTTTATCGGGCTGGCCACGCCAAACTTCCTGCTGGCGCTGATCCTGATGTATATCGGCGTCGTACACTTCGGTTCCGATGTGGGCGGCCTCTTTTCACCCGAATACAAGAACGCACCCTGGTCCTGGGGTAAGGTCTGGAATTTGATCGAGCACCTCTGGCTTCCAGTGGTGGTGCTGGGCACTTCGGCCACGGCGAGCCTGATCCGGATCATGCGGGCGAACTTACTGGACGAGTTGAATTTGCCCTACGTCGATACTGCCCGTGCCAAGGGGCTGTCCGAGTTCTGGCTGATTATGAAATACCCCGTGCGCGTCGCGCTGAACCCGTTCATCTCGACCATCGGCTGGGTACTACCCAATCTGGTATCCGGCGCGGTGGTCACCTCCATCGTGCTAAGCCTGCCAACCGCCGGGCCGTTGATGCTGCAGGCGCTGCTCAGTCAGGACATGTTCCTTGCTGGCGCATTCGTGCTGCTGCTGTCGTCGCTGACCGTGATCGGAATGCTGATATCAGACGTTCTCCTTGTATTGCTGGACCCGCGGGTTCGGTATGAGTGATGCGACCGATCAGGCGCTTGCCGTCGAGCCTGGTCATTCCGGTGCCGATGTTGCCATCGCCTCGCAATGGCAGCTGACGCGGTGGTCGTTCAAAAAGCACAAGCTGGCCATTATGGGGCTTTGGATCATCGGGTTTATGTACATGATCTCGATCTTTGCAGAGTTTATCGCACCCGATAATCCGTCAAAGCCAAACCGCCTGGCAGTTTATCATCCGCCGCAGATGATCCACTTTGTCGATCAAACCGACAAGGGAACGCGTATTCGGCCCTATGTCTGGAAAATGGATCGGCAACGCGACCCCGAAACTCTGGCGATTTCGTATGTGAACTCGGGCGAGAAGATTTATCTCACGATATTTGGCAGCGGCCCCGAATACAAATGGTGGGGATTGTGGAAGACCGATTTCCATCTGTTTTCAACCGAAGATCCCCGCGACAAGTTCTTCATTTTCGGGGCCGACCGGCTGGGCCGCGATATGTTCAGCCGGATTCTTTACGGCACGCGCATATCAATGTCGATCGGTCTTATCGGCGTTGCTATCGCGTTGGTTCTGGGGATCACGCTCGGCGGAGTATCCGGCTATTACGGCGGTCGCATCGACGCGATAATCCAACGGCTGATCGAGTTCGTGCTTAGCCTGCCGACGATCCCGATCTGGTTGGCGCTAGCGGCGTCGCTGCCGCCAGACTGGCCGATCTACAAACAATATTTTGTCATCACTCTGATCATCAGCCTGGTTGGCTGGACGGAACTTGGCCGGGTCGTGCGGGGACGGTTTCTGGCTATAAAAAACGACGATTTCGTCATCGCGGCGCGGCTGGACGGCGCCTCTGAAGCGCGGATTATCTTCCGCCATATGCTACCGTCGCTGACGTCTCATATCATCGCGTCGCTGACACTGGCGATACCGTTGATGATGCTGGCAGAAACAGGCTTGAGCTTTCTTGGCTTGGGGTTACAGCCACCAGCGATTTCCTGGGGAGTTTTGCTGAAAGAGGCGCAGAACATAGTCTCAATCAGCCAGGCGCCCTGGCTTTTCATCCCTGGCGGCTTTGTCGTGGTTGCGGTGCTAGCGTTCAACTTCCTTGGGGACGGCATGCGCGATGCTGCAGATCCCTATGGTCACTGAGACCCCCATATTACAGGTCCAGGACCTGGCCGTCGGGTTCCAGATGCGGCAAGGTATGGCGCAGGTTCTGCATGAGGTGAATTTCGACCTCTACCGCGGCAAGACCACTTGCATCGTCGGAGAAAGCGGCTCTGGCAAATCCGTCACCGCGCGGGCGATCCTGAATATGGTGCCGCACCCCGGTGTAATTAGCGGCGGCCGCATCTTCTTTGCGCCCGAAGGGACAGACACGACCGACTTGACCGCGCTTGACCCGCGCGGCAAGGCAATCCGCAATATCCGCGGTGGGCGCATTGGAATGATCTTCCAGGAACCGATGTCCTCGCTGTCGCCTGTCCACACCATCGGCAACCAAATCGTCGAGGCGATCCGCCTGCACCGTGAAGTCAATAAGAAAGAAGCGCGGTATATGGCCGCCGAGGCGCTGAAGCAGGTCGAAATTCCAAACCCGGAAAAAGCGCTGGACCGGTACTCATTTGAGTTCTCCGGAGGTATGCGCCAGCGAGCGATGATTGCCATGGCGCTGTCCTGCCACCCCGATGTGCTGATCGCGGACGAGCCGACTACGGCGCTGGATGTCATCACGCAGGCTGAGATCATCGACCTGATGAAGACCCTGCAGCGAGATCTGGGCATGGCCGTGATGTTCATCACCCACGATATGGGCGTCGTGGCCGAGATTGCCGACGACGTGGTGGTGATGGAAAAGGGCCATGTGGTCGAACAGGGCGGCATTCACAAAATTTTCGATGCACCTGAGCACGATTATACCCAGAAATTGTTGGATGCCGTGCGTCGCCTTGAGCAACCGGCTGCCGCCAAGGTGCGCCCGACTGCCGATGCGGGCGAAGTATTGAGAGTTGAGGACCTGCACCTTCGATTTGAAAAAAAAGAAGGATTTTTTCAACGCGTGACCGAGGTAACCAAAGCAGTCGACGGTGTAAGCTTTTCTCTCCGACAGGGCGAGGCCTTGGGCATCGTTGGCGAAAGCGGTTCCGGTAAGACCACCGTCGGGCGCTGTATCGCGCGGGTTTATGATCCGAACGTCGGCGTGATCGACTATGCCGGACAGGATTTGATGGCAGCCGAGGGCGCGGCGTTGCGCGCCACACGCAAGCGAATTCGGATGATTTTTCAGGACCCGTTTGCCTCGCTCAATCCGCGAATGACGGTCAAACAGATCGTTGCCGAACCGCTGATTGTGAACGGCATCGCCAAAGGGCAAGAGCTTGAGGATCGCGTGGCCAAACTCTTGGTCGAGGTCGGGCTCGATCCAAGCATGATGGAACGCTACCCGCATGCGTTTTCTGGAGGCCAGCGCCAGCGCATAGTGGTGGCGCGGGCCATTGCGCTGGAACCCAAACTAGTGATCGCGGACGAACCAACCTCGGCGCTGGACGTGTCGATCCGCACACAGGTGCTGGACCTGCTGTTAAGCCTGCAGGCGAAGATGGGCCTGAGCTTCATCTTCATTAGCCACGACATGGCTGTCATCCGCTATTTCTGCGATCGGGTGGCGGTGATGTATCAAGGCCAGATCGTCGAGATCGGCGAGACAGAGCAGATCATCACCGATCCGCAGCACCCATATACAAAGACGCTTCTCAGCTCCGTGCCGATTCCCGACCCCAACCTGAGAGGCACCCGCCAACGCCACCGCTATTTGGATGAGGCTTCATGAAGATCGATCGAATCGACGTCAGACATTTCCGTCACAAGACCAACAAGGCTATCGACAGCGACGGACATGGGCACCCCGGGCCAGAAAGCGACACCGTCAGCGCTCTGTTCACGATCACTGCCGATGACGGGCAGGAAGGGCGCGTTATCGCCCGGCCACGGGACGTGGCTGAGCCGATCCTCGATCAGTTCATTCGGCCCAATCTGATTGGACAGGATCCGCTTTGTACGGATCGCGTCTGGTACAAGATCTACAAGTGGCAGCGGCTGTCGGGCGGTAACCTAACTGATCGGGCGATGGCTGCGGTGGATCTGGCGCTTTGGGATCTGAAGGGCAAGGCGGCAGGTCTTCCGGTCTGGAAGCTTCTGGGCGGGCATCAGGACAAAATACTTGCCTATGGCTCGACCATGTGCGGCGATGTTCTCGAAAATGGATTGGCCACTCCGGAAGATTACGCTCGCTTCGCCGATTGGCTGGTAAACACACGCGGCTATAAGGCCGTCAAGCTGCATGGCTGGATGCCACCAGTGCCTGGCGCGCCGGATGTGAAACAAGACTATCGCGCCTGCGCCGCCGTCCGCGAAGCAGTCGGCCCCGACACTCCGCTGATGCTTGACCCACATCATTTCTATCCGCGCACGGATGTATTGTGGCTGGCCGACAAGCTGGCCGAGCTTGATTTCCGCTGGATGGAAGAACCGATGGAAGAGGCCTCGATGTCATCCTACAAATGGCTAACAGCCAATACCCGGCTCAACATTCTGGGGCCGGAGACGATGACTGGCAAGCACTGGACCCGCGCCGAATGGATCAAGCACGACGCTTGCGATCTGGTTCGCGCCGGCGTCTGGGACGTGGGCGGAATCAGCCCGACCATGAAGATTGCCCACACGGCCGAGAGCTTCAACATGTCATGCGAGATACACGGCACCGGGGCCGGAAATCTGGCGGTAGTCTGCGCCATACAGAACACCGGGTTTTACGAACGAGGGCTACTTCATCCATTCATCGACTATGATCGGCCCGGTGAGTTCCAGAACCGGATCGACGACGAGATGGATTCTGAAGGCTACGTATTCGCACGGCCAGAGCCCGGCCTGGGGCAAGATCTGAATATGGACTACATTGAGGCAAACCATGTCTGACACCCAGATTGCCGATATTCGGGTTACGCCGATTGCGTTCCACGATCCGCCGCTGTTGAACAATGCCGGTTGTCACCAGCCTTACGCGCTTCGGTCGGTGATCGAAGTAGAAACCGAGGGCGGCGTGATCGGCATAGGTGAAAGTTATGGGAACAAGCCGGTACTTGACGGAATCGAGGCGGTGAAGCCGGGGCTGATTGGACGCGAAGTTACAGACATCAACGGTTTGAACGCCCATGTTACCGCGACCATCGCAGATCTATCGGCTGGCTATAACACCGGTGACGGAAGGCTGGGACTGCGTGTCTCGGGAGCGGTTGAAGTGGCGATGTGGGATGCATTCGGCAAAACCACAAACCGCCGTATTTGTGATCTTTTGGGCGGTCAGGTACGCGAGAGCGTACCATTCTCGGCGTATCTCTTTTACAAGTTCGCGCATCACCAGCACGAAACGGTGCCCGACACCTGGGGCGAGATTCTGACGCCCGAGCAGTTGGTCGAAGAAGCGAGATGGTTTAAGGATACCTGCGGTTTCGATGCGATCAAGCTCAAAGCCGGTGTGTTCGAACCTGAGGAAGAAATCGAAGGTCTGCGCGCGCTTCGCACCGCTTTTCCAGATGCGCCCCTTAGGATCGACCCAAATGGCGGCTGGACGGTTGGGACGACACTGCGCCTTTTGCCGCAATTGGACGGGCTGATCGAGTATCTTGAAGATCCCACGGTCGGGATCGAGGGAAACGCCGAAGTTCAGGCGCAAACGGACATCCCGCTGGCTACCAACATGTATGTCGTTCGCGACGCGCATGTGCCCCATGGCATCGCGAAAGACGCCTTCCGTGTTATTCTTAGTGATCACCATTATTGGGGTGGGCTGAAGGCCAGCCGCGATCTTGCAAGGATTTGCGAGATCTGGGGCTTGGGCTTGTCGATGCACTCGAACTCGCACCTTGGAATCAGCTTGTCCGCAATGGCGCATCTCGCTGCTGCCACGCCGAACCTGACTTATGATTGCGACACCCATTATCCATGGCAAACCGACGAAGTGATCGAGGGTGGCAAGCTCCGCTTTGAAAATGGTGCCCTTCGCCTGCCCGATGGGCCGGGCCACGGTGTTACGCTCGACCGTGCAGAGCTGGCGCGACTTCATCAGAACTATCTCAGTTGCGGAATCACCGAACGGGACGACAAAGCCGAGATGAAAAAACACCGACCCGATTGGTGCTTCGCCAGGCCGAAGTTCTGAAGTGTCCGCGCCAAGATATATCCGTGTGCATGAGGCCGATAATGTGGCCATCGTTGTCAATGAGGGCGGGCTACCGGAAGCGGCCGCTCTGCCAAATGGTTTGGTGCTTCGGTCGCACATCCCACAAGGGCACAAGGTCGCGCTGTCCAATATTTCCAGGGGGGGGGAAATCCGTCGTTACAATACCGTGATCGGCCTCGCAGCCGTAACGATCCGGCTGGGCGATCTAGTAAACGAAAGTAATATGCACCTGCCCGAGGCACCCGCCCCAGACGCATTGCAAGTCGGAACTGCATTGGAACCTCTGCTGTCCGCGTGTGAAGCGGTCAAGTTCCAGGGTTACCGAAATCCCGATGGCACTGTTGGCACACGTAACTTACTGGCGATTACGACAACGGTGCATTGCGTGTCCGGCGTGGTCGATCATGCGGCACGGCGCATCCGTGACGAGTTACTCCCACATTATCCCAATGTGGACGGTGTGGTTGCGCTAGATCATATATACGGATGTGGCGTTGCCATCGATGCGCCGGGTGCAGAGATTCCAATCCGTACTTTACGAAATATCAGCGCCAACCCAAATTTTGGTGGCGAGGTACTGACCGTATCGCTTGGCTGTGAAAAACTTCAGCCTGACCGGCTGTTTTCCGACCTGCCTATTTTCGACTTGGTCGTGCTTCAGGAAGAACCCGGATTTGAAGCCATGATCCGCGCGATAATGACGCGGGCCAAGGCACAACTTGATCGGCTGAACCGGCGCCAGCGCGAAACATGCCCGGCTTCGGCCTTGACCGTAGGGATGCAATGTGGCGGCAGCGACGCATTTTCCGGCGTCACTGCCAATCCCGCGCTTGGGTATGCCAGCGATCTTTTGGTTGGGGCGGGTGCTACTGTGATGTTTTCGGAGAATACCGAAGTGCGGGACGGTATCGCCCATCTTTTGTCGAGGGCAGCATCACCGGATATCGGAGCGGCGCTGATCCGTGAACTAACCTGGTACGATGATTATCTCGCGCGCGGAGGCGTGGACCGATCTGCAAACACGACACCGGGCAACAAAGCCGGCGGACTTTCGACTATCGTGGAAAAAGCGATGGGGTCAATTGCGAAATCCGGCACAGCTCCGATCTCGGGCGTCGTGCCGCCTGGCGATAAAGCGCGCGATCCGGGTCTGAATTACGCCGCGACGCCGGCCAGCGACTTTGTCTGCGGCACATTGCAACTTGCCGCGGGCGCCACTGTGCATTGCTTTACCACCGGCCGTGGCACACCTTACAGTCTTGAAGCCCTCCCGACGATCAAGATCTCGTCTCGCTCAACTCTCAAATGTCGGTGGCCGGATCTGATCGACGTTGATGCAGGCACCATCGCAGAGGGTGAAGAATCTGTCGAGCAGACCGGGATAAGGATATTTGACGAAATTCTCGACGTTGCCTCAGGCAAAAAAACCATGGCGGAACGTCTCGGAATTCACAATACTCTGGCGCTCTATAACCCGGCACCGATCACTTGATGCCGCGAGCCCAAGCCGCAATTCTGTGAAGTGAAGAAATTTTATTGCCGCGCGTTTACCTTTCCGTTTTCGCCAGGGCTATGGACTGGTAAACGCACGGCAATTTCGACTGGTTTTGAAATTGAAGATCGAAATTCGGTTACGCTTGCTGCGCCAAGACCGTCCGTTCATAAACGGCCGTTTCTGTCACGTTCTGGCCGCTCACGCGGGATCAATCACTTAAGCAAGACAAAAACCCCCGGCAAAACCTTTGCAGTTTTGGCAGGTTTTTGTCACAGTGCGGCATGATTATCGGATATGCCCGCGTCTCGACCGCCGACCAGAGCCTTGATGCACAGGCCGACGCTCTGACATCTGCCGGAGCTGGCAAGATATTTGCCGAAAAAATCAGCGGAGCGAAGCGTGGGAGGCCCGAGTTGGACCGGATGCTGGATCAGTTACGCGCAGGCGACGTTGTGACCGTTACCAAGTATGACCGCCTCGCCCGGTCCCTGAAAGACCTTCTGGAGATCGTGGAGACCATCGGCGAGCGCGGTGCAGGCTTCCGGTCCCTGGCAGAAGATATAGACACGACGACGCCGGCCGGCCGTCTCGTGTTTCATGTGTTCGCCTCTATTGCCCAGTTTGAGCGGGAACGGATTTCCGAACGGACCAGGGAAGGGCTGGCGTCTGCTCGAAAACGCGGGCGGATCGGTGGCAGGCCCCCTGCCCTGTCAGCAGCCCAGAAGGAAGAAGTGCGGCGCATGAGAGACAGCGAAGGCCGCGCAATCCCGGAGATCGCCCGGCTGTTCAAGGTCAGTGAGCGGACGGTTCGCAGGGCATAATATAAAGCCTACACTTGACACATTCCGCACATGTTACCATCTATGGTGAAATATTTGGTGGAATGTGATGCGAGATAAACGAGCAAAGTTTAGAAAGTTAGCAGAATCGCGTGTAAATCGCGCGATCAAAGACCTGCGTTTGATCGGTAATCTCTCCAACAAGAGCGCCTACGACTTTGAGGATGACGACATTCGAAAGATTTTCAGAGTGCTTCGTAGAGAGCTTGAAGGGGCCAAAGGCCGTTTCGGCGGTGCCCGTAACGCCAACGAAGAGGACTTTCGTCTGTAATGAATATTGCAAGCACACAGACTTGGAACTGGATTTGGCCTCACGTTGGGGCCACGCCAATCAATCAGGGGCTGGATTCGGAGATGTTCGACCGAACGGACTATCCGTATTCCGAGACCTTTGTCCGGGAAGCCATACAGAATAGTCTTGATGCGCGGCTGGATGCTTCCAGGCCGGTCATAATGAACTTTGCTTTTCATTCACAGGGGATAGGGCCGAGACGGGCTTTTCTTGAGCCGGTCATGACCCATCGCAAGAAGGCAGGGCTGGAGGTTCCGGAAGAGTGGGCAAATGGCCATGTCAGGTGGCTTGTTGTGGAAGACTTCAACTCGAAAGGCCTCAGCGGAAGCCTTGCCAGCCGCACGAGTGATTTCTGGAACTATTGGCTCAACTTCGGGATTTCCAACAAGGATGGCTCAGGTCGCGGAGGGCGGGGTATTGGTCGTGTCACTTTTCTCATCGCCTCCAGGCTTCAGTCTGTCATTGGCTACACGCGCCGCAGCACGGACGGAACAAGTGCAATCTGTGGCATGTCTGTCCTGAGAGCGAAGGAAGACGGAGAATACCTTCTGTCAACCCACGCATATCTGGCTGACAAAATCAGTGGAAATATCTACAATCTCCATAACTCGCCGGAATTTCACACGCGAACACGCAGCGCGTTTGGGTTCACCGGCTATGATGGTGAGTTCACAAGCGGTCTGGGTCTGGCCATACCTTACCCGCATAAAGAACTCATTCCCGATGGCATACTGGCCGCTGCCATTGAGAATTTTGCCCCGGCGATCATGAGCGGCACGTTGCAGCTGAATGTAGATGGCAGATTACTGGATGCTTCCTCCATCGAGGAAATCGCGCCCGATGTTTCTGGGCAGTTCAATGACGAGGCTATCCGAAACGATGTGGGGCGCTATCTGAGCCTTATCCAGAGTGCCCTGAGCGGAACAGACCCTCACAAGATCGTTCTGGCCAGATCGCACAAGGGCGATCTGGAAGCGTTGCGGAAGACAGCGCCAACCGAAGCTATGAGGAAAATGCTGGCATCCGAGAAGAACCTCGTTCTTGAGATTGAATTTCCGCTGGAGCGGAAAGGAAAAGAAGAAAATGTAAGCCTTCGGGCCGTCCTCTCCGCTACCCCGCCTGGTCACAAACCGATTGACCGGTTGTTCAGGGAAGGGATGAGTTTGCCCGATGTGCGTTCCAAGAACCCGGGTGAGCTGGACATGCTGCTGCTGGTCGATGATGGGCTTCTAGCGACATACCTGAACTTCTGTGAAGGCAAAGCCCACCTGGACCTGCTGGAATCGAAAGACATTCGCCTGAAGCTGGAAGACAAAGGTTTCAGAGGCGGGCCGCGTGCGAAGCGATTTATCAAAGCCCTTCCGACAGAGCTGAGGATTCTACTCACACCGGATATTACCGCGCCTGACGCTCACGTCTTCGACAGCTTCTTTTCCAAGCCGACCGACAAACCCGGCAAGAAAAATCCGGACGACGATATTGATCCACCCCCACCTCCCCCCCCGCCGCCACCGCCCAAACCGCCGGTATTCAAGGTAGAGGCCTTGAGCGATGGCTTGCGGATAAAGGCCCACCCTGCATTCACTGATTGGCCGGTAAACGTCACAATCGGTTTGGCTTATGCAGATGGCACGCGCAGGCCGTCATGGAGTCCATTCGATTTTAAATTGGATGCTCTGAATATTGAACACTCGGACTGTGATTTCACCACTGACAAGAACAAGGTCCGGGCCGTGAATTGCGGACCCCAGACCGAGATCGCGATCACCGGATTTGATACGAACCGCGAACTTGATACATCCATAAGGCCTTGGAAACATGCGAAAACGAATTAGACTGACCGGGCGAAAGCAGCTACCCCGCTCATCTGTTGAGGCGAAGGTTGTAGAGATCGGCTCGAAGAAGCTCGTCTCTATGACGATTGCAAATCCACAGGTGTTCAAAAAACTCCCGGATACGGCCCGAATAAAGCTGAGACTGTTCGAGAACAAGTTTTCCGAGACGCTCGAATTTGGAGCGCTCGGCGCAATGCGGACGACGGCCGAGATGACGAACCAGGCTTTCTCTGCACCATCTTGCCAACTTCGTGTGGTGGCGACCGAGGGCGACCAGAAAGGTTTGCTCTTGGGCAGCACCGATACCTGGACGATGCGCGCCAACGACAGTGATGAAGGAAGCACGGCCAACGAAGGTATTCTCATGTTCCAGCCGCATGAGATCGCACCGCGCAGTTGGAAGCTCGAAGTTCGCGATGACGACTATCCCATTGTGTACATCGACAAGAAGATTCCGGACTCACGGACCTGGGTGCGCAATGACCCGATTTTCATCAGCTGTGTATTGCCTGCGATCATCCGGGAAGTGTTCGATGACATCCTTGTCGGGACTTCCCCGCTCGACCAAAGCTGGACGAAGGACTGGCTTCGCTGGGCAGACACGCTCATGCCGGGAAAAGCTCCGCCGTGGACAGATGGTCGCCAGCAAAAGCAGGACTGGATCAGCGATCTTCTTGACGGCTTCTGTCAGCGGCACGGCACGTTGGATATGTTGGTAGTAAGTTTGCAGCCGGAGGTGAGCGCATGACATCCTTCGGTGCTCTCTATGAATTCACTAAAACTGGCCTCGATGCATATAGTCGTGTGTTTACCGGCCAACTGGATGCCGCTGCCATTGATCTGAAGGATGGTGATCTTGTTTCCCGTATCGACGGGACCGGTGGGATCAAGATTGCCGAGTTCGATACAGCCAAGGACATGGCGCTGGCGGTCCTGGACGGACTCGGCAGTGCCGATCTCTACGAGCTTTTGCCTCGCACCGGGCTTTGGGCGTGGCTGACGTTTGTTCTTAGGGATCAGCTTTTCAAACACGACAAGGCCGGTAACTGGAAGGTTGGAGAAATCCATCGCTGGTATCCAAGTGATCCCAACGATTGGCAAAAAGGACAGAGGCACCTAGTTCGGATGCCGGTTCTGCTGGCCCACACTCTTGGCGACAATGCTGATCACCTGCTGTGTGGCGCACCATCGGTCCTGCCGGAAATCCGTGAGCAGCTGACCAGCCAGCAGGATATGTTCAATAACGCTTTCCAGCAGGTGGCGCGCACACTCTACTTTGATAACGCAAAAGGCGGGCTTAAGCGCGGCGCTGGAGGAAAAACCGGCGGCACACCGCGCCGGTTGGCCAAGGTTCGCCAGCAGCTCGATGTAACCTGGGACCTTGAAGACCTTCAGGTTGATAGGATCATTCTCACGCTTCCGGCCGAGTTTGATCGCTTTAGTGCGAATATCCAAAGCGCGATGGCTGCTTTAATTCTGGTCAATCCGACATTCCCCAAGTAGAAGGCCATCTTCTGTGGCGTTGTTGCATGGATCAGACAATAGTCGCAAGCCGCCCTTACCCGTGATACAGGCTATGAGATTTGTTTGAACACGGGTCGGCCGAGTTCGGTCATTTTGTTGAGAATGGCGACGCCGATTTTGGCCTCCGTTTGCTGATTTTCGAAACAGCGGGCTTTCAGTTTTGGCCCGATAATAGCCTTCCAGCGCCCCATCTGTGTCTCAATTCTACTGCGCTGATTGTAGCCACTGCCAGATTGCCAGGCCATGCGGCCATGAGTTTGAATTTTAACAATATGTCGGTCTCGAAGTGAGGGAAAACACTTGGATTGCGGGCTTGGAATGGCGTTCTTCGGTGGAGGAATAATGATTTCAACCGCCTCGCCAAATCGTGCCTTAAGCAAGTCACTGGTCGGTGCGCCGTCGTAGGCACCGTCCGCTATAAACCGGGAGACCGGAGTGCCAATCTGATTTAATAGATCAGGCAGCACTGTTGGATCGCCAACGTCATCCAGCGTTAAATCCGAACAAACGATATCGCCAGTCACAAGGTTCAGACCAAGGTGAAGTTTACGCCACCGTTTGCGTTTGGCCTTTACATTATACTTGCTTTGCAGCCACTCACCCTCATCGAAAACCTTCAAACCCGTACTGTCGATGGCCAAGTGGACCGGATCTGTTATTTTGATTTTGGGCCTTGCCGGAAGGCTCAGACCACGCCCTCGGCGCGACAGGGTCGAGAAATCAGGAACTGAAATTTCCAGCAGCATCAGCTTTGATATGCTGCGTATCAGCCCTTGGGTCTGGCGCAGCGGCAACCTGTAAACCATGCCCAGCGTCAGGCACATCGTGATCGCCAGATCCGAGTATCGCGGCTGGCCGCCGCGTGACCTGCGCCGTGGTGCAGCCCAGTGCTTTCGCGCATC
This sequence comes from Paracoccaceae bacterium, assembly GCA_965247915.1. GTDB lineage: Bacteria > Pseudomonadota > Alphaproteobacteria > Rhodobacterales > Rhodobacteraceae > JAKZRT01. The sequence goes on from OZ252048.1 coordinate 2,938,875, forward strand.
CCCTGTGATCCAGACCGTCAAATCACCACGATTTCGCAGGCTTTCATTATACCCGCACCAGTTCGTCACCCGATATTTCTTCTTCGCAAACTTGTGCCGGCGGGAGGTGTTGAATTTATGCGGCATTAAGCATATCCGTGGTCGTGGCAAAAGCCTGTGTTAACACTTGACACCCGATCCGTGCAACAACGCCCACTGAACGAGGCTATCCACAAGTTCGGTGCGCCCGGGATCATGAATACGGATCAGGGCAGCCAGTTTACATCCTTTGCTTGGACGGATCGGTTACGCCGATCAGGCGTGCGCATCTCGATGGATGGAAAAGGTCGTTTCCTCGATAACATCTTCGTCGAACGGCTTTGGCGATCCCTGAAATACGAATGCGTCTATTTGCACGCCTGGGAGACCGGATCACAGGCCAAAGCGGGCGTCAGAAAATGGATGGAGTTCTACAATCACAAGCGCCCGCACTCTGCGCTTGGTGGAAGGCAACCCGCCGTGGTCTACTGGCAAAGAAGTGAAACAAACAGACCCCCTAACGGTGATGCAAACATCACCTGTCGGGCAACGGATCAGCAGGAGCGAAAAGTAGCTTAAATCACGCCAGATGTTGTCCAACAAATGGGGAGTAGCTCAAAGCGCAATCATGGCCGAGCGCCTTTTGCACCGCCACTTGACAGAAAATATAGCCACCACTAGCTTCGCAACATAGCCTTCTTGATAACAACGGGAGATTAATAATGACTCGGAAACCTCGTCTTCTGGTAACCGTAGCTTTCGCATCGATCGCGGCATTTGGTCTGGCAAGCCCTGCCGCAGCAGATTTTCCGGAAAGTTCGGTGACTTACGTCATCCCATTTAATCCAGGTGGCGGGTCCGACCAAACCGCGCGGATGAAGGAATCCTATTTCACTGATTTGACCGGGCAACAATTCATAATGTCTTATCGTCCGGGCGCTGGCGGGGCCGTCGCTTGGTCGGATCTCAATGCGATTGAAGGTAACGGCTATACGATCATGGGCACTAACCTGCCCCACTTCGTAACTCAGCCTCTACTTGGGGACGTCGGTTATGAGACCGACGATATCACCAATATATATATATTCCACTATACGCCCCATGCCCTCATGGTAGCTGCCGACAGTCCTTTTGAGAGCCTTGATGAACTTGTAGAAGAGGCGCGAGACAATCCAGGCGCCGTTACGTTCAGCGGTTCAGGAACAAACAGCGCTAATCACTTGGCTCAGCGAAAATTTGACGATCTGGCTGATATCACGACGACGTATGTACCCATGGCGGGGGCCACACCGGCTCAGGCCGCGATACTTGGAGGCCACGTAACCGCTGCCTGGCTCGATACGGCGAGCGCTGCTAGGTTGGGAAGCCAGGTGCGTATCCTTGCAGGGGCAATGGAGGAGCGCTTGTCTCTCTTCCCGGATTCCCCTACCTTTACGGAGCTGGGTTACGACATGGTCGGGGGAACGCATCGTGGAGTGGCAGTCCCTCAATCCACATCGGAGGATCTCCGACAAGCCTGGTCCAATCTGATTGACCAGATTGCCAATGATCCTGCATTCATCACACAGATGGAAGCTGGAGGCTATGTCGTGACCCATATTGATTATGACAACATGGATGCCTTTATGGAAGAGCTTAAAGAAGAGTTCACAGAATTGCTTCAGAATATGGGCGCTATTGAGTAATACAGATCCGTTCACGGTCACCGAGAAGGACGGAAAGCTATTTGGTCGCGTCACCGCGGATATGAAGAGATTTTATTCCGTTGCTCTTGCGCTGGTGCCCGAAATGATCAAGGCGAATTTGAAGAAGCCGATCCTGTTTGCTCTTTCGTATGATGAGGAACTGGGGTGTATTGGTGCGCCCTTCATGATTGAGGAAATGGCCAAGATTTTACCAATGCCGAAGGCTGTTATCGTTGGCGAGCCGACGGGAATGGAAGTTTCCAATGCCCGTAAGGGCGGGACTTGTATAGAGACCACGGTTATCGGATTTGAAGCCCACTCCAGTGAAGTGGAGTTAGGTGTAAGTGCCGTGTTGATCGCCTCCGAGCTTATTCTGTTCATTAACAGCATGATGATTGAAAACCGCGCGAACAGAGACCCGGAATCGCCCTTTTCACCCGGATACACCACCCTGGACTGTGGTACGATAAGTGGTGGCACGGCGCAGAATATTCTTGCCCGCAAATGTGTATTCAACTGGGGTGTTCGCTGCCTGCCAGGTGAAGATCCTTATCACTACATCGGTAATTTTGAGGAAAAGTGCAAAGAGCTTCTAAGGGAAATGCACAAAGTTTCTGAAGAGTGTAGTATTATTTCTAAAGTATATTCCGATGTTGCGCCACTTCATGCTGAAGAAAACGGCGGGGCGGAATCGTTGATGGTCCATTTGCTGGGTAAGAATTCCACCAAGGCTATTTCCTATGGATCAGAAGCCGGTCAATTTCAGCATAGCGGATTTTCGACGATCTTGTGTGGCCCTGGCTCGATCGAGCAGGCCCATAAGCCCATAAAAGGTCATACCCCAATTGGAACTCTATAACTATTTCATTGCGGCCTTAGCGCCCATCAACCTCGTCTACGCCTTGATCGGCGTGACGATGGGGGCAATTATTGGCGGGCTTCCTGGCCTGACCGCAACGATGGCTCTTGCCGTCCTGGTCCCATTCACCTTCACGATGTCACCGGCATCGGCCATGATTGCGCTTGGGGCGATATACACTGGCGCATTGTACGGCGGCGCTTATTCCGCCATCCTGTTAAATACTCCCGGTACGCCATCGGCCATCGCGACGACTTTTGATGGCTATCCTATGGCAAAGGAAGGTGAGGGGAACTTCGCCATCAGTCTTGCGTGTGTTTCCTCCGTTATCGGTGGAATCATTGGCGGGCTGCTGTTGTTGATAATTTCGCCGCCCCTCGCCACCTTGGCCCTATCATTCGGACCGGTCGAATATTTCTGGCTAGCCATACTTGGCCTGACGCTGATCGCCGCCCTTTCAGAGGGAAACCTCGTTAAAGGCCTTCTTGGGGCCTCGTTCGGAATATTCCTGTCTATGATTGGCGTGTCGCTGGTGGGTGGGGATATTCGATTCACAGGAGGTACGCAACAATTACTCGGCGGAATCGAAATGATTTCCGGGCTGATCGGCCTCTATTGTATTCCCGTTTTGATTGATTTGGTAGCCACGCCGAACCGCCACCTTCCCGCCGTGACTAAGGGAACTGGAATTCAATTTTCGCGCGTTCTCTCAACAACCTGGAAAGGTATTGCAAACCTTGTTCGAAGCTCTCTAATTGGAACATTCGTAGGTGCGCTACCGGGCGCTGGCGGTTCAATCGCCAGCTTGGTAGCCTACTCAGAGGCGCGCCGATCTTCCCCAAGAAAAGAGCATTTTGGAAAAGGGGAGGCCGAAGGTGTCCAAGCAACCGAGTCGGCCAATAGTGCTACAGTCGGCGGCGGGTTTATCCCAACTTTGGTACTGGGCATTCCCGGGACGCCACCCGATGCAGTCATCCTTGCAGCAATCATGGTGCAAGGGGTGCGCACCGGGCCGGAGCTATTCACTAAACATTCTGACATTGCTTATACCTTCATTTTTGGCCTCTTGATTGCAACGATACTTATGCTGCCAGTAGGCCTAATATTAGGGCGATGGGCATTTCGAATTATTACGGACACCCCAAAGAGCATTCTGATGCCGGTTATAGCATTTATGACGGTTATCGGAAGCTTCGCCATCCAGAATAATATTGACAATGTCTTCATCATGATCGTTCTTGGCGTTATTAGCTGGGCTTTGTCGCGGTTCGGATTCGGGCCATCACCAATTGTCCTCGGTCTAATTCTTGGCCCGATCGCCGAGCGAGGTTTTGTTCAGGGTTACATTATCGGCAACGCCACGAACAATCTTCTCGGCAGCTTTTTTGGTAGGCCAATCTCGATCATAATCATCTTACTGATCCTGCTAACCTCTCTTTATCCCCTCTTGTTCCGGAAAAATGCATCGAAATAGATCATGGAGGATAGCGGCTTGATGACCTCAAACTTAAGATTTGTGCCGACCCTGATCTTTGGAGGGTTGAGCGTTGGGGTGCTCATTCGTGCGCAGACTCTGTCGACAGTGGCAGCGATATTCCCCACCTTCGTTGGCGGCGTGATGTTAATCCTCTCTATTAGTTTGCTCGTCATGCAAATTTGTGGTCGTGGTCCTGCCAAGATACAAGGTGAATTTTCCGAAGAAAATTGGGGTGGTAGCAATTATCGCCGAGCGATGTTCATCGCCATAATGGTAATCTGGACGTTGTTGATCCCTTGGATCGGGTTTTTGACCATAAGCGCGATTGCGGTAGTAGCGATCACACTCGTAGCTACGCATGAAAAGGCCCCGTTTCATACTATTGTTTTGCGCGTCGCTATATCCTTCATGGTTATACTCAGTTTCTATATTTTATTTAGTCAAGTGCTCCATATTCCACTGCCAAAAGGGATGATGATATAATTGCAATATTTACGGATTAGTATTTGGAGGGCGAAGCCCTTCCTAACATGAGGATTATATCGTGGATCATCTTAAGCTTCGGGAGCTTGGCATTCCAGGTAGCCTACCGGATTTCAACTTGGAACGTGGCAAGACTGCGCTAATGATAATAGACGTTTACCTTCGATCGGTTGATCGGCGTTACGGTTTCGGCGCGCGAGCCAAGGAACTTGGAATCGAGGAAGAGTTGGAGCCCTACTTTCAGCGCGTCGAGAGCCAGGTTATCCCAAACCTCGCTGCGCTCCTCAAGCGATGCCGCGAAAAGAAGATTGACATCGTCCACGTCAAGGTCGGAGCGCAAACGCTCGATGGACGGGATGCCGGATGGCGGTACAAGGGCTGGAAAATGTTTGATAGCTTGAAAAAAGAGATGGAAATTGCTGAGCCTCTCCGTCCAATTGAAGGTGAAATCGTCGTCTTGAAAACAACTTCAGGTGTATTCAACTCAACAAATATCGAAACAATATTAAACAATGTGGGTATAGAGAACCTGATCATCGGAGGGGTTATCACGGGAAACTGTGTCGAGACCGCTGTCCGTGACGCAAGTGATCGAAATTTCAAAGTGTATTTGGTTGAGGATTGCTGTGCGAGCCCATCTAAAGCGGCTCACGATTTTTCGATCGCCCACATGCATAAGAACTACGCCCTAGTAAAAAATACGTCTGAGGTTTTAGAGGAGATTGATCGAACATGGGCATAGTGCAAACCGGCATTGTTGCAGATCTGTGGCCTGAGACGCGGCTCGCCCCTTCTTTAGACCACGCGAACGATCTCGGCGGTGCCGAGGGCTGAGAAACGGTTCATGAGTGCTATGCGGATTTGGATCTCTGCGGTTTGTCGGTCGGGGTCTTTTGCGCTTATGCGTTCAGCGAAGGCTTTGAGGCAGCGCATGAGAACGCCGGTGGAATTGAAATTTTATTTGGAAGAAATCACCGTTTCATAAAGGCTTTCTCATGCTTAAGTAGCCATATCTCCTAAGAATACGGGCACTCTAGCCCCCCGATTGTAAAGCGTGGAGCAACGGCGTTGTTGCACGGATCGGGTGTCAAGTGTTAACACAGGCTTTTGCCACGACCACGGATATGCTTAATGCCGCATAAATTCAACACCTCCCGCCGGCACAAGTTTGCGAAGAAGAAATATCGGGTGACGAACTGGTGCGGGTATAATGAAAGCCTGCGAAATCGTGGTGATTTGACGGTCTGGATCACAGGGGATGCGCGAAAGCACTGGGCTGCACCACGGCGCAGGTCACGCGGCGGCCAGCCGCGATACTCGGATCTGGCGATCACGATGTGCCTGACGCTGGGCATGGTTTACAGGTTGCCGCTGCGCCAGACCCAAGGGCTGATACGCAGCATATCAAAGCTGATGCTGCTGGAAATTTCAGTTCCTGATTTCTCGACCCTGTCGCGCCGAGGGCGTGGTCTGAGCCTTCCGGCAAGGCCCAAAATCAAAATAACAGATCCGGTCCACTTGGCCATCGACAGTACGGGTTTGAAGGTTTTCGATGAGGGTGAGTGGCTGCAAAGCAAGTATAATGTAAAGGCCAAACGCAAACGGTGGCGTAAACTTCACCTTGGTCTGAACCTTGTGACTGGCGAGATCATCTGCTCGGATCTGACGCTGGACCACGTCGGCGATAGCACGGCCTTGCCCGGGCTTCTGGATCAGTTCGACGGGCCGGTTTCGCGATTTCTGGCGGATGGGGCCTATGACGGCACCCCGACCAGAAATCTGCTCACGGCGCGTTTTGGCGAGGCGGTTGAAATCATTATTCCTCCACCGAAGAACGCCATTCCAAGCCCGCAATCCAAGTGTTTTCCCTCACTTCGAGACCGACATATTGTTAAAATTCAAACTCATGGCCGCATGGCCTGGCAATCTGGCGGTGGCTACAATCAGCGCAGTAGAATTGAGACACAGATGGGGCGCTGGAAGGCTATTATCGGGCCAAAACTGAAAGCCCGCTGTTTCGAAAATCAGCAAACGGAGGCCAAAATCGGCGTCGCCATTCTCAACAAAATGACCGAACTCGGCCGACCCGTGTTCAAACAAATCTCATAGCCTGTATCACGGGTAAGGGCGGCTTGCGACTATTGTCTGATCCATGCAACAACGCCCTTTGTCCCCCTCCCGGGCCACTCGACGCCGCGCCTTACATATAGTGGGTGTGGGTGACAACCGGATAGGCACGGATGAAACAAGAGAAAATCACCCTAACCCAGCTCGAGTCCTTCCTTCTGAAGGCCGCCGACATCCTGCGCGGCAAGATGGACGCCTCGGAATTCAAGGAGTTCATCTTCGGCATGCTGTTCCTGAAGCGGCTTTCCGACGAGTTCGACCGCAAACGGGGGCAGCTCCGCAAGAAGACCTTCGCACACCTCAAAGACCAGCCGGATCTTGTCGCCGAGTTGCTCGAAGACAAGACATCCTACGGCGAGACTTTCTTTGTCCCCGTCAGAGCCCGCTGGCACGAGCCCTGGAAAGACGAAAACGGCGATCTCGTGCCGGCCCTGAAGTGTATTAGTTCCGATTTGATCTGACACCGCCCCCAATCTTTTAGATTGAATTGGGGGCGGTGCATCTCTTGAAAGAGACTGCGGTTATCCGTTTTGATGGTGGTGCAAACCAAACCACAAAACGAGGAAACCACGATGTTGAATACTACAGACAAGATCATCAAACACAAAGTCGGCTTGCTGAACCTGGCCGACGAATTGGGTAATGTGTCCAAAGCCTGTCAGGTCATGGGCATGTCGCGGGATACATTCTATCGCTATAAATCAGCCGTCGATGATGGCGGCGTTGAAGCTCTTTTTGAACGCACCCGGCGCAAGCCCAATCTGGCCAACCGGGTGGACGAGGCGACCGAACAGGCGGTCATAAAATCGGCCACGGACTTCCCGGCCTACGGTCAGGCCCGCACCTCCAATGAGCTGCGCAAGCTGGGGGTCTTCGTCTCGCCCTCCGGCGTGCGATCCATCTGGTTGCGGCATGATCTGGCGAACTTCAAAACCCGCCTGAAGGCGCTGGAAGCCAAGGTGGCAGAGGAAGGTGGCATTCTTACCGAAGCTCAGGGCGATTCAGAGAAAATGCATTTTTGTGTTTCCTGCGATGAAGGCGGCGGCCTTCCCGCGATTATCCTGAACCAGTTCAATGGCTCTGGTGGGTGATTTTGATATGCGTTTTAGCAGGGTGATGGCTGCGCTGGTGAGTGCGAAGATATTTCCGGGCGCATGGTCAGAGCGGTTCGTGTAACGGTCTTCACCCAATGTGACGTCCTTGTTGCGATGCATGGTCTCTATTTGCCAATGATTACGGTTCAGGCGCAAAATGGCTTCCGGAGTGGCCGTTTCCAGGCTGGATATAAGGTAGGTGGTCTCCGTTTCACTTTTCATGATGTTGCCCGCCCTGACATGCTGACGATTGCGCGTGATCCGGGCGATGCACCGTATTGTGGGCCAGGCACTTCGCATGTATTCACTGAGTGCGTTAGCGGGTAGAAGTTCGATATGGCGCTGATCAATTCGCCCGTGACCGGGTTGCGGCTGTTCGTGCCATTGTGCGAGGGGAAAAAACCGGCTCGTTGAAGGCCGATTTGATTTCTTCGTTCAGGTCTTTTTGGTTTTTCTTGACAGGCAAGACATAGTCGCCGCCTTTCTCCACGATCAGGGACGTGATTGTTTTTTGGCAAAACATGGCATCTCCAGTGACAATCAAGCCCTCAAGGTCGATCTTTTCCAGTAAATTCATAGCATCCGGGATTTCCCTGCCTTTGCCTCGTGAGGAGCTATGGCCCACAGATTGCTCAAGCGCCGCGCAGAACGCCGACAGGACATGCTCGGCATTGCCATCTGCGTCCTTACTGCCACGTAGATCAATTGAAAGCTGGCGAAGGATCATGTCATGACCCTCGCAATCCTGTTGATCGGTGGTGAACTGGGCGAATATCTGTCCCATAGCGTTCGGGTCAAGGATTCGTAGTGTTTCGGTCAACGTTGCATGGCACGGAGAAGAGCGGTCTGAAAGCCCAGGCGCGTAAGCTGTTTGCGTGTGACCTGCTCCCCGAAAACTGGTCCATTTGAAAGGAGGATCTGTTCGCTTAATGTTCACGAGAACGAGGAGAACAGAGAATGCGCAAGTCACGGTTTAGCGAAGAGCAGATTGTTCGGATCATTCAGGAGTATGCGGCGGGTGCGAAAGTGTCCGAGTTGTGCCGTAAGCACGGTATGTCGGATGCCACCTTTTACAAATGGAAAGCCAGGTATGGCGGCCTTCAGATTTCCGATGTCAGGCGGCTGAAAGACCTGGAATCGGAGAACGGCAAGCTGAAGAAGCTGCTGGCCGAAACCATGCTTGATAATGCTGGCCTGAAAGGGCTTCTGGCAAAAAACTTCTGAAGCCTGCAAGCCGCCGGGAAGCAGTCATGGTTCTTTGCCGTGACTATCAGTTTTCAACTCGGCGGGCCTGTGGGCTGATTGGGTTTTCCAGATCGAGTAATGAATACAGAGGAAGGCCGGATCGCCATGCGAGGATACGGGAACGGCTGGTCACGCTTTCCGGCAAACACCGACGCTATGGCTATCGCATGTTGCATGCCAAGCTTGGCCAGGAGGGTTTCAAGGTGAACGTGAAAGTGGTGGAGCGACTTTACCGAGAGGAGCGCCTGACCCTGCGCCGCCGCAATCGCAAGAAAATCCCCAAGGGCGTGCGCGAAGGCGCCTGGTGCCCGATCGCCGCCAACCAGCGGTGGAGCCTGGACTTCACCATGGATGCGCTCGCCAACGGCAGGAAGTTCCGCACCGTCAATCTGAAAGACGACTGCACACGGGAATGTCCGGCGATTGATGTGGCCCTGTCGATCCCCGGCTCCCGCGTGGTGGAAATGCTGGAACGGGTGGCTCGTGAGCGGGGGTACCCGGATGTTCTGACCGTTGACAATGGGCCTGAACTACGAGGCCGCGCGCTTGATGGCTGGGCAGATGATCACGGCGTGCAGCTCTACTTCATCGACCCGGGCAAGCCGACCCAGAACGCCTACATCAGGTTTCAACGGCCGGTTTCGCGAAGAATGCCTGAACTTGAACTGGTTCACCTCGCTGGCCGGGGCAGAAAGGATCATCGAGGACTGGCGGATCGATTACAATCAAAACCGGCCCCACTCTTCGCTGAACTATCAAACCCCGGAAGAATTTGCCGCAAACAGGCCTTTCCATAAACCGCAATGGGCAGCGACGCTTGAGCCGGAAGGCTGCGCCACCGCCCATTGCTCACGCCGCCGAATAATGGCAAACAAAAGAGGAACAGAGTCTACCTAAAAGTGGCCCTCAAATGGGGGCAGGCAACGTGAAAGGCGGCAGCACCCGATCCAATCGGCGCCTTGGCTGTGCATACCTTGGCAATAGGTGACACATAGGTCTGAGTATGACCCGCCCGAAACCCTTGAGATCAACCCCAACAGTGCGGCAAGTGGGTGTTGACGGCCTTGTTTGCCGCGCGGGTCAGGAACCTGACGTAAAACTGACTGAACTGAAACCAGATAAAAATCTCCTCGCCTCTCAAGGACAGAGATTCTTCATATGATTTGCTCACAATTTTTTGATCTTTCATCGCCTTCACCGAAGCTCAGGTTTGAGAAGAAGAAGCTGGACGATGAAGCCTGTGGCGAGATTGAGACCGCGCACCCTGGCTATCTGGGCTCTCAGGACACGTTCTATGTTGGCACTCTCAAGGGTGTCGGGCGGGTCTATCAGCAGACCTATGTGGACACCTATTGCAAGGTGGCACATGCCAAGCTCTACACCACCAAAACGCCGATAACTGCGGCTGATCTGCTCAACGATCGGGTGCTGCCTTTCCATGAGGAACACGACCTTCCGGTGCTGCGCATTCTGACCGACCGCGGAACCGAATACTGCGGCCGGGTCGACAAACACGACTACCAGCTCTTCCTGGCAATCAACGACATTGACCACACCAAGACCAAGGTTAAATCGCCCCAAACCAACGGGATTTGCGAACGCTTCCACAAAACAATCCTGCAGGAGTTTTATCAGATCACATTCCGCAAGAAGCTCTACGAAACTGTCGAAGCCTTGCAGGCCGATCTGGATCAATGGATCGACTTCTACAACACCGAACGAACTCATCAGGGCAAAATGTGTTGCGGTCGCACCCCAATTGAGACCATGATCGAGGGCAAGAAGATTTGGAAGGAAAAGTTCGTGAACTGAATGTGACCTGACAAATGCCGCCTGAAAAACGCGTAACTGTCAGATCAAGTCTGAACCACTACATATCAAACCCCGGAAGAATTTGCCGCAAACAGGCCTTTCCATAAACCGCAATGGGCAGCGACGCTTGAGCTATCTGAAGGCTCCGCGCCACCTTCCTCTGCCACCTTGGCTTCCAGCGCCTTCAGGCGGGTTTTGAAGTTCGCCAGATCATGCCGCAACCAGATGGATCGCACGCCGGAGGGCGAGACGAAGACCCCCAGCTTGCGCAGCTCATTGGAGGTGCGGGCCTGACCGTAGGCCGGGAAGTCCGTGGCCGATTTTATGACCGCCTGTTCGGTCGCCTCGTCCACCCGGTTGGCCAGATTGGGCTTGCGCCGGGTGCGTTCAAAAAGAGCTTCAACGCCGCCATCATCGACGGCTGATTTATAGCGATAGAATGTATCCCGCGACATGCCCATGACCTGACAGGCTTTGGACACATTACCCAATTCGTCGGCCAGGTTCAGCAAGCCGACTTTGTGTTTGATGATCTTGTCTGTAGTATTCAACATCGTGGTTTCCTCGTTTTGTGGTTTGGTTTGCACCACCATCAAAACGGATAACCGCAGTCTCTTTCAAGAGATGCACCGCCCCCAATTCAATCTAAAAGATTGGGGGCGGTGTCAGATCAAATCGGAACTAATACAACTAAAGAATTGAACAACGCCTTGTCGTTAGATCATGAAGACGCGCACTTGATCCTCGACGCCTTCAAACCGCCCAAATGAGGGAGCCATGACCACCAAGTCCGTTGCGCCGAAGAAGCCCCGAGGCCGTCCTGAAACCCGTACAATCAAGCTGGATGCGGCGCCGGAGCAGGCCGCCCGCGCCATCTTCTCGGCAGCCCCACCGCCCGATCCGAAGCGCCGCATCCCACGACGCAATGCCAAGGCGTCTAGTTAGGCGTATAATTCCCAAAAATCGTTGGCGACGGCCAGCTCCCCTATCTTGGCGTGCAAGTCTTTAACCTGTTCTTCGTCAACTTCAGCCGCTTTCCTGCTGCCGCGCCCGAACACGCCCGACGCGCCTTCAAGCAACGCACGTTTCCATTGATGGATCATGGTAGGATGCACGCCAAACCGGCTCGCCAACTCTGAAACCGTCGCCTCCCCCTTCAGCGTCTCCAATGCCACCTTGGCCTTAAACTCTGGATGATGTTGCTTTCGTTTCGACATTTCTGATCTCCTTCGTGTTGAAGATCAGCAGACTACAAATCGCAGCTTACGTCAGTGTCCGAATTTCGGGGGGTAGCTCACGACTGCACAACAATTGAAGCGCTGCAGGACAGGTCGCTGGCGGTCCGTTTCAGATCCGTGACATTGGCCGCCCGGGCCAGTTCCGGCTTTTGCTGAACGATCAGAATGTCTTGCCCTTCGTCAGGTTTCCAAAGGTGAACATGGGCGTCGATGCGCCGGAACGCGTCTGTCATTGGTCAAATCCCAGGGTGTCAAACTGCCGCCAATGCTCCGCATCTATCGGTGTTTTCATATTCTGCACGATCGACGCCAATTGCTGGCTGGATGATGAACCCAACAGAGTTGTTCCTACACGCGCATCGCGCGCTGGAAACTGAAGGGCCGCCGACATAAGACTGACGCCCGCGCGTTCAGCCAGATTATTCAACTTGCGAACTTCGCCAATAATTTCCGGGCTGGCTGGTTTGTAGTCGAATTTGGGTTCTTTACGCGGCACACCGGCCAGAATTCCGGAATTGAGAACGCCGCCCGCGACCACATGTGTTCCAAGCTCCTGCGCCCGCGGAAGAAGGCGGGGGCCGGCCGTGCGGTCCAGCAATGTCCAGCGGCCCGCAACCAAAAGAACGTCAGATGCGCCGTTATCCAATGCGGCCATCAGAACCTCAACCGTATTGCACCCCGCACCCACCAAAGAGATTGTGCCTTTGCGCTGATAGTCGTGCAGGACGGGCAGGGCCTCCGCAAGTGCCCTGTCGGGATCGGCCTCGATGTCGTGCAGATAGACCGCATCCAACCTGTCGCGATGCAACTCGTTCAGGGACCGCTCAAGAGACTCTATGGTACGCTCGGCCGAGTAATCCCAAATGTCAGGCACGCCTGTGGCCCCAGGTGCAGCTTCGCCGAATTTGCGATAGCGGCCGACCTTAGTCGACAAAAAGACGTCGGCGCCCGTTTCCTTCAGGCACCTGCCCAATCGGCGTTCGGCCTGGCCGCCACCATAGAGCGGTGCCGCATCAAAATATTGGAAACCCTGTTCAAGGGCATAGTGCAGAGTTCGGCTCGCCTCTGCTTCGTCGATCAATGCCAGTGAGGCTGTTCCGAGGCCCAGACTAGGCAAGCCCGTGGCCGCAGCTTTACTCATTCACCAATCCCCAGCGCACCACTGTCTTTTTCTCAATCGTGCGAAACACAATCCTGTCGATGATGATCCAAAGGATTCCGATCAGGATCATTCCGCGTACGACGATTTCGGTCTGATACCACTGAACCGCATCAATTGTGACGTAGCCGAGCCCAGACGTACCCGCGAGCATTTCCCCGGCCACTAATGCGCGCCAGCCAAACGCCATTGACGTGCGCAAGCCAACAAGAATCTGGGTCATAGCTCCGGGTATCACAAGGTCCATGAGGATCATTGTGCGCGATGCTCCCTGACTTTGCAGGGCCCGGAACAGCACGGGAGGAATGGATCTGACACCCAGCACTGTGTTGAAAATGCTCGAGAAAAATATGGTATTTGCAACCACAAACACGACAGTTCCGTTGCCGATCCCAAACCATATTATCGCCAGCGGTATCCACGCAATCCCGGCAATCGACTGCAGAAAACTGAGGACCGGAAAAACAAAATCCGAAACGTTCCGGTTCACGGCGATCGCGATACCCAACGGGATTGCAATCATATTGCCGATGAAAAACCCAAGCGCCAATCTTAGCAAACTGTCACCCGTTGCGGCCATCAGGGACCCATCGATTGTGCTTGCCCATGTTGCCCCTAAGACCGCCTCGACCGATGGCAGTTTGAAGGCAGGGATTTCGAACATTTTCGGCGCAAGCCACCACGCTGCGACAAGGGCAACAAACGGTACCAGCCCGAGAATCCAACGGCGCGCTTTTGGAGTTAGGCGGGCCCTGATAACGACCTGATCGTTAGACATTCACAATCCCCCAGCGCTCAATCGTCGATTTTTCGAGCGGTTTCAGATAGGCGCGGTCGATTGTCAGCCACAAAATCCCGATAAGTATCATTCCCACAACTGTCCGCGCGGTCTGCTGATTGGCGGCCCCTTCGAATATGAGGAATCCCACTCCGGATTGCGCCGCAATCATTTCGGCAAAGATCAGCCCCCGGAACGCAAAACCGGCCCCCACTCTAAACCCGGTGATGATGTTTGGAAGGGCGGCGGGAAGCACGATGTCGCGGATCAATGCAAGTTTGTTCGCACCCAAAGACTGGCCGGCACGGATAAGGACGCCTGGCACAATTCTGACACCGACGATCGTATTATGGAGGACGGGAAACAACACAACATAGACTAGCGCGATAATGACTGTTTTGAGCCCATACCCCCACCAGATGACAAATATCGGAATCCACACGGCTTCGACGATCGAGTAAAAAAAATTGATGATCGGCAGCAGCATTTCCGAAAGTGTTTTCGATAAGCCAATCAGTAATCCCAGCGAGACGCCGACTATCGTTCCGACAGCAACTCCCAGCCCATATCTTCCCAAGCTCTCGGCGATATATACGGGCAAAATATCTTTTTTCAGCAGGTCCAGGAATGCGTGCCAGACATCGATTGGACCGGGATAAAAATACGAAGGCAGGTTAATCACCCAGACTGAACACTGCCAAAGGATTAGCAAGAGCAGGATACCGCCCAGACCGCTGAGCAAAGTGAGCGTGCGACGTTTGAAAAGTCTTATCCTTACAACCGTGGGTACAGTGGCGATTTTCGTTTGGGCCATCAGTTGGACTCCGCAACTGCCAGCGCTGTAACCCAGTGTTTTCTGGACAGCACAATCAATTCATCCGCGCGAACGTCATAAAGCGTTACCACCCCGCTTGCCTGGTCATAGCCAGCAAAGCGCCCGGCCTTTTGCAATGTCAGGATATGAAACTTTTCCGGTTCAAATTCCAGGAAGACCTGAAGGTCGACCTTGCCGGTTTTCCAGGCCGGGTTCAGGTCTGCCCGTTTCTTCGCACCGTCGATATAGCCGATGGCGAGATATGAGACAGCAGCAGCCAAAAAGCCAAGCGTGACGGCGACATATGGCTTCAAAAGTATTGCCCAAGGCTTAGGCATCAGTGGACCGCACCAGCGCAAGAACTTCGTCTTTGATGCGACCGAATTCCGGGTTATCGCCGATAATATTCCAGTATCGTTCATTTCGCGGAATGTTCACATTGATCATTTGGGTGATCTTGCCTGGTCCCTGGGAAAAAACTGCCACGCGATCCCCAAGAAAAACCGCCTCGTCTACGTTGTGGGTCACAAAGAGAACGGTAATCCGTTTTTGGGCCCACACCCGCAGCAGTTCTTCCTGCAGGGTCATGCGCGTTTGCGCGTCAACCGCGGCAAACGGTTCGTCCATGAGCATGACTTCGGGTGCATTTGCCATCGTGCGGATCACCGCAACCCGCTGGCGCATGCCCCCGGATAATTCGTGAGGGTATTTGTCGGCGACATCGCGCAATTTGGCCATTTCAAGAAACTCGTGCGCGATCTCGTACCGTTTTGACTTTTCAACGCCCTTATATTTCAGGCCCAGAGCAACATTGTCGATGACCTTCTTCCAGGGCAAAAGTGCGTATTCCTGAAAGACAATACCTCGGTCGGCGCCGGGAGTAGTGATCTTTTGGCCATTCATGATAGCGGACCCGTGGGTCGGGGGCATGAAGCCGCCAATCGCCGAGATCAGTGTGGACTTGCCGCATCCGCTAGGGCCGACGACGCAGAGGAATTCTTGGTCTATCACTGAGAGGTTCAGATCCCGAACTGCAACATGTGAATCTCCGGTTTCTTCGTTTGTGTATCGAAGCTCCAGATCGATAGCCTGAATCTTAGGTCGTTCGTCCCGGGCATTTGACTCTGAGGTTGGCATAGTTTGATCCATCTCTACACCAATCCCGTCTCTTCGGGTCCCAAACTTCGCTTTTGTGAAACGCGAATGTGATAATCCATCGCCCTTGCGGCGGCTTCTTCGTCCCGGTTCATCAGCGCTGCGATGATCTCGAGATGTTCCAACATGGCGGGAATTACCCGGTCCTTTGTGTAGCGTCTGTTCAGACGCGTGATACGAATTCGGTCGCTGTTGGAAGCATGCAGGCGGGTCAAATAGGAGTTATTCAATGACCGAATTAGTTCGTTGTGCAAAAGCCAGTCAACTTCATAGGCCTCGCGCAACAATTCCGTGTTTATCGACTTTTCAGCGCGAGCCTTAATGTCTGAAGTTTGGTCTTGGATGTCTTTCAGCCCCTCCCACAAGCCTATTTGGATGGCTTCGCGACAAGCTTGCACCTCGAGGATGCGTCGGACCTGAAATGCATTCACGACAAAGTCGCGATCTAGATTGACGATTTTAATGCCGCGTTTTGGGACTGCCTCGATCAGACCTTCAAGCTCAAGTTTTCCGATCGCGTCGCGCATTGGGGCGATCGATGTGTTCAATGTTTCAGACAATTCGCGCAGAGAAACAAATTGCCCAGGGACAAGCGACCCTTCGAACATGGCCGATTTGAACATATTGTAAGCATCTTCGCGCAGCATTGTGACCTTCAATTCTCGAATAGATAGGTTTAGAACCAAGTTTCGCTAACAAACACTATCCGCCGGATTCGGCCTTCGAAAGTCAATAAGGTCCTGCGCGCCAGCAAGTTGCCGGCGCGCAGCCTAGGCGCATTTAATAACGTGCGCCCGATGGGAGAGGCTCGAGATCTGAGAATAGGTCAGGCGATGCATCCTGTACCGCGTTAATGAGAGAGGAGTCGATTGCCACAGCAGGATCGTACACTTCGGCAATTCGACCAGTCGCGACCATAAGCGGAAGAATAACGTTGCTGTACCCATTCACCGTATTCTGGGAAATCCTCATATCAAACGGAAGAACCGAAATAGCTTCGACCAGGGTGTCGTACTCAGTTCCTGAAATCCAGCGACCCGAGACTGTGGCAGCCTCTTCACGGTTCTGTCTGACCCACTGTTGTGACGCGGCGTAGGCTGTAAGCATTTTCTGCAGATCGGCTCCCCTGGAAGCAATCAGAGATTCAGTGCTCAGTATCGTACCCGCGAAATAGCACCCGTCACAATCACCGGACTTAACGCGCACTGTTCCCTCAACCTGCGTCAGTGCGTTGCTGGGCCACGCTTCCCATACGGAAATCGCATCGACATCGCCATTCTGAAGTGCGGTGGCAAGATTGGCAGGGCCGATATTTACCATTTCAACATCGTCTTTGGACAGTCCGACATTGTTAAGAAGTCCGATCAGGTACGGTTCGGCGCCGGAGCCTACCGGGAGCCCAACCCGCTTGCCCTTAAGGGATGCGGCGTCATCGGCGACGATGCCAGAGGCTGCAAGGCCAACAACTGACAACACGTCACTTTGAGATTCCTGAAGCGCGCTGCCCCAGTTATGCGCGATGAGCTTAAGCGGCAATCCTTTTGACACACTTGCCAAAAGCGGAAACGACCCCATCACGGTCGCATGAACCTCACCGGCATTAAGCGCATTAATCATCTCGACGCCGCTCGTGAACATTCTCACTTCGATATCAAGACCGGCATCAGCAAAGAAACCTTTCTCTACCGCCGCAAACAGTGGCGCGTCTTCGGCAGCCGCCGCACCCGCTATCACCAAGTCTGCCGCACCTGCGGTCATAGGTAAAAGGGAAACGGCGATGGCAGCGATTGCCCTCTTCAGCTTTGCGTAAAAATCCATATTCACCTCCTGTTGACATATTATATAGCATATGTCGTAATACATTAGACTGCATTTTGCAATAGATTTTGCGATCGGCGATCATGAAGCAGACTCAAAAAAAATACGGAGGCCACTTGGGAAACTCAGTACAAAATGTCGCGTTTATCGGACTTGGTGCAATGGGCTTCCCAATGGCAAACTGCCTGTTGAAAGCGAATGTGGACCTGACGGTATACGACATTGCAAATGAGGCTTGCTCGGCGCTTGAAGCCAACGGCGCAAAGGTTGCGGCCACGCCCGCAGAAGCTGTTGTGAAGGCAGACATAATCATCCTGATGTTGCCAACGATCAACACCGTTCTTGCGGTGTTGCAGGACGACCAAGGCGCACTTGCTGCGGCACCTGCCGACGCTACATTCATTAACATGAGCACAGTCAGTCCGGCCCAGAACCGAGCGCTTGCGCGGGATGTTGTTGCAACCGGTCGCCGCTTTGTAGAAGCTCCGGTTGCGCGAGGCCCGGATCATGCGACAACCGGCGAGCTGTCGATTTTATCAGGTGGAAAGTCCGCAGAGTACGAGGCCGTGTTGCCGGTGCTTTCGATTCTGGGAGAGTCGATTCGGTATTGCGGAGATGTGGGCGCCGCCAGCGCGCTGAAGCTGGCAACAAACTATCTAGGCATGGCGTCGAATGTCGCCGCAGCCGAAGCGCTTACTTTTGCCAAAGCACATGGCGTCGAGGAGAGTGACACAATCGAATTCATGATGCAAACTGCCGCTGGCAAAGGCTATCTTGGGGTGGTTTATCCCAACAAAGTGCTCGCAGACGATCTGACGCCCGGATTTCCGGTTGAACTTGCGTTAAAGGATCTCAAGCTTGCTCAGGAAGCTGGTGCAAAAATCGGCCTCGACCTGACAATTGGTAATGCGATGCGCCCCCATTATGAGAACGAAGTTAGTCAGGGGCGCGGTCGTTTGGATTTGACGGTCGTGTACAGATCAATCGGGACCTCTCTAAATCACCGGAATTGATCTTCCGTCGGGCTCGGCCAATCGCTGCACCTCGGAAAATATGAACCTCTTTAAAATGAACATCTTGTAGAGTCGCTCGCAAATGGAAAAGCCAAATCTGCTCTTTGTGTTTTCTGACCAACACGCACGAAAAGTGGCGGGGTGCTACGGTGATCCCCATGTACATACGCCAAATCTGGATTGGCTGGCCGCGGAAGGCGCGATTTTTGATAACGCGTATTGCCCCTCGCCTCTATGCGTTCCCAGCCGTATGTCGATGCTCACATCTCGATGGCCGTACCGACAGCAATGCTGGACAAATGATGATTTTCTCCGATCCGATTTGCCAACCTGGCCTATGTCGGTTGGAAAGGCCGGGCTAAGGCCAGCATTAGTCGGGCGCATGCACGCAAACGGACCAGATCAACACCATGGGTATAGCGAGCGCCTTGTTGGCGATCACGTTCCGAACTGGCCAGGCGTTCCGCGAAGCTCGCTGGGCGTTTTGCGCAATACGAACGATCCCCAACCTGAGTCACTTGAAATGTCGGGGCCAGGCGGAAATCCGTATCAAATAAAAGATACTGAAGTTACCGCGACGGCTGTGGATTGGCTGAAATCAAATGCGCGCGAGGAACTGGAAAGCGGACGGCCATTTTGTTTGACCGTCGGTTACATGCTTCCGCACCCGCCATATGTAGTCGATGCGGACATATTTAACCGATATGACGGTGTGGTCGGCTTGCCAGAGATAGATGTTCCCAATGCTGGCCAAGAGCATGCATTCCATAATTGGTGGCGGAATGATCGCGGGATCGCAGATGTTTCTGACAAAAACGTGCTAAGAGCTCGGGCGGCTTATTGGGGAATGGTCCACCGACTAGATGAAAACATCGGGCACTTGCTTGCGGCGCTTAATGCCATCGACCAACTCGACAATACTTTGATCGTTTATGCGTCTGATCATGGCGATCATTTGGGCAATCGTGGATTGTGGTGGAAGCACACATTTTATGAAGAATCTGTAAAAGTACCGATCGTGATGAGGTTGCCGAATGTCGTTCCATCGGGTCAAAGAACGGATATTGTCGTCAATCTTATCGACCTGTCTCAGACAATGCTTGAAGCAATGGGTGCGCAGCAATTGCCAAATGCAGATGGCAAAAGCTTTTGGTCGGCAATCACGGACAACGGGGCCAATTGGTCCAATTCGACATTTTCGGAATATTGCACAGATGAAGTGCCCGATTGGACCGGCCGACGCGCCATTCAGCAAAGAATGTTCAGGAGCGGGCCGTGGAAACTAGTCCTCTACAATGATGAAGAACCGCAACTGTTCAATTTGGATGACGATCCGACGGAACAACGCGACCTTGCGACAGAACCAAAAAACGCCGTTCTCATTCGAGAGCTAACGGCAACGGCAACCGAAAAATGGCAGCCTGTGGAAATCAGAAATACAATGCGCTTGCGCCGCCAGAACAAGGATTTTGTCGGGCATTGGGCAAAAACAGCCCTTCCTGAAAGCAAAATCGTTTGGGATCTTACCCCGGATCTTTGCTGGTTAGGCGAAAATGAAAGCGAGCAGTGAGTTTGAAATAATCACACATACCGCCAGGTGAGAACTGCCGGCGGCGCAAGAAACGTGGCCTCATAGGGCAGAGAAAATGACCAAAAAAGATGCCAAATTGACTCAAAAAAGGGCGCTAGTGACGGCTGCAGGCCAAGGGATCGGGCGCGCGAGTGCGGAACTTTTTGTCGCCGAGGGCGCCAGCGTGATTGCTTGCGACATAAATACCGACGCGCTTGCGGAATTCGGCGGTGTCGATGGTATTTCACCGTTGCATCTTGACGTGACGGAAGGCGAAGCTGTTAAGGCGGCAGTGGCACAGATTGGAACATTGAACGTGTTGTTCAATTGCGCTGGCTATGTCGCCGATGGTTCCATTTTGCGCTGCCAAGAGGGCGATTGGGATTTCAGCTTCGATTTGAATGTCAAAGCGATGTACTGGCTGGCCAAGCTAGTGCTGCCAGGCATGATTGAAAACGGCGGCGGTTCGATCATCAATATGTCGTCCGTGGCGTCCTCCATCAGAGGCGTGCCAAACCGCTTTGCCTATTGCGCGTCCAAGGCCGCCGTGATCGGCCTGACCAAATCAATTGCAGCCGATTTTGTGACCGACGGCATTAGGTGCAACGCAATTTGTCCTGGCACCGTGGATAGCCCAAGCCTGCATGAGCGCCTGCGCGCAACTGGCGACTACGAAAAAGCGATGACGGACTTCATCGCGCGTCAGCCTATGGGGCGCATTGGCGCGGCTGAGGAAATCGCTGCGCTCGCACTTTATCTTCCAGCGATGTCAGCGCCTTTACCACAGGCCAGACCCACGCCATCGATGGCGGCTGGTCGATCTGAAATTCGGAGAATTCACATGAAATTACTACGCTACGGGCCAGCCGGTCAAGAAAAGCCGGGTGTTCTGGACGACACCGGAACGATACGCGACTTGTCAGGCAGAGTAAGCGATATCTCTGGTGAGATGCTGGGCGACGGATCGCTCCGAGAGCTGCGCGGAATTGATCCCACAGGTCTTCCCGTTGTGTCGGGAAACCCGCGTTTGGGTCCTTGTGTCGGGGGCGTCGGAAAAATTGTTTGTATCGGCCTTAACTACGCCGATCACGCAACCGAAAGTGGCATGGAACTGCCCGCGGAGCCAGTGGTCTTTTTCAAGGCGACCTCGGTGATAACCGGTCCCGATGATGCCTTCGAAATCCCGCGCGGTTCGGTTAAGACCGACTGTGAGGTTGAGCTGGGTGTCGTTATCGGCAAACACACCAAATATGTTGGGGTCGAAGACGCGCTGGATCACGTCGCGGGCTATTGCGTGATCAATGATCTGAGCGAACGTGATTTTCAGCTGCATCGCTCGGGCCAGTGGGTCAAAGGGAAATCCGCCGATACATTTGGTCCGATCGGGCCCTGGCTCGTCACCCGCGTTGAAGTCGCGGATCCTCAGAATTTACCGATGTACCTTGAGGTTAACGGGCACCGCTATCAGGAAGGCTCGACCAGCACGATGCATTTTGACGTGGCAACCGTTGTGTCTCATCTGTCACAATTCATGAGTCTGCAACCTGGTGATGTGATTTCCACTGGCACGCCTCCGGGCGTGGGCATGGGGCAAGACCCGGAAACTTATCTGAAGCCGGGGGACACTATCGAGCTGGGGATCGAAGGCCTAGGCGTTCAGCGCCAGAGGGTTGAGGCCGCGAAATGACAAAGATTACGGGTCTGCGCACCTATGACCTGCGCTTTCCGACGTCTCAATCGCTGGATGGATCGGACGCCATGAACCCGGACCCCGATTATTCGGCGGCCTATGTGGTTCTTGAAACTGATGGCGCTCACGAAGGCCACGGGCTGACCTTTACAATTGGGCGCGGCAACGAGATCTGCGTCGCAGCTATCGAAGCTCTGAGCGCGCTGATGACGGGTTTGGAACTCGACTGGATTGCCGAGGATATGGGCCGGTTCTGGCGTCATATCACCGGCGACAGCCAATTACGCTGGATCGGCCCGGACAAAGGCGTCATTCATCTGGCCACCGGTGCCGTGGTTAACGCGGCCTGGGATCTCTGGGCAAAATCGGCGGGCAAGCCGGTCTGGCGTCTTGTCGGCGACATGAGCCCCGAAGAGATCGTGCGCCTAATCGATTTCCGCTATCTTACAGATGCCATCACACCGGACGAAGCGCTGGCATTGCTGCGCGCCGCAGAGCCGGGAAAAGACGAGCGTATCGCAAAGCTGCAGGCCGAAGGATATCCCTGCTACACCACCTCTGCGGGCTGGCTTGGGTATTCCGACGAAAAACTCCGCGGTCTGTGTCGCGAGGCAAAAGATGCAGGCTTTACCCACACCAAGTTCAAAGTGGGCCGCGATCTGCAGGACGACATTCGCCGCCTGACCATCGCCCGCGAAGAGCTTGGTGAAGACATGAACATCATGATCGACGCCAATCAGGTCTGGGAAGTTGATCAGGCCATAGATTGGGTCAAGGAACTGGCCTTTGCGCGTCCTTTCTTTATCGAAGAACCGACAAGCCCGGATGATATTTCAGGCCATAGAGCGATCCGGGAAAGCGTTGCACCCATCAAGGTCGCAACAGGCGAAATGTGCCAGAACCGGATTCTGTTCAAGCAATTCATCAAGGATAGCGCGATTGATATCGTTCAGATCGACAGCTGCCGCATGGGGGGCTTGAACGAAGTGCTTGCGGTGATACTGATGGCCGCCAAATACGATCTGCCCGTGTGGCCACATGCCGGCGGTGTGGGCCTGTGCGAGTATGTGCAGCATATGTCGATGATCGACTATGTTGCCATCAGCGGTGAAAAAGACAGCAGGCGGATCGAATTTGTCGATCATCTGCACGAGCATTTTATCGATCCGTGCATCGTGGACAACGGCGCCTATCTGGCTCCGACCGCTCCCGGGTTCTCAATCGAAATGAAGCGCGAGACATTGGATAATCCACCCCAATTTTGATGTCCCTATAAATTGGACGTAGCCAGCGCTTGATCGCCGGTTCGGGCAACTTTTCGATTTCGGCTCCTGCGCCAGCAATTGCTCGATCTGATTCTGATCATCATCGATGACCGATGCTTTGACGGCTTGAGCTGTCTCTGCATTTGCTGTGCGCACCACCAACGCCGCTGCTGCTCCGCCCGAATGTTGAAGTTGCAGTCGGTCTTTCGAACCCGCGTTGTATTGCCGGGCCCGTAGGGTGTTTTCACCATCGACTTCGTCGAGTGCAGGAAAGGTCCTTGTGACGACGCCCAGGTGCCCACGATAGGTCTACGATCAATGCCCCCAACACTCAATTGAGGAAAATCAGGGCACTGCTGTGAATCGGCATGCAAAACTGACCCACTTAGGTGGGTTATGATCGTTTAAAATTGACCCTCTTGTTTTGTTAACGTCCGCGCGTATTAGCGCGGAGAATGAGCAGGTGATATTGATGGAAAGTGCAGCGAAGATCCGTCGCATGGTTTTGCGTGATGGGCGAAGTATTAGATCTGTGGGCCGGGAGACGGGATTGTCGCGGAACACGATCAGGAAGTATCTGAAGGACAGCTCGCCTCCGAGCTACCATCGTCAGGTTGATCCAGTTCGGCACAAATTGTGTGACTATGAAGAGCGGCTCCAAACCTTGTTTGAGCAGGACCTGAAGCGCCCTCGCCGAGAACGTCGGACAGGGGTGAAGCTTTATGAGCAGCTGGTTTTGGAAGGATATACGGGGTCATATTCGCCAGTTCAGCGTTTTGTTCGAGACCTGAAACGCACGGGTTTGAGGTCAGGAGATGCGTTCATTCCGTTGCAGTTCCAGTCTGGCGATGCGCTGCAGTTTGACTGGAGCGAAGAACATGTCGTCTTGGGCGGAATTGCCCAGAAGGTGAAGATTGCCCACTTCCGTCTGTGCCACAGCCGCAAGCCCTTTGTTGTGGCCTACCCCGGGGAACCTCAAGAGATGGTGCTTGACGCTTTCGTGAGAGCGTTGACCTTTTATGGCGGGGTTCCGCGCCGTGTGATCATCGATAATCCCAAGACAATGGTGACCTATGTATCGCGCTCGAAAGACCGGATCTTTCACCCACGCTTTCTGGCCTTGATGAACCACTATGTCATGGAACCGGTGGCCTGCACGCCCGCGTCGGGCTGGGAAAAGGGTCAGGTCGAAAACCAGGTGCAGTTTTTGCGCAGTCGGCTGTTCACGCCCAAACTGGCTTTTGATGATTTGGAGGGCCTGAATGCCTGGCTGTATCTGCAATGTGATGCCCTTGGATCACGCCCCCATCCAGAGCGACAGGATCAGACAGTTGATGCTGTCTTTGCTGCAGAACAGGCTGAACTGCGCCCTCCCGGCCGCCCTTTTGATGGCTATGTTGATGACCTGCTCCCCGAAAACTGGTCCATTTGAAAGGAGGATCTGTTCGCTTAATGTTCACGAGAACGAGGAGAACAGGGAATGCGCAAGTCACGGTTTAGCGAAGAGCAGATTGTTCGGATCATTCAGGAGTATGCGGCGGGTGCGAAAGTGTCCGAGTTGTGCCGTAAGCACGGTATGTCGGATGCCACCTTTTACAAATGGAAAGCCAGGTATGGCGGCCTTCAGATTTCCGATGTCAGGCGGCTGAAAGACCTGGAATCGGAGAACGGCAAGCTGAAGAAGCTGCTGGCCGAAACCATGCTTGATAATGCTGGCCTGAAAGGGCTTCTGGCAAAAAACTTCTGAAGCCTGCAAGCCGCCGGGAAGCAGTCATGGTTCTTTGCCGTGACTATCAGTTTTCAACTCGGCGGGCCTGTGGGCTGATTGGGTTTTCCAGATCGAGTAATGAATACAGAGGAAGGCCGGATCGCCATGCGAGGATACGGGAACGGCTGGTCACGCTTTCCGGCAAACACCGACGCTATGGCTATCGCATGTTGCATGCCAAGCTTGGCCAGGAGGGTTTCAAGGTGAACGTGAAAGTGGTGGAGCGACTTTACCGAGAGGAGCGCCTGACCCTGCGCCGCCGCAATCGCAAGAAAATCCCCAAGGGCGTGCGCGAAGGCGCCTGGTGCCCGATCGCCGCCAACCAGCGGTGGAGCCTGGACTTCACCATGGATGCGCTCGCCAACGGCAGGAAGTTCCGCACCGTCAATCTGAAAGACGACTGCACACGGGAATGTCCGGCGATTGATGTGGCCCTGTCGATCCCCGGCTCCCGCGTGGTGGAAATGCTGGAACGGGTGGCTCGTGAGCGGGGGTACCCGGATGTTCTGACCGTTGACAATGGGCCTGAACTACGAGGCCGCGCGCTTGATGGCTGGGCAGATGATCACGGCGTGCAGCTCTACTTCATCGACCCGGGCAAGCCGACCCAGAACGCCTACATCGAAAGTTTCAACGGCCGGTTTCGCGAAGAATGCCTGAACTTGAACTGGTTCACCTCGCTGGCCGGGGCAGAAAGGATCATCGAGGACTGGCGGATCGATTACAATCAAAACCGGCCCCACTCTTCGCTGAACTATCAAACCCCGGAAGAATTTGCCGCAAACAGGCCTTTCCATAAACCGCAATGGGCAGCGACGCTTGAGCTATCTGAAGGCTCCGCGCCACCGCCCATTGCTCACGCCGCCGAATAATGGCAAACAAAAGAGGAACAGAGTCTACCTAAAAGTGGCCCTCAAATTGGGGGCAGGTCATTGAGAAGGCCGTTCGGGTGCGCTCTACTTGCCTGGTTCAATATGACAGCAACCGCTACAGCGTTCCGGCCTGTTTTGCTGGAAACCATGTCTCGTTGCGGGCCTATGCCGGTTGCGTCAAAGTGGTTGCAGGTCAAGATGTGATCGCCGAGCACAAACGTCACTTTACCCGTAATATCAGTTACTTTGAGCCCTGGCATTATGTCCCTTTGCTGGTACGCAAGCCCGGAGCCCTGCGTGATGGCGCGCCCTTTGTGGATTGGCACCTGCCAGATGCCATGCACCAGATCAGGGTGCATTACATGAAGGGCAAAGGTGGAGATCGGGAGTTT
Source organism: Paracoccaceae bacterium (assembly GCA_965247915.1). GTDB lineage: Bacteria > Pseudomonadota > Alphaproteobacteria > Rhodobacterales > Rhodobacteraceae > JAKZRT01. Next base: position 2,965,207 of record OZ252048.1, read on the forward strand.
GTAGACCTTCTTATGCTGGCGCAAGACCACGGGATTGACGTTGTGGAAACGGCCTGTGATCTGGCTGTCGCGCAAAACACCCTACGCTTGCCTGCCGTCATCAACTTGATCAATCAGTTGGTCGAACCGATCATCCCCCCACTGGCACAAAGCTATGACTATCCCATGCTGACGATGCGCCCGGAGGCCAACTGCAAACGATATGAGACATTGTGCGCCCGCCGAGAGATGACAGCATGAATGCCCTCATTGATCGGCGTTGTTGCACGGATCGGGTGTCAAGTGTTAACACAGGCTTTTGCCACGACCACGGATATGCTTAATGCCGCATAAATTCAACACCTCCCGCCGGCACAAGTTTGCGAAGAAGAAATATCGGGTGACGAACTGGTGCGGGTATAATGAAAGCCTGCGAAATCGTGGTGATTTGACGGTCTGGATCACAGGGGATGCGCGAAAGCACTGGGCTGCACCACGGCGCAGGTCACGCGGCGGCCAGCCGCGATACTCGGATCTGGCGATCACGATGTGCCTGACGCTGGGCATGGTTTACAGGTTGCCGCTGCGCCAGACCCAAGGGCTGATACGCAGCATATCAAAGCTGATGCTGCTGGAAATTTCAGTTCCTGATTTCTCGACCCTGTCGCGCCGAGGGCGTGGTCTGAGCCTTCCGGCAAGGCCCAAAATCAAAATAACAGATCCGGTCCACTTGGCCATCGACAGTACGGGTTTGAAGGTTTTCGATGAGGGTGAGTGGCTGCAAAGCAAGTATAATGTAAAGGCCAAACGCAAACGGTGGCGTAAACTTCACCTTGGTCTGAACCTTGTGACTGGCGATATCGTTTGTTCGGATTTAACGCTGGATGACGTTGGCGATCCAACAGTGCTGCCTGATCTATTAAATCAGATTGGCACTCCGGTCTCCCGGTTTATAGCGGACGGTGCCTACGACGGCGCACCGACCAGTGACTTGCTTAAGGCACGATTTGGCGAGGCGGTTGAAATCATTATTCCTCCACCGAAGAACGCCATTCCAAGCCCGCAATCCAAGTGTTTTCCCTCACTTCGAGACCGACATATTGTTAAAATTCAAACTCATGGCCGCATGGCCTGGCAATCTGGCAGTGGCTACAATCAGCGCAGTAGAATTGAGACACAGATGGGGCGCTGGAAGGCTATTATCGGGCCAAAACTGAAAGCCCGCTGTTTCGAAAATCAGCAAACGGAGGCCAAAATCGGCGTCGCCATTCTCAACAAAATGACCGAACTCGGCCGACCCGTGTTCAAACAAATCTCATAGCCTGTATCACGGGTAAGGGCGGCTTGCGACTATTGTCTGATCCATGCAACAACGCCGGTCCAGGTGCTCTTTTTGGGTACAAGCCCGGCATGTCCGCGCACGGGAATTCCGCTTTCAGCCAATGCTTCGACAAAACGAAGGCTCCATTGACACATAATTGAGTCAGCGCCGTGCTCCATGGCATTGAATGCCGCACGCATGGCCTCCTGCTTGCTGGTTACGCGTGTCAGTGGCATCGCGAAATACATGAACGTATGCGGCGCCGCCGCTCGGATGGCTTGGGCATGCTGGGGCGCATCAGGGTTATAGCGCACGACCAATGTGTCGATGCCTGCGACTTCAGCGGCCCGCGCTTCTGACACCCTGAACAGCATGGTTTCGGTCAACTGGCGCTTGTTCTTCAGATCCCGAATGTCTTTGACGGTATAATTTCTCAGGGCATAGGCGCCGGTCATCGTCACGACGCGTTTGAGCGGGCTGTCGGCATCAACTGGCCCAGGGAGAACGCCAGATTTCGGTTTGTCGGCCATCACACTCCGGAAACCGCAGCGTCAAATCCCACGCAACTGTGACGATCAGGTGCAGGTTGGGACTCAACTATATCCAGCGGCCTTCTTCTGCTCTTCGACGTATTTGGTCTGAAACTGCTCTTCGCCGGTCGCAAAGCGCACGCCTGCTGAGAGGATCGCCGCGTCAGGCGCCATATCAAGTGTCCTGTAGGGTGTCCCCGGTACAATGGTCTTGAAGGGGCTGTTGTGCTTGGTGTTGTAGCAGGCGAGAAGCGTCCAGCGCCGCTTGTCGGATCGATTCTGGTCGGAGCGATGCAGCGTGTTGCAATGGAAGAACAGGGCATCGCCAGGTTCCAGCTCGCAATGGACATGGTCGACGACTTTTTCAACCTCGCTCAGCCTGTCGGGATCGACACAATACTGCCCGCCTGGGGTCAACACGTGTTTCATGAGCCCCATGCGATGGGAGCCTGAGAGAACCTGCAGGCCGCCGTTCTCGCGGTTCGAGGCATCGAGCGCCAGCATCATGCTGCCCATGTCCGGATAGAGACAGTTTTGTTCGTACCAATAACCGAAATCCTGATGCCACTCCCAGGCGCCCCCTTTGCGCGGTTCCTTGGCAGTCAGTTTGGCCTGGTAGTGATACACCTCGTGCCCAAGAAGCGCGGACATTGTTTCGGCTACGCGGCGAACGCGGGCGACGAGGCCATATGTACTCTCGCCGGGTTCGAGCCAGACGACAGCCCGTGTTGCAGCACCACTGTCATCGGTCCGGTCAAACATGCTGCCCCGGACAATCGGGTCCTGCTCCATGGTTTCTCGAATGAGGGCGGTTTCTTCCTCGCTGAAGAGGCTTCGCACGATGAGATAGCCATCTCTCTGGAAAGCGGAGATTTCGTCAGCTGAAACCTTGAAGTCAGCTCCTTGTCCGCCCTTTTGCATTCGGGGACCCCTTGTTTATCTCAAAAATCATCTCAATCTCGATTGCCCTAAGACTAACACTCCCGTCGATATTGTTTAAATCGATTGGCTCAATGTACATATTCGCGTCATCAATATTGATGACGCGCTCCAGTAACTGGCCAGCACATCGGACCGCACTTGCATTTTGAAAGATATGGCCTTGGCGGGTGGCATGTCCGCTTTGGGTCCGATTTTGTTGATTTAGTCGGCTGGCATCGCGCCTCCGCTGTCCGCTCTTATTAGAAGCGGCCTTTTTTGATCCCGCCTCCGGGCTATTGCCCGCTGCGGGATGGTATGGATGCTCGTTATCGGCGGATTGGTACTGTTCCTATCATGCTGGTTGGAGGGTCGGCGGCGGTATCGGTCTGAGTTTGGCGAGCCTTCTCAGGTTCTGGACCGTGGCGGCGAGCAGGAACTCATCCTGGGCTCCGCGTGGGCCGCGTAAGCGCAATCGACCGAGCTTAAGAATGCGCTTGAGATGGGCAAACAGCATCTCGACCTTTTTGCGGTCGCAACGCGACTGGTTGAAGGCGGGCGTGTCGTAGAGCGCCCTTGCGACATCGCGGGCATCCTCATCAATGTCACGCGGTATGCGGCGTGATGGCGCCGTGGGACAGCACTTCGGCTTCAACGCGCAGGCGTCGCAATCAAGCTTGCGGGAGCGATAGTACAAAGCTCGGCTCTTAGTCACACGACCGGTCGTCGTCAGTGTCTTGCCGTTCGGACAGACATAGACGTTGCGATCGGCATGCCATTGGAAGTCGGCTCTGGAGAAGGTGCCATCGTCGCGCGCTGATTTGTCGAACACCGGGATGTGTGGGGCGATGCCTCTGTCTTTAACCAGCCAGGCCAGCATCGGTGCCGCCCCATAGGCGCTGTCGCCGGCCAGCCGTTTGGGCTTGAGGCCAAAGCGCTCTTCGGTTCGGTCGATCATGGTCTGGGCTGCTCCCACCTCGGCCTGCCGGATGGCACGGGTCGCCTCGACATCGAGAATGACGGCATGGTCGGTATCGGCCAGATAGTTGTCGGCATAGGCAAAGAAGGCTGGACCGCGCTGGGCGCCGGTCCATTGGGCTGCCGGGTCGGACAGGGAGACGAACTTCGGTGTCACGCTGCTGGCCGCTCCGAAGGCGGCATCGTCCAGCGTGGCGAGATAATCTTTGATCGCCTGCGTGGCGTCGCTGGGGATATCGGCGATCTTCCACTCATGTCCCGGCACCGAGCGCTGCTTGTTGGCATCGGCCTGGATCAGGCTGGCATCGACGGCAAAGCCCTCCCCGCCGACGAGCCCCTCGCTCATGCAGCGGCGCACCACCGTCTCGAACACATGGCGTAGAAGACCGCTCTGCCGGAAACGGCCATTGCGGTTGAGCGAGAAGGTCGAATGGTCTGGCACCCCGCCATCGAGACCCAGGCGGCAGAACCAACGATAGGCGAGATTGAGATGGACCTCCTCGCACAAACGCCGCTCAGACCGAATGGCGAAGCAGTAGCCGACGATCAGCATCCGGATCATCAGCTCCGGATCAACCGAAGGCCGGCCGATGGTGCTGTAGAACGGCTTCAACGTGACCCGAAGATCGCTCAGATCGAGAAACCGGTCGATCTGCCTCAGCAGGTGATCTTCCGGAACGTGATCCTCAAGGCAGAAGTCGTAGAAAAGGCGTTCCGGTGTTGCCTGCAGTCCCATCATAGCGTCCATCCCCCGAGCAAATCACCCAGAGGACAGAATCACGCCATTCACCACCGATCAAGCCCGACTAAATCAACAAAATCGGTCCAAAAGCTGCCGTAGCTAAATGTGGCCGAGAATGTCTGCTTTACCCCTGTAAGCAGACATCAATTCGGTGAGCGTGGAGAATCCGCAATGTGCCAGGATCTGCCATGCATTTGTATTTATGCCAGTCTGATTCAGCCGCAAAAAGGCTGGCTTCTTGGGATATTGGCGCCGCCGGAAGGGCGAGCGGTCAGCCATCTAGCGCCTTGATAAGGTCTTGGACGACCTCGTCTGCGACACCAACCTCGTAGTCGCGCGACGGAAAGGCGCCCGTCTTGACCTCGTCGATATAGTCGCGAAACGCCTGGACGCGCATCTCTTGCATTTTTTCCCGGATATCATGCAGGTTGCAGTATTGTTTCGCATGGCGAGGAAAAGGCGGCTCGCCATCACCCAAGATGTCCTGAGCAAACAGATATTGCACATCGCAACCACCGCCTGAGCCGATGGAAACCGTCGTTAACTTCGTGCGTTTGGAAATTTCAGCCATGACGGCTGAGGGGATGACCTCGCACTCAACAGCCCAGGCGCCGGCCTGTTCCAGATCCTTGATCTGTCGGTGGACAAACACCGCCTCGTCAACAGTCTTGCCAACCGCGCGCAACCCTCCGGTCCAGGTGCTCTTTTTGGGTACAAGCCCGGCATGTCCGCGCACGGGAATTCCGCTTTCAGCCAATGCTTCGACAAAACGAAGGCTCCATTGACACATAATTGAGTCAGCGCCGTGCTCCATGGCATTGAATGCCGCACGCATGGCCTCCTGCTTGCTGGTTACGCGTGTCAGTGGCATCGCGAAATACATGAACGTATGCGGCGCCGCCGCTCGGATGGCTTGGGCATGCTGGGGCGCATCAGGGTTATAGCGCACGACCAATGTGTCGATGCCTGCGACTTCAGCGGCCCGCGCTTCTGACACCCTGAACAGCATGGTTTCGGTCAACTGGCGCTTGTTCTTCAGATCCCGAATGTCTTTGACGGTATAATTTCTCAGGGCATAGGCGCCGGTCATCGTCACGACGCGTTTGAGCGGGCTGTCGGCATCAACTGGCCCAGGGAGAACGCCAGATTTCGGTTTGTCGGCCATCACACTCCGGAAACCGCAGCGTCAAATCCCACGCAACTGTGACGATCAGGTGCAGGTTGGGACTCAACTATATCCAGCGGCCTTCTTCTGCTCTTCGACGTATTTGGTCTGAAACTGCTCTTCGCCGGTCGCAAAGCGCACGCCTGCTGAGAGGATCGCCGCGTCAGGCGCCATATCAAGTGTCCTGTAGGGTGTCCCCGGTACAATGGTCTTGAAGGGGCTGTTGTGCTTGGTGTTGTAGCAGGCGAGAAGCGTCCAGCGCCGCTTGTCGGATCGATTCTGGTCGGAGCGATGCAGCGTGTTGCAATGGAAGAACAGGGCATCGCCAGGTTCCAGCTCGCAATGGACATGGTCGACGACTTTTTCAACCTCGCTCAGCCTGTCGGGATCGACACAATACTGCCCGCCTGGGGTCAACACGTGTTTCATGAGCCCCATGCGATGGGAGCCTGAGAGAACCTGCAGGCCGCCGTTCTCGCGGTTCGAGGCATCGAGCGCCAGCATCATGCTGCCCATGTCCGGATAGAGACAGTTTTGTTCGTACCAATAACCGAAATCCTGATGCCACTCCCAGGCGCCCCCTTTGCGCGGTTCCTTGGCAGTCAGTTTGGCCTGGTAGTGATACACCTCGTGCCCAAGAAGCGCGGACATTGTTTCGGCTACGCGGCGAACGCGGGCGACGAGGCCATATGTACTCTCGCCGGGTTCGAGCCAGACGACAGCCCGTGTTGCAGCACCACTGTCATCGGTCCGGTCAAACATGCTGCCCCGGACAATCGGGTCCTGCTCCATGGTTTCTCGAATGAGGGCGGTTTCTTCCTCGCTGAAGAGGCTTCGCACGATGAGATAGCCATCTCTCTGGAAAGCGGAGATTTCGTCAGCTGAAACCTTGAAGTCAGCTCCTTGTCCGCCCTTTTGCATTCGGGGACCCCTTGTTTATCTCAAAAATCATCTCAATCTCGATTGCCCTAAGACTAACACTCCCGTCGATATTGTTTAAATCGATTGGCTCAATGTACATATTCGCGTCATCAATATTGATGACGCGCTCCAGTAACTGGCCAGCACATCGGACCGCACTTGCATTTTGAAAGATATGGCCTTGGCGGGTGGCATGTCCGCTTTGGGTCCGATTTTGTTGATTTAGTCGGCTGGCATCGCGCCTCCGCTGTCCGCTCTTATTAGAAGCGGCCTTTTTTGATCCCGCCTCCGGGCTATTGCCCGCTGCGGGATGGTATGGATGCTCGTTATCGGCGGATTGGTACTGTTCCTATCATGCTGGTTGGAGGGTCGGCGGCGGTATCGGTCTGAGTTTGGCGAGCCTTCTCAGGTTCTGGACCGTGGCGGCGAGCAGGAACTCATCCTGGGCTCCGCGTGGGCCGCGTAAGCGCAATCGACCGAGCTTAAGAATGCGCTTGAGATGGGCAAACAGCATCTCGACCTTTTTGCGGTCGCAACGCGACTGGTTGAAGGCGGGCGTGTCGTAGAGCGCCCTTGCGACATCGCGGGCATCCTCATCAATGTCACGCGGTATGCGGCGTGATGGCGCCGTGGGACAGCACTTCGGCTTCAACGCGCAGGCGTCGCAATCAAGCTTGCGGGAGCGATAGTACAAAGCTCGGCTCTTAGTCACACGACCGGTCGTCGTCAGTGTCTTGCCGTTCGGACAGACATAGACGTTGCGATCGGCATGCCATTGGAAGTCGGCTCTGGAGAAGGTGCCATCGTCGCGCGCTGATTTGTCGAACACCGGGATGTGTGGGGCGATGCCTCTGTCTTTAACCAGCCAGGCCAGCATCGGTGCCGCCCCATAGGCGCTGTCGCCGGCCAGCCGTTTGGGCTTGAGGCCAAAGCGCTCTTCGGTTCGGTCGATCATGGTCTGGGCTGCTCCCACCTCGGCCTGCCGGATGGCACGGGTCGCCTCGACATCGAGAATGACGGCATGGTCGGTATCGGCCAGATAGTTGTCGGCATAGGCAAAGAAGGCTGGACCGCGCTGGGCGCCGGTCCATTGGGCTGCCGGGTCGGACAGGGAGACGAACTTCGGTGTCACGCTGCTGGCCGCTCCGAAGGCGGCATCGTCCAGCGTGGCGAGATAATCTTTGATCGCCTGCGTGGCGTCGCTGGGGATATCGGCGATCTTCCACTCATGTCCCGGCACCGAGCGCTGCTTGTTGGCATCGGCCTGGATCAGGCTGGCATCGACGGCAAAGCCCTCCCCGCCGACGAGCCCCTCGCTCATGCAGCGGCGCACCACCGTCTCGAACACATGGCGTAGAAGACCGCTCTGCCGGAAACGGCCATTGCGGTTGAGCGAGAAGGTCGAATGGTCTGGCACCCCGCCATCGAGACCCAGGCGGCAGAACCAACGATAGGCGAGATTGAGATGGACCTCCTCGCACAAACGCCGCTCAGACCGAATGGCGAAGCAGTAGCCGACGATCAGCATCCGGATCATCAGCTCCGGATCAACCGAAGGCCGGCCGATGGTGCTGTAGAACGGCTTCAACGTGACCCGAAGATCGCTCAGATCGAGAAACCGGTCGATCTGCCTCAGCAGGTGATCTTCCGGAACGTGATCCTCAAGGCAGAAGTCGTAGAAAAGGCGTTCCGGTGTTGCCTGCAGTCCCATCATAGCGTCCATCCCCCGAGCAAATCACCCAGAGGACAGAATCACGCCATTCACCACCGATCAAGCCCGACTAAATCAACAAAATCGACTCAATGCAGTCATTCGCTGTATGGCGGCACCCAATAGTGTGGATGAACGGCCGCTCTGGGCTCAGAGCCGCCGAACACCCGATACACGTTAAAGAAGAAGAGACGAGCGCGAAGGTGACGCCAACCGCTTCCTTTCCTTGGAGCAGATCGACAGACACTGGTGGTATTCCCACACCACACAAATAGGGATGTGTCAAAAACCACCGTTTGTGAACAACTTAAAGTTGAGTGCCGACGCGCGGCGGCACAGCAATTGGAAACTTGCCTAACGACTGCTATGCGGACAAAGCAGACATTTGTGACTAGTACTCTTGTATTGCACCATTGCTTAGAAGCCCCGTTGAAGGAGCCATCCAATTCGCCCGCCGAAATCGTTTCTACTGCGCTAGCCCGCGTTCCACGAGCCATTGGGCCGAACGCTGCACTGACGCTTTGTCCACGATTTCAATGATCAGGCGCGGATTGGAAGAAAGCTTTGCAAGCTCGGCAAAGATCGCCGTCCAGGGCAAAGCGCCATCTCCAACCGCCCAATGGCGGTCAGCGAAGAAATCGGCGTCTTGCACGTGGACATGGCTAAGATGATTGCCTGCGGCCCTCACATACCGGTCCACAGCAGGCGCGTTGCCGATGCCATGGGCATAAGCGGCGTGGCCTGTGTCGACTGACACCTTCAGCGCCGGCGATGCAAAGCTCTCAATCAATCGCACCCGTGCTGCCGGGTCGCGATCTTCGATGTTCTCCATGACGATTTCGACGCCCATGTTTTCGGCGCGTTCGACGGCCGGGCGGAGCGCGCGATGAACGCGATCTTGAAACTTCTCCCAACCGTTGTCTATCTTGTCGAGGTTCTCGTGGTACCAGGCCTTGACCGGGCTGTGGACGACCATTTGCGTCGCGCCGAGCCAGCCGCAGGCGTCGAGGCCCTGATCGAGGCGTCGTTGGATAACGGCGCGGACTTCCACATCTTCTGTATCCAGCGGAAATCCTCGGAACGGGCCGTGGATACCGATGCGGCCTTCCATACCCGCCAAGAGTGGTCTGACATCTGCAGCCATTGCTTTGACATCGACGCCTTCGACCTCGGCGCCGTGAAAGCCCTGTAGTTCAAGGTCGCGGGGTAACTCGCGGAGCCAGTTGTGATGCGAAGCAAGCTCTTTTGGACGGAGTGCGGCGCCGAGAATGGGAAGCATGAAACGGTCCTTTCTAAGTGTCGATATTGGGGTCGAGCGCGTCGCGGAGCCAGTCGCCCACAAGGCTCATCGAAAGTGTTATGACAAAAATCGTCATTCCGGGGATCACTGCGATCCACCAGGCCAGCAGCAGGTGATCGCGGCCCGATCCCAGCATCTCGCCAAGGCTGGTCAGTGGAGGTTGGATTCCGAGGCCGAGGAAGCTGAGCGCGGTTTCCAGGAGGATCGTCGAGGGAAAGTTGAGCGTGACCTGGACGATCAGAATATTGGCCACGTTGGGAAGCACGTGGCGTCCATACAGGCGCCAAGGCTTTGCACCGAGCGCCTGCAAGGCCGAGACATAACCCTCTTGTTGCGCGGCCAGAACTGCGCCGCGGACGAGGCGGGCGTAGGTCTCCCATCCGGCGAGCCCGACAAGGGCCACAAAGAGCCAGAATGAGTTGCCAAAGAGGGCCAGGACACCCAAGACGAGGATCTGAAACGGCAGCGCCGCTTGCGCATCGACCAGCGCCATGATCAGGCCGCCGACGCGACCTCTGGAATGTGCGGCGACGAAGCCTAGGAACGTGCCAAGGACCGCGCCGATCAAGGTGCCGAGAAGGGCCACGCCGAGGCTGATCCGGAGCCCATAGAGCAAACGACTGAGGATGTCGCGGCCAAGCGCGTCGGTACCGAACGAATGGCTCCAATCCCCGCCCATCCAAACGGGGGGAGCGAACCGGTTGCGCAAGAATTGGTCGGTGTAGTCGTATGGTGCGAGAATGCCGGCGAAGAGGCCGCAAAGGCTGAGCAGCACCAGAATGCCGAGCGCGATTGAGACCAAAAGAGACGGTCGGTGGCCGCCTAAAAGGCCACGCGGTTCGGCGTCAGCGTTTGCGGTCATCGACCTCGTCCCTTTGTCGTGGGTCGAGCCAAGCATAGGCGAGGTCGACGAGAAGGTTGGCCGTGACCATCGTGATCGTCACAATCACGATTATGGCTTGTACAATGGCAAGCTCGCGCGCTGAAACCGCATTGACCAAAAGACGGCCGACACCGGGCCAGGCAAAGACCGCCTCGACCACGACGGAGCCCGCGATCATGTCGCCCAGCCGGAATCCAAGAAGCGTCACGATTGGGATCGCCGCGTTGGGAACGGCGTGCCACATTATGCGGCGTGGGCGGCGCAGGCCCTTTGACTGTGCCGTGCGCATATAGGGGCGGTTCATCACTTCAAGCATGGAGGAGCGTGCAAACCGAGCGATGCTGCCCGCGCCGGCTGTTCCGAGCGTGATGACCGGCAAAATGAAATGCGCCCAAGTGCCGGTCCCGGAACTGGGTAGCAAACGGAACGTCATCGAGAAGAGGAGTATCAGGAGGATGCCGATAAAAAAGTTCGGAAGGGCAAAGCCGAGCACGGCAAAGCCCATAGCGAACCGGTCAAGGACTGTGTTGCGATAAAGAGCGGCCAAGATGCCGAGGGGAATGCCCAGCGCAAGGCTGAAGAGGAACGCCGCGAAGCCGAGTTGCAGAGTAGCAGGCACACGCTCGAGCACGACCTCAAGCGCATCGCGCCCGTCGCGGATGGACTGACCCCAATCGCCTTGCAATAACCCCCAAAAATAATTGACGTATTGGCGCCAGATGGGTTGGTCGAAGCCATAAAGCGTCGTGTAATAGTCTATGAGGTCCGGCGGGGCGTCGTCGCCCAACAAAGCTTCAAGCGGATCACCCGACAGCCTAAGGGCGATGAAGACAAGCGTCAGAAGGCCCCAGACCGTTAGCATGCCGCGCAACACTCGAAGAACGATGAGGCGGGACATTAGAAGGCCTTAAGCCGGTTCACGCTCCGGTCGCGGGGATGTGTGACCGGGGCTGACGAGATCAGAAGGCGCGTATAGGGGTGCCGCGGGGCCGCGAAAACCGTGTCCGTCTCGCCTTCTTCGACGATTTTTCCCGAATGGAGCACCATAACGCGATCGACGAGCGTCCGCACGAGTGAGAGGTCATGCGACACGATCAGGAGGCTCATGCCATTCTCGCGTTGGATGCGTGCCAGAAGCGCGATGATCTGCGCGCCCACGCTCACATCAAGGGCCGAGACGGGCTCATCGCAGACGATGAAGCGCGGGGCGAGGACAAGCGCGCGTGCAATGACGACGCGTTGCTTCTGCCCGCCGCTGAGCGCGCCAGGGAACTTCTGATGGACCGAGGCATCAAGCCCCACCTGATCGAGCACCGCGGCGGCGCGGCCGCGTCGGTCGGCTATTGAACCGACACCAAAAATGTCGAGCGGCTCTTTCACCTGTTCGAGCACGCGCGTGCGCGGGTCGAGCGCGCTGTGTGGGTCTTGAAAAATGATCTGGATCTCTTGGCGGAGCGCCTGCCAGCTCGGGTCGCCGGGGTTTGGCATGGCCTGGCCGTCAAGCGTGACCATACCGGCATCGGGCCGCTCAAGCCCGAGCAGCAGGCGCCCAATGGTGCTTTTCCCCGATCCGCTTTCGCCAATGAGACCTACGATCTCGCCGTGGCCGATGGTGACATCGACGCCGCCCACCGCGACTGTCTCTACCCGTTTTTCAAAGAGCTTGCGGCGCGGGTTGGGGTAACGCCGGACGAGGCCGCGGGCCTCGATCAGCGGTGCGGTACCCGCGGCGCCCGCTCTGCGCGCGCGCCGAGTCTTTTGGCGTGCTGCCAGAAGCATTTGCGTATAGGGATGCTCAGGGGCGTCGAAGATCTGCTCCACTGGCCCCATCTCGACAATCTGCCCTCGATACATGACCGCGACGCTATCTGCCATTTCGGCGACGACACCCATGTCGTGACTGATCATGAGGAGCGCAAGATTGTACCTGGACCGGAGTTCCCGCAGGAGATCCAGAATTTGCGCTTGCACCATCACATCAAGCGCGGTTGTCGGCTCGTCCGCGATCAGGAGTGACGGCTGGGCGGAAAGCGCCATGGCGATCATTACCCGCTGCGCCATGCCGCCCGAAAGCTGATGGGGATAGGCCACGAGGCGCCGCTCGGGCTCTCGGATGCCGACGGAGGTGAGAAGATCGAGGGCCTCCGCCCGAGCTGCTCGCCGGGACACTGTCCGATGCGATCGGATCGCCTCGACAAGCTGCGTCTCGACGGTCTGTACCGGGTTGAGCGCCGGGACCGCCTCTTGGAAGATCATTGAAATATCGCGGCCGCGAATCGACGCGAAGTCGTGGTCAGACAGACCTAAGAGCTGCCGACCGTCGAGTGTGACCACGCCGGTCGCGGAAATGCCCGGAGCGTGGAGGTCGAGAATGCTGAGCGCTGTCAGGCTTTTGCCTGACGCCGTCTCACCGACGATGCACAGCGTTTCACCCCGCGCAATCTCAAAGCTTACGTCCTCAACCGCCCGTTTCCGACCGGTCGGAGACGGCACGGTCACGGTTAGAGCAGAGACGTGCAAAAGGGGCGCCGGGGCGCCCCTGTCTTGGATATCACAGTCCGTCACCGATCAGTCGCCGACGGCCAGACGCAAGTTGTCCGGGCGAAAGTCTTCCATGAACTGCGGCGTGGGCGTGTACTCAAGACCTGCACGGATGGCATAGATATCAGCCGCGTTGTACAGGAAGGTGCTCGGAATTTCTGTCATGTAGATCTCGGCGGCCTCGCGGAAGGCCACGCGGCGTTCTTCGAAATCCACCGAGGTTACCAGCACATTCATCAGCTCGTCGAAGCGGTCGTTGGACCAGTATTTGTAGCGTTTCTGAATAGCCGAATTCGGCCCGAAGAACCAGTCCAGCTGAGCCAGCGGATCCGGGAAGCGCCAGGAGTTCGACCACGTGTAGATCATCACGTCTTCGGTCCGTACCGCCTTCCAGCTCTCCTTAGGCGTCAGCTCGATATTGACGCCAATATCGGCCCACATCTCTTGCAGGACCTGCACCGCCTCGTTGCCCAAGGTGTAGTAGAAGGGGACATAGCTCAGGGTGATCGGCGTGCCGTCATATCCGGCCTCGGCCAACAGGGCGCGGGCGCGCTCGGGGTCGTAGGCGAACCCGGGCAGGTCATCGAGAAACATCTCGTTGTACGCCTTGAGTTGCGGGCCCTGCTGGGTTTCGGTTGCGCCGCGCCACATGGTCTCGACCATTTCGGCCCGGTTGATGCCGAGGCTCAGGGCTTCGCGTATGCGTTGGTCCGACAGCATCGGATGGGCCGTGTTCAACGCCAGCACGTGGGTGTTTTCGCGCGTCACGGATTTGACCTGGATCTCGTCATAACGCTCGAGAACCGGCAGTTGGTCCGGGGTGAGATCGGCAGCGATGTCGAACTCGCCGCTGACCAGACCGGCAATCCGGCTCGTGATCTCGGGGACTTCGACAAAGGTGATCGAGGCTGCGGCAGGCGCGCCCATGAAGTAGTTGTCGTTCGACACGAGGCGGATCGATTCACCGGCCTTGAAATCGTCAAAGATATAGGGGCCCGTGCCAGTAGGGTTCCACGTCAGCGCGTCAACCGCTTCGCCCATCCAGGCCTTGTCCTCTACGCCGTCCTTTTCAAATTCCTTGTAGGCGTCGGCCTGCACGATCCAGGAGCTGTTGGTCAGACGGTGCGGCATAAGGGATTCCGCGACAACTGCCGCCCAGGTCAGCTTGACCTCGTAGGGGCCGAGGGCCTCGACGCTCTCAAGCTGGCCAACCATCCGCGCGGCGGTGCGCGCCGGCGCGCCGTCGCCGAACACGCGCTCCTGGCCGAAGGAAAAGACCACATCTTCTGCGGTGAACTCGGTGCCGTCATGCCAGGTCACACCTTCGCGCAGCTTCAGGACCATCTCGGTCGGGCTGATCTGCTCCCACGAGGTGGCAAGCCCCGGGATCAAGACGGCTGCGCCGGTCTCGGCCTGGGTCACGAAATCGCGGCGGATCAGCGTATCAAAGACCGAATGGGCCACGCGAACATCCACGTTGCCCGTGAAGATGCCCGGCTCGAGTCCCCTGGCAAGCTTTGGGACTGCCACAACCAGATCTGGACGGTCATCCGCCCAGACGGTGCCACCCGGCACCAAAATCGCCAGCGACGAAATCGCTGCGACAAGCGTTCTTCGTGATAAAAGCATCTGCCTTATCCTCCGTTGCAGTTGTGAGAAAGTGATTGGTCTTCGGCCGGGTCATCCAGCCGAAGGGGCTCAGTGGATAAGCAGGCAAACCTCTGCGACATTCCGCATACCGTCCGAGAATGTCGAATAGCCATGCAAGTTCCCCCGCTTGTATTGGCCCTTCTGCCTGAAAGCTCCCAGCATCGATTTAGCATTTCAGCGCGTTAACCTGAGACAACCGGCTAACAAATTCTTTATGACAGCCTCTTTACTTCTTTTCAGGCGGGCTCACCCCCTAACTATCAATATCATCAATATGGCTCAAATCGATTGGTTCAATGTATTCGTTCATTAATTCAATATCGAGCTGGCCAGGCATATTGCCGCTACTGCTATCGCCGTGTCTACCCTGGAATTCAATCGGACCTCGCCGCAGAGCGGGAGGCCCGGGTCGGCCAACAGGCGCGACATAGCGGTTCGCAAAAGCTGACTCGCCATTCGATATCACTAATGTCGACCGCGCGAGGGAAAGCCGCCCTGGGCTTCATTTGCGGGCCATCCTTGCCGGCCCCACTAAGTTATGACAGGGATGCCGGGCCAAAGGGAAGAGACCAGTGGGCGTTGAAGCCATCACCCTGCCGGATGTTCGCGGCGTCATCTCAGATCTCGACGGTGTCGTCTATCGTGGAGACACGCCGATCGACGACGCGGTCACCGCAATTCGCGGCTGGATAGAGCACGGCGTGCGAGTGGCCTATGTCACCAACAACTCCACTGGCACGAGCGCGCACTTCGCTGTCAAACTGGGCCGCATGGGCATTCCCGCAACGGCCGAAGATGTGGTCACGAGCGCGGAGGCGGCGGCTGATTTAGTGCGCGGCCGCTGGCCAAACGGCGCCACGGTGCACGTGGTGGGTTCGGACGCCCTAGGCGATACGCTGCGTGCAGTGGGCTGCGAAGTAACGACCGGTGAGGCGGACGCTGTCGTTGTCGGCCTGGACCGCGACTTCCACTACGACAAGCTGACGAAAGCGGCCAACGCAGTCCGCGCTGGCGCGGTTCTGATCGGCACCAATCCCGACCGCATGTTCCCTGTTCCCGGTGGCTACATCCCCGGCGCGGGCAGCGTCCTCGCCGCGGTCGCTGCGGCCGCGGGTCTCGATGCGCCACACGTCGTTATCGGAAAGCCGGAGCCAACGCTCGTCAAGATCGCGCGCCGGAGGCTGGGCACGGCCGCCAAGCGCACGATCATGATTGGCGACCAGCTGGAGACCGATGTTGCGGCCGGCCGAAATGCAGGCCTGACGACGGTCCTCGTCAAGACCGGAGTACCCAACCACCCGGATACCGGCAAAGCGGCCGACTTCGAAGTCGACAGCCTTGCCGATCTGCGTCTCGGCCGATCTTAACGGTCGCGTTATCGCTGTCGATGCCGGCCTTGGGAGCGCGGCCGAGTTCCCATAAATGGTTCGATCGACCCGGATAAGCTGCGGTCGCCTACTACGTTAACATGAACGAATATCCGCAAC
The DNA here is from genome assembly GCA_965247915.1 of Paracoccaceae bacterium. Taxonomy (GTDB): domain Bacteria; phylum Pseudomonadota; class Alphaproteobacteria; order Rhodobacterales; family Rhodobacteraceae; genus JAKZRT01. Next base: position 2,981,333 of record OZ252048.1, read on the forward strand.
TCCGGCGTGCCGTTCTACTCGGCAAGTCCGACCTCCGCCAACCATTTGGCAGAGGGCAATAATTCCGCCGAGTCTTTAAGCTCCAACAGAAGCCTTGGCATGTCCGGCAATTCCGCCAGGGCACCGAAAACCGAATGCCACATGATGGAACCGCGGCCGATTTGCCAGTGCCGGTCTGCGAAACCGTCGCAATCCTGAAGGTGCATATGGGACAGCATCGTGCCGGCGGCCCGAACATAGTGATCCACCGGCGGCGCTCCGGTTGCGCCGTGCGCATAGTGGGCGTGGCCGGTGTCCAGCGACACTTTGACGGCCGGGCTATCGAATGAGCGGGCCAGCGCAACGCGGTCGCGCGGATCCTTGTCTTCAACATTCTCGATCACGATCTCCACGCCTTCGTCTTCGGCACGCTTGACAACCTCACGTAACGTTTCATGGACGCGCTCGATCTTGTTCGCACGTCCGTCCGGGCCGCCGTCCAAATTGTGCCAATCCCACGTCCTGTATGGACTGTGGACCACCATATGGCCGGTCCCCGGGCTCCCCGTAGCCGCCAGGCAAGCATCGAGACCTGCATGAAGGCGCGCCTGGGCAAGAGCGCGAATGTCGGGATCGTGGGCGTCTAAATGGAATCCCTTGCCCGGTCCGTGAATGCCGACGCGGCCGCGATGGCCATCAAGCTTGCTGCGCACTTTCTCAACCAGCGGCGACCAATCGGTGCGCAAGACGTCAACCAGATAGAAATCCCGGATCTCCACGTCACGGTCGTTGTCTATGAGAAATGTCGACAGTCCGTCGATACGATCCAAATCGTCCGCCCACACGGCGGCGCCGACGACCGGCCGGCGGTTGGAACCTTCACGCATCAGAGAAACTCGCTTTCAATAAGCTCTGGCAGCTCTGCTACACTGGAGATTACGTGTGTATGCCAATACCGCCCCCAGGCCTCGACAGGCCTGGGCCCACTGAGCACGCCAATGATGCCGCGGCAGCCTGCGTTATAACCTTCCAGCATATCAGCTGGCGTGTCGCCAACCTTAATGACTTCGTGTACATTCTGTACATCCAGTTCGCTCATCGCGTGGTATATCATGAACGGCGCCGGCCTGCCTCTTTCGCCGGGCACATGTTCGACATCGACAGCGACATCAACCAGTCCGTCCTTCACCCAGCCCAGCCCGTCCATGATAGCGGTCGTGACGTCACGATGAAAACCGGTGTCAGTGGCGACCTTGATGCTGTGGTCGTGACACCACTTGAACGTATCGACAGCCCCCGGCACCTCTCTGACGTTGTTATGGTAGTGGTCGATCATGATTTCCGTATACCGGTCGAATATCGTCTTGGCTTCCTCATACGTGTCGGGATCTTTGGTCTTTTCGAAATCCTCTATCTTGAGATCCTTGCCCTGTGCCCGGGATATCAGGAACTGATAGAGATGAATCTTATTGGTGCCCATATTGAGCAGTATCTCGTCGGGCGTGGTGTCCAGTTTGAACTCCACTGCCGCCTTGTACAGGGAATCCCGTACACCGGTATCGTCGTGGACGGTCGTCCCGGAAAGATCGAACATCACCATGCTTACTTTGCCCATCAGGTGTCTCCTTTCGCAGCCTAAGGTTTTACAATCGGCCGGATGGCCGTGCGGTTCTCTAACGCCTCTAGCGCGGAGGTCACGCCCTTGGCCGTCAGCGGAAAACTAGGTCCTGCAAGTTTCTCATAGGGATACTTCGATCGGCTTTTATGAACGAGGTCCATCGCACGTCCGAGGTATTTCGAACGATAGTTGTGAAGCCCCTTGATGGTCAGGCACTTGATGATCACGTCATATGAATCAAGTTCGAAGCTGTCGTTCGGATAGACTGCCCCCTGCATCAGATACTTACCGCCGATGCGCAGCATTTTTGCGCCTAGCGGTACGACTTTGGCAAAGCCACTGACCTCGATCACCAAGTCGGCACCGATGCCGCGCGTGAGGTCGTAGACTTTGTCAATCAATTCCTCATCCGTGCACCCGTCCGCGTTGATACACACATCGGCGCCGAATTCCTTTGCCAGCTCGAGGCGCTTGTCCAGGATGTCGATCATAACGACCTGTCCGGCGCCCTGTTCCTTGGCAAATGCGGCGGCGTAAAGGCCGAGCATCCCGGCCCCCTGGATGACAACGGTGTCGCCGGTTTGCATGTCGATTCTGTCAAGGCCGCCGGTTACCGTCGCTGCCGCGCACATCAAGGGCGAGGCTTCCTCATCCGTCATGTCGTCCGGGACCTTGAACACACCGGTGCCCGGTTTGAGATAGACGTACTCGCCAAATGTGCCCATGAAATACGGGGGCACGTCGCTCTTTTCATGTCCGTACTTGAAGAGATTCTGGCACTTCTGCGGCAGATCCGTCATCCTGCAGAAATAGCAGTTGCCGCAGTTGGCCATGATAGACCAGGTGATACGGTCCCCATCGGACAGCGGGTTGCCGGCGGCATCTCTCGTAATATCGCGCCCGAGCCGCTCGATGATGCCGAGCCCTTCATGACCGAGCACGGATGGGGTCGGAAAAGGCCTGCGCCCGCGCCAGCTGTGCATGTCCGAGCCGCACACGGTAGCGATGCTGGTGCGGACCAGAATTGCACCCGGCTCCAGCTCTTTCGGCAACGGGAACTCTGCTGCCTCCAGTGGTTCGCCAACGCCCGTAAAGAGCACGACTTTGCCTGTTTGTGATGACATTCTGCCTCCGAATATTCTGAAGTCCTCAGTCCCAAACTCAATTCCGACAGACGCGCGGCTCCTTAGTGGTGCGACCGGGTGGGACGGCCGCAGTCGTCAGGAATTCTTGACCTCCGCGCCCGTTCGAGTGGCATTCGCGTTAGGTAAAGCACGCACTTCCTTCAAGGCATTTGCCTGCGAAGTCCACCATTTCGTCGGTCGCTTTTGAGAATTGCTCAGCGGTTCGCTGAAGTGCCGGAAGAGTATTGTACTCATCACGGGTGTAGCCATCTTCAGCATATCCTCGTTCAAAATACGGTACCCGCATGAGCTTATCCATGAGTTCGCGGGGGATGTTTTCAAGGATTTGGTCTTTCTCGAAGGAAATTTTTTCAACGCCGGGCATAAAAAGAACCTTATCAATGAACGTTGGCGGACATGTCACAACAACATTGGCGCCGGCTTTTTCTTCGAGGTGCCAAATACGATTTCCCCCATTTACGGTCGGCCCAACAATCAGAGAGCACGCAAGCATTTTGCTCGGTCGATTATTGTCTATCAAATACTTGTATGCCTTTTTGAAAACCGCGAGTTCCGCCAATCGAATTTCGCCGTCGGTTAGCTCCACGCCTTCTTCTTTGGCAAGGTCTTTTAATCCGCCAAGATTCCCGAACCTTCCCTCCATATGAGTAATGACTGACCGCCAACGGCTCAGGTCCACACCGTTTTTCTTGGCGGTTTCTAATCCCCGCTGCACGCTGTCGGCACAGTCAACTAATTGGGGCAGTGTAAAAGTCAGGGTGTTATTGGTGGGAATCCCCTTGGATGTCAGATACTCGATAACCTCGTAACCCTGTTTGGAACCCGGGACTTTTACCATCACATTGGGATTGATATCTGCTATTTCTTCGGCCTGCCGGATCATGGCGTCTTTATCAAACACACTGCGCGGATCGACTTGCCCTGAGAGGTAGCCTTCCTTGCAACCACTGGCCTCAAACAGCGGCAGGTACATCTCTGAACCAACTAGTACAACCGTTTTGTAAAGCCTCCAAAAAAGGTCCTCTTTGTCCAGTCCCGGATTCTCGTAAATGATACCCTTGGCCACCCCTTCCCAGTGAGTAGGATCAGTTTGAATCGCCTGCAACGAAAGTGGTGGATTGGTGGTCACTCCCCGAAACAATTGATTTTGGGGATTCTCTTTGTCGTACATTCGGTTGAATTGCGTTTGCAGCAGATCACGATCCGCCGGATCTGCCTTTTCCAACAATTTTTTGCACCAATTTTCGAAAACAACAGGAGAAGAATCCCACCAGATTTCCATCCCCGGGCTGATGTCAACCAGCCGTTCGAAAAAGTTTCTTTCTTCCACAATTGACCCTGCTGATTATCCTAACTGTTTAGAGGCGGCTTCTGGCCGAGACTTGCGGCACGCTAGCACCGGCTGTACTATCGGCAAAATTGGAAAAACTCATCAATCTATTGGTATCATAGATGTATCAGAAATGGCTGGAGGCGTTCAACCAGGTTGCGAGCCAGGGCAGCTTCACGGGCGCGGCGCACAAGCTGAATGTCGGTCAGCCGACTGTCTCGACCCATGTGAGCAATCTCGAAGGCCGCTTCGGGGTGGAGCTGTTCCACCGCAAGGGCCGATCGATCACCCTGACCGCGGTGGGCGAGTCGCTCTACGCCATCACCCACAACCTCTACGGCCACGAGCAGGAGGCTATCCGATTTCTGACGGCCGCCCGGGACTTCAAGGTCGGCGAGCTCAATCTCAGCGCCGTCGGGCCCCATGACGTGATGGAGCTGCTGGCGGCCTACAAGGACCGCCGGCCCGGCCTAAAATGCACAGTGCGGCTCGGCGTGATCGATGACGTGCTGGCGGACTTGGAAGATTTCCGCGCCGATATCGGCGTAGTGGGGCGGGACTGCGGCAGCGAGACCGTGCACGCCATGTTCTACGACCAGCACAACGTGTTGGTGGTGGTGAACAGCACGCATCGCCTGGCGGGCCGCGGGGAGATCCGTCTTGCAGACCTGCACGGCGAAGAGATGGTGGTGCGCTCGAAGAACTCGACCACCCAGCAGGCCTTCGACGAGGCGGCCGCGGCGGCCGGCGTAGCAGTAGAGCGGGTCTTTGAAATCGAAAGCCGCGAGGGTCTGCGCGAAGCAATCGTCCGCGGGTTCGGCGTCGGCGTCATTTCGGAAAGGGAATTCGGGCCACATCCAGATCTGCGACCGCTAACGGTCACGGATTCCGAGATATTCACGCGCGCCTATGTCACCTGTCTGAAATCGCGCCGCAACCGACCATTGATCCAAGGATTCCTGGAGCTGGCCGCTTCGATTGTAGAAGGTCGGGAGAAGTAGCTACGCGGCGTCGTGCTTATTGGCCCCGGCAACCATGGCTCGCGCCCGGGCGGATACGCCTTCGGCAGTCCAGTGTCCATCAAAGGACGCCTGCACTGCTGATATTCTCAATATCGAGCTGTCCAGGCTAAATGTCCGCTCTTACTTGACGTTGAAGTTTCCCCGCGCTTGGTATGTATATGGCTGCCAAGGGCAGATCTTGAAGAATTAGCCTGAGGTACAAGGCGTGGCAGCCGAACTTCAACTGTTCCGCAGAACCAGACAGCTCGAACAGCAGATCGACAGTTTTTTCGACAAAGTGTCGGAAAGCTCGGTGGTCTACCGTCTAGCGGTCCGCCTGTACCTGCGCGAAGGCATGAACGATGAATTCCAGGAACGTCTGGATCGGGTCAATGCGATGGAATCCGAGGCCGATCATCTGCGCCGTGACATCGAAAAGTATCTCTATTCACGCACCCTGATCCCAGACAGCCGGGGCGACGTGCTCGGGCTGATCGAAACCATCGACCAGATCCTGTCGAGTTTTGAGGGCTCACTGTGGTCATTTGCCATCGAACAGCCGGAAATACGCGAAGAATTCATCAGCGGATACCGCAAACTGACCAACATGGTGGTCAAGGCGGTAGATGAACTGGCGCTCGGCGGCCGGGCGTTTTGTCGCAACCCGCACGATGTGCCGGCCTATAACCACAAGGTCATGCTTTATGAGCGCGAGGCCGACGTAATCAGCACCAATCTGAAGAAAGCGATCTTCGCGTCCGACCTCGATCTGGCGCACAAGATACATCTGCGCGAATTCGTCGAACAGATCGACTCGGTGGCAGACGTGGCCGAAGACGTGGCCGACCGCCTTGCGATCTACGCGATCAAACGGCTCGTCTAGGCGCCGTGGACCCGCTTGTCCTGATTTTTCTCACCAGCGGTCTGTTTCTGGGCTGGGCATTGGGGGCCAACGACGCCGCCAACGTGTTCGGCACCGCGGTCGGCACCAAAATGGTGTCGTGGCGCACCGCCGCCATCATCTGCTCGTTGTTTGTCATCCTTGGCGCGGTGATTTCCGGCGCCGGCACCTCGCAGACTCTCGGCGAACTCGGCGCCATTTCGGCTTTGCCCGGTGCCTTCATGACCGCGTTATCGGCTGCAATAGCGGTCTACCTGATGACCAAGTCGGGCCTGCCCGTCTCCACCTCGCAGTCGATCGTCGGCGCGATCATCGGCTGGAACCTTTTCTCGACCAACCCGACGGACGCCTCTACGCTGACCAAGATCCTCAGCACCTGGGTGCTGTGTCCGGTTCTAGCGGCGATTATCGCCGCGATTCTTTACAGGTCGCTGAAACTCATCTCCAGAAGGGTCAGGCTGCACCTGGTCGTGGTCGACGCCTACACGAGGCTGGCACTGATCGTTGCCGGGGCTTTCGGGGCCTATTCGCTTGGCGCCAACAATATCGCCAACGTGGTCGGCGTGTTTATCCCGGTGCAGCCGTTGGCGGCGCTGCAAATCGGCGGAATTGTCTTTTCCTCAACCCAGCAACTGTTCTTGCTCGGCGGTCTGGCCATCGCGCTCGGCGTGTTCACCTATTCGCGTGGCGTGATGATGACGGTCGGCCAGGACCTTGGCCGGCTCTCCGCCACCTCTGCCCTGATCGCCGTGCTGTCGCACTCGATCGTGTTGTTCATGTTTGCTTCGCGCGGGCTGGAGGCATGGTTGTCGGGCCTCGGCCTGCCGACCATTCCGCTGGTGCCAGTCTCATCCTCGCAGGCCGTGGTCGGCGCGGTCGTCGGCATCTCGATACTGCAAGGCACGGCAGGCATCCGCTGGTCGGTGCTGGGCCGTATCGTCGTCGGCTGGATCGTCACGCCCGTAGCCGCCGGCCTGATCTGCTTCATCGGGCTGTTCTTTCTGCAAAACGTGTTCGGATTGAAGGTAGTATAGCCCACTGGCTGGCGGGGCAGTTGAGATTCGATCTGGCGCGCCGATATTTGCTCAGAGATAGTTCGCCAGCGATGTCCGCTTTGGACTGATTTTGTTGATTTAGTCGGCTGGCATCGCGCCTCCGCTGTCCGCTCTTATTAGAAGCGGCCTTTTTTGATCCCGCCTCCGGGCTATTGCCCGCTGCGGGATGGTATGGATGCTCGTTATCGGCGGATTGGTACTGTTCCTATCATGCTGGTTGGAGGGTCGGCGGCGGTATCGGTCTGAGTTTGGCGAGCCTTCTCAGGTTCTGGACCGTGGCGGCGAGCAGGAACTCATCCTGGGCTCCGCGTGGGCCGCGTAAGCGCAATCGACCGAGCTTAAGAATGCGCTTGAGATGGGCAAACAGCATCTCGACCTTTTTGCGGTCGCAACGCGACTGGTTGAAGGCGGGCGTGTCGTAGAGCGCCCTTGCGACATCGCGGGCATCCTCATCAATGTCACGCGGTATGCGGCGTGATGGCGCCGTGGGACAGCACTTCGGCTTCAACGCGCAGGCGTCGCAATCAAGCTTGCGGGAGCGATAGTACAAAGCTCGGCTCTTAGTCACACGACCGGTCGTCGTCAGTGTCTTGCCGTTCGGACAGACATAGACGTTGCGATCGGCATGCCATTGGAAGTCGGCTCTGGAGAAGGTGCCATCGTCGCGCGCTGATTTGTCGAACACCGGGATGTGTGGGGCGATGCCTCTGTCTTTAACCAGCCAGGCCAGCATCGGTGCCGCCCCATAGGCGCTGTCGCCGGCCAGCCGTTTGGGCTTGAGGCCAAAGCGCTCTTCGGTTCGGTCGATCATGGTCTGGGCTGCTCCCACCTCGGCCTGCCGGATGGCACGGGTCGCCTCGACATCGAGAATGACGGCATGGTCGGTATCGGCCAGATAGTTGTCGGCATAGGCAAAGAAGGCTGGACCGCGCTGGGCGCCGGTCCATTGGGCTGCCGGGTCGGACAGGGAGACGAACTTCGGTGTCACGCTGCTGGCCGCTCCGAAGGCGGCATCGTCCAGCGTGGCGAGATAATCTTTGATCGCCTGCGTGGCGTCGCTGGGGATATCGGCGATCTTCCACTCATGTCCCGGCACCGAGCGCTGCTTGTTGGCATCGGCCTGGATCAGGCTGGCATCGACGGCAAAGCCCTCCCCGCCGACGAGCCCCTCGCTCATGCAGCGGCGCACCACCGTCTCGAACACATGGCGTAGAAGACCGCTCTGCCGGAAACGGCCATTGCGGTTGAGCGAGAAGGTCGAATGGTCTGGCACCCCGCCATCGAGACCCAGGCGGCAGAACCAACGATAGGCGAGATTGAGATGGACCTCCTCGCACAAACGCCGCTCAGACCGAATGGCGAAGCAGTAGCCGACGATCAGCATCCGGATCATCAGCTCCGGATCAACCGAAGGCCGGCCGATGGTGCTGTAGAACGGCTTCAACGTGACCCGAAGATCGCTCAGATCGAGAAACCGGTCGATCTGCCTCAGCAGGTGATCTTCCGGAACGTGATCCTCAAGGCAGAAGTCGTAGAAAAGGCGTTCCGGTGTTGCCTGCAGTCCCATCATAGCGTCCATCCCCCGAGCAAATCACCCAGAGGACAGAATCACGCCATTCACCACCGATCAAGCCCGACTAAATCAACAAAATCGGTCCAAAAGCTGCCGTAGCTAAATGTGGCCGAGAATGTCTGCTTTACCCCTGTAAGCAGACATCAATTCGGTGAGCGTGGAGAATCCGCAATGTGCCAGGATCTGCCATGCATTTGTATTTATGCCAGTCTGATTCAGCCGCAAAAAGGCTGGCTTCTTGGGATATTGGCGCCGCCGGAAGGGCGAGCGGTCAGCCATCTAGCGCCTTGATAAGGTCTTGGACGACCTCGTCTGCGACACCAACCTCGTAGTCGCGCGACGGAAAGGCGCCCGTCTTGACCTCGTCGATATAGTCGCGAAACGCCTGGACGCGCATCTCTTGCATTTTTTCCCGGATATCATGCAGGTTGCAGTATTGTTTCGCATGGCGAGGAAAAGGCGGCTCGCCATCACCCAAGATGTCCTGAGCAAACAGATATTGCACATCGCAACCACCGCCTGAGCCGATGGAAACCGTCGTTAACTTCGTGCGTTTGGAAATTTCAGCCATGACGGCTGAGGGGATGACCTCGCACTCAACAGCCCAGGCGCCGGCCTGTTCCAGATCCTTGATCTGTCGGTGGACAAACACCGCCTCGTCAACAGTCTTGCCAACCGCGCGCAACCCTCCGGTCCAGGTGGCGTTGTTGCACGGATCGGGTGTCAAGTGTTAACACAGGCTTTTGCCACGACCACGGATATGCTTAATGCCGCATAAATTCAACACCTCCCGCCGGCACAAGTTTGCGAAGAAGAAATATCGGGTGACGAACTGGTGCGGGTATAATGAAAGCCTGCGAAATCGTGGTGATTTGACGGTCTGGATCACAGGGGATGCGCGAAAGCACTGGGCTGCACCACGGCGCAGGTCACGCGGCGGCCAGCCGCGATACTCGGATCTGGCGATCACGATGTGCCTGACGCTGGGCATGGTTTACAGGTTGCCGCTGCGCCAGACCCAAGGGCTGATACGCAGCATATCAAAGCTGATGCTGCTGGAAATTTCAGTTCCTGATTTCTCGACCCTGTCGCGCCGAGGGCGTGGTCTGAGCCTTCCGGCAAGGCCCAAAATCAAAATAACAGATCCGGTCCACTTGGCCATCGACAGTACGGGTTTGAAGGTTTTCGATGAGGGTGAGTGGCTGCAAAGCAAGTATAATGTAAAGGCCAAACGCAAACGGTGGCGTAAACTTCACCTTGGTCTGAACCTTGTGACTGGCGATATCGTTTGTTCGGATTTAACGCTGGATGACGTTGGCGATCCAACAGTGCTGCCTGATCTATTAAATCAGATTGGCACTCCGGTCTCCCGGTTTATAGCGGACGGTGCCTACGACGGCGCACCGACCAGTGACTTGCTTAAGGCACGATTTGGCGAGGCGGTTGAAATCATTATTCCTCCACCGAAGAACGCCATTCCAAGCCCGCAATCCAAGTGTTTTCCCTCACTTCGAGACCGACATATTGTTAAAATTCAAACTCATGGCCGCATGGCCTGGCAATCTGGCAGTGGCTACAATCAGCGCAGTAGAATTGAGACACAGATGGGGCGCTGGAAGGCTATTATCGGGCCAAAACTGAAAGCCCGCTGTTTCGAAAATCAGCAAACGGAGGCCAAAATCGGCGTCGCCATTCTCAACAAAATGACCGAACTCGGCCGACCCGTGTTCAAACAAATCTCATAGCCTGTATCACGGGTAAGGGCGGCTTGCGACTATTGTCTGATCCATGCAACAACGCCCCTTTCAGGCATTCTATCGCCAGTCAGTCTTACGCAGGTTCGTCGTACTTGCTGGTGCGCACCCGGTCATGCCGCCGACGGCTCGGACATAGCTGCCGTCCCCTCTTGGCTAGGCGGGTCCAACTCAATTTCAGAAGACGGGGCCAGCGTTTATTCCGGCTTCTCATTTTTGTATGCGATGAAGCCCGACGCGCCTTTGCCTTTGGCGCGGCGTAATGTGTACCCATGATTGCCGAGATTGAACTTCGGGTCATTCTCAAAGCCTGCAAGAACCTCGGCTATCTTCACCGCCACGGGATCGGGGTTGCCTTTTGCTTGTGAGGCCGCCTCGCGCTCCAGCCACTTTGCGAAAACCTCTTCGGCGAGCTCGCCACCGACAGATTTCCGAAGCGCGTTCAATTTTCTCACCAAACCTTTGGTGAGGCCGGTTTCATCGATAGCCATTTCTTAAACCTCAGATTTTCAGCCTCTTAATACTGTAGCTTGGCGCAGTTTTTATTCAACCGATTGCCATTGTTTATCACCGTTTACTGTTCCCTATTCCCGTCGTTTAACTTAGCAGCCCGTTGACGAAGTCTTCCCTGGACGAAGTCGGCATGGTCTGATTCTCTGGTGTCCTGGCCTGAAGGGGGGTTCGCTGATGGCGATGGGACAGCAGAAGGATCGTCAGGGGGACTTGATGGTGAGCTGGTCGGAGATGCCGCGCTCGCCAGGTCATGTATTTTACGACCGCCTGCAATTGGTACTGATCGAGGGCGGCTTCGACGGCTTCGCCGAGGCGGTCTGCCAGCCCTATTACGCGGCCAGGATGGGGGCGCCTTCGGTGCCGCCCGGGCGCTACTTCCGTATGCACCTGGTGGGCTACTTCGAGGGTATCGACTCTGAGCGTGGGCTGGAGTGGCGCTGCTCGGATTCCCTGTCGCTACGGGAGTTCCTGCTGTTGGAGATGCGGGAACGGGTGCCGGACCATTCCTGGCTGTCACGGACCCGCGCGCGCCTGCCCCATGAAGTCCACACGGCGGTGTTTGACTGGGTCCTGGCGCTAGCACTCCGTCAGGCCGCATTGAGATCGGGCTGTCCAACGGTCACCGGATTATAGCCGGGGGCGGTTTTGATGCGGATATGTCGGCACGTTTGTTGAAAGGGCTTGCTTCGTGATCCCCGTGCCAGGCAACACACGGGTCTGGCTGGCGGCGGGCGTGACAGACATGCGGCGGGGTTTCAATACTCTGGCGGCGCAGGCCGAGCAGGTTTTGGCAGAGGATCCGTTTTCCGGCCATCTGTTTGTGTTTCGGGGGCGGCGTGGTGATTTGCTCAAAATTATCTGGTGGGACAGCCAGGGAGCCTGCCTGTTTTCCAGGCGTCCTGAACGGGGCCGGTTTGTTTGGCCTGCCGCTAAAGACGGCAAGGTCTGCCTGACGTCGGCGCAACTGGCGATGCTGCTGGAGGGCATTGACCGGCGCATTCCACAGCGGACATGGCGGCCTTTGAAAGCAGGGTAATCAGGCGTAAATATCAAGTAATACAGGCGTTTATGGATTCACATTCAGGGCGCAATTCTGTATGGAACAGCCACGTTGAACGCCCTTGATAACCTGCCGGAAGACCCCGTTGAACTACGGCGTGTCACCGAGCTTTTAGCGTCAGAGGTGAAGGCACAGGCGCTGATGATCGAGAAGCTTCAGCATCAGCTGCACGGGGCAAACCGGCACAGTTTCGGATCCAAATCCGAGGGCATGGATCAACTGCGATTGTTTGCCGAGAATGAAGAGAGCACGGGCCTCGGGAGATTGGCAGCGCGACAGCTTTTGGAGTCTGGTGCTGGCAAGGCTTGGCACAACGTGGTGGAAACTCCATGGCCATCGCCTTCACTCTGATCGAAACCGCCAAACTCAACGGCGTTGATCCACAGGCATGGCTCACTTGGGTTCTGGAGCGTGTCGCCGACCATAAAATTAACAGGCTAGACGAGCTGATGCCGTGGAATTACAGCCCGGAAGTGTAACCACCGGACGCTTACGTTCGACCTGACAGATGACGAAATCAAGTTGCTTGAGGCCAATATATGACGCGGCACCGCGTGGCCGCTGATCTGCGCGTCTTTGTAGCGTTTGTTCTTCATCAAAAATTTTCTCAGTTATCCTGCCGAGTAAACTTTAATTGTAAACACCACTAATTTGACGGGGGGGCAACTTATGATCTCTTTTCTTCTCTTTTTGGAACGGCTCTCTTGGTTAAATCAATGCCAATAACTTGCACGCTTTCAATGTCGTTTCTATCACTTATGAAGTTAATTGCATGGGTTTGGAGCGTCTTGATCAATTTCTGAAAGTCCATGCGCTCGCTGGTTTTTGGATGTTTCCAATGCTTCTTTTCACTTCGATAGACAAGAAGAAATACTCCATAGCATGTTCGATAATCGCGCAAGTAATCGTTGCAAAGTTGATTCTCAAGGCGTTCAAACAACTTTACACCTGACCAATTATTATCAGCAATTTTCAGCTCTATAGGAACAGATGCACCAAAGCCCTGCCCATACATCCGAATATCTGGTTTCTTTCTATCCGCTTGCTCTTCTTCTTGATGAACTGAATACATCGACTTCGCACAATCACGTAACCATTTGGCGATAAGAATCCGCAGCTCTTCTTCTTTATCTTGAAGTTTCCATGTGCTGGCTGGGCTATCTTCACCATCTTCAAGTTCGCTTTTTAGGTCAGCCAACCTTGAACAGGTCTTCTCGAAAAGTTGCCCTGCATCGCTTGGCTGATATTCTTGCGATTTCTGAAACGTCAGCACATTTTCAACATTCCATTCCCCAAGGTCCGCCTCTTTCTCGGCGTGTGACATTACGCAGTTTTCCATCCATGGTCTGGCTTGACTATGTGGATGCTCTGCCGCCAGTTTTTTTAGCGCAACATATGACGCTTTCCCAGGAAGCTCAGTTAATGCTGTAAGCAAGGAACTAAGTGCATCCTGTGCATTGTCCTGACCTGCTCCCCGAAAACTGGTCCATTTGAAAGGAGGATCTGTTCGCTTAATGTTCACGAGAACGAGGAGAACAGGGAATGCGCAAGTCACGGTTTAGCGAAGAGCAGATTGTTCGGATCATTCAGGAGTATGCGGCGGGTGCGAAAGTGTCCGAGTTGTGCCGTAAGCACGGTATGTCGGATGCCACCTTTTACAAATGGAAAGCCAGGTATGGCGGCCTTCAGATTTCCGATGTCAGGCGGCTGAAAGACCTGGAATCGGAGAACGGCAAGCTGAAGAAGCTGCTGGCCGAAACCATGCTTGATAATGCTGGCCTGAAAGGGCTTCTGGCAAAAAACTTCTGAAGCCTGCAAGCCGCCGGGAAGCAGTCATGGTTCTTTGCCGTGACTATCAGTTTTCAACTCGGCGGGCCTGTGGGCTGATTGGGTTTTCCAGATCGAGTAATGAATACAGAGGAAGGCCGGATCGCCATGCGAGGATACGGGAACGGCTGGTCACGCTTTCCGGCAAACACCGACGCTATGGCTATCGCATGTTGCATGCCAAGCTTGGCCAGGAGGGTTTCAAGGTGAACGTGAAAGTGGTGGAGCGACTTTACCGAGAGGAGCGCCTGACCCTGCGCCGCCGCAATCGCAAGAAAATCCCCAAGGGCGTGCGCGAAGGCGCCTGGTGCCCGATCGCCGCCAACCAGCGGTGGAGCCTGGACTTCACCATGGATGCGCTCGCCAACGGCAGGAAGTTCCGCACCGTCAATCTGAAAGACGACTGCACACGGGAATGTCCGGCGATTGATGTGGCCCTGTCGATCCCCGGCTCCCGCGTGGTGGAAATGCTGGAACGGGTGGCTCGTGAGCGGGGGTACCCGGATGTTCTGACCGTTGACAATGGGCCTGAACTACGAGGCCGCGCGCTTGATGGCTGGGCAGATGATCACGGCGTGCAGCTCTACTTCATCGACCCGGGCAAGCCGACCCAGAACGCCTACATCGAAAGTTTCAACGGCCGGTTTCGCGAAGAATGCCTGAACTTGAACTGGTTCACCTCGCTGGCCGGGGCAGAAAGGATCATCGAGGACTGGCGGATCGATTACAATCAAAACCGGCCCCACTCTTCGCTGAACTATCAAACCCCGGAAGAATTTGCCGCAAACAGGCCTTTCCATAAACCGCAATGGGCAGCGACGCTTGAGATATCTGAAGGCTCCGCGCCACCGCCCATTGCTCACGCCGCCGAATAATGGCAAACAAAAGAGGAACAGAGTCTACCTAAAAGTGGCCCTCAAATTGGGGGCAGGTCAGTAGGCACCGCTGATCCGGAGCCGGTGTCCACCAGCATGCTCGATCTCGATCGTGCCCTTGGCAACGCCAGCTTCAACGACAGGCGGTTCATCCTTATCCAAGGCCTGATCCACGATCTCAACCGGAAGAAAACATGGCACACCCGCCGTTGCCAGTTCCGGGTCGGGCGCAAAGCGAGGGTCATGCAGCCATTTGAAGATCAGATTCGCATTCATCGCATACCGGCGCGCGACCTGCGCGACCGATACGCCCGGCGCCACCGTCTGAAAACAGATCGACCGCTTCTCGTCGTCTGTCCAAAGCCGCTTCGTTCGACGCGCCACCCCAAACCCCGTAGTGTCCACTATCCGTGGTGGACACTATCCGACCCCTCCACGGCGCGGCAGAGCGGTCAGGCCGGACGGTTACCCAGTATCGCGGCCAAAGGCTTCTTCTTCGACACTGTGGGGGTGTTGTCGATTGGCAATAACACGCTGGACCCGGTTAGCGGCACCTTCTCCGCCTGGATTCTCGAAGATACATATTCGGCCACGGATCAAGCGGGGTTGCAGTTCTGGGGCGGCACCGATTTCAGGTGGTCGTTCGATA
This sequence comes from Paracoccaceae bacterium, assembly GCA_965247915.1. Lineage (GTDB taxonomy): Bacteria > Pseudomonadota > Alphaproteobacteria > Rhodobacterales > Rhodobacteraceae > JAKZRT01. Next base: position 2,996,613 of record OZ252048.1, read on the forward strand.
CCACCTGCAGCACCACATCTGGTTGCGGCGGCCTGCCGCAACTCGGGACATACACGCTGGCTCTGGTGCCGCTTCCGGCCTCACTGCCGATGTTGCTAAAGCGGTTTGCGTTTGATGTGAATCGAAAGGGGATTCCCAAAGTGTTGTTTGTCTGATTCATTTCCCGTGAGGAGGTGGAGCATGGGCAAACCGTATTCTTTGGATCTTCGGCAGCGGATATGCGGGTATATTGCGGCCGGAAACTCTTGTCGCGCTGCGGGGCGGGTTTATGGCGTCAGTGCAGCGACGGCGGTGCGTTATGCGGCGGATCAACGTGAGCGGGGCGAGGTCACACCCAAGCCACAGGGCAGGCCAGCGGGCCGGTTTGGCAAGCTGGCACCGCATGCGGGTTTCCTGATCGAGATTGTCCGGGCTGAACCGGACATAACATTGCAGGAACTTGCGGGTGCGCTTGCGGAGACGCACGGCGTGAGCGTTCAGCTCTCCTCAATCCACCGGGCTCTGGAACGCGCAGGGTTTTCATATAAAAAAAGGACTTGTCGCGCAGGAACGTGACCGGCCCGCCCTGCATAAGGCGCGAAGGGAATGGATCAGCCGCCGCCAGCCGCGCATGCGCGCCGAACCGCACAGGCTGGTATTCATCGATGAAACCGCCGTCAAAACCAACCTCACCCGGTTGCGCGGGCGCAGCTTCAGGGGTGAGCGGCTTTATGGCACCGCACCCTTTGGAAAATGGGGCACGCAGACCTTCATCGCCGGGCTGACCCATAACGCGCTGATTGCACCCTGGGTGATCAGCGGCGCAATGGATGGATCGGCGTTCGAGACTTATATCGAGACCCAGCTTGCGCCTGCGCTGGACCCTGGAACTGTGGTCATTCTCGACAATCTTTCCACCCACAAAAGCCACCGCGCGGCACAGGCGTTGAGGGCGCGCGGATGCTGGTTCTTGTTCCTGCCACCCTACTCCCCGGATCTTAACCCGATCGAAATGGCGTTCTCAAAGTTGAAAGCTCACCTGCGAAGGGTTGGAGCAAGAACCTTCGATGCCCTCTTTGACGCCCTCAGCGACATTTGTGATCTCTTCGACCCAGACCAATGCTGGAACTTCCTCAAGGCCGCGGGATATGCCTCAGATTAAATGCAATATGCTTTAGAGCCTCGGCCCGAATACCTGCATCACTCAGTTGGCTCTGGAGGGCCCGAATGCGGGTGCGTCGACGCGAAGGGCATAGTGGCTCTATGGTCAAGCGGCGACCGCGTGCAAGCGGGCCCTCCAGAGCCAACCCGTTCGGGCCAAACGGATTTTCCCAAAATCCTTCGCGCCGCCGCTTGCCCGTGATGCCACCACGCACCGCGCGCCGCCGCTTGGTCTTTGATGAAAATCTGATTGGCTGAGCGGTGCAGGTATTCGGGCCGAGGCTCTAGACAGGACCGCCCGCAATGGGTCAGGCTGCGCCCACAAGGGTCAGGAGGCCGCAGGTATGCTGGCATGGGCGTTTTTGTTGAGGTGGTTCTTCGCCTTCGCGCTTGTCGTCGGCACCTATAACCCAACGCCCTGGAATTACTCGAACTGGGCCGCCGCCAACATCGAAACCCAAACCCCCCTGGCGGTGTTTCTGGGGCTCGCGCTTTTGGTGGGCTATGTGATCTATATCCGGGCCACGATCCGGTCGATCGGCGGCCTGGGAATGCTGCTGGTGGTCGGCCTGGTCGGCTCGCTTATGTGGGTGCTTTACGACTGGGGGGTCTTGAGCGTGGAAAACACCGATCTGAACGTCTGGATGGGCCTTGTGTCGCTGTCGCTGGTGCTGGGCACCGGTCTCAGCTGGTCGATCGTGCGCCGGGCGCTTAGCGGGCAATACGACATCACCGAGGACGACGGCTGATTATCTGCGCAAGCTGCGCATAGTCCTTGCCCTTTGGTGGTTGAGCGCATAAATACCGCCCGAACCGAAAAGACCGGCCGGACCCATGGAAAACGTCGTCCTCATCATCCACCTGATCCTGGCGCTGTGCCTGATCGGCGTCGTGCTGTTGCAGCGGTCCGAGGGCGGCGGACTGGGCATGGGCGGCGGCGGTGGCGGCAGCGCCATGTCGGGTCGGTCAGCGGCGACCGCGCTGGGCAAGGTGACCTGGGTCTTTGCGCTTGCCTTCATCGTCACCTCGATGACGCTGACCATCTTTGCCGCGCAAAACGCGGCCGGCACCTCGGTCATCGACCAGATCGGCGGCACCACCCGCAGCACCCCCGAATTGCCCGCCGTCGACAGCCTGCTGCCGCCGCCCGCGCCTGAGTCCGACGTCTCGGCACCGCGCGCCGACTGAGCCCACAAAGTCTTGAATTTATTCGGCGTGGCCCACCATCATGATGCGGCGGCTGTTGCGACGGCTGGGGAATCGCTCTAAGAGTTAAATCCCGTGATGGTGGCTTATCCGGGCTGATTCTTTGGCCTTGAAAGCCCCCGAAAAACGCAGGATCACGGGGGTTGGCGCGACCCATGGCGCGATATATTTTCATCACCGGCGGTGTGGTTTCCTCGCTCGGCAAGGGGCTGGCCTCGGCCGCACTGGGTGCGCTGTTGCAGGCCCGGGGCTATACCGTGCGCCTGCGCAAGCTCGACCCCTATCTTAACGTCGATCCCGGCACCATGTCGCCGTTCGAGCACGGCGAGGTCTTCGTCACCGACGACGGCGCCGAAACCGATCTCGACCTCGGGCATTACGAACGCTTCACCGGGGTGGCGGCGCGCCAGACCGATTCAGTCTCGTCGGGGCGCATCTATTCCACCGTGCTGGAGAAAGAACGCCGCGGCGATTATCTGGGCAAAACCATCCAGGTGATCCCCCATGTCACCAATGAAATCAAGGACTTCCTGAAGATTGGCGAGGCCGAGATCGACTTCATGCTCTGCGAGATCGGCGGCACCGTCGGCGACATCGAGGGCCTTCCGTTTTTCGAAGCGATCCGCCAGTTTTCGCAGGACAGGCCGCGCGGCGACTGCATCTTCATGCATCTGACCCTTTTGCCCTGGCTCGCAGCCTCGGGCGAATTGAAAACCAAACCGACCCAGCACAGCGTCAAGGAACTGCGCTCGATCGGTATCGCGCCTGACGTGCTGGTCTGCCGGTCCGAGCGCGCCATCCCCGAAAAGGAACGCGGCAAGCTGGCGCTTTTCTGCAACGTGCGGCGCGACGCGGTGATCGCCGCGATGGATCTGAAATCGATCTACGAGGCGCCGCTGGCCTACCACCGCGAAGGCCTCGACCAGGCCGTGCTTTCGGCCTTCGACATCACCGACGCCCCCGAGCCGGATCTGGCGAAATGGGAGGACGTGGCCGACCGGATTTACAACGCCGAGGGCGAGGTGCGCGTCGCCATCGTCGGCAAATACACGCAGCTTGAAGACGCCTATAAATCCATCGCCGAGGCGCTGACCCACGGCGGCATGGCCAACCGGGTGCGGGTGCGCGCCGAATGGATCGACGCCGAGATATTCGAGACCGAAGACCCGGTGCCGCACCTTGAACGCTTCCACGCCATCCTGGTGCCGGGAGGTTTCGGCGAACGCGGCACCGAGGGCAAGATCAAGGCCGCCGAATTCGCCCGGATGCGCGGCGTGCCCTACCTGGGCATTTGCCTGGGCATGCAGTTAGCGGTGATCGAAGCGGCGCGCAACCTGGCCGGGGTGGCCGACGCGGGGTCGGAAGAATTTGACGTTGAGGCCGGGGGAAAGCGTTTCACGCCGGTGATTTACCACCTCAAGGAATGGGTGCAGGGCAACTACAAGGTCGAACGGTCATTGGGCGACGACAAGGGCGGCACCATGCGGCTGGGCGCCTATAACGCGACGCTGGCGGCGGGGTCCAAGGTCGCCTGCATCTATGAGGCAACGGCCATCGAAGAACGCCACCGTCACCGCTACGAGGTCGACATCCGTTACCGCGAGGCCCTGGAGGCCCAGGGTCTGAAGTTCTCCGGCATGTCGCCGGACGGCCGCCTGCCCGAGATCGTCGAATGGGAGGGCCACCCGTGGTTCATCGGGGTGCAGTTCCACCCCGAGCTGAAGTCGAAGCCGTTCGCCCCGCATCCGTTGTTTGCCGATTTCGTGCGGGCGGCGACGGAGGTGAGCAGGTTGGTTTAGGGAAACTTTTTGAGATCGCCGTTTCGTTGCATTATCTCGCCGAGCATTTCAAATACAGAACGTTCAAGAACTTGTAACCGGTCCACCAACACAAGAATATTTTCAGGATACTCAGGTTCTGCTGTTCCATGACTCAAAGCATTACACGTGGCGTAGATTGAAAGATAGTCCGATCGATCGAAGAAATCCCATGAGTAGTTTTTTGCCTTTTCTCCGAAAATCGTCGCAAACGCGTGCTATACTTTTGCTTTGAAGCCGGGATCAACCACGCAACGGTAAATTTCTTCGATATCCCCGGCCGTCAGCTTCCCGACTTTGGCCTCAACATATTTCGCGGTCTTTTCCTTCTTTTGATCCTTTGTTAATTTGTCCATTGGGCTCAGAATTTGGACGGCCTCAACCACGTTCTCAAATGCGTTCCATCTGGCGCTGAACATCTTGCCATAGCGGTTCTCAAAATCTTTGGTAACCGAGCTGCGCGGCTCTCGCATCCAATACATTGCCGAATGGATGTGCGTTTGAATTTCGCCCGGAAGTGACTGTAATCTCTCCGAAATTTCGTCCACTTTTTCTGGTCGAATTTCCATACTCGCCGATGAAGTCGACGGAAACACGATGTAGTTCCACCAAGAAATCTCGCATCCCCATTCATTGGCATAATTTAGTGCTGCCAGAAATATATTTAGCCGTCTAATTGCATCCGCAACCGCATTCACGTCTTTGCCCGATACTCCTATGGTTGCACTGAGCACGGTCAGCGCTCGACAACCGTGTTTTCAAGGTGCTCATTATGAAGAGTTATGCTCAGACTCGGAACGACTATGTCGGATTGTGGTGCCCGAAAATCTCCGTAGACCAATACACTAAAATCCTCTCCCCAACCCTTCGGCCAATGAGAAAATTTTTTCTCTAAACGTGCCCGGTCCATCGCGTGAGAATGGCTGAGCGAAGTCGGCTCCAGCTCCTTAGCGCGCAATAATACCTGCTGAAATTCGGCGTCAGGTTCCAATTCTTCAGCCCCAATAATTTGATTTGCATCCGATATTCTAAGCCGCATTCACTTTCAGGCCAACCCGCTGAAGAATACGAAACAAGCGTAGGGTGGGCATTCTTGCCCACCATCCACCCTCACCACAACGCACATAGGACCGCGTCCGACCGGGCGGGGGCGAGACTCGCGCCCGCGTCACGCTGAAAGCGTGCCTGCGGCGTGACGGGGCGGGCGGGCGCGATACGGAGTGACCGGCGTCTTGGGATTTGTCCAGTGGACAAATCCAGCCGGGAACGAATGAGCGCAACGCGGCGAGGTCCCGGATCGGGTCCGGGACGGGTGGTCAAATGAATGTAGGGTGCGCATTCATAGCGCACCATCCCCTCAATCAAAACTCCCCAGCACCGCTTCCAGCTTGGCCCAGACCGGCTGCCGCTCGGAACTGGGCCCGGGGATGAACAGCTCCACCACCCGCACCCGGTCGGTCTTGGCGACGCGGCCCAGCGTCACCACCTGCTCGCCCGCCTCAAGCTGATACAGCCGCTCGGCGACCAGCCGGAAATTCGCCAGCGCCGGATAATCCCCGCCAATCGCCGGGGCGTCGGTGTCGATCAACAGCAGCATGTCGTCAAAAACGCCGGACTGCACAAACCCGATGATCGTCCAGCCCTGCACCGGTGCCACCGCCTGCGGCCCGATCCCGGCCCCGTCCGTAGCCTCGGTGGGTAGTACCGGCGCGGTGCGAGGCCAGATGTCTAACGTGTTCAGCGCAATCAACAGCCCGCCAACCGCCGTGATCAGCGCCGCCAAAGCGGTGATCACCCCGGTGGTCGTGGTCAGAAAACTTTTTTTCTCGGCCATTGCAGCCTCCAGCAAAATTCCGGTCTCTGCCTTGGCTCCGAAACTTACACAATGCGCGCAGGCTCGCAAACCGCGGCCCCCCTCGCCTTTTCAGGAGAGGGGATGGGGGAGAGGCCGCACCGGAAGCCGCACCGCAGGCGGGTGGTTCACTACTGTTACCGCTCAAACTGACAAATATATCAAAATCAACGGCTTAACCGGTTGCTTAACCTTGAGCACCGCGCCCGACTAGCCCGTCAAAACCCGGCCCACCGCATCCTTCCACCCCCCATACCTCCGGTCCGCCTCGACCCGCGCCATGCCCGGTTCGAACCGCCGATCCAGCGCCCAAGCTTGGCTGAATTCCGCCGCCCCCGGCCAGGCCCCGGCCGCCTGCCCGGCCAGCCAGGCCGCCCCCAAAGCGGTGGTCTCGGAAATCACCGGCCGGTCCACCGGCGCGCCCAAAATGTCGGCCAGAAACTGCATCGTCCAGTCGCTCGCCGTCATGCCCCCGTCGACCCGCAGCACCGTCTCCCCGGCCCCGGCCCAATCGGCCCGCATCGCCTCCAAAAGATCGCGGGTCTGGAAGCCCACGCTTTCCAGCGCCGCGCGGGCAAATTCCGCCGGCCCCGAGCCCCTTGTCAGCCCAAAGACCGCGCCGCGCGCCTCGGCGGCCCAATAGGGCGCGCCGAGCCCGGTGAAGGCCGGCACCAGGTACAGCTCCTGCCCCGGATCGGCCGCCTCGGCCAGTCCTTGCGTCTCGGCCGCATCGCCGATGATCCCCAGACCGTCGCGCAGCCACCCAACCACCGCGCCCGCAATGAAGATCGAGCCCTCCAGCGCATAGGTGGGCCGCCCGTCCAGTTGATAGGCGATCGTAGTCAGCATCCGGTTTTGCGACGCCACCGGCACCTCGCCGGTGTTCAGCAGCGCAAAACACCCCGTCCCATAGGTCGATTTCATCATCCCGGGCGCAAAACACGCCTGCCCCAGTGTCGCCGCCTGCTGGTCGCCCGCGACGCCCAAAATCGGCAAAGCGCGGCCAATAACACCCGCCTCGGCCACCCCAAAATCACCAGCACAATCGCGCACCTCGGGCAGCATCGCCATCGGGATGTCCATCAGCCGACAGATATCGTCGTCCCAACAGCCATCGTGGATATTGTAGAGCATCGTCCGGGCGGCGTTGGTGGCATCGGTGGCATGGACCCGGCCCCCGGTCAGCCGCCAGATCAGAAAGCTGTCGACCGTCCCGAAGGCCAGTTTCCCGGCCTCGGCCCGGCCCCGCGCACCCGGGACATGATCGAGGATCCAGCGCAGTTTGGTGGCCGAGAAATAAGGGTCCAGCAGCAGCCCGGTCTTGGCGGTGATCTCGGCCTCGGCCCCCTGCGCCCTGAGATCGCGACAGTAATCTGCGGTCCGCCGGTCCTGCCAAACAATCGCCCGGTGGATGGCAGTGCCGGTCTCGCGGTCCCAGACCAGCGTGGTTTCGCGCTGGTTGGTGATGCCGATGGCAGCCACCTTGCCCGCGCCCTCAAGCGCTTGCGCGACGCAGGCCAGCGTCGTCGACCAGATGTCTTCCGGGTCGTGTTCGACCCAGCCCGATTGCGGCAGATGCTGGGTAAACTCGCGCTGGCCGCTAGCGCGCACCTGGCCAGGTCCGTCGAACAGGATGGCGCGGCTCGAAGTTGTCCCCTGATCAATCGCCAGAATGCTGGTCATCGGATCGCCTTTGTCATCAGCCCGCACCCGTCTTAGCATGGGCATCCCGAAGGTCCAGACGCGGGCAACGCGCGGCGGCGTCAGGGCGGTTTAACCGCTTTGCGGCAGATTTCGAATTTGCACAGCGGCGGCGGCCGGGCCAGACTGGCCGCGACGTTTTGTCGAGGAGCCCCCATGAAGGTCAATGGCATCCCCTTTCGGTCGATCTGGCACGACAAGCCCCGCGACCGGGTGCGGATCATCGATCAGCGCTGGCTGCCGCATGAATTTCGGGTGGTCACGATTGAGACGCTCGAGGATTTCGCCACCGCGATCCGCGATATGTGCGTGCGCGACGCTCCGCTGATCGGGGCGACGGCGGCTTACGGGGTGGCGCGCGAGATGCGGCGCGACGGCTCGGATGGCGCGCTGGCGCGGGTCTGCGAAGAACTGGGCGGCACCCGGCCCACCGCGATCAACCTGAAATGGGCGCTGGACCGGTGCCGGACAGAACTGACGCCGCTAGCCCCTCAAGACCGCGCGCCGGTCGCCATGGCGCTGGCCGATGAGATCGCCGACGACGACGTTGCCATCAATCATGCCATCGGCCAGCACGGGCTGGGGCTGATCCGGGCTGTCGCGGCGCGCAAACCCAAGGGCGAGCCGGTGCGGCTGTTGACCCATTGCAACGCCGGCTGGCTGGCCACGGTCGACTGGGGCACGGCAACCAGTCCGATGTATCAGGCTCACGACGCAGGCCTCGACCTGCATGTCTGGGTTGACGAGACCCGGCCCCGAAATCAGGGCGCGCTGACCGCCTGGGAGCTGGGATCGCACGGCATCCCGCACACTTATATCACCGACAACGCAGGCGGACATCTGATGCAGCGCGGGTTGGTCGACATGGTGATCACCGGCACCGACCGGACCACGGCGGCGGGCGATGTCGCCAACAAGATCGGCACCTATCTGAAAGCGCTGGCGGCGCGCGACAATGGGGTGCCGTTTTATGTCGCCCTGCCGTCGCCGACGATCGACTGGACGATCGCGGATGGTGTGGCCGACATTCCGATCGAAGACCGGGCCGAGGCCGAGGTGGCGCGGGTTCAGGGGCGTCTGGATGGCCGGGTTGCCGAGGTCGAGGTGACGCCCGAAGGCAGCCCGGCGGCCAACCCGGCTTTTGACGTGACCCCGGCGCGGCTGGTGACCGGATTGATCACCGAACGGGGCGTCGCACCGGCCTCGCGCGAGGGGTTGGCGCAACTCTTTCCAGAGCGGGATCGGAGGCCCGAATGACTGGGTTTCATGTGTCCCCATTGGGATATGGGGTTAAACTCTGAAACAGAACAATTAGAGCAAGACGAGATTGCTTTGAATCAACCGGATTTTGCCTTTCCCGGGGCGTCAGCCCCGGATTGCGCCTGCCCGCCCCATGGCGGGCGCGATTCTCGCCCCCGCCCGGTCAGGCGCAATCCTCGGTGCGTTAAGGTGGCGTTTCAGGCCATAGTCATCATGCGCTGGTGCGAAATAATCAGACAGGAAACGCGCCCATTTACCCAAGAGCCGCTGGACGGGGGTCAATCGGCGTCGTGTCCCAGCCAACGACGGTCTCGATGAACGCCGCGACCTGCAAAAGCCGGGCTTCGCCACGGGGCGGGCCGATCAATTGCAGGCCGAGCGGCATGCCATCGGGGGTGCGGCCAACCGGAAGCGACAGCGCTGGCAGGCCGGTGACAGTGGAGAGGAACGAAAATTTCAGCCAGTCGACGTAGGATGAGACCGGCTGACCATCGACGACTTTGGGATATTCCTCTTCGACCGGTCCGGGCGGCAGCCCGACCACCGGACAAGCCAACACGTCATAGCCGCCAAAAAATTCGCGCATGGCGTGGTAGATCACGGTCCGGTTGACCTGGGCATCATAAACGTCTTCGATGGACAGGTCGCGGCCCAACTGGATGTTTTCCGCCAGCGTGCGTTTGTAATGCTTCTGCACCTCGTCGCCCAGCCGACCGGGGCCAACCGCCCAGTTCATCGCGCGCAAAACCACATAGGTGCGGTCCAGCGTTGCCAATTCAGGGCAATTTTCTTCGACCACCGCGCCCTGTCCTTCGGCCGCGCGCAGTGCTGCAGTCAGAGCCTCGAGCACCGCAGGCTCGCAAGGGGCAAAACCGCCAAGCGTCGGGGCCCAGGCGATCCGGGGCACCGCGCCGCGCGCGCGCACGGCCGCAAGAAACGCCGTTCTCGGGGCCGGGAAGGATATTGGCCAGGTGGCGTTATAGCCCGACATCGCGTCGAGAAACAGCGCGGTGTCCTCGACGCTGCGCGCCATCGGGCCGGACAGCCCTTCCGAGTTGAACCCGGCGTCGCGCGGCCCTCCGCAGCGCCCGGGCGAGGGCCTGAGACCGACGACCCCGCAATAGGCCGCCGGTGTCCTCAGCGACCCGGCCAAATCCGAGCCGTGGCTGAGCCAGACCTCGCCGGTGGCCAGCGACACCGCCGCACCGCCCGACGAACCCCCGGCGTTCTTGGCGGTGTCATAGGGGTTGCGGGTTATACCGAACACCGCGTTGAAGGTATTCGCCCCGGCCCCCATTTCCGGGGTATTGGTCTTGCCGACCACAATACCACCGCGCCTTTCCAGGGTATCGACCAGCGGATCATTTTCAGCCGGCACAAAATCGGCAAGCCCCTTGGTGCCGCAGGTCGTGCGCACCCCTGCCACCGCATTCAAGTCTTTGATGCCGATCGGCAGACCGCCCAGCCACCCGGGATCGTCTGGATCGCCGCCGCCCCAGGCCGCTGCCGCCGCGCGCGCGCGGTCGCTGCAGGTTGTGACCACGGCGTTGACCGCTGGTTCGACTTCGGCGATGCGGGTCAGGCTGGCCTCGACCAGTTCGGCGGGCGAGACTTCGCGGCGTCTGAGCATGTCAACAATAGTGCTGGCGCTCAGGCGGCAGAGGTCGGGGCCGGAGTATCGGGGCATGGTGGTTCCTGGGCCTTCAGCGCCGGATCAGCGCGTCCTCGGCACATTGCGCTGTCGTTCCCGGATTGGCAATCGCGCGGCGATCCGGCCCTTCTGCGCCCAAAAATTAGGGGCCGATTGCCAGGTCAGAATGTATTTGGATTTTCCGCCGGTATCGGCCAAAAGGGGCCAGGGCCAGCCGGACGGCGACAGAGCAGGGACCCAATGCAGACACTCAGAAATCCATTCCGGGGCGCGGGTCTTGAGATCGCGGCGCTGGCGGATATTCCGGCACCATCGACCGATGCGCGAGCCGTGGCCGGTCTGTTGGCGCGCTGCCCCGATCATGCGCCGACCGCGATGCGCGACGCGACCGATCTGGCGCGGGCGGCGGGGGTTGGGCTGGGCAGGCTCTGGGTCAAGGACGAAAGCACGCGCATGGGGCTGGGCAGTTTCAAGGCGCTCGGCGCGGCCTATGCGATTGCCCGCGACGCACAGGACGGGCCGCTGGCGGGGGTGACCTATGTCGCCGCCTCGGCGGGCAACCACGGGCTGTCGATTGCCGCCGGGGCGCGGGTTTTTGGCGCGCGCGCGGTGATCTATTTGGCCGAAGCGGTGCCCGATGCCTTTGCCGACCGGCTGCGCGCCCAGGGGGCCGAGGTGGTGCGCGCCGGCGATATTTACGCGGCCAGCCTGGCGGCGGCGATGGCGGCGGCCGAGGCGAACGGCAGGCACTTTTTGGCCGACACATCCTGGCCCGGCTACACCAAATGCCCCTACCGCGTGATGGAGGGCTATCTGCAACTGATGGCCGAAACGCAAGCGCAGCTTGGCACCGCGCCCAGCCATATTTTCCTGCAGGCCGGTGTCGGCGGTCTGGCCGGATCGGCGGCGGCGATGGCGCGGGTGCTTTGGGGTGAGCGCCCCCGGATTGTGGTCGTCGAGCCCGCTGCCGCACCAGCGCTGCATGCCTCAATCAAGGCCGGCGGCCCGGTTGTGGCCGAAGGCCCGGTCTCGGTTATGGGGCGGCTGGATTGCAAGGAACCGTCGCTGATTGCGCTCAAGGGGCTGGCCCGCGACGCCGATGATTTTGTGCTTATCACCGAAGATGAAGCCCAGGCGGGCGCCAAACTGGCGGGCCGGCACGGGCTGGTCTCGACACCCTCGGGCGCGGCCGGGCTGGCGGCGGTTTTCGCAGGCGACGGCGCGATGCGCGATGGTCTGGGCGTGACCGGCGCATCCCGCGTCCTGACCATTCTCAGCGAAGGCCCCGAGGCGTGAACGTCTTTGAGGTCAGCGAATACCGGGCGCGAGTGGCGCGCGCGCAAGGTATGATGGCCGAGGCCGATCTGGCCGCGCTGTTGCTGACCACCGAGCCCGAGGTCCGCTATTTCTCGGGCTATCTGACCCGGTTCTGGGAAAGCCCGTCGCGGCCGTGGTTTCTGATTGTACCCGCCGGCGGCGACCCGGTCGCGGTGATTCCCGAGATCGGCGCAGCCCTGATGGCGCGCGGCTGGATCGACGACATCCGGACCTGGGCGTCGCCACAGCCCGAGGATGAGGGCGTCAGCCTTTTATCCCGGACGCTTAACGAGTTGACCGCCTCGGACGCGCGCATTGGTCTGCCGATGGGCCCCGAGACCCATCTGCGGATGCCGCTGGATGATCTGGCGCGCCTTGGCAACGCGCTCGGCGACCGACAGCTTGCCCCGGACGCGGGCATTATCCAGCGCCTGCGCATGGTAAAATCCGAGGCCGAGATCGGCAAGATCCGCGCCGCCTGCGCGGTGGCCGACCGCGCCTTTGGCCGGGTCGGCGAGGTGGCGCGCGCGGCGGTGCCGCTGGACGAAGTGTTCCGCCGGTTTCAGATGATGGCGCTGGATGAAGGGGCTGATTGGGTGCCGTATCTGGCTGGCGCGGCGGGGCACGGTGGCTACGCCGATGTCATCTCGCCCGCCACCAGGCGGCCGCTGGCCCGCGGCGACGTGCTGATGCTAGACACCGGGCTGGTGCGCGACGGGTATTTCTGCGATTTCGACCGGAACTTTTCGGTTGGCCCGCCTGACCGAGTGGTTGCCGACGCGCACCGTCGGCTGATCGAAGCGACCCACGCGGGGTTCGCGGTGGCGCGCCCGGGGCCACGGCGCGCGATCTCTTTCACGCCATGGACCGGATCGTCACCGGCGGCGCGGGCGGATCGGGGGCCGGGCGGCTGGGCCACGGGCTGGGCATGGCGCTGACCGAATGGCCGTCGCTGAGCGCGCGTGACGCCACGGTGCTGGAGCCGGGTATGGTGCTGACGCTGGAGCCAGACATCGAGACCGCGCCCGGCCTTTGCATGGTTCACGAGGAAAACATCGTGATCCGCGCGGACGGGGCCGAGTGGCTGTCGACCCCGTCTGGTCCGGATATCGTGGTTCTGGAGGGCAATCCGTGAGCAATTTTTCTTATGAATTGCAGGAAATTGAAGGACCCACGGCGGGACTTGTCGTACTGCAGAGCGACGAGGTGATCGAGCGCGAGATGCGGGCGATGATGCCTGACACCGTTCAATTGATGATCACCCGCATTCCGTCGGGCTTGCAGGTCACACCCGAAAGCCTGCGGGCAATGGACGAGGCGCTGCCACGCGCGGCCGGCCTTTTGCCACGCGGGGTCACGATTGACGTGATCGGATACGGTTGCACCTCGGCCACCGCGCAGATCGGACCCGATGGCGTTGCCGCGCAAATTCGCAAGGGCGCTGAGACCCGCGCGGTCACACAACCTGTCAGCGCCCTGATCGCGGCCTGCAGCGCGCTTGGGGTCAGGCGGTTGGCGTTTCTGTCGCCCTATATCAAAAGCGTTTCCCGGCCGCTGCGCGATCTGCTGGCACAAAACGGCCTTGCAACCCCGGTTTTCGGCAGTTTCAACGAGGCCGAAGACGACCGCGTTGCTCGCATATCGGGGACATCAATTGCCGATTCGGCAGTATCCCTTGCGGCCCAGAGCGGCGTCGATGCTGTGTTTCTGAGCTGTACCAATCTGGGGTGCCTGGGCGTGATCGACTCGCTTGAGGCCGAAATCGGGCTGCCGGTTATGTCGTCGAACCTGGTGCTGGGCTGGCACATGGGCCAGCTGGCGGGCGGCTTGGCGATCAACGCGCCAGGACGGCTGGCGCCCCGAAAATTATTCCATACGCCCCTAACCTGAAGAATTTTCCAACACTCCGACGCGGTCAGAGGATAATTTCGGGATCATCGCCCAGGTCGAGACCCGGAAAAATCGCGCCTTCGATCACCCCCCGATCAAGCCCGGCCAGATGCCGCATCGTCCAGCCCGCCACCGCGCGCAGGTCGCCGGTGGGGTTCAGGTCGCGGCGCGCGTATAGGTCGGCCTCGGCCAGTCCCGGCCAGCGACCATAAACCCGACCGCCGCGCACCGCGCCGCCGGCGATCAGCATCGCGCCGCCGGTGCCGTGGTCGGTCCCGCCCGAGCCGTTCATCCGCGCGGTGCGGCCGAATTCGGTCATCGCCAGAACCGCGGTTTTCGACCAGTTCGCGCCCAGTTCGCGTTTCAGCGTCAGGATGGTCTCGGCCAGCCGCGGCAGCAAGTTGCCCATCATCGCCGCCTGATTGCGGTGCGTGTCCCAACCGCCGATGGAAAATGCCGCCACCCGCGTGGCCCCGTTGAGCCGGTCCGCCGCAAAGGCAGCCAGCGCCGCTTCCGGCCGGCCGCGGGGCGTCGCCGCCATGCCGTCGACCGAAGCGGCCAGCGTCACTGCTTCGTTCGCGGCTGCGTGAAAAAGCGGGTCCGAGCCATAGGCGTGCAGCAAAAGGTCCTGCGCCTGCGGCGAGATGTTCAAGGGCGTGTCGGGGGCCCAGTTGGCGACCGGCGCGTCACCGATCAGAATTTTCATGTTCCCGCGGCCAATGGCAAAGGCGGTCTCGCCGGTCACGCCGGGCACCGCCTGCAGCATCCGGTTGAGCCAGCCATCGCGGGCCATGGCCGTATCGCCGCCGGTCCCGGCCTCCAGCAGGTCCAGCCCGTCAAAGTGGCTGCGCTTGTCGCGGTAGGGGGTCGAGACCGCGTGTACAAAGCCCAGCTCGCCCGATTTCCAAAGGCCACTCAGGGGCTTAAGTCCTGGGTGCAAAGCAAAAAATCCACCATCCAAGGTGAGTGATTCGGCGGCTGCGACGCCGCGCAGCGCGGCGAAGTTCGCGTCGCCCACAGGGCGCACCACATCGAGCCCGTCCATCGCACCGCGCAGGATGATCACCACCAGCCGCGCATCCCAGGGCGCGGCAGCGAATGTCATGGTCGTGGTCAGCGGCCAGGCCGCCGCCGAACAACCGAGCGCACCGAGGCCGCGCAGCAGATCACGTCGATTTGTCAGTTGGTCGGTCATATCGCGCTCCTATCGTCGGTTGAACTCGGCCGAGGCCAGGGTCAGCCCCACGCCCTCGGCCCGGGTTGCGGCCGCACCCACGGCAAAGCGCAGGTCCGGCCCGGCCAGACCCCCGAGCGTGCGGTCAAGAAACACCCGTGGATCGCCAGCGCGCGGGGCCAGCTTTTCCGCCACCGCCATCGACCAGCTGATCCGGGTCGCCAAACCTTGCGGCGTGATCCAATGCGCCGCCGCTTCCGGCCAGCCGTCGGGACCAGGAGCGTGCATGAACTGCTGCCCCATGCCCGCCATCGGCTGAAACAGGAACCGCCGCATATCGCGTTCCTTCATGGCCATAACCTCGCGGCCCTTGAACCCCAGGGCGACAAGCGATGAGGCAATGAATTCAAACGGCGTTTTGGCTTTCTCCAACTGCTCGGACCGGGCCGCCGGATGATCCAGCAGCACCCGGTATACCGGCAAAAGCGCCCCGTCGCCCTGGCGATACGCCGCCTCGAGCGCCGCCACCAGCGACCGGTCGGGGGTCCCGGACACAAAATGCACCGCGATCTTTCGCGCGAGATGGCGCGCGGTGTCGGGATGCGCGGCGATATCCTCCATCGCCTGCATGATGTCTTTCAGTCGCCCGCGCCAGTCGCCCGCGCGCGCCACCGTAGGATTTGCCCAGCACCGTCTCGGCACCCGGCTCGGCTGCCGGGGCGCGATAGACAAATCCCTTGTCGGGCTCGACGCTTAGCCCGGTCATCAGTTCGGCCAGTTGGCGCACGTCTTTCTGCGTATAGGCCCCGCCAACCCCGAGCGTGTGCAATTCCAGCACTTCGCGCGCCAGATTTTCGTTCAGCCCTTTGCCGCGGCGTTTGCCAAACCGCGAGTTCGGACCGACCGAGGCGATCTGGTCGAGGTTGGCAAGCATGAAAGGGTGGGTGACGACAGCCTTGAGCATGTCGGCAAAGCGACCGCCCAGATGCGGGCGGATGGCTTCGTCCAGATAGGCCCCGGCCGCTCCGCGCAACACGCCGGTCTTGGCAGTTGCCGTAAAATGGTCGGCCCAGAACCACGCCAGCCGTTCGCGAAACGGCGCCGGGCTGTCGACGACCCGGGCCATGCTGGCCCGAAATGTCTGACCGAATGCGTCGCGCAGCGCCTTTTGCGCCGCCTCGTATTGCGTCTGGGCATTGCTCGCGCCGCTATCTATGGCGCGGCGGCTGTCGCGCAGGTCAGTCATCATTTTCAAAGCTGCCCGCGTCGAGGGGGTGGGATAGCGGCGCACCATGCTGTCGCGCGCACCAAGCGCGCCGATCATCGCCGACGCATTTGGCGGGGCGACGCCCGGACCTTGGCCGTATCCAAATCGCACCGCGCGTATCGTTTCAAGCTTGCTCACAAAATTCCTGACCTGACGAACCCTATCAATTCTGCCCCTTGATACGGATGGCGCGGAGTTTTCCGTCGCACAGCTGCCCGCACCATTGTGGTCCGGATCAGCCCCAAAGTGTATCGCCATTTCCGCGCAGAAATATCTTGGGCCATCGACGGAACAGAAACTCGTGCCTGATCCTTGTCCATAATTGGTTGCATTTCAATGGCTTGGCGCGCGGTCGGGTCTGATCGAGCAATTTGA
Organism: Paracoccaceae bacterium; assembly: GCA_965247915.1. Lineage (GTDB taxonomy): Bacteria > Pseudomonadota > Alphaproteobacteria > Rhodobacterales > Rhodobacteraceae > JAKZRT01. The sequence continues at coordinate 3,013,263 of OZ252048.1, forward strand.
TGCAACTTGTTGGCTTTACACAATTTTTATCCGGTTTTTCTAACCAATGCGGGACATCGCAAGAAGGAGAATGCTTATGTCTGTCTTATCCCGTCTGACCGGCGCAGCCGCGGTTTTGGTTGCTGCGACCAGTCTTACTTATGCAGGGTCGCTTGAACGGATGGCCCTCGATCCAATGGACCACAATTCGGCAGAGCTGACAGTGGTCGGCCCCGAGGCCACGGTCACTTATTCGCCCGCCGATCTTGAGGCCATGGAAACCTACCGGTTGGTGACCCACACACCCTGGCGCGAGGCACCCGCGGCCTTTGACGGCGTCCTGTTAAGGGATCTGCTGATCGCCAATGGCATGGAGGGCGTCAGTGAACTGCGCATCGTGGCCGAAAACGATTTTGCCATCACAATGCCGCGCGAGGTTTGGGAAACGATCCCGATCCTGGTTGCCACCCGCGGCGATGGAATGGCCCACACCCGCCGCGAAAGGGGGCCGATTCAGTTTGTGATGCCGATGGACTTGTATGAAAACGCTGACAATCTGCGCGAAGGCTATTGGGTCTGGATGGCAGCCCGGATCGAGGCAGGTTCCTGATCTGCCGCAGCCGTGAAACTTGGACGCCTTTTGTTGGGTCCGGCCACCAGGCTGGGCACGCTGGCCTCGGTCATACTAATCGTTTTGGCCGGGGCCGGTGCGGCGCTTTATGTGCGTTACGTGATCGCCGACGTCGAACTGGATGGCACCGTTCTTGACACCAAAAGGATGCGCGAAGGTTTTGTCGCGCTCAGCGATATCCATCGCATGAGTTTTGCGCTGCAAGGCAGCCTTTCGCCTGACCAGATCAGCGCCATAGACGCGCGGAATTTCGAAGAGGCGCTCGATATTCTTTACGTGCGCTCGGTGTCGTTTGGCCGCTGGCTGGCCCGGGACCGCGCCGTGGCCGAGGCCTATAACGCCCATAACGCGTTGAAGTCGATCATTGACATTGGCGACCAGATTATCGCCGATGGCTATGCCCAGCCCGCGACTGATGCCGAGCGATTTCGCGGCGCAGCCGAGACCGCGCGCGGCGCGCTGGTCTCGTATGTCGACCAGACGCGGCGGGTTCACGAGGCCGCGCTGGTGCGTCAGTCGAACACGCTGTCGCTATTGCAGCTCTATCTGCAGATCACCCTGCTTTTCGTGAGCGGCATCGGCTTGTCGGCGATCTTGCTTTTGCACCGCGAGATCGTCGCGCGAAAACAGCGCGAGGCCGCCGAGCGCAAGGCTGATTATCTGGCCTACAACGACCCGCTGACCGGACTGGCAAACCGGCTGCGGTTCAACGAACATCTGGCCGGGTTGATGAAAAATGGGCGCGACGCGGCAATGATATTTCTGGATCTCGACGACTTCAAGGGCATCAACGACACCTACGGCCACGGGTTTGGCGACGTGGTTCTGGCCCGGATAGCGGCCAGGTTGCGCGATGCTGTCGAACGCTACGGCGGAATGGCTGCGCGCCTGGGAGGCGACGAGTTTGGGGCGCTTTTGACCACCGACAATCGCGCAAAACTTGCCTATCTTTGCGACGAGATACTGGAATCCTGCGCTGGACCAATCGCGGATGGCGGTATCACGATCCATTGTGGGGTCAGCCTTGGTGTGGCGATGTCGTCTGAGGTTAGCATCGCCCGCGAATTGAGCGCCGAAACCATGTCGCGGTCGGCAGATTTTGCGCTCTACGAGGCCAAATCCGCCGGTCGCGGCACCTATCGCATCTACGATAAAGCGCTCGACGACCGCTATATCGCGCACCGAGACCTGCTGGACGCGATTCCGGCAGCCATCGAAAACCGCGAGTTCTTCGTGACGTACCAGCCCAAAGTTCACCTCGACGGGCTGCAGATATATGGGTTTGAGGCGCTGATCCGGTGGCGCCGCGATGGCGAGGTCGTTCAGCCCGCCGATTTCCTTCCCGTCGCCGAAGAGGCGCGACAAATCTTCAAGCTTGACTATTTCGTGCTGGGCGAAGCCACACGACAGATCGCCCAGTGGAACACCGAATTCGATGCCGAGCTGGTAGTCAGCGTCAATCTGGCAGCACTGGATTTCGAGGATTTCAGAATAATCGACGAGATTAAGTTGGCACTGGCAAGCTCGGAGCTTGCGCCGCATCTGTTGACCCTGGAACTTACCGAAACCGTGCTTTTGGAAGATTGGGACAAAGTCCACGAAATATTGGGGCAAATGCGCGGCCTGGGTTGCAAAATCTCGCTTGACGATTTTGGCACCGGGTATTCAAGCTTGGCTTATCTGCGCCGGATCCAGGCCGATGAGCTGAAGATCGACCGCAGTTTTGTGGTCGATATCGAGACCAGTCAAGAGACCGCCTACATCCTGGATGCCGTTGTCGATATTGCGCAAAGTCTTGGCATGATTATCGTCGTCGAGGGCATCGAAAACGAATACCAGGCCCAGATCGATGCCGGCTATGGCTGTGATCTTGGACAGGGCTTTTACTTTGGCAAACCGGCAGAGGCCTTGGTTGCCCGGCAAAAATTCATGGCCGACGATGGCAAAGTCGGCGGCTTCAGCTTGCCCCGCCCCGGCAACGCCGAGGCGTTACAGGGTCAGGCGCAAAGCGCCTGACAGCGCGCGGTAAAGCGGCAAGAGCCGGGAAAATTCGGCGATACCGTGATCCGCCGCTCCGGGTCCAAGGGCGCGGCTGCGATTTGCATGCTCGATCCAAGCGCTGAACGCTTTCATCCGCAAGAACTGCGCCCGCGGGTGGTCGGCAGGAAAGCCTGGCGGCACCCGTTTCAGCGCCGGTTCGGATACGCGGACGCCGCGCCCGCGCAGGTCATCGACCAGGTCGGCGAACCCGGCCCCCTTGTCGCTTGCCACATAATCACGAAACGCCTCAAGCCCGGGTTTGTCAAAACCAAAAACGCCCATCCCGAGGCCGAAACCCCGCGTATCAAGGCCCCAGAACCACATCGGCGCGCCGCTGATCTCGACGTCAGACAATGCGATGTGAATGTGGGTGTTGTAGGGCGTCTTGTCCTTTGAAAATCGCAGGTCACGATGAATACGGAATAATTTTGCCTTCTGCCGCCGCCCGGTCAAACCGCCAAGCCCCGCCGAAAGCTGATCGGCCAGCGCCAGCGCCGGCGCCTTGACCTCGACCTCGAACCGGGCCTTGTTTTCAGCAAACCAGTCCCGGTTGTTGTTGGCTTTCAGCGCGTCGAGAAAATCCAGCGCGCCTTGGCCCAAACCGATGATCTGATCGGTCATACCATGCCCTCGACTGAAAAAAGCCCGCGCAGGTTTTCGGCAAGGGCGGTTCCGATGGCCGCCTGTGCTTGCTGCGTCAGGTGAATGCCTTCGTCCGCGTCAACCGCGCCCATGTCGCCGGCGTCCCAGAACCCGGCACTGCAGCGGTCGGCAACATCGGCCAGCGGCGCGGCCAGCGCCCGCGACTTGACGGCCCCGCCCTGAAACATCTCGGCCAGAAATCCGACCTCGGAAATCGGTACCGGCGACACCACCAGCGCGCGCGGGGCCGCACCGCCGGGTCCGGCGGTCGACGCGGCGATGATCGACAGCAATTGTTCCACACCGCGCGCCACATCCCACGGCGTCATCGAAAACCGCGCCTTCAGGTCGTTGGTGCCCAGCATGAGGACCACCAGATCAATCGGGCGGTGCGTGTCCAGAAGCACCGGCAGGGCCTTGGCGCCGCTGCGGTGCCCGCCTTCCAGCGCGTCGTCGTGGACGGTGGTGCGGCCCGGATGGCCTTCGGCCAGCACCACCCAACCGGTCCCAAGGGCCGCCGCCAACACATCAGGCCAGCGCTGTCCATCCGGATGGCGATCAAGCGCGTAAGGGTCCGACATCGGCATCGTGCCATGGGTGTTACTGTCGCCAAAACAAAGGATTACCCGTTCGTCTGTCATCGCTCTGCCTAGTCCCGGTGTCAGTTCAGAACGACAACGTAGCGGACAATCCGGTTGTTGTCGCTGTCCGAGAAAAAATAGCGCGTGCCCTGCCCCGCGACGCCTTCCGGGTCGTCGAACTTGCCTGGACCGCGCCCCGGTTCGCCGTCGCCGATCACCCCGATCAGCCGCTCGGCCACCGGGTCGATCAGCAGCACCCGATGCGCGTCCTGATCGGCAACAATCAGACGGCCAAAATTGTCAACCGCCAGATATCGCGGCCCCAGAAACCCATATTCGGGCCCTTCGAGCACTTGAAGGCGTTGCAGCGACGGCGAATAGCGCACCAACCGCCGCGCGGCGTTGTCGGCGACCCAGATCGACCCGTCCGGTGCCTCGGCCACGTCGTGCGCGCCAAAATGTCCGCCGATGGCTTTGACATCACCCTTGGGGTCGAGCATCACCAGCTCGCAGATGCCCGAGGCCATCACGTAATAGCGCCCGTTTGAATGCGCCAACACCCCTTCGGTGCGCGGGAAGCCCGAGAAAAAGTTGCGCATTTCGGGGCGGCGGCCGGGAAAGTCGTAAATGGCAATGGCGCTCAGATCGCTCACCGCGACCGCCGCCTCGCGGTCGCGGCCAAACGAGATGTCGCGCACGCCGGGCAGGCGGCCATCGCCAAAACGGCGCACAACTTCCAGCGTGTCGGGGTCCATCACCACAATTTCGCCAGCCAGTTTGTCGGCGATATAAAGCAGCCCATCAGGACCAAATGTCAGGTCGTGGGGGTCGTTCAGCACCGGCTCGCTGGCCCCGTCGAAGGTTGCAAAGGGTGTCTGGGCTGTCGCCGCGCCCGAACAAAAGGCCAAAAGAATGAACAGTTTACGCAACATGGCCACAGCCCATTTCGAAATCCCAAGTTCAGTCTGCTAATACGCTGGGCGTTCGGCCTAGCGCTCACAAGTCCGGCGAACCTTTGTCAGCGCGCTGTGGGCTGTGCTAGGTGCGCAAAGGGCAAGCAAAAAGGCGTGACGGATCCGTGGCTTTGACCAAGTCGGCTAACCAACTGAAGTTTCCGCCGCCCCACGCCGCGCGCTTTATCGTCACGGTCTACGGCGACGTGGTCGAACCGCGCGACGGGGCGCTGTGGATGGGCGCGCTGATCGACCTTTGCAGCGCCGTGGGATTGAGCGAATCGCTGGTGCGCACCGCAGTGTCGCGGCTGGTTGCGGCGAATCAACTGGTCGGCGAACGGCAGGGGCGGCGCAGTTTCTATCGCCTGACCAATGCGGCGCGGGCCGAGTTTGCGGCTGCCGCGCGGGTCATATTCGGGACAGCGCCCGAGGCGCGCGACTGGGTCGTGGCGCATGTCGCCGATGCCGACCGTCTGGCCGGGCTGACGCGTCAGGGTTTTGCCCGGATCGGACCCGGACACGCCATCGCGCCGGGCCATCTGAAAGCGCTGGCAGGCGATGCGCTGACATTCCTGGCGGCACCGGCGACCGCGACCACCGGCCTGAGAGACTGGGCGGCGGGGCTTTGGGATCTGCCGCGCCACGACCGCGCATACCGCGATTTTCTAGCGTCGCTTCAAGGCTTTGCGGCCTTCACCGACGCCCCGGATTTGGCGCAGCTTGCCGCGCGCCTGATGCTGGTCCACGACTATCGGGCGATCGTCCTGGCCGACCCGCGGCTGCCGGACGAGGCGCTGCCCGATGACTGGCCAGGGCCTGCGGCGCGGGCCGCTTTTGCGGCGTCATATCTGGCGCTGACCGCCGCCGCGAACCGCGCCGTGTCGGTCGCGCTGGCCGATCAGCGCGGCCCGCTTTCGGAAATGACAGACGCTGTAAAGGCGCGCGAAACGGGTCTGGCGGAGCTTGCCAGCCAAAGCATCACATAATTCTTCATATTTTGTATTTTTCTGTGACACTTTGTCTGCTATGGTCGATCCGACGTGCCAAATCCGGGAAAACCAATGACCCAGGCCTTCATTTGCGACGCACAGCGCACCCCGATCGGCCGCTATAGCGGGGCGCTGGCGCAGGTCCGGACCGATAACCTGGCCGCCGTGCCGATCGCGGCTTTGATGGCGCGCAACGGGCATGTGAACTGGGCCAGCGTCGACGACGTCATTCTGGGCTGCGCCAATCAGGCCGGAGAAGACAACCGCAACGTGGCGCGCATGGCGGCCCTGCTGGCCGGTCTGCCGACATCGGTGCCCGGCACCACGGTCAACCGGCTCTGCGCTTCCGGGCTGGATGCGGTCGGCACCGCGGCGCGCGCGATCCGGGCCGGTGACGCCGACCTGATGATCGCCGGCGGCGTCGAAAGCATGACCCGCGCGCCTTTCGTGATGCCCAAGGCCGAGACCGGGTTTTCGCGCGCCAATGCGGTTTACGACACCACCATCGGCTGGCGCTTCGTGAACCCGAAGATGCAGGCGGCCTATGGTGCTGACGCGATGCCCGAAACGGCCGATAATGTCGCCGCCGACTGGGACATTTCGCGCGCCGATCAGGATGCTTTCGCGGCCCGGTCGCAGGCGCGCTATGCCGCCGCCCAGGCTGCTGGCGTCTTTGCCGACGAGATCACCCCGGTGACGATTCCGCAAAAGCGCGGCGATCCGATTGTGATCGATACCGACGAGCACCCGCGCCCGGGCACGACGGCTGAAAAACTGGCCGGTCTCAAAGGGATAAATGGGCCAGACCTGAGCGTCACGGCGGGAAACGCCAGTGGCGTGAACGATGGGGCTGCGGCCTTAATCGTGGCGTCCGAAGACGCGGCCAAAGCCAACCGGCTGACGCCCCTTGCCCGCGTCGTTGCCTGCGTCGCTGCCGGGGTCGAACCCCGCGTGATGGGCATTGGCCCGGTGCCCGCCGTGCGTAAAGTGCTGGACCGGGCCGGGCTGACGCTGGACCGGATCGACCTGATCGAGCTGAACGAGGCGTTCGCCGCGCAGGCGCTGGCGGTGTTGCGCGACCTGGGCCTGCCCGACGACGCGGGGCATGTGAACCCGAACGGCGGGGCCATTGCCCTTGGACACCCTCTGGGCATGTCGGGCGCGCGGCTGGCCGCCACCGCCACCTTTGAGCTGCACCGCCGCCAGGGGCGATATGCGCTCTGCACCATGTGCGTGGGCGTCGGCCAGGGCGTTGCCCTGATCTTGGAAAGGGTCTGAGATGTACGCACAGGACGTGAAATCAACCGGCACCGGCCCCAAAACCCTTGCCGAAATGAGCCCGCAGGAAGCCGCCTTTCAGGCCCGCATCGACGCCGGCGAAAAGATCGAGCCAAAAGACTGGATGCCCGAGGGCTATCGCAAGAACCTGATCCGCCAGATCGGCCAACACGCGCATTCCGAGATCGTCGGCCAACTGCCCGAGGGCAACTGGATTTCCCGCGCGCCGACCCTGGAGCGCAAGGCGATCTTGCTGGCCAAGGTGCAGGACGAGGCCGGGCATGGCCTTTATCTTTACTGCGCCGCCGAAACCCTGGGCGTGACCCGCGACGCGATGACCGAAATGCTGCTGGACGGGCGGGTGAAATACAGTTCGATCTTTGCCTACCCCACCCTGACGTGGGCCGACATGGGTGCTGTGGGCTGGCTGGTTGACGGCGCCGCGATCATGAACCAGGTGCCGCTGCAACGCACGTCGTTCGGGCCATACGCACGGGCTATGAAGCGGATTTGCAGGGAGGAATCCTTTCACCAGCGTCAGGGGTTCGACATCATGATGACGATGGTGCGCGGTTCGGACGCGCAACGCGCGATGGCGCAGGACGCGCTCGACCGGTTCTGGTACCCCGCCCTGATGATGTTCGGGCCGTCCGACAAGGACAGCGTCCATTCGGCGCAATCGATGGCCTGGAAGATCAAGATCGACACCAACGACGAGTTGCGGCAGAAGTTCGTCGATCAGACCGCGCCGCAAGCCGATTTTCTTGGCCTGACGATCCCCGATCCCGACCTGAAATGGAACGAGGCAACCGGGCATTATGTCTTTTCCGAACCCGATTGGGACGAATTTCGCGAGGTTCTGCGCGGCAACGGCCCGATGAGCCACGACCGCATCGAATCCCAGCGCAAAGCTTGGGACCAGGGCGCCTGGGTGCGCGAGGCGATGCTGGCCCAAGCCGCCAAGAATGCCACCGGGAAGGAGGCCGCGCAATGAGCGACGTGAAAGCCGAATGGCCCCTCTGGGAGGTTTTTATCCGCGGCCAGCACGGTCTCAGCCACCGCCACGTCGGCAGCCTGCACGCGCCGGATGCCGAGATTGCGATCAGACACGCGCGCGATGTTTATACGCGGCGCAACGAAGGCGTGTCGATCTGGGTGGCGCGGGCCACGAATATCGCCGCCTCGAGCCCCGGTGACAAGGGTCCGATGTACGATCCGTCGAACGACAAGATCTACCGCCACCCGTCGTTTTTCGAACTTCCCGACGATGTCGGGGCTATGTGATGGGCAGCAAAACAGCACTTTTCGAATATTTGCTGCGGCTGGGCGACACCACGCTGATCCTCGGTCAGCGAGTCGGCGAATGGTGCGGCCATGCGCCAGCGCTGGAAGAAGACATTGCCATGGCCAACGTCGGGCTGGACCTGATCGGCCAGACGCAGCTGTGGCTGGGCCTGGCGGGCGCGGTCGAGGGCAAGGGCCGCAGCGCCGATGATCTGGCGTACTTGCGCGACGCCGGCGAGTTTCGGAACCTGCTGCTCGTTGAACGCCCCAACACCGACTTTGCCCATGCGATTACCCGACAGTTCCTGTTTGACGTCTTCAGCAAGGCGCAACTGGCAGCGCTGGCTCGGTCGAAAGACGACCGGGTCGCCGCGATTGCGGCGAAATCGGTGAAAGAGGCGACCTATCATCTGGATCGCTCAGCCGGCATCGTGGTGGCACTTGGCGACGGCACGCCGGACAGCCACGACCGGATGCAGGCGGCCCTGAACGTGCTCTGGCCCTATACCGGCGAGATGTTTGCCGCCGACGCGACCGACGCCCAGATCGCCGCGTCGGGTGTTGGTCCTGACCCGGCCGGCCTGCGGCCCGAATGGGACAATGTCGTGCGCGCGCATCTCGCCGAGGCAACTCTGCGCGTGCCCGATGGCGATTTTGCCCATCTGGGCGGCAAAACCGGGGCGCAGCATTCTGAACATCTGGGGCATATGCTTTCATCGATGCAATGGCTTCAACGCGCCTATCCGGGGGCCACATGGTGACGCTGACCCGCCCCAGCGTGGCGCGCGTATGGGACTGGCTTTCCCAGATCCCCGACCCCGAGATCCCGGCCATCGGCCTCGTGGATCTGGGGGTGATCCGCGATGTGGCCTGGGACGGCGACGTGCTGACCGTCTCGGTCTCGCCGACCTATACGGGTTGTCCGGCGACCAGGATCATCGCTTTGGATATCGAGACCGCGCTGCGCGACCGGGGGCTTTGCAACATCCGCCTGACCCAACAATTGTCGCCGCCCTGGACCACAGACTGGATCACCGCCCGAGGCCGCGCCAACTTGGCCGCCTTTGGCATCGCGCCGCCCGCGCCCGCTGGCGGCCCCGAGGTCTGTCCGCGCTGCGCATCGAAAAACCTAAGCAAGATCAGCCAGTTCGGCTCGACCCCCTGCAAGGCGCAGTGGCGCTGCGACGATTGCCTTGAACCCTTCGATTACTTCAAATGTATCTGAGCACCCGCCCATGCCCCGCTTTCACGATCTGACCGTCACCGCCGTCCGCAAGACCATCCGCGACGCGGTCGAGGTGACGCTTGCGCCCGGCGAGCCTGCAAAATTCTCCTTCACGCCGGGTCAGTATCTGACCTTTCGTCAAACCATCGAGGGCGTCGATCTGCGGCGCAATTATTCGATCTGCACCGCCCCCGGCAACCCCTTGCAGGTCGGCGTCAAACGGGTCGAGGGCGGCGCGTTTTCGACCTGGACCAACGACGTGCTGAAACCCGGCGACCGGCTTCGGGCGATGGCGCCGCAGGGCAATTTCGCCGACCCCAACCCGCGCGACGGCGGTCATTTTTTGGCCTTCGCCGCCGGGTCGGGCATCACCCCGATCCTGTCGCTTATCCGCGAGCGCTTGGCCCGCGACCCGCAGGCCACTTTCACGCTGGTCTACGCCAACCGGGCGGTCGCGACGATCATGTTCCGCGAAGAACTTGAGGACCTGAAAAACGCCTATATGGGGCGCTTCAGTCTCGTTCACATGCTCAAGACCGACGCGCAGGAGATCGACCTCTTCACCGGTCGCCTTGATCCGGCCAAATGCGCGGCGCTGTTCGACACCTGGATCGACGTGCCCGGTGCCGCCACCGCCTATATCTGTGGTCCCGAGCCAATGATGCAGGGCGTGGCCGAGGCGCTGAAAGCCGCAGGCATGGCACCCGAGGCGATCCGGTTCGAGCTTTTCACCAGCGCCCAGCCCGGCCGCCTACCCAAGCGACGCATCACCAAACGCGCCGGGGCGCGGCCAGTCACCAGGGCGCGGATCACGCTCGATGGCGCAACGCAGGCGGTGGACATAGGCGCCCAGACCTCGGTGCTGGAAGCCGCGCTTGCGCACGATCTGGACGTGCCCTTTGCCTGCCGCGCCGGGGTTTGTTCAACCTGTCGGTGCCGGGTCCTGGAAGGCGAGGTTGAAATGCACGCCAACCACGCGCTGCAAGATGACGAGGTTGCGCGTGGATATATTCTGTCGTGCCAGTCTTATCCGGTCACCGATCATCTGGTTGTTAACTACGACGGTTAGGCCTGCCCGGGCGCGGCTGGCGGCTGACCAATGGCCCCGACCCCGCCAAGCGTCAGATCGGCGACCAGCCCGGCATAGTCGTCGCGCGCCGCAGCACCGGCACCGCTATTCCACATGAAATACCAGTTGAGCATCCCGAAGACCGACATCGTCGCGGCCCGCAATCGCGCGTTGTCCTGGTAGAATACCTCGGGCCGGGCCGAGCTGAGCGCCACGCTCATCTTCGCGACCAGATCGCGCTGATAGCCCCGCAAAACCGCCGACCCGGCGCGCGGCAGCTGGTCCAGCGCTGATATCTGAACCCGATGTTCGTTGTCGGACCCCTGATAGGCGCGCAGAACCTCGAATATCAGCCGCCGAAACCCTTCCTCGGCCCCCATCCAAGTCAGGTCCAGCCCCATAATCCGGTCCCGCAGGCCTTTCAGATAGCTCTCAAGCACATCGAAGAGCAGCGCGTCCTTGCCGGAATAATAGTGATAAATGTTGCCCTTCGATATGCCGCATCCCGCTGCCACCTGCGCCATCGACGCGCCGTGGTAGCCATGGGTGGCGAAAACCCGTGCCGCAACGCGCAGGATCTGGGCGCGCTTGGCGGCATGATCACTGGCCTGGGTGCGGGCCATAGGCTCAGGTGTTCCGGTTGTCGATCACCCGCCGGGCCTTGCCCTGGCTGCGCTCGACACTGCCGGGGGCGCCCACGATGACCTCGGCGCTGACCCCCACGACGCTTTTGACCCGATCCGCCAGCGCCCTGCCCGCCCCGGCCCCGTCGCTGCCCGCCTTGGGTTCGACGTGGATGCGCATCGCGTCCATGCGCCCGGCTTTGACCAGCTCGATCTGGTAATACGGGGCCAGCACATCGAAGCGCATCAATTGTTCCTCGATCTGGGTCGGGAAGACATTTACGCCCCTCAGGATAATCATGTCGTCCGACCGCCCGGTGATCTTTTCCATGCGCCGCATCGACCGCGCCGTGCCCGGCATGAGCCGGGTCAGGTCGCGGGTGCGATAGCGGATCATTGGCAGCGCTTCCTTGGTGAGCGTGGTGAACACCAGCTCGCCCATTTCGCCGTCGGGCAGGACCGCGCCGGTCTCCGGGTCGATAATCTCGGGATAAAAGTGATCCTCCCAGATGTGCAGCCCGTCTTTGGTCTCGACGCATTCATTGGCGACGCCGGGGCCCAGAATTTCGGACAACCCGTAGATGTCGACCGCGTGCATATCGAACGCCGCTTCAACCTCGCGGCGCATGGCGTTGGTCCAGGGTTCGGCCCCGAAGATGCCGACGTTCAGCGAACATGCGCGCGGGTCAAGGCCGGCGGAGTGGAATTGTTCAAGAATATTAAGCATATAGGACGGCGTCACCGTGATCGCCTGTGGTTTGAAGTCGTCGATCAGGGTCACCTGACGCTCGGTCATCCCGCCCGAGACCGGCACCACGCAGGCGCCCAGTTTCTCGATCCCCGCATGGGCTCCTAGCCCGCCGGAAAAAAGCCCGTAACCATAAGCGTTATGCACCATTTCGCCCCGGCGCACGCCCGCGGCGCGCAAGCTCCGCGCCACCATATCGCCCCACATATCAACGTCCGCGCGGGTATAGCCGACCACCGTGGGCTGGCCCGTGGTGCCCGATGAGGCATGGATGCGGGTTAGCTGCTCGCGCGGAACCGCGAACATGCCAAAGGGATAGGTGGCGCGCAGGTCCGCTTTGTGGGTGAAAGGGAACTTCGCCAGATCAGCCATGGAGGTTACATCATCGGGATGCACCCCCGCCGCATCGAACCGCTCGCGGTAGAGCGGTACGCTGGCATAGGCATGTTTCAGCGACCATTTCAGGCGCACAAGCTGCAGCGCTTCGATCTCGTCCCGCGACGCGATTTCGATCGGGTCGAGGTCGGATCTGGCCGGCGTCAGGTCTTTCATTTTGCACCCTCTTCGTCGAAATTCTGGCCGTTGACCGCCCGCGACGCGCCGCGCATCTGGGCGATCATTACCCCGTCCTGATTGGTCACCGCGACGTCGTAAAGCCCGTTGCGCCCGGTCAGGCTGACCTCGCGCGCGGTGGCGGTCAGGCAGTCGCCTGCCTGCGCGGGCGCGATAAAGCTGATCGTGTTGTGCTGGGCCACGGTGGCCTGATTGCGGCTGTTGCAGGCGAAGGCAAAAGCACTGTCGGCCAGCGAAAAGATGATACCGCCGTGACAGATGGCGTGGCCATTCAGGTCATCGGCCAGCACCGTCTTTGTCATCGTCGCGGTGCCCTCGTCGATCTCGACAATCTCCATCCCCATGGCCGCGCTGGCCCGGTCGCCGCGCCACATGGCGCGGGCCGATTTTTCGGCGCGTTCTTTGGCTGTATGGCCCATGCTGCATACCTATGTGGGGCGACCGTTCGCTCCGCTCAAAGGACTTGCATAAACCGACCGGTTGGTCAATAAAAACCCTGTGTCAACCCCGCGAGGCCGTCATGACCATCCGCGATGTCGCAAGTTTTGCCATCGGCCACTGGGTCGCCCCCGGCCCCGGCGCGCGCCCCGTTGCCAGCGCCGTGACCGGCGAGGTGATCGCCCGCGTCGGCAACCACGGGCTCGAGGTTCAGGGTATGCTGGACCACGCGCGGCGGGTCGGCGGCCCGGCGCTGCGCGCGCTGACCTTCCACGACCGGGCGCGGATGCTCAAGGCGCTGGCGCTTTATCTCACCGACCGGAAGGCCGAGCTTTACGAGCAATCTTATGACACCGGCGCCACTCTGGCAGACCACAAGTTCGACATCGGCGGCGGCATCGGCACGGTCTTCGTGATCGCCTCGAAGGGCCGGCGCGAAATGCCCGACGCGCAGGTCTACGTAGACGGCGCGACCGAGACGCTCAGCCACGACGGCAGCTTTCTGGGCCAGCACATCGCCGTGCCGCTGACCGGCGTGGCGGTGCATATCAACGCTTACAACTTCCCGGTCTGGGGGACGCTGGAAAAGCTGGCACCGACGCTTCTGGCCGGGGTGCCGGCCATCGTCAAACCCGCGACCTCCAGCGCCTATGTGACCGAGGCCTGCGTACGCATGATCGTTGAGGCCGGCATCCTGCCGCCCGGTGCGTTGCAACTGGTGACCGGGGGTCTGGGCGATATGCTCGACCATCTAGGCGCACAGGACGCGGTGGCGTTTACCGGGTCGGCCGACACCGCGCTGATGCTGCGCTTAAACCCTCGCATTCTGGCCGCATCCACCCGGTTCACCGCCGAAGCGGACAGCCTGAACGCTTCGATCCTGGGACCCGACGCCGTACCCGGCACGCCCGAGTTCGACCTCTTCATCAAAGAAATACTGCACGAGATGACTACCAAGGCGGGCCAGAAATGCACCGCCATCCGCCGCATCATCGCGCCCGAAGCGCTGGTCGAACCGGTGATTTCGGCGCTCAAAGACCGTCTGGCGGGCGTGACCATCGGCGACCCGCGGCTGAAGACCACGGGCATGGGGGCGTTGATCTCGACCGCGCAGCGCGACGACGTGCTTGAAAAGGCAGCTCTGATCGGGGCCGAGGCGACCCGTGTCATCGGCGATCCGGCGGCATTCGAGGTTGACCGGGCCGATGCGGCGCGCGGCGCCTTTCTGCCGCCGATGCTTTATCACTGCGAAACCCCAGACAGCGCCTTGCGTGTCCACGACACCGAGGCTTTCGGCCCGGTCTCGACCATCATGGGCTACCGTGACCTCGATCACGCGGTGGCCCTGGCCAATCGCGGCGGCGGCAGCCTGGTGACATCGCTGATCACCCATGATGCCGACACCGCGCGCCGGGTCACGCATGGCATCGCGCCGTGGAACGGGCGGGTTTACATCAACGACCGTGTGTCGATGGCCGAATCCACCGGTCACGGCGCGCCGATGCCGCATCTGATCCACGGCGGTCCGGGCCGCGCCGGCGGCGGCGAGGAACTGGGCGGCGTGCGCGGGGTTTTGCATTACATGCAGCGCACCGCCGTGCAGGGCAGCCCCGACATGCTGACGCGCGTGGCCGGCCCCTGGGTGCCGGGATCGACGCCGCACAAAGTCCCGGCCCACCCGTTCACCCGCCGGTTCCACGACCTTGAGATCGGCGAAACGCTGGTCACCGATCCGCGCCGCATCACCATGGACGACATCGAGCATTTCGCCGATTTCACCGGCGACCGGTTTTATGCGCATATGGACCAGGCCGCGGCGGCGCGAAATCCGTTCTTTCCGGGCCGGGTCGCGCACGGCTATCTGATTCTCAGCTTTGCCGCCGGGCTTTTCGTCGATCCGGCCGAAGGCCCGGTGCTGGCCAACACCGGGCTCGATAATCTGCGATTTCTGAAGCCGCTGCCGCCGGATACCGCAATTCGCGTGCATCTGACGGTCCGGAAAAAGACACCGCGCACTGAGGACCATGGCGAAGTGCGCTGGTACGTGAAAGTGCTCGACGAAGAGTGCGACACTGTGGCCGATTACGACCTTCTGACCATGGTCGCTTATTAGAGCCTCGCCCTTACAGGCCTAATCCCAGCAGCTGACCAGAACGGTAATTTCGCGCGCCAGATACTCGATGTACTCGGGCGGCTGTTTCTCGCGCGTCTCCAGCACCACCGGCGCATGACCCGCTGCCTTTAGCGCGTCCAAAATGGCCAGACTGTCGGTTGAAAACCGGACCTCGCCGGGCAATCGTTGTGCGTCCGCGGCCGGGACCGGTCGCAAAAGCCCCAAAACCGCACCCTGTCCGTCCAGCACCGGCCCACCCGCAGCCTCTGCCGGTGCCCGGAGCGCCAGCCGATCCAGACCTTCCTCGCCGCTAAGACCACGAATATCGGCAAGTTTGCCATAGGTCAGGGTCGGGGCCCCCAAGCGCCCGCCATAGGCAAAGCCCGCGACCGCAATCTCGGACGACAAAAGCGCCGGCGCATCCCTGAATCGCGCCCAAGCCCGTGGCGCCAGCGGCGCCTCGGGTATCAAGACCGCTAGTCCCGGATGGCTCGGCAGAGCCTCGATGCGCGCCGGTGTTTCGGCCCCTACGGTCACGCGCGCGCAGCCGTCCAGCCCGCCGCCCGCGGTCAGTACCCTGCCCTCGGCGTCGATGAAAAACCCCGATCGGGTGGCCACCGGGCGGCGCAGCGCCAGACCGGCCACCAGATCGATGTGCTGATCGCTCAGATCCCCGGCGTCGTCACCCAGCACCTGACCATCGATGGCTGCGAAACTTGTGCGCATGGCCCGGACGATCTGCGTGACGTCGCCAAGCGCAGCCTCGGGCCAGACCACGACAAACCCTTTGACCGTATCGCCGGCAAGGCGGGCTTCGGCGAACATGGTGACCCCTTCCACCGTGCCTTCGATGGTGAATGACCTGCGGCGCAAGCGCGCCCGCGCGCCCTCGGGCACAATTTCGAGCGTCTGCATGACCTCGTAAAGCGCATTTAGACGGGACCGCCCTCCGGCCTGCGAGATCAACAGCACGCGCACCGCCCCGGCGTCGATCCCGTCGTAGTGAACGAAGGGCGCGCTTGCGCTGGCGCGGGCCACGACGCTGGTCGGCATGTCGATGGTGATCCCGGCCTCGCGGTCGGTGACCGGGCGCAGGCCCAGTGCGGCGACCTCGGATCGGTATGCGCTCAGCGCCTCGGCCCGCTGTCTGGTGGTCAGAACACCCGTGCTGGTATAGCCCAATTCGGCCTGCCAATTGGCCATGGCGCGCCGCGTGCCGGGTCCGTAATCGCCGTCGATGGCGGCGGCGTAATGCCCAGCCCATGCCAGCGCCCGCTGCAAGTCTTCGCGCGCCGCCCGGTCCAAAAGACGCTCGCCGGCCCGCGCTTGGGCATGGGTTTCTGGCGCGTCCGACACCACTTCGACGGGCGCGGCCTCCGCTCCCGGTTCGGCGGCACTTGCCGGCGCGCGCGAAGCGGCTGGACGGGTCTCGGCTTCGGCGGCTATTGCGGCAGTCGCGGTCGAGGTCTCGGGATCGGGCTTAGGGTCCGGGTCGCGGGTCGGCAACACCAGGCTGCCGGGCTGGCGCGCCGCCAGCGGCGCGTTGCGCGACAGGGCGCTTAGCCCGATGGGCCAGAACTGGCGACGGAAATCCTGGCGTCCGGCCACAAAACTGTCGGAAGGTATCCGCCGCTGGGCGACCAGCCGGTCACGTTCGGCTACCGCCACGACCCCTGTGAACGGACCCAGCACCACCGCGTACCAGCCCGAGCGCATCCGGAACCCTTTGACCCCGTCAAGCATCCGGTTGCGCTTGCGCAGCTCGTCCAGCGCCGCGCCCAGGCTGGGCCGCGCGGCGATCTGTATCCAGGCCCGGTCCTGTGCACCCGCCACGCCCGTCTGCAGCGCCAGAATTATCAGTGTCAGGATTATCCCGCGCATCCGCGCACCCCTCGGGACGGCCCTATTGCCAGCCCCGCCACACTGACACCCGGCGCGCTTTTTGAACAAGCAAAAAATCGTGCCCGGTCGTATCGGCTGCCACAGCACGCCGCCCCGTTGACCGCCTGCCCCCCCTTGCCTATGGAGGGGGCGAATTCGCCAAGCCCGAGCCAAGCCGCATGACCCTGGACGCGCCGCACAGTTTTCAAGACGTGATTTTGCGGCTGCAAACCTATTGGGCGGCGCAAGGCTGCGCGATTTTGCAACCCTACGACATGGAGGTTGGCGCCGGTACTTTCCACCCGGCCACGACGCTGCGCGCGCTGGGGCCCAAGGCCTGGTCTGCGGCCTATGTCCAGCCCTCGCGGCGGCCAACCGACGGGCGCTATGGCGAGAACCCCAACCGGCTCCAGCAACACTACCAGTTCCAGGTGCTGATGAAGCCCTCGCCGCCCGACTTTCAGGCGACCTACCTGGGCTCGCTGGCCGCCATCGGCATCGACATGGACCTGCACGACATCCGCTTTGTCGAAGACGACTGGGAAAGCCCGACCCTGGGCGCCTGGGGCCTGGGGTGGGAGGTCTGGTGCGACGGCATGGAGATCAGCCAGTTCACCTATTTCCAGCAGGTCGGCGGGCACGACTGCAAGCCGGTCTCGGGCGAGCTGACCTATGGGCTGGAGCGATTGGCGATGTACGTGCTGGGCGCAGAGCACGTGATGGACATGCCGTTCAACGACCCAGACACGCCCACGTCTTTGAGCTATGGCGACGTCTTCCGCCAGACCGAGACCGAATATTCGCGCTGGAATTTCGACGTGGCCGACACCGGTAAGCTGCTCGTCCATTTCGAGGATGCCGAGGCCGAATGCGCTCGCATTCTGGCCGAACCGGAAGTTGATCCCAAGACCGCCAAGCGCATCGTCATGGCGCATCCGGCCTATGACCAGTGCATCAAAGCCAGCCATCTGTTCAACCTGCTCGACGCGCGCGGCGTGATCTCGGTCACTGAACGGCAGGCCTTTATCGGGCGGATGCGGGCGCTGGCGCGTGCCTGCGCCGACTCTTATCTGCAAACCGAGGCCGGGGGCTGGACGCCTGAGGCCGCATGAGCGGGCGCATCGTCGGAGTGATGATTGTCGCAGCGGCGCTGATCGGCGGCGGGCTGTTTTATTACCTTCAGGTCTATGCTTTTTACGAAGACGTGCCGCCAGACGACGCGCGTTCAAAGATAACGCTGACCGCACTCCATTCGGGCGCACCCGAGCCGCTGCCGGTCACCGGATTTCAGGGCATCGACGCCTTGAGCTCGCCGCTCAGGTATCGCGCCTGTTTCAAAGTCCCAAACAGCCTTGCCATGCTGACCGAGACCTACCAACTGATCGACGACGCCGTGCCCTTGCAGGCCCCCGGCTGGTTCGACTGTTTTGACGCGGCCGACATCGGCGCAGCACTGGAGGGCGGCCGGGCGCTGGCCTTTCTTGGTCAGGCCGAGGTGGCCGACGGTGTTGACCGGGTGGTGGCCGTCATGCCCGATGGCCGGGGTTTTGCCTGGCACCAGCTCAACGACAAATATGGCGATTAAGACATGCCCGAGCTTCTGATCGAACTTTTCTCCGAGGAAATCCCGGCGCGCATGCAGGGCCGCGCCGCCGATGACCTGCGGCGGCTGGTGGCCGATGGTCTGGTTGAAAATGGCCTGACCTACACCAGCGCCCGCGCCTTCGCCACGCCGCGTCGGCTGGTGCTGGTGGTTGACGGTTTGCTCGCCGAAAGCCCGACCACCCGCGAAGAGCGCAAAGGCCCGCGCGAGGATGCGCCGGAAAAGGCGGTTCAAGGGTTCGCGAGCGGTGCGGGTGTGACCCGCGACGATCTGGACCTGCGGGAGACCGGCAAGGGCCGCGCGTTCTTTGCGGTGATCGAAAAACCGGGCCGGTCTGCGGATGACATCGTTGCCCAAGTCCTTAAGGCCACAGTGCGTGGCTTTCCCTGGCCCAAGTCGATGCGCTGGGGGGCGGGCGGTTTGCGGTGGGTTCGGCCTTTGGCGTCGATCCTGTGCATCCTGTCGGATGAGACCGGCGCGCGGGTGGTTGATCTGGCGGTTGGCGGTGTTCAATCGGGCGATACCACGCAGGGCCACCGGTTCATGGACCCGGGCGAATTTTCTGTGACGTCTTTCGAGGACTACGCAGAGAAACTGAAGAAGGCATTCGTTCTGCTCGACGCCGAGGTGCGGGCCGAACACATCTGGAACGACGCCACAAATCTGGCCATTGCGCAGGGCCTGGAGTTGGTCGAAGACGCCGGGCTGCTGGCCGAAGTCGCGGGGCTGGTGGAATGGCCGGTGGTGCTGATGGGCGAGATCGGCGCGGATTTCCTCGACCTGCCGCCCGAAGTCTTGCAGACCTCGATGCGCGAACATCAGAAATTCTTTTCGGTGCGCAATCCCAAGTCGGGCCGGATCGAGAAATTCATCACTGTGGCCAATCGCGAGACGGCGGATCAGGGTGCCACGATCCTTGCGGGCAACCAGAACGTTCTTGCGGCGCGGCTGGCCGACGCGCGGTTCTTCTGGGACAACGACCTGCGCGTGGCGCGGGAGGCGCAGATGCAGCCGTGGCTCGACCAGCTCAAAGGCGTCACCTTCCACGCCAAACTCGGCAGCCAGGCCGACCGCATGAGCCGCATCGCCGCCCTGGCCGGCGAGATTGCCCCCGCCGTGGGCGCCGACCCCGATATGGCCGAAGCCGCCGCCCGCGTCGCCAAGGCTGATCTCGCCAGCGAGATGGTCAAGGAATTCCCCGAACTCCAGGGCGTCATGGGGCGCTACTACGCCGCCGAAGCGGGGCAAGGCGAGGCAGCCGCGGCCACGGCTGAAGAGCACTACGCGCCTCTTGGCCCCTCCGACGCCGTGCCCACAGCCCCGGTCTCGGTTGCCGTGGCGCTGGCCGACAAGATCGACACCCTGACCGGGTTCTGGGCGATTGACGAAAAACCAACCGGGTCGAAAGACCCCTACGCGCTGCGGCGCGCGGCGTTGGGGGTTATTCGGGTGGTGCTGGAGAGTGGTTGTCGGTTTTCAACAGAAAACCTCATAAAGCGCTCGTACCCACATGCGCTGATCTCGATGGCGAAAGCTGGGGCTCTGGCCGTCCGAAGAAAAGGAACCGCAAAGTTCAATGAGCGCACATCCTCGATGGACTTTCTCCAGTTGTTCCTCGTACGTCACGAAGGAAAATGGAAGTACATCGCCGAAGACCCAGCCGCTGTCTTGGACGAAGGCGGGAAAGGCGGATTCTATCGCGTTTCTCTAAATGATTTCAAAGATATGGTCAGAGAGTACGCCGGCGAAGCGAAGATGCCCGACGCGGAATACATTTCTTCCGACCTCCTCGCATTCCTCCACGACCGCCTCAAGGTCTTCCTTCGCGACCGGGGCATCCGCCACGACGTCATCGACGCCTGTATCCAGATGCCCGGCAACGACGACCTGACCCTGCTGGTCAAACGCGCCGAGGCGTTGCAGGCCATTATCGGCACCGAGGACGGTGAAAACCTGGTGCAGGGGTTCAAGCGGGCCAACAATCTTCTCGCCCAGGCCGAAGAAAAGGACGGGGTGGAATATTCCTACGGCCCCGAGAAGAAGCTGGCAAAAGACGACACCGAGACAGCCCTCTTCGACGCCCTCGACGCCGCTGAGGCCACAATCAAGCCCGCCATGGAGGCCGAAGACTTCGCCGCCGCCATGGCCGCCATGGCCGCCCTGCGCGCCCCCATAGATGCGTTTTTCGAGGCGGTTCAGGTCAATACCGACAATGCTGTGGTGCGGCGAAACCGGCTGAACCTGCTGCACCGCATCCGCGAAACCTGCTTGGCAGTTGCCGATCTGACCCGCCTCGAAGGCTGAAAAACCTCGGAAAAATCTCTTGTCAGGGCTAATTCGCCCTCGTATGCTTGCCCCGCAAAGGTGATGCTGCAATGCAGAAAGAGGCCAATATCCCCGGCTTCACGGCCATTACTCCGACCGCGCCCATTTCGGCCGACCGGCACGGGTACCGCGCCAAGTGCCTGCAACGGCTCATCCGCCTTGATATGCCGGTGCCCCAAACCGTGGCGCTCGATTTCGCCACTGTCCGCGCCATCGCCGCCGGACAGATGCCTGATCTGGCAGCACTTCTGGCGGGCTTTGGCGCGGCACCACTGGTCTCGGTCCGCCCGTCCAGCCAGAACTCCGACTGGGGCGGACCCGGCGCGTTCCTGAACATCGGCATGAACGATGCGCGCCGCCAGACGCTGGCGGTCGAGATCGGTGACGACGCCGGCCACGAGATTTATGCCCGCTTCATCCGCGCCTTCGCGGTCGAAATTGCCCGCCTTGACCCCGAACCGTTCGAAGGGTCGGCCGACCTTGGCGCCGGCTCCATCGCCGAGATGCTGACCGCTTACGAGGCCGAGACCGAGCGCGCATTTCCCCAGGACCCGGTTGACCAACTGACCATGGTGCTGACCGCCATGGCCCGCGCCTGGGACGGAACCACCGCGCGGATCCTGCGCCAGGCCAAGGGCGCGCCGCCGGATGCCGGGCTGGGGCTGGTGGTTCAGGCCATGGCGCACGGTATAGGCCGCGGTGATTGCGGTGAAGGCATCATCCAGTTCGTCTCATCCGACACCGGCATGGCCGAAACCTCGGGCCGGTTCCTGCCGCAATGCTTTGACCGGACCGCCCTGACCGCCGCGCGCGGGTCTGGCGCCACGTTGTCGGATCTCAGCGCGCAGGCCACCGAAACGCTGACCAAGTCCGCGTCATTGATCCGCCAGCGCCTGTGCGAGGAAATGTTCATCGAATTCACCGTGGAAAACGGCAAAGTTGCCATTCTCGATGCGGTGCGCGTCAATCGCCGCCCGCGCGCGGCCCTGCGCATTGCCGTGTCGCTGGCCCGCAGCGGCGTGATTTCGCAGGACGATGCGCTGTTGCGCGTGGAACCGGGCGCGCTGACCGAACTCATGCACCGCCAGATCGACCCCGACGGGGCCCGCGACGTGACGATCCGCGGCATCGCCGCCAGCCCGGGGGCGGCCACCGGTCGGATCGTATTCACCTCGAACGCCGCCAGTGCGGCGCGCGGCGAGGCCTGCGTGATGATCCGCCGCGAAACCTCGACCGAAGACGTGCGCGGCATGCATTCGGCCGCCGCCGTGATCACCGAACGCGGCGGCATCACCAGCCATGCGGCGGTGATCGCGCGCGGCATCGGGGTGCCCTGCGTGGTCGGGGCCTCGCACATGACCATCGACCGGCGCGAAGGCACCGTCACCGCCGACGATGGCCGGGTGTTCCGCGAAGGCGATGTGCTGACCGTCGATGGCAGCTCGGGCGAGGTTCTGGTGGGCGAAGCGACGCTTCTGGAACCCTCGCTGGACGACGCTTTCACCGATTTCATGACCTGGTCTGACGCCGCCCGCGACATCGGCGTGCGCGTCAATGCCGACACCGCCGCCGAGGCGCAGATGGCGGTCAACTTCGGGGCCGAGGGCATAGGCCTGTGCCGCACCGAGCACATGTTTGTCGAGGCCGACCGACTGACGCTGATGCGCGAGATGATCTTTGCCGACACGCCCGAAGACCGGCGCGCCGCGCTCGACCGCCTGCTGCCCATGCAACGCGCCGATTTCACCCGGCTTTTCAACATCATGCAGGGCCGCCCGGTCTGTATCCGCCTTTTCGACCCGCCGCTGCACGAGTTTCTGCCGACCGGCCAGGAAGACGTGCGCGAACTGGCCGGCGCTTTAGGCCTGCCCGCGTCGGAGGTGACCCGCCGGGCGCAGGAAATGTCGGAATACAATCCGATGCTGGGGATGCGCGGGGTGCGGCTGGGCATCACGGTGCCCGAGATCTACGACATGCAGGCGCAGGCGATCTTCGAAGCCACGCTCGATGCCAGCGCCCATGGCGAACCGGTGGTGCCCGAGATCATGATCCCGCTGGTCAGCGCCAAGCGCGAGGTCGAACTGGTCAAGGCCCGCGTTGACGCGGTGGCGGCGACCGTGCGCACCGAACGCAATCAGGATTTCAACTATCGCCTCGGCGTCATGGTCGAAACCCCGCGCGCCGCCCTGCGCGCCGGTGATATTGCCACGCATTCGGCGTTCATGAGCTTTGGCACCAACGATCTGACCCAGATGACCTATGGGCTCAGCCGCGACGACGCCGGCCGGTTCATGGGGGCCTATGTCAGCCAGGGGGTATACCCCGAAGACCCGTTCCATGTGCTCGACACCGAAGGGGTTGGCGAATTGCTGACCATCGGGGCCGAACGCGGACGCGCCCGCAAACCCGATCTGATCCTGTCGATCTGCGGTGAACACGGCGGCGACACAGATTCCATCGCCTTTTGCCGGGCGGCGGGGTTCGACTACGTCTCGTGCTCGCCGTTTCGGGTGCCGGTCGCCAAGCTGGCGGCTGCACAATTGGCGATCCGCGCGCGGATTGGATCGGGCTGACGCCTCATTTCCGCCACAGTATGGCGGTTTTGCCTTGTTTGATGGCGATTTGGCAACTGGGCTGGACCGAATCCCCTTATTCCTCTAAGCAAACGCCCGCTGGGCGCGTCCGGTCAACTGGGACCGGGTCGGCGCGAGAGGGATGTTATGAAAGCGGTTCGTGCGGGCCTGAGCGGCCTGGTAATCAGTTGTTTTCTTGGGGGCTCGGCATTCGCCGAAGCCGTCCTTTCCACGTCTTCGCCCGACCAGACCAGCCTCGATCAGACCATCGACGCGCTTCTGGCGGTCGAGAAATCCGGGTTCGACGGCATCAGCCGCTTGCATATGGCCCGGTTGGGCGTCGCTCCGAACGTGGATCCGGTCAAGATCGTGGGATATTCGCGGGCTAAACTCGAACAACTTCCCAAGGCCACCGGCGGCAAGCAGTGGGGATGTCTGGCCGAGGCGCTTTACTTCGAGGCGCGCGGCGAATCCGTGACCGGACAATTTGCCGTGGCCGAAGTGATACTGAACCGGGTCGACAGCCAGCGCTATCCAGGGTCGATTTGCCGTGTGGTGCGCCAGGGCACGGGCCGTCGCCACGCCTGCCAGTTTTCGTTCTATTGCGATGGCCGGGCCGAGGTGATCCGAGACCAGTTAGCCTACGCGCGGGTCGCAAAGGTGGCGCGAATTATTCTGGACGACGGGCCGCGCAACCTGACCGGCGGCGCCACGCATTATCACACGAAAGCCGTGGCGCCCTCGTGGAGCCGGGTTTTCCCGCGCACCGCAACAATCGGAGCGCATCATTTCTATCGCGAAGCGCTCAGGGTATCGAGCTGATGGGGGCGCGCGCGACTTGACCTGAGCCGCACTTTCTCTATGCCTCTGGCACCCTTCATCGGTGGCGGACCCTATGACAACCGATCCACAAGATATTCTCGACGAGGCGGCGCGGCTTGCGACCGGCAGCGCGGTGCCGCTGGATCGCGTCAGCCTGCGCGATCATGTGGTAACGTTCGATATCGGGGCCTTTGCCGAAGAGCGCGGCGCGCCGCAGCGCATTTCATTCACCGTGGTGGTCGATGTGCTGCCCGCGCAGGCCCCGCTTGCTGATGATGTCGACCGCATCTTGTCATACGATCTGATTGTCGAAGCGATCGAGGAAGAAACTTCGAGCGGCCGGATCAATCTGCTTGAAACCCTGGCCGAAGGGATTGCCGGGCGGATCCTGGACCATTACCAGGCCGCGCGCGTCATGGTGCGGGTCGAGAAACTGGACCGCGCGTCCGGGCGCCTGGGGGTCGAAATAGCGCGCAGCGGCATGGGCGCAGACCCCAGCATGTCGCCGCGTGCGGTCACCCGGCCATCTGTCTATTGCCTGCCCGAAAGCGCGCATCGTAAGGCCTGGTTCGACGGCTGGCTGATGGGGGTGTTGGCGTCCACCACGCCGACCCTGCTGGTCATCGAGGGCCGCGCGCCCGAACGGCTGGCGGCCTCGGCCCCGCTGGCGCAGCGCCGCGTTGACCTGCTGGCCGCGGAACAGGCGGCATGGTCGCTGGCCGCCGAGGCCCCCGAATGCATCGTCACCGCAACCCGGACCGAGTTTGAACATGCGTTCAAATCCGGCAAGCCCACGGTCTGGGCACCGTCCAAAATGGTGTTCGACGCAGCCGGTGGGGTCAACAGCGTCCCCGCCGATTTCGCCGAAATGTGCGCCTGGTTCGCCCACGACATCGATGCCGCCAACCTGACTTACCTGCACCGCCCGGCGCCTGCCGCGCTCTGGGATTTCTCGGGCCCGGTGTCCGAGCAAACACCCGGCTGAGCGCCAGCCCATGTCCGCCTATTTCCGCCCTGTCGTTCACACCGACGCCACCCGGCCACCGGACGCGCGGCCGGTTGCCGGTGGTTGGGGCTGGTTCACCCATGCCGAAGCAATCGAACGCGGCGGTCAGCGCACGTTGGTGATGGCCAGCGATATACCGGTTGATGCGCTCGACCGCATTTGTGCGCCCCGGGCCGATTTCGCCGGGCTTTCGATGGACCGCCCGCGACTGATGGGCATCCTGAACATCACGCCCGACAGTTTCTCGGACGGCGGGCGCATCGCAGGCCCCGAGGCGGCGCTGGCGCTGGCGCGGTCCATGGTCGCGAGCGGGGCCGACATTCTGGATGTGGGCGGCGAATCCACCCGCCCCGGCGCGCGCGAATTATCCGTAGACGAAGAAAGCGCCCGGGTGCTGCCGGTCATCGAGGCCATTCGCAACCTAGGGCAGCCGGTGTCGGTCGACACGCGCAAATCGGGTGTCGCGGCTGCGGCGATCGCGGCCGGGGCGCAGATCGTCAACGATGTCTCGGCGCTTGGCTTCGATCCGGATATGGGCGGCGCGGTCGCGCAAAGCGGCGTTCCGGTGATCCTGATGCACGCCCAGGGCGCGCCCGAAACCATGCAGGACGATCCGCGCTACGAGGACGTTCTGCTCGATGTCTACGACGGGCTGGCGGCAGCTATCGACCGGGCCAAGGCCGCCGGGATCGCCCGCGACCGCATCGCCATCGACCCCGGTATCGGCTTTGGCAAGACGCTGGACCACAATCTGGCGCTGTTGCGCGGCATCAGCCTCTTTCACGGGCTTGGGCGCCCGATCCTGCTGGGCGCGTCGCGCAAGCGGTTCATCGGCACGCTGACCGGCGTCGAGCCTGCTGACAAACGTGTCACAGGTTCGGTCGCGGTCACCCAGGCCGCGATCATGCAGGGTGTTCAGATACACCGGATCCATGATATTGATGCGACGCGCCAGGCCCTGGATATGGTCGCGGCGCTGACCGGGCAGTGGGGCTGAGCGCCCTAAAAAAGAGAGCCATGATGCGCAAGATATTCGGAACCGACGGCATTCGCGGACGCGCCAATACGCCGCCCATGACCGCAGATATGGCGCTGCGCCTGGGTGCCGCGGCGGGGCGGTATTTCCGCCGCACCGGGGCCAACCGGCACCGCGTGGTGATCGGCAAGGACACGCGGCTCAGCGGCTATATGCTGGAAAACGCGCTGACGGCGGGGCTGACTTCGACCGGCATGAACGTGCTGCTGCTGGGGCCGGTGCCGACCCCTGCTGTGGGGTTTCTGACCCATTCGATGCGCGCTGATCTGGGGATCATGATTTCGGCCAGCCACAATCCCCACCACGACAACGGCATCAAGTTTTTCGGCCCCGACGGCTATAAGCTCAGCGATGAGGCCGAGACCGAGATCGAAGATATTCTGGCCGGCGAAATCATCCCCGCGAAACCCGAAAACGAAAACATCGGACGCGCGCGGCGGATTGATGACGGGCTGGGCCGCTATGTCGAATACGCCAAAACCACGTTCCCGGCGCGCGGCCGTTTGTCCGGGGTCAAGGTGGTGGTCGATTGCGCCCATGGCGCGGCTTATAAAGCAGCCCCCGAAGTGCTGTGGGAACTGGGGGCCGAGGTGGTCCCGCTGGGGATTTCGCCCAATGGCACCAACATCAATCAGGGCTGCGGGTCGACCGACACCGCCGCCGCCTCTGAGGCGGTGGTGGCCCATGGCGCCGATCTGGGCATCTGTCTGGATGGCGACGCCGACCGGATGATGATAATCGACGAGACCGGCGCGGTGGCCGATGGCGATCAGATCATGGCGCTGTTGGCAGCGCGATGGGCCGATCGGGGCTGGCTCAAGGGCGGGGCGCTGGTGGCCACGGTGATGTCGAACCTCGGGCTCGAGCGTTTCCTTAAGGCGCGCGGTCTGGCCCTGCACCGCACCAACGTCGGCGACCGTTATGTGGTCGAGACCATGCGCGCGGGCGGCTTCAACCTGGGCGGCGAGCAATCGGGTCATATCGTCATGACCGATTTTGCCACCACCGGCGACGGGCTGATCGCGGGCCTGCAATTTCTGGCCGCCATGGCCGACAGCGGGCAGCAGGCCAGCACCCTGGTGCATAATTTCGACCCGGTGCCGCAGCTATTGAAAAACGTGCGCTTCGCGGCCGGGGCCGAGCCCCTCAGCGCCGGCCCGGTCAAGCTGGCGGTCGCCGAGGCCGAAGCGCGGCTGGGCGACCGGGGACGGCTGCTGATCCGCAAATCGGGCACCGAGCCGCTGGTCCGGGTCATGGCCGAGGCCGAGGACGAGGCGCTGATGCGCGAGGTTGTGGACGGCATCGTGGCCCGGGTCGAAGCTGAAGCGGGATAACCGGCACCAACGCCGAGGGAAGATTTTCCCTGAAAAATCTTGGACCGAAAAATCTTGGCGAAGAATTTTCCTGCCCCTGTGGGCTAAAGCGGTTTGCGTTTGATGTGAATCGAAAGGGGATTCCCAAAGTGTTGTTTGTCTGATTCATTTCCCGTGAGGAGGTGGAGCATGGGCAAACCGTATTCTTTGGATCTTCGGCAGCGGATATGCGGGTATATTGCGGCCGGAAACTCTTGTCGCGCTGCGGGGCGGGTTTATGGCGTCAGTGCAGCGACGGCGGTGCGTTATGCGGCGGATCAACGTGAGCGGGGCGAGGTCACACCCAAGCCACAGGGCAGGCCAGCGGGCCGGTTTGGCAAGCTGGCACCGCATGCGGGTTTCCTGATCGAGATTGTCCGGGCTGAACCGGACATAACATTGCAGGAACTTGCGGGTGCGCTTGCGGAGACGCACGGCGTGAGCGTTCAGCTCTCCTCAATCCACCGGGCTCTGGAACGCGCAGGGTTTTCATATAAAAAAAGGACTTGTCGCGCAGGAACGTGACCGGCCCGCCCTGCATAAGGCGCGAAGGGAATGGATCAGCCGCCGCCAGCCGCGCATGCGCGCCGAACCGCACAGGCTGGTATTCATCGATGAAACCGCCGTCAAAACCAACCTCACCCGGTTGCGCGGGCGCAGCTTCAGGGGTGAGCGGCTTTATGGCACCGCACCCTTTGGAAAATGGGGCACACAGACCTTCATCGCCGGGCTGACCCATAACGCGCTGATTGCACCCTGGGTGATCAGCGGCGCAATGGATGGATCGGCGTTCGAGACTTATATCGAGACCCAGCTTGCGCCTGCGCTGGACCTTGGAACTGTGGTCATTCTCGACAATCTTTCCACCCACAAAAGCCACCGCGCGGCACAGGCGTTGAGGGCGCGCGGATGCTGGTTCTTGTTCCTGCCACCCTACTCCCCGGATCTTAACCCGATCGAAATGGCGTTCTCAAAGTTGAAAGCTCACCTGCGAAGGGTTGGAGCAAGAACCTTCGATGCCCTCTTTGACGCCCTCAGCGACATTTGTGATCTCTTCGACCCAGACCAATGCTGGAACTTCCTCAAGGCCGCGGGATATGCCTCAGATTAAATGTAATATGCTTTAGAAAGGCATTGGATGGGCGCGATGCGCGGTACCCAGATCGGTCAGCGCCGCGTCGCTGAGCACCAGATCCTTGCCCCGCAATACGTGTTCAAGCTGCGCCGCACGGGTCGCCCCGAAAATCGCCGAGACCGCAAAGGGCCGGGCCCGGCAAAAGGCCAGCGCCATGTGGATCGGATCAAACCCATGCTTTGCGGCGACGCCCAGATAGGCCTCGACCGCCGCCCCGACCCGGCCCGTGGCGCGTCCGCCCATTTTCGGCCCATGGGTCATGCGCGAGCCTTTCGGCACCGCGCCGCCGCGGTATTTTCCGGTCAGATAGCCCGCCCCAAGCGGCGAGAACGCCAGAAGCACCAGGTCCTCGTTCACCGCAAGCTCGGCCAGATCGGTGTCGTAAAGCCGGCACAGCAGCGAATATTCGTTCTGGACCGCAGCGGCGCGCGGGCCCCCGACCTCGGTCGCGACGCGCAACCAGTTGGCCATACCCCAGGCGCTTTCGTTCGACAGGCCGAAGGCCCGCAACTTGCCCTGGGCCACCAGCGTTTGCAGGGCGGTCAGGCATTCGGCCATATTGTCCAGCGTCGCTTGCCGGTCCTGATGGCTCGGGTCATAGGTCCAGTTCTTGCGGAACATATAGGACCCGCGATTGGGCCAATGAAACTGGTAAAGGTCGATGTAATCGGTCTGCATCGCGTCCAGCGAGGCCTCGACCGCGCGCGGAATGCTCGCCGCGCTGATTGGCGGCGAACCGCCGGGAATGATGGCCGAGCCTTCGCCGATGTGCTTGGTGGCAAGAATGACGTCGTTGCGCCGCCCGCTGCGGGCCGCCCAATTGCCGATGATCGCTTCGGTCAGCCCGACGGTCTCGGGGGCTGCCGGGTTGACCGGATACATCGTCGCCGTGTCGATGAAGTTCAGGCCGTGATCCAGCGCCATGTCGATCTGTGTGTGGGCTTGCGGCTCGGGCGTCTGGGTGCCCCAGGTCATCGACCCCAGGCAGAGGTCGGGGATC
Organism: Paracoccaceae bacterium; assembly: GCA_965247915.1. Lineage (GTDB taxonomy): Bacteria > Pseudomonadota > Alphaproteobacteria > Rhodobacterales > Rhodobacteraceae > JAKZRT01. Next base: position 3,043,162 of record OZ252048.1, read on the forward strand.
ATGATACCGGTCCGGCCAAGGGGGATGTTCCGCATCTTCGGCTCCGTTCTTTGCGCCGGGCGAGGTTAGGGATTTGGCGGCGGCCTGCAAGGAGAATGGCCTGGGACATTGAGAACATTTCAAGAACATTGTAAGCTGCCGTCATGACCCCGGCCGTTCTGCAACGCAAAGCGCTGAAAGCGCCCGACGAGGCGCCCTTTCTGGGCGATCTGGGGCTTTTGCGCGGGCGGGTGCACGAATTTTGCGGGCCGGCCCGGCATACCGCGGCACTGCTGGCGGCGCGCGGCGCGTTGACGGGCGGGGCCGGGCCGATGATCTGGATCGCGCCGGCCCATGCCCGCGACCGGCTGAACCCCCAAGGCATGCGCGCCTTTATCGACCCCGGCAAGGTGCTTTTTGTGACCCCCAGCCGGACCGACGACCTCTTGTGGTCGATGGAAGAGGCGCTGCGCGCGGGTGCGGCGCCTCTGGTGGTGGCCGATCTCGGCGCGCCACCTGCCCTGACGCCGGTGCGGCGGCTGCATCTGGCCGCCGAGGCGGGGCGCGGACCGCTCGGGCTGATCCTGACGCCCGGGGCGGGCGGTGCGCCGGGGGTGGAAAGCCGCTGGCACATGGCCCCGCGTAACCAACGTGAGGCCCGCGCCTGGCACCTGGAACGCCGCCGCGCCCGCATGGCCCCGCCCCGCGCCTGGGTGGTGCGCGCCGAAGCGGGGGAGGTCACGCTGACGCCGGCAAAGGCGGTGGGGGCGTAGACCCCGGAAACCGGAAAAACGACATGACCCTGTCGAGAACCCGCAAGCAAAGCCCCTGCAACACCGCCAAACCGACGCCAACCAAAGGCGGGACGCATGCGACTGATCATTTCTTTTGCAGCACTTTTTCTGTCGGTCGCCCTTTTGCAGCTATCGACCGGCGGCGTGGGCCCGCTCGACGCGCTTTCGGGGATCACGCTCGATTTCAGCACCGCCCAGATCGGCCTCCTGGGCTCGGCCCATTTCGTGGGCTTTTTCATCGGCTGCTGGTGGGCGCCGCGGCTGATGGGGTCGGTCGGGCATTCCCGCGCTTTTGCCGCCTTTACCGCAACCGGGGCGATCGGATTGCTGGCCCATATGCTGGTCATCGACCCGCTGGCCTGGGCGATCATGCGCGTGGCCTCGGGGTTCTGCGTGGCCGGCTGTTACACGGTGATCGAGGCCTGGTTGCAGTCCAAGGTCACCAACAAAACCCGGGGCCGCGCCATGGGCAGCTATCGCATCGTCGATATGGGCGGGTCACTGGGCGCGCAGCTGATCATCAGCGTGCTGGAGCCGGCGAGTTATGTCTCCTACAACCTGCTGGCCATCCTCTGCTGCGCCGCCCTGCTGCCGATCACCCTGACCACGGCGCGCCAGCCAGCCACCCCGGATGCGCCGCGGCTGCGGCCCGGGCTGGGGCTGGCGATGTCGCCGCTGGCGGTTGCAGGCGTGGTCGTGGCGGGGCTGACCTCGGCCGCGTTTCGCATGGTCGGGCCGGTCTACGGGCAAGAGGTCGGGCTGGCCATCGATGCGATCGCGCTTTTTCTGGCCGCCTTCGTGCTGGGCGGGGCGCTGGCGCAATACCCCGTCGGCTGGCTGGCGGACCGGTTTGACCGGCGCCGGGTGCTGATCGGGCTGTCAGCGGCCTCGATCGCGGCCGCAGGCCTGACCGGGGCGGCGCCGGGCTTCGGGGTCGGGGTGGTCTTCGCCTCGACGGTGATCTTCGGGGCCACGACCTTTCCGATCTATTCAGTCTCGGCGGCCCACGCCCATGACTTCGCCCGCGATGAGCAGCGCGTCGAGCTTTCCGCCGCCCTGATGTTTTTCTTCGCATTGGGGGCCATCGCCAGCCCACTAGTGGCCTCGGCGCTGATCGAGGCGTTCGGGCCAGGTGCGTTTTTCCTCTATATCGGCGCGGCCCATGGGGTGCTGATAATCTTCGGGCTGATCCGGATGCGGGCGCGGCCCACCGCCGGGGCGCGCACGCCTTACGTTTGGGCACCGCGAACCTCGTTCATTATCGGGCGGCTCTTGCGGCGCAACGGCGGGCACCCCCATGAGGATGAAGGGTCAAGCCTTTGATACCAAGCGATTAAAAGGTCAACGACCCATTTACGCAGGAAAATCGGTTGGTTTTGGCGATCTCAATTGAGCGCCTGCGGGGGATATTTGAGACCAGAAGATAACGCCCGGTGCACCGCCCCTGAGCATTATCACATTTCCACAAATACTTATCTGTCCGCGGTCTGCTATTTTGTTGGCGGGCGGGAGGCCGGCAAATACTTGACCCGCTTTGAGGTCGTCTGGGAGCCGGGTCCCCAGCCCCTTGGGTAACCACCCAAACCGAACTGTTGACTGGCCCGGCGCTGTTGTCGCCAAGGCCGCAGATAAGGATGGATAACGTGACCTTAACACCTTACTTCGCGGGATGCGACATTTCGCGGGACGGCCTGGACATTTGCCTGTTGCAGGGCGACAGCGAGCGTCATTTCAGTTTGCCGAACACGCCGCAGGGCCATGCGATGCTGCTTGAGAAGTTGGCCGGAACATCGCCTGAGCTCGTCGTTCTGGAGGCCAGTGGCGGCTATGAATCGGCGCTGTATGAGGCCCTTCAGGGCGCCGGAGTTCCGGTGGCGCGGCTGCTGCCCCAGCGGGTCCGGCAATTCGCCTATGCAGGCGGGCAACTGGCCAAGACCGACCGGATCGATGCCTGTATTCTGGCGCTGTTCGGCCAGCGGATGCGCCCCGCACCAAGCCTCGATGAGCCAGCAGGTCAGCGCTACATCAAGGCTTTGACCACGCGACGGCGGGCGCTTCTGACCCGCCGCATTGCCGAAAAATGCCAGCTCAAACAAGCCGCGTTTGAAGATATCCGCGCCATGATCCGCCACGCACTGACCCGGTTGGAGGCCGATATCAGGGCGCTGGACGCGCAGATCAATGCCCTGATCGAAGCGGACACGGCCTGGCGCAATCGCGCCCGCCGCCTGACCAGCCTTCCCGGGATCGGGGCGGTCACCAGTGCGGCGATGATTGCCGGGCTTCCCGAGCTCGGCCGCGTCACACGCGGGGAAATCGCCGCTCTGGTCGGCGTGGCACCGTTCGCGCGGCAAAGCGGTCGCTGGCGGGGCAAACGGGTGTGCCGCGGCGGGCGAAAAGACCTGCGAAATACCCTCTACATGGCGGCGCTGTCGGCGACACGCGCCAAAAGAACCCCGTTCTCTGCCCTCTACCAGCGGCTCGTCGATGCAGGAAAACCACCCAAACTGGCCATCACCGCCGTCATGCGAAAAATGGTCGTTACCCTGAATGCAATGGAACGCGATCAGAAATTCTACGCAATATAAACACTGTCGCTCCGGGGGGCGCGAGGGGCAGCGCCCCTCGCCCTGAGCGACGCGCTGCGCGGCGCACAATCGCTCGATAATTGAGCACCCCGTCACCTCAGCTTTCGCCAAAACCCTTGGGAATCGGCAGATCGGGCAGGCCCTCGGCGCGCTTTTGCAAGGCGCGGCCAATGACCACCCGGCTAATCTCGGTGGTGCCGTCGACGATGCGCAGCATCTGCGCCAGCCGCGACAGCCGGTCGAGCCCGTAGGGTTTCAAAAGCCCCATGCCGCCAAGCACTTGCGTGCAGGTATTGGCAGCCCTGACCGCGCAATCGGGGACAAAACTTTTGGCGTGCGCCGCCATCAGCGGACCTTCGGGCGTGCCAAGCGCCTTGGCCGCAGCGCGGTACAACAGGCGCGAGGTTTCGAGATCGGTCGCCACTTCGCCCAGCATCCACTGGATGCCTTGCAGATCTAGGGTGACGCCGCCGAACATCTTGCGGTTCCTGGCGTAGGCAAGTGCGGTATCAAGTGCGGCTTCGATCAGCCCGCAGCAGCCCGAGGCGATCGAGACCCGCGCGATGTCGATCGCCATAAGCGACCCTTGCAACCCCTGGCCCACGGGCAGGATGATGTTGTCTTCGCTGACCACCACATCTGCCATGTACATCTCGGAAAGCGGCAGAAAGTTGAAGCTGGCGGTGTCGTAGTGCGGCCCGAAGCTGAGGCCCGGCGTCTCTTTCGCAATGGCGATCATCGCCATGTCCTTGTGGCCGGGCGCGTCGCTGGTCTTGACGACGGTGAAATAAACATCGGCCTCGCCCGCCAAGCTGACCCAGGCCTTGGCGCCGTTGATGGTCCAGGTGCCGTCGTTGTTTATCGCGGCGCGCGAATACATGTTGGCGGCGTCGGACCCGGATTGCGGCTCGGTCAGCGCGAAATTGGCCAGTTTGCGCCCCGAGGTCAGATCGCGCGCCCAGGCGGCCTTCAACGCCTCGGTGCCGAACCCGCAGGCGGCATAGGCACAGATGTTGTGCATCGACAGCGCGAATGCGTAGGCCCCGTCGCCCTTGCCAAGTTCTTCGTAGACCTGAATGCCGTCGCCGAGCGGCAACCCCTGACCACCCAATTCCTCGGGCGCATATAGGCCGGTCAGACCAAGTGCGGCGGCCTGATCCGAGGCCTCGCGCGGCCAGACGCCGGCCTCGTTCCAGGCGTCGATGTTGGGCGTGACAACGTCGCGCGCGTGCAGGCGGGCGTTTTTGAGGATTTGATCCAGGTTTGCGGGCATGGTGCCTCCGGTTTTGGCGCGCCGATGGCCCGACATATTGCAGTTCTAATCGGCCATCAATTCCAAACTCCGCGGCAGCGGTCGCAAACCCAAAAAGTCGCGACAAGGACCTGTGCCGCGTGGCTTTCTTGACAGTGCCCTTGAGGTGATTACCTATTCACCACACCAACCGAGCGGCAAATTTCCGTGTCACCGCCGACCGCTGGGCAAGTCCGGAGCAGGGCGACCAGAAACAGGACAATTTTGCAATGACAGGATTTCCGTCGCGGCGTTCATTTCTTGGCATGTCGGCTTCCGCAGCAGCGTTGACACTGACGCCCTCAATCGGTTTTGCCCAGGATGCTGTCGCCATCCTGCGGTCGGCCTTTGACAACTGGCGCGCCGAAAGCTCGCACGCGGTGCTGGAGATGGAGATCCAGCGCGCCTCGGGCACCCGCTCGATGTCGCTGGACAGCTGGACCCAAGGCGAAGACAAGGCGCTGGTCCGGTTCACCGCCCCGGACCGCGACGCCGGCAATGCGACGCTGCAACTGGGCAACGCCACTTACATGTTCAACCCCAAGCTCAATCAGGTGATCAAACTGCCGGCCTCGGCGATGGCGCAAAGCTGGATGGGGTCGGATTTTTCCTACGAAGACCTGTCGCGGTCGGAACGCATCATCGACGACTACAATCACAAGCTGATGCGCACCGGCAGTCAGGGCGGCCAGCGGGTCTATGTGATTGAAAGTGTGCCGAAACGCGGCGTTCCGGTGGTCTGGGGCAAACAGGTGCTGACGGTGCGCGCCGACGGGGTGCTGATGGCGATGGAATTCTTCGATCAACTGGGCAGCCGCGTGCGCATCATGACTACGGACCGGGTGGCGATGATCGGCGGACGGCCCTATCCGGCAGTCATGACCATGCGCGCCGACGCGACACCGGGCCAGTTCACGCGGGTGACCACCAAATCGGCGGAGTTTGACATTTCGATCCCGTCGTATCTGTTTACCAAATCTAACCTGCAAAACCCGCGGAACTAGGCCATGATCCTCTCGCTCGCCTGGCGCAACATCTGGCGACAGCCGATCCGCACCGCGCTGTCGGTTCTGGGCATGGCGTTCACCTCGATGCTTTTGGTGTTCATGCTGTCGTTTCAGTTCGGGTCTTACGACACGATGAAAGAAAGCATGTTGCAGTTCACCGATGGCCACGGACAGTTTCAGCCCGAGGGGTACAAGGACGACCCGGAAATTTCCAAGGTAATCGCCGATCCGGGCGCGTTGCTGGCCGAGCTGCGGGCGGTGCCCGGTGTCGCTGCCGCGACGGCGCGCGCCAGCGGCTTTGCCCTGCTGGCCAATGGCGAGCGCAGCTTTGCCGCGATGGTGATGGGCGTTGACCCGAAAAACGAACCCAAGGTGTCGAGCCTGTCGGACCGGGTGGTTGCCGGGCGGGCGCTGACCCCCGACGACGATCAGGCGATTGTTCTGGGACGTGGTCTGGTGCGCAACCTGCGGCTGGAGCTGGGCGATCCGGTCACCATGCTGGGGTCGGGCATGGACGGGTCGGTCGCGGCGGACGTGCTGACGCTGGTCGGTATATTCGAGACCAAAGTGCCCGAGATCGACCGGTCGATCGCGCAGATGCCGCTGGCCCGGTTCAAGGACACCTATCTGATGGAAGGTGCTGCCAACACCATCGCCGTGGCGGGCGACAGCCTGCGTGATGTGGTGCGCGCCGATACGCGGCTTAAGGCGCTTGCGCGCGAGCATGGGGTGCGCTTTCTGGGCTGGTCGGAACTACGTCCGGAGGTCGAGGAAAGCATCAGGCTCGACATGTCGACGTCGATGCTGATGTATGCAACCCTTGTCATCGTCGTGGTTTTTATCATCCTCAACACGCTTTACATGTCGGTCTTGGAACGCACCCGCGAATTTGGCGTTTTGCTGGCCATCGGCATGACCCCGGGACGCATCGGGCGTATGGTCTGGCTGGAGATCGGGTTTCTGGCGCTGGTGGGCAATGGCATCGGCATGGCCCTGGGCATCGCGCTGACGGCGTATTTTCAGCAGGTCGGCATCGGCATCGAAAGCATGGACGAGGTCTATGCCGAATGGGGCCTGCCGTCGCGGTTTTATCCGGCAATGACGCCGCTTCGGGTGCTGTTGGGGCCAACCGCGCTGGTCAGCGCCATCGTGTTGATGGGCATCGTGCCCTACCGCCGGGTGCTGGGCCTTGAACCGGTCGCGGCGATGGCCGCATGACCGGCACGGCGCGCACTTTCATGGCTCTGGCCTGGCGCAATTTGTGGCGAAATTCGCGGCGCACTTTGATCACGCTGGTGGTGGTCAGCGTCGGGCTATGGTCGATATTGTTTTTCAACTCGTTTCTCAACGCCTGGACCGGGGCCAGCAAGGAAACCGCTTTGGGGCTGTTGATCGGATCGGGGCAGATCCACGCCGAAACCTATCTGGACGATCCGCGCATCGAGGCGCTGATGGAGCCGCCGGGCCCTGCACTTAGTGCAGCGCTGGCCGCCCCAGTCGTGTCCGGCTGGGGGGTTCGCCTTGCCATGCCCGGCGTTGTTCAAAGCGAATACAAGACCTTGCCGATGACCCTGGTGGGGGTGAACCCGCAAGCCGAGGCGCGGCTGTCGTCGATCCCCGGCAAGGTCGTCGAAGGGCGCTATCTGACCGGGCCGGACGACGCGGGCATCGTGCTGGGCCTGCATATGGCCCAGCGGCTGAATACCGGGTTGGGGCGGCGGGTGATATTGATGTCGCAAAACGCCGACGGCGCTTTGTCGGAACAAAGTTTCGACGTGGTTGGCCTCTTTGACGCGGATCAGGGGACCGAGGATTTTTTCGGGTTTGTCGGATTGGCGACCGGGCAGGCGTTTTTGCGGCTGGACAATGAAATTTCGCAGATCGTGGTGCGGCTGACCGAGACCGCCGAGCTGGACCCGGCCTTTGAGGCGCTGCGCGCCGCCGCCCCTGATCTGGACGTGCGCACCTGGAAAGAGCTGAACATATTTCTGGCCAGCACCGATGCGGCCATGGGCGTGGTCATCTTCGTGTGGCTCGGCGTGGTTTTTTCGCTGATGGCCATCGGTATCGTGAACACGCAGCTGATGGCGGTCTTCGAGCGCACCCAGGAGTTTGGCCTGCTGCGCGCCCTGGGGATGAAACCGCGGCTGGTGCTGCTGATGGTGACGTTTGAATCGGCGCTGCTGATCGGGGCGGGCGTATTGCTGGGGGCGCTGATGGCCGCGCTGACGATCTGGAGCCTGAGCGACGGCATCGACCTCAGCGCCTTTTCGCGCGCGATAGAGATGTTTCAGGGCGGCGATGTCATCTATCTGAAGTACCACGCCGACGGGTTCGTCAAATTTCCGCTGGTGATCTGGGTTCTGGGCGTTCTGGTGGCGCTCTGGCCGGCGCGCCGCGCGTCGAAATGCAGCCCCGTTGAAGCGATGCAGCGCATAACTTAGTCAAGGAAATCAGTCTATGAACCCGATTGTATCCTGCCGCGCCGTGACCAAGATATATGGGTCCGGCGAATTGGCTGTGCAGGCGCTGGTGGACGTTGATCTGAACATCGGGGCCAGTGACTTCGCGACGCTCGCCGGGCCGTCGGGGTCGGGCAAGACCACGCTTTTAAACATGATCGGCGCGCTCGATCATCCGACCTCGGGCGCAGTGACGCTTGGCGGTCAGGCGCTGCGCGGGCTCAACATGGGACAATTGACCGAGCTTCGGCTGACCAATGTCGGGTTCGTCTTTCAGTCCTACAATTTGATCCCGGTCCTGTCGGCGCGCGAAAACATCGAGTTTGTGCTGGAACTGCAGGGCGTGGCCAAACGCGACCGGCGCGACCGGGCGATGGCCGCACTGGCCGACGTGGGGCTGGACGGGCTCGAGGACCGGCGACCCGGGGCGATGTCGGGCGGGCAGCAGCAGCGGGTCGCGGTAGCGCGGGCGCTGGTGGCGCGCCCGGCGATTGTGCTGGCCGACGAGCCGACCGCCAATCTCGACAGCGAGAACGCGATTGATCTGGTCAATCTGATGCGCAAGCTGAACCAAGATCTGGGCACCACGTTTTTGATGGGCACCCACGATGTGCGGGTGCTGGAACGCAGCGAACGGCATATCGAGATGCGCGACGGGAGGATCGACGGTGACACGCGCCGCTAGGTATATTCTGGCCCTGACCCTGGCAGTTGCGGCGGCCCCGGCCCAGTCGGGCGACCTGCGGTTTCGCACCGAGGTTGGGTTTTCGCAGGCCCGGTCGGACCCGTCCAGCCTGGCCACGGCGCTTGGGTATGCGGACGCCTCGAACACCACCGCCGGGGTCCGCGCGATGTGGACCCACGCCGCCGGACCGCTGCGGTTCGAGACCCACGCAAGTCTGGCCGTGTCGCACGGCGCTGCGGTCGGGCTTGGGGCCGCCGTTGCCCCGTTTCTGTCGCCGCCAGTGCCGCTCACGCTTTTTGATCTTACCCGCACGTCGATGCCAAACGCCGAGACGCTGAGCATCGCGACTATCGACCGCGCATCGGTGGCGTTCTCCGGCGATCATCTGGTGGTCAAGATCGGCAGGCAAGCGATCACCTGGGGTGGCGGGCTGGTGTTTCACCCTTCAGACATCGTGGCGCCGTTCGCGCCGAATTCAATCGACACCGCCTACAAACCCGGCGCTGACATGGTCTATGCGCAGTATCTCTTTGCGGGTGGTGCCGACATCCAGGCCATCGCCCTGCCGCGCCCGGCGACCCCCAGCGGTCCGATCGACCCCGACCAATCCACATTTGCGGTTCTCGCCAGCGTTAGCCTCGGCGCGATTGATGCACGGTTGATGACGGCGCGCGACCGGACCGACGCCGTGGTCGGCCTGGGGGCCAGCGGCCCCTTGGGCGGGGCGTCGTGGACCGCGGAGATTGTCGACTGGCGGCTCGCAAGTGGCGATGCCGGGCCATCGTGGATTTTCAACATCACCACCTTCGGAACCCTGGGCGCCTGGAACGCTTCGTATTTCGCCGAAGTCTATCACAATGGCTTTGGCGTCGACGCCGCGGTTGCGCTTGACGCTTTGCCCGCCGCCCTGACCAAGCGCATGTCAACGGGCCTGGTCTTTTACGCAGGCCGGGATTTTCTGGCGCTTGGCGCGCAAATACAGCCCGCGCCGGGGATCAGTGTTGCGCCGACCGCCATCATCAGCCTGAACGACGGCAGCGCGTTGGTATCGGCCCAGATCAATTTTTCGCTCGGCGACAACACCGATCTGTCGCTGAGCCTTTTTGCGCCCTTTGGTGCGGATGGCTCTGAATTTGGCGGGCGCGAAACCAGCGTCGGGTCAGGCGAATTTTTCGGGCCCGCGCGGGCGGCTGATCTGCGGGTGGTGCATTTTTTCTGACCGAGGCAATGCCAGGTTTTTTGACCCTTCCACCGAGCCGAGACTGCTTTTAGCTGCGGGACCCTGTCAGACCACCGCGAACCGGTTTCTGCTGCGACAGCAAGGCTGTCCCTCAGGCCTTGCCGAAACCGCATCATCGGGCGAGAGCAGCGGCACGAATGGCCATGGAATTGTCACGCGAGAAAGGGTGGCGCTTTGGGTTGAAATGGTGATGGACGGAAGATTAAGCTGCCGGCAGGCCCTGCGATTGCGACCGGGACGCAGGAGCATCGAACCCGGCAACGAGTTGGTTGGACCATGATCAAACTAGAAAACTACCCCTACCCCTCCGGGCTCGACCTCCTGACACGCTGGCAGGCTGGCGAACCGGATGCGAAGCGCGAGATGACCGACATCTTCGACGCGGCCATGGCCGGTGAGTTCGACACGGATTTCGCCGTTCTAGTCCCACCCGACGAGGTCCATGCAACGGCCTCGGTTCATATGCTGGCGCTTGGCGTTCTGCATGACCTCTACGGCATTGAATCATGGGACTATTACAACACCGACCCGTACCGCTATGTCCGCGCCAATCTGGCCGCGACGCGCCTGTTGGGGGTCAAGAAATTCTACATGACCTGGGCGCTCTATGCCTTCACCTGCGAACCTCTGGGTCAGAAGATGATGTATCCGGACAAATTCCCACCAGGCGCTGATCCGGATGTGACCCTTATCAATAAGGATAATTGGCCCCAGCTTGAAACGCCGGATTTCACCACCGGAGTTCCCAAGGCCATCGATGACATCATGCGCGTCACCGAAGAACTGACCGGCTTGCCACCGCTGCTGCAAATATCGGCACCCTACAGCCTTGCGGCGGACATCTACGGGCAGGAGCCGCTTCTGGCCGACGTCGTGAACGACCCCGACAACGTGAACGCGCTGCTGGACCATCTCGGTGACAAGGTGCTGGGGCCGTGGATGGATCACCATATGGAGGTCTTTCCGAACGGCTGGGTTGAATTGTCGGATGCGTCGGGCTCGCCGTTCTTCATCGGGCCGGAAAACTGCAAGAATATGTCAATCCGTTCGATTCGGCACATGCTGCGCGACAAACCCTATGCCGACCGCGTGTTCGACAACAATTACCGCGGTGATTTCGTGGCCGAGGTGAAGAAAAAGGTTCGCGCCTCGCGGCGCAGAAAGCCGGAAGGTGCGAACGCCAACCGGGGCAGCCTGCTGGAACTGACGGACGCAAAAGTCAGCGTCAACCCGGTCTTCATCATGCGGCTTGAGGCGGACAAGGTGAATATATCGTTTTACGAAGAACAGGCGATCCAACGAAACCTCCCCCTGACATCCGGCATCGGGTCACCTCAGATTGATCGGAACAGCATCGAGGATCTGGACGCCGCAAAGGCAGAGTTTGCCGAAGAGACCCGGTCGGTTGTCGATGCGATCAAGCGCGTCTGTGAAACGATTGACCTTCCCGCAGACAACCATGTCGGTGCGCCCTGGCCGAGCCACATCTATTTCGAAGACGTCAACGGGCAATCGCAGTTTGAGCTGGTCGAAATTATCCTGGACGAAGTCAACAAATGCGCGCCATTTGAACGTCGGGTCTGAGAGCCCGCTTGAAATAAAGACCTTCGGTCATGATGTAATGGCGGTGAAATGCCGGAGTTCGGCTTCGATGCCTGGCGCGCCTGCGACGATCGGGTTGCCTTTGGCAAGCCCGTCGTCGGTCAAAAAGTCGTTGGTCCAGCCGCCAGCGGCGCGGACGAGGGCGATACCGGCAACGCAGTCCCAGGCGTTGATGTCGGCCTCATAATAGCCGATGAGCCGGCCGCTGGCGACATAAGCCAGCATCAACGCCCCCGAACCATTGCGAAACAGCATACCCCCGGCGGCCAGATAGGGTTCAAGGAAATGCGAGATCGGTGTCGTATCGGTGCGATGCGAAAAACCGAAGCCCAGCATACCGTCCTTGATCGATCGCACATCGCTGGTACCGATCGGGGTGCCGCTGAGGGTGGCGCCGTGCCCCGGGCGACCGGCGAACATTTCGCCCGCGCAGGGATGATACACGGCGCCGGCGACAATCTCGCCGCCGGCAACAAGCCCGATCGAGACCGACCAATCGGGAATACCGGCCACGAAACATGCAGTGCCGTCGATCGGATCGACTACCCACAGGTATTTGGTCTTGCCGCTGATCTGGCCGTATTCCTCGCACAACAAGCCATCGCCGGGAAACTGTTCCATTATCGCTTTGGTGATCCGCTTTTCGGTCTCGCGATCGACCTGGCTGACGAGATCCTGCAACCCCTTGGCGGTGATCTTGATCCGCGATGGTGAGCGAAAGTAGTCCAGCGCATAATCGCCTGCGTCGCGGGCAATGTCCTGTAAGGCGGCAAAACGGATGTCGATGTCATGGCTTTGGGCCATTGCCAATCTCCAAGATGGGTAGAGCCCCATGCACGCTAGGCAGGCATGCTGACCCGCGCCAGCGCAATAAGATCGCCACTGTCCGCGTCGTAGACCAGCGTGTCGCCGGGATCGAAGGAAATCATCGCCTGGTCGCCAATGCGATGGCTGGCGACATTGCCCAATTCAAGGATGTGTGTGGTGCCGAACGGGCATTCGACCACATAGAGTATCTCGCGCCCCAATGGTTCCACCTGGACGACCCGCGCTGACATTCCCCGGTCCGAAAATCGAATATGCTCTGGCCTGACGCCGACCGAAACCTTGTCCGGTATACCCGCACCATTATAGGCGCAGGCCGCCTTGCCGATGACCAGTTCGCCATTGTGGCGGGCCGCCGGGAACAGGTTGATTGGCGGCGAGCCGATAAAACTCGCCACAAATTTGCTGGCCGGACGCAGGTAAAGATCGTCGGCAGTTCCAATTTGCTCGATGCGGCCCATATTCATGCAGATGATCCGGTCGGCCATCGTGGTGGCTTCGATCTGGTCGTGGGTCACCAGAATGGTGGTGATGCCCAATTTCTGTTGCAGCGCCTTGATTTCGGTGCGCATCGACAGCCGCAAAGTCGCGTCCAGGTTGGACAGAGGCTCGTCGAGCAACAGCAATTGCGGGCGCTTGACCAAGGCCCGCGCCAACGCCACGCGCTGTTGCTGGCCACCCGAAAGCTGCGCCGGACGACGATCCAGAAGGTCTTCGATCTCGACCAGCCTGGCAATATCCTCGGCCTCGGCGCGGGCCTGAACTTTCGGGACATTCTTGAATTTCAGCGGAAACATGATGTTTTCGACGACGGTCATGCTCGGATACAGCGCATAGGATTGGAACACGATGCCGACATTGCGGTCGCGGGCTTCCACCTCGTTGATCACCGAGTCGTCAAAGCGCAGCTCGCCCTCTGTCGGCGTATAAATCCCGGCCAGCATGAACAGGCTGGTCGACTTGCCGCAACCCGACGGGCCAAGTATGGCGACGAATTCGCCATCTTCGATGACAAAATTCATCTCTTCGATCGCGGTGACCGACCCGAAGTTCTTGCGTATGTTGCGAAATTCTACCCTGGCCACTGTGCGTTCATCCTTTCACGCCGCCGACCGACATCTGGGTGAGATATTTCTGCGCCGCTGTATACAAAATCAGGCTCGGCAGCAGGTAGAAGGCGCCCACGGCGGCGACGATGCCAAAATCAACGCCCATCAGGTCATCGCGGACAAAGAACATATACAGGCTCATCGTCCAGTTGGTGTTGCGGATCAGGAAGGTGAAGACGAAGATGTATTCCTCCCAGCCGCGAATGAACGAGAACACCGATATTGCGATCAACCCGTTGCTGACCTGCGGCAGAACCACGCGAACAAACGCCTGACGCCGGGATGCGCCATCGGCCATTGCGCTCATTTCAATGTCCCAGGGCACTGCATCGAAAAACCCCTTCATGATGAAGATCGCGAACGGCAGCTCGAAGCCGACGAGCACCAGGATGACGCCGGTCAGACTGTCCAGCAGGCCGATGCGCGACAGGATCAGGAACAGCGGCACAATCAGGGTGAGTACCGGAAACGCATGCAAAACCAACAGCGATCGCAGCATGCTGTTGCGGCCGGGAAAACTGAACCGCGACAGATAATAGCCGGCCAGACTTGCCACCACGGCAACGATCAGCGTTTGCATGCCCGCCAGATAAAGCGAATTGCGCATCACCAGCCACACGGACGGAAAATCGACCCCTTGCACCGCCGCGACCCGCGCCCCGATCGCCGCATCTTCATTGAAATTGCGCTTGATCAGAAAGCGAAAATTGTTGAGATGCAGATCCGGCAACACATTTATCGCCAGGGCGATGAGGGCGACCAGAAAAATCAGACCATAGCCAACATTAAGCTGGACCCGGTTGTTTGCGAAAAGGGTCAGCAGCCACAACGCGATGATCGTCGGCACGATGATGAACATGGCGTTCCACAACACCTCCGTGTCGATGCTTCCGGCCCGGGTTGATACTGAAAGCGTGAACAACCAGAAATAGGGCAGAATCAAGGGGATCGAGACCGCGATCAGAAACCCGTACAGCAGCGTTTTCTTGGCCAGATTGGTCCGCCTTGCGCGCACTGCCAGCCGGTCCCATTCATGTTGCGATGGAATGTCGGCGATGTTGGTGCGGGCAATGGCCATGATCACTGCACCTCGATCCGGGGTTCTTGCATCAGTGCCTTCATGTCAAAGAACCGCCAGCCCAGCAGGGCCACGACAATGCCGATAACGATCATGAACAGCGCCAACGCCGCACCGTAAGCATATTGGCCATTGAAAAACGAGCGTTTGTAGACATGCAGCGCGTAGACCGTGGTATCGAAGAATGGCCCGCCCTGGGTCAGCAGCCAGATATATTCAAAGCTTACCATCAGCGACAGGGTTTGGTAAATGGTGATGAAACTGATTGGCCACCGCAGCGCCGGCAAGGTGATATGGCGGACGATCGACAGCGAACCCGCCCCGTCCACCCGCGCGGCGTGGAACAGATGATCGGGAATGGCGCGGATTGCCGAGGTAAAAATGATCATTCCCATCGAGGCGCCGATGAAGCCGTTGACGATGATGATCAGCATCACCGGCGCCGAGCTTTTCAGATCCAGCGGTTCGGACAACTGGAACACGTTCATCAAAATTTGATTAAGCAATCCCCTGTGCGATGGATCGACCGCCCAAAGCCAGAGCAGAATATACACCACTGACGGGCTCATCCGTGGTAACAGCCAGACGCCGCGGAAAAACGACCCGGACACTTTTGCGACCGCGGTCGTGGTCAGCGCCAACAGCAATCCGAAAGCGACGTTGAAGAACGCCAGCGTGCCAAATACATAGATGAATGTGGTCAGGATCACGCCCGACAACCGCGGGTCGCCGCCGAACACTTTTCGGTATTGTTTCAGGGTTGGAAAATCGATCCGGCTGAGCGACCGGTTGGTGTCGGCAAAAGACAGAAAAATGTCAACAAAGACCGGCAGGACATAAAACATGAGCGTCAGGATGATGGCCGGCCCAATGAAAATGGCCATGTTGGTCCAACGCCGGGTGCGCATCGAGCCGCGCGCGCGAACAACGAACGCCTGGCGTTCGGCGTTCATTTTGGATGATGTCACGTCGGAAGGATTGGCCATGAACGCACTGCCCCTGGGTTTGCTTGCTTAGTAGAGCACGGGGGGAGCATGAATGCTCCCCCCGCTATGCGTTTTTTTGACCTAATTCACCATCACGTCGTCGAATTGCGACTGCGCTTCCTCGACCACGAATGCCGCGGCTTCTGCCGCGGTAAGACGCCCTTGTTCAACACCCTGAAGGCCCTGATAGATTATGGCATTCAACGCGCCGAAATCGGCGTGGTTGGGCATGAATTTGGTGAATTCAAGGAACGGTGCCGCCTCAGCAAGCGCCCAGGCTGCCTGGTAACGCGGATCGTCAAGCTGCGATTTCTTGATGCCCAGATGCGTCGTGGTGACCGCATGATTCGTATTGAGATCAGCATCAGAGGCAAAACCGACCAGCCGGGCCGCGAGGTCCTTGTTGTCGGACACGCCACTGACCGCGTACACGATCGGGTGGGTCAGGCTGGACGGCGATCCACCTGCTTCGGCCGGTGGTGCGGCAGTCCAACCCCAGTCAGCAAAGAACGCAGCCTTTTCAGACGGCACCCCGCGTGGGAACGCTTCGCTGCCCAGGTCCCAGACGCCATACATCCAGAACGCGGCATTGTTGTCGCGGTAGAAATGGTCGCGAATGTTGCCCCACTCCATCGAGGTGTTGTTGCCCGGCGTCACGCCGTCGGCGACGTTGCGCTCGAACCAACCATAAGCCGCCTCAATTTTTGCCGGCTCTAGCAGCAATCTACCCGACGCGCTGTCGAGGAAGCTGCTGCCGTAGGAATTGAACACCATGATATAGTCAGGCCCCTTCGACGGGCGATGGAAAATGCCGAATTCCGCTGAAGTATTGTCGACCACCTGCTTGGCGATGCCCGAAATGTCGTCCAGCGTGACCTCGCCGGCCAGCACACGGTCCGGCATCGATTCGATGAAGCCATCGTCAAAGCCTGCATCACGCAGCAGATTCTTGTTGTAAAAGAACATCCGCGCTTCGGCGTCCTGTGGAACCGCATAGCGGCGGCCCTGGCACTCGGTTGACGCCCACAGATTTTCGTAGATGTCAGCGTAATGCTGCGGGTTTGCCACGATATGATCGGTCAGGTCATACGCGAACCCTTCGTCGGCGAAGACGCAAATCCATTCATGCGCCGCGACGAACAAGTCGGGTCCTTCGCCAATGCCAAATGCTCTGAGCAGCGCCAAGGCGTCATCATCAAATCCGCTGGCAGGGCTCTCGTTCACCGTCAGCTCAACCACGGTGTCCGAGCCTTCAGCAACCAGCGCGGCGTTCAGCCGTTCGACCGCGGCCACGACATTGCCGGCGCGCAGCGGACCGGACGTATCCTGGCGCGCCCATAGTTCAAGGGTTACGGTTTCTGCCACCGCAGTGCCAGGCAGCAGGGCGTAAGGGATGGCCATGGCCGTTGCAGCCAGCATCCCCATCATGTTTCGTTGCATCATCATTTGTGCCTCCTCCACATTTGACATCGGACCATTTGGTTGCGGGTCTTGAGCGGAGCAATGGGTGACAGGTCGATCAACCACGGTGCTGATATTGACCGCTCAGACGCGAAATGCTCTGCCTCTTTGAAAGGCCAAGAGGCGCCCAAAAAAGTTATCCGATTGGGGCGAGCATCTTCATTAGTACAACAGACTTGGAATTTGACATTTTGTCAACTGAATCGTCTCTGCCTTAGCAAGTCCAGTCAGTAAAAGCGAACCACCTATGATCCAACAAATTTGTTAGCATTATCAACCTTATGAGTAATTGGATTGGGCCTGAAAACGTGCGTTTTTGCACGCACCATGTTCGGAAAGTCGGGTCCAGAAACAAGGTGCGTAAGCCATAAAAACTGCTCGATCCTGGGTAAATTCAGTCTGCTGCGGTGCGTCAAAATGTGCTTATTTCGACATTAAATCAATCAACTTTGCGTATGATGATGATTGTGTAATGACAATCCGGTATCGGTTTGGCAACATTTTCGCGCGCTGGTGCGATCGGCGATTTTTCGGCATGCCTGCCAATCGTAGAACCGGAACGCGGCGAATGTTTAGGCATGTAGTGACACGGCAGTGACGGCAAAAAGGCAAACCGAGGACAATTTTCTTGAACATCACAAACGCTCGATTTGACATTTCGCGCAGCCAACGCACGGTTTTGCAGGCTGTCAGGTTGCATGGGCCAATCTCTCGCACAGAATTGGCGCCGCTGACCGGACTGACCGCGCAGGCGATCTCGACAATCAGTGGCAAGCTCATCGACCGCCGGCTGGTGTCAGCCGTTGGGCGCCGCCGCGGCCGGCGGGGACAGCCCGCGGTAGAGCTTGCCGTTGATCGCAATGGCACCCAGGCCATCGGTGCGAGCGTTGATCGTGATTTTATCACCACTGTCCTGGTCGATTTCGAAGGCAGTATCCGGGCGCGTATCGAGCATTCGGTCTCTTTCCCGACGCCCAAGGAAGCCTTTCAAATCATTGAACAAAGCGTTGCTGATCTGTTACGGCAGGAGGACCGGAATCGCGATGATACGGCGGGTGTTGGTGTCTCGATTCCCGGACGCCGGGATCCCGGGACCGGGCGCCTGATCGCACCGCGCAATTTCAAGTCTTGGGAAAATGTCAGTGTGGATGTTGAATTAGCCAAGCAAGTTTATTTGCCCGTGTGGTTTGAAAATGACGGAACAGCGATGGCCTTCGGAGAGAGCTATTACGGCATCGGGCGCGCCTATCCGACGTTCATGCACATCTATGTCGGAATGGGGCTGAGCTGCGGTCTCGTGGTGGACCGTTTGCCCTATCGTGGCCTGACCGGGAATGCGGGCGAGATTGGCCTGATACCGGTGCCGCACGATCTCGGCCACCTGTCCAAGGAAGTGTCGCCAAATCGGGCCGTTGGGGTCGCGAGCATTGCCGCGCTTCACGAATCGCTGCGGGTAAAAGGCATTACAATTCAGGATCTAAGCGAGCTGGAGACCCATTTATTGCGACGCGAACCGTGGCTCATGGAGTGGTTGGAGGCCGCCGCGGACGCCCTGATGCCGCCGATCGTCGCCGCCAAATGCATTCTCGACCCCGGTGCGATCCTGATTGGCGGTCGTTTGCCAGCTCCGCTGCTGGATTATTTGCTCGACCTGATTCAAACCAAAGCGCCGGACTGGCTTGAGCCGGAGGGGGCCAAACTCCGCCTGCTGCACGCCATATCGGGAATCGACACCGCGGCATTGGGTGCCGCGGCGCTGGTGATGCACGAAGTCTTCAGCCCGCATATTGCGCTGTCCGGCGACCGCGAACGCAGTCGACCGGACGGTGCGAATGGCGCTGTGATGGCCACCGGCCCAACGCCATGGAAATCGAGCACCGAAGCAAAAAACGGAGCGGGTCCGGATCAGCCAACATTACGGTCAAGTTCCGTCAAAGCGGCGGATGCGCGCGCTATTGGTCTGCTTTCTGGCTCGTCCCGGTGGGTTCTCAAGGAACAGACGACCTTCCAATTTAACACTTACCATCCGCAGGGCCTGACCCGTTGTGGCGAGCATTTTTTCCTGTCGTCTGTTGAAATCATCGAGCCCGCCCGCCACGGCGACGCGCCTGGAATTGGCAGGGGGCATTTGTTCAGGACGGATATTCACGGTGCGCTCACCGGACATGTCGATCTGGGCGAAGGCGATATCTATCACCCCGGCGGCATTGATTTCGACGGCACCTGGGTTTGGGTTCCAGTTGCGGAATATCGGCCCTATAGCCGGTCGATCATTTACCGGGTCGATCCCGAAAGTCTCGAAAAATTTGAGGTCTTTCGCACCGATGATCATATCAGTGCCATCGTCGCCCGGCCGACAAGCGCGGCGTTGCACGGCTTTTCCTGGGCATCCCGGCATATATATTCGTGGCCCCTTGACGCGGATCTAAAAGTGACCGTGCCGGGCAAACCACCGATTCTGTTAGGACGATTTGCGATGTCGCCAACAATCGCGCACCAGGATTGCCAGTATTTGGGGGATGGATTGGCGATATGCAGTGGGACTTTCGACGGATACGGGGCGATCGATGTCATAGACCTCGAAAACAACAAGGTCATCAATCATGTACTGGTTGATTTTATCCGGTCTGCCGATGGATTCCCGCTGACCCGAAATCCGCATTACGCCGAGCGTCACGGCAATAAACTCCGATTCTACTTCGCGCCAGACGACAATAAGACGATTCTGTATGTGTGCGAGGTCGGCCCCGGCGAATGAAAGCCGTTCGCGTCGGGTCGATGCGATGGTCTATAGAACACAGGCCAGATGAAACACGATCTGCCGCTCTGCTGGAGTGGAGCGTAAACATAACAAGAACAAGTGGACCCATAGGTGATACTACGGACGATAGCGGGTCGATCCGGTCGGCGTCGAACCAGCGTGAGACTGGCGATATGATAAACCACATCATTCAAGGCTAAGGAATCGCTGATGTGACTATTCCGACCACGACAATTGGCGCCTATCCAAAACCCGCCGATGCCCCGGTTCCAATATGGAGCAAAATGGGCGAGCAAAGGCGCGCGGCGCCGACCATGGTCTACGATGCCATGGTGGGGGATCAGTCGACTGAGACGAAACGGACGCTAGACCGCATGACCCGGGATGCGGTTCGCGAGCAGGTGGAGTGCGGTATCACCATTCCAACCGATGGTGAAATCCGTCGCGAACATTACGTCTATTATCACTGCAGGCATGTGCGCGGGATCGACTTCGCGCACCTTAGTGACCAGGCCATGCGCGACGGAAGCTGGGTGGCCCGTGTCCCAACGGTCACATCAAAACTGCAACCGGGACCCGCTTTTCTGCCTGACGACTGGCGGGTTGCCCGCTCGGCGACCGATCGGGAAGTGAAGATAACGGTGCCGGGTCCGCTGACCATCAGCGACACAATTGCCAACGAATATTATGCCAGCCGGCCGGAACTGGCCCGCGCGCTTGCCGGGGTCCTCAATATTGAGATAAAGCGCCTGGCCGAAGCCGGCTGCACGTGGATCCAGGTCGACGAACCGTTGTTCGCACGCCAGGTCGATGCGGCGCTGGCGTTCGGTGTCGAGTGTGTTGAGCGCTGCTTTGCCGGTGTCGGACCGCAGGTTAACCGGGCTGTCCACATATGCTGTGGATATCCTGCCGGCCTCGACGATCCTCACCCCGCCAAAGCCGACCCCGCGAGCTATTTCGCATTATCCGGCGCTCTCGACGCGGCCGATGTGGACGCCGTTTCTATCGAAGATGCGCATCGGCCCAATGATCTCAAGCTGCTGGAGTTGTTCGGCCACACCACGATTATCCTGGGATTGATCGACATCGCCAAAAGCCAGGTGGAGTCGGTTGACACCCTGCGCGCCCGCATGGGTGCCGCCCTTGAACACATTGACGCCGACCGGCTGATTGCGGCGCCCGATTGCGGCCTGGCACTGCTGCCGCGGCACCTGGCCACGGCCAAGCTGCGAAATCTGGCGACCGCCGCGCAGAGCATGTAAAATGGGAAAACACGAAAAACTTGCCGGTATATCGCGGCGGCAAATCAATGCTCGTGATTGCATAACGCTCAATTAGCTCTGCATTAACCCAGGTGTCTGCTTTCAGGCTCACAGCGGTATCGTTTCAAATCTTCAGCGAAGGACCCCCCTACCCGGCGATCGCCGACTGCTGCGCCAGACCCAGAAACCAACTGGGGAACAGGCCGATGCCGATGGTTCCGGCGGCGGCGATGGCTGTACGCGGTGGAGAGCGGGCACGCGGACCCTGCGGAGGCAACCAGAGCGCTCCTTTCTTCTGGGGTTAAGGTTTACGAAACGCCGGATAATTCAAAGGAAAAGGATGTGTCCGAACGCCGTGCTGGTTCGCTTTGCGCCAATTACTGCTGCTCGGCGTTCGGTGTTAAACGACCGAGAAGCGGGACTTTGCGGTCGTTGGTTGAATGACCGCAATCAAACTTGAAGCGGTCATTCTAAGGGCAATTTGAGGATGTGTATCCGTTGCCGATCTTTCTGCTCGCTCAAGCGGACTGCGCCAACAGGACTGCGCCAATGACATAGCAGGTCGAGGTTCCAAGCGCTGTGATCCACCGCAGATGGTTCCACAACACCCAGCCCTTGACGTAGGCGGGCCAGTAGGCTTGAGCGGCAACGCCGCCCACAGACAAGGCTTCCAGCGCGCGGTTCATCGGGATATTGCCTACCATCGAGACCATGAACACGCCGAAGAAGTAAAGCAAACCGCCAATGATCAGGTAAGTCGCCAGTGGGCCACCAACGAAAATCCAAGCGTAGACCGCGAGGGTGGATGACACCGGGATCATCGCGATCTAGAGCACCATAAAGATCGAGTGGTAAACTTTGCGGTTGATGATCTGCATCGCCTCTGTTCCAGTGGCGGGTTGCGATGCGAATAAAGATTTCATTACAAAGTCCGAGAAAGTGAGGAACACACCAGCCACAAGACCGGTAGCCATGGCAAGGGCGATAAGCGCCCAAACAGAATATGGGATAGTCATGGGATTACTCCTTCGCCGTATGTCAGTTGGAGATGCCAACAGCCCGGTGCGCATAGCGCAAGTCGGACAGTTGCCGGGACAGAAAGTTGGCGATATCGGCCCGTGAGATCTTCAGTTTCAGGCTGCGATCCGTGGGGGTGAAATTTTCCTTGAATGCTCCTGTCGCGGGGCCATCGCCATAGGCCGCAAGAACTGGCTCTTTGCCGGGTCCGAGCGTGGCGGCCGATCAGCCGCCATTGCCTACACGCTGATTGAGACAGCCAAGCTGAACGGCGTTGACCCTCAGGGCTGGCTCACAGATGTTCTGAGCCGCATCGCCGATCACAAGATCACCCGCATCGATGAACTTTTGCCTTGGTGTTACGCTGCCCCGGCAGCGTAACAGCGACCAGCTTATCCTCGCCAGAGCACCTTCACCGGACGGTCACGAAGATCAAACACAAAATGGCGGTCTTTTTCCGTTTTGTTGGGCAGTGTGGTGCTGTTCGGCGTTCTGAGTGTCACGGTCTGGGTTTTGCGCCTTTGGCCGTCACGCGCAGCAACCACGATCCGCAGAGTCGCCCCAACAATTGTCCAACCGCCTACCTTCAAAGGAGACAGGCCGCCAAACCGCAGGTCAAGGAATTTGTAAATGGTTTCGTCCTCGCCGCGCTTTTCAAACCGGCAAGACCCGCCACCGGTCGAATAGAAGTCAAGCGACGAGACTTCGACCCGTTCAATGCCATCTGCCGGGTCGGTCTCAAACTTAGGGGACTTGCGGAGGTTTTCCAAAAGAACGTCCCTGCGCGGTGTCTCGACAGGTGCTTCCGCGTGCGGCGCGAAATGTTTGGCGAAGGATTTGGCGAAGGATTTGGCGTATTCGTCCCGCACTTTCTTGCCACCCCGCGCACAAATTTCGACAATGCGTTCACTTGCATTGCAAGCAATTCCGACCTCCAGCACCTTTTGCACAATTTGCCGTTCAAGGTGTCTGACGTCAGCGCCTTTGGGATAGATATGAGGGTTTAGCATCAGGAGGATTTCTGGTTCATCGCAACCGTCAAGGAGTGAAGATGAACAAGCAATCCGGAACCAGCAAAGCCTCGGCTGACAGGCTGGTCAAAACCATCCGCCGCAAGACCCGGCAAACGTATTCAGCCGAGGAGAAGATCCGCATTGTTTTGGCGGGTCTTCGGGGCGAGGAAAGCATCTCAGCACTGTGTCGCCGCGAGGGCATCTCAGAGAGTCTGTATTACAGCTGGTCCAAGGAGTTCCCCGAAGCAGGGAAACGCCGTCTGTCCGGCGATACGGCGCGTCAGGCGACGTCACCCGAGGTGAAGGAGCTACGTTCTGAGGCCTTGGCAT
Source organism: Paracoccaceae bacterium (assembly GCA_965247915.1). Taxonomy (GTDB): domain Bacteria; phylum Pseudomonadota; class Alphaproteobacteria; order Rhodobacterales; family Rhodobacteraceae; genus JAKZRT01. Next base: position 3,066,652 of record OZ252048.1, read on the forward strand.
TGAAAGAATGTGTGGCCGACCTGATCCTGGAAAACCGTCTGCTCAAAAAAAGCATGACAGGGGATGGGGGATACGAGGAATGAGGTATCCAGCGTCAGAGAAGTTGGAAATCATCCGCACCGTTGAGGGGTCCCATCTGCCTGCGAAGCAAACCTTGGATATGCTGGGCATTCCGCGCACCACATTCTACCGATGGTATGACCGCTATGTCGAAGGCGGCTTTGACGCCCTGGCGGATCGCTCACCCTGCCCAAAGTCGGTCTGGAACCGCATTCCCCAAGATCGGCGAGACGATCTGATTGAATTTGCACTGGAGCACGAGGCGCTGACGACCCGGGAACTGGCGGTAAAGTATACCGATGAGAAGCAGTATTTTATCTCTGAATCATCGGTTTACCGCTTTCTGAAGGAAGCTGATCTGATCACCGCGCCCGACTATGTTGTGATCAAAGCTGCCGACGAGTTCACGGACAAAACCACCGCTATCAACCAGATGTGGCAAACCGACTTCACCTACTTCAGGATCATTGGCTGGGGTTGGTATTATCTCAGCACGATCCTGGACGATTACAGCCGCTACATCATCGCCTGGAAGCTCTGCACAAACATGCGGGCCGAGGACGTGGCGGCGACGATTGAGCTGGCCCTGGCGGCGTCAGGTTGTGATCAGGCGGTTGTGAGACACAAGCCCCGTCTGCTGAGCGATAACGGCTCTTGCTACATCTCTGGCGACCTGGCCGAATGGCTCGAGGATCGACAGATGGACCACGTTCGCGGTGCGCCGTTCCATCCGCAAACCCAGGGGAAGATCGAGCGCTGGCATCAGACGATGAAGAACCGGGTTTTGCTGGAAAACTACTATCTGCCCGGCGATCTTAAACGCCAGATCGGGGCCTTCGTCGATTACTACAACAACCAGCGCTACCACGAGAGCCTGAACAACGTCACACCCGCCGACGTCTACTTCGGGCGCGGCAAGGCCATCATCAGAGAAAGGGAAAAGATCAAGAAACTGACAATCCGACAACGCCGCTTGCAACATCAAAAACTCGCGGCATAATCAATCACACAAACGAACCAGAGCCTCCAAAACTCAAACCGCTCTGATGTCCCATTTTATATGACGACGGACAAGCGGTCATACCATCGGTAGAATGTGGTGCGCGGAATGCCCAGCATATCCAAGGTTTGCTTCGCAGGCAGATGGGACCCCTCAACGGTGCGGATGATTTCCAACTTCTCTGACGCTGGATACCTCATTCCTCGTATCCCCCATCCCCTGTCATGCTTTTTTTGAGCAGACGGTTTTCCAGGATCAAGTCGGCCACACATTCTTTCAATGCCAAGGCCTCAGAACGTAGCTCCTTCACCTCGGGTGACGTCGCCTGACGCGCCGTATCGCCGGACAGACGGCGTTTCCCTGCTTCGGGGAACTCCTTGGACCAGCTGTAATACAGACTCTCTGAGATGCCCTCGCGGCGACACAGTGCTGAGATGCTTTCCTCGCCCCGAAGACCCGCCAAAACAATGCGGATCTTCTCCTCGGCTGAATACGTTTGCCGGGTCTTGCGGCGGATGGTTTTGACCAGCCTGTCAGCCGAGGCTTTGCTGGTTCCGGATTGCTTGTTCATCTTCACTCCTTGACGGTTGCGATGAACCAGAAATCCTCCTGATGCTAAACCCTCATATCTGTCCCCAAGGCGCTGGCGTCAGACACTGGCTGGACCGACAATGACACTGCTGGGTAAATTCGGCCTTGTGATGAAAAACTATATGGTCAACTTCGTTGCCCTATCCAACCCATTTGGACGCGAAGACACTGGTTTTATGCACGGCTGGACAACGTTCTACTGGGCGTGGTGGATCGCGTGGTCGCCTTTTGTCGGAATGTTCATCGCCCGAATCAGCAAAGGCCGTACGGTGCGCGAATTCATCTTGTGCGTATTGGTGGCCCCGACCATTGTCTGTGCGCTTTGGATGACTGTTTTCGGCGGCTTCGCACTGGAACAACTTTCGGGCGGGTATGAAGGTGTCAAAGATGTCGTCGCTGCATACAAGCCTGAGCTTGCCTTGTTCCGGATGCTTGATCAGCTACCGCTCTACAACATCGTGGCGCCCATTTCTCTGATTTGATCGTGATCTTCTTTGTCACGTCCTCGGATTCAGGATCGCTGGTGATCGACACGATCACAGCTGGCGGCAAGATGAACGCCCCAGTTGCCCAGCGTGTGTTCTGGTGTACCTTTGAAGGGCTCGTCGCCATCGCGTTGCTGCTGGGCGGTGGTCTCAATGCGCTTCAGGGAGCTGCAGTATCAATGGGCATCCCGTTCACGGTGATCGTCCTTGCCATGTGCTGGTGCCTCTATCTTGGCCTTATGACAGAAGAACGTTAAGGGCCTCGGCCCGCCCTTGCTGGCGGGCCGATTACACCAAGGAAAAGCACACCATGGATCTGAAACTGACTGGCCGAAAGGTTCGGTCACCGGCGTTTCCGGTAATATTGGGGCGGCCATTTCGCTCAGTTTGGCGGGCTGGGGCAATAGAATTGTTTGATGGCGAAATACCCAATGGGCAGCTTGGCACGAAAAGATGAGATTGCTCGGCAGTTTTGATTCTCGTCTCTGACGACTCGTCTTTTGCAACCGGGACAGAGCCTGTTGTGGACGGCGGATTTCTCGCCGCCTGAGATTACTTGCGGTCGGCCAGCGCCTGCGGGCAGTGCTGCCACAGTTCAGGATAATTGGCAGGCCCCTACTTGCCGCAGTCATACGTGCTGAATACTATTGAAGCTCAACAAATGGAAGGTCGCCCCATTGGCAAAAGCATTACAGAGTTCCATTGTCACGAAATGCTCTATGGTGCTCGATCATCTTGCACATTCGCACGGAGCGTTGACCTTTTCGGAAATTGTAGCCGCGACGGGTTTTACAAAGAGCTCGGCGCATCGGATCATTGCTATTCTGCTTGGCGAAGACCTGGTTGGTTTTGATCCCATTTCAAAACAGTACGAACTTGGTGTAAAACCAATCCGATGGGCTCGGGCCGCGTGGCAAAAGACTGACCTTCAGCAGATCACAGATGCGCAATTGGTCAAATTGCGCGATGAAACAGAACTGAATGTCGCTGTCGCCATCCGTTCGTATCACTCGATATTGTTCATCAGAACTTTTGACGTACAAAGCGTAAGATACGCGGCAAAAATTGGTGAGCAGGCGCCACTACATTGCACGGCCGCGGGGAAAGTTCTTCTCGCTTACGTGGACCAACAGAGCCGCCGGGGATTGCCTGACGGCTACGAGATGGAAAAATTCACCGAGTTTACATTGACATCCAAGAAGGCACTGGCGGCCGATTTGAAAAAAGTACGTGACCGTGGCATTGCGATTTGCGATCGGGAGGAGTTTTTGCAGATTTGCGGAATTGCCGCGCCGATACGTGACTATCAGGGCAACGTCATAGCGACCCTAGGATTGTGGGGACCCAGTAAGCTTGCCAAAATCGAAACGATATTGCGCCATGAAAGGGCACTTTGCGATGCTGCTGCCAGCATTTCAGACAAGTTTGGTTCGATGGCATAAGCCGCTCTTTTCGCTGCGTACCTCTGGACGAACCTGCTAGGGTAAGCCACGTATTTTGCACTCTGGTTCGTTTAAACTCCGCGTCGTAAGCCGTGGGGGCTTATGTCAAATTCCGGGCGAAAGCACTTTGAAAAATGTGAGGGGGACGAGAACCCACATTCCATTGCAGCCGAGATAATCGTATTATGGGTTTGCGTGAGAAGGTTGTTGGCCCGTAACAATCGAAGCCTCATATAATACTTCTTTGGTGGCATCGCTAAATAGCGCCCAAACAGTCTTTCCAATTGGCGCGTAGACATAAACAATTGTTCGGCAACTTCAGAAAGTGGGTAAGGATTGTCCAGTGTTCTCTCCATAATTCCAACTGCCTTGGCCAGTTTCGGGTGTAAAATCGCTGTGCTGCCGGGACAGCCGGTAATCCCCCCGCAAATTAGTGGTGTTCACGCGTAGAATTTTCTCGGCATAATATCTGAGGAGATTTTGATGAAGACCAAACGATATAGCGATGCGCAAATCATGGGGATATTGAAACAGGCCGAGAGCGGTGTGCCAGTATCAGAACTGTGCCGTGAACATGGCATGAGCAATGCCAGCTTTTATAAATGGCGGGCAAAGTTTGGCGGGATGGACGTTTCGATGAAGTCGCTGACTGAGGAGAACCGCCGCCTGAAGCGCATGTATGCCGAGATGAGCATGCAAAACGATTTACTGAAGGAAGTTCTTGGAAAAAGTGAAGCGGCCATCCCTGCGGAAGGAGATGGCCGTGAAAGCGGTCGCCAGCCGTGGTGTCGGTATTGCGCTGGCCTGCCGGGCGTTTCAAATCAGTGAGAGTTGTTATCGTTACGAGCGCAAGCTGAGCGATGAAAATGCTGAGATTGCAGATTGGCTAGAGAAGCTAACAGACAACCGCCGAACCTAGGGGTTTGGCCTGTGCTTTTTGTATCTGCGCAACGTCAAAGCTTTTGGCTGGAATCATAAGCGCGTCTACCGGATTTACTGCGAACTGGAACTAAACCTGCAGATAAAGCCAAAAAAACGCCTAAAACGGGATAAGCCGGATGCGCTGGCGGTGCCGGATACGGCCAATCATACTTGGTCGATGGACTTTATGGCCGACCAACTGGCAGACGGTCGCCCGATCCGCACCCTGAACTTGCTGGATGACTTTAATCGCGAGGGGTTGGGCATCGAGGTGGACTTCTCGTTGCCCGCTGAACGGGTGGTTCGTAGCCTGAACCGAATTATCGAGTGGCGGGGTGCCCCACAGATTATTCGGGTGGACAATGGCCCCGAATACATAAGCGGAACGTTACAGAACTGGGCTGAAAACATGGGCATCCACATTCAGTATATCCAGCCTGGCAAGCCCCAGCAAAACGCCTATATCGAACGATACAACCGTACAGTTCGGCACGAATGGCTTGATCAGAATATCTTTGAAACAATTGAGGAGGCACAGGAACAAGCCACAGAATGGCTATGGACTTACAATAACGACCGGCCCAACATGGCCATCGGTGGGATCACACCCGCTATGAAACTGAAACTAGCCGCGTAATTCTACAAGCGGACTCCACTAAAAATGGGGGGATTACCGCCGACCCGAATTGACCGCTGTGCGATCTGCACCGAGGTGTAGTTCATGCTATCGGAGACGGCCCGTGAGAATTCGATGCCTTAACATCTTCCCCCAGCTAAAGCAGGGGGAAGATGTTAAGGACCCCCATTCCACTGACAACCACAATGTCTCTGGGGTTGCCAATTGAAACAAAGTCACCGTCCACTGCTTGGCTTGATTGTACAGATGAGCGGACAGTCTGTCCGTTGTGCGAGATCAAGCGCCAATCATAGAGGTCCTGGCCGCTAACCGTATTGGCATTCTGCAGCGTCTCCAGGGCACCAGAGAGCGATAGCATCGAATACTGTTCGGTCAGCACAAAATGGAAGCGATGCGGGACATCACTGATGTCTAGTATGTTTTGCTTTTTCTGCATGGCTATAGATTCGGGGTTACGTAACCTTTTGCATATGTTTCAACCATTTGCCGGAAACAGTCCTCACGTGGAATAGGCTTGGTAAATCGCGCCGGATCAATGATCGGAAGATCGTAAGACGCCTTGCCATCAACCATCCAATCTGCCAGAAACTTGCCCGATCCGCCACCTGTGCCGATGCCAACCGGGAATCCCGCAGCAAGCCAAAGACCCGGGTGACTTTGCACTGGCCCCACCATCGGACAACCGTCTGGCGGGAAACAAAGCGGCCCATTGTTCACCGCCTTTATGCCATTTTCGCCAAAGGCTGGTATCCTTTCCATGACACGCATTAGGTTGTCTTCAAGCCGTTCCATATCCGGCACAAGGAGCTCTTGCCCAAATTCTGGAGGAATGCCGTCTGTCGACCAAAGGACGGGATTGGATTCATAAACCCCACACAGCAGAGAGTAACGTTCTTGCCGCACATTTGATGGTGCTCGTGGATCCCGGATTGTCGGGACTTCGTAAGCCAGGTTTTTGAGCGCCTCGATGTCGTCGGTAATTACCTCATGATGCTCAAAGGCATAAAGCGGCAGGTCCAGCCCCAGCGACGTGGTCAACTCACGGGTCCAAAAACTGGTCGCAAGCACGACATGTTCCGCATCGATTGTGCCTTTTACTGTTTCAACCCGCCAACCGCGGCTATCACGCGGTGTGATCTTTTCGACAGGGCATTGTCGCTGAACTTCAACCCCTAAAGATTTTGCGACCTTCGCCAGCGCATGCGTGGCACCTGAGGCATCGACATGACCGTCATCGGGTGTGTGTGCTGCACCAAATACACCCTCAATATCCACGAGAGGATGTAGTCTTGCCACCTCGTCAGCGGTCACAACCTTGTAGCCCACGCCAAGAGAGTCATAGAGAGGTTCAATGCTCTTGTAGGCCTCCAGTTCTGCTTCGGAGGTTGCCAATCGTAAGCTGCCCGTCGGGTGGAATCCGACCGACTGGCCGCCTTCCTTTTCCGCCTGCAAATATGTTTCAAGGCTGTCCACGTACAGCCGGGTGATTTCGGCGTAGTGGCCAAAATGTGTAATGTTTCCGGCGGCGTGCCAGGTGGAACCAGACGTCAGCTCCAAGCGCTCGTAAAGCACAACGTCGGTCCAGCCCCGTTTTGCCAGGGCATAAAGAACGGCGCACCCAACAATGCCGCCGCCAACGATAACAACTTTCGCAGAATCAGTCATTGGTCTTCCGGCAAATTTGCCGACTCCGCCGGGAGCATGATCCGGAATTTGGCGCGTACCGCCGTGTCTGCCTCGGGGGTAATATGCGTGGGTTGCGGCCCGTTCAAAACCTGTTGAACCTTAATTGAAGCACGGCTCCACATGTCGCTGGACCCCTTTTCAGTCCAGTCATCCGGGCTAAGCCTATCTGCCAGCTCTGGATAGATATACTCGCTTTCCATCAGGCTTAAGGCCTGTTCAGTGCCCAGATAGTGGCCAACATCTCGGGCAGTTTCGTCAATCATTTCAACAGAAAGCGTATCCTCTGTGACCTCGAATCCGCGCATGGACCGACGGATGCTGCTGATCATCTCGTCATCAATCATCATCGCTTCCAAAGAACAGCCCAATAGACTGGCGAGCATACCAGTAGATTCATACACCAGATCTGGCCCACTCATCGCGGCTAGGGCGACAGTTAACGCTTTCTCATAACCGGCCTGATTGTCGGGCACTTTCGAATCTGCCATGCCAGCCGGCACACCGGTCGGCAACTTCAAATGACGCATCATCTGACCCACACCAGCGCCAAGCAGTGCTTGCTCTCCGCTGCCACCGCTCATCGCGCCGGTGCGCAGATCAACCACGAACGGCCAGCCGCTTGCGATAACCGGATGACCCGGTTTGACAAGATTGACCCCGATCAGACCTGCCAGCGCCTCGGCAACAGTTTGTACAAGCGTGCCGGCAAGAGCCGCTGGTGAGGTTGCGCCTGCCATGGGTCCTGTTTGGCTAAGGATTGGCATACCAGCGCGCGCTGCGGCGGTGGCTACATCGCTGCTTTCCCCGGCGAAAGACAGCGGTGATACAATCGTGGTTGCGTGAACAGATAAGAAAGGGCGCTCAGCAAAGGCGCCTTCTTTTCCAACCATCAGATCGAGCATATCGACAATCTCGGCGACATGTGTATCCACAACGATGCTGGAACCCAGATGCTTTGTGGTTGCCTTGACCATTGCATAGACGGTGTTCAGGTCGAGCTCTCTCCAGTCTTCGATGTCGGTGGCCACAACCGGTCGCGCAAACCATTGAATATTAGGAAGAGTGTCGCAAATGCGTGCCGCTTGATAGAGGTCCATTAGCGTGGATGGCCGGTAGGCCTTTGTCTTTGAATCCAGCATTTTTACAGCTGCGCCACCAGTTGCAAAATGAACATGGCCGCTGCTAATTTGAATGTCATTATCTGGTGTCTGACCATGCAGTACGAAATCGCGGCCAGCACCGGAGATAATATCTTCGACCAATGCCTTTGGGAAAAGCAGGCGGTCGTCGTCGTCAATCCGGCATCCTTTGGTTAATGCCAGCTCTCGCACGGTTTTTGTAGCACCTTTAAGGCCGGTCTTTTCCAGGACGTCCAGCGCGGCGTGGTACACCTTTTCCACATCAATTTCGCTAAGTGGCTGGTACATGCCGCCTGCGATACCCAATGGCGACGGGTCGGAGGACTTAGCTTTCCTCGACCTGTCTGGACGGTTTCGAGGGGATCGCACTGTACTCATCGGATGTTCCCTTATGCAATATTTGGAGGCCGTTATACAGAACTATTGCAGAAATTTCACTGCCCCACAAGATGGGGCATCATTTGTAGTTTCGAATTTCAAAAGAGAATAAGTCTCTATTAACATCTTCCCCCAGCTAAAGCTGGGGGAAGATGTTAATAATTATGAGCTACTCCCCAACCGTTGGACAGTATTTGGCGCAATCTAAGCTACTTTTTGCTCCTGCTGATCGGGTTGCGTTGTTTCATTTCTCTGCCAATAGACCACGGCTGGAGGCTGGCCGCCAAGTGCGGAATGCAGCCGCTTCTGATTGTAGAACTCCATCCATTTGCCGACGCCGGCCTTGGCCTCCGATCCAGTCTCCCAGGCGTGCAGATAGACGCACTCGTATTTCAGCGAGCGCCACAGCCGTTCCACAAAAATATTGTCGAGGAACCGGCCCTTGCCGTCCATCGAGATATGCACGCCTGTCCGCTTCAGTTGGCCCGTCCAGACAAAGGATGTGAACTGACTGCCTTGGTCAGTGTTCATGATCTGGGGCGGGCCAAACTTGTGGATTGCCTCGTTCAACGCCTCGACGCAGAAGTCCGCTTCCAGCGTGTTCGAGATGCGCCACGCCAGCACTTTGCGCGTGTGCCAGTCCATGATGGCCAGGAGATACAGGAAGCCGCGTCGCATTGGCAGATAGGTGATATCAGAACACCAGACCTGATTGGGGCGGGTCACACGAAGCCCACGTAGCAGATAGGGGTAAATCTTGTGGCCCTTCGCGGCCTTGCTGGTGTTGGGCCTCTGGTAGATCGGCATGAGGCCCATCAACCGCATGAGCCGTCGGATGCGCTTCTCGTTCACCAGATGACCTTCGTTCCGAAGATGCCACGTCATTTGGCGCACACCGTAAAACGGCGTTTCCAAGAACTGCTTATCTATCAGGCGCATCAGGTCGAGGTTCATCGCGGTCTCACCCTTTGGCTCATAGTAAAAGGATGACCGTGAGATCGACAGCAAGGCGCATTGTTTGCCAACAGACAGGTTTGGAAGGCCTGGCTCAATCATCTTCCGCCTCACTTGCCGGCCCAGGGCTTGAGCTTTCTGGCCAAAAAATCGTTGGCGACGGCCAGCTCCCCTATCTTGGCGAGCAAGTCTTTAACCTGTTCTTCGTCAACTTCAGCCGCTTTCCTGCTGCCGCGCCCGAACACGCCCGACGCGCCTTCAAGCAACGCACGTTTCCATTGATGGATCATGGTAGGATGCACGCCAAACCGGCTCGCCAACTCTGAAACCGTCGCCTCCCCCTTCAGCGCCTCCAATGCCACCTTGGCCTTAAACTCTGGATGATGTTGCTTTCGTTTCGACATTTCTGATCTCCTTCGTGTTGAAGATCAGCAGACTACAAATCGCAGCTTACGTCAGTGTCCGAATTTCGGGGGGTAGCTCATTAGTCTACCAGTTGATCGTGGTAACCTTTGACCACGAAATAACTAAAAAACCAGACGGTAGAAAGTGGATTTGGACATGGACAAATTGGCGGCGTAAGGCCAACTAATCAAACCCATGGACTCTCCGCAGGGTGGTGGAAACTTGGGGCGCAGGTCACACCGCATGAAACCCGCACTCGCGGCCAAACGGCAGGCGTTTTTCAAAAAACTTGCGCGCACCTCATCGCACACAACCCCGCTTGGCATCCTGATTGCAGAATACAAGTCGCATGAGGAAACACGGCTCGGGGCGCGGTTCACCTTCAAGCAGATGCCCGACGGCCCGTTCTTTGCCGGCGCTGACCTGCACAAGCGCTTTGAAAAGGTCTTTGAAGATAAAATCCTGCTCGCCGATATGGTCCCCGGCACCCATATCATGGTGATCGGAACCTTCAGTGTCGCAAAGGCAGGCTATCCGGTTCTGCACGAGATCGGCATGATGTTGACCACGGCCAACTGGATCCCGTTTGAGCATATACGCGAGCAGGAGTTGATCGAGACGCTGACAGAGGGCAAACGATCCTTCACCAAATCCCTGCGTTTCAACCTGCCCATTGAGACCCCGATTGCCTCCATGGTGCTGACTGACACGACACCACCCACGGCGATGTTTGTCGCAGCACCGGGCGAGGAACCCGCTTCGGATGCAGCGCTCGCAGACGCGGCCGAAGAAGGCACCTATCCGGGCTGGCTCTGGCTTGAGGGGGCTGAAATGCCCGATGTGCCTGCACCCGTTGCGCGAACGCATTGAGGCTCCTAGACGGACTTCCACCACTGGAACGCCCAGCGACAGGCCAAAACAGACAGAACTCAATCTGAACACTGTGTCAAACCTGCAAACCCAATCTACAGCAGATTCCGGATCTGGCGACACCACCGCACTATTGAAAAGTACCAATAATTAGCATACTCCGCTCCTAGGAGGTGTATCATGGTAAAAAACACATCCATGTCACTTGGCGATCACTTCGCCAACTTTATTGAAAGACAAGTACAGATTGGCCGCTACGGATCAGCCAGTGACGTTATGCGGGCGGGCCTTCGTCTTCTTGAGGAACACGAAAGCAAGGTGCGGGCATTGCAAGATGCATTGAACGCGGGCGAGCAATCGGGAGAACCGCGCCCGTTTGACAGCACTGCATTCTTGAAACGCATGCACGAGGAACACACCGGCTGATATGAGTACCTACAGACTATCCCCGCTCGCCGAAATCGATCTTGAATGCATCTGGCTTTACACGCTCGAGCGGTGGTCGGTGACGCAGGCCGACAGCTATTACGCAGACATTATCGAGGCCATCGAGAAACTGGCTTCAGGTGAACGCCAGGGCCTCAAAGCGAACGTGCGCGACGGATATCAGAAATACGCGGTCAGGCGGCACTTCGTGTTTTTTCATATGTCAAATATTGGTGTCGATGTCATCCGCGTTCTGCATCAGAGTATGGATTGTCCGTCGTCATATAAAATGGGACATCAGAGCGGTTTGAGTTTTGGAGGCTCTGGTTCGTTTGTGTGATTGATTATGCCGCGAGTTTTTGATGTTGCAAGCGGCGTTGTCGGATTGTCAGTTTCTTGATCTTTTCCCTTTCTCTGATGATGGCCTTGCCGCGCCCGAAGTAGACGTCGGCGGGTGTGACGTTGTTCAGGCTCTCGTGGTAGCGCTGGTTGTTGTAGTAATCGACGAAGGCCCCGATCTGGCGTTTAAGATCGCCGGGCAGATAGTAGTTTTCCAGCAAAACCCGGTTCTTCATCGTCTGATGCCAGCGCTCGATCTTCCCCTGGGTTTGCGGATGGAACGGCGCACCGCGAACGTGGTCCATCTGTCGATCCTCGAGCCATTCGGCCAGGTCGCCAGAGATGTAGCAAGAGCCGTTATCGCTCAGCAGACGGGGCTTGTGTCTCACAACCGCCTGATCACAACCTGACGCCGCCAGGGCCAGCTCAATCGTCGCCGCCACGTCCTCGGCCCGCATGTTTGTGCAGAGCTTCCAGGCGATAATGTAGCGGCTGTAATCGTCCAGGATCGTGCTGAGATAATACCAACCCCAGCCAATGATCCTGAAGTAGGTGAAGTCGGTTTGCCACATCTGGTTGATAGCGGTGGTTTTGTCCGTGAACTCGTCGGCAGCTTTGATCACAACATAGTCGGGCGCGGTGATCAGATCAGCTTCCTTCAGAAAGCGGTAAACCGATGATTCAGAGATAAAATACTGCTTCTCATCGGTATACTTTACCGCCAGTTCCCGGGTCGTCAGCGCCTCGTGCTCCAGTGCAAATTCAATCAGATCGTCTCGCCGATCTTGGGGAATGCGGTTCCAGACCGACTTTGGGCAGGGTGAGCGATCCGCCAGGGCGTCAAAGCCGCCTTCGACATAGCGGTCATACCATCGGTAGAATGTGGTGCGCGGAATGCCCAGCATATCCAAGGTTTGCTTCGCAGGCAGATGGGACCCCTCAACGGTGCGGATGATTTCCAACTTCTCTGACGCTGGATACCTCATTCCTCGTATCCCCCATCCCCTGTCATGCTTTTTTTGAGCAGACGGTTTTCCAGGATCAGGTCGGCCACACATTCTTTCAATGCCAAGGCCTCAGAACGTAGCTCCTTCACCTCGGGTGACGTCGCCTGACGCGCCGTATCGCCGGACAGACGGCGTTTCCCTGCTTCGGGGAACTCCTTGGACCAGCTGTAATACAGACTCTCTGAGATGCCCTCGTGGCGACACAGTGCTGAGATGCTTTCCTCGCCCCGAAGACCCGCCAAAACAATGCGGATCTTCTCCTCGGCTGAATACGTTTGCCGGGTCTTGCGGCGGATGGTTTTGACCAGCCTGTCAGCCGAGGCTTTGCTGGTTCCGGATTGCTTGTTCATCTTCACTCCTTGACGGTTGCGATGAACCAGAAATCCTCCTGATGCTAAACCCTCATATCTATCCCAAAGGCGCTGACGTCAGACACGATCGAGATCGAGCATGCTGGTGGACACCGGCTCCGGATCAGCGGTGCCTACGATCCCGGGGCGTTGGCACATCTGATCCGTGTCCTGTCCGGATGATCCCTGTTCCGTCCAGCACCAAGGTCTGGCTGGCGGCTGGAGTGACGGACATGCGCCGGGGTTTTGCCACGCTGGCTGCCCAGGCAGAGCAGACCCTGAAACAGAACCCGTTCACCGGCAATATGTTCGTGTTTCGAGGGCGCCGTGGCGATCTGATCAAGGTCATTTGGTGGGATGGCCAAGGAGCCTGTCTGTTCAGCAAGCGCCTGGAGAAGGGAAAGTTCGTGTGGCCAGCCGCTAAGGACGGGAAGATCGCGCTGACGCCGGCGCAGTTGGCGATGCTGCTTGAAGGCATTGACTGGCGTATGCCCAAGAGGACATGGTGCCCGCTGACAGCAGGCTGAGTAAACCATTTATTTCCAAAGGATTGATGCCGTTGTGGGATTCCCACCGTCCCGGATAAGTGGTAGGTATCAGCCATGCTCGATGACATCAAAAAGCTGCCTGATGACCCGTCGGCATTGAAGGCGTTGATCGCTTCCATGGCGTCAGAACTGACGAACCGGAATGCCGGGCTGAAGAGCCGCGATGTGTTGATCGAGAAGCTGAAGCATCAACTCGCGGGCCTGCGTCGTCATCAGTTCGGTTCGCGTTCAGAAAGCCTTGATCAGCTTGAACTGAAACTGGAAGAGCAAGAGATCGCACGGGCGGCGGAAAGCCCGCCCCCCGAGCCGTCGTCCGACGATGCCGATGAGAAACGGCAGCCAAAGCGCCGCCCACTGCCCGATCACCTGCCGCGCAACGAGACCGTAATTGGAATCGGCGAAGACTGCGCATCTTGCGGCGGCAGACTGCGCCGACTCGGCGAGGATGTGACCGAAGAGCTGGAATACAAGCCGGGGCGTTTTGTCGTGAACCGGATCGTGCGTCCGCGCATGGCCTGTACCTGCTGCGAGAAGATCAGCCAGGCCGCATTGCCATCGCGTCCCATCGAACGCGGTCGTCCAGGACCCGGTCTGTTGGCGCATGTGTTGGTCAACAAATACGCGGATCATCTGCCGCTCTATCGCCAATCGCAAATCTTCGACCGCGACGGGATCGACCTTGAACGCTCAACTTTGGCTGACTGGGTCGGCAACTCCACGGCGCTGCTCGAACCCCTGGCTGATGCCATTGGCCGTCATGTCCTGAACGGACAAGCAATCTTCGCTGATGATACGCCCGTGAAGATGCAGGCGCCGGGTAGCGGCAAATGCAAGACGGCACGGTTCTGGACATACGCCAGAGATGAACGGCCATGGGCTGGCGATGCGTCCCCGGCGGCCTGGTATCAGTTCAGTGTCGACCGAAAGGGCATACGTACAATCGGCCATCTCAAGGACTACACCGGCTGGATGCACGCCGATGGCTACGCTGGATTTGAAGAGCTGTACCGCTCAGGCCGTATTCACGAGGTGGCCTGCATGGCGCATATCCGGCGCAAGTTCGTCGATGTGCAGCAATCCCAGGGCTCTGCCATCGCCGAAGAAGCGATCAGGCGCATCGCCGAACTTTACGCGGTCGAGAAGCAAGCCCGTGGATCGCCGCCGGATGAGCGGGTGCGGTTGAGGCAGGCAAAGGCAAAGCAGGTTCTCGATGATCTCGACACGTGGCTCGGTGCACAGCTCACGCGCATCTCTGGCAAAACGCCGCTGGCGCAGGCAATCCGCTATGCCATCACCCGCATCAAACGGCTCAGGCCCTATCTTGATCACGGCTTGCTGGAGATAGACAACAACACAGCCGAAAGGGGAATGCGGGCCATCGCCATAGGCCGCAAGAACTGGCTCTTTGCCGGGTCCGAGCGTGGCGGCCGATCAGCCGCCATTGCCTACACGCTGATTGAGACAGCCAAGCTGAACGGCGTTGACCCTCAGGGCTGGCTCACAGATGTTCTGAGCCGCATCGCCGATCACAAGATCACCCGCATCGATGAACTTTTGCCTTGGTGTTACGCTGCCCCGGCAGCGTAACAGCGACCAGCTTATCCTCGCCAGAGCACCTTCACCGGACGGTCACGAAACACCAGCCGCCGTCGTCTGAAAACAGATTGAACGCTTCTCATCATCCGGCCAACGCCGCTTCTTCTGCTTCACAGCCATAGAGTGCCCCTAAGTGTCCACTATCAATGGTGGACACTAAAGCGGTTTGCGTTTGATGTGAATCGAAAGGGGATTCCCAAAGTGTTGTTTGTCTGATTCATTTCCCGTGAGGAGGTGGAGCATGGGCAAACCGTATTCTTTGGATCTTCGGCAGCGGATATGCGGGTATATTGCGGCCGGAAACTCTTGTCGCGCTGCGGGGCGGGTTTATGGCGTCAGTGCAGCGACGGCGGTGCGTTATGCGGCGGATCAACGTGAGCGGGGCGAGGTCACACCCAAGCCACAGGGCAGGCCAGCGGGCCGGTTTGGCAAGCTGGCACCGCATGCGGGTTTCCTGATCGAGATTGTCCGGGCTGAACCGGACATAACATTGCAGGAACTTGCGGGTGCGCTTGCGGAGACGCACGGCGTGAGCGTTCAGCTCTCCTCAATCCACCGGGCTCTGGAACGCGCAGGGTTTTCATATAAAAAAAGGACTTGTCGCGCAGGAACGTGACCGGCCCGCCCTGCATAAGGCGCGAAGGGAATGGATCAGCCGCCGCCAGCCGCGCATGCGCGCCGAACCGCACAGGCTGGTATTCATCGATGAAACCGCCGTCAAAACCAACCTCACCCGGTTGCGCGGGCGCAGCTTCAGGGGTGAGCGGCTTTATGGCACCGCACCCTTTGGAAAATGGGGCACGCAGACCTTCATCGCCGGGCTGACCCATAACGCGCTGATTGCACCCTGGGTGATCAGCGGCGCAATGGATGGATCGGCGTTCGAGACTTATATCGAGACCCAGCTTGCGCCTGCGCTGGACCCTGGAACTGTGGTCATTCTCGACAATCTTTCCACCCACAAAAGCCACCGCGCGGCACAGGCGTTGAGGGCGCGCGGATGCTGGTTCTTGTTCCTGCCACCCTACTCCCCGGATCTTAACCCGATCGAAATGGCGTTCTCAAAGTTGAAAGCTCACCTGCGAAGGGTTGGAGCAAGAACCTTCGATGCCCTCTTTGACGCCCTCAGCGACATTTGTGATCTCTTCGACCCAGACCAATGCTGGAACTTCCTCAAGGCCGCGGGATATGCCTCAGATTAAATGCAATATGCTTTAGTCGGTCTCGGCGGGATTGCATTGTACAAGCGCCGCCGCGCGGCCTGACAGCCGCTACCCGCGCGCACTACCCGTCCGCGGCCGGTTTATTATTCGGGCCGGAATATTCGTGCGGGCTCAGCGCATGCGTCCGAAACGGTCATTGAACTCACGGATGCCCGCCGCGATGAACTTGGCGTTGGTTCTTGAATATATCCCCGCGCTCAGCCCGCCTTGAGCCGCCCCTCGGCCATTTCGACCCACCACGAACAGCCCGCCGGAATCGCCGCGTCGTTGAAGTCGTATTCGGGTTGGTGGACCATGGCGGTGTCGCCGTTGCCGACCAGAATATAGGCCCCCGGACGCGAATTGAGCATGAAAGCGAAATCTTCGCCGCCCATGATCAATGGGGCGTGCGAGCAATCACCGGCGACCTTTTTCGCGGCCTCGATGGCGAACCCGGTTTCAATGTCGGCGTTGACCATGACCGGGTAATTCCGGTCGTAGGTGACGCGGGCAACGGCGCCGTAGGCCTGCGCTGTCAGCTCGGCGATTTCGGTCACGCGCTTTTCGGTCAGATCGCGGATGCCTTCGTCCATGGTCCGCACCGTGCCTTTCAAGCGCACTTTTTGCGGGATCACGTTGAAGGCCTTTGACGCGGTCTCGAACGAGGTGATCGAAACCACCACCTGGCCGACCGGATCGACGTTGCGGCTGGCGATGGTTTGGAGTGCTACGACGATCTGGCTGGCGACCACGGTGGTATCGATGGCCTCGTGCGGCTTGGCGGCGTGGCCGCCGAGGCCTTCGACCTCGATCTCGATCAGGTCGGTGGCGGCGAAGAACGCGCCGGGCCGAATCGCGAACTGGCCGGTGGGCCAGCCGGGCATGTTGTGCATGCCGTAGACTTCCGCGATGTCCCAGCGGTCCATCATGCCGTCATCGACCATTTCGCGGCCACCTCCGCCGCCTTCCTCGGCCGGTTGGAAGATCACCGCAACGCGGCCATCGAAATTGCGGGTTTCGGCCAGATATTTCGCCGCCCCAAGCAGCATCGCGGTGTGCCCGTCGTGGCCGCAGGCGTGCATGGCACCTTCGGTTTTCGAGGCATAAGGCGCGCCGGTGGCCTCGATAATCGGCAGCGCATCCATGTCAGCGCGCAGGCCGATGGTCTTGCCCGACGAATTGGTGTTGCCGTTGATGATGCCGACAACGCCGGTGCGGCCGATACCGGTCACCACCTCGTCGCAGCCGAACCCGCGCAGTTTTTCGGCGACGATCCCGGCGGTGCGATGGGTTTCGAACAGCAGTTCGGGGTTTTCGTGCAGGTCGTGGCGCCAGCCGGTGATCTCGTCGTGCAGTTCGGCAAATCGGTTGCGGGTGGGCATGGATCACTCCTTCAAGCGGTCGATGAGGCGGTCGATAAAGGCGATACCGGCCTCAAGTTCGGAAATTTCGAGATATTCATCGGGCTGATGGGCTTGCGCTATATCGCCCGGGCCGCACACAACAGCGGAAAAGCGCGCGTCCTGAAACTGTCCGGCCTCGGTGCCATAGCTGACCACGTGGGTGCCATTGTCGCCGGTGATGGCGCGGGCCAGCGCTTCGGCGGCACCTTGCGCCTCGGGGCGCAGCGGCGGGATGCCGAAGTAAGGCTCTGACACGATGGCGGTATTGGGCTGGATCGCCTGCATCTGAGTCTGAACACGCGCGACCTGATCCAGAAAATCGCGTTTTCTGGCGTCCGCGTCATCATCGGGCACAAACCGGAAGTCGAGCCCGAAACGGCAGTCCTTGGCGGTGATGTTATGCGCGGTGCCACCTTCGATAGTGCCGACATGGATGGTCGTAAAGGGCGGGTCGAATATGGCGGCGACTTCAGAGGGTTGTCGCGCACGGATACGGGCGTTTTCGTCGTTGGCCCAGTCGATCAGCTGGGCGGCGCGCATGATCGCTGAGACGCCGCGGTCGGCCAGCGACGAATGCACCTCAAACCCCTGCACATGGACGTGATACCCGGCCCCGCCCTTGTGGCCGGTCACCACCTTCATGCGGCTGGGTTCGCCGACGATCACGGCGGCGGCGCGCGGCAGGTGGTCGGCCATATCGGCAATCATCGGCGGCGCGCCGAGGCATCCGACCTCTTCATCGTAACTCAGGGCGATCTGCAGGGGGCGTTTCAGACCGGCGGCCAGCGCTTTTGGCACCGCAGCCAGAGCGATGGCGTCAAAGCCCTTCATGTCGCAGGTGCCGCGCCCGTAAAGCCGGCCATCTTTTTCAATGACTTGGAATGGATCGGTCGACCAGTCCTGGCCATCGACCGGCACCACATCGGTGTGGCCCGACAGAACCACGCCGCCTTCGACCTCGGGGCCGATATTGGCGTAGATCGCGGCCTTCCCACCAGTTTCGTCGTAAACCCGGCGCGACGTGACGCCGTGGCCCGCCAGATAATCCTCGACCCAGTTGACCAGATCGAGGTTGCTGTCGCGGCTGACGGTCGGAAATCCGACAAGAAAGTCAAGGATCTCGCGCGCCGAAAGGATTTGAGCCATCTCAGGCCGACTTCAGGACGAAATGCTTTGGCCCGACCTCGTCATAGGCCGACGGCGGCGGCTGGTGGCCGACCGGGAACACCGGCGAGGGGATCGGCTTGAAGCTGAGATCATCGCGCGACTTTCGCTGGCGCGGGTCGGCGACCGGGACGGCGGACATCAGCGACCTGGTGTATTCGTGCCGCGGGTCCTCAAAAACCGCGCCGCGCGGGCCGATCTCGACGATGCGGCCCAGATACATGACGGCAGTGTAATGGCTGACCCGTTCGACCACCGCCATGTCGTGGCTGATGAAGAGAAGTGCTATGCCGAGATCGGCCTGGAGACCCATCATCAGGTTCAGCACCTGGGCCTGGACCGAGACGTCGAGCGCCGAAACCGCTTCGTCGGCGATGATCAGTTTCGGGTTAAGCGCCAGCGCGCGGGCGATGGCGATGCGCTGGCGCTGACCGCCGGAAAGTTCGTGCGGGAAGCGGCGCAGGAAGCTGCGCGGCAGTTCGACGCGGTCAAAAAGCGTGGCCACGCGGTCTTCCAGCTCGGTCCCGCTGGCGACGTTGTAGTTCCTGAGCGGTTCGGAAACCTGATCGATCAGGCGCACCTGGGGGTTGAGGCTGGCGAACGGGTCCTGGAACACCATCTGCATGTCGTGGCGCGCTGCGCGCAGGTCGCGGTCGTCGAGCGCGATGATGTCCTTGCCGCCGATCCGCACTTTGCCCGACTGCGGTTCGACAAGGCGCAGGATCGAGCGCCCGCAGGACGACTTGCCGCAACCGGATTCGCCCACCAGGCTCAGGGTTTCGCCGCGATTGAGCGTGAAAGACACGTCTTCGACGGCGTGGACATTGGCGACGATGCGGCGCAGCAGCCCCTTGCGCACTGGAAACCGCGTGGTCAGGTTTTCGACCTCAAGAAGCACCTCGGGAGGCTGGTGCGCGGCCTCAGTGATCTTTTCGCGTTCCGGCGCGCCCATGATGTGCATCGGTTCGGGCGCGTCCTTGCCGCGCATTTCGCCGAGTTTCGGCACCGCCGCCAAAAGCGCGCGGGTATATTCGTGGCGCGGGTTCTCGAATATTTCTTCCGCCGTGCCTTCTTCGACCTGCAGGCCGCGATACATCACGCTGACCCGGTCGGCGATCTGCGCGACCACCGCCATGTCGTGGGTGATGAACAGCACCGCGGTGCCGTGTTCGCGTTTCATCCGGTCGATCAGCGCCAGTATCTCGGCCTGGATGGTCACGTCGAGCGCAGTCGTCGGTTCGTCGCAGATCAAGAGCTTGGGTTCGCAGGCCATGGCCATGGCGATCACCACGCGCTGGCGCATGCCGCCGGAAAGTTCGTGCGGATACTGGGTAAGCCGCTGTTCGGGTTCGGGAATGCGCACATCGCGCAGCAGTTCCAGCGCCCGTTCGCGGGCCTGCGCGTCTTTCATGCCCATATGAACCTTCAGGCCCTCGGTCAGCTGTCGGCCAACGGTGAAGACCGGGTTGAGGCTGGTCATCGGTTCCTGAAAAATCATGCCGATCTTGTTGCCCCGGATGTGGCGCATCTGGTTGTCGCCCGCCGCACCCAGATCGGTGTCATCCTCGTCGCCATGAAAGACCAGCGACCCGGCAACGATCTTGCCGCCGCCAAATTCGACCAGCCGCATCATCGACAGCGCCGAGACCGATTTGCCGGACCCGGATTCGCCGACGACACAGAGCGTCTCGCCGGGCATGATCCGAAACGAGACATCCTCGACCCCGACAACAACGCCGGCGCTGGTTTCAAATTCGACCCGCAGATTTTTGACGTCGATCAGAGCGCCGTCAGGCATGCATCGCTCCCGTGGATGGACTGGACACCAGCTAAGCGAGGTTTGGCGTGGAGGTCAAACGAAAGACCGCAGGCTTTCCCGACAGTCGGTTCCCGTTTCGCTGCGTAAACCACCTGACGGGCTTAAATAAATCGCCGCTGGTCGCACGGAAGGCTTGCATTCCGACCAATTCTGGACCGATGATGCAAGGATTAACGCGGCTGCCACTGAAATCCTATCACGGACCAGAGACGTGCTGCGCTCAAACGCCTGCCGGTAAGGCAGGTATTGGAAACCAACAGGGAGACCAAAATGAAACTTCGAACTTTAGGCCTGGCAACTGCCGTGGTGGCGCTGGCACCCATGGCGATGGCCGGCAGCCACACGGCACAGGGCCGCGATGGCAATGTCAGCATCATCTACTGGCAGGCGCCATCGATTCTGAATCCGTTCCTGTCGGGCGGCACCAAGGACGTTGAATCAGCCTCGCTGATCATCGAGCCGTTGGGGCGTTTCGACGAGGGCGGCAACCTTATCCCGTGGCTGGCGGCTGAAATTCCGACCGTTGCAAACGGCGGCGTGGCGGAAGATCTGACCTCGATCACCTGGAAGCTGCGCGACGACATTCTCTGGTCGGACGGCACAGCGTTCACGTCGGCCGACGTCGCGTTCACCGCCGAATATTGCTTGCATCCCGATGGCGGCTGCGCGCAGGCGTCGAAATTTTCCGGCGTGACCAGCATTGATACACCTGACGCGCATACGGTGAACATAAACTTCGAGGGTCCGACGCCATACCCCTATGGTCCGTTCACCGGTGGCGAGAGCCCGATCATCCAGGCAGCACAATTTGCCGATTGTCTGGGCGCAGCGGCACCGAACTGCACCGAGGCCAACTTTAACCCGATCGGCACCGGGCCGTTCATGGTGGTCGAATTCCGTCCCAACGACGTGATCACCATGGAGGCGAACCCGAACTATCGCGGTGCTGCCGAAGGCAAACCCGCCTTTGCGACGCTGACCTTCAAAGGCGGCGGCGATGCGACGGCGGCTGGCCGCGCGGTGATGGAAACCGGCGAGTTCGACTATGCCTGGAACCTGCAACTGGCACCCGACGTGATTGGCGAGATGGAAAAAGGCGGTAAAGGCACGCCGATCGCTGGCTTCGGCCCGCTGGTCGAGCGGATCATGATCAACTTTACCGACGCGTCGTCATCGCTGCCCGAGGGCGAACGTTCGACGGTTGCGCATGCGCATCCGTTCCTGAACGACATCGCCGTGCGCCAGGCGTTGAGCATGGCCATCGACCGCGAGCTTTTGGTCGAGATTGGTTACGGCAAAGCTGGCAAGTTGACCTGTAACGTTGTGCCCGCACCCGACATCTATAACTCGATGGCCAACGACGGCTGCCTGAAGCAGGACATCGCAGCGGCGAATGCACTGCTGGATGGCGCAGGCTGGGTTGACAGCAACGGTGACGGCATTCGCGACAAGGGGGGCGTCGAGCTGAGTATCCTTTACGCGACCTCGACCAACGCCGTGCGCCAGGACTTCCAGGCGCTGATCAAACAGTGGTGGTCGGAAATCGGTGTTGACACCGAGCTGCGCAACCTGAGCGCATCTGTGTTCTTCGGGAGCGATCCGGGTTCGCCCGATACCTACCAGAAGTTCTATGCGGACGTGATCATGTACGCCAACACCTTCAACGGCACCGACCCGCAGTCGTACCTTGGTAACTGGCTTTGCAGCGACGCGCCGCGTCCGGACAGCCAGTGGCAGGGGTCGAACATTCCGCGCTATTGCAGCGCTGAATACGACGCACTGCACAAGAAGCTGACGCAGACCGCGGACATCGGCGAGCGCGGCCGTATCGGCAAGGTGCTGAACGACATGCTGATGAGCGAGGTCGTGATGATCCCGCTGGTTCACCGTGGCCGTCTCAGCGCGCACGCCAACAGCCTAGGCGGCGTGAAGCTCAATGTCTGGGACAGCGAGCTTTGGAATGTGGCCGACTGGTTCCGCAAGTAATCCGGTCTGGTAGGGCGGGGGAAACCCCGCCCTACTTTGTTGCACCAGAAGCGGCGCGCAAATGCTAACATACACGATCCGGCGTCTGGTCTTTTCGGTCCCGACGCTTATGTTCATCAGCCTGGTGATCTTTCTGCTGTTGGAGCTTGCCCCCGGTGATCCAATGGCGAATGTGCCGCTGACGGTACCGCCTGATGTCAAAGAGAAAATGAGACTGGCACTGGGCCTCGGCGAACCGATCCCGGTGCGATTTGTCAAATGGCTCTACCAGTTCTTTGTTATTGAGCCGATGGTCCTGTTTGACATTATTTTTAACACTTCGCTGACCGAAGGCCAACAGCGCGTGATCAGCTGGCAGACCCGGTCGCCGGTCATGGATATTGTGGCACAGCGCATCCCGCAGACACTTTGGGTCGTGGGCACGGCCTATGTCGTTGCGGTTCTGATCGCGCTGCCGATCGGGATTTATTCGGCCTACAAACAATATTCGGTTTTCGATCAGGCCGGAACTTTCATCACCATGATCGGTTTTTCGATCCCGCCGTTTTTTTCCGGGGTGCTGGTGATCGTGATCTTCTCGGTCCAGCTGGGCTGGTTCCCGTCGATTTACAACACCACCCTAGTGGTCGATAGTTGGGCAAGCTTTGTGGTGCAGCTCAAACAGATGGTCATGCCGGTGATGGTGCTGGCGTTGCAGATCACCTCGCAGCTGAGCCGGTTCATGCGGGCCTCGATGCTGGACAATCTGGGCCAGGATTATGTGCGCACCGCGCGCGCCAAGGGTTTGAGCGAGCGCACAGTGGTGCTGGTCCATGTGCTCAGGAACTCGCTGATCCCTGTGGTCACGGTCATCGCGCTGGGGGTGCCGGCAATCTTTGGCGGCGCCATCATCACCGAGCAGGTCTTCAAGGTGAACGGTATCGGGCAGCTTTTAATCACCGCGATCCAGGCCAACGACCTGCCGATGGTACAGACGCTGACGTTTATCTTCGCGGTGCTCATCGTGCTTTTCAACCTGATCGCCGACATTCTCTATGGCATTCTCGACCCGAGGATCCGCTATGACTGACGTCAAAAATCAGACGGTGGATCGCCAGATCAGCGATGGCCCCAGCCGGTCGCAGTGGTGGGACGTGTGGGACCAGTTCAAGACCCACCGCGGCGCGTTCTGGGGCATGGTGGTGTTTTCCAGCATCGTTCTGGCAGTG
Source organism: Paracoccaceae bacterium (assembly GCA_965247915.1). Lineage (GTDB taxonomy): Bacteria > Pseudomonadota > Alphaproteobacteria > Rhodobacterales > Rhodobacteraceae > JAKZRT01. The sequence continues at coordinate 3,090,268 of OZ252048.1, forward strand.
CTGATCGGGCCGATCATCTACTGGAACGAGGCGACGCTGGTGCCCACCGGCCGCGATTTCATCAAGCTGCGCGATACGCGGCCTGTTTATGCGGCGCTTTGGGACAGCGGTGCCAAGATCAACTGGGCCTATCCGCTGGGCACCGACAACATCGGCCGCGATATGCTGGCGCGGATGCTTTCGGGCGGGCGCGTGTCGATCGCCGTGGGGCTGACCGCGATGCTGCTGTCGCTGATCATCGGTACGGTGATCGGCGTTGTTGCAGGGTATTTCCGCCGTCTCGACGGGCTTTTGATGCGCTTCACCGACCTCTTTCTGGCGTTGCCGCTGCTGCCGCTGTTGCTGGTGGCGGTGCTGTTGTTCCGCGAACCGCTGTCGCGGGCGTTTGGCCCCGAAGGCGGCATTTTTGCCCTGATCGTGACCCTTGTGGGCATCACCAGTTGGATGCAGACGGCGCGGATTGTGCGCGGCGACGTGCTGGCGCTGAAGGAACGCGAATTTGTGCTGGCCGCCCGGTCAATCGGCACCTCGCCGGTCAAGATGATCCTGCGTCACATCCTGCCCAACGTTCTGTCGCCGATCATGGTCTCGGCCACGCTGGGCATCGCCACCGCGATCATTACCGAGTCCGCGCTTTCGTTCCTTGGTTTCGGCTTTCCACCCGACTTCCCGACTTGGGGCAAGCTGCTGTTCGATGCAGTTGACCGGATGGAATTGTACCCCGAACGGGTGATCTGGCCCGGTCTGGCGATATCGGTCACAGTGCTGAGCGTGAACTACATGGGCGACGGCTTGCGCGACGCGCTTGATCCACGGATCAGGGGGCGGTGACGTCGACCCGCCGGGCGCTAACAATACCAAAAATTGACAAATTCGGGCAAAAAACCCTATTTGAGGATCATCGCAAAGGGCGTATTTCGCGTGTTTGCTGTGCTTAATAGCGCGATTTCCGGCGGCGGTCTTAGCAGCAAGACCGTAATCCACGAGGCAGAAATGCCGCTCCGACCCCTTTTGAGCTAAGGAAGCGCCTCTAAAGCACTTCACCTGAACTTGGAATCAATGGGGATTCCCAAAGGGATTGATTTGTGATTCACGCTATTTGGAGGTGAATTATGAGCAATACTTATTCTTTGGATTTGCGCACGCGGGTGATTTCACAGGTTCGGACGGGGTTTTCCCGGCGCGAGGTTGCGCGGCGTTTCGGAGTGAGCCCGAGCTTTGTCATCAAGGTCGTTCAGCGTTTTGAGAAATCCGGCTCAGCAGCATCAGCAAAACAGGGGCGACCGAGCGGCAAGGGCAAGCTGGCGGCTTTCAGAACGGCGCTGGTGGCACAAGTTGCAGCGCATCCCGATCTGACTTTGGCGGAATTGAGGGACTGGCTCGCGCGCAAACATCGGGTGGGTGTGCATCTCTTCTCGATCAGCCGAGTCCTGAAATCCGCAGGCTTCACATATAAAAAAATCGCTTCTGGCAGTGGAGGCTGGTCGCGCGCGGGCGCGCCGTAAGCGCTATATCTGGCAGGTTCATCGCCAGCCGTTCATGCGCAAAACCCCGCACCGGCTGGTCTTTATCGACGAGACCAGCGTGAAGACCAACATGACGCGGATGCGGGGCCGGTCGCTCAAAGGCCAGCGCCTGCGCGCCACAGCACCTTTTGGATATTGGCGCACACAAACCTTCATTGCCGGGCTCAGATGCGATGGCCTGATCGCACCCTGGGTGCTGGACGGGCCGGTCAACCGAGCTGGTTTCGAGGCCTATGTCGAAACCCAGCTCGCGCCGGCGCTGAACCAAGGTGATGTTGTCATCCTCGATAACCTGTCCTCGCACAAGAGCGCGAAAGCCGCCGCGATCCTGCGCAAATGCGGCGCTTGGTTCCTGTTCCTGCCACCCTATTCCCCGGATCTAAACCCGATCGAAATGGCGTTTTCAAAGCTCAAAGCCCATCTCCGGCGGATCAAGGCCAGAACAATCGACGCCCTGTGGCGGGCGGTAGGAGAAATCTGTGACCTCTACGACGAAACTGAATGCTGGAACTACTTCAAGGCAGCCGGTTATGCGCACGACTAAAAGTGAAACGCTTTAGTGGAATAAAAGGCCCGGGAATTTCCCGGGTCTTTGAATTTTCACGCCATGCTTCAGCTGATAAACGTCAACAACTGATCCAAACTCGCCTTGGCGTCGCCGAAAAACATCCGGGTGTTCTCTTTGAAGAACAGCGGGTTTTCGATGCCCGAATAGCCCGTGCCCTGTCCGCGTTTGGAAACGAACACCTGACGCGCCTTCCAGCATTCCAGCACCGGCATCCCGGCAATCGGCGAATTGGGGTCGTCCTGGGCGGCCGGGTTCACGATGTCGTTCGAGCCGATCACGATGGCCACATCGGTGGTGGGGAAATCGCCGTTGATCTCGTCCATCTCCAGCACGATGTCATAAGGCACCCGCGCTTCGGCCAACAGCACGTTCATATGCCCCGGCAGGCGGCCCGCGACCGGGTGGATGGCAAATCGCACGCTTTTGCCGCGCGCCCGCAGGCGTTTGGTCAGCTCGCTGACGCTTTGCTGGGCCTGGGCCACGGCCATGCCGTAGCCGGGAATGATTACGATGCTGTCGGCCTCGTCGAGAGCGGCTGCCACGCCTTCGGCCTCGATCGCCACCTGCTCGCCTTCGACCGCCATCGCCGGGCCGGATGCGCCCCCAAAGCCGCCGAGAATAACGCTGACAAATCGCCGGTTCATGGCCCGGCACATGATGTAGGAAAGGATCGCCCCGGATGAGCCGACCAAAGCCCCGGTGACGATCAACAGGTCATTGCCAAGGGTGAAGCCGATGGCCGCCGCCGCCCAGCCCGAGTAGCTGTTGAGCATCGAGACCACCACCGGCATATCGGCGCCGCCGATGCCCATAATCAGATGCCAGCCGATAAAGCCCGAGATCAGCGTGACCAGCACCATGGTCCATAGACCCGCTCCGTTGAAATACATCAGCGCCAGGATCAGGCACGCCAGTAACGCGCCCGCATTCAGCCCATGGCCGCCGGGCAATTTCCTGGGCTTGCCGTCGATGCGCCCCGCCAGCTTGCCAAAGGCCACCACCGAGCCGGTGAAAGTGACGGCGCCGATGAAAATGCCCAGAAAGACCTCGACCTTCAGGATCGCGATTTCGACCGCGTCCTTTTTCCACAGTTTCTCGCCGAAGCCGGTCAGGTTGGCGTCGCCCATGGCGGTGCCCGCTTCTTTGATCGCGGTCACGCTATTGAGCATAATGTCAGCATTCAGCCCGATAAAGACCGCCGCCAGCCCGACAAATGAATGCAGCGCCGCCACCAGTTGCGGCATTTCAGTCATCTGCACCCGGCCCGCGATGTAATATCCGCCGTAGCCGCCCGCCAGAACCGCCAGCAGAATCAGGAACAGGTTCTGGATGCCGGGGCCAAAGATCGTGGCGAAAACCGCCAGCACCATTCCGACGATCCCGTACCAGATCGCGCGCTTGGCGCTTTCCTGATTTTTCAGCCCGCCAAGCGCCAGGATGAACAGCACCGAGGCAGCGATGTAGGTGGCCGATTGAAGTCCGATGCTAACCATCTCAGCGCCCCCTCACGATCTCTGGAACATGGCGAGCATCCGGCGCGTGACCAGAAAACCGCCCACAAGGTTGACCGAGGCGATCAGCACCGCGATCAGGCTGAGGAACACCACGAACCAGTTGCCCGAGCCGATCTGCAGCAAGGCACCCACGATGATGATGCCCGAAATGGCGTTGGTGACCGCCATGAGCGGCGTGTGCAGCGCGTGCGCCACACCCCAGATCACCTTAAAGCCGACGAAACACGCGAGCGCAAAAACAATCAAATGCTGCATGAACGACGCGGGCGCATAGGCCCCGATCACCGCCATCACCACCCCGCCCACGGCCAGCATGCCGATCTGGCTGCGCGTCGTGGCGCGGAAATTGGCGGCCTCTTGGGCGCGCTTTTCTTCCGGCGTCAACTCCTTCGGCGCGTCCTTCTTGGGCTGCGCGCCAATCGCCGCCACCTTGGGCGGCGGCGGCGGGAAGGTCACTTGGCCCGCAAACGTCGCGGTGGCGCCCCGGATCACATCGTCGTCCATATCGTGCACGATTTGCCCATCCTTGCCGGGCGTCAGATCGGTAAGCATGTGACGGATATTGTTGCCATAAAGCGTGCTGGCCTGGGCGGCCATGCGGCTGGGAAAATCGGTGTAGCCGACAATTGTGACGCCGTTTTCGCTGACCACTTTTTCATCCGGAACCGTCAGGTCGCAATTGCCGCCGCGCTCCGCCGCCAGATCGACCACCACCGATCCGGGCTTCATCGCCGCGACCATGTCCTTGAGCCACAGTTTCGGCGCGTCGCGGCCCGGGATCAGGGCGGTGGTGATGACGATGTCGATCTCAGGGGCCAGTTCGCGGAACTTGGCCAGTTGCGCGTCGCGGAACTCGGGGCTGGACACGGCAGCATAGCCGCCGGTCGCGGCACCATCCGCCTGAGTCTCTTCGAAATCGAGGAACACGAAAATCGCGCCCATGCTTTCGATCTGTTCGGCAACCTCGGGGCGCACGTCGAAAGCATAGGTGATCGCCCCCAGCGACGTTGCCGTGCCGACCGCCGCCAGCCCGGCCACACCAGCACCGACAATCAGCACCTTGGCCGGCGGCACCTTGCCGGCCGCCGTGACCTGACCAGTGAAAAACCGGCCAAAGTTGTTGCCCGCCTCAATGACCGCGCGGTAGCCTGCGATATTGGCCATCGAGCTTAAGGCATCCATCTTCTGCGCTCGGCTGATGCGCGGCACCATATCCATGGCAATCACGTGCCCGCCCTGTTTGGCGGCCTGGGCCATCAAATCTTCATTCTGGGCAGGATAGAAGAAGGAAATCAGGGTCTTGCCCTTGGTCAGGCGCTTGAGCTCGGTCGCGTCGGGCGGGCGGACCTTGGCCAACACATCGGCGGCTTTCCAGACCCCGGCGGCAGTTTTCAGCACCTGAACACCGGCGGCCTTGTAGGCGGCATCCGAAAATCCGGCAGCCGCACCGGCACCCGCTTCGATCACGCAGTCGTGCCCGAGCTTCTGCAGCAAGAGCGCGCTCTCGGGGGTCATCGCGACCCGGGCCTCGCCTTCAAAGACTTCTTTTGGCGTTCCGATTTTCAAGGGCGCTGTTCCTTTGCAAGGTTTTGCGCATGGACCGGCGCGCGCGTGTTCCTACCGATGCACTTGCGGAAACTCAAGAGGCCGTGCGCGGGCGGACGCGGCGCTTGAACCTCCGCGTCCGGGCGGACATGTTGGGCGCCATGACGGACCATCCTCACAAAGGCCGGCACGCGCTGGTCACCGGCGGCGGCACCGGCATCGGGCTGGCCATCGCGCAGGCGCTGGCCGCAGCCGGGGCGAACGTGACCATAACCGGGCGTCGTGCGGGCGTTCTGAGGGCGGCTGCCGAAAACACGGCCGGGCTCTGGCCGCTGACCATGGATGTCACCGACGAGGCTTCGGTGGTCGACGGTGTGGCCAACGCGGCGGCCCGTGGGCCGATCGCCATTTGCGTGGCCAATGCGGGCATTGCCGAAGGCCGGTCGATTGGCAAGACCGACCTGGCGTTCTGGCGGCGGATGATGGCGACCAACCTCGACGGGGCCTTTCTGACCATCCGCGAATGCCTGTCCACGCTGGACCGGGGCGCCTGGGGCCGGGTGATCGGGGTTGCGTCGATTGCCGGGGTGAAGGGGCTGCGCGGCGCGCCCGCTTACGGCGCGTCCAAACACGGGCTGATCGGGCTGATCCGTAGTCTCAGCGAAGACTACATGGGCTCTCAGATCACCTTCAACGCGCTATGTCCGGCCTATGTCGACACCGCGATTGTCGCCACCAACGTCAAATCGATCAGCGCAAGGTCCGGTGTCAGCGAAGACCAGGCGCTGGACATCATGGTGAAATCCAACCGCCATGGCCGCCTGATCGACGCGAACGAAGTAGCCGCCGCCGCGCTCTGGCTCTGCGGGCCGGGGTCAGAGAGCGTGAACGGCCAGACCATCGAGATCGCCGGCGGTCAGGTCTGACGGCCCCGCCGCCATGCTTCAGTTCTATCACATTTCCATCAATACTCCGGGGAGCGCGAGGGGCAGCGCCCCTCGCCCGTGGCGCCGCGCGCAATGCGCGGCGCAAAACCTCAGGGCAGCAAAGCGTCATAGTCGCTGACCAGCAGGTGCCGCGGATCGGTATCTTCCTCGATCGCGGCAAAGCGCCCGACCGGATCGCGGAAAATGTTGTCGGTCAGGTCGTCGTTGACGGTCGAGACCTCGCCGATCAGCACATCGCCGCCCGCGCCCCAGAACGCGTGCCAGTCGCCCGGCATCAGGGTCACGCTTTGACCCGGGTCGAGCATGATCACTTCGCCTGGGGCGAAGGCGCGCGCGATACCATCGCAAGTCACCTGGCCGCCCCGGTCCTCGGCAAATCCGCCCGCATTGTCCGAGCCGAACAATTCCACCGCCAGCTTGGCCCCGCCCCGGTTGATGATGTCTTCGGATTTGATCCCATGGCTGTGGCAGGGGCTGACTTGATCTTGGCTGCAGATCAACAGCTTCTCGGCATAGCACATGCCGCCGCCCCGGTTGAGGTCGTCAAGACTGCCGTTGCGCAGGGTGAAGAGAACGAGCCCGATCCGGTCAAAATCGCCCTGGCCATAATCGGTGATGTCCCAGCCCATGCGCGCTTGGGCAATGCGCCCGATCTGCCCGGATTTCGCACGGTCGGCGAATTCACCCGGCGACCAATAGGCGAAGGGCGGCAGGACGAACCCAAAGTCGCGGATCATCGCGTCGGCCGATGTCATGATTTGGTTAATGCGACTGCGTTTCATCACCCTGCCCCGCGCTCCGGCCCGCTAGCGCAGGCCGTTGGCCGCTTGCAGCGCCCGGACATAAGCGATCACCATGTCCAGCTCGGCGCGCGTGATGTCTGCGACAGGGGGCATGTCGCCGAACCGCCAATGGTGGCTGCGAACGCCGCGCTGTGCGGCCATGACAAAGGCCATGTCACCGTGGTGCCCACCGCTGTAAATCTGGTGGACCAATGGCGGACCCTTGCCTTGAATTCCTGCCGCATTGGCACCGTGACAGGCCGAACAGCGGGCTTCAAACACCCGCGCGCCAATGGCTGTGTTGCCGCTGAGCTCGGGGACAGTCACCTCGACCATGGGCGGGTCCGGCTGATTGGTTGATTGGGCGTTCAGTGTGCCTGTCGGCTCGGATGGGTTGCCCCAAAGCCACCAGGCCCCACCTGCGGCAATCGCTAAGACTATCGCCACCACGTTGAAGTTCATTCACCGATTCCCGAATTGCTGCATCATTCGAGGGCCTCCAGCAGGCGGAAGGTCAAGGCTGTTCTCACGCCAAACGGACCGATTTTTTCGACCCGCGCTCGGCCCAGTCGCGCAGAGCGCCGCCAAAGGCCTGAAACAGGCTTTGCGACACCGGGTCGCTGGCCGCATTCCATTCCGGGTGCCACTGGACTGCGACGGCAAACCCCGGCGCGCCATCGACGTAGACCGCCTCGGGCGTGCCATCCTCAGCGCGCCCGTCGATCACGATACGCGGACCCGGTGCCGCGATCCCCTGACCGTGCAGCGTGTTGGTTTTCACACGAGGGCCGCCGAACATTTGTGCAAAGGGGCCGTCGGGCGCAAAATCAACCCAATGGCGCAGTTCGAACTTTTCCTCGAGCGTGCCGTCGGGCGGCATCCGGTGGTTCATGCGGCCCGGCAGGTCACGTATTTCGGGGTGCAACGTGCCGCCCATCGCCACGTTAAATTCCTGAAATCCCCGGCAAATTCCCAGCACCGGCTGGCCGCGCGACACGCAGGCGCGGACAATTTCCAGCGCCACCGCATCGCGGTCGCGGTCAAATAGCCCATGCGCCTCGGTGGGCTCGTGCCCGTATTCGTCGGGGTGAACATTGGGCCGCCCGCCGGTCAGCATGAAGCCGTCGCAGACCTCCATCAGTTCGGCGACCGAGAAAAGCGCCGGATCGCCGGGCACCAACACCGGCACCGCATCGACCACCTGGGCCACCGCGACGGTGTTGATGGCGCCCGAGCCATGCACTTCGTACTGATCGCCGATCAGATGTTTATTGGCCAGAATACCGACCACCGGTCGGGTTTTTGGGGATGCGGGCATCGGTTTATTCTCTGAAATGTCGCCCGCAACCTAGCGGCCCCGCGGCGAAATGAAAAGAAGCCTGGAATTCGCCACGGCCAGCTTGCTGGGCGCGGGCGCAATGGCTACATCCGCAGCCATTGCCAGGAGAGCCCTATGCCCGACAACGCTCAACAAACTGTATACCTTTCCGATTACCGCCCGCCCGCCTATCTGGTTGACAATGTGCATCTGACGTTTGTTCTCACCGAATCCGCGACGCGGGTCCGCTCGAGCGTGCGGTTTCGGCCCAACGGCCAAGCGCCGGGGCAGTTTTCGCTGGATGGCGAACATCTCAAGCTGATAAGCGCCAAAATCGACGGCAAGCCGGTCGCGCCCGAGGTGACGGACCTTGGGCTGACCTGCGCGGTGCCCGATGCACCGTTCTTGTGGGAGGCCGAGGTCGAGATCGATCCGGCCGCCAACACAGGCCTGGAAGGGCTTTACTTGTCGAACGGCTTGTTCGCCACCCAATGCGAGGCGCAGGGCTTTCGCCGCATCACCTATTATCCGGACCGGCCCGATGTGATGGCACCGTTCAGCGTGCGCATTGAAAGCGATCTGCCAGTGCTTTTGTCGAACGGCAATCGCGGTGCGCACGGCGATGGCTGGGCCGAATGGCACGACCCCTGGCCCAAGCCGGCGTATCTTTTTGCGCTGGTTGCCGGCGATCTGGCGGCGCATTCGGACAGCTTCCGCACCCTCTCGGGGCGCGACGTGGCGCTGAACCTCTGGGTGCGACCCGGCCCGGACGAGGCCAAATGCGCCTGGGCCATTGACAGCCTGAAACGGGCCATGGCGTGGGACGAACGGGTTTATGGGCGCGAATACGACTTGGACATTTTCAACATTGTCGCGGTCGATGACTTCAATTCGGGGGCCATGGAGAACAAGGGGTTGAACATTTTCAACTCTGCGGCGGTTCTGGCCAGCCCCGACACAGCGACCGACGCCGACTTTGAGCGGATCGAGGGGATCGTTGCGCATGAGTATTTCCACAACTGGACCGGCAACCGGATCACCTGCCGTGACTGGTTCCAGTTGTCGCTGAAAGAAGGGCTGACGGTGTTCCGCGATCAGCAGTTCACCGGCGACATGCGGTCCGTCCCGGTCAAGCGCATCGACGATGTCCTGACCCTGCGGGCCCGGCAGTTTCGCGAAGACAACGGCCCGTTGGCGCACCCCGTGCGCCCGGAAAGTTTTGTCGAGATCAACAACTTTTATACCGCCACGGTCTACGAGAAAGGGGCCGAAATTATCGGGATGCTCAGGCGCCTGGTGGGCGTTGAGGGCTATCGCGCCGCGCTGGATCTGTATTTTGACCGCCACGACGGTCAGGCGGCCACCATCGAGGACTGGCTCAAAGTCTTTGAGGATTCCACCGGTCGCGATCTGAGCCAGTTCAAGCGCTGGTATGCCCAGGCCGGCACCCCGCGCCTGAGCGTCAGCGACGCCTTTACCAATGGCACCTATGCGCTGAACCTGACGCAGGAGACCCCGCCGACGCCGGGGCAGGACGCAAAGCTGCCCCTGCACATGCCGGTGGCGGTTGGCCTGTTGGGGCCGAACGGCGACGAGGTGCTGCCGACCACGATCTTAGAGCTGACCAAAGTCAGCCAGACCTTCATGTTTCACGGGCTGGGCGCGCGGCCCGTGCCGTCGATCAACCGCGGGTTTTCGGCCCCGGTGATATTGAACCACGTGACCGACGACGCCGAGCGCGCATTTCTGCTGACCCACGACACCGACCCGTTCAACCGGTGGGAAGCCGGACGGATATTGGCGAAAAATACTTTGGTATCAATGATTACCCAGGACAAACCGCCCGCGCGCGCCTATCTCGACGGGCTGGCGGTTCTGGCCAGCGACACCGGCCAGGACCCGGCGTTTCGCGCCGTTGGCCTGAGCCTGCCGGGGCAGGATGACATCGCCCAGACGCTGTTCGACGGCGGGACGACGCCGGACCCAACCGCCATCTGGCAGGCGCGCGAGGCGCTGGCCCAGGCGGTCGCCGAACGGCTGGCCGACGATCTGCCGGGGCTGATGGCCGCCACCGAGGTGCGGCAAGCCTACAAGCCCGATTCCGATCAGTCGGGGCGGCGCGACCTGTGGCTGGCGGCACTGGGCTATCTGAGCCGGCTCGACGGTGGCGCTGCGGCGGCCCGGATGTTTGGCGACGCCGACAACATGACCCTACAGCTTGGCGCCTTGCTGACGCTTCTCAGGGTCGAGAGGGGCAATCGCGAACTGGCGCAGTTTCACGATCGCTGGCAGGGCGACCGGCTGGTCATGCACAAGTGGTTTTCGGCGCAGGTCATCTCGGCCCGTCCCGACCGCACCGCCGAAGTCGCGCGGGGCCTGTCCGAACACCCCGATTTCGACTGGCAGAACCCAAACCGGTTCCGGTCGGTCATCGGCGCGCTTGGCGGCAATCCGGCCGGGTTCCACGACCCTACGGGGGCGTCCTACAATCTGGTCGCCGACTGGCTGATCCGGCTTGATCCGGTCAATCCCCGGGTCGCCGCGCGTATGTGCACGATGTTCGAGACATGGCGCCGCTACGACACGGGCCGCCAGAGCTTGATGCGCGCCGCGATCGAGCGCATCGCCGCGACACCGGATATTTCGCGCGAAACCGGCGAAATGCTGGCCCGGCTTTTGGGCTAAATCCGGGCCTGTGCGGCGCGGCGGCGGCCGCGAATCATGGCGACCCTGACGCATTGCTTTGGGTCAATTCAGCAGGGCTGGGTCCGCGCACGGGCGTACGGCACCGCAATTGCTGCCGATCCTGGCGCGACCGTTCATCCCAAGGGTCTGAAAACTATGGATTTCGGCAAGTATCCACCGACCCGGGCGGACCATAGCTTTCGCCATATTAAAGCCTACATCCGGGTGCAATTGGGGCCAATGGCTGACACCCTGAAATTCGAGACCCATCCCGGCCGGTTCTAGGCCATCGTCGTTTCGCTGGTCGGCTTTGGCATTCTGACCTTAGGCATCGCGTCGATCTGGCCGTGGTATGTCTGCGTGATGTGGACGGCGTTAACGCTGGCGCTGATGTGGGTAATATCCTCGGTCGGGCGCGCCGGGATCAGGATCGACGCGAACAACCTTTCGTTCTGGGTCGGACGCCATCGGCGGATTGTACCGCTTGACCAGATCGATCACGTCCGCGTCACCCACCCGATCAGCGGTGAGGACACGGCGGCGATCTATTTCTGCAAGGGCGACACCCAGATACTGCCTCAGAACGCGCTTCCGCCTACCGAAGACCTGACCATGACGCTGATGGCGCATGGTATAAGGGTCAAGAAGATCGGCTGAGCAGCCACCCCCTTGCCGCGCTAGCCGTGCTGACCTAAGACGCTCGTGCCGGAAAACGCTGGACCCGCCACGATGCCAGATCTCACGTATAAAGCCCCCGCGCCCAAGGTCATTCAGGGCGCAAAATCGGACTGCGAGCTGGTGATCGGGCTGGAGGTTCACGCCCAGGTCGCGTCGAACGCCAAGCTCTTCTCGGGGGCCTCGACCACTTTCGGGGCCGAGCCCAATTCAAATGTCGCCTTCGTCGATGCGGCGATGCCGGGCATGTTGCCGGTGATTAATGAGTTTTGCGTCGAGCAGGCGGTACGCACCGGGCTGGGGCTGAGGGCGAAGATCAATCTGAAATCGGCCTTTGACCGCAAGAATTATTTCTATCCCGATCTGCCGCAGGGATACCAGATTTCTCAGCTTTATCAACCAATTGTCGGCGAGGGCGAGGTGCTGGTCGAAATGGGCGCCGGGCTTGCGCGCCGGGTGCGGATCGAACGAATTCACCTGGAACAGGACGCCGGCAAGTCGATCCACGACATGGACCCGGCGATGTCGTTCGTCGATCTCAACCGCACCGGCGTGGCGCTGATGGAGATCGTCAGCCGCCCCGACATTCGCGGGCCGGACGAGGCCGCGGCCTTTGTCGCCAAGCTTCGCCAGATCCTGCGCTATCTGGGCACTTGTGATGGCAACATGCAGAACGGCAACTTGCGGGCCGATGTGAACGTCAGCATCGCCCGCCCCGGCGACTATGAACGCTATCAGGAGACCCAGGATTTGGCCCATCTCGGCACCCGCTGCGAGATCAAGAACATGAATTCGATGCGGTTCATCCAGGCGGCGATCGAGTTCGAGGCGCGCCGCCAGATCGCCATTGTCGAAGACGGTGGCGAGGTGATGCAGGAAACCCGGCTTTACGATCCCGACCGCAGTGAGACGCGGTCGATGCGGTCCAAGGAAGAGGCGCATGACTACCGGTACTTTCCCGACCCCGACCTGATGCCGCTGGAGATTGAGGCGGCATGGGTCGATGAGATTGCCGCGGGTCTGCCGGAACTGCCCGACGCCAAGAAAGCGCGGTTCATGGGCGATTTCGGGCTTTCGGATTATGACGCGGGCGTTTTGACGGCTGAAGTTGTCACCGCCGCGTATTTCGAAGTTGCTGCCGCCGGGCGAGATGGCAAGCTCGTGGCGAACTGGATCGTTAACGAGCTATTTGGGCGCCTGAAGAAGGACGACAAGGAGATCAGCGCAAGCCCGGTGACGGCTGTTCAGATCGGCCAAATTGTCGATCTAATCCGCAACGGCGACATTTCGGGCAAGATCGCCAAGGACTTGTTCGAGATCGTCTACACCCAAGGCGGCGACCCGGCCGAGATCGTCGAGGCGCGGGGGATGCGCCAGGTCACTGATATGGGCACGATCGAGGCCGAGGTTGACCGGATCATCGCCGAAAACCCGGCGCAGGTCGAAAAGGCGCGGGTAAACCCGAAGCTGGCCGGATGGTTCGTGGGTCAGGTGATGAAGGCCACCGGCGGCAAGGCCAACCCGAAGGCGGTGAACGAACTGGTGGCGGCGAAACTTGGGATTTAGGGCGGGTGGTGCACTATCTGAGCCATTCGCGCCCCGGACCTGATCCGGGGCCCCTCGTTTTTGCGGTTGAGGTCCCGGGTCAAGCCCGGGACGGGGGATGATGCGGGTTAGGCGCACACCGTTTTAGGCCCCGATTTCAACCGGCCCAAAAGAAAACGGCGGCCCCATGGACCGCCACCGTCAATTTTGGTTCAAGCCGTTTCAGACTTTCCGACGACGCCGAACGGCGGCAAGACCACCCAGACCAACCAAAAGCATCAGACCAGCAGCGGGCAGCGGAATCTCCGTCGTTGACGAAAACGACACCGTCGCCGAAGAGCCTTGGGCTGACAGAGTCAAAAATCCACTCGTCGCGTCAAATCCGTTGCCGGAAATCACACCCGACGCCACAAAGCCATAGAAGATAGGCCCGTTCAGAAAGTTCGAAAATGACGATGCGGTAAAAGTAAATCCGCCGCCGCTCCAAATCGCACCCGGCGCTTGGGGCATCCCGTCCATTGCTTCCACCTCGGATACAGTCCGTTTCCGAAACGTTTCAAATCGGCGAACAGCACGTCTGCCTGGTTTTCGCAGCAGCGCGAATCGTGCTGCCGGACGTTCGCCGCAACCTGCGGTGCCGTTCGCCTTCACCGGTTTCGTCTTTGCAAAAGCGCAACAATCGAATGTCCTGCACCCGATTGTCCCGCGATTGTTGCTAATTCGCGCCCCGTCGGCCCCACGGCGACCGCTTGGGTCGCCTGCAAAATGGGAAGTTTAATCGTGCATTCACAATGATTTAGAAGATAGTCGCCAAATTGTAACCACTCTGTTGACACATTTTCGCCCAATTTTTCCAACCCGCGGCGCGCTGCCGCCCGTATGAACGGAACGCGTAAAAGTGATGGGGGTACCATGTACGAGTACAAAGTTGTCGAAAGTCCGGCCAGGCCGGGCGGTCTGTTCTGGTTGCAGCGCCGGGGGCGCTATGCAGGCGCGCTGAGCGATACCATCAACGAGGCGGCGTTGGATAACTGGGAATACCAGCAGGCCGAATCCGGCCCGAACAACCATGTGGTTTTGATATTTCGCCGCCACGTCGAGCGGCTTGACGACGTCCTTCCGGTGTTTTCTTCAAAATACGCCAAGCGGCGCGGGCTGAAACCCGCACCGATTGCGCCGCGCCCTGTTCGGGCCCTGCGGATCGAGGACCGCGGGCTGCTGGAGCGCTTGCGCGGTGGCCAGCGCCGGGTCGGGCCGAACAGCAAGGTTGCTGACGCCAAGGACATCCCTGCAGGCGCAAATGGCGAAAAAAAGGCGCCGGTCATCAGGATCCTGCCAACCGCGACCGAGCCGTAATCGCCTAGCCGCTGATGTCCAGCGCCAGGGCGTGGATGCGTCCGACCAGATCGGCGCCCAGGGCCTTGTGCACGGCCCGGAACCGGTCCAGCCGGGTCATCGCGGCAAAGGCCGGGGCGCGGATAACCACGTTGAAATGGCTTTGCCCACCATCGGAATAGCCCGCGTGGCCACGATGCGCCTCGCTGTCGTCGATGACATCCAGCCGGTCCGGGGCAAAGCTTTGTTGCAGTTTGTGACGAATTTCGTCCGCGACGAGCATTTTTTGTCGATACCCCCTTCAATCTTGCCGCGAAGCTACTAAACTCCCCTGTCCGAGTCGATGAAGTGAGTTTCATGAGCAAAGGCGATCCCTTCGGTTTCGACATTTCGGTGTCGGCGGATAAGAAAAAGCGCACCCGCGGCAAGCGCGGCATGTCCGGGGCTTTCGAGACCTCGGTGCGCCGGTGCGAACACGCAGGCTGTGCCGAGACCGCCAAGTACCGCGCGCCCAAATCGCCCGATACGCTGGATGAATATTTCTGGTTCTGCAAAGACCATGTGCGCGAATACAACGTTAAATGGAATTTCTTCAACGGCGCCACCCCCGAAGAATTTGACGCGCAGGTGGACAGCGACCGGGTCTGGAACCGCGAAACCAAGCCGTTTGGACACACCGCTGACGAACAACGCGCCTGGGCGCGGTTGGGCGTGGACGATGCGCATCAGGTGCTGGGCGGCAACGCCACGCGCAACCCCGGCAAGTCGATCACCGGCACCCGCCGCCTGCCCCCGACCGAGCGCCGGGCGCTGGATATTCTGGAAGCGCGCGATCACTGGACCAAATCTGAGATTCGCAAGCAATACAAAGGTTTCGTCAAGGACCTTCATCCTGACATGAACGGCGGCGCCCGCGAAGACGAAGACCGGTTGCAAGAGGTCGTCTGGGCCTGGGACCAGATCAAGGAAAGCCGGAATTTCCGGAACTGACCGCTGATTTCGGGGGGTGGAGAGCCCGCTTGGCCCTTGCCCTTCACCCCAAAATCCGGCAAGCGGGCGCTGGCCCGCGAGCCCTTCGGACCGCTGCTTACACTGATGGACATTTAGCAATGAACCCAGCCGCAAAACCCACCGAAGACGTCTCGGTCCGCGAGATATTCGGGATCGAAAGCGACATGAAGGTCAAGGGCTTCGCCGAGGCCGGCGAGCGGGTGCCGGTGATCGACCACACCTATAAATTCGATCCCGAGACGACGCTGGCGATCCTAGCCGGTTTCACCCACAATCGCCGTCTGATGATCCAAGGCTATCACGGCACCGGCAAATCGACCCATATCGAACAGGTGGCTGCTAGGCTGAACTGGCAATGCGTGCGCGTCAATTTGGACAGCCACATCAGCCGCATCGACCTGATTGGCAAGGATGCGATCAAGCTGCGCGACGGCAAGCAGGTCACCGAGTTCCACGAGGGCATCCTGCCCTGGGCGCTGCGCAACCCGACCGCGATCGTGTTCGACGAATACGACGCCGGCCGCGCCGACGTGATGTTCGTGATCCAGCGGGTGCTGGAACACGACGGCAAGCTGACGCTGTTGGATCAAAACGAGATCATTACGCCGCACCCCAGCTTTCGCCTCTTTGCCACCGCCAACACGGTTGGCCTTGGCGACACGACGGGGCTTTATCACGGGGTGCAGCAGATCAACCAGGCGCAGATGGACCGCTGGTCGATGGTCTCAACGCTGAACTATCTCTCCCACGACGCCGAGACCGCCATCGTTCTGGCCAAATGCCCGCATTACAACACCGAGAAAGGTCGCGCCTCGATCAACCACATGGTCACCGTCGCCGACCTGACCCGCACCGCGTTCATGAACGGCGATCTGTCCACCGTGATGTCGCCCCGCACGGTCATCATGTGGGCCCAGAACGCCGAAATATTCCGCGATCTGGGCTATGCCTTCCGCCTGACCTTCCTCAACAAATGCGACGAGCTGGAGCGCGAGACCGTGGCCGAGTTCTATCAGCGCTGTTTCGACGAGGAACTGCCGGAAAGTGCGGCGAGTGTGAGCCTTGGCTAAGGTCCAACACCCCGCAGGCGTCACCACGGATCATATGGCCGGGGCGCCAACGCCATGACCAGAACCGACAACCCCGCTGACCCGTTCAAAAAGGCGCTGGCCGAGGCCACCAAGGTCATGGCCGACGACGCGGAGCTTACGGTCAGCTTTTCGGTCGATCCGCCGGGGCAGACCGACGACACCATCCGCCTGCCCCAGGTCAGCCGCCGCATGACCCGGCCCGAGGTATTGCTGGCGCGCGGCACGGCGGATGCATTTGCGCTGAAACACAAGTTCCACGACCCGGGCACTTATGCCAAATACACCCCCCAGGGCCAGATGGCGCGCGATATTTATGACGCGATGGAGACCGCCCGCTGCGAGGCCATCGGCGCGCGGGTCATGCCCGGCACCGCCGGCAACATCGACGCCAAGATCCAGGCCGAGGCGGTGCGCAAGGGCTATGACGCGATCACCGACGCCGCCAGCGCCCCCTTGCCGGTGGCCGCCGGATATTTGCTGCGGCATCTGGCCACCGGGCGCGACCTGCCCCCGGCGGCCAAGAACGTCATGGAGCTGTGGCAGGGTCATATCAACGACACGGCGGGCGGCACGCTTGCGGGCCTGGCCGACGTGCTGGCCGACCAGACCGAATTTGCCCGCTTTGCCCGCCAGATCATCGACGATCTGGGCTATGGCGACCAGCTGGGCGATGACCCGGACGCAGCCGACGACGAAGATCAGGCCGAGGCCGACGACCAGGATGACCCCGATGCGCAAGGTCAGGACGATGCTGAGAGCGACCAGGACGAGGCCAGCCCCGAACAGCCCCAGGACGAAACCCAGGATGCCGCCGAGGCCGAGGTATCATTGGACGAGATGGCCGACGACGACGACCAGCAATCGCAACTGTCCGAGGGCGATGCGCCGCCCGACCCGCCACCGCCCGCGCCGCCTTCGGAGGCTGACCCGAACTACGCCGTCTATCTGTCAGATTTCGACGAAGAAATACGAGCCGAGGACCTGGCCGATCTGGCCGAGCTGGAGCGCCTGCGCGCCTATCTCGACCAGCAGCTCGAGCCGCTGAAGGGCGCGGTCAGCCGTCTGGCCAACAAGCTCCAGCGCCGCCTGCAGGCCCAGCAGAACCGGTCTTGGGAGTTCGACCGAGAAGAGGGCATTCTGGATGCCGGGCGGCTGGCCCGGATCGTCGCCAGTCCGACCACACCGCTGAGCTTCAAGGTCGAAAAGGACATGGATTTCCGCGACACCGTAGTCACGTTGCTGTTGGACAATTCCGGCTCGATGCGTGGGCGGCCGATATCCATCGCGGCGATCTGCGCCGATGTGCTGGCGCGCACGCTGGAACGCTGTCAGGTCAAGGTCGAGATCCTGGGCTTCACCACCCGCGCCTGGAAGGGCGGGCAGGCCCGCGAGAAGTGGCTGACCGAGGGTCGCCCGCAAACCCCCGGGCGGCTCAACGACCTTCGCCACATCATCTATAAATCCGCCGACGCGCCGTGGCGGCGGTCGCGCAACAATCTGGGGCTGATGATGAAAGAGGGGCTGCTGAAGGAAAACATCGACGGTGAGGCGCTGGAATGGGCGCACCGGCGCACCGCCTGCCGCCATGAGGCGCGCAAAATACTGATGGTGATCTCGGACGGGGCCCCGGTGGACGATTCAACTCTGTCCATTAACCCCGCGAATTATCTGGAAAAACACCTGCGCGACGTGATCGCGATGGTCGAAAAGCGCAAAGCCGTCGAACTGATTGCCATCGGCATTGGCCACGACGTCACCCGGTATTATGAACGCGCGGTCACGATCACCGACGTCGAACAGCTGGCCGGGGCGATGACCGAACAGCTGGCCAGCCTCTTTGACAACGATCGCCGCGCGCGGGTGCGGGTAATGGGCGCGAAGAAGGCCGGGTAATCGCCGAACATGTTTCAAACCTTCGACAGCCCGACCAACCCCGCCGACGGCCCGCCGCGCCTTGCCCTGCTGCGCGAGGGCATGGCCGAACGCGGTCTGGCCGGGTTCATCGTGCCCCGCGCTGACGCCCATCAGGGCGAATACGTGGCCCAACGCGACGAACGGCTTGCCTGGCTGACCGGGTTTACCGGATCGGCCGGATTTGCCGCCGCCCTGACCGACCGGGCCGGGGTTTTTGTCGATGGCCGTTACAGCCTGCAAGTGCAGGCGCAGGTCGATACCGGTCATTTCACGCCCGTCGAATGGCCCGCGACTAAGGTCGGGGCCTGGTTGGCGGATCACGCCGGCGACGGCGACCGCATCGGGTTCGATCCCTGGTTGCAGACGCGATCGGACGTCGAAGAGATCCAGGCGGCGCTTGCCGGCACCGGTGCCTCGCTGGTCCCGACCGACAATCTGGTCGATGCGATCTGGGCCGACCGACCGCGCCGCCCGGCCGCGCCCGCCTCGGACTATCCGGCTGAATTTGCGGGCAGAACCAGCGCCGATAAGCGCGCTGACATTGCCGGGACCCTGCGCGGTCAGGGCCAGCGCGCCGCGGTTCTGACCCTGCCTGACAGCATCGCCTGGCTCTTGAACATTCGCGGTGCGGATATTGCGCGCATTCCCATCGTTCAGGCTTTCGCGATCCTTCGCGACGATGGCACGATCACGCTCTACTCCGACCCCGAAAAATTCGCGGAAATCGGCCCCGATCCGGCGATCTCGTTGCGCGAATGGGAGGACTTCGAGGCCGCGCTGGCGGCGCTCAAAGGCCCGGTTCGCGTCGATTCGGGCTCGGCGCCCTATGCCGTGAAGCTGGCGCTTGACGCGGCGGGCGTTGAGATCGCCTGGGATCGCGACCCGTGCATCCTGCCGAAAGCCCAGAAAAACCCGACCGAGATCGCAGGCGCGCGCGCCGCCCACCGGCGCGACGGGGCCGCGATGGTCGAATTTCTGGCCTGGCTCGACCGCGCGGTCGCCAAAGGCGGGGTGACCGAGATCGACGTGGTCAAAAAGCTCGAAGCCTGCCGGCGCGCCACCAATCGCCTGCGCGATATTTCCTTCGACACGATCGCAGGCGCCGGGCCGAACGGCGCCATCATCCATTACCGGGTGACCGAAGCGACCAACCGCCCGGTCAGCCCCGGCGAGCTGTTGCTGGTCGATAGCGGTGGGCAGTATCTGGACGGCACCACCGATGTCACGCGGACCATCGCCATTGGCCCGCCGGGCGCGATAGAGCGCCGCGCTTTCACGCTGGTCCTGAAAGGCATGATCGCGATCAGCATGGCGCGCTGGCCGCAAAAGCTGGCGGGCCGCGATCTGGACGCGCTGGCGCGCGCGGCACTTTGGCAGGCGGGGATGGATTACGGCCACGGCACCGGCCACGGGGTCGGCGCCTATCTTTCGGTCCACGAGGGCCCGCAGCGGATCAGCTCCATCGGCACCGAGCCGCTTTTGGCGGGCATGATACTGTCGAACGAGCCCGGCTATTACCGCCCCGGGGCGTTCGGCATTCGTATCGAAAGTCTGATCGTGGTGATCGCTGC
Organism: Paracoccaceae bacterium; assembly: GCA_965247915.1. GTDB lineage: Bacteria > Pseudomonadota > Alphaproteobacteria > Rhodobacterales > Rhodobacteraceae > JAKZRT01. The sequence continues at coordinate 3,110,295 of OZ252048.1, forward strand.
CCCGGAAATTCCCGGCGCCGACGCGCGCAAGTGGCTGGCTTTCGAAACGCTGACCCTGGTGCCGATCGACCGGGCGTTGATCGACGCTGATCTTCTGACCACGCCCGAGCGGGCCTGGCTCAACGCCTATCACACGCAGGTCCGGGAAAAATTGCATGCCCAGCTTTCGTCTGCGGCCAAGGCCTGGCTCGGCGCCGCTACCGCGCCGATCTGACGCGGCTGGCTTTATATCGCGCCGCGCGCTTATATTAGTGTTTACCGACCTTGACGGAGACCCCCATGCCCGACCACATCAATATCCGCCCCGCGTCGGGTACCTGGAGCGTCCGCGCCGCGGGCGCGGTTCTGGGCGAATCGAACAAAGCGCTGGAACTGACCGAAAGTAGCTATCCCAGCGTTATCTATTTCCCGCGCGACGATCTGGCGATGGCGCTTTTTGACCAAAGCGACACCACCAGCACCTGCCCGTGGAAGGGCGACGCCACCTATTTTTCCATCGACACCGGGTCGGGGGTGCTGAAAGACGCGGCCTGGAGCTATGAGGCGCCTAAAGAAGATGCCGCCGCGATCACCGGCCATGTCGCCTTTGCTCTGAGTGACGATGTTACGGTCGAAGAGCTTTGAGCGTGCTTAACGATGCTCTTCCGCCGCCGCCGAGGCCAGCGCCCGGTTGAACACCTTCAACACGTCGGTCTGGAACAGCGCGCCCACAATCTGGGGCGGGTCGGACGCAGGATCCCCGACCACCGGGATAAACGCAACATCCTCGGCCTCAAAGATCGCCATCGCCGCTTCCAGCGTCGCCGCTGCGGTCAGGGCGATGCCCCGGTCCGCCAGTTCGGCCAGCGCGTCGGCATCCGCGCCGCGCGGATTGCCTGCGGGCCGCATCACCAGCCCGGCGCGGTACATGGTCATCAGATAGGCCTGCGGTCCGGCGGCGATCCTGACCCCGCGCCGCGACAGCTGGGTCAGAAAGAACGACCGGTCGACCAGATGGCTGGCGAGCGCCGTCGAGGTCGATACCGCCACCATCACCGCCAGCCCGGTCTGCCAATCGCCGGTCAGCTCGAACACGATCAGCGTGGTCGAGATCGGTGCGCCCAGCACCGCGGCCGCCACCGCCCCCATTCCGGCCAGCGCGTAAAGCGTCTGCGAGCCCGAGACATCGGGGAACACGCCAGTGGCGATGATCCCGAATGCCAGCCCGGTCAGCGCCCCGATCATCAGCGACGGCGAGAAAATGCCGCCGCCCATGCGCCCGCCCATGGTCACCGCCACGGCAAACACCTTGAGCACCGCGAAAACGATGGCTTCGTGGAACAATAGCTGCCCGGTCAGGGCGTTCGAGGTGGTTTCGTAGCCGACGCCGATGATATGCGGGAACCACAGTGCGACCACCCCCAGCACCGCCCCGGCGCCGCAGGGCCGCAGCCAGCGCGGCAGGCGCAGAGCCGCCTGCAGCGCGCTGCCGATACGGTCGGCGGCAAAGACGCCCCACATCAGCGCCGCCGCCACCAGACCGCAGCACAATCCCAGGATCAGATAGGCGGGCAGTTCCACGTAAAACGCCAGCGCGCCCATGTTGGGCAGGGTGAATTCGGTGACGTCGCCAATAGTGACGCGGCTGACCACCGTACCGGCCACCGAGGCGATGACAATCGGCGCGAAGACGTTGACCGCGAAATGGCGCAGCACCACCTCGAGCGCGAACAGCGCTCCGGCAATCGGCGCGTTGAACGAGGCCGAGACCGCCGCCGCCACCGCACAGCCCAGCAGATCGCGCCCGGTGATGCCATCGGCGCCGAGGCGGTCGGAAATCCATGTGGAAATCACGCCTGCCAGATGCACTACCGGCCCTTCGCGGCCCGCCGATCCGCCGGTCGAAAGCGTCACCATCGAGGCCAGCGCCGAGGCCAGCCCGGCGCGACGCTCGACCCGGCCCTCGTGCAGGGCCGCGCCTTCGATGGCGTCGGCCACCGACCGGGCGCGGCCATCGGGGGTGAACCAATGCAGGATCAGCCCGGTCACCAGCCCGCCGAGAATGGGGACGCTCACGATCAGATACCACGGCAGCGCCCCGAGCACGGTCGCCAGATTGCGCTCGTCGACACCGTAGATCGCGGTCTGCAACCAGGTGATCGACAGGCGGAACCCGACCGCCGCAAATGCCGCCAGAACCCCCAGAACCAGCGCGATCAGCCAGAACCGCAAATGCCCGGGCCCATGGTCGCGGGCGCGCCGCCAGCCCTTGCGGGCGCTCGCGGCCAGGCCGTGGCTATCGTTGTCCCCGAAGCGATTCACCGCTCTGCCGTCCGCGTTTTCCGTGCTGGCCTTTTCATCGGGGGGCCAGGTCCCCTAAGGTCGGGCCGATTGATCCTGATCGAGGTGCCCATGAGCATCGCAACAGCCATCGACGCGCTGTCATCCCTCTTAGGCGATGCGCTGAGCCGCTCCAAGTCCGATCTGGACCTGCACGGGGCGTCGGAAAGCTATTTTGCCGCCGCGCCCCCCGATGCGGTGGCCTATCCATCCAGCACCGCGCAGGTGGTGGAGATCGTGACGATCTGCGCCCAACACCGCTGCCCGCTGATCGCCTTCGGCGCGGGCACGTCGCTGGAGGGGCATATATCGGCCATTCGCGGCGGTGTGGCGGTGGATTTTTCGCGGATGAACCGGGTTCTGGAGGTGAACCCGCAAGATATGGACGCGCGGGTTCAACCGGGGCTGACGCGCAAGGCGCTGAATGAAGACCTGCGCGCCACCGGGCTTTTCTTCCCGGTCGATCCGGGGGCCGACGCAACGCTTGGCGGCATGGCCTCGACGCGCGCCAGCGGCACCACCACGGTGCGTTATGGCACCATGCGCGACAATGTGGCGGGGCTTAAGGTGGTGCTGGCCGACGGCCGGGTGCTCAGGACCGGCAGCCGGGCCCGCAAGTCGTCGGCGGGTTATGATCTGACCGGGCTTTTTGTCGGTGCCGAGGGCACGCTTGGCCTGATCACCGAGCTGACCCTGCGCCTGCACGCGCAGCCCGAGGAGATTGCCGCCGCGATGGCCGGGTTTGCCGACATCGACGCAGCCGTCGCCTGCGTCATCGCCACGATCCAGATGGGTATCCCGATGGCGCGGATCGAATTCCTCGACGCCGCGTCGGTGCGCGCGGTCAATGCCTATGCGGGCATGACCTGGCCCGAGACGCCGCACCTGTTGGTCGAGTTTCACGGATCACCTGCGTCGGTCGCCGAGGACGCCGAACGGCTGGGCGCGCTGATCGAGGATTTCGGCGGCTCCGGTTTTGGCTGGGCCACCAAGGCCGAGGAAAGATCGGCGCTGTGGGACATGCGCCACAAGGCCTATTACGCCTGCCTGGCGCTGCGCCCCGGCGCCGGGGCGGTGGTGACCGACATCGCTGTGCCGATCTCGAAACTGGCCGAGGCGGTGACATTGACCCAGGCCGATATCGCCGCCTCGGGCCTGATGGGGCCGATCCTGGGCCATGCCGGCGACGGCAACTTTCACGCGATCCTGCTGGTCGACCGCGACGATGCGGATGAGGTGCGGGCGGCCAAACGGCTGGCCCGCGCCATGTCCGAGCGCGCCCTGGCCCTTGGCGGCACGATCACCGGCGAGCATGGGGTCGGCATCGGCAAGCTGGGGCTGATGGAGGCCGAGCACGGGCCGGGCTGGGGCGTGATGGGGGCGATCAAGGCCGCGCTTGACCCCCAAGGCATCATGAACCCCGGCAAGCTGGTGCCACCAAAAAACTGAGGGTTTGCGCCGCGCTACGCGCGTCGCGACAGGCGAGGGGCCAGCCCCTCGCGCTCCCCGAAGTATTTGAAAAACGATGAAATTATTCGACGACGGTGACGCGCTCCATCTGGTCGGGCTCGCCCAGCACCGCGCCATTTGGCCCGCGCCCGCGTTTGATCGCGTCGACCACCTCCATGCCTTCGATAACCCGACCCACGACTGTGTATTGGCCGTTGAGCGCATGGGCGGGCGCGAACATGATGAAGAACTGGCTGTTGGCGCTGTCGGGGCTCTGCGACCGCGCCATGCCGACGATGCCGCGATCGTAATCGATGTCGGAAAATTCCGCAGCCAGATCGGGCCGGTCCGAGCCGCCGGATCCGGCGCGGGCAAGATCGCCGCCGGCGCGCCCGAAGGCGACATCGCCGGTCTGGGCCATGAAGCCTTCGATCACCCGGTGAAACACCACGCCGTCATAAGCGCCCTGGCGCGCCAGCGCGGTGATTTGTTGTACATGGCCGGGTGCGACATCGGGCATGAGCTCGACGATTATGCGACCCGACGCCGCGCCGCTGACCAATATTTCAAGCAAGGGTCCGGTTGCCTCGGCGGGCGCGGGCGCGGTCGCCTCGGGCGCAGGGGCATCCGGCGCGGAACGTTGTTGTTTCCAGTAGATGCCGCCGGCCACGATCAACCCGGCCGCCAGGGCAGCGCGCAGTATGGCCCGCCGGTCAGCCATCGGCGGCCACCTTGACCGACAGCATCGTGTCGGGGCTTGCCGGCGGCTCGCCGCGGGTGATCGCATCGACATGGTCCATGCCGGAAACCACCCGCCCATAAACGGTGTATTGGCCGTTCAGAAAATGGTTGTCGGCGAAGTTGATGAAAAACTGCGAATTGGCCGAGTTCGGACTGCCCGACCGCGCCGCCCCGATGGTGCCCCGGTCGTGCGGCAGTTTCGAGAATTCCGCCGGCAGATCGGGCAGGTCCGAGCCGCCGGTGCCGGCGCGGTGGATCGAGAAGTTTTCTTGCGTGTTGCCGTTAGCCACATCGCCGGTCTGGGCCATGAACCCGTCGATAACCCGGTGAAAACACACGTAGTCATAAGCGCCCGCGCGCGCCAGATCCTTCATCCGCGCCGCGTGCTGGGGGGCGATGTCGGGCAAAAGTTCGATGACGACCTGACCGCCCGAAAGTTCGAGCAGTATGGTGTTTTCTGGGTCCTTGATCTCGGCCATTGGGCGCTCCTGAGCTGATAATTCGCGCGACCATAGGGGGTGTAGGGCCAAAGGGAAAGTCCCGGCTCTGCGCCAAAAGGTGACGGTTGACGGAGCCGCCCGGAGACGGGATTAAGGGGGCAGAGACATGCACCCGCACAGGAGGCCCGGCTTGGCCTGGAAAACTCTCGACGACATGGTGCTTGGCGGTAGCCGCGTGCTGGTGCGCATCGACATCAACGTGCCGGTCGAAGGCGGCCGGGTCACCGACACCACGCGCATCGACCGGATTGTGCCGACGGTGCAGACAATCCTCGATGCGGGCGGGCTGCCGGTGCTGATGGCGCATTTCGGACGGCCCGGGGACCGGGTCGTGCCCGAGATGTCGCTGGCGGTTGTTTTGCCGGCGCTGCAAACGGCGCTTGGCCGCCCGGTGACATTCGCCGCAGAAAACCCCGCCGGGGCGGTGGCCGCAATGGTGCCGGGCGATGTGGTCCTGCTGGAAAACCTGCGCTTTGATCCGGGCGAAGAGGCCAACGACCCTGCCTTCGCCGCCACCCTGGCGCGGTTGGGCGACATCTACTGCAACGATGCTTTTTCCGCAGCGCACCGGGCCCATGCCTCGACCGCGGCGCTGGCCCGGCTTCTGCCGGCTTGCGCCGGACGGGCGATGGCGGCGGAACTCAGCGCGCTGTTGGCGGCACTGGGTGCGCCCGAAAGGCCTTTGGCCGCGCTGGTGGGCGGGGCCAAGATCTCGACCAAGATCGCACTGTTGGGCAATCTGGTGCGCAAGGTTGACCATCTGATCATCGGCGGCGGCATGGCCAATACGTTTCTCGCCGCCCAGGGCTTTGAGATCGGCACTTCGCTGGCCGAGCGCGACATCGCCGGGACGGCGCTGAACATTCTCAAAGCCGCGGGCGAGGCCGGGTGCCGGGTGCAGCTACCGGTCGATATGGTGGTGGCCCGTGACTTCAAGCCCAAGGCCCGGCACAAAGTGGTCAAGTTGGGGCGCTGCCCGCCCGACCGGATGATTTTGGATGCCGGGCCGCAAACCGTGGCCGATATCACCACGATATTCGAGGCCAGTGCGACGCTGATCTGGAACGGCCCGCTTGGCGCTTTCGAGGTGAAGCCCTTTGACGCCGCGACCCGCGCCGCGGCGCGCCATGCGGCGGGGCTCAGCCGCGCCGGGCGGTTGGTGTCTGTCGCGGGCGGCGGCGACACGGTCGCAGCCCTGAATGCGGCAGGTGCGGCGAAAGATTTTACCTATATTTCGACCGCAGGCGGGGCCTTTCTGGAATGGATGGAAGGCCGGACATTGCCGGGCGTCGCGGCGCTTGAGGGCTGACCAGCTGCGGCACTAACGAGACAGGGAGCAGACAGATGTTAAAAAGCGAACAGGCAAACCAGATGCGCAGCGGCGCCGGTTTTGTGGCCGCCCTCGACCAAAGCGGCGGCTCGACGCCCAAGGTGCTGCGGCTTTATGGGGTCGGCGAGGGCGACTATGGGTCCGAGGCCGAAATGTTCGACCTGATCCACGCCATGCGCGCCCGCCTCGTGATGTCGCCGGGGTTCACCGGCGCGCGCATCGTCGGCGCGATTCTGTTCGAGATGACCATGGACCGCGATATCGGCGGCAAGCCAACGGCCACATGTCTTTGGGAAGATCGCGGCGTGGTGCCGTTTCTGAAGATCGACAAGGGGCTGGAGGACGCAGCCGACGGGGTGCGGTGCATGAAACCAATGGGCGATCTCGACGGGCTTTTGGCGCGGGCCACCGCGGCAGGCATATTCGGCACCAAAATGCGCTCGGTCATCGACGCGGCCTCGCGCCCGGGGATCGCGGCCAATGTGGCCCAGCAGTTCGACATCGGCCTGCGGGTTCTGGATCACGGTCTGGTGCCGATCCTGGAGCCCGAAGTGACCATTTCGATCACCGACAAGGCGCAAGCCGAGGCAATCCTGCTGGATGCGATTACCGATCAGCTCGACCGGCTGGGCGCGGGGCAGGAGGTGATGCTGAAGCTCACCCTGCCCGAAGAGGCAAATCTTTACGCCGACCTGATCACCGATCCGCGCATCATGCGCGTGGTGGCTTTGTCGGGCGGCTACAGCCGCGCCGAGGCCAACGCGCGCCTGGCCCGCAACGCCGGTATGATCGCCAGTTTCAGCCGCGCCCTGACTGAAGGCCTGTCAGCCCACCAGTCGGACGCCGACTTTGATGCCCTGCTCGATGCCACCATCCAGTCGATCTGCGACGCCTCGATGGCGGGGTAGAACCCGCGAATCTGGATTTTCACTGCCCCCTGTTTCTTTGCTTTGAGAAATACTTCGGGGGGTGCGGGAGGCCCGCCACCGCGTGGCGATGCGTGAAACGCGGCGCAGTCCCGCTGTCCGTCAGCCCCGCAACCGCGCCAGGATCGGACCAGGATCAATATCAATCGCGCCCGCCGTGCGCCCCCTTTGGCCGCCCAACCGCGTGGCGGCATAGGCGTCTGCAATCTCCGGCGGGCCGTGGCGCAAGAGCACACTGGCGGTCAGAAGCGTGGCTGCACTTTCGGAAAACCAACGTGCCTCGGCCTCTGGCACCAGGCCGGGCCAGCGCGCGTCATGGTCGGCAAGGGCCGCGCCATAGGTGGTGCTTTGGCCGATTACTGCGGTCAACTCGTTGCGTAGGGCCGCAGCGCTCTCGGGGTCTTTTTCGAGGGTTCTGAGGGTGTCGAGGCAAATCACATTGCCCGAGCCTTCCCAGATCGAATTCAGCGGCGCCTCGCGGTAGAGCAAAGGCAGGCTCGTGTCTTCGACATAGCCCATGCCCCCCAGGGCCTCCATCGCCTCGTAGATCACGCCGGGCGCGAGTTTGTTCGACAGATATTTGGCCAGCGCCACGCCGACACGCGCCAGTGGCGCATCTTCGTCAAAGGCCCGCGCCACCCAAAGCCCCAGCGCCAGCGCGCCCTCGGCATCGAGCGCCAGATCGGCCAGCACGGCGCGCATCAGCGGCTGGTCGATCAGGCGGCGCTGGAAGGCGCTGCGCCCTTCGCACCATATGACTGCTTGCGCCAAAGCCGCGCGCATCAGCCCGGCCGGGGCCATGGCGGTATCCAATCGGGTGTGATGGACCATGGCGATGATATTGCGCAGGCCCGCGCCCGCCGCACCGATCTGATGGGCGAATGCGCGGTGATATTCGATCTCGGCCGTGGCGTTCGACCGGTTGCCCAGCTTGTCTTTCAGCCGCATCAGGTGAACGCCGTTGCGGGTGCCATCCGGCAGCCAGCGCGGCACCAGATAACAGGTCAGCCCCCCCGGCCCCTGAGCCAGCGTCAGAAACCCGTCCGACATCGGGGCCGAGGCGAACCACTTGTGCCCGCTGAGCCGCCATTCGTCGCCGTCGGCTTCGGCCCGGGTCGTATTGGCGCGCACATCCGAGCCGCCCTGTTTTTCGGTCATCGCCATACCCAGCGTCGACCCCGCCTTGGCGCTGAGCGGCGCGACGGCAGGGTCGTAGGTGCGGCTTTTCAGCTTGGCCACCCAATCTGTGGCGACACCCCCGTGCGACCGCAGCGCCGCGATACCGGCATAGGTCATTGTGAGGGGACAACACACGCCGGGGTCGATCTGGCTTAAGAGATAGACCATGGCCGCGTGGCTGGCGTGCCCGCCTGCGCCCCCTTCCCAGGGCAGCGCGGCATAGCCAGCGGCCACGCCCGCCGCCATCTGGGTGTGATAGGCGGGGTGAAAATGAACCTCATCCAGCCGCCGGCCGCCCTGGTCAAAGGAGTGAAGTTCGGGCGCATGCCGGTTGGCGGCGCGCCCGGCTTGGCGCAGCTCGGGCGTGCTCAGCCGCGCCGCATAGGCCGCCACCGCGCCCTGATCCGCATTCGCAACCCCCAGCCAATGACGCAGCGCTGCATCCCCGGCCCACAGGTCGCGCGCGCGATCCATATCGGGCTGGTTGGTCACCTGGTGCGTGGGCAAACGGTTTTGCGGCGGAAGCTGCGGCATCGAACACCTCTGCGGCGCATCATAGGCCACCCGGCCCCGGTCCGGCCAGTCACAACACCAGCCACTACAAAGGGGATTCACTTCTGCGGCGCGATATGCCAACCTCGGTGCCAAGCCCCGCAAGGGGCGCGCATGAGGCAGGCAAAGCGACGGCATCGGCTGTGAGACGACGCACAATATCCATCGGCGCGTTCCTTTTCTTCGCGGTCAGCTTCGCGCTGGCGCTCTATTTCACCTTTGCTGCGGTCCAGGGCGATTTCGGCCTCTTCCAGCGCATCCAGATCGCCGCCGAGGCGCGCGGCCTCGAGGCCGAGCTCGATGCGCTCGAGACCGATGTCGCGGAGATGGAAAACAAGACCCGGCGCCTGTCCGACGATTACCTCGACCTCGATCTTCTCGACAGCCAAGCGCGCGACATCCTGGGGCTGATCCGGCCTGACGAGATCATCATCAATTAGAGGCTCGGCCTGGCGCGCAGGGCTCACACGTTTTTCTCTCGCCTCGCCGCCCTGGGTCCTGTATGAATAGTTCAACGTTAAACTATCTAAATTCCGGGAGGCGCGCGATCCATGGCGACAAAGAAAAAGCCCAGTAAAACATCGGCAAAGCCCAATGTCCCGGCTGACGAACTGCTGGGATATTACAAGGAAATGCTGTTGATCCGGCGATTCGAGGAAAAGGCCGGTCAGCTATACGGGATGGGACTGATCGGCGGATTCTGCCATCTTTACATTGGGCAAGAGGCGGTGGTGGTCGGGCTTGAGGCCACGGCGATCGAGGGCGATCAGCGCATCACATCTTACCGCGACCATGGCCATATGCTCGCTTGCGGGATGGACCCCAAAGGGGTGATGGCCGAGCTGACCGGGCGCATGGGGGGCTATTCAAAGGGCAAGGGTGGAAGCATGCATATGTTTTCCAAGGAAAAGGAATTTTATGGCGGCCACGGCATCGTCGGTGCGCAGGTGCCGCTTGGCGCAGGCCTGGCGTTCGCCAATAAATACCGGGGCAACGACAACGTTTCCTTCACCTATTTCGGCGACGGCTCGGCCAACCAGGGCCAGGTCTACGAGACCTTCAACATGGCCGCGCTGTGGGCGCTGCCTTGCGTTTTTGTCATCGAAAACAACCACTACGCCATGGGTACAGCCCAGAAACGGTCAACCTCGTCGCCTGACATCTACACCCGCGGCGCGGCCTTTGGCATCCCGGGCGAAGCGGTCGACGGCATGGATGTGCTGGCCGTCAAAGGGGCTGGCATGCGCGCCACCAAACACTGCCGCGCCGGCAAGGGCCCCTATATTCTCGAAGTCAAGACCTACCGCTATCGCGGCCATTCCATGTCGGACCCGGCCAAATACCGGACCCGCGAGGAGGTCCAGAAAGTGCGCGAAGAACGCGACGCCATCGAACATGTGCGCAGCCTGCTTCTGACCGGCAAACACGCCAGCGAAGATGACCTCAAGGCCATCGACAAAAACATCAAGGCGACTGTCAACGTGGCGGCGGAGTTTGCCAAGGAAAGCCCCGAGCCGCCGCTGGAAGAGCTTTGGACCGACGTCTATGCGGAGGCGAACTAATGCCGCATTTTGAAATCCACGCTAGCAATGTTGACCGTGCCAAAGCATTCTACAGTGGCCTTTTTGGATGGTCGTTCTCGGCCATGCCCGGTGCCGAGGACATGGAATACCACCTGAACGAAGGGTCTGATATTGGAATGACCAAAGGCGTTACTGCTGGCCTCATGCGCCGGATAGGCGACGCGCATGCACCCGGCACGCCGGTCCGAGACGGAACGATGACCTTTGAAGTGGACGATTGCGACGCCCGTTATTCGTGGGCACTCGCCAATGGCGGTGCCGAGGCGCTGCCTCCCACAGACTATCCCGGCATCGGCCGCTGCGCTTATGTCGAGGACGGAGAAGGCAACATTGTGGGGATGATTGCACCTGTTCAGGGAGATAGCTGACATGGCAACCGAAATACTCATGCCCGCGCTTTCGCCGACGATGGAGGAAGGCACGCTGGCCAAATGGCTGGTCAAGGAAGGCGATGCCGTCGCGTCCGGCGATATTCTGGCCGAGATCGAGACCGACAAGGCGACGATGGAGTTTGAAGCCGTCGACGAAGGTATCATGGGCAGGATTTTGATTGCAGAGGGCACCGAGGGCGTTAAGGTGAACACCCCAATTGCGGTGATGATTGAAGACGGCGAAGACGCCAATTCTATCGCAGCCCCGGCACCGCAACCTGTCGCTGCCGCGCCGGTCGACACCTCGCCCGATGTGCCCGAAGGCACCGAGATGAAAACCCAGACCGTGCGCGAGGCGCTGCGCGACGCCATGTCCGAAGAAATGCGCCGCGACGAAAGCGTTTATCTGATGGGTGAAGAGGTCGGCGAATATCAGGGGGCCTACAAGGTCAGCCAGGGCATGCTCGACGAATTCGGCCCCGCACGGGTGATCGACACGCCGATCACCGAACACGGGTTTACCGGCATCGCCACCGGGGCGGCTTACGCCGGGCTGCGGCCAATCGTCGAGTTCATGACCTTCAACTTCGCCATGCAGGCCATCGATCAGATCATCAATTCGGCGGCCAAAACGCTTTACATGTCGGGCGGCCAGATGGGCGCACCGATGGTGTTTCGCGGCACCAACGGGGCGGCGGCCCGCGTCGGCGCCCAGCACAGCCAGGATTATTCGGCCTGGTATTCGGCGATCCCGGGGCTGAAAGTGGCGATGCCCTATTCGGCCGCCGACGCCAAGGGCCTGTTGAAAAGCGCCATCCGCGACCCCAACCCGGTGATCTTCCTGGAAAATGAAATTCTCTATGGCCAGGCTTTCGACGTGCCGGTGCTGGATGATTTCACCATCCCCTTCGGCAAGGCCCGGATCTGGCGGACGGGGTCAGACGTGACCATCGTCAGCTTCGGCATCGGCATGAAATACGCGCTCGAAGCCGCCGAAAAACTGGCAGCAGACGGCATCAGCGCCGAGGTCATCGACCTGCGCACGCTCAGGCCCATGGACTATGGCACTGTCCTTCAGTCTGTGATGAAAACCAACCGCTGCGTGACTGTCGAAGAAGGCTTCCCCGTAGGGTCCATCGGCAACCACCTTGGCGCTTACATCATGCAAAACGCCTTTGATTACCTCGACGCGCCGGTGATCAATTGCACCGGCAAGGACGTGCCCATGCCCTATGCCGCAAACCTTGAAAAACTTGCCCTCGTGACCACCGACGATGTGATCGCGGCGGTTAAGGCCGTGACATATCGCTGAGATCAGAGCATGGACATCAAAGGCCGCGACATTGCCACCGAATGCTACCGCGTCGTTCACGACGTGGATGGGCGCCCAGTGACCGCGCTGGTGCCCGAACGGCTGGCAGGCGACGCGCGCTATGCCGCCGCCCGGCCCAGCCATCAGACCGCCTATGCCTGGATCGCCGACCACAAGGACAGGGACCACAAGGACAGGATCGAGACCGCCATTGCCCAGCTGGCGCGCGGAGGCAAACGCCCCAAGGCCCCCTTCGACCAGATTACGCTCGTTAAGGAACACTGACATGCCAACCGAAATTCTCATGCCCGCGCTCAGTCCGACCATGGAGGAAGGCACGCTCGCCAAATGGCTGGTCAAGGAAGGCGATACTGTTGTTTCGGGCGACCTGTTGGCCGAGATCGAAACCGACAAGGCGACAATGGAATTTGAAGCGGTCGATGAAGGCGTGGTTGGCAGGATTCTGGTCGCCGAGGGCACCGTGGCGGTCAAGGTCAACACCCCCATCGCGGTGATCCTCGACGACGGCGAAAGCGTCGACGACATCGCCGCCACCCCTGTCAAGGCCGATCTGCAGGCGTCAGCCGAGGTCGCACCCGCGGCCCCCGCGCCGGGGCCTCAACCGGTCGCAACCGCACCTGCCCCCGCCGCGCCGGCCACAGCCGACGGCACCCGCCTCTTTGCCACCCCATTGGCCCGCCGGATCGCCGCCGACAAGGGTCTCGATCTGACCCTCATCACGGGCTCGGGCCCGAAAGGCCGGATCGTCAAGGCCGATGTCGAAGGCGCAACCGCCAAAGCGGCCAGACCGTCGCCCGATCCGGCCGCGCACACGCCCACGCCCGCAACCGGGCCATCGGCCGATGCCGTGGCGCGCTTGTACGAGGGCCGCGAGGTCACCGAGGTTCCCCTCGATGGCATGCGCAGGATCATCGCCGCCCGCCTGACCGAGGCCAATCAGACGATCCCGCATTTCTACCTGCGCCGCGATATCCGGCTCGATGCGCTGTTGAAATTCCGCGGCGAAATCAACGCCCAGCTGGCCGCGCGTGGGGTTAAACTCAGCGTCAACGATTTCGTCATCAAGGCCTGCGCCCTGGCCCTGCAAACGGTGCCCGCCGCCAACGCGGTCTGGGCCGGTGACCGCATTCTTCAGTTGACGCCGTCGGACGTGGCCGTCGCTGTGGCTGTCGAGGGCGGCCTGTTCACCCCGGTCCTGCAGGACGCCGACAAAAAATCGCTGTCCGCACTTTCTTCGGAAATGAAAGACCTCGCCGCCCGCGCCCGCGACCGCAAGCTCGCGCCCCACGAATACCAGGGCGGCAGCTTTGCCATCTCGAACCTCGGCATGTTCGGCATCGACAATTTCGACGCCGTCATCAACCCGCCCCACGGCGCGATTCTGGCCGTCGGCGCGGGGGTCAAGAAACCGGTCGTCGATGCCGACGGCGCGCTCGGGGTCGCCACCGTGATGTCCGTGACGCTCTCGGTCGATCACCGGGTCATCGACGGCGCGCTCGGCGCGCAGCTTCTCGACGCCATCAAGGAAAATCTGGAAAACCCGATCGCCATGCTGGCCTGAGACCGTCGCCTATCATCTTTCCGACAATACTCCGGGTGTGCGGGGGCAGCGCCCCCGCCTGCCGCGACGCGCGCCGCGCGGCGCCAACCCTCAGCCTTCGAAGTGATACCCCGGCGTCGAGCGCATCAGCGCGATCTCGTCCTCGGTCATGACCTCTTCGATGCCCTCGAAAAGCGGCGTCGACAGATAGCGCTCGCCGGTATCGGGCAGCATGACCAGCATGACCGACCCTTCCGGCGCGCTCTCTGCCGCTTTGATCGCTGCGCCAAAGGTCGCCCCGCTTGAGATGCCCACGAAAATCCCCTCTTCCGCCGCCAGCCGTTTGGCCCATTGGACGCCCTCAGGTCCGGGTATCGGGATCAGCGCATCATAGCCGTCGGCGTCCAGAAACTCCTGAAAAACGTAAGGAATGAAATCCGGCGTCCAGCCCTGGATCGGATGCGGCTCGAACGCCGGATGGCTGTGGGCGGGCCCGCGATCATCGGTGCGCCCCTGCGCCTGACCCGACGCGATCAGTGCCGCGTTGGCAGGCTCGGAAATGATGATCTTGGTCTTAGGCCGTTCCTTGCGCAGCACCCGGTTGACGCCCGTCAGTGTCCCGCCGGTGCCATAGCCCGAGACGAAATAATCCAGCCGCTGACCATCGAAATCGGCGATAATCTCGCGCGCCGTCGTGCTTTCATGAATGTTCGCGTTGGCGTCGTTCTCGAACTGCCGTGCCAGAAACCACCCGTTCGCTTCGGCCAGTTCCTTGGCCTTCTGGTACATGCCAAAGCCCTTCTCGGCGCGCGGCGTCAGCACCACTTGCGCGCCAAAAATCCGCATCAAAAGCCGCCGTTCGACCGAAAAACTGTCGGCCATTGTCACCACCAGCGGATAGCCTTTGGCCGCGCAGACCATGGCAAGCCCAATACCGGTGTTGCCCGACGTGGCCTCGACCACGGTCTGGCCGGGCTGCAGTTCACCCGATTGTTCGGCCGCTTCGATAATACCGACCGCCAGACGATCCTTGACCGACGCCGCCGGATTGAAAGCCTCGACCTTGACGTAAATCGTCACATGGTCCGGCGCGATGCGATTGATGCGAATAGCGGGCGTGTCGCCCACGGTTTCCAGAACTGATTCAAAAAGCCGACCGCGCCCATTGGTTTGACGAATGCCCATTGCTTCCCCCGAAATGAAAAATCCCGCCGCCCGGAACCGGACGACGGGATCATGATAGCAAAGTGGCAAAATCTTACAATTGGTCCGAGGACGCTAATATCTGGTCCATGGTCTGACTGGGCTGGCTGCACCCCGCCTCGCCGACCACGCGCGCCGGAACGCCGGCCACGGTCTTTTTCGGGGGAATTTCCTGTAACACCACCGATCCGGCGGCAATCCGGCTGCAGTTACCAACACGAATATTGCCCAGAACCTTGGCGCCCGCGCCGATCAGAACACCGTCGCCAATCTTCGGGTGGCGGTCTTCTTCTTCCTTGCCGGTGCCGCCCAGGGTCACCGAATGCAGCATCGAGACGTTGTTGCCGACCACCGCCGTCTCGCCGATCACGATCGAATGGGCGTGGTCGATCATGATACCCTGTCCGATCTTTGCCGCCGGATGGATGTCGATGCCAAAAACCTCGCTGACGCGCATCTGGATGAAATAGGCCATATCCTTGCGGCCTTGCCGCCACAGCCAATTACCGATCCGGTAGGCCTGAATGGCCTGGAAGCCCTTGAAAAACAGGATCGGCTGGATCAGACGGTGGCAGGCCGGATCACGGTCCAGAACCGCCACCAGATCGGCCCGCGCCGCTTCTGACAGGGCCGGATCGGCGGCATAGGCCTCATCGCCGATCTCGCGCAGAATTTGTTCGGACATCTCGCCCGATTCCAGCTTGAGCGAGAACCGATAGCTCAATGCCCTTTCCAACGTCGCGTGGTGCAAGAGGCTCGAATGAACAAGGCCGCCCAGCAAGGGCTCGCTCGCCACGGCCTCACCGGCTTCACGGCGAATGCGCTCCCAAACCGGGTCAAGACTGGCCACTATTGGCTTGGTCTGTGCCAAATCACTTCTCCTATACTTCTGAACTTGAGTACATCAGATAGGGACCCGTGACCAAGTTGAAACCCTTGATGGGGAACATCAGCAAAATGAATGGATCGCAGTTGCGCAAATATGCCAAAGCTCTACGCGCCGCGCTGCAAGATCTTGCGCATCAGGATGACCTCGGCATTGACGGTCAGCGCACAGTTGAACTTGACCAAACATCGGTCGGTCGCCTCAGCCGCATGGACGCGATCCAGCAACAGGCGATGGCGCGCGCAACAGCCGCGCGCCGCAGCGCTGAAAAGGCGCACATTCGGGCGGCACTTGGCCGGATCGAAGATGGCGAATTCGGCTTCTGCGCCGACTGCGGCGACGATATTGCGCCTGCCCGCCTCGACCTCAATCCGGCGGTGGCGCTGTGCATGAGCTGCGCTAAGGGATAAAGGCGTATTAACCGGGCAGTGTCATCCGAAACACATGCGCCACCAGCGTGACATCCCCAGCACCGCCAAAGTTACCGCCGGATGGCGTGAGCTCAAGCGGCGTTGCGGCGTAATAGGCCAGCGGGCTGCTTGTCAGACCGTCCGCATAGGACCCGGCAGCAAGCCCAAGACCCGACCCGTAACGGTCGGTTGATCCAGAGACACCCAGCTCCCACGACGCAGCCGCCCCCGATATAGTCGTGGTGACTCGACCGGTCACGCCGAAAACAAGACAATTGGCAGGGATGAAGGCCGCTGTTGTCGAACTCGATCCCGCAGAAACCGAATGGGAAATCTCGATCGCTTCAAAGCGCGAAACAGCCCCGGATTGTGACGCCGCGACTGCACCAGTCACCCAGTCGCTGCCATCGTGCATGGGCGGGCTCGCCTCGTCGGCAATCCAGGCGCGCCACCCGGACAGCGGCGCGACGTAAACCCACCCGCCGTTCGAAAAAATGGCAAGCTCGCCCTCGTGCCCGATCCACGCGCTCTGCGCCCCGGTCGGAACCGCAAACGTATCGCCGTCAATCGCCGCCGGTGGCACCGTGACCGAGCGGCTCAAAAGCCGCAGCTGCGCCAGCCCGTCCAGGCGAACCAGCGCCTCGTTGACGGTGATATGTTTCTGCGCCTGCGCCGCTGCCAGAAGCGGCAGGCCAAAGTTCGCGGTGTTAGCCATTGAATGTGATCCTTCTGAAAAGCCCCGGTCCCTAGGCATCCGATTGCTGGGCGACCTCGATGTCATAAGGCGCTGCCGCGCCATCGGTTGTCTGATCGCTGACCGAATTGGTCCATTGCGACCCGCTCAGCGTTTCTTCGCGCAAGACCGAGCTGTTCTGAATGACCCGCAGAAGATAGCTCTCTGAGGTCTCACCAAGCGGAACCTCGACCGACTGCCAGTTATCGCCGTCGATGCGCGTGCGCCGCACCCAGGTGACCGCCACATCTCCGGACCCTTGCGCCGCGGCCTTCAGATGCGCTGGCGCATAGGGCCTCAGCCCGATCCCATCAAAGGCCTCGACGCTTTGGGTGTACGAGGCATCGTCATAGCCCCGGTTGCCTGGCCCGATCCGATAAGTCCGCTCAAGGCCGCGCGCCGAAGCGGGAAGGTCGATCTGTCCCACGGCCCCGCCCAGAATGACCACAAAACTTCCAGGCGGCCATGATGCCGGTATTACACCGTCGGTCCCGGCCTGCCCGCGCAGGCGGTTCGACAGCTCCCATGTCTGGGACCCGACCAGCACCGCATTGGTGAATTGAAACACTTCCCAATTGCCCACGGTGCCATCGCCGATTGCCGCCAAACCGGCCCCGTTCAGTACGTCCGCGAGCGCGGTAGAGGCCAGGTCACCGCCTTCGATCTGGACCTGCAACGCCGCCCCCCGGTCAACAATATCCGGTGCCGCGACCGGCAGCGCGTTTAAGGTCGTCCCGACAATTGCGTGGCTTTCGACGAGCGTATTGAGGGAAAAACCATCGCCCGACGCCGAAGAAAACACCGCTGCCGAACCCGGCCAGGGTGTGGCGGAGACCGCGATGTGCGGCGCGTGCTCAACTTCGTCGCCCTTCAGCAACGGCAGATCGAGGAACTGTGCAAATACCGGCAACGCCGGAACATGCGGCGCTACAAACACTGGGTCCTCCGTCTCAACCGACGGCACAAAAACGCTGCGCTCAACTCGCACCGCTTCTACCTGGGTCAACCCGGCGGTCTCGGTGCGGTCAATTCTGTACCGCGCCGTGCCGCCGCCGTCCGGCAGCGAGACAACATCCCCCGCCCCCAGATCGCCCAGAGATGGCGGCAGCGATATCCGCAACCCGTCCCGCGCCACACGCGATTCGGCCAGCCAGCGCTCGATGATCCCCCGCGCCTCGGACTTTGTCAGCACCAGCGGCAATTCGGATTGATCGACGGCGGTCGCACTCTCGTCCGGGAAAATCACCTCGGCCGCGCGTACCGAAAAGTCGCCCTCGGCTTCGGTAAAGTTCAGCCGAATGCGCCCGGCCACCTCTGCCTCGGGCGCCCTTACGCGCTCAACATCGCCCTTCTGTTCGGCACTGATGGCCAGAGTATCAGGGTCAAGAGCCTTGTCCAAAATCCCGGTCCGGCTTCGGAAAATCAGGCTTCCGTCGCGCTCGATCGCATCAAATGCGTAAGCCAGCATCAGCGGTTGCAGCACCGCCCGTGCGGTCCCGCCCTGGGTAACGGCGTAGCCCCGCACAGTGCCATAAAGCCGGCTCACATCGAAATCGGCAACACCCGCATCCTCGCAAACATGGGCGACCACACCCGCCAGCGACTGCGCCCCGATCCGGCCCGAAATCCAATGCCCGCTCGCGTAGTTCTCGCCGTCGCTCCACAGCGCCGTATCATTGGGAAACCGCGGAAAAGGTCGCGTGTCCCTGGCCCAGACATGCGCCTTGGACATATCAATCATTGGCCCGCCATAGATCGTCGATGTGGGGTTATTGGTGCCGTCACCCCAGAACGAGGTCACAGCGCGCAGGTATTCAGCCTGAATCAGATCGTCCCGCCGCCCGGTCGAAAACTTTGGCAGACTGCTTTCCGACGACTTCGGGTCGAGAAACCTGTTGGGCTCGATGGTCCCCTTATCTGTATTAGTTCCGATTTGATCTGACACCGCCCCCAATCTTTTAGATTGAATTGGGGGCGGTGCATCTCTTGAAAGAGACTGCGGTTATCCGTTTTGATGGTGGTGCAAACCAAACCACAAAACGAGGAAACCACGATGTTGAATACTACAGACAAGATCATCAAACACAAAGTCGGCTTGCTGAACCTGGCCGACGAATTGGGTAATGTGTCCAAAGCCTGTCAGGTCATGGGCATGTCGCGGGATACATTCTATCGCTATAAATCAGCCGTCGATGATGGCGGCGTTGAAGCTCTTTTTGAACGCACCCGGCGCAAGCCCAATCTGGCCAACCGGGTGGACGAGGCGACCGAACAGGCGGTCATAAAATCGGCCACGGACTTCCCGGCCTACGGTCAGGCCCGCACCTCCAATGAGCTGCGCAAGCTGGGGGTCTTCGTCTCGCCCTCCGGCGTGCGATCCATCTGGTTGCGGCATGATCTGGCGAACTTCAAAACCCGCCTGAAGGCGCTGGAAGCCAAGGTGGCAGAGGAAGGTGGCATTCTTACCGAAGCTCAGGTTCAGGCCCTTGAGAAGAAGAAGCTGGACGATGAAGCCTGTGGCGAGATTGAGACCGCGCACCCTGGCTATCTGGGCTCTCAGGACACGTTCTATGTTGGCACTCTCAAGGGTGTCGGGCGGGTCTATCAGCAGACCTATGTGGACACCTATTGCAAGGTGGCACATGCCAAGCTCTACACCACCAAAACGCCGATAACTGCGGCTGATCTGCTCAACGATCGGGTGCTGCCTTTCCATGAGGAACACGACCTTCCGGTGCTGCGCATTCTGACCGACCGCGGAACCGAATACTGCGGCCGGGTCGACAAACACGACTACCAGCTCTTCCTGGCAATCAACGACATTGACCACACCAAGACCAAGGTTAAATCGCCCCAAACCAACGGGATTTGCGAACGCTTCCACAAAACAATCCTGCAGGAGTTTTATCAGATCACATTCCGCAAGAAGCTCTACGAAACTGTCGAAGCCTTGCAGGCCGATCTGGATCAATGGATCGACTTCTACAACACCGAACGAACTCATCAGGGCAAAATGTGTTGCGGTCGCACCCCAATTGAGACCATGATCGAGGGCAAGAAGATTTGGAAGGAAAAGTTCGTGAACTGAATGTGACCTGACAAATGCCGCCTGAAAAACGCGTAACTGTCAGATCAAGTCTGAACCACTACACTTATCAACCGCCGCACAGCCAAACTCGGTGAACCAGATCGGCTTTGACCCGGGCACCCACTGCGTCGTATTGATGTCCTTGACTCCACCCGGACGGTCGAAATGCTGGTTCCCCCACCATCCGGGCAGGTCCTTGGCGCGAAAAACCCAATCCTCGCCATGCGCACCATCAACAATCGGCGCGCGGATCTGCGCGGCTTCTTCCTCGGGCGATCCGAAGTACCAATCGTAATCCTTGCCGCCGAGGATGTTGCTCTGCAAGTAGCCCAGGTCATAGATCGACCCCCAGCCCGCGTCGGCGTGGTCGTCGCCATCGCGCCAGTCGCTCAGCGCAGAATAATTGTCGATGCCGACAAAATCGACGTTGGCATCGGCCCACAGCGGGTCGAGGTGAAACAGCACGTCCCCCGACCCATCCTGCGGGTGGTATCCGAAATATTCCGACCAGTCGGCAGCATACGATATCTTGGTGCTGGCCCCCAAAACGCTACGCACATCCGCCGCCAGCGCGATCAGCTTGGCTACCGTGGGAAAACTGGTCGCACTATCCCTGATCTGCGTCAGACCGCGCATCTCGGACCCGATGCAAAAGGCGTCAACACCGCCCGCCGCCGCGCACAGATGGGCGTAATGCAGGATAAACCGCCGATACGACCACTCAGCCGGACCGGTGTAAGTCACGACAGTCCCGTTTATCGAGAAGTCCGAGACCACACACGTTCCAAAAAACTGATCGACCTCCGAGGCGGCTGCGGCGGTCTGATCGGGCGACCCGGCCTGACCCGGTGCCAGCGACGTGGTGATGCGTCCGCGCCAGGGAAACTCCGGTTGCCCCAATCCGCCAGTCCAAGGGTCGGGCAATCCGTTGCCGACCATTTGCTCCATCAAAATAAACGGATAGAACATAACGTGGTGCCCGGCGGTCTTCATGTGCTGGATGGCTTCAACGACCGGCGCATCCGCCGGCGTGCCACCGTATACGGGCCGTCCATCGATCTGCGGCAACACCTCAGCCGCACCCCGCGCAACCCCGCTCACCACCCAGGGCATTTCCACCCCGTCATTCGCGGTTTGCTCGACTTTGGGCTTCAGCTCACACGCCGACGCCCGCAGATCATCGCCAAACCACGACACCACCAGCGACGCCGCCCGAGCAACCGGCATTTCTTCGCCAAGCGCTTTGATCGAGGTTTCAAAGTCGCTTTTGCCCGAGGGCGAATTCACATTCGCGGTGCGAACCGCCCCCAGTCCCAGATCGAAATGCACCGGCGTCGTGGCCAGCGCGTATTCGCCGGTCCCGGGCACCAGCGCGACGCCCTGGATCGCGTCGGCAATGTCCTTCGGCGCATCAACCGCCACCGGCCGCGCCGGTCGTACCACCTCAAAGCTCAGCTGCGGCACCCGGTTGCCGAACTGGCCCAATGCCAGGTCCTCGATCACAACATAAGCCACGCCGCGATAGCTGGGCGCATTGCCCGCGCCTTCGACCGCCTCGATCTTCGGTTCGGGAAGCTGGTCCTCTGACCCGGAATAAATCCTGATATTGATGTCTTTTTTGGCAATCTCGCGCCCATCCGCCCAAATTCGGCCAACCCGCGTGATCTCACCATTGAAAAGCGACAGCGCCAGACTGACCGAATAGCTGAATTCGGTGACGCGGGTCCCGCCACCGCCTTTACCGCCCGACGACGATGTATCGGACAACTCCAGAAACCGGCTGGCCCAAATCACCTGTCCGGCGATCCGCGCCCGCCCGTAAACCTCGCTCAGCGGTACCCCCTCGCTGGCCGACGACACCCGGAACCGTTCAACGCGCCCGTGCTCGACCGGGGCCGACCCCCCGAGCAGCCGCTCGTCTATCATCCGCCCCAGCGTGGCTCCGGCCGCCCGGCCCAATACGGCGCTTGACAGGCCAAGAACCGACCCGCCAACGCTCGACCCCACGGCGGTGCCGAGCGCTGAAAGAACAATCGTCGCCATGTCTCAGGTCCTTTCAGGAAAAGCAAACCGCGCCACGATACGGCGCGCCCAGGGGGCCGTCAGCGCGCTTTCAAGAACCCCGTGACCCGAATATGCGTGAATGAATGTTGGCCGCGCGCCAATTGCCGCGCTCAGCCCAAGGTGTTTGGCCACCGATCCGTCGCGCATTCGAAACAGCAGCACCTGACCGGCACCCGCTTGGCTAACATCCTGCGGCTCAAGATGCCGAACCGCCGCCCGCCACAACAACTCTTCACCGCGCGCCTCGGACCAGTCCGGCGTATAGGCCGGAATGATCTCGGGCTCGGCCCCGTAAATCGCGCGCCAGACGCCGCGCAACAGTCCCAGGCAATCTGCGCCATAGCCCTTGGACGAGGTCTGATGCCGGTACGGTGTTCCGATCCGGGCGCGCGCCTCTACAACCATCGCCTCTGCGACCGCGCTCATTGCATCAGGCTCCCGCCATCATTGTCGTTGCCCCGGCGCGGGTAGGCCATCAGCCAGTCTTCGCCAGGGATATGTGGAAAGCCCCTGAAATTTAGGAAATTGGAGAACTTGATCTTGCAGGTCTCGTCCCGCTTGTCGCATCCAGCCTGCAGTCGAACCCTGTCGCCTTGCGCCACATCCGCTCGGATCGCCTCCCAAAGCTCGACTTTGCGCGCGCTCACCGATGTCGCGTCAGATTTGATCAGCCCGACCAACCCCTTGGCCGCGCCGTCCAAAACTTCAAACCGCCCGCGCTCGAACCACGCCCCGGCAAATTGCGGCATGATCGCAAAGGAAAAACTGCGATTGTCCCTAACCTCCAGGACCGGCGCGTCGGAAAAAAATCCCGGATCGGTCAGATCAAAACCACAGGCAACGTCCCCCAGAACCGCAGCGCAAGGCTTTTGAAAAACCCGCCCCCCCGGCACATTCAACGCTTCGGTCAACCCGCGCAACTCGGCCCGAAACTCGGCACCCGCCTGAGTGATCTCTCCGACCGTCCCCTGGAATATCAGCGTCCGGTCATCGGGCACGGCCCAATTGACCAGCCAGGCCTTGACCGCCGCACCGTCATACCGGCCTGCCCGGATGTCCGCCTCGGATATTGCCCCGTCGCTCAACGCGCCGAGCGCTTCGCCATTATCGACCGAAAGCCCAGTCGATTGCGCCAAAGCCTGGGCCGTCAACCCGCTCTGCGCCTTGAACGTCAGCCCGTCAAAGGCAAGGTCCCGGTCGTGATCGGTAAATCCCAGCCGCACACCATCGCGCCGCACAATCTCCCAAGCGCGCGAAACATTTGTGTTGCCCCTTTCCAAATGCACTTTCAGATTGGCATTGAACCCCATCAGACCCGCACCTCAAGAACCGGTATCGACGGCACATCACCGGCCTGAAAGCTGGCGACCGAGACCTGAATGCGGTTGGTGTCAAACCGCACCGGAACGTCAAACTCGTAGCCAGCCGTGATCAGGGCACCCTGCCCCGGCGGATCGGTAAACGCGATCTCGCCCTTAGTTGCGTCCAGAGAAAAATGAATGGTCTCCGACTGCGGATCGCCCGCCACCGCAACCTTCACCGTTCCGCTTACCGGCTTGGCAACCGGGCGCAGGTACGTCTCGGCGCCCGAGCGATAGCTTTTGTTCAGCGCGAAAACCGACGTCGCCCCGTCACCGGTCCCGATCACCTGATCCTCAGGCCCCGGTGCCGCCGACGACCGGCACGATTTGTAATCCGCCCAGTCCTTCCAGCGAAACCCGAAAAGCTGCCCCTGCCGCGCCTCGAAAAACTCGATCAGCATCTCGATGTCATCGAGCGACCGCATCCCCAACCCGGCGTCATAGCGCCGGCGCGAATGCTTCCACGGCGTGTTGCGCTCCTCAAAGCCATTGGCCAGCGTCACAATCTCGGTCCGCCGTTCCGGCCCGCCAACCGAACCAAAACTCAACGAGGCCGGAAATCTGATCTCGTGGAAACTCATCGCGCCTCTCCCCTAACGATTGCGCCCGGCGCGGCCCAAAACCCGCGAAACCTGTGCCGCGATCTGACTTTGCGACCGCCGGAACCCCTCGACATCGGGCGTGGAAATGTTGATCACGACATTGACTGGCCGCGCAGTACCGCCATCGGATTTGACCCCAAGCCGACCATCCGCGCCGCGCGCCAGCGGCAATATCGCTTCCGGTCCGGCCTCGCCCATCAGCCCCAAGCCGCCGCGCATGCCAAAAGTTGTAGAGCCTCTGACGATCCCACCATTTGCAAAAGGCACCACGCGGCCCTGCGAAAAACTCCCGCCGCGCGCAAATGGCAGCGCGCCCTGGATAAACCCCTCAATACCGCCCGCCAAAATGCCGCCAACCTGCTTAGTCACCGGCGACACCGCAGCGTCATAGGCCGCCCGCGCCATCGACCCGGCCAGCCCCCGCAGCACCTGCGACAGGCTTTCCCCGTCAAACGCCAGCCCTTCCAGCGCCCGCTTCAATCCCCGGTCGATCCCGCGCGACAAGATTGTCACCTCACGGCCCGTGGACATCAGCGTCGATCGCATCGCCTTCAGCTCGCCATTGAACGCATCAACAATCTGCCCCGCCCCGCCCAGCGTTTCTTCCATCGCCTCGATCTTCAGATCGAGCGCGTCGATCCCATCCGCATCGGTCATTGTCAGTCACTCCGTTCGTCGGGAAAGGCCGCAGCCAGCGCTTCCAGCCCATGCCGCGTCAACGGCGCATTGGCGACATCGATCCCAAGCATCAGCATGAATTCGGCAGGCGTCAGCGCCCAAAAGAGGTCCGGTTGCAGACGGTAACGCCCGATCCCGGCCCGCATCAGCGCGGGCCAGTCGATCAGGCTCACGCGCGCGCCGCGCGCGCCGCATCGGCATGGCCCGGTACAACCGCGAAAGCGCGCACCAACAGCTGTCCGGCCAAACGTGCCGCCTCTATCGGGCCGCCCTCGATCTCGGTCGCCAACAGGTCCTCGGTCGTCCCCTGCCAACCACCGCCACGCAGCCCCGCCACAATCAGCGCCAGCACATCGCGGGTGCGAAAGGCCCCGGTCTCGAACCGCTCGACCAGATCAACGAACGACCCTTCCTCCAGCCTGTTCTCAAGTTCGGCCAAAGCCCCAAGCGTCAGTCTCATAACACGCGGCTGGCCATCTAGGACAATCGCGACCTCGCCTCGATACCCGTTCACCATGGTCAGATCGCCGTGAATGTCAGGGCACCCGCCGACTGCAGCGCCATCTCATAGGTCGCCTCGCCATCGTGCGACCCGGCGTATTCGATGGACGAGATCTGGAACGCCCCCTCGATAATCCCGAAATCCGGAATGACCACCTGAAAGTCCGGCGTCTCGCTGTCGAAAAAGATCTGCCGGGCACGCTCGTCGGTCGCGTCGTCGCGAAAAACACCCGCCCCCGAGATCGACGCCGATTTGACGCCAGCACCCCCCAGTATTTCGCGCCAGCCGCTTTGGCTGGCCATCGATGTCACATCCACCGTCTCGGCGTTGAATGCTATGCGCGTGGCCCTCAGCCCCGCAATCGTTTGAAATGACCCGGCCCCAGTGAGGTCGAGCTTAATAAGCAGGTCTTTGCCGTTCTGGGCAGCCATGGCCTTGCCTCCAATGCAATGAAATTAAGTGTCGTCCACGCGCGCGCGGAATTTCAGATCGATGCGGCGAATGTCGCCGCTGTCCACCCGCCGCGCGCGGGCATTAATGAAACCCAAGGCAACAAGCGTGCCCCGGCTCAGTACCAAGTTCGCGTCGATCAGCGCGTCTGAAACTGCCGCCGCTACCGACTTGACTTGCGAAAACCCGGCCGCCTCGCTGACGACGCTCACGGTAAAATCGTGCCGCGCACCCGCGCCGGTCTTGTCCGACGCGTCGGTGACAAATTCGGGACCGAGGCTCACATAGGTCGTCGGCACCGCACCGCTCGGTGCCTCGTCGTAAATCACCGCTCCGACCAGCGACGTCAAAGTCGGGTCAGCCACAAGCGCCTGATAGACAGCCGCCTGCAGTGCCCCTGAGACACCATAGCTCATGATGCTACTTCTTCCTTGGCGAAAGCGATCAGATACCGCCCGCGCGCATCGAAATCAGCGACAGCCTCGATCTCGAATACTTGCGCGCCATCGGTAAACCGTTGCCCGGGTTTGGGCCGTGACGGCGCGCCCACCGGCGCGGCGCGCACGATAATCTTGTAAGTTACCGACGCCAGGCTGACCGAATTTCCGGCCCTCTCGCGCCCCGATCTCAACTGCACGCTTGCGTATAGATCACCCAGCCCGGTCCAAGTGACCAAAAATCCACCCGCGCCGTCCGGCGTTTTGACCGGGTCTTCCAACGTCAGCTTGCGCGTCAGGCTCAATTGCGCCATCAGACCGCCGCGCCAAGACGCATCAGGCGATAGCGCTCGATAAGGCTCTGAACAGCGACCGGAAACTGGCCCCCGTCAAACGCGCCCGTATGCCGGTTTTCATAGAAATCGGCTGACAGAATATAGACCGCCCGCAACAGATCGTCTGGCAATGCCATCCAATCGGTCCCGAACCCCGCCAGAAACACCAGCTCTGCGCCGCCTCCGTCTGGGATCGTCGGCAAGACCCCCGGGGTCAGCAGCCGCGGCACCGACAAGTCTTTTTGCAAACTATAATCACTCGGGTCGACCAGCGTCGGCGTCCCGGCGCGATCAAGGATATTCAGTGACACCAAAGACGATACCGGAGCGACCGGAATGGGGTGCGAACACAGTTCCCGCCAGGCCGTGACGGAAAGCAGAAACTGCTTTTTAATCAGCGCCTTGCCGGATCTTGCTTCGATCGCCGAAATCGCCGCCCGCAAACACGTCTCCAGCACGTCGTCTTGAATATTGCCATCGGCAAACCCGGTCCCGAGCCGCAGATGATCCTTGAATTCCGCGACCGGCAGCGCCGACAGCGGCACCGAGGTCTGCTCGATTAACATCATGCGCTTTCTCCGAATGGTATGATTTGGTCGCTGCGCCGGTCCCGCCAGCGTGGCGGGCTCGGGCATGTTCATGGGCACGCCGCCCCCGCCGCTCGAACGGAGGGTTAGCAGCTAGAGAGCGGGGGCTTGATTGTCCGGCGTGCCCATCCGACCCGGGTTCTTGTGACCCTGGGCCGGTCACGGTCAGCCTCAGCTGACCGCGAACTTCAACAGCTTGATCGCGGCAAAGTCGCTCACATCGCCGCCGACCCGCTTTGAGGCATAGAACAACACATGCGGCTTGGCCGAGAACGGATCGCGCAAGACCCGCAGATCCGGGCGTTCCGCAACCGTGTAACCGGCCGCAAAATCACCAAAGGCAACCGCATAAGCATCCGCCACGATGTCCGGCATATCTTCCGCGATGAGAACCGCATAGCCCATCAGGCGCGCCGGTTCACCAGCCGCCAGACCGTCGGTCCACAAGAACCGCCCATCGGCGTCTTTCATCTTGCGCACCGCACCCGCCGTTTTGGAATTCATGACGAACGCCGCGTTGGCGCGATAAACGGCCCCCAGCGAATAGACCAGATCGACAACCGAATCGGCCGGCGAAACAGCGTCGAAATCGCCCGCCGCACCGGTTGCGACATAGCCCAGGTTGGTCCAGCTCCAGCTGGTTTCATCGACTGTCGGATGGGTCAAAAACCCGGTCGGCTTGTCCACGCCGTCGCCATTGATGAACGACGCCGCTTCGGCCCGCGCGAACTTGTCCGCGATCCGACCGGCCAGCCAGCCTTCGATGTCAAACGCGCTGTCATCCAGCAGCCGCTGGCTGGCTTTCGGCAGCGCCGACAGCTCGTGCAGCGGAATGGTGATGCGGTCGATCTGCGGCGTCGATGTCTCTGTAAGCGCCGCGGTCTCAGACGCCCAGCCCGATCCAATATCGGTATGGTCGATCAGAACGTCATACGACGTCGCCTCGACGTTCACGACGGTTGCAATCGACCGGATCGAAGCGGTCGAGCTGAGCGTGCTTCTGATCGCCGCTGCGGTTTCCGGGTCGACAAGATAGCCGCCATCGGCAGATACCGTGGTCGACAGCGCTTTTTCTTCCAGCGCCAGTCCGCGCAGCGCATCGTCATCGCCCGACCGCAGATAGGCGGCAAAGGCCTTCTGGTGCGGTGCCTGGGTTTCCGCCGCCACCGACAGCGCGGGGCGAGCGTGGGTCGTCGTCTTGCGATCAAGCATGGTCAGTCGCTCTTCCTGTTGTTGAAATTTCGATTGAATGTCGTCCTGGAATTCTTTGAATTCGCCTACAAATCCGGCCAGCGCGGTCTTCACCTCGGTCTTCTCCATGAAATCATCCTGAATATGAGGGGAGTTGAGATCGCTGGCTCAGTTTCGTGCCAGCATGCGGCGGGCGTCCCGCAAGACCTCCGCCAGGTCACGCAAATGGGCGTCATCCGGGCTTTCGCCTTTCGCCCCCACCCGCGCCGTTGGAAGCATCGGGAAGGTCACCAACGACACTTCCCACAGCTCCAGTTCTTCCAAAAGCCGCTGGCCCTTGGCATTTTTTGACGCCCGCCGGGTCCGGTACCCGATCGACAGCCCGTCAATCGCTCCGGCCCCGATCAGCGCAACCGCCTCGCGTCCTTTTTCGATCTCGGGCAGTATCCGGCCCTTGACGTAAAGCCCCCGCGCATCCTCGCGCACCTCGTCCCAAGTGCCAATCGGCTGCGCCGGATCGTGCTGCCACAGCATCTTGACGCTACGCCCACTGGCCTTGAGCGCCGCCAGCGATTTGGCATAGGCACCGGCCTGAACAACATCGCCGCCCTGATCGGCCTGCCCGAAATAGCTCGCATAACCCTCGATCACCGTGCCATCCGTCACCGAAAGGCTTTCCGAAAAGCGGCTGAACTTGCGCTCCAGATCACTGCAAATATCTGAGATCATTTCAATTTCCTTTCACGGTGCGGCGTCAAACAGCGACAGCGCCGCCTGGGCCAGAATGACCGCCACGATCCCGTAAACTGTAAACCACAGCTTTTTTTCCAATCGTTCGATCAATTTCTCGATCCGGTCCAGCCGCGCCGCGATGGTTGCGAACTGCACATCCGCCACCCGCTCGTTGGCGTCGATCCGCGCCGCGGCTACCGAAAAACTGTCATACAGAAATCGTGACCCGCCTGTTGCACGGGGCACTCTCACCCGACATCCTCAAGCGGCGGCAGCCCCAGCAGACGCCGTTTTTCCTCGTCGCTCAAAAATGCGGCCCGCGCGACCCGCTTCCACTGCTGTTCGCGCTCAATCGCCAGGGCCGGCACCTGATCCAGATCAGGCTTCAGCGCCACGGCCTCACCGGTGAACCCGGTCAGCCAATGCGCCACGGCCGCGGTTACGCGGGTGGCCAGCGGCAGGACGGTCAGGCGATAAAACGCCCGGTTCGCTTCCTGATAATTGGCATAGGCCGCATCGCCGGGGATCCCCAACAGCATCGGCGGCACACCAAAGGCCACCGCAATCTCGCGCGCGGCGGCTTCCTTGGTCTTCTGAAATTCCATGTCCGACGGCGAAAATCCCATCGGTTTCCAGTCCAGCCCGCCTTCCAGCAGCATCGGACGGCCCGCATTGCGCGCGCCCTGGTGGTGGCTCTCCATCTCGTTGACCAACCGGTCGAATTGATCCGGGCTCAGCGCCCCCTGCCCATCAGCGCCGGTGTAGATAATCGCGCCCGATGGCCGGGCCGCGTTATCCAACAGTGACTTCGACCAGCGGCTGGCGGCATTATGCACGTCCAGCGCCGTCGCCGCCGCCTGCAAGGGCGACAGTCCATAATGATCGTCCAGAGGGTGAAAGTTCTTGATATGGCAAATCGTCGAAAACGCCTCACTGACCGCAAAGCCGTGCTTGCGCCCGCCAACTGCATATTCGTAAGCCACCGGCCAGCCGTCGGCCCCCGGCACCACTTTCATCCGATCGGACCGCAGCACATGTAATTCTGCTTGCGTCCCCTCATCGGCGCCCACGGCCTCCAGATAGCCGTCACCGGACAGTAAGAGCTGACCGTAGAGCGCCTCGAACAACTCGGCCCGTCCCTGCGCCGCATTGGCGCGCGCGATGAGGCCGATCAGCGGGTGCGTCTCGTACCGCCGGGCCTCGTCCTGCAAGACCAGCGGCAGCGCCGCCGCTGCCTCGGCCACCAATTTCACGCAGCGAAATCCAATCGGATTGCCGGAAAACCCGTTGCGCGTCAGCGAAACCGTGTCGCGCGGCGTCCAGGCCACCCGTCCGGATGAGCCATATGCGATCACCGGGGCGGTCGCGCTCGCCTTTTGCTCGGGCACCGCCGGGGCAGCGCGCCGCAGAAAATCGAATACCATATGTCCTGCTCCTGGTTCTTGTCCCGACGCGCGTCTGGCCATCAAGCCGGACAAGCGTCCCGCCTCAAAGGCTGCGCACCCGCGCGTTCCGCCACTTGTTGGCGGGCTCGATCAATAATTCGGTCAGCGCCCAGACCAGCGCGTCCAGCCGGTCAGGCGACCGCTTGCCGCTGTACCCCTGCGCCGTCATCGCGCGCATCTGTTCTTCCAGCCGCTCGAAGACACCCAGATGGGCCACGCGCCCCTGCTCGTAAAGCGCTGCCACCGGCTCGGCCCGCACCGCCTTTCCGTGGCTGGCCCGCACCGCCCGATAGGGCACCATGGCGTCGATCTGGCGCACCAGCGTCTGCACCATGTCGCCGCCCTGATTAACTTCGGCCACCAGTTTGTCAGCGCCGTGCCGGTCCATCGCATCAACGGCTGCCTGCGCCCATTCCAGCGGCGACGCCGCACTGACGCTCGCGTCTTCCAGAACCACCGCCCGCCAGGTGCTGACCGGCCCCTGGGTCACTGCTCCCGCAACGATGATCCCGCATTCGTCCGATCCTTTGTGGCCGGTCACCGGCGGGTCCACCGCCACCACGATCCGGTCAAACTCGCCCGGATCGCTGATCCGGCCCTCTTCAAGCCCGCTCCAGGTCCAGAACGCGCCTTCAGTATCTTCGATCAATTCGCCATCCAGTTCCTGTCGCCCCAGCCGTGTGCCGGCATAGCGGGTCCAAACCTCTTCCAGAAACGATGCCGCCAGATTGGCGCGGTTTGCTTCGGTCGGCGCGTGGGTCACGGTGGTGGATGACAACGACAGCAGGTCTTTCAAAACCCCGACATTGCGCGGCGTGGTGGTCACGCACTGCCGGGGCTGATCGCCCAGCCGCAACGCAAACTGCAACATGTCCCAGGTCTCGCGCCCGCGTTTTCACTTGGCCAGCTCGTCCACCCAGGCTGCATCGAACTGCGGCCCCCCGCAATCCCTCGGGGTCGTGCGCCGAAAAAACCTGCGCCACCGCGCCGTTCGGCCAGACCAGCCGCTTGCGCGTCGCCTGCCACTCGGGCCGGCGGTCCGGCGGACAGCAGGCCATGATGCCGCTTTGCCCGAATACCATCACCTCGCGCGCCTGATCGATGGTCTCGCCGATCAGCGCCACGTGTTTGGCGTGCCCTTCGTCCAGCGGCCGCGCCCCTTCAACCTGTGCCCGCACCGACTCCGCCCTGGCGCGGGTCTTGCCCGCACCGCGCCCGCCCATAATCACCCAGCTGCGCCAATCGCCCTCGGGAGGCAGCTGATGCTCAAAAGCCCAAAACTCGAACAAATAGGGAAGCGCCGCCATCGACCCCTCGCTGAGGTCATCAAGAAACGCCGTCCTCTGCTTGAGCGGCAGCGAGGCGATCCAGCTGCTCGCAAACTTCAGCCCGCGCCGCGTCGAGGTCGAACGCGGCACCGCCGATAAATCCGGCTTCTTTTTTGCGGAGCTCTGCAAGGCGCTTCCTTTCGTGCTGTGCTGTATTGGCTGACTTGCCCAGCTCTTTCATCATGTCCTTATATTCGGCCAGCTTCAGCTTCTCGCCGGAGCCAGCCGTTTCCCTGAGCTCCTCCATCAGAACTCTGAGAAACAGGATGTGGTCGTTGAAAACTTCTTCCGCGGCGGCCAGAAATTCGGCGGCGCCGGGGTCTACCAATAGAATATCTTTGGTCATGCTCCTGCCTCCTGCTTCCGCACGAGCAGGCATAGAAAAAGCGACCTCAGGTCTTGCCCCGGGCCGCTTGCCTACTTCCCCTAAAGCGTTTCACTTTAGTCGTGCGCATAACCGGCTGCCTTGAAGTAGTTCCAGCATTCAGTTTCGTCGTAGAGGTCACAGATTTCTCCTACCGCCCGCCACAGGGCGTCGATTGTTCTGGCCTTGATCCGCCGGAGATGGGCTTTGAGCTTTGAAAACGCCATTTCGATCGGGTTTAGATCCGGGGAATAGGGTGGCAGGAACAGGAACCAAGCGCCGCATTTGCGCAGGATCGCGGCGGCTTTCGCGCTCTTGTGCGAGGACAGGTTATCGAGGATGACAACATCACCTTGGTTCAGCGCCGGCGCGAGCTGGGTTTCGACATAGGCCTCGAAACCAGCTCGGTTGACCGGCCCGTCCAGCACCCAGGGTGCGATCAGGCCATCGCATCTGAGCCCGGCAATGAAGGTTTGTGTGCGCCAATATCCAAAAGGTGCTGTGGCGCGCAGGCGCTGGCCTTTGAGCGACCGGCCCCGCATCCGCGTCATGTTGGTCTTCACGCTGGTCTCGTCGATAAAGACCAGCCGGTGCGGGGTTTTGCGCATGAACGGCTGGCGATGAACCTGCCAGATATAGCGCTTACGGCGCGCCCGCGCGCGACCAGCCTCCACTGCCAGAAGCGATTTTTTTATATGTGAAGCCTGCGGATTTCAGGACTCGGCTGATCGAGAAGAGATGCACACCCACCCGATGTTTGCGCGCGAGCCAGTCCCTCAATTCCGCCAAAGTCAGATCGGGATGCGCTGCAACTTGTGCCACCAGCGCCGTTCTGAAAGCCGCCAGCTTGCCCTTGCCGCTCGGTCGCCCCTGTTTTGCTGATGCTGCTGAGCCGGATTTCTCAAAACGCTGAACGACCTTGATGACAAAGCTCGGGCTCACTCCGAAACGCCGCGCAACCTCGCGCCGGGAAAACCCCGTCCGAACCTGTGAAATCACCCGCGTGCGCAAATCCAAAGAATAAGTATTGCTCATAATTCACCTCCAAATAGCGTGAATCACAAATCAATCCCTTTGGGAATCCCCATTGATTCCAAGTTCAGGTGAAGTGCTTTAGCTTGCTCGAATGTATACCCTCGACCGTTCGCAAAGTCAAGTTTTTCGCGCCTCAGTTCTGCGCGCCCACCGCGCGGTGCACGGTTAACAAATTCTTACAACTCTCTATTATCATTAGTTATCTGATCGTTCCGCTTCAATTGCACGCCACTTGGCGACATTCGCGTTGTGCTCGGACAAAGTCGCCGCAAACGCGTGTCCGCCCGACCCGTCAGCCACAAAGAATATGTAATCCGACCCGTCCGGGTTCACCGTCGCCTCAATCGCCGCCCGCCCCGGATTCGCAATCGGAGTCTCAGGCAGCCCGTCGATCTGATAGGTGTTCCAGGGCGTTTTCCGGTCCAGCTCGCTGCGCCGCAACCCGCGCCCAAGGCTACCCTGCCCCTTGGTGATCCCGTAGATCACCGTCGGGTCCATCTGCAGGCGAATTCCCTGTTCGATCCGGTTGATGAAGACCTGCGAGATGGTGCGGCGTTCTTCGGCGACTGCGGTTTCTTTTTCAATGATCGACGCCAGAATCAGCACCTCTTCGGGAGAAGCCAACGGTAACCCCTCGGCCCGCGTTAGCCACGCCTCCGCCAATATCGTCGCTTGCCTTTCAGACATCTGCGCGATCAGATCACCCCGCGCCGCGCCTTCGGTCACCGCATAGCTGTCGGGCGCCAGCGACCCCTCCGGCGGAACCGCGCCCGCCTCGCCCGACAAAAATTCGACCAGGTTAAGCCCCTCGATAACCTGCCAGCTGGTCACGCCTTCGGCCAGCGTGACCCGCAGGCGCAGACCCGCATAGTCCAGCGCTTCGTGATAGGCCTCTGGCGGTTCCTGGCTGGCCGGCAGAAAATTCGCGCGCGTCTCAAACCGCCCGGTCGCCGGAACCATTTCTCGCACATCAACTTCGATTCTCGATATTCCGATCCGGAAATTCACGTCGAATCCACAGCTTGGCGGGGCCGAGGTCGTGATCAACGCCACAATATCATCCATCGCCATGCCCGGCTCGATCAGATATTTTCCGGCCTTCAAAAGCCCCGATTTCCTTTGATAATCCGCGCCGACACGAAAGATCGTGTCGCTGCGAATTGCGCCCTGCGCGGCCAGATCACGCGACACATCCAACATCGTGCGCCCGCCGCCGACCCCAAGGCAGATTGCTGCCTCAAGCGGCCCTTCGCGCCGGTATTCGTTCTGCGCCCAGGCCACCGCAATCGCCAGTGCGACGAGCGCAACCGTGAAAACCGTGAACGCGTTGGCCGCGACGTGTTTCCACATGTCTCAGACCCGTCCCAAGACCAGGCTGGCATTGGTGCCGCCGAAACCGAAGGAATTCGACAGGGCGATGGTGACCTCGCGCCGCACCGCCTTGTTGGGGGCCAGGTCCAAAACCGTCTCTACCGCCGGCGTATCCAAGTTGATCGTCGGCGGTGCCACCTGATCGCGGATCGCCAGCACCGAGAATATTCCTTCAATGGCCCCGGCTGCCCCCAAAAGGTGCCCCGTCGCCGACTTGGTCGAACTCATGGTGGCGTTACCGGCCATGTTGCCCAACAGCTTTTCGACCGCGCCCAGCTCGATTGTGTCCGCCATCGTCGATGTGCCGTGCGCGTTGATGTAATCAACATCGCCTGCGCCAATGCCGGCTCGATCTATTGCGGCTTTCATCGACCGCGTCGCCCCGTCGCCATCCTCGGACGGCGCAGTTATGTGATAGGCGTCGCCCGACAGGCCGTATCCCAAAACCTCAGCGTATATCTTCGCCCCGCGCGCCTTGGCGTGGTCCAGTTCCTCCAGCACCACGACGCCCGCGCCTTCGCCCATGACGAAACCATCGCGGTCAGCGTCATAGGGCCTGCTCGCCTTTTCCGGCTCGTCACCGCGCTTGGTGCTCAAGGCTTTGCAGGCGTTGAACCCGGCGATGCCAATCTCGCATATCGGGCTTTCGGCACCGCCCGCGATCATCACATCGGCATCGCCCCACTGGATTAGCCGGGTCGCGTCGCCGATCGCATGCGCGCCGGTCGAACAGGCCGTCACCACGGCGTGGTTCGGGCCTTTGAACCCAAAGCGAATGCTCACCTGCCCCGAGATCAGATTGATAAGTGAGCCAGGAATAAAGAACGGCGAGACCCGCCTTGGCCCGCGCTCTTTCAGCAAAATTGCAGTGTCAGCAATCGACGACAGCCCGCCGATACCCGACCCGATCATCACGCCGGTCCGGTGCTGGTCGTGCTCGTTCACCGCTTCCCAGCCGCTGTCGTTCACCGCCTGTGCGGCCGCGCAGATCCCGTAGAGAATGAAATCGTCGACCTTGCGCTGGTCCTTGGGCTCCATCCAGTCGTCAGGGTTGAACGTGCCCCCGGTTCCGTCACCGCGCGGGATCTCGCAGGCATAGGTCGTGGCCAGATGGCTGGCGTCAAACCGGGCGATCGTCCCGGCCCCCGACTGGCCGTCCAATATCCGCGTCCAGGTCGCTTCGACCCCGCAGGCCATGGGCGTCACCATACCCAGGCCAGTTACAACAACTCGACGCATATTTTGCCCCCGCCTGTTAGAGTATTTCTGCGCTTTTATCCGAGCCACCCGGTGTTGAAAAGTCCGCTAAGCCCACGTCAGCAACTCACCACCGAGTTGATGCCAATCAAAGGGCCGGCACAGCCCATATATGCCGTCCGTACGCAGTGCCCGAGCGTCCGGATCAGGCCCCGACACCACAGACCCCAACAAATACGGCACCAAAACCGGTGCCGTATTCAGGAAGTTCAGATATTTTTGAGGGATCAGCCGGCTTCGGTAATAAACTTGACCGCATCGCCAAACGTCTGGATCGTCTCAGCCGCGTCATCGGGAATTTCGATGCCGAATTCTTCTTCGAAGGCCATAACCAACTCGACAGTGTCCAGGCTGTCCGCGCCAAGATCGTCAGTAAAGGACGCGCTTTCTGCAACCTTGGCCTCATCGACACCAAGATGCTCGACAACAATCTTTTTTACGCGATCAGAAACGTCGCTCATATTTTTTCCTCACAGTTTCTCGGGCTGCCCCGTTTTCGTTCCAAGGCCCTCCCTGGGCCCGCTCGTGGCGCATCTATCAGCGCCATACCGGAGGCACCCCCGGCAAAAACCTGCGCCGCTCTTACCATATCGGCATTATATGGCAAGTGGGCAGGTTGTGACCAGTCTGCAACCTCCGTTTGCACGAATTTCCTGCCCTACAGCATCGCCATTCCGCCATTCACATGCAGCGTGGCACCGGTGATATAAGCGGCTTGCGCGCTCGCAAGATAAAGCGCAGCACTGGCTATTTCGTCGGCTTTGCCCATACGACCAGCCGGGATCTGGACCAGAATTTTTTGTTTCTGGTCGTCGCTCAGCTTGTCGGTCATTGCCGTCGCTACAAACCCCGGCGCGATGGTATTGACCGTGATGCCCCGGCTGGCAACTTCATAGGCCAGACTTTTGGACATGCCCACCAGCCCCGCTTTGGCCGCGGCATAATTGCCCTGACCCGGGTTGCCGGTGGCACCCACAACAGACCCGATGTTGACGATCCGGCCCCAGCGCGCCTTCATCATGCCGCGCAGCACGCCGCGGCAAAGGCGCATGGCCGAGGTCAGATTGACCTCCAGCACCTGCGCCCATTGGTCATCCGACATGCGCATGAACAGATTGTCGCGTGTGATCCCCGCGTTGTTGACCAGAATATCGACCGATCCCATGGCCTCGGCGGCGGTCTTGGGCAGGCCCGTGACAGCTTGCGCATCCGACAGATCGCACGGCAAAACATGCGCCCGGTCCCCCAACGCGCCCGCCAATGCTTCCAGCGGCTCGACCCTTGTCCCCGACAGCCCAACCTGCGCTCCTGCACCGTGCAAAGCGCGGGCAATGGCCCCGCCGATCCCGCCCGACGCACCGGTTACCAGCGCTGATTTTCCGCTCAGATCAAACATGCCCGCCCTTCCTTATTCGCCCGCCAGCGCTGCCGCTGCTGCCCCTACATCTTCCGGCCCACCTATCGCGCGAGTAGCGACCTCGCGGTCGATCCGGCGGATCATCCCGCTCAGCGCCCTGCCGGCCCCGATCTCCCATATCTCGGTCACACCTTCGCTGGCCATGAAAGCCACGCTTTCGCGCCAGCGGACCGAGCTGGTAACCTGGTCCACCAGCAACGGCCGGATGGTCGCGGGATCGCTGATCGCATGGGCAAGAACATTGGCAACCAACGGCACCGCGGGCCGGGTCAAATCAACACTGGCCAATGCCTCGGCCATCGCCTGCGCCGCCGGTTGCATCAGCGAACAATGAAACGGCGCGCTGACCGGCAGCAGTACGGCGCGCGTTGCGCCTTTGCCCTTGGCAATCTCGATAGCGCGTTCAACGGCGCCCTTGTGGCCCGAAACCACAACCTGACCTGGATCGTTGTCGTTGGCAGCAGCGCAAACTTCGCGCCCTGCGGCCTCGGCAGCAACACCCTGCACGGTCTCAAAATCCAGACCCAGAATAGCCGCCATGGCCCCAACGCCGGGTGGCACGGCCGCCTGCATCGCCTCGCCCCGCAGCCGCAAAAGCCGCGCCGCATCGCCAAGGTTCAGCGACCCGGCAGCGGCCAGAGCTGAATATTCCCCCAATGAATGACCGGCCACAAAGGCCGCGGCATCGACACCGACGCCCTCGGCCCGCAAAGCGGCCATTGCCGCCAGCGAGGTCGCCATAAGTGCGGGCTGCGCGTTGGCGGTCAGGGTCAGAACCTCCTGATCGCCTTCCCAGATCAGCACCGAAAGCTTTTCGCCCAGCGCCGCATCGACTTCATCAAAAACCGCCTTCGCGGCCGGATATGCCGCCGCGATATCTGCGCCCATGCCAATGGTTTGCGCCCCTTGCCCGGGAAAAACGAATGCTCGGCTCATGGCGGCCCCCAATTCACTGCCTTGCGTTCGGTCTAGCGCGGCTGCGCCGGACCCGCAATTGTCAAGGAAAACATCGCCCAAAGGAAACGGACGCCGGGCCCGGGCCAGCGGCGTCCGCCATAATTATCGCAAGGGGTTCAGGCGGCTTGTGTCGCGGCGGTTTCTTCCTGCCTTTCGGGTCTCATCCCGCGCGCCAGCGCCTTATAAAGATGCCGAAGCTCGGCCGAGCCCGCTTCGATCAGTTCGATACCGCGCGGCTCGGAAAAGGTTCCGATGCACAGTTTGCCCTTCGCGGCCCTCTGGCTTCGCTTATGCACGAACAGGCTTTCGATATTGCCGAATGAATAGGTCTCCATCACTTTCATTCGGCCGCGCCAGTTACGGACCGCGGTTCGCAGTTCCTGGCGCATCTGGTCTACCTGAAGTTCAACCGCCGTACCCCGTGTCCCAATCCAGAAAAAACCAACCGACGCCGCAATGAAGGCGACGGCAATGCCGATTTCGAACACATCGAGTTTGGCACCGTTCAGCCCGTCCGGCGCAATGATAAGTCCGATCGTTCCGAAAAGCAGACCAAAGCCAACGAAATGGGCCGCCCATTCGACCAGCGTCGCACGGTGGCGGGCGCTGCCGCCCGGTCGCACGGTATATCCATAAAGCTCATCGACGATTCTCAGATTGCCCGATTCTTCAATCGGGGTCCTTTCCTCTGCCGACAGCAGTTTCAGTTTCTTGCCCATGGTCGCCTCGTAGTTTTATTCTTCCGTTAACGAATACGAGTCGAATTCGGCGACAATCGGGCGCTCTTGCATCAATTAGAAGACCGTGTATAAGGCAGCCTTCCGCGAAAACCGCTGACCCGGCGCAGCCTCTCGTGGACGGTTCGCGGAGAAAAATGACCGTCCTTTGAAGTGCGCCCGTAACATGATTGGAACATTCATGCCGCTCTACGAGCATGTGGTAATTGCGCGCCAGGACCTTTCCGGCACGCAGGCCGAAGGCCTCATCGAACATTTTGGCACTGTCATTTCTGACAACGGCGGCAAGGTCGTTGACAGCGAATACTGGGGCGTCAAGACGATGGCCTACAAGATCAACAAGAACCGCAAGGGCCATTATGGTTTCATGAAAACCGACGCCCCGGCGCCCGCCGTGCAAGAGATGGAGCGCCTGATGCGCCTGCACGACGACGTGATGCGGGTGTTGACGATCAAAGTCGATGCGCACGCCGAGGGCCCCTCGGTTCAAATGCAAAAACGCGACGACCGCGACCGCGGCGACCGTCGGCGCTAAGGGGGACAAGACATGGCCAGCAAACCGTTTTTCCGCCGCCGCAAGGTCTGCCCGTTCTCGGGCGATAATGCGCCCAAGATCGACTATAAAGACACCCGGCTGCTACTACGCTATATCTCTGAGCGCGGCAAGATCGTGCCCAGCCGGATCACCGCCGTTTCGGCCAGCAAACAGCGCGAGCTTTCGCGTGCCATCAAACGCGCGCGTTTCCTGGCCTTGCTGCCCTACGCCGTTAAGTAAGGAAAAACCCATGCAAGTGATCCTTCTTGAACGAGTTGCAAAACTTGGCCAGATGGGCGAAGTGGTTGATGTGAAACCAGGATATGCCCGCAACTTTCTTCTGCCGCAGGGCAAGGCGCTGAACGCGACCACTGCTAACATCACCCAGTTTGAATCGCAAAAAGCACAGTTTGAAGCCCGCAACCTGGAAACCCGCAAAGAAGCTGACAGCCTGGCCGAAAAGCTGAGCGGGCAGCAGTTCGTGGTGATCCGGTCGGCCTCGGACACCGGTTCGCTTTACGGCTCGGTCACGACCCGCGATGCTGCTGATGCAGCGACCGAAGCCGGCTTCAGCCTGGACCGCAAACAGGTCGCGCTGACCGCACCTATCAAAGAGCTGGGACTGCACGATGTCACCGTGTCTCTGCACCCCGAGGTCGAGGTTCAGATTCAAATGAACGTGGCCCGGTCGGTCGAAGAAGCTGACCTTCAGGCTGCGGGCAAGTCAATCCAGGAACTGGCCGCCGAGGAAGAGGCCGCCGCCGACTTCGAGATCGCCGAGCTGTTTGACGACATCGGTGCGGCCCAGCTTGAAGACGAAGACCTGCTGGCCGATGTGCCCGAAGACCAGGCCGAAACCCAGGCACAGCCGTCCCAGGACCCGAGCCCGGAAGACAACAAAAGCTGATCGACTTCGGCGCTGACAAATCAGGCGCCGTCCGTCATTCGCCGGGCGGCCCTTTGGGTTTGTTTCCGCCATCGCGGCAAATCGACCGACAATTAAAATATTGCCTGTGTTGCAGGGGCCATTGCCGCAATTTAGCCGCGATTTGCGCTTATTGGACCTCAATCGAACATTTCCTGGGCGCGCCTTCACGGCTGCCTTAACGGGAACTTGGGATGCACAGGACGGAAACAACCAGAATTGTTCGGCTGGCACGCGCTGCGGTGACCGGCTTTGCTCTGACGCTTGCGATGGTTGGCGGGGGCCAGTTCTCGGCCACTGCGGCCGAAGGTGTAAACCTGTTTCCGCGCAGCCTCGCCAACCAGTTCAAAGACAATGTTCAAAACGCGATCTTTTTCGGCTTCGATTCCTCTGAATTGACAGCTGATGCACGCAACATACTGCGCGATCAGGCTGCGTGGATCCTTGAACATGACGTCGCAAAGATACAGATCACCGGATTTACCGATGGCGTGGGCAACGTCGAATACAACCAAAAGCTGGCCAACCGCCGCGCGCAGGCGGTGGCCACTTATCTGTCCGGTCGGGGCATTTCTTTGGACAGGATCAAGGTCACGGTCAAGATCGACAAAAATCCGACCGAATTGGGCGGTCTTAGCGCCAGGGAGCCGGTCGCCGGGCTGAAACCCGGATATTGAAATTTGCCGGACCGGAAGTTGGATCAGAAGAACTGGTCGGGAAAATCCTCTCGTGGGTGCCATTGGCGCCGGGCGAGCCAATCGAGACCGTTGACGGTAGCACCAGCATTGCCTCTTCCGGCGGCGGCGAAACGGGTGGCGAAACCGGCGAACCAACGAAACCAGGCAACAGCGGCGGCAACGGCGGTGGCAATGGTAACGGCAACGGCAACGGCAACGGCGGCGGCAACGGCAACG
This sequence comes from Paracoccaceae bacterium, assembly GCA_965247915.1. Lineage (GTDB taxonomy): Bacteria > Pseudomonadota > Alphaproteobacteria > Rhodobacterales > Rhodobacteraceae > JAKZRT01. Next base: position 3,151,662 of record OZ252048.1, read on the forward strand.
GCAACGGCGGCGGCAACGGCAACGGCAACGGACCGCCTACGAAATTTTGAACCGCCGAAAATCTGACCGTCGAAATACCCACCCTGTTCGATCAATTTGAAACAATGCGGCTGTTGTTCCGCAGATCGTCTCTGAGTTGATGTAATAAGCCGCTAAATTCCCCGAAAATTTGCCGAAAATGCCGTGGTTGAGTAATGGTTTGACCACTTTGTGTGTGTATCGCAGGGGTGTAACCAGGCAAACGGTGTTAGCGATGAAGTTGTATGTCTTTCCTGCGGACGAGAGCCTGAACTACGAAGATCTGTTAATCAGCTCGCCGCCGCCCGAATTATTCCTGGAAACAAGATTTGTCCGAGCCGCCGCCCTGGCTTTCATGTCCGCGGCCTGTTGTGGCTTTGCTACATTCGCTCTGATCGCCGGATAAATTGCAGAAACTCCACAATTGCGGCCAATTCCGCCCGTAGGAACGCGCATCGCAGGCCAAAACAGGCACCACATGTCAGACCATATCGCGCCCTCAATTTCCAAAACCAGCACCGACACTACGGTTTGCGACAAGATTGCCGCCGCCGTGGGCGCCGGGCTGTCGCCCGCCGCTTTGGAAAAAACGCTTATCAAGGCAATCCACGACATCTGGAACCGCGACAACAGACCCCCGGCGCTGAGCGAGGTGATTTGGTATCTCAGTGCCCAAGTTTCGGACAGCGCGGTCGACGGCGCGCGATTGCAGCAGATGTTGGCTGCCTTCCATCAGATCAATCTTTATACGTTCCAGTCGCTGCAAAGTAACGATCTGGGCTTTTCCGGTCTTTTGGAGGACGACAGTACAGCCGCCGAAACGCTGCCCAAAGAGATATTTCTGGTCTGGAGCGCGAACCGCGATCGCGACCCGACCAAAACCGCCGCAGAATTCCTGATGACCCGCATTGGTCGTACGGGCCACGCCCAGAAGGACCTGATCGACCGGACAGACTTGTCGCGCCTCGATGCTATTGTCAGTCAAAGCTTGGCAGAAGATATATCCAGCTTTTACGAGATTTACCAAGACGAGACCGGCAGCGCGCGCGCGAACCGGCAGCGCGCGCGCGATGCGATGAATAAACCGCCACGGGCAACGCCGTTCTGTCAGATCAGTATGTTACGAGGCATTCTTAATCGTCATCAAGCGCATCGACCGCCTTTTCCAGCGCGGCTTTATCTACCTTTTTCTCCTTGACCGCTGCTAATTCGGTCACAAAGTCGACGACCTTGTCTTCGAACAGCGGCGCCTGAATTTGCTGGCGCATCTGCGGGTTTTTTTGGACATAATCAAAGAACGCCCGCTCTTGGCCCGGATACTGGCGCGCCTGGTTCATCACCGCCTGGGTCATTTCGGCGTCGGTAACCTCAATCGCGTTCTTGGCCCCCAGATCAGCCAGCAAGAGCCCTAGGCGCACGCGCCGTTCGGCCAGTTTCTTGTGCTCGTCGGTCGGCTCGATCTCGGGGTGATCGTGGCCTTCGACATCGGGGTTTTCGTCGTGCCAAAGGTGATGCGCAATTTGATCGGCCTCGGCCGCAAGCAGGCTCGGCGGCAGCTCAAATCTGACCAGCCCGTCCAGTTGATCGAGCAATTTGCGTTTCAGAACCGCGCGCGCAGCGCCCGAATATTCTTCGCTCAGGCGCTCGCGGATCTGATTTTTGAGGGCGCCCAGATCGTCGGCCCCGAATTTCTTGGCCAGCTCGTCATCAATCTCGGCTGCGACCGGGGCTTTGACGGCTTTGACCGTGCAGGCAAAAACCGCCGCCTTACCAGCCAGGTTTTCGGCACCGTAGTCATCGGAAAATGTGACCGACACCTCTTTCTCGTCACCGGCCTTCACGCCAACAAGTTGTTCCTCAAAGCCCGGGATGAACGAATTCGACCCCAGCACCAGCGGATAGTCGTCCGCCGAACCACCGTCGAAAGTTTCGCCATCGACGCGGCCCTCAAAGTTTATCACCACCTGATCGCGGTCTTTGGCCTTGGCCCCGGTCTTGCGATCTTCAAAGTTTTGGGCGCTCTCGGCAAGGTTGGTCAAAGCTTCGTCCACGGCTTCGTCCGCAGGTTCGACAACCAGTTTTTCCAGTTTGATCTTTTTCAGATCGGTCTCTGGAACGTCGGGCAGCGCCTCGTAAGCGATCGCCACTTCGACGTCGTCGCCCTCTTTCCAGTCCTCGCTGGTCATCTTGACATCCGGCTTCAGCGCCGGCCGGTCGCCGCTGTCCTTAAAATGCTTCGCCATAGCGCCATCGATGGCTTCCTGCATAGCCTCGCCGGTCACGCGCGCGCCGAACTGCTTTTTCAAAAGCGCCATCGGAACCTTGCCCTTGCGAAAGCCTTTCATTTCAACGTCGGGTTGCGCTTCGGACAGCTTTTCCATGACCTTTGCGTCAAGCTCGGCCGCGGTCAGCGTAATCGAATAGCCGCGCTTCAGTCCCTCGTTAAGGGTCTCGGTGACCTGCATCTCGTTCCTCGCGTGCCAAGGCCGCGCGCGGCGACCGCGCGGTGCATGAAAATCAATGGGGCCTTCTATTGATCCGCCGGTCCGGTTGCAAGCCAAAAGCCCCGCGGCCAAGGCAGGTTCTCTCACCGGCGGTCTGCGGCCCGGATCAGCACATTTTCGCCGACGATGTGGCGGAAATGTGGCGTTTCCAATCATGGGGTTATTCGCCGGATATTAACCGGTTAAAGATATCTGCGTGGGGGCGGCATCGGGGAAGTAACAATGGCGCTCGGCGTAATCACAATTGGTGCATTTCTGGGGTTCGTGGTTTCGGTCGTGGCCGGATTGCTTTTCGGACTCGGGCTGACCGGCATATTGTCGGTTTATTGCCTGACCGGTTGCGTTGCATCGATCGTGGTGTTTGGGGCGCGGGGTCTCTGGTGCCGGGCAGCCCGCATGCGGTCCCAAATCGCCTGAACCAATTCCACTAAAATCTTGGTGCGGGTGGAGGGACTTGAACCCCCACGCCTTGCGGCGCCAGAACCTGAATGGCACGGCATATTTGAGCATAATTTTATTGCCAGAGACGGTTGTTTAGGCAAGTAGGTGGCCCGGTAGTAGCGCATGTGGTCGCTAGACGCACTGAACTGACTCGTGAGACGGCGAATCATCGGACGGCGCAGCGGCCTGTACAAATGATGCTTGCTGAGCTGGCAGCCGCCAAAAGAGCCCGAACTGAAAAACCAACCGGTCAAAAACTCGAAAGCCTTCTGTTCGGCGACGACGACCCCAACACCCAAAACATTGGCGAGAAAATCGGGATACTTTTTTGCCCGGATGGATCGCATGCGAAACGCTTGCCCCCATCATTCAGTAGTTGCGCCGACCTACATTCTTTTCACTGTTCCGCACGCGTTTTAACAACTTGATCGCGCTGGCCGGTAGCATTGCCTTGGCAAGGCGTTTGATGCGACCTTGCGTTTCGGCGCGCCCGATCAGATCAAGGTCTTCCCATTCAATCTTCGCGCTTGCCGGATTTTTACTGTACCAGAGATTTCCGTAAAGCTGGGTCCGTTGTGTCCTCAGGTGATCATAATTCGCCTTTACTCCGTGCATCGTATCATCAGAAGGCGAAAACAGAACAATCGAATTGTTTTTAGTCTGCTGATAAACTGTATCGGTCCAGGCCCAGGGCACCCATGCCCGTTCAATCGTTGGGTTGCCTTCCCAGAATGCTTGCACATATTGCCGCTCGGGCTTGAACTGGAGATAGTGCGTATGGTGGTCTGCCGACTCCGACAGGTCGTTTGGGTTGATATTCACCATGAAAGTAGCGGCCTTCCTGCGAACATCCAGGTGGGGGCTGATTTCATAGCCATCGAGATATTTCTGTATTCCACCGTCAAAGGTGCAATTCTCAATGTCTAAAGCGGTTTGCGTTTGATGTGAATCGAAAGGGGATTCCCAAAGTGTTGTTTGTCTGATTCATTTCCCGTGAGGAGGTGGAGCATGGGCAAACCGTATTCTTTGGATCTTCGGCAGCGGATATGCGGGTATATTGCGGCCGGAAACTCTTGTCGCGCTGCGGGGCGGGTTTATGGCGTCAGTGCAGCGACGGCGGTGCGTTATGCGGCGGATCAACGTGAGCGGGGCGAGGTCACACCCAAGCCACAGGGCAGGCCAGCGGGCCGGTTTGGCAAGCTGGCACCGCATGCGGGTTTCCTGATCGAGATTGTCCGGGCTGAACCGGACATAACATTGCAGGAACTTGCGGGTGCGCTTGCGGAGACGCACGGCGTGAGCGTTCAGCTCTCCTCAATCCACCGGGCTCTGGAACGCGCAGGGTTTTCATATAAAAAAGGACTTGTCGCGCAGGAACGTGACCGGCCCGCCCTGCATAAGGCGCGAAGGGAATGGATCAGCCGCCGCCAGCCGCGCATGCGCGCCGAACCGCACAGGCTGGTATTCATCGATGAAACCGCCGTCAAAACCAACCTCACCCGGTTGCGCGGGCGCAGCTTCAGGGGTGAGCGGCTTTATGGCACCGCACCCTTTGGAAAATGGGGCACGCAGACCTTCATCGCCGGGCTGACCCATAACGCGCTGATTGCACCCTGGGTGATCAGCGGCGCAATGGATGGATCGGCGTTCGAGACTTATATCGAGACCCAGCTTGCGCCTGCGCTGGACCCTGGAACTGTGGTCATTCTCGACAATCTTTCCACCCACAAAAGCCACCGCGCGGCACAGGCGTTGAGGGCGCGCGGATGCTGGTTCTTGTTCCTGCCACCCTACTCCCCGGATCTTAACCCGATCGAAATGGCGTTCTCAAAGTTGAAAGCTCACCTGCGAAGGGTTGGAGCAAGAACCTTCGATGCCCTCTTTGACGCCCTCAGCGACATTTGTGATCTCTTCGACCCAGACCAATGCTGGAACTTCCTCAAGGCCGCGGGATATGCCTCAGATTAAATGCAATATGCTTTAGGCCGAACCTCTCGGCGACGGCCCGATTGAATAGATTGCTGGACAGATATTTGTTGATCGCGTCAAGAATTGGCGTTGAAGGATCGTAGAGACGCAGAGTCATCCCGAAGCCCTCGCAGGCCGAGTGGTGCTTTGCCCTCTTTCCACCACTGTGCCAGTCAATGTACTTTGTCTTGTCCGTTATGCACCCGGAAAAGGGTATTGCCTTGAAGCCCTTTCGGTAGAGACCTTGGATAAGTTCTTCGTCGTGGCCCGCGTCTGGCGCGGCAATTTCTTCAGAGGCGATCAGCTCGGCGAAATGTTCGTCTGAGAAAAAGTCCTCGATATACACATGTTTGAACGGCGAAGTTGACGGCTCAGAGGCACAATCTTCTCGATTAAATAGCTGAAGTCATGCATCACAAATTCCCCAATCTCAACGCGCTATTAATCAGGAACAGAATATCGTTGTCAACTTCACCCCTGCAGACGGCAAGTCCTGGGGGTAGGTTGATAGCGGCGACATATCCTTTTTGCCGGAGGCCAAATCCCGCCCAATTGTCCCCCATATGTCCCCCAGAGAGGGGATACCAAGATTTAGCGCCGATTTCGGGTCATTTTCCAGCCGTATGGTGTGCAATAGGGTGGATACCTAAGGGCTAGATTTACGTAACTATTTGATAAACCACCGTAAAATGTCAAAGATTGGTGCGGGTGGAGGGACTTGAACCCCCACGCCTTGCGGCGCCAGAACCTAAATCTGGTGCGTCTACCATTTCCGCCACACCCGCGTGCGGGCGCTCTAGCAAAAGACTGGCGGCGGCGCGAGTGGAAAATTGCCAACAAACAGGGCGCCAAAGGCGCCCCGTCCGATCCCGGATTTCGGCTGGGTCATGCAGGTTCCAGCAGGCCCTTTTTCGCCGCCAGCTCCTGCATCCGTTTTTGCAGCTTCTCGAATGCGCGCACTTCGATCTGGCGAATGCGCTCACGGCTGACGCCGTATTGCTCGGACAGGGTCTCCAGCGTGACCACCTGATCCTGCAATCGGCGTTGCACCAGAATGTCCTTTTCGCGCTCGTTCAGCACCTCCATGGCGCCGGCCAGCATTTCGCGCCGCACCTCAAGTTCGTCCTTCTCGGCGTAGTCGCCGGCCTGGTCGGCGTCTTCGTCTTCCAGCCAGTCCTGCCATTGCATCGCGCCGCCATCCTCGGACCCGATGGTGGCGTTCAGCGACGCATCGCCGCCCGACATGCGCCGGTTCATCGAAATCACCTCGGTCTCGGTGACGCTCAGATCGTGGGCAATGCGCGCCACATGCTCGGGCCGCAGGTCGCCCTCTTCCAGCGCGCCGATCCGGGCCTTGGCCTTGCGCAGGTTGAAAAACAGCTTTTTCTGCGCCGAGGTTGTGCCCAGTTTGACCAAAGACCACGACCGCAGGATATATTCCTGGATCGAGGCGCGGATCCACCACATCGCATAGGTCGCCAGGCGGAAGCCCCGCTCAGGATCAAAGCGCTTGACCGCCTGCATCAGGCCCACGTTGGCCTCGGATATTACCTCGGCCTGGGGCAGCCCGTAGCCGCGATAGCCCATGGCAATCTTGGCCGCCAGCCGCAGGTGGCTGGTGACCAGTTTATGCGCCGACCCCGAATCCTCGTGGTCCACCCAGGCCTTGGCCAGCATGTACTCCTGTTCCGGCTCCAGCATCGGAAACTTGCGAATCTCCTGCAGGTACCGGTTCAACCCCCCCTCGGGGGTCGGGGCGGGAAGCGTTGTGTAGTTGGACATCTGTCCCTCGCCTGTTGATGTTTCGGCCATTAACATTGAAGATATGTCGCGGCCGAGGGCAATACAAGATCGAACCGCCGCAAATGCAGGCGTCCGCTTAAGATAACGTTAATGCACCGGGTCGCGTCGATTCCTACAGTCTTGTCACGGTATGGTGTTGGGATGTGACGGCAATCACCCCCGCAGAAGATCAAGAAGGGACGCCATGTCTAGCGGAAGCGGCGCGGAAAAGTCCAGTGCGTTTTTGCACAGCGGGTGTTCAATGCCCAAACCGGCCGCATGCAGCGCCTGGCGTGGAAATTCCGCCGCTGCCCGGACCGCTGCGTCCGAAAACGCCCGCGCAGGCAGTTTTCGCCGACCTCCGTAAACCGGATCGCCGATCAGCCCGTGGCCAATATGGGCCATGTGGACGCGGATCTGATGGGTGCGGCCGGTTTCCAGCCGGCACGACAGCAGCGCGGCGGCGGGCGGCGCGCCCAGCCGCTCGCGAAGCGCCACCCGCGTCACCGCATGACGTCCGATACCGAACTGGATCGCTTGCCGCTGGCGGTCGGTCTTGTGTCGCCCGAGGTTGGTAGCAATGCGGATCACCGCGCCTTGCTCAAACCCCACGCCGCTCACGCCCATCAGCCGGGGGTCGCCCTGGTCGGGCACGCCATGGCACAGCGCCAGATATTCGCGCCGCACCGAATGCGCAGCAAACTGCGCCACCAGCCCGTGATGCGCCGGGTCCGATTTGGCCACCACAATCAGCCCGCTGGTGTCTTTGTCGATCCGGTGCACAACGCCCGGCCGCGCCGTGCCGCCAACCCCGCGAATATCCGGCGCATGCGCCAAAAGCGCATTGACCAGCGTGCCCGAAGGCGTGCCCGGCGCCGGGTGCACCACCATCCCCGCGGGCTTGTTGATGACGATCAGATGCTCGTCTTCAAAGATCACGTCCAGCGCGATGTCTTCGGGCTCCATATGGGTGGGCGCGGGGTCCGGTAAGACAATTTCGATCATCTCGCCCTCGGCAACACGCGCGCGCGGACTGGTCAGAACCTCGCCGCCGCGCCGCACCGCGCCGGCCGCGATCAGCCGGGCGATCCGCGACCGGCTCAGTGCTGCGTCCTCTGGCACGTCGCGGACAAGCGCTTTATCAAGGCGGCGGGGCGGATTGGCCCCCAGCGTGACGAAAAGGCGTTCTGACATGGGTGAAGCCCCGATTGAGCCCGGCCCCCTGCCCCCCGACCTGCGGTTTCTCAAAACGCTGGTGACGGTGCTGACGGCCACGATGATCTTTGGCCTTCTAGCGATGGTTGCGATCTTTGTCATCCGGCTCAGGCCCGCCATCGCCCCGGTCCTACCGATGCCCGATGAAATTGCCCTGCCCGCAGGTGTGACCGCGGTCTCGGTCAGTTATGGACCGGGGTTTTTTGCGGTTGTCACCGACGCCCGCAGGATATTGATCTTCGGCAGCGACGGCGCGCTGCGCCAAACGGTCGCGGTGGAATGAAGGCGGTCGTCCAGGACAGCTACGGTGCGCCCGAGGACCTGCGGATCGAAGATATTCCCATGCCGCAGCCGCGCAGGGGCCAGGTTCTGCTGCGCGTTCACGCGGTGTCGCTGAACGCCTCGGACGCCGAGATCAAAACCGGCACTCCCGGCTATGTCCGCATCTACGGGTTGCGCGAACCGCGCGTGAAGGTGCTTGGATCGGATGTTGCAGGCGTGGTCGAGGCGGTCGGTGCCGGGGTCACTCGGTTCGCGCCCGGCGACCGGGTTTTTGGCGACGTCCTTGGCGCCTTCGGTGGTCTGGCCGAATTCGCGGCGGTTCCAGCAAGGATGCTGACCCAGATACCGCCGGGCATGGGTTTTGAGACCGCCGCCGCCATCCCGCAAGGCGCGGCGCTGGCCCATCAGGGCCTGACCCGGCCCAAACCAATGACGCCAGGGCAGCGCATCTTGATCAACGGTGCTGGCGGCAGCGCCGGGACATTTGCGGTGCAATTGGCGAAAAACGCTCGCCTGCATGTGACCGCCGTCGACCGGGCCGAAAAACTCGAGGCTCTGGATGAACTGGGCGCAGATGTGACGGTCGATTATGCGCGGGTCGATTTTTCAGCCTCGGGCCAGAAATGGGACCGGATCCTGGACGTGATCGCCACCCGGCCCGCGCGCCACGTCGCGGCGGCGCTGGCACCAGGCGGCACCTATTGGGCGGTCGGCGGCGCGGTGCCGGTCATCCTGAATATTCTATTTGCAGGGGCCCTGATCGGGCTGCGCAGCAAGCGGCGCGTCGCGGTCCTGGGCATCGATCAAAGCCCCAAAGCGCTGGTTGCCATCCTGCCCCAGATCGAAAGCGGCGCCATTAAACCGGTGATCGACTGCCGGGTGAGCCTGGCCGATGCACCCGCCGCGCTGCGCCGCCAGCTCGACGGCAAAGCTTTCGGAAAAATCATCGTCACCGTCCGAAACGACTGACCGGGCACTTGGTGCGGGAAGATGGTACCGCCTCCCTGGCTTGAACAGGGGACCTCTGGATCCACAATCCAGCGCTCTAACCAACTGAGCTAAGGCGGCACTTGGGCTGCGATTTAGCGCTGGCGCTGTCCGAATGCAAGTGTGTTGGGGGTCAGCGGCCCGGCCGAGTATGCGCGATTACCCGAACGCGTATCCGGTCATTGGACAGGTTGCCATCGGCTGCAATCTGCTGCAACAAAACCCGAAATAAGGCGGAGATTTCCAGTGACCAATCTGTTGAACGCCCTGACCAAGGCGATCACCAAACAGCGTCGCAAGATGCTGGCCAATGAAATCTTCGCGCGCCACGACGGTGTGGTCCAGCGTGGCCCTTATATCGGACTGGCGCTGGACGGGTCTTCCAACGTTTCGCGCGGGGCGCTGGGGCTGAAAATTCTGGGCCTCTACGAACCAGCCGTCGTGGCCGCGATCCGATCAGCGGCACCATTCCGCGACTTCGTGAATTTCGGCGCAGCTGACGGATACATGTCGCTGGGGCCCCTGCAAGCAGGGTATTGCCAGCGCTGCATCTGCTTTGAACTCACAAGAAAAGGCCGTGCCGCGGTGGCGACCAACGCGACGCTGAACGGGCTGAGCGATCGGGTGATTGTCCGCGGCAAAGCTGACGCCTCGGTGGCGCGCCAGCTTGGCGAACTTGCCGCCGATCCGGCGGAGATGCTGATCCTGTGCGACATCGAGGGGGCCGAATTTGACCTCCTCACCGGGCCGCTGCTTCAGACATTGCGCGGTGCGACCCTGATCGTCGAGCTGCACGATGGCCGCCTGACCGGCGACACGACCCGGCGCGAGGCGCTGATCGGGCGACTGCCCGAAGGCGCGACGGCCAGCATCCTGCGCGCCGATGCACTGGATTTCGCGGGCATCGAAGACCTCGAAGCGATGCACGACCTCGACCGGGCGCTGGTAATGTCTGAGGGGCGCAAATCGTTTGGAGAATGGCTGCTGGTTCAATACCCGTAATCGGCCTTGCCTGGGCTTCGGATCGTCAGCCCGACCGTCCACGGGGTTTGAGCAAATAGACCAGCCCCAGCACAATCGCGATGCCAACCAGCGCCTGCGGGGTTACGGCCCCGATTAACAGGATCAGATTGGTCACAACCGAGATCACATAAGGCCCGGCATCCTCCCCCAGCAAGATATAGACCAGAACGATGAACGCGACCAACGCGAAACCTGCCTCGGTTACCCGCAGGAACATGGCCGTCAGGTTGCCCATCATGGTCATGAATTTGTTCATCGTCCTGCCCCTTGCCGGAGGAGGTTACTTCACGCCGGCATCAGCGGTTCTGAAGCACCCAGAGAACCACGCCAAGTGTTATCAGCCCTGCAAGTCCGGCACCGCCAAGCTCGGTGACCAAAGCCGTGATGTTGCCCACCACGTCTCCTAGAAACGCCATATTGTTGGCACCGACAAGCAACGAAGCGACAATCGCAAGCGCCAGTAGCGCAATGCCAATGTCCGTCAGTGACGCAATGACTTTTTTTGCGTTATCCATCATGGATCACTCTCCTGTCCCGTTAGGGGTTATTGCGCAGCACGTGCTGCTAGCGGGATATTTCTCGGCTGTACAGGGCGTGAGTCAACCATATTTTGACGGATTTACCAGTTTTTGTGGAAAAACGAAATTTTATTACAAAATATAGCCGTGAAATGCAGGAATATTTTGCCATTTCGGTCGAAATTTCGTCCGGCGGTGACGGAATATGTACGCCTCAGATGCGCAAACAAACTTCCAAAGCGGTTGAAATCGATGGCGTCACTGGCTAAACCGCCACCCTTGGTAAGGGAGGCATCAATGGGCATCGACAGCGAACGCGACGTTGAAGCAAACTTGCAGATCGGGCCTACGTCCGAGGGCATGGTGCGGCTTTTTATCGAAGCGCAGGGCATCGAAGTTCCGATGGATTTCGAGCCCGACGAGGCCCTCGAGATTGCCGAGGAAATTCGCGCCGCCGCCAAACGCGCGCGGGCGGTAAGGATCAAGACGTAAGCGAGATGACCCCGGGGTCGCGGGCGGCCTGGGCCTTGACTGCCGCGTGGCGGGCGAATTTGCGCGTCATCACTTTGCGGCGGGCCGCGGCCAACGGTTGCTCGGGACCGAACCGGACGATCTCGGCATCATAGGCGTCTGCGATGAAAAGCCCGGTTTCCTCAGGCAAAATCTCCACCGGAAAATCGGCATCGATGGCCCAGAAAAACCGATCGCACCACTCCAGGTATCCCTGCCACTTGTTGTCCGCGGCGAAATCGGCGCGGCTCGATTTGCACTCGATCACCCAGATCTCGCCCATTGGTCCCAGGGCCATTACATCGACCCGCAGGCCGGGTGCCGGCGTCAGCTCCTCGACCGACACGAAATCGTGGTGCCGCAGGTGGCGGGCGACGCCGCGCGCCAGAAGCTGGCCGGGTTTAAGGGCAATATCCTCGGGCATGCCGAGATTATGAACGAAAAGTGAACATATGCAAGGACCGCACCAAAAACAAAGGCGCGGCACCTAGGGGACCGCGCCTCTGAATTCGTATCTTTGCCCGGTCAGGCGCGCGCGTCGCCCACCAGCCGCCAGATCACCGGGAAGGCAATAACCGCCAGAACCAGTTTCAGCGCATCGACCCAAATGAAGGTCTTGACGCCGTAATCGTACCAGTTGGCCCATCCGTAGCCCATAAAGCTGGCCCATCCGTAGCCCATAAAGCTGCCCTCGCCCGCCAGCGCGCCAAAGAGGCCGAACCCCGAAGAAAGCCAAATCACCCCGGGCACATAGACGCACAGAATGCCTGCGGCCATGGCGACAGCCATACTGGCCGGCGACCGGTCCCAACCGGCGCGCGCCAGCGCCCCGACCACGTAGGCCGCAATGACAAAGCCCAGGATATATCCGCCGGTCGGCCCCAAAACGTAAACCGGGCCAATGCCTTTTTCAGGCGTTCCCGCAAAGACCGGCAAGCCCAGAAGACCAAGCGCCACATAGGCCACCACCGTGGCGGCCCCCAGCCGCGGACCGTAAGACGCGCCGATGACCATGATCACCAGCATTTGCATGGTGACCGGCACCGGCACCGTCGCCACCTGAATTTTCGCCGATATCCAGAGCGCGATCACGCCCGCCACCAGCAGCACCAGCTGTTTGGCCCTGAGACCCAGGCCCTCCGCCGGCCAGAAAGCTTCGGTCAGAACCCGGTCGGTTGTGTTGATTGCCATTGGTCGCCCCTTTCCCTTTCACGGAATTGGCCGCTGTCTGCCTCAGGCGCACTTTGGGCGCAAGCCCCCAGCACCCGCGACACATCGCCCATATAGCGATACCGCGACCGCATGCGATAATCTTTGCTCGGGCCGCGGACCTGCCATTCGCAGCGCCAAACCGGCCAATCGCGGAAATCGTAGTTCACCCAGTAATGATCCGGTGTGCAGAAATGGTCCGCAAAGGGCATGGTTCGGCTCAGATCGATGGTGTGAAAGCGCCGGCCATCTTCAAACTCCACATCGATCAGGCCACCGTCGCGCTCGGCCCAGATATAGCGCCGCTCGGCCATCATCGGGCCCGCGCCGTCCAGAACAAGTTCACCACGTTCTTCATAAAGCAACGCGCCTTTTCTCTCGGGAATTTTTCGAAAAACCGCCTGCCCCTCGAGCCGACCCAGGGTTCCGTTTTTCCTGTCCGTAATTTCGCGCAGGATCGTCCAGCGCCCTTCAAAACCGCGCATGCAAATGTGCCCCTGTTTCATGATGCGCGCCTCAAACCACTTAATCCGTTGCGCGTTTCCCGCCCAAAGTAAGACGCAGATCGGCGCAAAATTCAACCAGAACGTATGCGCGTGACCCTCGGGGCAACATGTCCGCGGGAGCCACGCAGAAATTTGGTATTTTATCTATCCCGGCCCGCGCTTTCGTCATAGCGCCGCGTGATATTCTGGTTAACCGGTTTTGGCGGGCCTTGTAGAGGCTGCTGGTCGCGTTTATCACGCCCCCGTCCTCGACAATGAATAAGGCGCGCTAATGATCCCCCGCTATTCCCGTCCCGAAATGGTCGCGCTCTGGTCGCCCGAGACCAAGTTCCGCATCTGGTACGAGATCGAGGCCCACGCCTGCGACGCGCAGGCCGATCTGGGCGTCATTCCGCGCGAAAACGCCGACGCGGTCTGGAACGCGCGCGATGTCGAATTCGACTTGGCCCGGATTGACGAGATCGAAGCGGTCACCAAACACGATGTCATCGCTTTTCTCACCCATCTGGCCGAGATCATCGGCCATGACGAGGCGCGGTTCGTCCACCAGGGAATGACCAGCTCGGACGTTCTGGATACCACATTCAACGTGCAACTGGTGCGCGCCGCCGATATTCTGCTGGCCGAAATCGACGCGCTTTTGGCCGCACTAAAACGCCGCGCCATCGAACACAAAGACACCCTCCGCATCGGGCGCAGCCACGGCATCCACGCCGAACCGACGACCATGGGCCTGACGTTCGCGCGGTTTTTCGCCGAAATGGACCGCAACCGTCGCCGTCTGGAAACCGCGCGCCAGGAAATTGCCACGGGCGCCATTTCGGGTGCCGTAGGCACTTTCGCCAACATCGACCCGGCGGTCGAGGCGCATGTCTGCGAAAAAATGGGGCTGCGCCCCGAGCCTATCAGCACCCAGGTGATCCCGCGCGACCGGCACGCTGCGTTTTTCGCAACGCTCGGGGTTGTTGCCAGCTCGATCGAGAATATCGCCACCGAGATCCGCCATATGCAGCGCACCGAAGTTCTGGAAGCGGAAGAATTTTTTTCGAAAGGCCAGAAAGGCTCGTCGGCGATGCCGCACAAGCGCAACCCGGTGCTGACCGAAAATCTGACCGGTCTCGCGCGCCTCGTGCGCATGGCGGTGGTCCCGGCCATGGAAAACGTGACGCTCTGGCACGAACGCGACATCAGCCACAGTTCGGTCGAACGCAACATCGGCCCCGACACCACGATCACGCTCGACTTCGCCCTGGCGCGGCTGACCGCCGTGGTCGATAAGCTGGTGATCTATCCCGACAACATGATGAACAATCTCAACAAGTTCCGTGGCCTTGTTCATTCACAGCGCGTGCTGTTGGCGCTGACCCAGGCCGGGGTCAGCCGCGACGACGCTTATCGACTGGTGCAACGCAACGCGATGAAGGTTTGGGAAGACGGCGCCGATTTCATGGCCGAACTCAAGGCCGACGCCGAGGTCACTGCCGCGCTCAGCACAGCCCAGATCGGGGCAATGTTCGAATTGCGCTATCACACCAAACATGTCGACACGATTTTCGCCCGGGTCTTTGGCAAATATTCGTGATTTGGTGATTCCCCGCAATTCTGCTAAATTGCGAGGACGAAGCGACAATCCGTAAGTCCGAACAGGGAGAATACGATGCGTGTCAAAACCACCATGGTGGCATTTGTCGTTGCCGTTTTGCCGGGGTTAGCCTTGGCTGGCGGTACGTGCGGTACCGGTGATCACGGAAAAAGTGCGAGTGTTTGCGTGGATGGTCAGATTTGGGACGATGCGACGCAGCTTTGTGTAGATCAGTTCACCGGCTGAGTGCCGAAAAATTCGGGGGCACGGAATTGACGTCAGGGGCGGTTCGTTGATCGGGCCGCCTCTTTCATTTGGCCATTCGGTGCCGTCGCTGTAAGGGCTTTTTAACCGAGAAATGGCAGGGTCGGGCCAAGGGGACCTGAACCGCCATGACCGACCTTACCGCCCTCGGCCTTCCCGCTGACCTGCCCGAAATCGCGGCCCCGACCTTCATGGGTGGCCTTGACGACGGCGTCTCTGCCGACCTGAGCCAGCAACAGAAAGCCGCGATCATTGTCCGGGTGCTGTTGTCGGACGGGAGAACCATGTCGCTTTCGCAACTAACCCCCGAAATTCAGGTCAGTCTGACCCGCGAAATCGGGGCCATCCGGCAGATCGATCAGGCGACCCTCAGCAGCGTTGTCGACGAGTTTATCGGCGAACTCGAAGGCGGCGGGATGAGCTTTTCGGGCGGCCTGCAGGAAGCGCTGTCGATGCTCGACGGCTCGATCAGCGCCGAAACCGCCCGCCGGCTCAGCCGCGAGGAAGGCATCAAACTGGTCTCGGACCCGTGGAAACGGCTGGTCGAATTTGACGCCGAAAAACTGGCGCCGATTGCAGAACGCGAAAGCGTCGAAGTGGCTTCGGTGCTGCTCTCAAAACTCAGCTACGAAAAGTCGGCCGAAATATTGGCGCTGATGGACGGCGACAAGGCCCGGCGCGCGGCCTATGCGGTGTCGCAGACCACCAAGGTCAAGCCCGATGCGGTGCGCACCATCGGCCGCGCCTTGCTTGCCCAACTCGACGCCGAACCGCGGCGCGCGTTTTCCTCGCAACCGGTCGACCGGGTCGCCACAATCCTCAATTCGGCCAAATCCGGCACCCGCGACGACGTCCTGGAAGGTCTCGAACAGGATGATGCCGACTTTGCCGAGGCGGTGCGCAAGTCGATCTTTACATTCGCCAATATCGCGGACCGCGTCGATACCCGCGACGTGCCGAAAATCACTCGCGAGGTTAACCCAGGCGACCTGACGCGGGCGCTGAAATACGCCACCGATCTTGGCGAAGAAAACGCCGCCTCCGCCGAATTTATCCTAGGGGCCATGTCCAAGCGCATGGCCGAATCCATTCGCGATGAAATGGGCGGCATGGCGGCGGTCAAATCCAAGGCCGGCGAAGCGGCGCTTGACGAAGTGGTGGCGGGCGTCCAGCGTCTGGAACAATCGGGCGAACTAGCCTTCAATTCCGACGAAGACGACGAGAAATAGGCACCGAAGGCTCTATAGACAGCCGTCGCCGGCGCCGATACGCTTCCGGTGTGGGCCAATCACCATCACAGTTTGACGGACGCCGCTGGCACGATATGGGCGGCAATGCCGCCGGGCCGGTCGAGCCCGAAGACCACGACTTTGCGCTCTGGGAAAAACGCATCGACGCGCTTTACAACATCGCGGCCGCAAAGGGCATTTTTACGGTGGACGGGCTGCGCCGCGCGCTTGAAGATATGGGCGAAGAGGCGTTCGAGACCATGTCATACTATGAACGCTGGGTCGCTGCGGTGAACCAAATCTTCTCGAAGCGGGCGTCAATTCCCTGGAAGAACTGGGTGCCAAGATGGAGGCCGTCGCCCAGCGCGGCAGCACCACGGCGAGGCCGCAAATGGCTGACCGCGTCCGGGTCAAAACCATGATGCCGCCGGGCCATGTCCGCACGCCCGCCTACTTGCGCGGCAAGACCGGTGTGATCGAACGCGACCTAGGCACGTTTCCGAACCCCGAGCAATTGGCCTATAACCACAACGCGGACCAGCGCCAGCTCTATCGGGTCCGCTTTTCAATGGCCGAGATCTGGGGTGCGGCCGCAGAAAACCCAAACGACACGCTTGATGCCGAAATCTACAGCCACTGGCTGGACGCCGCCTGATGCCGCACGACCATCCGCCGCACAGCCATGAGGGCACCAGCCCGTCGGGCCACCCCTACCGGGCCGACAACGATACGCCGCTGACCTATTGGCAGACCATGGAAATTGCCCTACGCGAAATGCTGATCGAAAAACGCATCACCACCGCGGTCGAGGTTGCGGCCCAGATCGACACCATGGACCGGCGCAGCCCGGCCGATGGGGCGGCGGTGGTGGCGCGGGCCTGGACCGATCCCGAATTCAAGGCGCACTTGATGCAGGACGCCAGTGCGGCCAGCCGCGAAATGGGGTTTGACATCGGTGCTTTGCGCCTGATCGCGGTCGAAAACACGCCCCGCGTCCACAACGTCATCGTCTGCACGCTGTGTTCGTGCTATCCGCGCAATCTTCTGGGTCTGCCGCCCGATTGGTACAAATCGCGCGCCTACCGGTCGCGCGTGGTGCGCGAACCGCGCGGGGTTCTGGCCGAGTTCGGGGTTGATCTGGCGGACGGCGTAACGTTCCGCGTCCACGATTCCACCGCCGAAATGCGCTATATAGTCGTGCCAATGCGCCCCGAGGGCACCGACGGCCTGGACCCCGCCGAACTGGCCGCACTTGTCACCCGCGATTCGATGATCGGAACCGGTCTGCCACTTGACCCGGCCTGATCTTGTGGAGCCGCGCGATCGGCTCTAAGACCGCCCGAACACCACATTGACAGGTACGCATGGCCCGCGCGCGTTCGAACATTTCTGATCGCCTTACCAACGCTCTGTTTTACAGTCTTATCCGCTTTGCGCTGCGCCTTCCCTATCACCGCCGGGTGCCGTTCATGGGCTGGATCATGGGCCATGTCTTTGCGCCGTTGGCGGGTTATCCCCGGCGCATCCGCAATCATCTGGCCCTTGCCTGCCCTGATCTGGACCCGGCCGAAGTGCAGCGCCTGACGCGCGCCGTGCCTGACAATATGGGCCGCACGATCATCGAGATTTATTCGGGCCAGGAACTCGTCGACCGCATGGCCAAGGCGCGGCTGAAGGGCCCCGGATTTGAGGCACTCAGGGCGGCGCGCGACGCCGGCCGCCCGGTGATCGCCGTCACCGGCCATTTTGGCAATTATGATGCGCCCAGGTCGGCGCTGATCGCCAACGGATACCCGCTCGAGGCGCTTTACCGCCCCATGAACAACCGCTTCTTCAACGCCCATTATGCGGCCGCGATCAACGCCATCGGGCCGGTCCACCCGCGCGCCCGGCGCGGCTTTGCGACGCTGGTCAAACACCTGAAATCGGGCGGCATGATCGGGATAGTTGTCGATCAGCACATGGCAAAAGGCGAGGACGTCACGTTTTTCGGCTTGACGGCGCGCACCGCAACTTCCGCCGCTGACCTGGCGCTGCGCTACGACGCCATTTTGGTGCCGATGTACGGGGTGCGCCAGGCTGATGGGCTGAGTTTCGATCTGATATTTGAGGACCCGATTCCGCACAGCGGCGCGGTTTCAATGACCCAGGCGATCAACGACAGCCTCGAGGCGATCACGCGCAAACACATGGAACAATGGATGTGGAGCCACCGCCGCTGGCAAAAGGCGCGCCGTTAACGAAGTTGCGCGACAGCGACCACCGGCCCCGGGCCCCGGTGCTGAATTATTACGACGACACCATCATTGCCCTTGACGGTCAACGACATCACCAGCGGTTCACGACCGGTCCATTGTCCGATGGTTTCCCACGACGTGACAACGTTGGCATAGTCCAGGTTGCGACCCCGGTTTTCACCGCGGGTTATGTTCACCGAACGCAGCGGATCAAAGCGCACCAGTTGGACCTGAACGGGCTTTGACAGCCCGGGCATCTTCGCAGCTTTGATCGTCAACTGATCGCCCCGGCGGACCAGCCTGATCAGCACCGTATCGGCGCTCGCGTGCTGGGCAGCGACCATATCCATCAGCTTCATCGGCCGCGCGCCCGCGATATGGTCGCGGCCACCGATGATCATCTGCGGCGTATAGGGGCGTGTGCCGAAACCGCGGACATAGGCGCGTTGCCGCGCCGAATGCGCAGGATTTGCGAATTCGTCTTTCCACCCGATGTAGTCCCAATAATCAACGTGCAGCGCCAGCGCGACAACGTCGTCGCGCTTGGCCAGTTCGTGCAACAGCGCATCGGCAGGCGGACACGAACTGCACCCCTGACTGGTGAAAAGCTCGACCAGAACCGGCTGGTCATCGGCCACCGTAGGCGCGCCAAAGGCGAGCGCGGCCACAAGGAAAAAGCTGGAGAGAATTTTGTGCATCGGGGGTCAGCCAGTCAGATTGCATTAGCGATATACCTAGCCACCGCATGCTGACAAATCCAATCAAGGTTTTGTGCAAAGACCGCGAGTGTTGCGGCATTTCACCGCCTGCCTTGCGAATTGTGTACAATGGTATACATTAAGTTATGAAACCCCCTTGAATGGCCGCGCTTAATGCGGCATTTGCCCCACTAACCGCGAACACTCATCTTTGATGGATCAGGAGACACCGAAATGACAGTCGTCGTTGGTCATGATACCGCCAAAACCCGCCGCACGCTCAGTGTTGCGGGGCAGAGTTTAGACTACTACTCGATCGCTGCCGCGACCGAGGCCGGATTGGGCGATTTCTCGCGCCTGCCCGCAGCGCTGAAAGTGGTGCTGGAGAATATGCTGCGCTTTGAGGATGGCAAGACGGTCACGACCGACGACATCCGCGCCTTCGCCGATTGGGCCGCGCAGGGCGGCAATAATCCGCGCGAGATCGCCTATCGCCCGGCCCGCGTCCTGATGCAGGATTTCACCGGGGTGCCGGCGGTGGTCGATCTGGCGGCGATGCGCGACGGCATCGTGGCGCTTGGCGGCGACGCCGAAAAGATCAATCCGCTGAACCCGGTCGATCTGGTGATTGACCATTCGGTGATGATCGACGAATTTGGCAACCCGCGCGCCTTTCAGGTGAACGTCGACCGCGAATACGAACGCAACATCGAACGCTACAAGTTCCTCAAATGGGGCCAGTCGGCGTTTGACAACTTCCGCGTCGTGCCGCCGGGCACCGGCATCTGCCATCAGGTGAACCTGGAATATCTCAGCCAGACGGTCTGGACCGACCAAGACCAGAACGGCGCAACCATCGCCTACCCCGACACGCTGGTGGGCACCGACAGCCACACCACCATGGTCAACGGTGCCGCCGTGCTGGGCTGGGGCGTCGGCGGCATCGAGGCCGAAGCCGCGATGCTCGGCCAGCCGATCTCGATGCTGATCCCCGAGGTCGTGGGGTTCGAGTTGACCGGCGCCATGACGGAGGGCACCACCGGCACCGATCTGGTGCTGAAAGTGGTTGAAATGCTGCGCGCCCGCGGCGTGGTCGGCAAATTCGTGGAATTCTTCGGCGCGGGCCTTGACCGCCTGCCGCTGGCCGACCGCGCGACCATCGCCAACATGGCACCTGAATACGGTGCCACTTGCGGCTTCTTCCCGATCGACGATGAAACCCTGCGCTACCTGCGCAACACCGGCCGCGACGAGGGCCGCGTGGAACTGGTTGAAGCCTATGCCAAGGCCAACGGCTTCTGGCGCGGGGCCGATTACGCGCCGGTCTATACCGACACGCTGCACCTCGACATGGGCACCATTGTGCCCGCCATTTCAGGCCCCAAACGCCCGCAGGACTACGTTCCCCTCGATCGCGCCGCCACTTCGTTCTATAACGTCGTCGCGGATTTCCGCGGCGAGGATGAAAGTGCGGCCGCCCATGACATGGCCTCTGAAGGCCCTGCCGCAAACGCCAATGGAGACCCGCGCAAATCGGTCAAAGTGCAAGGCGAGGACTACGCGCTGCGGGACGGCTCGGTGGTGATCGCTTCGATCACTTCCTGCACCAATACTTCGAACCCTTACGTGATGATCGGCGCGGGCTTGGTGGCGCGCAAAGCCGCCGCCCTCGGCCTCAACCGCAAGCCCTGGGTCAAAACCTCGCTGGCACCCGGCAGCCAGGTGGTCAGCGCTTATCTTGAGGCCGCCGATCTGCAAAAAGACCTCGATGCCATCGGCTTCAACCTGGTCGGCTACGGCTGTACCACCTGCATCGGCAATTCCGGCCCGCTTCAGCCCGAGATTTCGAAAGCCATCGCCGAGGGCGATCTGGTAGCCACCTCGGTGCTGTCGGGTAACCGCAATTTTGAGGGCCGGATCAGCCCCGATGTGCGCGCCAATTATCTGGCCTCGCCGCCGCTGGTGGTGGCCTACGCGCTGGCCGGTGACATGAATATCGACCTGACAAGCGAACCGCTCGGCCAAGACCAGAACGGCAACGACGTGTTCCTCAAAGACATCTGGCCCACCAGCCAGGAAATCGCCGAGATTGTGGAGGCGACCGTCACCCGCGAAGCCTTCCTTGAAAAATACGCCGAGGTCTTTACCGGCGACGAAAAGTGGCAGTCGGTCGAAACCACCGACAGCCTGACCTACGACTGGCCCGCCACATCGACCTATGTCCAGAACCCGCCGTATTTCCAGGGAATCACGATGGAAACGAAAGACATCGAAAACATCGAAGACGCAAAAATCCTGGCGGTGCTGGGTGACATGATCACCACCGACCACATCAGCCCGGCCGGGTCGTTCAAGGACACCACGCCCGCAGGCCAGTATCTGACCGACCATCAGGTCGCCCCGCGCGAGTTCAATTCCTATGGCTCGCGGCGCGGCAACCACCAGGTGATGATGCGCGGCACGTTCGCCAACATCCGGATCAAAAACGAGATGCTCGACGGCGTCGAAGGCGGCTACACCAAGGGCCCGGATGGCGACCAAACGTCGATCTATGACGCCGCCATGGCCTATCAGGACGCCGGAACCCCGCTGGTGATCTTCGGCGGCGAACAATACGGCGCCGGGTCCAGCCGCGACTGGGCCGCCAAGGGCACAGCACTTCTGGGCGTCAAGGCGGTGATCGCCGAAAGCTTTGAGCGCATCCACCGCTCGAACTTGGTTGGCATGGGGGTGATCCCCTTCGAATTCACCGGTGGTGACACACGAAAGTCGCTCGGGCTGAAGGGGGACGAGACCGTCTCGATCACTGGCCTCGCGGGCGACCTCAAACCGCTTGCGCAAGTGCCTTGTTCGATCACCTACGCGGGCGGGATGACGCGCACCATCATCCTGAAATGCCGGATCGATACCGAGGTCGAGATCGAATATGTCGAAAATGGCGGGGTCTTGCATTACGTGCTGCGGAACCTCGCCAAGGCGGCCTGAAATCGACCGGTTCCGGAAACAGCCTGTTTCGCGCGCTGCGATTGCCCGAATCTGGGTAAACGGGCATCATGCGCCCCATGGTGGGTGTGCTGGTAAGATATTCTCCGGTACTGATGGAATCTCTGGCTCTGGTCGTGCTTGTGCTGGCGTTGCTCTGACGGTTCTGCGGTGGGTTAGGAAGAATTCGGGGGCGTCAGGCTGGGTCTGACGGCGCTCTTAATTTGCGCCCTCCATGGCCGGGCGAATAACACGCTCGACCACATCGCGGGTCAGCGGCCCGGCGTGGCGCAGCAATATCCGCCCCCGGCTGTCAATCACATAGGTCTCGGGCACCCCGTAAAGCCCCCAATCCAACGCCACCCGGCCCGACGGGTCCGCGGCCACGGCCGCATAGGGGTCGCCAAGCTCGGCCAGAAACCGCAGCGCCCTGACCGGGTCGTCTTTGTAATTGATCCCGAATACCGGGATGCCCTCGGCCGCCAAAGCCATCAGGTTCGGGTGTTCAACCCGGCAGGGCCCGCACCAGCTGGCCCAGTAATTCACCAGCTTGACCCCCGGCCCGCGCAGGTCCCCGGCCCCAAACGGGGTCAATCCGCCCAGCGGCTGAAGCTCAAAATCGGCGACCACCTGCCCCAGCGTCGCCAGCGGCAGCGCCTCGGGGTCGTCGCGCTGCATTCCGGCATAAAACATAGCCGCGATCCCCAGAAAGATCAGCGGCGGCGCCAGCATCAGGGGTGAAAGACGCGGCAAAGCTCAGCCCCCCTCGCTGCCCCGAACCGCGCGCGCGCGGTCCTCGACCTCGTAGAGCCGCCGCTTGACCGCCACCGACCGCCGCCAATAAACGCCGATCAAAAGCGCCAGCAGGCCCAGCGCCAGCCCGTAGGCCAACCCGACCTCGACGGCATATCCGCCAAGCTCAGGCATGATCCATCCTTGCCCGCGCGATCAGCGCCGCCAGCCGTCGCGCCCTGATCTCGGTCCGGGTGCCAACCAGCACCAGCGCCACGAAAAGCAGCACAAACCCGGCAATGGTCACCAGCGCCGGATACCAGAATACGTCCGCCACGTTTTCGGCCGCATCCAGCGACAGCGACGCGCCCTGGTGCAGCCCCTGGTTCCAGAAATTCACCGCGTAACGGCTGAGAAAGGCAAAGACCGACCCGACGATGCACAAAACGCTGGTCAGATCGGCGGCGGTATCCTGGTTATCAACCGCCGCCCACAGCGCGATATAGCCGATGTAGAACAGAAACAGCACCAGAAACGAGGTCAGCCGCGGGTCCCATTGCCACCATGTGCCCCACATCGGCTGGCCCCAGATCGCCCCGGTCACAAGCGCGATCAGCGTCATCGTGGCCCCGATCGGGGCCGCCGCCCGCGCCGCCAGGGCGCTGACGTGGTGACGGCGCACCAGCCAGATCACCGAGGCCACCACCATCATGCCCCAGGCGTTGATCGCCATCATCGCCGCGGGCACATGCAGATAGAATATCTTGACCGTCGATCCCTGCCGATAATCGTCCGGGGTCAAGAAAAACCCCCAGACCAGCCCCATAACCATGCACACCGCCGCCAACCCGGCCACCCAGGGCAAAATTGCCCCGCTGACCCGCATGAAAAGCTGGGGATTGGCAAAACGCCAAAGCGAATTTTCCATCGAAACACACGACTCCTGCTAAGGAGTGTTAGCGCAAGTCCCTCAGCGCAAATTGGCGCGAATTGCCGCAGCACCGGCAAACGGCAGGGTCGCGACCGCCCCGGCAGTGATCCCGGCCAGCAAAACCGCCGGGGTCGTGGGGTCCTGCCCGTCCACCGCGCGCGCCACCGTCATGGCCCCGAAAATCAGCGTCGGCACATAAAGCGGCAGCACCAGCAGCGACAACAGCAACCCGCCGCGCCGCACGCCAACGGTCAGCGCCGCGCCAAAGGCCCCGATCATGCTCAGCGCCGGCGTCCCCAGCATCAGCGCCGCCACCAGCCAGCCATAGGCTGGACCCGGCAGGTTCAAAAGAACCCCCAGAACCGGGGCCGCCAGCGTCAGCGGCAGGCCCGAGGTCACCCAATGCGCCGCCGCCTTGACCGCGACAACGCCCTCCATCGGCAGGGGTGCTGTGGCCAGCGCCTCAAGCGTGCCATCCTCAAAATCCAGCGCGAACAGACGGTCCAGCGACAACAGCGACGCCAGCACTGCGCCCAGCCACAGGATGCCGGGTGCGATGCGGGCCAGTTGCGCGGTGTCCGGGCCGACCCCGAAGGGCACCAGCACCACCACAATCAGGAAAAACGCCAAGGCCAGGCCAAAACCGCCGCCCGCGCGGAACGCCAGCCGCACGTCGCGGATGAAAAGCGCGGTCACTGGAACGCCCCGTCAAACTCGCTGGCGCTGGTCGCGTCGAACCGGGCGCGAAAATCGCTCAGATCTATCGTGCGCGCCTCGAGGTCCAATTGGGCGTGGGTGGCGATAATCGCCGACCCGCCGCGGCTCAGATGCGTCTCGACCGCCTGCAACAACAGCCCGTCGCTGGCCGCATCCAGCGCCACGTTCGGTTCATCCAGCGCCCAGATCGAACGCCCGGTCAGAACCAGCCGCGACAGCCCCAGCCGCCGCTTCTGGCCCGCCGACAATTCGGCGGCAAAGCGGTCGCGCAACGACGACAGGGCAAAGGCCTCAAGCGCTGCGCCAATGTCGCGCGCGCCATAGACATGCGCCCAAAAACTCAGGTTTTCGTCGACCGTCAACGTGGGCTTCACCGCATCGGCGTGGCCCGCATAGGCAAAGCTGTCGGGCGGTACTGACATGTCGCCCGCCAAGCTTGGTTGCAGCCCGACAAGCGTGCGCAGCAGCGTCGTCTTGCCGACCCCGTTCGGGCCGCGCACAACCAGCAACTGCCCGGGGTCCAGCGCGAAATTCAAGCCTTCAAGCAGGCGCACGCCGCCCCGCGCCAGGGCCAGACCAGAGACCGAAAGCCCGCCCATTCAGACCGGCAAAAGCGCCGCACCGATACGGCGGCCTTCGCTGAGCAGAATGTTGTAGGTCCGGCACGCGGCGGGCGAGGCCATGGGTTCGGCACCGATCCCCGCCGCCTCGAGCGCATCGCGGAAGGCGGTCGGCAAATGCGCGATCTGCGCCCCCGTGCCAACGAAAAGCACGTCGATCATACCCTCTGCGGCCAGCACCGGGGCCAGATCGTCATACCCGCCCCAATCGGCAACGCCAGACGGCAGGACCAATTGCGGGCCTTTGCGAACTTTGCCCCCAACCCGGAAAAACCCCGGCCCGTAACCGTCGATCGGCACAGCATCGTCATAGGCAATCTCGTTCATACGCATGTGCGCCCCTAGTCAAAGATCGGCAGGCCCTGAATGGCCGAAACCGCGATGATCGCGTATCCGACCGCCCGATAGGTCCGCGCGGCCTCGGGCCTGAAGATAGCCGCCCCCGCCACATTGGCCAAGAGATAGGGGATCGTGACGATCAGCCCCAGGATCACAGCGTCCGCCCGCAACAGATCGCGCGCCCCGAAAATCACCAGCAAAACCAAGTCTGCGGCCAGAAGATACAACAGGTTGTTGGCGCGGATTATCGCAGGCGGGTTGGGGCTGGCCATATAGAAAAGGATCACCGGCGGCCCCGGCAGCCCCGCCGCGCCGCCCAGAAACCCGCCCGCCGCGCCGGTGCCAAAGATCAGCGCCCGCGTGATGCGGCCCCGATACCGATAGCCCGAAATCAAAATAACCAGCAGGATCAGCGCCAACACCGACACCGAAAACCGAAAGGTCTCGGGCGAAACCCTGGTCAGCACCGCGACCCCCACGGGCGTCAACAGAACCAATCCCACGATCAAAAACGTCAAATCCCCGCGCTTGGCGTCGCGCCAGGCGCGTGGAACGTTTGGCAGCGGGCCAAACAAATCAATTACCACCAGGACGGTGATCGCGGCAAACGGCCCCAGCACCTGACCGGCAACGGGCAGGAAGATCATCGCGGTGCCAAAACCCGCGAATCCGCGCACCAGCCCGGCGACGATTGCCGCTGTGATCAGAAACCAAAGGCCCGGTGTGGCCAGCGCGTCCGCCAGCGCGTGCGTCACGCGTCAATATTGGCGAATTGGGTGCCCGCATTGGCGTCGGGCTTGGACCAGTCGCGCTTGACTCCCAAAAGCAGCAGGATCGCCGAGGCCACAAAGACCGACGAATAAGTGCCGACGACCACGCCCCAGATCATCGCAAAAACAAACCCCCGGATCACGTCGCCGCCGAGGACGAAAAGCGCGATCAGCGCCAGCAGCGTGGTCACAGATGTCATCACCGTGCGGCTCAGGGTCTCGTTGATCGAAAGGTTCATGACCTCTTTCAACGCGCGTTTCTTGTACTTTCGCAGGTTCTCGCGCACCCGGTCAAAGACCACGACGGTATCGTTCAGCGAATAGCCGACAATGGTCAGCAGGGCCGCGATAATCGCCAGATCGAACTTAATCTGCAGAACCGAGAATATACCGATGGTCAGCACGACATCGTGGATCAGCGCCGCCACCGCGCCCACGGCAAACTGCCATTCAAAGCGCAGCCAGATGTAGAAAAGCACCGCTGCAATCGCCAGAAATACCGAGATGACCGCCGATCGGATCAACTCGCCCGACACTTTGGGACCCACCGATTCGACCGACGGAAAGGTCATGCTCGGGTCCACCGCCCTAAGCGCGGCCTCGACCGCCACGACGATTTCGGCCGACACCGCCTCGGCCCCCTCCTGCGCCTGAATGCGGATCATTGCAACGTTCTGGTCCGGCCCAAAGCTCGGATCGAACACTTGCGTAATCGACACGTCGCCCAGGTTCAGCGGGTCGATCGCCGACCGGTACGCGCCCACATCGACCGTTTGGGCCGCCTGGGTCCGGATCGTGGTCCCGCCCCGGAAATCGATGCCGAAATTCAGACCCACGATCAGAAAAACCACAATCGACCCCAGAAACAACAGCGCTGAGGCCCCGAGCGTCAGCTGCGGGCGGGCGAAAAAGTTCCAGCTGGTCTCGGTGGAGACTAGTCTCAAGCGCATCTCAGACCTCGATTGTTTTCGGGCGGCGGGCCTCGAACCAGATCACCAGCATCAGGCGGGTCAGGAAAATAGCGGTAAACACCGAGGTCATGATCCCCAGCCCCAGCGTGATCGAAAACCCCCGCACCGGCCCCGAGCCCATGGCAAACAGGATCACCGCCGTGATGAAGGTGGTGATATTGGCGTCCAGAATGGCGCTCAGCGCTTTTTCATAGCCCCGCTCGATCGCCCTTGCCGGGCCGCGCGCCGTCTTCAGTTCCTCGCGAATACGCTCGAAAACCAAGACATTAGCATCTACCGCCATGCCAATGGTCAGAACGATCCCGGCGATCCCCGGCAGGGTCAGCGTCGCGCCGATGATGCAGAGAAGTCCGAAGATCAGCCCGACGTTGACGATCAGCGCGACGTTGGCCACCAGCCCGAACCAGCCATAGCTCAGCGCCATGAACACCAGCACCGCGCCAAAGGCCACCAGACAGGCGATCTTTCCCGCGTCGATACTGTCTTGCCCAAGCTCCGGTCCAATGGTGCGTTCTTCCAGAAACGTCATCTCGGCGGGCAAGGCGCCAGCGCGCAGCAGAATTGCAAGTTCGGTCGATTCCTCGAGCGTGAAATTTCCGGTGATAATCCCCGAGCCGCCCGAGATATGGCTCTGAATGACCGGCGCGCTGATCACTTCGCCGTCCAGAACAATGGCGAAAGGCGCGCCAATGTTTTTGGCCGTGTAATCACCGAACTTGCGGCCACCCGCCGGGTTGAAGCGGAAGTTGACCGCCGGACGCCCGTTCTGGTCGAAACTGGGCTGGGCATCTGTCAGGTCCTCGCCAGTCACCACCGGCGCGGCGTCGAGCACATAGAAAAGCCCCGGCTCGTCCATCGACGGATAGATCACCTGGCGCGGCCCAGGCACTTGCGCCGCATCGCTGGTCTGGCCCACGACATCGTTGAAGGTCAGCTTGGCGGTGGTGCCGATCAGTTCTTTCAATTCGCTGGCCGACCCGATCCCCGGCACCTGGATCAGAATGCGCCGGGTGCCCTGCTTCTGGATCGTCGGTTCGCGGGTGCCGACCTCGTCGACCCGGCGCCGGATGATCTCGAGGCTTTGCTCGATGGTGCGCCCGTCGGTGGCCCGCGCTTCGGCCTCGGAAAGCGCCACTATCAGATCGGCCCCTTGCGCCCGCACCTCGATATCCATCGACCCGACCCCGGTCAGGCTGACCACCGGTCGCGCCAGGTCGCGCACCGCCGCCAGGGCAATCGCCATCTCCTCGGGCTTCGATATCCGCACCGTTAGCTCGGCCGCATCACCGTCCTGCCGCCGGATCGTGCCGACCTGCGCCCGCCGGTCGCGCAGCGCATCGCGCACCTCGGGCCAGAGCGCGTTCATCCGGTCGGCGTAAACATCCTCAACCCGGACCTCGGCCAACAGATGCGCGCCGCCCCGCAAGTCCAGCCCCAGATTGACAATTCTTGCGGGCATCCAGCCGACCCAGCCGTCGATGGCGGCCTGCTGATCGGGAGTCGCGGTGCCGCCCTGGGCCGCGACGGCGGCTCGCGCATCGTTGTGGACCTCGACCCGGGAATAAAACGCATTGGGCAGGGCATAGAAAAGCCCGATCAGGGCCAGACCCAAAATCAGCACCCGCTTCCATAAAGCGATCTGAAGCATCGCCGCGCCCCGACCTCAACCCGCTGGTTCGGTTTTCGAGATCACCTGCGCGACCGTCGACTGCACCACGCGCACCTTGACGCCGCTGGCGATCTCGACCTCGATCTCGCCGTCATCCTTGACCTTGGTGACCTTACCGATCAGCCCGCCCTGGGTGACCACCTTGTCGCCTTTTCTCAGCGCCGCGACCATTTTCTTGTGATCCTTGGCCTTTTTCTGCTGCGGCCGGATCAGCAGGAAATACATGATCGCAAAGATCAGAATAAGCGGCACGAACGACCCGAAAGCCCCGGCACCGCCCCCGGCGGCCTGTGCAAAAGCTGGTGCTGCGATCATGATCTTCCCTTTCTTTGGTGCCCCGGGGCCCGGCCCCAAATTCGCGCGGACCATAATGGGCCAGATGGGCAGGCGCAAGCGGGCTTGCAAGGGGAAAATCGGCGCTGAGGCCCCGGATCGGGGTCCGGGGCGCGATGTGCTTGCGGCAAGGCAGGCCGTGTCTCGGACTTGATCGCGGACCTGGTGGTCAAAGGCCAGGGCCAGGCCCAAAGTGGCGCTTCAGAATACGGGTTTTCCTCGGCCACAAATCAACGCATAACCCGCCCCATCAAGTCAGCCTCGGGACCTCCCATGCACGACATTCGTTTCATCCGTGAAGACCCGGACACCTTTGACGCCCATATGACCAAGCGCGGGCTTGGGCCGCAGTCGGCGGCGATTCTGGCAGTAGACGCCGCCCGCCGCGCCAAAATCGCCGCCGCTGAGGCCGCCCAGGTCGACCGCAACGCGGCCTCCAAAGCGGTCGGCAAAGCCAAGGCCAGCGGCGACGAGGCGGAATTCCAGCGCCTGCGCGCCCTGGTGGCGGCCACGAAAGAAGCGGTGGCAAAGCTGGAGGCGCAAGCCAGGGAAATGGATACCGAGCTGACCGAGATGCTGGCAGACCTGCCGAACCTGCTCCACGCCGACGTGCCGCTAGGCGCGGCTGAGGATGATAACGTCGAGGTCCGCACTTGGGGCGAACCCAGGCAGTTCAATTTTACGCCGAAGGAACATTTCGACCTGGCCGCCGTGCAGGACGGCATGGATTTCGCGACCGCCGCCAAACTCAGCGGCGCCCGCTTTGTGGTCCTGTCGGGGTCCGTCGCCCGCCTGCACCGGGCGCTGGCCCAGTTCATGCTCGATACCCATATCACCGAGCACGGGCTCACCGAGACCAACGCCCCGGTCCTGGTCCGGCCCGAGACCATGTACGGCACCGGGCAGCTGCCGAAGTTCGCCGAGGACAGCTATCAGACCACCAACGGCTGGTGGCTGATCCCGACCTCTGAGGTGACGCTGACCAATCTCGTGAGCGGGATGATCGTCGACGAGGCCACGCTGCCCCGCCGCTATGCCGCACATTCGCTGTGCTTCCGGTCCGAGGCGGGCTCGGCGGGCAAGGACACCGCCGGCATGCTGCGCCAGCATCAGTTCGAGAAGGTCGAGATGGTCTCCGTGACCCACCCCGACAAATCCTGGGACGAACACGCCCGCATGACCCGCTGCGCCGAGGCGATCCTGGAAAAGCTGGGGCTGGCCTACCGGACCGTGATCCTCTGTACCGGCGATATCGGGTTCGGGGCGCTGAAGACCCATGATATCGAGGTCTGGCTGCCCGGGCAGGGCAAATACCGCGAGATCAGCTCGGTCTCGAACTGCGGCGATTTTCAGGCCCGCCGCATGAACGCCCGGTTCCGGCCCGCGGGCGGCGGTAAGCCCGTGTTTGTCCACACCCTGAACGGGTCGGGCGTGGCGGTGGGGCGGGCCCTGATCGCGGTGCTGGAGAACGGCCAGCACGAGGACGGATCGGTGGTCCTGCCGGAGGTTCTGCACCCCTATCTGGGCGGCGCGACGCGGTTGTCGGCGGCGGGGGCATTGGCGGCCTGAGCGACGAAAACCGGCCCTAGGACGAAGCAAGATAGCCAGTGATGCGACGCGAAATGCGCATCCGACATTCGCCTTGTCCGGGAAATTGTGATTAACTGCACGGATATTTGGCGATTTTGAGTGGTGAATCTTCATGCCCGAGCCGCAAAACCCGATCGCGTCGCGTCTATCCGATCTATTTTCAGGCGCGGGCCTGGGCCTGCTCTTGGGCGTCATAGTCGGGCTGTCGGCCTCGCCGGTGGTGGGCTTGGTCGTCGGCGCGCTGGCATCGGTTCTGGCGGTGTTTCTGGGCCTCAGCAATGAGCGCTCCGAGACCAGCCGCCTGCCCCGCGTCAACGGATTGCGGATCGGGGCGTTTGGCCTGGCCGCCGTGGCCGGTCTGGGCGTCGGGTTATATGTGCGGGTCAACAACAGCCTGGCCGAGACGCCGTCCGAGCACTTTTCGCGCTGGCAGGCGGCGTTTCCCGACGACCCGCTTCTGGTCAAACAGATGGTGATTTTCGAGCGTACCGGTCTGGCCCCCAAGGCGCTGGCGCTGGGGCCGGAGGGTGCCGCGGTTGCGGTGGAGGCGCAAAGCGCGCTTGTGGCGGTCAAATCCTCGGCGCTGTTTTCGGCGCTCACAGACTTTGACGTCTGCACCCGGCTGAACCCGGATCGCTACGCCGACGCCACAGGGCTGCTGGCGGTCTACAAACGCCCGTCGTCGCCCGCTATGCTGACCGCCGTGGCGCAAAAGATCGAGGCGCTGCCGCGCGCCGACTGGGGGGGCAACCACGGCGGCACATGCCGTGCTGTGCCAGGTGCAAAGGGAAGGTGGCGAATGACCCGCGCGGCACTGAGCGCCGCCCTTGCGGCCCTGGCATTGTCAGACGCGGGCTTTGCCCAGACCCCCGACCAGATCAGCGCCCGCGGCGTGGTGCAGATCAGATGCACGCTGCCGGACGGCGAGATGAAGGCGACGGGGTTCGTGTGGCCCGAGCCGGGCTTCATCGTTACCGCGCTGCACGCTGTTGCCGGATGCAACGAAGTTCTGATCTACAGCGAGGCCTCGAAACGCGAAGCCCTGGCCACGCAGGTGGCGCGCGCCCATCTCGAGGCCGACCTGGCGCTGTTGCGCATCGACAGCGATCTGGGGCTGAAAGCGGTGCCGTTTCAGGGCCAGATGCCCGACACGCGGGATAGATTCTTCGCCTGGGGCTATCCGCATGTCGCAGCCAAGATGATCGATCTGCGCGTCGAATTTGCTGGCGGGTTGGACGGGATTACCACGCTGGGCAACGCATTCGAGGGCAAGGACCTGCGCGAGCTCTTTAAGTCCCAGCCCTATCCGGGCCCCGAGACCCAGATCATGCGGGTCACGACGACGCTGCAACCGGGGCATTCCGGCGCCCCGATCTTCGATGCCGAAGGCCGCGTCGTGGCCATCGCCGATGGCGGGCTTCTGGGCGGTTGGCGCGGCATCAACTGGTCGATCCCGGCGCATATCTACCTGCCCAAACTTCGCATTTCGACCGATCCGGTGCCTGCCGAAGTGTCGGCCTGGTCGGGGCTTTACAGCGCCGTGACCTCTAGCGCGGCGGTTACTGTCGCGCCCAAATCCGTAGTTTCCAAGGCCGCCGAGCCCACCAGCGCCTTCAAGCTGGTGCGCCGAGTGCTGTTGACCGCGTTCGAAGACGACATGCGCCTAGATGACGAAGTTTTCGCTGAATCGGTGGACTTTCTTCGTGACGTGCTTGGCGACGTGGATTTCGATGGGCTGAGCTTTGACATCTACGAGGACCCGGTGACCGGGGCCACGATCGGGGTGCCAACCGGCGTCGATCTGATCTGGAACGACCGTCTGAACGCGGTTGAGATGGTGGAAGATCGGGGCGACATCACCTTTCGCATGACCATCGGGGTTACGCGCGCAGCATCATTCGAGGCGGCCAAGGCCTACGGTCTGGACACATTCGCCAGCGCTGTCGCCGCCGTTGCCGAGCTCGAAGGGGGCGTTGAGGGTATCGTCTATGAGACCGGCCCGGATTATTACGACCAATACGCCTGGTTTTCGGGCGAGACCGAGGGCTACGACTTGGCGACCGGCGAATTCGCCGACATCTATCTGGTTATGGTCGTGCTGGGCCGCGATTTCCTGGGCAGCGCGCTTTATATCGTCGGGGATGATGAGGCCTACGACGATGCAGACGAGGCGGTGGCGACGCTGTTTGAAATCGGGGCGCTTTACCTGTCAGACTTTTCGTTGCGGTAGGAACGGCTCAGTCGCGGTTGGCAGGTCCCTTGCCTAGATGTTTCCTGAGTCGCGACGGCGCCGACTTTTTGCGGCCCTTGAAGGGGTTCTTGTCGGACTGGCTGCGCATGGTCAGGCGGATTGGCGTGCCGGGCATGTCAAAATCATCGCGTAACCCGTTGACAAGATACCGCGAATAGCTTTCCGGCAGTTTGTCGGGGTGCGAGCACATCACCACAAAAGTGGGGGGACGGGTTTTGACCTGGGTGGCATAGCGCAGCTTGATGCGGCGTCCCGCCGGGGCTGGCGGCGGATGGGCGGCGATCATGTCGGCCAGCCACAGGTTCAATCGCGCGGTCGGCACGCGGCGGTTCCAGACCTCGTGGGCTTTTAGAATGGCCGCATGCAGACGGTCGGGCCCCTTGCCCGTCTTGGCCGAGACCGTGACCAGCGGCGCGCCCCTGAGCTGTGGCAAAAGTCGCTCGAACGCCTCGCGCAGGTGTTTCAGTTTTTGCTGGCGGTCGGGTTCGGCGTCCCATTTGTTGACCGCGATGACCACCGCGCGGCCCTCGCGTTCGGCCAGATCGGCGATGCGCAGGTCCTGGCTTTCGAAAGGCGTTGCCGCGTCCAGCAGAACCACAACGACCTCGGCGAACCTCACCGCGCGCAGACCGTCCGCGACCGACAGTTTTTCCAGCTTTTCCTGCACTTTGGCGCGCTTGCGCATGCCTGCGGTGTCATAGATGCGCACCGTTGTGCCGTCCCAGTTTATGACCACCGAGATCGCGTCACGGGTGATCCCCGGCTCGGGGCCGGTCAAAAGACGGTCTTCCCCGATGATGCGGTTGACAAGGGTCGATTTGCCGGCGTTCGGGCGCCCGATGACAGCGATTTGCAGCGGTCGGCCGGATGTCGGCGCGGCGATTATCTCGCCATCCTCGTCAAGTGCGAGCTCGATCTGCGGCGCCGCGTCCTGCTGGGCCTTGTCGGCGGCATCGACATACGGCGTGAGCAGGCTCAGAAGCTCGGCCAGCCCTTCGCCATGCTCGGCCGACAACCTGATCGGGTCGCCGAGCCCAAGCGAATAGGCCTCGATCACCCCGGCATCGGCGGCGCGGCCCTCGGCCTTGTTGGCGGCCAGAATGACGCGCGTGCCCGAGCGCCGCAGGATGTCGGCGAAGACCTGATCGGTCGGCGTCACGCCGGCGCGCGCATCGATCATGAAAAGCGCGATGTCGGCCATCGCGACCGCGCGTTCGGTCAGCCGCCGCATCCGGCCCTGAAGGCTGTCGTCGGTGACCTCTTCCAGCCCGGCGGTGTCGATGACGGTAAAGCGCAGATCGCCCAGCCGCGCGGTGCCTTCGCGCAGGTCGCGGGTTACTCCCGGGCGATTATCGACAAGCGCCAGCCGCTTGCCAACCAGACGGTTGAAAAGCGTTGACTTGCCCACGTTCGGGCGACCGACAATGGCCAGCGTCAGCGACATGATCCGGGTTCCCTGGTTCTAAGGACCGCGCCTTAGCACAGGCATGGCCCTATCGGAAAGCGCGAAGATTGCCGTCGGCGGTGACCACGAAAAGCGTACCACCGACCACGATCGGCGCCGTCGCAGCACCCGACGGCAGGGCGCGGGTGGCGAGCGCTGCCCCGGTCGACGGGTCAAAGGCGCGTATCAGCCCGTCGGACGAGGCCACGATGACCCGCCCACCGGCCAAAAGCGGCCCGAAATGCGCGTGAACGCCCTTGCGGCGTTTTTGCTTTTTGTCGCGGAAATACGGCAGTTGGACATCCCACAACGTGGCCCCCGTGCCCGCATCGACCCGCAAAAGCCGGGCGTCGTCGGTGACCAGCCACAGCGAATTTCCGGCAATCGCCACCGGGCCGCTGGCACCGGTTTTCGCGGTCCAGATCCGGTCGCCGGTGTTCAGTTCAATCGCTACCAGCCGCCCGGACTGGGTGCCGGCATAGACCCGGTCACCGGCAATCACCGGATCGGCGGCGAAATCGCCGATGCCGGCGTAAACCCGGCCCAGATGCCGGCCCGAGACCGATCCCGACCACAGGCGCACACCGCCCTGGCGCAGCACCGCCACCAATTCGCCGGACGAAAACGGGAACACCGCGATGGTGTCCGAGACCGCCGGTCCGGCACCGCCGGCAAATCCGGCCGCCGCCGCCAGCCCGGGAATTTGCCACCGGATGCGCCCGTTGGCCGCGTCAATCGCCCAGGCGCGGTTGTCGCGGGTCACCAGGTAAACCAAACCTCCGCGCACCGTAGGCGGGCCCGAGGGTGCCGCCTCAATATCCTGCACCCAAAGAACCGCGCCCGATGCCGCATTGAGCGCGGTCAGGGTGCCAAAGCCCGAGGTCGCAAAAAGAACGCCGCCATCAACCGCCAGACCGCCGCCCCAGCCTTCGCCGTCTTTTTCACCCCTTGGCTGCAGGTCGTGGGTCCAGACCAAAGCCCCTCCGGTCGAGACCGCGCTCAGCCGCGCGCCAGAGTCGAGCGAAAAAATGCGTTGCCCGTCCGAGACGGGATCGGTCGATATCCGGGCCCTGCGCGACGAACCAGCACCGATTTTCTGAACCCACAGCGGCTCCAGATCACGGCCCAACCGGGCGTGGGTGTTCAGATGTTCGGGCGATCCGCTGCGATGCGTCCAGGCGCCAATATCGCGGGCCGTGCCTAGCCGCGCCACCGGCGCAGCCTGGGCGACCAAGCCCGGGTCAGTTGCGCCGCCTGGCGTCGCATCAAGGGTTGAGCGCACGTCCAGCCGGTCACCGGGAAGGATCAGCTCGCGCTCGGCACAGCCGCAAAGACCGACCACAGCGGCCACGAAAAATGCGGTCGAATTTTTCACCCCACGCGCTCCCCCACCCCGCATTGCAACTAAAAACACTCGGCCTAGGGAAGTTCATCTCCTAGCCCGCGTCAAGGTCTCCACCCAAGATCAAGATCATCTGCCGCGCCCGCCCGGCAAGCTGGCCGGTGGTTTCGGCGTCGTTCAGAAGGTCCCGGTAAAGCGCCAATGCTGCGTCGTTTTCGCCCGCTTCAAGGTGGATCAGCGCCCGTTGTTCTTGCGCCAGCGTCCGAAACGGCGCGCCGGGATCCGACAGCGCCTCGACGATCGCGATCCGCTCGGCCTTGGATATGCCGCTGCCGGCAAGCGTCAGGCGCTTCAATCGCGCCAGGTCACGATAGACTGTCGGAACACGCGCAGAAGCCGCCAGTTCAGCCAGCGCCGCATCGGCCGCCTGCACATCACCTGCGTCGGCCTGCGCGCCAGCGACAACCAACCGGACAACGGCGGCCGCGGCAGCATCGTCTGACGATATGTCGGCCAGCACCGCGGCCCGCGCCGCGGCGTCCCCGATGGCCAGCGCGCCAAGCACGGCGTCGCCCAGACGCCGCGCCTCGGTCTCGTTCGTGGCTTTGCGGTATTCATTCCACGCGGCCCCGCCAACCACCACGATAATGGCCAGCGCCCCGATCCAGCCATAACGCCGAAATCTGCGGAACAGACGGTCGTTTCGGACCTCTTCGCTGACTTCATTAATAAAACTGTCGGACTGGCTCATCAGGCGTATCTCACAGCGTGCGATTTGCGTCCTCTTATCGTGAATTGGCCGCCGGTGCCAAGTGTGACCGGACTGCGCGCACCAAAATGCCCGTGCGGGGGGACGTAGGGTAAAGCGAACTTTGCAGTTTAGTCCGGGGTTGAACTTCGTTAAAAAGCGGTCACATAGAGCCCAACTTCATTCCTGGTACCCAGCAAAGTAGACCGGATTTACTGATGCGAATCTTTCCCATTCTGACCGCGTCGGCGGTTATTGCGGTGCTTTACCTGCTGGTGTTCGAACGCGACCGGTTGCTGGCGGTTGCGCGCAATGAACCGCTGGCCGAAGTGGCTGTCGCAGCGGACACCGATAAAGCCGCAGGCCCTATTGCGGCCGCGACCCGTGCGGTTGCCGTGGTTGCCTTTAAGTCCACCGCGCAAGTTGTTGAAAGTGCGGTGCAATTACGGGGCCAATCCGAGGCCGCGCGGCAGGTTGACGTTCGGTCCGAGACCACCGGGCTAGTGATTTCCGAGCCATTGCGCAAGGGCGCCGAAGTCGTGAAAGGCCAGCTTTTGTGCCGCATCGACCCCGGAACCCGCCAGATCGGTCTTGCCGAGGCGCAGGCGCGTCTGGCCGAGGCGCGGGCGCGATTGCCCGAGGCCGAAGCCGGCATTCCGGCGGCCCATGCCCGCGTCGCCGAAGCCGAGGGCCGGCTGATCGAGGCCAATGCGCGCTTGCAGGAAGCTGCGATCAACCAGCGCGCGGCGGTCCGCCTCAGCGAAGGCGGATTTGCCTCGGAAACCCGCGTGGCCGCCGCCTCGGCGGCGCTAGAGGCGGCGCGCGCTGGCGTGAAAGCGGCGGACAGCGGGGTCAAATCGGCCACATCCGGTATTGCCGCGGCGCAGTCAGCCATCGAGGGCGCGCGGGCCGGTGTCCAATCGGCCGAGGCCGGCGTGGCTGCGGCCCAGAAAGAAATTGGGCGACTGGAAATTTCGGCGCCGTTCGAGGGGCTTTTGGAATCGGATACCGCCGAGATCGGCAGCCTTTTGCAGGCCGGGGCGCTCTGCGCCACGATCATCCAGCTTGACCCGATCAAGCTGGTCGGCTTTGCCCCCGAGACCGAGGTTGACCGGATCACGGTGGGCGCCCGCGCGGCGGCCCGGCTGGCGTCGGGGCGCGAGGTTTTTGGGCGGGTCACCTTTATTTCGCGGGCCGCTGACCCGGCGACGCGAACGTTCCGCACCGAAATTATCGTTGCCAACGCGGATCTGGCCATCCGCGACGGGCAGACGGCCGAGATAATGATCGAAAGCGCCGGAGCCGAGGCGCATCTGCTGCCGCAATCTGCCCTGACGCTGAACGGCAAGGGTGAGCTTGGTGTGCGTCTTGTGGGCCCGGGCGACGTGGCCAGGTTCAGCCGTGTCGAGTTGTTGCGCGACACGGTCGACGGTGTCTGGCTGGCAGGACTGCCGCAGCAGGTCGAGGTGATTGTGGTGGGCCAGGAGTTTGTGACTGACAATACGCCGCTCGATGTCACCTACGCCGGAGCCGGCCAATGACCAGCATCGTCGATTGGGCCGCCGGTCGGGCGAGGATGGTCCTTGCCTTTATCGCGCTGTCGCTGACGGCGGGCGCGCTGGCCTATGCGTCGCTGCCCAAAGAGGGCGAGCCGGACATCGAAATTCCGGCGCTGTTCGTGTCGGTGCCGTTCCCCGGTATTTCGGCGGAAGATGCTGAAACGCTGCTGGTCAAGCCAATGGAGAACGAGCTTGGCGATCTGGACGGGCTCGACAAGATGTCGGCCACGGCGCGCGAAGGCTATGCCGGGATCGCGTTGGAGTTTGAATTTGGCTGGGACAAGACCAAGGTTCTGGCCGATGTGCGCGACCGGATGAACACGGTCGAGGCGGAATTTCCAAGAGGTGCTGAGAAATATACGATCAGCGAGGTCAATTTTTCCGAGTTTCCGATCATCATCGTCAACCTGACCGGCCCCGTCCCCGAACGCACTTTGCTGAAGGTGGCCAAGGACTTGCAGGACCGCGTTGAAGGCATGGATGCGGTGCTGGAGGCGGTTCTGACCGGGCACCGCGACGAGATGCTGGAAGTAGTCATCGACCCGCTGCGGCTGGAATCCTATAACGTCACCGCTGGCGAATTGATCGCCGTTGTCGTCAACAACAACCAGCTGATCGCGGCGGGCGAGATCGACAGCCCGCAGGGCTCGTTCTCGGTCAAGATACCGTCGTCTTTCGACGAGCCGCAGGATGTTTATGACCTGCCGGTCAAGACCAACGGCGACCGCGTGGTCACCCTAGGCGATCTGGCCGACATCCGGCTGACATTTCAGGACCGGACCGGCACCGCGCGGTTCAACGGCGAACCGACGGTGGCGTTGCAGGTGGTCAAGCGCAAAGGCTTCAACCTGATCGACACCGCCACGCTGGTGCGGACAACGGTCGAGGCCGAGGTCGAGCTTTGGCCGGCCGAGCTGCGCGATGTGGTGGCGGTCGGGTTTTCGATGGACCAGTCGATTATTGTCGACAGCATGGTGCGCCAGCTTGAGGACGCGGTGCTGACCGCCATCGCGCTGGTGATGATCGTGGTTCTGGTGGCCCTTGGCACCAGGCCCGCGCTGTTGGTCGGCTTTGCCATTCCGACATCGTTCCTGCTGTGTTTCGCCTTTCTGGCGGTCATGGGAATTGCGATCTCGAACATCGTGATGTTCGGCCTGATCCTGGCGGTCGGGATGCTGGTCGATGGGGCCATAGTGGTGGTCGAATACGCCGACCGGCGCATTCGCGAAGGCACCGGGCCGATGCACGCCTATGTCGAGGCCGCCAAGCGCATGTTCTGGCCGATCGTGTCTTCCACCGCCACCACGCTCTGCGCGTTTCTGCCGATGCTGTTCTGGCCGGGAATACCGGGCGAGTTCATGGGGATGCTGCCGGTCACGCTGATATTCGTGTTGTCGGCCAGCCTGGTGGTGGCGCTGATCTATCTGCCGGTGATGGGCGGCGTCACCGGGCGAATGAGCCGGGCTTTCGGCAATGCCTCGGATGCGCTGAAGGCGCGCCTGCCCTGGATGGCGCGGGCAGCACTGGTCGCGCCGACCGCTTATCTGGTGTTTCTGGGTGCCATGCAGACCCTGAACCCGGGTTATCTGTTGGCCGATCCCGACGCGCTTCCCGCCGCGATCCGGCTGGCCGCCGGACCGATCCTGTTCATCGCCGGGGCCATGGCCTCGTCGATTGCCATCGGGTCGGCCAAAATCGACCGCCCGGAGAAAAAGATACGCTCAGGCTATCGCCGCACGCGGTTCGGGCATTTTATCCAGTTCATCGCCGGTAACCCGGTGATGCCGGTGGTGACCATCGTCGGGGTCGGGTTCCTGGTCGTCAGTATCTTTACCTATTTCGGCGCCAACAACCGCGGTGTCGAGTTTTTCGTCGAGGGCGAACCCGAGATCGCCAATATCTATGTCCGGGCGCGGGGCAACCTGTCGCTGATGGAAAAAGACGCGCTGGTCGCCCAGGTCGAGGCGATCACTCTGACCACGCCGGGGGTTGACAAGGTCTTTGCCTTTGCAGGCGCCGGCGGCATCAACGCCAACACCGGCGGCGCGGAAAGCCCGATCGACACCATCGGCCAGTTGCAGTTCGAGCTGGTCCAGTGGGAAGACCGCAAGGACAACGCCGATCTGGATGGGAACGTAGTTCTGGCCAATCTGGAAGAACGGCTGGCGACGATCCCAGGCATTCATGTCCAGATATTGGACCTGGGGCGCGGTCCGGCGTCGGGCAAGCCGATACAGCTGCGCTTGAAGGCCAAGGATTGGGACGCTTTGCTTGAAGCGACCGACATCGCAATTGCCCATATGGCTTCGATGGACGGGATCATCGAGATCGAAGACACGCGGCCCCTGCCCGGCATCGACTGGCAAATCGACGTTGACGTCGAAAAGGCCGGGCGTTTCGGCGCCGATGTGGCGACAGTCGGCGGCATGGTCCAGCTGGTGACGCGGGGCATTCTGCTCGACACGATGCGGGTCGACAGCTCGGACGAAGAGATCGAGATCAGGGTGCGCCTGCCCGAAGCCGACCGGGTTCTGTCAACGCTCGAGACGCTCAAGGTGCGTACCCCCGGCGGGCTGGTGCCGCTGTCGAATTTCATCACCAAGAAACCGGTCCACAAGCTGGGCAAGATCGACCGCATCGACGGCGAGCGCTATTTCGACATCAAGGCCGGTGTGACGCCGGGGCTGGAAAACGCCGATGGTCTGCCGATCAACGGCAACGAACGCATCGCAGTACTGACCAACTGGATGGACACCGAGCGCCCCTTCCCCCCCGGTGTCAGCTATGAATGGAGCGGTGATCTGGTCGATCAGCAGGAAAGTCAGGAATTCTTGAGCAAGGCGTTTTTGGGCGCTCTGGGGTTGATGTTCATCATCCTGCTGGCCCAGTTCAATGGCTTTTACGACGCGGCGCTGGTGCTGGTGGCGGTAGTGTTATCGACAACGGGAGTGCTGATCGGGATGCTGGTCATGGCCCAGCCGTTTTCGATCATCATGACCGGAACGGGGATCGTGGCGCTGGCCGGAATTGTGGTGAACAACAACATTGTTCTGATCGACACCTATCAGGAATACGCGCGCTATATGCCCCGGATTGAGGCCATCGTGCGCACCGCCGAGGTGCGCATCCGGCCGGTGCTTTTGACCTCGATCACCACGATGGCGGGTCTGACGCCGATGATGTTTGGCCTGAGCCTTGATTTCATCAGCGGCGGCTATTCGATCGACAGCCCCACAGCACTTTGGTGGAAACAACTGGCGACAGCGGTGGTGTTCGGGCTGGGCATCGCCACCATGCTGACGCTGGTGTTCACACCGTCGATGCTGGCGGTCCGGGTCTGGGCCGCGGCCTATGCGCGGTTCTTTGCGCGTCTTCTGGCGCGGCTTTCCATGGGAGCGGCCAGCGATGCGGCGCGCGACTGGGCGCTGCGGCGCGAGGCCAAGCGCCTGCGCGCGCCGGAAATTCTGTGGGAGTACGACGAATACGGCGCCGCCGTTGCCCAGGCAGGCGCGGGTGCGCCGGTATCGGTTGAAATGCCCTTCGACCGGCCCGCTCGCGGCGACGCGGCGCGGTCCGACCAAAGCGACGACCAACGCGACGACCCGCCGCGGGCCGCCGAATAGGCCCTCAGACCGTCTGTTCCAGCACCGTCGCGGCCAGTTGGTTCAGCGAAAACGGTTGGCTCAGTTTACGAACTGTATGTGTTCATGGTATGTTCTTTTTGGATTCAGGGAGATAGCGAATGTCGATGGACAATGAACAATTTCAGTGCTGGCTTGCCGGGATAGACAGCCTCAGCGCTGCACAGCGTAGAGAGGCCGAAGCGGTATTTTCAGGGCGGACAGGGTCGGGTTCCTCGCTTGCCGCGGTCGAACTTGCGGTGGATGCTGATAGGCACTGTCCGCATTGCGGCAAGCCCGGTGCGGTGTCACGGGGCAAGGCACGGGGCCTGCGTCGTTACCAGTGCAAGATCTGTCGGCGCACATTCAACGCCGCTACCGGCACGCCCTTGTCCGGGCTTCACTACAAAGACCGATGGTTGGCCTTTGGCGGATGCCTGGCTGCGGGAGAAACGGTTCGGGCGTCAGCCGATCACTGTAATCTTGCCGTCAACACGGCATTCCGTTGGCGTCACCGGTTTCTGGAGGCTGCAAAGAAGGCCCCGCAAAAGCTCAAAGGGATCGTCGAGGTCGATGAAACCTATGTTCTGGAGAGCCACAAGGGACAGAGAACCCTCGACCGCAAGCCCCGCAAAAGAGGCGGCAAGGCTGGCAAGCGCGGCCTGTCGTGCGAACAGGTGCCGGTTCTAGTGGCTGCCGACCGTAATGGCACGACATTCAGCACGGTTCTTCCGGTGGTTAATGCCGACACGCTGAAACAGGCGATCAGCCCGGTCGTCGACAGGGACATCGTGCTGGTGTCCGACGGTCACCGCGGCTATCCGCCCTGCGCGACAGCAATGGGCGTTCGCCACGAAGCCCTCAATCTGTCAGCCGGCGAACGGGCCCGGGGCGCCTTTCATATTCAGACGGTCAACAGCCGCCACAGCCAACTGAAGGATTTCCTGCGCCGCTACCGTGGCATCGCAACAAAATATCTCGACAACTACCTGCAATGGTTTCATCTCATCAAACTCACACCACAGACCTCGCCGCGAGCCTGTTTGGCCGCTGCTATCACACGCCATGCATACAGTTCGTAAACTGAGCCAAACGGTTTGGGCAGAAAGACCGAGTTCGGAATACGCGCCTGCTGATCGGCCAGCGATTCCTCGGCATAGCCCGATACGAAAATCACTTTGACATCGGGGCGTTTTTTCAACGCCTCGCGCACCCAGGTCGGCCCGTCAATCCCGGGCATAATGACATCGGTGACAAAGACATCGACGTCGAGGTCATCGTCCTTGAGAAGCTCCAGCGCCTCTTCGGCGCAATCAGCCTCGATCACCTGATAGCCGCGCATTTTCAGCGCCCGGCTGGCGAATGCCCGGACCGGCGCTTCGTCTTCGACCAAAAGGATCACGCCCTCGCCGGCGCGGGCAAGGGCCGCGACCTTGGGCGGTTGCGGCGCTGCGGGCGCCGTCTTTTCGGCGCGATGCACCGGAAAATAGAGCGAAAACGTGGTTCCCCGCCCCCGGTCGCTTTCGGCAAAGATGAATCCGCCGGTCTGTTTGACGATCCCGTAAGCGGTCGACAGCCCCAGTCCGGTGCCCTCGCCCAAGCGTTTGGTGGTGTAAAATGGCTCGAATATTTTCGACAGTTTGTCCGACGATATGCCGACCCCCTGGTCGGCCACGCGAACGATCACGTATTCGCCCGCCGGCACCGTGGCCCGGTGACGCACAATTTCGGTATCCAGTGTCATCGTGGTGGTGGATATTTCGATATCGCCGCCCCCGGGCATGGCGTCGCGGGCGTTCACCACTAGGTTCATCATCACCTGTTCAAGCTGACGTTTGTCGGCGCGGATCGATTTGAGATCCGGATTGTGGTTCAGCGTCAGCCGCACTTTCTCGCCGACCAGCCGGTTCAGCAGATGGGTCAGGTCCGACAATGTGTCGCGCAGGTCCAGAACCTCGGGCTGAAGGTTTTGTTTTCGCGAAAACGCCAGCAACTGCCCGACCAGACTGGCCGCCCGGTTGGCGTTCTGGTGAATCTGCACCAGGTCCGCATAATCCTGGTCGCCCTAGTCGTGACGCAGCAACAACAGGTCGCAATGCCCGGAAATGGCGGTCAGAAGATTGTTGAAATCATGCGCAATGCCGCCGGCCAGTTGCCCGATGGCCTGCATCTTCTGGCTTTGCACAAACTTCGCCTCAAGCGTCTTGAGCTCGGTCGCATCGTTCAGGACCGCCAGCAATCCGACGCCGTCGCCGCCGGTATGTTCCGCAACCGCCAGCGCGACCTGCAGGTAAATCTCTTTGTCCGGATGGCGAACTTTCAAAACTTCGGGGCGCATCGAAGGCCTGCCGTCGCGCGCGTCAGCCAGCCATTCGGCGACCGACCGCCCCAGCCCCTCGAACAGATCGGACACGAACATGCCGGGCTCGATCGCCCGGTCAACCAATTTCTTGGCGCGCGCGTTCAACTCAACCAGGTACCCTTTGGCATCAAT
Organism: Paracoccaceae bacterium; assembly: GCA_965247915.1. Classification (GTDB taxonomy): domain Bacteria; phylum Pseudomonadota; class Alphaproteobacteria; order Rhodobacterales; family Rhodobacteraceae; genus JAKZRT01. The sequence goes on from OZ252048.1 coordinate 3,195,747, forward strand.
ATGCGCCAGCGGCACCGGCAGATCGGCGACCCCGGCCATGGCCATCCGGCCGCCCGGCAGCACCATATCGCGGTTTAGGGGCAGGCAGTAAATCTCGGTCCGGCCGGCGGCGGCAGCGAGCGTGGCAACCATGGATTTTTGCGGCCCGTCGACGGTCTTGACCGTCACCACCGCGCCGTTCTCAGGCTTGTTGCCGCCAAATATTCCTTCCAGCGACTTTTCGCGCCCCCCCGCCATCCGGCGCATCGCTTCGTTCATAAAGAGGACCGTGCCGGTCCGTGAAATGGTCGCCATCGGCAGCGCGATCCGCTCGGCCCCCAGGGCATAGGCAGGACGGTCGACCAGATCGTCAAACCGCCACAGGAACGCCGCGTCGTTCAACCGGTGAACCGAAAGCCGCGTGTGGGTGCGCCGGGTCACAATTTCTTCGCGCGCCGAGCCGCCCGTAGTGGCGCGGTTTTGCAGGCGAAACAGAACCGCACCGGGGTTGGCAAAAAACCCCTCAAGCGATTGCGCCACGGTGCGCCCGATACAGTCGGAAAACCGTGCTGCAGCAGCGGCGTTCTGATAGGTCACGATGCCGTTTACATCGGTTTGCAAATGCGGGGTCTCGTCATGTTCGAAAAGCCCGGCCAGGGCCTCCAGGCGGGCATCGTCGTGGGTGCGGCCCAAGCGGCGGTGCATCAGCGCCAGCGCCGCGATCACCACGAAGGATCCGCCGGTGACCATCAGGCCAAGCGACCAGCCGAGATCGCTTGCCAAAAAATCCGGCGGCGGCCAGAAAACCACCCGTGACAGCGACAGGAAACGCATGCGGCGCGACCAAACCGGTCAGCAACGCCGCCAGCGACCTCTGCGCTATACTGTCTGGCACGCTCTTCCCCGCAATCGAATCGTATCCCCAATGTCGCTTGCAAAGTGTTAATCACCTATTAAGCAACATTTTTTCTCAACCATCAGTTGATTATGGCGTGCCGCTGGTCCGGGTCAAGTGCGCTGTAAAAAAACCGTCGCCACCCGCATCAAGACCGAGCCGTTTTTGCATTGTGCATCGCCAGCCTTGATGGCGCTTCACAAACCGCTCGATCTGGTCCTCGTTTTCCGCACGCAGCACCGAACAGGTAGCATAGGCCAGTACCCCCGCCGGAGCCACGATTTCCGCCGCTTCGCCGAGGATCGCCAGCTGCCGCTCCTGAAACTCCGCAAGCCTCGCTTGGGTCAAAGACCACTTGCCCGCGGGGCTGCGCCGCCAAGCCCCGGAGCCCGAGCAGGGCGCATCGACAAGGACCAGATCATAGGGGCCGTGCCGGGCCGCAGCGCCGGGCGCCAGCACTTCGATCCGGGCCTGCGCGCGCGCCGCACGCCGCGGCAGATCGGCCATGCGCGCCGGTGCCGCGTCATGGGCAAAGACCCGGGCGCCGCGCGCCGCCATCGCCAGCGCCTTGCCGCCGCCGCCGGCGCAGAAATCAAGAACCCGCGCGCCCGGTCCGATCCCCAGAAGATCGACAACCGCTTGCGAGGCGGCGTCCTGCAGCTCGACCTCGCCGTTCTCGTATAGGGCAAGCCCGCGCAGCCCGTGTGGATTGCCGGAAAGGTGGACCGCCGATGGCGACAGCGGGTGCGCCGCGGCCCCGATACCGCATGCCTCAAGCTCCGCGATCACCCGCTCGCGCGACGTCCGGGCCAGGTTGGCGCGCAGAAAAACCGGCGCCCGTTGCCGCGAAAGCGCGCAATAAAGCGCCAGCGCGGGACCCAAAGACCGCTCAAGTTCGGGGATCAGCCATTCGGGCATGTCGAGCCTTGCCGATGGCGTCAACTCGGGCGTCTGCGACAGACGCTCACGTTCTTCCAGGCTCAGCGGCGGCGGCCCGTGTCCGCGGCCCTGGAAGAGTTCGCCAAGCGGTTCGCCCGCCTGGCGCAGAGTGCCGATCATCAGCGCCCGGCCATCCGCGCCACCGCCATAGGCCGCCGCCGAGGCGCGGCAGCGCAGCACGTCAAAAACATGGCTCCGCACCACCGCCCGGTCGCCCGACCCGGCATAGCGCGCGCCGCGCGCCCAGTTGGTCAGCGCCGCCTCGGCCGGCGCGCCGGTGCCAATCCGGTCAAGCACCTCGATCGCGGCCTGGATGCGGGCGGCAGGGGTCATGGGCCGGAGATAATTGAAGTCATGCGCCGATGGAACCGCCAAGTCCCGCCGGTTCTCAAAATGAGCGCCTGCGGCGCGAAGTGGGTCTTGCGCCGACGCTGGCGGCGCGCTGCAAGACCAAGATGACTCTTGAATGAAACGTCTCCGCAACGCACCGAAGATCGTGCCTGCCCGGGCGGGTGCGAGAATCGCGCCCGCCGTCGTGCTGGAAGCACGCCTCTGGCGTGACGGGCGGGCAGGCGCGATCCGGGGCTGACGCCCCGGCGAAACATGGGATCGGCGCAGTCCAACCGGACGTCATCGTGCTTTAGATGGCGCGGTAATTCGGGCTTTCGCGGGTGATCTGCACATCATGCACATGGCTTTCCCTCAGCCCGGCCCCAGTGATGCGCACAAAGCGCGCGCGGGTGCGCATCGCCTCGATCGTGGCGCTGCCGGTATAGCCCATGGCGGCGCGCAGGCCGCCAACCAGCTGGTGAATGACGGTGCCCGCCGAGCCTTTGTATGGCACCTGCCCCTCGATGCCTTCGGGCACCAGTTTGTCGGCGGCCGCGTCTTTCTGGAAATACCGGTCGGCCGAGCCGCGCGCCATAGCGCCGATGCTGCCCATGCCGCGATAGGCTTTATAGGACAGGCCCTGATAGAGGATCAATTCGCCCGGGCTTTCGTCGGTCCCGGCGACCATGGTGCCGACCATGGCGCAGGACGCCCCGGCCGCAATCGCCTTGGCAAAATCGCCCGAATACTTGATGCCGCCATCGGCAATCACCGGCGTGTCGCCAGCCGCACCGGCGCAATCGATGATCGCGGTCAGCTGCGGCATGCCGACGCCCGCCACCATCCGCGTGGTGCAAATCGACCCCGGACCGATGCCCACCTTGATGGCGTCCGCACCGGCGTCGATCAGCGCCCGGGTGGCTTCGGCAGTGGCGACATTGCCCGCGACCACCTGCACCTGGTTCGAGAGCGTCTTGATGCGCGTCACCGCCTCACCCACCGAGGCCGAATGCCCGTGCGCGGTATCGACAACTACAACGTCAACGCCGGCCTCGATCAGCGCCTGCGACCGCTCAAAGCCAGCGTCGCCGACGGTGGCCGCCGCCGCCACCCGCAGGCGCCCCAGATCATCCTTGGTGGCCGTGGGGTTCAGCACCGCCGCTTCGCTGTCCTTCAGCGTCAGAAGCCCGGTCAGCTTGCCGTCCTGGTCCACCACCAGCAGCTTTTCGATGCGCCGCGCCTGCATCAGGCTGCGCGCTTCGTCCAGATCGGCGGGCTCGGTGAGCATGGCCAGGTTCTGGGTCGTCATCATCGCGGCGACCGGCGTGGCATCGTCGCTGGCAAAGCGCATGTCGCGGTTGGTGACGATTCCCACCACTCGCCCGTCGCCATCGACCACCGGAAAGCCCGAGACGCGGTAGCGCTCGGTCAGTGCCTTGGCATCGGCCAGCGTCTGGTCGGGCTTCAGCGTGATGGGTTTATAGACGATCCCAGATTCGAACCGTTTGACCCTTCGCACCTGATCAGCCTGCTCTTCCAGGTTCAGATTGCGGTGGATCACCCCCATGCCGCCCGCCTGCGCCATGGCGATGGCCATGCGCGCCTCGGTCACCGTGTCCATGGCCGAGCTCAAGAGCGGAATGTTCAGCCGGATCGACCGGGTGAGCTGCGTTGCGGTGTCGGCGGTCGACGGCAACACGGTCGAGGCCGCCGGAACCAGAAGGACATCATCAAAGGTGAGCGCCTCACGAATCTTCATCTGCAACTCCGCCTGAAGGGAGATCGTTTGACGCGTCCCTATTGCATGGATGCAGGCGAGGGGAAAGGGGGGATCGCGCGGGCCGGCGGGCCTTGCCTCGATTTCCGATCCGGGCAAAGAATGCCCGATGACAAGCAACACCTACGACACCGGTCGCCTGAACCTGCCGTTCGTAGGCATCGCCACCTTCGGCAAGCGGCCTTACGTCGAAGACTGGTCGGCCATCGACGCTGATGTCGCGGTGCTGGGCGCGCCATATGATTTCGGCACCCAGTACCGGTCCGGCGCGCGCTTCGGGCCGCGCGCGGTGCGCGAGGCCTCGACGCTGTTCTCATTCGGCCATGCCGGGGCTTATGACCACGAAGACGACGCGGTCTATCTGGGCGCGGATGTGCGCATGATCGATATGGGCGATGCCGATATTATTCACACCGACACGATCAAAAGCCACGCGAACATCGAGGCGGGCGTGCGCGCGGCGCTGGCCGGCGGGGCATTGCCGGTGGTGATCGGCGGCGATCATTCGGTCAACATCCCCTGCATCGAGGCGTATCAAGGCCAGGGCGACATCCACATCCTTCAAATCGACGCGCATCTGGATTTCGTCGATGTGCGCCACGGGGTGACCCACGGCCACGGCAACCCGATGCGGCGCGCGGCGGAAAAATCTTACGTCACCGGGCTGACGCAAGTGGGCATCCGCAACGTCAGTTCGACCGCGCGCGCGGGCTACGGAGACGCGCGCGCCATGGGCAGCGATATCCTCTCGGTCCGCCAGGCGCGCGCGCTTGGGGCGCAAGCCGTGGCACAGCGCATTCCCAAGCGCGCGCGGGTCTATATCACCATTGATATTGATGCTTTCTGTCCGTCCATCGCGCCGGGCACCGGCACCCCCAGCCATGGCGGGTTTTTCTATTACGAGGTGCTCGAGATGCTCCAGGCGGTGGCCCGGCGAAACGACATCGTCGGCATCGACCTAGTCGAGGTCGCGCCCGATTATGACCCGACCGGATCGACCGCCATTCTGGCCGCTCAGGTGCTTTTGAACCTTTTGGGGTTTATTTTCCACGCACGGGCAAGCCGGGCTTAGCAAAACCCGGCAAGGCACCGCCCCGGCGCGGAAATCCAAAGCTGGGAAGCGCCACACCGGTGGCGCCCAGCACGTGCTGGGCTGCGCCGGTGCCCAGTTTGAACCGCGCCAGACCCGGCGCGCGGTCGCGGTCGGCCCGGCCCAGGTCAAGCCGGTCGAACCCATCCGCGCGCAAGCCTTCGATCGCCCGCCACATCACCAGGTTGTGGGCGTTGAGCCGCCGCCCTTGGCGCCCGCTCCACCCGATCTGATAGGTGGCGCCCGACCCGTGCAGAAGAAAAAGCGCGGCGGCAACGATCTTGCCCCGGTGACGCGCCGCATAGATGCGCCACGCCTCGGGCGCGTCCGACCATCCCAGCAGAAAATCGCGCGGCAGACCCCGATACCCAAATTTTTGCCGGTTCTCGGCCTCGCGCGCCAATATCCAGTCGATCTGGCGGCAGGTCCCGACCCAAAGACCGGAGGCTTCGACGCGGACCAACCGATTGCGCCATTTGCCGTGCAAGCCAGCGCGCAGGGCCGCAAGCCCGGGCCGCAGGTCCAGCACCGCCAGCGACGTTCGCGCCGCGACCGGCAAAAGCCCGGGCAAGGCCCTTGTTTCGGGCGTGGCGATCAGAACCCCCGGGCCGTGATCGGCCAGCACCCGGCGAAGCCCCGCATGACCCTGCGCCGCTCGGCCGGACCAATCGCTGGCTGGAACAGCGGCCCCCGCGAAATCAGACCAACGCGCACCCGCGCGGCGAAGCGCCGGATCAGAACCTGGGCGATCGCGATCGTCTGGCCCCGGTCGCGCACGGCGACCCTCAGGACCGCGCGACCGGGCGCGCGCGCGGTTATTTCGCCGTAGCGCCAGCTTTGCTGCAGGCCGCCCCGATAGGCGTCAACCAACCCATCCCAGGCCGCCGCATGCGTATGATCGGTGACAAAGTCCATGGGAAACTAAAGCCTGGCCGGCCTTAAGGAACGCCTAAATTCGCGCGTAACCTGATTAGAAAGGCGTATCCCTGCCGGCTTTGCCGCGCTCCGGGGTTGCCGCAGTGAAAGGGCACCGGTAAACGCGGGGCACAATCGCGCTCCTGCATGGATCGGACCCTTGGCCGAGGACCATTGTCTTGTCGCCGATATCGGCGGAACCAACACCCGCGTCGCGCTGACGCGGGGCAACGAGCTTGATCATGGATCGGTTCGCCGCTTTGCCAATGCTGAGTTCCCGGCGCTTTCCGACGTGCTGCGCGCGTTTCTCGCCCAGGCCGGACCCCAGCCAGCGATTAACGCAGCCTGCATCGCGGTGGCGGGTCCGGTGCGCGATGGCGAGGGCGCGCTGACCAATCGCAGCTGGCGCTTCAACGCCGAAACCCTGGCCCGCGAAATTGGCGCCGAGGCGGTGTTTGTGCTGAACGATCTTCAGGCGCAGGGCCATGCCCTTAGCCACCTTCCCGAGGGCGCGGTGACGACGATTATCGCCCGCAACAAGCAACCCGGGTCCGGACAAACCCAGCTTGTTGTCGGCATCGGCACCGGGTTCAACGCGGCCCCGGTTCTGGAAACCGCGCAGGGCCGGGTGGTCAGCGCCTCGGAATCGGGTCACATCTGCCTGCCGATCCGCTCTGAGATCGATCAGGCGTTGTTCTGGCACATCGAGAAAACCTATGGCTTTGCCTCGGTCGAAGACATTTTGTCGGGCCGCGGTCTGGCCGCGCTTTATGCGTGGGAGGGCCTGAGCGGCCCCTTGCGCGCCGCAACCGCGGCCGAAGTTATTGCCGGTCTCAGCGACCCGGTTGACCGCCGGGCGGTGGCGGCGATGGAGATTTTCGTTCGTCTTACCGGCGCGACGATCGGCGATCTGGCGCTGATCCAGCTGCCGTTTGGCGGCATCTACCTGTCGGGCGGCGTGGCGCGCGCAATTGCGCCTTGGCTGATGAAATTCAGCTTTGCCGAGGCGTTTTGCGACAAAGGCCGCTTTGCCGATTTCATGAAAGCCTTCCACGTCTCGCTGATCGCGGATGATTTCGCGGCCCTGACCGGTTGTGCGGCCTACCTTGCAAACCCCGGAAAAATCTAGCGGTCATTCTATGGCGACGTAAGCCTATCTTAACAGTGGCTTCCCTTGGTGTCTGATTTGGCCTGCTGACAGCGACCGGTTGACGGTGACAGGCGGGATTGGTCCGGGCCTTGCCCGCGGTGACAGGGTTTGTGCCGCCTTTGGCGTCGCCCCAGGCGAGGGGGGCCAGCCCCTCCCGCCCGCCAACAAAATAGCAGACCGCGGACAGATAAGTATTTATGGAAATGTGATATGCCAAGGCACCGGCAGTTGCCGCGCGCTTCGCTTCTCCATGGTGAAAATATCCCGGCGCGGGGTGCCGGTTTGTCAGTCCGGCCGACGGTCCTTGTCGGGGTCGGCTTTGCCGATGCCCCGGAATACCGCGCGGAACGGCAGCGCCCAGAGCACGCCAAGCCCGACATAGACACCCAGCTCGACGATGATCGGCGGGCGGCCCAGCCAGGCCAGAATGCTAACCGCCGCCACGATATAGACCGGCAAGCCAACGAGCAGGATGACCAGCGACCAGCGGCGGCGGGATTTGTAGCTCAGCGCCATCAGTCGGCAAACGGGTCGGTGACCAGGATCGTGTCCTCGCGCTCGGGCGAGGTCGAGAGCAGCGCCACCGGACAATCGATCAGCTCTTCGACCCGGCGCACGTATTTGATCGCCGCGGCGGGCAGATCGGCCCACGACCGCGCGCCTTCGGTCGAGGCTGACCAGCCTGGCAGGGTCTCATAGACCGGTTGGCAGCGCGCCTGCGCGTCGGCGGCGGTCGGCAGGTGGTCCAGCCGCGCCCCGTCAAGCTCGTAGCCAGTGCATATGTTCAGCGTCTCGAACCCGTCGAGCACATCGAGCTTGGTCAGCGCGATGCCGTTCATGCCCGAAGTGGAACAGGTCTGGCGCACCAGCACCGCATCAAACCAGCCACAGCGGCGCTTGCGCCCGGTGGTGGTGCCGAACTCGTGGCCGCGTGTCCCCAGGCGCTGGCCGTCGGCGTCATCGAGTTCGGTTGGGAACGGCCCTTCGCCGACGCGGGTGGTATAGGCCTTGACGATGCCGAGCACGAAATCGATCGAGCCGGGGCCGACGCCGGTGCCGGTGGCGGCTTGGCCCGCGATGACATTCGACGAGGTGACAAAGGGATAGGTGCCGAAATCGATGTCCAACAGCGCCCCTTGCGCGCCTTCGAACAGGATCCGCCGGCCCTGTTTCTTTTTCTCGTTCAAGACCTTCCAGACCGGCCCCGCATATTTGAGGATCTCCGGCGCCACCGCGCGCAGTTTGTCCAAAAGCGCGCTCCGGTCGACCTCGGGCAGGCCCAGCCCACGGCGCAGCGCATCGTGGTGCACCAGCGCCCGGTCGACGCGGCGCTCCAGCGTCGCCGCATCGGCCAGATCGGCCACCCGCACCGACCGCCGCCCGACCTTGTCCTCGTAAGCCGGGCCGATGCCGCGCCCGGTGGTGCCGATCTTGGCGACCGAGTTTTGCGCCTCGCGCGCCCGGTCCAGCTCGCCATGGATGGGCAGGATCAGGGGGGTGTTTTCGGCGATCATCAGGGTCGCGGGGCTGATCTCGACGCCTTGGGCGCGGATCGCTTCGATCTCGGCCAGCAAATGCCAGGGGTCCAGCACCACGCCGTTGCCGATCACGCTCAGCTTGGCCGGACGCACCACCCCCGACGGCAGCGCGTGCAATTTGAAAACCTCGCCATCGATCACCAGCGTATGGCCGGCGTTGTGGCCGCCCTGAAAGCGGGCAATCACATCGGCGCGCTCGGAAAGCCAGTCGACGATCTTTCCCTTGCCCTCGTCGCCCCACTGGGCGCCGACCACAACGACATTGGCCATCGGCATCTTCCCCGGTCATGAAAACCCGCGCCGATATAGCCGCCGCGCGCCCGGGGCGAAACCGAAAAGTTTATGATGATATTGCCGCGCGCGGGGGATGCGTTCGCCTTGCGCAGTTTGAACCAAGCGCATAATCGGGGCGTGTCACCCGCCGGGTGGCATAATAAGGGCCGCGCGTGCGAGGCGTCAATGCATGTGATCTTTGACCAGGGGCCGCTGACCGGGTACGGTTTTCACCGAACCGGCGCAGGTTTTGCGCGCCGACGACCCGGCGCAGGTGCCTGGCGTTTTCGCCGCGATCGAAGCGGCGCGGGCGGCGGGCAAATGGCTGGCCGGTTACGCGGCCTATGAACTGGGGTACGTCCTGCAGCCGAAACTCGCACCACTTCTTCCGCAGTTGCGCGACACACCATTGATGGAATTCGGAGTGTTCGACGCCCCGTTTTCGGCCCCGGAACCCGAAGTCCCACCCAAGCCTGAAAACATGCTTGACCCTCTAAGCCCAAAATTATCCGCGGCCCTGCACCGCGCGCTCTTTGAACGCGTGCAGGCCTATATTTCCGCAGGCGACATCTACCAGGCCAATCTGACCTTCCCGGTGCATAGCGCCAGCAGGTCCGACGCCCGGTCACTTTATGCCGCCCTCGCCGCCCGGCAGGCGGTGCCCCACGGCGCGCTGGCGGCGCTTAGCGGTCCGACCATCCTGTCGCGCTCGCCCGAGCTTTTCTTTCGCGTGGGCGCGGACGGGCGCATCGAGACCCGCCCGATGAAGGGCACCATGCCGCGCGGCGACACGCCCGAACGCGACGCCGCCAACCGGGCACGCCTGATCACCAGCGAAAAGGACCGGGTCGAGAACCTGATGATCGTCGATCTTTTGCGCAACGACATCGGGCGGGTCGCCCGGATCGGCAGCGTCTCGGTGCCCGAGCTCTTCGCCATAGAAACCTATGAGACCCTGCACCAGATGGCGTCTTCGGTCACCGCCCAGTTGCGCCCGTGCGTGACGATCGAAGAGCTGTTCACCGCGCTTTTCCCTTGCGGCTCGGTCACCGGTGCCCCGAAAATCCGCGCCATGGAAATTATCGCCGAGCTCGAACCCGAACCTCGTGGCGCCTATTGCGGCGCGGTCGGCTGGATCAGCCCCGGCGGTCCGATGGCGTTCAACGTGGCGATCCGCACGCTGAGCATGTTCGAGGGTGGCCAAATCCGTCTGAATGTGGGGGGCGGCATCGTCCACGACAGCACCGCCGATGGCGAATACTCTGAGGCGCTGCTCAAGGCGCGCTTTGCCGAACTGGTCACCGATCAGGTCACGGCGGATACGTCGGCCGCAACGCGCAATTCGCGCAAGGGCCGGACGATGTCGATGCAGGCCTGATAGGTCGGGTCCGCCTTATAAGCGGCAAGCGCTGCCTCGTCTTCAAACTCGGCGTAAACCACGACGTCAACCGCGTCCGACAGCGCGTCGCGGTTCAGGTTGCGCCCGACCTCAAAATGGCTGGAATGCGGGATCGTGCCTAACGCGGAAAGACCCTCGACAATCCGCCCGACGTCTTTTTCGTGCGCAGCGGTGAAGAAAACAACGTGGCGGATCATGGGAATTTTCTGCAATTTCGTTTGGGTCAAGGCGCCGCACCGATAGGCGAGCGTGCGCGCGAAGTAAATGGCCCGATGCCGCACTTGGGCGCGATCTTCCGGCGAGGCCTAAAGCGGTTTGCGTTTGATGTGAATCGAAAGGGGATTCCCAAAGTGTTGTTTGTCTGATTCATTTCCCGTGAGGAGGTGGAGCATGGGCAAACCGTATTCTTTGGATCTTCGGCAGCGGATATGCGGGTATATTGCGGCCGGAAACTCTTGTCGCGCTGCGGGGCGGGTTTATGGCGTCAGTGCAGCGACGGCGGTGCGTTATGCGGCGAATCAACGTGAGCGGGGCGAGGTCACACCCAAGCCACAGGGCAGGCCAGCGGGCCGGTTTGGCAAGCTGGCACCGCATGCGGGTTTCCTGATCGAGATTGTCCGGGCTGAACCGGACATAACATTGCAGGAACTTGCGGGTGCGCTTGCGGAGACGCACGGCGTGAGCGTTCAGCTCTCCTCAATCCACCGGGCTCTGGAACGCGCAGGGTTTTCATATAAAAAAAGGACTTGTCGCGCAGGAACGTGACCGGCCCGCCCTGCATAAGGCGCGAAGGGAATGGATCAGCCGCCGCCAGCCGCGCATGCGCGCCGAACCGTACAGGCTGGTATTCATCGATGAAACCGCCGTCAAAACCAACCTCACCCGGTTGCGCGGGCGCAGCTTCAGGGGTGAGCGGCTTTATGGCACCGCACCCTTTGGAAAATGGGGCACGCAGACCTTCATCGCCGGGCTGACCCATAACGCGCTGATTGCACCCTGGGTGATCAGCGGCGCAATGGATGGATCGGCGTTCGAGACTTATATCGAGACCCAGCTTGCGCCTGCGCTGGACCCTGGAACTGTGGTCATTCTCGACAATCTTTCCACCCACAAAAGCCACCGCGCGGCACAGGCGTTGAGGGCGCGCGGATGCTGGTTCTTGTTCCTGCCACCCTACTCCCCGGATCTTAACCCGATCGAAATGGCGTTCTCAAAGTTGAAAGCTCACCTGCGAAGGGTTGGAGCAAGAACCTTCGATGCCCTCTTTGACGCCCTCAGCGACATTTGTGATCTCTTCGACCCAGACCAATGCTGGGACTTCCTCAAGGCCGCGGGATATGCCTCAGATTAAATGCAATATGCTTTAGATTTGCGTCAAGCATCGCGCTCCTCCAATTTAGGCAAAATTTGCGCTGTTAGCCATTTCTTCAGAAAACATGACGGAAATGAGGAAAGGGGCGGGCATATGTTCGGCCTGTGCCGAAAAGCAACAGGTCAAACGGCGGTGGTGATCGACCCCACGATCAGCATGAAGGCTCCGACCGCGCCGACCAGTTGAATCCAGGCAAATCCAACCTTGATGCGCTCGACCATTCCGTTGCTGGCGCGCGATTTCTGGTTGCCGCGATTGGCCCAGACCTGACGATTGAGCCGGAACAGCAGCGCAACCTTGACACAGGCGTTAAGGACTTGATTGACATAGAGAATGAACGGCCAGGTAAGATCAGGACGCCGGGCGTAGCGGAACAGCCACAGCGCCAGGATAACCCGCGACAGGATGAACCACAAAAACAGCGTCACCAGAAGGTCGGGCGCAAAAACCGCCGCATAGATCGCGGTGATCGGGCCGACCAGCATGGTCCACATCGCGATGCGCTGATCGACCACGCACCACCAGATGAACGGGTTAACCTGACGCGGCCCAAGCGCAATCGCGCGCGGCCCATTCCTTAACATATTGCCCGACCAGCGGCGCAGGTTCTGGATCTGCCGCTCCACGGCGCTGCCTTCGATCACTTCGATGGTGTAGACCATCGCATCGGGCAGATTCTGTTGAAAAACAACGTGTTGCAGGTGCAGAAAGTGGCCGTTGTATGTGAGCCCGAACACCTTTCTGGTCAGGCTGTTCGCGGTTTCTGCGGTGCAGGAAAGATCTTGGCCAGTTTCCGAAGGTTCTGGGCGGTGGCAGCGAGGAGGAATTCATCGTTTGCGCCGCATGGGCCGCGTAATCGGAGCCGTCCAAGGCCAAGAATGCGTTTGAGGTGAGCAAACAGCATCTCGACTTTTTTCCGCAGCTTCATCGAGATTTCATATTGCCTGGTTTTTGCGATGTCTCGGGCAACTTGTCTGGCATCTTCGTGTTCTTCGCGGGTGATGGATCGGGCATCCATGTTGGGACAGCAGCGCGCCTTGGACGGGCAACTTTGGCAAGTCAGTTTCAGCGCGCGATACTTGGCAGTGCCTTTGTCGGACGGGCCACGCTTGGGGTCTGAGTAGTTGCGGCGGAACTGCTTCAACGCCTGTCCCTCGGGACAGATGTACTGGTCGTTCTCAGCGTCCCATTCAAAATCGGCTCGTGTCCAGGTGCCATCGGTTCGGCCAGCTTTGTCGATTACCGGGATATGCGGAGCGATGCCGCGATCCACCAACCATCCAAGCATGGGGCCTGAACCATAAGCCGTGTCAGCAATGATGCGCTCTGGATGCAGGCCAAACCCTTCTTTGACCCGATCCAGCATTGTACGCACAGACCCGACCTCCGCCTGTCGGATTGATCGTGTGGCTTCCACGTCCACGATGACACCGTGATCAGTATCGATCAGATAATTGGTTGAATAGGCAAAGAACGCAGGACCTTTGCGGGCCGCTGTCCATTGACTGGATGGGTCGGAGTGAGACGTGAACTTCGGTTCAACGGTCGTCGCCGCGCCAAAGGCCGCGTCATCCAGAACGTCGAGATATTCCCGCACCGCACGAGGTGCGTCATCGGGGTCAATCGTGCTGTGATCCCAATCTTCTTTGGCGGTGGAGTTCTGTTTATTTGCGTCGGCCTCAATGAGACTGGCATCCGCCGCAAAGCGCTGGCCACTGACCAGCCACTCGGCAATGCAACGCGCCACGACCGTCTCAAAGAGATGACGCAGCAGGTCACTGTCACGGAAACGGCCATGCCGGTTCTTTGAGAATGTCGAGTGGTCAGGCACCTGATCTGTCAGGTCCAGGCGGCAAAACCAGCGATACGCCAGATTGAGATGCACTTCCTCGCACAGCCTCCGCTCCGAGCGGATGCCCAGGCAGTAGCCCACCAGCAGCATGCGGATCAGCAGCTCAGGATCAATCGAAGGGCGGCCGGTTGAGCTGTAAAATGGCGCGAGATGCTGGCGGATGCAGGACAGATCGACGAAGCGATCAATCGACCGCAGCAGATGATCTTGCGGGACGTGGTCTTCTATCGAGAAGTCATAGAAAAGCGCGCTCTGTGCCTCTTGCTTCGGTCCCAACATCGCCGCCAATCCCCCGCATCAATGCAGAGATTGAATCAGCGAGATGATCTAAAATCAAGAAGACTTTTTCAACAGAATAGGCACATATGTCATTTTCGCGCCGACGGTCAGCATGTGGTACTAGGTGCTCTTGTCGTCGCCCGAAAGAAACCGGAACCGCCCCCAAAGCCAATGGTCAAGGTGATCGGCCTCGATGGTGCGAATGAACTTGAGGCTGGCGATATGGCGGGCGCGAAACATGCTCATGCGGCCGGTCAGCGTCAGAACCTTGTTGCTCAGCGCGTGGCTTTGCATGGCCAGACGGCGCTGCGCAAAGCGCATTTTCAACCAGCGGTCCAGCCAACCGGGGCCGTAAGTGATGGCCTCTTCGTCGGTGGTCAGTGCCTGCAGGTCGGGGTCGGCCCCGAACATGGCGGCGCATTTCTGGATGGTGCCGGAGCCCATAACCGCGTCGCCGTCCATGAACAGGATCAAATCGTCGGGCTCCGGCTGGGTACGCAGAATGGCCCGCATGACAAGCCCGATGGCCATGCGCTTGCCCGGCTGGTTCTGGCGGATAAAGACGATCTCGATGTTGTCGTTATCGGCAAAGTCCGCTGCGATCGACCGGATGATACGTTCGTCGAAATCGCACGCGGTGCCGACATAGATCGTGGCCGGCATCCCGTTGTCGCCGATCTGCTGGAGAAGCTGACCAACAACGTGACGGGTGATCTCGGGCTTTTCGTAGTAAGTGGTCATCTGCACGTGCAAGTGGCGCGGTCGCCAGCCCTGCATACAGACCCGGTTGGCCGCCCGGCGCTTTTTCGGCCAGCGGCGTCTGTATATCTCGGCCCGCGCCGCATGCGTGGCCCACCAGCTGAACCGCCAGAGGCCCAGGGTGCCAAGCGTCCAGGTCACGACGATCACATCGGGATCAAACACCCGGTTTGGCAACAGAACCAGACCGCCAATCAGCAGGACAAACAGATGCGAAAGGCTGATCAGAAAGGGGCCGTGTTGCATCAATCACCGGACAAGCGCGGAGTACCCTTACCCGTGAAAATGGTCAGCCAACTGACTCAAACCTGGCACAGCCAAGTTCGGTCATTCTGTTAAGAGCCCGCACACCGATCTGTGCCTCAGTTTTCTGATTTTCGAACCGCCGCGATCTCAGTTTCGGCCCGATCACACTTTTCCAACGACCAATTTGTGCTTCCGCGCGACTGCGCTGATTGTAGCCGCTTCTGACTTGCCATGCCAGTCGGCCGTACGTCTGTATCTGGGCGATGTGCTGGTCGCGGAGGGATGGATCATCGCGCGATTTCAGGGCGAGAACGGCGTTTTTTGGCGGTGGAATGATGACCTCGACTGCATCGCCAAAACGCGCCGTGAGCAGATTTCTGGTCGGGGTGCCGTCATAGGCCCCATCCGCCAGAAATCGCGAAACCGGCCCGTCGAACTGATCCAGAAGCCCGGGCAAGGCCGTGCTATCGCCGACGTGGTCCAGCGTCAGATCCGAGCAGATGATCTCGCCGGTTGTGAGGTCCAGGCCGAGGTGTAGCTTTCTCCACGATTTGCGTTTGGCCTTTGTTTCATGCTTGACCTGCAGCCACTCGCCCTCGCCAAAGATCTTCAATCCAGTACTGTCCATGGTCAGATGGATCGGCTCGGTTCTGTCGACCCGAGGCTTTGCAGGCAATCTCAAGCCGAGCCCGCGGCGCGACAGTGTTGAGAAATCCGGCACCGGAATGTCTACTCCCATCAGCCGAGCGATGCTGCGCATCAGCCCTTGGGTCTGGCGCAGCGGTAGTTTGTAAATCGTACGCAGAGTCAGGCAGGTCTCGATCGAAATGTTCGAATATTTCGGCTGACCTCCCGGAGTCGTCCGGCGCGGCGCTCGCCATTGTTTCAGCGTATCGTCAGTGACCCAGATGGTCAGATCGCCACGACGCCGCAGGATTTCGGTGTACTCCGCCCAATTTGTCACCCGATATCGTTTCTTCGGAAACTTGTGGCGACGAGCAGCGCTGAATTTATGCGGCATTCAAGTGTCCAGATCAGAGGTGGAGCACCCGATTACCAGAACTACCTGTGTTCGTGCAACAACGTCCCGTGGCTTCAGGTGTCGATGGTTCAACCTCTTCGACCGCCGCCACGGCGATCTCCTCGTTCTCCAGGGCCAGTTGAAGCTGATCGAGGCTTTCCGACCTCGAGCCAAAGCGATGCCGGTTCTGGCCTGCAAGCCGGTCCTGCAGATCGGCGATCTTCAGGTCGCAGTTCTTCAGCTCTCTTGCCAAAAGCGTCACCAGGTCCTTCAGTTCCGAAGGATCGTCAGGCAGGTTTTTGGCGTCATCGAGCATACCGTAAATCTGGCAGAAACGCGCTGTCGGGGGAATCCCTGAACGACCGCAAACACCCGATTTTTATGGCGATTGGCGAAGAAAACAACCCGGTCGTCAAAGGCTTCCAGGTCTTCTGCGGCATTCGCCAGTCGATGCCCTCAAGAAGCATCGACAGCTGCGATGCCGACATCGACACCTTGCCATCCTTCGCCGCTGGCCAGACGAAGCGCCCGCGCTCCAGACGCCTGGAAAACAGGCACGCGCCCTGCTGGTCCCACCAGATGATCTTCAGCAGATCACCGCGCCGTCCCCGGAATACGAACAGGTGGCCCGAATACGGGTCCTCCGCCAGAGACGCCTCGGCCTGTGCCGCCAACGTGTAGAAGCCCCGCCGCATGTCCGTCACACCCGCAGCCAGCCAGACCCGCGTATTGCTCGGAACCGGAATCAAGACACCAGTCCCTTGACCAGACAGGCCAACTCGCTTCCGTCGAACCCGCCCTCAACCTTGAGACGAACGCCGCCCGGCAGGATGATCTCGACCCGGCCGCGATGCCCGACGCACGCCGCGACTGGAACATCATTGTTGATCGGCGCTGCGAACGAGTTCTCCGGTCCAATCTCGACGGGCAGGAAAACCGGGACATCACTGACCGTGTCATCCGGAACGTAACGTGGGTCCTTCAGCCATTTGAAAATCAGGCTCGCGTTCATCGCGTAGCGCCGCGCAACCTGCGCCACCGACACCCCCGGCGCACGCGTCTGAAGGCAGATCGAGCGTTTCTCCTCATCCGTCCAGAGACGATGCTTGCGCGGCATGCCCATGAAAGAGTGCTCCAGAATGTCCACTATCAAGGGTGGACACTACGAAACCTCTCCCGCCGTCGTTAGGTGGGGTTCACCGGACGCACACCTTAATTATCAAAGGCTTGCAATTATAACTCAATTGTTTCACACCAGTGCCCATCTATGTCCCCTATGGGGCACCAAATTGTCACCTGTTTGATATTGAAAGTAGGCGGTTGACTGATGGGACATTCCGTCCATCCAAATCCATTCTATGCCTCTTTTTCAATTCCTGCTCAATGGCAGACATCTGTAACACCAAGGGCGGCTTGCAGGCCTTCATTGAGTGTCAGAAACATCGTTATTGCCGGGAGCAGACCAAAAAAAGTTTACTCGGTGTAACTCAGGGAAACTCCATTTTCGGCTAATGATGCACAAATCCTTTCCTCAGGCATTTGCGATGAGACGAGATAATCAATCTGACTGAAGTCGGCAACATGTGCGACACCGTGGCGGCCAAATTTGCTGGGGTCGGCCAGGACAATGCTTTCGTTACTTCTGGCGATCATCGCCCTTGCAATTGTCGCTTCGTCAATATTCTGATCCGAAAATCCGATATTGGGGTCGACGCCGCCAATGCCAATAACTGCGAAGTCGGCATAAAACTGGCCAATGCTGTCAATCACCATTGGCCCCAGATTGGCCTTGATCTGATCATCATAGCGACCACCCAAAACGAACACCTCGCACGACGCATTTTCTGACAATGTCGCTGCAATCAAATGGGAATTTGTGAAAACCGTGAGGTCTGCCAACTCTTTAATATGCTCAGCGAATACATTTGTGGTTGTGCCAAAATCAATAAATAGAGTGCTGCCAGCCGGAATGAGTTTGATGGCCAGCTGCGCCAGTTTGTGTTTCTCCGGAATATCCTGCGTGAAACGCGCCGCCAGGGATTGCTCATATTTATTTTGTGAACTAACGGCTCCACCGTGAATTTTTCGGACAACCCCATTCTTTTCCAACTTCATCAAATCACGGCGGATAGTTTCCTGTGCGACATGATATTGTTCGGCCAGCTCGACCACAGACACCCGGCCACGGATGTCCAGCAAGGACTGGATGGATTGGAGCCGCTCTGAAGATTTCATTGATTTCTCCAGCTTTCTGGGCCTTGCGTTATTGTGTCGATTGCGGCCATTTAACCCCCAAGAACTTTCTCAACAAACTCAATACCATTATCGGTTGGGATCATCCGCGTGACTGTAATAACCTCATCCGGCGTTCCAAATTTCTCGTAAGTGCAAAACATGTTTTTGTCGCGGGGAATGTTGACTGATGACAGCGATCCGCACATGAATTGCCGGTAACTGCCCCCGTTGATGACATCAGACACCTGCAAGATATCCAGCTCGTGGGTGTGCCCACAGAATGATGCTTCGATTTTCTGCGCAAGGATGAAATCGGTCAGGCGTTTGGAATTGATCAAAGGATCCTCATCCGTCGACAGAACCGAATGGTGCGCCAGCATCAGCGCGCGGTCATGGGGCAACTTAGCGATTTCATCTGTGAGGGTGGCCAGAATTTGCCAGTCCACGTATCCTGAGTCGCTTTGAAACAGGTTGGTGTCCACACAGACGATCAAGATTTTTTCGCCGCCGATGTCAAACAGCCGCATGTAATTTACGTCGGTGAAATAATCATTCAGGCGGGCGGTTGCCGGGCAGATATAGAGTTTTTTCTTTTTGACAATTGTTGAGTCTTTTGGGGAAACGAAATCGCCGTCATAGATGTGCGTGCGAAACATTTCGTGGCTGCGTTTGGAATATTTGTCGTGGTTGCCAGGGATAGAAACCACGTTATCGCAATTCAGTTTGGCCAGAAATGCCTGGGCCTGCTCAAATTCCACTTGCAAAGAGTCCGAAGTCATATCGCCAGAGTTGAAGACGACATCGGTGGGAAAGGCGTTTAGGCGATCCAGTACGATATTGTCGTCGGCCGCCCAGTGGTAGGGGCCGAAATGGATGTCGGAAATATGCAGGATGTTCACGGTGTCGTCTTCTTTGCGATTTTCGGTCGGTCGCGTATGATTGTGCCACAGGTGGCCGCCGAACTAAAGCTCGCCAAAGCCGGTCAGGGTCAGTTTTTCAGCGTAGTGGCAGGCGACCACGCGGTCAGGACCAGCCTCAACCAGCGGTGGCTTGACACTGTTGCATTTGTCACCATCCGAATAGCGGCAACGCGGGCTGAACAGGCAGCCCTGCCGCGTGGCGCTGACGGCACCCGTGGCCTCGCCTACCAGCATATTGTCGCCAAGTTCATGGTCGGGATCATCCGACGGGATCGCGGACATTAGTGCCTCGGTGTAGGGGTGAAGCGGTTCGCGGAACAAGTCTTTTGTTGGAGCAATCTCAATGATATTTCCCAGATACATGACCGCAATCCGATCACAGATATAGGCCACCACCACCAGATCGTGGCTGATGAAAAGCAACGTCAGGTCCAGTTTTTCCTGCTGATCTATCAACAGGTTCAGAACCTGCGCCTGAATGGATACATCAAGTGCCGAAACCGGTTCGTCGCAAACAATGAATTCCGGCCCCATCACCAACGCGCGGGCGATGGAAATTCGCTGGCGTTGGCCGCCGCTAAAGGCGTGGGGGTAGCGCGACAGTTGTTCAGCTGTCAGCCCGCAGCTTTCGGCAACTTTCACAACTTTTGGTGCCGCCTCTTTGATGTTTTTCGACAGTCCGTTGACCAGCAACGATTCAGCGATGGTATCCAGCACCGTCATCCGTGAATTCAGAGACGAATTTGGGTCCTGGAACACCATCTGCATCTGTTGCCAGCTTTTACGCAGGGCTTTTGCGTCCAGATCGGTGATGATTTTGGTGCCTCTGGCGGCGTTCATCTGCACAGAACCACCGGTGGGTTCTTGCAAGCGCAGTACAGCACGCCCAAACGTAGTTTTGCCAGAGCCACTTTCGCCCACCAGCCCCAGCGCCTCGCCTTTGCGGATGTCCAGCGACACGGCATCTACGGCGAAAACTGACGCTCCGCGCTTACCGAACATACCCTTTTTCGGGCCTTTAAATTCAACGGTGAGATCTTTGACTTCAATCAGATTGTTCATGCTGGCACCGCCGTTTTTTGCGCCGCAGCGTGGCAGGCGACTGTGTGACTTTCATGGATATCGGTGATCTCCGGGAAGGTCTTGTTGCAGACCCCGTCAATGAATTCATCGCACCGTGCCGCAAACGGACAACCGGGCGGGCGCTCAAACAAGTTGGGCACAGTGCCTGCAATTGGTTCAAGGCGGCGCGAGCGGCCGATATCTTCCAGATGCGGGATCGCTCGCAACAGGCCCTTGGTATAGGGGTGCTGCGGGTTGCGAAGTATGTCGCGCACTGGGCCCTGTTCGACAATCTTGCCCATATAAATGATCCCTACATCGTCCGCGATCTGGGCGATGACGCCAATATTGTGCGAAATGAACAGGTTGGCCATGTTCAGCTCACTATGCAGTTTCTTCATCAGGTTCAGGATTTGGGCCTGAATGGTCACGTCCAGCGCCGTTGTCGGCTCATCCGCGATCAGAAGCGACGGGTTGCAAGCCAGCGCCCGAGCAATCATCGCCCGTTGCCGCATACCGCCGGAAAACTCAAACGGATACTGATTTACCGCACGTTCCGGGTCGGTGATGCCAACCTTTCCCAGCATATCAATGGCACGCGCGCGGGTTTGTTTCTTGTCCAGATCCATGTGCAGGCGGATCACTTCTTCCACCTGATTGCCAATGGTGTGAACTGGCGAGAAAGAGCTCATCGGTTCCTGAAAGATCATGCCGATCTCGGCAGCCCGCAGCGCCTGAATATCTTTGCCAAACGGGTCAAGTGCAGCGATATCCACCGGTTCGCCACCATGTTTGTGGAACTTGATCTTGCCTTTGGTGATCCTGACGCCCTTGCCCAGCAGGCGCAGTATCGACAGGGACACAATGGTTTTGCCGCTGCCGCTTTCGCCAACCAGCGCAAACACTTTGCCGGGCTGAATGATGAAATTGATGTCTTTCACAATCGGCAGCGGCACCGAACCCACATCCAGCGAGATTGTCAGGTTTTCGACTTTCAGAAGGTAATCAGTCATCCCGGCCCCCTATTTTGAAAACGGATCAGCGGCATCGCGCAAACCGTCGCCGAAAAAGTTGAATGCAATCACGATCAGCAGAATGAACGCGCCGGGGATAAGCAGCCAAGGTGTGTGCGCCAGTGCCGTCACGTTTTGCGCTGAAAACAGCAACACCCCCCAACTAACCATAGGTTCACGCATTCCCAGACCCAGAAAACTAAGCGTGGTTTCTGCCAACAGGATAACGGGGAATGCCACCGTCAGATCGACGATCAGATAGCTCATGAAAGCCGGTAACATGTGTTTTGAAACCAGCCGATAGTTGGAGCACCCAGCCAGGCGCGCCGCCTGAATGAAATCCTCATTCCGCAAGGTTAACAATTTACTTCGCACGCGCCGTGCCAGCGTGGTCCAACCGATGGCCGCCAGTATCAACGTCACCACAACGTAAACTTGCACCGCCGACCATTCCCGTGGCAAAGCCGCCGCCAGACCCATCCACAGCGGCAGGCTGGGGATCGAGCGGATAAATTCAATCACCCTCATGATCACCGCGTCAGTCAAGCCGCCTTTCAGGCCAGCCAGCCCGCCGATGGCCATCCCGATGAAAAACGCCACCAGCACACCGATGATACCGATCGAGATTGATACCCGCGTGGCATACATCGTGCGGCTGTAAATATCGCGGCCCAGTTTGTCGGTGCCAAATATGTGGATGTTGGTTTCTTCGGTCAGGAACAGGTGGTGGCTGCCATTGAACAGCCCGAAATATTTGTATTCCTCACCCCTAGCAAAATATTTCAAGGTGATGCGCGTGTCTTTGTCCAGCACCGTTAGTTTGCGCAGCGTCACCGGATCACGCTCAATCGAGCGGCCGTAAATGAACGGCAAATGCGGCACCCAGTTTTCGTCGAATATGTGTACACCCGTAGGCGCGCCCGACGTATAAGCGGGGTCGCGGGTCTGTGGTTTGGTCGAGGACAGAAACTCTGGGATCAGTGAAATGACTATGAAGGCCATGATGATCGCGGAACCAACTATCGCCAGCCGGTGGCGACGAAACTTGAACCACATCAACTGGCGCGAAGTTGCAAGGTCCAGACGCTGCATGGCCTTTTGCTTTTTGACGGGGGTGTTGGACGTTGCGGCACTCATTTTATTCTTCCCCCATTTTGACGCGTGGATCTACTAACATCAGCAGGACATCCGAGACAAATGAGCCGATCATCACCAAGATGCAGTAGATCAGCAACATGGCCCCTGCCAGGAACATGTCCTGTGTCCGCAAGGCATTGATGAACATCGGTCCGGTGTCGGGGAGGGAGAGCACCAGACCGATGATCGGGGCCCCGGAAATAACCGTGGTCAGTTCCCAGCCCAGCGTTGAAACAATCGGATTCAGCGCCAGACGCACGGGGTATTTAAGGATCAAGCGAAATTCCGACAGACCCGTAGCGCGTGCTGCGGTGACGTACATCTTGTTCAGTTCTTCCAGCAGGGTGGCCCGCATGATGCGCAGCTGAAAAGCGGTGCCAGCGGTGCCGAGCACCAGTATTGGCACCCACAGATGCGCCAGAAAATCCTTCATCCTTGCCCAGGACCAGGGGGCATCCTGGTACTCAAGCGAAAACAGTCCGCCTACGCTGACGCCGAACCAAGAATTGGCGAAATACAGCAATACCAGTGCCAACAGAAAATTCGGTGTGGCAAGGCCGACATAGCCGACGATGGTGAATGAATAATCCGCCACGGAATATTGCCGTATGGCCGAATAGATCCCCAGCGGGATGGCCATGACATATGTGAATAGCAGTGTGCCCATGGCAATGACGATGGTCATCGGCAGGCGCTCGCTGATCACTTCCACCACCGGGCGGCTATAACTCCAGGAATGGCCGAAATCGCCGTGCAGCATATCGTTGAGCCAGCCGAAGTACTGCACGAACGCCGGGTCATTCAGCCCGTACCGCTCACGGATTGCCTCTAATTCAGCAAGCGTGACAGTTTCGCCGCTGGATATTTTGCTCGCCGCGAAGGCATCGGCAAAATCACCTGGGGGCAAGTTGACGATGATGAAAGCAACGACTGACACCGCCAGCAACATCAAAGCCGATACACCCAATCGGGTCAGTATTTGTTGCAATAACTGCACGTGCCTTCTCCCCTATTTTCCACAGCGCTGCTCTATCCAAATTTGTCAGCTCGAACGTAGATGTCAAAGGAAACTGGCTTTTGGATACCGCGAGATTGCATCCCCGCGGTATCCGGATTTCACTTTATGGGCTGACCTACTTGAAAGCCCACTGATCTGCCTGCTGCGAATGGGCAAAGCCCGCGCGGTAGGCATTCAGGTTCCAGCCGGGTACATTGGCCAGCTTGTTTGAAACCACGTTGATCTGGGGCACCGCACCCGCTGTACCGATGATCACCATGTTATCAAGGTTCAGTTTGATCAGCTTGGCACCAAGGGCGTTGTTTTCGTCTGTGCCCTGCTCGGTTCCGGCAAAATCAAGTGCCGCCTGGCGCAGCTCATCCACCCATGCCGGTGGTTTTACGCCCTCTGCGCCGTTGGTATTCCAATAGGTCACCCACGGAACACCGGTCACAGGCCCACCAACACCCCAGGGTGCAGAATAAACAGTCGGTTCGGCCAGCAGGTTCCACACAAACGGCAAGTCCCACTCCATCGAGATTTCCAGCGTGTTCAGGTTTTCATTCTGACGCAGCAACTCGGTTGGAATTTCCTTCAGCAGAACATCAATGCCAGCCGCCCGCCAGTAATCCGCCACCAAAAGCGGGAACTCAGGTGAACGAGTAAATTGCAACGAATATTCCCAGAAGATCTTGAAGGGCTTACCATCCGGCGTCATCCGGAAACCATTGCTACCACGCTCGGTCATCCCAATCTCATCCAGTAGACTGTTGGCCAGACCCAGATCAAAGTCGGTCATAAATGCACGATCTGCATCGGTGGCAAACTCGGTCCCTGCTGGCATCGCCTGATCGGTGTTGGCAAGACCAAGGAAAAGCTGGTCAATCAGCTCCGGTCGGTTAAGAGCAACCGACATAGCCTGACGGAACCGCACGTCGGAATACGCAAACGCTTTGTCGGGGTCGTCCAGTGTGTAGTTGAACACCAGAACCGGCCCGATCTGGCCGTTGTCTAGGCGCAGTGTATAATCACCACGGGCCTCATTTTCCTTGATAAGCGGGAAGTCGGCCAGATCGACGTTTTGCGATTTCTGGTCAACATTGCCGCTGATCATTTCCAGCGTCCAGATTTGCTTTTCCAGGAAACGCTCGTTGTGGCGATCAATGTAGGGCAGTTGATTACCGGCACTGTCCACCTTGAAGTAAAACGGATTGGCAATGAAATCACGACGAGTGCCGTCAGTTGCCTGGGCCATGATATGGCTTTCCAGCGTTGGCACAGTGAGACCCTTTTCAGTGGCCGTCACTGCATCTTTCCACTTGTGATAGTAGGTTTTGAAGTTCAGCGTCCAGTCGTCATAACCGGCAGCTTCGGCGTTGGCATCTGCGTCGGCGTTATAGTCGGCATGGTACTGTTTCAACACATGTGATGCCGCCCACGGGGTGAAGTATGACCCGCTGGTGGCCAGATAATGCAGAAACACAGGGTTTGGCTGTGCAAAGATAAAGGTGAAGTGCGTGTCATCGATCTTGTTGATCTCAACCGTCGATCCGCCATGCGCCCAGTTGCCCCAGACAGCAGGTGTCAGCAGTTCATTTCGCATGATGTCATTCACCCAGAACACCACGTCATCAGACGTGAAATCATCGCCATCCGACCACTTGTGGCCTTCACGCAACGTAAATGTCACCTCGGTCTTGTCCGAGTTCCATTCCCAGCCCTTAGCAACATCCGGCACGATTGTGTTGTCTGATGGGTCAAGACGAACAAGGTTCACCTGACGCCAGGACAGAATCTCGGATGTGCCCGATTCCAAGGCTCCAGCAACACCCTTTAGTGTGCCGCCATAGTTGCCGATGGTTTCAACCGGCAGAACGACCAGCGCATCCATCGGCAGACGGTCCGCGACCGCTGGCAAATCACCAGATGACACACGGTCCGCAAACAGCGGATTGCCTGTGAACGACATTGCCGATCCAGACTGCGCTTCAAAATCCTCCAGTTCAATCTGGTTAGCAAAGTCCAGATTTATCCCCTGCGGATCCATCACAGTTGGCCCAGTGCCAGCTGCCAGCGCACCGGATACAGTCACCGACATCATACCGGCAAATGCAAACAGAGCAGTTTTCTTTCCCATTTCTTCCTCCTGAAATTACGAGCCACGGCATAGGCACCATGGTTTTCGCGACGGTTTTGGATTCTCTTGCGACTCGTTAAGCCACATGGTTATTTATTATTGGCCATATTATTAGCAGAATTATTGATATGTAAAGCGAATTTGTCCCATTTTGTGAGATATTCCCACATAATTTGTTGTAACAATCGATTATTCACGCTAGATTTGTCTGAATCCGGATGCTACGAATAATGACTGTTCACTTAGCTTCAGTATCAGGATGCAAACGAAGCATATAAGAAATGGGCCGCAAACCCCTGATATCATTACTGGACAGACAAATGGCCGACCAAACCCGGAAAACAAACTTCAGAATTTCCCGGCCTGGCGTTACGTGGGATGTGATTGTTATTGGCGGTGGTGTCATCGGTTGCGCCATCACGCGCCGATTCGCCCATTTGGGTGCCAAAACGCTACTATTGGAACGCGGAAGTGACATTTTGTCTGGTGCCAGCAAAGCCAACAGCGCCATTTTACACAGTGGTTTTGATGCTC
This sequence comes from Paracoccaceae bacterium, assembly GCA_965247915.1. GTDB lineage: Bacteria > Pseudomonadota > Alphaproteobacteria > Rhodobacterales > Rhodobacteraceae > JAKZRT01. The sequence goes on from OZ252048.1 coordinate 3,221,596, forward strand.
GCGAAAACAGCCTGGAACTAGCCTGCATGAAGGCCGGGTACAGAGAATACCTGGACATTAATTCGCGTCTGAACCTGCCTGTTCTGAAGACTGGGGCTTTGGTCGTTGCTTGGGATGAAGCGCAATTGGCGCGGTTGGACAAGATTGTCACCAAAGCTAAGAAAAACGGGATTGAAGATGTGGCACTGGTTTCTGCGAGTGAATTGAAAATTCGCGAGCCCAACCTGTCTGACCATGCCCTTGGCGCCGTAGAAGTCCCGCGCGAATATGTGATTGATCCCTGGAGCGCCCCACTTGCCTACTTGACTCAGGCAGTTCGCGCAGGGGCTGAATATCGCTTTAACACCGAGGTTTCTTCTGGAAAATTTGGCGGTACAACTTGGCGTTTAGACGCCGCGGATAAACAATTCACCGGCCGCTTTGTGATCAATTGCACGGGCACCAATGGCGATAACATCGAGCAGATTTGTCGCCAGCCCGATTTCGAGATCCGCCCGCGCAAGGGTCAGTTTCTGGTTTTTGACAAAAGTGCCACGAGCCTGATCAATGCCATCATCCTGCCGGTACCGATGCCCACCACAAAGGGCGTGGTTCTGACCCACACAGCATTTGGCAATCTGTTGCTAGGCCCCACCGCGGAAGAACAGACAGACCGCTGGAATGCGCCGGTTGATCAAGTGGGCATGCAGGGCCTGATCGACATTGGCAGGATGATGTTGCCCGACCTATCTCAGCACGAGGTCACTGCCACCTACGCTGGTTTGCGACCCGCGACCGGGTCAAAGGAGTATCAGATCAGTGCCGGGGCCCAGAAAAACTGGATCGGCGTTAATGGCATTCGCTCCACCGGGCTTACCTCGGCATTAGGCGTGGCGGCATATGTAGAAAAACTGCTGTTCCAGACCTATCCAGACATCACCAATTTTGGACCAGTGGTCGAGCCGGACTGGCCGCAAATGCCCATGCTGGCTGAGACCGAACAACGGGCTTACCAGCAGGGCGACGGCAGCGAAATTGTTTGCCATTGCGAAAGGGTGACGCGGCGCGAGATTGAGCAGGCTATGGCCAGCGATGTGCCGGCTGAATGCCTTGGTGGGCTGCGGCGACGCACCCGCGTTATGATGGGGCGCTGTAACGGATTTTATTGCAGCGCCCGTGTCGCTGAGCTGATCAAGGGTACAATATCGCCGCCCCTATCCGGAGATCAAACCCCATGAGCGGCTTTGATCATGACGTCGCCATCATCGGTGCTGGCCCCGCAGGCATTGCGGCTGCGACAGCTTTGTCCAGCGCTGGCATCAAGAAGGTAGCCATCTATGAACGCGAGGCAGATATCGGCGGTATTCCACGCCACACCCATCACCCTAGTTTTGGCCTGCTTGTATTCAAGCGCCCAATGTCGGGCCCGAATTTCATACGCGCAATTTTGGGACGGTGCCGGGATGTCAGTATGGAAACCAAATCCACAATTACAGCCATCCGGGCGGGCGGCGAGTTGGACATCGCATCGCCATCTGGAATTCGCACCGTGCGCGCGCGCCATATCATTCTGGCCACCGGTGCCCGCGAAATGCCGCGCCACGCGCGACTTGTCTCTGGTCTACGCCCAAACGGGGTAACAACGACAGGTGCATTGCAGCAATTCATCTACAGCACCAAAACGCGCCCATTCAATAACCCGGTTATCGTCGGAACCGAACTGGTCAGTTTTTCGGCCCTGTGGACCCTTCGTAGCGCTGGCATCAAGGCCGTCGCAATGATCGAAGAAAATGCACGCATCACGGCTTATCGCCCGGCGGCGCTTTTTGCCCGAATTCTAGGCGTGCCTATTCACTTTGGTGCGATAGTTTCAGATATTCGCAGCGCCGAGGCGCTGAACGAGGTTACAATTGATAGCGCGAAATCTGGGCCCCTAACAATCGCCTGTGATGGGGTGATCTTTACGGGTAAATTCACTGGCGAAAACTCAATCGCCCGCGCCAGCCATCTTGCCCTTAGTCCGCAAACCCAACTACCACAAGTGGATCAGAACTGGATAAGCTCTGATCTCGCGGTATCGGTTATTGGGAATGCCACTCATCCAGCCGATATGGGCGATCAATGCTATCAAGAAGGCCTTAAGGCTGGCCGATATGTTGCTGAATTACTTGGTGAAAGTGCCGATGCGTCCTGTGTGGTGCGAAATATCAGCCATGACAGACATATCAAAATGACCACACCAAATATTGTGCGACTGAATGGCGACGGCATGAGAATTGATATCTGCTTGCATGTCAGCAAGCCCTTTACCGGCCCGGTTTGCGTGTCCTCTGATGGCCGGATAGTATATCAGAAAACCCGTCGCTGCATGCCGGCGCGACGAATCACCCTAAAGAATATTCCAGTGGCGGCCACTGATAAGGGCTTTGAGCCAGCTATCGAAATCTCACTGGGGCGCCCAACTTAAAGCAAGTTTGTAACAGCGGCCTATCAAAACTTGTGGCCGTAACACACCAGTGGTGCATCGTAAGCGTCCGGTCTGACAGCCTTATTTCCTTGGTTTTCCGGGCTTCCAGCGTTTTGCAAGCCTCAGCACTTCGAGTTTAAGTTCGTCGGTTTCAGGCTGATTGGGGTCGAAGGCGTCACCGTACCAGTCTTTGAGATGATCGTGCTCCGGGTGCTTTGGATCGGCCATGGCGTCGAGGAACTCGTAGTAGCCGGGGAAGCCGCCGACACCTTCGGGCGGGCATTTGCCGGTGACCTCGGTCAGTCTGGGATAGAGTTCGCCGGGGATGGGATCAGTGATCCTGCCGATTCTGATTTTGTGTTCCCAGCTGTCGCCAAAATCATAGATGTAGTTGATCGTCTTCTTGCCGGTGTCCTCGATCACGTGGCCTAGGGTGGTTTTGTTGGCGGGCAGGTCTTCACCGCCAAAATCGGGGTCCGCGATACCCCATGTGGCACGGGCTGCTTCGAACATGTAGAGATGCGAGTTGGTCCAGCCCATGGCGGCCTGCAGTGTCAGGTGCAGCCGGTCCAGCCGGATATCGGCAGGCACCTGCAGGGTGCGGGTGACAGCGGGCTCGATGTCTTGCAGGGTGACTTTGATCTCGATGATGCTCATGCAGCGTCTTTCATGTGATGGTGGCTGCCCATGTTCCATGGCAGCAGGTCGTCGACTCTGGTGATCATGTAATCCGGGATACGGGCCAGGGTGTCGGCCAGCCAACTGTGTGGGTTGATGCCGTTCAGCTTTGCTGTCTCGATCAGGGTATAGGCGATGGTGGCGGCCTTGCCACCAGCCTGCGAGCCGACGAAGAGGTAGTTCTTGCGCCCCAAAGCAATACCTCTGATGGCCCGCTCGGCCGCATTATTGTCGATCTCGAGATGGCCATGTTCAAGGTATGGCCGGAGCCGTGGCAACCGGGTCAGCGCATAACGGATGGCCCCTGCAAGTGGCGATTTGCCAGAGATAGCGGGCAGTTGGGCACCCAGCCAATTGCCCAGGTCATCGAAGACGGGTCTGGCCTCGGCCTGCCGTATGGCGGTACGCTGATCCGGCGGCGATCCACGGGCCTCTTTCTTGATAGCGTAGAGCCCTGCTATCCGCTTGATCGCCTCTTCGGCGATGGCCGAGCCCTGGGCTTTATGCACATCGACGAACTTGCGCCGGATGTGGGCCATGCAGGCGACCTCGCGGATGTCGCCAGAACGGTAGAGGTTGTTGAATCCGGAATAGCCGTCCGCATGCATCCAGCCCTGGTATCTCTTCAAGTGATCCCTGGGATGTTGACCCCTGCGGTCCGGCGAGAACTGATACCAGGCAGCAGGCGGCGCCTCGCTGTCCCAGGGGCGCTCATCGCGTACGTAAGTCCATAGGCGGGCGGTCCGGGTTTTGCCTGCCCCGGGGGTTAACATCTTCACCGGCGTATCATCGGCAAACAATGCCTGGCCTGCTTGCACGTGTCGCCCGATGGCGTTTGCCAGCGGTTCCAAAAGAGCGGTGGATTTACCCACCCAATCCGCCAGAGTAGAGCGATCCAGATCAAGCCCGTTGCGCTCATAGATCTGGCTTTGCCGATAGAGCGGCAGATGGTCGGCGTATTTGCTGACCGGCACATGGGCCAACAGTCCTGGTCCAGGACGCCCGCGCTCAATCGGGCGCGAGGGCAATTGCGCCTGGGTGAAGTGATCACAGCAAGAACAGGCAAAACGGGGCCGGGTGATCCGATTCACGATCAAGCGCCCCGGAACATATTCCAGTTCCTCGGCCACGTCCTCACCCAGGCGGCGCAACTTGCCGCCGCATTCGGCACAGGCATCATCACCGGTAGCCAGTTCCACTTCCATGCGCGGAATATGATCCGGGATCGGTTTGCGCTTCGGTTTTTCTTTGGGAGCATCATTCGGCAGCCGCAGCCTGGCCGTCATCGCCGCTGTCGCAATCCCGCTCGTTTCCAGGGCCAGTTGCAGCTGCCCAATCATCTCAGACCGGCTGCCGTAACGGTGATGATTGTGCCCGGCCAGTTGATGTTTGAGCTTGGTAATCAGCAAAGCCTGCGACTTGACCTCCGCCAGTAAAAGCCGCGTGAACTTGCGCAACTCCTCAGGGTATTCCGGTAAGGCTCTAGCCACATCAATCATGGTTGATAGTTAGCAAATCAAGGAGCTTTAGGGAATCCCCAAAGCACTGATCCGGCCAGATTATCCCGCCTTCAGGGGCCGCCAGGTTCGCTGCGGAATGCGCCAGTCGATACCCTCAAGAAGCATCGCCAGTTGTGCCGGTGTCAGCGCCACCTTGCCGTCTTTGGCCGATGGCCAGACAAACCGGCCCTTCTCAAGACGTTTGGAAAACAGGCACGCTCCCTGACCGTCCCACCAGATGATCTTGATCAAATCACCACGCCGTCCCCGGAACACGAACAAGTGGCCATTGAACGGGTCTTGCTGCAATGTCTGCTCTGCCTGGGCTGCCAGCGTCGCAAACCCCCTCCGCATGTCTGTGACCCCTGAGGCCAGCCATACCTTTGTGTTCACAGGCACCGGGATCACGCCGACAGACCACGGATCAAAAGGGCGAGCGCCTCGGGATCGTAGGCACCGTTGACCCGGAGCCGGTGCCCGCCCGCAATGTCAATCTCGATCATGCCAGAGATTGAATCTGCATCACCCGCCAGAGGTGCGCCTTCGTCATGGGCTTGGCCGACAATCTCGACTGGCAGGAAACAGGGTGCGTCCATCCCTTCCGTTGTGTCTGACGTCAGCGCCTTTGGGACAGATATGAGGGTTTAGCATCAGGAGGATTTCTGGTTCATCGCAACCGTCAAGGAGTGAAGATGAACAAGCAATCCGGAACCAGCAAAGCCTCGGCTGACAGGCTGGTCAAAACCATCCGCCGCAAGACCCGGCAAACGTATTCAGCCGAGGAGAAGATCCGCATTGTTTTGGCGGGTCTTCGGGGCGAGGAAAGCATCTCAGCACTGTGTCGCCGCGAGGGCATCTCAGAGAGTCTGTATTACAGCTGGTCCAAGGAGTTCCCCGAAGCAGGGAAACGCCGTCTGTCCGGCGATACGGCGCGTCAGGCGACGTCACCCGAGGTGAAGGAGCTACGTTCTGAGGCCTTGGCATTGAAAGAATGTGTGGCCGACTTGATCCTGGAAAACCGTCTGCTCAAAAAAAGCATGACAGGGGATGGGGGATACGAGGAATGAGGTATCCAGCGTCAGAGAAGTTGGAAATCATCCGCACCGTTGAGGGGTCCCATCTGCCTGCGAAGCAAACCTTGGATATGCTGGGCATTCCGCGCACCACATTCTACCGATGGTATGACCGCTATGTCGAAGGCGGCTTTGACGCCCTGGCGGATCGCTCACCCTGCCCAAAGTCGGTCTGGAACCGCATTCCCCAAGATCGGCGAGACGATCTGATTGAATTTGCACTGGAGCACGAGGCGCTGACGACCCGGGAACTGGCGGTAAAGTATACCGATGAGAAGCAGTATTTTATCTCTGAATCATCGGTTTACCGCTTTCTGAAGGAAGCTGATCTGATCACCGCGCCCGACTATGTTGTGATCAAAGCTGCCGACGAGTTCACGGACAAAACCACCGCTATCAACCAGATGTGGCAAACCGACTTCACCTACTTCAGGATCATTGGCTGGGGTTGGTATTATCTCAGCACGATCCTGGACGATTACAGCCGCTACATCATCGCCTGGAAGCTCTGCACAAACATGCGGGCCGAGGACGTGGCGGCGACGATTGAGCTGGCCCTGGCGGCGTCAGGTTGTGATCAGGCGGTTGTGAGACACAAGCCCCGTCTGCTGAGCGATAACGGCTCTTGCTACATCTCTGGCGACCTGGCCGAATGGCTCGAGGATCGACAGATGGACCACGTTCGCGGTGCGCCGTTCCATCCGCAAACCCAGGGGAAGATCGAGCGCTGGCATCAGACGATGAAGAACCGGGTTTTGCTGGAAAACTACTATCTGCCCGGCGATCTTAAACGCCAGATCGGGGCCTTCGTCGATTACTACAACAACCAGCGCTACCACGAGAGCCTGAACAACGTCACACCCGCCGACGTCTACTTCGGGCGCGGCAAGGCCATCATCAGAGAAAGGGAAAAGATCAAGAAACTGACAATCCGACAACGCCGCTTGCAACATCAAAAACTCGCGGCATAATCAATCACACAAACGAACCAGAGCCTCCAAAACTCAAACCGCTCTGATGTCCCATTTTATATGACGACGGACAACGATAATCCCTGATTTTGCAGCAATGGAAAGCACCAGGTTGGCGTTCTACTATGTAGCCTGCATTCTGATGGTGATTAGTTTTGCCGCCATGTACCGGCTGGTGAACACTCGGCTGGGCCATCTGTGCCGGTCGATGCAGCAAAATGAAGAACTAGCGTCTTCGATCGGGGTGAATATCGCCTATATCCGCATTGTTATTTTCGCCATTGCTTCCTTCTTTGGCGGCATCGGCGGGGCGATGTTTGGCTCCATCGCGCAATCGGTTTATCCATCCACATTTGTTGTGGCCGACTCGATCAATTTCATGCTCAACACGTTTCTCGGCGGTCTGGGATATGTGTTTGGCCCGATGCTGGGAACTCTGGTTTTGTATTTTGGCTGGGACCTCCTGTTTGAGGCCGGTAAATACCAATTGCTGATCTACGCCGGCGCAATGATCCTCTTGATCCGCTTTCTACCAAACGGCCTGCTGAGCATCCGTTTTGCCACACGCAAGTCTGGCTCGAAATGAGCGCTCTTGTACAAGTCAAGAACGTCACCAAGAAGTTCGGTGGCCTTACCGCCGTTCACAATATCACCTTCGATGTGGCAGAACACGAAATCCTGTCGGTGATCGGACCCAATGGCGCGGGCAAATCCACGCTGTTCAAGATGATCACTTCGTTTCTGCATACCACTTCCGGCGAAGTGCTATTTAGGGGCGAGAAGATATCGAACCTGCGGCCCCATGTGGTAGCGCGTAAAGGCGTTGTCCGCACCTTTCAGGAAACCACGATTTTCAAAAGCATGACCGTACGCGAAAGTGTAATTGTGTCCCAGCATTTGCGGTCCACGTCATCGCTCGCAGGTTACTTTTGGGGGTCGAAAGCAGCACAGAATGATATTGAAAATTTCGGCAAAAGCGCTGATGAAATTCTTGAATTTCTGGGACTTGGTGACATTCGAAACGAACTTGCGTCCAATTTACCGCAAGGGCACCTAAGAGCACTTGGAATAGCCATTGGATTGGCGACAGACCCTACCGTATTGCTTTTGGACGAGCCTTTTGCGGGTATGAACCATGAAGAGACTATGCGGACGGTCGAGCTGGTAAGATCGGTTCGGGACCGGGGGTTGACTGTCTTGCTGGTCGAGCACGACATGGCCGCAGTGATGTCCATTTCCGACCGGATCATTGTGCTCAACTTTGGCAAAATGATCGCCGAAGGCACTCCTAGGGATATCCAAAACAACAAGAATGTCATTGAGGCCTATCTGGGCAGCGAAGATGACGCGATTGGGGTATGAGAGATGACTGAAATGCTGAATTTCAAAGATGCGGAGTTGTACTACGATCACGTCTATGCGCTCAAAGGCGTTTCGATTTACCTAGAAGAGGGCGAGACGGTCGCGTTGATCGGCGCAAACGGCGCGGGCAAGTCTTCGATACTGAAAGCGATTACAGGATTGGCGAAAATTGATAAGGGTTCGGTCCATTTTCTGGGGCAACAGATCAACGGCCACTCTGCATCAGATATTGTGACCATGGGTATCACGATGGTGCCCGAGGGACGCCGCGTATTTCCTTTCATGTCCGTAAAAGACAATCTTTTGATGGGCGCCTTTTCACGCTCGGACAAAGTCGGGATAAACCATTCACTGGCCGGCGTCCTTGAACGGTTCCCGCGGCTCAAGGAACGATTTTCACAGGCCGCCGGAACCCTGTCAGGCGGCGAACAGCAGATGCTGGTAATTGGTCGCGCTTTGATGGCCAAGCCTAGACTTTTGCTGCTGGATGAGCCGTCGCTTGGAATCGCGCCCAAGCTGGTGCAGGATATTGCGCGCTCGATCGTGGCGATCAATCGCGACGAAGGCGTGTCGGTTCTGCTGGTTGAGCAAAACTCAAGAATGGCCCTTAGCATTTCGAACCGCGCTTATGCAATGACAACTGGCAATGTTGCGATTTCGGGTGAGTCCAAAGAATTGCTGCACGATGATCGGATCAAGGCAGCATATCTGGGTGGTGAAGTATGAGGTGATTTATGAAAATTCTTGTTGTTAACCCAAACACGACCGCGTCGATGACGACAAAAATAGGTGTCGCAGCCAGGGCCGTTGCCCGACCTGACACAGAGATTGTCGCGACCAACTCGCAGGACGGTCCTGCAAGCATTGAGGGGTATCTGGATGTGGCGGTTTGTCTGCCCGGTCTTTTGGCAGAGGTGCAAAAACATCCCGACGCGGATGCCATTGTTGTCGCATGCTTTGATGACACCGGGGTCGACGCCGTGCGATGTCTGGTGGATGTGCCTGTTATCGGGATCGGCGAGGCCGCGTTTCACGCCGCCAGCATGATCGCGACCAAATTCAGCGTGGTTACAACCCTCACGCGCTCGGTGGCGGGGCTTGAGGCCAAACTCGCCCGGTATGGGTTTGCCGCGCGCTGCGCCAAAATCCGGGCGACTGAAATCCCGGTGCTGAAGCTTGAACAGAACGATCCGGCCACGATCGGCAAGATCCGCCGCGAAATCAAAACCGCGATTGAAGTGGACGGAGCCGAGGCGATAGTTCTGGGCTGCGCGGGTATGGCCGATTTCGTGCAGCAGTTATCGCAGGACTTGGGGCTGCCGGTCGTGGATGGTGTGGCTTGTGCTGTGACGATGGCAGAGGCTCTCGTTGCAGCTGGTCTGAAAACCTCGAAAGTCGGCGCATACGAAAAACCAGAGGGCGCAAATTCCGGGCAGATGAAAATTGCGGCGGTCTAAAGCATATTGCATTTAATCTGAGGCATATCCCGCGGCCTTGAGGAAGTTCCAGCATTGGTCTGGGTCGAAGAGATCACAAATGTCGCTGAGGGCGTCAAAGAGGGCATCGAAGGTTCTTGCTCCAACCCTTCGCAGGTGAGCTTTCAACTTTGAGAACGCCATTTCGATCGGGTTAAGATCCGGGGAGTAGGGTGGCAGGAACAAGAACCGGCATCCGCGCGCCCTCAACGCCTGTGCCGCGCGGTGGCTTTTGTGGGTGGAAAGATTGTCGAGAATGACCACAGTTCCGTAAGCGGTGCGTTGACCCCACCTTCCTGAATGCTGCTTGATCTGCGAGTCCGTTGCCAAGTGTAGATTGGGAAGGGAGGTCGCTTTGGTAGGACATATATCGCACCATATGGAGGACATTGGCCGGATGGAGGTTCTGGTCGGGCCTTCTGGCAAGCGGCGGTGGTCGGATGCGTTTAAGGGCCGGGTTGTTGCGGAGACGCTGGTGCCGGGCGTTACGGTCAATGAGGTCGCGCGGCGGCATGATCTTCGAGCCAATCATTTGTCCACGTGGCGACGGTTGGCCAAGGATGGCAAGCTTGTTGTGCCTGATTTGGCAGGTGCAGAGTTTGCGCCGGTTGTTTTGGAAGCTGAACCTGCGCCTGCGCCACGGCCTATGATACCCGACGGTCCGGCGGTTGTTGTGATTATCGGCAATATTGCCGTTCAGCTTGATGCGGCCACGTCAGCAGCCCGCATTGCCGAGATTGCCCATGCCTTGACTGCGCCCACGTCAGCAGCCCGCATTGCCGAGATTGCCCATGCCTTGACTGCGCCCACGTGATCTTACCGTCGAACCGGGTGCGGATTGTTGTGGCGACCAAGCCTGTGGACTTCCGCAAGGGACATGACGGGCTGGCAGCGCTGGTCAAAAACGAACTGCGCAAAGAGCCGTTTACTGGAACTGTATTTGTGTTCCGCTCAAAGCGGGCGGACCGGCTGAAGCTGCTCTACAGGGACGGCACCGGTCTGGTGATGGCGTACAAGCGGCTGGAGGAACACACCTTCACCTGGCCTGCCATCAAAGATGGTCTGATGGCCCTGAACCACGCCCAGTTTGAGGCTCTGTTCTCGGGGTTGGACTGGCGTAAAGTGAGGGCTTTGACAGTGCGCCCGCCGACTGCGGCAGAGTGAATCAGGCAGGCTTTTGCGCGGGCGGTTGGTGGCACTTTTTGATAAATATCCACCATGATGACGGGTTCAAATCTTCCTGATGATATTGCTGCTCTGAAGGCCATGATCCTGGCCTCTCAGGCTGAGATTGCGGATCGGAATGCGGTTGTCGCGAACTGGGATGCAATCATTGAGCGCAAGGAAGATCGCATCCAGCGGCTGGAAAAGCTGGTCGCTGACTTCAAACGCGCGCTGTTTGGGGCGGGATCCGAAAAGGTTAATCCTGAGCAATATGAGCTGGCGCTTGAGGACATCGAAACTGCGATGGCGGCGGTCCATGCCGAGGACGCGGCGGTTGATCCATCCACATCGCGCGCCACCAAGCCCCGCAACGCCAATCGCGGATCACTGCCTCAACACCTGCCGCGCATCGAAGAGGTGATCGCGCCCGAAAGCACGACCTGCGGCTGTGGTGCTGAACGGCATGTGATTGGCGAGGATGTATCCGAGCGGCTTGATGTCATTCCGGCTCAGTTCCGGGTCATTGTCACCCGCCGCCCAAAGTATGCCTGCCGATCCTGCACGAACGGGGTTGTTCAGGCGCCCGCACCCGCCCGTCTTATCCCCAGCGGCATGCCGACCGAGGCCACTGTGGCGCATGTGTTGGTCAGCAAATACGCAGATCATCTGCCACTCTATCGGCAAGCTCAGATTTACAGCCGCCAGGGCATCGACCTTGACCGCTCCACCCTCGCAGGATGGGTTGGTAAAGCTGCCTATGAGTTGCGACCTGTGTTCGATGCGCTGATCACCGATCTGAAACAATCCTCGAAGCTGTTCATGGATGAAACCCGCGCGCCGGTTCTGGACCCCGGAAGGCGCAAGACCAAAACGGGCTACTTCTGGGCATTGGCCCGCGACGACCGCCCGTGGAGCGGTACGGCTCCGCCTGGGGTCGCCTTCACTTATGCGCCGGGACGATCTGGCCAATATGCTGATGACATTCTCAAAGACTTCTCCGGCATCCTTCAGGTCGATGGTTATGCAGGCTACAACCGCCTGCTCAAGCGCACTGGCGGTGGGGTCGCGCTGGCTTACTGTTGGGCCCATGCGCGGCGCAAACTGCATGAGGTTGCGCAAGCGGGCACGGCCCCCATCGCAGAGGAGGGACTGAAACAGATCGCCGCCCTCTACCGTATCGAAAAGGATATCCGGGGCTTGGACCCAGAGGCGCGACTGGCCGCTCGACAAGACCGATCAGCACCTTTGATCGCCGATTTTGAAGCGTGGTTGACAGCCAATCGCACCCGCGTCTCGTCAAAAGCGCCCTTGGGCGAGGCGCTCAAATACATTGCCAAATATTGGGGCGGGCTTTGCTTATATCTCAAAGACGGCCGCATCGAGATGGACAATAATGCTGTCGAACGCACCATCCGGCCTATCGCGCTCAATCGCAAAAACACCCTCTTCGCAGGTCACGACGCCGGAGCCACAAACTGGGGCGTCATTGCTTCGCTTATCGAGACCTGCAAGCTTAATGGTGTCGATCCGTACGCCTATCTGACCGATACGCTCTCAGCCATCGTGGGCGGCCACAAGCAAAACAAGATCGACGAGCTTCTGCCCTGGAATTATACTGGCCCCGGACACACGTTGGGGACGCACGCAGATGAGCATCATCGAAATCAAGGTCACGCTGGAACACATTGAACCCGCTGTCACGCGCACGCTGCAGGTTCCCAGCAACATACGCCTCGACAGACTGCACCTCACGCTTCAGGCCGCCATGGGCTGGACCAACTCGCATCTCTACATGTTCGAAGCAGCCCGCGCGACATGGGGACTGCCCGACCCGGACTTCGGTGGCGAAGACCTGCCTGCCAACAAGACCACGCTGGCAGAGATGATCGAAGACACTGGCGCAAACACCATCTCCTATCTCTACGACTTCGGCGACAGCTGGGAACACAAGATCACAATTACCAGCATCAGCGATCCCGTGCCCGGCAATCTCTACCCAAGACTGACCGAAGTCAGCGGCAAATGCCCACCCGAAGACGTTGGCGGCTTGCCAGGCTACGAAGAGTTCCTGGAAGGTATGGCCGACCCTAAACACCCAGAACATTCAAATCTCAAAGACTGGTACGGCGGCCCCTTTGATCCGAACACGCCAGAAACCGATGAACTTCGACTGCAAGTCCTTAAACTCGCCAAACTGTGAATCCCGGAGACAAAATACCCACAGAAACGGTCGGATGATCTGACCGTCGCGGAGCAAAATTCCGCACCTTGAAGCCTGAAGCAAACGAGCTGAGGGCGGGGAGATGTATTCTGTGGAACTGTATAGTCGGGTACGCCGTGCGTGCCATGTGGATGGGATGAGCAAGAGTGCGGCGGCCCGACATTTTGGGATTGATCGCAAGACTGTGTCAAAAATTCTGAAGCATGCGGTGCCACCGGGGTATCACAGGAATGGGCCACCAGCCCGTCCAAAGCTTGACCCGTTCATTCCGCTCATCAACCAGATATTGGAAGAGGATAAGTCGCGGCTCAAGAAGCAGCGGCACACAGCGAGGCGGATATATGAGCGTCTGCGTGATGAACATGGCTTCACCGGCGGGATCACGATTGTGACCGACTATGTTCGCGAGAAGAAGCGCCGGACTCGGGAAGTGTTCGTGCCGCTGAGCCACGCACCGGGCCACGCACAGGTGGACTTTGGTGAGGCGCTTGGCGAGATTGGCGGGGTTGTGCGCAAGCTGCACTACTTTGCAATGGCGCTGCCGCACTCGGACGCGTTCTTCATCAAAGCCTATCCGGCGGAGACAACCGAGGCCTTTTGTGATGGCCATGTCTCCGCCTTTGCGTTCTTCGGAGGCGTGCCGCTGTCAGGGCTCTACGACAACACCACGATCGCGGTGGCACGGATTCTCGGGGACGGAACCCGGCAACGCACCAGAACTTTCCCGGAGTTGCAGTCGCATTACCTGTTCGAAGACAGGTTCGGCCGTCCTGGCAAGGGGAATGACAAGGGTAGTGTCGAAGGCACAATCGGTTATGGTCGGCGGAACTTCCTGGTGCCGATGCCGCGCTTCGACAGTTTCGATGATCTGAACGCCCGGCTGGAGGAGCAATGCCTCAAACGGCAGGATGAGGTTCTGCGGGGTCATTCCGAGACTATCGGCGAGCGGCTGATGCGTGATCTTGATGCGCTGATGACACTACCCCTGACGCCCTATGACGCCTGCGAGAAGGTCAGCACCCGGGCGACGTCGATCTCGATGGTCCGCTATCGCAACAACGACTATTCCGTGCCGGTCGCATACGCCCATCACGAGGTCCAGGTTCGCGGCTATGTCCACGAGGTCATCATCGGCTGCGGCACGGAAATCATCGCCTGCCACAAGCGGTCCTACGAAAAAGCGGACATGGTCTTCGATCCGATGCACTTCCTGCCGCTGCTGGAACAGAAGGTCGGCGCGCTGGACCAGGCGGCTCCGTTGCAGGGCTGGGACCTGCCCGGGGGGTTCGCCACCCTGCACCGGCTGCTGGAAGCGCGGATGGGAAAGAAGGGCAAGCGCGAATACGTGCAGGTCCTGCGGCTGCTGGAGACCTTCGGGATGGGCCATGTTCACGGCGCCATCAGGCAGTCGCTGGAACTTGGGGCCATCGGCTACGATGCGGTGAAGCATCTCGTCCTCTGCCGGATCGGGAGGCGCCCGCCACGGCTCGATCTGGAGATCTACCCGTACCTTCCAAGGGCGCAGGTCGAGACAACAGATCCTGCCAGTTACATGAGCCTGATGGCGCAGGCGCCGGCATGACCGACACCCCGCAGGTTCTGCTGCAGCACCACCTCAAGAAGCTCCGGCTGCCGACCTTCCACAGCGAATATGCCAAACAGGCCCGGCAATGCGCAGTGGAGAACAAGGATCACATCAACTACCTGCTGCGGCTTTGCGAGCTGGAACTGATCGAGCGCGAACGCCGGATGATCGAGCGCAGGATCAAGGCCGCAAAGTTCCCGGCGACCAAAAGCCTGGACAGCTTCAACTTCAAGGTCATCCCGTCGCTGAACAAGGTCCTGACCATGCAACTGGCCCGCGGTGAGTTCATAGACCGGCGCGAGAATATCATCGCATTGGGGCCAGGCGGCACAGGTAAAACCCATATCGCCCTGGGATTGGGTCTGGCGGCCTGCCAGAAGGGCAGGAAAGTACGCTTCACCACTGCCGCTGCTCTCGTCCATGAACTCATCGAGGCCGTCGACGAACGCCGCCTGCAGCGCTTGCAGAAACAACTGGTCAGCCAGGACCTGCTGATCATTGATGAGCTGGGTTTTGTGCCACTGAGCAAGACCGGGGCCGAGCTTCTCTTCGAGATCATCTCGCAGCGCTACGAACGTGGCTCCATCATCATCACATCCAACCTGCCGTTCGATGAATGGACCGAGGTCTTCGGCGCAGAACGCCTCACAGGCGCCATTCCCGATCGCCTAACCCACCACGTCCATATCCTCGAGATGAACGGCGAAAGCTACCGGTTGCGCCAGAGCAAAATCGCCAAACCGTAATCCTGAAAATACCAAAACTGCGAAAAGGTTGGCCTGCGGCCAACGCACCCTGGCACGCATCAGCTATTTGGAAAGCACACGCACCAGGGTGCGCACCTAAATCAAACCAGGTGTCCAGTTTTGCACCGGGACATTGACCCTTTTTACTCCGGGATTGACAAAATCCCGCGTCGGAACGACGGCAGTGCGGAGATACCATTTGAGCAGCGTCTTTGGCCCAACATTCGGAGCTCCACTCACGAGTGGAATGACGTACGAAGCTCCCGAAGTTGTATTTGCCGATCTTAGTCATCGCCGAATCGCGCCGCACAAGTGGCGTTTCTTGGCAAAAGACGCATAATGGAGGTGTCTGTGGGTGCTCATCCAAGCGTTCCGAGCCGCGACGGCCAGCAGACATGCGCCGGAATACTGAGCTCTGCAGCCTTCGACATTCGATTGCGGCATAAAAGGTTTTGGATCGACGCTGGTTTCAACGCGCCCATCGCGGGGCACGAAGGGTTCAAAGCCCAGGAGGGGAGATATGACAAGACATGTGGCCTTGGGATTGTCCTTTCTCGGAGTCCTTTGCGCATTTGGCACCAATGCTCAGGAGGCCTCGGTGGAGAGAATTGCCGCCGGAGAGGCCATTTATACAGAGAACTGCGCTGTCTGCCATCAGCCCGGCGGTGGGGGAACGGCCGACTTTCCGGCGCTGGCCGGGAACAGGCGGCTGGTCGATCTCTCGCTAATCGTCACCAACGTTCATCACGGCAAGGAAGCCATGCCAGCTTTTCCGGATCTTGGCGCGGAAGAAATCGCCGCAGTAGCTGGCTACATCCGAAACGCATGGGTGAATGTTTTCGGCCCAGCGAGTGTCAATGAGGTGGCGGCGGTCCTCGACCGGCTGGAAGATGCCGGGCCACGGGTCTCTGTTTGGACAGGTGTGTTTACCGAAGAACAGGCCAACCGCGGCAAGGCCGCTCATAGAGGGACGTGCTCAAGATGTCACGGACGCCGACTGAACGGCGCCGGCGAACCGGACATGGATCCGGCACCGGCCATTGCAAGGGTCGGTTTTCTCAAGAAGTGGGAAGGTCAGACCGTTGCAACGCTTTATGCCTTAGTGCGCTTGACGATGCCGCCGAGCAATCCAGGCTTTTTGAGCGATCAGCAGTACCTCGACGCCATCGCCTACATTTTCCAGGTCAGCGGAATGCCCCCCGGCGCCGCGGAGCTACCGCTCGACCTTTCCACCCTAGCGAGCTTTGTCATTGAACCAAAACCTGGAGGCGGTTGAGCCGAGATGCGGATGTTGGTCTCAAAGCCTGGGATTGGGCGGCTCCTTTGTCAGCTTCACGCGCTCGGCGATATTGCCTGAAATTTCGATTTTCGTTCGGACTGGGAAATATCGGGCTGCGGATACAAATATATCGTAGGTGCCGCCCGTCACTTCGATGCGACAACTCCCCGTTTCATCGGTGCTCGAGCGATAGGGATGTGCCACAACGGTTGCGCCCTCGATGGGTTTTCCGCTCTCTGCATCCACGACCTCGATGCCGATCAGATGCTCCGGAGCGGCAACGCTGTTGAGCCTGAGCACGCAAGAGCCTGTGTCGTGCGGGTAGGCCATAGTCCTCGGCGCGAAGCGAGCTTGCCAATGGTGCATCATCCCTACCTCCATCGGCGCTTGCGCCTCGATTGTAGCGGTATACAAGGCCTCAGTTCCGGACCAGGGCTCCGATCCAAGCAGTGCACACTGCACTGGCTGGCCATCCGCGTCAACAAGCTCAACCACGGACCCCTCCAGCATGCAGCCGGAAGAGCATTTCACGCCGACGGTGATCTGAAATGCTCTGCCAGCCTCGACTGTGGGCGGAACGTCCCACACAGAGACGCCGGCCTTGTGCCTCAGGATGGCGATCTCGATTTCCTGAAGTGGGTCAGCAGGTGATGGGGTCTCTGCCCTGGCACGAAGGTAGGCCACTTTCCATAGGAGCCTTTCTGCGCGATCGGGGGCATTTACCAAAATGGGCCCGGCGGTGTTGACGTCGTTCTCGAATTTTCCGAGTGCCGCCTCGGCAATTCGTCCACCGCTGGTGTCGTCAACGATGACACGTCCGCCATAATGGTCACGCGGCGGATCGCTGACAACGGTCGCCTCGAGCTTGATTTCGCCGCCGGCATCGACCTCATCCGGGGCAATCACGCGGAGAGTTGCGGGCGCGCCGGCCAGTCCTTCGGATTGAATCATATGCTCTAAAACCTCATTGAACACCGACAAGGGCCGACAGAGAACTTCAGCCGGCCCAAGCATTCTCAGAGTCCGCGTCACAACTTGACAACGGGCTCCTTCACCACATTGCTCCCGGCGATGTAGCCGTGGACCAGGCAACGACCCAGGCCATGCTGGTTGCCGCCACCGCTCGACTCGCCGCCGGCGTAGAGACCCGGGATCACCTTGCCGTCGAGGTCGATCACTTGGGCGCGGCCATTGATCCTCAATCCGCCGTAGCAATCGTGCCAGACGATCATGATTGATGCGGCAAAGAACGGCGGCGTATCGATGCGGTGGATCGGTGCCTCCTCCGTGTGGCGGTCGAAGTCTTCATCGACACCTGCATCCACGAACCCGTTCCAGCGCTCGACCGTTTCGGCGAGATAGGGCATCCGCACCCGCTGGTACTCGTGACCCTGATAGATCATCTCGGCCAACTCGTCTTGCGTTTCGGCCTGGAAAAAATAGCCGTTGTCGGCGGTGTACGGAAACCCGATCGGCCAACCGGTGCGATCCAGCGCCGACTGGTCGAAGATCGCCCAGATCGGCCCGGAGAAGTAATCGGGGTGTTGCGATCCCTCATTCATCGCGAGCGCGGCGTCGATGCTCGCGTTGCGGTCATACATCTCCCGGATCCACGCCTTGCTGCAGTTCCGCCAGTCTCCGGTCTTGAGCTCCAGCCCGGTTCCCGGCGTGCCGTCTCCCGGCCCGGCCGGATAGGCGTTCGAACTATGCCGATCGCCGAGCTGTATTTCGTCGTAGAACCGTTTGCCGACCTGGTTGACGGCGATAAAATGCTCGAAACCCGACCCGCCGACAGCGATACCGGTTGAACCGCGGAACGGGAAGGTCGGATGGCCCGGATACATGTCGGTGTAGGCATCCTGGGTCGCCAGCAGGTCCTGAACGTGGAAGGTGGTCGGATAGCTCAAGTTCTGCTGCATGCCCGCGAGGTTCGCCCCGGCCCGCATACCGGCCTTGATGCCACTGGCATCTGCCGCCTTGTCACCTAGAAGCGCCCAGCCGCTGGTCGGGAATGCCGGCTCGCGCATCGCCGGATAGAACATCTGACGGAACTCGGGGTTTCCGGCATGGCCACCGGCACCGATCACCACGGCTTTGCGCGCTCGGATGTAGACGGTCTCGCGCCGCTCATCGATGTTGCCATTGCTCCAGAGGCTCTCGAGGCGCCCGCCGGTATTCGGATCATGCCGCGGCGAATAACTCGCCTTGATCCCCAGCACCCGCCCGTCATGCGGGCTTTCGCGGATGATCTCGTCCATGTGCCGGTTCAGCATGAACGCCACTCCCTTTTCTCGCGCACTGAACTCCAGGCAGCGCGAAAGCGCAGCGCCGTTGCGAACAGCGCCAGGACCGACGACGGCGCTTGCGTCCTGCATGATCCGAGGAGCAAAAAGACTGGAACTGACGTCCTCAATTCCGGCGTCCTCCTGCGCCACAATCCCTTTTTTGATGTCGGTCAAACTGCCAAGCATCAAGAAGGACACGGCCCGACGCGCGCGTTTCGCACCGCCATTCCCGTGCGTGCCCGAGATCCGCCCCATGCGCACATAGTTGTCCATCAGGAAGTTGCGCGCGTCGAAGCAGTTGTCGGCCCAGGCCCTGTGCAACTCTCGGTCGTTATAGCGATAGGGGGCCTGCGCAGAGGCATCGACGATCGACCAGTCGGTCATATCCTCGAATAGAAAATCCACGTCCTCGGTAAGCTCTTCGGGAGCCTCGACCGGCGGAACAGTGATGAATCCCTCGGGATCGCTTTCGCCAGCGATGTCCCTGAGCTGGAGCGGGTCGCCGCCGCCGAGTGAGATTTGGCCACCGCTGTGGAGCATACGGCCACCGACATCGAAATTCTGTTCGACGACAAGCACCGATGCACCGAGATCGGTCGCTCTTATAGCTGCCGGCAGGCCAGTGCACCCTCCGCCTACAACCACGACATCGGCTTCATAATCCCAGGGGATTTCTTCGGCGTGGCTGGCTGGCTGGGCTTGCGTAGGCGCTGATAGAGCGACAACGCCGGCACCGGCGGCGGCGCCCGCCTTGAAAAAGTCACGGCGGCTCAGGCCCTCGTCGCTACGCGTGAGTTCCTCGCCATGCTTGTCGTGTTTCCCGGAATTTTTTTTGAATTCGCCCATGTGTCTCTCTCCCACGGTCCACGGGCGCGATTAGACGATCTAGAGTTCCGGTTGTCAGGCCGCACCCGTAAGTCCACATAACCGGGCCTTCGGCCGCTGCAATGACCAGAACGATTTGGCTATTTTAAAGTGTCACTTGTACGCCCCCATTATTTGGGATGGCGGAAGTGCAATTCCCTGTGGCTCAGCATCGTTCTGTACAACCGCCTCGACAGGCCCCCCAAGCTCGTCAGACTGGCTTCGATAAACGCAGATTCTCTTCAGAACCTGCATCCTGTTCGAGCGTTTTGATTAGATCACAAGCATCCCATAACGTCAACGAGCCTTCGGTGTCAATCGGCATTGAATGTTGACCCCCTATCGGCGCCCAAAAATGACCCGCCTTTTGTGCTGAGCTGGCCCGTTGCTGCGTAATCTCCATATAACGCAGCGGCGGCGGGCCAGCGTGGTTTCGGTTAAGGATCAGGCTCTGTTTTTGAAACGCCAGCTTTCGTTTCCGGTTTCGACGATGTCACAGTGATGCGTGAGGCGATCGAGCAGTGCGGTGGTCATTTTCGCATCACCGAAGACGCTCGGCCATTCGCCAAAGGCGAGGTTGGTTGTGACGATGATTGAGGTGCGCTCATAGAGTTTGCTGATCAGATGGAACAGAAGCTGTCCACCGGTCTGGGCGAAGGGCAGATAGCCCAACTCGTCCAGGATCAGGAAGTCGGGGCGAGAGATCAGATCTGCCGTTCGTCCCTGCCGTTCTGCACGGGCTTCGGCGTCGAGCTTGTTCACCAGATCGACGCCATTGAAGAACCGCCCGCGACGGCCGTTTCGGATGCAGGCGCGGGCAATACTGACGGCGAGGTGGGTTTTGCCGGTTCCGGTTCCGCCGATCAGCACGAGGTTGCGCTGGTGATCCAGGAAGTCTCCCGCAGCCAGATCACGGATCAGAGTCTCGTTGATCCCGGTCTCTTCGAAGTCGAACTCTTCCAGTTCCTTGGCCAGCGGCAGTTTGGCAATTGTCATCTGATATTTGATGGAGCGCGCCTGCTTCTCGCTGATCCCGGCATTCAGAAGGTCGCCAATGATCTGTTGCGGTTCATGCCGGCGCTTGACTGCGGTGGTAATAATCTCATCGTAGGAGGCCTTCATTCCGTAGAGCTTCAGCTTTCCCATCGCGTCGAGCACTTCTGAGCGTTCCATCTGTTTTTCTCCTCAAGCTGTCATATCGGTCGCAATCGGCGGCAGGCCCGCAGTTCAGCCGTCGTGCCAGAGGCACGCCTGCGGCGCGACGCATCCGGGGTTGTGATTGTCAGGGGCGGCGGCGGTTCCCGGTGCCGAGCCAGAATGTTCAGGACAACTCCTGCGGAATGAACATTGTGCGACAGTGCCTCAGAACAGGCGGCCTCAACGGCCTCCAGACCATCGGTCAGGATGGCACCTAAGATATCCACCATCTGGCGATCACCGCCGGGTTGGCGTTCCAGCTTGCGCTGGACCCGTCGGATTGCCGCAGGCAAATCCCATTCCCTGAACGGCGCGCCATTGCGCAAAGCGCCAGGCTTGCGCGCAAGAACGGGTAAATAATGCAGGGGATCATAGATGGTTTTGCCGCGTCCGAAGGCGCGCGTATGGGTGCCAACAATGCGGCCCTCCTGCCAGCATTCCAGCCGGTCAGCGTAGGCCCGAATATCCACCGGTCGGCCAACTGCGCGGGCATCGACCGGGTAGCGGTTGTTGTCGAAGCGGATCAGGCAGGTTTTGGAGACAGCGGCCGGAACAGCATGGAACCCATCAAACGGGCCAACATAGGGCACAAGGCTCGCGCGCTCTTTTTCGAACACTTCCCGGATTGTTTTGTCGCGCATGTCCGGATGCGTGTTGGCCCGGCTATATGCCAGGCAACGATCCTACAGCCAGGCGTTCAGCTCAGCGTAGGATTTAAACTTTGGTCGCGGCACAAAGAATCTTCGCCGGAGTACGCCCACCTGGTTCTCGACCTGACCCTTCTCCCAACCTGAAGCAGGCGTGCAGGGTCGTCATTGTTGCGCCATTGGTCTGAGCGACAATGGGCGACGGATCAACCAGATAATGCCCGCACATCTGTTGGAACCGGCGATTGTAGGTCCGCTCCTTGCCAACAAGAATCGCGTCCACCGCCGTCTTCGCTCGACCATTGTCCTCGGACCAATGGCGGAGGCGTTGTTGCATGGATCAGACAATAGTCGCAAGCCGCCCTTACCCGTGATACAGGCTATGAGATTTGTTTGAACACGGGTCGGCCGAGTTCGGTCATTTTGTTGAGAATGGCGACGCCGATTTTGGCCTCCGTTTGCTGATTTTCGAAACAGCGGGCTTTCAGTTTTGGCCCGATAATAGCCTTCCAGCGCCCCATCTGTGTCTCAATTCTACTGCGCTGATTGTAGCCACCGCCAGATTGCCAGGCCATGCGGCCATGAGTTTGAATTTTAACAATATGTCGGTCTCGAAGTGAGGGAAAACACTTGGATTGCGGGCTTGGAATGGCGTTCTTCGGTGGAGGAATAATGATTACAACCGCCTCGCCAAATCGTGCCTTAAGCAAGTCACTGGTCGGTGCGCCGTCGTAGGCACCGTCCGCTATAAACCGGGAGACCGGAGTGCCAATCTGATTTAATAGATCAGGCAGCACTGTTGGATCGCCAACGTCATCCAGCGTTAAATCCGAACAAACGATATCGCCAGTCACAAGGTTCAGACCAAGGTGAAGTTTACGCCACCGTTTGCGTTTGGCCTTTACATTATACTTGCTTTGCAGCCACTCACCCTCATCGAAAACCTTCAAACCCGTACTGTCGATGGCCAAGTGGACCGGATCTGTTATTTTGATTTTGGGCCTTGCCGGAAGGCTCAGACCACGCCCTCGGCGCGACAGGGTCGAGAAATCAGGAACTGAAATTTCCAGCAGCATCAGCTTTGATATGCTGCGTATCAGCCCTTGGGTCTGGCGCAGCGGCAACCTGTAAACCATGCCCAGCGTCAGGCACATCGTGATCGCCAGATCCGAGTATCGCGGCTGGCCGCCGCGCGACCTGCGCCGTGGTGCAGCCCAGTGCTTTCGCGCATCCCCTGTGATCCAGACCGTCAAATCACCACGATTTCGCAGGCTTTCATTATACCCGCACCAGTTCGTCACCCGATATTTCTTCTTCGCAAACTTGTGCCGGCGGGAGGTGTTGAATTTATGCGGCATTAAGCATATCCGTGGTCGTGGCAAAAGCCTGTGTTAACACTTGACACCCGATCCGTGCAACAACGCCCTGCTAGGGTATTATCCGCGTCGCACGAACGACCGCTTTCGGAGTGTAGTACTACACCGAGTATGCCGCATTGCAGTAGGCCGCTTTGAGCCCAGATTGCGCAAATTCTACGAAGCAGCCAATGTCCGTTCTAGATATGAGCGGGTTCCGAGCATTGACAGCTATCGTCTTCTCACGTTGGGGCCGGTCCCACCGGAACTACAGGCGATTGGTCGGGTGATTGTCTATTGACAAGCTGAAACTCGTCCGCCGCCATCACCAAGGATCGGCTGCGCATCACGGGCGAAGGCCAGGAGCAACCGGTCGTTGCCGCGGGCGGCAGCGAGTTGCATTCCCACAGGAAGATTGTTCCGGCCCGCGCCACAGGGGACCGAGATAGCCGGGGTTCGCGCGTGATTGAAGAACGGGGTGAACACCGCGTGAGCGCGCGGGAGTGCCTCGATCCCGCCGATTGTGGCTGGCCCCGGCTCCTCGATCGGCCAGGCGGTACATGGCGTCGTTGGGCCAAGCAGTATGTCGATGTCGCTGAAGAAACCGGAAGCGGCCTCAATGAATTCCAGGCTCCGCATGCGCCCCGCCGCGACCTCCAGGCCTGACATGGTAAGACCGCGTTCGATCTGAAGACCGATCTCCGGATCGAAGAGATCGGGTGACTGCTGCCATCGCTCACCGTAAATGGCCGCAAGACCGGCGAAATGCATGGCCATCAATGCCTCCTCCGATGCGCCGTCCGGCCACACCGGATCTTTCTTCACGATCAGTACACCGGCGACGCGGAGACGCTCGACGGCATTCTCAACGGCTTCCTCTACGTCGCGGTCGATCGGCGTTTCGATGCCGAACCGTGGGCTGTAGGCTACACGCGCTACGCGTTCAGGTGGGTCGGAGGAAATGACGATCGAATCGGGATCACGACGGTCTGTACCGACCGTCGCTTCGAAGGCGATGCTGAGATCGTCCACGGTGGCGGCCATCAGCCCAATAACCGATATCCCCAGAGGAGGTTCGTCGAAGCCAGAGCCATAGGGAATTGTGCCGTAACTGGGCTTGAAACCACAGATTCCGACATGCGCTGCCGGTCGACGCGTGGAACCACCAACATCGGTTCCAAGCGCCAGCGGCACCATGTGTGCCGCGACGGCGGCAGCTGACCCGCCCGATGATCCGCCAGGGGTCAACGCCATATTGCTGGGATGTCGTGTTGCTCCGTGAAAGGGACTGTTGGTGTGTCCTTTCGAAGCGAATTCCGGAGCGTTGGTTATTCCGATCACCACTGCGCCGCTCTGGCGCAGGCGCTCCACAACGATGGCATCGTGCGCCGGGCGAAAACCGTCAAACAAACGCGAGCCCTGAGCAACGCGATATCCTGCGACCCAGATGGTGTCCTTGACACCTACGGGGACGCCAGCCAGTGCCAGCCGTTCACCATTTGCGACCCGCCGGTCAACATCGCGCGCCGCCGCGCGTGCCCCCTCAGCATCAACATATACAAACGCGTTCAGAGACGGATTCGCTTCTGCTATTCGAGACAGGGCTGTATCTGCCACTGATAGTGCTGATGTGGTCCCACTTGTAACCTGCTCGACCAGCTTACGGATGCTCATTTCGCCCAGCCCTCCTGAAACTCCATCGCCACCTTATGCCTTTGTTCATCCGCCTATGTAGAGCACTGGCTCTAGACCTCGACGACAAGATCGCGCGGGCAATGCTCGGTCCAGCACTCGACGCCGTCCTCGGTCAGAAGAAACGTCTCCTCGGTATGGTGGCGAACGCCTTCATGGTAGTAGCTATACTCTATGCAATAGACGGTCCCGGGCTCGAGCACCGTCTTGTTCACATGGTTCATCCGCGGCTCCTCATGGGCGCCGATGCCGATGCCGTGACCGATAAATTCGCGAGGGAAGTTTTCCAGATATTTGGAGATCATGGTGTAGCCCCTGTCGAATATCTCTCCGCCCGTCACGCCAGGCCTTAGGCTCATGCCCACTTCCATTTGAACCTCGTTCAGACGCTTCCAGATTTCCCGGTGGACCTCGCTTGCCGTGCCGACAAAATAAGAGCGAACGAAATCGGCGCCGTAGCCCTGACAGAGCGCGCCCATGTCGACTTTGACGAAATCGCCATGCGCGATGGTGTGGCCAGTCGTGAAGGGCGCGTGGGCGGCGTAGCTAGTATTCGGGCCACAGCCGACATTGATGAACTTCACGCCGTCGGCGCCTTGATTCAACATCGAGATGCTGGCGACGCGGAAGAGATCATGGTCGGTGGTGCCAATCCCGATTGCGGCTCGGAATGCCCCGTGGGCCTTCACGGTAATCTCAGTAGCGCGCTTTAGGCGGCGGATCTCTTCCGGGGTCTTGACCATGCGCACCGTCTCCATCGCGGCGCTGAAGTTGACGATGCGGTTGCCGTGAAGTAGGTCTTCGAGCTTGGTCTTGAAACCGGCAGGCAGGCTCTCGCCCTCGGTGCCGACCACCATGCTTCTGACCCTGCGGTCAGCAAGGATAGCCTTGGCTGCGGCAAAGAAATCGTCGTAGAAGTACGTGTCGATGTCGGTGAAGAACTCCGCCATCGCGTAGGCGCGCACATCCCCAATCCAGGTCGAATCCATAGCCAGGTGCAGATCGACCGCCGGGACAATGAAGGCCGGTTGGAGCGTCGGGTCGCGAAAGTAGAAAACTGCGAAGGGCCGGTAGGCGAGCGTCCCGCCATTGTTGAAGAACTCCGAGACATATTTGGAGTTGTCGTTGCCGCGCAGGATGACGAGGTCGATGCCATCGCGGTCCATCGCGAGTTGCAAACGGCGCTGATTAAAGAAGGTTGGTTCGCGTCCCATATCATAGACTCCCTGAAGCCCCCCCCCGGAAAGGACTAGTTCGGCGGCCGGGGGAGAATGAACGCGTCGCCGGCAGATCATCCCGTGAAAGTTTCCGCTCTCCTGTGGCGCCTGACTGCCTCCGGGGGGATCATATGTATCCTAGCGCGCGTGGAAGGAAGGTCGTGATCTGCGGGACCAGCACCATCAACACGACCACCGCGATCATCGCGAATACGAACGGCCACACCACCACTTCATGGATCTTGGTGCCGCCAATCGCTGAGGCGATATAAAGCTGCAGGCCGACCGGCGGGGTCACCGTGCCGATCAGGATGGTGACGATGATGATCATCGCGAAGTGGATCGGGTCGTATCCGAATGCCGGGATGAATGGCATAAACACCGGCACGAAAATGATCAGCGCCGCCAGGCCTTCCAGGAACAACCCGATCAAAAGCAATAGTAACACCAGCGCGAACAGCATCCCTAACGGCGAGAGGTTCATTGCCTCGAACAGTCCGACGATGATGCGGCCGAATCCGTTGAAGGTCAGCAGCCATCCGAAGATCGACGCGGAGGCGAGGATGAACACCGGGATCGCGGTGATTTCAACCGCCTCTGCGAGCAACTGCGGCAAATGCCGGATCTTGAGTTCGCGGTAGACGAATAGCCCGACAAGCAAACCGTAGACGCAAGCGATGACGCCAGCTTCGGTTGCAGTATAGAGGCCGGAAACGATGCCACCGAGGATGATCACCGGGGCAAACAAAGCCGGCAGGGCACGCCAGGCGACGCACAACCGATCGCGCCACGGCACTCGGGGCAGGAATGGGTACGAGTTACGTCGTGACATAACGGCAGTGATCGCCATCAACGATCCCCCGATCATAATGCCGGGAATAATACCGGCCAGAAACAGCGCTCCGATCGACAGGTTGGTCATGCTGCCGTAGATGATCATGACGATCGAGGGCGGAATAATCGGCCCGATTGTCGCCGAGGCGGCCGTGATACCGACTGCGAAACCGGCCGGATAGCCTTCACGCTTCATGGTCGGGATGAGCATCGAACCGATTGCCGCCGCGTCTGCCGACGCCGAGCCTGAAATGCCCGAGAACAGGATGCTGGCGAGTACGTTGCACTGCGCCGTGCCGCCATGGAAGTGGCCGACAAAGGACCGTGAAACGTTGACCAGCTGGGCCGTCAGTCCGGCGCGGTTCATGATCACGCCGGCGAGGATAAAAAAAGGGACGGCAAGCAGCGGAAATGAATTGATCGACGATAGCATCCGCTCGGCGACGATGATCGACGGCAGCGGCAAACCGGTAGCCGCCATGTAGAAGATGTTGACGATGCTTGAGGCGAGCATGGCCAGTGCCACCGGCACGCCGAACAGCAGCAGCACCAAAAAGACGACTAGAAGCAGGATGATTGTCATCGGCTCAGGCGCCTGTAACGCGACGCCGCCTGGCGTCGGCAATTTCACGCACCGAATCCGCTATCAGCACCAGCGTCATCAGCGTCAATCCGACCGGTGCGGCCAGATAGAACAGGATCTGCGGCGCCCATTGGATGGTGTAGAAGTCTATCGACCTGTTCACCCACGCCAGCTGATAGCCGTAATAGGCGGTGAATGCGAACGCGGCGATACCGATGACACGAGTAAGCCACTGAGAGACCATCTCACCCTTCGGACCGAAGCGGTCGACGATGAACAAAACGCGGATGTGCGTACCGCGCATCAACGCGATGGTGGCGCCGAGATAGACCGACCAGATGAACAGGTAGCGGTCAACCTCCTCCGCCCATGCCTGGTGAGCATTGAAACCGAAGCGTAGAATAACCTGCGCGGACATCAGCACGACCGCGCAGGCCAGAAAGACACTAGCCACCCGTGTGATCAGGGTCAGGGCACGCGACTTGCGTTCGCCTTGGATCCCGTCGTCCGGACGGTTTGTCACCGATTATTTGGCCGCAACGACGAGATCGATCATCATCGCGATGTCGGCATGATCGCCCTTGACCTCGTCCCACAGTGGCGACATCGCCGCGACCCATTCGGCCCGGTCGGCCGGCTCCACCACCGTCATACCCTTTGTCTCCATTTCGGCATAAGCGCCCTGGATCTGTTCCCTTGTATCGGAATCAAAGAACTCGGCTGCCACTTTGCCGGCTTCGACTACGGCTGTCTGAAATTCGGGGCTCAGGCTCTGGAAACGGGTTTCGTTGATGTTGATGGCGAGGAGGCCGAACATGTGCTGCGTTTTCACCACCGAACTGGTCACTTCGTCGAATTTCATGTCGAGGGCGGCGACCGCCGGAGCTTCGAGGCCGTCGGCGACGCCAGTCTGCATGGCGGTGTAGACCTCACCCCAGGTCACCGGGGTCGGTCTGGCTTCGAGGAGCTCGAACATGCGGATCCACAGGCGCGATTCCGGTGCCCGCATCTTCATGCCCGAGAGACCTTCAACGGTGAGGACCGGTTCACCCCGAAAGATCATATCACGGAATCCGAACCCGCCCCAACCCAGCACGCGTGTATTGGAGTTGGCGAGCATTTGTTCGACCATGGCCTGACCCCAGTCACCGTTCTTGGCCCGTACGAAATGATCGAAGCTCTCCCACAAGAATGGAAGGTCGGCATGGCGGATGGCCGCCCATTTCTTGTCCATCAGGCTGGTAGGTGTCAGCGTCATATCGATGATGCCGAGGTCAAGCTGGTCGTAAGCTTCCTGTTGCTGACCAAGCTGTGCGGCCGGGAAGACCTGGACTTCAAGCGCGCCATTGGTCAGCCGCTTGACCTCGTCTGCGAAGACGTGCCCGGTGCGGTCGAGCTGACCGTCGACGGTGTGGTGGTGCGCTAGACGCAGCGTTTCGGCGCTGGCGGCGCCGATCATCCATGCAGCCCCCGCTATGACAGCTACAGCAACCGCGATTCGATTGATAAAGTTCATAATCAGTCTCTCCCTTTTTGAGGCCGGCAATTCGCAACCGGACAGATGTTCCGTCAGGAGGGTACGAGGGTACCGATGACGGGAAGCTCGTCCTGGGGGAACCCCAGCGTGAGGAGCCGGTAGCCATCTTCGGTCACGACGAACAGATCCTCGACGTGATAGAGGCTGTTGTCCGGATCAATGAACACCGGCTCGATATTGATCACCATGCCCGGCTTGATTTCGGTCTTGTCGCCTGGTCTCAGCATGGGATTTTCATGCAACTCGACACCGAAAGAATGCCCGATATGCGGCATGTGAAACGGTAGTTGCCGTTTCTCAAAACCATCCTTGCAAACATTAAAGAGGTATTCGGCGGTGACTCCGGGGCGCACTGCCCCAATCGTTTCCTTATGAATTTCGACTAGCTTTCGATAATAATCGCGCTGCGCCGGGCTCGGATTTCCGGCCGAGAAGGTGCGGGCGAAATCGCTATAATACGGCCCGTAGCGACCACCGAGGTCGAAACGGATCATATCGCCTTCCAGCGGTACGCGGTCGCTCGGCGCACCATGAGCGAAGCGCGTGCGTGCTCCACTACCAAAGCACATGAACAGCGTTGTGTTGGCGCCGTTTTCGATGATGCCCTTGGAGATGCGGTCGGCCATCTGTTTCTCGGTATCGCCGAGTTTGCTGGCCGCCATGGCATCAAGGACAGCTTGGTGGGTCCCCTTGGCGGCGAATTCGAGCTGAGCGACTTCGTCTGGGTCCTTTATCGCGCGGATTGCGGCGATGGTATCCGTGGTATCGATGAACTCGGCACCCGGCAGCTTGGCCTGGAGGCGGGCGAAGGACGCCTGCGGCAAGTAGCCCAGGTCGATGCCGATCTTTCCCTTGTGGAGGCCCCGCGCCGTGAGCGCCTCGGCAAGCTTATCAGCGGGGTGATCGACGAACTCGGTGTATTCAACCAGATCGTCGATCCAGCTTTCATCGCGCATGGTTGGCGTCTCGATCGAGCAGAAGACGGCGAATGGTTGACTCTGTCTCGGAAGGACGGCGAACGCCTGGCGTGGACGAATTGACTCAACAGTCAGGATGAAAGCACCGGACACGTAGGCGAAGTTTTCCGGGCTCATAGCGACAATCACGTCGACATCGGCCTGGGCAGGAATCTCGAGCAGGCAGCTTTTTTCCGGCATGGGACCTCTCATGTCGCGAAACCAGCGTAACCCATTCCCCGCCAATTTCGGCCGGTTCGCATGACGTTGGTGATTTAATTGGTGGGGTTTCCAAGCACCTGCCAAGGATATTAACAACCAGAGAGGCAAAAAACAAGGCTCAGTTTACGAACTGTCGGTAATACCAACGGCATTTAACATTGACCGATATGGGCCCATTTTCGCATTCCGATTGATGTGATGGTTTCGGGCTGTGCGACGAGCTTGTTCCAAGCTTCGCATCCAGCATCGACGATGGCATTGTAGTCTTCGAACACGCGGTTGGAGAGCCAATTGGCGCGCAAGTACTGCCAGATATTTTCCACCGGGTTCAGTTCCGGAGCGCGCGATGGCAGCAGGATGATGGTGAGGTTCTTCGGGACTTTGAGTTTGCCGGTGGTGTGCCATCCGGCCCGATCCATCAGCACAACCGCATGGGCCTTTCGGGCGACGTGGCGGCTGATCTCGTCGAGATGCATCTGCATGGCTTGCGCGTCCGCCCAAGGCAGCATGAGCGCCGCCCCCTTGCCGTGAGCCGGACAGATGGCGCCGAACAGATAGGCGTTGTGATAGCGCTGATCGGCCGGCTGGCGGGGGCGCGTGCCCTTTCTCGCCCACAGGCGCGTCAGGCCATTCTTCTGGCCAAGGCGTGCTTCGTCCTGGAACCAGATCTCCACCGGCGTTCCCGCTGGCAGGTCAGCTATATGCACCTGGAGCGTGTCGGCGAAGTTTTTTTAAACGCCTCGATGATCCGCTTATCCTGCCTGGGATGCTGCGGGCGGGCGCTGATATGGGCAAAGCCCAGTTCGCCAAGCAGTCTGGATATCCCGCGCTCGGAATAGATGACGCCAAAGCGCGCCTCGATCACCCGCTTCAGGTCGATCCGCCGCCAGCGGACAACCCCGTCCACCGCCGGGTCGGGGCCGGTCTCGACAATCTCGCCAAGTTCTTTCATCTGGACATCGCTCAGGTAGCGCGTCCGGCCCGCGCCCTTGCGGTTGGTGAGGCCATCCGGTCCCTCTTCGTTGAACCGGTGAACCCAGTCCCGCAGGGTCTGGCGATCCATCCCACCGATCCTTACGGCCTCTCCACGGCTCATGCCATCGTAGACCGCCGCAAGAGACAACAGACGGCGGCTCTGCCGGGCATCCTTGCAACGGCTGGCGAGTTTACGAAGGTGGCGGGCATCAAAGTCGCGACGAAGCGGAACACTGGCTGGCATGGCGATCCTCCTTTGCCAACCTTGAATCAGATCAAAACCGATTTGGGAATCCCCACAGAGTCAGAAATTGATGCCGTTGGTATAACACGCGATATGTCCGGTTTATGTACCAGATGATCTGTCCGGTTTTAGAACGCCTCCAAGCCATGGAGGGAGGCGATGCGTCGGACGGAGCAGGTACAGGGACTGAGATTGATGAAGTTCGAGGAGGTTTACGG
This sequence comes from Paracoccaceae bacterium, assembly GCA_965247915.1. Taxonomy (GTDB): domain Bacteria; phylum Pseudomonadota; class Alphaproteobacteria; order Rhodobacterales; family Rhodobacteraceae; genus JAKZRT01. Next base: position 3,252,921 of record OZ252048.1, read on the forward strand.
GCGCACCCATCGGGGTGGCTTGAGCCAGGCGGAGGCGGCGGAGGTTCTGGGTGTCTCGGAGCGCACCTTCCGGCGCTGGCGCGACCGCTACGAGGCGGAGGGAGCCGACGGTCTCTACGACCGCCGCCTGGGCCGCCTCTCGGCGCGGCGCGCGCCGGTGGACGAGGTGGCGCGGGTGCTGGAGTTGTTCGACACCCGCTACTGGGACTTCACGGCCAAGCACTTCCACGAGAAGCTGGTGGCCGATCACGGCTTCAAGCGCAGCTACAACTGGCTGCGGCTGAGCTTGCAAGCCCATGGGCGCAGGCGCGCGGCGCCCAGGCGTGGGGCGCACCGGCGCAAGCGGCCGCGCCGTGCCCTGCCCGGCATGATGTTGCACCAGGACGGCTCGAGCCACGAGTGGGCCCCCGGTCGATGGTGGGACCTGATCGTCACCATGGACGATGCGACCAGCGATATCTACTCGGCCTTCTTCGTCGCCGAAGAGGGCACCATGTCGAGCTTCCAGGGGGTGTCCGAGGCGATCCGGGCCAAGGGCCTGTTCTGCTCGCTCTACGCCGACCGCGCCAGCCACTACTGGAACACGCCCGAGGCCGGCGGCAAGGTGGACAAGGACACCCCGACCCAGGTCGGCCGCGCCCTGGCGCAGCTCGGCATCGAGTTGATCCCGGCCTACTCGCCCGAGGCAAGGGGGCGCTCGGAGCGCATGTTCGGCACCTTGCAGAAGCGCCTGCCCCAGGAACTCAGGCTCGCCGGCATCACCGACATGGTCGAGGCCAACCGCTTCCTCAAGGAGGTCTTCCTGCCACAACACAACGCCCGCTTCGCGACCCCGGCCGAGGACCGGGGCACCGCCTTCGTCCCCTTCACCGGCGCGCTCGACGACATCCTGTGCATCCACGAGGAACGCACCGTCTCAAACGACAACACGGTGCGCTACAAGCGCCTGGCACTTCAGATCCCCGCCGGCCGCCACCGCCGCCATTACGTCAAGGCCAGGGTCCGCGTCCACGAATACCCCGACGGCACAATGGCCGTCTTCCATGGACCGCGATGTCTGGCGCGATACCACGCCGATGGCCAACCGATCGACAGCCAAACCCGCGAGGCCGCGTGACCCGCTTCGACGCGACCGACCGGCGCCCTGTGGACAAGTGGACAGCCGCTCCGCGACCGACCACTTCCCCACAGGGCCAGAAACCGCAACAGAAGCGGTCAACTCATATGGTACATAAACCGGTCAACTCAGAATGTTCTCGACAGGCTCAGTTTACGAACTGTATGTGTTCATGGTATGTTCTTTTTGGATTCAGGGAGATAGCGAATGTCGATGGACAATGAACAATTTCAGTGCTGGCTTGCCGGGATAGACAGCCTCAGCGCTGCACAGCGTAGAGAGGCCGAAGCGGTATTTTCAGGGCGGACAGGGTCGGGTTCCTCGCTTGCCGCGGTCGAACTTGCGGTGGATGCTGATAGGCACTGTCCGCATTGCGGCAAGCCCGGTGCGGTGTCACGGGGCAAGGCACGGGGCCTGCGTCGTTACCAGTGCAAGATCTGTCGGCGCACATTCAACGCCGCTACCGGCACGCCCTTGTCCGGGCTTCACTACAAAGACCGATGGTTGGCCTTTGGCGGATGCCTGGCTGCGGGAGAAACGGTTCGGGCGTCAGCCGATCACTGTAATCTTGCCGTCAACACGGCATTCCGTTGGCGTCACCGGTTTCTGGAGGCTGCAAAGAAGGCCCCGCAAAAGCTCAAAGGGATCGTCGAGGTCGATGAAACCTATGTTCTGGAGAGCCACAAGGGACAGAGAACCCTCGACCGCAAGCCCCGCAAAAGAGGCGGCAAGGCTGGCAAGCGCGGCCTGTCGTGCGAACAGGTGCCGGTTCTAGTGGCTGCCGACCGTAATGGCACGACATTCAGCACGGTTCTTCCGGTGGTTAATGCCGACACGCTGAAACAGGCGATCAGCCCGGTCGTCGACAGGGACATCGTGCTGGTGTCCGACGGTCACCGCGGCTATCCGCCCTGCGCGACAGCAATGGGCGTTCGCCACGAAGCCCTCAATCTGTCAGCCGGCGAACGGGCCCGGGGCGCCTTTCATATTCAGACGGTCAACAGCCGCCACAGCCAACTGAAGGATTTCCTGCGCCGCTACCGTGGCATCGCAACAAAATATCTCGACAACTACCTGCAATGGTTTCATCTCATCAAACTCACACCACAGACCTCGCCGCGAGCCTGTTTGGCCGCTGCTATCACACGCCATGCATACAGTTCGTAAACTGAGCCAAAAACTATGGCTGCGTTGCATGGCTGAGGGAACAATGACCTTCCTGATGGCAAGCGCGTGGATGGGTCCTTAATCCGCGAAGCGCTAGAGGTCAGCCTAAAGTGGCTGCAAACGGATGTGGTCGATCATTATCAAATGCACTGGCCGAATCGCGGCCGTATCATTTCCGGCAGTTTGGAAATTTGACCCGAACGATCTACAGCCCGGCGATATGGATCAGGAAGTGGTCGATATTTTTGGGGAGGTCGCACGGTTACAGGAAGAGGAAAAGCCGCGTGCGTTTGGTCTTTCAACTCCCTTTAACCGAACAATACTTGGCCGGAGACGAAACGACAAATGGCGGCGCTTCTTACCCCGCGCCGATGGCAATGAGCAGACACGCCAGCAGAGCTATGTATCCCAACACTTCACCTGCCAAAGTGGGTTCGCCGAACGGTCACTTTTTATAGAATTTTCGGACGAAGCGGGCGGCCAGATACTGGATATGCTGGATCAGTAAACCCTGGTGTTGAGGTGTGACCGGCCGGAACGAGATCGTTCATAAACGCCTCGTCTTCGTGGGTTACATCATAGTCGAGAGCACCAAGATAGTTTTCCCACTGTTCAAGAGTACGCGGACCGGCGATACAACCGGTCACCAAAGCATTGTTGAGTACCCAAGCAACCGAAAATTGTCCGGCGTTTACGCCTCGTGCGGATGCATACGCTGCCACTTTGCGGGCCAGCTCGAGCGACTCTTTCCGCCATTCGGTTTCATCGAAGCGTTTGTTTCCACTCGCCGCGAGACTGTCTGCGAGAGGTGCGGTAGTGGGTATATATTTGCCACTGAGGACGCCGCGGGCCATCGGGCTGTAGGAAACCACGCCCACACCCAATTCTCCGCAAGCCGGCAATTGCTCAACTTCCGCGACTCGATTGAAGGCGTGATAGTAAGGCTGGCTGGCAATCGGGCGGTCGATGCCGAGTTCGTCAGCGATGCGGCACACTTCCGTAATGCGCCAGCTGCGAAAGTTAGAGACTCCGAAGGACCGGATTTTCCCTGCGCGGATAAGATCGGCGATAGCCCTGACAGAAATAGCCAGATCGGTTTCGCGGTCTTCGACGTGAAAATAGTAGATATCGATCACATCGGTGCCGAGCCTGCGAAGTGAGGCCTCGCACGCCTCGAATATCCAATGCCGGCCTAACCCGTGGCGGTTCGGTCCTTGTCCCATGGTGTTGGCAACTTTGGTAGCCAGCACGATTTTGTCACGCTTGGTTGAAACGGCGCGACCCACCACCTCTTCGCTGAGACCGCCGCCATAAACGTCCGCCGTATCGACGAAGTTAACGCCGCAGTCGATTGCATTGTCGACGATTCGGCACGCCTCGGCTTCGGATGTGCGACCACCGAAAGACAATGTTCCAAGGCAGAGACGGGAGATTTCAAGGCCGGAACGGCCGAGTTTTGCGTATTCCAATATGCGTTACTCCTTCTCCAGAGTCGATGGCGCATGGATGTGCCGTTGCCAGCAAAAGCGAAAGACGCGCGGTAACAGGAACCACGCTAACTCCATGTCGGCTCTCAAGTTCCCTACACCGCGACTAAGGCAAAGGTTCACATAAACTGACTCTTCCCATGTGATCTTCACAATCGGCACGATTGTACAAAATCACACCGTTTTCTGAAGAATTATTTTCTCCAATCACCCGAAACCTCCGATTTTGACAAATTGGCGGCGATCTGAATGCCATATCTTGATAATTCCCGCCATCCAGACACACATCTCCCGTTATATTCATATCACCGTTGATTTTCCCCGGTCTACACCGGGACTGTTCTTGGTCATTGATCATTGATCATGGCTCAGTTTACGAACTGTATGCATGGCGTGTGATAGCAGCGGCCAAACAGGCTCGCGGCGAGGTCTGTGGTGTGAGTTTGATGAGATGAAACCATTGCAGGTAGTTGTCGAGATATTTTGTTGCGATGCCACGGTAGCGGCGCAGGAAATCCTTCAGTTGGCTGTGGCGGCTGTTGACCGTCTGAATATGAAAGGCGCCCCGGGCCCGTTCGCCGGCTGACAGATTGAGGGCTTCGTGGCGAACGCCCATTGCTGTCGCGCAGGGCGGATAGCCGCGGTGACCGTCGGACACCAGCACGATGTCCCTGTCGACGACCGGGCTGATCGCCTGTTTCAGCGTGTCGGCATTAACCACCGGAAGAACCGTGCTGAATGTCGTGCCATTACGGTCGGCAGCCACTAGAACCGGCACCTGTTCGCACGACAGGCCGCGCTTGCCAGCCTTGCCGCCTCTTTTGCGGGGCTTGCGGTCGAGGGTTCTCTGTCCCTTGTGGCTCTCCAGAACATAGGTTTCATCGACCTCGACGATCCCTTTGAGCTTTTGCGGGGCCTTCTTTGCAGCCTCCAGAAACCGGTGACGCCAACGGAATGCCGTGTTGACGGCAAGATTACAGTGATCGGCTGACGCCCGAACCGTTTCTCCCGCAGCCAGGCATCCGCCAAAGGCCAACCATCGGTCTTTGTAGTGAAGCCCGGACAAGGGCGTGCCGGTAGCGGCGTTGAATGTGCGCCGACAGATCTTGCACTGGTAACGACGCAGGCCCCGTGCCTTGCCCCGTGACACCGCACCGGGCTTGCCGCAATGCGGACAGTGCCTATCAGCATCCACCGCAAGTTCGACCGCGGCAAGCGAGGAACCCGACCCTGTCCGCCCTGAAAATACCGCTTCGGCCTCTCTACGCTGTGCAGCGCTGAGGCTGTCTATCCCGGCAAGCCAGCACTGAAATTGTTCATTGTCCATCGACATTCGCTATCTCCCTGAATCCAAAAAGAACATACCATGAACACATACAGTTCGTAAACTGAGCCTTGATCATTGATCAATTTCAGGATTTGCCGGAACAAGCTTCGCGGCACCGCTACTTCGGCCAATTGGAACGTGACGTATCGGCCATGGCGGAGAACTTTGGCCCCGATCTTCACCAGCTTTTCCCGTAGCGTGGTCAACGACCAGTGTTCCACCTCCTTCGGCAAGGCCAGTGTCCGCATGCAGTTGCCCTGATTGTAGGTCAGGGCATGAAGCTGGAGCCGAACCTCGTTATTGCGGAACTTGCCGCGTGACAGCTGCGTCCACTTGATTGTGTACATACTTTGCTGACCAGATCGGTTGGCTGTTGACCGCATCTGCATGTGTTCGCCCGCGTATGTCGCAACCAATCCGGCAAATCAATGACTGTAATCAGCAAAGTGTTGGCGACGAGTCCTGGATAACCGAAAAATCCAAGCATGTCGCACAATTCCTCAGTCAGCTTGATTAAAGGAAACTTGGCCGAGAGCGGCCATTGGAGCAGGTGCGGCGAAAGGCAGTTTTGTCCGCAGAGCGGTCATAAGGGTTATGAAACTCGCTGCGGGTGCAACCAATGGCCGCTTTTCTGGCTGCAGTGCAGCGTGTTTTTCGGGTCAACTTATTCTGTTGAAAAAGTCTTCTTGATTTTAGATCATCTCGCTGATTCAATCTCTGCATTGATGCGGGGGATTGGCGGCGATGTTGGGACCGAAGCAAGAGGCACAGAGCGCGCTTTTCTATGACTTCTCGATAGAAGACCACGTCCCGCAAGATCATCTGCTGCGGTCGATTGATCGCTTCGTCGATCTGTCCTGCATCCGCCAGCATCTCGCGCCATTTTACAGCTCAACCGGCCGCCCTTCGATTGATCCTGAGCTGCTGATCCGCATGCTGCTGGTGGGCTACTGCCTGGGCATCCGCTCGGAGCGGAGGCTGTGCGAGGAAGTGCATCTCAATCTGGCGTATCGCTGGTTTTGCCGCCTGGACCTGACAGATCAGGTGCCTGACCACTCGACATTCTCAAAGAACCGGCATGGCCGTTTCCGTGACAGTGACCTGCTGCGTCATCTCTTTGAGACGGTCATGGCGCGTTGCATTGCCGAGGGGCTGGTCAGTGGCCAGCGCTTTGCGGCGGATGCCAGTCTCATTGAGGCCGACGCAAATAAACAGAACTCCACCGCCAAAGAAGATTGGGATCACAGCACGATTGACCCCGATGACGCACCTCGTGCGGTGCGGGAATATCTCGACGTTCTGGATGACGCGGCCTTTGGCGCGGCGACGACCGTTGAACCGAAGTTCACGTCTCACTCCGACCCATCCAGTCAATGGACAGCGGCCCGCAAAGGTCCTGCGTTCTTTGCCTATTCAACCAATTATCTGATCGATACTGATCACGGTGTCATCGTGGACGTGGAAGCCACACGATCAATCCGACAGGCGGAGGTCGGGTCTGTGCGTACAATGCTGGATCGGGTCAAAGAAGGGTTTGGCCTGCATCCAGAGCGCATCATTGCTGACACGGCTTATGGTTCAGGCCCCATGCTTGGATGGTTGGTGGATCGCGGCATCGCTCCGCATATCCCGGTAATCGACAAAGCTGGCCGAACCGATGGCACCTGGACACGAGCCGATTTTGAATGGGACGCTGAGGGTGCTGTCAACTTAACGAAGGCAGGTCGCAGTTGAACGTCTGAACTGAGCGGCTCAAGCAGCAGCGGTCACGGTCCGCCACGTGTTCATCGCGTCACCGCGGAATTGGCGCATTGTCTTGCGAGTGATCAGATGACGTTGGACATTGAAGGTGTTGTAGATGGCGGCGTGGGTGGAGAGAAACCTTTGCGCCGATCCTGATGACTTGAAGCCCTGCATCCTGCGTTCTCGTTGTCGAACCGGCAGGTGCGAATTCTCCGCCCGATTATTGCTCCGTCCGCCGGTAACGTGTTTCCCCGTCATGTTGAGATCACGCAATGCTGCCCCGTAAGATGGCAGTTTATCGGTCACCACCTTATTCGGCGCATACCCCTGCTTCTTGAGCAGTTTGCGCATCAGCTTGAGTGCTGCTTTCTTGTTCCTCCGGGACTGAACCAGGATATCCAGCACCTCACCCTCGCTGTCCACCGCCCGCCATAGATACATCCGTTTTCCGTTGATGGAGGAAAACACCTCATCAAGGTGCCACCGGTCGTCTGGTCGAGGGCGTGATTGTCTCAGTTTTCGGGCATAGGCCTGCCCAAACTTTAAAGACCAGCGCCGTATCGTCTCGTAAGAAACATCGACACCACGTTCAGCGAGCAGGTCCTCCACATCGCGGTAACTGAGCGGAAACCGGAAACACAGCCAGACGGCGCGCTGGATTATCTCTGCAGGAAACCGATGTCGGCGGTAGCTGATCTTGTTCATAACAGGAAGCTACTCGCCACCCGCAGCTGACACCAGCCAGTTACCGTGACAGGGCCGTGTTGCATCAATCACCGGACAAGCGCGGAGTACCCTTACCCGTGAAAATGGTCAGCCAACTGACTCAAACCTGGCACAGCCAAGTTCGGTCATTCTGTTAAGAGCCCGCACACCGATCTGTGCCTCAGTTTTCTGATTTTCGAACCGCCGCGATCTCAGTTTCGACCCGATCACACTTTTCCAACGACCAATTTGTGCTTCCGCGCGACTGCGCTGATTGTAGCCGCTTCTGACTTGCCATGCCAGTCGGCCGTACGTCTGTATCTGGGCGATGTGCTGGTCGCGGAGGGATGGATCATCGCGCGATTTCAGGGCGAGAACGGCGTTTTTTGGCGGTGGAATGATGACCTCGACTGCATCGCCAAAACGCGCCGTGAGCAGATTTCTGGTCGGGGTGCCGTCATAGGCCCCATCCGCCAGAAATCGCGAAACCGGCCCGTCGAACTGATCCAGAAGCCCGGGCAAGGCCGTGCTATCGCCGACGTGGTCCAGCGTCAGATCCGAGCAGATGATCTCGCCGGTTGTGAGGTCCAGGCCGAGGTGTAGCTTTCTCCACGATTTGCGTTTGGCCTTTGTTTCATGCTTGACCTGCAGCCACTCGCCCTCGCCAAAGATCTTCAATCCAGTACTGTCCATGGTCAGATGGATCGGCTCGGTTCTGTCGACCCGAGGCTTTGCAGGCAATCTCAAGCCGAGCCCGCGGCGCGACAGTGTTGAGAAATCCGGCACCGGAATGTCTACTCCCATCAGCCGAGCGATGCTGCGCATCAGCCCTTGGGTCTGGCGCAGCGGTAGTTTGTAAATCGTACGCAGAGTCAGGCAGGTCTCGATCGAAATGTTCGAATATTTCGGCTGACCTCCCGGAGTCGTCCGGCGCGGCGCTCGCCATTGTTTCAGCGTATCGTCAGTGACCCAGATGGTCAGATCGCCACGACGCCGCAGGATTTCGGTGTACTCCGCCCAATTTGTCACCCGATATCGTTTCTTCGGAAACTTGTGGCGACGAGCAGCGTTGAATTTATGCGGCATTCAAGTGTCCAGATCAGAGGTGGAGCACCCGATTACCAGAACTACCTGTGTTCGTGCAACAACGTCTACCTAGATGAACCCACAAGTGGCCGGATGGCAGCGCTGTTGAGGGCGATCAAAGAAATTCCCCAGACGAACGTAACACGGGCCGACCTGCTAAACCGTGTTCTTGGGGTGCTGCAAGAACACACGATGCATCCAGAGTATACGTGTGATGAGGCTGCGGAGAAATACCAGCGAGAGTTTCGATACAAAGGGCGCCCGGTTGGACAGTTAGCGGGTGCCGCAAGTTGCCCATGAACTCGTCGGACTGGGGCAAAAGATTGTCGGCTCGGATAAGATCTATTTTCGCGCCGGCGCAAATGTCTCAAGCCTGAGAGAACGCGGTATCAGCTTGTTTAGAACCTTGCCTAAACGGGAGGCTGTCACCCGTCGAGTTCGAGAACAGGCGGCAATACGTGAACCAGGAAGGTGTCTAGGAAACCAGGGGCCATTCAGACACTGAAGTTTACCCTGCCGCTTTCCTCACCAACTGGATGAAAGTCTTGACCACGAGATTTGGCTCTTCACCGCGCTTCCTGACCAGTTTTATTTCAGATTCCAGATCAAACATCCCGCCCCCTATTGAGCGCATCCGCCCTTCGCGCACCCAGATTTCCGCAAAACTCTCTGGCAAGTAACCGATGTACCCGCCAGTAAGCACCAGCATAGCAATTCCTTCAATTTGGTGAGCGCTGGCATTAGATCGCAACCCGCGCGAGACCGGAGCCACCAGATCCTCGTTCAGGTAGGCGCGTCTGCAAAAATTTGATTCAGACAACAATCGCTTCACTTCTGGCACCAAGCGGGCATCAAACAAGGGGTGGCCAAGACCGCAATACAAGCCGATTTTTTCAATCCCCAGTAGTTCATAAATTAAGCCGGGCTTGGGTTTATGAAACACGCCAATGCCAACCGCAATTTGCCCATCCTGCACCGCGATCTCAACAACGTCAGGCGCGAGCGAGTGAATCTCGACCAATACGTCCGGTGCTGTTCGGGTCAGTTCTGCCAACGCACCCATGATCGGTGCGTTGTCATTGAAAACCCAATTGTCAATCGCTGCGACCGACAAACGGCCCACGAGCTTGCCGCGCGTTCCATCCACCGCCACGCCGAACTGATCCAGCGCGGCAAATAATTTGCGTGAGGCGGCATAGACAATTTCCCCCTTGTCCGTCAGGCGAAAACCCTTGCGGCCACGCTGACATAGACGCATGCCCAGACGCGTTTCCAGGTCCGCAATTTGCCGCGAAATTGTGGAAGCGGACACGTTGAGAACAATTTGGGCTGCTGAAAAGCCGCGCGCATCGACCACTGCGGAAAATACAAAAAGCAGATGCAGATCAGTCTTGGAATAGGACGGAGGAAGCATTCGAGCATATTACATGTAAAGCTACACAAGTTAAGTCTCTTAGTTTGTAATTTATTTAATCTTAAAGCCGTGCAACGCTCAGGCCCGAATTGCTTATCCACAAGAGGAAATCAGCAAGATGGGTTTGAACGGCGGACTCGCACAAGGCTGGGGTATTAACAATGACTATGTCAGGTTGACAGATGTTCTACTTGGTCGTCCCGACTACTTCAAATGGGTTGAGGCAGGCCCACTGATCGGGCGTACCTTAGCCAATGCACATCGGACCGGCGTGAAGTTCGACCTGCAAAAGGCGATGGCGCAGCACACCGATATGGTCTCGATCTACGAAGAAAACGAGGTGACCTGCCATTATTTGGACAGCGACGAGGTTCTGCACCGCAATTTCTTTGCTCGCGACAGTTCGGCGATGACGCCCTGGGGCGCCCTGATCTGTCATATGCAATTAAAATGCCGCCGTGCCGATTACGTGACCGCGATCAAATTTTATCAGAACAATGATATCCCGATCTGGAAATACGCCACCGCCGGCCACTTCGAAGGCGGCGATTTCAATATTATCGAACCGGGTCGGGTGCTGATCGGCTATTGCGGTGAGCGGTCTGAGCAGGAAGGCTCGGAACAGGTGGCCGAATTTGTGCGGGCCGAGGGCTGGGAGGCCGTAGTGGCTCCGATCAGCCGCGAGTTCGTGCATATGGACGGGCTGATCGTGCCGCTGGCGGAGAAATTGGCGGTGGCTTGCGTCGATGCGATGGAGCCTTGGCTGGTGGGTATCGTCAAAAGCTGGGGCATTGAAATCGTCAATGTGTCGTACCGCGAAGCCAAGAACCTGGGTGTAAATCTGGTGGCGCTGGGGAATAGCAAGGTGCTGTCGATGGCCGGGGCCTCCGATTTGAACGCCAAAATGCGGGCGCTTGGGTTTGAGGTTTACGACCCGGATATGTCGATGTTCACTTTGGGCGGCGGCGGTGTGCATTGCCTGTCCCAGGCGCTGCACCGCGAAGACGCATGAGCGGCATCCTCCACATAAACGGCGCCCGGGCTGCGCGCGAGCTGCTGAAGCGCTGGTGCCGCGAGGCAAGCTGCGCGATCTCGTTTGACCGGCTCGGCAATATGTTCGCGCACCGCTTTGGTATTTGTTCCGTGTCGCGACGGGCTCAGCCACAACGAGGCAGAATGGGCCGAACCTGAACATTTGGAGGCAGGCTGCAATGTCGTGTTTCACGCCGCGCCTGCGCTAGCCGGAAATTCTCCTGCGGCGTCGTGATCACGCGCTGCCGGAGTAAAAAAACAAAGGTGATCAACCAACTAAGGAGATGAAGATGAAAACGATGAAAACTTTGACAACCGCCACGCTGGCCATGGTCCTTGGGACTGCGGCACTGGCGCAGGATGTGGTAATCGGGGTGCCGAACTGGACTTCGGTGCGCGGCACGGCGCATATTCTGAAAGTGGCGCTGGAAGACAACCTGGGCCTGTCGGTGGAGCTGCAGAACGGCACCAACCCGATCATTTTCGAGGCAATGGATTCCGGCGCAATGCATGTGCATCCTGAAGTCTGGATGCCCAACCAGCAGAATCTGCACGATTCATTTGTTACTGACAAAGGCACCGTGACGCTGAACCCGAATGCGGTTCTGTCGGACCAGCAGATCTGCGTTACCAAGGACACCCAGGAACGCACCGGCATTTCCGCGCTTAGCGATCTGACCGATCCGGATATGGCGGCCAATTTCGACACCGATGGCGATGGGCGCGGCGAGATATGGATTGGCGGCGCTGGCTGGGCTTCGACCAACATCGAAAAGATCCGCGCCAAATCCTATGGCTATGCGGAAACCATGAACTTGATGGAGATGGACGAGACCTTGGCGCTGGCCCAGGTCGACAACGCGGTGGCTCAGAGCCAGAATATCGTGTTCTACTGCTACACGCCGCATCATATGTTCTCGCTCTATGATCTGGTGCCGCTGACCGAGCCGGCCTATGACGCCGCGCAGTGGAAGATCAGCCAGCCGACCGATGATCCTGATTGGCTGGAAAACTCCACCGCACCCACCGCTTGGGACGCAACAAAACTGCATGTGTTCTACGCCTCCGCTCTGGTCGGCAGCCAGCCCGAAGCAGCCGCGATGCTGGGCAAAGTTAATCTGACAACCGAGCATGTGAATGCACTGGTCTATGCGTTGTCGGTAGATGGTCAGGATCCAGCTGAATACGCCCGCAAGTGGGTCGATGAGAACACTGATCTGGTGGATTCCTGGTTCCAGTAAACACACAAACCAAGTGACCAATTGGCGGGCAGGGGAGCTGCCCGCCAAAACCACCGGGTGTCTGACGTCAGCGCCTTTGGGACAGATATGAGGGTTTAGCATCAGGAGGATTTCTGGTTCATCGCAACCGTCAAGGAGTGAAGATGAACAAGCAATCCGGAACCAGCAAAGCCTCGGCTGACAGGCTGGTCAAAACCATCCGCCGCAAGACCCGGCAAACGTATTCAGCCGAGGAGAAGATCCGCATTGTTTTGGCGGGTCTTCGGGGCGAGGAAAGCATCTCAGCACTGTGTCGCCGCGAGGGCATCTCAGAGAGTCTGTATTACAGCTGGTCCAGGGAGTTCCCCGAAGCAGGGAAACGCCGTCTGTCCGGCGATACGGCGCGTCAGGCGACGTCACCCGAGGTGAAGGAGCTACGTTCTGAGGCCTTGGCATTGAAAGAATGTGTGGCCGACCTGATCCTGGAAAACCGTCTGCTCAAAAAAAGCATGACAGGGGATGGGGGATACGAGGAATGAGGTATCCAGCGTCAGAGAAGTTGGAAATCATCCGCACCGTTGAGGGGTCCCATCTGCCTGCGAAGCAAACCTTGGATATGCTGGGCATTCCGCGCACCACATTCTACCGATGGTATGACCGCTATGTCGAAGGCGGCTTTGACGCCCTGGCGGATCGCTCACCCTGCCCAAAGTCGGTCTGGAACCGCATTCCCCAAGATCGGCGAGACGATCTGATTGAATTTGCACTGGAGCACGAGGCGCTGACGACCCGGGAACTGGCGGTAAAGTATACCGATGAGAAGCAGTATTTTATCTCTGAATCATCGGTTTACCGCTTTCTGAAGGAAGCTGATCTGATCACCGCGCCCGACTATGTTGTGATCAAAGCTGCCGACGAGTTCACGGACAAAACCACCGCTATCAACCAGATGTGGCAAACCGACTTCACCTACTTCAGGATCATTGGCTGGGGTTGGTATTATCTCAGCACGATCCTGGACGATTACAGCCGCTACATCATCGCCTGGAAGCTCTGCACAAACATGCGGGCCGAGGACGTGGCGGCGACGATTGAGCTGGCCCTGGCGGCGTCAGGTTGTGATCAGGCGGTTGTGAGACACAAGCCCCGTCTGCTGAGCGATAACGGCTCTTGCTACATCTCTGGCGACCTGGCCGAATGGCTCGAGGATCGACAGATGGACCACGTTCGCGGTGCGCCGTTCCATCCGCAAACCCAGGGGAAGATCGAGCGCTGGCATCAGACGATGAAGAACCGGGTTTTGCTGGAAAACTACTATCTGCCCGGCGATCTTAAACGCCAGATCGGGGCCTTCGTCGATTACTACAACAACCAGCGCTACCACGAGAGCCTGAACAACGTCACACCCGCCGACGTCTACTTCGGGCGCGGCAAGGCCATCATCAGAGAAAGGGAAAAGATCAAGAAACTGACAATCCGACAACGCCGCTTGCAACATCAAAAACTCGCGGCATAATCAATCACACAAACGAACCAGAGCCTCCAAAACTCAAACCGCTCTGATGTCCCATTTTATATGACGACGGACACCACCGGGAGAGCCGCGAACGAAAACCGGAGACAGGGCATGACGGAAAATGTGATCACGCTGGACGGCGTGTGGAAAATCTTTGGCAAAAATGCCGATGTTGCGATGGCGGCGATCCGCGAACGCGGGCTGGGTAAAGCCGAAGTGCTGAAGGAATTCAACTGTGTTGTCGGCATCGCCGATGTGTCCTTTGAGGTGAAACGCGGTGAAATCTTCTGCGTGATGGGCCTGTCGGGGTCGGGTAAGTCGACGATGGTGCGGCACCTCAACCGGTTGATCGAGCCCACCGCCGGCCAGATCTCGGTGATGGGCAATGACATGCTGACCCTTTCCGATAACGACCTGCGCGAGATGCGCGCCATGAATATCGGCATGGTGTTTCAGCATATGGCGCTGCTTCCACATCGCACAGTGCGCGACAATGTCGGCTTTCCGCTGCAGGTGCGCGGCGAACCCAAGGCGCGCCGCTGGGAAGTGTCGCAGAAATGTCTCGAACGGGTCGATCTGACCGGCTACGAGGACCGTTTCCCACGCGAACTATCGGGCGGCATGCAGCAGCGGGTCGGGCTGGCCCGGGCGCTGGCCTCGGACCCGGATGTGTTGCTGATGGACGAGCCGTTCTCGGCCCTGGACCCGCTGATCCGGCGCCAGCTGCAGGACCAGTTCATGGCGCTGTCGGCCGAGCTGAACAAAACCACGGTGTTCATCACTCATGATTTGGACGAGGCCATTCGCATTGGTAATCGCATTGCCATTATGAAGGACGGGCGCATTGTGCAGATCGGCACACCCGAAGAAATCGTCACCCAGCCCGCTGATGACTATGTACGCGACTTTGTCGAGGGCATCTCCAAGCTGAAGCTGGTGTTCGCCCATTCGATCATGGTGCCCTACAGCGAATATACCCCGGCCAATGGCGAGGATTTGAGCACCAGCCCGCGCGCCCATCATGGCACCGACCTGGACCATCTCATCGACATCGCCACCACCACCGAACATGCCATCGTCATCACGGCCGACGATGGTGCCGATATTGGCGTGGTCGATAAATCGACCCTGCTCAAGGGCATTCAGGGAGGCAAGGCATGAAGGATACCACGATGGAAACTGCAGGCCACAGCGTTGCCGAATTTGCCCAGGACAACGCCGACTATTACAGCACCGAATTCGCCAAGATCCAGGGCAAGACCGGGTTCACCTGGTCGTGGAACATGATGGCTGCGGTCTGCGGCCCGCTCTGGGGCGCCGCGCGTGGCGTCTGGGGCTTTTTCTGGGTGTTCTTGGTACTCGAACTGTTCGCTCTGGTGCAGATCGGACGCGGGCTGTGGGGCGAGCTGGGCGCCGACCAGCTGGCGCGCTTTGAACGGCTGACGGCCAATATAGCCAAGCGTGAGACGCAGGCTGCGGACTTGGTCGCTGCCGGCGATGCCGCCGGCGCCGAAGCCAAGCTGAATATAGCCAACAATCTGCGCAATGCCGCTGACAAGGCGCTGGAGGCGGCCAATGCCGCCAGCGGCGGCGCCACCGCCATTTTGGTCATCGGTCTGTTGGTGTTCGTGCTGATCAAACTGGCCGAAGGTTTTTACGCCAACTACGCTTACGAGGCGCAATACCTGAGCTGGCGCGCCAAGCAAAAAGCGCAATCGGGCATCAAACGCTCGGGCATCGTATTTGGCGTGATCGGGCTGATCGCGATCTGGCCGCTGACCCTGATCCGCTTTACCGTCGCCAAACCGGACGAGGTGGTGGCCAGCCTGACCGGCGGTCTGTTGGGCGAGCGCCTGCCGATCACCGAGTTCCCGGTCGGCAAAGAATATTTCGCCTATCTGTCGATAAAGGGCGACATTGGTTTTGACTGGCTGGCCAATAACTTTGGCGATGTCTTTGACGGGGTCACCGCCACCATTCGCTGGGTGCTGGATGGGCTCGAGATTCTGCTGATCCAAACCCCTTGGCCGGTGGTGATGTTCGTCACCGTTGTGATGGCGCTGCGCCTGGCCGGGCCGCGGGTGGCTGTTTTTACCGCCGCTTCACTGGCCTATCTCGCTTTTATGGGCCTGTGGGAACTGTCGATGATCACCGTCGCCCTGATCGGCGCCGGCGCATTCCTCTGCGTGCTAATCGGCATTCCGCTCGGCATTTGGTTTGGAAAATCCAAACGCGCCTATGCCTTTGCCGAGCCGGTACTGGACTTCATGCAGACCATGCCGGCCTTTGTCTATTTGATCCCAATCATTGCTTTCTTTGGTACCGGCAAACCGCCTGGCGTGCTGGCCACGCTGATCTTTGCCATGCCGCCAGTGATCCGCCTGACCGCGCTGGGTATGCGTGGGGTGCCCGAGGCCACCAAAGAAGCCGCCGTGGCCTTTGGCTGCTCGCGTCGTCAGCTGCTGTTCTATGTCGAACTGCCGCTGGCGTTGCCCTCGATCATGACCGGCATCAACCAGACCATCCTGATGTCACTGTCCATGGTGGTGATCGCTTCGCTGATTGGCGCTGAAGGACTGGGCGCGCTGATCCTGGAGGCGCTGCAATATGCCGCCAAGGGTCAGGGCTTGCTGGGTGGACTTGCCATCCTACTCTGCGCCATGGTCATTGACCGGATCGCCCAAGGCATGTACCGCAAGAAGGTCGGCGGCGACTGACCCAATAACTCCTCCCCGACTGCCCCGGCATGGATAATCGCATGTCGGGGCATTTTTCTATAACTGGACAAGAAAATGGCCGACGAACACCTGAAATCAATGATGGAAAACCTTTACTGGTGGGGCATTCCTACAATGTTCCGCTGCCCCAACGAGGGTCCTGAAGGTCAGGACATCGCCCTTGTTGGCGTGCCGCATTCCACCGGCAATGGTACCACCGAACGCGACCAGCACTTGGGCCCGCGGGCACTGCGCAATGTCTCATCTGTGGCGCGGCGTATGCATGGCGAGTTCCAGCTGAACCCCTGGGAGGCGGCCAAGATCGCCGATGTCGGCGATGTGCCGTTCCCGCGCGCCAATGACAACGAAGATTGTATCGAGCAGATCACCCGGTTTTATACCGAAATCGACGCCGCCGGCGCGCGGCCGATCTCGGTGGGCGGTGATCACTCGATCACTGGCGGTATCGTTCAGGCGCTGGGAGGCGGCAAGATCACAAAGGGTGAGCCGGTCTGCTTCCTTCATTTCGACGCCCATACTGATGTGTTTGTCAAAGTGGACCATTTCCTTGGCGCCAAGAAATCCGCAGCCCACTGGGGCGCATATCTGGCCGATCAAGGCAACGTCGACCCACACCATTCGATGCAGATTGGACTGCGCGGCCATGCGCGCACATTGGATTGGCTGCAACCCTCTTATGACTATGGCTACAACGTCGTGACGATGAAGGAATTCCGCAGGCGTGGTGTCGAAGACGTGGTGGCGCAGATCAAAGAGGTCATGGCCGGGCGGCCTATCTACATCACCTTCGACCTTGATTGTCTGGATCCAACCATCGCTCCAGCAGTGTCGAATCTTGAACCCGGCGAGAAGGGGTTTGATATCGATGAGGCCGTGGCGTTGCTGCGCAGTGTGCGAGGGATGAACATTGTGGGCGGCGATATCGTCTGCATGATGCCCACCAAGGACAGCCGCAACCAGATAACGGCGCTGACAGCCACCGCCATCATGTTCGAGATGATTTCGATGGTCGCCGAAAACGTGAATGCGAAGACGGCGTGATAGGCGAACCGGACAATGATTTCTTTCAACCTGTTTCCGCCATGGAACTGGCGCGGTTTGCCGGGGTGCCGACCTTCATGCGGTTGCCATACCTGACCCCGGATCACCCGCGCTACGACGAGGTCCAATTGGGTCTGGTCGGTGTGCCCTGGGACGGGGGCACCACCAACCGCCCCGGAGCGCGTCACGGGCCGCGTCAGTTGCGGGATTTTTCGACCATGATCCGGGCGATGAACTCCGTAACCGGAGTCAATCCATTCACCGCTGCCAACTGCGCAGACTTGGGAGATGTACCGCCGAACCCGGTGGACATCCACGACAGCCTGGACCGGATCACGCAATTCTATGCCGAATTGAAGGCGCGCGGCATCACGCCGATGACTGCCGGGGGCGACCATCTAGTGACGCTTCCAATCCTGCGGGCACTGGCCGGCGACGGGCCGCTGGGACTGATCCAGTTCGACAGTCATACCGACCTGTTTGACAGCTATTTCGGCGGCAACAAGTTCACCCACGGCACTCCGTGTCGGCGCGCGATCGAAGAGGGGCTGGTCGACCCCAATCGCTTTGTTCAGGTTGGTATTCGCGGCACCGCCTACAACACCGAAGATATCGACTGGGGCATAGAACAGGGCGTGCGGATCATCCGCATAGAAGAGGTGTTTAACCGGGCCGTGTTGCATCAATCACCGGACAAGCGCGGAGTACCCTTACCCGTGAAAATGGTCAGCCAACTGACTCAAACCTGGCACAGCCAAGTTCGGTCATTCTGTTAAGAGCCCGCACACCGATCTGTGCCTCAGTTTTCTGATTTTCGAACCGCCGCGATCTCAGTTTCGGCCCGATCACACTTTTCCAACGACCAATTTGTGCTTCCGCGCGACTGCGCTGATTGTAGCCGCTTCTGACTTGCCATGCCAGTCGGCCGTACGTCTGTATCTGGGCGATGTGCTGGTCGCGGAGGGATGGATCATCGCGCGATTTCAGGGCGAGAACGGCGTTTTTTGGCGGTGGAATGATGACCTCGACTGCATCGCCAAAACGCGCCGTGAGCAGATTTCTGGTCGGGGTGCCGTCATAGGCCCCATCCGCCAGAAATCGCGAAACCGGCCCGTCGAACTGATCCAGAAGCCCGGGCAAGGCCGTGCTATCGCCGACGTGGTCCAGCGTCAGATCCGAGCAGATGATCTCGCCGGTTGTGAGGTCCAGGCCGAGGTGTAGCTTTCTCCACGATTTGCGTTTGGCCTTTGTTTCATGCTTGACCTGCAGCCACTCGCCCTCGCCAAAGATCTTCAATCCAGTACTGTCCATGGTCAGATGGATCGGCTCGGTTCTGTCGACCCGAGGCTTTGCAGGCAATCTCAAGCCGAGCCCGCGGCGCGACAGTGTTGAGAAATCCGGCACCGGAATGTCTACTCCCATCAGCCGAGCGATGCTGCGCATCAGCCCTTGGGTCTGGCGCAGCGGTAGTTTGTAAATCGTACGCAGAGTCAGGCAGGTCTCGATCGAAATGTTCGAATATTTCGGCTGACCTCCCGGAGTCGTCCGGCGCGGCGCTCGCCATTGTTTCAGCGTATCGTCAGTGACCCAGATGGTCAGATCGCCACGACGCCGCAGGATTTCGGTGTACTCCGCCCAATTTGTCACCCGATATCGTTTCTTCGGAAACTTGTGGCGACGAGCAGCGTTGAATTTATGCGGCATTCAAGTGTCCAGATCAGAGGTGGAGCACCCGATTACCAGAACTACCTGTGTTCGTGCAACAACGTCATGATTATCCGCGAATTGCCGCGAAACACCATGGGCAAGGTGCAGAAAAACGCGCTGCGCGAGGCCTATTCAAATGCGTTATCCTGAACCGACCGCCCCGCGTTAGCCCGCCGCCAGACGGGCGCAGATATACCGGGCCGCGGCGGCATAGCCTTCAATTCCAAGCCCGGCAATCACCCCATCGGCACGCTGCGAGACATAGGAAAAATGCCGAAAGTCCTCGCGGGCGTGGATGTTCGAGACATGGACCTCGACCACCGGGCCCTCGAAGGCGTTGAGCGCGTCGAGGAGCGCGATCGATGTGTGACTGTAAGCGCCGGGGTTGATGATTATTGCCGCCGCGGCCTGCCGCGCTTCCTGAATCCAATCGACAAGCTGGCCCTCCCAGTTCGACTGCAACGCATGGATTTCAAATCCGTCCGCGCAGGCTTGGGCGGCCAGCGCCACGGCGGCGTCAATCGTCTGATGCCCGTAAAGTTCGGGCTGGCGCTGGCCCAGCAGGTTCAGGTTGGGCCCGTTCAACAGGTAAATCGTCTGCGCCATATCAGGCACCCTTCTGGTCGCTCTGCGGGCCTTCGCCCGGTGCGGGCGATAGACAATAGTTTGCCTCCTTGGGTCAAGCCCTTGCGGAGAATTCGCATGATCGGCGTGGCGGAATCTATGGTGCCCGGGGGCGGATTTGAACCACCGACACGAGGATTTTCAGTTTTCATGCGAAGGTGGCACAGCATCGCCGACGCCGTCCGAATTGAACTGAAATCAAAGGCTTACGAAGGCCATCATACTTGAGCGTCGATTGCCTCCAACGGAACAAGTCCGGAACGTTCCGGGACGGATTACACAGGAGTTACACGTATCGTCGATCCTCCATCGAGCGGCTCTTCATAAATCGCTATGCAGACTGCGCTGAAGAAGGTGTGGACAATAATCAAGATGACTGCCGCTCGACCCGCGTGCTATCGAATGTCATCCGCACCTTGACATAGTCAGCGACACAGAATTGGCAGAACAAATTCAGGAGCCAATACCAAACTACGCGGCGCTGGAGATATATGCGGCACAGCGGACGAAGGAACTGTCCAGGCTTCTCAATCCCTTTATCGAAGTGACCGATCGTTATAGCGAGTTGATTTGCCAGATCACACTCATTCTGGGCAAGGCATCGCCATCTTCAAAGGAAGATGCCATGGTGCGCGATCTCATGGCCGATGTGTTTGATTTTCTTTACGAGGCACGAGGACTAATCTTAAAGTGACCTGCCCCCAATTTGAGGGCCACTTTTAGGTAGACTCTGTTCCTCTTTTGTTTGCCATTATTCGGCGGCGTGAGCAATGGGCGGTGGCGCGGAGCCTTCAGATAGCTCAAGCGTCGCTGCCCATTGCGGTTTATGGAAAGGCCTGTTTGCGGCAAATTCTTCCGGGGTTTGATAGTTCAGCGAAGAGTGGGGCCGGTTTTGATTGTAATCGATCCGCCAGTCCTCGATGATCCTTTCTGCCTCGGCCAGCGAGGTGAACCAGTTCAAGTTCAGGCATTCTTCGCGAAACCGGCCGTTGAAACTTTCGATGTAGGCGTTCTGGGTCGGCTTGCCCGGGTCGATGAAGTAGAGCTGCACGCCGTGATCATCTGCCCAGCCATCAAGCGCGCGGCCTCGTAGTTCAGGCCCATTGTCAACGGTCAGAACATCCGGGTACCCCCGCTCACGAGCCACCCGTTCCAGCATTTCCACCACGCGGGAGCCGGGGATCGACAGGGCCACATCAATCGCCGGACATTCCCGTGTGCAGTCGTCTTTCAGATTGACGGTGCGGAACTTCCTGCCGTTGGCGAGCGCATCCATGGTGAAGTCCAGGCTCCACCGCTGGTTGGCGGCGATCGGGCACCAGGCGCCTTCGCGCACGCCCTTGGGGATTTTCTTGCGATTGCGGCGGCGCAGGGTCAGGCGCTCCTCTCGGTAAAGTCGCTCCACCACTTTCACGTTCACCTTGAAACCCTCCTGGCCAAGCTTGGCATGCAACATGCGATAGCCATAGCGTCGGTGTTTGCCGGAAAGCGTGACCAGCCGTTCCCGTATCCTCGCATGGCGATCCGGCCTTCCTCTGTATTCATTACTCGATCTGGAAAACCCAATCAGCCCACAGGCCCGCCGAGTTGAAAACTGATAGTCACGGCAAAGAACCATGACTGCTTCCCGGCGGCTTGCAGGCTTCAGAAGTTTTTTGCCAGAAGCCCTTTCAGGCCAGCATTATCAAGCATGGTTTCGGCCAGCAGCTTCTTCAGCTTGCCGTTCTCCGATTCCAGGTCTTTCAGCCGCCTGACATCGGAAATCTGAAGGCCGCCATACCTGGCTTTCCATTTGTAAAAGGTGGCATCCGACATACCGTGCTTACGGCACAACTCGGACACTTTCGCACCCGCCGCATACTCCTGAATGATCCGAACAATCTGCTCTTCGCTAAACCGTGACTTGCGCATTCTCTGTTCTCCTCGTTCTCGTGAACATTAAGCGAACAGATCCTCCTTTCAAATGGACCAGTTTTCGGGGAGCAGGTCAAAAGGGGAAGCAAGAAGTCGCCTATCCGCTTGCCCGAAGAGCTTACGAGTCGCTGTCCCTAATGGTTGCGTGTCATCTGGAGCCGAAGCTCGCTAAGCGATGGATGGCAGGGAAGCAAATCAACAATGCGGAAGTTCGACGCGAGATTGCCAAACATCCGATGGGAGAGACAGAGCAAATCACGAGAGAATTCTACATCTTTTTCAGCCAAGTTACGCATCCCAATAGGCACACGGTGGCGCATCGATGGCTGGGACAGGATAACGATTTTACTCTCGGCTCAATCGGTCAGCCAAGCTTGGCGATGCTCGCTGACTATGCTCTAAAGACGCTCAATCTTTGGTACTGGTTCGGCGCGTTTATCAGCTTCACCTATATTTCAGAGCTCGATGAATTTGATTGTGAATCGGCATGCAAAACTGACCCACTTAGGTGGGTTATGATCGTTTAAAATTGACCCTCTTGTTTTGTTAACGTCCGCGCGTATTGGCGCGGAGAATGAGCAGGTGATATTGATGGAAAGTGCAGCGAAGATCCGTCGCATGGTTTTGCGTGATGGGCGAAGTATTAGATCTGTGGGCCGGGAGACGGGATTGTCGCGGAACACGATCAGGAAGTATCTGAAGGACAGCTCGCCTCCGAGCTACCATCGTCAGGTTGATCCAGTTCGGCACAAATTGTGTGACTATGAAGAGCGGCTCCAAACCTTGTTTGAGCAGGACCTGAAGCGCCCTCGCCGAGAACGTCGGACAGGGGTGAAGCTTTATGAGCAGCTGGTTTTGGAAGGATATACGGGGTCGTATTCGCCAGTTCAGCGTTTTGTTCGAGACCTGAAACGCACGGGTTTGAGGTCAGGAGATGCGTTCATTCCGTTGCAGTTCCAGTCTGGCGATGCGCTGCAGTTTGACTGGAGCGAAGAACATGTCGTCTTGGGCGGAATTGCCCAGAAGGTGAAGATTGCCCACTTCCGTCTGTGCCACAGCCGCAAGCCCTTTGTTGTGGCCTACCCCGGGGAACCTCAAGAGATGGTGCTTGACGCTTTCGTGAGAGCGTTGACCTTTTATGGCGGGGTTCCGCGCCGTGTGATCATCGATAATCCCAAGACAATGGTGACCTATGTATCGCGCTCGAAAGACCGGATCTTTCACCCACGCTTTCTGGCCTTGATGAACCACTATGTCATGGAACCGGTGGCCTGCACGCCCGCGTCGGGCTGGGAAAAGGGTCAGGTCGAAAACCAGGTGCAGTTTTTGCGCAGTCGGCTGTTCACGCCCAAACTGGCTTTTGATGATTTGGAGGGCCTGAATGCCTGGCTGTATCTGCAATGTGATGCCCTTGGATCACGCCCCCATCCAGAGCGACAGGATCAGACAGTTGATGCTGTCTTTGCTGCAGAACAGGCTGAACTGCGCCCTCTCGGCCGCCCTTTTGATGGCTATGTTGAGAAGGCCGTTCGGGTGCGCTCTACTTGCCTGGTTCAATATGACAGCAACCGCTACAGCGTTCCGGCCTGTTTTGCTGGAAACCATGTCTCGTTGCGGGCCTATGCCGGTTGCGTCAAAGTGGTTGCAGGTCAAGATGTGATCGCCGAGCACAAACGTCACTTTACCCGTAATATCAGTTACTTTGAGCCCTGGCATTATGTCCCTTTGCTGGTACGCAAGCCCGGAGCCCTGCGTGATGGCGCGCCCTTTGTGGATTGGCACCTGCCAGATGCCATGCACCAGATCAGGGTGCATTACATGAAGGGCAAAGGTGGAGATCGGGAGTTTGTAGACCTTCTTATGCTGGCGCAAGACCACGGGATTGACGTTGTGGAAACGGCCTGTGATCTGGCTGTCGCGCAAAACACCCTACGCTTGCCTGCCGTCATCAACTTGATCAATCAGTTGGTCGAACCGATCATCCCCCCACTGGCACAAAGCTATGACTATCCCATGCTGACGATGCGCCCGGAGGCCAACTGCAAACGATATGAGACATTGTGCGCCCGCCGAGAGATGACAGCATGAATGCCCTCATTGATCAATTGGCTGGCCTTAGATTGCATGGAATGGCAGCTTGCGCACATGATTTGCTGTCCGCGCGCAAGTCGCCGAGCCTGACCACTGCGATAAAACAACTGATCGACGCTGAGACCGTAGAACGTCAGGTCCGCTCAATCGAGTATCAAATGCGGATTGCAAAGTTCCCGCATCACAAGGATTTTGCCACCTTCGATTACAGCGCAGCCGCTGTTACTCAGGCTCGGATCGATCCCTTCTGCTCCGGACAGTTCACCCAAGACGCCCACAACCTCATTTTGGTGGGCGGAACTGGCACAGGCAAAACCCACATCGCCATTGCTCTGGGAACCACATTGATCAATCAGGGCAAAAAGGCCCGCTTCTTCAATGCTGTGGATCTGATCAACGCCCTGATCAGGGAGCAGGCCGAGGGTAATGTCGGGAAGATCATCCGGCAACTGACGCCACTGGATTGCGTCATTATTGATGAGCTGGGTTACATCCCGTTCCCAAAGTCCGGCGGCGCGCTGCTGTTCCATCTGATAAGCAAACTCTACGAGAAAACCAGCGTCATCATCACCACCAACCTGGAGTTCGGTGAATGGGTCTCCGTCTTCGGCGATCCCAAGATGACAACCGCGCTCCTCGACAGGGTGACACATCATTGCTCCATAATCGAAACCGGAAACACATCCTACCGGTTCGCTCAGAGTAAAAGGGCCCGAAAACAATAAACCGCAGCGCAAACAAAGCCAGCAGACGAGCTCGCTATTTGAGGGCATCTCGCCTGCTGGCTTTGCCTCATCACGGGTGGGTCACTTTTAAACGCTGAAGCCGGGTCACTTTTGAACGCTCATTGACAAATTTGATAATGAAATGCTTGGCCACTATCACCACACGGCCATTCACCTCCATGATCGTCATAATGTGTTGCAGGAAGTTGAACTGCTTGTTCGAGGTGGTGAATTTGAAGTCTTCGCGCTCGTAGTTCTCGCGCTCGGTCGTGACCTGAACGTCTTCCCCGACAACCGTATAGCTCGATTTTTTTCCGAACGGCGGGTTGGTCAGCACCACGTTGAACCGCTTGCCAGGGTCCCCAGCCAATGCATCGCCTTGGTGGACCGGGCTGCTGTCGTTTCCAACACCGTGCAGGTAGAGGTTCATTGCCGCCAGCCGTACGACTTCATCAACGATATCGACACCATTGAACGTAGCCTCACGCAGCGTCTTCAGTTTTTCGCGGTCTTGGTTCTGCCCCTTCATGTGATCGTACGCGGTCAGAAGGAATCCACCTGTGCCGCAAGCCGGGTCGCAGATCGTTTCGCCGAGAAGAGGATCGACGCACTCGACAATAGCCTTGATCACGGGGCGCGGTGTAAAATATTGACCCGCACCGGACTTCACTTCCGACGCGTTTTTCTCAAGCAAACCTTCGTAAATCTCGCCTTTTACATCGACACCGATACCAATCCACGGGCCTTCCTTGTGGATCAGGGATACGACGCGTGTCAGCTTGGCTGGGTCGCTCAGCTTGTTTTGGGACTTGCGGAAGATGGTGCCGATCAGTCCGCTTGCCTTGGCAAGTGTCTCAAGCGTGTGGCGGTATTGAAGCTCCAACTCATCGCCGGACTTTCCAGCCAGTTGGGTCCAGTTCCATTCAGGGGGAACCGACGAGGCTTCGCCTAACAGTTCGACTCGCTCCTGATCCATTTTCAGGAACAACAAGTAAGTGATCTGCTCGATGTAATCGCCGTAGGAAATGCCCTGATCGCGCAACACATGCGCGTAATTCCAAACCTTCGAGACGAGTTGTTCGTTTGTCATTTTAGTTGCCCTGTAGTGGACGGATCAGGAGCGACCAGTAGTATTCCGCCGCCCCCTCGTCGCTCAATGTGTCGTTGCCTTCCGGGAATCCAAAGTGCGGCATCCCCATTGGCCGCAGGAAGAGCTTTTGGTCGTCATTCTCGACGGAAAGGCTTTCGTTCATGGAATTGGCCGGTGCCTTGTCCCCGTCTGAAAATGCGATGCCGTTTCCAAGCATTCCACCCAGCCGGATACTGCATGCGGCTGCCTTGGCTCCGTCTTGATAGATCGTCGCTGTGAACGAATTGCCGTCCACTTTGCGGAACTTTGATTCAATCCCATGATTTCTTGCTTGAAGCTCTGAAAGCGAGCCTTGGAAGAAGCGCTCCATGTACTCAAAAGCGTCTACCGAAAACTGATCCTTGTCGGCTTCGGTGAATTCCTTGCGAAGGCGCAGATTTGAAGAACGCGGCAGTTCGGCGGCGGGCTGGGCCTGTAGCGCTTCGTCGATATACTCGTGTACTTGTAGAGGCTCGTTTGCCGCACCAACCTCTTCAATTGCTCTTCGGATCGACTTTGCGACATCTAGGAATGCCTCGTCCCTGTTTGGCCAAAGCGTCACTGCTCGACCGTCGGTTGGCGTCACCAAGTATTGACTGAGATCGGTATGTGTCCAATCGCATGGTCGTAGGATGACGGATATGGATAGCTCGGTCATCCGTCGTCAGTGTCCTGTTTGAACTCCCAGGAACCACTCCTTAGCCAACAGGGAAACGAAACCAAAAAGCAGGGAAAGTTCTTGCGGCCTGGAGGAAGTGGGCAAGGAGTGCGGCGGAGTGCTGCCGAATGTACCGAATCTATGCCAAAAAACGATTAGATCCCGGCGCCATTCACGCGCGCCGTCATCGGAGCGGCCGGCTGTCAGAGCCAGTCATCATAGAAATCGCGAACCGGTCCCAACAGGCCTGACGAAAGGCGTCTCTGCGCCGCCTCGGCGGCTGTATCTGGGCGATCGAGAGTGCGGGAGATCTCCTCGAGGATTGAGTGGCGGTCGATATTCGTGAAACGCCCCTCGTGATAAACCTCCTTGCCGCCAATCAGGACTGTCTGCACTGCCCCGGATTTCGCCCGCCGCACGAGGACGTCAACGAGCGGCATGCCCGGATTCTGGTACGGCCCAGTTACGGCAGCCCAGTCGAGAAGGACGACATCGGCCAGCTGTCCCGGCGCGAGGCGGCCAATCCGGTCCGCAAAGGGGGTCGTGGCAGCACCGTGCTCGGTCGCCATGCGCAGGATCTCCGAGCCCGTCGGATGTGGCGTATTGTGTCCGGGCTTGCGGTGCAGCGTGAGTGCAAGGCGCATTTCTTGGAGCATGTCGCGGTCGTCGTTTATCCCGGCCTCGTCAATGCCAAGGGCAACCGGCACCCCGCTGGCCAGGAAGCCGACAAGGTCCGCAATCCCGCTCTTGAGCCGGAGGTTGGACGAGCAGTTGTGGCAAAGGCAGCCGCCGCGCTCGGCCAAGAGCGCAACATCGTCCTGGGTCATCCAGACACCATGGCCGATCGTGAGTTGCGGTCCGAGCAGGCCGAGACGGTCAACATGAGCAAGTGCCGAGCCGCCTGATCGTCGCCGAGCGTACTCGAGCTGATACGGGGTCTCAAGAAGGTGCATGTGTATCGGCGCGCCGGTTTCCTCGGCCATGCGAGCCGCGCTTTCCAGCCCGGCGTCCGAGAGCCAGTGAAGGTTTGAGGGGGCAATCTGGATGCCGATCAGCGGCGCGTCGGCCCATCGGGCGCGGAGCGTGTGAAAGACGCCGAGTTGTTCGGCGAGCGGCAGGCCGAAGCCCGCAAGGTAGGCCGAGGCGGGCGCGCGCAGTGGGGCCGGCAAAGAGGCAACGAATTCCTCGTCTGCGGCGTAGATCATCCGGTTCTGGTCGCGAAGAGCGAAGGAATAGGACGCCCGCATACCGAGCTCGGTATACGACCTGATAATGGCGTCGGCGCGCTCAAGAACCGCGTCGGTGTCGCCGGGCGCGCGGCTGTGGAGATGCTGAACCGTGGTCACGCCCGAGGTGATCATCTCGAAGGCCGAGAAAAGCGTGTCGAGGCGAGGGTCGACTTCGCGCATGGCAAGGCGCTCGGCGAACCAGAGCTCCAGCGGCTGGTCGCGGGCGCCGAGCTGGAACGGGGTCAGACCGACATGGTGATGCGCATTGACGAGGCCCGGGATCGCGACCCGCCCGCGCCCACCAATCTCTGGCGCCTCTGGATGTTCGCGGCGGAGCGTGTCCGCCGGTCCGATCGCGGCGATTGTATCGTCCTGAACGAGGATCGCGGCCTCGGAGAGGATCTCTGGGCTGCCGTCCTTCGCGAAGCCCGTGACGATTCTGTCAGCGACGATAAGGGTCCTGTTCATGCCCGCTTCCGCTCCATCGCGCGCCTCAGAGAAAGCCGTACTGCCGCCGGTACGGGTTCGATGAGCGGCACCGGTGCGGTCCCGGCAAGCGCCCGCGCCGCTACCGCTAGCGGGCCGCCGCCGATGACTACTGCCTCCACTCCCCCTTTGCGGACCGCCTGCTCGACGGCCGCCGCGAGGGCAGCCTCGAGCGCGGACAGGTTGGCCGTAAGCGCCGCAGGATCGCCGGGTGTTGTCCAGGTTCCTGCGAAGCGGCGATGCCCGTGGCGCGAGGCGGTTTCGGCGATCCGGTCGCAAAGGCTGGGCGTCGTGGTAACGACGGCGAAGCGGCGCCCTCCCTGGGCCGCCTCGGCCATTCCGGCCTCGGCGATACCTGTCACCGGCACGTTGAGCGCTGCCCGAAGCGCGTCAAGGCCCGGATCGCCGAAGGCCGCGACAATTGCGGCGTCGGCATCGCAGAGCGCGGGGGCGAGCGCGGCTACCGCCTCGGCTGCCACCTCGAGCGCCGAGGGCTCGGTTATGAGCGTGGCCCCGAAGGCGGCCGTGTACCCCAAAACCCTGGCGCGCGCGCCGGCAGTTTCGGCCGCGATCCCCACCATCACACCGGTGATTGCGGTCGAGGTGTTGGGATTTATAAGCGCAAGCTTCACGGCACGACCTCGGCAAAGACGGTGGCGATGTCGATCCGACGCGCGATCCAGAGCCGGTCGCGTCGGCGCGCAAGTTCAGCGAGGATCCTGTCGAATGCTTTGAAGCGTCCGGGTCGGCCGACGATGCGCAGGTGAAAACCGATATTGAGAAGTCGCGGCAGTCCGGCCTCTGCCTCAGTCTCTAGGACATCGAGCGCGTCGGAAACGTATTCCAGCAACTCGTCCGCCCGGACGAACCAGTTCGGATGGAAGAATTTCATGTCGTTGGTGTCGAGAGCGTAGGGCACCACGATTAGGCCGGAGGGATCCCGGTAGGGGAGATTCTCAACGAACCCGTTCGAGGTACAGAGGTAGCCGCGCTTCGCAAGGAGATCGCGGGTCCAGGGACTTTCCGCGCCCCGGCAGAAGAAACCGCGCGGCGATTGACCGGTCGTGCCGGCGATTGCGGCAGAGGCGCGGTCGAGATCTGCGGCCTCCTCCTCGGCGGTCTCGTACTCGGCATGGGGCCTCCAGAGCCAGCCGTGGCACGCGGTCTCATGACCGTCTTTTGCAAGCATCGAGAGCACCAGTGCGGCGCGCTCAGCGGCCCGGTCACAAGCGAATAGCGTGGCCGGAATCTTGTGGTGCCGAAGCGCGTCGGCCATCCGCCATGCTCCGGCACGTGTGCCGTAGGCAAAGATCTGCGCTTGTCCCGGATCAGGTCTGCCTTCGGGAACGCCCGAGATGACCTCTCCGATCCGCTCGCTTGCCGTATCCCCGTCGAGCACCTGAAGCTCCGCACCTTCTTCGACATTTACCACGACGGAGACTGCGAGGCGCGCGCCATTCGGCCAGGTGAAGTCTGGCCACTTTCCTTCGTAACCGATGAGATCGCGGCTCACGTCTTTGTCTCCACTTCGCCTTCTGGGGCGAAGCCTGAAGGACAGGGGCGCGAGGCCCAGTCGGCAAGTCCGAGCCCCGCGCGCGCGGCACGCGCGATCTCGGCCCTTGTTGCGAACCAGACGCCTTCATGGCTGGCGGCATGATCCAGGAAGGCCTCAAGGCCGCCGATGCGAGCGGGCCGGCCAATGATCCGGTTGTGGAGCCCAATCGAGAGCATCCGTGGCGCGGACACGCCCTCTGCATAGAGCCGGTCGAACGCGTCGATGCAGTAGCGCGTAAAATCAGAGCCAAAGACAAATCCGCCGTTGTTGTGGAACCGCATGTCGTTGGTGTCGAATGCGTAGGGCAGAATGACATGTGGCCCGGCAGTCGTCTCGACGATGTAGGGAAGATCGTCGTTGTAGGCGTTGCTGTCGTAGAGGAACCCGCCGTGCTCGATGAGAAGGTCGCGCGTGGCGAGCGAGGTTGCCGAGCGGGTGTGCCAGCCCAAGGGAGGCGTGCCGGCTGCGCGCGTGATAGCGGCGACGGTCCGGGCGATGGCATGACGCTCGGTCGCTTCGCTCATGTAGACGTGGCGTTCCCAGCGCCAGCCATGCGCGGCGACCTCGTGGCCGTCCGCAACTGCTTCGGCGGCGATCCAAGGCGTCGCTGCGACAGCCCGCCCGCATGCGTTGAGCGTGGCACGAATGTCGCGAGCGCGGAGCGCGTCGCGGATCCGCGGCCAGCCGGCGCGCGGGCCATACTCGAAATGGCTCTCCATGCAGAGATCGCGCACGCCCTCGACCGGTTCGACGGCCTCGTAGACATGCTCGTTGCGTTCATCGCCCTCGCTAAGCGTGAGTTCCGCACCTTCCTCGATATTTACGACGACCGAGACGGCAAGCCGTGCTCCGCTCGGCCAGCGGATCGCCGGCGGGCCCTGCCGGTAGCCCTGGAAATCGCGCGGGCTCACGCCGCCCTCGCCGCATCCATGAAACGCAGACAGCGTTCGGAGTCCCATCGCAAGAGATCGTCCTCCGCAGCGTCACGGCGCATGAGCGCGCTCGAAACGATCACACCGTTGCTCGCCGCAAGGGCCTCGACGACGTTTGCGTCGCTAACCACCCCGCCCCCAATCAGGAGCGGGCGGCCCGGCACAGCCTCACGAACGGCAGCGATCCGCGAAAGCGTATCGGGGAAACTCGAACCCGTGACGATGAGCCCGTCAGCCCCGGCCTTGGCGGCCCATTCTGCGGCAAAGGGCTGGGTTTCGTCGGAGAGCGGGCGCGCGGTTCGATCATGAACGTCGGCTAGGATGGCGATGTCGGGTCGGCCGAGAGAGGCCCTGTGCGACAGGGCAGCTGCGCCGAGCCCGTAGCGCGCGCCGTCAGCAGTCATGGCGCCACCGACGAATATCTTGAGCCGCACGAACCCCGCACCTGCGGCATGTGCGACCGACAGCGCCGCGTCGGGATCGTGCGCCTCGATGATTATTCCGAGTCCGAGTTGCGGATACTCCGCGCGGATCAGGCGCCCCAGCGCGACCATCATCGCAAGCGTATTGGGCGCTGCCGGACCCGAGGTTCGTGTCTGATCCTGAAGCTTGATCCAGGGTACGCCCGCCTCGGAAAACACACGGGCATTGGCTAATGCGTACTCCTCAAACCAACCCATCGGGCGATGCCGAGACAGTGCGAAATCAGGAAGATGGAGAGCCGCGATTATCGGTAAAGCTGCGTCGAATACGTTCTGCTTCATATTGCTGCCTTCAAAGTAAGGGCCGCCCGCGTGGCGGCGCGATCGGCGGGCAGCGCGCCGTCTGCGCCGAAGTGAGCCACGATTTGTGCCGCCGAGATCGCCCCGAACCGCGCCGCTGTCACCGGATCGCCGGTCTCGACGAGCCCGACGAGAAAGCCGCCGCAAAAGCTGTCGCCCGCGCCGGTGGGATCGACGGTTTTTGCGGGCTCGGCCGGGACCTGGACGGACGCGCGCGCAGCGCGGTCCCAGACGAGCGCTCCCTTCGGGCCAAGCTTAACGGCGACCGATCCCGGGCAGTGCGCCGCGAGGGTGGCGAGCGCTTCGCCGAGACCCGCCGAGGGCACGAGCGCCCGAAGTTCGACTTCGCTCGGGAGGAATGCATCGAGGCGAGCGAGGACGGGTGTGATCTCGTCGAGGCTTTTGGCGGCGAGCTGCCAGCCGGGATCAGCGGTGATAAGCGCTCCGCTTTGTGCGAAATGATCGAGCATCGCCAGCATCACCTCAGGCTGGCTCGGTGCGAGGTGGACGCCCTTGACGTCGCGCCACGCGGCCGGAATCTGAGCCGGCGTCAGCGGATGGCGGTCGCGGAAATCGGAATAGCTGATTTCGTCGGGCGCTACCCTTTCGGCTAGGGTGGCTCGCCATTGGTCGATCTTGTCAGGGCTCAGCCGGTCGGTCGGGAACCCTGCCTCGGCGAGAGAATCGGGCGGGCTGGCGAGCTCTTCCTCGCGATTTCCCTCGGCGTCATAAATGAACCAGTTGCAAGTGGCGAGCCGCTCGCCCGACCAGGCGACGCCGCCTAGATCAACGCCGCGGGACTCGAGGCGTTTGATCGTATCGCGTGGATAAGTTTCGACAGCGCAGCTGACGAGTCCAACGCGGGGTCGCCACATCAGCGCGCCAACGGCCGAATAGGCCCCGTTTCCGCCTGCCTGCGCCAGCGCCACCGTTCCGTCGGCCGAGATAACATTGTCGACCGTCAGACCCCCGACCGTAACAAGATCGGGGACCACCTCAGCCTCCAAGCCGCGGCGCGCCGAGACCAATCGCGTCGCGCTCGACGGCGGCATGGTAGCCGAAGAGATGGAGTGGCACGCTGTAGACGATGGGCGCAGTTTCTTTGGCGACCGGCGGCAGATGCCACGAAACGTCGGCGACCTCAGCGATTTCCGTTTCGCCTTCAGGGATGATCGCGATGCAGAACCCCTCGCTACCGTGGCTCATGATCGCGGTTTCGAGGGCACGGGCGTGGCTTGCCGAGTCGGGCGCGACGAGGAACATTGGATCGCCGGCCTTCTGGGTTCGGTAGTGGTGGTATTCTTCGAGCGGGAAGGCGTAGGCGTGGATCGGCGCCAGTTCCTTGAGCTTCGCCGCACCGAACGCAGCTGGGGCGTAGTAGGGGCCGGCGCCCGCCATCAAGACGAGGTCGGCGCGGGCGAGCCGTGTGGCGAGAGCTTTTGCCGGGTCGTAAAAGGACTTGGCCACCGCATCGACCTGGGCCGGAAGTGCGTCGAGCGCTGTGCGGAGCTTCGAAACGTCTGCACCTCGGGCTTCGGCGATGGAAGCGGTCAGCGCGAGCTTCAGCGCCATCGCTGCGGTGCTCGATTGCGTTGGCCAACCGCCGCGCGTGGCGCGGATGTGAAGCGCCCCAGGGAATTCCTCCATCAGCGGCGAGCCAAGGGTATTCGACAGCCCGATCGCGTAGGCGCCGCGGGCGGCGGCGGCCTTCAGCCCGTCGATGACCGGTTCGGTCTTGCCGCTGGAGCTGAGGCCAATCACAACGGTCTCGTCGTCTACGACGTCGAGCCCGTAGGTGGCAAAGTTGAACGCTTCGCAGGGCTCGCAGACAGCACCGAGTATGCGCTCCATAACGTGGCGGACGCCATAACCGGAGATCCAGCTGTCGCCGCATCCCACCATCGCCACACGCCGGAAGGGTCTATCGGCAAGATCGGCGGCGATTGCGGCGAGTGGCGCGACGTTGGCTTCAAGGGTCGCACGGATCGCTTCGCCTTGCGACATCATCTCGCTTTCAGTGAGCGCCACGCGGCGGAAGCGCTCCGGATCGCCGGGAGCGTCGGAGGACGATTCTCGCTGGATCTCCCGCAGTCGTTGCTCAATGCTCACGTGATTTTCCCTTCAGCTTGTCCGATACTATTTTCGATATCTGTCACTTAAGTAGAAATCGCAAGTACCGATCGAGGAGTTGCAATTATGTCCGAGGCCGCTTCCCAGTCGCAACTCAGCCCGCGGCACGAGCAAATCCTCGAAACGCTGAAGTGCGTGAGTGTGGTCGAAGTCGCGAAGCTATCCAACGCGCTCGGGGTGTCGGTGGTCACAATTCGGTCCGATCTCGATGCGCTCGAGCGCCGGATGCTTCTACGCCGCATCCGCGGTGGTGCGACGTCGGTCCAACCTGCACGCTTTGTGCGCCCGCTTGAACTGCTGAGCCAGAGTTTCGGAGAGGAGAAGGAGCGCATCGGCGCGATGGCGGCCAGGATGGTCCGTGATGGCGAGACAATCATCTTCGATGCCGGGACTACCACGCTGGCGATGGCGCTCGCGCTACCAGAGGATCTGCGAGATGTCGTTGTCATCACGAGCAGCCTCGATATCGCCATTTCCCTTGAGAATCATTCAGGTGTGACGGTGATGGTCACCGGCGGTACGGTAAAGAAGACTGGACGCAATCCGCGCTCGCGCTCGCTGATCCCCCCCCTTGCCGCATTCCTACTAGGCCAGATCAACGCGGATTGCGCGTATCTCTGCTGCGCCGGGATCCACGCCGGCCGAGGGTTCACGAACGCGCATTTCGAAGAGGTGGAGATCAAGCGCGCGATGCTCGCGGCTGCCAGGCGCGCAGTGATGCTGGGCGATCATGGCAAGATCGGCCATGTCGCGGGGGCGCGGATCGCGGGCGTCGAGGAGGTCTCTTCTCTTGTCACGGACCACCGCGCTGAGCCTGCCGATGTGCAGGCGCTTGAGGCCGCAGGCCTCGATGTGATCCAGACCTGATTTCACAGTTGCCGATTTTTCGGGCGTTGGCGCCGCGCAGTTAGGCAGATCGCTGCCATCTCTCGTTTGCAGTATTTCTTTTTTGCAAAAAGTTTCGATTTAGTATCTCCTGAAAGTACGTGGGTCTGAGTCGCGGACTTTGGCCTGAATAATTCAATTGGACAGGGAGTATCCGATGAAACTGACACGACGAACAGTCGTAGGCAGTCTTGCCGCCGCAACAGCCCTTTCGAGCCCGACGATCTTGCGCGCCCAGACCCGCGAGCTGGTGATGGTGGGCTACGGAAATGAATCCGACGCCCCGCTTATCGCCGCTGGCGAGGAACTCGGCCGTCGCAATCCCGGCGTTTCGCTGCGCGTCATCGGCGGGCTCTCCGCCGAAGCGCTCGCTCAGATCAAGGCCGCGCGAGGCAACTCGCCTTACGACCTTGCCGTGATGGGTTCGCCTGCCATCATTAATGCGCTGGCCGAGGACGTGCTTGTCCCTCTCGATTTCTCGAAGATCCCCAATTCGCAGAACGTCGATCCGCGTTTCACGCCCTACGGCTACGACGTCGGTCAGCCGATCTGGTTCGAGGGAATTGGCATCGCTTACGACACCACAAAAATCGAAACTCCGCCGACCACGTGGAAACAGCTCTGGAGCGGAGAGTATGCAGGGCGAATCGGCATGTGTCGTCCGCAGTCAAACCTCGGGCTCGGCGTTCTCGCGGCGACCTGCGAGGCTTTTGGGATACCGCAGGACGACATGACCTTCGCGCTCAACAAGTGGAAAGAGCTCGATCCGCTCGTAGGACGTAGTCCGCCGCTGCTCCAGCAGATGATTGAGCGCGGCGAGGTTGATCTTGCGCCGCTCTGGCACGTCAACACCGCGCTGGCGGCGGCGTCGGGGCTTCCGATCGGCTATTCGAAGATGACCGGCCCCGGCCCGCTGATGCTGCCGACCAATATTGTCCAGTTCGTCAACACGGCCGAAGGTACGGCAGACCTCGTAACCGAGTTCGCCGACATCCTGCTGACCCAGCGCATCCAGACGATGGCGGGAAGCGCGCCGATCTATTTCGGCACCGTGGTCGAGGGCATCGAGGTGCCTGCCGAAGCAGCGCCTTACGTGCCGTCGACGACGGCCGAACTCGATAGCACGACCTCGCTGGACTGGCCGTCCTTCGCGCCGCTCAGGGGCGAGACGGTGGAGAAATTCGACCGAATGTTCGCGGCATGATACCCGAATGTTCGCGGCATGATACACGGACCTCCGGGTCCCGCGACAAGGATCGCAACGACGGCCCCGGTGCTTCGCATCGGGGCCGTCAGCAAGTGTTTCGGCGCCACGACGGTGCTGGAGAATTGCTCGCTCGAAGTAGCCGAGGGAGAAATCGTTACGCTGCTCGGGCCTTCGGGGTGCGGTAAGACCACGCTTTTGCGCTGCGTCGCCGGGTTCTGGAAGGCCGACGGCGGCGCGATCGAGATTGACGGGCACGACATGGCCCCGGTGCCGGCCAACCGCCGGCCCGTGGGGGTGGTCTTTCAAAGCTACGCCCTCTTCCCCCATCTCACCGTCTCGAAGAACGTAGGCTACGCCCTCCGCATGAGCGGCATGGCCCGGGCCGAGGTCGCGGACCACGTCGCCAAAGCTCTTGAAACGGTGTCGCTGACAGGGTTCGAGGATCGCTATCCCGCCCAGCTTTCGGGCGGCCAGCAGCAGCGCGTCGCCATCGCGCGGGTACTCGTGATGGAGCCGCGCGTATTGCTTCTCGACGAGCCGTTTAACGCACTCGACGCCAAACTCCGAGGAACGATGCAGGTCGAGCTTCGGCAACTGATCAAGCGGCTCGGCCTTACGTCCATCTTCGTAACACACGACCAGGAAGAGGCGCTGACGATGAGCGACCGGATCGCGGTGATGCGCGCTGGCCGGATCGAACAGGCGGCGGCGCCCGACGAGATCTTCGACTGGCCGTCGACGGCCTACGTCGCCGATTTCATCGGCACGTCCAATTTCTGGAAGGCGAGGGCAGAGGCCGGCCAGGTCACACTGCCTGATGGCCAAACGCTCAGGACTGAGCTCGACGGCGCAGTGCAGGTGATGGCCCGGCCCCACAACTTGCGTCTCGCAGAAGCAGGGGCTGGCCCCTGGCAGGGCACCGTCGCTTTTCACCGAAACGTAGGCGCTCTCATCGAATACCACATAGCGACCGCCGACGGCACGACGGTGAAGGTCGCCGCAATGCGTCAGGAGATAGCCCGTCCGCTTGAGGATCGCGCCACTGTGACCCTCTCCGTGATCGATCCCGCGCTCTGCGCGGTCTATCCTGACTGATGGCCGTCGCGGCCCTTCGCTCGGCCGCAGCGCGGCCCGGCCTCGGAGAGCTTGTGCTTGACAAGCTCCTCTCCGGCAGAGGCATCTGGCCTGCAGTGCCGGCGATCCTCGTCCTGACGGTCGTGGCCGTCATCCCGTTCGTGATTCTTCTCTCACTCGGGTTCTCGGACATCGTGGTTTCGCGCGGCGCGATTGTCTCGCGGACCTTTTCGCTGGATTATCTCACTGCAGCGCTGACCGATTCCCTCTACTGGATCACTTTCAAGCGCTCGCTCAGCCTTGCGCTCAGCACCACGGCGCTCTGTTTTCTCTTCGGTTACCCAGTTGCCTACCTCTTCCTTGTTGGCGGCCGCTGGACCAAGCGACTAATCCTCGTCTTGACGATCGCGCCGCTTCTGACGAGCGGGATCGTGCGCACTTATGCCTGGCTCGTGATCCTCGGTGGGCGCGGCGTGCTGAACTCGACACTGATCAATATCGGCCTCATCGACCAGCCGCTCCGCATCATGAATACACACTGGGCAGTACTGATCGGGATGGTGCAAATCCATCTTCCGGTGATGATCCTGCCGCTGATCGCGGTGATGAGCCGGCACGACGGCAGCCTCATCGAAGCCTCGCAGAACCTCGGCGCCTCGCGGCTTGGAACCCTGAGTACAGTGATCCTGCCGCTCAGCGTGCCGGGCATCGGGACCGGCTCGGCACTCGTATTTACGTTGAGCTACACGACCTTCGTCGTTCCCCAGATTCTCGGCGGCGGGAATTATCTAAACGCCGCGACCATGATCTACGAGCAGGTGGTCTTCTCGCTCGAATGGAGCAAGGGATCGGTGACTTCGCTCATTCTGATGGTGACCTGCCTTGCAGTGCTGGTGTCCATCGCGCTTGTGACCAACCACTTCGCCCGCTGGACCAGGGAACGCGACGTATGAGAGCGCTTCGACACACCTCTTTCGCCGATATGCTGGGAATCGGCCTTATCCTCGTCGTGGCGGTCTTCTCGCTCGTTCTGCTCGTGGCACCTTCGATCATCGTGCTGATCATTTCCTTCGACACCCGCGCCTACGTAAGTTTCCCGCCCGAGGGCTTCACGCTGCGCTGGTACGCCGGGGTCTTCGAGAAGAGCGAGCTGGTCGAGGCGATGTGGACCAGTCTCAAGGTCGGACTGGCGGTCACAATCCTCTGTATTGTCCTCGGCGTGCCTACCGCACTCGCCTGTGTTCGGGGCCGCTTCCGCGGGACGACCGCGCTCTCGGTCTTCGTGCTGGTGCCGCACATGGTGCCGGGCATCGTCCTCGGCGTCGCGGTCCTCTTCGCGGGCGCGCTCGTCGGGGTCTCGCCGTCGATCTGGCTACAGTCGATCTCGATAACAGCGTTCATACTGGCGGTGATGGTGCGCACGGTGCAAAGTCGGCTCTTGCGCCTCGACCCCGCGCTGGAAGAGGCGGCGGCGAATCTCCGCGCGACCCCGTTCCAGAGCCTGCGCACGGTGACCTTCCCTCTCCTTATGCCCGCGATCCTCGCCGGTGCTGTCTTCACCTTCGTCGAGGGCTTCGACAATCTCTCGGTGGCGATCTTCACCCACAGCTTCCGCGACCGTCCGCTGCCCATCGAGCTTCTCGCCCTCGTGCAGTACACGAGTACGCCCCTCGTTGCCGCGGTCACTGGCCTCCAGATCGTGCTGGCGATCGCCGCGCTTGTAGTTGTGTCGATGAGCATCGGGAGCGATTGGGTCAACGAGTGAGGCCGACGTCGGTAGGCGGTGGCCACAGGCGCTACGACTACCGCCCGGTCACTGAGCCCGTCGCCTATCGCTGGCCTGAAGGGCGCGGGCTTGCCGTCTACGTGGCGGTTAATCTCGAAATTTACGACTTCGATGCCGCGCGTCTGGGCGAGATCGTTCCCAATCCCGCGCGCCCGGATCTCATCAACTATTGCTGGCTCGACTGGGGCAACCGGGTCGGCGCGTGGCGGCTCCACTACGCCATGCAGGAGTTCGGCATCCCCGCGACCGCCCTCGTCAACAGCCGCCTTTACGCCGCCGCACCGGGGCTCGTCGAGGCATGGCGCGAAAGCGGCGCCGAGATCGCCGCGCATGGCAGGACGAACGGCGAAAGCCAGGCGGGGCTGTCCGAGGCCGAGGAACGCGCGCTCATCGCCGAGGCCACGAACGAGTTCAACCTGCGGGAGGGCCGCTCGCCTGAGGGCTGGCTCAGTCCCTGGATCGCCGAGACGCTGGCGACGCCCGATCTTCTGGCCGAAGCGGGCTACAGCTACCTTCTCGACTGGGGCGCGGATGACCGGCCATTTCCGAAAGCGACGCGCGCCGGACCGATCATGTCCGTTCCATATTCTCAGGAGGCCAACGACGCCAACGCAATCGCCGTGCGCCGTGCGGGTGCAGCTGAGTTCCGCGACCTCTGTCTCGCCCAGATCGACGAGATGCTGCGCTAGGCAGAGACCGGAGCGCTCGTGGCGCCCATCGCTCTCCACCCTCACATCATCGGGCAGGCCCACCGGCTGCATCATTTTCGCGCCGTCATTGCGCGGCTGTCCGAACTTCGGGACGAGATCTGGCTGACCACCGCCGGCAAGATCGCTGAGGTCGCCGCAGGCGGTGGCGGAGCAGGGCGGACCTAGGCTCCGTGTCGTCACAGGCCGCCTCGTCGGTGCCAAGACAGATCGGCACCCCGGCGTCTC
Organism: Paracoccaceae bacterium; assembly: GCA_965247915.1. Taxonomy (GTDB): domain Bacteria; phylum Pseudomonadota; class Alphaproteobacteria; order Rhodobacterales; family Rhodobacteraceae; genus JAKZRT01. The sequence goes on from OZ252048.1 coordinate 3,292,363, forward strand.
TGAGCGCGCGGAACGGCATCATGCCCGATCCGAGCTTAAGGTTCGAAATCGGATTGTGGGCGACGAGCGCATCTATGGTGAGCGCCTCAATCTCTGCGTTTGGAACAAGTCGAACGCCGGCATGGGCTCGCTTTATCGGTCCAAGCAGGAACTGATTTTTGTCTATAAAGTCGGTGACGCGCCACATCTGAACAACGTTGAACTTGGCCAGCACGGGAGAAACCGCACCAACGTCTGGGATTATGCGTCGGTCAATTCCATGGCCGGGAGCCGGCGTGATGATCTCGAACTTCATCCCACAGTGAAGCCGACGAGACTGGTCGCCGATGCAATCCAGGACGTGACACGTCGCGGCGAACTAGTTCTTGATACTTTCCTTGGTTCGGGCACCAGCTTGATCGCGGCTGAACGTGGTCGGCCCCCATTGAGTGGTCCAGTTTGAATGTTAGTGCATAATCGGCGTTTGCTCCATCGAGATGATGGTTTCCGGAGCCGGTGGGCGGTAGCCCAATGCACTGTGTGGTCTGACTGTGTTGTAATGTTTCCTCCATTGTTTGATGACGATTTGAGCCTCTTTGAGTGTGTAAAAGACTTCCCCGTTTAGCAGCTCGTCCCTGAAGCGAGCATTGAAGCTTTCGCAAAAACCGTTCTCCCAGGGTGATCCAGGTTCGATGTAGGCTGTCCTGGCGCCAACGGCGGCGATCCAGTTGCGGACCACCTCTGCGATGAACTCAGGGCCGTTGTCCGATCGAATATATGCAGGGACGCCCCGTAGGATGAACAGGTCAGTCAAAGCGTCGACGTCATTCGCGAGCCAAGGCCCTGAAATTAGAGACGGCGACAACGTCGCCTCTGAACGTGACAATGTCTTGGAGATTGGTGTCACTCATGTTTATTTACTTGGATGTTAAGTATATCGGACAAATCGGAGTCGGCCGACAGCGCCGTCATTCTGGCGATTGGTGATATCCACCTCGGCACGCGCTGTTCGGGGTTGCCCGACGAAATTTCATCCTGGGGTATCGAACCCGGGGATCTGACACCGGCAACAGCCCTGACGGCATCAATTGATTTCGCAATAGAGCGAAAGGTCGATGCCGTGCTGTTCGCCGGGGATGTGGTTGAGAGCACCAATGCCCGGTTCGAAGCTATTGTGCCGCTTGAGCACAATGTCCGGCGGCGGCTGGATGCGGGAATCCAAGTCATCGCGGTTTCCGGAAACCACGATGTAGAGGCGTTGCCGCGGCTAGCCGCATTGATCGACGGCTTCGAGCTGTTGTGCGGTGGGGGGCAATGGCAATCGCGAACGGTTACACGAGGCCAGCAACCCGTCACCGAAATAGTTGGCTGGTCTTTTGGCGAGCGGTTCGTTCGTCAAAGCCCGCTGGCGCAGCTTCTGGCCGAACCGCTTGAACCGGTTTCGCCCGCGATTCCGCGAATTGGCTTATTGCATGCCGATCTTGATGCTTCTGGTGGGCATTACGCTCCAATCCGGCAGGCCGAGTTGGATAACACTGGATATGGCACTGTCAGACTAAACCGGCTTGAGACGGGCAGGGAGGTATCATAGCGTCCCGCCATGACCAAGCGCTCCCCATTTAGGTACTTCAAAACCAGTCCCGAGATCATCCGCCTGGCGGTGATGTTGTATGTCCGGTTTCCGTTGTCATTGCGGAATGTCGAGGACCTGCTGCACGAGCGCGGCATCGACGTCAGCCACGAGACAGTTCGGTTTTGGTGGCATCGGTTTGGCCCGATGTTCGCATCTGAAATACGGAAAAGGCGGATCGAGGGTATGCGATCGAGCCAATGGCGATGGCATCTGGACGAGATGTTCGTGAAGATCAACGGCGAGAGGTTCTATCTGTGGAGGGCTGTGGATCACGAAGGTGAGGTCCTGGAAAGCTTCGTCACTAAGAGACGGGATAAGAAGTCCGCGTTGAAATTCCTAAGAAAAGCAATGCGAAAGCATGGTCGGCCCGGGGTGATTGTCACGGATCGGCTTCGCTCGTACGGCGCCGCTCTGAAGGAGATTGGCGCTGAAAATCAGCAAGAGACCGGCCGCTGGCTGAACAACAGGGCGGAGAATTCACACCTGCCGTTTCGAAGACGGGAGCGGGTGATGCTTCGGTTTCGGCGTATGCGAAGTTTGCAGAAATTCGCCGCCGTCCACGCCTCCATCTGCAATCATTTCAATCGGGAACGAAGCCTCTCTAGCCGGGACATCTTCAAGGCAAACCGCAGCGCCGCTCTTGCTGAGTGGCGCGGTCTTGGCGCTGAATAAGGGACAGCTTCACTGTCCAAGCCGAGACTGGTTCGAATTAGTCTGCCAGCACCATCCTCGATGTTTAAGTGCCGGGCGACGTCGTTCTCGACTGTTTCCTCGGCTCAGGCACGACGCTCATTGCGGCGGAAACATCGCACCGGAACTGACTTGGTGTGGAGATTGAGCCGGTCTACGTCGATCTTGCATTGCGCCGCTTGATGGCGCTGACCGGTCGCGAAGTCGTCCACGCAGCGACCGGAGAGACCTTTACACCGGTAGCTTCACGGCGGGCCATCAAACTGCTCCCCGCCCCGGAAAAGACGTTCACGGATGGCTGACGAATATGATGTGGGTTACGGCCGTCCCCCAAAGCACGGGCAGTTCCAGAAAGGTCAATCGGGCAATCCCACCGGGCGCCGCGCCGAACAGGACAAGTTCGCCTCAGTGCTGCGGGACGAACTGGCTAACGAGATCGTGATGAAGATCGGTGACAAGAAGGTCAAGGCGACGGTCATGCGAGGCCTGACAAAGCTCCTGATCAACATGGCCCTCTCTGGGGACAAGAAGGCCATCACCGAACTCATGCGGCAGATCAACCGCTACTTCCCGGCTTCCGCTGAGCCGGCAGACACCGATCTGCCGGCAGCCGAGGAGGACCTGAACATCTTGGATAATTACGTCCGGCGTCAGCTTGCGCGGGGCTCCTCAACCAACGAGGAGGGGGATGATGAACGCGATATCTGAAGTGAATGCCGTCCTACGTCAGGATCTACTCGTTTTCGTCGAAAAGGTCTTCCTGACCCTGAATCCCGGGCAGGAGTATCTTCACAATTGGCATATAGAAGCCATTGTGCACCTTCTCTGCGAGGTTACGCGCGCCACCGGTTCCAACATGACGGTGTCAGCGGCAAAACCTGAAGAAAAGCGGCTCGGCTGGTTTGTTCCAACCGCTGTTGATCAGGCTGAAAGCTGCGTCAAACCAGCCGCTGAGGGCAGAAACCTCGCTAGGATGCCAAATCCACAGCACAGCGAAACCGAAAGGCTTGATCATGGCCCAAATTGGTTGAAGCATACAGAAGATGGCCTTCTACTTGGGGAATGCGAGTTTAAAGAGGGATTTGGGTGGATTTCAGGTCAGCGGTGCTGACTTAAGCCAGTGTTGGCGCAAATCCTGTCACCCGGACTGTTTTCAGGCAGCCTCATTTTTCGGCTGCCGCCCGCATTGCTGCCAGTGACTGGCGCGCGTTTTCGACATCCGGGTGCTGATCGCCCAGTGCCGCCTGCCAAATTGCCAAGGCCTTTTCTGCCATCGGCAACGCGTCGGCCCACCGCCCTTGGTGTGCAAACAAGACTGCCAGGTTGTTGAGGCGGGTGGCATAGTCGGGGTGGTCTTTGCCTAGCGCCGCCCCGGTGATCTGCATGGCCTCGCGCATGAGTGGCTCTGCTGCGTCATAACGACCAGTGGCTTCAAGCAGCCCGGCGAGGTTGTTGAGGCTGGCGGCATAGGTGGGATGGTCTTTGCCCAGCGCCGTCCCGGTGATCTGCATGGCCTCGCGATAGAGCGGTTCTGCCTCGTCATAACGACCGGTGGCTTCAAGCAGCCCGGCGAGGTTGTTGAGGTTGGCGGCATAGGTTGGGTGGTCTTTGCCCAGTGCCGTCCCGGTGATCTGCATGGCCTCGCGATAGAGCGGTTCTGCCTCGTCATAACGACCGGTGGCTTCAAGCAGCCCGGCGAGGTTGTTGAGGCTGGCGGCATAGGTTGGGTGGTCCTTGCCCAGCGCCGCCCCGCTGATCTGCATGGCCTCGCGATAGAGCGGTTCTGCCTCGTCATAACGACCAGTGGCGCGAAGCAGCCCGGCGAGGTTGTTGAGGCTGGCGGCATAGGTGGGGTGGTCTTTGCCCAGCGCCGCCCCGGTGATCTGCATGGCCTGTCGAAACAGCGGCTCTGCTGCGTCATAACGACCGGTGGCTTTTAGCAGCGCCGCGTGGTCATTCAGGGCTTTGCCAAGTGCATTCTGATCTTCGCCATCTCTGGTCAGTTTCAACGCGGCTTTGCCAAAACCAAGGGCAGCGGCATAATCGCCGGACCTGTGGGCAAATTCGCGCGCCTTGAACAGGTTGTCCAATGTCGGTTCATGGCCCGCCACGCGGGCGTAGTGGGTCGCGGCGTCGGCCCAGCGGACCTCGGCCTCGGCAATCTGGCCCCGGGCAAAGGCGGCGCGGGCGGCGGACTGGACGGCGATTGCAGCGCGGGCTTCGATTTCAGCAAACAGGTCATCGGCGGCGGAATAGTCGCCGGTTTCCAATGCGGCGCGAGCGGCGTCGAGTTTGTCGGCGTCGAGGTCGTTGCCCTCGCGTGTCAGGCGGGCCTCGAGATAGGCGATGCGGGCACGTTCGGCTTCAAGCGATTGGTCGATGTCGGCCTTTTGACGTGTCAATTCATCAAGTTGGGATTGCAGGACTGCGCGATCTTTGGCGTCGGCATGTTCCAATCTAGCGCGAACCCTAGCTTCGCGGGCATCCAATCTTGCATCAAGTTGGTCCAATGTTAGGGTGACGATTGGCTCTGCCGGGGCCGCTGGGGTCTGGATGAGTGCGGCAAGTGCTTCGGGATTGGCTATTTTGACTTTTTCGGGCTTTTTCGGTTTCATCCAGCGAAAGGGTTTGTAAATTGCCGCAAGGACAACACCGACAATAGCGAGACCTCCTGCGACAAAAGCGACGACTTCCCCAATTGAAGCCTCCAACGCTACCAACCACTCCATCCAAATCCCCTAAACAATTGCCCTATTAACCTCAAAACCACCAGTTTCCACAAGCGCACTGGAAAACGCCGCCGTCGAGGCCAACCCAATCCCGCCGCGCGGGCGCGCCCCAGATACTCGCTGGCGGTGGATTGCCCCAAACCCAGACTCGCTGCAATCTTACGGGTCGATAATCCCCCCGCCTGAAGCCTCAGTGCATCTCTGATCTTTCGCATCGACAATCTCTTCATGGGGCCTCACGCTCTCAAAAGAACGCAAAACTACCCTGTTTAAGGATTGCTCAGCAGCGTAAATCAAAGGCCGAAATCAAGTGACCGGATGCCCCGGAATCACTGACCGGATATGATTGGAATGCCTGACCGGATAAAATCGGAAGCGGTGACCGGATAACCCCGGAATGCGCACCTTTGTCTGATGATGGCCTTGCCGCGCCCAAAATAGACGTCGGCGGGTGTGACGTTGTTCAGGCTCTCGTGGTAGCGCTGGTTGTTGTAGTAATCGACGAAGGCCCCGATCTGGCGTTTAAGATCGCCGGGCAGATAGTAGTTTTCCAGCAAAACCCGGTTCTTCATCGTCTGATGCCAGCGCTCGATCTTCCCCTGGGTTTGCGGATGGAACGGCGCACCGCGAACATGGTCCATCTGTCGATCCTCGAGCCATTCGGCCAGGTCGCCAGAGATGTAGCAAGAGCCGTTATCGCTCAGCAGACGGGGCTTGTGTCTCACAACCGCCTGATCACAACCTGACGCCGCCAGGGCCAGCTCAATCGTCGCCGCCACGTCCTCGGCCCGCATGTTTGTGCAGAGCTTCCAGGCGATGATGTAGCGGCTGTAATCGTCCAGGATCGTGCTGAGATAATACCAACCCCAGCCAATGATCCTGAAGTAGGTGAAGTCGGTTTGCCACATCTGGTTGATAGCGGTGGTTTTGTCCGTGAACTCGTCGGCAGCTTTGATCACAACATAGTCGGGCGCGGTGATCAGATCAGCTTCCTTCAGAAAGCGGTAAGCCGATGATTCAGAGATAAAATACCGCTTCTCGTCGGTATATTTGACCGCCAGTTCCCGGGTCGTCAGCGCCTCATGTTCCAGCGCGAACTCGATCAGATCATCCCGCCTGGCCTGCGGAATACGGTTTCAAATTGCATTTATCCTACCGAAGGACGTTCGGATTGATTTGGGCTAGCTTTCCCGAGAATGTTGAATTTGCCTTTCAAGATGTTCTAGCAGCCGATCCAGCTTTGCATCCTTATCCTCGGCTTTTCCAGCATTTCGGATCAATTCCCGCTGCCTCGTGAGCGAAATGGTGCCGTAGCTCGGGAGAGTTGTAGCGACATTCGAGTGCCCCAAATTCTGGTTGAACGCTTTGAATTCTTCTGGCGTCTTGCACCAGCGGTAGGCAAGATCGACGATGCTGCAGCGCACCCGGTGAGGACTGAAGTAGGGCAAGTCTGCCGCCACAAACGCACGCCGAAAGATAGTCCGAATTGGCGAAGAATTGGACCAACAAACCGGTTTCAATCCATCGCTCAATGGCCCGCGAACCGGATCAATTCGGGAGGCTGTCTGAGGAAAAACAGGATCGTCTGCCCCATAGAGAAGGTCAGTGCGAATATAGGCAACCCAATCCAGAAATGCCCTTTCTACATCTTGGCCGAGTGGCAAGAGGACGGATTCGATCAGCTTGCTATTTTTCGTCCGGACGGTAGTCGGGTCCTGAATAATTAGCATTCTGTCCAAATCGACGTGCCGAATGCGCAAAGATGCAGCAGCGTTATCCCGAATGCCTGTCATCATAAGTAGGGCGAAAAGCGCCCTGTCCCGACATTCTATCTCAGTGCCAGCGGGCATTGTTGCCAATGTGTGACGCAGTTGTTCCAGCGTCGGAAAGGGCTTGGAAGGCGCGGAAGTGGCAGCGCGCACTTCCTTGTCTGAAAGGTTCAGATACTCAATGTCCGTCACCTTTATCTTCGACTTCATGCCTGGCTGGCAGGCCAGATAGCGCAAGAACCGCTGCAATGCGGTCAGCGTCGAGTGAATTGTCGCGGGGCTGAGCGGCTTGTCCTTCGTCTCAGGTTTGGCAAGGGCGGCACGAAACGATATGGCCTGCGCTTTGCTAAAGCATTTGAAGTCCGTAAATCCTGTGTGCTGTTCGAAGCGGAGAATTGATTTCTCGACACCGCGCACAGTCGCCTCTGACTTCTTGTCGGCTTGACGTAAAAACTCGACATAATCTCGCTTGATGCGCTCATTTTGTGGGTTGCAGTTTATCATGTTCGTCATCCTCCGTTTTCACACCATCCAAGAGCGGAAAGCCCCGTACTGCTAATGTGTGGAGAGTCCTTCTTGATGGGACCGAGAGTTTCGGCGTAGAAACGCAGTTTCGAGACACTACGTGCTAACCACATTCCGCAACCGCACGCGGAACAGTCGCCACGCAATGTGACGGTTTTTTCGTTGCGTCGTACAATGACCACTGAACCCCAAATGGGTACACGGGGTGCACTACACCGAAAGCAGGGCATCTCGGACGGGGCGCACTTCTGCTTCCGGCGGACGTTGCGAGCGGTAAGGAAACGGCGCAATTCCTTGCCGTGGACTAACACAGGTCTCTTATCATCCAGTGGTTTTAGCCCTTTGCGGAACCAGCGGCGAATTGTGTTTGGATGAACACCCAGAAGTTCGGCAATCTCTTGAACCGAATAGGTGTCCGTCGTCATATAAAATGGGACATCAGAGCGGTTTGAGTTTTGGAGGCTCTGGTTCGTTTGTGTGATTGATTATGCCGCGAGTTTTTGATGTTGCAAGCGGCGTTGTCGGATTGTCAGTTTCTTGATCTTTTCCCTTTCTCTGATGATGGCCTTGCCGCGCCCGAAGTAGACGTCGGCGGGTGTGACGTTGTTCAGGCTCTCGTGGTAGCGCTGGTTGTTGTAGTAATCGACGAAGGCCCCGATCTGGCGTTTAAGATCGCCGGGCAGATAGTAGTTTTCCAGCAAAACCCGGTTCTTCATCGTCTGATGCCAGCGCTCGATCTTCCCCTGGGTTTGCGGATGGAACGGCGCACCGCGAACGTGGTCCATCTGTCGATCCTCGAGCCATTCGGCCAGGTCGCCAGAGATGTAGCAAGAGCCGTTATCGCTCAGCAGACGGGGCTTGTGTCTCACAACCGCCTGATCACAACCTGACGCCGCCAGGGCCAGCTCAATCGTCGCCGCCACGTCCTCGGCCCGCATGTTTGTGCAGAGCTTCCAGGCGATGATGTAGCGGCTGTAATCGTCCAGGATCGTGCTGAGATAATACCAACCCCAGCCAATGATCCTGAAGTAGGTGAAGTCGGTTTGCCACATCTGGTTGATAGCGGTGGTTTTGTCCGTGAACTCGTCGGCAGCTTTGATCACAACATAGTCGGGCGCGGTGATCAGATCAGCTTCCTTCAGAAAGCGGTAAACCGATGATTCAGAGATAAAATACTGCTTCTCATCGGTATACTTTACCGCCAGTTCCCGGGTCGTCAGCGCCTCGTGCTCCAGTGCAAATTCAATCAGATCGTCTCGCCGATCTTGGGGAATGCGGTTCCAGACCGACTTTGGGCAGGGTGAGCGATCCGCCAGGGCGTCAAAGCCGCCTTCGACATAGCGGTCATACCATCGGTAGAATGTGGTGCGCGGAATGCCCAGCATATCCAAGGTTTGCTTCGCAGGCAGATGGGACCCCTCAACGGTGCGGATGATTTCCAACTTCTCTGACGCTGGATACCTCATTCCTCGTATCCCCCATCCCCTGTCATGCTTTTTTTGAGCAGACGGTTTTCCAGGATCAGGTCGGCCACACATTCTTTCAATGCCAAGGCCTCAGAACGTAGCTCCTTCACCTCGGGTGACGTCGCCTGACGCGCCGTATCGCCGGACAGACGGCGTTTCCCTGCTTCGGGGAACTCCTTGGACCAGCTGTAATACAGACTCTCTGAGATGCCCTCGCGGCGACACAGTGCTGAGATGCTTTCCTCGCCCCGAAGACCCGCCAAAACAATGCGGATCTTCTCCTCGGCTGAATACGTTTGCCGGGTCTTGCGGCGGATGGTTTTGACCAGCCTGTCAGCCGAGGCTTTGCTGGTTCCGGATTGCTTGTTCATCTTCACTCCTTGACGGTTGCGATGAACCAGAAATCCTCCTGATGCTAAACCCTCATATCTGTCCCAAAGGCGCTGACGTCAGACATGGTGCCCGGGGGCGGAATCGAACCACCGACACGAGGATTTTCAGTCCACTGCTCTACCCCTGAGCTACCCGGGCACGGGTGAGCGGCAAGACGCTCGGGTCGCGGTGTTCTAGGGGAGGGGTGGGCGGCTGTCCAGTGAAAAACCGGGGCACTGGTGCCGGTTACCGGCCCGGTCCGGGACCGGCCCGCCGGGGCCTATTTCGGGCTCTTCCTCGACGACCGGTCCGCGATAACTTTCGTCCCGCCAACGGCCAAGATCAATGTCGGCGCAGCGCCGCGAAGCGTTGGGGCGATAGCGGCGGTCGGTGGCCTTGGCGCAGATCGGGCAGGTCGTGGGGCAGCCGTCAGATCGGGAAACGCTCGCGTTTGCGTTGCAGTTCAAAATGCCCCAGCGGCGTCCATCCGACCAGTGCGGTCTCGACCGGATCGGCGCGAAAGGCGCGGCGCAGGGCGGCCTCGATCTGGCGGCGGTCGCGTTTGGGCAAGGGTGCAAAGTCTATGGTGATCTGGCCGCCCAACCCGCGCAGCCGCAGCGCCCGCGGCAGGGCGCGGGCCGCGGCCAGATTGGCCTTCAGCGCCGCGGCCGGCGAATGATCGGCGCCGGTGTTGACGTCGATCGCCACCAGAGCGCGGGTGGCCTGGACAAACATGAAGGCCGCGCCCAGATCGACGCGCGGACCGCGCGCCGAGGCGATCGCATCATGCACCCCCAGGGCCTCGAACGCGCCGGTGTCGTCTTCGATGGCATCGGGCGTAGGCACCGACCACTCGCGCCAGGCCAGCGCATGGGCGCCCACACCATCAACCAGCAACTCGGGTTCTGACCCCAGGTCGCCCATCACCCGCGCGGCCAGTTTGACCAATTCGGCCAGTTCAACGGCGACCTCACCGTCGCCAAGATCAGCCGCGGCCGAGCGCAGGATTACGCCCCAGTCATGCGACCCCAAAGCTTGCGTCGCAATGTCATGAAGCCGCAGCCGGTTGTCATCGTCGCGAATGCGGCGCGAGATATTCAGCCCCGGCGCATGCGGCGTGATGATCGCCGCGCGGCCTTTGAAAAGCACACGATCAGTGACCGGAACCGCCTTGCCCGGCTCGGGCACGGTTGTGACCTGAACCAGCAGCGATTGGCCTTCGCCGGACGCGCGCGCGCCGCGCAAAAAGGCGGTGCCTTCGGGCAGGCGCAGGAACATCCCGCCCTGGCCCTTGACCGGACGACCAGCGACCGCGCGATAGATCGTGCCGGGGGCCGGGGCGGCGGCACCGCCCGCCGGGTCGATCAGCAGGTCTTCGACCACTCCGTCGATTATTAACGCCGCCGCCACGCGACCGCCGGTCTGCCCCAGCGCGATCACCCGGCCCTTCATGGGTCGCCCCACTGGTATCCCGACGCGCGCAACAGCGCCGCGGTCTCGGCCAGGGGCAGGCCGACGACGGCGCTGAACGACCCGGAAATCCAGGGGATCAGGGCGCTGGCCGGGCCCTGAATGGCATAGGCTCCGGCCCTGCCGCGCCAGTCACCGGTGGCCAGATAGGCGTTCAGGTCTTCGTCGGACAGGCGCTTCATCCTGACTTGGGTGACCACGTCGCGGTGCCAGACCCGGTCGCCCAAGCGCAGGGCAATCGCGGTGATCACCCGGTGGCGGCGGCCTGACAGGCGGATCAGAAACTCGGCCGCCTCGCCGGCATCGCGTGGTTTGCCGAGGATGCGGCGGCCGAGGGCGACGGTGGTGTCGGCGGCGAGGATCAGATCATCCGGCCCGGCCATTACCGCCGCGACTTTTTGGCGGGCGATCCGGCAGCAATAGGCGCGCGGCAGCTCGCCCGGCCTAGGGTCTTCGTCGATTTCGGCGGGGCGGATGGCGTCGGGGATTACCCCGATCTGGGACAGAAGCTCCAGCCGCCGGGGGCTGGCCGAGCCGAGGATCAGGCGCATGGGGCGCCGCTTACTTGAAGCGGTAATTGATGCGGCCCTTGGTCAGGTCGTAGGGGGTCATCGCGACCTGAACCTTGTCGCCGGTCAGCACCCTGATCCGGTTCTTGCGCATCTTTCCCGCCATGGTCGCGACGATCTCGTGGCCGTTTTCCAGCTCGACCCGAAACGTCGCGTTCGGCAGGAGCTCGACGACGACACCGGGGAATTCGAGCGGTTCTTCCTTGGCCAAGGGATCTCCTGTTTTTGACTGGCGCGGGTATGCGGGCAATGCGGGGGGTATTCAAGGCAGAAATGGGGGGCAGGCCGGAGCCCAGGCGGGTCGGGGGAGGCTTTGGTGGCCGTCAGGATAGGGTGCTCAAGGTTGAGCAGTATGTTAAGTTGTTGGTTTTGTTTGGGAAAGGGGGTTGTGGGTGGTGGGTGGTGAGTTGGGGGTCAGGAACGCATCAAATACGCGAAATTGCATCGGCATAGTAGGCATTCCTAGGTTTACTCAAGTCACCAATATCTAGCGAGCCTGCAAGCAGGTTCATGAACGCGTCGTAATACGCCCTTCGAACACCCACTATTCGCTTCGTTCTGTAAACGAACCAATGGAATATGAGCCGCGACACCACTTTTCCAAAAAAACACCGAATTCCACATGCGGCTCGATAAATCTCGCTGGGCAGCGGTGCGGTTTGAAAGTTACCAAGCACCTTCGCTCTCTTGAGGAGGGTCTTAACTTTGACGTGGGGTTCAACATTAACCCCGGTGGCAATAATCGAAAGTGGCCTCTGGCGATCAAATAGCTTGTCGGGGTGTCCGATATACTTGTAGTCGATCGCGAAAACTCGGCGAGGACTGAGCTACTCCCCAACCGTTGGACAGTATTTGGCGCAATCTAAGCTACTTTTTGCTCCTGCTGATCGGGTTGCGTTGTTTTATTTCTCTGCCAATAGACCACGGCTGGAGGCTGGCCGCCAAGTGCGGAATGCGGCCGCTTCTGATTGTAGAACTCCATCCATTTGCCGACGCCGGCCTTGGCCTCCGATCCAGTCTCCCAGGCGTGCAGATAGACGCACTCGTATTTCAGCGAGCGCCACAGCCGTTCCACAAAAATATTGTCGAGGAACCGGCCCTTGCCGTCCATCGAGATATGCACGCCTGTCCGCTTCAGTTGGCCCGTCCAGACAAAGGATGTGAACTGACTGCCTTGGTCAGTGTTCATGATCTGGGGCGGGCCAAACTTGTGGATTGCCTCGTTCAACGCCTCGACGCAGAAGTCCGCTTCCAGCGTGTTCGAGATGCGCCACGCCAGCACTTTGCGCGTGTGCCAGTCCATGATGGCCAGGAGATACAGGAAGCCGCGTCGCATTGGCAGATAGGTGATATCAGAACACCAGACCTGATTGGGGCGGGTCACACGAAGCCCACGTAGCAGATAGGGGTAAATCTTGTGGCCCTTCGCGGCCTTGCTGGTGTTGGGCCTCTGGTAGATCGGCATGAGGCCCATCAACCGCATGAGCCGTCGGATGCGCTTCTCGTTCACCAGATGACCTTCGTTCCGAAGATGCCACGTCATTTGGCGCACACCGTAAAACGGCGTTTCCAAGAACTGCTTATCTATCAGGCGCATCAGGTCGAGGTTCATCGCGGTCTCACCCTTTGGCTCATAGTAAAAGGATGACCGTGAGATCGACAGCAAGGCGCATTGTTTGCCAACAGACAGGTTTGGAAGGCCTGGCTCAATCATCTTCCGCCTCACTTGCCGGCCCAGGGCTTGAGCTTTCTGGCCAAAAAATCGTTGGCGACGGCCAGCTCCCCTATCTTGGCGTGCAAGTCTTTAACCTGTTCTTCGTCAACTTCAGCCGCTTTCCTGCTGCCGCGCTCGAACACGCCCGACGCGCCTTCAAGCAACGCACGTTTCCATTGATGGATCATGGTAGGATGCACGCCAAACCGGCTCGCCAACTCTGAAACCGTCGCCTCCCCCTTCAGCGCCTCCAATGCCACCTTGGCCTTAAACTCTGGATGATGTTGCTTTCGTTTCGACATTTCTGATCTCCTTCGTGTTGAAGATCAGCAGACTACAAATCGCAGCTTACGTCAGTGTCCGAATTTCGGGGGGTAGCTCATTCATCCCTGTCTCCTTTTCAATTTTCACATCGGGTCTTTGCAATTGTGGACACTCATTGCTTGCGGTGCCTAGCCTGCAGGCTACGCTGGCAGCGGCAATAATTCCAGACCCGGGGCGCAATACCAAGCCGGTCTGACCGGCGGTCCCGTCTTACCGGTCTTCAACATCCACATAGTCGCGCCGCGCGGCACCGGTATAAAGCTGGCGCGGGCGGCCGATTTTCTGGGTCGGATCGACAAGCATTTCCTTCCACTGGCTGACCCAGCCCACGGTCCGGCTGACCGCGAATATCGGGGTGAACATCGAGGTCGGGAAACCCATGGCCTCCAGAATAATGCCGGAATAGAAGTCAACGTTCGGAAACAGCTTCTTTTCTATGAAATAAGGGTCTTCCAGGGCCTGTTTTTCAAGGGCTTTTGCCACCTGAAGCTTGGGATTTTTTTCGATGCCCAGAAGGTTGAGAACTTCGTCGGCGCTTTCTTTCATAACCGTCGCGCGCGGATCAAAGTTCTTGTACACGCGGTGCCCAAAGCCCATCAGGCGGAAGGGGTCGTTTTTGTCCTTGGCGCGATCGATATATTCCGGGATCCGGTCAACCGAACCGATCTCTTCCAGCATTTCCAGACAGGCCTGATTGGCGCCGCCGTGTGCCGGCCCCCAAAGACAGGCGATACCGGCGGCGATACAGGCGAACGGGTTGGCCCCCGACGACGACGCCAGCCGCACGGTCGAGGTCGAGGCGTTTTGTTCGTGATCGGCATGCAGCGTGAAAATCCGGTCCATGGCGCGGCTGAGGATCGGGTTGACCTCATAGTCTTCGGCCGGAACCGCGAAACACATGCGCAGGAAGTTCGACGCATAATCCAGTTCGTTGCGCGGATAGATGAACGGCTGGCCGATCGAAAACTTGTAAGCCATGGCGGCAATTGTCGGCATCTTCGCGATCAGCCTGATCGACGCCACCTCGCGCTGCCACGGGTCGTTGATATCGGTTGAATCGTGGTAAAATGCCGACATTGCGCCAACCACGCCAACCATCGTGGCCATCGAATGCGCATCCCTCCGGAAACCGCGGAAAAAGAAATGCATCTGTTCGTGGATCATCGTGTGATTGGTCACACGGGATTCGAAATCTTCCAACTCATCAGCAGACGGCAATTCGCCATAAAGCAGCAGATAGCAGACCTCGAGATAATGCGATTTGGCGGCCAGCTGGTCGATCGGATAACCGCGATGCAACAGCTCGCCCTTGTCGCCGTCGATAAAGGTGATCGAACTTTCGCACGATGCGGTCGAGGTGAATCCCGGGTCATACGTAAACACGTCGCCCTGTCCATAGAGCTTGCGGATGTCGATCACGTCCGGCCCCGCCGTGGGCGACATGACCGGAAGATCTATCGACTGGTCGTCGATTGTCAGGGTCGCCGTGCGATTGGTGTCAGCCATGGAAATCCTCCTATCGGGTCCGCGGTTGGGCCGGGACGGGGTTCAGGTGACGCTTTGGGAAGAGCGAAATCTCACTCGGTCGCGTCGGTCAGTCGGGCCAGCGTTTCGACGCGCCCGATGACAAGCATCATGTCGAACACACTGGGCGAAACCATGCGTCCGGCAAGCGCCGCGCGCAGAGGTTGAGCAATCTTTCCCAGTTTCAGCTCGTTGGCGTCGGCAAAACCGCCGACAGCCGCCTCAAGGTCGTTGCGTGTCCAGCTAGCATTTTGCAGGTGCGGCGTCAATTCTTTCAGCATACCACGGGAGATATCATCCAGCGCGGCCGCTGCTCTGCGGTCTGGGACCAAAGGGCGCTCGCTTAGAATAAAATGTGCTTTTTCAAGCAGTTCGGGCAAGGTCTTGGCGCTATCCTTCAAGCAGAACATGGCCCCGCTCAGCGCCGCCAGCTGCGCGTCGGTCAACGCATGTTTTTCTGCACCTGCACAATAAGCGACCAAAAGCTCCAAAACCCGGGCGTCGTCCATCGTTGCGATGTGGTGCCCCGACACATGGTCAAGCTTTTTGAGGTCAAATCGCGCCGGGGCTTTGCCGATGCCGTCAAGCCCGAACCATTCAATCGCCTGGGCGGTAGTGAACAGTTCATCGTTCCCGTGGCTCCACCCCAGACGCGCCAGATAATTGCGCATGGCCTCGGGCGGATAGCCCATGGCGGCATGATCGCCTACCCCGAGCGCGCCGTGGCGTTTGCTCAGCTTCTTGCCGTCAGGCCCGTGGATCAGCGGAATATGCGCCCAGACCGGAACCGGCCAGCCCATGGCCGCATAGACCAGCATCTGGCGCGCCGCGTTATTCAAGTGGTCATCGCCCCGGATCACATGGGTGACGCCCATATCGTGGTCATCGACAACAACGGCCAGCATATAAGTGGGCGTACCGTCTGATCGTAAACAAATCATGTCATCGAGCTGATCGTTGCGAATGACGACGCGGCCCTGCACCTGATCGTCAATCACGGTGTCCCCCTCGCGCGGCGCTTTGACGCGGATCACAAATGGCGCATCGGGGTGGTTGGCCGGGTCGGCCTCGCGCCAGGGGCTTTGGAACAGCGTCGACCGGCCCTCATACCGCGCAGTCTCGCGAAAGGCAGCGATTTCCTCCTGTGTTGCGAAGCATTTATAAGCCGCACCCGCGTCCAGCATCGAATGCGCAACCTCGGCATGGCGCCCAGCGCGGTCGAACTGGCTGATTGCCTCGCCGTCATAGTCGAGCCCCAGCCAGGCCATGCCGTCCAGAATCGCCTGCGTCGCTTGCGGTGTCGACCGCGCCCGGTCGGTGTCTTCGATCCTGAGCAGAAACCTGCCACCGCGCCCGCGCGCGTAGAGCCAGTTGAAAAGAGCCGTGCGCGCCCCGCCGATGTGCAGAAACCCCGTCGGCGAGGGGGCAAAGCGGGTAACGAACTGGGGCGCTGCGGCGGCAGGGGACATGGACGCGTTAACCTTCTGGAAACCATGAACGGGCGAGTGTTGCGCGGTCTAACGTTTGCCTGGACCGAGAACAAGAGTGGCGCAGCGCACCCCCATCACTGAAAGTTTCGACAACCAGCGCGGGCAGCTCTTTTTGTGGGTGCCACTTTGCCTTGGCTTTGGCATCGGGTCCTATTTCCAATTGCCGGTCGAACCCGGCCCCTGGAGGCTTGCCGGACTGGCGGCGTTGGCTGGCGGCGCGCTTGTTGCGGCAATTCGCAGCAAGTCCGTCCCGGCGGTCCTTCTGGGCGCGGTGGCGCTTGCCGTGCTCGGTCTGGTTCTGGCCGGCGCGCGGGCGCATGTCGTGGCCGGACCGGTCCTGAAATACCGATGGGCACCTCTATAAATTGCATCTGGCGTGAACGCGCTGTAGATTTGCAGGATGATGCGGCGGAGGGATGGCAGTCATGGCACAGATGGGCTTTTTTGATCTTTCAGATCGTTACGAGAGCCTGGATGCGAAGAAGGACCCGCTGGTCGAGATCAATGCAGTTGTACCGTGGGAAGAGTTCCGCCCGCTTCTGGAGCAGGTCTGGCGCAAGCCTGAAAGTGAGCGGAAATCACGCGCGGGGCGCAAGCCGATGGACGCGGTACTGATGTTCAAAACCCTGGTTCTGAGCGCGCTTTACAACCTTTCGGACGATCAGGTCGAATACCAGATCCGGGACCGGCTTTCGTTTATGCGTTTTCTGGGTCTTGGTCTTGGTGACCGGGTGCCGGACGCAAAGACCGTGTGGCTGTATCGCGAGGCGCTGGCGCAGGCGGGCAAGGTGGATGATTTGTTCAAACTCTTTGACGGACATCTGGCGCGGCAGGGCTACATTGCACGGGGCGGCCAGATACTGGACGCGTCCATCGTGCCGGTGCCGCGCAACCACAACACGCGCGCGGAAAACGCGGCGATCAAGGGTGGCGAGGTGCCGGAAGACTGGGAAAACAAGCCTGCCAAGCGATCACAGAAGGACGTTGATGCACGTTGGACCAAAAAGCACGGCAAAAGCCACTATGGCTACAAGAACCATGTGAATGTCGATCGTAAGCACAAACTGATCCGGCGCTATCACGTCACGGGCGCTGCCGTTCACGACAGCCAGGTGGTGGACGAGTTGCTGATGCGCGGCAACACCGCCTCCAGGGTCTGGGCAGATGCGGCCTACCGGTCGGAAGAAATCGAGGCGAAGCTCAGGGCGAGAGGACTGACAAGCCGCATCCACCGCAAGGGCAAACGGGGCAGGCCTCTGACCGAACAGGCAATGAAAAGCAACAGGACGAAATCCTCGGTTCGTGTCCGTGTCGAGCATGTGTTCGGCGCGCAGGCGAACGACATGGGTGGCACGCTGGTGCGAACCATCGGTCTGGCGCGGGCCAGGGCCAGGATCGGGATGAAGAACCTTGCCTACAACATCCGGCGGCTTGGCCAGTTGCACCGCCTAAACCCATTCCCGGTATGAAAACACGAGGATGCTGTGGCGATCTGCGCCACCAATGCCCGGCGCGGATTAAGGATCGAGACTGACCACCTAAAACCCAGCGTGCCGATGGCCGATAGAACCGAAATCAGGCATAATATGCCCTCAGAATGTCAATAAATCGAGGTGCCCCGATACTACGGCCCCGTGCAGGGCCGCGTCGTCGCCCTGGACCGCTCGCTCAGCGACCGGCCACGCATGCCACGCATGACGCTGGACCGGGTGGTGTTGGACGATATGGACCCTGCCACGACGCCCGGCCGGGTGCGGGTCTCGATCCACACGCGCGGCGCTGCGGCGCCCCCCGGCGTGGGGACGGTGGTCATTCTGACTGCCCATCTGTCGCCGCCGCAGGGGCCCGTTGAGCCGGGTGGCTTTGATTTTCAGCGCCGCGCCTGGTTTCAGGGGCTGGGCGCGGTCGGCTATACCCGCACCCCGGTTCTGCGGCTGGCAGCGCCCAACCCGCGCGGCGTTGCTTTGGCGGTTTCGCGCCTGCGATTCATCATCAGCGCTGCGGTTCGGTCGCAAATTCCGGGCGATGCGGGCGGGTTTGCCGCGGCCATCGTGACCGGCGACCGCTCGGGCATATCGCGAGCAGCGCTCGACGATCTCAGGGCCTCGAACCTGGCGCATCTGCTGGCGATATCGGGGCTGCACATGGGGCTTTTGACCGGCTTTGTCTTTGCCGCGCTGCGGTTTTTGATGGCGCTGGTGCCACCCCTGGCGCTGCGCGTGCCGATCAAGAAACTCGCGGCCCTTGGCGCGCTTGGCGCCGGGGCATTTTACCTGACTCTGTCGGGCGGGTCGGTGGCGACCGAACGCGCCTTTGTCACGGTTGCCATGATGCTGGGCGCGATCCTCTTTGACCGGCGCGCGCTGACCCTGCGCGCGGTCGCTCTGGCGGCGGTCATCATTCTGGTTCTGCGCCCTGAATCGCTGATCGAACCGGGGTTTCAGATGTCTTTTGCCGCCACCACTGCGCTGGTCGCGGCGTTCCGGGCGCTGACGATCTGGCAGCCGGGGCGGGTTCCCCGCATGTTGCGGCCCGTGATGGGGCTGGTGGTTTCGTCGGCGGTTGCCGGAGCGGCCACCGCCCCGATCGCGGCCGCGCATTTCAATCAGATCGCGCATTTCGGCCTGCTGGCCAA
Organism: Paracoccaceae bacterium; assembly: GCA_965247915.1. Lineage (GTDB taxonomy): Bacteria > Pseudomonadota > Alphaproteobacteria > Rhodobacterales > Rhodobacteraceae > JAKZRT01. The sequence continues at coordinate 3,311,252 of OZ252048.1, forward strand.
TCTTCTGTCGGTGCCGCTGATGGGGCTTTTGGTGATGCCGGCGGCGGTGCTGGCCGCAGCCCTTAGCCCGCTGGGGCTGGGCTGGATCGGGCTGGCGATCATGCGCCTTGGGGTGGCCTGGATCCTTGGCGTCGCCAACTGGGTGGCGGGCCTGGACGGGGCGCTCAGCCATGTGCCGACGCCGCCCACGGAAACCCTGCCGCTGATTGCCCTTGGCACGCTTTACCTGCTGCTCTGGCGTGGCCGCGCGCGGGTGGCCGGGCTGGCGCTGGCGGTTGCGGGCTTTGCGCTCTGGTTTGGGGCCGACCGGCCCGACGTGCTGATCTCGGGCACCGGCGGCACGGTCGGGGTGCTGACCGATAAGGGCCGGGTGCTGTCAAAACCGCGCGGCGAAGGCTTCGTGGCGCTTAGCTGGCTCGAGAACGACGGCGACAAGGTCGCGCAGGCGACGGCGGCGTCGCGGGCCGGTTTTTCGGGTGAGCGGGGGCAGCGGGCGGGGCGTTCGCCACGACATCCATCGTGCATCTGACCGGCAAGAAGGGGGCCGAGATGATCGCCGATGCCTGCGCGACCGGGGCGATGGTAATCACCACCGCAACTTCGGATATCAAAAATTGCCAGCTTTTCGATGCCGCGCGGCTGAAGAAACTTGGGGCAGTTGCCCTATACCGGGACGCCGACGGACTGCGCATGATCAGCGCCAGCGCCAGCGCCGTCGCCGGTAGACGTCTGTGGAATTCTCAATAGGTGCGGATCAGCCCCACCAGCCGGCCCTGGACCTTGACCTTGTCCTCGGGCAGCACCCGGGTCTCGTAGGCCGGGTTCGCGGCTTCGAGCGCGATCGCGTGGCCCTTACGGCGGAACCGTTTCAGGGTTGCCTCGCGCCCCTCGACAAGTGCGACGACAATATCACCGTTCTGCGCGGTTGGGCCTTCGCGGATCACCACGACATCGCCATCGTTGATGCCCGCGTCGATCATCGAATCACCTTTGACCTCCAGCGCATAGTGATGCGCCGTGCTGGTCAGCATCTGCCCCGGCACCGCCACCGAATGGCTGACCTCGGAGATCGCCTCAATCGGTGTCCCGGCAGCAATCCGGCCCATCACCGGAATTTCGATCGCATGCAGCGCATCCACCGGCATCGCGCCCGCTGGCGGATCGGTTTTCTCGCCCTCAATTACGCGCGGCGAAAACCCCGACCTTTCCATCGCCTCGGGCAGCTTCACGATCTCGATCGCTCGCGCCCGGTGCGCCAGTCGCCGGATGAACCCGCGTTCCTCGAGCGCCGTGATCAGGCGGTGAATGCCTGATTTGGACCGCAGATCCAGCGCGTCTTTCATTTCGTCAAACGACGGCGGCACCCCGTCGCGCTGCACGCGCCTGTGGATGATTTCCAACAGTTGCCGCTGTTTCCTGGTCAACATGCGCTCACCCTCCGAAGGCCCTGCGGGATCATGTCTTGCCCCGCTTGTTCGCGAATGTTCTAGCCCTGTTCCCTTTTTGTGTCAACGGCCCCAAGAGGCGATGTTATACTTAACGTACCCACCATCAATTCCTATATGATCTGTAAGGAGTTGAACCATGTCCCATCTAAGCGCCTCGCACTTCCACAATGAAGAAGCCGCCTACGCCTACGTCGAGGCCCGCGTCTGGCCCACCGGCCCGACTTGCCCCAAGTGTGGCGAGATGAAGCGCTTGTCGAAGATGGGCGGCAAATCGACCCGCATAGGCGCGTACAAGTGCTACAAATGCCGCAAGCCGTTCACCGTCAAGGTTGGCACTGTCTTTGACTCCAGCCATGTTCCGATGCACATCTGGTTGCAGGCGATCTACTTGATCTGTGCCAGCAAAAAAGGCATCAGCAGCAACCAGTTGCACCGCACCCTTGGCGTCACCCTGAAAACCGCTTGGTTCATGTCGCACCGTATCCGCGAAGCGATGCGCACTGGCCCTCTGGCCCCGTTCGGTCAGGGTGGCGGCATTGTCGAGGCGGATGAGACTTTCATCGGGCGCAAACCGCACAACACCACCAAGGGCGTCGGCGGCATGAACAAGGTTCTTTCACTGGTGGACCGCGATACCGGGCGTTCGAAAAGCGTTGTCGTCAAAGACCTGCGCAAGAACACCCTGATCCCGATCATCCTGCGCAACGTATCGCGCGAGGCCCGGATTGTGACCGACGAAGCCCGCCAGTATCAAGCCTTGCACGAAGACTTCGCCACGCACGGATCGGTGGATCACAGCAAAGAGGAATGGGTAAGCCGCGTTGACCCGGAAATCCACACCAACACCATCGAAGGTTACTTTTCGATCTTCAAGCGCGGGATGCGCGGCACCTACCAGCACTGCAAGCGCAAGCATTTGCACCGCTATCTTGCCGAGTTTGACTTCCGCTATTCCAACCGTCAGGCTAACGAAATCAGCGACACCATGCGCGCCGATCTGGCCCTCATGGGTATCACTGGCAAGCGCCTGACCTATGAAACGACTCGTGTCTGATGCCGAAGAAGAAAAAGCAGGAAAGCCAGAAAAAGCAATCGGAACGGTTCCTAAGAAAGGTCCGCGAGTTAGAGGGCGCTGGCGAACTAATCCCCACCGAGGGCGAAGAAAGGTTTGAGAGGGCGGTCGCACGGATTACAGACCCATCTCAACGCGCATCTTCTGGGCAAAAATCTTGATCCTATCGGCATCCTTTATTGCGCCATGCACCTTTTCAACACGCTCCAGAAAGTGGCCAAAGTGCGGCTCAGGCACAACGTCATTGTCTGAAAGCCAAGCCTTGCCATACCGATAAAATTCATTCGCGAAAGTATCCGCCGCTTGAAGGCTTGGTGTGTCTTCAACTGCCGGGAATGCGAAGGTTGATAGCTTTGCGCCTTCTGGAATTAAATCTTGTGCGCCGCCACGCATCAATTCAAGGCCGTGGCTTTGTCGTCCTTGATCCAAAAAAATAGCCACTTTTTTTTTGGTGATCGACTGCAATGTCGCACGCTGCCTTCAAACACATCCCATACGCACCCCGTTCTGCATCACCAAGATGATCTCGTAGATCACCCTGAATGTATTTGTCCCACGCCAGGACATCGACGCCGAAAGCCACAGGCATGAGCCGGGAGTCTAGTATCGCTTCACGAAATAAATACCTCACTCGGTCTCGCTCGGCATGATTGTAAGCCTCAAAATTGTAAGCCTCAAAATCACCCAAACCCATAACGCAATGAGAGAGATGAAAATTCTTTATCGCTGGCTTCCCTGGTAATGGCTCAGAAAGAAGCCGAAGCCATTTGGCATCCAAATCAACAATCTGCTCAACGCCACCAAGCACACCGCCCCAAACAACAAATTCCGAAGCGTCATGAGTCCCGCTGTCGTCAAAGTAGCATTGGAGCAAAAGCATACGTCCCGAGTTTTGCCCACTCGGCGGAAAGCCAAGAATAGCCAAGTCCCGAGCGGTCCATAAAACGCTCATATCAGATCACCATGGGTACGGGAACTATAACATCGCCCCCCAAGGCCAGAGGCGGATAAACTCGACGTTTTCGCCCGTATCCCGTGCATCATCCCCGGCCGGTCTGATGATGAGCAGGTCGGCCTGCGCCAGAACGCTGAGCAAGGCACTGTCCTGCCGGTCCAGCGGGGCCACGCCGCCGCCCATGAAAACGCCGCGCATGTAATGCGCGCGCGGGCCGTTCGCCGCCACCGGGCTGGCGAGAGCGCGCGTTTCTCTGGCCCGGGCTTGCGCGCCCAGACCCAGCATTGCGTCGATGACCGGGCGCAGAAACACCTCGCCGCAGACCATGGCCGAAACCGGGTTGCCCGGCAGTCCGATCACTGCCATGGCACCCAGCCGCCCGGCCATCAGAGGTTTTCCGGGGCGCATGGCGACCTTGTAAAACGCGCGCTCCATGCCGGCCTCGGCCAGCGCCCGTGCCACCAGATCGTGATCCCCCACCGATGCGCCGCCGATCGTAACCAGCAAATCAGCGCCCTCGGCCAGCGTCAGCGCCGCTTGCAGCGACGCCAGCCTGTCGCGCGCTATTGGCAGGACCTGCGCCTCGGCCCCGGCCAGGCGCAGCGTCTCGGCCAGTCCGATGACGTTCGAGGCAACAATCTGGTCCGGGTCCGGGTCTTGGCCCGGCATCACCAATTCGTCGCCGGTGGCGAGCAGCGCCACAACAGGGCGGCGCGCGACCGTGACTTCGCCGATGTTCATCGCCGCCAAGAGCGCCAGATCCGCGGGCCGCAGCCGGCGCGGCGCGGTTATTTTGTCGTCGCGCTTGAAATCGCCGCCCGCCGCCCGGACGTGATGGCTGGTGTCCAGCTTTTCGCCCAGGGTTATCTGCAGGCCCTGCCGCGTGACATCTTCCTGGATCACCACCCGGTCGGCCCCGCCTGGCACCGGGGCACCGGTGAATATGCGCACCGCCTGGCCTGGGCCAACCGCCCCGGCAAAGGCGCGACCGGCCGCTGCTTCGCCGATCACATGAAACGTCGCGTCAGGACGAACCTCGGCGGACCGCACGGCGTAACCATCCATGGCACTTGCCGCAAAGGGCGGTTGATCGCGGTTTGCGGTTGTGTCTTCGCGCAGAACCCGGCCGCCTGCGTCGCGCAGCGCGATCATCTCGGACGGCAAGGTCTCGACCAGGGCAAAGAGCCGCTCGAGCGCCTCGGCCACTGAAATCATCGCCCGGCCTCGCGCGCCACCTCGTATCGGCCCGATTTTCCGCCGTCTTTCAGGATGACACGGATACCACCGATCTCGATCGCCTTGTCGACCGCCTTGACCATGTCATGGACTGTCAGCGCAGCCACGCTGACGGCGGTCAGCGCCTCCATCTCGACCCCGGTCTGGCCGGTGGTCTTGACGGTGGCTTCGATGCGCAGACCGGGCAGGCGCGTGTCGGGGACCAGATCGACCGCAACCTTGGCAATCGGCACTGGATGGCAGAGCGGGATCAGATCGGCGGTGCGTTTGGCCGCCATGATCCCGGCCAGCCGCGCCACGCCGATGACATCGCCCTTTTTGGCGCGGCCTTTGGTAATAATATCAAGCGTTTCCGTGGCCATCTTCACCCAGCCCTCGGCCACCGCGATACGGTCGGTCGAGAGCTTGGGTGACACATCGACCATGCGCGCGCGGCCCTCGGCGTCAAAATGGCTGAGCCCGGCCATCAGGCTGCACCGGCCCGCGCCACGGGCCCCAGCAAGTTCCGGGTTGCCTGCGCCACATCGGACTGCCGCATCAGGCTTTCGCCGACCAGAAACGCCCCCGCGCCATGGGCGGCCAGATCGGCGATATGCTCGGGTGTGAATATCCCTGATTCCGCGACCACGATCCGGTCGCCAGGCACCCGCGGAGCCAGATCGCGGGTGATTTGTAGCGTCGTCTCGAAGCTCCGCAGATTGCGGTTGTTGATCCCGATCAGCGGCGCGCCGAGCCGCAAGGCCCGGTCGAGCTCGGCTGCGTCGTGAACCTCGATCAGCGCGTCCATTCCCCATTCGCACGCCGCGGTCTCCAGTTCGGACGCCTGCGCGTCAGAAACACTGGCCATAATGATCAGAATGCAATCGGCCCCCAGGGCGCGGGCCTCGGCGACCTGATAGGGGTCAAAAAGGAAATCCTTGCGCAAGCTAGGCAGGCCAACCGCCGCGCGCGCCGCGACCAGAAACGCATCATCGCCCTGAAAGCTTGGGCCATCGGTCAGCACCGACAGGCAGGCGGCCCCGCCCGCCGCATAGGCCCGCGCGTGGGCGGGCGGGTCGAAATTGGCGCGGATCAGCCCTTTGGAGGGGCTGGCCTTCTTGATCTCGGCAATCAGCGCGGGCCGGGTTTTTGCCGCCCGGCGCAGGGCTTCGGCAAAGCCGCGCACCGGCGGCGCAGCGCGCGCGGTTTTTTCGACCTCGGCCAGGGGACGGGCGACCTTGCAGGCGGCGACCTCGTCGAGCTTGTAGGCCTTGATCCGCTCAAGGATGTCGGTCATGCCGCCTCCGACGTGATCCGGGCCAGCGTTTTGATGCAGGTTTTGGCGGCACCGCTGTCAATGCTTTCAGCTGCCATTTCAACGCCTTGTCGCAGATCGCCAGACCGATCTGCGATCACCAGCGCCGCCGCAGCGTTCAGCAGCACCGCGTCGCGGTAGGCCCCCGCTGCCCCGTCCAAAAGCGCCGCGAAGGCCTTGCCGTTGTCTTCGGGCGATCCGCCCAGAATGGCTTTGAGCGGATGCAACGGCAGACCGGCGTCTTCGGGCGACACCTCGAATTCGGTAATCGCAAGGTCTTTCAGCCCGGCCACCCACGTCACGCCGGCAATCGACACCTCGTCGGTGCCGTCCGCGCCGTGGACCAGCCACGCCGCCTCGGAGCCCAACTCGGCCAGCGTCTCGGCCATGGGCCGGATCAGATCGCGGGCGAAGGCCCCGGTCAGCTGGCGCTTTACGCCCGCCGGGTTGGTCAGTGGGCCGAGGATATTGAAGATCGTCCGCGTCCCCAGTTCGGCCCGCACCGGGCCGACATAGGCCATGGCCGGGTGGTGCATGGGCGCCATCATGAAGCCGATCCCGGCCTCGGCCAGCGCCCGCTCCACAACTTCGGGCCCGACCATCACGTTGACGCCCAAGGCCCCGAGTGCGTCGGCGGCGCCCGATCTGGAACTCAGGTTGCGGTTGCCGTGTTTGGCCACCGGCACGCCCGCACCGGCTACTACAAAGGCGGCGGCGGTGGAAATGTTCAGCGTCCCCTTGCCGTCGCCACCGGTACCCACAATGTCCATCGCGCCTTCGGGCGCGCGCACCGCCCGGCATTTGGCACGCATCACCGCCGCTGCTGCGGCGTATTCATCGACCGTCTCGCCGCGCGTCCGAAGCGCCATCAAAAACCCGCCGACCTGGGCCGGCGAGGCTTCGCCCTCGAACAAGATCTCGAATGCAGTTCGTGCCTCGGCAGCACTTAACGCCCGGTCAGCCGCTACCGCGATCAGGGATTTGATGTCGGTGCTCATGCAGATTCCAGCGCCATATCCAGGAAGTTTTTCAAGAGCGCGTGCCCGTGTTCGGAGGCAATCGATTCGGGGTGAAACTGAACCCCTTCGATCGGCAGTTCGCGGTGGCGCAGGCCCATGATCGTGTCATCGGCGAGCGCGGCGGTGATCTCAAGACAATCGGGCAGGGTGGCGCGGTCAACGATCAGCGAATGATAGCGCGTCGCCTGAAATGGGGTGGGCAGGCCTGCGAACACACCGTTGCCGGTGTGATGCATGGTCCCTATCTTGCCATGCACGATCTCGTGGCAGCGCACCACCTGACCGCCAAAGGCCTGACCGATGGCCTGATGGCCCAGGCACACCCCTAAAAGCGGAATGCGCGCCTCGGCGGCGGCAGCAACCAGCGGCAGGCAAATTCCCGCCTGATCGGGGTCGCAAGGGCCCGGCGACAAAATAATCGCGGTCGGGTTCAGCGCCATGGCCTCTTGCACATCCAGCGCGTCATTACGATGCACCACAACATCGCCGCCCAATTCGCCCAAAAAATGCACGAGGTTGTAAGTAAAGCTGTCGTAATTGTCGATCAGAAGCAACATTCTCACAGGGCTTTCGACTTATGGGGGTGCCCCCCCGGTGAAGGTCGGGCTATATAGGGTCAAGCCGCGCCCGGCGGTCAAGGCCCGAGGCGCGCGCATGAGGCAAAGAAAACGGAGAGAGCGGTGGAAAGGGGCTTGATTTCCGGCCTTTTTTGGGGCGCGTTGGTGTCCGCTCTGGTTGTGGCGATCATATCGCTGGTTTCCGGACTGCCGCTGCGCACGGCGGCAACGCCGTCGTCGGTCGATGTTGGGGTGCCTGCCGGGTCCGAATTCAACCGCAACCGGCCTGAAGCCCTGCCGGTCATCCCCCAGGCCGAGGTCGCCGGTAAAATCGCCCAAGCGCCCGAAGTGACGGCACCCGAGACCGAAGCCGCGCCCCGGCCCGACACCGAACCCGCTGCCACGCCCGCGCCCAAAGTGTCACAGCCGGACGCGCCCGAGGCCCCGCCAGCCGTGACTTACGATGGTCCGCTGGCCGGACCGGGCGACGCTCCGGCGCTTTCGACACCCCAGACCGCCACCGAAACCGTCCCGACCGCGCCGGCGATGCCAGTAATCCGTCGCGCCGCCAAGATAGTCCAGACTGAAGTCGAGCCACCGGCGCCCACGCCTGCGCCCGAACCAGCGCCGGAAGTTGCCGCCGCGCCCGAGGCGCCAACAGTCGAAGCCGAACCGGCCGTTACGGCCCCCCCCCGCGCAACCGGAAGCCGAGATTGAACCCGCCGTGGCCCAAGCGCCCGCGCCAAGCGACGCAGAACCTCCCCAGCCATCGGTCGGGGATAAACCCCGGGTCATCAAACTGCCGAGGATCGGCGGTGACGAGGGCGATCAACCGGCTGACGCAGAGGTCGCGACGTCCGAAGACCCAGAGGCCGAGGACGCGGTTGATCCCTCGACGCTCGGCGCAATGGCCCGCAATTCGGTCCCGTTTGACGCAAGCGGCGACGACCGGCCGCTGTTTTCTGTTGTACTCATCGATGTCGGTGACGACGGGCTTGATCGTAAGACGATGACCACGTTCTCGTTCCCGGTGACCATCGCCATCGATCCGTCGCGCCCCGACGCGAGCCAGGCAGCCGACGCTTACCGCGCTGCCGGCTTCGAGGTTCTGATCCTGTTCCCGCCGGTGGCATCCGGCGCCACTGCCGGCGAGGTCAGCGCCAGTGTGAAGGCCTACGTCGAAGCGCTTCCACAGGCCATTGGGCTGGTCGATGCGGTCGCCAACGGGTTTGGCGCGAACCGGCGTCTGGTCGAACGCGTGATCGAGGTTCTCGCGGTGAACGACCACGGGCTATTGACTTATGACCGTGGTCTCAACACAGCACTACAACTGGCCGAGCGTGAAGACCTGCCCGCCGCGGCGATTTTCCGGGTGCTCGACGCGGAACGCGAAAAACCTGCGACCATCAAACGCTATCTCGACCGCGCGGCCTTCAAGGCGACGCAGGAAGGCCGTGTTGTCATGATCGGTCACAGCTATGCCGACACGGTCACGGCGCTTTTTTCCTGGGTGCTCGAGCCGCGCTCGGAAAGCGTCCGCATGGCGCCCATGTCCGCGATCATGCGCCGTTAGGGTGCCGGACCGGAAAACCGGCAATATACCGCCTGCCTAACCGGTCAGGCAGGTCGCTGTCTTGCGGCGGTATGGACCGTTGATAAACGGCGCGTCGCCCTGCATCTTTGGGGCACCACCTTGGAAGCGTAAGACATGGACACATTCCTCATCCAGGCGACGATATTTCTGACCGCTGCCGTGGTTGCCGTGCCGATTGCGGCGCGGCTGGGGCTGGGGTCGGTCCTGGGCTATCTGGCCGCCGGAATGGTCATTGCCCCCGTACTTGGCCCCATGGGGGCCGAGATGGACGATCTGCGCCATGTGGCCGAATTTGGTGTCGTGATGATGCTGTTTCTGATCGGGCTGGAATTGGAACCGCGCGTCATCTGGAACATGCGCGACAAACTTCTGGGGTTGGGCGTGTTGCAGGTGGTGCTGACCACAGCCGCAATTGGCGCGGGGGCTATCGCGCTTGGTCAGCCTTGGGAATTCGCGCTGGCCATCGGTCTGATATTTTCCCTCTCGTCGACCGCCATCGTGCTGCAGACGCTTAGCGAAAAGCGCCTGATGGCGACGCCGGGCGGGCGGTCGACGTTTTCGGTTCTGCTGACCCAGGACATCTCGGTGATCCCGATGCTGGCGCTGTTGCCGCTGTTGGCGATCAGCGGGGCCGCCGGCGTGCGGATTGCGCCGGATGGCTCGCTGCAACGGGTCGAGACCGAAGAGCTTGCCGAAGCGGGTCTATCGCTGGTTCAGGGTCTGCCCGGGTGGAGCGTTCCAATAGTCACCGCCGCGGCCGTTGCGACCATCATCTTGGCCGGCATCTACCTGACCCGGCCGCTTTTCCGGTTCATCCACGCCGCACATCTGCGCGAGATGTATACTGCCGTTGCCCTGCTGATCGTCGTCGGCATCGCGCTGTTGATGCTCTCAGTGGGCCTCTCGCCGGCGCTTGGCACCTTTCTGGCCGGCGTGGTGCTGGCCAGTTCCGAGTTTCGTCACGAACTGGAAAGCGACCTGCAACCCTTCAAGGGGCTTTTGCTGGGGCTCTTTTTCATCACCGTGGGCGCCGGCATCGACTTTTCGCTGCTGGCCGGTGATTTTGCCCAGATTGTGGGGCTGACGCTTGGGATCATGGCGCTGAAAGGCGCGGTGCTGTTTTTGCTGGCGATTTTGTTTCGGTTGCGCGGCCGCGACATGTGGCTGTTCACCCTCGGGCTGGCGCAGGCGGGCGAGTTTGGTTTTGTCCTGCTTGCGTTCTCGTCGCAGACCAATGTTCTGCCTGATGCGCTCGACGAAAAGCTGTCGCTGGTGGTGGCGCTGTCGATGTTGCTGACGCCGCTTTTTTTTATCGGTTACGAATTGTTGTCCCGCCGCCACGGAGAGGCCGAAGTGGACCAGGCCGACCATCCGGTTGAAAGCTCGGGACCGATCATCATAGCGGGCGTGGGGCGTTTCGGGCAGGTGATTAACCGCATGATCCGCATGGCCGGGTTCAAAACAACCGTGCTCGACAACGATCTGGCCACGATCCAGCTTATGCGGCGCTTCGGGTTCAAGGGCTTTTTCGGCGACCCGACCCGCCCCGAGATCCTGCAGGCCGCCGGTCTGAAGGACGCCAGCGTGCTGGTTGTGGCGCTCGATGACCGTGACAGCGCCATCCGCCTGGTCCAATACGCCCGCGCACAGAGGCCCGGCCTGCACATAGTGGCGCGTGCCCGCGACCGGGTTCATACTTACGAACTTTACGCCGCCGGGGCCGACGACATCGTGCGCGAGCTGTTCGACAGCTCGCTGCGCGCGGCGCGCTATGTTCTGGAAAACATGGGTCTTTCCGATTTCGAGGCCGCTAGCCTGGAAAAAGCGTTTTTCAAGATCGACCGGGGCGCCACGCGCGAGCTGGCCTCGCTGTGGCTGCCCGGTGTGCCGGTCGACGACAACCCGGCCTATGTCGAACGGGCGCGCGCGTTGAACAAGGACATTGAGACCCTGATTGTGACCGAACTGGAACAAATGCCGCCCGAAGACGCCGCCGAAGATTGACAGGCTGTTGGCCCAAGACCTGCGCCCGCGGCGCAAAACCGCTAGTCGGCCACCAGGGCCGGTCAAATGAGCGACAATTGATCGCCAGGGCGCGGCGGGACACGAAAGCGATCGGTCCTCAGTTCGGGTTTCTCGCCGTCCAGCCCCAATCGCCGGGCGGCCAGCGCGAACCGATGATCGATCAGCGTCGCGTATTGGCCGCCGCCGCGCTGGCGGTGGCCCCAGGTAGCGTCGTAATCACGACCGCCATGGGCCTCGCGCACCCGTGCCATCACCCGCGCCGCCCGATGCGGCGCGTGGGTCGCCAGCCAGTCGCGGAACAATTCGGCCACTTCATAGGGCAGCCGCAGCAGGATCCAGCTCGCCGCCACCGCCCCGGCCTCGTTGCCCGCTTCTAAAATCCGCTCAAGCTCGTGGTCGGTCAGCCCGGGGATCAGGGGCGCGGCCATGACCCGTACCGGAACGCCCGCCCCGGAAAGCCGCCGGATCATCGTCAGGCGGCGGTCGGGCACCGGCGCGCGCGGCTCCAGCCGCCGCGACAGGCCGGGGTCCAAGGTGGTCACCGAAACCCCGACTTGCACCAGCCCTTGCGCCGCCAGATCGGCGATGATGTCCAGATCGCGCTCGATCAGAGTGCTTTTGGTGGTGATCGTCACCGGATGGTGAAAATCGCGCAGCACTTCAAGCAGGCGCCGCATGATCTTATGATCCCTTTCAATGGGTTGATAAGGGTCGGTATTGGTCCCGATGGCGATCGGCGCGACCCGGTAGCGTCGCGCCGACAATTCCGCCACAAGGCGTTCGGGCGCATTCGGCCGCGCGATCAGCCGCTTTTCAAAATCCATCCCCGGTAACAGTCCCAGAAAGGCGTGGCTGGGCCGCGCGAAACAATAGACACAGCCATGTTCGCAGCCGCGATAGGGATTGATCGAGCGGTCAAAGCCGAGATCGGGCGACGTGTTGCGGGTGATGACGCGGCGAATGCGCTCGACGCGCACCTCGGTTCTCACCGCAGCCGGCTCTTCGGGGATGTCCCAGCCATCGCTTTCGACGCTGCGCTGATAAGGCTCGAACCGGCCCGACACGTTGCTGTCCGCGCCCCGCGCCCGCGCTTTTGCCAAAGGATCGTAAACCATTCGGCAAGATTAGAACATAACAGGAACAAAAAGCAGTTCCCCGTTGCCTTCCTGCCACGGTTCCAAAAGCATTCGTCGGTCTCGGTCGGGACGGTGTCGCAATTGATAAAGTTTCGCGGCGACAATCCGCGCATCTATCACCAGAATTGCCCACTTTGGGGATTGCACTCAGAGGTCACGCAAATGTCCGACGAAGAAGACAACATCATCCTTGCCGAGCTTGACGACGAAGAGCTTGTCCAACAGATGTTCGACGACCTCTATGATGGGATGAAGGAAGAGATCGAAGAGGGCGTCCACATCCTGTTGGACCGCGATTGGGAACCCTACCGCGTTCTGACCGAGGCGCTGGTTGGCGGAATGACCATTGTCGGCAACGACTTCCGCGACGGTATTCTGTTTGTGCCCGAGGTTCTTCTGGCCGCCAACGCGATGAAGGGCGGAATGTTTATCCTGAAGCCGCTGTTGATTGCGACCGGCGCGCCGCGGGTCGGAAAAATGGTGATCGGCACCGTCAAGGGCGACATCCACGACATCGGCAAGAACCTGGTCGGCATGATGATGGAAGGCGCGGGTTTCGAGGTGGTCGATCTGGGCATCAACAACCCGGTCGAAAAATACCTTGAAGCGCTTGAAACCGAAGGACCGGATATTCTGGGCATGTCGGCCCTGCTGACCACCACGATGCCCTATATGAAGGTCGTGATCGATACGATGGTCGAATTGGGCATCCGTGACGACTACATCGTTCTGGTCGGCGGTGCGCCGCTGAACGAGGAATTTAGCAACGCAATAGGGGCCGATGCCTATTGCCGCGACGCGGCCGTGGCCGTTGAAACCGCCAAAGAATTCATGTCGCGCAAGCACAATCTGATGGCTGCCGGATAATCCAAGACGCGCAAAATTTTATTACTGCCATGCCCGATCTTTGATTTCGGATCAGACGCTGACATTTACCAAGATAATTCCCGTTCTCGTTTGTTTTCAGCGTGTTAGGCTGGCCCACGCGCGGTCCGGCCTCATTTTTTCACCATAATCCACATGCTTTTGACCCGACATTTTCCCCTAATCGCTGGTTTTTCGCCCTATGCGTGACCCAATTCACACTGTATCTGGCCCCGCAGATCGCGAGGAAGAGGCTTATCCCTCTGAACCCGGTTTGACGACATGTTGGGTTTGCGGTTGCCATCGGCAGGATGTTCGCCTAATGTTCTGTCATGCCCAGCCGCTGGAAATACGACCGCCCGATGTCCCGCGCCGCCTTCGAGGCGCGCTTTCCCGATGAAGCCTCCTGCGCCCGGCATCTCGCAGCCAAGCGCTGGCCCGACGGCTTCGTCTGCCCCGCCTGCGGCCATGCCAGGGGCTGGGGACTGAAGCGTCGCCGGGCGAGCTGGGAATGTGCGGCCTGCGGGAAGGAGACTTCGGTGACCGCAGGCACGATCATGCACCGCAGCCACTTGCCCCTGAAGACCTGGTTCATGGCCGTTCACATCGTGACCAGCCACTCGCCTGCCGATCATCGGATTTGCCCTGCACGGGGATTTCTCCGCGCGCAGCCTTCATGCCTTCGTTGCCGGGACCTCGGCGCCGGGCGCGCGGGTAATCACCGATGGCTGGAGCGGTTATTGCGGCCTGCCCGACCACGACCACCAGCCCAAGGTCGTCGGTGCAACGCTCGCCAATCTCGTGCTGACGTGGATCCATCGTGTGTTCTCGAACCTGAAGCGCTGGGCGCTCGGAACCTTCCATGGCCTGCGCCGCGCCCATCTGCGCCGCTATCTCGACGAGTTCGTGTTCCGCTGGAACCGCCGCCGCCACACCGCAATTCCCGCAGGACTGGTGATTTATGTGGTGCGTCAGGCGTTCATGCCGAAAAAAGAGGATAAGTCCGAAGAACTGATCTTGAACTAAGGCCGAATTTGCCGGTTGATCCCTTTGCGAGTTTGCCTCTAAAGTGCCGCGCAGCCAGGTAGATGCGGCATGACCGATACCCCTCTCAACGATGAGATTCTGACCGAAACCGGTCTGGCCGCGCCGGGCACGGGCGGTCGCATTCTGCTTTTGGCCTGCGGCGCGCTGGCCCGCGAAATTCTGGCCCTGCGCGATGCAGGTGGGTGGGATCATATCGACCTAACATGCCTGCCGGCAAAACTGCACAACCGGCCCGAGCTGATCGCTGATGCGGTCGAAGCTACGGTGATCAAACACCGCGACGCTTACGAGAAAGTCTATGTGGTCTACGCCGATTGCGGAACCGGGGGGCAATTACAGGCCCGCTGCGCTGCGCTTGGCGTCGAGATGATGGAGGGGCCGCATTGTTATGCCTTTTACGACGGGCAGACCGCCTTCGAGGCGCGTCCCGAGGATGAAATTACCGCGTTTTACCTGACCGATTTTCTGGCCCGTCAGTTCGACACGCTGATCTGGAAGGGCCTGAAACTCGACAAGCATCCCGAACTTCGGGACATGATCTTTGCCCATTACACGACGCTGATCTATCAGGCCCAGACCGACAACCCCGAACTTGACGCCAAGGCCCGCGCCGCCGCCGACCGGCTGGGGCTGGCTTATCAGCGCCGGTTCACCGGCTATGGCGACCTTGCGGGTTTCGTCGCGCGCGCTGCCGGGGCGTGATCCTTGACCGGCGCGTCGTGCGCCTTGGTCAGACCGCCGCCGCCACCGTGCGGATACGCTCGACCATCGAGCGCAACCCGTTCGATCGTTGCGCCGACAGGTGATCGTGCAGGCCCAGCCGCGCCAGTTCGGCGGCCGCGTCGATGCTCAGGACTCGGCTGACGCTCTGCCCGCCGAAAAGCGCGCGCAGCACCGCGATCAGACCGTTAACGATCATTGCATCGCTTTCGCCTTCAAAGTCGAATGTCGCGGTTTCTCCGGAGCCTTCAATTTTGGGATGTATCCATACCTGACTGGCGCAGCCTTCGACCTTGGTCGCGGGCACCCGCAACGCCGCGTCCAGCGGGGTCATGGCGCGGCCCATGTCGATCACGTGGCGGTACCGGTCTTCCCAGTCCTCCAGAAACTCGAACGTCTCGACAAGGTCTTCAAAGGCGTCGCTGGCCATTGGGTATCCTTCTGGCGCATCAGGTAATCGTCAAGCCGCCAAAGGTCCAGCCCACGCACGGGGACTTTTCAAGCCACCGGCAATCGGCTAGGCCCGATATTGGGAAATTGGGGGGCGCAGGTGCGTATCTTTGTTTTTGTGGCGCTGCTGCTGGCGCTCGGGTCTTGCGCAAGCATCAGCCAAAGCCGGTTCAATCCGTTCAACTGGTTTGGCAAGGGCAGGGCGCAGGCGGTCTCGGCGGAACCGGCGCAACCTGCCGACCCCGCTCTGGCCGATCCGCGACCGCTGGTGGCCGACGTCATTGCCCTGACCGTCGAGCGCGCCTCGGGCGGGGCGATCATTACGGCCGTGGGCACGGTGCCCGCGCAGGGGTTTTGGAATGCCGAGCTTTTGGCGCTGAACGGCGGTGCGCCGGTCAACGGCACATTGGTTTATCTTTTCCGCGTATCGCCGCCCGAAGGGCAGTTATTCGCCGTTGCCGCGCGCGCATGGCGCATTACCGCCGCTCAGTTCGTATCAGACAACGCGCTTATTGGGGTCACAAGTATTGTGGTTCGGGGCGCGCGATCCGAACGCCGCAGCCGCCGCTGACCCCGTCCTAACGGGGACGCTCGCGAATTGCACCTAATCAGCCGCTTACAATTCGATAATCGCCACATCGCCACCCTGCGCAGCAAGGGCGATCTTGCCCTCGCAAAGTCTCATCGCGTCGGCCCCGAAAACCTCGCGCCGCCAGCCTTTCAGAGCCGGTCCATTACGCGCGCCGCCGGCGATGGCATCAAGCTCGCTGGCCGTGGCGATCAGTTTTTGTGCGACCCCGGCCACTTCGGATTTGGATTTCAATAAAACCCGCAGCAGGTCGGACAACGCCGGGTTGGCCAGCAGCCTGTCGCCGTTTCTTGCCACCTTCGGATAGTCCTTCGGATCGCAGTCCACGCCGGCCCGCACCGCCGCCAGAATGCCTTCGGCAATCGCGCCTTTGCGCGCATCGCGCAGCAAAAGCCGCGACCGTTTCAGATCATTGGGCGACAGCGGCTTGGTCGAGGCCAGCTCCAAAAGCGCGTCGTCTTTATAAATCCGGTTGCGCGGGATGTTCCTTTCCTTTGCCAAGCTCTCGCGAAACCGCGCCAATTCGCGCGCCACGGAAAGAAACCTGCCCGAATTTGTGCGGGTCTTCAGGCGCGTCCAGGCCTCGCCGGGCTCAACGATATAGGTCTCGGGCGAGATCAGAACCTCAAGTTCCTCCTCGACCCATTTAGTGCGTTTGTTCTTTTTCAGCGCGTCAGCGAGAAATTCATAGATCACCCGCAGGTGGGTCACGTCACCCAGGGCATAGTTTTTCTGTGCATCGCTCAACGGTCGCCGCGACCAGTCGGTAAAGCGCGGCGATTTATCAACACCCTGCTTGGCAATGCGCCGCACCAGCGTCTCGTACCCGACCTGTTCACCAAATCCGCAGACCATGGCCGCGACCTGGGTGTCGAAAAGTGGCTTGGGAAAGACCTTGGCATCAATGAAAAATATCTCAAGGTCCTGGCGCGCGGCGTGAAAAACCTTGACCACAGTCTCATTGCCAAAAAGCTCGTAAAGCGGGTCGAGCGCCAGACCTTCTTCAAGCGGGTCAACCAGCACCGCGTCGTCTGTTTCGTCGCCCGGAAAGGCCAGCTGGATCAGGCACAGTTTTGAATAATAAGTCCGTTCGCGCAAAAACTCGGTGTCAATGGTGACGTAAGGGTGCTCGGCCGCGCGGGCGCAAAAATCAGCCAGGTCTTTGGTCCGTGTCAGCGTCTTCATGAGCGCCCTTATTCTTACTGTTTCAATCCACCAGCCCCGAGCGATGTCATAGGCGCTCGGGCCAGCAATGAAAAGCCTTGGTCAGTCAAGAAAGACCGGTTCACGGTCGCCCGTGAGATAACGCGCCAGAACGGCGGGATAAAGCCGATGTTCTTGCGCCAGAACCCGTGCGGCCAGACGCCCGGGCGTGTCGCCTGCCAGAACCGGCACCCGCGCCTGACCCAACAGCGGCCCGGCATCCAGGTCTTCGGTGACCAAATGCACGCTACAGCCCGCCTCGGCGTCACCGGCCTCGATGGCGCAGGCGTGGGTGTTCAGGCCGGGATATTTCGGCAACAGCGACGGGTGGATGTTCAGCATCCGGTCGCGCCAGCGCGCCACGAACGGCGCGGTCAGTATGCGTATGAAACCGGCGTGGGCAACGACATCGATCCGGGCGGCAAGCAAGTGCTTTTCCAGTGCGGCCTCGAACCCGGTCCGGTCCTCGCCAAATGGCCGGTGATCGACAACCGCCGAAGCCACGCCGCGCGCTGCGGCCTTGTCCAAACCCCCGGCGTCGGGCCGGTTCGACAAAACCAGAACCGGTGCGCCGGGGTGATCGGGACCCATGCTGTCGATAAGTGCAACCATGTTCGACCCACGGCCCGAGATCAGAAACGCGACCCGCTTTTTCACTCAAACGCCCCGAAATATGTCACGCCCGCGCCTTGCGTGACCTCGCCGATTGCAAAGACGGTCTGGCCTGCATTTTCAAGCGTCCGGGTCACATCAGCCGCCCGATCAGGGTCCACGACCAGAACCATGCCGACACCTGCGTTGAAGGTTTTCAGCAGTTCCGCCGTCGCAAGCCCGCCCTCTTTGGCAAGCCAGCCAAAGACCGGGGGCAGCGGCCAGGACCTGAGATCAACAGATGCCCCCAGCCCTTCGGGCAGAACCCGCGGCAGGTTCCCGGTCAGCCCGCCGCCGGTGATATGGGCCAGCCCGTGAACGCCTCCGGCTCGGATTGCCGCGAGCGCCGCGCGCACATAGATGCGGGTCGGTGTCAGCAATGCGCGGCCAAGCGACGCCTCGGCAAAGGGCGCAGGGTCATCCCAGCCCAGACCCGAAATCTCGACCACCTTGCGCACCAGCGAATATCCATTTGAATGCACACCGTCCGACGCCAGCCCTAAGAGCACGTCGCATATCGCGACGTCCCGGGGCAGGTGCGCCCCACGTTCCATCGCGCCCACGGCAAAGCCCGCAAGGTCGAAATCGCCCGCCGCGTACATGCCGGGCATTTCCGCCGTTTCGCCGCCGATCAGCGCCGCCCCGGCCTGCCGGCACCCTTCGGCAATGCCTTCGATCACCCGTGCGGTGGCCTCGACCTCGAGCTTGCCGGTGGCGAAATAGTCGAGAAAGAACAGCGGTTCAGCCCCCTGGCAGACTAGGTCGTTGACGCACATCGCCACCAGATCAATGCCCACCGTGCCAACCTCGCCGGTCTCGATCGCGATCTTCAGCTTGGTGCCGACGCCATCGGTGGCCGCCACCAGAATCGGGTCGGTGTAGCCTGCCGCGCGCGGGTCAAAAAGCGCGCCAAAGCCGCCCAGCCCGGCCATGACGCCGGGCCGATCCGTGGCTTTGACCGCGGGTTTGATCCGCTTTACTAGAGCATTGCCCGCGTCGATATCAACGCCCGCCGCCGCATAGCTCAGCCCATTTTTGCCCGACATGATGCCCCCGTATTTCCGTGGCCCCGCGATATCCGTGGCCCCGCGATATCCGTGGCCCCGCGATAGTCGAATTGCGCGCGCGAGGCAACGCCGCTTGACCCGCGCGGCTGCTCTGATAATTCCCCTTCAGGCGGGCCCGTAGCTCAATTGGTTAGAGCAGAGCGCTCATAACGCTTTGGTTGGGGGTTCGAGTCCCTCCGGGCCTACCAAACAGCCCAGCGCTGTCAGCCACCTCTGCCCGCGCTGAGTAATACCGCGTGATTTCCGAGGGTTAGCGGGTTGGTTTTGGAATGTGGGCCATTGGTTTGGCGCTGAGACGCGGAGATTGGGGCTAACACACCCGAAGGGCCGCAAGCGTCTCTGTGAGTGTCCAAACTAATTCTTTGGTGCATCATTTAGAGGGTAGTTTGCGCGCAAGGGTCCGACCCTAACTAAAAAGAACGCGCTGATCTTCCCAAAGAAGCGGCAATTTATCCAGGCGCTTGAGTTTGGTCGCTGTCAGTTCATGTGGCTGACGCCCGTCAAGTATAGCGCTGACCAGACTAGGTGCGAGGAACGCAAGTTGCAGAGAACGTGAGACCTCAGCAGTGTCTGTGCTATCCATTTCAGCGATCTGCGATAGGGTCATGTCGTTGTCGCCGGTGTATGACCGGAAGCGGCGGCGGGCATCAAGCACGGCTTGAATAAGATTTGGTTCCTGGTTTGCAGTGGCTCCCGCAGCACCCTTCAAGATCAGTTTTAGTTCCGCGCCACGGCGGGCCAATCGGATCGGCGAGCTGATTTCAACTGCTGGGATTTCCAGGTCAGCAAGGCCAAGCACTTTTCGGAACTGCTGGGAAAAGTCGACCTGCGCTGTGAGCAGATCTTCTTTCAGATCGATGCGTTGTACAATCTGTATCAAAACTGCTTTGCAAAGTTGCGGACCCTGACTTTGCAGGGCTTCGGTCAATTCATCGATGGTGTTCAGCAATTTCCATATCTTGCCCTGCTCATTGACTTTGGCCACCAATGATTGACGGGTGTCGGTTTGCTGCAGATGCGCAACAATCGCTTTGGCAAGAACTGACTCGAGTTCCTCTGCCGGGATCCGCCAGCCTTGAGCGCCGGTCTCAACGCTGCTCTCGATCAGTTGTGGGCTGACGTAGTAGCGATAGCGCTGTCCGCTTTTGGTCGTGTGCACCGGGCGCATCCGGTTCCCCGCCGGATCAAAGAGTTTGCCAGCAAGGGGGCTCGGGTTGCGTGCTTTGCTGCGATCGTTGTGGCTTCGGCGATTGTCAGCGAGCATCGCCTGAACTTTGTCCCAGAGCTCTTGATCGACAATGGCCGTGTGTTGGCCGTCGTAAGTTTTGTCGCGATGGCGAATGCGTCCCACATAGATTGGGTTCGACAGCAAGTGATAAAGTTTGCCCCTGGAGAATGTACATCCGCCAGTCCTGTGTCCTTTCCGGCTAACGCGGATCGGTGTCAGTCGCCCTGCCGGTCTCAGCTCTGCCTGAAGACGACGAACCGACCTCAGCTCCAGATACCGTTGAAAGATGTGACGCACGAGATCGACCTCTTCGGGCACAGGAACCAACATCCTGTTGTCTGGTAGGTAACCAATTGGAGGTATGCCACCCATCCACATGCCCTTGGCTTTCGATGCCGCGATCTTGTCCCGGATGCGTTCTGCGGTCACCTCACGTTCAAACTGTGCAAACGACAGCAACACATTGAGCGTAAGGCGCCCCATGCTGGTCGTTGTGTTGAACTGCTGAGTGACAGACACAAAAGAGACACCCGCAGCATCGAATATCGTTACCATGCGCGCAAAGTCGGCCAGCGCTCGTGTCAAGCGATCGACTTTGTAGACGACAATAATATCGATGGTGCCTGCCTCGATGTCAGCGAGCAACCGCGCAAGCGCGGGTCGCTCCATGGAGCCGCCAGAGAAACCGCCATCGTCATAATGTTCCGGTAATTCACTCCAGCCTTCATGCTTCTGACTGGTTATGTAGGCCGAACACGCCTCGCGCTGCGCATCCAGAGAGTTGAAAGCCTGATCGAGACCTTCTTCTGTCGATTTGCGGGTGTAGATTGCGCAGCGCATATTCTTTGTCATGAGCCAGTTCCTCGATCGTCACGAAGCCCAAAGAACTTTGGCCCGTTGCGACTTACCCCGGTGATAGCTTTGGCGACCGCTGACAAGGAGCCATGGATCTTGCCTCGCCAGAGATAGCCATTCTCCAATATGTGTACTTCGTGCCGCTCGCCCTTCCAGTCCCGCAGGATCCTCGTTCCGGGCATTGGACGCGCGGCGGAAATTGCTTTGGTTTTGACCATATCACCGGTTGAGATTCCGGCACCGCTCGGCGATTGCAGAGCCGACACCCGCCTGGCCAGCTCTGTGCTAAGACCGCCAAACATCTCTGCCTGCCATTTCCACGCAATCCCCAGCATCAGGAACCGTTTTCGCGCACCCTTCGGCGCGCCGCTGCCCCAAGCCCTTTGCCAGGATTTCCGCAAGGCGACGATGTCGAGATCGGCTAGCACGACGATGCGCTTTTGAAGGGTGGAAATCTCAGTTGTTAAGTCAGCCTCCGATCCCCCTTCTTTCCGATCGAGATTATACAGCATTGGATGTGTTATCCGTTATTGGATTGGCGACAATACGATATCTCCTCGGCTTATTGCGGGTGGACTTCTCCCATTGGACGTCAAATCCTGCCTGGCGCAGTCGCGACACCGCGGCCCGTGTTGTGTGAGGCTGCCAGCCAAGTTTCTGGCAGATCGCCTCGGCCAATGCACCGTTCTTGGCGCTGAGCATCTGGATTAGCTGATCCCGCTTGGTTTGTGGTGGTTGTGTCTCGCGCCTGCGTCGCGGTTTGATTGGCGCTCGGACAGGTTTGTCTTTGAGTTCGATTGGGGCATGTTTTGCCATACTAATCTCCATTGCATGTTCGCACCGACAAAAGCGCCGGTGGTACTGGGCAAGGCCCGGAAATTCGGGCCGAAGGCGGGGGAAAGTGCGTCGTTTCGTGATACAGTACCGCTCAGGTTATGCATGAAGTCCAGTGGAAGCTGACGGCTCCCACCAACACAGGAAAAACAGTGAGAATTTGTTGAAAATTGAGACTTGGCCGCGATTGCACCAATGGCCAGGAAGGGCGTATTCTGTTGAAAAACTCCGAAATCTGAGGGCCGCGATTTTCCGGCAAAACCGTATGGGCTGCGAAAGTCAGACGGGATTGTGGGCCAGACGAGACGTGGTCGCCCAGCAGCGCCGGAGGTTGAATTTGGCGGACCCCCTCGCCAAAACCAACTGATCCGCATCTATGGCAAAAAAGCTCATCGATCAGGTCCAAAATTGGAGTTTTTCAACAGAATAGGCGGAAAGCTGACTTTCTCCGCAGTCGCTTCATCGCAGGGTCCCCTCCGATGAAGCAGACATTCAGGACCTAACACCACACTGGCGTCATTGTGCCCCAATTGTGAATCGGAACACTTCTGTCGCTGTCCAGGCTGCGAGATCGCCGTCTTCCTCGGCACGCTTATACGCCATTTTCGACATCCAATCTCGTGAAGTTTCGTTTGGATGATCACGTGCCAGTTCCTTCAGAGCAACATATGCGTCTTCGCCAGGAACCTCGGCGAGAAGACTAAAAATGGCGTTCCTACCATCCTGGGCCTCATCACGGAGGCCAGGCGAGTAAACCCCCGTATTCGCTCGCTCGATGTCCTCAGAAGCGCGAATGTAGCGATGCATCAGGACATAAAGCTGCTTGAGGACAGGAGCCGACCGATAACTACGAACGGCAGGTCCTCTCCCGGCACCGTGGCGTTCACCCATTAGTGCCGTGACAAAAAGCTGCGCTGAATTTGACGCTTCCGCATCGCTCTGGCACTCCAGCCAAGTCTCCAGGGCAGGTATGCCTACTTCGGCATCCGTATCGACCCAAAGCGCATAAAGGCTCGCAGTATTTTCGGAATCTATACCGCGTTCAATCCGCGCCCGCGCAAGGTCAGCCAAGCGATCACCGGACGCAGCGCCGCTGCGCAATATGTGAAGCGAATTGCGCAGCGTGTCGGAATGTATAGGTCCAGAACCTTCTAGTTCACCTAGGACTTGCTCGACTATTGAGCCGTGAAGCCAGGGTGAATGGTAGACGATGTCGTGCAAGACATGATGCGGCGCTATCTCTGGGCTCGAATTCTCAAATTCCCACCGAATTTCTGGTACCAGAGCATCTACTACAGGCTCGGCCCGCGCCTTCCAAGCGGCCTCCAGCCAAGTCGGAAAACCGTTCAGTTCCCAAGTTGCATAGCGCAACATGTGATTGAATTCCGCTTCTGTCAGATTTGCGAAGAAACCTTCGGCTTCCCGTGCTTCGATCTCGAGCCCAACAAGCCCGAAAATGACAGCGTAAGGGATGCCGTCCGAATCCAAACCCTCAGACTTCAGTGTAGGTTTGTAGATCCGCCAATGCGCAATCGCCGCATCTCGATATGCCTGAGCGACATCCTCACCAAATTCGGTGATCAGTGTTTCCCAGTTGGCACCGCCATGTCGATCCGTTCTCGAACCGTCCTTTTCGATCTCTGACATCAACCAAAGATGATCATAGGTGATCTCGCCAAGTTCAACGCCAACTGGCCTTCGGATCCGGTCCGGGTTTGATCGCAATTCTCCTATCCAGCGCGTCCTGTCTTCGGCCTGCTTCCTGCGTTTACGCTCCAGATTTCGCTGGCGATTTCTTTCTCTTCTTTCGAGAGCTTCGGCCTCCTGCGATTTTGTAGCGTCGAGGAGCTCCTCCAAACGTGCCGATAGAGAGGGTTCACTACTGACAGCCGTCCGAAGGGCGTCGAGCGACGAGGAAAGCAGGTCATTCGACCTGGAGATGCGATAGGCAAGAGAAACAGCAACCAGTCACCTCTATGGCGAGGCGCCCGATCAAGAGCGGCCGGTGATCTGCTTCGACGAGAGCCCAACCCAGCTCATCGGCGAGGTGCGTCAGCCGATCCCGGCGGCGCCGGGACAGCTTCAGCGCACCGACTTCGAGTATCCACGCAACTGTACGGTCAACCTCTTCATCTTCCTCGACGCGCACCGGCCCTGGCGTAAGGTCAAGGTCACCGACCGGCGCACCGCGGAGGACTTCGCCCTGTGCATGCGCGAGCTTGCCGATGTTCGCTTCCCCGAAGCCGAGCGCATCCGGGTCATGCTCGACAATCTGTCGACCCACTCGCCCGGCGCCCTCCACGCAACCTTGCCGCCTGCAGAGGCGCGACGGGTGCAGCGCCGGCTGGAGTTCCACTACACGCCTAAGCACGCCAGCTGGCTCAACATGGTCGAGACCGAGATCGGTGTCTTGCGCGGCCAATGCCTCGACCGCCGCATCGACAACCGCGAGCGGCTCATCGCCGAGATCGCAGCCTGGGAACACCGACGCAACCAAAGCGGCGCTCGCATCAACTCAATATTCTCAACCGAAAAAGCCCGAACCAAAATGGCCCGCGCCTATCCCAAAACAACATTCAAAGAGTCATAATCACTGTGCAAAGGAACTAGTCGATGACACCAGTGAGCGCCGCACGAGGATTGGTGACCATCATGATTTCAATCTGTTCCTCGCTGATGCCCGCTTTGAGCATTCGCGGCACGAATCCGTTCAACACGTAGTCGTAGCCCTGCCCGCCGAAGGCTCGCAAATGAGACTTTAAACATACATCATGCGAAAGGAGGATCTGGCGGAGATATCCTTTGTCGATTAGGTTTTTGATCCACTCTAGGCGACGCTGAATTTCCCACTCGATGAAACCCCGACCGATTGAATCGAATTCAACGTAGGCGCCACGGCGGGCGACCGCCTCGTGGTAATCCACGTGGGGATAGAAGTCGCAGTGACCGATCACGATCCGGCGCGGATCGACCCCCTCCTCTTCGAGAATATCCATTTGATCTAGACCGACCGGTGACCGCACGGCGTGCGTGGTTATGGTCAGTCCAGTGCGCTTATGCGCCCGCGCAGCGGCACGGAACACGCGCTCTTCGGCCGGTGAGACGTGGTATAGATCGGCTCCAATTTCACCAATGATCCCGGCACGGATTCCCGTGCCATCGACGCCCACCTCGATATCGCGCACCATCTCGTCGGCAATCTGATTGGTCGTGCGCAGGTAGACGCTCTCATCGTAAAACGGCTCCCGGTACCAACCGCAGCCCATGATGATATTGAGATCGGCCTGTTGAGCGATCGTGACAAGTCCCTCTGGGTTCTGCCCGAGGATACGGTTGGTCACATCGACAACCGTTGAACCGCCCGCGGCTTTGAAGAAGTTAATTTCCTGAACCGCCAGGGGAATCTCGTTGAGCACGCCGTCGGGGAGTCGCGTCACCCGGCAGAGGTCGATAATAAGATGCTCGTGCATCAGTGTTGAGCCGAGCCGGTCCGCTTCCACCGGACCAAGCACCGACATTACCGTATTCGACATTGTCACTTCTCCCCCGTAGGTTGATGCCAGCGCTTGCCGGATTGAAGGAATCCTTCCAAGTGCCAACCGCTCGCGAAAAACGGACTTCGCTCGTCCCTCGCTACATTTGACGTAACCGCGGGTCGAGCGCATCGCGCAGCCCGTCGCCGAGTAGATTGAGCGACCAAACAATCAAGAAGATCGTCAACCCCGGAAATGTGATGTACGAGACAGAGTGTGAAATGAAACCATATCCCGAACGGAGCAGTGAACCCAACGAAGACCAGGGTGGCTGCACTCCAAGACCTATATAGCTCAGGGCTGCTTCGATCAAGATGGCCTGTGCCATAGTGAGGGAGGCCAGGACGATCAGCGGTGGTAGACAATTCGGCAGGATCGTGCGAAGCGCGATACGCATGTCGGTAGCGCCCGTTGCGCGAGCCGCCAATACATAATCGAGGCCTCCCTCAACGAGAACGACGGCTCGCGTCAACCGCGCGACGCCGGGCACTCCCATGACTCCAATGGCCAGGGTGGCATTGACCGTGCTGGGTCCGAACGTTGCGACCAGTGTCAGCGCGAGCAACAATCCGGGGATGGCCAACAGGACATCCATCGACCGCATGATCAGATCGCCGGTGAGACGGCCCCTGTAACCGGCGATCAGCCCCAGTGGCACTCCGATAAGGAACGTGATCGCCACGGCGCTGAGTCCCACAACGATGGTGACTCGCGTCCCGAAAAGAATCCGGCTGAATAGATCACGGCCAAGCTCGTCGGATCCAAGCCAGTAGTTCGCGCTTGGTCCGGCAAACCGGGCATTCGTATTTATCGCCAGTGGGTCGTGGGGCGCAATCACCGGAGCGAGGAGTGCTGCCAACGCGATCAGTGTCAGAACCAACGCCGCGATGGCGGCTGGTCGCCGACGACGCAGCGTTTGTGCAAGGCTCTTGAAACCCGTAGGGCTGGTACGAGGTTTATCTCTCAGCATGGGTTCCCTGGATTCCGGAGCGAAGTGCAACGGGCTTAAGCAAATCTGATTTGGATGAGGTTGGCAAGCATTGTCTGGAACGGGGTTTTGTAGCCGCGGCATTTGCGTGGCGTCAGGTTGGCGGAGAAGACGGCGTCCTGCAAGTCCTTGTCATCGAGGGCATCGATGTCCAGACGCCGGGGTAGCCAGCGGCGCAATCGGCCGTTGGCGTTCTCGATACCACCCTTTTGCTAGGACGCATCGACGTCACAGAACCAGGTCGTCATGTTGAACATGGATCTGAGCAGGCCATGCTGGGCGAAGGTGGTATCGTAGTCGAAGGTTACCGACTTGCGCACTGCCGGATCGAGCCGCCGGAACACGCTCACCATCCGGAGACAGTCTCGGCGGCGGTTTTGCCGGTCAGTCGAGAAGCCAGTGTGACCCGTGATTTGCGTTCATGCAGCACCGGCACCGGGCGGGTGCGCTTGCAGATGATCAGATCGGCTTCCCAATGGCCGGTTTCCTCTCTGTTTGCCGCCGCATCGGGCCGATCGTGAATGGAGGCTCTGTTGTTGATGGTGACGCGGGATTGTCGCGCCCGCATGTGCCGGCGTGTTTTGCGCCGGCGGGTCAGATAACGCCACAGCTCCTCCGCCTTCTGCCTGGCGCGGTAGAGGAAGGCGTAGATCGTCTCGGTGCACACATCACGCAGGCCTGGCTCGTTTGCCGCCTTCAGCCATCCGGCGATCTGTTCCGGCGGCCAGCCTTCAGCCAGACGATCGCGGACAAAGCGACCGAGCCCCTCGTCCTGCTCGATGGCCGCGTGACGCTGCCTGCGCAACACTCCCTGTGGTCCGGATAACCAACCCGACATCATATCGGGTCGGGGGTGCTGCACTTCACGCTGGAACTCAGCAGACGCGGTCCCTGATCGTGTCACGCGAGGGCCGTGCCCGGCGTGGTCTTCGGCGTTTGTGGCGCCGGGTGAGATAACGCCAAAGCACCTCGCTCTTCTGGCGGGCACGATAGATGAAGGCATAGACGGTCTCGCAGCCCAACGGCCCGCAGGTGGCGCTCGTTGCCGGCTTTGAGCCATCCGGATGTCTGTTCTGGCATCAGAACTCAGGCTCCGGTGATAGTTCGATTGCCCGCCTGAGGGGCCATAAACCGCTCCCATGGTTAGGAATATCGAATTCTCGGATCGAGCGCACCATAGAGGATGTCGACCAAGAGATTGATCAAAATAAATCCCGTGGCAAACAACATCACGGTGGCTTGGACCACTCCATAGTCTCGCAGGCGAATGGCATCGATCACAAGTTGACCCAATCCCGGATAACCGAAGACCCATTCGATCACGACGCTGCCGCCGAGGAGATAGCCCATTTGCAGCCCGACGACCGTCAGTGTAGGAATCATGGCGTTCTTCAAGATGTGACCAAAAACCACATTTCGTTCTGAGAGGCCCTTTGCATGTGCGGTCTTCACATAGTCCTGACGTTTTACTTCCAGAATGCTGGAGCGTAGGAACCGCATGGTCGGCGCTATCAATACCAGTCCAAGTGTCGCGCAGGGTAGGGCAATATGTTTGAGATTGGAGATGGGATCGTCGAAGAATGGGATGTATCCGACCGCCGGCAGCCAGCGCAGCTGGACTGAAAAGACCAAGATGAGCATGATGCCGAGCCAGAAACTCGGTACCGACATGCCGATCGTGCCAATTGCCGTCACAATATAATCGACGATCGTGTTTTGGCGGATCGCGGCGGCGATCCCAAGTGGAATCGCGATAAGCAATGCAAAGATCATCGCGAAGACTGTTAATTGCAGGGTTGCCGGTAACCGAAGCGCGATCAGAGACGACACTTCCACCTGGTCGTAGTAAGAGACGCCAAAGTCGCCGCGAAGCGCATTGCCGGCCCAAATTACATACTGCAAATAAATTGGTTTATCGAGACCTGCTTCCGCCCTAAGTTTCGCGATGTCTTCTCCTGTAAGTCCAATTTGGATACCTTGTTTGGCCAGAAACGGATCTCCCGGAAGGAGATGAAGGGAGGCAAATACAACCATCGAAACCAAGAAGATTACGACAATGCTTTGGAGCAGTCTGCGGATAACGTAGGTTTGCATGTGCTACTACGATACCGGTAACTGATCAGCAGTCAATCGTTCGAGTCTCGCAAGGTTGGATTCGGTGGCTGGTGGCCTGTCCATCGTCAATGCAGTCAATATCTCCCCAACAACAGTCGAAAAATTGAAGCGGTGTCCGGAAATCCCGTCAGCGAACGCGACCGCAGCATGGCCAGAATGCCGGTCGACGATGAAATGGGCATCGGGAGAATTCGTGTAAATGCAAATGTGTCCGCACACAACCGGACCAACGAACTCGGGAATACGCTCCGTCAAGAAAGCTCGGATTCGCGTTGAGTCTTCCGGGGTCAGTGTTCGTTGGATCGTTTCTCGGCGAGTCAGATGGTATGCCGCCACACTTCCCATCGCCCCGAGGCTCTCAACGGCCACGTCACACATCTCGATCCCGCGATTCGCAGCACATAACTGCCAGAAGCCGAGGCTACCACGGAGTGCGAAGCTGTGCCAGCGGCCTCGGCCCCAGGTGCTGTCCTAATTAAAGGCCCGGTGGGCGGTGTCATGTGTGGACGTATATGGACGCCCGCCCGATTGAGGGAGCGCCGCGGATGAGCTCCATGTCATGGTCATCAAGCCAAGTGGCCAGATCACCGGCGATGTAGCTGGAGCCGTTGTCGGACAATAGCCGTGGCTTGTGAATGACCGTTGCCTGGTCGCAGCCTGATGCCCTGAACGCCAGTTCCAGCGTGTCGGTGACATCCTCAGCCCTCATCGTGGTGCACAGCTTCCAGGCAATGATGTATCGGGAGAAGTCATCCAGCACGGTGGAGAGATAGAACTAGCCCCAGCAGATGACCTTCAGATAGGTGAAGTCGGTCTGCCACAGCTGGTTCGGTGCCGTGGTCTTGTCCTTGAGCGCGTCGGCCGCCTTGATCACCACAAACGCTGGGCTGGCGATCAGGTCGTGGGCCTTGAGCAGCCTATAAACTGAGGATTCCGATACAAAGTAAGCGGCAGCAAGCGCCGAACCTCTTCGGGGTCGATGAACTTGCCGTCGACGCCGTTACACCTCAGCCAGTTGGCCTTGTGCCGCGCCAACTCCATCTGGTGCCGGCTGTGGACAAGCGTTAGCCATCCGCGCTGGGACAGCATGATGTTGAAGTTGACCTCACGGGCCAGGCCCTCATAGAGGCGAAGCCCGAAGTCATAGATTGCAGCGCTTTCGGGATACATGTAGTCGGAGCGCACATTGGTCGTATTGCGACCGGTATTACCGCCGCCGATCCAGCCCTTTTCAAGCACCGCGACATCGGTGATCCCGTGTTTGCGCGCGAGATAGTAAGCCGTGGCAAGCCCGTGTCCTCCGCCGCCAATGACGACGACTTCGTAGCGACGCTTGGGTTCGGCCGACCGCCAAGCCTCGGTCCAGCCCTGCTGTCCTGACAGCCCCTGCAATACAAGGCTTCTCAACGAGTATCTCAATATCCAAACCCTCGTGTGGGGCAGGAATTATCACTCCGGAGCATGACATTCGCGCGGCTCATGGCCTATGGATCTCGATCGGTGAGGATATCGGACACCAGCCGATCGAGGCTGATCCGTTCGTTCCAGCCCCAATCGTTTCTCGCTGTGAAATCATCGATCGTGTTGGGCCAGGAATCCGCGATCGCCTGCCGAAAATCGGGTTCGTATGTGCACGAAAACTCCGGCAAGTGCTTTCTTATCTCGGCTTCGAGTTGCGCCGCGCTGAAGGACAGAGCGCCGAGGTTGTAGCTGGTGCGTATGGTTATTTGTTCCGCCGGCGCCCGCGTGAGCTTGATAGTGGCATCGACCGCGTCTGCCATCGCCATAAGAGGCATGACGGTATCGGCCCGAACGAAGCACTGATATGGTTTGCCCGCCATCGCGCTGAGAAGCATCTCCACAGTGTAATCCGATGTGCCGCCACCAGAAAATTTCTTGACTGTTATGAGGCCCGGATAACGCAGACTCCTGACGTCAAGATTGTATTTACTAAAGTAGTAATGAGAAAGATTCTCCCCAGCGATTTTGGTGACGCCATACATTGAATCGGGTTCCAGAACCGTGTGTTGGGGCGTACGGTCGTGCGGCGTGTTGCGGCCAAACACAGCAATTGAACTGGGCCAAAACACCTGTGAAGGGCGATTCGCGACGGCAACATCCAGAACCGTCTTGTGCGAGCCGACATTGACCTTCCAGGCCAGGTCGGGATCGGATTCAGCCTCACCCGAAAGCACTGATGCCAGATTGTAGATCGTCGTGACAGCGTACTTGGCGACCACGGCATGGACCTGTTCGGGAATTGTCGCGTCGAAGTATTCAACCGGGCCGGTATCGGCAATCGAGGCATCAGGCGGTGTCTTGCGACAGCCGGCAATCACCCGCTCGCCGCCGTGAATCAAACGCAGGGCGGCAACCAGTTCAGTACCGATTTGACCCGCGGCGCCAATTACAAGTGCTGTCCCCTGTTCGGATTGTCCGTCTTGAACCACAATTACACTCCCTCGGACAGTCGAGCCGGGCCGGATTTCGCCGCGCCAGCCGATATCTTAGAAGATTATCCGTCATATCGGATCGATCTGTCCAGCCCCGACTCGTCGACGGCTGGGGTGGCGCAGCGCATAGGGGTGAGACGACCCCTTACCGTTTCTCCCCGTGCGGGAGATCAAGTTCTCCCCGTGCGGGAGATCAAGCTTCTCAATCCCAACAACGTCCGAAACCGGCTTCTTTCGGCTGAAGAGACAGCGCGACTGTTCGCAGCCGCGGATGCCTCCGGCGACTTTGTCCGACCCCTTTTTCACGTTCTGTTTCATACCGGAATGAGGCTTGGCGAAGTGCTTGCACCTGAGTGGGCGGACATCGAGTTTGAGCATCAACGCATCGTCATCAGGCGATCGAAATCCGGCGGAGCCGGAAGGTGCCGTTACGACGAATACTTGCCGACGAGCTCATCCGGTGGAAGCCTCGCGTGCGCCGGAGCCGCTGGGTGTTCTCCGCCCGCTACGATGAGTCGAAGCCGATGCAGAGCATTCGCAAGGGCTGGCTACGTTTATGCGTCGCTGCAGCGGTTGACAATCTTCGCCCGCACGACCTGCGGCACAACTTCACGAGCGTTCTCCAAGCCCAAGGGGCGCGAGCAGCTTGTGGCGGATTTTGGCGAATGGAAGCGGCCAAGGGCTTCCGACGCCTCAAAGCGCACAAGCAGCTGCCGATACTCAAAACTGCGCTGGCTGCCCATCGGGACAAACACGCGACCAAACAGAAACTTGCGGAGAACCGGCAAGCCCGTATAGCTTCATCAACCGGGAACGCTCATTCCGCCGAGTTCAAAAAAGCGCGGGACATCGCCGTCGATACCTGATACCATCAGGCACAGTGGTGCCGAACTTTGAGACGGCTGCGATGTCGTCGTCCGACCAGTTCTTGACGCTGGTCTTCTTCTTGACGCTGGTCTTCGGGAGCCCCTCACAGATTAAGGACATTCGAGATGACCCGAAAAGGCAATTCCGGAACTTCGATCTTGCAACGCAGATTGCTCCAGGCTGCGGCCACTGCGGCAGTTGCATTCCTAGCTGCGACCGCATTGACCTTTCTCCCCGCCGGCGCGCAGGAGGCGAAGCGCGGTGGCACCGTCACGCTAGTCACACCTCAAGGTTTTCCGGGTTTGGATCCCGCGCTCACCTCACTCGGGAACGGCGACAATCTCCACTCTTTGCTGTGGAATGGCCTGACCCGATATGACGAGCAGAACAATGTCTTACCAGACCTCGCGGTCCGCTGGGACGTGATCGATACGCATACGATTGTATTTCACCTCCGCAAAGGGGTGATGTTTCACAATGGCCGGGAGGTGCTGGCCGCGGATGTGATCGCGTCGATCATGCGAGTGCTCGATCCAGAAACCGCCTCGCCTTACCGTGACTCGCTTAAATCGATCGCCACAATCGACCAGGTCGATGACGTCACGATCCAGATCAATCTCTCCAGCCCCGACGTCACCATTCCTGCCTCTCTCGCTCCTATCAAGATTCAACCGCCAGAGAACTTTGCCGATGCGAACCAGAATCCGATCGGGACAGGGCCGTTCAAGTTCGTGAAATATGTGTCGGGTGATCGTCTCACGCTCGCCCGTTTCGAAGACTACTGGGACCAACCCAAGCCCTATCCGGACGAGTTCATCCTTCAAATCGCAAAGGACCCTATTACCGCCTATAACGCATTTAAATCGGGGCAGTTCGACCTCATTTGGCAGATGGACTTCTCGATAGTCGACGAAGTTAAAAACAACCCAGATATGACGCTGATCGTGCCGCAAGTGACGAGCACCAGCCTCATGTTCGG
The DNA here is from genome assembly GCA_965247915.1 of Paracoccaceae bacterium. Lineage (GTDB taxonomy): Bacteria > Pseudomonadota > Alphaproteobacteria > Rhodobacterales > Rhodobacteraceae > JAKZRT01. Next base: position 3,344,031 of record OZ252048.1, read on the forward strand.
CGTTGACACCTCCCAGCCGCCGTTCGACAACAAAATTGCCCGCCAGGCGCTCATGTACGCGACCGACAAGCAGGCCATCATCGATGCCGCCTATTTTGGCATCGGATACCCGTCGCCTACCAACAGCAACTTGGTAGAAAACCACTGGGCGTACCATCCGAGTCTTCCGCCGCGCGAGTACGACATCGAGAAGGCCAGGGCCCTTTTCAGAGAAGCGGGTATCGAAGAGGGATACACCTTGACGTTCAACGGGTATGACCGTCAGGACGTTCGAACACAGGCTGAAATCTTGGAGCGGAGTTTGAACGAAGTCGGCATTAAGCTGGAAATCGTCATGTCGGATATCCCCGGCTGGCGAGCTGTATTCGAAAAGCCTTGGCCGAATACCGTGTCGTTCAAAGGCCAGGTCCGGGGATGGGACCCTTCGTTCCTGCTGGCAGGACTCCAATGTAACGACGAGCAGGCCCTCATCTCGTACTGCAACGAAGAGGTCGACGCGCTGATGGAAAAGGGCAGGGCAACGTTCGATCAAGAAGAGCGCAAAGCGATCTACTACAAAATCCAGGAGATTCTCTACGACGAGGTTCCATGGATCGTGAACATACATTACACGCCAGACCACGCGGCATTTAGCTACATTAAGGGATTCTATGTAGATGGCCGCGGGCAGTTGCACCTCGACGGGGTCTGGACCGAGAAGTAATCGCAATTATGAGCAGTTGTGAAGCCAATCGCCGATTTCATGGTGCCATGGATCGCCAGCCATTCGTCGACAGGAGCCGCGCGTTGAGCCTCAACCTGCAGGCAGAAGGGTTCTTCCGACCGGGTCTGATCGAAGACGTTGACAGCCTGCGTGCTGAGTAGGCTTACGGCAGCAGCGCGATGAAAACCAGGCCCGAGACGATCATAAACCAAGCGCAGGCCTCGAATGGGGTAGTCCTGTCTCCGGCGGCTGCCGAGGTCATCGCCGCCGAACTTGCCAGCTACCTAGCTCGTGCCGAGGCTTTCGCCGCACTGCTCCAGTTCGACGATGAGCCCTCTCATTTCTCTAAGGTCTTGGCGGCCAAACAAGACGAAGAAGCATGAGCCAGGAACTATCTAGCCTTAGTCTTGTCGAGACCGCCAAGGCCATTGCGACCAAGCAGCTTTCGGCGCTGGAGGTAACGCAAGCGTGCGTTGCCAGGGCCGAACGCCTACAAGACAAGCTGAACTGCTTTATCTCGCTTGACCGAGCCGGATCTGAGGATCAGGCACGGCGCGCAGACCGCCTTGCAGCCGAAGGCAAAGCCATGGGGCCTCTGCACGGGATTCCCGTGGCGCATAAGGACATGTTCTACCGCCGAGGGAGAGCGGTGACGTGCGGCTCCCGCCTCCGCCAGGGATTCCTTCCCGGGTTCACGGCAACCGCACTCGACCGCCTCGACTCCGCCGGCGCAATCGACTTGGGTGGGCTCAATATGTCGGAGTTCGCCTGCAACCCTTTCGGATTCAACGTCCTGGTCGGCCCCGCCAGAAATCCGTGGAACCCCGAGTACATCGCAGGCGGCTCCTCGTCGGGCTCGGCAGCGGCAGTTGCTGCCGGCATCGTCTTCGGGTCGCTTGGCTCTGACACCGGCGGGTCAGTAAGATTTCCGGCAGCGATATGTGGCGTTCCCGGACTAAAGCCGACCGACGGCCGCATCAGTCGTCACGGCATGATGAAACTCAGCTTCTCACTCGACAACGCGGGTGTCATCGCGCGCTCGGTGCAGGACCTTGCGCGACTCCTCAGAGCCGTAGCGGGCCACGACACGCTCGATCCGACCTCCGCAATGGCTCCAGTCTTCGACTATGAGACGACCCTCGATTCGCCGGTCGAGGGCCATCGGCTTGGAATTCCAAGGAACTATTTCAGAGAAGGCATCGCCGAGGATATCCGCCGGCGGATCGACGGGAGCCTTGAGGTCTTCCAGTCGATGGGTGTCGAACTGGTCGACGTCGACGTGCCCGATCCGTCGGCGATGGAGGCTCTCGCCACTACAATCATTCTGTCCGAGGCCGCAGCCATCCACGCGCAATGGCTGGCGCAGCGCGGCGACGACTACACGCCTGTGGTGCGCGAGCGCATCTCATTTGGCTTCAGCTTCACTGCAACCAAATACGTCGAGGCTCTGAGCCTGCGCGGGAGGATACTCGCCGAAACGTTGGCCACCGCGTTCGCCGGAGTAGATGCGCTGCACACTCCGATGACGCTTGCCGCTGTACCCAGGATCGCCGACATCGAGTCAAGCCTCAGGATCAAGTCCGACCTCTCCTTCGACATTGGTCACTGCACGCGGCCGATCAATTACCTCGGCCTGCCTGCACTCAGTGTTCCCTGCGGCGTCTCAGACGACGGGCTGCCCGTAGCCTTCCAGCTCGTCGGGCGGCCGTTCGCCGAACATCTCCTTCTCAATCTCGGCCACGCGTACGAGAAAGAGGCCGGGCACACGAAGCCGTTGCCGATTTGACTCCGTTGTCTGACACAGAAATACAGTGCCTTGCTCAGGGAACGGGATCTCGCCGCCTTTCACAAGGCACCGATACGGAAACGCGAAACGTTGGCCAAGGCCGGCGCTAAGATGGGGAAACACAAAGTGCAGGACGCATCGCGCATCGAAATCACCCGCTTGCTTGCAGAATTCGCCGCAGGGATCAACTTCGAGAACTTGCCCGAAGAGGTGCGCAAACGGTCCCGTTTGTTTGTACTCGATGGTATCAGCGTCATGTTGGCGGCCGTGGACTTCGCCACGCGCGATGACGACCACTGCCTCAAGCACTACCTGGACGCTGCTGCACCGCCGGGCCCGGCCACGATTGTCGGCATGAAGCGCAAGACGACACCCATGATGGCGTCCTTTGCCAATGGCCTACTTTCCGAGGTGCTTGACTACCAGGACTCCAATCTTGCTGCCAAGCTACATCCGGGCACTGCTAACATACCGGCGACTCTCTCTGTCAGTGAAACGTCGGCGTGCAGCGGCCGCGAACTGCTCGCCGCTGTCGTCGCGGGCTACGAGGTTGCATGCCGCCTCGGTATGGCGACCCAGCCGGCACATTGGTATTCCGGGTTTCAGGCCACCGGCACCTACAATACATGCGGCGCCGCAGCGGCGGCCGGCCGGCTTTTGGGATTCGGCATTGAGGACATGGTGGCGGCGCTCAGCATCGCTGGCTTCGTCCTTCCGATAAGCAATGGCGACAATATTTTTAAGGGACACTCGGCGAAACCGATCCACGGCGGCCAGTCCGCCACGTCGGGGGTCTCCGCGGCGTACCTTGCCCATGCCGGATACCGCGCTGGACCACTTGAGGGCGAGGCGCCGCGCTATCATGCGCCCCTGCGTATCCTGGGTACTGACGACCCCAACCTTGAAGAGGCGGTTCGCGGAATCGGCACGATATGGCACTCGCTGGAAGTCGGCTTCAAGCCCTTTCCCGTTGGCCACCTCAACATCGGACCGGTTGAGATCTGCCTGCATCTGATGGCGGAACGGCCCATCGAAATCTCCCGCATCGAGTCCGTCGAGGTTCGCTCCTTTCACGATGCCTGGAAGTTCACCGGCCAGAAGTACACCTCGATTGAGAGCAACTACGTGGACTCCCAGTTATCCTTGCCGTTCACGGTAGCGGCGACCCTCATTGACGGGGAGATGACGCCGCGCCAACTCGCCCGCACACGACTCATAGACTCGGCGTTGCACGACCTAGCATCCCGAGTGACGGTTGTTCCGGTCGACGAGATGAGCCAGCTGTTTCCCCACGAATGGCCGGTGGAGGTCGAGATTCGGCTGAAGGACGGCGAAGTCCGCAAAAAGCGCATTGATCAGGTCATGTGGTCGCCCCGGCGCCCCCCTACCTGGGAGGCGGTGGCAGGAAAGTTCCTTTCGTCGGCCACGCCTGTGATCGGCGAGGAACGTGCGCTCAGGGCCATTGAGTTCGTCGCAGGCATCGACGACAAGCCGTCGGTGGCCCCGCTACTGGACCTAGTGGCCGGATGAGCGGAGCCTGCCACGTCGGTGTTTTTCCAACAGGCTGTATTTATTGCCGCAGGCAAAAGGCGCACCGGGACGCTGGGAAGATGCAACTCGATCAGGTCATCCGCGACGGACTGGTGTTCGACGGGACAGGGGCAACGCCCATCAAGGCTGACGTTGGTGTGGCGGCGGGGCGAATCGCTGAAATCGGCCGCATCAAGGATCGGGGCCGGGACGAGATAGATGCTGCGGGCCTTTCAGTCGCTCCCGGGTTCATAGATATCCATAGCCATTCCGATTTCACGCTGCTTGTCGACCAGCGTGCGGTGAGCGCGATCCACCAGGGCGTAACAACCGAAGTGATCGGCAATTGCGGCCACGGATGTTTCCTGATCTCCGACCCGATTCTTGCCAGGCAGAGCATCTGCGGTGTCACCGACTCGACCGAGCTGACGTGGAGAGACGCGTCAGGCTACTTCGAACAACTGGACGCCGCCCAGCCGGCGGTCAATGTGTGTTCCCTCGTTCCGAACGGTCGGCTTCGCCTCGCTACCGTCGGACTAGCAGATCGACCGGCGGCGCCAGAAGAGTTGCGCGATATGGTCTCACATCTGGAAGCCGCGCTCGAGCAAGGTGCATGGGGGCTGTCTACCGGCCTAGAGTACGCGATCGAAATGGGCGCGACCGACGAGGAGATCACAGTCCTCTGCAAGTCCGTCGCGCGAGCAGGCGGCCTGTACGCCACCCACACCCGCCGGCGCGACAAAGGGGCAAGCGACGCCGTCGGCGAAGCAATCCGCACAGCCGCTCGTACCGGAGTCCGGCTGCAAGTGTCCCATCTGCTCCCGCGCAGCAGCGAAAGGAGGGCAGTGCATCGCGATGGTGGAGAATGCCCGCGGAAACGGAATCGACGTTGCTCTCGACATGCATACTCGCCTGTTCGGGACACGTACCTGCACGCTGCGCTCCCTGCCTGGGCGAAAGAGGGTGGCTCAGAGAAGACTATCGGGCGGCTACGCGACCGCGAGATGCGAGCTGAAATGATGCGGCATGAAAGTATCCTCAGCGCAGGCGGCGACTGGCAGCGCATTCTCCTTCTGGATAATGACTCATGGCCACAGTGCTCGTGGCGCAGCGTCCATGACATCGCTGTCGAGCGGCAACAGTCGCCGTTGGACACCGTCTACGACTGTTGCTCGGGGCAGAGAAGTTCGCCGATCTCATAGTGATACTGCGCTGCTACACGGAAGAGCAGGCAACGCGACGTGTTCGCCCATCCGCTCTGCATGCCGGGATCGGACGCAACCACCCTTGCCCCCGATGGCCCCCTTTCGAGATCCGTATTCCACGGCGCATACAGTTGGGCTGCCTGGTTCTACCGGTTCATGGTGCGGGAATGGAATATTCTCACGCCCGAAGATGCCATCCATCGTCTCACCGGGTTGCCGGCAAGGACGCTCGACATAAAAGGCCGGGGGATACTGCACACTGGGGCGCATGCGGATATCGTCATATGCGACGCGGACCGCTTCGCCGACGAGGGCGACGCTTATTCACCCAACCGGTTAGCGACCAGCGTCGCGCATGTGTTGGTCAACGGTGCCGTCACGCTCAGACACGGAAGGTTGACCGGAAAGCGCGCCGGCGTCGCGCTGTGTCGTCAGTCAATGGGTTGAGGCTGTTCGCGATGGAAATTCTCGTCGCCAAAAGCCCAACTGGTTTTCGTTCAGTACGTTTGCTAGAGAGCGATTGATGACCGACCCCATCAGATTTGAAGTGGTTCGCAATGCCCTTATGTTTGCCGCCGAGGAAATGGCGGTCGCCTTGAGGCGTTCCGCCTATTCCACAAACGTCAAGACACGAGGCGATTTTTCCTGTGGGTTGTTCGATCGAGATCTGCGGATCGTCGCTCAGTCGTTCAGCCAACCCGCGCATCTCGGATTGCTCGCCACGCTTGTCGCACGAAACGTTCGTGCATACGGAATCGATCGACTAGGATCCGGCGACGGAATTCTTGTCAATGACCCCTTTAGCAGCGGAAGCCACCTCAACGACATCACCCTTATCTCACCCATTTACCATCGTGATGCGCTCGTCGGATTTGTCGCCAACCTCGTTCACCACATCGATGTCGGCGGAGGCGCCGCCGCATCGATCGGTGCATTTCAAGAGATCTATCAAGAGGGCGTGCAGATTCCTGCGGTCAAACTCATACAAGGTGGCGAGATCGTCGAGGATGTCTTCAACCTGATCATGGCCCAGGTCCGCGCAAAGCGAGAAACGAGGGGCGACTTCCGAGCACAAATCGCCGCCAACAACACCGGCATTATGCGGTTCGGCGAACTCCTAGACCGGCTCGGAGAAAATGATGTTCTCTCATACATCGATGAACTTATCGCCTATACCGAACGTCGCGCTCGAGCGGAAGTCGCGCAGTTGCCGCAGGGTATGTGCGAGGCCATCGGATATCTTGACGACGATGGCTTTTCCGACCAACCGGTAAAGATTCAGGCAAAAATCACGTTCGGAGAAGACGGGGTTCACTTCGACCTTACGGGTTCTGATACCCAGCGGCGAGCACCCGTGAATGCCACCATCGCGCAGACGTTCGCGGCTTGTACCTATGCGCTGAAATGTCTAATCGATCCCGATGTCCCCTTGAACGAAGGCTTCTTCCAGGTCGTTTCCATCAACGCGCCGAAGGGAACCGTCGTGAACGCGACCCATCCCTCCGCGGTTGTCGGTGGGTGGGAGGTGGCCGTCAGGTTGGTCGAGACGCTCCTAAAGGCTTTTTCTCAACTCGTGCCGAACGCAGTTCCAGCCGGGACGAAGGGAATGATCTGTCATGCTGGATTTGGTGGAAATGATCCGCGCACGGGTGAGTACTACTGTTACCTGGAGACGCTCGCGGGTGGTTACGGTGGGCGGCAAGGGTTGGACGGTCCCGACGCGGTCCAAGTCCACATTCAAAATACCGAAAACGCTCCAATTGAAGAGACCGAGAGTAACTATCCAGTCCGGATTCTGAGATACGGACTTGTCGAAGATTCCGATGGCCCGGGGCAGTGGCGGGGCGGCTTGGGTGTTCGACGGGACTACCTGTTCCTCGATCACGACGCAACGTTTACCGTCTTGGCCGATCGAGTAAAGCAAGCACCCTGGGGATTGTTCGGTGGAGGACCGGGTGCCACCGCCCACTACATCTTGAATCCCTCGGCTGATGCTCGTGAATTGCCAAGTAAAGGCACTGTCCAGCTCAAAGGCGGCGATGTCGTCAGCTACCGAACTGCTGGAGGCGGCGGATACGGACCTGCCTCGACTCGCGATCCGGAACTCGTGCGCATCGACGTGCTCCAGGAGAAGATCAGCATGGAGCGCGCTAGAAGTGAGTACCACGTCGCCATCGATCCGGCCTCTGGCGCTGTCGATCCTGTTGAGACACAGCGCCTCCGTTCTCAAGTGATTGCGAGAAAAAAGAAATGACTCAGACTCAACACCGCTTTCGGCTCGGCGTCGACATTGGCGGTACGTTTACAGATGCGATGCTCGTCAACGAAGGCACCGGAGAAACCTGGTCGCGGAAAGTCCCGACGACCCCGCGCGACCCATCGGTCGGTTTTATCGACGTTACCGAGGTTGTGTTTCGCGACGCCAGCGTTCCCGTCGAGGCAGTGTCGTACATCGTCCACGGCACGACGATCGCCACCAACGCAATCATCGAAGGCAATGGAGCAAAGACCGGCTTCATCACGACGCAGGGATTCCGCGACATCCTTGAGATGCAGCGCCAAATGCGGCCTTCACTCTATGACCTCCGATTCACTAAGCCAGCGGCCTTGATTCCGCGGAATCTTGCATTCGAAGTTCCTGAGCGCCTCAATGCGAACGGAGCCGTTGTTGTTCCGCTTGACGAAGACGCTGTACGAGCAACCGTGCGCGCTCTGAAAGGCGAGGAAGTCGAAGCGATCGCCGTCTGCTTCTTACATGGATATCTGAATGGCTCCCATGAACGGCGCACAGGAGAGATCATCCGCGAAGAGTTTCCTGAGGTTGGTCTCTCCCTCTCCTCGGACGTCGCACCGGAGATTAGAGAGTATTTCCGCGCGTCCACCACGGTCATCAATGCTTTGGTCCAACCCGTCGTCAAACGATATCTCCAATCGATTGAAGGCCGACTTCGTGCTACGGGAATAAGTGCCGAGTTGCTGGTCATGCAATCGAACGGTGGCGTCTACACGTTCGCGGCAGCAATCGAGAAGCCAGTATTCCTCATCGAATCAGGTCCCGCTGCTGGTGTGATTGCCGCGGCGCATATGGGCAGTCTGCTCGGCCAACGGGAGGTCATGTCGTTCGACATGGGAGGTACCACCGCGAAAGCCGGCCTTATCCAAGATGGTCAGCCGAAGGTAACCAAGGAGTATGAAGTAGGTGTCCACGCATCTGCCGATGTCGGTGGCAATCGTGGGTCGGGTTATCCGATCAAAACACCGGTTATCGATCTGGTCGAGATTGGCGCAGGTGGGGGGAGCATCGCCTGGGTCGACTCAGGTGGCGTCCTCCGGGTCGGTCCGAAGTCCTCGGGCGCCGATCCAGGTCCCGCGTGTTACGGACAAGGCGGAACAAAACCAACCATAACTGATGCGAATCTCATTCTTGGGCGGCTCAATCCCGAGTACTTCTTGGGCGGCGAAATGTTGCTTGATATTGAGGCTGCCCGCGATGCGATCGAAAAGTATTGCGCGGGTCCGCTCGGTCTCGATGTCACGACAGCCGCGAATGGAATCGTTGAAATCGCGAATACCGCGATGATCAACGCGCTTCGACTTGTCTCCGTCCAACGCGGTTACGACCCGCGAGATTTCGTTCTGGTGCCGTTTGGCGGCGCTGGCGGCGTCCATGCTAATCGCCTGGCGGCGGAGCTTCAAATTCCGTTGACAATCGTTCCGCCAGCACCCGGCATCTTCAGCGCATTCGGGCTCCTCGTCACCGATCTCAAGCACGAGTATTCCACCACGAGAATCCGTCGAACCGATCAACTCGACGTCTCTGAAATCTCCGGCGTCTTCTCGACAATGGCCGATCAGGGCAGAACGCTCTTGTTGCGAGAAGGCGTTGCGGATGAGGTGATGTCCTTCCCACGCCACCTGGATATGCGGTACGTGGGGCAGTCCTGGGAATTGAGCATCCCATTACCGGAGGGTACGCTCGATCAACAGGCGATTGATTGTGCGGTCGGGCAATTCCACAACGAACACAAGCGCGCATATGGACATAGCACGCCTGCCGCTCCAACCGAGTTCGTCAACCTGAGATTGGCCGCGGTTGGGATGATTCAGAAGCCTCAGATGCGCCAAGTTCCCGCCGCGACAGGCGGTGAACATCCGGTGCCAAGTGCCCGGCGGCCGGTCTACTTTTCGGAGTCCGGAGGGTTCATCGACACCTCTGTTCATCTTCGTTACTCACTGGGTAGTGGTTCAGAAATCTGTGGTCCCGCCGTCATCGAAGAGATCGATGCCACCGTTGTTCTCCATCCTGGATTTCGAGCAACAGTCGACAACCTAGGGAATCTTCTGATTGCGCCCGATCCAACTTTGTCTCATGACGCGGGTGAGATGTGATGTCGTCCGACCGAGGTGCGCCCCTGATCGATGGTCCACCCGGCCGCACGAATGCATTCCATGTCGATCTAGATGCGCTCGATCACAACGTGGACGAGATCAGACGAATGGTCGGCCCGGAAGTCTTGATCTTTGCCGCACTAAAGGCAAATGCCTACGGATTCGGCGTGGTCGAGATTGCGCACGCAGTCCTGAAATCAGGCGCAGATGGTCTGGCAGTTGTCGATTTGCGCGAGGCGGTTCTCTTACGCAATGCGGGAATCGATGCGCCCATATATCTGTTTGGCGGCATGTTGATCTCGGCTGAGGTCGCACGATACATCTCCGATTTCGACCTCATGCCCACAATTCTTCGTATCGAGGACGCGACGGCGGTCTCGCAAGCCGCCACAAAATCGATACGCGTCTTCATCAAGGTCGAAGTGGGTGTCGAACGATTTGGCATCGCAGTCGCGGACGTGCAGGCGTTCGCGAAAATCGTCAGGTCGATGCCCAACATCGAACTGTACGGTCTCAGCACACATCTCCATGTGCCTCGTCGCGATGCCAGCGAGGTAGCGCCGTACTTGCAGCGGCAATTCCAACGTTTCGAAGACGCGGTTCGCCAGGTCGAATCCGATGGTGAGCTCGTCCCGGTCAAAATGGCGGCATCAAGCGGATCGCTCAGCATGACCGGGACGATGAACTTGAACGCGGTCGATCCTGGACACCTGCTCTTTGGACTAAGACCCGGTGGACCGGAGGTGGAACGCCTGGATATTCGCCCCGTCATGGCGAGTCTCAAGAGCGAACTTGTGCACATTCACGTCGTTCAGCGAACTGAGGACATGGATCTAGCGCCCTTCCCGGTGAGGCGCGGCATGCGAATCGGCGTCCTCCCAATCGGCGTCGTCGATGGGATGTTGTCATTGCATAGTGGCTCCGTCCTTGTGAATGGATGCCGTTGTCCGGTGCTCGACGTTTCGTTGGAACACACCAGGATCGACCTGACTGGTGCCAATGCATTGGTCGGCGATGAGATTGTGATCATCGGACGGCAGGGTGAAGACACGATCGATGTCACTGACGTTCTTGCTCACCACAAACTCAGAATTCCTGCGTCGGTTCCACTTGCGGTGCATCACACCGTACCCCGAGTATACATTCGCGACAGCCGACAACGTGAGACCACGACCGTATTTTAGTTTTGGTCTATAACGGAGCAGAAGTCCGAAAGGAGGGCTCGCATGACGGCAGACGTTCAACTGGCTACCAGAGGGACAACCTCGCCAAAAACCGGCAGTCGCCCACTTCTCGAGGTCAAAAACCTCAGCACCCAGTTCTTCACGCAGGATGGTATTGTCCGGGCCGTAGATGATGTCTCCTTCTATGTGATGCCCGGGGAAACATTGGGCGTCGTGGGCGAATCCGGTTGTGGCAAGAGCGTGACAGGACTCTCCATCATGCGATTGATTCCCAGCCCGCCCGGTAAAATAGTCCAAGGCGATATTGTCTTCAACGGGAACGACATCCTCCAGATGCCGGATGACGATATCCGGAAGATCCGCGGTCACGAAATCGCCATGATCTTCCAGGACCCGATGACCTCGCTCAACCCGGTGCTCACCATCAACCGCCAGTTAAGCGAAGTTCTACAGCTCCACCTCGGGATGAACCAGGCTCAGGCCAAGACCCAGTCGATCGAGTTGCTGAAAATAGTGGGTATACCAAACCCTGAAGAGCGGGTCGATCAGTATCCCCACCAGTTCTCCGGAGGTATGCGCCAGCGCGTGATGATAGCGATCGCGCTGTCCTGCAACCCGAAACTAATCATCGCGGACGAGCCTACCACAGCACTCGATGTAACCGTTCAGGCGCAGATTCTTGATCTCATGCGCACGCTGCAAAGTGAGCGCGACACCGGCGTCATCTTGATCACGCACTCCATGGGTGTCGTGGCCGGTATGGCGGACCGGGTTCAAGTTATGTACGCAGGCCATATCGTCGAGGCCGCCGAGACTGAAGAAATCTTCGGAAATCCGCGCCACCCATACACCGTCGGCCTGATGAAGTCGATTCCTGGACTTGACTCGGCCCAGAAGGAGAAGCTCGAGCCAATCCGAGGACTTCCACCGGATCTCATCGATCTGCCCGACATGTGTCCGTTCCTTACCCGGTGTAACTTCGCTCGGGAGCAGTGCGAACAGAAACGTCCGCCGCTTCTCCAAGTTGCGCAAGGGCACTTCTCAGCCTGCTGGTTCTGGGAAGAGGTTTCGAAGGAATCGTACGCGTCAATCGCGGTCGGAATGCAGGATAGGGCTGAGGCGCCGGTGGCGAGCCAGGGAGGAGTCAGCTAATGACCGCCACCACTGCGGCAGAAACACCTGCAACGCCGGGCGATGGCAGCGGGGACGCACTGCTTACCGTCAATAACCTGATAATGCACTTCCAGGTGACGCAAGGCATCATTTTCCAACGCCAGGTCGGGGCAGTTCACGCTGTCGACGATGTCTCGTTCGAGATCAAACCGGGTGAAACGCTCGGACTCGTGGGTGAATCCGGGTGCGGCAAGTCCACGATCGGGCGTGCCATCCTCCAACTCTACAGCCCAACCTCCGGCGAGGTCATCTTCAAGGGCAAGGATCTGACCAAGCTCGATAATGGTGACATGCGCCGGATGCGGCGCCACCTTCAGATAATCTTTCAGGATCCATATGCGTCGCTCAACCCACGTATGACGGTCGGGAACATCATCTCCGAGCCGATGCAGATCCATAATCTGGTTGCCAAGAAGGAGCGTAGTCAGCGGATCCAGGAACTGCTCCAGACCGTGGGTTTGAATCCATATTTCGCGAGTCGCTACCCGCACGAGTTCTCCGGCGGTGAGCGTCAACGCATCGGAATCGCTCGGGCCCTCGCGGCCAACCCGGATTTTGTCGTCGCTGACGAACCGGTTTCAGCGCTTGACGTGTCGATTCAAGCGCAGATCGTGAACTTGCTCGAAAACCTTCAGGAACAGTTCGGTCTGACGTACCTCTTCATCGCGCATGACCTCTCGGTCGTGAAGCATATTTCGGACCGGGTGGCGGTCATGTATCTCGGCAAAATCGTCGAGATGGCCGGTTGTAACGAACTCTATGCCGATCCTCTTCACCCATACACGAAGGCACTGCTCTCAGCGGTGCCAATTCCTGACCCACCTGTGGAGAAAGGTCGGGAGCGCATCATCCTCACAGGTGATGTCCCGAGCCCGATCAATCCGCCACGCGGCTGCCGTTTCCACACTCGTTGTGCGTATGTGATGAACGTCTGCAAACAGATCGATCCGCAATTTGCTGATCAGGGCGGCGGCCATTTCGTCGCGTGCCATTTGTACCCTGGCTCCGGAGCCTGACAATCAAGCGCATTGAGCCAACCTGCAATTGGTAAACCAGGGAGATCCAATGTCTGGGATCATCCTGGTTTTGTTGTACCGATGTCGCAGCGCTCATCCGCGAAAAGGCGCCGAGCCACGCCGGTGTCCTTCTCGCCAATCACGGACTAGTGGTCGCTGGCGACTTCCAGCAGAAGGCATTTCCCTGACCGCTGCGCAATGAGATTCGGTACTAAGTCCCAGAGAGGCTGACTCTCGGGCGGTTCTCAAATCAGCGTTGATGTGATTCAGCGTGGCGAACGAAGGAGGTTCGCCATGCCCGTTCCATTGCGCAGTGATTTTGATGCGTTTCGGTTGCGTGCGATTGCCCGCAAATCGAAGGACGCACCCCAGGCTCGACGGCTTCTCGCCCCTGCGGCGATCCATGACTGCGCATTCCGACGATCGCGACCACTCGTTTCCAACGCATTGCGACCACCTATTCCGATTGATCGCGACCAGTGTGGCGCGGATGCATGAGGGCGCCGTTGGATGGATTTGTTGATGTCAGTATTGGCGGGCCTCATCAAGCATGGGGATGGTCCTTCAGGTCGGCGACCGGCAGCGCCGTTTCCGTCTCACCAGCCTGGATCTTGCGCATTGACGGGCCGTCGAGCGCGAGCCGGTAGACGTTGTGAACGATGCGATCGAGGATGGCGTCGGCGAAAGTGGGCCCACCGATGACCTAGTGCCACGTGTCGGTCGGCAGCTGGCTGGTGATGAGTGTCGAGCCCTGGCCGTAATGATCCTCGACGATCTCCATCAGATCGCGCCGCTGACCGGCGGTGAGTCGATCCGGACCCCAGTCGTCGAGGACCAAGAGATCGGCCTTGACCAGGGTGCGGAACAGGCGCGCGAAGCGGCCATCGTCGTGGGCAAGCTCGAGGTCGGCGAACAGCCGCGGCACGCGGGCGTAGTGCACGATGTAACCGTCGCGGCACGCCTTGTGGGTCAGCGCGCATGACAACCATGACTTGCCGACGCCGCACGGCCCGGTGACGAGCAGGTTGCGGTGCTCGGCGATCCAGCGGCCGGCGGCGAGCTGCTGGAACAGCGCCTTGTCGAGCCGGCGCGGCGTTCGGTAGTCGACGTCCTCGATCGACGCCTGACCGTGACGCAGCCTGGCGCTGCGCAGCCGGCTGTGGAAGCGCTTGGTGTTGCGGGTTGCCGCCTCGTGGTCGAGCAGCAGCGCCAGCCATTCGGCGTGAGCCAGATCGGCCGCATTATCCTGAGCCTGGAGCTCGACGAAGGCGTCGGCCATGCCGTCGAGCTTGAGCGCTATGAGCTGGTCGGTGGTGGGATGGGTCAGCATTGCGTGTCTTCTCCTCAGTGGAAGTAACCGGGTCACCGATTTTGTCGTGCGCTATCGCCGGTCCGTCCGTGGCGGCACCATGTCGAGGGCCGACAAGCCGCGGATGAAACGGTCCATGTCATGGTCGCAACCGTCGTCATGATGTTCCTGGATTCTCCGGCAAGTCAGGCGGTAAGTTCTGAGCAGTAACGGCCCCGCAGAGCGGCTGCGCCGATTTGCCCGGCAGCACCACATCCGGGTGCGTTCCCTCACTCAACCTGCGGTTTTTCCTCTTTGGGCAAAGCGGCCGAGGTTCTATCGCGCGACGAACCCCTCGGACCGACGGTTTAATGACGCTGTAGGAAACCGTGCAGTTGCGGCGAAGGGCGGCTCTGTCCGGATTCTGTTGAAAAACAACGTGTTGCAGGTGCAGAAAGTGGCCGTTGTATGTGAGCCCGAACACCTTTCTGGTCAGGCTGTTCGCGGTTTCTGCGGTGCAGGAAAGATCTTGGCCAGTTTCCGAAGGTTCTGGGCGGTGGCAGCGAGGAGGAATTCATCGTTTGCGCCGCATGGGCCGCGTAATCGGAGCCGTCCAAGGCCAAGAATGCGTTTGAGGTGAGCAAACAGCATCTCGACTTTTTTCCGCAGCTTCATCGAGATTTCATATTGCCTGGTTTTTGCGATGTCTCGGGCAACTTGTCTGGCATCTTCGTGTTCTTCGCGGGTGATGGATCGGGCATCCATGTTGGGACAGCAGCGCGCCTTGGACGGGCAACTTTGGCAAGTCAGTTTCAGCGCGCGATACTTGGCAGTGCCTTTGTCGGACGGGCCACGCTTGGGGTCTGAGTAGTTGCGGCGGAACTGCTTCAACGCCTGTCCCTCGGGACAGATGTACTGGTCGTTCTCAGCGTCCCATTCAAAATCGGCTCGTGTCCAGGTGCCATCGGTTCGGCCAGCTTTGTCGATTACCGGGATATGCGGAGCGATGCCGCGATCCACCAACCATCCAAGCATGGGGCCTGAACCATAAGCCGTGTCAGCAATGATGCGCTCTGGATGCAGGCCAAACCCTTCTTTGACCCGATCCAGCATTGTACGCACAGACCCGACCTCCGCCTGTCGGATTGATCGTGTGGCTTCCACGTCCACGATGACACCGTGATCAGTATCGATCAGATAATTGGTTGAATAGGCAAAGAACGCAGGACCTTTGCGGGCCGCTGTCCATTGACTGGATGGGTCGGAGTGAGACGTGAACTTCGGTTCAACGGTCGTCGCCGCGCCAAAGGCCGCGTCATCCAGAACGTCGAGATATTCCCGCACCGCACGAGGTGCGTCATCGGGGTCAATCGTGCTGTGATCCCAATCTTCTTTGGCGGTGGAGTTCTGTTTATTTGCGTCGGCCTCAATGAGACTGGCATCCGCCGCAAAGCGCTGGCCACTGACCAGCCCCTCGGCAATGCAACGCGCCACGACCGTCTCAAAGAGATGACGCAGCAGGTCACTGTCACGGAAACGGCCATGCCGGTTCTTTGAGAATGTCGAGTGGTCAGGCACCTGATCTGTCAGGTCCAGGCGGCAAAACCAGCGATACGCCAGATTGAGATGCACTTCCTCGCACAGCCTCCGCTCCGAGCGGATGCCCAGGCAGTAGCCCACCAGCAGCATGCGGATCAGCAGCTCAGGATCAATCGAAGGGCGGCCGGTTGAGCTGTAAAATGGCGCGAGATGCTGGCGGATGCAGGACAGATCGACGAAGCGATCAATCGACCGCAGCAGATGATCTTGCGGGACGTGGTCTTCTATCGAGAAGTCATAGAAAAGCGCGCTCTGTGCCTCTTGCTTCGGTCCCAACATCGCCGCCAATCCCCCGCATCAATGCAGAGATTGAATCAGCGAGACGATCTAAAATCAAGAAGACTTTTTCAACAGAATAGGCCGTTTTTACTCCTCTAGCCTCGCCAATTCAGCGGCCGATGTTGACCCCTGCGGACTCGGGTAACCTTTCAGATCCAGCATCTTCTGGATCATGTCGACGATCTTTTTGGACTGTGCCATGTCGGCCTCCAGAAACGCGCGGTGATCATCGTCCTTTTCGCCTTGCAACTCACCTCGCAGGAACTCAACCTCTGCCTTGAAGTCATCCAACTTCAGGACCCATTCGTCGAGTTCGGCCTTTTCGTCTTTGGTCACTGGACCTTCGATCCAGGCATTGCCAGTGTTCATGTCGATCTTGACTTGGTCTGGGTGGGGCAAGGGAGGTGGCAGATCTTGGATGTCTAGGCGTTGGCGCCGATCAAGCTCACGATCCCATTCGATCTTGTAGTCCATCGCGGTGTTGAGCCACGCGTCGGCGAGTTGCTTGTTCTGCCGCTCCGTGGTCGACAACATTTCGGCAAACAGACGCTGGGCACGATGCTGACCCTTGGCCGCGTTCACGGCCAATGCGCGCACAACTGCCTGCGCCATTGGCATTGACAAATTTCGGTTCCCATCGCGCACCGAGATGTCACGATAGGCCTCATCCAGAATGATATCCTTCAGCCGCTCCTCGTTCAGTGCCGGTCGTTTGTTCTTGGCACCCTTTGGCCGGCCTCTCGGATTACCTGATTTGCCGGGGCTGAACTGGGTTTGCTTTGGTGGTTTTCCGTAGCCGACGTCATAGGGCGCATCGGGCCTGATTGCCGGCAGCCCTGCCTTACGGTTGCTCATTCGGCTGCCTCCAGCATCTGGTTCGGGCCTGGTGCCCAGCCACAAATCAACTGCTCGGCGTCATCCTTGGCATAGACCTCCCACCGCGCAATGATCCGGTCACAATAAATCGGATCCAGCTCGCAGAGATATCCGCGTCGGCCCGTCTTCTCAGCGGCGATCAATGTCGACCCCGAACCGCCGAACAAGTCGAGCACAATCTCGCCGCGGCCGGATACATCCCGGATCGCGTCGGCAATCATCCGCACGGGCTTGACCGTGGGGTGCAATGCAAGCTCGTCCATGCGGCCAGCCCGCATGGTGTTGACGCCCTTGTACTGCCACACGTTGGTCCGGTAGCGCCCGTGCTGACCCAGCTCAAACGTGTTGATGTGGGGCGCCCTGCCCTTTTTGAAAACGAAGATCAGCTCATGGCGAGACCGATAGAACGTGCCCATCCCGCCATTGTCCTTGACCCAGACGATCAGGTTCTTGAACTGGTCATAAGTCTCCTGTCCGGCCGCCATCATCTGATCCATATGCCGCCAGTCCATGCAGAGGAAGTGAATGGAGCCATCGACGCTGTGATTGGCCAGGTTGGCAAACGCCGTTTTCAGGAAGTCGGTGAACTCCTCAGCACTCATTTCACCCGACGCCATGGCAAATTCCCGGTGCTGTGTTTTGCCGGAATTGCCGACATGGCCGTCGATCGGCACGTTGTAGGGCGGATCGCTGAAGACCATCCGCGCCGCCTTGCCGTCCATCAGGCATTCCACAACACCCGCATCGAGCGCGTCCCCGCAGATCAGCCGGTGGACCCCAAGTTGCCAGATATCGCCGGGCTGAACTCGCACCGCAACGCTGTCCGGAACGGCGTCGTCTGCTGGATCGCCCGGCTCTTCCGGTGCAACTGCCTGTAGAACACCGTCAATCTCGGGTATGGAGAAGCCAGTCAGCGAGACGTCAAAGTCGAGATCGGCGGACAGGAGTGCACCCAGTTCGCCTGCCAGCAAATCCTCGTCCCAGCCCGCGTTTAGCGCCAGCTTGTTGTCGGCCAGAACATAGGCGCGTTTTTCCTCGGACGTCATGTGATCAAGTTGGACGCAGGGCACCTGCCCCATACCACTCAACTTCGCCGCCTCAACACGGCCGTGGCCGGCCAGGATCGTCCGGTGCTCATCAATCAGCACCGGGTTTGTGAACCCGAATGCCTCGATGCTATTGGCAATCTGCCGGATCTGTTTCTTCGAATGGGTCCGGGCGTTTGTTGCCCAAGGTTTAAGATCGCGCAGCGCGATCTGCTGAATGTCATGTTGGGCCAATTCCTGGCTCCTTTTCCAATAGCAGC
This sequence comes from Paracoccaceae bacterium, assembly GCA_965247915.1. GTDB lineage: Bacteria > Pseudomonadota > Alphaproteobacteria > Rhodobacterales > Rhodobacteraceae > JAKZRT01. The sequence goes on from OZ252048.1 coordinate 3,362,365, forward strand.
TCGACGGGTGCGAATCGCTGCACCTGCCCTCACCGTCTGATTTATCTTACTGTTGGCATTTCGTCAAGTATGGGTATATGGTTCCGTTCAACAAATCATACGGAGGAAGATATGCAACTTAGCGAACGACTGTTCAGTCTAAGGCACAAGAGCGGCGAGTCACTGCAGGAGATTGCGGATGCGGTTGGCGTATCCAAAGCCCATGTCTGGGAGCTAGAGAAAGGCCGAAGCTCCAATCCCTCCTTTGACCTGGTGCGCAAGTTGGCAGAACATTTCTCAGTAAGCCTGAATGTGTTGACCGGCGACGTGCAGGAGCCGGAGCCCGAGGCCATGCAGGTCGAACGCATCCACCGAGGGCTTGACGCGCTAAGCGATCGCGATCGCGACGTTGTCGAAGACATGATCCGACTAATGAAAACAAAACCGCCTGAGAAGGGCTGAGCGCTTGAAGCTAGAACGTATCAAACTGGCCGATTTCCACGCGCCCAAAAGACTGGCCAGGTTGGTGCATCTTCAGCTTGGCAACGCAGGCTTACGTGTGGATGTCGAAGGCATAGCAATGGCGCTGGACATCGAACATCTGAGGCTCGGTGAGTTTGATGGCTTTGAAGGCATGCTCCTGACAGATGCGTTTCGCAGCCGGGGTGTGATCCTTGCCAACGCCCGCCATGGGCAAAGACGCGCGCGCTTTACCATTGCCCATGAGCTTGGGCATTTCCTGATGGAGCGGCACGTTCTGACGGACGCATCCGGTTTCCGCTGCCGATCGCAGGATATGCGCGAGACCCGTGAGGGCCGACAAGACCTCAAACAGGAATCGCAGGCGAACCAGTTTGGCATCGAACTTCTGGCCCCGTCGCGCAAATTCGAGTCCCGCCTGTCCAACGATCCGGATCTAAAAGATGCCGAGCGTGCGCGTGACACATTCGACATCAGCCTTGAAGCCTCGGTGCGTCGTCTGGTTGACCTTCGTCCTGAAACTCTGGCGGCGGTCTGGTCTCAAAATGGGCGCATTCGCTATTATCACAAGGGGCCGAACTTTCCCTGGATCAATCGACAACCAGGTAGCGCCATCGTCTCAACAACGCCCGCTTTCAGGGCGGTCTCAAACGGTGAACTTGGACTTACGGGCATCACCGAAGCACATCCGATGACCTGGACTGACGCGCCTTACGTAGAACTCTGGGAACAGACCAGGATCGGCCGCGATGGTCACGCGGTGACATTGCTTTGGGCCGAGCGGCTGGATGACGACGAGGCCGAAACCGATGAAATTGAAGAACTGGGAATACCGCGGTTTCGCTGACACAAGCGCGAAATCTACATTCCCTGCAAGCCGTAACCAAGTTCCCTAATAGCTGTAGGGAATACCCTGATCAGGTCGGGTGATTTCCCTGTTCCGGCTAGAACAGGGAATTTGCGTACAAGCCACTGATATCCAGTCAGTAATCGGAGCACATATCATGGAATTCGGGCCATTTCGGCAAAAAATTCGCGAAATTCCCTGTAAATTTCCTGTAAACAGCGTATATGAGCCCCAGACCCGTTAGCCACGGACTACGTGCACTACCACCGCTTGCCTAACTACCTGAAAACACGCAACTAAAAGAGCGATTTTGTTCAGGACTAGATCTTCTGAACAATTTTCGGGGCGGCTTCGGGCCCGGACAGCACGCGGCGCTTGTCGGCGTCCTTGGTGTAGTGCTCGATTTCCTTCAGACTTTCATGACCAACCCAAGCGCCGATCTGGTGCGTCGTGGCACCGCGTTCGGCCAGCAAGACGCAGCGGGTGCCGCGCAGGCCGTGGGCGGTTTTCGTCAAAATGCCTGCCGCGCGCGCGGCCTTAGAGAACCATTGGCTAACCGATTTGGGCGAGCGGCTGGTGCTGTAGAAGGTCGTGATAAAGGTCATGTGCCTTGAGTGCTGGTCCAGGGCTGCGTGCACCATGTCCAGATCGGCCTTGTCGGCAATCTCAGGCACCGCTCGGCGAAACGGAACCGCCACATCGCCGCCCGTCTTTTGTTGCCGATACGAGAGCCACCCGTTCTTATCCACCATTCCAGGGCCAAAACGGATGGCGTCTGAGACTCGCGCCCCCGTCCAGTGCAAGAGTTCGAAGGCCAGCCGCTGCATGCTGTTCAGGGGCCAGTGCGCGCGGAATGTGTCGATTTCGGCCGCCGTCCAGGCGGGGTGGCGTTTGGCCTTTCGGGTCTTGCGCCGATCGACATATTTGCTTGGGTCTTCTTTGATAAAGCCGCGCTCTTTCGCGAAAATCATCATCGCGCGCCAGGCTTTGCGTCGGCGGTTCGCTTTGTGGGGTGCCAGGTCGCGGAGGTCATTCTCGATATGATCTTTGCGGATATCGCGTATCAGAACGTCGTTTGCCCCGCGAATGATCAGGTCGCCGTCCCGTTCAAGATTACGCCGGTACGAAGCGCTCAGCGCGCGGTGGTGGTCGGAAATGCAATAGGCGTGCCATATCGCCAGCAGGCTGCCCTCGCGCGCGGCGTTTTCGGGGGCGATGCTGGCCGCGTTCGGCTTTGAGGTAGGCGCTCAGGAAATCCGGGTGATTCTCAGGCAGGTCGGGCATCCGCGCACCTCTGGCGCGATGATGACGTAATAAATTCCGTCCTGGTGAAACCGCCTGAGACCCTTCAACCGGTGCGCCCCCACTTGCCGTTTTGGTCCGCGCTGTTTTCCCCCTGACACCCGCTTTTCTCCTCCTCATACCGTAAGGAATCAGCATAAGCGTCGAGATCGTGTCTGTCATGAAGCTTTTTTCCACCCAGTAGGCGGCGGCGAAATCCAAGCCCACGCAGGGTCGTTTCGGATATCGATAAAGGGCTTCTCCCTTTGCTTCCGGTCACACCAGATGTTGATCGGCCTTCTACGTTTCAGGCACGGTTCCTGGACCGTGCCGGGCGATGTGCGGGAGCTTTTGGACTTGGGGAAGTTGGTTTCGAGTGCTGTCGGGCAGGCTGGAGGGCCGGCACTCGGCCCTGATTGAGGTGGATCGGAGGGCGGGCGGTGGCTGGCGCCCGGCCTGCCGGGATCAGCCGCGTTGTCCGACGATGTCGCGGTAGTCGGCGGGTCGGAGGCGCGTGCCGATGCCGAGCAGGGTGTCGAAGGCCGTTGCGGTGTGGCGGCGGCGGTTCCAGCGGAACACGAACTCGTCGAGATAGCGGCGCAGATGGGCGTGGCGCAGGCCATGGAAGGTTCCGAGCGCCCAGCGCTTCAGGTTCGAGAACACACGATGGATCCACGTCAGCACGAGATTGGCGAGCGTTGCACCGACGACCTTGGGCTGGTGGTCGTGGTCGGGCAGGCCGCAATAACCGCTCCAGCCATCGGTGATTACCCGCGCGCCCGGCGCCGAGGTCCCGGCAACGAAGGCATGAAGGCTGCGCGCGGAGAAATCCCCGATCGGCGCCAGCCGGATGCGACGTGGCTCGCCCTCGGGCGATAGCTCGACCGCGCCGGCAATGCGCATCTTGCCTTGCGGGCTGCGACCTTGCCCGCCTGCGGTCGGGTCTTTTACGGTGCGGAACGGTAGGGTGGCCTCATCGATCTCGACCAGGTCCTCAAGCAGGCTGCGATCCGGATCGACCATGGCACGGCGCAGCTTGTGCAGCAGGAGCCAGGCACTCTTGTAACTGCCGAGCCCGAGCTGGGCCTGGAGTTGCAGGGCGGAGATACCGTTCGAGTGGCTGGTCACGATGTGAACGGCCATGAACCAGGTCTTCAGGGGCAAGTGGCTGCGGTGCATGATCGTGCCTGCGGTCACCGAAGTCTCCTTCCCGCAGGCCGCACATTCCCAGCTCGCCCGGCGACGCTTCAGTCCCCAGCCCCTGGCATGGCCGCAGGCGGGGCAGACGAAGCCGTCGGGCCAGCGCTTGGCTGCGAGATGCCGGGCGCAGGAGGCTTCATCGGGAAAGCGCGCCTCGAAGGCGGCGCGGGACATCGGGCGGTCGTATTTCCAGCGGCTGGGCATGACAGAACATTAGGCGAACATCCTGCCGATGGCAACCGCAAACCCAACATGTCGTCAAACCGGGTTCAGAGGGATAAGCCTCATCGATAAATATTGAGCGGCCTTAGGACTGGACAACAGGCGCGGCGGAAATTGGATAGTCGTTGTCATCGGTTCGCGAGCTCCAACAGCACATCGGCGTGGCAGGGCTGGTCAAGGCGACACCAACAGGCCAAGTCGCTTCCGCGAAGTTCGATTTTGACCCACGCAAGCCAATCTTCCCCACGCGCCAATGCCCATCGTTTATAGAGATCGACGGCCTGCCGTCGCCCGGCCTGATTATCTTCCATCACCTCGAATGGGTTTCCCCAGTCCGACCGGCGATCGACAATCACTGCATCGGGATTATTTGTACGCCGCGGTCGTTGCCGCGTCATTTGAATGCGTTTAGGCATGGCAACCGCCCCCGAAAATTGCGCATTTAATTACACACTTGGCCTTGACCGCAACTGCAATAATGTGTATATAAATACACATGAAACGGGACAGCAAAAGGATCGTCAAGCGGCTCAAGGCGGAAGGTTTCGAACTGATCTCGATCAAGGGGTCGCACCATAAATTCCGCAAAGGCGACAAGACGGTCATCGTCCCGCACCCGAAAAAAGACCTGCCGAACGGGACGGCGCGGAGCATCGCGCGCCAAGCGGGTTGGATATAGGAGAAAACGAAATGCGCATTTACGTTGGCGTTGTTCACAAGGATATGAACTCGGCTTACGGCGTCCACTTTCCGGACGTGCCGGGGTGTTTTTCTGCGGCTGACACGTTTGAAGATGTGATCCCGAATGCCGTTGAGGCCCTGTCGCTCTTCTTTGAGGATGCAGAGGCGATCGAACCGCGCGACCTTTCGGCCATCAAAGATGTGGCGGCTGAGGATCTGCGCGAAGGTGCCACGCTGATTGCTGTGCCGCATGTGACCACGTCGCAAAAGCAGGAGCGGGTCAACATCAGCATGCAGCGCGGCATGCTCGAGGCGATCGACCAGAGCGCCAAGGCGCGAGGCCTGACCCGATCGGCCTTTCTTGCCGAGGCTGCGCGCAATGAGATCGAGGGTCGACACTAAGAGCGTGGTCATTCCGGCATCTCCCGCACCATCAGATCGTCGGGGATCGGGGCCTTGCGCGCCATCTGTTTCATGAAAAACGCGGTCCCGGCGTCTGCGCATTGGCTTTGGATCGATCTTGCCCAGTCGGGGTTCATGTCGCGGGCCTTGGGACCGGTTTCACCACCGACGATGATCCAGCCGAGTTGTCCGCTAGCGGCCCATTCTTTGCCGGGTGCTTCCAACCAGGTTTCCCGGCCTGTCAAAGCGTTTCGATTACCGCAAATGTCGTTTCCGCCGAACTCCATTCTCGTAAAGTTCACGGGCCCCAACAACGGCTCTGCACTTACGAACCGCACGGCGGCTGGCGTGTTCAACAAATGAGGGATGCGCTCGTTGGCTGTGGCCTGATTTTCGACCGATGTGCCGATCCAGACGTTTGGAAGGGGCCAGCCCCGATCAGTCGGCTGCCTGTAACGATACTTGAGTTTGTCGGCGGCATTTTGAATGTCGAGGTGACGGCCCGCATCAATCACCAGTCGGAGATATACCCGTCCCCGCTCAGGCCGCTTTGTCAGCACCTGAAACGTATGCTGCGGACAAAGCGCCATGACGGCAAACACCCGGTCGATCCATTCATCCGGCACATTCTCATGGAACAAATCACCGTGCGCACAGACGAAGATCATCCGGGGCTTGCGCCAGCGCAGCGGCTGATCCAACCATTGCTCGTTGAACCGGACCTCGCCCGTGAACTTTGCTTCGCCTGCGGCGTTGAGGCGTGCAAGCCCCCCGCGGCTCGGGTGATGTTTCAAACGGGTTGCGGCCAGGCGCGCAGCATAGCAGTGGCGACACCCGTCGCTGACCAGCGTGCAACCGGTGATCGGGTTCCATGTGGCATCGGTCCATTCGATTTTGGTTGTATCAGCCATGCGCGGCTTTCGCGTATTCGTAGGCCTGGTTCAGCACGTATTTCATGGGCTCGTCGGCCTCAATCGGCGCAAACTGAAGGCCGCCAAGATCAATTATCTCGGTGTTTTTGGCCTTGTCTGCCATCACCCCGCCCCCGCCAGCCGGTCTTTCGCGGCCGCCTGCCAGTTTCTGAGCAAAGCGTACGGCGTGCCGGTGCTGGTGGCGCTGACCATCAGAAACGAAAGTTCGATCGCGGCGTTTTCACCGATCGGTTTTACCCGGGCGCCCGCGGCAACGATCCGGTCCAGTAAACGTGAGGCGGCGAGGCGAGGTAAAAACTCGCCTGGGTCGGCGAGTGCGGCATCGATCCGGCAGATATAGGCCTCGAGGTCCAGCGCGTAGCGCGGGTCGATCTGGATGGCGTCAAGCATTTTCTTGGTATCGTTCTGCGGCACCTTCGATGAGCGCGGCTTCTATTTCCATCCCGGCCGCACAGATTGCGCTCCGAGGGATCACTTGGTCTGCAGCAGCATCGACATTCAATTTCCCAATCTCGGTAGCGAATTCGGCCAGAATGTTTGCGGCGCCGGTGGGGTTGGCGAGTATGCCTTCGAACGACAAGACCGTCACCGGACCGAAATCGGAAACAATTTTGAGCGCATTTGGTCTGTCGTCTCGAAGGGATTTCGCCAGCTTCCTGCGCCCCTGCCGACCAATGTGAATACCGTTGAACATACGGAGCATTTTTGCTTGGCTTTTGGCCTGCTGACCGGCGTTTCTATCTAGCCAGAGGACACGACCGAATTGGCGGCGTGGCAGGCGTTCACACGTCGGGTCGATGTATTTCATTGCGTGACCTGATCGTGCCTCGATCCAAGGCACAGAAAAATCCAAAATTCCAAGTTGTTTGGGCTCAAACGCGGGAGCCTGGCCCATCACCGAAATGCCACCAGCGTGCAGCATGTTCATAACCAAGCTTGTCCCGCACCTTCCGAAACCAGCAACGATGCAAATGGTCATTTATGGCTCCCCGTCTCTGGCATTTCGCGCGCCCTGTCATGGAAGTCGTGTATCGTGGCGAGATACGCGGGGTCTCTCGTTATGCGTTCATGCCGGCTCACTGAATTTCACCCCGCGTTCGGTGCCCCAAGCATCCATGAAATCCATGAGTTCGGTCATCTGTTCCTTGTTCAACTTTGAAGACCGAAACCCCGCCGGAAACGGTTCGCCGTTCAGCCCCGGCATGAAATGGACCTCGTGATTGCAGGCATGCATGAAAAGGTCTTTCCATTGCTCCGGTGTGTACTTTCTGCCGTTGTGTTCAAGCTGTTGAGCAACGTCTGTAAGCATTGCCCACATGCGGGAATTTTGGGGGATTGATCGACCGGGCTTCTTGAACGTGACAACTGTGTTGGCTGGCGCGATTTCCGCCCAGTGCCGCACAAGCGCCCGGTCGTGGGGTGTTGATATGAGAACGGTTGCGGGCACTAGAACGGGATACTATCTCCGCCACCAAACGGGTCATCCGTCTCGGGGTTTTCTGCCTGTCCGTTTGACGACCCGGAAGGTGCGGCGAATAGCTCTTGGTATTCAGGTGACCGCGTAATCGTGCCCTGAAGCCCCTCGGACAGGTTGTCGAAAACCAGTTGGTCGAAGTTACTGAGGTCCAGAAAGATAAATTCGCCCTCCGGTTTCGACCATGCTCCCTTCCCACCAGGGGGCAGCAGAATGGCCTGCATATTAGCGTAGGTTTTGCCGTCCTTATGCTCGTGTGCAATCTGAATAAGCGCGCCAACCCCCAGAAGGGTTTTCATGTCGAAAGTCTGGTATTCTTCCTCAGTGAAAGCGCGCCCACGCCAGCTTTCCAGGCGCTGCCGCATGATTGCATTCTCGTGCAAGAAAAGGTCATTCGCTCAAAGTGAACGACCGGACCCTCGTTTACCTGGCCGTCTTTTTCCCACGAAACGCGCTCACTTGGAATCTCCCAGCCGAAAAGCATCTTGTGTTTGGGGCTGGGATACATTTGTGAACCAGGCTGGGTTCCAAGGTCTATAAGCCTTGTAAGTACTGCCATATGTTGGCCTGCGGGGGTGGGGGTAAAGTCGCCCCCGGAACTTGGGTCTGGAAGTTTCATTGGTTCAATCCTTCAGTGATATAGTGGGTCAAACGGCGCGTTTTTCCTTGCGGATTATCACACCATCAATGTCACGCCGTCCTTCGCGGACGGCGCGGGCGACATATCCCTCCATGAATTCCATCACGGCGGGCTTGTCGTTTCGGACGATCCAGTTGATGCAGGCTTTCGGATCGACAATTTCCGGAACAGTGAACGTGCGCAGGCCGGTTACCTTTTCGACGGCCTGTGCGGCGCGTTCCATTTCACGAGCTCGTGCGGCCAGATCGTCGGCCTCGCGCCGTTCTTCGATATTGCCCATGTCGGCCTGATTTTTCGCGGCCCCGGCTTCACGGGCCTTGTTATCCGCTTCGTCCCGCAAGCGCCGCGCTTCTGCGGCTTTTTCAGCGGCCAGCCTGGTTTTGAACTTGCCGACGATTGTGGTCAGCCCGGACTTCATTCGCCCGAAGTCGTCAAGCAACGGTTTCCATTCTGCGACCACTGCATCGCCAGCTTCCTTGTGGGGGCGATAAGCGGTTTCCTTGGCGGCTTTCGCCTCTTTCTCCGCGTCCTTGACGCCCTTCAAAAGAGCATCGACAGATTTCATCTGGTCTTCGGTTTCGACCGCGTAGCCGCCCAGCCAGTTTTCGACCTCAAGGATCAAGTCGGAATACTCACTCTTGATGGACGCAGGATCGGGGGGCGGCTGGTTGTGGCCGATTGCTGCAAGTTCGTTCATCTGCTGTCTCCTTTTGTGCGAAGCGCGGGTTCCTGATTTCAGCTGCCGGTTACGTCCCCCGGTCCAGCCCACGCCTCGCGTCCCCGTTATGGGGATTGGTTCAATCGTACTTCGTTCCAGTTGTGCATCACGCCGTAAGTCGCCGATCCGGCAATCACGGAAATGCCCAGAGCGAGGCACGTCAGCGCCAGCCATTTCTTCCAGCGGACCGGTTCAAAATCACGCGGTGTGAAGTCTTCCATGGCTGCGTCTATGGGGAGGCGGGGGAAGTGTCTCATGGGGGCGGCCCTTATCTCAAAAGCGCGGCGGACTTGCCTTGTTCCAGCGCCGTTCTCACTGCGCCCACAAAGGCGTAAATGTTCCGCTTCGCGTTTTCGGCGATTTCATCTGCGCACAGGTCAAGCATTCGGCGCATTGTGTCCGTCGTCATATAAAATGGGACATCAGAGCGGTTTGAGTTTTGGAGGCTCTGGTTCGTTTGTGTGATTGATTATGCCGCGAGTTTTTGATGTTGCAAGCGGCGTTGTCGGATTGTCAGTTTCTTGATCTTTTCCCTTTCTCTGATGATGGCCTTGCCGCGCCCGAAGTAGACGTCGGCGGGTGTGACGTTGTTCAGGCTCTCGTGGTAGCGCTGGTTGTTGTAGTAATCGACGAAGGCCCCGATCTGGCGTTTAAGATCGCCGGGCAGATAGTAGTTTTCCAGCAAAACCCGGTTCTTCATCGTCTGATGCCAGCGCTCGATCTTCCCCTGGGTTTGCGGATGGAACGGCGCACCGCGAACGTGGTCCATCTGTCGATCCTCGAGCCATTCGGCCAGGTCGCCAGAGATGTAGCAAGAGCCGTTATCGCTCAGCAGACGGGGCTTGTGTCTCACAACCGCCTGATCACAACCTGACGCCGCCAGGGCCAGCTCAATCGTCGCCGCCACGTCCTCGGCCCGCATGTTTGTGCAGAGCTTCCAGGCGATGATGTAGCGGCTGTAATCGTCCAGGATCGTGCTGAGATAATACCAACCCCAGCCAATGATCCTGAAGTAGGTGAAGTCGGTTTGCCACATCTGGTTGATAGCGGTGGTTTTGTCCGTGAACTCGTCGGCAGCTTTGATCACAACATAGTCGGGCGCGGTGATCAGATCAGCTTCCTTCAGAAAGCGGTAAACCGATGATTCAGAGATAAAATACTGCTTCTCATCGGTATACTTTACCGCCAGTTCCCGGGTCGTCAGCGCCTCGTGCTCCAGTGCAAATTCAATCAGATCGTCTCGCCGATCTTGGGGAATGCGGTTCCAGACCGACTTTGGGCAGGGTGAGCGATCCGCCAGGGCGTCAAAGCCGCCTTCGACATAGCGGTCATACCATCGGTAGAATGTGGTGCGCGGAATGCCCAGCATATCCAAGGTTTGCTTCGCAGGCAGATGGGACCCCTCAACGGTGCGGATGATTTCCAACTTCTCTGACGCTGGATACCTCATTCCTCGTATCCCCCATCCCCTGTCATGCTTTTTTTGAGCAGACGGTTTTCCAGGATCAGGTCGGCCACACATTCTTTCAATGCCAAGGCCTCAGAACGTAGCTCCTTCACCTCGGGTGACGTCGCCTGACGCGCCGTATCGCCGGACAGACGGCGTTTCCCTGCTTCGGGGAACTCCTTGGACCAGCTGTAATACAGACTCTCTGAGATGCCCTCGCGGCGACACAGTGCTGAGATGCTTTCCTCGCCCCGAAGACCCGCCAAAACAATGCGGATCTTCTCCTCGGCTGAATACGTTTGCCGGGTCTTGCGGCGGATGGTTTTGACCAGCCTGTCAGCCGAGGCTTTGCTGGTTCCGGATTGCTTGTTCATCTTCACTCCTTGACGGTTGCGATGAACCAGAAATCCTCCTGATGCTAAACCCTCATATCTATCCCAAAGGCGCTGACGTCAGACACCCGGTGCAACTGGCAAGCGAGACCTCGCCGCCCTATTGGCGCTTGCGTGAGGTTCAGGCATTTCTCGCCTTCATCAAGGCTGAGCGCTCACAAATGATCACAGCAGTGGCGATGCGAGGATTTCTCGGCCAGCAAAAAGACAATCGCTGGTGGCGCTTGATCTTACTGGGCATTGAAACGCTCGAGGAAGAGCTTCAGGGAAAACCCGCCCCTGTGACAGATGTGATCGAGTGGCTGGCTGAATGGATGCGGGACGCTCGCCAGGAGCAGCGCGGATTGCTTCTTCTGACCGCACATCGGGCCAAGGGGCTTGAATTTGACGATGTCGTCATCCTTGATGGCGGCTGGCAACGGGCGTCGCCGGAGGGGGATCAGGATGCTCCGAGGCGGCTCTTCTACGTCGCCATGGCCAGAGCCAAGCGAAGCCTGGCGATCGTCGCCATGCAACGACGGCATCCCATCGTCGGGGACAACATATCCGCTTTGTTGAAGCGTAACGTTGTCGGGAATGACAACGCAAATTCAGACTGTGGCCTGCGATACCAAATGATCGATCCAAGCATGATGAACCTGTCCTATGTCGGTCGATTGAAACCAGATCATCCTGCGCACGAGGCGCTTGCCAAGCTCCAGACAGGAGATCCCATTGAGATTGTCGATGTGAAAGATCATTGGCAGATCCGCACGAACTCTGGCGTCACAGTGGGACGAATGGCGCGCAGCTATCAGCCCCCCAAAGGTTTGAGCTTTGTACGAGGGAAAGTGATGGCCTTCATAAGATGGCGCAAAATCGACAACGATGAAGAATTCAGGGATAGGCTGCACCACGAAACGTGGGAAGTTGTCCTTCCAGAACTGGTCTTCAGACCGAACTGATCCAGCCCATCCGTTTATCGAGGCAGGTAACGGCCCAAGGACGAAATGCTTCGCCCCGGTTTCTGCGCTGCGCAGATTGTTACGCCCAAAAGAGCCACGAAAACTGGCCGCCGCCCTCAAGGCGACGGCGGTAGGACAGTTGCATAGACTTGGATCGATGCAGCGTAAGCGTCCGGTCTGACTGGCCTATTTTCTTGGTTTTTTCGGCTTCCAGCGTTTTGCAAGCCTCAGCACTTCGAGTTTAAGTTCGTCGGTTTCAGGCTGATTGGGGTCGAAGGCGTCACCGTACCAGTCTTTGAGATGATCGTGCTCCGGGTGCTTTGGATCGGCCATGGCGTCGAGGAACTCGTAGTAGCCGGGGAAGCCGCCGACACCTTCGGGCGGGCATTTGCCGGTGACCTCGGTCAGTCTGGGATAGAGTTCGCCGGGGATGGGATCAGTGATCCTGCCGATTCTGATTTTGTGTTCCCAGCTGTCGCCAAAATCATAGATGTAGTTGATCGTCTTCTTGCCGGTGTCCTCGATCACGTGGCCTAGGGTGGTTTTGTTGGCGGGCAGGTCTTCACCGCCAAAATCGGGGTCCGCGATACCCCATGTGGCACGGGCTGCTTCGAACATGTAGAGATGCGAGTTGGTCCAGCCCATGGCGGCCTGCAGTGTCAGGTGCAGCCGGTCCAGCCGGATATCGGCAGGCACCTGCAGGGTGCGGGTGACAGCGGGCTCGATGTCTTGCAGGGTGACTTTGATCTCGATGGGCCGTGTTGCATCAATCACCGGACAAGCGCGGAGTACCCTTACCCGTGAAAATGGTCAGCCAACTGACTCAAACCTGGCACAGCCAAGTTCGGTCATTCTGTTAAGAGCCCGCACACCGATCTGTGCCTCAGTTTTCTGATTTTCGAACCGCCGCGATCTCAGTTTCGGCCCGATCACACTTTTCCAACGACCAATTTGTGCTTCCGCGCGACTGCGCTGATTGTAGCCGCTTCTGACTTGCCATGCCAGTCGGCCGTACGTCTGTATCTGGGCGATGTGCTGGTCGCGGAGGGATGGATCATCGCGCGATTTCAGGGCGAGAACGGCGTTTTTTGGCGGTGGAATGATGACCTCGACTGCATCGCCAAAACGCGCCGTGAGCAGATTTCTGGTCGGGGTGCCGTCATAGGCCCCATCCGCCAGAAATCGCGAAACCGGCCCGTCGAACTGATCCAGAAGCCCGGGCAAGGCCGTGCTATCGCCGACGTGGTCCAGCGTCAGATCCGAGCAGATGATCTCGCCGGTTGTGAGGTCCAGGCCGAGGTGTAGCTTTCTCCACGATTTGCGTTTGGCCTTTGTTTCATGCTTGACCTGCAGCCACTCGCCCTCGCCAAAGATCTTCAATCCAGTACTGTCCATGGTCAGATGGATCGGCTCGGTTCTGTCGACCCGAGGCTTTGCAGGCAATCTCAAGCCGAGCCCGCGGCGCGACAGTGTTGAGAAATCCGGCACCGGAATGTCTACTCCCATCAGCCGAGCGATGCTGCGCATCAGCCCTTGGGTCTGGCGCAGCGGTAGTTTGTAAATCGTACGCAGAGTCAGGCAGGTCTCGATCGAAATGTTCGAATATTTCGGCTGACCTCCCGGAGTCGTCCGGCGCGGCGCTCGCCATTGTTTCAGCGTATCGTCAGTGACCCAGATGGTCAGATCGCCACGACGCCGCAGGATTTCGGTGTACTCCGCCCAATTTGTCACCCGATATCGTTTCTTCGGAAACTTGTGGCGACGAGCAGCGTTGAATTTATGCGGCATTCAAGTGTCCAGATCAGAGGTGGAGCACCCGATTACCAGAACTACCTGTGTTCGTGCAACAACGTCCCTGCTCTTCAATTCTTGGCGGAATTATCCCGGGAGCTGTCGAGCGGCCAATGGACAATGGGGGCAGAGCCCCCTGCCAGCGGCGACGCGCACAATCGCCGCGCAAATCCATATTTCAGACGCCCGCGTAGACCCCAGCAACCCGATCAACCGCGACCTCGGCCGACATCTCTTCGGCCTCGCCCGTCCGCCGCGAGGCCAATTCAACCACCCCGTTCTTCAACCCCCGCGGCCCCACTGTGATCCGCCAGGGCAGGCCGATCAGGTCCATGGTGGCGAACTTGGCCCCGGCGCGTTCGCCGCGGTCGTCGTAGAGCGGCTCCAGTCCTTTGTCGTTCAGAGCCTTGTAAAGCCCCTCGCAGGCCGCATCACACACGCTGTCGCCCTGGCGCAGATTCACGATCCCCACCGGGAACGGCGTGACACCCTCGGGCCAGATGATGCCGTTCTCGTCGTGGCTGGCCTCGATGATTGCGCCCACCAGGCGGCTAACCCCGATCCCGTGCGAGCCCATGTGGACCGGCACTTTGTTCCCCTCGGCGTCATTGACCGTCGCGCCCATAGCATCGGAATATTTGGTGCCGAAATAGAAGATCTGGCCAACCTCGATGCCCCTCGCGACGCGCTGGCGATCTTTGGGGACTTTCGCGAACGCCTCGGGATCGTGGGTCTCGTCAGTGCGCGCATAGCGCGAGGTAAATTCTTCCAGCACCGCGTGGCAGGCGTCGTGGTCGTCGTAATCGATGTCGCGGTCGCCAAATCTCAGATCGGCGACCGCGCTGTCATAAAAAACCTCGCTCTCGCCGGTCGCTGCGAGGACCAGAAATTCATGGGTGTTATCGCCGCCAATCGGCCCCGCAGCCGCGCGCATCGGTATCGCCTGCAGCCCCATCCGCTCAAAGGTGCGCAGGTAGCTGACCAGATGCCGGTTATAGGCGTGCAGAGCATCTTCCTTGGTCAGGTCGAAATTATAGCCGTCCTTCATGTAGAACTCGCGGCCCCGCATGACCCCGAACCGCGGCCGCACCTCGTCGCGAAACTTCCACTGGATGTGATAAAGCGTCAGCGGCAGGTCTTTGTAGCTGGTCACATGAGCGCGGAAAATGTCGGTAATCAGCTCTTCGTTGGTGGGCCCGTAAAGCATGTCGCGGTCGTGGCGGTCACGCACGCGCAGCATTTCGGGGCCATAAGCGTCATAGCGCCCGCTTTCGCGCCACAGATCGGCCGATTGCAGGGTCGGCATCAACAGCGGAATATGCCCGGCGCGTATCTGTTCCTCGTGGACGATGCGTTCGATATTGCGCAGCACCCGAAAGCCCAGCGGCAACCAGGAATAAATACCGGCGGCGGCCTGTTTTATCATGCCGGCACGCAGCATCAGCCGGTGACTGGCGATCTGCGCCTCGGACGGCGTTTCCCTGAGAACGGGCAGAAAATAGCGGGACAGGCGCATCTGCGCTCCTCGGGGTTCGTAGCGTCGGGCCGGGTCTATGGGTTTGCTCATGCGCAAACAAGAGCGCGCGACGCATTCCCGATCCCCAAAACTTGCAGACGCTCCGCCGAAATTGCCCTGATACCAGCGAAAACCGGAATTGATTGGTGACAACCGTCGGGGAAACGGGCGTAGTGGAGAAAGACACCGGACAGCAGTCAGAGGGAACGGCAGTGGAACCGATTTCGTTTACCTACGAGATGGGCGTCGTGATGGCGATGTTGGCCTTCACCGTCTTTCTGTTCGTCTCGGAGATTATCCGCATCGATCTGGCGGCCATCCTGGTGCTGGTTCTGATCGGCATTCTCAGTTACATGCCTGGGCTGGACCGTCTGGCCGATGTCAATCGCCTGTTCGACGGCTTTGCGTCGAACGCGGTGATCTCGATCATCGCGGTGATGATCGTCGGTGCGGGCCTCGACAAGACCGGGATCATGAACAAGGTCGCGGCGGTGATCCTGAAGCACGGCGGCACGACCGAGAAGCGGATATTGCCGATTGTGGCGGGGACGGTGGGGGCGATCTCGTCGTTTTTGCAAAACGTTGGCGCGGCGGCGCTGTTTTTGCCGGTGGTCAGCCGGATATCGACCCGGTCGGGCGTCCCGCTCAGCCGGTTGCTGATGCCGATGGGGTTTTGCGCAATCCTGGGCGGCACCATGACGATGGTCGGCAGCTCGCCCCTGATCTTGCTCAACGATCTGATCCTGACCGCCAATACCGGCCTGCCGGACGATCAAAAGATGGCCCCGTTCGGCCTCTTCTCGGTCACGCCGATCGGATTGGCCCTAATCACTACCGGCATTCTCTATTTTCTGCTCTTGGGACGCTGGGTGCTGCCTTCGGGTGGTGCGTCGGACAGCACCGGGACGGGCCAGGGAACGCAGGAATATATGAAGCGTGTCTATGGCCTCAAGGCGGATGTTTTCGAGGTTATCGTTCCGGCGGAAAGCGATCTGGTCGGAAAAGTGCTGGCCGATATCAACCATGAAAGCCACCTTTATATCATCTCGACCTTCTATCGCGGCAAAACCTCGATGGTGCAGGTGCTGACCGCCGAGATCGCCGCACCCTGCCGGTTGGCGATCATCGGCCACCGCACGGCGGTCGAACGGTTCGCCGCGAAATTCGGGCTTGAGGTGATGCCGAAACTGGAATTTTTTGTCGAAGACTTCGCCCCGACCAACGCCGGTATCGCCGAGGTGGTGATCCCGCCCGACAGCAAGGTTGTGGGCAAATGCCCGCGCGAATTGCTGTTTCGCAAAACCTATGGTCTGTCGCTGCTGGCCATTCATCGCGGCGAAGAGACGCTCAGCCACGTAGAAACCGACGATCACACGTCGACCCAGATCGGGCTGGTCGAGTTTCGGGCCGGCGACATGCTGGTGGCCCATACCAAATGGGAGAACCTGACCCGCCTGAAACAAAACCGCGATTTCGTGATCGTCACCACCGACTTTCCGCAGGAAGAGCTGCGGCCGCAGAAAGTCGGCTGGGCGCTGTTGTTCTTTGTCGTTGTGCTGTCGCTGATAATTTTTACCGATATCCGCCTGTCATTGTGCCTGCTGACCGGGGCCGTGGGTATGCTGCTGGCCCGGGTGCTGAGCATCGACGAGGCTTACAACGCCGTCGGCTGGAACACGGTGTTCCTGCTGGCCTCGCTGATCCCCCTGGGTCAGGCGGTGCAAAACACCGGCACGGCAGAGTGGATCGCGCAGAATATCCTGCAAGTCCTTGACGGTTGGCCGCTCTGGTCGCTGCAGGCCGGGGTGGCGATTCTGGCCACGGCGTTTTCGCTGGTGATGTCGAACGTCGGCGCGACGGTGCTGCTGGTGCCGCTTGCAGTCTCGATTGCCGTGGCTGCGGGCGGCAATCCGGCGGTCTTCGCGTTGACGGTGGCGATTTCGACCTCGAACTCGTTCATCATTCCCACCCATCAGGTCAACGCGCTTATCATGGGGCCTGCGGGATACCGCGTCATCGATTTTGTCCGCTCGGGTGGCATAATGACGGTGCTTTTTCTGGTGGTATCGCTTCTCATTCTGAACCTGCTCTACTAGATTACCGGTCATGGCATTACCGGTCAGAGATCAGCTGCGATACTGGGGCGTTGTCATTGCCGTCCTGGTGCTGGCCCTGTGGTTTCTGGGCGATGTGATGCTGCCCTTCGTGCTGGGCGGCGCGCTGGCCTATTTGCTGGACCCCATTGCCGACCGGCTGCAACGGCTAGGGCTGGGGCGGCTGATGTCGGTGATTGTCATCACATTTTTGGCGGTGGTCGTCCTGGTTCTTGCCGCGCTTTTGGTGCTGCCGACACTGACAAACCAGGCCACCGCGCTTTTTGAAAGCGCGCCCGAGATTGCGCGGAACCTTCTGGGATGGCTGGCCGAACGTTTCCCCGATATCGTTGACGAGGGCTCGGCGCTGCGTCAGTCGCTGGATCAGATCGGCGCCAGCCTTCAGGAAAAAGGCGGCGCGGTGGTGAGCCGGATATTCACCTCGGCGCTTGGTCTGGTCAACGTGCTGGTGATCGTGGTTCTGACCCCCGTGGTGACGTTTTATCTGCTGCTGGACTGGGACCGGATGGTCGGCAAGATCAACGACCTGTTGCCGCTCGATCACGCCCCCAAGATCCGCAAAATCGCCCGCGACATCGACGCAACGCTGGCTTCGTTCATCCGCGGGCAGGGCACGGTCTGCCTGATTTTGGGCACCTATTACGCGGTGGCCCTGATGCTGGCCGGGTTGCAGTTCGGGCTGGTGGTCGGATTTGTCGCCGGGCTGATTTCGTTCATTCCTTACGTCGGCGCGCTGGTCGGCGGGGCGCTGGCCATCGGGCTGGCGCTGTTCCAGTTCTGGGGCGAGTGGTGGATGATCGGCATCATCGCCACGATATTCTTTGTCGGCCAGATGTTCGAGGGCAACATCCTGACCCCGAACCTGGTCGGGTCCAGCGTCGGCCTGCACCCGGTCTGGCTGATCTTCGCGCTGTCGGTGTTTGGCACGCTGTTCGGCTTTGTCGGCATGCTGGTCGCGGTCCCGTTGGCAGCATCGATCGGGGTGCTGGCCCGGTTCGGCATCTCCGAGTACCTGGAAAGCCTGCTTTACAAGGGCCAGGCCGGACGCCGCGACGACTAGATGACGCAGCAACTGACCTTCGATCTGCCCGTTCGAGCGGCTTTGGGGCGCGATGACTTTTTTGTCTCGCCCGCCAATGCAACCGCGCTGGCAACAGTCGAGGGGTTCGCGGACTGGCCGCAGGGCAAGCTGGTGCTGGTTGGCAGCGCGGGCACTGGTAAAACCCATCTGGCCCATGTTTTCGCGGCGTTGTCGCGGGGCCGGGTCGTGACCGCCGTTGACCTCTTGTCCGACCGGCTTCCTGATCTGGCGCAAGTTCCGCTGGCGATGGACGGGGCAGACCGGGTGGCTGACGAGACCAGCCTCTTGCACCTGCACAACCTGATGGCTGAGCGTGGCCACGCCTTTTTGATGACCGCGCGCCAGCCGCCGGCGCGCTGGACCACCACACTGCCCGATCTGGCCAGCCGCCTGTCCGCAAGCCCGCTGGCGCGGCTCGACTCGCCCGACGACGCGCTTTTGGCGGCGGTGCTGGCCAAGCAGTTCCTGGACCGCCAGCTGAGGCCGCCCGCCAACCTGATCCCCTATCTGGTGACCCGGATGGAACGCTCGCTGGCCAACGCGGCGCGTCTGGTCGCAGTACTTGACGCGGCAGCTCTGTCAGAAAGACGCAACATATCGCGCGCGCTTGCCGCGGACCTGCTGGACAATGCGGCCGCGAAGGGCGCATAACGCCTTTCTTAATCAAACACCTCCGCGAAAGGGCCCTACGACGGTCGTCGATTTTCTGAAATCACCCTATCCCCAGGCGACCCCGGCTGATGACTTCGACATCGAAGGCAAGGGCCGGTTTTTTAACCGCGAACTCAGCTGGTTGGCCTTCAACCGCCGCGTCATCGACGAGGCCAGCAGCGGTCGCGTACCGCTTTTGGAGCGGGTGCGGTTTCTGTCGATCGCGGCGGCGAACCTCGACGAATTTTATACCGTCCGCGTCGCCGGCCTGCGCGAGCTGGCCAATGCCGGCAACACCACGCCGGCGCTCGACGGGCTGACGCCCGCCGAGCAACTGACCGTGATCGACGCCGACGCGCGGGCGCTGATGACGCTGCAACAGGCGGTCTGGGCCAAGGTGCGGGGCGAGCTTGGCGAGGCCGGGATCACCATCGCGCACCCGGACGATCTGGGCGAAGCCGATTGCGCCTTTCTAAGCAACTTCTTCCTTTCCGACGTCTTCCCGGTGCTGACGCCGCTGGCCATCGACCCGGCGCATCCGTTCCCGTTCATCCGCAACGAAGGCTTTTGCCTGGCGCTGCAGCTGAAACGCAAATCAGACGGACGGCGGCTCAGGGCGCTGTTGCCGATCCCGCATCAGATCGACCGGTTCATCCGGCTGCCGGGACGCGGCGCGCAAAGGTTCCTGCCGCTCGAAGATGTGCTGTTGATGCACCTCGATAGCCTGTTTCCCGGCTATACTCCCAAAGGGTCCTGCGCATTTCTGGTGCTGCGCGACAGCGACCTGGAAGTCGAGGAAGAAGCCGAAGACCTGGTGCGCGAGTTCGAAGTGGCACTGAAACGCCGCCGCCGGGGCAAGGCCATGCACCTGAAAATTTCCGCTGGCGCCCCACCCGAACTGCGCGCCATGATTACCGGCGAATTATGCGTGACCGAGACCGAAACGGTCGAGATCGACGGGCTGATCGGCATGAGCGACCTGAAAGAACTGATCGTCGACGACCGGCCCGACCTCATGTGGCCCAGCTTCACGCCGCGCGTGCCCGAACGGGTGCAGGACCACCACGGCGACATGTTCGACGCGATCCGCCAAAAGGACATGCTGCTGCACCACCCTTACGAGACCTTCGATATGGTGGTGAGGTTTCTCAACCAGGCGGCCCGCGACCCGGACGTTTTGGCGATCAAACAGACGCTCTACCGAACCTCGCGCGACAGCCCGATTGTGGCGGCGCTGTGCGAGGCCGCCGAGGCCGGCAAATCGGTCACTGCGCTGATCGAACTGAAAGCCCGCTTCGACGAAGCCGCCAACATCCGCCAGTCGCGGCGGCTGGAGCGCGCCGGCGCGCATGTGGTTTACGGGTTCATCAACTATAAAACCCACGCCAAAATAACCACTGTGGTGCGGCGTGACGCCAAGCGGCTGGTGACGTACACCCATTTTGGCACCGGCAATTACCACCCCGACACCGCTAAGATCTATATCGATCTTTCGTTTTTCACCTGCGACCCGGCGCTCGGGCGCGATGCCAACAAGGTCTTCAACTATCTCAGCGGCTATGCCCAGCCCGAAGTGCTGGAAAACCTGTCGATCTCGCCGCTGACCCTGAAGACCACGCTTCTGGATCATATCGAGGCTGAAATTTCCCATGTCCACGCCGGTCGGCCCGCATATATCTGGGCCAAGCTGAATTCGCTGATCGAGGAAGACGTGATCGACGCGCTTTACCGGGCCAGCCAGGCCGGCGTGAAGATCAGCCTGGTGGTGCGCGGCATCTGCGGGCTGCGGCCAGGGATCGCGGGGCTCAGCGACAACATCCGCATCAAGTCGATCATCGGAAGGTTCTTGGAACATTCGCGCATCATTTGTTTCGGCAATGGCGCGGCCTTGCCATCGAAAAAGGCGCGGGTTTTCATCTCGTCGGCCGACTGGATGGGCCGTAACTTGAGCCGCAGGGTGGAAACCCTGGTCGAGATCGAAAACCCGACCGTCAAGGCGCAGCTGGTCGATCAGATCATGGCCGCCAACATGGCCGACACCGCGCAAAGCTGGCTGCTGTGCGCCGACGGCACCTCGCTGCGCCCCGATATACCGCAGGTTGCGTTCGCGTTCAGCTGCCACCGGTTTTTCATGGAAAACCCGTCGCTTTCGGGGCGCGGAAAGGCCGGCGCGAAAGATGTGCCGCATCTGACGCACACTACCGATTGATCCGGGGCAACGAGAGGCTGGCCTCTCTCCGAATTAGGCGACGCGTGAAACGCGACGCAGTCAAATGGACAATACCCCCGACCAAGGCGCTCGCATTGACCGCCGGTTGGTGCCCGTGTCAGGGTCCGGGCAAAAGCAACGCCGCTTCGGGGACAGTTTGGACGGACACGAGAATATGCCAGGCCAGGACTGGGGCCGGTTTGGCCGCCCGATCTTCGAGGACCCATCGGCGCGAGCATTATCGCGCGTCGGTGTGGTCGATATCGGCTCGAACTCGGTGCGGCTGGTGGTGTTTGACGGCGCGGCGCGCAGCCCGGCCTATTTCTACAACGAAAAGATCATGTGTGCGCTTGGCGCGGGCCTGATCGAAACCGGTCGGCTGAACCCGCAGGGCCGGGCGCGGGCGCTGAGCGCGATCCGGCGGTTTCAGGCCATCGCCCAGGGCACGGGCATCCCGCCTCTGACCGCGGTCGCGACGGTGGCGGTGCGCACCGCTTCGGATGGGCAGGACTTCTGCGACGAAGTGCGGCGCGAGACCAGTCTCAACATCTATGTGATCGACGGCCTGGAAGAGGCGCGGCTGTCGGCTCAGGGCGTGCTGTTGGGCTGGCCCGAGGCGCGCGGCGTGGTCTGCGACATCGGCGGCGCTTCGATGGAGCTTGCCGAGGTTGGCAGCGGCACGGTCGGGCGGCGGGTCACTTCGGACCTTGGGCCTTTGAACCTCAAGGCAATCACCGGCGCCAAGGCCCGCAAGACCCATATCCGGGAACGGCTGGGCGAACTGCTCGACGAGCTGGAACACGCGCCACCGCGGCTGTTTCTGGTCGGCGGGTCGTGGCGCGCCTTCGCCCGGCTCGACATGGCGCGGCGCGGCTATCCGCTGCATGTGCTGCACGAATACCGCATGACGCCCGGCTCGGTGATCGCAACCGCCAAGTGGATAGGCGACCATTCACAGGCCGCGCTTTGCGCCATGACCGGATCCTCGGCGCAGCGCATGGCGCTGGTGCCAATGGCGGTCGAGGTGCTGCGCCAGCTGTTGCGCGCTCTGGAACCCAAAGATATCGCCATCTCGGCCTACGGCATCCGCGAAGGCATGCTTTATGAGCAGATGTCGCCGCGCCTGCGCCGCCGCGATCCGCTGATCGAGGCCTTCCGGTTTGCCGAGAAGAAAGACGCGCGCCTGCCGGGCTTTGGCCGCGCGCTTTACGACTTCGTGCGCCCGCTTTTCAAAAAATCGACGCCGCTGAGCCAGCTTAGGATCATCAAGGCGGCCTGCCTTCTGCACGACGTCAGCTGGCGCGCCCATCCTGTTTATCGCGCCGAGGTCTGTTTTGACAACGCCACCCGCGCCAACCTGGGCGGGCTCGACCATGCCGAGCGGGTGTTTCTGGGGGTGGCCCTGCTGCACCGTTACAAAAACAGCCGCGCCGGATCGCCGTTCGAGCCGCTATTCGGCCTGATCGCCGAGCACGACCTGCACCGCGCCGAAGTTCTGGGCAAGGCCATGCGGCTGGGGTCGATGTTTTCGGTGCAGATGCCGCAGATGATGGGGCGGCTGAAATTCTACCCCAAGAAGAAGATTGTCGAAATGACCCTGCCGGCCCACGCAGAGCCGTTGTTCGGCGAGGTCGCCATGGCGCGGTTTGATGGGCTGGCGCGCAGCCTCGACGCCGAAACCCGCGTGCAGATCGCACCGCGCCCGCGCCAATCGCCGTAGGGTGCGCATTCATGGCGCACCGCGCCCGTCTCAGGCGGCGTTGATCGCTTCCCAGGCCCGGTTGATCGCGATCAGGCGGTTTTCGGCCAGTCGGATCGCCTCTTCGGGCACCCCGCGCGCCAGCATCCGGTCAGGATGGGTGTCGCGCACCGCCTCGCGCCAGGCGGCGCGGATGACCTCGGGTCTGGCGTCGGGGGGCACGCCCAGCACCTCAAACGGATCGGGCTCGGCGCCCGGCACCAGCCGCGCCCGCATCGACCGGAACGACCGGTCGGAAAGTCCAAATATCCCCGCCACCTCGGAAAGGAAATCATCTTCGCCGGGGTGATAGTTGCCATCCGCAAGCGCGATGTGGAATAGCACCTCCATCAGGTCGCAGAGCGTCCCTTCGGTATCGGCAAACATCGCCGCGATCCGGAGCGCATAAGCGTCGAACCCGGCCACATCCTGGTGCGCCAGATTGAACACCCGGGCCGCATGGGCCCCGTCTTCGCGGGGAATGTGAAAAATCTCGCGAAACGCCGCGACCTCGTCGCGGGTGACGCGGCCGTCGGCCTTGGCCATCTTGGCCCCCAACGCAATCACCGCGATGGTAAAGGCCACGCTGCGCTCGGGCGGGCTGCGCAGGCGGTCAAAAACCTCCCATAGCGCCTCGCCGGCGCGAAGGGCCGAAAGCGCCTCGCCAATGCGGGTCCAGATCGACATATGCGCAGGCTAGCCGTCCCGTGCCAGATTGTCAGGCCTGCCCGATGATCTTTTGCATCAGCACAAGGTCCAGCCATCGCCCGCGCTTGTGGCCCACCAGCCGAAGCTGCCCGGCCACCTGAAACCCCAGGCCCTGGTGAAACGCCAGCGCGCCCGGGTTGGCGCCGCCGACCCCGGCGATCAGGCTGTGAACGCCCGCCGCGCGGGCATGATCCTCGAGCGCCGCCATCAGCGCCCGGCCCAGCCCCTGCCGCCGCGCCGTCTTGCCGAGGTGAACGGTGTGTTCCATCGTGTGCGCATAGCCCGGCCCGGGCCGGAATTGCTTGTAAAACGCAAATCCCGCGACCGCACCGGCGCTGTCAAGCGCCACCAGATAGCCGTGCCCCTGCGCCTGCACCCCAGCGATCTCGCGGGCCACGTCGGCGGGCGTCATGACCAGGGGCGTGAAGGTGATCCAGGGATCGGCAACGATGGCGGCGCGAATTTCGGCAATGGCGGCCGCGTCGTCTTGGGTCGCTGCGCGGATGGTCATTCGATCACCTGTTCACCGCCCGGCGTGATGATGCCCGCCCGCAAGCGCGGCACTTCGGTGCGGATGATCCGGATGCGCGGATCATCAAGCGCTGCCAGCGCGCCGCGCAGCGCCTCGGCTTCCGGGTGCCCAACTTCCAGCCAGGCGAGCCTGCAGCCCATGTCGGGCAGGCGCGCGGCCGGGTGCGGCCCGTCCCAGGTCATCAGCGCCGGGTGCCCGCCATCGAAGGGCAGCCGCCCGTCATCCGGCACCGCCATGCGCCAGTTGAGATCGCCGCGCCTCAGAGCTATTGGCCGGCCCGCCGCCGCCGGAGCCTGCGCCAGCGCCGCCGCCAGATCATCGGTCCGGCAGATCCAGTTGGTCAGGCGCGGCGCGCCCGCAAAGTGATCGAGCGCGAACCACCGCGCCCGGCCCGGGTCGGGTGCGGCCGGGTCGACGGCGATCAACTCGAGATACTCTTCCGGTCCGAGCGACAACAGCCGATTGTGCGTGCCCATGGTTGGGTGGGTGCCGCCGGGCGCCAGCGGTACATCAAGGACGGCCTCGATGTCGGCCACTCCTTCCGCCAGGCTCGGGGCGGATATGGCAATATGATCAAACTTCAGAATTTTACCCGCCCCATGGCCGTCATTCCGACAGCCTAAAGCCAACCCGGCAAAGATCAAATAGCCGGAATTTACTATGGGAGATCAAATTTTCACGCGCCGCTCACTGCGCGCTTGCACCCCGTTTTCGCGGCGCAAAACGGCGAAATAGGGACATTTCCCATTATCACATTTCCACAAATACTTATCTGTCCGCGGTCTGCTATTTTGTTGGCGGGCGGGAGGCCGGCAAATACTTGACCCGCTTTGAGGTCGTCTGGGAGCCGGGTCCCCAGCCCCTTGGGTAACCACCCAAACCGAACTGTTGACTGGCCCGGCGCTGTTGTCGCCAAGGCCGCAGATAAGGATGGATAACGTGACCTTAACACCTTACTTCGCGGGATGCGACATTTCGCGGGACGGCCTGGACATTTGCCTGTTGCAGGGCGACAGCGAGCGTCATTTCAGTTTGCCGAACACGCCGCAGGGCCATGCGATGCTGCTTGAGAAGTTGGCCGGAACATCGCCTGAGCTCGTCGTTCTGGAGGCCAGTGGCGGCTATGAATCGGCGCTGTATGAGGCCCTTCAGGGCGCCGGAGTTCCGGTGGCGCGGCTGCTGCCCCAGCGGGTCCGGCAATTCGCCTATGCAGGCGGGCAACTGGCCAAGACCGACCGGATCGATGCCTATATTCTGGCGCTGTTCGGCCAGCGGATGCGCCCCGCACCAAGCCTCGATGAGCCAGCAGGTCAGCGCTACATCAAGGCTTTGACCACGCGACGGCGGGCGCTTCTGACCCGCCGCATTGCCGAAAAATGCCAGCTCAAACAAGCCGCGTTTGAAGATATCCGCGCCATGATCCGCCACGCACTGACCCGGTTGGAGGCCGATATCAGGGCGCTGGACGCGCAGATCAATGCCCTGATCGAAGCGGACACGGCCTGGCGCAATCGCGCCCGCCGCCTGACCAGCCTTCCCGGGATCGGGGCGGTCACCAGTGCGGCGATGATTGCCGGGCTTCCCGAGCTCGGCCGCGTCACACGCGGGGAAATCGCCGCTCTGGTCGGCGTGGCACCGTTCGCGCGGCAAAGCGGTCGCTGGCGGGGCAAACGGGTGTGCCGCGGCGGGCGAAAAGACCTGCGAAATACCCTCTACATGGCGGCGCTGTCGGCGACACGCGCCAAAAGAACCCCGTTCTCTGCCCTCTACCAGCGGCTCGTCGATGCAGGAAAACCACCCAAACTGGCCATCACCGCCGTCATGCGAAAAATGGTCGTTACCCTGAATGCAATGGAACGCGATCAGAAATTCTACGCAATATAAACACTGTTGCTCCGGGGAGCGCGAGGGGCAGCGCCCCTCGCCCCAAGGCGACGCGGAACGCGGCGCAATGGCATCCACGAACTGCCTAAATCTTGAGGTCCAGAAACAGCGCCGCTGTTGCGGCGCCGTGGATATCGCGGTCGGCAAGCGTGCCCTGAACCTGCGGCCTCGGCAGGCTGAACTTGACCACCCGAAGATCAGCGATATCAAAGCGTTTGATAGCCTCGGCCGGCGTCTTCAACAGTTCGCCGACAGCGGCGGTCGAAAGACCTTCCGAGATCGCTGCAAATGCCTCGGCCGTGCCGCAGAAAATATCCACGGTCAGCCAGAACGGCCCGGCGTTCTTGCTGCGCACTTTCTGGACCAGATCGCCAAGCCTAGCCATCGCCGGCCTCGATCACCTCAAGCCGGAACCCGTCCTTCGGGTCGTCCAGCGTCAGCACATGGTTGAGCGCGAACTCAAAGACCTGCCCCCTTGGCAATTCGGGCGGCGAAAAGGCGAAGGCGAAAGTCGGCTGTTCCTCGGTCCGGGTCAGCGGGTGGTGCAGCAGATAGGGGTTCAGCAATTTGGCAATCTCGCCCGAAAGCGCTTCGGTCGCGGCGGTGACAATGGCCATGACGCCCACTTCGGTGGCCCCCGTGGTCGCGGTTTCCAGCCCCCCGAGCGCTGCGTTGTCGCCGATCAAACGCAGCTCGATGGTGAAATCTTCAGCCTTCAAACCAGCCTTCAAACCGAGGCGGTCGCCAACCTTGGCGCAGGCTCGGGTTTCGACATCCGCGCTCCACGCGCGCGCTGCGGCGACGTATCGGGGATCACGCAAGAGCGCGATCAGCACGGTCTGAAAGCCAGCCGGTCGTGCGCCCTCCAGCTTGACCGTGTAGGTATCCGAAGGCACCCATTGTGCCCCGGTCACCCGGACCGACCGGTCGTCGATGGCCGAAAATTTCGCGCCCCGCACATCCAGATGCCCGCCGGGCTCAAAAAGGATGAAAGGGTCAGAATTTTCATAGAGCATATGCGCCGACACCGTGTGCGGCGTTGCGCGCGAGCTTTCGGCCATCGGCGTTACCGTGAAACCCTCAACATCGAAGTCGACCGTGATCACGCCCGACTGCGGGTTGGTGGCGCAAAGCGCCCCACACTCGCCCACCTTCGCGCCGTGCCAGGCCGCCCCCGCGTTGCACCCGCACGCCAGCGGCAGGGCGGCGATGATCGCGGTGTCGGTGGTGCGTCCGGCGATGACGATGTCAGCCCCCGTCGCCAGGGCTGCGTTGATCGCCTCGGCCCCGGCCAGCGCCACGATATTTGTGCAGCTTTCCAGAACCTCGGCGCTGATCGGGGGGGCCGGTTCAAGCGGCGCGATCCGCCCCTCGACCAGGGCTTGGGTCATCGCCGCCGCACTTTGCCCGCTTTTCAGGACGGCGACCCGCAACCGCTCGCCGCGTTCCACGGCAATATCGCGGGTGATGTCGACCAGCCAGTCGACGGCGCTGTCGGCCCCGCAAGTGCCCGCCGTTCCGATCACCAGCGGCACTCCCGCCTGGGCCCGCGCGGCGATCAGCCCGGCCCATTCGGCCTTGGTCGAGGCGCGCGAATATTTCGAGGTCCCGGTGCCCAGATAATGCGGCCCCGAATCGGTTGACCCGCCGTCGATAGCGATAATGTCGGGCTTTGCGGCGACGCCGCGCGCCAGTGCCGCGTGGTCATAGCCCAGCCCCAGCGCGCCGGAGGGGATCAGCACCTTTGTCATGCGCTCAGTCCGAAACCCTTTGCGGTTTCTTCAACAGCTTGCGCAGGAACATCGGTGCCACAAAACCGGCAACAGCGACCGTCCACAGGCCAATGGCGATGCCCGATGAGAAAAGGAACTTCCAGTCGCCGCCCGAAAGGACCATGGCGCGGCGCAGGCTGTCCTCCATATGGCCGCCCAGCAGGATGCCCAGGATGATCGGCACCGTCGGCACGTCGAGCTTGCGCAACACGTAGCCCAGCGCCCCAAAGGCCACCATCAAAAGCAAGTCGAAATAGCTGCCCGACAGCGAGAATATTCCCACGAACGAGATCATCGTGACGCCGGGCAACAGCACCCAGGGCGGCACCTGCAGGATTTTCACGAAGACTTTCACCATCGGCACGTTCATCGCCAAAAGCACGAAATTGGCGATCAGAAGCGAGGCGATCAGCCCCCAGACCACCTCGGGACGTTCGGTAAACAGCGTCGGCCCCGGCGTGATGTTCAGCGTCATCAGCAGTGCCAGCAGCACCGCCGTGGTCCCCGACCCCGGCACACCCAGCGTCAGCATCGGCACCAGCGCCCCGCCTGCGGCAGCGTTGTTGCCGGCCTCGGGGGCGGCCACGCCCTTGGGCACGCCGGTCCCGAAACCGCCCTTTTCGCCGGCAATGGCTTTCTCGGACATATAGGCCAGAAACGAGCCCAGCGAGGCCCCGGCCCCCGGCAGGACGCCGGCGAAAAAGCCCACCGCCGACGACCGCAGCATGGTCCAGCGGCACTCGATGATGTCTTTGATCGGAATTGTCACTTTCTCCAGCTTCACCCCGATCGAAGTGTCTTTGCCGCGAGATTCGATAAAGATAAACACTTCGGAGATGGCGAAAAGACCGACGATGGCGACCAGAAAGTTGACCCCGTCGTAAAGGTGCAGATTGCCCCCCGTCAGACGCGGTATGCCCGAGTTGTTGTCGACCCCGATCATGGCGATGCCAAGCCCGATGCAGGACGCTATCGCCGCCTTGGCCTGGTTGTTCGAGGCAAGGCCGCCAAGCGTGGCGAAGGCCAGCAGGTAAAGCGCGAAATATTCCGCGGGGCCGAACAGAAACGCGACCCGCGCCAGCACGGGCGCCAGCAGCATGAGCCCGATGGTGGCCAGAAACGCGCCGACAAACGAGGCAACACCTGAAAGCACCAGCGCATCACCGGCGCGCCCGGCCTTGGCCATCGGATAGCCGTCCAGCGTGGTCATCAGCGCCGGTTCGTCGCCGGGGATGTTCAGAAGGATCGAGCTGATCCGCCCACCGTACATGGCCCCATAGTAAACCGCCGTCATCAGCACCAGCGCGCTGGTCGCATCCAGGCCCATAGTAAACGTGATCGGGATCAGGATCGCCACGCCGTTCGACGGCCCCAGCCCGGGCAGCGCGCCGATGATCGTGCCGATGAAACAGCCGATCACCGCCAGCATCAGGGTAAACGGCGACAGTGCTATGGAAAACCCGATTGCAAGGTTTGAAAACAGCTCCATCAGCCCGCCCTCACCCGATCAGACCCCTGGGAAAGCCGAAAAGCCCCAGCCCAAGGACGTATTTGAACAGCACGAACAGACCGCCCGACAGCCCGACGCCCGCCATCGCGGCCTTCATTGGCTGCGGCGATATCTGATAGCTCAGCAAGCCAGCGGCTAGCGCTGTTGGGACCAGAAAACCAAGCGGTTTCAGCGCATAAGCATAACCGACCAGCACAATCACCGAAAACCCAAGCGCGCCCAATGCGCGTAGACCCGGCCACTCGGGCTCCGGGTCGGGGCGCACCAGCAGAAAAAATCCGCAAATTCCGGCCACACCGGCTATCAGAAAGGGGAAAGTGCGGGGGCCGACAGGATCGGCCAGAAAACTTGACTGAATTTGCGTGGCGCTCGCCCCGTAGGCGAGCGCCACCATCAGAACGACCAGACCAAAGATCCGGTCAGAGGCCACTATTGGATGACCCCGATGTCTTTCGACATCTGGTTGATGTCAGCGATCAGGCCATCGATATAGCCTTGGAAGTCGTTGCCAACCAAGGTGAACGGGGCCAGACCGTTGGCGGCCATGGCTTCGGCCCACTCGTCGCTTTCAGCGACCATCTGCAACTTGCCCGCCCATTCGTCGAACTTTTCGTCCGAGATGCCGCGCGGCACGTAAAGCCCGCGCCAGTTGCCCGCGACCACGTCATAGCCCTGTTCCTTGGCGGTCGGGATGTCCTCGAAACCCGGCACCCGGGTCTCGGTCAGAACCGCCAGCGCCCGCACGTCGCCCGACTTCAGGAACCCGACGATCTCGGAGATGTCGCCGGTCATGGCCTGGGTAAAGCCGCCGATGGTCTGGGTGATCGCATCGGCGCCACCGTCAAGACCGATGTATTTGATCGTGGTGATGTCTTCCAGGCCAGCGGCCTTGAGGATCATCAGCGGTTTCAGGTGGTCAAACCCGCCAACTGCCGAGCCACCGGCAAAAGCCACCGACGACGGATCGGCCAGCGCCGCATCAACCAGGTCTTTCAGCGTCATGAACGGGCTGTTGACCCCCACAGCAATCACGCCGGGGTCGATGCCGATGGCGCCGACAAACCGCACCTGATCGGCGGTCATGCCGGCATAGGCGTTCTGGGCCAGCCGCGTGGCCGTGGCCGACGAAGCCGCAATGATCAGATCGGCATCGTCATTGCGCTCGGAAACGACGTGGTTGAACGCCAGACCACCGCCGCCACCAGCCATGTTTGTGACCCGAATCGGGTCATCGACAGCACCGATGTCGTGCATGATCTTGCCGATCTGACGGCAGGTGAAATCCCAGCCGCCGCCGGGGTTTGCGGGCGCGATGCATTCGGCCGCCGAGGCGGCGCCAGCAAGGCCAAGCCCAAAGACGGCGCTGGTGACCAGCCCCGCGAAGATACGGTTTGTCATGGTTCCCTCCCATTTGACATGCGGATTTGCTCCGCTCATGGTTTTGATGAAACCTCGCCAACCTGACACCAACCTGTCACGACGGGAAATTCGCGCGCATGCGGTTCATGCTGATCGAAGACAATCTGAAGCTCGCCCAGGCCGTGGTTGAGCGGCTTCAGCTTGACGGCCATGTCGTCGATCACGCCGACACGCTGGAGGCTGCGCGCCACTCTATCGGGCTGGCGGATTACGATTTGATACTGCTGGATATCATGCTTCCCGACGGCGATGGCCGGACCTTTCTGCACGAGCACCGCAAGGCCGAAAAACGCACCCCGGTGATCGTGATCACGGCGCGGTCCGAGGTCTCGGACCGGGTCAGTCTTCTGGACCTTGGGGCCGACGATTACATCACCAAACCGTTCGACTTTTCCGAGCTCGAAGCGCGGGTCCGCGCGGTTCTGCGGCGTCAAGGCGGGTCGGCCGCAAACACCAAAACATTCGCTGATGTCACGCTTGATGCGACCTCGGGCGAGCTAACAATTGGCGGCGCCAGCGAAACCCTGCGCAACCGCGAGCTGCGGCTTTTGGAGGTTTTCTTTGCCGCCCCCGGCCAGGTTTTCTCGAAATCGCACCTGATGGACCGGCTGTTTTCCTTCTCCGACGAGGTCTCGGAGAACGCCATCGAGGTTTATGTGGGCCGTCTGCGCAAGCACCTCGATGCGTCGCAAGCCCGGATCGACACCGTGCGCGGGCTCGGCTACCGCATGGTGGTGCGGCCGTGACCGGCCCGATCGCCAAAGGCTCGATCCGGCGGCGGCTGTTCTTGCAGCTCTCGGCGATTGCGGCATTACTGTCGCTGACGTTCTTTCTGGTTGTGCGCGGCGTGGCCGAACGCGTGGCGGAAGACACGCAAGACGACATTCTGGCCGCTTCAGCGACCGCAATTGCTGATTCGCTTCGGTCCGACGGGGCAGCGGTGACGCTCCAATTGCCCTATTCGGCCCTGTCGATGCTGGGCACGATCAACGAAGACCGGGTGTTCTATCACGTCGCGGTCGATGGCGCGACCCTGACCGGATATGCCGATCTGCCGCGCCCCTCGCCCGCCCCGGCGCAAGGCGCGACTGAATTTGCAACCTTCAATTATCGCGGCGATGAGGTGCGGTCGGTTTCGGTTATCCGCCTGGTCGGCAGCGGCGGCGCGCCCGCCACGGTTCTGGTGACCGTGGCTCAGACCCGGCTGGGCATGGAGGCGATATCGTCGCGCATCACGTCCACCGCCACTGCCATCGGCGTTGGCTTCTTTCTGGTCGCCACCGCGCTCAGCCTTCTGGCGGCGCGGACGGCACTTTTACCTTTGCACCGCATGACCGGGGCGATGACCCGGCGCGGGCCGCAGGACCTGCGCCCGGTCAAGGCCGAAACACCCGCCGAACTGGTGCCGTTTGTCGATGCGCTGAACAGCTTCATGGCGCGCCTGCGCGCCTCGCTTTCGCGGTCCGAGGATTTCATCGCCGAGGCCGCGCACCGGGTGCGCACGCCGCTGGCCACGGTGCGCGCCCAGGCCGAGCTGACGTACCGCAAGCTCGATGACCCCGACCAGAAACACAGCCTGCGCGAAATGATTCGCGCCATCGACGAAAGCTCGCGCTCGGCCGGGCAGATGCTCGATCATGCCATGGTGACCTTCCGCACTGATGCGCTGGCCGGCGACGACCTGAACCTTTCCGAGATCATGGCCGAGACCTGCGACCGGCTGACCCCCACGGCCGATCTGAAAGACATCGAAATTCGCCGGTCGATTGCCAATAGCCCGCACCGCGCCAAGGGCGACGGTATTCTGCTGCAAAGCGCCCTGGCCAATATTCTGGACAACGCCATCAAATATTCGCCCGAAGACAGCGTGATCGAAGCGCGGCTGGTCGCGGGCGACGACATCCGCCTGTCGTTCACCGATCAGGGCCGCGGCTTTGGCGACACCGACCTTGACGGGCTGACTACCCGCTTTGCGCGCGGCTCGAACGTCGGCGACATCGTCGGCTCGGGCCTGGGTCTGACCATCGCCGACGAGGTGATCCGCGCCCACGGCGGGCGGCTGGAAATTGCCCGCAACAAAGAAGGAAAAGGCGCATGCGTGTCGCTGATCTTGCCGCGACCCTGATCGTCGCTCTCTGCGCATCTGTCGCACAGGCCTTTGAGATCGAGGAACAAATATTCTATCCCGCAACGCCCCAAACCGCCGTTCTGCGGATCATCTCGACCGCCGATCGCGTCGCGTTTGAGCCGGTGATCTTGGCCTTTCAAGCCGAAAACCCAGGGCTTAGCATCGATTACATCATCACCGGCACCTCCGATCTGATGCGCGCCCTCTACGTTGAGGGCGCGGTCTTCGATCTGGCGATATCCTCGGCCATGGACCTGCAGACCAAACTGGCCAACGACGGTCTGGTGCAGACCTATTCCTCGGGGGCGACCCAGGCGCTGCCCGATTGGGCGCGCTGGCGCAACCAGCTTTTCGCCTTCACCCAGGAACCGGCGATCCTAGTGCTGTCGGCGCGCGAATTCACGCCCCTGAACGCGCCCCGCACCCGCGACGCGCTGGTCGCCCTGCTGCGCGAGAACCCCGAGCGATTCCAAGGCCGCATCGGCACCTATGACGTGCGCAGTTCCGGGTTCGGCTATCTGATGGCCACGCAGGATTCGCGCCACGGCGAGGTTTTCTGGCAACTGATGGAGGTGATGGGCCGCCTCGACGCGCGGCTTTATTGTTGTTCGGGCAAGATGATCCGCGATGTGGCCGAGGGGCGGCTGACGCTAGCCTATAACGTGCTGGGGTCCTATGCCGCCTCCGAGCAGGCCACTACGGGTGGCTTTTTCATCGTCGAGCTTGAAGATTACGTGAACGTCATGCTGCGCACGGTTCTGATCCCGGCGGGCGCCGAAAACCTGGCGGACGCGCGCCGCATGGTCGATTTTCTGGCCACGATGAACCAACGCCCCGACCTGGTCGCCCGGTCCGGCCTGCCCGCCATCGATGATGCGGCGCTGCGGGCCAACAATGCGCTCAGGCCGATCCGTTTCGGCCCCGGACTGCTGGTGTTTCTCGACCGGCTCAAGCGGCAGAAATTCGTGGAGAGCTGGGAAAGTTCAATGGAACAGGACTAACGCCCGCCCGCGATAAGTTTGCGCCGCCTGTGGCGTCGCCCGCGTAGCGAGGGGCCAGCCCCTCGCGCTCCCCGAAGTATTTGCGGAAAAGTGATGATAAACGGCATTCATAGTTTCGGGACGTATTTGCGCGAAGCGGCGCTGCGCTTGGTCGCCGGGATCAGCTGGTATAGTTCAGTCCCAGCCGCCCGCCGTCGACATAGATCGTTTCGCCGGTGATATAGCTGGCTTTTTTCGAGGCCAGAAACGCCACCACGTCGCCGATTTCGCGGGGCGTACCGACGCGCCGCAAAGGCGTGCGCGACAGAATTACATCCATCGCCCCCGGACTGGCGTTCACGCTCGCCATCATCGCCGTGTCGATCGACCCCGGCCCGACCGCGTTCACCCGGATGTTTTGCGGCGCCAGCGCCAGCGCCGCCGCCTTGGTCAGCTGCATCACCCCGCCTTTTGAGGCGCAATAGGCCGGAATCGCCGGGATCGCGACCTGAGCGTTGACCGAGGACATGTTGACCACCGCCCCCTCGATGCCCTTGGCAACCATCGTCTGTGCCGCCCGCTGGGTGGCCAGAAACGTCCCCGTCAGGTTGACGTCGATGACCTTTCGAAAATCCTCTGCCGAATAGGTCAGAAAATCGCCGGGCAGAGCGATACCGGCGTTGTTGACCAGAATTTCAACCGCTCCGTGGTCGGCCTCGATCGCGTCGAACATCGCGGCGATCGCCGTCGCGTCGCCCATGTCGCAGACCAGCCCCACGGCCCCGCCGCCCAGTTTGTCCGCCGCCTCGGCCACGCCGTTCGCGTTGATGTCGGCCACAATCACCCGCGCGCCGTCCTCGGCCAGGGCTTGCGCGCAGGCATATCCGATGCCCTGCGCGCCGCCGGTGATCAGGGCCAGGGGGGATGTGGTCATGTCGCTCTCCATCAGTCGTCCAGCCCGTAGATGTCGCGGGCGTCTTTTTCAGTGATATAGCCGGCGCGCAGATCGGCGCGCACCGCGTCGCGCGGCCGGGTCTTCGGATCGCAATAACCGCCACCGCCGGGCAAGGAAAGCCGCAGGCGCTGACCGGCGGCGATTTTCTGGCGGCCCTTGGTCTTGAGGCGCGTGCCGTCGGCCAGCTCGACGCGCCCCGCAGCACCCGCGCCACCACCCATACGGCCGCGCGCCGGGTGATCGACCCGGTCGAACATCGCGTTGAAGTGAAAGTCAAAACCGGCGCGCGCCTCGATCTCGATGATCTGCCCTAGGCCGCCGCGCCTGGCCCCGGCACCGCCCGACCCTGTCCGCAGGTCTTTGCGCCAGATGATGACCGGGCCGACGTGTTCGGTGGCCTCGACGCTCATCGTCGACACCCCCGACGGAAAGGCGGTCGCCGAGAGCCCGTCGAGGCCCGGCCGCGCCCCGGTGCCGCCCGAATTGAACATCAGAACCTCGGCCCCTGCGCCCGCACCGCCCACGGGACGCGCCGAGATCTGGATATTCCACAGCGCCGAAGACCCTCCCGCCGGAACCACCCCCGGCATCGCCTGGTGCAGCGCCCCCAGCACCACATCGGGCACCAGATGCCCCATGACGTGGCGCACCGACACCGGCGCCAGGCGGCGGGCGGCCAGAATGCTGCCCTCGGGTGCGGTGATGCGGAAGGGCTGCAATGAGCCTGCGTTGTTGGGCACCTGCGGCGCGATGGCGCATTTGAGGGCAAAACAGGCATAGGCGCGGGTATAGACCTCGGGGCAGTTGACGCCAAAGGCGCTGGCGGGCGAGGTTCCGGCGAAATCAGCGCTGATCGCGTTTCCCTCGACATCCAGGCGCACCGCCATGGTTACCGGGGCGTCATAGCCGTCGACCTGCATGGCGTTGGTGTAGGTTCCGTCGGGGACAGCGGCAATCGCCGCCTCGGTAGCAGTTTGGCTGGCGGAAATGACAAAGTCGGCCAAACCGTCAATATCGTCGATCCCGAATTCGTCCAGCATTGCGTGCAACCGCCGGTCGCCCGCCACGTTGCAGGCGGCCAGCGAATACATATCGCCGACGGTCTGGTCGGGGGTGCGCACATTGGCGCGCACCAGCGCCATGAGAACCTCCGAGACCTGCCCACGCTCGGCGAATTTCATGATCGGGATCAGCAGACCTTCCTCGTAAACCTCGTTCGCATCCGGCCCGAACCCGCGCCCGCCGATGTCAACCACATGGGCGGTGCAGGCGAAATAGCCGATCAATGCGCCGTTGCGGAAGACCGGTGAGACCATCGTGATGTCGTGCAGATGCCCGGTGCCCAGCCAGGGGTCGTTGGTGATGAAAACATCGCCCGGGAATGTGTTCAGCGGGCCGATGGCGCGGGTGAAATGTCCGACGCTCTCGGCCATCGCATTCACGTGGCCCGGCGTGCCGGTCACCGCCTGGGCGACCATCCGCGCCTGCCGGTCGAAAAGCCCCGCCGACAGGTCACCGGCTTCGCGCACGCTAGTCGAAAACGCCGTGCGGATCAGCGTCGTTGCCTGTTCCTCGACCACCGCGATCAGGCGGTTCCACATGATCTGAAAGTCAATCGCCGCAAGCGTCATGGCGCGGGCTCCTTCCTGACCAACAGCAGGCTGCCGTCGCTTTGGCCCACGGCGCGAAAGGCGCTGGTGACGATGGTCGAGGTCTCGGCCTCGACGATCACCGCCGGTCCGTCGACGACTAACCCCGGCCCCATGGCCGCGCGTGAAACTTCGGTCGCCGTCACTTGCGCGCGCAGCGCCGCGTCGTAAAAGCTGCGCGTCTCGGTCGTCTTGTGCGCCGTCCCGTTTTCACGCCGCGCAACTATGTCGGGCGCGGGCGGCGTAGTAGTGACCACCAGCGACCAATTGGCGATCTCGACCGCCAGCCCGTCGATGGTCCGGCCAAACAGGGTTTCATAGGCCTCGGCAAAGGCCGCGCCGATCATCTCACGATCCTCTGGCCCGAACGCGCGGTAGGGCAGCGGCACCGGAATTTCCCAGCCCTGCCCGGCATAGCGCATCAGTGCCGTCAGCCGCGTCTGCGTCGCGGCCCCGTCAGCGCCCTGGTCGACAAACTTCTGCGCTTCGGTCTGCATCGCGACGAGGGCCGTATTGACCGCGTCCGCATCAAAGTCAACCAGCCGCTGAAACAGCCCGCGCGTGGCCTCGTAACTGAACGGCGCTTTGAGAAACCCGAATGGCCGAGCCAACCCCCGCCCCGGGCGGCACCAACACCGCATCGATGCCCAGTTTTTCGCATTGCCGGCAGGCGTGCAGCGGCGCACCGTCGCCAAAAGCGACCATCGTGTAATGTTCGATATCGCGACCGTTCTCCACGGCATGCACCCGCGCCGTGTTGGCCATGTTTTCGTCTACCATCTCGGTCACGCCAAAGGCGGTCTCGGTCACGCCAAGGCCGATCTTTTCGGCCAGATGCCCTTCGACCGCCGCCACCGCATCGCCCTCTGACAACAGTATCGTCCCGCCCGCAAAATTCGCCGCATCCAGTCGCCCGAGGACCAGATTGGCATCGGTCACGGTTGGCTCGGTGCCACCGCGCTGATAACACGCCGGTCCCGGCTCGGATCCGGCTGAACGCGGCCCCACCTGGATGCGCCCCATGGCGTCGATGGATGCGATCGACCCGCCGCCAGCACCGATCTCGACCATCTCGACAACCGGCGTCGACACCACCAGCCCCGAGCCCTTTTTGAACCGGTAACTGCGCGCAATCTCGAAGGTATTCGCGGTTTTCGGCTTGCCGTCCTCGATCAGGCAAATCTTGGCGGTGGTCCCGCCCATGTCGAACGACAGCACCTTGTCCAGCCCAAACGCCCTTGCCCGGTCGGCGGCGAAAATCGCCCCCCCCGGCAGGCCCCGATTCCAGCAATCGCACCGGTTCCAGCGCTGCCGTTTCCACCGAAATCAGCCCGCCGCCCGAATGCAGCATGAACACCGGCGCCTCGATCCCGACCGCGCGCAGACGCTCGACCAAACGCCCGATATAGGCCGCCACCCGGGGCCGCACATAGGCGTTGACGATCACCGTGTTGAACCGCGGCAGTTCGCGCATCTGCGGCGATATCACCGACGACAGCGATACCGACAGCCCCGGTGCCGCCTGCGCCAGCGCCGCGCCGACCATGCGTTCGTGCGCGTCGTTCGTGTAGGCGTGGATCAGCCCGACCGCCACGGATGCGTACCCGCCTTCGATCACGCGGCCCACGACCTCGGCCACCTCGCCCGGGTCCAGCGCTAACAGGACCGCCCCGTCGGGGACCATGCGTTCGGCCAGGGTAAACCGGTCTTGGCGCGGGATCAGGGGCTTGGGCAGCTCGAGGTTCAGATCATACTGCTCGAACCGGTTTTCCGACCGCATTTCAATGACATCGCGAAAGCCCTGCGTGGTGATGAAGGCGGTGCGCGCGCCCTGGCGCTGGATCAGCGCATTGGTGACCAGCGTGGTGCCGTGGATCACCTGGCCGATGTCCCGCGCCGCCACCCCGGCTCCGGCGCAGGCATTTTCAATCGCCGCCATGATCGCGTTTTCGGGGTGTTCGTGTTCGGTCAGCACCTTGGCCGTGGCCAGGCCGCGGCTATGCTCCAGCGCCACATCCGTGAAGGTCCCGCCAATATCCACCCCGACCCGGATCATGGCTCAGACCACCCCGTTCCATATCTGGTTGGCGGTGAACGCCACCCCGTACAGCCGCGCCCGCAGACCCGGCATCGCCAGCGGCTCGATCCCGGTGACCGGCAGCGGCAGTTGGTCCTCGGGCGTACCGGTCAGCAGATCGGCCATCGCCCGGCCGAAGATAGTGCCGGTGGTGATGCCGCGCCCGTTGTAGCAGATCGGCGAGTAAACGCCCTGATCCAGCCTGGCGATGCGCGGCAGGTGATCGGGGGTCATGGCCACATCGCCCTCCCAGGCGTCTTCGAACTCGACCGGCCCGAGCCCCGGAAAAACCTTCGAAATCTGCCTTTTCGCCCAGGCCCGCGACACGCCCTTATCGACGCTGCCGATCAGCGGACCAAGCGTGCCGATGATTAGCCGGTCGCAGGCGTCGCGGCGGAAATGGCGCAATATCCGCCCGGTATCCCAAAGCCCCTGCCGCCCGGTCAGAATATGATTGGCCTCGCGTCCCAGCCGTCTGGTGGAGAACTGAAAGAGCGGCAGGGCGGTGAACATGTCCCTCAGACCGGGCCAGAGATCGCCGGTATAGGCGTTGGTGCCCAGAACCACCGTCCGCGCGCTCAGCGTTCCGCGCGCCGTCTCGACCCGCCAGCCGCGGCCATCGCGCACCAGCCCGGTCACCGCCGTGCCGGTGCTGATCCGCGCCCCCGCGGCCCCGGCGGCCCGCGCCAGCCCCCGGCAATAGGCCATCGGGTTGATCGTGCCCGCGCGGTGGTCCAACAGCCCGCCGTAAAACGCTCCGCTGCCAGTCAAGTCGGCGACTTCGCCCTTCGACAAAAGCCGCACCGGCGCGCCCATCTCGGCCCAGGTCCGCGCGCGCCCTTCCAGATTGCGCAACCCCGATGGCGCATGGGCGGCGTGGATGGTGCCGGTCCGCGTCGCCTCGCAGCGGATCTGGTGCTTTTCGATCAGGTCAAAGACGGCCTGCGGCCCGTCGCCGAAGGTTTTCAGGAACGACGGCCCGTATTTGGCCCCCAGCTTGTCGCGCACCTGGGCCGGCGGCAGCCAGACCCCGGCGTTGACCAGACCCGCACTGCGCCCCGACCCGCCGAAGCCAATCTGATGGGCCTCGAAGACATGCGCCGAAAGACCCTTTTCGACCGCATGAAGGGCGGTGGACAGCCCGGTGAACCCGGCCCCGACAATCGCCACATCCACCGATCCAGACACATCGCGGACCGGCGCGTGGTCGGCCTCGCGCGCGGTTCGGTCCCAAAGCGATATTGCGTCTCGCATGCGTGCTGCCGCTCCCCGGTCCCGCCGCGATCGGTCCGGCGGCAAGGCGCGATCTTGCACAGGGCCCGGGGATGTGTCCACAGTGGACTTCACGCAAGTTGCCGGAGCGCGCAATGCAGAAACTGAAAACCAGCGCCGCCGCGATGGTCGCCGCCGCCCGCGCCCGGATTGCCGAGGTCGAGACCGCCGATGCGATCGCCATGCTGGGTGACCCGGACGTGGTGATCGTCGATATCCGCGACATCCGCGAACGCGCACGCAGCGGGTTCATTCCCGGCAGCCTGCACGCCCCGCGCGGCATGATCGAGTTCTGGGTCGATCCCGAAAGCCCCTATTTCAAACCGGTGTTCGGCGAGGACCGCCGATTCATCTTCCACTGCGCCAGCGGCTGGCGCTCGGCGCTGACGGTGGCCACGTTGGCCGACATGGGGTTTGACGCCGCGCATCTGCGCGAAGGGTTTGCGGCCTGGGTGGATCAGGACGGGCCGGTGGAGAGATACGAGGATAAGGGATAGCGGATATTGGCCCAAATTCTTGGTCTGCAGGGTGGCTTCGAACCGTTCGCGGACCCATGAGGGCGCATGGACCATTGAAGTTTTGTGCCATACCCGGACGCGTTATGATGGATGAAAGACGAATTATGTGCGGAGTTGCGATCGATGGACCTCAGAAAATTCTGTCAGACGAAACACAATATTCGGGATGAGTGCAACACACTGCAACTCGGTACGTTCTCCTACTACAGAAACATGGATTCCGAATTTTCAATTGCCGACGGCGATGAAGGTTCGGTGCGGTATCGAAGTTCCCTGCCGGAAGGTACAGAGATCAGTAGCGCAGAATAGAATGTGATCACGGGCGGAGCAGCAACAATCCATGACAAAATATCCTCTAATGATATGTTGCAAAAGCCGCTCGGAGCGGTGAAATTCAAGGCTGAAGGAAGTGAAATTATTTTTGGAGAGGATGGCGTAGCCAGAATAAAACCAGGACTGATTGAAACGGAACTATCTTTTCCAAATTGTTATATTTTCTGTTGTTCAATTTCTGACACAGTTGGTGATGCCCCTAAACCATCTGATATCTCTCCAGAATACGACTCCAGTTACCTGATACCCAGCCAAAATGTGAACGCATTTGCTGATTCTTTGGCGAACCTTTTGGGACCAAGCATCAATCTAGAGGATTTGAGCTTGGCAGATGGACGAATTGCGGGAAGCCACATATCTACACTCGGTCAACCGTATAAAGTGAGATGCCTGCATGGACCGGTCGAGTACAAAGAAGAGAAGACGGTGATCTTAAAAGGTGCTAGCGATTTTCAAGAAAACTCGTGGATCCAAATTTTCTTTCAGTCAATGTTCTGGAAAGATGCAAGGGCACCTCGATTTATTGACATTCTGAGGGCATATTATGCCTGATTTCGGTTCTATCGGCCATCGGCACGCTGGGTTTTAGGTGGTCAGTCTCGATCCTTAATCCGCGCCGGGCATTGGTGGCGCAGATCGCCACAGCATCCTCGTGTTTTCATACCGGGAATGGGTTTAGGCGGTGCAACTGGCCAAGCCGCCGGATGTTGTAGGCAAGGTTCTTCATCCCGATCCTGGCCCTGGCCCGCGCCAGACCGATGGTTCGCACCAGCGTGCCACCCATGTCGTTCGCCTGCGCGCCGAACACATGCTCGACACGGACACGAACCGAGGATTTCGTCCTGTTGCTTTTCATTGCCTGTTCGGTCAGAGGCCTGCCCCGTTTGCCCTTGCGGTGGATGCGGCTTGTCAGTCCTCTCGCCCTGAGCTTCGCCTCGATTTCTTCCGACCGGTAGGCCGCATCTGCCCAGACCCTGGAGGCGGTGTTGCCGCGCATCAGCAACTCGTCCACCACCTGGCTGTCGTGAACGGCAGCGCCCGTGACGTGATAGCGCCGGATCAGTTTGTGCTTACGATCGACATTCACATGGTTCTTGTAGCCATAGTGGCTTTTGCCGTGCTTTTTGGTCCAGCGTGCATCAACGTCCTTCTGTGATCGCTTGGCAGGCTTGTTTTCCCAGTCTTCCGGCACCTCGCCACCCTTGATCGCCGCGTTTTCCGCGCGCGTGTTGTGGTTGCGCGGCACCGGCACGATGGACGCGTCCAGTATCTGGCCGCCCCGTGCAATGTAGCCCTGCCGCGCCAGATGTCCGTCAAAGAGTTTGGCTCAGTTTACGAACTGTATGTGTTCATGGTATGTTCTTTTTGGGTTCAGGGAGATAGCGAATGTCGATGGACAATGAACAATTTCAGTGCTGGCTTGCCGGGATAGACAGCCTCAGCGCTGCACAGCGTAGAGAGGCCGAAGCGGTATTTTCAGGGCGGACAGGGTCGGGTTCCTCGCTTGCCGCGGTCGAACTTGCGGTGGATGCTGATAGGCACTGTCCGCATTGCGGCAAGCCCGGTGCGGTGTCACGGGGCAAGGCACGGGGCCTGCGTCGTTACCAGTGCAAGATCTGTCGGCGCACATTCAACGCCGCTACCGGCACGCCCTTGTCCGGGCTTCACTACAAAGACCGATGGTTGGCCTTTGGCGGATGCCTGGCTGCGGGAGAAACGGTTCGGGCGTCAGCCGATCACTGTAATCTTGCCGTCAACACGGCATTCCGTTGGCGTCACCGGTTTCTGGAGGCTGCAAAGAAGGCCCCGCAAAAGCTCAAAGGGATCGTCGAGGTCGATGAAACCTATGTTCTGGAGAGCCACAAGGGACAGAGAACCCTCGACCGCAAGCCCCGCAAAAGAGGCGGCAAGGCTGGCAAGCGCGGCCTGTCGTGCGAACAGGTGCCGGTTCTAGTGGCTGCCGACCGTAATGGCACGACATTCAGCACGGTTCTTCCGGTGGTTAATGCCGACACGCTGAAACAGGCGATCAGCCCGGTCGTCGACAGGGACATCGTGCTGGTGTCCGACGGTCACCGCGGCTATCCGCCCTGCGCGACAGCAATGGGCGTTCGCCACGAAGCCCTCAATCTGTCAGCCGGCGAACGGGCCCGGGGCGCCTTTCATATTCAGACGGTCAACAGCCGCCACAGCCAACTGAAGGATTTCCTGCGCCGCTACCGTGGCATCGCAACAAAATATCTCGACAACTACCTGCAATGGTTTCATCTCATCAAACTCACACCACAGACCTCGCCGCGAGCCTGTTTGGCCGCTGCTATCACACGCCATGCATACAGTTCGTAAACTGAGCCAAGAGTTTGAACAAATCATCCACCTTGCCCGCCTGCGCCAGCGCCTCGCGATACAGCCACACGGTCTTTGCGTCCGGCACCCGGTCACCAAGACCAAGACCCAGAAAACGCATAAACGAAAGCCGGTCCCGGATCTGGTATTCGACCTGATCGTCCGAAAGGTTGTAAAGCGCGCTCAGAACCAGGGTTTTGAACATCAGTACCGCGTCCATCGGCTTGCGCCCCGCGCGTGATTTCCGCTCACTTTCAGGCTTGCGCCAGACCTGCTCCAGAAGCGGGCGGAACTCTTCCCACGGTACAACTGCATTGATCTCGACCAGCGGGTCCTTCTTCGCATCCAGGCTCTCGTAACGATCTGAAAGATCAAAAAAGCCCATCTGTGCCATGACTGCCATCCCTCCGCCGCATCATCCTGCAAATCTACAGCGCGTTCACGCCAGATGCAATTTATAGAGGTGCCCGCAAGGTATTCGTCTGACAGGGAGTATCGGTTTGTCCTTTTCATAGAGCATCCGACCCATCGATTTCTTCCCGTAAAAGAAGCACCAAAAGTTCTGCATCTGAACTATACACGCTCGCTACTTAAGTGAGCGAACCCGGCCGATGTCACATGCGATGCCGGGCCGACTGCGGGGTAGCGGACGTCAGGACCGGCCATCGCCGCAAACCGAAGCGAAGCATGAAATCTGATGGCACGGCTGGTCGCGGGCGTTAGATATAAGAGCGGTTTGCGTTATATCCGAGCCATTCGCGCCCCGGACCCGATCCGGGGCCTCGCTTTTTGCGATTGAGGTCCCGGGTCAGGCCCGGGACGTGGGTGATGCGCATTGGGTGCAAACTGCGATCTAGCTTTCTAACCACTTGCAATGCCCTTACCATTTAAGATCAACGCCTTAGCCCCTTGCTCAACCTTGAGCACATCTGCCAAATTTTAACCCGCCGGACATTCCAGCGCGATCAGGTCCCGATAAAGCGCCCGGATCCGTTTCGTCAGCGGCCCGGCGCGGCCAGTCCCGATCACCCGCCCGTCGATTTCCGCGACCGGCGTCTGGGCCCCGAAAGTGCCGGTCAGGAACGCCTCGTCGGCGCCGTAGGTATCGACCAGCGAAAAGTTCCGCTGATGCACCTTGATCCCGTCGGCGCGGGCCAGCTCGATCACCTTGGCCCGCGTGATCCCGTTCAGGCAGTAATCGCAGGTCGAGGTCCAAAGCTGCCCCCTGCGGACGATGAAGAAATTGCAGGCGTTGGTGGTGTTGACGAAGCCGAAAGGGTCGAGCATCAGCGCCTCGTCCGCGCCGGCCCTGAGCGCGTGATTGAGCGCCACGATGCAGTTCAGCTTGGAATGCGAATTCAGCTTGGCATCCTGGGTCAGCGGCAGCCCCCGGTGATGCGGCACGGTGGCCAGCCGAATGCCTGCAACCGGCGCGACCGGTTTCGAATGTTCGGCGATAATCACCACGGTCGGCCCCGACAGGCTCAGATGCGGGTGCTGGAACGGCCTCGCCTTGACCCCGCGCGTCACCATCAGCCGAACATGCACGTCATGTGTCATTGCATTGGCCGCCAGCGTCGCCTGAAGCGCCGCCGCCACCGTGTCGCGGGTCATGCCAATTTCAAGGTCGATATATTTCGCCGCCTCGAACAGCCGGTCCAGATGCGCATCCAGAAACGCCAGGCGCCCATGATAAAGCCGCAGCCCCTCCCAGACCCCGTCGCCCAGCATGAACCCGCTGTCATAGACCGACACGACCGCCGCGTCGCGGTGCACGATCTGACCATCGACATAAATCTGAATGTCCCGATTGCGCGGATCATCCAGCCCATCATGGGTTGAAACGGAATCCGACAGTTCTGTCA
This sequence comes from Paracoccaceae bacterium, assembly GCA_965247915.1. Lineage (GTDB taxonomy): Bacteria > Pseudomonadota > Alphaproteobacteria > Rhodobacterales > Rhodobacteraceae > JAKZRT01. Next base: position 3,407,052 of record OZ252048.1, read on the forward strand.
TGCGGGCAGCCCTCCATCTCCGACCCATATCCACATTGCCCGCGCCGCGCAAATTGCAGGTCGGGTGATCGGGGCCTAAGATCGCCGAAACGCCAGCGAGGACCCCATGACCAGCGATGCCGCCAACTATCCCGCCCCCGCCCGCCGTCTGCGCCTTGGCATGGTCGGCGGTGGTGGCGGCGGGCTGGTCGGAGAATGGCACTGGACCGGGGCGCGGGTGTCGAACCGCTGGGACCTTGTGGCCGGGGCGTTGTCGTCGCGTCCGGATGCGGCCCGCGCCGCGGGCCGCGCCTGGCTTTTGGCCGATGACCGCATCTATGTCGATTACGCTGAGATGGCCCGCGCCGAGGCGGCCCGGTCCGACGGCATCGACGCCGTGGCGATCTGCACCCCCAACCACACGCACCGCGCCATCGCCGAGGCGTTCATGGCCCAGGGCATCGACATTATCTGCGACAAACCCATGGCGCTGACCCCCGAAGATTGCGAAGCACTTGAAGCGATGCAGGCCCGAACCGGCGTCGTTTTCGCGATCACCCATCCGTATGTCTTTCACCCCATGGTCCGCCAGGCCCGCGACATGATCGCCGACGGTGCCATCGGGCCGGTCCGCCAGGTGCTGATCGAATATGCCCAGGATCAGGCAAGCCAGGGCTTTGATGCGGATGACCGCAAAACCGTCTGGCGCCGCGACCCGGCCCGGTCCGGCCGCACCGCAGCCACCGGCGATATCGGCACGCACGCCTTTCAGATGCTGGAATACGTGACGCAAGCCCGCGTCGAAAAACTGCGCGCTGATTTCCACGTCTGCGGTGGCGACAAACCGCTGGAAGACACGGCGTTCATGAACCTGCGGCTGGCCGGTGGCGCGCCCGGGTCGATGTGGGTCAGCCAAGCGGCACCCGGCAATTCCTGCGCGCTGAGCTTTCGGATTTTCGGGCAGAAGGGCGGGCTGAGCTGGAACCAGGAGGCCCCCGAACAGCTCCACTATGCGCGCTTCGGCGAGCCGACTCAGACACTTTATCGCGGCCACGGGCGCGGCATGACACCCGCCGCCGAGCGCCTGGTCGGGCTGCCGCGCGGCCACTCCGAAGGCGTTCCGGACGCCTGGGGCAACCTTTACACCGAGATCGCAGTGGCGGTTGAAGCGCGGCGCGACGGGCGTACCCTGCCCCAGGGTTTATTAACCCTGCCGGACATCAACGAAGGTGCCCGCGGCGTGCGGTTCATCCACGCCGCCGCCGACAGCCACGAGGCCGGCGGGATCTGGGTCGAATTGGCATAGCGTCAGGCTGCATTGCTGCGGCATCACCCGGCTATTGTCTCGATGCTCGGGAAAATAACGGCTGAAAGGATCGCAGCTGCGGGTACGGTGATGATCCAGGCGGCGAGGATCGTGGCGAAATGCGGCCGGCGCACCAGTTTCCGGCGGCGGCGTTCCTCGGGGCCAAAATCGGTGCGCTCGGGCATCGCCAGACGCGCCTTCCTGATGCGCCGCTCGGCATCCCATTCGCGGAAAAACCCGACCCCGAAGACACCGCCGACGGCGATATGGGTCGAACTGACCGGCAGCCCCAGCCAACTGGCCACGATCACCGTGATGGCGGCAGAAAGCGCCACGCAATAGGCCCGCATCGGGTTCAGCTTGGTGATCTGGTTGCCGACCATGCGGATCAGCTTGGGCCCGAACAGATAGAGGCCAAACGAAATGCCAAAGGCGCCGATGACCATGACCCACAGCGGGATGCTGGTCGCAGCGGTGAAGGCGCCCGACAGCGACGCCTGAACGATGGCCGCCAGCGGACCGACCGCATTAGCCACATCGTTGGCGCCATGGGCAAAACTCAGAAACGCGGCCGAGACGACCAGCGGGATGCCAAACAGAACCTTCAGCGATTTGTTGCGGTTCTCCAGGCCTTGCGATTGCCTGCGGATCAGCGGGATCATGACCGCCCAGATCGTGAAACCGACAGCGGCCCCGATCATCATCGCGGTGGCCAGATCGATCTTGATGACCCGCTTGAGCCCCTTGAGCGCAAGATAGGCGGCGAATGCGCCTGCCATGATGCCGACCAGCACCGGCACCCATTTGCGGGCCGCCGCGATCTTGTCGGGCTGATAGATGATGCGCGATTTGATGACCCAGAGAAACGCCGCTGCAATCACGCTGCCCAGCACCGGAGAAATCACCCAGCTGGCGGCGATTTTGCTCATCGTCGGCCAATTAACCGCCGCCAGACCCGCCGAGGCCACGCCCGCGCCCATCACCCCGCCCACAACCGAATGGGTGGTCGAGACCGGCGCGCCGACCCAGGTGGCCAGATTGATCCAGAGCGCCGCCGCGAACAGCGCCGCCATCATGGCCCAGATAAAGGTTCGGGCATCGCCGAGGCTTTCGGGTTCGATGATCCCCTTGGCGATGGTCTTGACCACATCACCGCCGGCGATCAGCGCGCCGGCGCTTTCAAAGACAATCGCAATGGCGATCGCGCCGCCCATGGTCAGGGCATTCGCCCCCACCGCCGGCCCCATATTGTTGGCCACGTCGTTGGCGCCGATGTTCAGCGCCATATAGGCCCCGAAACAGGCGGCGATAACGACGATCAGCGTGTTGTTGGCCTGCCCCAGAAACAACGCCGCGAACAGGCCAACCAGCACCACAAACACAAACGCAATGCCCGGCCCGACCAGCGGGCGCGCCACGTAACTCGTCGCCTTTTCAAGATTGACGTACCGCGCCAGATCGCGATTGAGCGTTTCAAGATGGCGGACGTCGCCTTCACGCTCGGTCATGTGTCGCTCCCCCGGAGATTCGCGCGGGTTTTAACCGGCCCGCTCATGTAAGATCAACCGCGACTTGGGCAACAATTCCAACTGCCTCGGCTGAGGGATTGCCAACCCCACAAGATCGAAAGAGATTGGCCAAAACCGCACCTACAGGTCTGCGCGCCCATGCCCCAGCCAAACATCCTTCTGATTATGGCCGACCAATTGGCCCCGCAGTTCACCGGTGCCTACGGGCACCCGCTGGTCAAAACCCCGCACCTCGATGCGCTGGCGGCGCGTGGCATGCGGTTCGATGCGGCTTACTGCAACTCGCCACTCTGCGCGCCGTCGCGGTTTTCGTTCATGTCCGGTCAATTGATCAGCCGCATCGCGGCCTATGATAATGCATCCGAATTTCCTGCCGCAGTGCCAACCTTCGCGCATTATCTCAAACTGATGGGCTATCGGACCTGCCTCAGCGGCAAGATGCATTTTGTCGGCCCCGATCAGCTGCACGGGTTCGAAGAGCGCCTGACTACCGACATCTACCCCTCCGATTACGCCTGGACCCCGGACTGGGAATTGCCGGATGAGCGCATCGACAAGTGGTACCACAACATGGCGACCGTGAAGCAAAGCGGCGTCGCCCAGGCCACATACCAGATCGACTATGATGATGAGGTCGCCTTTACCGCGCGCCGCAAGCTTTTCGACTATGTCCGCGACCGCGCCGGTCCGTGGTGTATGGTCGCCAGCTTCATCCACCCGCACGATCCCTATGTTGCGCGGCCCGAATGGTGGGTGCTTTACGACGACGCTGATATCGACATGCCCGAACATGTCATCGCGCCCGCCGACCAGGACCCGTTCTCGCGCCGGGTGATGGACGGCATCGAAGCCTCGACCGTCGCCTTGACCGAAGCCGAGATCCGCCGCGCGCGGCGCGCCTATTACGCCAATGTCAGCTATTTCGACAGCAAGATCGGCGAATTGGTCCGCACGCTGGACGAGATCGGCCAGCGCGACAACACTATGGTCATCGTCACCGCCGATCACGGCGATATGCTGGGCGAACGCGGGCTGTGGTACAAGATGAACTTCTTCGAATATTCCGCGCGGGTACCGCTGGTGATTACCGGTCCGGGCGTGGCTCACGGCTCGGCTCCGAATGCTTGTTCGCTGGTTGATGTCCTGCCCACGCTGCTGGATATCGCAGGACCGGATCAACCCGACCTGGGCCAGCCGATTGATGGGCGCTCGCTCTGGCCGCTGGCCACCGGAGGCGCTGACCCGGTCAGCGAAGCGATCGGCGAATATTGCGCCGAAATGGCCGGGCATCCGGTCTTTATGATCCGTCGCGGTGATCTGAAATACATCCACTGCGACCCCGACCCGCCCCAGCTTTACGATCTGGCGGCCGACCCGGGCGAACGCAGCAACCTCGCCTCTGAACCCGACCACGCAGACACCGCCGCCGCTTTCGCCGCCGAGGTCGCTGCGCGGTGGGACAGCGCCACGCTGCGCGCCCAGATCATCGCCACCCAAAAACAGCGCCGCGCGGTGCATGCCGCGATGCAGGCCGGGGCCCGCGCCAATTGGGACTGGAACCCGCCCGCCGACGCCAGCCAGCAATATGTGCGCAACCACATGGACTGGACCGCCGCCGCCGCCCGGTATCGATACCCGCCGAACGGGAAAATCTAATGACCGCCCGCAGCCACGCTCGCGCTTCACTGTTTTGCATATACTTCGGGGAGCGCGGCGCAAAAGAAAGCGATCCGCCCGATGCTGCTTGAGGCGGAAAATCTCAGCAAATCCTTTGCCGATCTCGCGGTTCTGGCAGGGGTTTCGCTGACATTGCGCGCTGGCGAATGCCTGGCCCTGACCGGCGAATCGGGCAGCGGCAAAAGCACGCTGATCCATATTCTCGCGGCGCTCGACAAGCCCGACGCGGGTTGCCTGACCATCGACGGGGTCGATACCGCCACCCTCGGCGAGCCCGGACTGGCGGCGCTCAGACGCCGGAAAATTGGCATCGTCTTTCAGCAATACAACCTGATCCCGTCGCTTAATGCGGGCGATAATCTGGCCTTTCAGGCCCGCCTTGCCGGGCGTCATGACCCGGTTCATTGTGCAACCCTAGCGCGCGGTCTGGGGCTGGACGGACATCTGGCGAAATACCCCGAAGACCTGTCTGGTGGTCAGCAGCAGCGCCTTGCCATCGGCCGGGCGCTGGCCGCGCGCCCGGCGCTGGTGCTGGCCGACGAACCGACCGGCAACCTCGATCAGGTCGCCGGTGACGCGACGATTGATCTGATGCTCGGGCTGGTTGCCGAGGCGCAAGCCGGGCTGATCGTGGCCACCCATTCCGAACGGCTGGCCGCCCGGCTCGACCGGCGGCTGCACCTCAGCGGCGGGCACCTGAAATGAGGCGCGCCGCACTTGGGGCGCTGCTGTCGCACTGGCGCCGGCGGCCCGGTCAGTTGGCGACTCTGATCCTGGGGCTGGCCCTGGCAACCGCGCTCTGGTCCGGGGTGCAGGCGATCAATGTCGAGGCGCGCGCCGGTTATGATAGGGCCGCCGACACCGCGCGCATCGCAACCCTGCCGGCGCTAGTCGCAGCAGACGGCCATGCGCTGACCATCGCCGATTTTGCCCGGCTCCGGCGCGCTGGCTGGCCGGTGACGCCGGTGCTCGAGGGCCGGGTCAGGCTGGGCGGCGCTTGGATTACCCTGCGCGGCATCGAGCCGTTCACGCATCCGCTGGCCGCGCGCCTGACGCCGACCGGCGACGGTCCGGCGGGCCCGTGGCTGGGGGCGACCGGATTTCTGATCGCCGGACCAGCAACGGCAGCTGCATTGTCCGGTCAGCCGGGGCTTCCGCCGCTCGTCACCCGGTCTGACATGATGCCGCGACTGGTCATCACCGACATCGCCGTGGCCGCGCGGCTTTTGCCCGCAAATGCCCCGATCTCGCGACTGGAACTGACCAGCGACCCGCCCGCCCCGGTGCCGCCGCGCTTCGCCCTGATCCCGGCGCCCGAGGACACCGACATCCGCGGCCTGACCCGAAGCTTTCACCTGAACCTGACCGCCTTCGGGTTTCTCGCCTTCGCGGTCGGGCTTTTCATCCTGCACGGCGGCATTGGCCTGACGTTCGAAGAACGCCGCCCGGTGTTTCGCACCCTGCGCGCGCTCGGCTTGCCGCTGGCCGATCTTGTCGCGCTGGCAGCCGCCGAGCTTGCCGTGATCGCCCTTCTGGCCGCGCTTTTGGGGCTGGGGCTGGGCTATCTGGTTGCCGCGGCACTTTTGCCCGATGTCGCGGCGACGCTGCGCGGGCTTTATGGCGCGCCGGTGGACGGCGGCCTGACCCTCAGGGCCGAATGGGTGGCGGCGGGGCTGGCCCTGGCGCTTGGCGGCACCGCAGTCGCGGGCGCCCAGAGCTTCTGGCGGCTGTCGCGCCTGCCGCTTCTGGCCGCCGCCATGCCGCGGGCCTGGGCGCGGGCCGACCGGCGCAGCGCCGTCCGGCTGGCCGGCCTCGGGGCGGTGCTGGTACTGGCCGGGCTGGCAAGCGGGGCGTGGGGGTCCGGGCTGGTCGCGGGCTTCGCCCTACTCGGCGGCCTAATGCTGGGCGCGGCGCTGATCCTGCCGCTAGTTCTGGGGCTGACCGTCGCGGCCCTATCGCGCATCGCCAAAGGGCCGCTGCCGCGTTGGTTCTGGGCCGACACCGCGCAACAGGTGCCGGGGCTGAGGCTGGCGCTGATGGCGCTGATGCTGGCGCTCGCCGCCAATATCGGTGTGGGCACCATGGTGGCCAGTTTTCGCCAGACGTTTCAAGGCTGGCTTGACCAGCGTCTGGTCTCGGACCTGAACATCACCGCGCGCAGCGACGCCGAGGCCGCGCGCCTGCGCACCTGGCTGGCCCCGCGCGTCGATGCGGTTCTGCCGATCTGGCATGTCGATCGCGTACTTTTCGGGCGTCCTGCCGAGATTTACGGCGTCGCCGATCACCGCGCCTATCGCGACCGCTGGCCGATGCTCGCGGCGCAACCGGGCGTGTGGGAAGCGCTGCATCGCGGCCAGGCGGTGCTGGTCAGCGAACAGACGGCACGCTGGTCGGGGCTGGGGCTGGGCGATGCCCTGCCGCTTGGGCCCGACTGGGCGCCGAAGATCGCGGGCATCTATGCGGACTATGGCAACGCGCAAGCGCAGGTGGTCCTGGGTTTGGACACGCTGGTCAGCCGCTTTCCTGACGTTGCGCGCCTGCGCCACGGCGTGTTGATCGGCCCGGAACGCACCACCGAGTTGCGCCGCGCCCTGACCGAAGACTTCGGCCTGCCAGCGGGCTCGGTCACCGACCGCGCCACCATCCGCGCCTTTTCGCTCGGTGTTTTTGAACGGACTTTCGCGGTCACCGCTGCCTTGAACGTGCTGACGCTCGGCGTGGCCGGCCTTGCCATTCTGACCAGCCTTCTGACCCTCTCGGCCATGCGCCTGCCCCAGCTCGCGCCGGTCTGGGCGGTGGGGCTGAGCCGGGGCTATCTGGCGCGGCTGGAACTCGTTCGGGCGCTGGCGCTGGCGGGCTTCACCTTTGCCTTTGCGCTGCCGGTCGGTCTGGTGCTGGCCTGGGTTCTTTTGACCCAGATCAACGCCCAGGCCTTTGGCTGGCGGCTGCCGGTGAGTCTCTTCCCGCTCGACTGGGTCCGGCTGGCGGGGCTGGCGGCACTTGCCGCGCTGGCCTCGGCGGCTTGGCCCGCATGGCGGCTGGCCCGGCTGACCCCGGCGCGATTGTCGCAGGTGTTTTCTCATGAGCGCTAGAGGCTTGATCGTGCTTTGCGCCGCCCTGCTGGCGGCCAGTGGTGCCCTGGCACAGGGCTATGCCGGTCTTGGCGAACCCGCCGGGGGCTTCGCGCAAGCCGATCCGGCGTACCAGATGGACTTTCCGCAAGACCACGGACCGCACGCGATGTTCCGGGTCGAATGGTGGTATCTGACTGCTAACCTGCGCGACGCCTCGGGTCGCGATTTTGGTGTGCAATGGACGTTGTTCCGAACCGCAATTGCCCCAGAGGAAGGCACACCAGCGGAAGGCTGGCAAAGCCCGCAGGTGTGGATGGGACACGCGGCGCTGACCTCGGCAACCGAGCACCGGTTTTCCGAGATATTCGCCCGCGGCGGCACCGGGCAGGCTGGCACGCAAGTCGCGCCCTTTGCCGCCTGGATCGACGATTGGACCCTGACCGAGACGGCGGTGAGCGCCAGCGGCGATGGCTTTGCCTTCGAGCTTGTCCTGACCGATATGGGCGGCCCGGTCCTGCATGGGCAGGGCGGTTATTCGGTCAAATCCACTGCAGGCCACGCCAGCCATTACTATTCACGCCCGTTTTTGGGGGCCGAGGGCTGGATCAGCACGCCGGAAGGGCGGGTGCGCGTCCGGGGGCACGCCTGGTTCGATCACGAATGGTCCAGTCAGCCGATCGCACCGGGGCAGCTTGGCTGGGACTGGCTAGCCCTGACCTTGCAGGACGGCGCGCGGCTGATGGCGGCGCGGGTGCGCGACCGGGATGAAACCTTTGTCTTTGGCACCTGGATCGACCGCGATGGCGCGGCGCGGTCCCTGACCGGTCACAAGCTGCAATTGACACCGCTCGCGCGTGGCCCCGACCCGACGCACTGGCGTATCGAGGTCCCGGTAGAAAGCCTTGACGTCGAGGCCCGCGCGATCAATCCAAACGCCCGCACCGGTGCGCTTTTCGGGTACTGGGAAGGGCCGGTCATCGTTACCGGCTCGCACCAGGGCGCGGGGTATCTCGAGATGACCGGATACGAGTAACGTCTTTGTGTGCGACCTGTCATCGTGGCTTCCTATCGGATAGCGTCGCGACCATGGTCTACGAGTTACCGCCGATTGGCGCCCGCAAGCGCCCGCCCTTTGACACTATTATCGACGTCCGCTCACCGGCCGAATTTGCCGAAGACCATATCCCCGGGGCGATCAACCTGCCGGCGCTCGACGACGCACAGCGCGCCCAGATCGGGACCATCTATGTGAAGCAAAGCCGGTTTCTGGCGCGCCTGCGCGGCGCGGCAATGGTGGCGCGCAACGTGGCCCACCATCTGGACACCGCGCTGTGCCACAAACCCGGCAGTTGGCGACCGCTAATCTATTGCTGGCGTGGCGGTCAGCGGTCTGCGTCGGTGGCAACGATCCTGCGCCAGATCGGCTGGTCCGTGGACACGCTACAGGGCGGGTACCGGACGTACCGGCGGGCGGTGACGGCCTATCTTTATGAGCGCCCGCTGCCGCACCGCTTGGTGCTTTTGGACGGCAACACCGGCACCGCCAAGACCGAGATCCTGCACCGGCTCGACGCGCTTGGCCACCAGACGCTGGATCTGGAGGGGCTGGCGCGCCATCGCGGGTCGATTTTCGGATCGGTCGCCGCAGGCCAGCCCGCCCAGAAAATGTTCGAAACCCATCTGGCCGCGGCGCTTGGCGCGATGAACCCGTCAAAACCGGTGCTGATCGAGGCGGAATCCAGCAAGGTCGGCGCCCGTATCCTGCCGCCGTCGCTGTGGAAGGCTATGTGTGCGGCACCGCGTTTGACGCTGACCGCGCCGGTCGAGGCGCGAACCCAGTATACGCTTAGAACCTATCACGAAATTGCCGAAGACAGCGTCCGCCTGGAGGCGACGATCAGGGCCCTGACACCCTTTCACGGCAAGAAAAAGATCGACCACTGGCTGAGCCTGGCAAGCGAAGCCGATCACTTGACCCTGATCCGCGCCCTGATCGAAGATCACTACGATCCGGGCTATCGTCGCGCCAATGCCAGGCCCCGGAAACCGGCCGTAGCCCGGCTCGGGACCATCGCGCTGCCCTCGCTCGATCCGGCAGCACTGGCGCGGGCCGCCGAAGACGTCGCCGCGAAAACGAACGAGACGGTGGCCGCAGGTTAATAGTCAATGCGGCCAGGGCAGGGATGGATGTGAACACCCCCTTGAGACTGCGCGCCTAGACCACGTCAATCCCCGGCGGTCCCTCGACCAGCTCGCCGACGATCTCCGCTCCATAACCCGCATCGGACAACTGCTCCAATATCGCCCCGGCCTGCGCGGAATCGACCGCCGCCAAAAGCCCGCCGGCAGTTTGCGGGTCAAACAGCAGTTCAAAGATCGGACCATCGCTGCGGCCGGCAATCTGCGGCGCTTGATCGGCGCGATTGCCCTGGGTCAGCGTTGACCGAACCCCCATTTGCGACACTTCGACCGCGCCGACGATCAATGGCACCGCGTCAAGCCGCAGCCGCGCCCGGACGTCTGACGCGCGCGCGATGTTCAAAAGATGCCCGGCAAGCCCAAATCCGGTGACATCCGTCATCGCATGCGCACCGGCCAGAATCTGCGCGGCCCTGCCCTGTGGCATCAGCATCGCCCGATAAGCGGCATCAACCCATTCGGCGCGCGCCTTTTGCGCCATCGCTGCGGCCAGTATCGCGCCAGAGCCGATCGGTTGAGTAAGGATCAGTCGGTCACCAGCATTGCCGCCGCCAAGCTTGATGGTGCGCGCGCCCGCCAGCCCGGTCAGCGAAAACCCGATGGTCATCTCGGCACCCTGGCTGGTGTGCCCGCCGGCGATGTCCGCGCCGGCATCGGTCATTTCCCGGGTCGCTCCGTCCATGATCTCGGCCAGGGTGCGCGCTTGCAGGCGCGCCGACATCGGCGGCAGTGTCACGCTGATCAGCGCCGACTGGGGTTCGGCCCGCATGGCCCAGATATCCCCCAAGGCATGGATCGCGGTGATGCGCGCCATCGCGTAAGGATCGGCGGTGAGCGCGCGCAGGTGGTCTGTGGTGATAACCAGCCGCGCGCCGCCGACCAGCACCTCGGCCGCGTCATCGCCGGGCAAGCGCGCGACATCGTCGCGAACCGGCGCGTCCAACCGGCCCAGCACCGATCTCAGCGCCGCCGGGTCAACTTTGGATCCGCACCCCCCGCAAAGCGGCTGGCCGCTGCCCAACTCCTCGGCCACACCGGCAGCCGCGACCTGCGGCACCTGAACCGGGTCCATCGCGGGCAGTTCGGTCAGTTTTGCCATGAATCGCCGGTCGATCCGGTCCTTGACCCGCCAGACCCAGCCGCCTTTCACCGACAGACCGCGCTTTTCGCCCAGGGCCCGCCGATCACCAAGCGAGACAAGTTTCAGAAAATCCCGCTGCGGCCGGTAGGGGCGCAGCGCCGTGCCGCTCAGAGCGGCGCGAAGATTGTGAAACAGAACCGGCGACTGGCGCACCGCAAATACCCCGGCTTTGGGCAGCGGCGGGTTCGCGAATGCCGCGCTGTCGCCGGCCGCGAATATCGTTTCGCTGCGCCTCGACCGCAGAGCGGCATCGACCGGCAGAAACCCGGCGTCATCGGTCAATCCGGATGCTTTCAACAATTTATGCGGCTGCGCGCCGGCGGCGGCCACGGTAAAGGCGGACGCGACAGTGCCGCCATCCGACAAAAAAGCCGCGTCTGCCGTGATCTCGCTGACCTCAAGCGGCGCGCGCAGGTCGATACCGCGCCTGGCAATTTCGGCGATCAGGTTCCGCGCCGCGCGCGGCGCAAGCGACGACAAAGGTGAAGCCGCCTCGACCAGGGTAATCTGCGGCTCGCCGCGGCCCAGGTGCGACAGCGCGCGGTGCATCGACAAGGCCAGCTCGACCCCGCCAAGTCCGGCCCCCACAACCACGGCAGCGGGCGCCACGTCGCCCGCCGCAATCTGCGCCAGAAACGCATCCCAACGGTCGATGAAACCCGGCAGCGGCCGCGCCGGAACCCCGAATGCCGCAAACCCCGCCACCCCGGGCAGGCCGGCGGTCACGCCAACGTCAACCGAGGCCAGGTCGAAAGCCACCGGCGGCCGGTCGGGCAGGCGTATCTGCTGGCGCTCGATGTCGATCCCAAGTGCCGGCGCGCGAATGAACCGCGCCCCGGCAAACCGCGTCAGCCGGTCCAGGTCGATGCTCAGCGCTTCGCGGGTGTAATGCCCCGCGACATACCCCGGCAGCATCCCGGTATAGGCCACCGTCGCACTTGGGTCGATCAGCGTCAGCCGCGCGCCAGGCAATGGGTTCATGCCCCAGGCCCTCAGCACCAGCGCATGCGCGTGCCCGCCGCCGATCAGCACCAGGTCGCGGGTCAGGGGAAGGGGCATGTGCATACGCGGCTCGCAAGCTCGGGTTTCGGGGGCGGAACCTGCCGTGGCAGGCGGTCACTTATTGGACAAAGACCGGAATTTCACAACCTAGGCGTTGGCGCAGCAACTACGGCCAAGTCCCGCCCTTCGCTGCCGTCAGATAAAATTAACTAGCTTCGACGATACCCCGGCCAGCGAAGGTTGGGGTCCGCTTTGCAGCCCCTCAACCGCAAACCGCAGGCATTCCAAGCCCCGGAGGCGCCTGGGCCTCCGCCGTCGGCCAGATCAGGATCAGCGGTGTCGCAGGGGTGCGGCGCCGCGCGGAACGCGCGGCTGACAGCTGAATTGTTGCACTTGGATTCATACTGGCCCGCAATCTGGCCCTATCGCGCCGGCATTGTCCGTGGTGTGATACACTCCAGAAACCAGCGCGCGCAGGCGCGCGGATCTCCGAGAATTCACATTTGGGATAGCGCCGATGGAAACCACCATTGCTCCGAACGATATGTCCGCGATCATCGAAGCCGACCGCGCCCATGTCTGGCACCACCTTTTGCAACACAAGCCGCTTGAGGCGAACGACCCGAGGATTATCGTAGAAGGCAAAGGGATCAAGGTCTGGGACGCCACCGGCAAGGAATACATCGATGCCCTGTCGGGCGGGGTCTGGACCGTCAACGTTGGTTACGGCCGGACGCGGATCGCCGACGCGGTGCGCGCGCAACTGGTCAAGATGAATTTTTTCAGCCAGTCCGCCGGGTCGATTCCAAGCTCGCAATTCGCCGAGCGGCTGCTGTCAAAGATGCCCCGGCTGAGCCGGGTTCATTATGCTAACTCGGGGTCCGAGGCGAACGAAAAGGTGTTCAAGATGGTCCGCCAGATCGGCCATCAGCATTACGGCGGCAGGAAAACCAAAATCCTCTACCGCGACCGCGATTACCACGGCACCACGATCGCCACGCTTGCGGCTGGCGGTCAGCAAGAGCGTAACGCCGACTATGGCCCGTTCGCGCCCGGGTTCATCGAAGTGCCGCATTGCCTGGAATACCGCGCCCAGTGGGATGTGGAAAACTACGGCCAGCGCGCCGCGGATGCGATCGAAGAGGTGATCCTGCGCGAAGGCCCGGACGAGATCGGCCTTTTGTGCCTGGAACCCGTGACCGCAGGTGGCGGTGTGATCACGCCCCCCGAGGGCTATTGGGACCGGGTGCAGGAGATCTGCGCCAAATATGAGATTCTTTTGCACATCGACGAGGTCGTCTGCGGCCTCGGCCGGACGGGCGCCTGGTTTGGCTACCAACATTACGGCGTCCAGCCGGATTTTGTGACCATGGCCAAGGGCGTGGCCAGCGGATACGCAGCAATCTCGTGCTGCGTGACCACCGAAAAGGTCTTTGAGATGTTCAAATCGAACGCCGATGACCCGATGAATTATTTCCGCGACATCTCGACTTTCGGCGGCTGCACGGCGGGGCCCACGGCGGCGTTGGAGAACATGGCGATCATCGAAGAGGAAGGCCTGTTGGCCAACACCACCGCCATGGGCGAGCGCATGGTCGCCAACTTGCAAGCACTGATGGAAAAGCACCGCGTGATCGGTGACGTTCGCGGCAAGGGCCTGTTTTGCGGGGCCGAGCTGGTGGCCGACCGCACCACCAAGGAACCGGTCGACGAAAAAGCGGTGCAGGCCGTGGTCGCCGATTGCAGCGCGCAGGGTGTCATTATCGGGGCCACCAACCGGTCGGTGCCGGGGTTGAACAACACGCTGTGCTTCAGCCCGGCCCTGATCGCCACCACCGACGATATCGACGCCATCACCACCGCGGTCGACAAGGCCTTGACCAAGGTTTTCAGCTGACCCGAGCGCCTGGTAGATTGCGAGCCTGCGGCGCATGACATCCCATTGCGCCGCGTTCCGCGCCGCCCCGGGGCGCGGGGCACGCCCGGCCTTTTCATTTCGGCGCTGTCGTGACACCGTAGGTCCAGATCGTCGCGATTTTGGTGCCAGATGGCCGTCTCGGAAGAAACCTTTTTTCTCGACCCGACCTTCCAGGGGACGCTTCAGCAGCAGGTCCAGTCGATCGTGGCCGAAGGCATTCTGTCAGGGCGCATTCGCCGCGGCGAAAAACTGCCGTCTTCCAGGCGCCTGGCCAAGCATCTCGGCGTCAGCCGGATCACCGTCACGCTGGCCTATAACGAACTTCTGGCCGATGATTATCTGACTTCGCGCGGACGGTCGGGCTATTTCGTGTCCGAAAATGCGCCCCAGCCACCGCAATTCGACCCCAGCCCCAGGCCCAACGACGCGGTTGACTGGTCCCGCGCGATCGGCCAGCGATTCGAAGGCCTGCCGTCGCTCAACAAACCGCTTGACTGGCGCAAGTTCCGCTATCCGTTTATCTACGGACAGGCCGACGAAGACCTGTTTGACCGGCAAAACTGGCGGCTGTGCGCCCTGCAGGCGCTGGGCCAGCGCGACTTTGACGCCCTGACCGGCGATCAGTTCGATACCGATGACGCCAAGCTGGTCGAGTTCATCGCGCGCCACACCCTGCCGCGGCGCGGCATCCTGGCGCGCGCCGATGAAATACTGGTCACCATGGGGGCACAGAACGCGCTGTGGCTGGCGGCGCAGGTTTTGTTAACGCAACGGCGCACGGCGGCCATCGAAGACCCGTGCTATCCCAACTTGCGCGCTATCCTCAGCCAGTCGCGGTGTCACCTGACGCAGGTCTCGGTCGATCGGGACGGGCTGCCGCCCGAAGCGCTGTCGCGCAACGTGGATGTGGTTTTCACCACGCCCTCGCACCAGTGCCCGACCACCGCGACGATGCCGCTTGACCGGCGGCAAGCACTTTTGCGCCGCGCGTCCGAGGACGACATGCTGATCGTCGAGGATGATTACGAGGTCGAGATGTCGTTCCTGCAGCCGGCCCTGCCGGCGCTGAAATCGCTCGACCGCGAAGGCCGCGTGATTTATGTGGGTTCGTTTTCCAAGTCGCTGTTTCCGGGTCTCAGGCTGGGCTATCTGGTGGGATCGGCGCCGTTCATTCGCGAGGCGCGGGCGCTCAGATCGACCATCCTGCGCCACCCGCCCGGGCATATCCAGCGCACCGCCGCCTATTTCCTGTCGCTCGGCCACTATGACGCGCTGGTGCGGCGCATGGGCCAGGCCTTTGAAGAGCGCCGCCGCGCCATGGACCGGGCGATCCGGCGGCACGGGCTTAGCGTGGCGGGTGTCGGGGCCTTTGGCGGATCGTCGATGTGGATGGAGGCACCTGCGGCGATTGACACCGGCGCGCTGGACCGTGCGCTTCGCGAAAAAGGCGTGCTGATCGAACCCGGCGCGCCGTTTTTTTCTGTGAAGCCAACGCCCAAGCGGTTTTTCCGGCTGGCCTATTCCTCGATCCCCGCGGCGCGCATCGACAAGGGCATCGCCCTGATCGCCGAGACCATGCGCGAAATGACCTGAAGCCGGGCGCGCCAGCCGCAGGATTACGCGGCCTTGGCGTCGCGCATCCCGACGGTGAAGGCGGCCAGCGCCAGAACCGCAAGCCCGCAGAGGGCAATCGTCGTGACCATGGGCAGGGTTGTGCCGTCGAAGAGCGGCCCGGCCAGCACAATCGCCACCCCGCCGGTCACCATCTGCAGCGTGCCGCCCAGCGACGAGGCTAGCCCGGCGATGCGGCCCTGATCGTCCAGCGCCATGACCATCACCGACGGGACCACCAGCCCCAGCCCGGCGTTGGCGACAAAGAGAAACCCGACCACCACCGGCAGCGTTGCAAAGCCCGCCATGGTCACCAGCCAAAGCGCGACCACCGCCGTGGCGAACCCGGCGCACCCCAGCCGCACCACGCGGCCCATGCACAGCCGCGCGCCCAACGGCCCGGCGGCCTGCGAAGCCGAGAAAAAGCCGACCGCGTTGATGGCGAATGCCAGGGCAAAGCCGGTGGTGCTCAGCCCAAATTCCTGCGTATAGACAAAGGGTGCGGCGGCCAGGAAGACAAAGAAACTGGCCATGCCCAGCCCGCCGACAAAGGTCAGCCCCATGAACTCGCGATGCCTGAGAAGCGCGCCGATATCGCGCAGCATTCGGCGCGGGGCGACGCGCACCCGGCGCTCAACCGGGTGGGTCTCGGGCAGCATGGTCGCAGTCAGAAGGATACTGGCCAGCGCCGCCAGGGCGAGAACGCCGAAGATAGCACGCCAGCCCGCGACCGCGATCACCGCGCTGCCGGTCAGGGGTGCTATCATCGGCGAGACCGAGATCACCATCATAATCATCGCCATCAGCCGCGCGCCTTGCGGTCCGGTGTGCACATCGCGGATGATGGCGCGCGGCACCACCATCGCCACCGCACCGCCCGCGCCTTGCAGCGCCCGCCAGGCGATCAGCGTTTCCACGCTCGGCGCTGTTGCGGCCCCAAGCGAGGCGACCACGAAAAGCCCCATGCCGAAAAAAATCGGCCGCCGCCTCCCGACCTGATCGGCCCTGGGTCCATAGATCATCTGCGCCAGCCCGAAGGTGATAAAATAGGCGGTCAGCGTACTTTGCGCGACCGCCTGGGTCGCGCCAAGATCGCGCGTCATTTCGGGCAAGGCGGGCAGAAACATGTCAATCGCGAAAGGCCCCGCCAGCGACAAAAGCCCAAGCACCAGCGCCAGCCGGATCATGCTGCGGTCCATCTGATCGTCCCTTCGAAATAAGGCCGCGCCACCCTAGCAAGGCGCCGGGCCGGCGCAACTGCAATTGCTGGACATAGGCGCACAACCGATCTGGCCCTAACGCACATTCGGTGCCATTGTTAGGTAACGCGCGGCAGCCCCATTTCGGGGCGCGCCCGGAATGCATACGCCTGCCAGCCGCCGCGCGCGGACAGAGCACCATAAAGGACCCCGACCGATGAAAATGACCACCGAAGAAGCCTTTGTCAAAACCTTGCAAATGCACGGCATCAAACATGCATTTGGCATTATCGGGTCGGCGATGATGCCGGTCTCGGACATTTTCGGCCAGGCGGGTATAACCTTCTGGGATTGTGCCCACGAAGGCTCGGGCGGGATGATGGCCGACGGCTATACCCGGGCCACCGGCAAGATGTCGATGATGATCGCGCAAAACGGACCCGGCATCACCAATTTCGTGACCGCTGTCAAAACCGCCTACTGGAACCACACGCCGCTGTTGCTGGTCACCCCGCAGGCCGCCAACAAGACCATGGGTCAGGGCGGTTTCCAGGAAATGGAGCAGATGAATATCTTTGCCGATTGCGTGGCGTATCAGGAAGAGGTCCGCGACCCGACCCGCATGGCCGAGGTACTGAACCGGGTAATCTGCCAAGCCAAACGCGCCAGCGCTCCGGCCCAGATCAATGTGCCGCGCGATTATTTCACCCAAGTGATCGACATCGAGCTTCCCAGGATCGTCGAGTTTGAACGTCCCGCGGGCGGCGACGCGGCACTTGACCAGGCGGCAGCGCTGTTGTCGTCGGCGAAATTTCCGGTGATCCTGAACGGTGCGGGCGTGGTTATCGGCGGCGCGATCCCGGCCTCGATGGCGCTGGCCGAGCGGCTCGATGCGCCGGTCGCCTGCGGCTATCAGCACAACGACGCCTTCCCCGGGTCGCACCCGCTTTTCGCAGGCGCGCTTGGGTATAACGGCTCGAAAGCCGGGATGGAGCTGATCGCCCAAGCCGACGTGGTGCTGGCGCTCGGCACCCGGCTCAACCCGTTTTCGACCCTGCCGGGTTACAGCATCGATTACTGGCCAACGGGGGCCAAGATCATTCAGGTCGACATCAACGCGGACCGAATTGGCCTGACCAAGCCGGTTGCGGTTGGCATCGTCGGCGACGCCAAATTGGTGGCCGAGGGCATTCTGGCGCGGCTGGCCGATGATGCCGGCGACGCGGGTCGGGCCGACCGCAAAAACACCATCGCCCAGACCAAATCGGCCTGGGCCCAGGCGCTTTCGTCGATGGATCACGAAGACGATGATCCCGGCACCACCTGGAACCAGCGCGCCCGCGCGGCCAAACCCGAATGGATGAGCCCCCGCATGGCCTGGCGGGCGATCCAGGCGGCCCTGCCCAAAGAGGCGATCATCAGCTCGGACATCGGCAACAACTGCGCCATCGGTAACGCCTATCCGTCGTTCGAGGCGGGCCGCAAATACCTTTCACCGGGTCTTTTCGGCCCCTGCGGCTATGGCCTGCCTGCGGTTGTTGGCGCCAAGATCGGCTGCCCCGATGTGCCTGTCGTCGGCTTTTCGGGCGACGGGGCGTTCGGAATTGCGGTGACCGAACTGACCGCCATCGGGCGCGACGAATGGCCCGCGATCACCCAGATCGTTTTCCGCAACTACCAATGGGGCGCGGAAAAGCGCAACTCGACTCTGTGGTTCGACGACAATTTCGTCGGCACCGAGCTCGATGAACAGGTCAGCTATGCCGGCATCGCCGAGGCCTGCGGGCTCAAGGGCGTTGTGGCCCGCACCATGGACGAACTGACGGCGGCTCTAGATCAAGCGATCAAGGACCAGAAGGCCGGCAAGACCACGCTGATCGAGGCGATGATCAACCAGGAACTGGGCGAGCCGTTCCGCCGCGACGCGATGAAAAACCCGGTCGCGATGGCGGGCATCGACGCCGCCGATATGATCGGCTGATCGGCGCGGCCTTGCATCCGCTTGAAACCATCCTGGCGCGGGCCGCGACCGGTATTAACGGGCGGCCCGCCACCATTGCGCTCAGCGAAGGGGCAGACCCGCGCGTGGTCCGGGCCGCCGCCACTGCGGCGCGTGACCAAATTGCCCGGATCATTCTCGTCGGCGCTCATGATGCCGTTGCCAAGGCGCTGGCCGCAGCGGACGGCGCGCCTGATGGGGCCATCACAATCCACGATCCCAAGAATTCAACCCTCAGCGAAGACTTTGCAAAGTCTCTTCACGAACTTCGCAAACACAAGGGCATGACCCCCGAGATCGCGCAAAGGGCCATGCGCGACCCGCTGACCTATGCTGCCATGCTGGTGCGGACAGGCCATGCCGACGGCACGGTCGGCGGCGCGGTCCGCACCACTGCGGACGTCGTTCGCACCGCCCTTCAGGTGATCGGCAAAGCTCCGGGCACGGCCATGGTGTCTTCGTTTTTCCTGATGGTGCTGGATGGGTCCGACACCGGACCTGCCCGCACGCTGATCTTCTCGGACTGCGCTCTGGTGGTTGACCCGGATGCCAAAGCAATGGCCAACATCGCGTTGGCCTCGGCGCAGTCTTTTGAAGCGCTGGTCGGCGATACTCCACTCGTCGCCATGCTGAGTTTTTCGACCAAGGGTTCGGCGCGGCATGCGCGGGTGACCAAGGTGCGCAAGGCGGTCCAGATCGCCCGCGCGGCGCATCCGAATTTATCACTGGACGGCGAATTGCAATTCGACGCCGCCTTTGACGCGCGCGTCGCGACCGCCAAGGCCCCGGGCTCGCAAGTCGCGGGCCAGGCCAATGTGTTCATCTTCCCCAACCTCGATGCGGGCAACATCGGTTACAAGATCGCCCAGCGCATCGGTGGCGCCACCGCCATCGGCCCGGTGCTGCAGGGGCTTGCCCGCCCCGCCAACGATCTGTCGCGCGGCTGTACCGAAAGCGATGTGCTCCACATGATCGGCGTCACGGCGGTCCAAGCCCAGGTTGCGGCAGGGCCGCCGGCGTGAGCGCGGCGCTGGGCCTTCCAGTCAGGCGCTTGCCGCGATCGCGGCCATTTGTTTTGGTGCCGGTATCGTGCGCGGGTTTGCCGGCTTTGCCCTCTCGGCCCTGGTGATGGCAACCGCCGTCGCCTTCCTGCCGCCGGTGGAACTGATCCCGGTGCTGTGGTGGCTGGAACTTGCCGCCAGCCTGATGATGCTGCGCGGCGGCTTTCGCGACGCCGACCGGCGCACCGCATTCACGCTGTCAGTGGGGTCGTACGTCGGCTGGCCACTGGGCCTTTGGTTGACCACCACGCTGCCGGTCGCCTCGTCGAAAACCGTGGCCCTGGGGCTGGTCGTCGGCCTGTCGCTGTCGCAGCTTGCGCGCCTGCGCCTCAGGATTCTGGCCTCGCCCCCTGGCACTTTCCTTGCCGGCTTTCTGGCCGGGGTGGTCAGCGGGCTCGCCCATATCGGCGGCATGGTGGTGGCGCTTTATGTTCTTGCCCGTCGCGATGCGGCCCGGTCGATGCGCGGCACCCTGGTGCTGTTCCTGTTTCTGGGCAGCTTCGGGTCGTTTTTCTACCTTCTCGCCTTCGGCGTCATGGACAAATCCGCAGCCCTGCGCGCGTTTGCCCTGATCGTGCCCACCGTGGCCGGTGTCTGGCTGGGCCAGCGCCTGTTCACGCCAAGGTGGGAACTCTGGTACCGCCCCTTCTGCCTCTGGCTTTTGATCGGCCTCGCCGCGTTTTCGCTGATCCGGCACCTGACATGAGGAACATTGGCCGCGATACGCCCGCCTGCCGGAAAAAACGTCTCGTAATCTCGGGGAAATCAGCCCAGATTGCCCCGAAGACCGGAAAAAGGCGCGCGCGACCATGAGCCTCGACCAGCCCCTGATCGACACCTCGCCGCCGGTCTCGGACGAGGTGCGCAAGACCACCTGCTATATGTGCGCCTGCCGCTGCGGCATCAACGTGCATCTCAAAAACGGTGAGGTCGCCTACATCGAAGGCGACCGCGACCACCCGATCAACAAGGGCGTGCTCTGCGCCAAGGGATCAGCGGGGATCATGCAGATCACCGCCCCCTCGCGCCTGCGCGCGCCCTTGCGGCGCATCGGGCCGCGCGGATCGGGCGAGTTTGAGGAAATCAGCTGGGACGAAGCGCTTGATCTGGCGGTCAGCTGGCTGAAACCGATCCGCGACACCGACCCGAAGAAGCTCGCCTTTTTCACCGGCCGCGACCAGTCGCAGTCGTTCACCAGCTTCTGGGCCCAGGGCTTCGGCACCCCGAACTATGCCGCCCACGGCGGGTTCTGCTCGGTCAACATGGCGGCGGCCGGCATCTACACCATGGGCGGCGCGTTCTGGGAGTTTGGCCAGCCCGATTGGGACCGCACCAAATTGTTCATGCTGTTCGGCGTCGCCGAGGACCACGACAGCAACCCGATCAAGATGGGGCTGGGCAAGTTGAAGGCGCGCGGCGTCAAGGTGATCGGCGTCAACCCGATCCGCACCGGCTATAACGCCATCGCCGATGAATGGGTCGGCATCACGCCGGGCACCGACGGGCTGTTCATTCTCAGCCTGGTGCATCTGCTGATGAAGGCCGGCAAGATCGACTTGGCCTATCTCGCCAACCTGACCAACGCGCCATTTCTGATCGACGCCGACCCCAAGTCGCAAACCCGCGGGCTGTTTCTGCGCGACGGCGACGGCAACCCGCTGGTCATCGACCGCACCACCGGCAAGACGATGTCGGCCTTCGCGCCCGAGGTGAAACCTGACCTCAACGGCAGCTATCGCCACGCCGGCATTTCGCACCACACCGTGTTTCACGCCATGGCCGAGCGGTACCTATCCGACGATTACGCGCCCGAGGCGGTGGCCGAGCGCTGCGGCCTGACCCCGGCCCGCATCCGGCGGATTGCGGCAGAACTGGCGCACGCCGCCTTCGACGAGGCCTTCGAGCTCGACCAGCCCTGGACCGACCTGCGCGGCAACCGGCACGCGAGTATGATCGGCCGCCCCGCCAGCTTCCACGCCATGCGCGGCATCTCGGCCCATGCCAACGGCTTCCAGACCTGCCGCGCGCTGCATCTGTTGCAGATCATCCTGGGCAGCGTCGAGGTGCCCGGCGGCATGCGCTTCAAACCGCCCTACCCCAAGCCTTCCTGGGCGCACCCCAGACCGCACTGCAAATCGGCCCCCGGTCAGCCGCTCGACGGCCCGCACCTGGGCTATGTCCACGGCCCGAAGACCTGATGCTCGACGACGATGGCACCCCGGCCCGCATCGACAAGGCGTTTTCCTGGGAAAACTCGATGTCCAGCCACGGGATGATGCACATGGTCATCTCGAACGCGCACGCGGGCGAGCCCTACAGGATCGACACGCTGATGATGTACATGGCCAACATGGCCTGGAATTCGTCGATGGGCTCGAACCGGGTCATGGAGATGCTGACCGACAAGGGCGAGAACGGCGAATATGTGATCCCACGTATCATCTATTCCGATGCCTATAGTTCGGAAATGGTGGCCTACGCCGATCTGGTGCTGCCCGACGCGACCTATCTGGAACGCCACGATTGCATCAGCCTCCTCGACCGCCCGATCTGCGAGGCCGACGCGGTGGCCGACGCCATCCGCTGGCCGGTGATCGAGCCAGACCGCGATGTGCGCGGCTTTCAGTCGGTGCTCTGCGATCTCGGCGCGCGGCTGGGCCTGCCGGGGTTCGTGACCGAGGACGGCAGCCCCAAATACGCCGATTACGCCGATTACATCACCAACCACATCCGCCGACCCGGCATCGGCCCGCTAGCGGGCTGGCGTATGGGCGAAAACGGTGTCACCGACACCGGACGAGGTACCGCCAACGACGCTCAAATTCAGACCTATATCGACAACGGCGGCTTTTGGATGCGCCATCTGCCGCCCGAGGCTGCTTATTACAAACCCTGGAACGCCGCTTACCAGGACTGGGCGGTGGAAACCGGGCTTTACGACGCGCCCGCGCCCTATCTTTTCCAGCTCTGGATCGAACCAGCGCAGAAATTCCGCCTGGCAGCACTTGGCGTGGGCGAGCGGCAGCCGCCCGACCACCTGCGCGACCACATCCTCAAACATATGGACCCGCTCCCGACCTGGTATCCCAGTGCCGAAGACGCGGCCGACGCCTACCCGCTGCACGCGCTCACCCAGCGCCCGATGGCGATGTACCATTCGTGGGGCTCGCAAAACGCCTGGCTGCGGCAGATCCACGGGGTGAACCCGCTTTACGTGCCCACTGAGGTCTGGGAGGCCAACAATTTCAATGACGGCGACTGGGCGCGCGTGACCAGCCCCCACGGCGCGATCACCGTGCCGGTGGCGCTGCACGCCGGGCTGAATGCGAAAACCATCTGGACCTGGAACGCCGTCGGCAATCGCAAGGGCACCTGGGCGCTCAGCGAAGACGCGCCCGAAGCCACCAAGGGCTTTCTGCTGAACCACCTGATCCACGAGTTGATGCCGCCCAAGGGCGACGGCCTCAGGTGGGCCAACTCCGATCCGAATACCGGTCAGGCCGCCTGGTTCGACCTGCGTGTGAAAATCGAGAAAGTGGAAGAGCTCGCAGAATGCGACCCCGCCTTCGCGCCGATCAAATCGCCGGTCCCCGCAGCGCCCGCAAACCGCGCGCAAAAGGTGGGCAAATGATCCATCATCTTTCCCCAAATACTCGCGCCACAGGCACCGCGACGCCGGCGGCGTCGCAAAAAAATGACACCACGCCGCTTGCGTGTCGTTTTGGTAACCGCCCATGACCTCGCTCCCGGCCTCCACGCAAAAGAAACTGGGGCTGGTCATCGACCTCGACACCTGCGTCGGCTGCCACGCCTGCGTGACCGCCTGCAAGGGCTGGAACACCGAGAACTACGGCGCGCCGCTGGCCGACGCCGACGCTTACGGCGCCAACCCGGTGGGTGCGTTCCTCAACCGTGTCCATTCCTACGAGATCACGCCGGACCAGGGCGCGGCCCAGCTCACCCATTTCCCCAAATCCTGCCTGCATTGCGATGACGCGCCATGCGTCACCGTCTGCCCGACCGGGGCCAGCTACAAGCGCGTCGAGGACGGCATCGTGCTGGTCAACGAGGCCGATTGCATCGGCTGCGGGCTCTGCGCCTGGGCCTGCCCCTACGGCGCGCGCGAGATGGACCCTTCGGAAAAAGTGATGAAGAAATGCACCCTCTGCGTCGATCGCATTTATAACGAGAACCTGCCAGAGCAAGACCGCGAGCCCGCCTGCGTTCGCACCTGTCCGGTCGGGGCCCGCCACTTTGGCGATCTGGGCGATCCCGACAGCGATGTCTCCAAGCTCGTGGCCGCGCGCGGCGGCATCGACCTGATGGCTGAGCAGGGCACCAAACCGGTCAACAAATACCTGCCGCCGCGCCCCCGCGACACCTGGGAGACCGAGCCGGTCGATCTGCTGGCCCCGCTTCTTGAGCCGGTCGCCGAAGACCCGCAAGGCTGGCTTGGCTGGCTTGATAAGGCATTGGAACGGCTTGGCTAATGCACCCGGCACCGTCGATCATTGTCTTTACCACGCTCTCGGGGCTCGGCTTTGGCGTGCTGTTTTTCCTCGGCCTCATGCCGCCCGCTGGCCCCGGCTGGCAGGCCTTCGCGCAATTCGCACTGGGCGGTGGGTTGGCGGTGATCGGACTTCTGGCTTCGGTCTTTCACCTTGGCCACCCCGAACGCGCGCTCAAGGCATTTAGCCAATGGCGGTCGAGCTGGCTCAGCCGCGAGGGCTGGCTGTCCGTCGCGGCGCTGGCTGTCACTGCGTTCTACGGCGGTCTCATCGTCTTTTTCGCCACGCCCATCGCGTGGCTCGGCTTCGCCGCCGCAGCGCTGGCTCTGGCCACCGTGGGGGCCACGTCGATGATCTATGCCCAGCTCAGAACCGTGCCGCGCTGGAACCACTGGACCACGCCGGCGATGTTTATTGCGCTGATGGCGACCGGCGGCGCGATTCTGACCTTTCAGGGCAATTTGACCCTTGGCCTGCTGGTCGCGACCGGTGCCTTTCAGATTTATGTCTGGGATGTCGGCGACCGCCGCTTCGCCAGCGCTGGCCATATTATCGCCACCGCCACCGGGCTGGGGTCGCGGGGCGTGGTTCGCGCCTTTGAGCCCCCGCACACCGGCACCAGTTACCTGCTGAGCGAAATGGTCCATGTGGTCGGCCGCCGCCACGCCTCCAAGGTCCGGATCATCGCCCTCATATCGATGTCCCTGATCCCGGCCGCGATCCTTCTGATCGGCGCCAGCCTCGCCCATTGCGCCTTCGCCGCCGCCTTCCACCTGACCGGTGCGCTGGCGGCGCGCTGGCTCTTTTTTGCCGAAGCCGAACATGTGGTGGGGCTTTATTACGGCCAGCGCTGACGCTTGCGCGCGCGCCCGATCTGACGCAAGACGCCCCCATCCGACGAATGGGGACATCATGCGGCCACTGAACGCCATCCTGCGCGGTATCGACCCATCTGAGGCGGTGCACGTCGCCGAGGCGATCATTGCCGCAGGCATCACCCGGATCGAGGTGCCGCTAAACTCGCCCGACCCTTTGGCCAGCATCGCCGCGCTGGCGCGGGCCTGCGGCGGGCGCGCGGTGATCGGGGCGGGCACCGTGCTGACGCGCGCTCAGGTGGCCGAGGTCAAAGCCGCTGGAGGCACGCTGGTGCTGTCGCCCAATTGCGACCCGGCGGTGATCGCCGCCGCCAAGGCGCAAGGCTTGCAAAGCTTTCCCGGCGTGCTGAGCCCGACCGAGTGTTTTTCGGCCCTACAGGCGGGCGCTGACGGGCTGAAGGTGTTCCCGTCGTTCCTCATGGGCACCGAGGGGCTCAAAGCGCTGCGCGCGGTTCTGCCTGCGGACACCCAGATCTATATGGTCGGCGGCGTCGGGCCCGACAATTTCGCCGCGTGGCTGGCCGCCGGGGCCAATGGGTTTGGCATCGGGTCGGCGCTTTACAAACCCGGGCTCACCGCCAGCGAAGTTGGC
Source organism: Paracoccaceae bacterium (assembly GCA_965247915.1). Taxonomy (GTDB): domain Bacteria; phylum Pseudomonadota; class Alphaproteobacteria; order Rhodobacterales; family Rhodobacteraceae; genus JAKZRT01. The sequence continues at coordinate 3,432,722 of OZ252048.1, forward strand.
GAACGCGCGACCCGCATGGTCACCGCATTCGAGGCGGTCGCGCCATGAGCGCCGCGATATTCGATGATCGCGCGCTGTCGCTTGGTGAAGGCCCGCTCTGGCACCCCGAGCGGGCGGAGTTTTTCTGGTTTGATATCAACGCGCACAGGCTCTTTTCCGATCGGGGCCAGGTCTGGGACTTCGACGGCTACGTCAGCGCGGCGGGCTGGGTCGACAACGACCGGATGCTGATCGCCGGCCAGCGGGCGCTGATGCTTTTCAACATCGAGACCGGCACCCGCGAAGACCTGTGCCCGCTCGATGCCGACAACCCGCGCACCCGCACCAACGACGGCCGCGCCGACCCCTATGGCGGCTTCTGGATCGGCACCATGGACATCGCCGTCAAAGCTCCGATCGGCGCGATCTACCGGTATTACCGGGGCGAATTGCGCCAGCTTTACGCGCCGATCGAAATCCCCAATGCGATCTGCTTTTCCCCCGACGGCCTCTGGGCCTATTTCACCGACACCGACGACCGGCGGATCATGCGCCAGCGGCTTGAAACCACCAATGGCTGGCCCCTGGGCGCGCCCGAGGTCCACATCGACCTGCGCGCGGGCGGCTGGCGCCCCGACGGCGCCGTGGTCGATGCCGCCGGCAATCTCTGGAACGCGCAATACGGCGGGTCGCGGGTCGCGTGCTATGGGCCAGACGGGCAGTTTCTTGAGGCCGTGCCGGTGCCCGTGCTCAACCCCACCTGCCCCGCCTTCGGCGGCAGCGACCTTGCCCGGATGATCATTACCAGCGCCAGCCAGAGGCTCGACCACGACACGTTGACCCGCCAGCCTGACAACGGAAAGACCTACATTGTCGAAGGCATCGGCCCCGGCCAGCCCGAGCACCGCGTTATTCTCTAAGTGTCTGATCCAAAACTAATTGAGTGATTTCAGCGAGTTGTGATTCAATCGGATTGATAAGATTCGAGGGAGATCACAATGGCCTGGACTGAAACCACTCGCGCCCGATATGAACGGCATTCGGGACGCTATGCAAGCGATTTAACCGATCAGGAATGGGGTTTAATCGCGCCATTCCTGCCGCCGCCTAAAACAACTGGTCGTCCGCGCAGCACGGCGATGCGCGATGTTCTGGATGCCATTTTGTACATCGCCAGCGCCGGGTGTGCGTGGCGTATGCTGCCCAATGATTTCCCGCCAGTGTCCACCGTGCGCTACTATTTCTATGGCTGGCGCAACGATGGCATCTTTGAAGTGATCAGCCATTTTCTGGTGGCGACGGCGCGCGAGTTTCATGGCAAGAAGCCCGGCCCCACCGCTGGTGTCATTGATAGCCAGACCATAAAAACAACGGAAAGCGGTGGCATTTCGGGCTATGACGCGGGCAAGAAAACCAAGGGCCGCAAGCGCCACATTGTCACCGACACGCTCGGGTTTATGGTTGGGTTGGTCGTGCATAGCGCCGGTATTCAAGACCGTGATGGCGCACCGGAAGTGTTGAAATCCATCCGGTATTCCCATCCAAACTTGCGCCATATCTTTGCGGATGGCGGTTATGCCGGACCAAAGCTGCGCGACGCTCTTGAAGGCATCGGTGACTGGACAATCCAGATCGTCAAGCGCTTCGACACTGCGGAAGGCTTCGAAGTCATTCCCGGAAGATGGGTCGTCGAGCGCACCTTCGCATGGCTCAACCGCTGCCGGCGATTGGCCAAAGATTGGGAAAAATCCATCGCAAGTTCACAGGCATGGATACTCGTTGCACATATCAGAACCCTCACGCGTAAAATTGCAAGGCATTGTAATCATGCGTAGAGTTTTGAATCAGACACTAAGAAATACGCGCGCCTTGCGGCACATTTGATATTTATCGCAAAGAGCGCTGCTCCTCCCCGCCAAACAGCGAATTCACCGCACAACTATTTTCCGAAACGATGAAATATTTGAGGGCACCTCGATTTATTGACATTCTGAGGGCATATTATGCCTGATTTCGGTTCTATCGGCCATCGGCACGCTGGGTTTTAGGTGGTCAGTCTCGATCCTTAATCCGCGCCGGGCATTGGTGGCGCAGATCGCCACAGCATCCTCGTGTTTTCATACCGGGAATGGGTTTAGGCGGTGCAACTGGCCAAGCCGCCGGATGTTGTAGGCAAGGTTCTTCATCCCGATCCTGGCCCTGGCCCGCGCCAGACCGATGGTTCGCACCAGCGTGCCACCCATGTCGTTCGCCTGCGCGCCGAACACATGCTCGACACGGACACGAACCGAGGATTTCGTCCTGTTGCTTTTCATTGCCTGTTCGGTCAGAGGCCTGCCCCGTTTGCCCTTGCGGTGGATGCGGCTTGTCAGTCCTCTCGCCCTGAGCTTCGCCTCGATTTCTTCCGACCGGTAGGCCGCATCTGCCCAGACCCTGGAGGCGGTGTTGCCGCGCATCAGCAACTCGTCCACCACCTGGCTGTCGTGAACGGCAGCGCCCGTGACGTGATAGCGCCGGATCAGTTTGTGCTTACGATCGACATTCACATGGTTCTTGTAGCCATAGTGGCTTTTGCCGTGCTTTTTGGTCCAGCGTGCATCAACGTCCTTCTGTGATCGCTTGGCAGGCTTGTTTTCCCAGTCTTCCGGCACCTCGCCACCCTTGATCGCCGCGTTTTCCGCGCGCGTGTTGTGGTTGCGCGGCACCGGCACGATGGACGCGTCCAGTATCTGGCCGCCCCGTGCAATGTAGCCCTGCCGCGCCGGATGTCCGTCAAAGAGTTTGAACAAATCATCCACCTTGCCCGCCTGCGCCAGCGCCTCGCGATACAGCCACACGGTCTTTGCGTCCGGCACCCGGTCACCAAGACCAAGACCCAGAAAACGCATAAACGAAAGCCGGTCCCGGATCTGGTATTCGACCTGATCGTCCGAAAGGTTGTAAAGCGCGCTCAGAACCAGGGTTTTGAACATCAGTACCGCGTCCATCGGCTTGCGCCCCGCGCGTGATTTCCGCTCACTTTCAGGCTTGCGCCAGACCTGCTCCAGAAGCGGGCGGAACTCTTCCCACGGTACATCTGCATTGATCTCGACCAGCGGGTCCTTCTTCGCATCCAGGCTCTCGTAACGATCTGAAAGATCAAAAAAGCCCATCTGTGCCATGACTGCCATCCCTCCGCCGCATCATCCTGCAAATCTACAGCGCGTTCACGCCAGATGCAATTTATAGAGGTGCTCTTGACTATATCCTGTTATCACATTTCCCCAAATACTTATCTGTCCGCGGTCTGCTATTTTGTTGGCGGGCGGGAGGCCGGCAAATACTTGACCCGCTTTGAGGTCGTCTGGGAGCCGGGTCCCCAGCCCCTTGGGTAACCACCCAAACCGAACTGTTGACTGGCCCGGCGCTGTTGTCGCCAAGGCCGCAGATAAGGATGGATAACGTGACCTTAACACCTTACTTCGCGGGATGCGACATTTCGCGGGACGGCCTGGACATTTGCCTGTTGCAGGGCGACAGCGAGCGTCATTTCAGTTTGCCGAACACGCCGCAGGGCCATGCGATGCTGCTTGAGAAGTTGGCCGGAACATCGCCTGAGCTCGTCGTTCTGGAGGCCAGTGGCGGCTATGAATCGGCGCTGTATGAGGCCCTTCAGGGCGCCGGAGTTCCGGTGGCGCGGCTGCTGCCCCAGCGGGTCCGGCAATTCGCCTATGCAGGCGGGCAACTGGCCAAGACCGACCGGATCGATGCCTATATTCTGGCGCTGTTCGGCCAGCGGATGCGCCCCGCACCAAGCCTCGATGAGCCAGCAGGTCAGCGCTACATCAAGGCTTTGACCACGCGACGGCGGGCGCTTCTGACCCGCCGCATTGCCGAAAAATGCCAGCTCAAACAAGCCGCGTTTGAAGATATCCGCGCCATGATCCGCCACGCACTGACCCGGTTGGAGGCCGATATCAGGGCGCTGGACGCGCAGATCAATGCCCTGATCGAAGCGGACACGGCCTGGCGCAATCGCGCCCGCCGCCTGACCAGCCTTCCCGGGATCGGGGCGGTCACCAGTGCGGCGATGATTGCCGGGCTTCCCGAGCTCGGCCGCGTCACACGCGGGGAAATCGCCGCTCTGGTCGGCGTGGCACCGTTCGCGCGGCAAAGCGGTCGCTGGCGGGGCAAACGGGTGTGCCGCGGCGGGCGAAAAGACCTGCGAAATACCCTCTACATGGCGGCGCTGTCGGCGACACGCGCCAAAAGAACCCCGTTCTCTGCCCTCTACCAGCGGCTCGTCGATGCAGGAAAACCACCCAAACTGGCCATCACCGCCGTCATGCGAAAAATGGTCGTTACCCTGAATGCAATGGAACGCGATCAGAAATTCTACGCAATATAAACACTGTTGCTCCGGGGAGCGCGAGGGGCTGGCCCCTCGCTTTGGGCGGCGCACGCCAGCGCGGCGCAAACCCTCACAGTGCGCCTTGCGCTGCCGCCCGAATTGCCCGGATATTGTCGCCGTAAGGTCCCGGGTTTCGGGCCGACCCGCCGCGAAACGCCGCCGAACCGGCCACCAGAACATCGGCCCCCGCCGCGACCAGACCGGGTGCTGTGCCCGGATCAATGCCGCCGTCGATCTCGATATGCACCGGCCGGTCGCCGATCATGGCGCGCAGCTCGGCCACCTTGGGACCCATGTCGATGTATTTCTGCCCGCCATGGCCCGGGTTCACCGTCATCACGCAGATCAGATCGGCCAGATCCAGAACCCCCGCCACCGCGCCCGCCGGGGTGCCGGGGTTCAGCGCCACGCCGGCCTTGGCGCCGGCCCCCCGGATCGCCTGCAAGCTGCGGTGAATATGCGGTCCGGCCTCGACGTGGGCGGTGATCACATCCGCCCCGGCATCGGCGAAAGCCTGAACATAGGGGTCCACCGGCGCGATCATCAGATGCACGTCCATCAGGGTCTTGATATGCGGCCGGATTGCCGCGCACATCGCCGGACCAAAGGTGATGTTGGGCACGAAATGCCCGTCCATCACATCGACGTGCACCCAGTCCGCGCCTGCCGCCTCGACCGCTTCGCATTCGGCCCCGAAATTGGCGAAATCGGCGGCCAGAATGGACGCGGCGATCTTGATCGAACGGTCGAAGGGCATGGGGTTTCCTCGGGTCGTGTGCCTGCGCCCGGTCTAGCGCGGCCCGGCCAGGATGAAAAGCCAAACGCGCGCCGCCAAGGCTTGCGCGGGTGCGCGGGACATGCGATTTTGCGGACTTCCCGAGATTCGAATGCGAGCGGTCACGTACGCCCATCCCAAACAGCCACCGCAACGGCCAAAAGCGCCGCGATCAGCGACCCGCTGGCGCTGCAGGTCACCGAACCCCGCAACCCCGGCATAGCGCTGGATCTGGACTGGGTCGCCCGGGTCCAGGCCAATACTTCGGCGATTGAACGCCGCGCCGCGACCCTGCCGGGGCGGCGGTCGGTCAAGAAAGACCACCAGGCGGCCTGGCTGTTGCGCGCCATCACCATGATCGACCTGACCACGCTGGCCGGCGACGACACGCCCGGCCGGGTGCGGCGGCTTTGCGCCAAGGCGCGCCATCCGGTGCGGTCCGAGCTTCTCGATGCGCTCGGGGCCGACCCGGTCACCACCGGTGCCGTCTGCGTCTTTCACGAAATGATCCCCACCGCCCTTGCCGCGCTCAAAGGCACCGGCATCCCCGTCGCCGCCGTGTTCACTGGATTTCCGGCGGGGCTTTCCCCGTTCCCCCAGCGCCTTCAGGAAATCCGCGCCAGCGTCGAGTCGGGCGCGCGCGAGATCGACATCGTCATTTCGCGCCGCCACGTACTGACCGGCAACTGGACCGCACTTTACGACGAGACCCGCGCCATGCGCGAGGCCTGCGGCCCGGCCCATATGAAGGCGATCCTGGCCACCGGCGAGCTGGGGTCGCTGCGCAATGTCGCGCGCGCCGCGCTGGTCACGATGATGGGCGGCGCCGATTTCATCAAAACCTCGACCGGCAAGGAAAGCGTCAACGCCACCCTGCCGGTCAGTCTGGTGATGATCCGAAGCTTGCGCGATTATTTCGACCGTACCGGATACCGCGTCGGCTACAAGCCCGCGGGCGGTATTTCCAAGGCCAAGGACGTGGTCACTTACCTCGCGCTCATCAAAGACGAACTGGGCGACCGCTGGCTCCGCAATGACCTCTTCCGCTTCGGGGCCTCGTCGCTGTTGGGCGACATCGAACGCCAGCTGGAACACCATGTCACCGGCCGCTATTCGGCGCTCTATCGCCATCCAATGGGATAATCATGACCGTCAAAGAAATATTCGAGACCATGGATTACGGCCCCGCGCCCGAAGATGCGGGGCCGGTCATGGACTGGCTGGACGGCGGCAAACGCCGGTTCGGGCATTTCATCGGCGGGGCCTTCACCAAGCCGACCAAGGGTTTTGCCAGCCGCAACCCGGCCAATGGGGAAAAGTTGGCCACGCTCTCCAAGGCGCGCAAGTCCGACATCGACGCAGCCGTGGGTGCCGCGCGCCAGGCCCAGCCCGACTGGGCCGCCCTTGGTGGCCATGGCCGTGCGCGGCACCTCTATGCGCTGGCCCGTGCCCTGCAGAAAAATTCCCGCCTTTTCGCCGTGCTCGAATCCTTGGACAACGGCAAACCGATCCGCGAATCCCGCGACATCGACATCCCCCTCGTCCAGCGGCATTTTTACTATCACGCGGGCATGGCGCAGCTGATGGAGGCCGAACTGCCCGACGCCGAACCCTTAGGCGTCTGCGGTCAGATCATCCCGTGGAACTTCCCGCTGCTGATGCTGTCGTGGAAGATCGCCCCGGCGCTCGCCATGGGCAACACGGTGGTGCTGAAACCAGCGGAATACACGTCCCTGACCGCGATTCTATTCGCCGAAACCTGCGCCCAGATCGGCCTGCCCGCGGGCGTGGTCAACATCGTGACCGGCGACGGGGCGGTCGGCGAGATGATCGTCGGCCACCCCGGCTGCGACAAGATCGCCTTTACCGGGTCCACATCCGTGGGCCGCGCCATCCGCCGCGCCACGGCGGGCACCGGCAAATCGCTGACGCTCGAGCTGGGCGGCAAATCGCCTTACATCGTCTTCGACGACGCCGACATCGACAGCGCGGTCGAGGGGCTGGTCGATGCGATCTGGTTCAACCAGGGCCAGGTCTGTTGCGCCGGTTCGCGGCTGATCGTCCAGGAAGGTATCGCCGAGGCGTTCCACACCAAACTGCGCGCGCGCATGGACGGGCTACGCATCGGCGACCCGCTCGACAAATGCATCGACATCGGCGCGGTGGTCGACCTGGTGCAACTGGCCACCATCACCCGGCTGGTCAACGAGGGTGCCGCCGAGGGCGAGCTTTATCAACCCGCCACGCCCCTGCCCACACGCGGATGTTTCTATCCGCCGACGCTGATCACCGGGCTCGATGCCGCCTCAAAGCTGATGCAGGAGGAAATATTTGGCCCCGTCCTGGTCGGCACCACCTTCCGCACCCCCGCCGAGGCGGTTCAACTGGCCAACAACACCCGCTACGGGCTGGCGGCGACGCTCTGGACCGAGAACGTCAATCTGGCGCTGGATATTGCGCCGAAACTGGCCGCCGGCGTGGTCTGGGTCAATTCTACCAACCTTTTCGACGCGGCGGCGGGCTTTGGCGGGGTGCGCGAATCGGGCTTTGGCCGCGAAGGCGGGTGGGAAGGGCTGGCCGCTTATACACGGCCCCGCACCAAGGCGGCCAGGCTGGCGAAAGTTGCGCCCAATCCGCCCGGTGACGGCGGCGCGGCCACGGGCATCGACCGGACCGCGAAGCTTTACATCGGCGGCAAACAGGCGCGCCCGGACGGCGGCTATTCGCGCGCCATTTGCCGGCCTCCCGCCCGCCAACAAAATAGCAGACCGCGGACAGATAAGTATTTGGGGAAAGATGATAATGGCTCACAAGCTACCGGACAGGTGCTGGTCGAGCTGGTCAATCCGGTCCTGACCCCAGAACCGCTCGTCGGTGTCGGTGATGTAAAACGGCAGGCCGAAGACGCCCCGTGCGACAGCTTCTTCCAGATTGGCCTCATAAGCCGTGGCCCCGGCCAGCAGCCCGCTGTCGGCCAAGGCGCCGTCAAAGCCCGCGGCGTCGAGGCAATCGCGGATAACCTCATCATCTGCAATATTTTTTTCCTCGGCCCAGCAGGCGCGCGCCAGGCTAAACATCAACGCGCCCGGATCGCCACCGCCCGCCGCTTGAGCGGCGATCATGGCGTATGAGGCGGGTGCTGCATTGGTTGGCCAATGCGCCGGTCTCAAGTTAATCGGAAGGCCGGCCAGAGCGGCGTTTCGCCGAAGCTCCTGCAGCCGGTATTCTTGGCGGCTTTGGTGCCGCGCACCCACCATCACGCCGCCGGTTCGGGTGAAAAGCCCGGAAATATCGACCGGCTTGTAGGTGATGGTCGCATCGTGGCGCACGGCAACCTCTTCGAACCGGGTGCCGGCCAGATAAACATTGGGCGAGACCGGCGCACAAAAGTAGTCGATATGGGGCATTTTTACTTCTCGGGTAAGTTACGGTTTTGCCTGACCCTAGCTGCGTGTTAAGCGGTGTCAACGTCACGAATCTGTGACAGGAACCAAGCCTGGGGACGCAGCCACATGCCAAACCAACTGGAACCGAAACTCATCTCCGGAAATGCCAACCGACCGCTGGCCGAAGCAGTGGCGCGGCGCATGTCGATGCACCGGGGGCTGAGCATCGATCTGGTCGATGCGCGGGTGGAGCGGTTCAACGATGGCGAAATATTCGTCGAGGTCTACGAGAATGTGCGCGGCGAGGATATGTTCATCATCCAGCCCACGTCGAACCCCGCGAACGATAACCTTATGGAATTGCTCATAATGTCTGATGCACTGCGGCGGTCAAGCGCGGCGCGGATCACGGCGGTCATTCCCTATTTCGGCTATGCCAGACAGGACCGGCGCACCAAGGCGCGGACCCCAATCACGGCCAAGCTGGTGGCCAATATGATGGTCAGCGCCGGGATCGAGCGGGTGCTGACCCTGGACCTGCATGCCACTCAGATCCAGGGGTTTTTCGACATTCCGGTTGATAACCTTTATGGCGCGCCGCTGTTCGCGCTGGATATTGGGCACCATTTCAAGGGCGCGTTGGATCAGATCATGGTGGTGTCGCCGGACGTCGGCGGGGTGGCCCGCGCGCGCGATCTGGCGCAGCGGATCGGGGCGCCACTCAGCATCGTGGACAAGCGCCGGGGCGAACCCGGCGAGGTTGCCGAGATGACGGTGATTGGCGATGTCAATGGATATAAGTGCTTGATCGTGGACGATATGATTGACACCGCCGGAACGCTTTGCAAGGCTGCCGAGGTGCTGGTTGAAAACGGCGCGACCGAAGTGCATTCCTATATCACCCACGGCGTTCTTTCCGGACCCGCGATCGAGCGGGTGACCGGATCGGTGATGAAAAGCCTGGTCATAACCGACACCATTGCGCCGACCGCAGAGGTGCGTTCGGCTGGCAGCATCCGGGTGATCCCGACCGCGCCGATGTTCGCGCAGGCCATCACCAACACCTGGAGCGGGACAAGCGTGTCATCGCTCTTTGATCACAAGTCGCTCGAACCGGTCTACGAGGGAATGTACAACGCCGCCTGAAAATTTGGCGGTCACTCCAACAGTTCAGCGATATTTTGGTCCAGCGCGCGCGCAAATCCGGCATCGTTGCCGGGGTTGGCGGCGCAGTGGCCAAAGTCAGAGGCATAGGGGCGGAAAAGCGCATGCGCGATCAAGGCGGCCTCGGCTTGGTTGTCTTCGGGCGGGAAATAGAGGTCGCGGGTGCAGGGCATCAGAATGGTGCGCGCTTGGATGGACGCGAGGGCCGCGGTGATATCGCCATCAAAGGCCGGCGCGGCGCTGACGTCACCCGACTGCCAGGTGGCCAGTTTGGCCAGCAGGTCGTTGGCGTCCCAGTTTTGGGCGTGATCTTCGGCCCAGTCATCCAAAAGTGCGTCGATGGAGGCATAGCCGAGGTCGCGATAAAGTCCGTCACGATAGAAGGCCTGCGAAAACGCCCAGCCCACGTAAACCCGGCCAAAGGCGCGCAGGCCCGCGACCGGCTGTTGGGCATAATCACCGCCATTCCATGCCGGATCGGCGCACAGCGCGGCTTTGACGCCTTCGAGAAAGACGAAGTTGTGCGGCGAGGTGCGGGCCGAGGCGCAGAACGGCAGAATGGCGCGCACCATCTCGGGGTATTGCACTGCCCAGTGATAGGCCTGACACCCTGCCATCGACCAGCCGAGCACCAGAGCGATCCGGGTCACATCCAGCCGTTCGGTCAGCAGGCGGTGCTGGGCGGCGATGCTGTCCTGAAAGCTGATGGCGGGGAAGTTCGGGCCTGCCTGCGAGGCGTCGGCGCTCGATGGCGATGAGCTGAGGCCGTTGCCGAAAAGATTGACCGAGACAATGAAATGACGTGCCGGGTCCAACGCCCGGCCTGGTCCGAAGAAGCCTTGGTTGCGGGCATGGGTGCCGGTGTAAAACGTGGGCATGACAACGACGTTGTCGCCCGCAGGGCTGAGAGTGCCGTAGGTTTTGTAGGCAAGGCGCGCGTTTTTCAGGGCCGCACCACTGGTCAGCGGGTGGTTGCCCAGATCGAAGATTTCAAAGTCGGTCATGCGCCGTTCAATAGAGGCGCAGATATTCCTGCACCTCCCAATCTGTGACCGCCTGGTGATAGCGTTCCCATTCGTCGGTTTTATACTCCAGATAGGAATTGTGCATCACCGGCCCCATGACTTCGATGGCCAGTTCATCGGCGCGCAGGGCCTCGGCCGCCACATAAAGGTTGCGCGGCAGGCGGCGGATACCGCGTTCGGCCAGTTGGCTGTCGCTGAGTTCATAAAGGTCGAAGTCGGACGGATCGCCCGGCTCAATCTTGTCGCGCATTCCCTCCAGTGCCGCGCTCAGATGCATGGCCAGGCCCAGATAGACGTTCATGGTCATGTCGCAGGCGCGGTTTTCGATGCAATAGCGGCTTTGCGGCAGGCGGAACTGGGCGGATCGGTTGTTAAAGCCATAGGTAATGTTGGTCGGTGCCCAAGTGACCGTGCCGCCCTCAAAACCCCCGACACGGGGCACGAGACCATTATAGGAATTGACCGTCGGGCAGGTGATCGCGGTAATCGCCTCGGCGTGTTTCATCAACCCGCCGACCGCGTGGCGCGACGCCTGCGACCAGCCGTCTCCGTCGGCGAAGATATTGTCACCCGGCGCATCAAGGCGCTGCAGCGACAGGTTGATATGCGCCCCCGAGCGCCAGTCGCCGATGGTGGGCTTGGGCATGAAAGTTACGAACATGCCGTGCTTTTTGGCGATTTCTTTCAGCAGGATGCGAAGGAAGGCAAACCGGTCGGCCATTTCCAGCATATGCGTATAGTGGAAATCGAGCTCGAACTGCGAATAGGCGCCTTCGGCCACCACATCGTGCAGGTTAAAACCGAGGTCCTGAAGAATGTCGATCAATTCGCCCAGAAACGACATCGCATTGATCGAATATTCCACGTCATAGCCGAACGCCTGGCGGCGCGGCCTGAGCCCCTCGGCGGGATCATCGTCGAAGGCTTTGACCGGCTGGCCGGCGGCGTCGTATTTCATCACGATGAACTCGGGCTCGACACCGGCGTAGCCGACGTATCCATCGTCCGCCGCTGCCTGAACCGCGCGCCTCAGCGCCTGGCGGGGGCAGACGTTGTAGGGCGCGCCTTCCCAGTAAAGATCGGCGAAAATGATCGCCATGGTGGTGTCCCAGGGGCAGACATAGACCGCGCCGAGGTCGGGGATCATGATCTGGTCGGCGTCGGCGGGGGAGAGCTCGGGCACGAAGCTGACCGAATGCACCGCGAACTGGGGGCCCTTGCCGAGGCAAAGCGCCTCGAAATCGCTCATCGGCACCGGTTTGGTCTTGGGAATGCCATGCAGATCGATCCAGGCCGACATGACGTATTTGACGCCCGCATCTTCCAGCCGTTCGCGCACCTCGGCAACGCGCGGGCGGTTGCGGTCGATCGCGTCTTCGATCCGATCGTAGTAGATTCTTTCTGCCATGGTCAGGTCCTTGAAATGCAAATTTATTCGGGGATCGGAGGCATGTCCTCAGGATCAATCCCTGGCACGAAAGTGATGCCCGCCTGCTGTTTCCAGTCGTGGGGATAGGCGGCATAGAAGATTACGCAGACCTCGTCGCATTCGTAGGCGATGTGGTTGTCGCGCGGGATGTAGAGGACATCGCCGGGGTTGCAGATATAGCTTTCGCCGTCGCAGGTCAGGCGGAAGCTGCCCGACATGCAATAGATGATCTCGTCGCAGGTCAGGTCCCACGGCACCGAAACCGCGTTCAGGAAATTCAGCCCGCCGCACATGGTGTCGCTGACAGCACTGGTGACAAAGGGTTTGATGTAGGACTTGCCGGGTTCCAGCGTGTGCAGCCGGTGTTCAATATCGGAAATCTTGTAAAGCTGGGGTTTGTTGCCCATTTGGCTGCCTCTCAGGGGATGTGTTTCAGGATGCATTCGTTCGGCTCGACCTTGTAGCCGTCGGGGTCTTCGCAGAATGCGATGACGCGGGTGCCACCTTTCATCGGCCCGGCGGGGCGGGTGATTTTGACGCCCTTCGCCGCCAGGTCCTGGCAGGCATTGTAGACATCGGGCGTCTCAATGCAGATGTGGCCCCAGCCGTTGCCCTTGTCGTAAGGATCAGACCGGTCCCAGTTCGAGGTCAGTTCGAGCGTGGGAAACTCGGCCTCGGGGCCGTAGCCGATGAAGGTGTTGGTGAATTTGCCGTCGGGATAATCGGTGCGGCGCAGCACTTGCATGCCCAGGATGCCGCAATAAAATTCCAGAGACTTTTCCAGATCCATGACCCGCATCATCGTGTGCGCCAGCCGAAAGCCGGAAGAAAGCGTCGCATCAGTCATGGGTTGTGTCCTAGCTCTGGTGCGGGCGTGCCCATGACATCGGCCACGACCATTTCCTGAAAGGCGCGAACGCTGTCTTCCCAGACCGGCGACAGAAAGCCGCCGTCGGCTGCGGGCGAAGCGCGGCCGGTGTAAAGCCGTTCGACCATCTCGTGGTCTTCCTTGTGGACGTCCCACCAGAGCGCTTTGAGGGCTTCGATTTCGTCCTTGGTCAGCGTCTGGCCCTCGGTCGTGTAAAGCGCGCGCTTTTGCGCCACCTGGCCGGGGCCAAGCGGGATATTCAGATAAACGCCGATCTGGCCGGGGAAATAGCGGCCCAGGATAAAGGTGGGGAAAAGCGTAAGGTAACGCGAGCTTACGCCCAGACTTCCCGACCCTTCGTGTTCTTCCTTGACGTTAATCGCGGAGCCGACACAGCGCCCGTCGATGATCGTGTAATGGTCTTCCAGCGGCTGTTCGGTGGTCGAGGCATGGACGAACTGGACATGATAGGGTTCTATGAAATTCTCCATGATCAGTTTCCAGTTGGTGTCGATCACACCGAAATCGAGTATGCCAATCAGGGCCAATTTGTCGAAGTCAATTCCGTCAAGCCGGGCGATCAGCGGGGCGGCGTAAGTCTCGAAGTCGGGCGCGTCGCCGCTGAGGTTGACGAATATCCAGTCGTGCCAGACGTGACTGCGGACCGGTTTGAGGCCGTTTTCGGCGGGGTCGAACCCGTCGGGCCGGGGATTGTCGGTGCCGCCGAAATGCGGCGTGGCGCGCAAGGACCCGTCAAGGTCATAGGCCCAGGCGTGATAGGGGCAGCGGATCAATTTGCCGACGTTTTTGGGCGCGTCGACCAGGGTCAGGCATCGGTGCCGGCAGTGATTGTGGAAAACCCGGATCACGCCAGCCGCGTTGCGCACGATCAACAGCGACAGTCCGGCGATGGTGATGGGGATCGCGTCACCGGCTTCGGCAAGTTCGTGCGCAAAGCCCACGCAAACCCAGTTCCGCAAGAAAATGGTTTCGCATTCGCCCTTCCAGAATTCGGCGTCGCGATAGGCCATGGGCGGCAGGCCGCGCGCCGGTGATGTGGGCCGCCGGAAAGCGGCAAGCGCGCCTTCGAAATCGTCAGGCATCGGCGGCCCTCCAATCCCGTTTCAGCAGGAACTGGTTCTTGAAATTCTTGAGGCCCGGCATAACCTCGGCGCTGGCCACGTCGCTGGCTGCGTAAATCTCGGTTTCGAGAAAGCTTTGCAAAGCGTCGGATTCGTCGCTGACAATCTCGACGATCAGGTCGTAACGCCCCGCCACCCACAGCACGAACACGACGCGCGCGTCATCGCGCAGGCGCTCGGCCACCTGGGCGGGCGTCGTGCCCGAGGCCACGGTGATACCGACCAGTGCGTCGGTTTTGTATTCGGTCGCCACCGGATCAACCATGGCTACGATGCGCAGCATGTTGTTGTCGCGTAGGGCACTGACGCGGTTGCGAATGGTGCCTTCCGAGACCTCAAGTTTCTGGGCTATTTCGGAAAACGGCAGGCGCCCGTCGATCTCGAGCATGCGGATGATCTTCTGGTTCAGACCGTCCCCGGGCGAGCGGATACCATGCTGCTGCTGGCCATTTTCTTGCGCCGTTCCGTTGCCCGGTTTCGCCATCCTTCCGGCACCCGATGATTTGGAATCACAAAGTCGATGCAACAGATTGGTGCGAATTCGTCAGGATGTCGATGATTTTTTACGAAATCAATATCAGATTACCCGCGATCTGCGAATTTCGCATAGATCGCGGGCGTGTTTCGCGCAGGATAACCGAGGATTTCGCCGGTCAGCCCACCAAACGTTCTTTGTGTGCGGCCATATCCTCGACCCGGCCAAAGACGTCTTCGAGGCGTTCGATGTCGTCCTCTTCCAGATACGATCCCGACTGAACCTCGATCAGCTCGACCAGAATGCGCCCCGGATTGGACAGACGATGAACCTCGCCGATCGGGATATAAACGGACTCGTTCTCGTGCAATTTCTTGACGGTATCGCCAATAGTCACCTCGGCGGTGCCGCGCACCACGACCCAGTGCTCCGACCTGTGGTGGTGCCGTTGCAGCGACAGTTTGGCACCGGGTTTGACGCCGATCCGCTTGACCCGGAAACGCTCGCCAAGGTCGGTGGTCTGATACCAGCCCCAGGGGCGGTAACAGCGCAGATGTTCCAGCGCTTCCTTGCGCTCGCGTTCTTCCAAGAGCTTGACCAGTTGTTTCACGCCCTGCGCGCTGTCCAGCCCAATGACCAAAACCGCGTCGGCCGTTTCGATAACCGCCAGGTTGTCGACGCCGACGGTGCAAACCATCCGCGACGAGGCGTGGATCAGCGTGTTCCTGGTGTCCATGGTGATCGCATCGCCGACAACGGCCACGCCGTCGGCATCTTTGTCGGCAACCGACCAAACCGACTTCCAGTCGCCAAGATCGGACCGTACAAGGTCCGAGGGCACCACAACCGCCGCGCTGGTCTTTTCCATAAAACCATGATCGAATGATATTTTTCTGGCCTCTGCAAAGCCCGCGCCAGGCACGAAGAACCCAAGATCCTCGCCGCCATCCCGCACCGATCTGCGCACCGCTTGGGCGGTCTCGGGCTCGACCAACGCGACCGCTTCGATCAGCCACTGGGCCCGGAAGCAAAATATGCCGGCATTCCACAGACAAAGCTGGTCCTCGATCAGGTGTTTGGCGGTTTCGACGTCAGGTTTTTCAACAAACTGCGCGACCTTGAAAACGCCGTCGGATATCTCGGCGGCGGGCCGGATATAGCCATAAGCGTCAGACGGCTCGAAGGGCTGGATGGGCCGTGTTGCATCAATCACCGGACAAGCGCGGAGTACCCTTACCCGTGAAAATGGTCAGCCAACTGACTCAAACCTGGCACAGCCAAGTTCGGTCATTCTGTTAAGAGCCCGCACACCGATCTGTGCCTCAGTTTTCTGATTTTCGAACCGCCGCGATCTCAGTTTCGGCCCGATCACACTTTTCCAACGACCAATTTGTGCTTCCGCGCGACTGCGCTGATTGTAGCCGCTTCTGACTTGCCATGCCAGTCGGCCGTACGTCTGTATCTGGGCGATGTGCTGGTCGCGGAGGGATGGATCATCGCGCGATTTCAGGGCGAGAACGGCGTTTTTTGGCGGTGGAATGATGACCTCGACTGCATCGCCAAAACGCGCCGTGAGCAGATTTCTGGTCGGGGTGCCGTCATAGGCCCCATCCGCCAGAAATCGCGAAACCGGCCCGTCGAACTGATCCAGAAGCCCGGGCAAGGCCGTGCTATCGCCGACGTGGTCCAGCGTCAGATCCGAGCAGATGATCTCGCCGGTTGTGAGGTCCAGGCCGAGGTGTAGCTTTCTCCACGATTTGCGTTTGGCCTTTGCCGCACGCGCCTTCCTGCCTTCGAGCTTCGCGAGCGTGGAGAGCGCGGGGCGCAGATCGGCAATGGTGGCCCTGATCATTTCGCGCAGTTCGCTGGATGTCAGGCGCACGTCAAAGAGCCCGGCCTTGCGGGCCACGGCGATCAGGCGCTTTTCCTCGCGGGCGCGGACCCGGACCATCCCGGACCCGATCTCCGCGAGCCGGTCGGCGGGATCGATCCACCGGCGTTTGCGGCGGCGCTTCGGCGTGGCCTGCTCGGGGGCGGCTGGTAGAGTCATCTGGTGCCTCGTCCTTTTGCGTCGAAGGTCTTTGGCTCGCCCGCATCAGAGCGTAGCTCTTGCTCTGTAAACTACCCGCCCAGGGTTGCACTGTCGAAACTGATCAACAGCCTCAGGGGCGTCTGCAGTAGGTTACTGCGAAAAAACAGACCCGGGATTACTGGCCGCCATCACAAGGGCGTTCTCTGGTCGCCGTCCTACTTCGCCGCAAGCTGCGGCGGAGCGCCCCTCGCTGTCGTGACGACGACGATCGCCCTCGATAGTGGCTATCTGTTACCCGGGTAACAGGTGAAACGACGGATCGCCTGACCTCGTCCACATCAAAAACCCGCTTTACCGTTAGATGACTCACGCTCATGGCGTCGGCGAACTGGCGGATTTTCCGCCGATTCAGTCTATATAATGCTTAGCGCAAAGCATTTGGAGAAATCATGCCCATAGGACCAAAGGGCCAGAAACGCCCCGCAGACGTTATCGGCAATGCCGTGCGAATCGCCCAGATAGCCACTGGCGAGGTTGAGGATACAGTTGAGGATGATGGCAAAGACCCCGCAGCCAAGGCTCTTGGGGCAAAGGGCGGAAAGGCGCGAGCGGCTAAACTGACGCCAGAGCAACGGTCCGATATTGCGAGGAAAGCGGCTGCTAAACGGTGGAAAACGTAGATTAAACCCGTATCTCCCGCGCGCCAATGTCGGAACCACTTCGGCGGCCAGCTATATGTGCTTGATGGCGGCGGATGCGCCATGACCGACACCCCCGAACTCCTGCTCGCCCACCACCTCAAGACGCTGAAGCTGCCAACCTTCCTCCGGGAATACGACAAGCTGGCGCGCCAGTGCGCTGCCGAGGGGCTGGACCATGTCCGGTTCCTGGCCCGTCTGGTGGAACTGGAACTGATCGACCGTGAACGGCGGATGATCGAGCGCCGGATCAAGGCGGCGAAGTTCCCGGCGGTCAAAAGCCTCCCCTCTCAGGCATGCTGCGCATGCCCTGCCGGGCAGCGGATCAGCTTCGACTTCAAGGCGATCCCGGCGCTCAACAAAATGCAGGTGCTGGAACTGGCCCGCTGCGAATGGATAGACCGGCGCGAGAATGTCATCGCCCTTGGTCCAAGCGGCACCGGCAAGACACACGTTGCTCTGGGTCTCGGCCTCGCCGTCTGTCAGAAGGGCCTCTCCGTGGGCTTCATCACCGCCGCAGCCCTGGTCCATGAGCTGATGGAGGCCCGCGACGAGCGACGCCTCCTGCGCCTGCAAAAACAGATGGCCAATTGCAAACTTCTGATCATCGACGAGCTCGGCTTCGTGCCGCTGAGCAAGACTGGCGCCGAGTTGCTGTTCGAACTGATCTCGCAACGCTACGAGCGCGGCGCCACGCTGATCACCAGCAATCTGCCCTTTGACGAATGGATCGAAACCTTCGGCTCAGAGCGTCTGACCGGCGCGCTTCTGGACCGCCTGACCCATCACGTCAACATCCTCGAGATGAACGGCGACAGCTATCGTCTGGCCCAAAGCCGGGGCCGCAAAGGCATCGCCATCAACTAGGTTCAGGACAGATTGGCCCTCGCGGGCCAAAGCGCCCAGGCACCCGCCAGCTATATCGAGAGCGCAGGCACCTGGGCGCCCTCCGCATTCCTGGTGCCAGATTCAGGCACCCTCAAGTGGCCAACATTTGCTCCGCCACATGGCCGGTTTTTGCTCCGCCGTTGACAAACATTTATGATTGACCCGACATTCCCCAAGTAGAAGGCCATCTTCTGTATGCTTCAACCAATTTGGGCCATGATCAAGCCTTTCGGTTTCGCTGTGCTGTGGATTTGGCATCCTAGCGGGGTTTCTGCCCTCAGCGGCTGGTTTGACGCAGCTTTCAGCCTGATCAACAGCGGTTGGAACAAACCAGCCGAGCCGCTTTTCTTCAGGTTTTGCCGCTGACACCGTCATGTTGGAACCGGTGGCGCGCGTAGCCTTTGGATGGCGGCAAGGACGCGGTTGAACAAATTTCCGCTGACCGCAACCTCGGCAAGCTGGAAGGTAATGGCGCGGGCGTGGCGGACGACCCTCACGCCGGTTTTGATCAGTCGTGTTTGGAGGCTGGTCAGCGACCAGTCGGCTATCTCCTCGGGCAGATCAGTGCCTTGCAGGAAGACACCGAGATTGTAGGCCAGTGCGTGAAGCTGAAGGCGGACCTCGTTCTGCGCCATGCCCTTGCAGGACAAGCGCGTCCAGTTGATTGCCTGCTTTCCCTCTTTGATGTGCTGCTCAGCGGTGCCACGCTGATTGTAGAACTGAATGATCCAGTCTGCCTCCATTGGCATATTGGTAACGACAAAACCAACCCTCGGGAACAATTCACCCGGATGCCAGTCCACCTTGGCGATGACACGACGGGGTTTGTCCCAGGACGCAGCCTGATATCGGAAGTCGCCGTAGGTGCGTCGCACATGGTTGGGCGGACGGCCCACAGGGCGCTTGAGCAGATGCGCAATCTTGCCCTGAAGAACACGATTGGTGCGGAGCCGGATGGCATAGAAATAGCTCTCCGCTTCGAGCATCTCGTAGAGGTCTGGGATGGCGAAGGCGGCGTCACCTCGGAAGAACCGCATTAGGTGGCGATCTGCATATCGCGCCATGACCGACTTCAGAACGTCTTTCCAACCATCCGCACTGTGCACATTGCCGGGCCGCAGAGCGCAGCGTTCAAGATGACCAAACTGATTGAAGACGAACAGCGGGTGATAACACATGCAGCCGAAATGACCGTTCCAGGCCGTGTCTTCCTGCGCTCCGTGGGTCGGGCTGACCGAGCTATCCATATCCAGCGTGATCCACTTGGGAGGTTTGCGTTCGTGAATCCGGTCGATCCATTGCCCTGACAAGTCAGCCAGCGCAGTGCGATTATCCGAAGTTGCCAGCACCTCGGTTTCGAACCGTCCCATCTGGCTTGAGGATGCTGCCTTGGCATCCACAGCCCGTCCGCCGACCACCTGCCGCATTACCGGATCAAGCGATAAACGATCCGCATCATTCACATCATCGTACACGGCCAGCCGACCAAAGACCGACTGGCGCAACAGGCCGACCAGTGAGTGCAGGCGATTGTGGCCAGTTCGCGTGTCTCTCAGCAATCCGCCCGCAATGTCGTGTAGGCCGAGCACTTCATCCAGTTCCCGGAACAACAGCAATCCGCCATTTGAACTGATCTTCGAACCATGGAATTCCAGCCGCACGCGACGGTCAAAATCAAGCCGAACATCACCCGTTTTATCTGCACCCTCCCGGTGATCCATAATCCGCCGCCTCCAGTCCATTAACATGCTGAAATATAACACATTACCGACCGCTCGGAACGCGAAATCGTCACGTTACTTGGGGAATGCGAGTTGACTGTTCTTGCATGGGGAAAGATTAGCAAAAACAGGTGGTAAAATGTCCAGTTTTGTTGGTGCGTTTGCTACATAAGTCCGGGGATTTCCCCTTACTCGCAATCAGACCGACCAAATTATAAATCGCCAACAAATTCGAGTGCACTCAGGCAATTCGGCCATTGGTAACCTAGAAGGTACTCTACAAAGATTTGGCTAATAAAAACAATCGCTTATGAGTATAAATGGCGGTGGTGTCAGACCGATGAGAACCGGTCTCTGCAAGGACCGCAACCTTGCCCTTTATGCCGCGCCAAGTTGACGCCACTCGGCGAGAGCAGCGGCGCGGTTCAGCTTGAAGTTTGCTAGGGAATAAAGGTGTCGCTCGTGATTGAAATGGTTATGGACTGAGGAATGAACGGTAACGAATTTCTGTAAACTTCGTATCCGCCGGAACCGTTGCATGGCCCGCTCTCTTCGTCGAAATGGAAGGTGCGAATTCTCTGCTCGATTGTTCAGCCAGTGGCCTATTTCTTGTCTGTCGGAATTGCCGATAACCTTCATCGCGGCTCCGTATGACCGGAGTTTGTCAGTCACGAGGATATGTGGCTGGCCATAGCGTTTCATTGATTTTCTTATGAATTTCAACGCCGCCTTGCAATCTCGCCGCTTCGTGACAAAGGATTCCAACACCTCGCCTTCGTGATCAACGGCGCGCCATAGGTAGTGGGTCTCGCCATTGATCTTCACAAAAACTTCGTCCAGGTGCCATTGCCAATCTGAGTATGCCCGCAGCTGCTGGATGCGTTTTCTGCGGATCTCGGCCGCGAACATCGGGCCGAACCTGTTCCACCAGAAACGAACTGACTCATGACTGATATCGATACCGCGTTCGTGCAGCAGGTCCTCGACATTTCGAAGCGAGATTGGGAACCGCACATACATCATCACCGCCAGCCGGATGATCTCGGGGCTGGTTCGGAAGTACCGAAAAGGGCTACGCTTTGTCATGGTCGGACGCTACGTGAGCGCCCTGCCCGCCTCAAGCCCGATCGCTCTGAAAATGTCCGCGGAAGACACCGACAAACAGGACCTCGTCACCGGGCTCCATGCCTTGGCACGGGCCGCTTGGTCGCTGGCTCCATCCGCCTGACCCGAGAGGACGAAAACGAGCGCGCTCCCGATCCGTTCAATACCTGAACGTTCGCAAAGTGCGACCGGCCAGTTCCCAATCGGGATGTCTCGAAGACATCGCGCCGTTCCCTCAGCGGCTGGATCGCGCTATCTAGTAACCTCTAGGATTCTGACAGAGGTGATTCATATGCGACCCATCAGCCCTGATGTTACTCTTTCCATTGGCGAGGTGTCAGAGCTTCTTGGTGTCTCTCCCGGTATCATCCGGTTTTGGGAGCGTGAAAAGCTGATCGCGCCACATCGCACAGCCGGGGGCCACCGTGTCTTCAGCAAAGCCGATCTGCGCCGATTGCGCCGCATTGCCAAACTATACCTCGTTGACGTATTGAACCCGGCTGGGATCCGGCGTGAACTTGGGCAGGTTGCGGCGGTGTCAAAAGAGCGCCAAATCGATCCGACACTGGGCCCCAAGCTGCGTCAGTTGCGCAAGGCAAAGAAGATGACCCTGGCTCTGGCGGCCGAAAAATCGAGGCTTTCGCCTTCCTTCATCAGCGCGCTGGAGCGCGGCAATACGGGCGTCGGACTAGAGACCCTGTTCCGGTTGGCCGAGGCGCTTGGCACAACCATCCCCTCGATCAAGGGCGCGAGCCGGGAAAGCGATGCAAAACGTCATTTCGTTGCTGCGGACGCCCGTCAGGAGTTCAAGACCGATGACGGTGGCATTGTATTGGAAGACCTGATCCCCAAGCCAGCAGGCATGGAGAGCCAGATCGCCACAATCGCACCCGGCGCATCCAGTGAGGACGAATATTCCCACAAGGGACAAGAGTTCTTGTTTGTTCTCGAAGGTCGCCTGTCATTCTGGCTGGAACCCGGCGAGACCTATGATCTGGCAGCCGGTGACTCGCTTTATCTGCATAGCCACCTGAAACACAGATGGGCCAACGAAACAGACGCGCCCACGCGGGTGCTTTGGGTGAACGCGGCCCTTCCTGTGAAGGCTGGCGTGCCTGCCCCTGTCACCGACGCCTAGGACGGGGAAATCCCGCGCGAGCCCTTTAGGCCTAACTGGACGGAAGCTGCATATATGGACGTCTTGAGGAACATAAGCGGAACGAATTGACACTTGACGTGCCTTTTGCATGGGTCGAGAACTGAGGGATATTCGAAAGGTATTCCGTATTGGCAGAGCTATCATTTATTGAGCAATGGAGTCTGACTTTTGACGATTTAGATTTCGTTAACGGGTATCGCAAGGCTATGCGTATTTGGATTGCCCTTCAGCTGAAGTTTTTTTGTCTTCATGGTTATTTCCCTGCGGATCATAGCGATATTGCTTCAGATTGTATTGCCTATCTTGCGGAGCAGATGGGGTGCTCTGTCCCTGACCAGTCTGAATATCAATTTAAAGCTCGTGCGGCTCGTCACCATAATCAGGATGTGTTACGCCATCTTGGCTTCCATCGCGCGACTGACCGTGACAAGGCTTCTCTGAAGCTCTGGTTAAAAGGGGCTTTTCAGGACAAGCAAATATCTTTCGGCACTATGGTTTCACAGGCGTTTGACTGGTGCCATCATCATAAAGTGTATATCCCTTCGCGCAAAATCATGGGCCGTTTTGTCGGATCGGCGCAGCGTGCATTTAAGGATGAATTTTTAATGTCGGTCACACGGCAACTTTCCTCCAGCACAATCGCCAAATTGGAAGCCTCGCTTGCGGATCCAATGACAACAACGGGGTTTCGGCGGCTAAAGGACGATGTTGGTGCCGCGGCACTGGACAATATGTTATCGGCCACTGAACGCCTGGCATTCATCCGTGATCTGAATTTGCCGATGGGCATGCTGGAAAGGGTAGACCGGGCCTGGATTGATAGGCTAGTGCGACGGGTGGGAGGAGAAACCGCTTCCGAAATGCGTCGCCATGGTTTTGAGCGTCGAATGGGGCTTTATGCCGTATATCTCATGGTGCGCAACGCACAGCTTATCGATGGTGTCGCAGACCTTTTGGTTGAACTGACCCACCGGATAGGTACAAGTGCGCGCCGCAAGGTAATTGCGGGCATAAATAGTGAGATTGAAAAGGTTCATGGCAAAGAACGGTTATTGGCAGAAATAGCCATGGCTTCTGTAACTCGACCCAAGGGTCGTATCTGCGATGTTATTTTTCCCGTTGTTGGGGCGCCGAAATTAGCTGCAATCATCAAGGAATATAGATCAAAGGGATCTTTTGATGCCCAAATTCAAAAAGTAATGCGGGGGTCATATGCCACCCATTATCGCCGTATGTTGCCTGATATCCTGTCCATTCTGGCGTTCCAGTCAAACAATGCAACCTGGCGGCCCATTCTCGATGCGCTTGAGTGGATCAAGGTGTTACACGCCGAAGGCCGCAGGTTTGCAGATCCGGAATCATCCCCGGTTGGGTCCATTCCCAAAAAATGGCGCGCTTTCGTAGTGGACGGTAAAGACCGTTTGAATGTCATTTCATATGAGCTGTGTGTTTTGACACAGTTGCGGACGTGTCTGCGTGCAAAAGAGATTTGGATCACGGGTGCTGATCGCTATCGCAATCCCGATGATGATTTGCCGAAGGATTTTGCCGAGCGCCGGGATACCTATTACGATGATCTGAAGCTGTCGCAGGATGCCGCAGGATTTGTGGCCGGCATAAAGGCCCAGTTGGAAGAAGAATTACGCCTGTTGAACACCAATATACCGCATAATGATAAAGTGTCCCTGCGTTGGAGTGGCGACAACCGCATCTCGATAACGCCTTTTAACCGACATTCCCCAGATGACATCCAAATTTGCGGAAATCGTACCACGGCCCCATCTCCAAGGGAACTCTGTTCCCATTGCAGCCATCCGATGACATGATTTTGGTAATCGGCCAGCGCGTGGAAGGCCATTTGGTCGTTTCTCCTGCCATCCAGACACACCTCTCGTGCCGCAATCTCCTTGCCGTCGATTCCCTCGGCCTACGCCGGAGCGGGTCTTCGTCGTAGATCATCAATCAGGCTCAAGATTTTCTGGAACAAGCTTCTTGTGACTGCAGCCTCGGCCAATTGAAATGTGACGTACCGGCCATGGTTGACAACTTTCGCACCGATCTTGACCAGCTTCTCCCTCAGCGTCGTCAGCGACCATTGCTCCACGGCATCGGGCAACGCCAGGGTACGCATGAAGTTGCCGAGGTTATAGGCGAGTGCATGCAGCTGGAGCCGGACGGCATTGTTGCGTAACGAACGGCATGACAGCCGCGTCCACTTGATGGCGTTCTTGCCTTCCCTGATCCATTGCCCGGCAGTGCCGCGCTGATTGTAGAACGCAACAACCCGCTCGGCAGGACGGCTCAGGTTGGTGACGATGAAGCCGACGCGGGGATACAGTTCCCCTGAGTGCCACTCCACCTTGGCGACGACCCGGCGGGGCTCCGTCCAGCTACCGGCCCGATAGCTGAAGTTCGCGTAATACCGACGAACTTCCTTCGGCGGCCGACCGACGGGGCGCTTGAGCAGGTGCGCGATGCTGTCGTGCAGCACCTTGTTGGCCGGAAGCCGGATGGCGTACTTGAAGCCTTCCGTTTCCAGAAACTCATAAACCTCGGGCGAGGCGAAGGCGGCGTCACCACGGAAATAACGCCGGAGTGTCTTGTTCCGGTATCGAGCGACCACCGGGTCCAACACATCGCGCCATTCATGGGCGCTGTGCACGTTGCCCGGACGCAGGGCGCAACGCTCCAGATCGCCGAACTGGTTGAACACGAACAGCGGGTGATAGCACGTGCAGCCGAAGTGACCGTTGTAGGCCGTGCCCTCCTGGTCACCGTAGGTCGGGCTGACGGAGCTGTCCATGTCGAGCACGATAATCTTCGGCGGCTTGCGCTCGTTAACCTGGTCGATCCAGATGCCCAAAAGGTCAGCGAGCGCGGCGAGGTTGTCATTGGTGGCGAGTAACTCCGTCTCGAACCGGCCCATCTGGCTGGTCGATGCGCCGCCGCGCTCGACAGCCCTGCCGCCGACGATCCACCGCATCGCAGGATCGCGCCCCAGCCGGTCGGCGTCGTTCACGTCCTCGTACCCGGCGAGACGACCATAGACGGATTGGCGAAGGAGACCGATGATGCCGTGCCAACCGTTCTTGCCGGTCCGGCTGTCAGCAATAACGTCACCGGCCAGCGTGGTCAGGCCGAGGGCTTCGTCCAGTTCACGATAGGCGAGCAGACCAGCGTCTGACGTGATCCGCGAACCGTGGAACTCGAACTTCAGTCTTCGGTCGAAAAACGCCCGCAGAAGCCCCCGATCCGACTCACCCTCCAGGTTCCGCATTCGACCCACCCTCCGTCTGATCTAATCCACTGATTCTTATACAGGAATCGGACGAAAACCGCATCAGATGGATCGGTCACTTGGGGAATGCGGGTTTAAAGCGGTACCCGAGCCAACGGGGCTTATTGGGTTGAAGGCGGAAGTTACAAAACGCTGGCCGATGACGGGTCTCTTGGATGTTTTGAAGGAAACGGCATTGGATACTGGATATCTGGATGCTTTTGAGACAACGGCTTCTCGTGAAGCTTTACCCCGTGACGACCGTGATCGGCGTTTGCTGCTCAGCCTCTATGGCTTGGGCACGAATGCAGGCCTGAAACGTGTGGCTGCCGGTGTGTCCGATATCAACTATGATGCATTGCTCCATGCACGTCGTCGCTATATTGATCCATCTTCTTTACGGGCGGCTTGCGCGCGCGTAGCGGATGCAACTTTGGCTATCCGTAACCCTGACATTTGGGGCAAGGCGGGTACGGCAAGTGCCTCGGATTCCACAAAGTTCGGGGCATGGGATCGCAATCTGATGACCGAATGGCATGCGCGTTACGGTGGGCGGGGCGTGATGATCTACTGGCATGTGGAAAAACAATCGACCTGTATATATTCGCAACTGAAACGGTGCTCGTCATCTGAAGTGGCTGCGATGATTGAGGGTGTCCTGCGCCATTGCACCGATATGGAAATTCAACGCCAATATGTTGACAGCCACGGCCAAAGTGCCGTTGGCTTTGCCTTTTGTCACCTCTTGGGATTCGAACTGGCGCCGCGCTTGAAAGCGATTGCCCGCCAAAAGCTGGCTCTGCCAAGTGCGGGCATGCGGTCTCAGTTGCCAAATCTTCTCCCCATTCTGTCCAGGGTAATCGATTGGGCTGAAATTGAGCGCCAGTATGACGAGATGGTTAAATATGCTGCCGCCATGCAGCACGGCACAGCGGATCCTGAAGCCATCCTGCGCCGTTTTAGCAGTGCCAAAGTTATGCACCCAACCTATAAGGCATTGGCTGAACTGGGCCGCGCCATCAAAACGATATTCCTATGCCGCTATCTGCGCTCGGAAGCTTACCGTCGTGAGATCAATGAGGGCCTGAATGTCGTTGAGAACTGGAACAGTGCCAATGGCTTTGTGTTTTTTGGCAAGGGCGGCGAGATATCCACCAACCGGATTGCCGATCAGGAAGTGTCAGCCCATGCGCTACATTTACTTCAGGCCTCGCTGGTCTATGTCAACACGCGCATGGTCCAATCCATATTGGCAAATCCTGAATGGGCAGCCAAATTAACCCCCGAAGATTACCGCGGTCTTAGCCCGCTGATTTATTCCCACATCAACCCCTATGGCCGTTTCGACGTTGATCTTGATAAGCGGATCAACTTTGAACGTATGGCCGCGTAATTCTGGAGACACATATGCCCGTATCAAAGAAACCTCGTAAAAAAGCTAAATCCAAGAATAAATCCCAAGGTGATAATGTTATTGGGTTTGTCCCAAATGCGCGTGATATTGAAGCGTTTTTGGGTGACATACTCGACGATGATAACAGTCAAGATCCAGTTCAAAAAGCTCAGAGTGTTATGTATGAGGCTTGGGAATGTAGTGACCCGAAGCAGCGTTTCACTCTGGCTCGTAAAGCATTGCGCATATCTCCATTATGCGCAGATGCCTACAACCTTCTCGCCGAAGAATATGCCAAGACCCAAGAGGAAGCATTGGCCTATTTTCAGCGTGCCGTTGAGGCAGGAGCGAACGCCTTAGGTTCTGATGGTTTCGAAGATTATGCGGGGCATTTCTGGGGATTTCACGAAACCCGTCCTTATATGCGTGCTCGTTTGGGATTAGGTGAAGCTTTGTGGGCGATGGGTGAGAAAGATACCGCCATCCAGAATTTCAAGGAAATGCTGGAACTGAACCCTGGCGACAACCAAGGTATACGATATATCCTGACTGCGAAGCTCCTCGAAATTGGTAAAATGGATGACTTAAAATCTCTGCTCAAAAAATGTGTGGACGACTATTCTGCCGATATTCAGTATACTCGAGCTCTCATTGCCTATTCTGAAAATGCAGAAGATGCACAGCAGATTGCGGAGGAGGCTTGGAAAACAAACAGGCATGTACCCAACATGTTATCTGGACATACGCCTTTGATAGAGTTGAGCAACTACATCACTATGGGTGGTGAGGATGAGGCCACCAGTTACATTGGTGCTTTTGGATCTGCCTGGAAAAGAGTGCCAGGGTCTATTGAGTGGTTGAGCAAAGTAACGGCATCACTGTAGGGTGCGATACGTCATTATGGGTATACCCTAGGTAAACACGCGCAGTGAGCATCAAAGCACACAAATATCTGTTCACTTTAGGTCTGTTTTGCATTAATGAACACAAAATGCCACAGGCACACCCATAATGAACAGATCACAAGCAAAAATCGGATATGCCCGCACATCCACCTCTGATCAGAATCTCGATGCCCAGATTGCGGCATTAAGGATGGCTGGATGCGGTATGATCCGGACCGAGCAGAAAAGTGGGGCAACCCTTGACGGGCGCTCAGAGCTGAAAATCATTCTGGAGTTTATTCATCCGGGGGAGATTCTGGTGGTGACGCGGATTGACCGATTGGCCCGATCCCTCACTGATTTACAAACGATCGTCACGGCTCTGAAAAATAAGGGCGCACATTTGGCCGCAACAGAACAACCGGTTGATACATCCGTGCCTATCCGGTTGTCACCCACACCCACTACATCTAGGGTGCTCCCAATCGCCCGAGTAAAGCTGGGCGTAAGTGGGAGCGGTGACATCGCCAGCAATTTAGGCGGCACAGGCCGTGCCATCCGGGAAAAGTCGCTGGAACTCAGGAAGCGACCGCGGAAACGAAAGGTCTTCACGCTGCGAGACATCCATCCCCGCTTTGTCCCCCTCCCGGGCCACTCGACGCCACGCCATACATATAGTGGGTGTGGGTGACAACCGGATAGGCACGGATACATCAACCGCGACAGGAAAAGCCTTCTTTGACATGCTCGGTGTTTTTGCCGAGTTTGAAACCAATCTGCGCCGGGAACGTCAGGCTGAGGGTATTATAGCTGCAAAAATGCGCGGTGTTTACCGTGGACGGCGTGCCACTATCAACATGGAAGAAATTCAGATGAAATTGAATGAAGGGGCGTCCCCAACCAATATAGCAAGGGCAATGGGTATTTCACGGGGCACGGTCTACAAAGCAAAGGCCTTGATGTGAAAAAGAATGTTCGGCCGCCTGCTGCCCGGCAGCGTTTGCAAGCAAACGCGAAAGCGGTCAAGGTCAATTCTCCCCGCAACTTGACGCCAGCTCTTTGCGACCGTTTGCGCCTCGATCTCTTGAACGCATGCAGGAAGGTCGCCGAAACCCATGGGCTTACGGTCGAGGGAGGCGAGTTGAGCGACATCGACTTGCGTCACGGTTTTGACATTGAATTCAGCGTTGGTATTCCGATGGATGACGGCTCCCTCTATTCAGTCGATAGGGCGTTGTTCGAAGTGCTGGCTGAGCCTTTTGGATTGAAGCCTTCAGACTATGGTCGTATCTTCAGAACTGGTGGTGAAACCTTCCGCATCACCGCGATAAACCCCAATCGCCCTAAATATCCGATCAGTGCTGAACGCCTTGCTGACGGCCGTGAATATAAGTTTACCGTGGAAAATATCGAAATGTATCTCAAGGCGGCAGAACACTAAATTTGTTCTCTAATTGTTCCTCAAGACGTCCATATATGCAGCTTCCGTCCAGTTAGGCCCTTTAGCGCCGTCGTGGGGAAATAGAGAGCGGCGTCACTCGCGCCCTGACAGCATCGAGCGTGCAATCACGAGCTGCTGGATCTGGGTCGTGCCCTCGTAAATCCGAAACAGCCGGACATCACGGTAAAACCGCTCGATCCCGTATTCGGTCATGTAACCTGCGCCGCCGAAGATTTGAACGGCCCGATCTGCAACCCGCCCCACCATCTCGGAGGCAAACATCTTGCAGCAACTGGCCTCTTCGGTGATGCGCTCGCCCCGGTCGCGGCGTCCGGCGGCATCCATCACCATGCAGCGTGCCGCGTAACTCTCTGCGCGGCTGTCCGCCAGCATGGCTTGCACCAGTTGAAAATCGGCAATGGGTTGGTCGAACTGGCGCCGTTGCGAGGCGTAGTCGAGGCACTCCTCGATCAACCGCTCGGCAATGGCCGTGCACACTGCGGCAATGTGCAGACGCCCACGATCAAGTGTCTGCATGGCAACGCGAAAGCCTTTGCCTTCCTCCCCAGAAGCGCGTCCTGCGCGATCTGGCAGTCCGTCAGAACCACATCCGCGGTCAGGCTGCCCTGCTGTCCCATCTTGGCATCTGTTGGCCCGATCGTAAGGCCGGGGCTGTCGGCTGGCACCAGGAACGCAGAGACCCCCAGATCTGTCCGCGCGAACACGGTGAACACCCCGGCCAACGGAGCATTGGTGATATAGCGCTTCGTGCCATTCAAAACCCAGCCGTCCGCAGTCCGCCGGGCCGTTGTGCGCAGCGACCGCGCATCCGATCCGGCCTCAGGCTCCGTCAGCGCAAACGAGGCGATCAGCGCCCCCGTCGCGAGGTCTGGCAGATAGCGCTGCTTCTGCGCCTCTGTGCCCGAAAGAATGATGCCTTGGCTGCCAATGCCGTTGTTGGTGCCAACCGCCGAGCGAAAAACCGGAGAGGTCCGGCACAACTCGAAGACGGCCAACATCTCTTCGCAGGTGTTCAGTCCAAGACCGCCATACTCTTGCGGGATCGTCAGGCCGTAGAGCCCAAGATCGCGCATCTCTTGCCGCAAATCGTCTGGGATCGCGTTGTCAGCCGCAACGCGCGCTTCGTTTGGAACAAGCCTGTCGCGCACAAAGCGGCGGATGGTCGACAAGAGCGCGTCGAGCGTTTCCGGGTCAAGCGCCTCAGGGGCCTCGTCTGCGCCTGTCATGCACCGTTCTTCTTGAACAGCATGCCGAAGTCATCGGTCTTGACCCGCGCGCCCGAAAGTTTCAGCGCCCGCCAGATCGTCACCTGATTGGCCGTCAGAACCGGAATCCCGAGCCGATCTTCCAGAACGCGCATGAGCTCGAACGCCGCCATCGCCGTATCTGGCACCAAAAGCGCCCCTGCCCGGTTCACGTCGAGGGTTTCGGCCCGCTCGATCAGGAACTCCAACGGAAAGTTGTAGGCATCCTCGCCAGCGTCCGCATCCAGATGCAGGAAATCGCTGACCGTGATATCCGCCTCTGCCAGAAAGGCGCGAAAGAACCGCGTCGCTTCATCTGGATAGCTGGCCAAGACCGCCACAGAGTCGACGTTGAGATGGTGCAAGGCATCAACAAAGGCCAGGGAGGTGTTCGAGCAAGGTGCGCCCACGATCTCGGCAAGGTCCGCCGCCTGCGCGCGCGACCAGTCCAGACCGCCGACAAAGCTCGCGCTGGTCGAGCACCACATGCCGGCATGCACAACGAGCGGCCCCATAGAGCGTGCAGGATAGGCCAAGTTCTCGACCGCGCCCATCTTGTAGAGCGGCTCTTCATAGTGGGTCTTGGCACCGCCATAGGCATGCATCCCGCCGATCATGTAGCAGCGGACATTGTCTGAGAGCGCCTCCGAGAACCGATAATACTCGAAAGTGCTACCGCCTCGTGGATACAGAAACCCCAACCTGGGCCGATCTTGCGGCGGGACGTTGCTGTCTGCGGTGATGATGTCGGTGTAGACAGGTTTCTGAGCCGGTTGCGTCATGAGCTTTCCTGTTCGGCCTCGGGCCGATTGTAGATTTTCGGTATGTCAGAGAGGCCCGCAAGCCGCCCCGTATCGCCCGTTTCAGCGAAGAGTGAATACGCGCCCTTTCGCCATTCGCGAAAAAAGCGCGACAGGGTCATCTTGGTTTCATAGTCGCTGAGGGTCAGATCGGCGCAGTCCGCCTCGTCCCAGAAGCGCCAGACACTGCTATCGGCAATCTCCGGCGCCGCGCTGGCTTGCCCCCGGTAGACGATCAGCGGCACGCCCTTTGCCGAGGTGTCGGCCACCGAGAACAGAAAGTTGAGCGTCGAGGGCGCACCCGCCTCGGTCAAGGTTGCAAGCAGCCCGCCAAGGGGCACGACCCCCGCCCGGCTTGCCTGTGGGAGTGCCCAGCTGTCATCTTCCAGACGACGTAGAAGCACTTTGCCTTGATACTCGACGATTGCGGCAAAGATCGCCCCCTCGCGTCGCTGGCCTGCCTGCTCGAGCGAGGCAGAGAAATAGCTCCCCCGGAAATAGCCCAGCGGCGCGAGCGCATCCTCTCCAAAGGCGCGGACCCTGCCGACGATAATCATGTGATCTCCACCCGGGTAGGTGTCTTCGATGGTGCAATCAAACCAACCGGCAGACCCAGCCAGAAGCGGCGCGCCTGTTGTCCCAGCTGTCCAGTCTAGGTTCGCAAACTTGTCATCAGTCTTTGACGCGAACAGGTTCGAGGTGGTGCGCTGCTCTTCACTCAGAACGTTAACCGCAAACACGCCAGAGGCCTGCATTGCCGCCAAGCTCTTGGACGTGCGGGCCGGGCAGACCAGCACCAGAGGCGGCGACAGCGAGACCGAGGTGAAGCTGTTGGCGGTGAACCCGTGCGGGGTGCCATCCGCGTCCATCGTCGTGACGACCGTAACGCCGGTGGCGAAGGTGCCCAGCGCGGCGCGCAGCAGCTTTGGGTCAATTTCGGCGGGTTCGGTCACAAGACCGCCCCTTGGGTCATACTTGAGCACGCGCGCATGTCAAAAGCCGTTCCCTAGGTCGATCATCCGGGCGGGGGTCTTGCCTGCCAGAAACTCGCGCACGTTCTCCAACGCGAACTCGATCATCCGCTCGCGCATGTCATGCACGTTCGAGGCCATGTCCGGGGTGCCGACGACATTGGGCAGCCGCTGCACATGCAACCGCGACGGCACGTTGTAGTGATAGCCCGCTGGCGAGGCGTCCGAGTAATCCCACCAGACATCCGCCGCGAACCCACCGATCTTGCCTGTGGTCAGCGCGTCGTGCAGGGCAGCTTCGCGCACCACCATGCCGCGGCCCACATTGATGACCAGCGCATTGGAGGGCATCGCCTCGAACTGGTCGGGGCCAAGCAGGCCGCGCGTCTTGGGGGTCAATGGTAGGGTCAGGAACACCACCTGCGATCTGGCCAGCGCCGTTTTGATGTCTTCGGGCGCAACAAGCTCGTCCACGTCCTCCACCGGAACGTCGATGTTGCGCTTGACCCCGATCGTGGTCATCTCGAATGCCCGGCACCGCTTGGCCACCAGCTTGCCGATCCGGCCCAAACCAAGGATGCAGGCGGTTTTGCCAGCAAACAACATGCCGGCGGTCGAGGGCTCAAGATCGACCCAATCAACACGCCGCACCGAGGCGTCATGGGTGACGATCTTCTTGCCCAGCGCCAACATCAGACCCATCGCGTGCTCAGCCACGGCAACCGCATTGACGCCGCTGGCATTGGTCAACATGACGCCGCGTTCCCGAAACAGATCGAGGTCATAGCGGTCGATGCCGGTGTGCGCCGAAGACAGCATCTTGAGGTTCGTGGCCGCCTCGATCGTTGCGGACGGGAAATTCCATCCGACGATGATATCGGCCTGAGGCGCAAGACGCATCAGCTCGTCAGGGGAGGCATCCCAATCGCCCTGCTCGGACGAGTGCTCGGGCACCAGGAGGTCGCAGCCCTCGGGCAAAAGCGACTTGATCCAGTCGAGATGATCCGCAGCGCTCTGCCAGCCGAGAAGTATCTTGGTCATGTCGCTACTCGCTCTTTGATTTCAATGAATGCGGCGGTGACATCGCCCTCGACCGCGCCCGCATGAACCACCCCCTTTGGGAAATGAACCAGATCGCCGGGCCCGGCGACATCCTCGACATCGCCAATCCGATAGCGAAGCTGGCCCGCGAGCATGAAGAAGAACTGCTCTTCAGGATGGGCGTGCGACTTCAGCTGCGTCCCCGGCGCGGCCGTGATCTTGCCAACCTCGATCGCCTCGCCAAGTTTGACCAGCGCCCCGACGCCGGGGGCTACCT
Organism: Paracoccaceae bacterium; assembly: GCA_965247915.1. Lineage (GTDB taxonomy): Bacteria > Pseudomonadota > Alphaproteobacteria > Rhodobacterales > Rhodobacteraceae > JAKZRT01. The sequence continues at coordinate 3,466,306 of OZ252048.1, forward strand.
CGGGTGGGTCGATCGCGGACCAGCGCAGGAAGACCTCGTCGGTCATGCCGCGACAACGCCCCCATCAACGGGGATCACCGCCCCGGTGATGTAGGAGGACGCGTCGCTGGCCAGAAACAGGGCCGCGCCAACAATCTCGGAGACTTCGCCATGCCGCTTCATGGGCAGGTGCTTCATGAAGTTGTCTAGCATGGTCGGTTCTTTTTCCAGTTCGGCGCGGATCGTCGCGGTGATGAACGACCCCGGCGCAATCGAGTTCACCCGGACGCCATACTCCCCCCACTCGACGCCAAGGCTTTTGACAAGCTGGATCTCCATCGCCTTGCCGACCTGATAGGCCACGCTGCCGGGTTTTCCGACCATGCCGCCGATCGACGACAGGTTCAGGATCGACCCGCCCTTGTCTTGCTTGATCATGACCCTGCCTGCCGCCTGGCTGCACAAGAACGTGCCACCCGCGTTTACCTCCATGACGCGATCCCAAAGCTCCATCGGATACTCCTCCGCCGGGGCGCGCCCGCCAATGCCCGCGCAATGGACGAGCACATCGAGGGTCCCGGTCACCTCGAGCGACCGCTGAACAAGCGCGTTGACCTGGTCCTCGGCGGATACATCCGTCGGCACGACAAGGACTTGTCCCGGCGCATCGCTCAGCAGCCCGGCGACCTCGCCCAGACCGTCTTCGTCGATATCCGCGAGCACCAGATGTCCCCCGTTATCGGCGAAGGCCAGTGCGATTTCACGTCCAAGACCGTTCGCAGCGCCGGTGACGATGGCGACACGTCCGGTGAGATCAAGAAGGTTGGCATAGGTCATGTGATAGGTCTTTCAGTTCATACGCCGATCGAGGCAAGCTCGGCCGGGGGACTTGGGAACAGGTCATAACCATCGTCAGTGACGATCACGACCTCGCGAAAATGGAATCTGCCGTAGTCGGTAGAAATGCCCGGTTCGATGGCAAAGACCATGCCGGGCTCAAGAACCGTTGGATCGTACTCGGCGACATGGGGCGGTTCGATGAAATCCATACCGACACCATGACCGTGGCCAGTGCCAAGCGTTGCAATATTGGTCCGCACCGGGGCATCGACTGCCCCAAGCGCCTCCTCGCAAATCTGTGCGATCTGCGCCAATGCAACGCCGGGGCGCACGGCCCGGACGCCCGCCAGAGTGGCGTCGTGCACGGCGCGGGCCGTTTCAGACTGAGCTTGGCTCGGTCCGCCCAAGACACCTGCCCGGCTGAAGAGCATCGAATAGCCGCCTGAGGCCACGCCAATGTCCATCCAGACCATATCGCCTTTGGCGAAGCTGTAGCTTGGGGTCCATGCCCCGCAAAAATCGTAGTTCTCAGTTCCGGCGCTGATGATAGCGAAATTCGCGCCCGCGCCGAAATCCAGCATCTTCTGTTGAATGAAGCGGGACAGCTCGGCCTGCTTCATACCGGGGTGAATTTCTGCCCAGCACGCCTCGTAGATCTTGGCCACGATCTCGCCCGCCTGCTTTTGGCGCGCGATCTCGCCCGAGGAGCGGATGGAGCGCAGGCGCCACAGGTCCTCGGCAATATCGACGAATGTGAAGCCAGTCAGCCCATCGCGCAGACGCTCGGTCTCGGTGAAAGGCATCTGGATCTGGCTTTCAAATCCCAACTCAAGCCCCAAACGCCCGCCCGCAATCCCCATACCGGCCAGAACCGAGCGAACCTCGGCCACGGGGGCTTGAGCCAAACGGGTAAAGTAGGTGAACTGGTCTACCCAGGAATGGGCTTCAATTAGATGCTTGCGGAAGGTGTGGGCCACGATATGCGGCTGCCCCTCTGCTAGAAGGATCCAGATCATCGCGCGCGTCATGGATTTTTCGACACCGGCAAACCCGCTGTAATAGCTCAGGTTTGGCCCGCCGATGATCATCACCGCATCGAGGTTGCGCTGCGCCATAACGGTGCGCAGGTTCTTGAGGCGGCGAGGCTCCTCGGACTGTCTCCAACTATCGGTCATGTTGCGTCACGCGACCAGGAATCCGCCGTCGGTGGCGACCAGATTGCCCGTGGTCATGCTGGCGGCATCCGAGACCAGAAACAGCACCGCACCGGGAATCTCTTCAGGCTGGGCACCGCGCCCCATCGGCACACGGCGAATACGTTCGGCGAAGAACTCGGGCTCCAGCGCGGCTTCGGCTTGGGTTTGCGGAGTGTCAACATATCCCGGTGCGATCGCGTTCACACGGATGTTGTGCTTGCCCCACTCCACCGCGAGGCTCCGCGACATCTGGGCCACACCCGCCTTGCTGCACTGATAGCCCACGCTGCCAGCCCAACCGACAACCGCGCCGCAGGAGGCGAAGTTCACGATCGAGCCTTTTTGCTGGCGGATCATGTAGGGCGCCACGGCCTTGGCGCAGAGAAAGCTGCCGCGCGTGTTGATGTGCAGAACTTTCTTCCACTGTGCGAGCGAATAGTCCACGGCTGGCGCCCGCGCCCCGATCCCGGCAGCGTTCAGCAGGATATCGATCCGACCGTTCACCTTTGCCGCTTCGGTTGCCATGTTTGCAACGGCGGCCTCGTCGGAGATATCCGCAACCACGGTCGAGACGCTATATCCCTCAGCGGCCATATCTTTCTTAAGCGCCTCAAGCCCTGCGGGGTTGAGGTCCGCGGCCACCACATGGGCACCGGCGTCGGCGAGCGTAAAGGCGCAGCGCCGCCCCATACCGCTGGCCCCGCCGGTGACGATGGCGATGCGGCCGTCAAGGCGGAACATATCTGTCGAGTATTTGCCTGGCATAATTTACCTCGTTTAAGGGTCACCCGAGCCTGTAGTGTCCTATAGGGTCAGGCACATTGCACGCGTGCTTCGAAGTCCTGGCCAGCACCCGTATGTCGGTAGCGGATCAGTTCGGAAATAAACACGGTCGTGAGATCATGTGCAGCCGCAAAAGCGCGAAGCGCCTGACGACGCAGCGGTTCTCCATCGTCGCCGACGATCTCGCTCAGGGCGGCGGGGCCTGCGCAGCCCGCAAGCTGGCACAGATCGACCCCGGCTTCGGTATGGCCTGCTCTGTGCAGAACGCCCCCCGCCCGCGCCCGCAGTGGAAAGATATGACCGGGGCGGCGGAAGTCTTGCGGACGCGCTGTAGGATCTGTCAGTTTTCGGATGGTGTTCGCCCGCTCAGAGGCGCCAATGCCCGTGGTCGTGCCTTCGGTGGCATCAACGCTGACGGTAAAGGCCGTGCCTTTTGTATCGGTGTTGTGTGACACCATTTGCGGCATATCGAGCGATGTCAGCTCCGCCTCCGCCATCGCAACGCAGATGATCCCGCTGGTATGGCGGATCATGAAGCCGATGTTCTGTGCGGTGGCATGCTCGGCAGCGAGGATCAGATCGCCTTCGTTTTCACGATCAGGATCATCCACCACCACGACAGGCTTTCCGGCCGCCAAGTCATCGAGTGCTCTGCGGATTTTTGCGAAGCTCGGATCATTCATGCCATGCGGTGCTGCAAACATCTCAAATTCCTGTCAATCTATTCTCTTGCATTAAGTTTGCACGGCACGTGAAACATGTCAGTGCGCAGCATCGGGGTCTTGTTTGCTATCTGCAACTTGGCAGACGGCGTGGGCCAAAACGCGCGCACCGTCGAAGGCATCGCCCGGCGTTGCGTTTTCGCTTTCGTGGTGGCTGATGCCACCCGCACAAGGAATGAACAGCATTGCAGAGGGACAAACCCGCGCCAGATGCAGCGCGTCATGGCCCGCCCCGGATGTAATGGGACGCGCTGGTATTCCCAGAACCGAGGCCGCCGTTTTCATTTGCTCCATCAGGCCCGCATCAAAGCGAACGGGGGCCACGGCGCTAATCCGCGTGAGAGAGACGCTGCACACGCCGGACATATCTTGCACCAGTGCTTCCAGTCGGGCTGTCACCGCATCAAGCGTGTCATCGGACGGATGGCGCAGATCAATTGTCAGGCGCACGAAGTCAGGAACCGTGTTCGGAGAATTTGGCTGAACCTCTATCCGGCCAAACGTCAGCCTGAGCGTGTCCTCAGGTTTGCGCGTTTCTTCATGGGCCGCAGACATGAACTGCGTCGCGGCGACCAGCGCATCGGCGCGCATGGCATGTGGGGTTGTGCCCGCATGCGCCGTCTGGCCGCGAAACTCGATCGCGATGCGTCGAATTCCTTGGATGCCATCAACGATGCCAACGGGAATCCCCTCGGCCTCGAGCACTGGGCCCTGCTCGATATGGGCCTCCAGATAGGCGCAGGGGTGGACGGTCGACATAAGACGCAGCGGTGCAGGCGTGGCCGAAATCGAGCGCGCAATTTCGTCCGAGACCGTTTTGCCATCCGCCGTGGTAGCGGTCCCCATCACCGCCAGGTCCCGAGTTCCGGCAAAAGCGCTTGATCCGGTTGCGCCGGGCAGAAAGCGGCTGCCTTCCTCGTTGGTCCAGGACGCAACCTCGACCGGGCGGCGCAGTTTGACGCCCGCATCCTGGATCGCGGCCAGAATCTCCAATCCGGCAACAACGCCGTAGGCGCCATCAAACTTCCCGCCCGTTGGTTGAGAATCCAGATGCGAGCCGACAAAGACCGGGTCCGCGTCAGGATCGCTCCCCTCCAGACGGATGAACAGGTTGGCGGCCTCGTCCTGCAGGCAGGTTAGTCCGCGCGCTTCGGCCCAGTTGATGACGAAGACCTTGCTTTCGGTATCAAGGTCGGTGAGGGCCTCGCGCGCCACCCCGCCATTGTCGAGGCCACCGATCCGCGCCACGTCCATCAGAAGATCCCACAGCCGTGCCTGATCAACAGCGTTTGCGACGGCTGTCGCCGGATCATGCGCAGCCTCAGTCAACTTGGATCAACCCGCGTTGGAAGCTGGTCAGTTGTTCGCAGCCCTCTTCGGTCACAAGGATCGTCTCGCTCGTGGCCACAAGAGGCTCCTCCGGGCGGCGTACGGTTTCGGGCAGGTGGAATACCATCCCGGGTTCCAGAACGGTCTCGTCGCCATCTGCCAGTTCAAGGAAGAAGCCTTCGCTCCAATCAGGCGCAAAGTTCAGCCCCATCGAATAGCCGCACCGCTTTCGGATCGTCACGCCGTTCTTTTCCGCGACAACCCCGACGGCCGCGTTCACTTCGCCTGCTGTGACGCCTGGGCGAATGGCCTCGATAGAGGCGACGAGCATGGCCTCGGCCACATCCATGTTGTCGAGATTCCGCTGTGTGGGCTTGCCGACCACAAGGGTGCGGAACAGCGCCCCGCTATAGCGATTCCATGCGCCGGCGAGTTCAAGAAAAACGTTTTCGCCGGGCACGATCTGCTTTTCAGATGACCAGACAGAATGCGGCGCAAGCTGGCGATAGCCGGACATCACGAAATGCGGCAGACCGACATATTCGCAGCCTACCTCGACCATCGCTTTGTGGATATGCGCGGACAATTCGGCCTCGGTCATGCCAACGGTGAAATTATCAATCGCGGCCTGCATGCCGATCTCGGTCTGACGGCAGGCGACACGAATATGCGCGACCTCGGCCTCGGACTTGACCTTGCGAAGCCCCTCGACAATCCGGCCCAAACCGCAAGTCTCCAGATCAGGGCAGCGGCGAGCGAGCTCTTGGTGCATGTCGAGCGTAAAGAACCAGCCATGCGTTTCGATCCCGACCTTGGCCTTGTCCAGACCAAGCGAGGCCAGCACCTCTTGAAGCTTTTCGATCGGCGAGTCGGTGTCCGCGAAAGTCAGCAACTGATCGGCGCCAAACCATGACCGCACCGGCAGACTAAGCGCCTCGAGCGCCCGCAGCACGATCAGGGGCCGATGGCCGGGGCGCACGACAACGAATTGAGGGTAGTAGTAACCGGGCGTATGCCAGCCAGAGACATATGCCAAGTTTTCGGGAACCGAGACCACCAGACCATCGAGCCCCGCTTGCACGATACGCTCTTCCAAAGCCGCGAGCCGACCCTGAAACTCGGCAATGGAGAACGCGAGTTCCGGCGTGAACTTCATCGGTTTCAGTTCCATAGCTGCTCATCCCTTAGTTTCGTCAAATCTAACTATATGCAGTAGATTTCTAGCGGCAGGCGCTCGAAGTCAAGCCCAATCGAGCATCTGTCGCACAGCGCAGAGCGCGCCTAGCCTGACTGCGCCGACACTATCTTCAACGCATGATCCAAGGTTGCCGCATTCGCCAAGATAACGGGCACGCCATGTTCGGCCTGTAGGTCGCGTTCGATGTTGCCCCGCCTGAGGGCGGTGCACGGAATGGCGATGGCTTGGGTGCTGGGCCCGACGGCCATGCGGGCCAGCGGCGCGAGCTCTTCGACGGTCAAAGCCCCGACCGTTGCATCGCTCCCGCACCCTGCATGTGCCTCGCCGTCCACGGTGAAACTATTGGCTGTCAGAAAAACAGCGAACTTATGCCCAATCTCGTCATGGTAGGGCGTGACCACAGCCACGTGTTGGATGTTGCGCGCGCGCAGAGCGTCCAGAATGGCAAGCGAGGTCGTCGTGGAAGGAAGCCCGCCCGCCGCGCCGGTCATCGCGTCGGACTGTGCCGTGCCGGTCCCCGAGGCCACAAGAAACGAACCGGATGTGCAGGCCCAGACCAGGACATCAGGCTCGGCATCCAACGTCTGCCGCGCAATCTGCCCCAGCAGCTCTGGCGCCCCCATTTCCATCGTCATGGCCGCGACTTCGTCCGCGCTTGCCGCATCGGCGACGTGCTGAGGGGCAACCTTGAAGATCACCGCCTCGGCGCCACGCTCTTCGGCCAGATCGCAGATCTCTCCATCAATCAGACCTGTCGAGGGCAACAAGACGGCAATTCGAACAGGCCGCCCCGTGGACGGCAGATCAGGCGGCATTGGCCTGCCCCTTTATCGCATCCGCAATCCGCGACAGGCCAATTTCCAGCTTGTCGGGATCTGTGGCCAGCGAAACGCGGATCAGGCCTGCACCTGCTGGTCCAAATGTCTCGCCGGGTGCGACGGAGACCTTGCGCTCGCTCACCAACTTGCGCGCAAAGCCGTAGGTATCATGCGTTGCATCCGAGATATCGATCATGGCGAAGAACGCACCCTCAGGTCGCCAGGTCCGCAGCCCAAACTGTTCGGCCAATGCCATCGCCTGGTCCCGCCGCTCGGCATAATAGGTCCGCATCTCGGTCACGATGTCTTGCGGGCCATTCAACGCCGCCTCGGCCGCTTTCTGGGCAATTGCGCAGATCGAACCAATCGTCGGTTGCTGCAATTTCGCCAGAACCTGCGCAACCTCGGCAGGTGCCACGCCGTAGCCAACCCGCCATCCCGTCATGGCGTAGGTCTTGGAACAGCTGAAGACGGAAATCACCCGGCCATCCTCATCGAACCGCGCCGCGCTGGCATGTGTGCTGTCAAAGACAAACTCATCATAACATTCGTCCGAAATCACCCACAGATCGTGCCGTTTGGCAAAGGTGACCATCTCGCGCACCAAGGCCTCGGGCATCACCGCGCCTGTTGGGTTGGACGGGGTATTCAGCATGATCGCCTTCGTGCGCGGCGTCACCAGATGATCTAGGCTGGCCGGATCCGGCAAGAACCCGTTAGAGGCCGGGGTCGGATAGCGCACGACCTTGCCGCCCGTCGCGAGCACCATCATCTCCCAGTTCGGCCAACCGGGATCGGGCAACAGCACTTCGTCGCCATGCTCGAGCAGCGCGATACAGGAGTTGAACAACACCGAGGTCGCACCGCTGCCGGTTATGATGTGTTCGGGGTCGACATCGAGGCCATTGACCCGCTCAAGTTTGCCCGCGATCGCCGCGCGCAACGACGGAAGACCAACGGGCGGCGTATACTTGGTGAACCCATCGAGCGCCGCCTGATAGGAGGCGTCAGAGATATGGCGCGGCGTTGCAAAATTCGGCTCGCCAAGGTCGAGGCGAATGCAATCCGGCACCTTTACCGCCAACGACACGATCTCACGGATGCCACTTTGGGGCATTTCATTGGGGACTTTGGCTAACGCGCGCATGGGGCTCCTCCTGAAGCTTGGGCTTAGTGATCGCTCAACTGGCTGAGGAATTTCTTGGTCCGCTCTTCCTTCGGCGCGCGGAACACGTCCGAGGGTTTGCCCTGTTCGACGATAAACCCGCCGTCCATGAACACCACCCGGTCGGCGACACGTTCGGCAAAGTCCATCTCGTGGGTGACGACGACCATTGTCATCCCTTCTTCCGCCAGAGAGCGCATGACCGCCAACACTTCGCCGACCAGTTCGGGATCGAGCGCCGATGTGACTTCGTCAAACAACATAACCTGCGGGCGCATTGCGAGTGCACGCGCAATCGCCACCCGCTGCTGCTGTCCGCCCGAAAGCGTGGCAGGCTTGTCGTCTGCCTTCTCGGCCAGTCCGACCTTGGCCAGAAGTTCACGCGCGCGCTCCTCGCATTCCACTTTCGACAGCTTGAGCACGGCGCGCGGCCCCTCCATGACGTTCTTCAGCGCCGTCATATGTGGGAAGAGGTTGAACTGCTGAAACACCATTCCAATGTCTCGGCGCAGCAGATGCAGCCGGGCCTTCTGGCCGGTGATCTCTTCGCCATTGATCAGGATCGAACCGCTGGTGGGTTCTTCAAGGCGATTGATGCAGCGCAGAAGCGTGCTCTTTCCCGACCCACTCGGGCCGATCACGACCACCACTTCGCCCTTGCGCACCTCGAAATTGATATCCTGCAAGACCGTAAGCGCGCCGAAGCGTTTTTCAAGGTTCGTGACCTTTATGATATTTTCGTCCGTCATCCGGAACTCTCCTAATAGCGAGGGCGAAAGCGCTCGAAGATGTAGTCAACGGCGCGCGCTTGCGGAAAAGTGACAGCGAAATAGATTAGGGCCAGAAGCGTGTAGGTTTCCAGCGGCCGGAAGGTATCAAGCGCCACACGGCGGGATTCATAGGTCAACTCGGTTACCGCAATCAGCGAGAACAGGGACGTATCCTTGAAGATCGTGATCCAGTAATTCGCGAGCGGCGGGATCACGCGGGTGATCGCCTGCGGCATAACGATCCGAAACAGCGCCTGCCGATCTTTCATGCCCAAAGCCTGCGCGGCCTCGGTCTGCCCCTTGTCGATCGAGGAAATTCCCGCCCGATAGGTTTCTGCAATGAACGCGCCGAGGTTCAGCGTGATCCCGATCAGCGCCGTCGCGATCGAGGTAAAGGCGATGCCCGTCATGATGGGCAAGGTGTAGTAGAGCCACAAGAGCTGCACGATGAACGGGGTGCCGCGAAAGAAGTTGATGTAGGCCAGCGCCGGCCAGCGCAGAATGCGAAGGGGTGAAATGCGCATGTAGACAACCAGCAGCGCGAAGGACGCGCTTAGGATGAAACCGATGATGGCCAGCACCACGGTGTAGCCCAGACCGTTCATAAGCTGCGGAAAGTAGGGCCAGATCGAGTCGAAACGCCATTGATAGTTCATGATTCTCGCACTCCTACGGTCACTGGCGCGGGTAACGCTGCATCAGGCTTCGTCGAAGGGCGGCGCTCGGTGCTGGAGAACCGCTTGTGCAGCAGGTTTGTGCCCAGCGACAACGGGTAGGTCATGCAGAAGAAGAGCAGCGCGGCGATTGTCAGCGACTCCATACGCAGGGCGGTAAATTCGCCCATGACCGAGGCTTGGCGCAGCAACTCAGGCACACCAATGGTCGAGACCAGCGCACTGTCCTTGACCTTGGAAATAAAGATGTTGGCGATGGCGGGGATCATCCGAACGATGCCTTGCGGCAGCACGATCCGCCACATTGTCGTGGCTGGTCGGAAGCCCAGCGCGGCAGCCGCCTCGTGCTGCCCCTTCTCAACCGACAAGATGCCTGCGCGAAAGATCTCGGCCAGATAGGCCGCCGAATAGAGCGTCATCGCCATGATGCCCGCCTCGATCTCCGACAGGCTGATTTTGGTGACAATGGGAAAGGCGTAATAAAACCAGACCAGCTGGACCAGCAGCGGTGTGGTGCGAAAGAAATCCACATAGACGACGCAGATCGACCGAAGGATCCAGAACGGCGAGACCCGCATCAAGGCCACACCCAGCCCCAGGACGCTGCCCCCAATGATAGCAATAATGCTGATCAGGAAGGTCCAGCCCACGCCCTTCAGTAGGAACGGCCAGTACTGGGACAGCTCTATGAAATTATCAAGAGTCAAAATGAGATCCTGTTGTGTGGGGGAATATGATCAGCACCGCAAACAAGGCCGCAGTCCGGAAAGGTGCCGGGGCTCCACGATCAGGGCCCCGGCCACCATAGGATTTTATTTGCGGATCATGAATTCAACGCTGGTATATTTGATCATACCTTCCTCAATGGCCTCTGCATTGGCCTCAACGACTGCATTCATGAAGTCTACCATGACCTGATCGCCTTTGAGGATCCCCATGCCTACAGGCACTTCGAAATCGGGGTTGAGCAGGCACTCTTCAGCGGCCGGGATAATCCGGATCTGGGGGAAGCGTGCTTCGATGACACGCGCTTGCGTGGCGTTCTGGGTCACAACGTCGGCACGACCGGACAGCACTTCATCCGTAGCCGTTGCACCGCCCGGAGGGATCTGGATGCTGCGGAAGTTCGGCTTGTCAAACTTCGTTGGCAAGAAGGTCTCAGGAGAAGAGCCCGTTACCGTTGTCCAGTTGATGTCTTCACGGTTCAACTCTTCAGGCGTCGTGATGTCGGCAACTTTCTCGTTGTCGCGCAGGACGGAGTAGCAGATGCCATCGTTGTAGTAGGTGGCAAAATCCATCACTTCCAAACGCTTTTGCGTGACCAGCATGGGCGCGATGGCCACGTCATAGCGACCTGCCTGCAGACCCGCGATGATCACATCCCAGTTCGATTCAACCAAGCGCAGCTCAACGCCCAGCGCATCGGCAATGGCCTGACCAACGATGACAGCTGGTCCAACAAGATCACCTGTGCCGGGGTCTTGCAGCAAGCCAGGTGCGCCAATCGCGGTGCCGGCGCGCAACTCGCCGTCTGCACGGATCTTATCGGCCAGAGGGCTCGTGCCTTCGGCGGGTGCTGTGACTTGGGCCGAAGCGGCAGTCGCCGTCAGCGTGAACGCAGTCGCCAACGCGGCGACAGATGCCACCGCGGTTGACAAGAATGCGCGACAAAGAAGTTTCATTTTCATTTTAGCCTCCATGTTGATGTGCCGGTTCCCCCCCCGGCAGGGGTTTAGTGCCTTCTATGGTCAGAGATCAGTTCAACCCCGCCTCAAAAGTTCTGGTGACGTGGATATCGTCCATACGCGCCGAGACGGACCGACGGTGACATGCGGCGACCTCGCTCATTGCTGGCCGGAAAATGACCGAGCAGACCCTCGGAAAGGGCATTCTCGATGACCGGGGGAGGTGCGATCATCAAGCCTGCTCGGAACCCTTTGGCCGCTTCGACTTTGCCATCGAAAGGGCTTTCGCCCGAGGCCCGAGTTTCGCTTGAAACAAGCCTAGAGATGTGTGCGACTCCCGCGATCGATGCAGCGGCGGCGCCCGTGAAGACCACAGTAGTCAAAGCATCTATCGACATGGAGCCCTCACTCATCCCTCACCGTTTTCATCTCCGCGGCCCCGCTAAGTTTTAGTATTTCTAAAAAGCTCCAGTAGATTTTGAACGAAGCATGAACGATCTGTCAACAGTAAATCGCGCCTCCTTGACTCAACCGAGCAACAAGTCGCAGCCGCTGCCTGGCTCATGTCGTTGTATTCATGAGCATAAGGAACCCATACGCTGGAAACAGCCAACACAGCACCTTAAACTTCTTGCATAAGGTTAGACTTTTCGTAATTCTGGTGGTGGTTTTTTCGGCACAGGCACCGTTATTTTGGCACATCGCGAATCCAGCAACGATTCTTCACAAGCACGGCCGCTTGCTGCGGTTCTGATGGCGTCAGGGCTTTTTCTTGTTCAGTTCTCTGCGGCCTTCCCCCTCCGTCTGCTGCCAATCGTTGCGCCAACCGCCTTCGTTGCAGCCGGGATGAACCCTGCCTCGGTCGGCTACTTTGCCTCTACCGCGGCCTTGGGCGCTTTGGTCGGGGCAGTGGCGTTGCCGTGGCTTCAGGCAAGGATCGGAACGCTTGCCACCTTGGCCCTGTGCATGGCCGGAGCCGCCTTGGCAGCGATCAGCATTAGGGGCGGCACCTTCATATTGTTTGCTTTGGGAAGCTTTCTGGCCGGGCTGGCGGATGGCCCAACGCCGGCGGCCGGCAGCGCGGAGTTGCAGCGCGCAGCTCCGGCCCGGTATCGCACGCGCTTGTTCTCGTTCAAGATGCTGGGCGGACCGCTTGGCGGAATGAGCGCGGGCCTGCTCTTCCCGCTGGCTGTCAGCTATTACTCGTGGCAAGCGGCCTGCTGGCTTGCATCGGGGGTGGCGGTGCTGACCATTGTCTATTTTCTTGCAACCCACAGGTCTTGGCGCATCAGTCCAAACGCGCAGCCCGCAGCAACCACGTCGAGGCTGACGCTGCAAGGCTTGAAGGACGTTCTATCTTCCCCTCAAACCCGGCGACTGGCCGTGGTGGGCGTTGTGATGGCGTTTGTTCAGGGCGCTTGGTACGCGTATTTCGTGACCTTTCTGGTCACAGAGGTCGGCGTCTCGCTCACGTTCGCCGGTGCGATGTTGTCGATCGCTCTGATCGGGCTGGTCTTGTCGCGCGTCTTGCTGTCGATTCTTGCCGACGTGCTTGGGCGCGGTGACATCATCTTGGCCTTTCTTTGCCTCGCAACGGCGCTGCCGTGGCTCGCGCTTCTGCGCCTCGATCCGGCCAGCACGCCGTTTCAGATCATTATTGTGTCGATCATGTTCGGCGCGACGGTTGGCGGATGGGTTGGCCTGCAACATGCTGAACTGGCCCGCATCATGCCCAACGCCCTTATCCTGACGGCAGCGAGCCTGATGGCCTTCCTGATGTTTTTGGGCCTGACCCTGTCAGGTGTGGTCTTCGCCCTAGCGCTGGACGTTTCCGGCGGCTACGGCTTTGGCTTTGTAAGCCTCGCTATCATGTCGGCTCTTGTCGGAGTCTTCCAACTCCTACGTCCGCTATCTTCGGACGTAGGGACAAACCAAGCCTGAACACTCCTCTACCAACCAAAAGGACAATAAAATGGATCTAGGTCTCAAGGGTAAAGTCGCGGTCGTGACCGGCGGCAGCCGTGGAATCGGACGTGCTGTCGTTGAAGCGCTTTCTCGGGAAGGCGCCGATGTGGCCATCGTCGCGCGGGATCGCGACACCGCCGAGGCGACCGCCAATGGAATTGCCGAGGCCACAGGCAATCGCGTGATCGCTTCGCTTGCCAACACAGGGGACGACGCCGCTGTGGCCGCAATGGCCCGCGATGTGGTCGAACGCCTTGGGCCGGTCGATATTATCGTGAATTGCGCGGCCGAGCCTGCCGGTCAAGGCAAGACACCCACTGCCCAGGAAGTGTCTTATGACATGCTGGAACGGCAGATGAACGTGAAAGTCATGGGTTATCTGCGCGTTGCGCAAGCCTTCATGCCCGGCATGACCGCACGCGGCTGGGGCCGGATCATCTCCATCAGCGGGATGGGTGCGCGCAAGGCGGGCGATACGGTCGGCTCGATCCGCAACGTCGCGGTCGTGGCCATGTCAAAGAACCTTGCCGAAGATCTTGCCGGAACCGGGGTTACTGCGGTCATCGTTCATCCGGGCTTCACCAAGACCGACAAGGTCACCGCCATGATCGAGCGCGAAGCAAAAGCCGCCGGCAAGACCGAGGCGGAGTACGAGGCCGGCCTCGCCAGCGGGAACCTGAACGGATACCTGCCGACGCCCGAAGATATCGGCGATATCTGCGCCTTCCTCGCCTCCGAACGCGCTCGGGCCATCAACGGCGATGTGATTGCCGCTGCGGGCGGCGCGCGCACAGCTATCTACTACTAATCTCAGACAGGACAGCCCCCATGCAGACGGATCAATTCATTCTCCCAGCTTTTCGGCTGCATGAGGTCATCACAACCTGTTTCGAGGCGATGGGCTGGCCCGAACGTGACGCGGGGATCGTTGCAGATCACCTCGTCCTGTCGGACCAGTCCGGGCATCCATCGCATGGCTCGGGCATGATGGAGACCTATGTCAAAAGCTTTCAGTCCGGCGCCATTGGCCCGGAGCGTGTGGCAAAACCGAAGGAATGTGCCCCGCCCTTCCTCGTGGTCAATGCTGATTTTGCGCTGGGGCATGTGGCGCTTCTGGACGCAATCGCCACCGGTGCCGACATCGCCAAATCACAAGGCGTCGCAATTCTGAATGTCATTAGCGCGCACCATATTGGCCGCGTGGGGCATTACGCTGAAGTCGCAGCCGAAAAAGGCCTGATCAGTCTGTTCTGGTCGAACGTCTTCGGGCGCCCGCCTTTGGTCGCGCCATTTGGGGGCACCGAAGCCCGTCTTGGCACGAACCCCCATTGTATCGGGGTGCCACGTCTTGGCCGGCCGCCGCTGATTCTGGACATGGCGACAAGCCGCATTGCATTGGGCAAGACCCGCGTCGCGCAGGCCCAGGGCCGAGACGTTCCCGAAGGGTGTCTGCTCGATGCTGACGGAATTCCAACCACTGACCCAAACGTGATGTTCACCTCTCCCGTTGGGTGTTTGCTGTCTTTCGGCGATCACAAGGGCGCGGGCATCGGGTTTATGGCGGAAATCCTGTCCTCCGCTCTTGCCGCAACGGATACGATCGCGACAGACGCGGCCTCAGGCCTGATCGCGAACAACACATTCTGCATGCTGATCGATCCGAAGCGTCTGGGTGCGTCTGCCGAGGCCACCGAGACCGTTATCGAGACTTATGCCAACTGGATCACCTCGGCGCGTCCCGCAATTCCAGGTGCACCGGTTCTTCTGCCCGGTGCACCGGAGCGCCAGTCCCGCGCCCGGATGGGGGCGGATGTCTGGTTGTCGCGGGCGGGATGGAACTCCACCCGCCGCGCGGCCTTGTCAATCGGTGTCGAAATCCCCGAAAGTTGAGCAGGATCGTAGCGCTTATTCCGCCGCGATCATCAACGAGGTCTTCAACTTCGGCATAACCTCTTGCACCATCAGTTCGAGGTTGCGCGTCCATGCTTCGTTCTCGTCGATAAAGTCGAAGCACATGCCAATCAGGGTCCCAAAACCGCCTGTTTCATCAACCAAGTTCAACCCCTTCTGAACGACCGTGTCAGGCGATCCAACCAGCCAGATATTCCGCGCCAGATACTCAGGCGTAATCATGTCGTCTGTATGGGACGGATCGACCTTCACGTACTTCGACAAACCACGCCCAACGATGCCCGGGATCATGTAGTCGCGCCAGAACCGACCGACCTCGCCAGTTGAGGCAAGACGGATAGCCTCTTCATCAGTCTCGGCAACGAAGAAGGGGGGTGAGACGGCCCAATTGTCTCGATTGGGGCTATGGCCGGCCTTAAGGGCTTCAGCTTCGTAATCGTCCCAGTGCTTGGCAAGATAGCCCGGTCCAATGCAGAAACTCATGGGGCGGAAGCCAAGCTTACCGGCCAGAGACAGTGTGCGCGAATTGGCCGAAATCCCGGTCATGGCGAGGGGGGGATAGGGTTTCTGGAAAGGCTTCAGGAACGGCCCCTTCTCCATCTCGTCCCAATCGCGACGGCGGAACTGCCAATACTCGCCATCATAATCGAACCCTTCATCTTCAGTCCAGATCTTGATCATGATTTCAAGGGCTTCACGGGTCATGGCCGCGTTGTGCGCTGTCTCTTCGCCGTTCTCGTCACGGGTAATGACCCCCAACAAATCCGCGTCCATTGGCACCGACCCAGCGCCGATCCCGACCATATAACGCCCCTGCGCCAAGTGATCGAGATACGCGATGCGGTGCGCCAATTCCACAGGGTGGTGATAGGGCAGAACGTGCGCGCCAGGCGCGAGTTTGATCTGCTTTGTCTGGATCAGCGCTTGGGCGATCAGCAGATCCGGGGCCGGCACCGGCTCCCAGCCACACGCGAAGTGCTCGCCGATCCAAGCCTCGGCATAGCCGAGCTCATCAGCCTTCCGGATCGTCTCAAGAACGAAGTCAGCCCCCTGCTTTGGCGTACGCTCCGGCGCAAGATGGGGCATGAAGAATAGTCCAAGTTCCATGTGATGTTCCTCAGTGTTCTTTGCAATGTTTGACACAGTATGTATATCTACTGTAAAGCGTCAAGTTAATAGCATTTCCGGCCTTCAAGACGACAGGAACCAGGCGACGCAATGTCTAACCCGAAATTTCTCAGTTTGACTGATGCGGTCCGTGAGAACCTGCATGACGGCGCATTCGCCGCTTTCGAAGGATTCTCGCACCTGATCCCCTACGCAGCCGCCCACGAAGCCATTCGCCAAGGGATCAAGGACCTAACCCTGGTGCGGATGACTCCTGACGTGATTTACGATCAGTTCGTTGGCATGGGGCGCGTCAAGAAGCTGATCTTCGCCTATGTCGGCAACCCCGGTGTGGGGCTCCTACGCCGGGTCCGCGATTCCATCGAAAACGGCTGGCCGCACCGAATTGAATTCGAGGAACACAGCCACGCCGCGATGGCGAGCGCTTATGAGGCGGGGGCTGCCTTGCGCGGTGTTTCGGGGCTATCTTGGCTCGGACCTGCCCGGCGTGACCAGTACGATTCGATGGGTCGACTGTCCGTTTACTTGTCTGACGTCAGCGCCTTTGGGACAGATATGAGGGTTTAGCATCAGGAGGATTTCTGGTTCATCGCAACCGTCAAGGAGTGAAGATGAACAAGCAATCCGGAACCAGCAAAGCCTCGGCTGACAGGCTGGTCAAAACCATCCGCCGCAAGACCCGGCAAACGTATTCAGCCGAGGAGAAGATCCGCATTGTTTTGGCGGGTCTTCGGGGCGAGGAAAGCATCTCAGCACTGTGTCGCCGCGAGGGCATCTCAGAGAGTCTGTATTACAGCTGGTCCAAGGAGTTCCCCGAAGCAGGGAAACGCCGTCTGTCCGGCGATACGGCGCGTCAGGCGACGTCACCCGAGGTGAAGGAGCTACGTTCTGAGGCCTTGGCATTGAAAGAATGTGTGGCCGACTTGATCCTGGAAAACCGTCTGCTCAAAAAAAGCAAGACAGGGGATGGGGGATACGAGGAATGAGGTATCCAGCGTCAGAGAAGTTGGAAATCATCCGCACCGTTGAGGGGTCCCATCTGCCTGCGAAGCAAACCTTGGATATGCTGGGCATTCCGCGCACCACATTCTACCGATGGTATGACCGCTATGTCGAAGGCGGCTTTGACGCCCTGGCGGATCGCTCACCCTGCCCAAAGTCGGTCTGGAACCGCATTCCCCAAGATCGGCGAGACGATCTGATTGAATTTGCACTGGAGCACGAGGCGCTGACGACCCGGGAACTGGCGGTAAAGTATACCGATGAGAAGCAGTATTTTATCTCTGAATCATCGGTTTACCGCTTTCTGAAGGAAGCTGATCTGATCACCGCGCCCGACTATGTTGTGATCAAAGCTGCCGACGAGTTCACGGACAAAACCACCGCTATCAACCAGATGTGGCAAACCGACTTCACCTACTTCAGGATCATTGGCTGGGGTTGGTATTATCTCAGCACGATCCTGGACGATTACAGCCGCTACATCATCGCCTGGAAGCTCTGCACAAACATGCGGGCCGAGGACGTGGCGGCGACGATTGAGCTGGCCCTGGCGGCGTCAGGTTGTGATCAGGCGGTTGTGAGACACAAACCCTGTGAATCGGCATGCAAAACTGACCCACTTAGGTGGGTTATGATCGTTTAAAATTGACCCTCTTGTTTTGTTAACGTCCGCGCGTATTGGCGCGGAGAATGAGCAGGTGATATTGATGGAAAGTGCAGCGAAGATCCGTCGCATGGTTTTGCGTGATGGGCGAAGTATTAGATCTGTGGGCCGGGAGACGGGATTGTCGCGGAACACGATCAGGAAGTATCTGAAGGACAGCTCGCCTCCGAGCTACCATCGTCAGGTTGATCCAGTTCGGCACAAATTGTGTGACTATGAAGAGCGGCTCCAAACCTTGTTTGAGCAGGACCTGAAGCGCCCTCGCCGAGAACGTCGGACAGGGGTGAAGCTTTATGAGCAGCTGGTTTTGGAAGGATATACGGGGTCGTATTCGCCAGTTCAGCGTTTTGTTCGAGACCTGAAACGCACGGGTTTGAGGTCAGGAGATGCGTTCATTCCGTTGCAGTTCCAGTCTGGCGATGCGCTGCAGTTTGACTGGAGCGAAGAACATGTCGTCTTGGGCGGAATTGCCCAGAAGGTGAAGATTGCCCACTTCCGTCTGTGCCACAGCCGCAAGCCCTTTGTTGTGGCCTACCCCGGGGAACCTCAAGAGATGGTGCTTGACGCTTTCGTGAGAGCGTTGACCTTTTATGGCGGGGTTCCGCGCCGTGTGATCATCGATAATCCCAAGACAATGGTGACCTATGTATCGCGCTCGAAAGACCGGATCTTTCACCCACGCTTTCTGGCCTTGATGAACCACTATGTCATGGAACCGGTGGCCTGCACGCCCGCGTCGGGCTGGGAAAAGGGTCAGGTCGAAAACCAGGTGCAGTTTTTGCGCAGTCGGCTGTTCACGCCCAAACTGGCTTTTGATGATTTGGAGGGCCTGAATGCCTGGCTGTATCTGCAATGTGATGCCCTTGGATCACGCCCCCATCCAGAGCGACAGGATCAGACAGTTGATGCTGTCTTTGCTGCAGAACAGGCTGAACTGCGCCCTCTCGGCCGCCCTTTTGATGGCTATGTTGAGAAGGCCGTTCGGGTGCGCTCTACTTGCCTGGTTCAATATGACAGCAACCGCTACAGCGTTCCGGCCTGTTTTGCTGGAAACCATGTCTCGTTGCGGGCCTATGCCGGTTGCGTCAAAGTGGTTGCAGGTCAAGATGTGATCGCCGAGCACAAACGTCACTTTACCCGTAATATCAGTTACTTTGAGCCCTGGCATTATGTCCCTTTGCTGGTACGCAAGCCCGGAGCCCTGCGTGATGGCGCGCCCTTTGTGGATTGGCACCTGCCAGATGCCATGCACCAGATCAGGGTGCATTACATGAAGGGCAAAGGTGGAGATCGGGAGTTTGTAGACCTTCTTATGCTGGCGCAAGACCACGGGATTGACGTTGTGGAAACGGCCTGTGATCTGGCTGTCGCGCAAAACACCCTACGCTTGCCTGCCGTCATCAACTTGATCAATCAGTTGGTCGAACCGATCATCCCCCCACTGGCACAAAGCTATGACTATCCCATGCTGACGATGCGCCCGGAGGCCAACTGCAAACGATATGAGACATTGTGCGCCCGCCGAGAGATGACAGCATGAATGCCCTCATTGATCAATTGGCTGGCCTTAGATTGCATGGAATGGCGGCTTGCGCACATGATTTGCTGTCCGCGCGCAAGTCGCCGAGCCTGACCACTGCGATAAAACAACTGATCGACGCTGAGACCGTAGAACGTCAGGTCCGCTCAATCGAGTATCAAATGCGGATTGCAAAGTTCCCGCATCACAAGGATTTTGCCACCTTCGATTACAGCGCAGCCGCTGTTACTCAGGCTCGGATCGATCCCTTCTGCTCCGGACAGTTCACCCAAGACGCCCACAACCTCATTTTGGTGGGCGGAACTGGCACAGGCAAAACCCACATCGCCATTGCTCTGGGAACCACATTGATCAATCAGGGCAAAAAGGCCCGCTTCTTCAATGCTGTGGATCTGATCAACGCCCTGATCAGGGAGCAGGCCGAGGGTAATGTCGGGAAGATCATCCGGCAACTGACGCCACTGGATTGCGTCATTATTGATGAGCTGGGTTACATCCCGTTCCCAAAGTCCGGCGGCGCGCTGCTGTTCCATCTGATAAGCAAACTCTACGAGAAAACCAGCGTCATCATCACCACCAACCTGGAGTTCGGTGAATGGGTCTCCGTCTTCGGCGATCCCAAGATGACAACCGCGCTCCTCGACAGGGTGACACATCATTGCTCCATAATCGAAACCGGAAACACATCCTACCGGTTCGCTCAGAGTAAAAGGGCCCGAAAACAATAAACCGCAGCGCAAACAAAGCCAGCAGACGAGCTCGCTATTTGAGGGCATCTCGCCTGCTGGCTTTGCCTCATCACGGGTGGGTCACTTTTAAACGCTGAAGCCGGGTCACTTTTGAACGCTCATTGACACACAAGCCCCGTCTGCTGAGCGATAACGGCTCTTGCTACATCTCTGGCGACCTGGCCGAATGGCTCGGGGATCGACAGATGGACCATGTTCGCGGTGCGCCGTTCCATCCGCAAACCTAGGGCAAGATCGAGCGCTGGCATCAGACGATGAAGAACCGGGTTTTGCTGGAAAACTACTATCTGCCCGGCGATCTTAAACGCCAGATCGGGGCCTTCGTCGATTACTACAACAACCAGCGCTACCACGAGAGCCTGAACAACGTCACACCCGCCGACGTCTACTTCGGGCGCGGCAAGGCCATCATCAGAGAAAGGGAAAAGATCAAGAAACTGACAATCCGACAACGCCGCTTGCAACATCAAAAACTCGCGGCATAATCAATCACACAAACGAACCAGAGCCTCCAAAACTCAAACCGCTCTGATGTCCCATTTTATATGACGACGGACAATAGCCTTAGCGGATTCAAAAGACCCGGATATCCTCAAGGACGGTGAAGAGAGCCGGTGCGCGGAGATTTTCGAGGAGTATGCGAATGGCGGATTGCAGATCATCCACGAAGCTATGAATCGGGGCGGCGGCGAATATCCGGATCGCGACATTCTGGAGCTGCTGCGCGAGCACAACTATTTGAACATCGATGACGAAGAGCCCGATATCTCGGGGATCAACTTTTAAATGCTGCGAGAACTGAGCTACAAGGGAGTATACAAATCTGATCTAGATAATATTCTAAAGCATATTGCATTTAATCTGAGGCATATCCCGCGGCCTTGAGGAAGTTCCAGCATTGGTCTGGGTCGAAGAGATCACAAATGTCGCTGAGGGCGTCAAAGAGGGCATCGAAGGTTCTTGCTCCAACCCTTCGCAGGTGAGCTTTCAACTTTGAGAACGCCATTTCGATCGGGTTAAGATCCGGGGAGTAGGGTGGCAGGAACAAGAACCAGCATCCGCGCGCCCTCAACGCCTGTGCCGCGCGGTGGCTTTTGTGGGTGGAAAGATTGTCGGGAATGACCACAGTTCCAGGGTCCAGCGCAGGCGCAAGCTGGGTCTCGATATAAGTCTCGAACGCCGATCCATCCATTGCGCCGCTGATCACCCAGGGTGCAATCAGCGCGTTATGGGTCAGCCCGGCGATGAAGGTCTGCGTGCCCCATTTTCCAAAGGGTGCGGTGCCATAAAGCCGCTCACCCCTGAAGCTGCGCCCGCGCAACCGGGTGAGGTTGGTTTTGACGGCGGTTTCATCGATGAATACCAGCCTGTGCGGTTCGGCGCGCATGCGCGGCTGGCGGCGGCTGATCCATTCCCTTCGCGCCTTATGCAGGGCGGGCCGGTCACGTTCCTGCGCGACAAGTCCTTTTTTTATATGAAAACCCTGCGCGTTCCAGAGCCCGGTGGATTGAGGAGAGCTGAACGCTCACGCCGTGCGTCTCCGCAAGCGCACCCGCAAGTTCCTGCAATGTTATGTCCGGTTCAGCCCGGACAATCTCGATCAGGAAACCCGCATGCGGTGCCAGCTTGCCAAACCGGCCCGCTGGCCTGCCCTGTGGCTTGGGTGTGACCTCGCCCCGCTCACGTTGATCCGCCGCATAACGCACCGCCGTCGCTGCACTGACGCCATAAACCCGCCCCGCAGCGCGACAAGAGTTTCCGGCCGCAATATACCCGCATATCCGCTGCCGAAGATCCAAAGAATACGGTTTGCCCATGCTCCACCTCCTCACGGGAAATGAATCAGACAAACAACACTTTGGGAATCCCCTTTCGATTCACATCAAACGCAAACCGCTTTAGAAGACTTCTACATTCCGGCGCTTTCTACAGCGACAAGCTATGATCGCGCGGTCGGCTTCTTTTCTGCTTCAACAATCAGCTACGCGGCACAAGCACTCTCGGTCTTCGTCAAGACAGGTGGGCAAATACGCCTTATCCTCGGTGCATTCTCCGATAGGGAAGATCTCGAAGCAGTCAGCCAAGGATATTGGCAAAAAGAGGTTTCAGAGAAAATCGGCGGCGAGTTCCTCGCGATGATTTCCAACGTGAGCGACGAACTTTTCCAGAACCGCTTCGACACCCTGTCCTGGCTTGTGGCTCATGGGCGGCTTGATGTGAAGATCGCGCTTCGCGAACGCGGTATGTATCACGACAAGGTCGGGATCATCGGCGATAAGGCAGGCGACAGGATCGTGTTCTCCGGCTCAGCCAACGAGAGCACACATGCGCTGCTGCCTACCCACAACTACGAGTCAATCAACGTCTTCCCTTCCTGGCGGCCCGAGCTCGAAGAGTACTACGAGCCGCACATCGCGAGCTTCGAACGCCTATGGAAGAACGAGAGCAATGCGACCGCGGTAATCGACATTCCCACCGCGGTAAAAGAAAAGCTCATTTCAGTCGCGCGGGCGCTCGAATATACCCCCGATCCGGAAATCGAAGCCGCAATTGCCGCAAGGATCAGGGCAAAGACCGGCACGACCGTTAGCACGGTATCCGGAAAGCCCAAGGAGCCTGCCACAATCAACGGCCAGCCCTTCAAAATGAAGCCGCACCAAGTAAAAACGCTTAATGCCTGGAAGGCCGTGGGCGATTTTCAGGGGACCTTTGACCTAGCCACGGGTGCGGGCAAGACGATCACGGCCATTCATGCAATCGTCAAAATGTCCGAAGAAATAGAAGGGCTCGCTGTTGTTATCGCTGCGCCGTATCAGAACCTGGCCGACCAGTGGGCAGACATCCTTTCGACATTCAACGTCTATCCGGTCAAGTGCTACGTCTCGCGAGCACATTGGGAAGACAAGCTTCGGAATGTCGTTCACGAATTAACGATGGGTAGCAGAAGTTTTGCCGCCATTGTTGTTGTCAACAGAACGCTCAAGAGCCCTGAATTTCAGGAATGCCTCTCAAAGATCAGAGGCAACCGGCTGCTTTGGATCGGCGACGAGTGCCACCACCATACCTCAAAGGCCTATGAGGGGTTCCTGCCGACCCATGCGCGCTATCGCATCGGCCTTTCTGCGACCCCGCAGCATTATCTGGATGAAGAACGAAATGAACGGTTAAACGAATTCTATGGCGACATCGTTTCAACCTACACGCTGCAAGAAGCCATAAAAGACAAGGTCTTAACGCCCTACAACTACTATCCGCACCTTGTAGAGTTCACGCCAAGCGAAGCCGAAGAGTTCGTCGATCTTTCCGAACAGATCGGCCGCATCGTAGCACGCCGGCAAAGCGCAAAATCGAACGAGATGTCGCCGCAGCTGACAGCTCTTCTCATGCGCCGTGCGCGTTTGGTCGGCTCCGCCGCGAATAAGCTCCCAAGCCTCACCAGTGTCCTTAAGGGCAAAAAGCCTACGCAGCACGCGCTATTTTATTGCGGTGACGGTACGGTCGAGACGGCCGTGTTGCATCAATCACCGGACAAGCGCGGAGTACCCTTACCCGTGAAAATGGTCAGCCAACTGACTCAAATCTGGCACAGCCAAGTTCGGTCATTCTGTTAAGAGCCCGCACACCGATCTGTGCCTCAGTTTTCTGATTTTCGAACCGCCGCGATCTCAGTTTCGGCCCGATCACACTTTTCCAACGACCAATTTGTGCTTCCGCGCGACTGCGCTGATTGTAGCCGCTTCTGACTTGCCATGCCAGTCGGCCGTACGTCTGTATCTGGGCGATGTGCTGGTCGCGGAGGGATGGATCATCGCGCGATTTCAGGGCGAGAACGGCGTTTTTTGGCGGTGGAATGATGACCTCGACTGCATCGCCAAAACGCGCCGTGAGCAGATTTCTGGTCGGGGTGCCGTCATAGGCCCCATCCGCCAGAAATCGCGAAACCGGCCCGTCGAACTGATCCAGAAGCCCGGGCAAGGCCGTGCTATCGCCGACGTGGTCCAGCGTCAGATCCGAGCAGATGATCTCGCCGGTTGTGAGGTCCAGGCCGAGGTGTAGCTTTCTCCACGATTTGCGTTTGGCCTTTGTTTCATGCTTGACCTGCAGCCACTCGCCCTCGCCAAAGATCTTCAATCCAGTACTGTCCATGGTCAGATGGATCGGCTCGGTTCTGTCGACCCGAGGCTTTGCAGGCAATCTCAAGCCGAGCCCGCGGCGCGACAGTGTTGAGAAATCCGGCACCGGAATGTCTACTCCCATCAGCCGAGCGATGCTGCGCATCAGCCCTTGGGTCTGGCGCAGCGGTAGTTTGTAAATCGTACGCAGAGTCAGGCAGGTCTCGATCGAAATGTTCGAATATTTCGGCTGACCTCCCGGAGTCGTCCGGCGCGGCGCTCGCCATTGTTTCAGCGTATCGTCAGTGACCCAGATGGTCAGATCGCCACGACGCCGCAGGATTTCGGTGTACTCCGCCCAATTTGTCACCCGATATCGTTTCTTCGGAAACTTGTGGCGACGAGCAGCGTTGAATTTATGCGGCATTCAAGTGTCCAGATCAGAGGTGGAGCACCCGATTACCAGAACTACCTGTGTTCGTGCAACAACGTCCTTCGGAAGCCCGTCGCCCTCGAAACACGAACATATTGCCGGTGAACGGGTTCTGTTTCAGGGTCTGCTCTGCCTGGGCAGCCAGCGTGGCAAAACCCCGGCGCATGTCCGTCACTCCAGCCGCCAGCCAGACCTTGGTGCTGGACGGAACAGGGATCATCCGGACAGGACACGGATCAGATGTGCCAACGCCCCGGGATCGTAGGCACCGCTGATCCGGAGCCGGTGTCCACCAGCATGCTCGATCTCGATCGTGCCCTTGGCAACGCCAGCTTCAACGACAGGCGGTTCATCCTTATCCAAGGCCTGATCCACGATCTCAACCGGAAGAAAACATGGCACACCCGCCGTTGCCAGTTCCGGGTCGGGCGCAAAGCGAGGGTCATGCAGCCATTTGAAGATCAGATTCGCATTCATCGCATACCGGCGCGCGACCTGCGGCATACCGGCGCGCGACCTGCGCGACCGATACGCCCGGCGCCACCGTCTGAAAACAGATCGACCGCTTCTCGTCGTCTGTCCAAAGCCGCTTCGTTCGACGCGCCACCCCAAACCCCGTAGTGTCCACTATCCGTGGTGGACACTATCCGACCCCTCCACGGCGCGGCAGAGCGGTCAGGCCGGACGGTTACTTCTCGTCTGCTTGTGGTCAAGCTCTACTCTTCGCCGGCCGCGGACCTCGCCAGTGGTCCCCGGTCCGTGATCATCATACAGGGAGCACCCTTTCGACAACCCGTCGGACCGCCGCTCCTCGTGTCGTACCACCCGGGTCCGGCAATGGGGAGCATTTCGCCGGCCGCGGCAGCGTCCGCCGCGCGACCGGTTTCCGCCTCGGCCCTACCAGCTTGCCTGCATGCGCAGCATCACGCCGTGCTCCGCGGCGTCGTCGTTGGCCGGCTCGCGCCGCGCGCCCTCGAAGCTCAGGTCGAACGCGGGCGCGATCTCGAAGCGAATACCGATCCGGTAACGTCGCGACCCTTCGCCGGCCAGCGAGAACCCGCCATAGGGCGTCAGCAGCCCGTGCCCGCCGAGTGTGCTGAAGCCATAGCCAAGCTCGCTGTCCAGCCGCATCTGCGGGACGTTGTCATTGGCCGCCCCATCGTCGGTCGCCAGTTTGGCGACGTCCTGATCCCACAGCCGATCCACCCCGCTCGATATCTCGCCCCAGGTCGGGAAGAGGCTGAACGACAGTCCCCGCCCTTCGGCACCCGGGTCGAGGCGGAGCGAGCCGCCGAGGCCCCATTCCCGGTAATCGTCCTGCCCCGCCAGCACCCGGCCGTTGCCCTCGATCGTCAGGCCCGCGGCCGGATCCCGATAACGCAAGCTTCCGCCGATCTCGATGCCGGTGCCGGTGATCCCGTCGCCCCCGTCATGGCGCAGACCCAGCTCCAGCGACGGCGTCAGGGACCCGCCCGAGGCCAGCGCCCATTTGTGGCTGCCCTCCAGCGCCAGCCGAAGCCGCCAGGCATTCACCGTCTGCTGCGCGATCAGGCCGTCGTCGCCCTCGACCTCGACCTGCGCCCACGAGGCCTCGCTCCGGAGCTCGAGCGCCATCGTGCCGCCCGCGATCAGCGATTCATCGGTCATCAAGGGACCGCTCGCGCCCATTGCCGCGGTCTTCAAGCTGGTATCGCTCGTCTGCCGGCCGGCCTGCTCGTCGTCGATCCCGATCTCGCCCTGGCCGTAGCCCAGCGTCGCCCAGAGACCGAGACCCTGCGGTGAGGTCCAGCCGAGATAGGGATGCACGCTGGTCATGCGGCTCTTATAGTCGCCGCTCACCGGCACCGGCCCGGTCGCGGCGGTATAGTCGAATTCACCGACTGAGCGCGACAGCGCGAGCCCGGTCAGGAGATCGTCGCGCAGACAACCATCGATGCCGATCTGGCCGGTCAGCACCGTGCCGTCCCAGGCAAGGGCGGACTCCGTGCTTTCGAGCGTGTGCCGCTCGCCACGGCCCCACACCACAGGCCCGCCGGCGCCGGGTGCCATGCCGTCATTGGCCGCCGCCGCGAGCGGCAGCCGGAAGGACGAGCCCGCCAGCACGTCGTCGAGGGTGAGCGTACCGCCCTCGATGGCCTGAGCGTTGGATCGCAGCGTGTCATAGAGTGTCGATCCCCCGGCCAGCGTGTAGGCGGCCGCCTGTTTGCCGCACGCCTCGTCCATGCGCGCGCCGATCGCCCGGTTGGTGACATCGGCGATGGTCAGCGCGTGTTTGGAGAGGATCTCGGCGTTCAGGCGCCCGAAGCGCGCCTGGACCACGGCGCCTTCAGCGTCGACGATGGTCAGCGTGGCCGCGGCCGGCGCGCCTTTCGCCACGTTCGCGGGCAGCGTCCCGAATCTCAGCGCCACCCTCACGTCATGGAAATTGTCGTCTTGTTGGGCCTCTTCCGTGGCCTCGATGGTGAAGCTCCTGGTGGTGTCGCCCATCTCCTCGAATTTGAGCGTGACGGTCCCGGTCGCAGGATCCAAGACATCCGGATCCGGAACCGTAACCGTATAGTCGGCCGCCACGGTCCGGCCCCGCGGGGTCACCGTGATCGGGATCTCCAGATCCTCGGCCGCTTGCTTGCTCAGCGTCACCGTCACCCTGACCGGATCGCCGCCCTCTTCGACCGCATAGGCCGCGGCGCCGAAGCGCACCGAATACACCCGCACCACTTTAATGGCCATGGCGTACGCCACCACGCTGTCGCTCTCGCCGTCACTGACCTTGAACCCGAACGTCGCGAAAGGTTCGCCGTGCGCGTTCTCCGGCGGAGTGTAGAGGAGGTTGCCCGCTTCGAGGTCGGCCGGCGTCACCTGCCGGGGTAGGGTGTCGCTGGTGATGGCCGCGCCGGGCATTGTCACGTTAACGCCGTGGCTACGGCACGGCGTTAACGTGACAATGCCGTCGGAGCGGATGTGTTCAGGGGTGCCGTGACGCAGGAGAAGCGGGTAGAGCGCCTCGAGAACATCGTCGGCGCCCATCCTGGTGCGGACCGTGACGGCAAGAGCTTGCCGGGTGTACTCGTCCAGAACAGTCAACATCTTATAGCTGCGACCATTGCTGAGCTTGTCGTGAACGAAATCGACGCTCCAGATGTGGTTTGGATGGGTTGGCCGCAGTCGAATGATTGAGCTGTCTTTGTGATAGAGCCGTCTGCGTTTCTTGTGCCGCTGCGGCAGTTGAAGTCCTTCCTCACGCCAGAGACGTTCCACCTTCTTGTGATTGACCCGCCAGCCTTCGATGCGTAGGAGTTCTGCAATCTTACGATAGCCGTACCGACCGTATTGCTTGGCCAGGCGGATCAGAGCCAAACGTAGTGCATCGTCATCTCTTTGGCTCGGCTGATACTGCAGGGAGCTTCGCGCCAGACCAATCACCCGGCACGTCCGTCGCTCGGACGTCGCGAGCTTCTGGCGCGTGTGCGTGACGACCTGACGAAGCTCCCGGGTCGTCAGGCCCTGGGCTTTAGGTAGTCCAAGCTTTCCTTAACCCGCATTCCCCAGATGGATGCCCGTTTCTTCACCCGCAGAAGCGTGATATACTCGATTATACAATGAGTTAACCGGGTTGGAGCGGGAATTTGCGAGCGAACGCGACGGGTGAAGTACAAACAAGCCCTCTTCGGTTCCAATTCGACTGCTCGGTCAAGGTCGCGTTCCGTGGATCGTCGATCAGTTCGGACGGCGGGCTATTGCTCCACCGCGAGTTGGACGACGCCCTCGGGCTGACGGACATGGCGGCGGGGCTGGTCACCGATCCGCGCACTGGCCGGAATGGCCGCCACAATCTCGCCGGCCTTCTGCGCCAATCGGTTTTCCCACGCCTTGCCGGCTATGGGGACGTCAACGACGCCGACCGACCTGTGTGCCGTGATCCGGTGATGCGCCAACTCATCGGTGGACGTGCGGTGAAGCGGGGTGCGGCGTCGGCCAGCGCCATGGGTCGGTTCGAGACGAAGATGCTGACCCGACCGGAGAACCTCGCCGCCCTCGCTGATCTGCCCGGCCGCTGGATCGACGCGGTGCATGACCGGAGGCCGCCGAAGAGCATCACGCTGGATATGGACAGCTCCGAGAGCCCTGTGCATGGCGATCAGGAAGGTGCAATGTGGAACGGGCATTTCCAATCCAAGTGCCTGCACCCACTGTTCGTGTTCAACCAGTTCGGCGATCTGGAGCGATGTGCGCTGCGTCCCGGCAATGTCCACAGCGCCGATGGCTGGGAGGATGTGCTGCGCCCGGTGCTGGCAAGATATTCGAGCGACACGCGACCCTCGATCACCCGGCGCTATTTCCGAGGTGACGCCGCCTTTGCCATCCCTACGCTGTTCGATCTCCTGGAGGCCGAGGGCTGGGGTTACGCCATCCGGATCAAGGGCAACAGCAAGCTCTATGAGCGGATTTCCTGGCTGCTGCGGCGCAGACCGGGTCGGCCGTCGCACACGGTGATCCGCACCTACACCAGCTTCCAGTATCAGGCGGGAAGCTGGGTGAAGCCGCGCCGGGTGGTGTCCAAGGTCGAGTTCCATCCGGGCGAGTTGTTCCCGCGCGTCGGCTTCATCGTCACCAATCGCAGCCTGCCCAATGAGCGGGTGCTGGCGTTCTACAACGGCCGGGGCACAGCCGAGCAGCACATCAAGGAGGGCAAGTACGCGCTCAAATGGACGCGGCTTTCCTGCATGCGCTTTGCCGCCAACGCCGTCCGGCTACAGCTTCATGCCCTCGCCTACAATCTGGCGAACTTCCTGCGCACGCTGGCGACGCCCAGCGAGATCGAGACATGGTCACTGACCTCTTTGCGCGAACGGCTGATCAAGACCGGTACGCGGCTGGTGCGCCATGGCCGCTACGCCATCTTCCAGATGGCTGAGGCGGCACTGCCGCGGCAAGTGTTCGCCGGGATTCTTGGCCTGATCAACGGGCTGCGCGATCCGCCTGCCGCAACAGGGTGCACATGACCAGAAACCCGCCCAGATCGGCTAAATCCAACGCTGGTGACAGGAAAGGTGTGTCCGAAAACGCGTCGAGAGACGCCTTAAGCGGTCGGATCGGCCTGTTTGGTCGTGCTATCCGGCCGGCACGCAGCACCACACGCGGATCGGAGGCAGAAATCGCTTGGAAAGTCGCCTTCGGTTGCTTTAGCCTCACGGGAGGCAAGCCAAATGGAGAATGCCGGCTAAATGACGCAGCAATGTCGAACGAGCAAAAACCAATGATTGATTTTGAACGAATGCGTGTGATGGACCCAAAAGCCGTCCGCGACTACCTCGGAGACGGGGTCTTTGGGGGCGTCTATCAGAAACCTAATGCGGTGATGTTGGAACTTTGGCAGGTCGCTGTGGCCGAAACGCAAGACCTTCTTGAAGGTCCCTGGTCGTGACCGAAAATACTTCCCCCATCATCATTTGGGGCGCCGGCGCCATTGGAGGAACAATCGGCGCATATCTGATCCGCGAAGGTGTCGAGGTTCTGTTCGTCGATGTCGATTCAGATCATGTCGACAGTATCAACGGTTCGGGCCTTTCCATCGAAGGGCCGATTGAAAAATTCAACGTTTCGGCACAGGCGGCCCTGCCAGACAACTTGGTCGGCGCTTATCCTGCAATCTGGCTTTGCACCAAAGCGCAACACACAGCCGACGCCACGGCACGCCTGACCAAACATCTCGCGGCCGATGGGCATGTGCTGTCGCTTCAGAACGGGCTCAACGAGTTGATCATCGCTGATGTCGTCGGTCACGAGCGAACAATCGGCGCTTTCATAAATTTCGGCGCCGATTATCTGGCTCCGGGCCGCGTTCTATTCGGCGGCAGAGGCGCTGTGGTTGTGGGAGAGTTAGACGGGTCCGACACGGTCCGGTTGGCTGAGACACACCGGCTTTTAAAATTATTCGACGCTGACGCGATCACGACCACCAACATTTGGGGATACCTGTGGGGGAAACTCGGCTATGGTGCGTTGCTATTTGCGACGGCGCTTACCGATGACAGCATCGCGGATGTATTGGCGATCGAGAAGTATAGGCCGGTGTTGGCCGCGCTTGCCGGCGAACTGACCTCTTTGGCCGACGCGCAATATATTGAGCCATTGGGATTCAACGGCTATTTTCCTGCGGCTTTCAGTGCGGCTCCATTGCACGATGAAACAATCGCGTCTTTCGACGCGATGGTTGCTCATAATCGGAAATCGGCAAAATCTCATTCCGGGATATGGCGCGATCTGGCCGTCAGGAAACCCAAGACAGAAGTGGATCCGCAGTTGACGTTGCCTGTCAAAATCGGCGCGGATCTGGGCCTCGAAATGCCGCTTACTCGCCGCCTGATCGCATTGATCCAAGACATCGAAGCTGGGACACGGCCACTGTCGCTTGACACATTGGACGCGTTGCAGGCGGCTTTCGAAGAAGAGCGGCGTCCATGAAAATTTCGCTGAAGGACCGTCGAGCGCTGGTGACCGGCGCGGGGCAGGGGATAGGCCGAGGCATATGCGAGGCGATTGCTGATTCTGGGGGCTTGGTCACCGCGGTCGACATTGACGAAACCGCACTGTCCGTACTCGTTCGCGATGGCATTGAATGCGCCGCACTCGACGTGACCGACGCCGCGGCGGTTTTGTTTTTTGTCGCGGAATCCGGGCCGTTTGATGTCGTTGTTCACGTTGCCGGTGGCGTGCGGGGCCAAGTCGGCCGCCCGGTGGAGAGTGTTTCGCCCGAGGATTGGGATGCCATTGCGTCGGTTAATCAGACAGCCGTTTTTTTTGTCGTCCGCGCTGTTGCGCCGTCGATGAAAGCAAATGGCTGGGGGAGGATTATGGCCATCTCCAGCCGGGCCGGGCTGGACGTCAGCCTCACCGGCATCCAGGCATATGCGAGCGCCAAGGCTGGTCAGATCGGCCTCGTCCGGCAGCTCGGGCACGAATTGGGCCAATTCGGCATCACCGTGAACTGTGTGGCGCCAGGATTTGTCCGCTCCAATCCGACGACCGAGAGGCAATGGGAAGCGCTAGGAAAGGAAGAACAGGACCGGCTTGTAAATGGCATCGCAATGCGCAGGCTCGGCACACCGCAAGATATTTCGTCAGCCGTTGTCTTCCTAGCCAGCGAGCAGGCGTCCTGGATAACAGGTCAGGTTCTTTCAGTGGACGGCGGCCATTAGCCCGAAGTAAAGGGTGAAAATATTGACTACAGTCCGTCAGCGGCGGGCGGAAAGGAGTTTGACATGTTGGACGAAACCGCTAGTGGCGTCTTCACTATCGCCGCCACGCCCTTCCTCCCGGATGGCGCGCTAGACCTCGACAGCGTCGACAGAATGGTCGAATTCTACACCGAAAAGGGCGCGACCGGCCTGACAATCTTAGGTATGATGGGCGAGGCCGGTAAACTCTCGGCCACCGAATCTGTCGCAGTCGTCAAGCGCGTTGTCGCGCGGACGAGCCTGCCGGTCGTCGTCGGCGTCACGGCGGTCGGCTTTGCCCCAATGAAGGCGCTGGCTGATGAGTCGATGGCCGAAGGTGCCGCTGGTGTCATGGTTGCCCCGCCGCATACTCTGCAGACCGACGATCAAATTGTAAGCTATTACCATAACGTTGCCGAAGCCGTGGGCGCGGCGCCGTTCGTGCTACAGGACTATCCGCTGGCAACTGGCGTCGTGGTGCCCGAAAAAGTAATCCTTCAGATTGTCGAGGATTGCCCAACTTGCGTGATGCTGAAGCACGAGGACTGGCCGGGACTGGAGAAGATATCCGCTGTGCGCGCCGCATCGGATGCCGGCGCGCGCCGTATCTCGATTCTGTGCGGCAATGGCGGACTGTTCCTGCTGGAAGAAATGCTGCGCGGTGCCGACGGGGCGATGACGGGCTTTGCCTACCCCGAGATGATGACCGAAGTGATCGCCGCAATGAAGGCCGGAGACGAAACCCGGGCGCGGAACATCTTTGACGCTTACTTGCCGCTGGTGCGCTACGAAAGCCAGCCCGGCATTGGCCAGGCGATCCGCAAGCACACGCTGGCACTGCGCGGGGCAATTGCGCATCCGAAAGTGCGCAAGCCGGGACCCTCTCTGTCGCAAGCCACGATTGCCGAAGTCGCGACGCTCGTCGAACGCCAAACCGCAAAATTGGCGGAATTGGGCGCCTAAACCGTCGGAGCCCTAGCTGGGCAAGTTCTCGATTTCGGCGTCAAGGCGGGAGCGCATCGCGTTAAGCTCGGCCATCACCGGCACCAATCCGGTCTTGCGGATATATTTCAGGTTGGGCGCGACGGATTCCATGATCCGCCTCCGGGTTTGCGCACGGATCGTGGCGGGAAGTTTCAATAACCGTCGCGAAAGCTCGCACATGCGCGCATCTTCGAAGACCTGCTCCCAAGCCAGGCGCTCTGGCCCAAATCCAAATTCGGGCGGTGCGGATCGACCGGCGCGCAACTCCTCGGTCGCCGCAACCTCGATCTCGCCGTCCGCCAGGGCCACCCCGTAGTTGCGGGCCGCAGCGGTTTCGGTCACAAATCCGGCGATAACATCGCGCTGCACCGCCTCAAGATCACGGGCGAATGGATCGCCAAAACCGCCACCCCCGGCCGTCAAGATTGTGATCCGATCGTCTTTTTCTGCAACGAACATGTCGAGCTTGCCTAAATCGCGTTCAGGTTCTTGCCCGCGGCTCAGTTTCACGCGGCAAACTGCGCCTGCATTGCCGCCTGCCACACCCCAAGGGCGAAAAACGAAACGCTCAAGTCCACGCCCGAGGATCGCAGTGCCAGGGCGCAAGATGCGGAATCGCATTTCAAGCCCGGTGCCGCCACGCCACCGGCCCGGTCCGCCGCTATCAGGGCGCAGCCCATAGACTTCGATCACGATATGTGCGTCAGCTTCTGACCGTTCCAGCGGTGTATTGTACAGATTGGCAAGCCCGGAATCCCGCCCGTCAACGCCGTCGGCGCCCTAGCGCCCGCCTGTCCCGCCGACCAGAGACTGAATTACCATGACCGAGCGAGTTCCGGTTTTCTCATCCTGTTCGGCCACGACCGTCGGAACGACGGTTCCGCAGCTCGGCGCCGGGATCAACCCAGGCACGGCGGTTGCAATCGCGCCCACAACCGCGTCATTGATACGGATGGCCGTTGCATGCCGGACGCCGACAGCGGCAGGAAATTCGGGATTGAGAACCGTACCCTTCGGAACAAAGACGCTCATGTTCTCAAAGAGCCCGTAGTTCAGCGGTACGGTGTGATCGTAACTGCCGATCAAGTGCATCAGTTTCAGAGTCAGCCACGGATGACGTATTCCGCCAGTTGGGACATTGTAGGCCGCGACGACCTGTGGATCAGAACCGGTGAAATCAAGATGGATTTGACCGTCATCAACCGTCATTGCGCACCGGATGCGGATCGGCACGGGCGTTGCATAATCGTCGTCCATATAGTCCCAGAATACATAGGTCCCATCCGGGATCCGCCGCTGCACCGCGCGCGCCTTCTCGCGCCCGTACTCCACAAGGTCACTTTGCGCATGCAGAAAAGTCTCTGCGCCGTGTCTGTCAATCAGGTCTGCTACCCGTCGCTCACCAACTGACAATGCCGCGAGCATCGCCTTGATATCACCCAGATTAAGCTCGGGCACTCGGCAATTTGCCCGGTAGAGGCGCTCGAAAGTTTGATTCATCTGACCTCGCCGCATCAGCTTGATCGGAGGAATCTGGACTTAAGGATTAACTTGTCGAGTTCCAACTCAGCGACGATCCTCTTGAGCCTTACGTTCTCTTTCTCCAGGCCCCGAAGCTCAGACAACCGGGACCTTCCCATCCCGCCAAACCGCTTGCGCCAATTGTAGTAAGTGGCGTCGCTAACGCCGACACCGCGGCACGCCGATTGAACATCGCTGCCATCCGCAAGCTTCACCTCAATCTCACGCAGAAGCTTCAGTATATCTTCGTCTGAGTGCCGTTTCCGAGCCATCCGACGTCCCCCTCTCGCAGCCAGTGTAGTGGCCCAGTTTTAGGGGGGAAGGACAGCTCCAGCTCAAACTCACCCGTTGTGACTGCATGGAGATGTTTGGTCTCGTTAGAACGGAGTTCATTTTTGGTCCTGTCCCGCTTTCGTGCCGCCCCCGGTGCTCGTTTAAGCCACCTTTCGTTCGAACGCGACGGGGCTTTTCCAGCCCAATGCTGAGTAGCGGCGCCGCGGATTAGATAGAAGCGGAGCAGGTTTCTATAGATGCGGCCAACAAAGTCGAATATGGACTAGATAGTGAAAACGCGGTACAGAGGATTGAACCGCCCCTAGTTTACTGGAGGGCGTTTTGTTCAAATGTTAAGCGACTTTATCAAGCATTTTTAAGTTTGCATTGTAGGCTTCCTCCGCTTCGGCTGGTGTGATGTATCCGATGGGTTCGAGCAAGCGTTCATTGTTGAACCAATCAACCCATTTAAGCGTTGCCCACTCAAGTTGACCCATGGAACGCCACGGTCCGATGTGGTTAATAACCTCAGTTTTGAATAAGCCAATAATACACTCGGCCAGCGCATTATCATAACTGAGCTACTCCCCAACCGTTGGACAGTATTTGGCGCAATCTAAGGACGTTGTTGCACGAACACAGGTAGTTCTGGTAATCGGGTGCTCCACCTCTGATCTGGACACTTGAATGCCGCATAAATTCAACGCTGCTCGTCGCCACAAGTTTCCGAAGAAACGATATCGGGTGACAAATTGGGCGGAGTACACCGAAATCCTGCGGCGTCGTGGCGATCTGACCATCTGGGTCACTGACGATACGCTGAAACAATGGCGAGCGCCGCGCCGGACGACTCCGGGAGGTCAGCCGAAATATTCGAACATTTCGATCGAGACCTGCCTGACTCTGCGTACGATTTACAAACTACCGCTGCGCCAGACCCAAGGGCTGATGCGCAGCATCGCTCGGCTGATGGGACTAAACATGGTGTGATTGCGGCGGTCGCTCTCCGACGGCGAACGAGGTCTGGTATCACCAGCCTCACATGAACAGCCGTAGAGGAGAACGACCATGAAACAGTATGCCGGACTTGATGTATCACTCAAAGAGATTTCGATTTGTGTTGTTGACGTGGATGGCGCAGTTTTGGTGCGCGGAACTGTACTCACCGAACCCGAGGCGGTTGCCAGCTTTCTGGCGAAGCAACAGATCACCCCTGAACGTATTGTGCATGAAAGTGGCCAGCTTTCGATCTGGCTGCAGCGAGGGTTGGTGAAGCTGAGCCTGCCGGTTACCTGCATTGACGCGCGCAGAGCACATAAGGCGCTGTCAGCAAAGCTCAACAAATCTGACCGGGCCGATGCTGAAGGGCTGGCCAATCTGGCACGCACGGGTTGGTTCACCGCCGTACACGTCAGGAGCGAAACTGCCGACAGGTTGCGCACCCTGATTGGAGCACGGGAACGATTGATCCGACTACGCAAGGATCTGGAGGGCCATATTCGGGGCGTTCTCAAGACCTGGGGCATACGCATGACAGGGATTGGCCAAGGCCGGTTGCGTCAGGGCTTCCGTGACCAGCTGGCTGCCGCAGGCGAGATTGACCCGGTTCTGGCGTTGATTGCAGACGGGTTTATCACGTCGCATGAGACGCTGTGCACTGCCGCCCATGCTCTTGAAAACGAAGTAAGAGCGATTGCGAAAGAGAGTCCGTTAGCGCGCCGCCTGATGACGATCCCAGGCGTTGGCCCGATGGTCTCGCTCAGCTTCATTGCCCTGGTTGATGATGCCAGCCGATTCCGAAAATCCGCTGATGTCGGAGCATTCCTTGGTCTTACACCCCGACGATACCAGTCCGGTGAAATGGATTATTCAGGCCGCATCTCGAAATGCGGGGACGTGCAAATGCGCAGCCTGCTGTACGAGTCTGCGGGATGTCTGATCCACCAAGTAAAACGATTTTCCGCTCTGAAATCATGGGCCGTGAGGCTGGTCGGACGTAAGGGCTTTAAAAAGGCCGCCGTCGCCACAGCCCGAAAACTGGCTGTTCTGATGCTGACTATCTGGAAAGACGGAACTGAATTTGAATGGAAAAAGGAGGCCTTTGCCTAATCAGTATATGACACGAAATCCCGCCTGAGGAAGGCTGGGAGCAATGTCCTTCGGGACGGAGGCAGATTGATCTCGTGGTAGTCGTTGGGACAAACGTTTAATGTTGTGACCCCGAACTAAACATTTTGAGACAATCAGCCCCGGACGCCATTATGAGGCGGGCAACACGCGCGACCTCGGAGAGAACCATGACCCCGAATGGACAAAGCGACCCCTCCCTTGACAAAGCCGCAATCAGAGAACCACTACCGGCTGATGCCGGTAGGTTTCCGTTTGGAGTGAAGCTCCAGATACTGAAGTATGACATCGTCAGTCACATTGCCTGATGTGGTCGAGAAATATCCACGGGCCCAAAACCGCCTGCCCCAGTATCGTTTGCGCAGGTCCGGGAACTCCATCTGGATTTTGCGGGATGAGCGCCCCTTGATCCGCTGCATCACCGTCGACAGCGCCAGGTGCGGTGGGATCGACACGAACATATGAACGTGATCGTTCGACAGGACGCCCTTCTCGATCCGCACGCCCATTTCACTGCAGGTCTGGCGGATGATTTCACGCAAGCGCACCCGCATATCGCCGTGCAAAACCTTGAACCGATACTTCGTAACCCAAACGATATGATATCGGTGATAAAATTTGGTATGACTACCAGTACAATAGGCCATGAGCCTTCCCCCTGATTTTGGCTTTCACCCAAGGGCGAGCCAAAATCAGGGGGAAGGCTCATCAGAATTTAGCTGAAGCAGACCGGCTGGAAGCCGGTGGCTCTGACCCTAAGAATTGGAAAGTAGACATTCCGGTGCCGGATTTCTCAACACTGTCGCGCCGCGGGCTCGGCTTGAGATTGCCTGCAAAGCCTCGGGTCGACAGAACCGAGCCGATCCATCTGACCATGGACAGTACTGGATTGAAGATCTTTGGCGAGGGCGAGTGGCTGCAGGTCAAGCATGAAACAAAGGCCAAACGCAAATCGTGGAGAAAGCTACACCTCGGCCTGGACCTCACAACCGGCGAGATCATCTGCTCGGATCTGACGCTGGACCACGTCGGCGATAGCACGGCCTTGCCCGGGCTTCTGGATCAGTTCGACGGGCCGGTTTCGCAATTTCTGGCGGATGGGGTCTATGACGGCACCCCGACCAGAAATCTGCTCACGGCGCGTTTTGGCGATGCAGTCGAGGTCATCATTCCACCGCCAAAAAACGCCGTTCTCGCCCTGAAATCGCGCGATGATCCATCCCTCCGCGACCAGCACATCGCCCAGATACAGACGTACGGCCGACTGGCATGGCAAGTCAGAAGCGGCTACAATCAGCGCAGTCGCGCGGAAGCACAAATTGGTCGTTGGAAAAGTGTGATCGGGCCGAAACTGAGATCGCGGCGGTTCGAAAATCAGAAAACTGAGGCACAGATCGGTGTGCGGGCTCTTAACAGAATGACCGAACTTGGCTGTGCCAGGTTTGAGTCAGTTGGCTGACCATTTTCACGGGTAAGGGTACTCCGCGCTTGTCCGGTGATTGATGCAACACGGCCCCTGCGAAGCAAACCTTGGATATGCTGGGCATTCCGCGCACCACATTCTACCGATGGTATGACCGCTATGTCGAAGGCGGCTTTGACGCCCTGGCGGATCGCTCACCCTGCCCAAAGTCGGTCTGGAACCGCATTCCCCAAGATCGGCGAGACGATCTGATTGAATTTGCACTGGAGCACGAGGCGCTGACGACCCGGGAACTGGCGGTAAAGTATACCGATGAGAAGCAGTATTTTATCTCTGAATCATCGGTTTACCGCTTTCTGAAGGAAGCTGATCTGATCACCGCGCCCGACTATGTTGTGATCAAAGCTGCCGACGAGTTCACGGACAAAACCACCGCTATCAACCAGATGTGGCAAACCGACTTCACCTACTTCAGGATCATTGGCTGGGGTTGGTATTATCTCAGCACGATCCTGGACGATTACAGCCGCTACATCATCGCCTGGAAGCTCTGCACAAACATGCGGGCCGAGGACGTGGCGGCGACGATTGAGCTGGCCCTGGCGGCGTCAGGTTGTGATCAGGCGGTTGTGAGACACAAGCCCCGTCTGCTGAGCGATAACGGCTCTTGCTACATCTCTGGCGACCTGGCCGAATGGCTCGAGGATCGACAGATGGACCATGTTCGCGGTGCGCCGTTCCATCCGCAAACCCAGGGGAAGATCGAGCGCTGGCATCAGACGATGAAGAACCGGGTTTTGCTGGAAAACTACTATCTGCCCGGCGATCTTAAACGCCAGATCGGGGCCTTCGTCGATTACTACAACAACCAGCGCTACCACGAGAGCCTGAACAACGTCACACCCGCCGACGTCTACTTCGGGCGCGGCAAGGCCATCATCAGAGAAAGGGAAAAGATCAAGAAACTGACAATCCGACAACGCCGCTTGCAACATCAAAAACTCGCGGCATAATCAATCACACAAACGAACCAGAGCCTCCAAAACTCAAACCGCTCTGATGTCCCATTTTATATGACGACGGACACGCACTGCTCGACCGCCTCACGCATCACTGTGACATCGTCGAAACTGGAAACGAAAGCTGGCGTTTCAAAAACAGAGCCTGATCCTTAACCGAAACCACGCTGGCCCGCCGCCGCTGCGTTATATGGAGACTACGCAGCAACGGGCCAGCTCAGCACAAAAGGGGGGTCATTTTTGGGCGCCGATAGGGGGTCAACATTCAATGCCGATTGACAAAAACGCGCCAATCTGTCCTCAGACCCACCGTTCCCCCAATTGACCGCCCACAGTCAGCCGTTTCCACACAGCCTCGGCCGACAGCTGTTATTCACAAACTATGCTGTTGACCCCAATTCCGCTGTGAAATAGTGACCATTCTGCTGAGCGGGCGTTGTGTAGTGGTAAGACCTTAGCCTTCCAAGCTAATGACGCGGGTTCGATTCCCGCCGCCCGCTCCAAAAATATTTTCTGACAGATAACCTATAAAAAAGCTAGTTAGTATCCGTCAAGTATTTGTTTATTATAAATTGTCTTGGAATTGCACGCTTGCCTTCCAAGCTGATGACGCGGGTTCGATTCCCGCCGCCCGCTCCAATCTCGACATTGTGGGTTGCCAATGTGCAACGGCACCGAAACGCGCGCCAAACGCCGCCGCCAGAGTACTGGCGTTTTGCAAGTGCCAGGCCGGGAAGCCGAAGTCTCAGAGCGCCTGAAGCTCGCCGGCCATGGACCGGCCATCGCGGCCTTCGGCGACCTCATAGCTGACCTTTTGGTCGTCGCTGAGGCCGGTCAGACCGGCACGTTCCACGGCCGAGATATGAACAAAAACATCCTTGCCGCCGTCATCGGGGGCAATAAATCCGTAACCTTTTGCGGTGTTGAACCACTTGACGGTACCGGTAGGCATACCGCTTCTCCTTCTTCGGTCTTCCGGGGCGCAATTATCGGCGTCCCACGGGGACGGGTGCGACCGATCAATACGCGCCGCAATGAGCGGCAAGGTCGGATCCCGTCCTTCAAAAAGAAGGACAAGGCCCGAAAATTGCAAGCACCCTTGGCTGAAATTATCGCACCACCGGCGCGAATCCACCGGGATATGGGAATCCGTGCAAAAAATTGGTCTGATTCCCAGTGATATGTGCAGAAACGCACTCACGTTTTTGCGAGCGGCGGGACAGGAATTCGGCCTTACAATTCGGCGCATTCCGGCACCGGTCGCAGCGGGCGTCCGGTGGCCAGCCAAGCGTCGAGGTTGTCACAGGCCAGATCGCCCATGGCCGCACGGGTTTCCATGGTTGCCGAGCCGACATGGGGCAAAACCACCACGTTCTTCATCGCCACCAGTGCGGGCGGCACGTTTGGTTCGTCCACAAACACGTCAAGGCCTGCGGCACCCAAGCGCCCCTCGGCCAGGGCGCCGATCAGCGCCGCTTCGTCGACGACGGACCCGCGCGCGATGTTGATCAACGTGCCTCGCGGTCCCAGGGCATCCAGCACGCTTCTGTTCACCAGCTTGTCGGTGGCCGCGCCGCCCGGGGTAATCACGATCAGCACGTCCGACCGGGTCGCCAAGTCGACAAGTTCGGGGCAATATTCGAACGGCACGTCCCTGGGACCGCGCGCGTGATAAATAATATCGACCCCGAAAACGCCCAGCTTTTCGGCAATTGCCTGCCCGATCCTGCCCATGCCCAGAATGCCGACCGTGTCACCTGCGATCGATCGGGTCAGTGGCGCAGGCCCTCCTGCGGCCCATTGACCGGATCGCAGATAGGCGTCCTGATTGATCACATCCCGGTAAACCGCCAGCAACAACAGGATCGTGGTATTCGCCACCTCGTCGTTCAAAACACCAGGTGTGTGGGCGACGAAAATACCCCGCGCCGCTGCCGCCTCGGCATCAATAGCATCGTAGCCAACCCCATAGGCCGAGATTACCTTGAGGTTGGGCAGGCGATCCATCAAAGCGCCGTCGATGCGCATGTGACCCGGCGGCAAAAGCCCGGTCACCCGATCGCCGTGATCTTTCGGTACGCTGTCGGGATCCTCGAAGTCCTCGAAATAAATAACCCTCCAGGTCGCCTTAAGACGCCCGATCATCCGCGCTGATAGTTCCCTGGTGGTCAGCAAAACCGGCTTGGTGCCGGTGTCGTCAGTCATCGTCGCGCAGGGTCTGCACCTGCTGGCCCAGCCCTTCGATCCACAGCTCCATCCGGTCGCCAGCGCGCAGGAAGACCGGTTTGGGCTTGATGCCCGACCCGACGCCGGGCGGGGTGCCGGTCGAGATCACATCGCCCGGATGCAGGGTGAATAGCTGGCTGAGGTGTTCGATGATCTCGGCCACGCCAAAGATCATGGTGCGCGTGTTGCCGGTCTGACGCCGCGTGCCGCTGACATCCAACCACATGTCCAGGTTCTGCGGGTCCGGCACTTCGTCGCGGGTGACCAGCCAGGGGCCGGTCGGACCGAAGGTGTCACAGCTTTTGCCTTTGGTCCATTGGCCCGACAGATGGCCCTGAAACTTGCGTTCGGAAACATCGTTGACAATACAATAGCCCGCAACATGATCGAGCGCCGCGTCCTGCGTGACATATTTGGCGGCTTTGCCGATCACAACGCCAAGCTCGACTTCCCAATCCGTGTGCCGCGATCCGCGCGGGATGCGCACATCGTCATTCGGTCCGACGACGGCCGAATTGGCCTTCATAAAGAGGATCGGATGATCGGGGATCGGATTGC
Source organism: Paracoccaceae bacterium (assembly GCA_965247915.1). Taxonomy (GTDB): domain Bacteria; phylum Pseudomonadota; class Alphaproteobacteria; order Rhodobacterales; family Rhodobacteraceae; genus JAKZRT01. The sequence continues at coordinate 3,508,317 of OZ252048.1, forward strand.
CGGTTTCTTTCGCGTGATCGGAGTAATTGAGCCCGATGCACATGAATTTGCCGATGCCGCCGACGCAGGGACCCAGCCGCGAATTTCCCCGGATTATCGGCAGGCTTGTGGGGTCGAGCGCGCGCAGCCGGTCCAGGCCAGCGTCGCCGAGCGCGTCCCCGGCGATATCGTCCACATGCCCCGACAGATCACGGATATTGCCGTCGCCGTCCAGCATTCCGGGTTTCTCAAGGCCCGCGTCACCAAAACGCAGTAGTTTCATGCAGGTATCCCCTAGTGATTGTTGCGCGGCTGGTGCTTGTAGCCGACATCGCGATAATTCGGTGCGTCGCGCAGCACCATGCCTTTGCTGAACGGCTGCACCATCTCGCGGAAATATTGCTGCCAGGGCGTTTGGCTTTCGGGCACACGGTATCCGCCCACCGCCGCAAGGGCTGTGCGCCGCCGGTCAATTTCATCATCGGGCACCGCCATGTTCACCGTGCCGTCGTTCAGGTCCACCCGCACAATGTCGCCGCTTTGAACCAGCGCCAGACCGCCGCCATCGGCGGCCTCGGGCGAGGCGTTCAGAATTGACGGGCTGCGCGATGTGCCCGACTGCCGACCGTCGCCGATGCAGGGCAATTCGCCGACACCTGCTTTCAGCAGATAATCGGGGGCCCGCATGTTCACCACCTCGGCCCCGCCGGGGTACCCGATCGGCCCGGCGCCGCGCATTATCAGGATGCAGTTCGCATCGACCTTAAGGGCCGGGTCGTCGATCGTGGCGTTGAATATTTCGGGGCCATCAAAGACAATCGCGCGGCCTTCAAAGGCGTTGAGGTCGTCCGGGTTCGACAGGTACCTTGCCCGGAATGCATCGGAAATTCCGCTGGTTTTCAGGATCGCGCTGTCAAAGAGATTGCCGCTCAGGTTCTGAAAACCGGCGTTCTTTTTCAACGGCTTGTCAAAAGACCGGATCACGTCGGTATTGGCAATCGCGACGCCTTTGCAGTTCTCGCCGATCGACCGCCCGTTGACCGTGCGCGCGTCGGGATGGGGCAGGGCACCGGCCCGCATCAACTCGCCCACCACCGCCGGAACCCCGCCCGCGCGGTGGAAATCCTCGCCCAGGTATTCGCCCGATGGCTGCAGGTTCACGATGTGCGGGACGCGAAATCCGATGTCCTGCCAATCCGCGTTTTCCAGCAGCACGCCCAGATGACGCGCGATGCTGTTCAAATGGATCGGCGCATTGGTCGATCCGCCGATAGCCGAGTTGACGACGATGGCGTTCTCGAACGCCGCGCGGGTCATGATCGCCGCTGGCCGCAGGTCGTCCCAGACCATATCGGCGATCCGCTGGCCCGTCCGATAGGCCATCTGGCCGCGCTCGCGATAGGGCGCTGGAATGGCGGCTGACCCCGGCAATTGCATCCCTAAAACCTCGGCCAGCGAATTCATCGTGCTCGCCGTGCCCATGGTGTTGCAAAACCCGGTCGACGGTGCCGAGGCGGCGATCAGCTCGACCATCTCCTCGTCGTCGATCTCGCCGCGCGCGTGCATTTCGCGGGCCTGCCAGACAATCGTGCCCGACCCGGTGCGCTGGCCTTTGAACCAGCCGTTCAGCATCGGGCCGACGCTCAGGGCAATTGCGGGTATATTGACCGTCGCCGCCGCCATCAACAGCGCCGGCGTAGTCTTGTCGCAGCCGATCATCAAAACCACGCCGTCCAGCGGATACCCCGCCAAAGTTTCGACCAGTCCCAGATAGGCCAGATTGCGGTCCAGCATCGCTGTGGGCCGCTTGCCGGTTTCCTGAATCGGATGCACGGGAAACTCCATCACCGTGCCGCCCGCCGATGTCACGCCGTCGCGCACCCGTTTGGCCAGCTCCAGGTGGTGCCGGTTGCAGGGCGACAGATCGCTGCCGGTCTGGGCGATGCCGATGATTGGCTTCTGGCCGGTCCGCAGCTCGTCCAGGGTCAGCCCGTAATTCAGATAGCGTTCCAGATAGACCGCCGTCATCTCGACATCGTCGGGGTTGTTGAACCAGAGACGCGACCGCAATGCTTCGGGTTTACGCTTGGGCATGGGCTTCCTTACGCCGACCAGCCGCCGTCGATCACATGGGTCTGGGCGGTGGTGAAGGCACTTTCATCCGAGGCCAGATAAACCACAAGGGCCGCGATCTCGTCGGCGCGCGCGATGCGCCCCATCGGCTGGCGCGCAATAAAGGCCTTCATCGCTGCCTCATATTCGCCCGTCGCCCGCAACCGGTCGTGCAGCGACGGGCTGTCGACAGTGCCGGGGCAGATGGCGTTGCAGCGAATGCCTTGGGTGATGTAATCGACCGCCACCGATTTGGTCAGCCCGATCACGGCGGCCTTGGTGGTGCCATAGATGAATCGGTTCGGCGCGCCGATGATCGACGAAACGGCGGACGCCATGTTGATGATCGACCCGGCCCCGCGCTCCAGCATCCCCGGCAGAGCGGCGCGGATGGTGCGAAACATCGACCGCACGTTGAGGTCCATGGCAAGGTCCCAGTCATCGTCTTTGGCGCCCAGTATCGTGCCGTCGTGAACAAAGCCCGCGCAGTTGAACAGAACGTCCGGCCGGGCCCGTTCGACCCCCTCGGCGACGCTGGCGTCATCGCGCACGTCAAGGTGAAAGACCTCAATCCCGGTCGGGTGGTCCGCCGCAAGGTCGTTCAGGGTGGTCTCGTTAACATCGGTGGCGAAAACTTGCGCGCCTTCAGCCGCCATCGCCATTGCCGAGGCGCGGCCAATGCCCTGACCTGCTGCCGTGACCAGCACGCGCTTGCCTGCTAACCTCTTGCCCATAAAGCGCTTTCCCCCGTCAAACAGCCCATTCCGCAAGTTCATCGCGTTGGCGCTTGCAACGGCGTAGCGCGCGGCTCGCAAGGGTGCAAGGTCCGCTGCTTTTGCGCGGCTTCCGTGGCCTGCCGTCTTGCTTTAGATTTGACCGGACAGCGCGCAGGTCGCACATTGTGCGGTTGCAACGGGGGAACCATGGCCAACATTGCGTTTCTGGGCACCGGCCTGATGGGCGCGCCGATGGTGCGGAACCTGCTCGGCACCGGGCATTCGGTCGCGGTCTGGAACCGGACCGCCGCCAAGGCGGCGGCGCTGGCCGACGACGGCGCGCGGGTCTGTAGTGATGCCGCCGAAGCGGTCTCCGGAGCAGCGGTGGTCATTTCGATGCTCGCCGACGGTGTCGCGACCGGCGCGGTGATCGGCGACGCAGGTGTGCTGGCGGCGCTGTCGGACCGCGCCATCTGGGTCGATATGGGTTCGGCGCAACCTGGCGAGGCGCGCGCCCAGGCCGAAAATCTGGCCGCGCTCGGCCACGGGCACATCGACGCCCCGGTCTCGGGCGGCACTAAAGGCGCCGCGACCGGGACATTGGCGATCATGGCGGGCGGCGATGCTGCGACCTTCGCTGCCGTCCAGCCGGTGCTCGCCGCCATGGGCCGCGCGGTTCACGTCGGCCCGACCGGCTCTGGTCAGCTGGCCAAACTGGCCAATCAGGCGATTGTGGGCATCACCATCGGCGCGGTGGCCGAGGCCATGCTTTTAATCGGCAAGGGCGGCGGCGACCCGGACGCGGTGCGCGATGCGCTCAAGGGCGGTTTTGCCGACAGCCCGGTCCTGCAAGCGCACGGTGCCCGCATGACCGACAGCAACTTTTCCCCGGGCGGCTTCGCGCGGACGCACCTCAAAGACCTTACCAACGCCCTGGCCGAGGCGGAGGGTCTTGGCCTGCACTTGCCGATTACCGAAAACCTGCGGGCGCGGTTCGACCGGCTGTGCACCCAGCTTGGCGGGTCCGAGCTTGACCATTCCGCGCTCTATCTCGAACTTCTCGATCTGAACGGTCTCGGGGGGAAGGCGCTCTGACATGCGGGTCCTGATCATCGGCGGCGGCGGCATGGTGGGCCAGAAACTGGCGCACCGCGTCGCCCGGGATGGGCTCGGCGGCGACCCCGCGCCCGAGGTCATTCTGGCCGACATGGCCTTCCCCGAGGGCGGCGCGCCCGCCGCCAGCCGGATCACCGCCAACCTCGCCGACGCCACAACCGGCCCCCTGCTGGCGGGGCTGAAGGCCGATGTGATCTATCTGCTCGCCTCGGTCGTTTCGGGCGAGGCGGAAACCAACTTTGACCTTGGCTGGTCAGTTAACCATGGCGGCAGCTGGAATATATTGGCAGCGCTGCGCGCCGAGCACCTGAAAAGCAAACGTGCCTACGTGCCCCGGCTAGTTTTCACCTCGTCCATCGCGGTCTTCGGCCCGCCCTTTCCCGACCGGATCGGTGACGATTTCCTGACCGCCCCGCAAACCAGCTATGGCGCGCAAAAAGCCTGTGTCGAGCTGATGGTCGCCGACATGGCCCGCAAGGGCTTCCTCGACGGGCTTTCCCTGCGGCTGCCGACCATCTGCGTGCGTCCCGGCAAGGCCAACCTTGCCGCCTCGTCGTTCTTCTCCGGCATCATCCGCGAGCCGCTCATTGGGCAGAAGGCAATCCTTCCGGTGCCAGATACCGTGCGCCACTGGCACGCTTCGCCGCGCTCGGCGGCGCGGTTTCTGACCCACGCGGCGACGCTGGACACCGGAGCGCTCGACGGGCGGCGGGTCCTGAACCTGCCGGGGGTGTCCTGCACCGTGGCCGAACAGATCGAAGCCCTGCGCGCGGTCGCGGGCAACGACGTTGTTGCGCTAATCAAGCCGCAACCCGACCCGGCGATCATGGACATTGTCGGCGGCTGGCCGCGCGATTTCGCGCCGGAGCGGGCGCTGGCGCTCGGGTTCAGCGCCGAAGCGGATTTTTTGCAGATCGTTCAAACCTATATCGACGATGATCTTGACCGCTGATCCGCAGAGCAATCCGCGCCTGGACAGCCCATTTTTCGATTGACCAAAGCGTGATATTTCGATTGCCTCGCCGCGTTGACCACCGGTGGGACGGATGAAAAGACGCGCAAAAAGACCGCTTGCATGACCGGCAGCACCGAGTATGTCGTCGTCGGGGCCGGTTCGGCGGGTTCGGCCATCACTTTTCGACTGGCCGAGGCGGGTCATTCGGTGTGCGTGGTTGAACACGGCGGCTCGGATGCCGGTCCGCTGATCCAGATGCCCGCCGCCATGAGTTACGTGATGAGCATGTCGCGCTACGACTGGGGCTATGTCACTGAACCCGAACCACACTTAGGCGGTCGTCGCCTGGTCTGCCCGCGCGGCAAAGTAGTGGGCGGATCGTCGTCGATCAACGGCATGGTCTATGTACGCGGCCACGCCAGCGACTTCGACCATTGGGCCGAGGCAGGGGCCGCCGGATGGTCCTTTGCCGACGTGCTGCCCTATTACAAGCGCCTGGAAAACTGGGATCCGGGCGGGCAGGGCGGTGATCCGTCCTGGCGCGGCGCCTCTGGCCCGCTGCACGTCACGCGCGGCCCGCGCCTGAACCCCCTGACCCGCGCCTTTGTCGAGGCCGGTCGCGAGATCGGCTATCCCGTCACGCCTGACTATAACGGCCACCAACAGGAAGGCCTCGGCCCCCTCGACCAGACCATCCACAAGGGCCAGCGCTGGTCCGCCGCGCGCGCCTATCTGCGGCCTGCGCAGAAAACCGGCCGGGTGCGGCTGGTCCGGGGCCTTGTGGAACGCATCATCATCGAAGACGGCCGCGCCACCGGCGTCACCCTGGCCGGGGGTCGGACGCTGCATGCAGGACGCGAGGTCGTCCTGAGCGCCGGCGCCATCAACTCGCCCAAGCTTCTAATGCTTTCGGGCATCGGACCGGCGGCGCATCTGCAGGGCCACGGCATCGCGACCCTCGCCGACCGCGCGGGCGTCGGGGCGAACCTGCAAGACCATCTGGAAACCTACATCCAGATGGCCTCGCGCCAGCCGGTCAGCCTCTACAAATACTGGAGCCTGGTCGGCAAGGCTTACGTCGGCGCGCGCTGGCTGTTCACCCGCTCGGGGCCCGGGGCCTCGAACCAGTTCGAAAACGGCGGCTTTGTCCGGTCGCGGGCGGGCGTCGATTACCCTGATATCCAGTTCCACTTCCTGCCCATTGCGGTGCGCTACGACGGAAAGGCGGCGGTCCGGGGCCATGGGTTTCAGGCCCACGTCGGGCCGATGCGGTCCAGATCGCGCGGCGCGGTCAGCCTAGCCTCGCCCGACCCCGCCACTGCCCCGAAGATCGTCTTCAACTATATGTCGCACGCCGCGGATTGGGACGATTTTCGCATCTGCATCCGCCTGACCCGCGAAATCTTTGCCGCCCCCGCATTCGCGCCCTTCGCGGGCGCGGAAATTCAGCCCGGCGCGGCGGCCCGGTCCGATGACGCCCTTGATGATTTCATCCGCGACCACGCGGAAAGCGCCTTTCACCCCTGCGGCACCTGCCGGATGGGCGCGGCCACCAACCCGATGGCCGTCGTCGATCCCGAAACCCGGGTGATCGGCGTCGATAACCTCCGCTGCGCCGACGCCTCGATCTTTCCCCGCATCACCAACGGCAACCTCAACGGCCCCTCGATCATGGTCGGCGAAAAAGCCGCCGACCACATACTGGGTCGCGGGATGCTTGCGCCGCTCAACGACGCGCCGTGGCGGCATCCGAATTGGGAGACGGAGCAGCGCTAGACGGTTCAAACGTTTGGCGGCGCGTTTCAAGCGCCGCTCGGGCAGCGAGGGGGCGCTGCCCCCTCGCGCTCCCCCGGAGTATTTCCCGGAAGTATGATGATCATCATCATTGGGAATACCCTTCTCAGAACCGGATGGTCTTCTACCAATCCAGCGGCCCAGGCAGGCATCAAGCCTGGCACCGACGTCAAAACCAGACTTAAGGCCACACTCGCGGGCGGTCAGGTCACATAGTCGATCGAGGTCTCGACCGCGTGCAGGAACGACTTTGCCGAGGATCGCGCCGACATGAGCCAGAAGGCATCGTCGCCCACCCGTATGATCATCGCGCCCATATGTTCCATGCTGGTTCGCTCGGCACTGTCCGCCCCGAAAACACCCGGGTGCAGATCGAGCGGGCAGATCCGCGCCAGAACTTCGCGCACGCTTGTCCCCGAAATCTCAAGGCAACACCACACATCGGTCTGATCGGTCGAATAAAACGCCGCCCCGGTCGCCGCGTGAACCACCGCACGGGCGTCGGGCGCGGCATGCTCAAAGAGCACGAACAGCTGATCGGGCGCCGTGCCCATCACCCGTACCTTGCCGTCAGTCGAGGTCACGTAGCGCCCCACAGCAGGCACCGCCACGCCGTAAGCCTTGGTCAAAGCCTCCGTCGCCGCCGCCTCGTCGCCCTGCGGCACCGCAAGCGACACGATGGCCAGATCGGGCACTTCGGCTATGCGTACGCCGCCAGTGGTTTTATCAAAACCGCCAAGCGCGGATCGGGCTGTCAATGTCATATCAGGCACGAAGGCGCTCCCCATCCGGGTCAATGAAATGGGCCGAGACAACCTCGACCTCGTAGTCCCGCTTGCGCAGGGGATCGTAAGCGCGCACCACCTCGCCCTTGCGCGCATCGCCGCGTTTGAGATAGCCCAGCCCGATCGAATGGCCCAGGCTCGGGCTATAGGCGACCGAGGTCATCCAGCCCTGATCGGTGGCCATGCTCGGCTCGTCCCCCTTGGTAAAGAAATGCGCGCCTGCATGAAGCGGCACGGCAAGGTCAGTGGGGCGGAAGCCCACCAGCATCAGCTCGTTGTCGGTGTTCATGCCGTCGCGCTCGGACAGGGTCGAGCCGATCGAATCCTTGGCCTTCGACACCATCCGGCCCAGCCCGAGGTTCAGAGCGCTGGTTTGCCCGGTCAGCTCGTTGCCCGCCGCGTGGCCCTTTTCGATCCGCATGACGCCCAGTGCCTCGGTCCCGTAAGGCACCGCGTCAAACTCCTCGCCCGCCGCCATCAGCGCCCGGATCAGCCCGTCGCCGAACCGGGTGGGCACCGCGATTTCATAAGCCAGCTCGCCCGAGAACGAGATCCGAAAGAGCCGCGCGCGCGTGCCGCCGCAGACCGAAATTTCGCCGCAGGCCATGAACGGGAAGGCTTCGTTTGACATGTCATGCTCGGCGTCGGCCACCTTGCGCAGCAGGTTGCGCGCGTTGGGCCCGGCCACTGCGAACTGGGCCCAGCCGTCGGTGATCGAGATCAGATGCACATCAAGATCGGGCCACAGACACTGGCGCGCGAACTCCATGTTCCGAAACACCACCACCGCGTTGGCCGTAGTCGTGGTCATGACAAAGTGGTTCTCGGACATCCGCGCCGTGGTGCCGTCGTCGTAACAGACGCCGTCTTCGCGCAGCATTAGGCCATAGCGCACCTTGCCCACGGCCAGCTTGGCAAAGCCGTTGGCGTAGATTTTGTTGATGAATTCAGCCGCATCCCGCCCCTGAATGTCGATCTTGCCCAATGTGGACACATCGCAGATGCCAACCGAGGCCCGCGTCATCTCGACCTCGCGGTCAACGCTGTCGCGCCAGCCTTGCTCGCCGGCCCGCGCAAACCACTGCGACCGCAGCCACGTGCCGGTCTCAACAAAAGTCGCACCCTGGGCTTCGGCCCAGGCGTGACTGGGGGTCAGGCGGAAGGGGCGGAAGTCTTTGCCGCGCGCCCGGCCCGCGAAGGCACCGATGGCGACCCCGGTGTAGGGCGGGCGGAATATTGTCGTGCCGGTCTCGGCGATGGTCTTGCCCGCCGCCTCGGCCAGAACCGCCAGGCCCAGCACGTTAGCGGTCTTGCCCTGGTCGGTGGCCATGCCGAGCGTTGTATATCGCTTGAGCAATTCCACCGACCGGAAGCCTTCGGTCTGCGACTGTTTGATGTCCTTGGCGGTCACGTCGTTCTGCAGATCGACCCAGGCGCGGCCCTTGCCCGGCACATGCCAAAGGGCGGTGATCGCCGATGCTTCGTCCTCGGCTTTCAGGCTGTCGGCGGCAGCGGGCTTGCGCCCCAGATCGCTGACAATGGCATTGGCGGCATCGCGGCCCGCCGTCAGCGTGGCGGCCAAAGTCATATCGCCGTTGGCCGCCCCCGCCACGATCATCCCCGGCGGCAGCTCGCCGCCCGGCACGAAAGCCGCGATGTCGTCGCGCCATATGGGCCGCCCGCGCTGGTGGCAGGTCAGATGCACATTGGGGTTCCAGCCGCCCGCAATCGCCAGACAATCGGCGGCAATAGCGGTGCCGCCCTCGACCGTGATGCTGGTCAGCCCCTTGCGACCGCTGGTGCCGGTCACCACCGATCCGGTGATCACTGCGGCCCCGTCCAGGCTGTGGGTTATGCCGTGGCGGCTGTCGATCACGGCGGCAATATCAACGCCCTGCGCTTTGAGGTCGGTAGCGGTGCGCCAGCCGTTGTCGTTGTTGGTAAAGACCGCAACGCGCTTGCCCGGGGCCACGCCCCAGCGGTTGACATAGGCGCGCACCGCGCCCGCCATCATGATACCGGGCCGGTCGTTGTTGCGAAAAGCGATCGACCGTTCGGTGGCACCCGCCGCCAAAACCGAGCGTTTGGCATAGATGCGCCACAGTACCTGGCGCGGCTTGCCGCTGCTTGTTGCCAGATGGTCAGTTTTGCGTTCCAGCGCGCCGTGAACCCCGTGGTCGAAGACGCCGTAAACGGTGGTCCGGCTCATCACCCGCACATTCGGCATCGAGGCCAGTTCGGCCGCTGCCGCACCGGCCCAGGCCGATCCCGGCGCGTCGTTGATCGCGTGCGTCTCCGACAGCAAACGCCCGCCCGGGCGGAAATCTTCGTCGGCCAGAATAACCCGCGCACCCGCACAGCCCGCTGCCAGCGCCGCCGACAGCCCCGTCGGTCCGGCGCCCACCACCAGCACGTCGCAATGCAGAAAACCGTGGTCATAGAGGTCGGGGTCGGGTTGCATGCTCAGCCGGCCCAGACCCGCTGACGCCCGGATGAAAGGCTCGTAAACCTTTTCCCAGAACGCGCGTGGCCACATGAATGTCTTGTAATAGAACCCGGCGGAAAGAAACGGTGCCAACAGGTCATTGGCCCCCATCAGATCGTATTCCAGCGACCCGCGATGGTTCTGCGAGCGAGCCTCCAGACCCTCAAACAGCTCGGTGACGGTGGCCTTGGTGTTGGGCTCCTGCGCCGCACCGGCCCTGAGCTCGACCATACCGTTCGGCTCTTCCGATCCGGCGGTGAAAATGCCGCGCGGGCGGTGGTATTTGAACGACCGGCCCACAAACCGCTGCCCGTTGGCCAAGAGCGCCGAGGCCAGCGTGTCGCCGGGGTGCCCCTGCAGTCGCTTGCCGTTGAACGTGAAGTTCAAAGTCTGGCTCCGGTCGATCAAACCGTCGGATATTCGCATGGTTTGGCTCATCTCGACCGCCCCCTGGCGCGCGCCACATCGCGGGCGATCTCGACATTGGTCACTTCGTGGGTCAGGGTGTTGCGCGTCACCACCAGCCACGACCGGTCGCCCTGTTCGTGATACCAAAGCTCGGCATGTTCACCGACCGGGTTGTCGCGCAGATAGAGATATTCGGTAAACTGCGCATGGGTGTCCTCGGCCTGCCAGTCGGGCCGGTCGATCATCTGAGCGTCGCCCATCACCACGAATTCGCTGGCGTCACGGGGCCCGAGAAGGGGATGGTTGATCAGCATATCCTGTCCTTCTCAATGCAGGTTCGGTTGGGCGCCTTGGCCCTTTTCGTCGATCATCGCGCCGCGTTCGAATCGGTCCAGCCGGTAGTGACGCGCGTTTTCATGCGGCGTGTCGGTGGCCAGCAGATGCGCATAGCAAAAGCCGCTGGCCGGGGTCGCCTTGAAGCCACCGTAACACCAGCCGGCGTTGATAAAGAGCCCGTCAATATGGGTCCTGTCGATGAAGGGCGAGCCGTCCATCGACATGTCCATCACGCCGCCCCACATCCGCAACAGCCGCGCGCGCCCGATCATTGGCATTACGGCCATGCCGCCTTCGCAGACGTCTTCCACCACCGGCAGGTTGCCGCGCTGCGCATAGGTGTTGTAGCCGTCGATGTCGCCGCCAAAGACCAGCCCGCCCTTGTCGGACTGGCTGACGTAAAAGTGGCCCGCGCCAAAGGTGATGACGCCTGGCAAGGTTGGCTTCAGCCCTTCGGTGACAAAGGCCTGCAAAACATGGGTCTCGATCGGCAGGCGCATGCCCGCCATCGCCGCCACCCGGCCGGATGATCCGGCCACGCACATCGCGACCTTCTTGGCGCGGATCGGCCCTTTAGCGGTCTGCACGCCCTTTACCACGCCGTCCTCGATGTCGATGCCGGTCACTTCGCAGTTCTGCAGAATATCAACGCCGCGCATATCCGCGCCGCGGGCATAACCCCAGGCCACCGCGTCGTGGCGCACGGTGCCGCCGCGCGGCTGCCATAGCGCCCCCTGGATCGGGAAGCGCGCGTTCTCAAAGTCCAGATAGGGGCACTTCTTGCGGATCTCGGCCGGTCCCAGCAGAACCGCACCGGCGTTCGAGATATGCATCGTGTTGCCGCGCCGGGCAAAAGCGTCGCGCTGGGGGTCGGAATGGATCAGGTTCAGAATGCCGCGCTGGCTGACCATAGCGTTATAGTTGAAATCCTGCTCGAGGCCTTCCCACAACTTCATCGACATTTCATAGAAGGGCTGGTTGCCTTCCAGCAAATAATTTGAGCGGATGATCGTGGTGTTGCGCCCGACATTGCCCGAGCCCAGCCAGCCCTTTTCGATCACCGCCACATTGGTGACGCCGAATTCCTTGGCCAGGTAATAAGCGGTGCTCAGCCCGTGACCGCCAGCGCCGATGATAACGATATCGTACTCGGCCTTGGGATCGGGTTCGCGCCAGACCGGTTTCCAGCCCTTGTTGCCGGTCAATCCCTGCGTCAGGATTTTCAGCGCCGAATAATGCATGCCCTACGGCTCCTCCGGTTTTCTCGGGGAATTTATGCCAACAGGCCCCCCGGCACCTCGCCCAAAATAGACATCTTATGTCGCGAGTCGACCAATTTAGGGCGATTGGTTCGATTTTTTATGGCAGGTGGTCGATAATTTTGAACCAAACCTGTACCGAACGCTCTTGACCTTCCAGTCACTAGAACCCTTATCTGTTCAGCGAACCCAATGGGACCATGCCAGTGTCACGAACCGAACGATTTGACTTTCACATCCAGAACCTCAGCTGCGCGTCCTGCGTCGCGCGGGTCGAAAACGCGCTTGGCGCGGTCGCGGGCGTCGCGCGGGCGACGGTAAGTCTGCCGGCCGAGACCGCCCATGTCGAAGGCAGCGCCTCGGCCTTTGAACTGGCCGAGGCGCTCGCGGTCGCGGGCTACCCGGCGCGGGGGCGTACCGTGCGGTTGTCGGTCACGGGCATGACTTGCGCCTCGTGTGTGGGACGGGTTGAAAAATCGCTGACCGATCTGCCCGGCACGCTCAGTGCCCTCGTTAACCTGGCCGACAATTCGGCGTATGTGGTGACGCTCGGGCACGAGGATGCCGATTTGATCCAGGCCGTGGCTGGCGCGGGCTATGACGCGAAACTGGCGGGGACCGATGACATCGATCACGCCGCCCTGCACGCCGCGCATCTGGGCCGGATGACGGTGCTTGCTGCTGTGCTCACGCTTCCGGTTCTGAGCGCTGAAATGGGCGGGCATCTTTACCCGCCACTGCATCACTTCCTCGCCCAGATCCTTGGTCTGCCTGCGCTCTGGACCACGGAGTTTGTGCTGACCACGCTGGTCATGGCGATCCCCGGCCGTCAGTTCTTTGTGATCGGTTTGCCGGCGCTCTGGCACCGGCGGCCCGATATGAACTCGCTGGTGGCCCTTGGCACGCTGGCCGCCTGGGGCTATTCCACGATCGCGCTTTTCGCGCCGAGCCTGCTGCCCGAGGCCAGCCGTGCCGTTTATTTCGAATCTGCCGCCGTGATCGTGACGCTCATTCTTCTGGGCCGCTGGCTCGAGGCGCGCGCCAAGGGCCGGGCCGGGCAGGCCATCGCAGCACTTCTTGATCTGCAACCGCCGCTGGCCCTGGTCGACCGGCCGGATGGCCCAACCGAAGTGCCGGTTGGCGACATTGCAACCGGCGATCTGATCCGTCTGCGTCCGGGCGAACGCGTAGCTGTTGACGGCGTTGTCGTTGCCGGTCACAGCTTTGTCGACGCCGCGATGGTCACCGGTGAACCGACACCAGTCGAGGTCGGGCCGGGAACAGTTATCGTCGGCGGCACGGTCAACGGCACCGGCGCGTTGAACTACCGCGCCACCGCCGTGGGGGCCGACACGGTTCTGGCGCGCATCGTGGCCATGGTCGAGGCCGCCCGAGCCACGCGCCTGCCGGTCGAGGCGCTGGTAAACCGGGTGACGTCGGTCTTTGTGCCCGTCGTCATCGGGATCGCCGCGCTGACCGTGCTCGGCTGGCTTGTCCTGGCGCCGGCACCGGCGCTTTCCCAGGCGCTGGTGGCCGGGGTTTCGGTGCTGATAATCGCCTGTCCCTGCGCCATGGGTCTGGCCACGCCGGTGTCGATCATCGTCGGCACCGGGCGCGCGGCCTCGCTCGGGGTTCTCTTTCGCCGCGGCGACGCGCTGCAACGGCTGGCGGCGGTCCGTGTGGTGGCTTTTGACAAGACCGGAACCCTGACCGAGGGGCGTCCGGCGATGACCGATCTGGAAATGGCGGACGGGCAGGATGCAAACCCGACGCTCGCCCTGGCTGCCGCGATCGAGGCCAGTTCGGAACACCCTCTGGCGCAGGCGCTGGTCGCTGCTGCCCGCGACCGCGATCTGACGCTGCCCCGGACCGAAGCGGTCACCGCAATCCCCGGTCTCGGACTTCGCGGACAGGCCGGAGGGCACGCGGTGCTGATCGGCTCGGAGCGTCTGATGCGCCACGAGCGGCTTGACCCCGGAGCGCTTGCCGCGCGCGCCGAGACGCTTGCGGCCGAGGCCAAGACCCCGGTTTTCATCGCCATTGACGGGCGTGTCGCCGCCTTGATCGGCGTTGCCGATCCGGTCAAACCGACCACCCCCGCGGCGCTGGCCGCGCTGCGCGCCGGCGCTTTGAGGATTGCCATGATTACCGGTGACAACGCGACCACGGCGCAGGCGATTGCCGAACGGTTGAGCATTGACCACGTCGCGGCAGGGGTTCTGCCCGAAGGCAAAGTCGCAGCGCTTGAGAAGCTGCGTGCCACCCACGGCGCCCTGGCCTTTGTTGGCGATGGCATCAACGACGCCCCGGCGCTGGCCGAGGCCGAGGTCGGTATTGCCCTGGGCACCGGCACCGATGTTGCGATTGAGGCCGCAGATGTGGTGTTGATGTCCGGATCGCCGGTCGGGGTTGCGCGCGCCTATGACATCAGCCGCAAAACCATGGCCAACATCCGCCAGAACCTCGGCTGGGCTTTCGGCTACAACGCCGCCCTGATCCCGGTGGCAGCGCTTGGTCTCTTGTCGCCGATGCTGGCGGCGGGGGCCATGGCGGCCTCGTCGGTTCTGGTTCTGGGCAATGCGCTGCGGCTCAGATGGGCGGGTGGAAAGGAAGACCAACAATGAACGGCCACGTCTCAATCGCCGAAGCGGCGCGCCACACCGGCCTGCCGGCAAAGACCATTCGTTACTATGAGGACATCGGACTCATCGAACCAGCGCGCACCACCAACGGCTATCGCGCGTTTTCCCGGACCCACGTCCACAATCTCACGTTTCTGGCCCGCGCCCGGGCGCTCGGGTTCCCGATCGATGCCTGCCGCAATCTGCTCGCACTTTGGGAGGACGACAGCCGCGCCAGCGCTGACGTGCGGGCCATCGCCCAGGATCATCTTTCCGGGATCGACGCCAAAATCGCCGATCTTCAGGCGATGCGCGCGACGCTGTCGCATCTGATCGACTCGTGTGCGGGCGATCACCGCCCCGATTGCCCGATCCTCAAAGGATTGTCGGGACAGGACTAAAGGACGGGGTCCAAAAACCCCGACCAGCGCCATAGCCGCGCCCTATCTGGGATGTAGCCAGGTCGGTAGGAAACTATAAGCGTCGCGTGTCATCGAAGGATCGAATTCGACGCTGTTTTCAGTCAGAAGGCTCTTGAAAGACCCGTCGTAGAAGGCGTCAACCGTCTCGGTCGCACCGCCGATATGCTGGCCGCCTACAAGGATTTGCGGGATCGTTGGGTTGCCGGTGATCTTGCGCAGGACCGTGCGGATATCGCCGCCCAGGTTATCCTTTTGATAGGCAAACGAATCCAGATCGACCGAATGGTATCTGATCCCGGCCTCGGCGAACATGTTGCGCACCGACCAGCAGAATTCGCACCATTCCAGCGCGTACATCACAACTGGTTCATCCTTATCGGACAGCGTCTTGGCAACCGGCGCCGCGATTTCAGGCTTGGGTTCCGCGTCCAATTCTTCAACAACGACAGCCCCGCCGCCGCCAAACCTATATCCCTTGGTCGAGTTGGAGATGGCGATTTCTTTCTGGGTCATCGTCTCGGACACTTCGGCGAAAAGCGGGGTGGTCAGGTAACGCTCGCCCGTATCAGGCAGCATTGCCAGAATGCGCGAACCTTCGGGCGCGGTCTCGGCGACCCTCAGGGCCGCCGCAAAGGTCGCGCCGCCGGTGGTGCCGCAGAAAATTCCCACTTTGGTGGCCAGATCGCTGCAACATTGCATCGTTTCATCGCCGCCTACGGGCTGAAAGCTGTCCACGGCCCCTGCCTCCAGCGCAGTTTCGGCAAGTTTTGGAATGAAATCAGGGGTCCAGCCCTGCATTAAATGCGGGCGAAATGTTGGGTGGCTGCCGGATGGTCGCCCTTCGGCGTCGCGTTCCTGAGGTATTCCACTGGACAAAAGCGGCACGTTGTCTGGCTCGGCCACTACAACTTTTGTCGCCGGGCTTTCGGCTCTTAAAACACGCGCCACGCCCTTTAACGTGCCGCCGGTCCCGGCACCGGTCACCCAATAGTCCAGCCCGCCGTCAGCAAAATCGGCCAATATCTCCCTGGCTGTTGTTCGGCTGTGCATATCGGCGTTGGCTTCGTTCTCAAATTGCCGGGTCAGAAACCAGCCGTGCTCGGCGGCCAATTCTTCGGCCTTGTTCAGCATCCCGGTGCCCTTGTCCGATGCCGGAGTAAGCACAACTTTGGCACCTAGAAACCGCATCAGCTTGCGCCGCTCGACGCTGAAATTTTCGGCCATTGTCACCACCAGCGGATAGCCTTTTTGCGCACAGACCATAGCAAGACCGATGCCAGTGTTCCCGCTTGTGGCCTCGACCACCGTCTGCCCCGGTTGAAGCGATCCATCCGCCTCGGCCGCCTCGATCACCCCCAGCGCCAACCGGTCCTTGACTGAACCGGCTGGATTAAAAGCCTCGACTTTCACGAAAAGCTCAACATGCTTAGGGCCGAGCTTTTGGATCCGGACAATCGGCGTATTGCCTATGGTTTCTAAGTGTCTGATTCAAAACTCTACGCATGATTACAATGCCTTGCAATTTTACGCGTGAGGGTTCTGATATGTGCAACGAGTATCCATGCCTGTGAACTTGCGATGGATTTTTCCCAATCTTTGGCCAATCGCCGGCAGCGGTTGAGCCATGCGAAGGTGCGCTCGACGACCCATCTTCCGGGAATGACTTCGAAGCCTTCCGCAGTGTCGAAGCGCTTGACGATCTGGATTGTCCAGTCACCGATGCCTTCAAGAGCGTCGCGCAGCTTTGGTCCGGCATAACCGCCATCCGCAAAGATATGGCGCAAGTTTGGATGGGAATACCGGATGGATTTCAACACTTCCGGTGCGCCATCACGGTCTTGAATACCGGCGCTATGCACGACCAACCCAACCATAAACCCGAGCGTGTCGGTGACAATGTGGCGCTTGCGGCCCTTGGTTTTCTTGCCCGCGTCATAGCCCGAAATGCCACCGCTTTCCGTTGTTTTTATGGTCTGGCTATCAATGACACCAGCGGTGGGGCCGGGCTTCTTGCCATGAAACTCGCGCGCCGTCGCCACCAGAAAATGGCTGATCACTTCAAAGATGCCATCGTTGCGCCAGCCATAGAAATAGTAGCGCACGGTGGACACTGGCGGGAAATCATTGGGCAGCATACGCCACGCACACCCGGCGCTGGCGATGTACAAAATGGCATCCAGAACATCGCGCATCGCCGTGCTGCGCGGACGACCAGTTGTTTTAGGCGGCGGCAGGAATGGCGCGATCAAACCCCATTCCTGATCGGTTAAATCGCTTGCATAGCGTCCCGAATGCCGTTCATATCGGGCGCGAGTGGTTTCAGTCCAGGCCATTGTGATCTCCCTCGAATCTTATCAATCCGATTGAATCACAACTCGCTGAAATCACTCAATTAGTTTTGGATCAGACACTAAGATCGAATTCTTGATGGCCATGATAATTGCGTCCCCGCAGAAAGTCTTGGATGTCCCACGCTAGCCCAATCGAAACGGCCTTGCCAACTACCCGCGGATGCGCCTCACACGCCGCCCCAGATTGCCTGCGCCGTGCGCACCACCAGGTCCAGTTTGCGCTTCTGGTCGTCCTCGGTGATCGCGTTGCCCTCTTCGGTTGAGGCAAATCCGCACTGCGGCGCGATCCCCAGCTGGTCGAGATCGGCATATTTGGCCGCCTCGTCAAATTTGCGCCTGAGATCGTCGAGGTCTTCCAGCGCCCCGGTCTTGGTGGTGATAAACCCCGGCAAAACCCGTTTCTTGCCCTTGGGCAAAAGGCGTAGGGGTTCCAGACCCCCGGCGCGTTCGGTGTCGTATTCCATGAAAAACACATCGACGCCGGTCTTGTTGAAGACCGCATCGGCGGCTGGGTCATAGGCCCCGGTCGCGGCGTGGGTTGATCGGAAATTGCCCCGGCAGAGGTGCATGGCGATCAGCATGTCGTCGGGGCGGTCGCGGATCGCCTCGTGCATCATCCAGGCATAACGGTCGATCAGCCAGTCGGGATCCTGGCCCTCGGCCACCTTGTCGGCCCGGTGCTTGGGATCGCAAAGATAGGCGAAGAAAATATCGTCCATCTGCAGATACCGGCAGCCGGCCGCGTAGAACGCCGCGACCGCTTTGCGATAGGTGGCCGCGATATCGGCGAAAAGCCGGTCGGTGTCGGCGTAATCTTCGGGCGCGATGTCGGCGCGCGCAGTGCGAAAATGGCAGGTCGAGGGTCCGGGGATGGAGATTTTCGGCGTGACTTTGGCATGCCGGGCGACAAAGCGGAAATGATCCAGCATCGGGTGATCGTCGGGAAAATCCAAAGGCCCCGAGATGGTCGGGAAAATGGGCCTGAGTTTGATGCCGGCAAATTGCACCCCCTGGTCGCGTTCGACCAGATCAAGCCCGCTCAAGGCGCCGATGAAATCATAATGCCAGAACGACCGCCGCGCCTCGCCGTCGGTGACCGCTTTCAGGCCGACCGCTTCCTGCATCGCGATCAGCGCCGGGATCGCGCTGTCCTCGGCAGATGCAAGTCCCCGGGCATCCAGCGCACCATCGTCGAAATGCGCCTTGCGCGCGACCTTTATCGGGTCGGGCCGCAACAGGCTTCCGACGTGGTCGGCGCGAAACGGCGGGGTCTGGGGCATTGCGGGTATCTCCACCGAGGTCGGCCATCTTCCCAGCCTAATGCCATTCATCGTTTCCGCAAATACTTGGGGGTGAATGGACCGGACCCTCGGTTCGGGCCGGAGGGGGCAGCGCCCCAGCTTGGCCTATTCGCGGGTGTAATCTTCGCCCGCAGGTCCCCTGATTTTGGCCGTCAACTCGTCGCGCACCTCGGACCCGTCGTAAAGAAACGGCAATATCCCGCGGCGTCCTGACCGGGCCTTGCCCGCAGAAATATCGGCCTCGGACATTGTCACGCGCTGCGCCATGCGCAGCCCCCAAGCGCGCAGGCCACCGTAAAGCCTGTCAATTTCGCCCGTGCAATCCGGGTCGGCCACAAGATCGTGAAACTCGTCGGGATCAGTCACGAGGTCAAACAGCATGGGCCGAAAGCCGCCCTCGGCGTGCATCATCTTCCAGCGCCCGTCGAAGATCATGAACAGCCGCGCGTCGCGCGACGCCACGCCCAGCTCGGCCGCATAGGCAGTCATCGAGTAATCATATTCGCTGATCGCGAAATCGCGCCACTGCGCTGGAGTTTCGCCGCGCAGCCAGGCGGCCAGCGACCGGCCTTCGATGATATGGTCAAAGTCCGCGCCGCCTGCCGCCTCGACGAATGTAGCGGCCAGATCGATCGATTTGACCAACGCGTTGCAGGTTTGCCCCCGCGTGCCATCGGCTGTGCTGCGCGGGTCGTAGATGATCATCGGGATTTTGACCGAGGGTTCGTGAAACAGGTCTTTTTCGCCCATCCAGTGATCGCCCAGATAATCGCCGTGGTCCGAGGTGAGCACGATCATGGTGTCGGCCATCGCTCCGGTGGCCTCAAGATGGTCCAACAGCCGCCCCAACTGGTCGTCGCATTGCTTTATCAGCCCCATATATGCCGGGATCACCTTGGTCCGCACCTCGTCGCGGTGGAACGCCTTCGAGATTTTTCCGTTTGAAAACGCCGCATAAACCGGGTGCGGGTCCACCTGTTCGGCGTAATGGCGCACCGGCGCGGGCACTTGGTTGGCCCCGTAAAGCGCGTGATAGGGTGCCGGCACGATATAAGGCCAGTGCGGCTTGATATAACTGACGTGCGCGCACCAGGGCGCTTTGGCCTGGTCGATGAAGGCGATCGCCTCGCCGGTCAACCATGGGGTTTCGCTGTCTTCTTCGCGGATATTGGCGGGCCGGTCGGCGTTCTCGAACATCCAGCCGCTGGCGATCTGGCCGTCCTTGATGCCCGCATTGGCATTGACCGACCAGGGGTTATCGCCCGCGTAACCCTTTGAATTCAGGTATTCGTTATAGGGCGAGCGCCGCTCGTCGTAAAACCCGTCCGGCCCTTCGCCCCAAAGCCCGTCGTCGCGCAGCCAGATGTCGAAGCCGCATTCGGCCTGGCGCGCGCCGATTTTGCTGTCGGGGGCCAGCCCCAGCCGCGCCATGCCCTCGGCGTCAGCCTTCATATGGGTTTTGCCGACCAGCCAGGCGCTCATGCCGACACGACGCAGGTAGTCGCCAAGGGTCCATTCGCCGACCCGCAGGGGAAAGTTGTTCCACTGCGCGCCGTGGCTCGAAGCATAGCGCCCGGTGTAAAACGACATCCGGCTGGCCCCACATACGGGCGACTGGCAATAGGCGTCGGTGAACCGAACGCCCATTGCCGCGACCCGGTCGAAATTGGGGGTCATCAGATGCGGGTGCCCGGCGCAACTGAGGTAATCGAACCTGAGCTGGTCGTACATGATGAAGAGAATGTTCATGGCCGCCTGCCGATCCCCCTTGGTCCCGCAAACCTCTAGCCGCCCGTTTTACTTTGCACAATGATTGCGCCGCCTTTGGCGTCGCCCAAAGCGAGGGGGCGCTGCCCTCTCGTGCTCCCCCGAAGTATTTGTGAAACAATGAAATTCAGTCTTCCCTTACCATTTTTCAAGGAAGTGCCCCGCAGTCCCGGACTCGATCCGGGACCCCCTGCCGCAACCGGCATACCGCGCCCGCAGGCGATCCTTGGCCCAGACCGCAAGCTCCCAGGGGTCGGTCAGGCCGATGCCGGCGGCCGGGTCGGCGACGGCATGGGGCACCGGTCGCTATACAGGGCAGAAGGTGAACCGGTCGCGACCAGCCACGCCGGTCGCGCAATGCAACGCAACACCCGGCGAACGGTCGCATTACGCTTTGATCAGCGTCTGGCGCTATACCCGCCGCCGAAGCTTCGCCCGAGGCGCGTCCACCAAACTGCGCCAAAGGTTCAGGTGTCAGACCCCCAAGACCACCCTCACTCGGGTGCAGGGGCTTGTTCGACGCATCGCAATCGCCGGGAAAACCGGCGGCAGAACACTGGCACCGCTCCGGCGGCCGCCACCAATATTTCAGGTGTTTTCGAACACTCATTTGTCCCGAATTTCGGGACGGTTCTCAGGGGGGTCGTGCCCCGCGCGTGCCTCCTGATGATCCTTTTGTTTCAGGATCGCGAGGCAATAACCCGCGCGGGGCCGGGCTGGAATAGCGCCGCCGACTTAACAAGCCGTTAAGCCGGGTCTGGCGCGGTGTCAGGCATCAGGCGGGGACGTGGGCGCGTCGTCTTCGTCAGCGATCAGATAGCGCTGCAGCATCATGATCTGGCTCCATAGAAACACGAAGAGCACGGCGGGAAAGGCGAAAGTTTCGATCTTGACCCAAGCGTCGGTCGACATGGTGCGCCAGACCAGTTCGTTGCCCAGGGCCAGGGCCGCGAAAAGCGCCGTTAACCGGCGCGTCAATATCATCCAGCCCTCGTCGCGCATCGACAGGAACTCGGACATCACCCAGGCCAGATACGACCGTCCCTGCAAAAGCCCCAGTCCCAATATCCCGGTAAAGACCCCGTAGACAATCGTGGTTTTCACCTTGAAAAACTTTTCGTCGTTGAACCAGACTGTCAGGCCGCCAAAGACCACCACCAGAACGGCGGTGAATACCTGCATCCGGCTGAGCCTGCCGGTGAGCTTCCACAGCAGCGCGATCGAGGCCAGAAGGATCGGCACGAAAACCGCTGCGGCCACGATGAAGCCGTCGTAGTCGGTGCCGCCGATAGTAAACGTCCGGTCGCGCATCCAAATATAGGCCGCAAAAAACAAGAGCGGCGGGCCAAGCTCCAGCACCTGTTTGACAACAGGGTTCAGCACTTTGTCGGTCATCGTTCCTCTATCCACCCGCTTCGACCAGCACCGCGCCGAATGCGATCAGGATCATCAGCGCGAACCGGCGCATCCCTACAGATTCGCGCAGGAATATCCAGCCTATTGCGGCGGCGAATATGACGGAAGTTTCGCGCAGCACCGCGGCCTCGCCCACCTTGTCGAGCCGGGTCGCCAGCATGATCGAGCCGAAACTGAACGGCCCGATCAGCCCCCCGGCCATGCCGCGCAGGGCCAGCGGGCCAATAGGCGGCAGCGTTATCTTGCCGCGCCAGGCCCAGAATCCGATCAGGGCCGGAAAGGTCAGCCCGTCGATGACGAAGAACCAGGCGATAAATGTCAGCGGATCGGCGGCCAGCCGGATGCCGAATGCGTCGTAGGTAGTATACGCCGCGACCCAAATCCCTGTCATCGCGGCGAAAAACAGGGCCGGCACCAGCGTGGCGCGGTCGATCTTGACGTGGCGCAGGTTATAGCCCGCCAGCCCGAAGATGCCGCCCGTCAGGGCGGCGACACCAGCCCATTGCACCGGCCCGAAGCGCTCGCCAAACACAAAACCGGCGACGATCACCGTGGCCAGCGGCCCGGTGCCGCGCACCACCGGATAAACCACCGTATAGGCGCCCCGCGAATAGGCCATGGCTTGCAGCACTTTGTAGATGATGTGAATGATCCAGACCCCGGCAAAGATCGGCCACAGCACCGGCTCGGGCCAGGGCACCGCGAAAGCCACCAGCGGGATGGCGAAAATCAGGTAGGAGGCATCGATTGCCGCGCGCGAGACCCAGGGGTCGTGGCGGCCCTTTTGAAGCGCGCCAAAGGCCGCATGCAGCGCCGCCGCCGCAATGGCCAGGATCAGCGCCAGCCGCCGGCCGGTCCCGGTGCCTTCGATCGAGACCAGCCAGCCGGAAAGATCAGCCAGCATCGTCTGCGCCCGCCCCGGTCAGCGCGGCGGCGAACTCTTGCGCGTCAAAGGCGGCCAGATCGTCGATCGCCTCGCCCACCCCGATGGCGTGGATCGGCAGGCCGAACCGGTCGGCCAGCGCCACCAGAACCCCGCCCCGCGCGGTGCCGTCGAGCTTGGTCATTATCAGCCCGGTCACATCGGCGAGCTTTTGGAAAATCTCGACCTGGTTCAGCGCGTTCTGCCCGGTCGTGGCATCGAGCACCAACAGCGTGTTGTGCGGCGCGTCTGGGTCTTTTTTACGGATCACGCGCACGATTTTGGCCAATTCCTCCATCAGATCGGCGCGGTTTTGCAAACGTCCGGCGGTGTCGATCATCAGGAGGTCTGCGCCATCGGCCTCGGCCCGGGTCATGGCATCGAAGGCCAGGCTCGCCGGGTCGGACCCTTGCGGCGCGGTCATCACCGGAACCCCGGCCCGGTCGCCCCAGATCTGAAGCTGTTCAACGGCGGCGGCGCGAAACGTATCGCCCGCTGCGATCACCACCGATTTGCCGGCGGCCCGGAACTGGCTGGCGAGCTTGCCGATGGTCGTGGTCTTGCCCGAGCCGTTAACCCCGACAACCAGAACCACCTGCGGGCGTTTTGCGTATATCGGCATGGGCCGGGCAACCGGCTCGATAATCCGCGCCACTTCCTGCGCCAGTAAATGTTTGATCTCGCGAACGGAAATGCGGCGGCCAAGGCGGCCCTCGGCCAGACGCGCGGTCACTTTGAGGGCGGTTTCAACGCCCATGTCCGAAGTTATCAGCAGCTCTTCGAGGTTTTCCAGCATCGCGTCGTCCAGCAGCCGCCGTTTTTCGCCGGACGTCGCGCGGCCCAATAGACGACCCAATACGCCGGGTCGCGCCGCAGCGGGGTCAGGAACAGGCCCGTTTTTGGGCGCGGTCGAGGCAGCCGGCCGGGCGGATTCGGGTGCGGGTGGACGCACCGCCTTCGGGTCTGGCTCGGGTGCCTCAGCCGGTTCGCGTGCGGCGGTTTCGCTGGCCTCGGGTGCGCGAGATTCGCCAGGGTCTTCCCCGTCGTCAACCACACCGCCATCCTCGACGATCGCTTCAAGACCCTCTTCCAGCCTCGAGGAAGATCTAAAAAGCCGGTCCCGAAGTTTTTGAAATAACGCCATATTGCGCGATTGCCCCGTTGATCTTGCGCCTGATTACAGCGACCCGGAAGACATGAAAAGCCCCGGCTCTGGCGCGCGGGTGCGATCTTTGCGATCCTAGGGATATGGGTGGGATAGCTGTCAATATTCATCGGGCGCTGGCGTTGGTCCTGGTCGTACCGGCGATAGCCCAGGCCGAAGCGCCGATGACCGCGGCAGAGTTTCAAGCCTATACCACAGGCAAGACATTGACCTACGCATCAACCGGTGACCCTTACGGGGCTGAAGAATATCTCAATGACCGTCGCGTCCTGTGGAAATTTTTCGACGGCGAATGCTCTCACGGGCGCTGGTACGCCGAAGGGTCCAAGATCTGTTTCGTCTATGAGACCTGGACTTCGCCGCAATGCTGGCATTTTTTCGAAAGCGGCGCAGGACTAACCGCGACATATGTGGGCGAGGAACCCTCGGCGCCGATCTACGAGTTGCAAGCAGCAGCGGAACCGCTGAACTGTCCTGGGCCACTGGTCGGGTCGTAAGCGCCCGGAAAATCCTTCTTCGCGGCGCGTCCTGGACCGGAATTCACTTTTGCGGAAAATTGGTTAGGGTCTACCCCGGAGGCCGCGCATGGGGATCAGATACTTTTCCGACAAGAACCGCCCTGTGCATATGGGCCCCTATCCGCTGGAGCGGCTGCGGCGCGGGCCGATGCCTGATCTGGGCGCCGTGCCGCCGTTCCGCCGGCTGGATTTTCGCAGGCCCGAGACGCCCGCATCGATTGTCAACGCAATGGCCGACTATCAGGCGATGATGGATGCGATCCGCGACGGGCTGGTCAACAAGGCGCGCGGGGCGATCCCCGAAGACCCGCAAGCGCGGACCGATCATCTGAAGGCTTTCGGGTATTTCTCTGATGCTTCGCAGGTCGAGGTTTGCGCGTTGCCGGGTGCAGCGCGGCTGGCCACGCCCTACCGCAACGCCGGCATCGACCGCCTGGCCGACGAGTTGAGAACGCACCAGACCAAAACGCTGGCCTCGGGCATCGACACGATCATGGCCGAACTGCGCGACGCGATGGAGGCGCCGCCCGCGGGTATCACCGCGCATGCCCACGCTGTGGTCTTTCTCTACGAACATCACCGCGCGCCGCGACGGAGCGAACCCGGCAGCGATTGGATCATGGACGCCCAGGCGCACCGCGCAATGCTGCGGGCATCCGAGACCGCCGTTGTTCTGGCCAACTACATCCGGCTTTTAGGCTTTCAGGCCAAGGCCCATACCGGTACCAGCGCCGACGTTGATTTGAACCGGCTGACGGTGGCGGCGGGGTTGGCGAGCCTGGAAGATGGCCGATTGATCAACCCCTATTTGGGGGCGGATTTTGGCGTGGCGGTGCTGACCACGTCGCTGGCACTTGCCCCCGATGCGCCGCTGAGACGGGCGGCGGATCAGCCCCGATTCACCACCCACGGTCCGGCGTGGTGGCTGGGCAAGGGGTTCGCCAAAAGCGCGCTGAACCGTGACCCCTATGCGCGGCGCGACTACGCTATGGGCGCGCATCCGTTCGAGAAACTCAAGCGCATCGACACGCCGACCACATTCATCGACGAACCCCGCGTGCCCAAGCGCACGGACATGTTCGCCCGCGCCCAGTTCGGGGACATGGGGTCGGCTTGTCAGTCGGCGGCCAAGGGCGGGTATTATGTCCGCAAATCCGCGCCTTCGATGGCGCAGCGGCGGATGCTGGGGGCCTTCGTGCTGTTGCAGGATGGCACTCCTGACCCCAAAGGCGTGCGCTCCGATGACCCATCCGAGAACGCCGATCTAATCAAGGCCTCGTCCTATTGGCTGGGCATCGACGCGGTTGGCATCAGCCGCTGCCCGGACTGGACCTGGTATTCGCACGATGCGACGGGCGATCCGATCGACCCGCCCCACGACCAGGCGATTTCGATGATTGTCGATCAGGGCTACGAGACGATGGAGGGCGCCAGCGGCGACGACTGGATCAGCGTTGCGCAATCGATGCGCGCTTATCTGCGGTTTTCGCTGCTGGGCGGGGTGATCGCCCGACAGATCCGAAACCTCGGTTATTCGGCCAAGGCGCACACGGTGATGGACGGCGAAGTGCTGCAGCCGCCGCTCTTGCTGCTTTCCGGGCTGGGCGAGGTCAGCCGCATCGGCGAGGTGATCCTGAACCCGTTTCTTGGCCCCCGCCTGAAATCGGGCGTGGTGACCACCGACATGCCCATGACCCACGACAAGCCGATTGATTTCGGGCTGCAAAGCTTTTGCGAGTCCTGTAACAAATGCGCCCGCGAATGCCCGTCAGGCGCGATCACCGCCGGGCCCAAGCTGATGTTCAACGGCTATGAGATATGGAAATCCGACAGCCAGAAATGCGCAACTTATCGGGTCACAACCAAGGGCGGGGCGATGTGCGGGCGCTGCATGAAAACCTGCCCGTGGAACCTCGAGGGGCTAATGGCCGAGCGCCCGTTCAGATGGGCCGCAATGAACGTGCCCCGTCTGGCCCCGGCGTTGGCGCGGCTCGATGACATGGTTGGCAATGGCGGGCTGAACCCGGTCAAGAAATGGTGGTGGGACATCGAACTGGACGAAACCGGCGGCTATGGCCCGGCGAAAGCGAAGGTAAACGCGCGCGACCTTCAGCGCGATCTCGACCTGAAATACCAGGACCAGACCCTTGCTGTCTATCCCGCCCATCTGGCCCCGCATCCTTGGCCCTATCCCTACCCGATGGACCGCGAAGCCGGAATCGCGGCCTATGCGGCGCTGCTGACGCCTGCCCAACACAAAGCCCGCCTGGCGCGGGGCGAGGCGGCGGGGCTGGCGCATGAATACACCAACGATGGCGACAGCCCGGTGTTGCGGGTCGCGGTGGCTCGGCGCTGATGCACCGGATTTTCCGCGAGGGGCGCCGCGTGTTCATCTCGCCGCCCATCAACCATTTCCCGCTGGACGAGACCGCCACGCGGACGTTTCTAATGGGCGGCGGCATCGGGATCACCCCGCTGATCGCCATGGCGCATGCGTTGCATGGCATCGGCGCGGCGTTTGATTTGCATTATTCGACCTCGTCGCGGGCGGCGGGCGGGTTTCTGGACGATCTTGCGCATGCGCCTTGGGCCGACCGCGTGCATCTGCACGTCTCGGACGAATACACGCGGGCGAATCTTGGTGAATTTCTAAAGGGTTACCAGGATGGCTGGCACGTCTACACCTGCGGCCCCGATCGGTATATGGACGCGGTCATCGAGGCCGCTGCCGATGCAGGTTTCCCGGACGAGGCGCGGCATCTGGAATATTTTTCGGTCCCCGATGTGCCGGAATACGTTAACCACGATTTTACCCTGCGGCTGGCCAAAAGCGGACGCGATCTGCTGGTCCCGGCCAACAGATCCGCGACCGATGTGCTGAACGGGAACGGGGTTCACGTAGACGTCAAATGCTCGGACGGCCTTTGCGGGACTTGCAAGTGTGGCCTGATCTCGGGCGAAGTCGAGCACCGCGATTTCGTTTTGTCTAACGCTCAGCGCGAACATTCGATAATTCTTTGCCAAAGCCGAGCTGCTGAGGAGGGTGGCATCGTCGAGGTCGATCTTTGACCGGCGCACTTTATCTGCGCGGTCCGGACGATCGGGCCAATTTTTACAAAATTGCCCCCATGTTACCGGCGCGCCCAAGGACGTGGCCGAGCTGATCGTCTGGCTGGCCGCGGACCGGGCGTCGTTTGTGACCGGACAGGTGGACGCGATAGACGGCGGTCGGATGGCCAAGTTGAGTTTGCCGTTAGGTTTTGCGCCGCGCGTGCCGCGCGTCTCCCCGGGGCGAGGGGCGCTGCCCCTCGCGCTCCCCGGGATATTTTTGCCAGGAAGAAAGAACGTTGTCAGCGGGTCTTGCGCCGCTCGCCGGTCTGTCCAAAGAGAAGGTTATGCGAGGCCCGTTTCTGGCCGGTTTCCTGCTTGCTGTCTCGCAGGTCGGCACCCACGGCGCGCCCGCGCTGAACCCCGGGCCGGGACGCGACCCGGTCGAGCCAATCGCGCATGTTGGGCTTTTCGTCCAGCGACTGCTGCTGGCCTTCCCAGAGGCTGGCCCAGGTCCAGATCGCCATATCTGCGATCGAGAAGAAATCGCCGGCCACAAACGCACGGTCTTTCAAGCGGGTGTCGAGCACTCTGTATAACCTGGCCGTTTCGTTTCGGTACCGGTCCTGGGCATAAGGCAACACCTGTGACGGCTCCATCGACGGGGCGTATTTCAAAAAGTGATGCGCCTGTCCGGCCATCGGGCCCAGACCGCCGACTTGCCAGAACAGCCACTGATCGATGGTAATTCGGTCGCGTTCGGTCGCCCCGTAAAACCGCCCGGTCTTGCGCGCGAGGTATTGCAGGATCGCGCCCGACTCGAAGATCGAGACGGGTGCGCCGTCCGGCCCTTCCGGATCGGTGATCACCGGCATCCGGTTGTTGGGGCCGATCTTCAGAAATTCGGGGTCGAACTGGTCGCCTTTGCCGATGTCGATCCAGTGGACGGTGTAAGGCAGCCCAAGTTCTTCTAGCGCGATGGTGATTTTCCAGCCGTTCGGCGTGGGCCAGTAGTAAAGGTCAATCGGTGCGGCCATTTTTGAAGTCTCGTGATTGAATTGTTCCCAGTCTAAACTTGCAAGCTTTTGGCCGGTTGCAAGGGCCAGCACAGACGGGAACGGCGCATTCCGCACCGCAATCGGGTCAGAGAGATCATTTTGTTGTGACTTGGCGTCGGCGTTTTTGGTCCCGCGCCCGATCCTTCGGACCACCGCCCCCGGCCCATGCGGCGCTTGACGCAAGCGCGCAACGGCGCTAGGTCGGGTCCACCGTGGCGATTTGTTCACCGGATTGCGGGCCACGTAAAACATTCCGCTAAAGAGGTCAGGGAAATTGCCCCCGGCGCCTCGAGCGGTGGGGGCTTTTTGTTGTGCGGGACGGGCGCGAGGTTGCGGGCGTCTTGCGAGGAGGACGGATGGCGGAGAACTGGAAAGCGCGAACCAAGCTGGTGCACGGCGGGGTGCGGCGGTCGGGATACGGCGAGGTCAGCGAGGCGATCTTTTTGACACAGGGCTTTGTTTACGCGAGCGCCGAGGCGGCCGAGGCAAGGTTCGAGGAATGTGGGCCGGACGAGTTCATCTATGCCCGCTATGGCAATCCCACGGTCGCCATGTTCGAAGACCGGATCGCTGGGCTGGAGGGGGCGCAAGCCGCTTTCGCTGCGGCCAGCGGCATGGCTGCGGTCAACGGTGCGCTGATGTCGATGCTGAAGGCGGGCGATCACGTTGTGTCGGCGCGGGCGCTGTTCGGATCGTGCCTTTACATCCTCGAAGACATCCTGCCGCGCTTCGGGGTCGAGGTCAGCTTTGTCGATGGCACCGATCTGGACCAGTGGCGCGCGGCCCTGCGGCCCGGTACTGCGGCGGTGTTTCTGGAAACGGTGTCGAACCCGGCGCTGGAAGTGATCGACATCAAGGCCGTCACTGAACTGGCCCACGAAATAGGGGCAACCGTGGTCGTCGACAACGTTTTCGCCACTCCGGTGTTTTCGCGCGCCTTCGATCTTGGCGCCGACGTTGTGGTCTATTCGGCGACCAAACACATCGACGGTCAGGGCCGGGTTTTGGGCGGTGTGGTTTTGGGCAGCGAGGAGTATATCCGCAAGACCGTCGAGCCGTTCATGAAGCACACCGGCGGCGCGCTGAGCCCGTTTTCGGCCTGGGTGCTGCTCAAAGGCCTCGAGACCATGGACCTGCGGGTGCGCGCCCAGGCCGATGCCGCGCAAGGGATTGCCGAGGCCCTGTCGGGTGACGCACGGCTAACCCGGGTTCTTTATCCCGGCCTGCCGGGGCACCCGCAGCACGGGTTGGCGATGGACCAGATCGGCAGCGGCGGCACGGTTATCTCGTTCGACGTGGCAGGCGGCAAAGCGGCGGCGTTCCGTTTTTTGAACGCGCTGGAGATCGTGATCATCTCGAACAATCTGGGCGATGCGAAATCGATCATCACCCATCCGGCGACGACGACACACCAGCGGCTGAGCGCGGAGGTGCGCGAAAGTCTGGGAATCACCGATGCGCTGGTGCGGCTGTCGGTCGGACTGGAGGATGCCGGCGATATTCTTGCCGATATTCAACAAGCTCTTTCAAAGGCTTAAACGGTTTCGCTGGAATTTGTGTCAAGGTTAACCCACATTAACGAAACCACCGCTATGCTGAGCTACGGTGAGGAGGAAACCCGGGAGGGGGCAATGAACGTCGTAACACCGGACATTGACCATACGCACGAGCGTGATCGCGCCGAACGGGCGCTAGGCGTCTTGCGGGCCTGGGCGGCCCAAGCCGACCCGGTCGAAGTGGCGGCCCTTGACCCGGCCATCGCGCGCTTGCTGACCGACGGTCAGGTATCAAACTATCCAATGCTGGCCCGCACTTATCCAAATGATTTCGCTGCCGACGAAGCCTACCGGCAAACCCTGCCCGATCTGCAGAACGGGCCATCGTCGCTGATCAAGGGCGCGCGCGCCGCGATCCAGCATGTCGGTATTTCGAACTTTCGCCTGCCGATCCGGTTTCACACCCGCGACGGCGATGATCTGACGCTGGAAAGCTCGGTGACCGGCACCGTCAGCCTTGAGGCTGACAAAAAGGGCATCAACATGAGCCGGATCATGCGCACCTTTTACCGCCACGCCGAGGCGACGTTCAGCTTCGAGGTGATTAAGGCGACGCTGGATGACTACAAGGCGGACCTGGGCTCGTTCGATGCGCGCATTCAGATGCGGCTCAAGTATCCGGCCAAGGTCGAAAGCCTGCGGTCCGGGCTGACGGGCTACCAATATTACGACATCGCGATGGAGCTTCTGGACATTGGCGGGGTCGCGCGCAAGATCATGCATTTCGATTATGTCTATTCCTCGACCTGTCCCTGTTCGCTGGAACTTTCCGAACACGCGCGCCAGATGCGCGGCCAGCTGGCCACTCCGCATTCGCAGCGGTCGGTGGCGCGGATATCGGTGGTGGTTGATGACGCGGATGATTGTCTGTGGTTCGAGGACATGATCGAACTCGCGCGCCGCGCCGTGCCAACCGAGACGCAAGTGATGGTCAAGCGCGAGGACGAACAGGCGTTCGCCGAGTTAAATGCGGCCAACCCGATTTTCGTCGAAGACGCGGCGCGACTTTTCGCGGCCGGGCTTTTGGCCGAACCGCGGGTAGGCGATTTCCGGGTGATGGCCAATCACCAGGAAAGCTTGCACAGCCACGATGCGGTTAGCATCCTGACCCACGGGCCGACATTTGAGGTCGAAAGCCTGGACCCCAGGCTGTTCGCGACGCTCGTTAACCCGGGATAGTGCTCAGCCGAACGGGTCTTTGGGGTATTCAACGCCAGTCAGGTAAAGCCCCTGCGGCGGCGCGACCGGTCCGCAGGCGCTGCGATCGCGGGCGGCGAGGGCCCGGGCCACGCGGTCCGGGGTCCACGCGCCGCGACCCACCTGCATAAGCGTGCCAACAAACGACCGCACCTGATTGTGCAGAAAACTGCGGGCCGCGAAATGCAGGCGGTATTCGATACCACCGGGATAGGCGCGCTCTTCGATCGACAGGTGATCGAGCGTTTTCACCGGCGATTTTGCCTGACAAATCGACGACCGGAAGGTGGTGAAATCATGCCGGCCCAGAAAATGCCTGGCGGCATCGCGCATTGGCGCCGCGTCGATCGTGCACCGCAGCAGCCAGGCGCGCCCTGCCTCGACCCCAAGCGGCGCCCGGCGCGCCACCACGCGGTAGGTATAGCGCCTGACCACGGCCGAGAACCGCGCGTGCCAGTCGGGCGCCACTTTTGCGACCGCCAATACTGCGACGGGGGCGGGTTTCAGGTGCTGGTTGACGGCCTGCTCCAGTTCAAACGGATCCCAGTCGCGGGCCAGGTCGGCCTGAGCGACCTGACCCCAGGCGTGGACGCCGGTATCGGTCCGGCCTGCCGCCGCGATCGCGCCGAGCCCTGGATCGAGGTTCCGCAGCGCCGCTTCGAGCGTGCCCTGAACCGAGGGCTGACCGGCCTGGCGCTGCCATCCCGAAAAAGGCGCGCCATCGTATTCGATGAGAAAGGCAAAGCGGGGCATGGCCTCGATTAGCGCTGGCCGGCGCGCTGTTCAATCCCCCCAGGTATTGCACCGCGCTGCGGGGTGGGAAACACTCGTGCTGGGGCCTATGTAGAACGCAACGACCACGACAGGGACGGCTGGCTTGGGTATCGGAAATATTGCTGACGGTCTGAGCCGGGGTCTCGAGGCTGTGGGTGCCAGCGTGCGCGAGGCGTTTTTCGAGCCTGTCATCAGGCTTGGCGTGACCGGGCTGTCGCGGGCCGGCAAAACCGTCTTTATCACCGCACTTGTGACCAATCTGATGAACCGGGCGCGTATGGCCGGTTTGCTGGCCGAGGCCGAGGGGCGCATCGCGGCGGCCTAACTGCAGCCCCAGCCCGATGTTCTGGTCCCGCGCTTTGCCTACGAGGACCATCTTGAGCATCTGACCGGCCCCGATCCCAAATGGCCCGAGAGCACGCGTTCGATCTCGGAACTTCGACTGTCGTTCCGGCTGGTTCCGGGCGGCATCATGGGGGCGCTGTCGGGTCCGCGCCGAGTGCATCTGGACATTGTCGATTATCCCGGCGAGTGGCTTTTGGATCTGGCGCTTCTGGATCAGGATTATGTGGGGTGGTCAGACCGGGTGATCGCTGCCTGGACGGCGCGGCCGCAGGCCCAGGCCTATCTTCGCCTCGCTCATCAATCTCCAGCAGCGGCCGCCCACGACGAGGGCCAGGCGCGGATGCTCGCGTCGGACTTTACCGACTGTCTGCGTGCGGCGCGGGCCGCCGGTTATCACGATGCGACGCCGGGGCGGTTTTTGCTGCCGGGCGATCTGGCCAATAGCCCGGCGCTGACTTTTGCGCCTCTGCCCGGTGCTGGCGACGCGCCGCGCGGTTCGTTGGCGCGCGAGATGGCGCGCCGTTTTGCGGCCTACAAGGCCCGCGTCGTGGGTCCGTTTTTTCGCGACCATTTCGCCCGCATCGACCGCCAGGTCGTGCTCATCGACCCGCTTGCGGCTCTGGCAAAAGGCCCGCAGGCGCTTGGCGATCTTCAGGCGGCCATGACCGCCACCCTTGGCGCGTTCCGGCCGGGGCGCAACGCGCCGCTGGCGCGGCTCTTGCGGGGCCGGCGGGTCGAGAAGATCCTTTTTGCGGCGACCAAGGCCGACGGCCTGCACCACAGCCAGCATGGGCCGCTGAGCGCACTGGTCAAGGCGATGCTGCGCGACGCTGCGGACCGCGCCGAGTTTGCCGGTGCCAAGGTCGCGGCCATGGCCATCGCCAGCCTGCGCACCACCACTGAAGAGACCCGCGACGGTCTGGGCATGGTCCTGGGGCGCGGCTGCGAGACCGGGCAGGCGGTGGCTTTTCATCCCGGCGATCTGCCCGGCGCACCTGGTGATCTGCTTGCAGCCGCCCGCGCCGGGGCGCGCGATTGGCCCGGCGGTGGCTTTGCCGCGCCCGGGTTTCGCCCCCGGCCCCTGACGCTTGACCCCGGGCAGGGACTGCCGCATCTGCGGCTGGACCGGGCGGCACAGTTTCTGATCGGAGACAAGCTATGACCGCGCGCCTGCGTCGCGCGCCCGCCCGTGAGGCGCCCCTGATCGCGGCCATCCTGTCGGACTGGATCGACGAAACGCCCCGGATGGGGCGCATCCACGACGGCGCCGGAGACCGGCGGTTTGGCGCGTTTCCGATCGAAAACTTCCAGGTCTGCTTGGCCGCGACCCGACGCGCCCCGGTCGCGGTTCGAGAGGAGTTCAGCCAATGAGCGACGCAAAAGGACCGGTGACAATCGCCCTGGATGACCTGCCCGATTTGCCGACCGAAGCAGCCCCCGATTTGCCCGAAGCGGCCTCGGCTGATCTGGCGAGCGGCACCGGGGCGCGGCTTTTGCGCCTGGGGACACGGCGCGGGTCGCGGTTGACCCGCTGGGCATTGGGGGCGCTCGGGGCCTTTGCGGGGCTGGCGATCAGCCTCTGGGCCTGGGATTTCGTGACCGCGCTGATCCTGCGCAGCCCGGTCCTGGGCGGCATCGCGGCGGTGCTGGCCGGGATCGTGGCACTGGCGGTCTTGCTGGTCCTCATGCGCGAAGTCGCGGCGCTGGCCCGCCTGCGCCGCATCGACGGGCTGCGGCGCGCCGCAGCGCAGGCGCGCGCGGCGGATGGTCTGGTGGTTGCGCAGGCGCTGGCTGACAAGCTGCTGGCGCTTTATGCGGGCCGCCACGATGCGGCCTGGGGAGGCGCGTGGTTTGGCGAGGCTCGCGCGCAAGCAGTGGACGCGGCTGATCTTTTGGACCAGGCCGAGACGGTGCTTCTGGCCCCGCTCGATGCGCGCGCGATCGCCGAGATCGAGGCCGCCGCGGCGCGTGTCGCCACGGTCACGGCGCTGGTGCCGCTGGCGCTGGCCGATGTGGCCGCAGCAGCGATCACCGGGGTTTCCATGATCCGGCGTATCGCCGCGATCTATGGTGGCCGGTCGGGTGCTGTCGGGTCGTGGCGGCTGACCCGCGCCGTGCTGACCCATCTGGCGGCAACCGGGGCGTTGGCGGTCGGTGACGATCTGATCGGATCGGCGCTGGGAGGGTCGGTGCTGTCGAAGCTGTCGCGGCGCTTTGGCGAGGGGCTGATCAACGGCGCGCTGACGGCGCGGCTGGGGGTGGCGGCGATGGAACTCAGCCGCCCGGTGCCGTTTCACGCCACCAAGCGGCCCTCGGTCACGGCGCTGGTCCAGCGGGCGCTGACCGGGCTGTTTACCGGCGGAACGTCGGACCGCACTTAATGCTCACGTTGAGCAGCCTGGTAAACCATTGATAAATAGGGTTAAAAGATGTGAAGGCGCACACAGGAAAAGCCATACGCAAGGCGGATTCTGGGGCCGTCCTGCCCGCATCCGAGCGATTGCCGCGGGCCGGCGGGTCCTCTCCCCCATCCCCTCTCCCACAGGGAGAGGGGGGCCGAGGGGTCCAGATTGGCGCGCAAAGCGGGCACCGCAAAAATGTCGCAGCGGCGGCCTAATGTCGCGCGGCGGTCGAGGTCTTGTTGTAAGCGGCGCATGCGCGCGCGCATTTTGGCGGCAATTCGGGCATTTTGAGCAGGTATTGGTATGAGCGGTCTCATTATTCTCGCAGGGCTGGCGGTTTTGGGCCTGCCGGTCGCGGTGGTCTACCTCTTGGTGGCGCTCGGCGGCGCGAAGTCGCGCATATCGGGGCTTGAGGACCGGGTTGGGCGAATGGCGTTGGAACTTTTAGCGCTGGGGGCGGGACGCGATGAAGTGCCAACACCTCGGGCGCAGGCGGTGGAGACAAGCGACAGGGTTGAAAGCGCACCGGTTGCGGCGCAGCGGCCCGAAGCCGAGCCGGTTGAATTAGCGCCTGCCCCCGAGCCCGAGGCGGCACCCGTGCCGCGCGCGGTGGTCATCCGCGCCGACCGGATGGCCGCGGCGGCGGCCTGGTTGAAGGACAATTGGTTTCTGGCGGTGGCGGCGCTGTCGCTGGCGCTGGCCGGGATATTCCTGGTGCAATACGGCGTTGAGAACGGCCTCTTGACGCCCTTCTGGCGGGTCGCCGGGGCGGTGGCGCTGGGGCTGGCGCTGGTGGGCGCGGGCGAAGTGGTGCGGCGGCGGTTCGGCGATGATGGCACTGGCGATGGGGCCACCACGGCGTTTCTGCCATCGACGTTTTCGGGGGCCGGGCTGGTGGTATTGTTCGCGGCGGTCCTGTCGGCGCATCATCTTTACGGGATGATCGGGGCCGGGGCGTCGTTTTTCTGGCTCGTGGGCGTGGCGGCGGCGAGCGTGGCGCTGGGCTGGTTTTACGGGCCGTATCTGACGCTGGTGGGTATTCTGGGCGCGATCATTGTGCCGTTTCTGGTCGGCAGGTCCAGCGAAGCGCCCGAGCTGTTTAACTATTATTTCGGCCTGATCGCGGTGGCGGCGCTGTTGATCGATGCGATAGGGCGCTGGGCCTGGGTGTCGGTTCTGGGTCTGGGCGGCGCGTTTCTGGCCGCGACCTCCATCTTCACGCTGGGCGCGGGCGACGAGCATTATCTTGGCTTCGCAGTGTCCATGGTGCTGGCGGCGGTGGTGCTGCCGCCGCTAAAGCTGACCCCCGCGCACGGCGGGATGATGATTGTCGAGACGTTTTGGCGCAGCCCGGCCGAAGGGCGGCCATGGCCCGAATTTCCCACCCGGCTGGCGTTTGGCACGGTCGCGGCGGCGACGGCGGCGGCGTTATTGGTGGCGCTGAAGGATGCGGGTCAGGCCGAGGTTTGGCTGGCGCTGGGCGCGGTGCTGCTGATCTATGCGCTGGTGGTGATTTGGTCGCGCGGGGCCGAGGCGCTGAGCGACGCAGCACTTTTGGCGCTGCCAGCGCTGGTGGCGGTGATTTTCTGGCAGGTCGATACATCGGGCAACTTGTTCGCCGAATTTCGCGCCGGGTTGCAGCGGCCGCCCGAGACCGGGCCGCCCGGGCAGGTAACGATGCTGGCCGGTGCTGGTGCGCTGATAGCTGCGCTGGCGCTCTGGCGCGCGCTTTTTCCGGGGCGGCTGGAGCGGTTCTGGGCGGGCGGCGCGGCGCTGGCGGCCCCGGTCGTGGTGCTGACGCTGGAAGCGACGTGGCGCCCGGCGGCGGTGCTGGGTGATTACGGTTGGGCGCTGCACGGCATGGCCGCGGCGGCGCTGATGGTTTTCGGCGCTGTTTTGGTGGCGTGGCGCGACGGCGAGGACCGCGAGCGCGCCTCGTATTTCGCGCTGGCGGCGGCGGTGATGATCGCCTTTGCGATGGTGGTGCTTTATTCGGCGACCGCGCTGACGCTGGCGATTGCTGTGCTGGTCGTGGGCGCGGCTTATGCGGACCGGGCGCTGAACCTGCGGCTGTTGCTGGTCTTTGTGGCTGGCGGCGCGGTGGCCGTCGGCTGGCGGCTGGTGCTTGATCCGGGGGCTATTCGCGCCGTCGCATCGCCCTATTGGGAGGTCCTCCTGGTCTACGGCGGGTCTATCGCGGCACTGGCGGCGGCCTGGTGGTTGCTGGCCACGCGGGGCCGGTGGCAGGCGCAGATGATGGTCGCTTCCGCCGCCTGGCTGGCGGGCGCGGTGATGGCCAATGTGTTGCTGCGCAAGTGGATCGGGGCGGCGGATTATGAAAGCCACTGGGCGATGTCGCTGACGGCGCTGATCTGGCTGGCCTCGGCGGCGGTGCAATTGTGGCGGTTGCAGATCGGCGGCGTCTGGATGGTGCGCGCGCGGCTGGGGCTAGCAGCGGCCTTTGGCGCAATCGGTCTGGTGTCGCTGGGCCTTGCCCTGACGGTCTTCAATCCGGTGCTTGGGTTTCGCGAAATCGTCGGGGGTCCGGTAATATTTGACACGCTTTTGGTGGCCTATCTGTTGCCGGCGCTGTTTTTTGCGGCAATCGCCTGGCGGTTTACGCATCTGCCGCGATATGCGCGGCTTGGTGCGGTCTGGGCGGCCGGGGGTCTGGCGGCGGTCTACGCCGGGCTGGAGATCCGGCATCTGTGGCAGGGCGATGATCTGAGCGTCGCGGGGGTGCAGGACGGCGAGCTTTACAGCTATACGCTGGCGCTGCTGCTGGCCTCGGCCGGGCTGCTGTTTGCCGCGTTTTTCCAACGCTCGCACGGGCTGCGGCAGGTGGCCGTGGCGGGCATCGCGCTGACCATCGCCAAGGTCTTTGTGATCGACATGAACGGGCTGACCGGGCTCATTCGGGTGGCCTCGTTTCTGGGGCTGGGCCTGTCGCTGGCAGGTCTCGCCTGGGTGGTGCGGGTGATGAACGCGCAGTGGGAGCGGGGAGACGGGAAAGCCGTGGAAGAGGCGTGAGGTTTTGTCCGCCTTTGGCGTCGCAACGCGGGGGGCCAGCCCCCCGCACCCCCCGGGAGCAACAGTGTTTATATTGCGTAGAATTTCTGATCGCGTTCCATTGCATTCAGGGTAACGACCATTTTTCGCATGACGGCGGTGATGGCCAGTTTGGGTGGTTTTCCTGCATCGACGAGCCGCTGGTAGAGGGCAGAGAACGGGGTTCTTTTGGCGCGTGTCGCCGACAGCGCCGCCATGTAGAGGGTATTTCGCAGGTCTTTTCGCCCGCCGCGGCACACCCGTTTGCCCCGCCAGCGACCGCTTTGCCGCGCGAACGGTGCCACGCCGACCAGAGCGGCGATTTCCCCGCGTGTGACGCGGCCGAGCTCGGGAAGCCCGGCAATCATCGCCGCACTGGTGACCGCCCCGATCCCGGGAAGGCTGGTCAGGCGGCGGGCGCGATTGCGCCAGGCCGTGTCCGCTTCGATCAGGGCATTGATCTGCGCGTCCAGCGCCCTGATATCGGCCTCCAACCGGGTCAGTGCGTGGCGGATCATGGCGCGGATATCTTCAAACGCGGCTTGTTTGAGCTGGCATTTTTCGGCAATGCGGCGGGTCAGAAGCGCCCGCCGTCGCGTGGTCAAAGCCTTGATGTAGCGCTGACCTGCTGGCTCATCGAGGCTTGGTGCGGGGCGCATCCGCTGGCCGAACAGCGCCAGAATATAGGCATCGATCCGGTCGGTCTTGGCCAGTTGCCCGCCTGCATAGGCGAATTGCCGGACCCGCTGGGGCAGCAGCCGCGCCACCGGAACTCCGGCGCCCTGAAGGGCCTCATACAGCGCCGATTCATAGCCGCCACTGGCCTCCAGAACGACGAGCTCAGGCGATGTTCCGGCCAACTTCTCAAGCAGCATCGCATGGCCCTGCGGCGTGTTCGGCAAACTGAAATGACGCTCGCTGTCGCCCTGCAACAGGCAAATGTCCAGGCCGTCCCGCGAAATGTCGCATCCCGCGAAGTAAGGTGTTAAGGTCACGTTATCCATCCTTATCTGCGGCCTTGGCGACAACAGCGCCGGGCCAGTCAACAGTTCGGTTTGGGTGGTTACCCAAGGGGCTGGGGACCCGTCTCCCAGACGACCTCAAAGCGGGTCAAGTATTTGCCGGCCTCCCGCCCGCCAACAAAATAGCAGACCGCGGACAGATAAGTATTTATGGAAAGATGATAGGAGGACCGGATTTACGCGGCCTCACGCGCGGCCTAAAGCGGCGCCATGGACCGGCAGGCGATCAGTCTTCGAATTACCGGCCCGGCGCTATGAACCTGAGCCGCCGGGACCTCTGGCGCTGGACCCTGCGCCGCCCTTGACCTAAAGACCCATTCGACATGTCTCGAGGATGCCGCATATGGCTGCCGAAGCGCCTGACTATAAAGACACGCTGACCCTGCCACGCACCGACTTTCCGATGCGCGCCGGTCTGCCCAAGCGCGAACCCGGCTGGCTGGAGCGATGGGCGCGGATCGGGGTTTACGACCGGCTGCGCCAAAAGGAAGGCCGCGAGCCTTTCACGCTGCACGATGGTCCGCCTTATGCCAACGGGCATCTGCACATCGGGCATGCGCTCAACAAGATCCTGAAGGATATGGTGGTGCGCAGCCAGCAGATGATGGGCCGCGATGCGCGCTATATCCCCGGCTGGGACTGTCACGGGCTGCCGATTGAGTGGAAGATCGAGGAGCAGTACCGGCAAAAAGGCCGCGACAAGGATCAGGTGCCAGTCGTTGATTTTCGCCAGGAATGCCGCAAGTTCGCCGAAGGCTGGATTGACATCCAGCGCGAGGAGTTCAAGCGGCTGGGCGTCACCGGCAACTGGGATGATCCGTACCTGACCATGGATTTCCATGCGGAGCGGGTGATTGCCGAAGAATTCATGACCTTCCTGATGTCGGGGGTTCTGTATCAGGGCTCGAAGCCGGTGATGTGGTCGCCGGTGGAAAAGACCGCGCTGGCCGAGGCCGAGGTGGAATACCACGACAAGGACAGCTTCACAATCTGGGTGCTGTTCCCGGTGATCGCGTCTGACAACGCTCTGATTTCAGGGGCCAGCGTGGTGATCTGGACCACCACGGCCTGGACCCTTCCGTCGAACCGGGGCGTGGTCTTTCGCGATGACATTTCCTATGGGGTTTACGAGGTGACCAGCCGCCCCGAGGACTGCTGGGCCCGGATCGGGCACAAATACATATTGGCCGACAAGCTGGCCGACACCGTATTTGCGCGGGCGCGGCTGGAGACATCGATGAACCGCCGGTTGGGCGATGCGCCGGCCAGCGAGCTGGCCAAGGTGCGCCTGGCGCATCCGCTCGCGGGTGTCGAGGGCGGGAAAGGTGAATGGGACGCGCCGCGCGATTTCCGCCATGCGCCGTTCGTGACCGACGAGGAAGGCACCGGGTTCGTGCATTGCGCGCCGAGCCACGGCATGGACGAGTTCGAGTTGTACCGCGATGCCGGGATGCTGGCCGAGGTCATCACCTATAACGTCGAGGAAGACGGGGCTTTCCGGGCCGACTTGCCGCTTTTTGGCGGCACCCGCATTCTGAAGGCCAACGGCAAGGAAGGCGACGCAAACAGGGCGGTAATTGACGCGCTGGCGGCGGCGGGCGGCTTGCTGGCGCGCGGCAGGATCAAGCATTCGTACCCGCATTCGTGGCGCTCGAAGGCCCCGGTGATCTTTCGCAACACCCCGCAGTGGTTTGCCGCCATCGACCGGGCGGTCGGCGACGGGCAGGATGGGTTCGGCACGACGATCCGCGCGCGGGCGCTCAGGTCGATCGACGAGCTGGTGACCTGGACACCGCCCACGGGGCGCAACCGGCTTCATGCGATGATTCAGGCCCGGCCCGACTGGGTGCTGAGCCGCCAGCGCGCCTGGGGGGTGCCGCTGACCGCTTTCGTTCGCAAGGGTGCGCGGCCCGACGACGCCGATTTTCTGTTGCGCAATGAGGCGGTTAACGCGCGAATTCTTGAGGCGTTCGAGGCCGAGGGCGCCGATGCCTGGTACGCCGAGGGCGCGAAAGAGCGGTTTCTAGGCGGCGACGCGAACCCGGACGATTACGTTCAGATATTTGACATTCTCGATGTCTGGTTTGACAGCGGATCGACCCATGCCTTCGTGCTGCGCGACCGCGACGACGGCTCGGACGATGGCTTGGCCGACCTTTATCTGGAGGGCACCGACCAGCATCGCGGCTGGTTCCATTCGTCGATGTTGCAGGCCTGCGGTACGCGCGGGCGCGCGCCCTATCGCGGGGTGCTGACGCATGGCTTCACGCTGGATGACAAGGGCATGAAAATGTCCAAATCGCTTGGCAACACCATCGTGCCCGATGCGGTGGTCAAGCAATATGGCGCCGATATTCTGCGCCTTTGGGTGGCGCAGTCGGATTATTCCGGCGACCAGCGCATCGGGCCCGAAATATTGAAAGGCGTGTCCGACAGCTATCGCCGGTTGCGCAACACGCTGCGGTTCCTCTTGGGCAATCTGGCGCATTTCGGCGACGGCGACCGGGTCGATCCGGGCGCAATGCCCGAGCTGGAAAAATGGGCGCTGCACCGGGTGGCCGAGCTGGACCATACGGTGCGCAAGGGCTATGCAGCCTACGATTTTCAGGGCGTGTTCAGCCAGATCTTCACCTTCGCGACGGTCGAATTGTCGGCGTTTTACTTCGATATCCGCAAGGACGCGCTTTATTGCGACGGGCCCGACAGTGCGCGGCGCAGGGCGGCGTTGACGGTGCTCGATATCCTTTATCACCGGCTGACGACATGGCTGGCGCCGATCCTGGTTTTCACCATGGAAGAGGTCTGGCTGGAGCGGTTCCCGGGCGACGAGGGCTCGGTGCATCTGACCGATTTCCCCGCAACCCCCGCCGATTGGCTCGACGAGCCGCTGGCCGCGAAATGGGCCGGCATCCGGCGGGTGCGACGGGTGGTGACGGCAGCGCTGGAAGTGCAGCGGCGCGCGGGTGTCATCGGGGCCAGCCTCGAGGCGGCCCCCGTCGTGCACGTGTCGGACGCCGATACGCTGGCGGCGCTGAAGTCGGTGGATTTCGACGACATCTGCATCACCAGCGGCGTGGTTCTGACCGGCGATCCGGCCCCCGCCGAGGCGTTCCGGATGCCCGAGGTGCCGGGCGTGGGCGTGGTGTTCGAGAAGGCTGACGGTGCGAAATGCCAGCGCTGCTGGAAGATCTTGCCCGACGTCGGCGGGCACAGTCACGCCGGGACCTGTGCCCGGTGCGACGCAGCCCTTGGCGCACCGTCCAATATCGCCTGCTGCGCCAAAGGTGCGCCCTGAATGCGCTCCCTACAGCGCGGTGGTAGCGGGACAACCGCTGTTCCGAAAGGATTATGGTGCGATGCCCAGCCTGACCATCGACACGCCAACCGGCCCTTTCACCCTGACCGAGGATGCGGGGCGGATCGTTCGGGCGCAATGGGCGGTCGGCGGCCGCGACCACACCCCGGTGCTGGACCGTGCCGCGCAACAGCTTGCGGCCTATTTTGCCGGGACGCGCACCGGGTTTAACCTGCCGCTGACGGTCACGGGGTCCGATTTGCAGCGCCGCGTCTGCGCGGTTCTGGCGCGTATTCCTTACGGGCGGACGCGCACTTACGGCGACATTGCCAAGGAAATCGGCGTGCCCGCCCAGGCCGTGGGCCAGGCCTGTGGCGGCAATCCGATCCCGGTGATCATTCCCTGCCACCGGGTGCTGGGCGGCGGCGGGCTGGGCGGATTTTCGGGCGGCGGCGGGATCGAGACCAAGGTGGTGCTGTTGAAACTGGAAGGGGCGGCGTCGCTGTTGATTTGAGCCAGCCCGGTGCCGGCGCGCGCAATGTCAAACCCCGCGCAGGAAGTACATCGCAGTCAGAAAAATCCCGAAGCCGATGATGAACCACCTGAGCCAGAGCGCCGGGATTTTCTTGGAAAACGCGGCCCCCAGATAGCCGCCCGCGGTCGAGCCGACCATCATCAGCAAGGCCACCGCCCAGAGCACATTGCCGGTCAGCCCGAAGATCGCCACGGCGACCAGGCTGACCATGCCCGCGACCGCATTTTTCAGGGCGTTGGCTTCGTGCAGGTCTTCAAAGCCCGCCAGGATCAGGGCGGCCAGGGTGATCTGGCCCAGACCGGCGCCGAAATAGCCGCCGTAGATCGAAAAGACGAAGAGAAGGCCGAGCGAGGCGCGGTTGGTCCCGGCCTCGGTCGTGCTGCCGCTGCGAACCACGGCGCGGCGGAGCGCCGGCGCGCCTGCGAAAAAGAGCGTGGCAAGGCCCATGAGGTAAGGTACCGTGGCGGCAAATGTTGCGTTGCCCAGAAGGATCAGCAGGATCGCGCCGACCGTGCCGCCCGCCACCCCGATCAGAACTGGCGCGATAATGGCGCGGCCCAGCGCCCTGAGTTGGGGTCGCAGGGGGGGCAGGGCGGCGAAATTCGCGGGCGTCAGGGCGACCATGTTGGTGGTGTTGGCCACCAGCGGCGGCAGCCCGGCCCAGATCAGCATCGGGAAGGTGAAGAACGTGCCGCCCCCGGCGATGGCGTTGACCGCGCCGGCGACGATACTGGCTCCTAAAAGCAGAACAAGCGTTGTCGCGTCGAGGCCGCTCACAGCCGCTCGCCATAGATCACCTGCTGCGCGGCCCCGGCTAGGGCCAGATAGACCGAGGTGGCGACCAGACCCAAAAGCGCCCAGCTTTCGGGCGCGAAATCGACCCAGGCCGCCCAGCCGGCAAAGATCGTCCAGGCCAGGGTCGCG
Source organism: Paracoccaceae bacterium (assembly GCA_965247915.1). Classification (GTDB taxonomy): domain Bacteria; phylum Pseudomonadota; class Alphaproteobacteria; order Rhodobacterales; family Rhodobacteraceae; genus JAKZRT01. The sequence goes on from OZ252048.1 coordinate 3,551,949, forward strand.
GGCAGCGTCACCGCCCGCCAGCGTTCGGTGCGCACCGGGTGGACGAATTTGATCGGCAGGAACATGGCGATGGCGAGCGTGATCACGATGCCCAAGATGACCCAGAAATTCGGATGCGCGGCAAACAGCACGATCACCGCCATGTTCCAGCACCCCGGAAACCCGGCAAAGGAATTGTCGCGGGTTTTCATGCGGGTATCGGCGAAGTACATGGCGCTGGCGAAGGTGATCACGATGATCGCAAGCCACCCGGTCCAGCCCGGCAGGAGCCCCGACTTGAAAAGCGCGAAGGCGGGAATGAACACGTAAGTCAGATAGTCGATGATCAGATCCAGCAGCACGCCGTCAAACACCGGCGCGTTTTGCTTGACGTCGTAGCGGCGCGCCAGCGGTCCGTCGATGCCGTCGACCGCGAAGGCCACCACCAGCCAGAGAAACATCAGGCTCCACTTGCCCTCGACGGCGGCCAGCATGGCCAGCATCGCGAAAACCGCGCCGGTCGCGGTCAGCAGGTGAACAGCCAAGGCCTTGTGTGCAGCGCTCATGGGGCGCTCAATAGCCGGTTCGGGCACGGCGTTAAAGCGCGAAAACCGGCGGTGCCGTGGCGCGGATTTCGCTTCATCGTTTCAAAAATACTTGCGCGAGGGGTGTGGAAAGGGGCAGCGCCCATTCCCGCCTTTGGCGACGCCGCAGGCGGCGCAATCCGGACCCGAAACCGAGCTAGCGGCGCGGATGGGCGCGGTCGTAAACCTCCATCAGGCGGGCGGTATCGACGCTGGTATAGGCTTGGGTGGTTGACAGCGAAGCATGGCCCAGAAGTTCCTGGATGGCGCGCAGGTCGCCGCCGGCGCTCAGCAGATGCGTGGCAAATGAATGCCGCAGCGCGTGCGGCGTGGCGCTGGCGGGCAGGCCCATCTGCGCGCGCACCTGCGCCATCACCTTCTGGACCGCGCGCGGGTTCAGCGCGGCGCCGCGCACGCCGCGAAACAGCGGACCGTCGGGTGTCAGATCGAAGGGGCACAGGGCGACATAGCGCGCCACGGCGTCGCGGGGCACGGGCAGCACCGGCACCTCGCGGTCTTTGTCGCCTTTGCCGCGCACCCGCAGCGCCGCGCCCAAAGGATGCGCCGAAGCGGTAAGGCCAAGCGCTTCGGAGATCCGCAAACCCAGACCGTAAAGCAGCGTCACCACCGCAACATCGCGGGCCCCGACCCAGGGCGCGGCCGATTGTTCGCCGACCCGCGCCAGAAGATCGGCAGCGCTTTTCTCGGTCAGCGCGCGCGGCAGTTTCCGGCGGAACTTGGGCGACCGGGTGCTGAGCACCGCGGTGGCGTCGAAACCGTCGCGCTCGGCCAGCCAGCGGTAAAAGCTTTTGACCGCCGAAACCTCGCGGGCCAGCGACCGCGCGCCGACCCCGCGCCCGCGCTCGGACGCCATCCAGGCGCGCATGTCGCCAAGCCCGATCCGCGCCAGCGCCGCGCGGCCCATGGCATCGCCGCCGTGATGGCGGGTCAGAAACGTGAAAAACCCCAGAAGATCAGCGCGATATGCGACCTGGGTGCTCGCCGATGCGCGCCCCAGGGCGCTGAGCCCGCTCAGCCAGTCATCCAGCGCCGCCGCAGCGCCAGGAGAGATCGCGGTCAGTTCAGCCAGCGCCGCATCGACCGCTCGAAGACGCCGGCAAAGAACGTCAAGAGATCGGTCCCCTGGTTGGGTTTGAACATATGCGGGTCTTCCGAGGCCATCACCAGCATGCCGGGCAACCGGCGCGGCCCGAGGTTGAGTTTCAGGCAGGCCTCGGACCGGACCCAGGCCCCGGTGTCCCCGTAAAGCCGGTCGTCCTGAACCCGGGTCTGGCGTAGCACCACCTGCCGGCTTTGGCCCGCCGCGCCCACGTAATCGGCCACGAACCCGGTCTCGGCAACCGTCAGCACGTCGCCCAGACGCTGCACCACCGGGTCGTCGCCCGACTGCATGGTCTCCAGCACCAGGCGTATGGCGTCGACCCGGAGAATGCCGGCAACCTCGTCGCCGAGCGATTTCACGAACCCCTCGAAATCGGCCGGGTCGTGCAGCGCCAGCACCGCGCGGTGGATCTGATTTGTTCCGGCAAGGTTTTCATAAGCCGCCGCGATCACCGACCGGTGCGTGTCTTCCAGACGATCGAGCCGCGATTCCAGCCGCTCGATGGCGACGCCGCGAAAATCGACGACATTGCCGCCCATCTGGGCCGAATTGGCTTCGGCCAGCGCGCGCATGATGTCGCGGTCTTCCAGCACCGCGCCGGGGTCGGCGATGATGCGGTCACGGACCGCGGCCTCAATTTCCGGCTTTCCCGGCATCAGCGCGCCCTTCAAACTTGCATTCCGCATTCAGAGATAGACGGAAGCGGCTTCAAATTAAAGGATTTTCTGCCCGGTCTTTTCCCAGTCTGCCAGGAACGCAGCCAGCCCTTTGTCGGTCAGCGGATGGCTGACCATGGCCTTTATTACCCCCGGCGGCGCGGTGATCACATCGGCCCCGATGCGCGCTGCGTCGGTGATGTGGTTGACCGTGCGGATCGAGGCCGCCAGAATTTGCGTCTCGTAGCCGTAGTTGTCATAGATCGTCCGGATGTCGGCAATCAGTTCCATTCCGTCGAGGTTTATGTCATCGAGCCGCCCGAGAAACGGCGAGATGAACGTGGCCCCGGCCTTTGCCGCAAGGATCGCCTGATTGACCGAAAAACAAAGCGTGACATTGACCATGCGGCCTTCGCCGGTGAGCACCTTGCAGGCTTTCAGCCCGTTCCAGGTCAGCGGCACCTTGATGGCGATATTGTCAGCGATCTGGGCCAGTTTGCGGCCTTCGGCGATCATGCCATCGGTATCGAGCGCTACGGTTTCGGCGCTGACCGGGCCGGCGACCAGATCGCAGATCTCTTTGGTCACTTCCGATATGTCGCGGCCCGATTTCAGGATCAGCGACGGGTTGGTGGTGACCCCGTCGACCATGCCCAAATCGTTGAGTTCGGCGATGGCGTCGATGTCAGCGGTGTCGACAAAAAATTTCATGGCGCGCGGTGTCCCCGGATGGCGTGGAATTTGGCCGAGTTCTAGCCCATGGGTCGGGGCGCGAAAACCCCAAAGCGGGCGATCGCCGCCATGACCGGTTATTTTGAAGAAGGCGGGCTGATCGCGGTGCTGACCACCCAGCCGCTGGACCGGCTTCTGGATTACAAGGCCCCCGAGGGCGGTTGTGCGGCAGGGGCGTTTCTTGAAGTTCCTCTGGGGCCGCGCAAGGTGCTGGGCGTGGTCTGGGGGTCGGGCGAAGGCGGCTTTGACCCGGCCAAGATCAGATCCGCGATCCGGGCGCTGGACGTGGCCCCCATGTGCGCGCACATGCGCGAGTTTCTGACCCGCGCGTCGGAATACACCCTGACCCCGATGCCCGCGATGCTGCGGCTGGCCACCCGTGCGCCGGGGCTTTCCGACCCGCCGTCGATGCGCAAGCTCTATGGGCCGGGCGGGGCTGCGCCCGCCCGAGTGACGCCGGCGCGCGCCAGGGTTCTGGAGGTGCTGGGCGACTATGGGGGCCTGCGGTTCACGCTTGGCGAGCTGGCCGCCGAGGCCGGTGTCTCGACCAGCGTCATCAAAGGGCTGGTAAAACTTGGCGCGGTGGTCGAAGAGGCGACGCCGCGCGACCAGCCGTTTCCAGCCCTCGATCCGCGTACCTCGGCGTGCGATCTGACCGGCGAACAGACCGCGGCGGCGGCGGCGCTGCGCGCCGGTGTGGCCTCGGGCGATTATGGCACCACCCTGCTGCAGGGCGTGACCGGATCGGGCAAAACCGAAGTTTATCTCGAAGCGGTGGCCGAATGTCTGGCCCAGGGGCGGCAGGCGCTGGTGCTGTTGCCCGAGATCGCGCTGACGGCCGAGTTTCTGACCCGGGTCGAAGCGCGGTTCGGGGCGCGGCCCGCCGAATGGCACTCGGGCGTGACCATGACCGAACGCCGCCGGGTCTGGCGGATGGTCGGCCAGGGCGGCGCGCAGCTGGTGGTGGGCGCGCGGTCGGCGCTTTTTCTGCCGTTTCGCGAGCTGGGCCTGATCGTCGTCGATGAGGAACACGACACCAGTTACAAACAGGAAGACGGCGCGATCTATTCGGCCCGCGACATGGGGGTTTTGCGGGCCTCGGTCGCGGGCGCGCAGGTGGTGCTGGCCTCGGCCACACCGTCCTTGGAAAGCTGGGCCAACGCGCAGGCGGGCAAATATGGCCGGCTCGAGCTGACCATGCGATTCGGGCCCGCGGTGCTGCCCGATATGCGCGCCATCGACATGCGCGCCGAAAACCTGCCCGCCAGCCGCTGGATTTCGCCGCGGCTGGCGCGCGAGGTGGAAAAACGGCTGGGTCTGGGCGAACAATCGCTGATTTTCCTCAATCGTCGCGGCTATGCGCCGGTCACGCTGTGCCGGGCCTGCGGCAACCAGATCGGCTGTGACAATTGCGACGCGCGGCTGGTGGAGCACCGGTTTCTCAAACGCCTGATGTGCCATCAGTGCGGTGCGACGCGGCCGATTCCGCGCCTCTGCCCGACCTGCGGCGCCGAAGACCGGCTAGCGCCCGTGGGGCCGGGGGTCGAACGGCTGGCCGAAGAAGTGGCCGGGCTTTTCCCCGAGGCGCGACTGAAAGTCCTGTCGTCCGATCTGTTCGCCTCGACACGGGCGCTGCGCGAGGCCGTCGCCGAGATTGCGGCGGGTGCGGCGGACATCATCATCGGCACCCAGATGGTGGCCAAGGGGCATAACTTTCCGCTGCTGACGCTGGTCGGCGTGATCGACGCCGATCTGGGCCTGCAGGGGTCGGACCTGCGCGCCGCCGAGCGGACGTTTCAGTTAATGCGCCAGGTGTCGGGGCGCGCCGGGCGGGTGGAAAAGCCGGGGCTGGCGCTGTTGCAGACCTACCAGCCCGAGCATCCGGTGATCCGGGCCATTCTCAGTGGCGATCAGGAGGCGTTCTGGGCGGCGGAGGCGGCCGAGCGTCAGGCCGCCGGAGTGCCGCCTTATGGGCGGCTGGTGGGCGTGGTTCTGTCGTCGCCGAATGTGCAGGAGGTCTTTGAACTGGGGGCGGCGATGGCGCGCCAGGACGGACCGCTTCGGGCGGTCGGCGCGCGGGTCTACGGCCCCGCCCCGGCCCCGGTGGCGCGGATCAGGGGGCGGCACCGGGTGCGGCTGCTGGTCAAGGCGGCCAAGGGGGCGGCGGTGCAACCGGCGCTGGTGACCTGGGTCGGGCAGTTCAAGCTGCCGGGCACGCTGCGGCTGTCGATTGACATTGATCCGCAGAGTTTTTATTGAGACCCCCCCGGGATCGATACCCAATTCGTTGATATAAAACGCTAAAAGTGTCCAAGCCGGCGCAAGGCCTGAGTTTCCTGCCCGCCGGGCCAGGGGTCAGCGCCGAACGTTCAGGGGCACCGTGATGCCGAAACTGATGATCGCATCGACCTCGGCCCCGTCGCCGGGGAAGACCTGTCCGAATATTTTCCCGACCCGCACTTGCAGCCCGCCAAGCGGGATCACGTCGCCCAGGTGGACCGGGAAACGCCGACCGTCGACCGGATAGAGCGCCAGCCCGGCGATGGCGTCCAGCGCGAAGTTTTCGGCGCGCACCAGCGGCCAGCCCAAAAACCCCGCGACCGAGATCCGGTCGTAGCTGTTGTAAAAGGCGCCCAGGTGAAAATTGGTGTTCCGTTCCCAGGTGGCGAAGACGCCGGGGTTGAATTCGTTGAAATCCGAGCTTGGGTTGACGTGAACCGACCCGACCGTGAACGACAGCCGGTCAGGCCCGGCCATTGCGGGCGGCGCGAGGGCGAAAATCAGACCCAGCAAGCTGAGAATTTGGCGGGGCATGGGCGCGGCCTCAATCGAATTATTTTGACCGGACATTAGCGTCGGAAGGCCCCCGGTCAACGGCGCAGGCGTTGCGGCGCGGAAGGGGCGAAAACTTGCCGGAAAACCCTCGTCAAGCTGGTCTGACAGGCGTAAGGCTGCGCCATGTTTGCACGCCGCTCTTTGCCGCTGGCCGAGGCCAAGAACTTGCCGATCTGGCGCCGGCCGGTGGCGTTGCTGGTGCTGTTTGCGGTGGCGATGCCGCTGGCGTTTTCGACCTGGTCGGCGCTTTTGAACAACTTCGTGATCGAGGCGGCGGGGTTTACCGGGCGCGAGATCGGCTGGCTGCACAGCGTGCGCGAGATACCCGGGTTTCTGGCCGTCGGGGTGATTGCGATCATCATTTTCATCCGCGAACAGGTGCTGGCGCTGATCGCGCTGGTGCTTTTGGGGGTGGCCACGGCGCTGACCGCGCAGTTTCCGAGCCTTGGCGGCATTCTGACCATCACCATGCTCAGCTCGATCGGCTTTCACTATTACGAGACGGTCAACCAGTCGCTGCAGTTGCAATGGCTGAAAAAGGACCGCGCGCCGCAGGTGCTGGGCATTCTGATGGCGGTCGGGTCGGGGGCGACGCTGGTGGCGTATCTGCTGATCGTCGCCACCTGGGAGACCTTCAACCTGAGCTATAACTTCGTCTATATGGCTTCGGGCGGGCTGACGGTGGCGCTTGCGATTTATTGTGTCTTTGCCTTCCCGCATTTCGAGGCCCCGCATCCGCAGATCAAGAAGATGATCCTGCGCCGCCGCTATTGGCTTTATTATGCGCTGGAGTTCATGGCCGGGGCGCGGCGGCAGATCTTTGTCGTGTTCGCGGGTTTCATGATGGTCGAGCGCTTCGGGTTCGCGGTGCACGAGATCACCGCGCTGTTTCTGATCAACCTGGTCGCCAACATGATTTTCGCGCCGCTGGCGGGCCGCGCCGTGGCGCGGTTTGGCGAGCGCCGCGTTCTGGTCGTGGAATATGTGGGGCTGGTCGCGGTGTTTCTGGCCTACGGCGGGGTCTATTTCTTTGGCTGGGAGGTGCTGGTCGCGGCGGGGCTTTATGTGCTCGATCATTTCTTTTTCGCGCTCGCCCTGGGGCGCAAGACCTATTTCCAGAAAATCGCCGGTTCTGGTCGTGGAATATGTGGGGCTGGTCGCGGTGTTTCTGGCCTACGGCGGGGTCTATTTCTTTGGCACCCGGAGATATCGCGCCCACGGCCGCGGTGGCTTTTACGATCAACCACATTGCGGCGGTGTTCCTGCCGGCAGGCCTTGGGTATCTGTGGCTTTATTCTCCGCCTTTGGTCTTTCTGCTGGCCGCTGGAATGGCATCTGCGTCGCTGGCGTTGTCGCTGATGATCCCGCGCCACCCGGGGCCGGGGCGGGAAACGGTGCTGTCTCGCGGCATTGAGGCCGCGGCCGAGTAGTTTTTTGACCAGCGAGCGACTATATCAGGGGCACCGCCACGAAAGGATGCTCATGTTTTCGTTAAGGACGAAAAAGACCGGAATGCTGGACCGGGCCGACGCCCTGCCGGGGCGCGGCGCGGCGTTACCGACGGCCGAGACCCATTTCATCAGCGGGCACCCGCTGAAGGCCGGCCTGCCCGAGGGCATGGCGCAGGCGATGTTCGGCATGGGCTGTTTCTGGGGGGTCGAGCGGATGTTCTGGCAGGCGCCCGGCGTCTGGCTGACCATGGTGGGCTACGCGGGCGGCTTCACGCCGAACCCGACCTACCGGGAGGTTTGCTCGGGTCAGACCGGCCACAACGAGGTTGTGCGGGTCATATATGACCCGGCGCTGGTCAGTTTCGACGACCTGTTGCGGGTCTTTTGGGAAGGCCATGACCCGACGCAAGGCATGGCCCAGGGCAACGATCGCGGCACCCAGTATCGGTCGGGGATTTACACCTATTCCGAGGCGCAAGCCACCGCCGCGCATGCCAGCCGCACGGATTTTGGACCACGGCTGGCCGCGGCGGGATACGGGGCGGTCACGACCGAGATTGTCGCGGCGCCCAAGTTTTATTTCGCCGAGGATTATCACCAGCAATACCTGGCAAAGACCCCGGGTGGATATTGCGGGATCGGCGGCACCGGCGTGACCTGCCCGATCGGAACCGGGGTTGAGTGAGCGGTTGGGTCTCTCACAGTGTGTTGCGGCGATCGGTTGAACCCGCCGGACGAAGCGGACGTTGACGCGCCGTCGAGCAATTATCGGCTTCGGACCAATACAGCCCTTCGCAGGGTATGATTTGGAAGCGGCCTTCGGTCGGAAACGAAGCCCTACTGGGCCCAGGGTCGGCGTCCTTCGATCAAATCGGCCACTTCGGCATAAACCTCGGTAAGAAAATCCATGACGGCGCGCGCGGCGGGATTTGTACATCTCGACATGTACCACGGCCCAGACATCATAGTAGTCTACAGGCTCCGGCAGAACCCGGCGGAGCAACGGATCGGCATCACCCACAAAGCAATCTACCAGTCCGATGCCGATCCCAGCACGGGTAAGCGCCAGGATATGACCTTCTGTATTGCCGCGCGCCACAATCGGACTTCGCGGAAACAGTTCGGGGAGGAACTTCGAGAAACGCGATGATTCACTATCCCTGGGGTAGTCCGATCATCGGTGGCGCGTCCCCAACCTCGAGACCAAGCGCTGCATACACGCCCAGGGCCAGACGACCGAGACGACGGCCAACGGCATCTGGATGGGTTGGCTTGGTCACGCGCACTGCAATGTCGGCCTCGCGCCGTGACAAGTCCAGAATCTCCGCGCCCGACGAGAATGTCAGCACCAGCCCGGGATGACGCGTTAAGAGCCGCGGCAATTTCGGGATGATAAGTGCGTTGAACATCGCATCCAGCGCCGTGACGCGAACTAGGCCTTCAATGCGCCTGTCACTGCCGTCGACCTGGAGTGACAGCGACATCGACATGCTTTCCATTTCCTCGGCGTGGGCTATGGCGATCTGGCCGGTGTGCGTGGCGATGTAACCATCGCCGGTTCGGTCGAAGAACCGCGAATTCAACTCTTTCTCGATGGCAAGAATGCGGCGGCCGACCGTTGTCGGGTCCACGCCAAGGGCGCGCCCGGCTGCGGCCAGAGTGCGGTTGCGGCCGACCTCGAGCACAAATTTCAGGTCATCCCACTTCATGGCTGCAATAATGCACGATTAAGCTGCGAACTCACTGCTTTTCTTCAGGTCGTGATTCCGGCAGACTCAATGCAAGGGCGCCCTACCCAACCGAGATACAGGCGCCAGCGGTTTGATCGGATTGGCAGAAAAACGCGCAATCCGATGACACCTCGACCCGACAATTCGGCCGGAGTTCTGGCAGCAGGGCTGTCGCTCAACCAGATCACAATGTTTGCTCAGGAGGCAATTATGTTAGACTAAAAGAATCAATCTTATGCTGAACGTTTTGAAAGCGCGTTCAATGAAGGCACCGTGGATGCTTTTGACGGGCTTTTTTCGGTGGACACGGTCGATCACGGGCCATGGCCGGGCCACACGCCCGATTTGGCGGGCTTCAAAGCCGGGCTGACCGAGATGCGGGCCAGCTTTCCCGACCTTCGCGTGAACGTCGCACGGACCGTGGCTGAGGGTGATCTTATGGCTGTGCACTTCAAGATCAGCGGCACCCAGCTTGGCGAATTCATGGGAGCCCCGCCCAGCGGCAAAACTTTCGAAATTGAGGCAATGGACATCCTGCGATTGACGGAGGGCCGCGTCACCGAACATTGGGGCGTCATGGATGCAGCGGGCATGGCTGCTCAGCTTGGTTTCTAAGCGCGGCCGGCGCGCGTGTCTGTTAGTGTGGACGTCAAATTGACAAGCGCCAGGCGTCAGGGCCAGCGCGGGGGCACGACATTTCAGCACACCCCCATTCTGGCCCGCGCGCAGAAATTAAGTTCTGATAACGCCGATGCGCATCCGGTTCGAGAGAATACAACCAAAGCATTCACCATCGCCGCATCGGTCGGCATCCTGCCCATCAAGCAGGAAGCTGCACAGTTTGCGGAAGTCTCTCTTGGGCTCAATCCAGTCCTTTTCGGCCAATTGATCGGACGCCTGCCCTCAGATTAGGTTGGTTTTGAAGCCATACTATCCGGGACCCTTTTATAAGCCCCCCCCATTCAGCCCAAAGCATACTGAATGCTCGTGCCAGGATTTCCCCGGTACATATCATCTTGACCGCAAAGGCGGCCCGCACTAGCGGGGGCCATGACCACCTGGACTGCCTTTACCACGGCTGCTGACAAGACCCGCGCTGAGGCGCTGAGCCTGGCGTTGGAGACGCTGCCGACCGAGCCATACGGGGTCGGTGTGTTCGAGATCGAGGACGGCGCGGGTAAATGCGAGGTCGGGGCCTATTTTGACCAGCCCCCCGACCCAGCCGGGCTGGCGCTGTTGGCAGCACTGCACGGGGCGCGCGACTTTGTGGTGTCCGAACTGCCCGAGACCGACTGGGTGGCCCATGTCAGGCACGAGCTGGCCCCGGTCGAGGCGGGGCGTTTTTTTGTATATGGAAGCCACGATGCCGACAAACTGCCCGCGAGGGCTGTCGGTCTGCGGATCGAGGCGGCGATGGCCTTTGGCACCGGCCATCACGGCACCACGCGCGGCTGTCTTCTGGCGCTGGAGAGCCTGGCGAGTGCCGGCATCAGCCCGCGCGCGGTGGCCGATATTGGCTGCGGAACGGCGGTGCTGGCGATGGCGGCGGCGCGCCTGTGGAGCGTGCCAACAATTGCGTCGGACATTGATGAAATTGCTGTGGAAGTCGCGCGGACAAATCTGCGCGTCAACGGTCTGGCCGAGGCTGTGGCCTGTGTGCGGGCGGATGGATTTGACCACCCGGAAATTTCACGCCTGGCCCCTTATGACCTTGTTTTCGCCAACATTCTAAAAGGCCCGCTGATCGATCTGGCCCCAACAATGGCCGCGCATGTTGCACCGCAAGGGTCGGTCATAATTTCGGGCATTCTTAGCCAGCAGACCGCCGAGGTCGCGGCGGTTTATGCGAGAATTGGGTTCAATACGGTCGAAATCATTCAGATCGTCGACTGGGCGACCCTGATCTTGCGGTTCGAGCCCTAGAAAAACGGCGAATTTGTCCAGTATTTTAGGCGTCCGGCTTAAATTTGCCACAATGGGGCGGCAAATTGGCCGGACATTTTATCGGAGGCTGCTATGGCAGACGCTCAGCTGCAAAAATTTGGCAAGCGCCTGAACCGGATTAACCGGCGACACGAGAAGCTGGCGCAGGGATTTGTCAATGTCGTCAGCGCTGACGGGCTGTTGGTTGCGCATCCGCGTCGCCAGCAATTGAAATTTCCATGGCGCGTGCTGGCGGTTATCGCTGCACTATTTTTCGTTTTCAAAGGTTTGCTGATGGTTGGGCTCGGTGAGCAGGAATACACCGACCGCGCCCTCAGCCTTCAGACCGGCACACCGGTCGAGCAGGTGGGTGGCTGGATCATGCAACCCGATCCGCTGACGCTTTGGGTCGCCAAGCAACTGAACGCCACCAAATTCTAAGTATGTAACGCGCGTGGGCTTCCCTCGCCGCACGCAGCACCAATATGCAAGGCCGCGATTTCACCCAATCGCGGCCTTGCGCCGTTTCGCGTCGTGTTGCGGTGGCTCAGAGGCCGGGCCGACGGGCAATCAGGTCGATGTCGCCACGGCAGAGGCCGATGTCTTCAAGCTCGTGATCGCTGAGGTTGGACAGAGCGTTGCGGGTCGAGCGCTCGGCGTACCAGCCGGTTGCGGCGGCGGCGACGTGGGTCAGAGTGCGCGCGATGGTGCCTCCGATCGAGGGGGCAGCGCCGACGGGGCGGAAAGTGTCAAAAGCAGCCATTGGCTTGGTCCTTATGCGTAGGGTTTCGGAGACGCAGCATCTGCGCTCGATCCGGCAGTTAGTCCTGATAAAGCAGGACGAGAAGAGGGATTTTTGGCATATCTCATATGCAATTTTTGCATAGCTCTGATCGCGGTTAAGATCATGTAAACAAAAGGGTAATCCAGAGCGGGGATGTGTCGAAAACAGACCTGGAAATGGCGATTTCTCTCGGTTTTGCGGGCTTGCTGGAAGAGCGGCCCAAAGTGACCCGGGGACAAGGCGATTTACTAAAGATCAAAAAATTGTTGCAAATCATATGAGTATCTGAATCTCTGTCCTAAATGAGAGGCGAGGAGATTTTTATCATGGTTTCAGTTCAGTCAGTTTTACGTCAGGTTCCTGACCCGCGCGGCAAACAAGGCCGTCAACACCCACTTGCCGCACTGTTGGGGTTGATCCTTTTATCGATACTCAGTGGTCGCCAAGGTATGCGAGCGGCGTTCCGTTTGGGACGCCGCCTTTCACGCAAACAGCTTACGCGCCTGGGCTTTCGTCGAGACCGCTCTTCTCCGTGCCATGCAACGTTGACCGAAACACTACGAATCCTTGACCCGAACGCTATGGGACAGATATTCGCCCAGTTCACCACCGATCAACAGGATTGCGAGGGTCATGACATGATCCTTCGCCAGCTTTCAATTGATGGCAAGACCCTACGTGGCAGTAAGGACGCAGATGGCAATGCCGAGCATGTCCTGTCGGCGTTCTGCGCGGCGCTTGAGCAATCTGTGGGCCATAGCTCCTCACGAGGCAAAGGCAGGGAAATCCCGGATGCTATGAATTTACTGGAAAAGATCGACCTTGAGGGCTTGATTGTCACTGGAGATGCCATGTTTTGCCAAAAAACAATCACGTCCCTGATCGTGGAGAAAGGCGGCGACTATGTCTTGCCTGTCAAGAAAAACCAAAAAGACCTGAACGAAGAAATCAAATCGGCCTTCAACGAGCCGGTTTTTTCCCCTCGCACAATGGCACGAACAGCCGCAACCCGGTCACGGGCGAATTGATCAGCGCCATATCGAACTTCTACCCGCTAACGCACTCAGTGAATACATGCGAAGTGCCTGGCCCACAATACGGTGCATCGCCCGGATCACGCGCAATCGTCAGCATGTCAGGGCGGGCAACATCATGAAAAGTGAAACGGAGACCACCTACCTTATATCCAGCCTGGAAACGGCCACTCCGGAAGCCATTTTGCGCCTGAACCGTAATCATTGGCAAATAGAGACCATGCATCGCAACAAGGACGTCACATTGGGTGAAGACCGTTACACGAACCGCTCTGACCATGCGCCCGGAAATATCTTCGCACTCACCAGCGCAGCCATCACCCTGCTAAAACGCATATCAAAATCACCCACCAGAGCCATTGAACTGGTTCAGGATAATCGCGGGAAGGCCGCCGCCTTCATCGCAGGAAACACAAAAATGCATTTTCTCTGAATCGCCCTGACCCGGGGACAAGACCACTGGCGGATGTTCGCGTTTCGTGCTAGCGGTTGGCAACCAAGAAGACGAGCAGGGCGAAACATGCGGATAATCGGGGTCGATCCGGGCCTGAGGAACCTCGGCTGGGGGGTGATCGACGTGGATGGATCGCGGCTGTCGCATGTGGCCAACGGGGTGATAAAGTCGCAGGGGACCGACCTGGCGCAGCGCTTGCTGTGCCTTTTCGAGGCGCTCAGCGAGGTTGTGGCCACGCATCGCCCCGAAGCCGCCGCCGTCGAGCAGACCTTCGTGAACCGCGACGGTGCGGACACGCTGAAGCTGGGCCAGGCGCGCGGCATCGCCATGCTGGTGCCGGCGCAGGCCGGGCTGGCGGTCGGTGAATATGCCCCCAACACGGTAAAAAAGACGGTGGTCGGCGTCGGGCACGCCGACAAGCAACAGGTCGCGCATATGGTGCGGCTGCAATTGCCGGGGGTCCAGATCGCCGGTCCGGATGCGGCTGACGCGCTGGCGATTGCCATTTGTCACGCCCACCACGGGGCGGGTGCGCCGCGTTGGCGCGAGGTGCGGGCGTGATCGGGCGGCTGGCCGGGCGAATTGCGCTGAAGGCGCGCGATCATGTGATGATCGACGTTGGCGGGGTTGGCTATGTGGTGCATGTCTCGGACCGCACTCTGGCCGCCCTGCCGCCCGAGGGTCAGGCAGCGGCGCTCTTCACCGATCTGCTGGTGCGCGAGGACATTCTGCAGCTATTCGGGTTCCTGAGCGCCGAGGAAAAGGAATGGCATCGCCTGTTGATGTCGGTTCAGGGGATCGGCGCCAAGGCGTCGATGGCCATTCTGGGCACCCTGGGCCCCGACGGCGTGACGCAGGCGATTGCGCTTGGCGACTGGGCTTCGGTCAAGGCCGCCCCCGGGGTCGGGCCAAAGATCGCGCAGCGCGTGGTCAACGAGCTGAAAGACAAGGCCCCCGAGGTGATGTCGATGGTGGTGGCAACGGCTGATCTGGCCGAGGTGATTGATTTGGGCGACGCGGCCTCGCCGCATGATCCGGCCTCCCCACATGATCCGGCCTCCCCCCCAACCCCCCTCTCAGAGGGAGGGGGGAGCGGCCAATCCGCGCCTGCGCCCCAGGCCGAGGCGATGTCGGCGCTGGCCAATCTGGGCTACGGACCTGCCGAGGCCGCCCGCGCGGTGGCCGAGGCGCGGGGCGAGGACCCGGACACCGACACGCCGGCGCTGATCCGCGCGGCGCTGAAACGCCTCGCGCCGCAGGGTTGAAGGGGATAAGTTTTGAATATGACCCAGCCCGACCCGACCATGCGCTCCGAACCGTTGACCGGCGACGCCGACAGGACGCTGCGACCGCAAAGCCTGGATGATTTTGTCGGTCAGGCCCAGGCGCGGGCCAATCTGGGCGTGTTTATCGCATCGACGCGGCAACGCGGCCAGGCGATGGATCACACGCTCTTTCACGGGCCGCCGGGCCTGGGCAAGACCACCCTGGCGCAGATCATCGCGCGCGAGTTGGGGGTGAACTTTCGCATGACCAGCGGGCCGGTGCTGGTGCGGGCCGGCGATCTGGCCGCGATCCTGACCAATCTCGAGCCGCGCGACGTGCTGTTCATCGACGAAATACACCGGCTGAACCCGGCGGTGGAAGAGGTGCTTTACCCGGCGCTGGAGGATTTCGAGCTGGATCTGGTGATCGGCGAAGGACCGGCGGCGCGCACCGTGCGGATCGAGCTGCAACCGTTCACGCTGGTCGGTGCGACCACCCGCCTGGGGCTGTTGACCACGCCGCTGCGCGACCGGTTCGGCATTCCGATCCGGCTGCAGTTCTATTCCGAGGCCGAGCTTTACCAGATCGTTGTGCGCGGCGCGCGGCTGTTGGGCGTAGAGGCCGAGGAACCGGGCCTGCGCGAGATCGCCCGGCGCGCCCGCGGCACCCCGCGCATTGCCGGGCGGTTGTTGCGCCGGGTCATGGACTTCGCGCTGGTCGAGGGCGGCGGGCGGATCACCCGCGCGGTGGCCGACAATGCGCTGATCCGGCTGGGCGTCGACGAGTTGGGGCTCGATCAGGCCGATCTGCGCTATCTGCGCCTGATCGCGGAAAACTACGCCGGCGGCCCGGTGGGCATCGAGACCCTGTCGGCGGCGCTCAGCGAGGCCCGCGATGCGCTGGAAGAGGTGATCGAGCCCTATCTGCTGCAACAGGGGCTGATCCAGCGCACCCCGCGCGGCCGGATGCTGGCGCGCAAGGGCTGGACGCATCTGGGCCTGCGCCCGCCAAAGCCCGACCGGTCCGGCGACCTGTTCAACTGATTTCCCCGATTGAGCGACGCGCGCCGGGCGGCGCAAGACCTCGTTCGCACTACATTCGGTCAGTGGGCACGGCCCCCTCGTCGCGCAAGCGCGAATTCACACGCAAGTATATCCTGAAACGATGAAACAATACGGCTGTCCCTTGACCATCATCTTTCCAGAAACACTCCGGGGAGCGCGAGGGGCTGGCCCCTCGCTACGCGGGCGACGCCATAGGCGGCGCAACAACAAAAAATGGTCAGGACAAGTGGTTGCGGCGCGCCGGTCAAGCGCTTAGGCCCCGGGCTCATGATATGCGCCGATCAGATTGCCGCATTCTTTCGCCAGAGCGACGGCAGCTATTACTTTGCGCGCTGGACGCGCCCGATTGCGCCGGTGGTCTTTGGCGTCGATGATACCGCGCTGCCGGTGCTCAAGGGGGCGGCTGGGGCACAAAACATAACGCGAAACGCTCGGGCGTAGTAGCTTCCGCCACGGTCAGAGCGACCACGGGGGTGCGATGCGAACCGGGCTTTGCCGCACGCCGGGCATGGATTATCCGATCATCCAGGCGGCGATCGGCGAGGTAACTTGTCCGGCGCTTGCTGCAGGCGGCCATTGCAAGCAAGATGTAGCCATAGGTTGCGAGAATTGGGAAATGGCCGGTCAGATCGACATCTTTATTTCGTATAAACGCGAAGAGCGGACGCTTGCCGACCGGCTTTCGGCAGCGGCGCAGGAAGCCGGTTATGTCGTAGTCACCGACAACGATATTCAGACCGGCGAAAATTTCGGCAATGCAATCGATCGGATGATCCGAGCGGCCCGCGCCAACGTTGTCCTTTGGACCGTGGCTTCCGCGCAGTCCCAGTGGGTTCAAAACGAAGCGCGGCTGGCGCGCGATCTTGGCACGCTGTTGGGGGTGCGTTTGAGTGATGTCGACTTGCCCGTCGATCTGCGAAACGAGCAAGCGCTTGATTTTGCCGAGACCGGACTGGACTCTGAGGCGGTCAAGGCGATCCTGGTCGCGCTGGAAGAAAAACTCGGGGTTCCGGCCCAAGCGGAACAAGCCGCGGCACCCGACCGGTCGGCGGCGGTAACCGAGGAGCTGGCATTCTTTCAGTCGATGAACAAGGTCGGCACGCCAGAGGCCTATCATGCTTTTATCGCGCAGTTTCCCGCTAGCGGCCTGACCGAGCTTGCGCGATCCGAGATCGCGGCGCTCGATACGTTTCGCGCGCGGATCAAGGGCTGGCTGCCGCCGCTTGGGGCCATAGGCCTGGCGATCGGGATGGGCGGGCTTTTTCTTGACTACGCGGATTTCTTCGGCTCCGGCGATCCGGGTGGAGATGCCGATTTAGTGGCGCAGCTTGCATCGGCTGATGCAAAGGTCGCCGATTTGGAGTCTGACGTTGCAGGGTTGCTGGCCGGACTGGTGGACGAGGAAGCGAAGCTTTTGGCCGCAGAGGTCAAGTATGTGCAGGACCAGATCGATCACCGCGCGCAAGTGGCGCAACTGGTCGCAGATCTGCGGCTGGAGAAGATAAACAGCAGCGAACTTTCGGCGCAGGTGCGTGCCCTGCAAACCGAGCTGGCCGCTGCCAAGTCCGCAAGCGACGGGTTCTTCGATCTGAGCGCGATGTCAGCGGTTTTTCCCGGAGTGAAACTCGGCGAAGTCAAGGGCCGGGTGATATTCGAAGTCGTCGTGCGCGGGTCCGAGGCTGAAAAGAATGGGATTATACAGGGCGACGAGATCGTGTCGATTTTCGATAAATCGGTTCTGGGGCTCGGCGATGTCTTCAGTGAGATTGCGAAGGTGCGGGCACTTGGAATCAGTAGCATGTCGGTTTCTGTGGTCGGCCAGAAAATCGGCAAGGCATCGGTAAATCTGGCGCTGAATTAACCGCCCCAAGGCTCTTTTGTTTTGCCGTTGCTTGTTCCAGTTTGACGCGATGACCCACGTTTTTGAATGCCGCGTCTATTACGAGGACACCGATCTGGCGGGGATCGTCTATTACGCCAATTACCTGAAGTTCATCGAACGGGCGCGCAGCGAATATCTGCGCGATCTCGGCGTCGATCAGGTGGCGTTGCGGGCGGGCGCGGGTCTGGTTTTCGCGGTGCGGCGCATCGCGGCCGATTTTTTGGTCCCGGCCAGATTTGATGATCTTCTGTCGCTCACCACTACCGCGCATTCGGTGACTGGGGCGCGGATCGAACTTCGCTAGGAGATAAGGGGCGGCGAGACCGCGATATTCGCGGCCAACGTCACCATTGTCGCGCTTAAAACCAATGGCCGCCCGACGCGCATTCCGGCGGATGTTCGCCGCCTGATGACCGGCGGCAGCGGCTAACACCCCACGAGGGCTGTTGTTATTGGCTATCAGCGGCTAAATCGCTTAAGTTACCCGCAAATCAGGCGGGGCTAACCCGGCGGACCAAAGCAGAGCAGGTCAATGGAAACCGAAACACTAGGCTTGGCGCGGGAGATTGACTTCTCCATGCTCGCACTTTTCGCGCGCGCCACGCCGACCGTAAAAATCGTGATGATCGTTCTGGTCGTGGCCTCGTTCTGGTCGTGGTCGATCATCATTCAGAAATTGCTGAACTATCGCCACGCCGGGCGTCAGGCGGCCAAGTTCGACCGGTCGTTCTGGTCGGGCGAACCGCTCGATGAGCTTTACCAGTCGATCGGCGAGGGGCCCAAGGCACCGAGCCAGAAGATTTTCGTGGCCGGCATGGCCGAATGGCGACGGTCGCACCGCGACGATGGCGGGCTGA
Organism: Paracoccaceae bacterium; assembly: GCA_965247915.1. Classification (GTDB taxonomy): domain Bacteria; phylum Pseudomonadota; class Alphaproteobacteria; order Rhodobacterales; family Rhodobacteraceae; genus JAKZRT01. The sequence goes on from OZ252048.1 coordinate 3,570,303, forward strand.
TCGCCGGGGCCAACGCGCGCATCGACCGGTCGATGGATGTAGCGATCGCCAAAGAGGCGGAAAAGCTGAATGGGGGCTTGAGTTTTCTGGCCACCGTTGGCTCGACCGCGCCTTTCGTGGGGCTGTTCGGCACCGTTTGGGGCATCAAGAACGCCTTCGAGGAAATCGCCATTCAGCAGAACACCAATCTGGCCGTGGTGGCGCCGGGCATCGCCGAGGCGCTGGTGGCCACGGGTCTGGGGCTGCTGGCGGCGATCCCGGCGGTGGTTTTCTACAACAAGCTTTCGGCCGACAGCGAACGGATCGTCGGCGGCTACGAAAGTTTCGCCGACGAATTTGCCACCATCCTCAGCCGCCAGCTGGACGCCTGAGCGATGGCAGCCTCAGCGCTTCAGCCCGGCGGCCACCGGCGGCGCGGGCGGCGGCGGTCGAACCGTGTCAAGCCAATGTCCGAGATCAACGTCACGCCCTTCGTCGATGTGATGCTGGTGCTGCTGATCATTTTCATGGTGGCGGCGCCGCTTCTGACCGTGGGCGTGCCGGTCGAATTGCCCGACACCGCCACCGAGGCGCTGCCTGCCCCCGACGAGGAGCCGCTGACCATTACGCTGACCGCCGACGGCCGGGTGCTGATCCAGACCACCGAGACGCCGCTGGATCAACTGATAACCAAGCTGCGCGCCATCGGCGCGGAACGCGCCGACAACAAGGTCTATCTGCGCGCCGATGGCGCGGTGCCCTACGCCCGGGTGGCGCAGGTCATGGGGGCGCTGAACGCGGCTGGGTTTCGCGACATCGGGCTGGTGACTGACCCCGACGGGCCGTCTCTGGATGGGCAGCCGCTGGACGGGCAGCCGCTGGACGGGCGGGGCGGGTGAGGACGCAGCGCAGTGACGGCGGGCACATATATTTCCGGATCAGCGCACCTGATCCTGATCCTCTGGGTGGTTCTGGGGGGCGTGCTGTTTCGGGCGCGCGCGCCGGAAGTGTTTGAAACGGCAGATGTTTCCCTGCTGAGCGCCGAAGAATTTGCCGCACTTCAGCCCCGCCGCGCCGAGCCGCAGGCCGCGCAGATCGTGACCGAGCCCGAGGCCCCCGCAACCGAAGATACCCCCGACACGCCAGCAGCGACGGACGCGCCCGATGATCCGGCCCCGAGGCCCGAGATCGCTGATCCGGCCGATCCCGATGCCGCGCCCGAGGCGCCCGATCTATCAACGCCGCCGGCCGAGGCAGACGATGTTGCACCCGATACGCCAATAGCCCCGGACACCGAAACGCTGACCGCGCTCTTGCCGCCGACGCTTGATCCGGGCCGGCCCCGCGATCTGCCGCGTGTGGCCCCGGTTGCCGCGCCCGAAGCCCCGCCCGAGGCCGATACTGCGCCTGAGTTTGTGGCCCCGGTCGAGGCCAGCGCCGAGCCCGAGACTGAGGCCACACCTGTCGATGAGACGACGGCCACCGCGCCCGAAGCGGCGACCACCGAAATCGTGACCGAGGCCGAGGAGGACGGCGCATCGGCCCCGGCAGCGCCGGTGCGTCCGCGCCGCGCCCCGGCGCGGCCATCGGTCAAACCGGACCCTCCGAGCGAAGACCCGGTGGCCGCAGCGGTCGCCGAGGCGGTGGCGAACGCCGCAACCGAGGATCAGACGCCGGTCCGACCTGTGGGACCGCCCTTGTCGTTCGGGGAAAAGGAGGGTTTGAGGGTGGCGGTTGGCGGCTGCTGGAATGTAGGAACGCTGAGTTCACGCGGGCTGAATGTAACCGTTGTCGTCGGCGTTTCGATGAACCGCGACGGCACGCCGGATGCGGGATCGATTCGGATGCTGTCCTTTGAAGGCGGCAACAAGGACGACGCAGATCGGGCGTTCGAATACGCGCGGCGGGCGATTCTAATATGTGGAAGGAAAGGCTACGACTTGCCAGCTGGCAAATATGCCCATTGGCGAGAGATCGAAATGACCTTTAACCCTGAACGGATGCGGATCAAATGATCGGCGGCAACCCGCCAAATCGCGCTTGCGGCGCTGGAAAAACCGGCGCGGCGTGTACAGTCTTAAAATGACGAGGACACCATGACCCTTTTGCGAACTTTCGGCCTTGCCATCCTGGCGGCACTCGGCGCGGCGCCGGCGCTGGCGCAATCGCCCGGGCCGCTTCGGATCGAGATCACCGAAGGCGTGATCGAACCGCTGCCGGTGGCGATCCCCCGGTTCGTTGCCGAGACCGGGCGCGCCGGTGCGATTGCCGCTCAGATCGCCGAGGTGGTGGCCGCCGACCTTCAGGGCTCGGGCCTGTTTCGCGCCATTGACGGGGCGGCATTTATCTCGGGCGTGTCCAGCTTCGATGCGCCGGTGCGGTATGGCGACTGGAAGGCGATCAATGCGGTTGCGCTGGTCACCGGGTCGGTGTCGGTATCGCTGGCGGGGCGGCTGAGCGTCAAGTTCCGGCTTTACGATGTCTTCGCCGAGGCCCAATTGGGCGACGGCCTGCAGCTGGGTGGAACCCGCGACAGCTGGCGGCGGATTGCCCACAAGGTCGCCGATGCGGTCTACAGCCGGATCACCGGCGAGGCCGGCTATTTCGACAGCCGCGTGGTGTTCGTGGCCGAAAGCGGGTCCAAGGGCAACCGGTCAAAACGCCTGGCGATCATGGATTTCGACGGTGCCAATGCGCAATTTCTGACCGATGCGCGGTGGCTGGTTCTGGCGCCGCGCATATCCCCAAAGGGCGACCGGGTGCTGTTCACCGGCTACGAGACGGGATTTCCGCGTATCTATCTGTTAAACTTGGGCAATATGCAGCGCCGCTTGCTGGACAACCAGCCCGGTACGATGACCTTCGCGCCGCGGTTTTCCCCCGATGGCAACATCGTTCTCTATTCGCTGACCAATGGTGGCAACACCGATCTTTACACGCTGAACCTGCGCACCGGGCGGCGGGTGCGGCTGACCTCGGCCCCGTCGATCGAGACCGCGCCCAGCTATTCGCCGGACGGGGCGCGGATCGTGTTTGAAAGCGACCGGTCGGGCAGCCAGCAGATCTATGTGATGGACGCCAACGGCAGCGAGCCGCGCCGGATCAGCTTTGGCACCGGGCGCTATGGCACGCCGGTGTGGTCGCCGCGCGGCGATCTGATCGCCTATACCAAGCAGAGCGGCGGGCGCTTCCACATCGGGGTGATGCGCATCGACGGGTCCGAGGAACGGCTGCTGACCGCTTCGTTTCTGGACGAAGGCCCGACCTGGTCGCCCAACGGGCGGGTGATTATGTTCACCCGCGAAACAAGGGGCGCTTCCGGTGCGCCGGCGCTTTATTCGGTCGATATTACCGGGCGCAACCTGAAGCGCGTGGCGGCCCCCGGGGCGGCCTCGGCCCCGGCGTGGTCGCCGCTGTTGCCATGAGCCAGCGGATTTCAATCAGCGGCGCGCAGTGATAGGATCGCACGAAAAGGCAGAACAAAAATAGGCGGTAAGGGCAGAGACATGAAAATATTAAGATATACAGCGATACTGGCGGTGTTTTTTCTAGCCGCATGTGCGAACCCCGACCGGTTCGGTGCGGGCGCTAACGGCGGTCTGGGCGGTCTGGGATCGCCGGGTGATCCGGCCTCGCCCGCCTATTTCCAGGCGACGGTGGGCGACCGGGTGTTTTTCGAGGTCGACCAGAGCACGCTCAGCGCGTCGGGCCGGGCGGCTCTGGACGGACAGGCCCAGTGGCTCTTGGACAACCCCGATTACGCGGCCGTGATCGAAGGCCATGCCGACGAACGCGGCACCACCGAATACAACATCGCGCTGGGGGCGCGCCGCGCCAGCGCGGTGCAGGAATATCTGTTTGCGCAAGGCATCGCGCTTGGCCGGTTGCAGACCGTGTCATTCGGCAAGGAACGCCCGGTCGAAATCTGCTCCGACGAAATCTGCTATGCTCAGAATCGCCGTGGCGTCACGGTGTTGGGGCCGGCGGCTGGGGTGTAGAGGAACCGGGTAATGAACTGGATGCGCGGGCTGATATTTCTGGCGTTTCTGCCGTTTATGGCGGTCGGGCAGGAGACGCTGGGCGAGGGCGACCGTCGAACGCTTGCCGACATTCGGCAGGAATTGTCGGTCGTCTATGTGATGGTGCAGCGCCTGAAGCGCGAGCTGGCCACGACAACCTCGCCCGGTATCGCCAACGCGGGCGGGTCGTTTCAGGAACGCATCGACGCCATCGAATTTGCCCTGCAGCGCCTGACCGCGCGTACCGAAAAGCTGGAAAACCGGGTCGAGCTGATCGTGGCGGACGGCACTATGCGCATCGGCGATCTGGAGTTTCGGCTGGTCGAGCTTGAGGGCGGCGATCTGAGCGTGCTGGGCGAAACCACGACGCTGGGCGGTGATCCGGACTTGGCCGGGCAGGGCGAAGACAACGGCGACACCGGTCACGGGGACGAGCTTGCGGTCGGCGAACAGGACGATTTCGACCGGGCGCTTTTGGCCTACGAGGAAAGCGATTACGTCATGGCGATCGCGCTTTTCGAGGCCTTCAACGCGACCTATCCGGCCGGGCCGCTGTCGGCGGCGGCGCATCTTTACCGGGGCTTGTCGCTGGAACGTCTGGATGAAAACGCCGAAGCGGCGCGGGCCTATCTGGACGCATTTTCGGTCAGCCCCGATGGCCCCGAGGCCCCGGCGGCGCTGTTGCAGCTGGGGCTGAGCCTGCACGCGCTGGGACAGGACGAACAGGCCTGCGTGACGCTGGCCGAGGTGGCGTTCAGGTTTCCCGGCGACGCGATGATCGACCGGGCCGAGATTGCCCGGTCGCGGATCGGTTGTCTTTGAGCCTGACGCCCGACGATTTAGCGGAAATTCAGCGCGGATTGGCGCGCATGGACGGCGGCACCATCGGGCTGGCGGTGTCGGGTGGCGGTGACAGTCAGGCGCTGGCGGCGCTGGCGGCGGACTGGGCGCGCGGCGAGGTCCGGACCCTGGCGGCGGTGACCATAGATCACGGGCTACGGCCCGAGGCGGGTGCTGAAGCAGCGGCGGTTGCGGCGTTTTGCCGGGAATTGGGCGTATCACATGACATTCTGCGCTGGACCGGCTGGGACGGCAAAGGCAATCTGCAGGACGCTGCACGACGGGCGCGTCGCGATCTGATTGCCAAATGGGCGCGCGACCGGGGGATCACTGCCGTTGCCACCGGCCACACCCGCGACGATCAGGCCGAGACGCTGCTCATGCGCCTGGCGCGCGGCTCGGGGGTTGACGGGCTGGCCGCGATGGCGCGCACGCGGAACCTGGGCGGTATCACCTGGCACCGGCCCCTGCTGGGTGTCAGCCGCGCCGCCTTGCGCGATTACCTGACCCTGGAGGGCATCGCCTGGGTCGAGGACCCGTCGAACGACGACGAGCGGTTTGACCGCGTCAAGGCGCGCCGCGCGCTGGCCGCACTCGCCCCGCTGGGGATCGACATGAGCGGTCTGGCGCGCACCGCGGGTCGCATGGCGCTGGCGCGGCGCGCGCTTGAGGCGCAGACCCAAGACCTGGCGCGGGGCGCGGCCCGGGCCGACCGTGGCGATGTCGTGCTGAAATGGGCGGCGCTGCAGGGCGCGCCGCAGGAGATCCGCGACCGGTTGATCGCGCATGTGCTGATGTGGGTCTCGGGGGCCGAATACCGCCCGCGTCTGAGCGCGCTCGAAGACGCCATCGCGGCGCTGGCCGCGGCGCGGAGCCACGTTCTGGCAGGCTGCCGGATCAGCGCCGAGGGGGCGCAGCGGCGCGTCACCCGCGAACTGGCGGCGGTGGCGGACAAACGCGCCAAGCCGGGCGAGATCTGGGACGGACGCTGGCGGTTGGTGGGGCCGGAAACCGCCAAAGCCCATGTGGCACCCCTGGGCGAGACCGGCATCCGCGACTGTCCGCACTGGCGCGATACCGGGCTGCCGCGCAGCTCGCTGATCGCCAGTCCGGCGGTCTGGGACCACGACCGGCTGATTTCCGCGCCTTTGGCCGGTTTCGAAATGGGTTGGAAAGCAGAACTTGTTAAACCGGACCAAAGCCTTATTGAGGCCATAATAACGCATTGAAGTCTGTCCGCCCGTGTCTATCTTAGTCAGGCGGGCGATAATTCACTGCGCCTCGCGGCAATTTCAGGGAGACACCCCTTGGGCAACGCGCGAAATATCGGTTTCTGGGTCGTCTTGTTCCTTCTGGTACTGGCGCTGTTCAACCTTATAAACAGCGGGCCTTCGTCGATTTCGTCGCGGTCGATCAGCTATTCCGACTTTGTCCACGCTGTCGATAATGGCGATGTCGCTTCGGTCACGCTGGACGGCGAAAAGGTCTTGTTTCGCGGCAAGGACGGCAGCGATTATGTGACGATCAAGCCTGAAGACGCCGAAATAACCCAGCTTTTGATCGACGCCCGCGTGCCTCTGGACGCGCGCCAACAGGAACAATCGGGCTTTACCACGGTGCTGATGACCTTCCTGCCGTTCGTCATTCTGATCGGCGTCTGGATCTATTTCATGAACCGGATGCAAGGCGGCGGTCGCGGCGGGGCCATGGGTTTTGGCAAGTCGAAGGCCAAGCTTTTGACCGAAAAGCACGGGCGCGTCACCTTTGACGACGTGGCCGGGATCGACGAGGCCAAGGAAGAGCTGGAAGAGATCGTCGAGTTTCTGCGCAACCCGCAAAAATTTTCGCGCTTGGGTGGCAAAATCCCCCGTGGTGCGTTGCTGGTCGGCCTGCCGGGCACCGGCAAGACGCTGCTGGCCCGCGCCATTGCGGGCGAGGCGGGGGTGCCGTTCTTTTCGATCTCGGGCTCGGATTTCGTCGAGATGTTCGTGGGCGTCGGCGCAAGCCGGGTGCGCGACATGTTCGAACAGGCCAAAAAGAACGCGCCCTGCATCGTCTTCATCGACGAGATCGACGCCGTCGGACGGCATCGCGGTGCCGGCTATGGCGGCGGCAACGACGAACGCGAACAGACGCTGAACCAGCTGCTGGTCGAAATGGACGGGTTCGAGGTCAACGAGGGCGTGATCATCATCGCCGCCACCAACCGCAAAGACGTGCTGGACCCGGCGCTGCTGCGCCCCGGCCGGTTTGACCGGCAGGTTCAAGTGCCGTCACCCGACATCAAGGGACGCGAGAAGATATTGGGCGTTCACGCGCGCAAAGTACCGTTGGGCCCGGATGTCGATCTGCGCATCATCGCACGCGGCACGCCGGGGTTTACCGGCGCCGATCTGGCCAACCTAGTCAACGAAGCGGCGCTGTTGGCGGCCCGTATCGGGCGTCGGTTCGTGATTATGGAAGATTTCGAGAACGCCAAGGACAAAGTGATGATGGGGGCCGAACGCCGGTCGATGGTCCTGACCGCCGAGCAAAAGGAAAAGACCGCCTATCACGAGGCCGGCCATGCCATCGTCGGGATGACCCTGCCCAAATGCGACCCGGTCTATAAGGCCACGATCATTCCGCGTGGCGAGGCGCTTGGCATGGTGGTCAGCCTGCCCGAGATCGACCGCCTGAACTGGCACAAGTCCGAATGCGAGCAAAAACTGGCCATGACCATGGCGGGCAAGGCGGCCGAGGTTTTCAAATACGGTGCCGGCGAGGTTTCGAACGGCCCGGCAAGCGATATCCAGCAGGCCAGCGGTCTGGCGCGCGCTATGGTGCTCAGGTGGGGGATGTCCGACAAGGTTGGCAACATCGACTATCATATGGCCCACGAAGGTTATACCGGCAACGGCGCGGGCGGGCTTTCGATCTCGTCCGAGACCAAAGAGCTGATCGAAAAGGAAGTGAAGCGCTTGATCGACGAGGGCTATGAAACGGCGCGCAAAGTTTTGGATGAGCGGCGTGATGAATGGGAGCGGCTGGCAGAGGGGCTCTTGGAATACGAGACCCTGACCGGCGAAGAGATCGAGCGGGTGATGCGCGGTGACGCGCCGCATGTGGACGACGAGGAGGAAAAGCCGGACGAACGCTCGGCCCCCTCGGTAACGGCGATCCCCAAGACCAAACCCAAGGCGCGGCCTGCGGGCGGCGGGATGGAGCCCGAGCCGTCGGGCTGATTGTGCGGCAGGAATAGCGGCGCGCGTGCCGCGCGTCGCGAGGGGGCGCAAGAGCTGAAGCTCTTGCGCCCCTTGATTTTTTGCCTCCGGCGGGAATATTTTTGCCAAAAAACAGGTGCGATTTCGGGTTGTGGCGGCGGCGGTTTGCGCGGCAGATTGTCCGGGCAAAAGGAGCCCCGCCATGCCTTTGTTAAAAGCGACCGATGACGCGGCGCGCGTGAACTGGTTGGGACAGGTTCCGGCGGCACCCGACGGTATCAGGGGCACCTCGATTTATTGACATTCTGAGGGCATATTATGCCTGATTTCGGTTCTATCGGCCATCGGCACGCTGGGTTTTAGGTGGTCAGTCTCGATCCTTAATCCGCGCCGGGCATTGGTGGCGCAGATCGCCGCAGCATCCTCGTGTTTTCATACCGGGAATGGGTTTAGGCGGTGCAACTGGCCAAGCCGCCGGATGTTGTAGGCAAGGTTCTTCATCCCGATCCTGGCCCTGGCCCGCGCCAGACCGATGGTTCGCACCAGCGTGCCATCCATGTCGTTCGCCTGCGCGCCGAACACATGCTCGACACGGACACGAACCGAGGATTTCGTCCTGTTGCTTTTCATTGCCTGTTCAGTCAGAGGCCTGCCCCGTTTGCCCTTGCGGTGGATGCGGCTTGTCAGTCCTCTCGCCCTGAGCTTCGCCTCGATTTCTTCCGACCGGTAGGCCGCATCTGCCCAGACCCTGGAGGCGGTGTTGCCGCGCATCAGCAACTCGTCCACCACCTGGCTGTCGTGAACGGCAGCGCCCGTGACGTGATAGCGCCGGATCAGTTTGTGCTTACGATCGACATTCACATGGTTCTTGTAGCCATAGTGGCTTTTGCCGTGCTTTTTGGTCCAGCGTGCATCAACGTCCTTCTGTGATCGCTTGGCAGGCTTGTTTTCCCAGTCTTCCGGCACCTCGCCACCCTTGATCGCCGCGTTTTCCGCGCGCGTGTTGTGGTTGCGCGGCACCGGCACGATGGACGCGTCCAGTATCTGGCCGCCCCGTGCAATGTAGCCCTGCCGCGCCAGATGTCCGTCAAAGAGTTTGAACAAATCATCCACCTTGCCCGCCTGCGCCAGCGCCTCGCGATACAGCCACACGGTCTTTGCGTCCGGCACCCGGTCACCAAGACCAAGACCCAGAAAACGCATAAACGAAAGCCGGTCCCGGATCTGGTATTCGACCTGATCGTCCGAAAGGTTGTAAAGCGCGCTCAGAACCAGGGTTTTGAACATCAGTACCGCGTCCATCGGCTTGCGCCCCGCGCGTGATTTCCGCTCACTTTCAGGCTTGCGCCAGACCTGCTCCAGAAGCGGGCGGAACTCTTCCCACGGTACAACTGCATTGATCTCGACCAGCGGGTCCTTCTTCGCATCCAGGCTCTCGTAACGATCTGAAAGATCAAAAAAGCCCATCTGTGCCATGACTGCCATCCCTCCGCCGCATCATCCTGCAAATCTACAGCGCGTTCACGCCAGATGCAATTTATAGAGGTGCCCTCAGGTCTGAACCGGTGGACGCACTGGCGTAAGAGCCTCGGCCTGAATATCTGCACCGCTCGGCCGATCAGATTTTTTCAAAGACCAAGGGTCGCCACGCCGCGCGTGGCGGCGTCACGGGCCAGCGGCGACGCGCTGGGATTTGGGAAAATCTGGTCCGGCCCCAATCAGTTGGCCCTGGAAGGCCCGCCTGCGCGCGGTCGTCGCTTGTCCATAGATCCACTATGCTCGTCGCGCCGACGCACCCGCATTCGGGCCTTCCAGGGCCAACTGATTGGCGCAGATATTCAGGCCGAGCCTCTAAAGCATATTGCATTTAATCTGAGGCATATCCCGCGGCCTTGAGGAAGTTCCAGCATTGGTCTGGGTCGAAGAGATCACAAATGTCGCTGAGGGCGTCAAAGAGGGCATCGAAGGTTCTTGCTCCAACCCTTCGCAGGTGAGCTTTCAACTTTGAGAACACCATTTCGATCGGGTTAAGATCCGGGGAGTAGGGTGGCAGGAACAAGAACCAGCATCCGCGCGCCCTCAACGCCTGTGCCGCGCGGTGGCTTTTGTGGGTGGAAAGATTGTCGAGAATGACCACAGTTCCAGGGTCCAGCGCAGGCGCAAGCTGGGTCTCGATATAAGTCTCGAACGCCGATCCATCCATTGCGCCGCTGATCACCCAGGGTGCAATCAGCGCGTTATGGGTCAGCCCGGCGATGAAGGTCTGCGTGCCCCATTTTCCAAAGGGTGCGGTGCCATAAAGCCGCTCACCCCCGAAGCTGCGCCCGCGCAACCGGGTGAGGTTGGTTTTGACGGCGGTTTCATCGATGAATACCAGCCTGTGCGGTTCGGCGCGCATGCGCGGCTGGCGGCGGCTGATCCATTCCCTTCGCGCCTTATGCAGGGCGGGCCGGTCACGTTCCTGCGCGACAAGTCCTTTTTTTATATGAAAACCCTGCGCGTTCCAGAGCCCGGTGGATTGAGGAGAGCTGAACGCTCACGCCGTGCGTCTCCGCAAGCGCACCCGCAAGTTCCTGCAATGTTATGTCCGGTTCAGCCCGGACAATCTCGATCAGGAAACCCGCATGCGGTGCCAGCTTGCCAAACCGGCCCGCTGGCCTGCCCTGTGGCTTGGGTGTGACCTCGCCCCGCTCACGTTGATCCGCCGCATAACGCACCGCCGTCGCTGCACTGACGCCATAAACCCGCCCCGCAGCGCGACAAGAGTTTCCGGCCGCAATATACCCGCATATCCGCTGCCGAAGATCCAAAGAATACGGTTTGCCCATGCTCCACCTCCTCACGGGAAATGAATCAGACAAACAACACTTTGGGAATCCCCTTTCGATTCACATCAAACGCAAACCGCTTTAGTGTCCACCATTGATAGTGGACACTTAGGGGCACTCTATGGCTGTGAAGCAGAAGAAGCGGCGTTGGCCGGATGATGAGAAGCGTTCAATCTGTTTTCAGACGACGGCGGCTGGTGTTTCGTGACCGTCCGGTGAAGGTGCTCTGGCGAGGATAAGCTGGTCGCTGTTACGCTGCCGGGGCAGCGTAACACCAAGGCAAAAGTTCATCGATGCGGGTGATCTTGTGATCGGCGATGCGGCTCAGAACATCTGTGAGCCAGCCCTGAGGGTCAACGCCGTTCAGCTTGGCTGTCTCAACCCGGCAAAGAGCCAGTTCTTGCGGCCTATGGCGATGGCCCGCATTCCCCTTTCGGCTGTGTTGTTGTCTATCTCCAGCAAGCCGTGATCAAGATAGGGCCTGAGCCGTTTGATGCGGGTGATGGCATAGCGGATTGCCTGCGCCAGCGGCGTTTTGCCAGAGATGCGCGTGAGCTGTGCACCGAGCCACGTGTCGGGATCATCGAGAACCTGCTTTGCCTTTGCCTGCCTCAACCGCACCCGCTCATCCGGCGGCGATCCACGGGCTTGCTTCTCGACCGCGTAAAGTTCGGCGATGCGCCTGATCGCTTCTTCGGCGATGGCAGAGCCCTGGGATTGCTGCACATCGACGAACTTGCGCCGGATATGCGCCATGCAGGCCACCTCGTGAATACGGCCTGAGCGGTACAGCTCTTCAAATCCAGCGTAGCCATCGGCGTGCATCCAGCCGGTGTAGTCCTTGAGATGGCCGATTGTACGTATGCCCTTTCGGTCGACACTGAACTGATACCAGGCCGCCGGGGACGCATCGCCAGCCCATGGCCGTTCATCTCTGGCGTATGTCCAGAACCGTGCCGTCTTGCATTTGCCGCTACCCGGCGCCTGCATCTTCACGGGCGTATCATCAGCGAAGATTGCTTGTCCGTTCAGGACATGACGGCCAATGGCATCAGCCAGGGGTTCGAGCAGCGCCGTGGAGTTGCCGACCCAGTCAGCCAAAGTTGAGCGTTCAAGGTCGATCCCGTCGCGGTCGAAGATTTGCGATTGGCGATAGAGCGGCAGATGATCCGCGTATTTGTTGACCAACACATGCGCCAACAGACCGGGTCCTGGACGACCGCGTTCGATGGGACGCGATGGCAATGCGGCCTGGCTGATCTTCTCGCAGCAGGTACAGGCCATGCGCGGACGCACGATCCGGTTCACGACAAAACGCCCCGGCTTGTATTCCAGCTCTTCGGTCACATCCTCGCCGAGTCGGCGCAGTCTGCCGCCGCAAGATGCGCAGTCTTCGCCGATTCCAATTACGGTCTCGTTGCGCGGCAGGTGATCGGGCAGTGGGCGGCGCTTTGGCTGCCGTTTCTCATCGGCATCGTCGGACGACGGCTCGGGGGGCGGGCTTTCCGCCGCCCGTGCGATCTCTTGCTCTTCCAGTTTCAGTTCAAGCTGATCAAGGCTTTCTGAACGCGAACCGAACTGATGACGACGCAGGCCCGCGAGTTGATGCTTCAGCTTCTCGATCAACACATCGCGGCTCTTCAGCCCGGCATTCCGGTTCGTCAGTTCTGACGCCATGGAAGCGATCAACGCCTTCAATGCCGACGGGTCATCAGGCAGCTTTTTGATGTCATCGAGCATGGCTGATACCTACCACTTATCCGAGACGGTGGGAATCCCACAACGGCATCAATCCTTTGGAAATAAATGGTTTACTCAGCCTGCTGTCAGCGGGCACCATGTCCTCTTGGGCATACGCCAGTCAATGCCTTCAAGCAGCATCGCCAACTGCGCCGGCGTCAGCGCGATCTTCCCGTCCTTAGCGGCTGGCCACACGAACTTTCCCTTCTCCAGGCGCTTGCTGAACAGACAGGCTCCTTGGCCATCCCACCAAATGACCTTGATCAGATCGCCACGGCGCCCTCGAAACACGAACATATTGCCGGTGAACGGGTTCTGTTTCAGGGTCTGCTCTGCCTGGGCAGCCAGCGTGGCAAAACCCCGGCGCATGTCCGTCACTCCAGCCGCCAGCCAGACCTTGGTGCTGGACGGAACAGGGATCATCCGGACAGGACACGGATCAGATGTGCCAACGCCCCGGGATCGTAGGCACCGCTGATCCGGAGCCGGTGTCCACCAGCATGCTCGATCTCGATCGTGCCCTTGGCAACGCCAGCTTCAACGACAGGCGGTTCATCCTTATCCAAGGCCTGATCCACGATCTCAACCGGAAGAAAACATGGCACACCCGCCGTTGCCAGTTCCGGGTCGGGCGCAAAGCGAGGGTCATGCAGCCATTTGAAGATCAGATTCGCATTCATCGCATACCGGCGCGCGACCTGCGCGACCGATACGCCCGGCGCCACCGTCTGAAAACAGATCGACCGCTTCTCCTCGTCCGTCCAAAGCCGCTTCGTTCGACGCGCCACCCCAAACCCCGTAGTGTCCACTATCCGTGGTGGACACTATCCGACCCCTCCACGGCGCGGCAGAGCGGTCAGGCCGGACGGTTACGTAGCTCATTGAGTCTACGACATTAAAAATTATACTTTACGAACACTAGACTCCTCCACGCGGCGCCAACCGATTCGCATTTGATCAAACTGGATTTGAGCAACATCGTCCGAGTGATACATCCAGAGTTCCTTACTAGGTCTGGCGGTGTCCTACTCTCCCACGCCTTAAGACGCAGTACCATCGGCGCAACGGTGCTTAACGGCCGAGTTCGGGATGGGATCGGGTGTTTCACTCGCGCTATGGCCACCAAACCAAGAAAAAAACCTTGGGGTGCAAGGTGCGCTGAAGCGCACCCTACGTTCAAGTCAAGCGCTGTGTATGCTTTTGAAATCCGTAGGGTGCGCTTTAGTGCACCGACCCGCAAAGGCCTGGCTTCTACTGGATCAAATCAAGCCTATCGGGCAATTAGTACCGGTCAGCTAAACGCATTGCTGCGCTTACACCTCCGGCCTATCGACGTGGTGGTCTGCCACGGCCCTCAGGGATACCTTGTTTCGAGGGGGGCTTCCCGCTTAGATGCTTTCAGCGGTTATCCTTTCCGATCATAGCTACCCAGCACTGCCGTTGGCACGACAACTGGTCCACCAGTGGATCGTTCACCCCGGTCCTCTCGTACTAGGGGCAACTCCTCTCAAGTATCCTACACCCACGGCAGATAGGGACCGAACTGTCTCACGACGTTCTAAACCCAGCTCACGTACCTCTTTAAATGGCGAACAGCCATACCCTTGGGACCTGCTCCAGCCCCAGGATGAGATGAGCCGACATCGAGGTGCCAAACGGTGCCGTCGATATGGACTCTTGGGCACCATCAGCCTGTTATCCCCGGCGTACCTTTTATCCGTTGAGCGATGGCCCTTCCACGCGGGACCACCGGATCACTATGGCCGTCTTTCGACTCTGCTCGACTTGTCAGTCTCGCAGTCAGGCTGGCTTCTGCCATTGCACTCAACGAGCGATTTCCGACCGCTCTGAGCCAACCTTCGCGCGCCTCCGTTACGATTTAGGAGGCGACCGCCCCAGTCAAACTACCCGCCACACAGGGTCCCGGATCCGGATAACGGACCGCGGTTAGACATCAAGCAGAGCAAGGGTGGTATCTCAAGGGTGACTCCACCCAGACTAGCGTCAGGGCTTCAAAGCCTACCACCTATCCTGCACATGCTCGGCCTAATGCCAATGTGAAGCTGTAGTAAAGGTGCACGGGGTCTTTCCGTCTAACCGCGGGAAGCCTGCATCTTGACAGGCAATTCATTTTCGCTGAGTCGATGTTGGAGACAGCGGGGAAGTCGTTACGCCATTCGTGCAGGTCGGAACTTACCCGACAAGGAATTTCGCTACCTTAGGACCGTTATAGTTACGGCCGCCGTTTACCTGGGCTTCAATTCAGAGCTCTCACCCCTCCTTTTAACCTTCAGGCACCGGGCAGGCGTCAGACCCTATACGTCGTCTTGCGACTTCGCAGAGCCCTGTGTTTTTAGTAAACAGTCGCCACCCCCTGGGTTGTGCCCCCAGTCAATACTTGCGTAGAAACTGGGCCTCCTTCTCGCGAACTTACGGAGGTAATTTGCCGAGTTCCTTCAACATCGTTCTCTCAAGCGCCTAGGTATTCTCTACCGGTCCACCTGTGTCGGTTTGGGGTACGGTCTGATGGAGGGCTATTTCCAGGAACCGATTAGCGGCCCGCCCAATCCGATAAGGGCGAACAACCTTCACGATCCGTCACATCCTCCTGGCCCACGAATATTAACGTGGTTCCCATCGGCTACGCATTTCTGCCTCGCCTTAGGGGCCGGCTTACCCTGCTCAGATTAGCTTTAAGCAGGAACCCTTGGACTTTCGGCGACAGAGTCTCTCACTCTGTTTGTCGCTACTCATGTCATCATTCTCACTAGCGATCTCTCCACCGGATGGCTCACGCCCCGGCTTCACAGAAAGCCTCGTCCCTCTAACGCGGGCAAGCCCGCTAAAGAGGAATGAGACTGTATCACGCTACGCTCTGCTACCATGCCTTGCGGCATCCTAAGCTTCGGCTCATGGCTTGAGCCCCGTTACATCTTCGCCGCAGGACAACTGAATTAGACCAGTGAGCTGTTACGCTATCTTTAAAAGATGGCTGCTTCTAAGCCAACTTCCTGGTTGTTTTGGTCGTCCCACCTGCTTTCCCACTTAGCCATGAATTAGGGGCCTTAGCTGTAGGTCAGGGTTGTTTCCCTTTCGACTACGGACGTTAGCACCCGCAGTCTGTCTGCCATCTAGTACTCCCGGGTATTCGGAGTTTGGTTAGGATCAGTAAGCCTGTGGGGCCCCATTACCCATCCAGTGCTCTACCCCCCGGGGTATTCGGATGACGCTCTACCTAAATAGATTTCGCAGAGAACCAGCTATCTCCGAGTTTGATTGGCCTTTCACCCCTAGGCACAGCTCATCCCGTGACTTTTCAACGTCAGTGGGTTCGGTCCTCCAGTGCATGTTACTGCACCTTCAACCTGGCCATGCCTAGATCACTCGGTTTCGGGTCTGATCCCACAAACTCATTCGCCCTATTCAGACTCGCTTTCGCTGCGCCTACACCTATCGGCTTAAGCTTGCTTGTGAGACCAAGTCGATGACCCATTATACAAAAGGTACGCTGTCAGGGGGCAGATTACAGGTGGCAGTTTGCAGTTGACGCCTAGACCGGTCGCAATGACGACCAGGCTTTGGACAATCCTGCAAGCATGCGTGCAATCTCTTGGTATTCCCGCCGCATGTTCGCGGCAGTCTTCGCTTCGATTTAATCCAGATCATGAGCAAATGCTGCCCAGACCTGCATTTCGTCTGCAGACCCTCGGGCCATCGCCGCATAACGCATCGCATCTTTCGGTGCGCCACGAACTTTTCCGTGGCCTTCCGCAATATTCGCACAGATCGACCGCGATGCGCGTCGCATCTGGTCGGCCAGCGCAAACCGTTCGATCTCGGGAAACCCAAGTGTCAAATTATGAACGCGCAACGCAGCAGCATAACTCCTGCGATAAACATCCAAATCTTCAAACGGTGCTCTTTCTTCCATCGTCACAGTGAAGCGCAGTTTACTGTCAACTGTAAACTGCCCCCCTCCAACTGCTTGTAGGCGTTCGGTTTCAGGTACTGTTTCACTCCCCTCGTCGGGGTGCTTTTCACCTTTCCCTCACGGTACTGGTTCGCTATCGGTCAGTAAGGAGTACTTAGCCTTCGAAGGTGGTCCTCCGATGTTCAGACAGAATTTCACGTGTTCCGCCCTACTTAATACGTCGAATCGAGCTTCCTATACGGGGCTGTCACCCACTTTGGCCGACCTTTCCAGGTCGTTCTAGTCACTCTCATCGCTCGGCTGGTCCCCGTTCGCTCGCCGCTACTAGGGGAGTATCTGTTGATTTCCTTTCCTCCGGGTACTTAGATGTTTCAGTTCCCCGGGTTTGCCTTTTTAACCCTATGTATTCAGGTTAAAAATACCCCGGATCAAGTCCGGGGTGGGTTGCCCCATTCGGAGATCTGAGGGTCAAAGCCTATTCTCGGCTCGCCTCAGCTTATCGCAGAGTATCACGTCCTTCATCGCCTCTTACTGCCAAGGCATCCACCAAACGCCCTTCTCGCGCTTGATTTGATCCAGAAGAAGACAGGCCTTTTGTCTTTCCTGCCAACGCGCCCGAAGACGCTGAATTCTGGTTCAAAAGTCATACATTTTCCCG